>NZ_OZ389573.1:0-2485679 GCF_978018445.1 Spiroplasma endosymbiont of Halictus nicosiae | reverse complement strand
AGTTCCAAAATAAACACTACCAGCTTTTACCGACGACAATGATGGTGTATTGTGTTGTAAAACCTTAATTACAGTAATATTTGTAATTTCATCAACTACCTTATTTTCTAAAGAACCAGAATTAAGAAATAAAACATTATTAAATATTTGTCTTTTATTTCTAATTAAATTTTCTGAATTATTAATATTATTATTTAATTGTTCTTCTTTTTGATAAGGACTAGCGGCAATTGTTGTTGGTATAGCAGTTCCACTAATTGTTAATACACTTAATAAACTTAGTAATTTTTTCATACTTGTTTTTCTCCTTTTCTTTATCTTGAAACTTTTTATCAAGATCTACCTGCATTATATATATATATATATATATATATGCAAGCAAAGATATTAAGTTTAGGGGTTATATAAAAAGTATTGTATTAGTAAAATATTAATATATAATAAAAGCATAGGTTTAATCTTTTTCCGTAAAAAGAGTTATGCTGACTTGTTAATCGAACAAGGATAAAAAAAGAGGAGTTTATAAAATGGCACTTACAAAAGAACAATTAATAGAACAAGGTTTAAGTGAAGAGATTGCGGAAAATATCTTAAATCAGTTTAATAATGAAGCAAAGCAAATTAGAGAAAGTGTGCAAAAACGCGAAGATGTTATATCAAAAGAAGACTTTATTAAATTATCTAATGAATTAGATGAATTAAAAGCATTTAAAGATGTTCCATCTACTAAAATTGAAGATATTAAAACTAATTTAGATAAAGTTAGTGGTAATTCTTTATCTGAAAAAATGCAAACTTTAAAAGAATTAAAACCTGATTTGTTTGTTGAAGAACAACCATCAGTTTCACCAACTAATTTTATTAAAGATATGATTGAAAAATCTAGTGAAAATAAAAATGAAGAAATTGAAACTATTAAAGAAAAAGGAGCATATACTCCTGATGAAATTAAAAAAATAACTGATTATACACTTAAAAACCTTAGATAATAAGGGAGTGAAATATTATGGCAACAATTAACTTGCCACAAGTACCTTTTATATTACAAGGTAATACAACAGACCAAAAAGCGTATGTTGATATGGTTAATGCTTTATTGCGTGGACCTTTATATAATGAATATGCAAGTATTATGCAGTATGCTACTGCAACCGCAGAACAAGTTGCTTGATTACCAAATGCAGGACAAGCACTATATAATTTAACTCATCGTGTGGTATGACAAGATGATTATTCATTACCAAATGGTGGGACAACTCAAACAATGGGATTAACAAGAATTCCAGTTCCTATTGATAAAAGATTTAATTTAAAATTAATGAATGAAGCTTTTGACTTAGCATTAATAGAACAAAATATTAAAAATGGTGTTATTGCTGATGCTATTTCTAGTGTTGTACAGAATAAATTTGTTAATTTAGAATGTGAATTAATTCAGGCTATTTATGATTATTGTTTAGCAGATGGTCAATATGAAGTAATTCCATTTCGTAGTTATACAGCAGAAAATGCAGATGATGCAAATAAAGCATTCTTTACATTAAATGAAACTTTGATTGAATTAACAAATCAAATTAGTAATTTATATTTTGGTTTACCAACAGATAAAATGTTTATGGTTTTAGGTCGAAGATCATATTTAGGATTAACACCTGCTTTTTTAAAAGTAATTGGTTCACAAGCACAACTAAAATCGATGGTTAATGGTGAATTATATGAAAATACAGCAATGGGTATTCCAGTATCAAAAAGCTTTCATTTAGAAAAAACATATACAAAAGGACAAGTTAACCGTGATAAAGGTTATAATTTTACTAATGTAAATGGTTTAATTATTAATAAACAAGTATGAGCTTATCCAATTAATATGGATACTATTCAACAAGTTTTAGATAATGATACTGCTAATCCTAAATGAATTGGTAAAGTTCAATATGCAACACCAACTATTTTATATCCTAAAACATGTAAAATTATTTTGGAAAAACAACCAAGCCAAGATGAAATTACTGTCGCTAAAAGTAATCTAAATAAAACTTTTAGAGTTCCAGTTGATTATCTAATTTCAGCATCAAAACCAGAATCAAAACCAAATAATCAAGGTTAATATAAAATGAATTTACTAATATTACGCGTTTTAACTTTATTAGTATCTAATTTAGAAAATAAACCTTTAATAAGTAAATTTGTAAATTTAATTAATAGAGTTAATCAAGTTAAAAATAAAATATTAAAGCCAATTAATTATATTAGTGATAAATATAATAAAATTACAAATAAAGTTGAAGATATTTATCAGTGATTAAATCCATTTACTTATTTAGATTTAATTAAAAAAGGTCATAAAAAAGAAATTCAACAAATATTAAGTCAATTAGAAAAAGATAATAATATTAAAAATAGAAAACAATTTAAAAATGAAAATTATTTAAATACTAATTGACAACCTTTAAATAGTAGTTGACTTGATAGTGGTATGTTTAATATTACAAATAAATTAACTTTAACAGGTAATTTAACTATTTTAATATATACAAAAACAGCAAAACATCCGAAATTTTATGGACCTTATGTTTATCCTAGTGTTCCAGTTGAAATATGAAAATTATTAAGTAATGCTGTATCTAATGCAGGAACTTTATTTTGGCGTTATTGATTAAGAAAATGATTACCTAATCATTTAAGATATTATATTAAAAAACGATTACCACAAGCATTAAAAGAAAAATATCCCAAAGGAACTACTAAATTAACATTACCAACAGTTCAAAAATTACAAAAAATTAAAAAGTTTATTAATAATTTAAAAATTGGACATTTTAATTTTAATTTTGCTGGTGAAATTAATAATAAAAAATGATATCGTGAACGCCGAAGTGATGTTAAAAATATTAAGAATTTATATAAAACACCAGTTAAAAATATTTTTTACAAAACTAATCAAACTATTAAAAAAATTAAGAAAGCAAAAGCAAGAGTTAATAGTTATAAGCCAAGTAATTTAAAAAATAAATATCGTAATAAATTAAGAGGTGTATTATATGAAAAATAATTTAAATAATTTATTATTTATAACAGTTGAAGATGTTAAAGAAAGTAAACTTTGACAACCTATTAATGAAAGAAAACAATCTGCTTATAATGATAATTTAATTTATAATGCTATTTTAAAAACTAGTTTATGAATGGATAGATTATCAGGTGGAACAATTTCCGATAAGATTAATAAAAAAGAATTATTTCCATGAGTAAAAAAAGATAATACTGGTTTAATTGAATATGATAAATGATTAAGTTATATTCAATCTGCTTGTTTATTAGCAGTTATTAATTGATATTTACCAAAAGGAGTAAATGATTTAACTGGTAGTGCATCATTTTCACAAGGTGGAGTTGCTTATTCACAAACTAATGACCCTGAAGCAAATGAAAATATTACCAGAGATGTTAAAAATGCTTTAAAATTAGCAGGTGAAATAATTGATATTATATCTAGTAAAACAGTATCTAGACCATATAATTATAGTTTAGATAATTATGCTCATTCATGAGAAGAAGAATATAAACATATTAGTAAAAAAACTTTTTATCCAACATTATTATTTTGATTAAAAGAACGATTGCAAACAGATAATTCAATAAATATTTTTTATCCGACTGTTAATGATTTTTCTAAAATTGATTATAACGAATATATTAAACTTATTGTTCCATTTGATAATGATAGTATTTATTATGAAAATAATGTCTGAAAAGCAAAACAAAGTGGCGATATTCCAACAGATATTATTAAAGATAGTGATTTAAATAAAAATTATATTGAAAAAGTTGATGGTAAATATATTGTAAAAACATCACAAGATATTAATCTTAAACAAGATAAATTAGTAAGCGGTACAAATATTAAAACTATTAATGGTTCTTCATTATTAGGCAGTGGTGATATATCTATTAGTGGTGGCAATGATTGAGAATTAATTAATTATCCAGAAGCAAACGAAAAATTAACATTTAAAATTCCAAATTATGATTTAACAAAATATTACTATAAAATATCAATTTCAATAACAGATTATGCATCTGCTGATAAATTTGTAACATATTATTTTGAAACAATATCACAAAAATCAATTTTTTTATTTTTAGCAGCTAATTCTTATGAAAGAATAACAATTAAGCAAGATGGCTCAATTTCAAATTACACAAATAATATTGTTATTAAAGATTTAACAATTAAAAGAAAATTAATAAATAATAGCGAATTAAGGGCAGATGAACCACATTCTATTTATAAGCGTGATATGGATACTGATTTTTCAAAAGAAACATCGGATTCTTATGATATATTGATAAGAAAAATAAATAGTGCAACAACTATTAATGAATTAAACTTACTTGAAAAACACCCAGTATGAAGAATTATTTCAAATAATAGAAATGATATTAAAGAATTATTTAACAAAAAATGATTAGAATTAAATAAAAATGAATAAAAAATTAAATGAGGTAAATAATTATGAAACAAGATAAAATGACTTGATTAAAGGGTGTCTTACCTTGAAATTGATTTAAAAAAGACCCTATTCCGACTTATAATTGAACTCATAAAGATATTAGAGAATGAGAAAGGAAATATAAAATTCGTAGTTGAGTAGTTAGTTTTTATACATTGATATTTTTAGCATTAAATTGTTGATTAGAATATGGCATGATTAATGCAATAAAAGATAATATTAATTGATATAATTATGGTCAATATTGAGGTAATGGAATTGCCATATTATTAACCCCTTTATTTACACACGGAATTCAGGGTATATTTGTTGCTAGTAGTAAACCAAAAGTAGATATGAAAATTGATATACCACGATTAAAAATATCTAAAATGGGATTAGTATTTACAATATTACCTTTAATTACTTTAATAATTTCTTTAATTATTATTTGAATTGATAAATCAAAATGAAAAAAAGACCATTTAAGACATTGTTTAGAATGTCGAATTAATCCGCGTGTTATTCAACCAAGAATAGCAAAACAATGAAATAATTTAGATGGTATAACATAAGAAAATAACAAAGAATTAAATTTAAAATAGACTATATATTAGGGGTGGTTGATATTTTTGGGTGGTTATATAGTTTAATTTATAAATTATTTTGTTTTGAAAAAATAGATGGCCACTGTTTGAGTAAGGATAAGAAAGGAAATATTAAAATGGAAATTAGTAATGAAATAGTAATTGCTTTACTTGTATTAGCAGGTGCAGGCGGAATGGGTAGTCTTGGTATTCTTGGATTATCTGCTAAAAAAATTAAAAAATATAAAGCAGAAATTAGAGAATTAAGAACTGCTGTTATTGCCCACGAAAAACATTTACGAGGGCCTGATTATGCAACAGAATTAGCATTAAAAACAGGTCAAATTAAAAATGTTAAAAAACAAGTTAAAGTAAATGACAAAAAACAACAACAAAAAGATGCTATTAGACAACTAACAAATAGCATTTAAAAAATAACCAATTAAGGTTATTTTTTATTTTTCTTTATTGTGTTTTATATAAAAATTAATAAGATGTTCTATTCGTTGTGAATAAGTAAGGCCATTAAATTCATTTCAAACTTTTTCTTCATTTTCATTTAAGTAAATATTAACATTACGAATTAATTTAGAATAATATTTTTCTGTTTTTTGATTATATGAATTTTTCATAATATTAACCTTCATAATTAGCAATAATAATGGCATCTCGTAAATGATTACTTATTTTCTCATTATTATAGAATCAACCTTTACCATATTGATAAGTTAAATTATTATCTTTATCATATTTTCATATACAACTATCATTATATTTACTTAAATTTTCCATATTTTTAACAACTGATTTAGTATGTTTTGGTGATACTCAATTAACATTATTTAATTCGTGTGTATCATATTTAATTACTCCAATTATTTTTAATAAATCATCACGGTCTTTTGAACCATTAGCATTTGTATATAAACAATCTTCAATATTAATAATTGCATCTTGTTTTAACTTATCTAAAATAATATCGGTTTGTGTAATTCAATAATGATTTGTATATTCAGATTTATCAATTAATTTATTATCTTCAAAAATAGCAACGGCCGTAGTGCCAGTTCCTGATGGGTCAATACCTATTTTTATCAAGTCGCTCATTCCTCATCGTTGTTAACTGTTGGTAATACATTTGATATATCTTCTTCTTTTACTACATTATTATCTGTCAATCTTTCATTTGATTCATGTAATAAATTATTATTTGATATATTTTCGTTGCTAATTTGACTCTTATTTATGTTTATATTATTATCATTATCAATATAAATCTTTTCATCATTAGTTGTAATAACTGCTTGGTCTGATTTATAAGCTTGTTGTAATTCGACTGACATAATACCTCATTTTCGCAATAAACTAGTTAATACTGTTTTAAGTGCCATTTCATCAAAACTAGCAATATAAAATGATTTATTTTTAGCATAAGTTTTAGAATATTTCATAAAATGATTTTCCATTTGTTCTTTTGTCATATATAATGTTTTTTCAAAACCATTAACCATTTTAAAATATGCTACATAACCTATAATTGGTAATTTTTCTCTTTCATCTTCATTTTGTATTCAATTAAAACTAGTTCCTTTTAATCTATCATAATTTACTAATTCATTTTCTCTGACGTCTGATACTGACATATCTAAATATTGACCGCTTCTTTGAGCTAATTGAATATAACCTTTATAACCCATTTGAAATTGTGCTTGATTAATTCATTCTTGGATTTCACGACCATTAATAATTCTTGTTATTTTAGTATTATATGGAACGACATAAGCATATCCGAATTGCTTTTCCATAGGTAAATTTAATAAAACACCTTGATAACAAGCGGTCATAATTGTTTTTGGGTCTGCTTTTTGTAATAATTCATTACTGTTTGATATTGAAACTATATTACTCTTAAATCTTGCAATTTCATTTTCATTTGAAAATTTACTTTTTATTCATTCTGTTGCTTTATCTGTTCTTAAAAATTCAACAATATTTGCCATATTATTTTTCTCCTTTATTTATTTTAAAATTAATACCTTTAATACCAATTAAATTAATATCTTTATTACTATCTCATTGTTCTTTAATTTCATTTTTAACAATTTGTTCATCAACAATTAAATAGTTTTTAATAAGATTAATAAGTTCTAATTTATCAGCTTTTTGTAAAAAATCATCATTAATACCTATAACTTCAATATCTTTAACTAATAATTTTTCTTTACGAAAATTACTAGTAATAATTTTTAATTCTTGCATTTGTTTTGCTACACTTTTAATTTCTAAAAATTGTTCTTTTTTGTGATTTTCAATAATTTCATTTTGTTTTTGAAATTGAATATTAATAACACTATTTTTAAAAGAATCATGATTACTTTTAATATTATTTTCTAAATTCAAAATATCTTTTCTAATAAAATTTAATTCATCTTTAAAATTTTTTATTAATTCTAATGGTTCTCTAAAAATATAATCAATTTTTGAAACTACTAGTTTTAAATCTTTTAGTGATTGTGATTTATATTCTCCATTTATTAATCAAGCTTGTTGTCGATATATAAATTCTGCTAATTCTTGCCCATTTTCATCAATTCATTTTTTAATTGTTAATGCTTTTAAACTTAATTCTTTAAAATCATTTCCTTTTAAATAAAATGGATAAGTAATATTTTTAACTTCATTATTTAATTTTAAGTCTTCCATAATTAAATTTCCTCCAAATTCATATTCATAATTAAATTATCAATATACTCATAAGCACCGTCTTCTGAGTGACATTCTTCTAATGCTATATTAAATAAGTCTTCTTCGGTATAAACCTTACCATCTTCATCTTTTCACATATTTACTCACATCCTTGTCATTTAATATTTTTGTTTTCTAAATCAATAATTGTAGTTTTACAATAATTTAAATTTTCAGAATAAATTCTTGCCTCATCAAATGTATAAAAATATGTAGTATTTAAGCTATATTTATCTTTTGTTACTAATAAGTATCTTTTATTCATAATTTATCACCTCATAATCTGCTTCTTCATCTGCTAAATAATCACTAATTAAACTTTTAACTTCATCAATTTCATATCATTTGCAATTTAAGTCAAAATTTGTTGGCAATGAAATATTACCCACATGTCGTTCCTCATCACCAAATTTAAGATATAAATTTAACTCTAAATTATCTGAATAATCACTATCAATTTGTGCATAAATAATATCTTTATTGGTAATTTTTAATGCTTTATTACATATCATTTTTTATTTCCTCCTAATTTTGTTTTCCTAATGCTCAATGTTCATCAGTCATATCTTCAAATGATACTGAATAACTTTTAAGCATTAATTCATTTAATTTATTTTCTTGATTACATTTAAAGCAATAACCTCAATATCTTTTTTTAAGACAAATTTTATTTAACTTTTTCATATAAACCTCCTAAATTATTCCTTTGATTTTTTGGTCAATTTGTAATATTTTTCAACCATCAGAAGCTAAATCTAAAATATCGTTAATTTTGTAATATTGCATATAAGAAGCAATAACATCTCATTTATCTTTAAATAAATTTAAGTACATTTTGGCTCATTCTAAACATTGCAAATCATAATGTTTTTTATGATGTGAAATACGACAATTAATAGGTTGACAATTAACTCAATAAAATGATGTTGTTATTTCATTTCAAGTTTTATTAATATATTTACTTTTATATTCTGTCATTTATTTTTTCCTCCTAGTTTTAACTCGCTGGCACTCACTCCCAAGTGAAAGTGCCAAGCGAGAATTAGTTATATAAGTATTTATCTATTTACTTACTACGCCATCCGCCTCACTGGGGGTGAGCGGTGGCGATATGTTAATTGTTTGAATGTTTAATAATCCACAGTTGTTTTTTTAATATTGACGCCAGACATATATATGTCTTCCTTTATCCGTGCCCATTTGTGCTTTTGCTCTGGGATTTGACGTTCAGTTTTTAAATTAAAAATTCACTCGCATTTTAAAGGACCAAATGCTATAAAACTCCAACCAACCACACTTTTCGCAAATTTAATTGTAAAGTCACTATCTCTATTTTTATTGTCGTTTGATATTAACCTTGGACTTATCACGACCATCGCTTAGTTCTAATGAACCAGCGCCGATTTACATTTTTCCTCATACACTATTTCAGTACTTGCCTCGGCCGGCTGTGGAATAAAAACACTTAGTTATTTAAAATAACCGTTTCGCTCTGCATTAAGTTGTTTTATAAAATTTAAGTTTTAATAAACCAGTTTCATAATCAAAGATAATTTTTGAATTTTCTAGGCGTTTATAAAACCGCTTTTGTGTTTTATCTTTTACTTTATTCAATAAATCTTTATGTTTTTCACAAGTTCATAAAACTTTATTTGATAAAAATTCTTCGGTAATGAATGATATTGCTTTATAGCAATTATCAACATCACATATTGTTTGTTGCTTATTAATTTTCATTACCTACTCCTTCCTTTATTAAGTTTTTTTATTAGCAAATTAATTAACTGAAACAGAGAAAGGACAACACCTTAAAATTGGAGAAAAAACAGGTACACTTTATAAAGATTTCTAAGATATTTAATAAATGTGTAAACAACTTAAAGAGGGTATCAAAAAGTTGTAATAAAAAGTTTCTATTTTAAGAATTTAAGATGCTGTCCTTTCTCTGAATCAATTAATAATTTTGGTTTTACAAATAAAAAAACCATTTTAGTAAATGGTTTATTATTTTTATTCAATTTCTATGTATTTGTTAAAACCCTTCTTTTTTACATGCGACCAAAAAATTATTAGCCCCAATTGAAAAACAAATAATTACTATTAAACAAAAAGTAATTAGTAAAATTACTGATAAAACTAAAAAAATATTATCTAAATTTGAAACTAAGGCTACTAAAAAAGATCAATTATTACCTTTTGCTTATGGTTCTGATTTTTTTTAGCAGTTAAAATTGTTCCTTTATCAATTGCGGGTGAAGTTGCTTTAACAATATATTATAAAAATCCTAAATATGTCCCTATTGTCATTATGACAACTTTAATCAAAGCAGAACAGTTTGTTTTGGCTCCTGAACCGTTTAAATTCTATATGAACAGTGAGTGGTTTATTGGTTGGGGATTTTAAAAAAACAAGTTTGTTTAATTTAGTTTCTTTTGCCCCACTTGCTTATCAGCAAGTAGTAAAAGATAGTTTTAAAATATATCGGATAATTGCTAAGATATTAAAAATGCAAGAACAATTTAAAAATAACTTTAATAAAGATAAATTGTTAAATACGCTAGAAGATAGTGCAATTACTAGTTTATTGGGTAATGGACTAGTATTTCAAGCATATAAACAACTCAGAACAAAACAAGATTTAAACAAAAAAATTAAAACAAAAACATTACTAAATAGTAAAAAATTTATATTAAAGAAAATATATTCTAAAAAAAGTAAATGATAAAGAGATGATTAAATGTTAAATGAATTATGACAAAATGTTACTTTGGAAAATTATAATAATTTTATTCCAATGACAGGTAAAATTACAAAAGTTCCAGTTCGTTATAATAAGTTCTTTAAAGGTGATGTAGAATTATGATTTAAAACATTTGCTTTAAGAGCCCAAAATATGATTAATTCTTACTTAAACTATCCATTTTCAAAGCTAAAATTTGAAACATTTAAAGACCCATTATTAAAGAAAATTTGTATTAATATGCTGTTTATTACGATTGAACATTGAACATTTAACCGTATTCCAATTGAGTTTTTTACTTCGGCAAATATGAGTGTTGGTGATATTAATTATTCTTCGCAAAATGACCCTATGGCAACATGACAAGGTCTATTGCCTACCTATGCAAAATCATTGGCTAATTTAACAACTTTAAAGAAAATGTTTCGTACTTTTTAAGAAGAAGGTATTGATTTAACAATGATTGATTTAGAAGCATATTATACTCAATTAGAAGTTGATGCTTTAATAGAAAAAGAAAAAACTAAGATTGACAATAAAACTATTGTTAAAAATAACAATAATGAAATAAATGTTCCCTTTGATAAAGATACTATTTATGAAAAAATGGTGTCTGAAAAGCAAAACAAAGTGGCGGTAGTGATATTAAAATTGATAATAAAACAATTATTAAAAATACTGCTGATGAATTAATGGTTTCAGATTTAAAACAAAATAAAATAACTTTATTACCTAATAGTAGTGGTCGTGTTAATGCTGATTTTAATGTTGAAAACGGGGAATTAAGAATTTGAGACCCTAGTTTTGAAGGTGGTAAAAATACTGCTGATTATATCATTATTGTTAGTACAGTTGCGGGAATTGAAAGTACTGATGATACATTTGGTACTACTAAATATTTAGATAAATTTTATTTACAGAAAAAAGATTTACCTAAAATATCAAATGATTGAAAAGTTGTTGATACTAGTGATTTTGTTCAAGATTCTAAAGGATATAAAATCAAAAATTTTAATAAGTCAGAATATTATTATCATTTATGGTGTTATACAACGCTTGAGATAGAACTATATATAATTACGCATATAAACTTTAAAGGTCAATTAGCAAGTGGAATATCATATGGAAATAATCCAAGTCGTTGAATTACCATTCAATTATTTTCCGACGGTGAGTTTAAATTATCATCAATATCAAATAGTGTTGAAATTAAAGGATTGTATATTGAAAGAAAAAAAGTAAGTTAGGAAGGAGATGGTATTATGCCAAAAGTAACTATTAAAGATATGATTATGTTTTTGAAAATCTTTGGAGTTTCATCATTGTTTTTTATTGCCAGAATTATTATTTGTTTTATCGGAGAAAAAACATTGGATATTTCTTGACCAGCATATGTTATTGTTTCAGCAATGCTTATTGGAGCAGGAATTATAGTTTTAATTATTGAAACTATTAGATTTATCAAAACTCATAACAAACAACAAAAACAAGATAGTATTGAAGATGTTATTAAAAAAGAAAATACAAAATAAAGAGGTGATATAAATGGGATTGTTACCAGCAAAAAAGAAATTAAAAAAAGAATATGATGTTGATAGTTATTATCTTAATTTAGCATCAACGATTACTAATCGTAAAAATGTTACTGTTCAAAAACATAATGAAATTTTAGAAAAAAGAATTTGTGAAGATAATGCTAATTTTTTAAATCCACGTGATTTAGAAATTAGCATTTATAATCCAATTAATAATAAACAGATAGATACTAAATTAATTAATAACTTTTTAAAAACGCAAGACTTTACTAATAAGAATTGATATAACGAATATAAAATTAATAAGAATGGTAAAGCTGCATATTTTATTTTTGCTAATAATTCAAAACTTAATTTTATTACGATTGATTTTTACAATGACCAATATGACGAATTAGGTAATTTAGTTTCGTATACTTTTGATTATAACCCTTATCTTAAAAATGACCAGAGTGTTTTTATTACTGAAAAATTAGAAATTAATTATGTAACTAAACAAGAAAAAGTTATTAGAAAGTTAAAAACACGATTATACAGTACTATTACCGACTTATATATTGATGATACTAAATGAAATAACTATACAACATTACAAAGAGAGGAAATATTGCAACTTAATTTTATTCCGATTGAAATTATTCCTAATAACCCTAATTTTGAACCTTCTGCTCGTTATGGTAAACAATTTGCTAGTATTTTAGATATTATTGCGAAAAAGATTATGTTAGACCCATTATTAAATAGTGGTAAATTTACCATTAATACTAATGGAGTTACTGGTGTTGTTGACCAAGAAATTAGTAAAATGTTAGCTTCGTTTATTGAAAATGACTTGTTATTAGTTGAAGGTGACCCCGATAGTAATTTTCAACCAGTAGACTATATTGCTGGTAACTTTAAAGGTGAACAATTAACCAAAATATATGATTGATTATTAACTAATTACTATAAAATAAATCGCCACCATGTTCCCGCAATCGCTAAGGGGGCTCAACAAACACAAGCAGAAGTTGCTGGTGTTAATATTCAAACAAACGCTTCGTATGAACAAATGATATATATCAGAGAAATTAAATTAACTGAATTCATTATTAAGTTAATTAAATATGATAATGCTATTTTAAATAGTAGAACATTTAATATTAAAAATATTGATAATTTAATTGTTGATGTTCGCTTACCAGTAAATGCTACTTTAAACAGACAATTAAAAAATAATGAAACTATTATCAATATGCCCAATGAAAAAGGAGAACAAAAATAATGCTAAAACCATCTGAAAAAATGTTAGCACAATTAGCAAAAAATGATGAACCAATTGACTATTCAATTGATAGTATTCCGTTAGATTTTGCTAATCAATCGCAGTACAGCGATCCTGATTTAGCACAATTATTTAGTGAAGACCGCGCCATAACCTTATATATTTATAAAATTAATAATCTTGTTAAGACAAAGCAAAAACCTACCTTAAACTACTCACAAAATAGTGTTAAAATCGGTTTTATTGACAAAGATGAATATATTAAAATAACTGGTTATGAAATTAGTGACTTTAATTTTAAATTACAAGTTCAACAAAACACCACAGTTCAAGATAATAGTACTAGTTATGTCATGATTGATGAAAAAGATATTTTAATTAATGATATTTCAAAACAAGACAAAGAATTTTTAGAAGCATTAGATTTAAAAATAGTATCTATTAATGAACCAATTAGTGAAGACAATAAAAATGAATGTTATATCATTGAAGAATATAAACGCCCCTATTCACCCGATGGTGTTGACATTATTAAATCTACGTATTTAGTTAAAATAACTGACTTTAAATGAAAAAACCAAAATAGTATTCATTTAGTTTTACAAAAACCATTGCCTAAAGATACAGTATTTACTGGTATTGAAATTAAATATTTTAAATCTATGCTATTTGGAAATATTAAATGTTGAGGGAATATTAATGGTGTTTATTCTTATCCATTATCAAATATTGAAAATGCTAGTTTAGTGCTTTTGTTATCAATGCCTATTGAAACAAATCCTAATTTAAGAATATTTCAATATTGATTTAGTGAAAGTTTTTTACCATGAAATATATCAAAAAATATCTTCAAGTAGAAGATATTTTAGGTTTAATAAAAAATAATGATTTAGAAAAAGTTTTATTAAATTATTTAACATATCGATATAATTATGATAGAAAATTTGAAGGTGCAAAATACGATGAAAAAGGAAATCCTATCAATAAAGCGGCTGAACTACGCCAAAAATTTGAAGGTCAAAAACCCGAAAATGTAATTGATGGTTTATTTGAAAACTGAAAATTAGATAATTCTACGTCTTTAGATGATAATTCTGTAAAAAAATTTAAACAAGTTATATATATGTTATCAAATTATACATATAGTAAATATGCAATTAAAAACCAAATAAAATAGACAATGGATATTGAGAATTTCAAAATTGTAAAGTACAATTAATATCATCATATTTTGAATTTATTGGTATACCTCCACAAAATTATTGAAATGAAGTTTATGCAAGCGAAAAACCTTTTAATCCAACGGGAGATTATAAATATTATATAATTATATGGCGTGGTGATGAAAATGATAATTGAACAATTAAAAAGTATAAAAATAGATATGAAGAAGTTGGGAGAATTGATACATCATATAGTGATGCAGCATTATATAGAAATAACGATGATTTAGTTGCAAATAAAACAAGAGAGCACGCTACTTGAATTACAGATAATGGTACTTATTTTAAAGCAGTTTATCGTTGAGACAATAATAATGATCCAAATACTCCAATTATTAATTCAAATACTGGACAAATTATAGATTGAAATTTAAAAAATAAAAATAATATAAATAACAATGATGAAATTAAAGTAACTGTTAAAAATAAAGATATTTCAGAAAACCCTATTTATCAATTAGAAGCAAATTTTTTTAATTGATTATCAATAACAAATGAATTAGAAAGAAATAATATACCTTCCCTTATTCCCTCTGAAATTAAGCTATCAGATGGTGAATATGGCAAGTATTTAACTAATTTAATTGTTTCTAATGACAAAATAGAAGAATATTTAAACTATTTTTCTCAATTATATAGATTACTTTATTCAAAAGCAGTTTGGACAAGTATAACTAAAAATTTAGTTGAAGATAATATTAAAATATCTTTTTATAACCATCAAAAACTATTTATTTTAAATCAAATTGAATTATCTGGAATATGAGGTTATGGAAATTATGATATTAAAATTTTTACTGAAAAAGAAGAAATTAATATTAATAATTTACAACTATTTAATAAAAATAATGAAAAACTATCATTAATTACACTAGAAATATAAAAACTCATTTTAATAAATTAGTTTTTATATTTATCAGTATCGGTCTAATCTTCTTTAACTTTTATATTACCGTAATCATCAATAATTAAATCGGGGGGTATTATATCTAAACTTCAACGATAAACTGCTTTAAAATAAGTACCATTATCTGTAATTCAAGTAGCGTGCTCTCTTGTTTTATTTGCAACTAAATCATCGCTATTTCTATATAATGCTGCACCACTATATGATGTATCAATTCTCCCAACTTCTTCATATCTATTTTTATACTTTTTAATTGTTCAATTATCATTTTCATCACCAGGCCATATAATTATATAATATTTATAATCTCCCGTTCGATTAAAAGGTTTTTCTTGCGAGGTTATTCATTCTAAATTGTTTTTAATAGTTTCATTTGTTGTATCTATTTGGTTTTCTTTTTTTAAATGTTTCAATTCTTCAGGCGTATATTCTTTTTCTTGTGGTGTATTACAAGAAACTAAAGTTGTTGTACTTCTTCCTACTAATGATATTGATCCAATAATATTTAAAATTTTTCTCATTATTTTTGCTGATTTAAATAATTAATACGTTCAAAATAAAAAGTTTTTGTATTTTCAATATTATTTAAATGTTTTCTAAAAAATCTCATTTGTTCTCTATAAACATCACTATATCTTTGATATCCTGTATCATAAGTTTCTGCGTATAATTTTGAATATTTTTCATAATATTCTTTTGCATCTGAAAATTCTATTTCTTTCTTCCTAATATCATAATTTAAAAGAAATAATTTATGTTCAATTGTATTTATTTCATTCTGAATATATATTTTATTATGATAATGAGTAGAAGCAATTGTTGTTGGCAGAGAAATTCCACTAATTGTTAATACACTTAATAAACTTAAAAGTTTTTTCATTTTATATAATTTCCTTTCTTTAATCTTGAAAATTTTTTTCAAGATCTATTGACAATTATATATATAAGCACTTTTAAAGCATATTTGAGAAAGGTAGTTATTTAAATGATTATTATTGTGATTATATTGTACTAAATCTGGGCTCGCGGTGATTTTCATAATTTTATGAAAAATTACTTAAAGTTTAAAAAAACTTTTGCCGCGCTTTTCAAAATATTCGGGAAAAATTCTAAGTGTTAAGCGAAGAATTTTATAAAGGTTCCCAAATTTGTTTGAAAGAACCTCAAAATCTTTTTTAACTTGTAAGTTATTTTATCACAAAAATTTAAGAAAATCAACCGCTCGTCCAAAACCTCAAAAAACTATATAATTAGCTTTGTATATAAAAGAAAGGATTTTTTAAAATGGATAAAACAAAGCATCATTTTACTTTTAAAGAAAGAGTAATGTTAAAAGATTTATTAGAACTTGATTCTTTAAAAAGAAAAAATGGTAAATCCAATATATCTAAAATAGCAAAAATATTGCATAAAAATCGCAATACAATTAGACAAGAAATAAAAAGGTTAAAAGATAATGAATATGACGCTAAATTAGCACACGAAGATTATTTACAAAAACGACAAAAATGTTTTAAAAAATAATCATTATTGCTAAATATTTTAGAATGACTAGATGAAAAATATAACAAATTTCATGATTCACCAGAACAAATCTGTAAAAAATATGAAAAAGAGTTTAATATTAAATTTCCGGTATGTTTTAAAACTTTATATAAATATATTCATTTGAGATTTTTAAATTTCAAGAAAGATAATTTGTATTTTCATGGTAGAAAATATAAAACAAAAAATCGAATTGATAACCGTGGAAAAATAAAAAATTTTAGAACTATTGAAGAAGCAAAACATGATAAAAATGAATTTGGTTGATTTCAAATGGATACTATGGTTAGTGTAAATTGTACTATGAAGTGTAGCATCTTACTTAATTTTATTATAACACCAATAAAATAAATGTTCAATATAATTTATTTTAAAAAAATTTAATATTTTTGTTTTAAATTTATGAATTTTGGCACACTGAAAAATAAAATGATTAAAATTTTTATGGGTAATTATATTAAAAATTAAACATTTGTATAAAAACTTCTTTTGAAGATAGTCAATGTAAAGATTTTTTAAGTTTAGAGTTTATTATATTAGCAACTTCTTGATAATAATTTCTTGAATAAATACTTAAATCAATTCCTTTGGAAAATCAATGTCTAAAATCACGAATTGCTCTTTCAACTTTGGGTTTTTGAGTTGGAGTTCCAGCATCACAAAAATATACTTTAGTATTTGTTATTTTTTCAATTTTTTCTCAATCAGCAAATTCTTTGCCTTGATCTGTTATTATTCCTTTGCATCTATCTTTAAAAAATCTGTTAGAAAAAATTCGTTTTAATGCGTTTGTAACTTCTTTTGTTGTTTTTTCTTTTAATGGTTGAAGAAGGTATTGTAAATCAATCATTAAAATATAATATTGGTTGTCATGTTGAGGGTGATGTATCGCATTATATTAAGGCTGTTAAAGGGCGCGGCGCAAAAATATATTGTAAAGAAACATTTATCAATATGTTAATTGCTTCTATGTTAAGACTTAATAATCAAATTAATGATGAGAAAGTTGATAAAACTAATAAAAATAATAAAAAAAATTGAATTTAATATATTTAATTTAAATCAATTTCAAAATCAATTTTTATCTTTATAAAAAAATAAAAACCTTTTAAAATTAGCAATAACTTTAAAAAATATTTTTTAGTGTATCAAAATTCATAAATTTATAAATTATTTTTTCAACTAAAAATTATATTTTTAAAAAAGTTGAATTTTTTATAAATTTTGTTATCATTCAATTATAAGCGAAACTTAATTTGTTTCTAATTACTTAATTTTATTAAAAACCTAAGAATAATGAATACTACCAAATTCAAGGTAATATCTATCTCAAATATCTAAGCTATAATCTTGTGTCGCTTCTGGGTAGTTATCAAATAATTCATTCGATAATTCTTTTAAATTCATCATTATTATTCACATCCTTGTCATTTAATATTTTCATTTTCTAAATCAATAATAGTTGTTTTACTATACTTTAAATTTTTAGAATATGCTTTTGCTTCTTTAATTGTGTAAAAATATGTAGTATTTATTCAAAAACTATTTTTTGCTACTAATAAATACCTTTTTTCCATAATTATTTATCCTAAGTTCTTTTTATTTACAATTAAATTTTCTAAATTATAAGTTTGTAATCAATGTTTTTGACATAATATTATTTATTTTTTGTAATTTATATTGTATTCAAATTGATTATTTAAGTTATTTTTTTCTAAATAACTATTTCCGCAAAAACCATTATCAATACAATTAATTCTTTGACATTTCATAGATTTTTTAATCCTAATTCTTTCTACCTAATGCTCAATGTTCATCAGTCATATCTTCAAATGATACTGAATAACTTTTAAGCATTAATTCTTGTAATTTATTTTTTTAAATCGCATTTAAAGCAATAACCTCAATATTTTTGTTTAAGACAAATTTTATTTAACTTTTTCATATTTACCTCCTAAATTATTCCTTTTATTTTTTGGTCAATTTGTAATATTTTTCATCCATCGGAAGCTAAATCTAAAATATCGATCATTTAATAATCCACAGTTGTTTTTTTGTTTTTTACGCCAGAGAGTTTTCTCTCTCTTCTTCCGCACCATTTAAGGTCAAAGCGTTCAGTTTTTAAAATAAATTTACTTGCACCTTGAAGAGCCTAATACTAATCGCAAATTTATTTATAAAGTGATCATCTCTTTATTTTATTGTCGTTCGATGTTGACCTCGCACTTATCACGACTATCGCTTAGTTATAAAACCAGCGTCGATTTACATATTTCCTCATACACTATTTCAGTACTTGCCTCGGCCGGCGGTAGGAATGAGTTGATACTCATGTTCTTATGGAAACACTTAGTTATTTAAAATAACCGTCCCACACTGCATTAAGTTGTTTTATAAAATTTAAGTTTTAAAGAACCAGTTTTTCAATCAAAGATAATTTTTGAATTTTCTAAGCGTTTATAAAACCGCTTTTGTGTTTTATATTTTACTTTATTCAATAAATCTTTATGTTTTTCACAAGTTCATAAAACTTTATTTGATAAAAATTCTTCGGTAATGAATGATACTTTTTTATAACAATCATTAACATCACATATTTTTTGTTGTTTAATTATCATTACCTTCTTTTAGGAGTTGTTTTATTTCAAATAAAAAACAACCCTAACAAGAGTTGTTTTTTGCCGCTTTATCGTACACGATGCCATTATATAAAAAAGTTAAACAAAAAAAGTTAGAATTTATTTTTATCAAATTATTTGCAAAATAAGAATAAAATTTAAATAATAATTTGTCATTATATTATAACTTCATTAATGAATACATTTAAAAAATAAAAAAGAGAAAATTGAATTTTCTCTTTTTCAAAACATAGTTTTTTAATTTTCTTCTCTTAAAGATCCAATTACTTCAATTTCAACTAAAGCATTTTTAGACAAATTGCAACTGCAACAGCAGAACGAGCTGGAAAATTTTCTGTAAAATATTTTTGATAAACTTCATTCATTGCTGGGAAATCATTAATATCTTTTAAGAAAATATTAACTTTAACAACATCTGTTAAACTGTAACCTGCTGATTGTACAATTGCTTTTAAATTTTCTAAAGCACATTTTGTTTGTTCTGTAATTGTTGTTCCTTCAATCATCATTGTTGTTGAATCTAATGGCAATTGACCAGAAACATATAAGAAGTTCCCTATTTTAACTGCTTGTGAATATGTCCCAATTGCTTTTGGCGCCAAATGTGTTGAAATAATTTTTTTACTCATAATTAATCATTCCTTTCTGACTTTTTAAAAATCATTGTTAAAATATTGATGATATTTGTTACCATCGCAAATTAAGTCCCAATATTAATTCGAAAGCAAGTTATTGGTGCTTCAACAAAATCATCATTTTTACTAACAATTAATTTATATTTTAATAATAATTTTTTAACTTCCTGCGCTGACATTTTAGTCCCTTCATAATTAATCCAAACCAAATATGAGGCTTCTAACTGCATTATTTTTAACCCCCCAATTTGTTCTAAGGTTGTTTTTACAAAAATATAATTTTAAATAAAATATTTTAACATAGTTGTTTTTCAAGTTAATACTTCTGGATTAGAATATGCAGCTAAATAAGCTGGAATTGTAAAAACATTTGGTGATGTAATCGAAGCAGATTCATATTGTTCATTAATTTTCTTTCGTAATTTGTCATTAAATGTAATTAAATATGATGATTTTAATACGCCAAGATTAAAAGCCTTGTTTGGAAAATTACAAACAATAACCTTATTATTTTGAATTGAAAATGATAGCAACGAATTAAATTTAACATTTGGTAATGCTAAATCGCCGTGTACTTCATATGATATTATTAAAACATGATATTGTTGACAAATTGCAATTATTTTTTGTAATTCTGCTCTTGTTCAAACACACCCACCAGGATTATGCGGATTACATAAAATAAATATTTTTGGTTGATATTTTTTTATAATGTTTGCAAAATTAACAAAATCTATTTGATAACGATTATCCTTTCATCTTAATTGATTTGTTAATAATTGACGGTTATTATTTAAAACTGTAGTATACCACACACATTTTGGAGATTGCAAGAAAACAAGAAAAAATAATAAAATATATAATTTAAAATATAAAAACATCATTAAAAATGATACATATTTAAATAAAAATTCTAAAATTGACACACTAAAAAATAGTTTAAATAAAACTTTATAAATTTAAAATTATTTAGTTAAATTATTTAAAAATTCAAATGGTGTCTGAAAATTCAAAGATTTATGCACTCTTTCAAAATTATAAAAGTAATAATAATCATTTAGTTTATTTTGTAAACCAGCTGCATCCAATATTTTTTTATCAAATACAAATAACTTAGTATAATTTTGATGAAATCTTTCAATTTTACCGTTTGACTGCGGAGAACGAACGGGTGTTGTTTGATGTAAAATATTTTTATCTGTTTAAAATTGAGTAAAATTATTTTCTTTAACAGTACTTTTTTGATTATTCCGATGACTATTAATAAATTCAGAACCGTTATCAGTTCTAATTCGTGTTATTTTAATACCAAATATTTTTTTAAAATCACGGATTGCTCTTTTAACAGCATCAATAGCATTCTCAGTGCATAATTTATCATAAATATAACCGAATACTCCTCTGATTCTTTCATCAATAAAATCATAAACATAATACTTTTTATCAACTGGAAATTTACTTGGCATAAAATATTTAGCATCCATTTGTAATAATCCTAATTCTTTAACTTCATATCTTGGGTGTTGTCTTTTAATTTCTTTAATTTTATTTTTTATTTTTAATCAACGTTTATCTTTTTTAAGTCAACGAAAAAATGTTTTTAAATTTTTTGGTGCTTTACTTTTTAATTCTTCGCTGTGAATTCCTTTTTTTAAATTATAAAACAAAGATAAAACACCGCCACCGTGTTTATTACAATACTCAAAATATAAATCACATATATTTTTTCGAGTATCTTCACCATATTGATAATTAATATTATTAGGAACTGTTGATTTTAATAATAAATCTTCAAAATTATTATTTGCATATGCAAGTAAAATTTTATTTGCTCAATAATAAAAAGTTGAAAATTTATTTTTAAAATATTTTTTAATTAAATCTTTTAATAACAACTTAGTTTCAAAAAAACTCCTTACATAAATTAATATATGCAAATATTTTCTTTTTTATTCTTTTATAATATTTATTTTGACAATTTTTACTTAAAAAATCTTGCAATTTTGCTTGTAAATCACTTAAATTAGAATCATTAATAATATATTTCATTAATTCACCTCATTTTTTTAAAAAAATAATATAGTATAGTTATATCATTTAAAATAATTTTTATAAAACTTCAAACTTTTTTAAACAATCATAATCATAAGTAAGTATCGTTTCTAAAATATATTTAAAAATGCTTATATATATATATAATGTCAATAGATCTTGATAAAAAGTTTCAAGATAAAAAAGGGAAAATACAAATAATGAAAAAACTTTTAAATTTATTAAGTATATTAACAATTAATGGAACTGTAATACAAACAACAATTGCTACAAGTACAGCTACAAGTACATATGAAAAGCAAGAAAATAATTTAGAAAATTTAATCAGAAATAAAAGAGAAAACAATAATTTATTTAATGTTAATTTAGAAGATATAAGAATTAACATAAATAATCCTAATTCTTTTAAAAATTGACATAATAAAGTTTTTCGTGCTTTAATACAAGCTAACATACTACGTGTTATATTTAATATAGAGAATGATCAGCCTAGTACAAGTACTGTTATAAATGATAATAGTGAGATTGTTGTCTTAAATAGATTTAAAGTTGAAGATAATACTACACCCAAAATGGGAGATAGATTTAAAGGTTCAGTAAGAGGTAAACCAACATATAAGTTTGTAGGCACACCCTACAACGGTTTTACTGTTCCTGTTATTATTGAGGAAAATTCACAATCTCAAAGAATTGATTTAGTTTTTAGAACTAGGGATCTTTATTTGGAGGGGTTTACTGTAAAAAATAAATATTATTATTTTTCAGAAGCTGATATAAGACATATAGATTCTATAGATAATATTAATATTAGTAGTTCCACTCCTTTGAAATTTAAAGCTGATTATAGAGATCTTTTCGTTGATGGAAACGGAAATGGAATTAATTTAAATATTAATTGAAGCACAATTGTTAATTCCTTTAAAACATTATCTAACTACCAAGGAGAAATTAATAGAAATATTAGAAATTCTTTAGGGATAATTGCTGTAGTTGTTGCAGAGAATTGACGATTTAGAAAAATAAATAATGAAATTAACAATAAAGTTATTGAAAATAAACAATCTATTGTTTTTGGGAAAGGTGAGCAAACAAAAGAAAATCTTTATAAAATTGCAATGGACTAAAATCAACAAGGTAGCAGTATTTTGAGATTAGCTTGAGAACGTTGAAATTATGGTATTCAAAGCCACCCGTACAGTAATTATTTTGACGAAAATCATCAGCCAATAGGAGTTATTAATAGAAATAATAGAAACACATGAAGAAATTGATTTTATGAACAAGTACTATCTTATACACCAATAAATGTATTTTCAGATGAAATTTATAATTCCCATACTTTAAGAATTTTATTTTTAATAGCTGTTAATTATATAACTACCTCATGCCATCATGGATCAAACCAAAAAGAGATATAAATGATAATTTAAATCAAAAATTTTGTGATTTAGAATCAGATATTGCAAAAATTAAGGGAGATATAATTTCAGTCCAAATTTTAGATAAAAATACTAAGGCTGTAGATAGAGAGGTTAGAGATGCTTATATCAGAACCACTGAGGACTTGTATTTAATCCGTAATAAAAATGGGAATGTTTTAAAATTAGAAAAATTAATGGATTGTGATTATAGATTAATGAGTAGTATTACATTTCCATTACAAAATTATTGTTCAAATGAAAATATTAGAAGTATAAGAGAATCAAGTGGGGTCACACAAAGTGGTAAAGTATATTGGGTTGGTTATAATCTTTTAGATAGAGATGCTTATTTGCTACCAAGTATTCCAGACAATGTTACTTCAATGGCTTTATTACATAAGGATAGTGCTGGTGAATTAAAAACAAACGCAGCTTATTTTGGAACAACAAATGGTGTTTATTATAGAAAAGGCAATGGTAGTGATGAAGTAAAAAAAGTATCTGGCCTAAATGAACCAATTCAATCAATCACTGTTGATAATGATGGTTCTGCCTGAGTTCTTACCGAAATTTTTAAAAATAAAAAACTAAGAGATAGTGGTTTTAATGATAATGGTAGTTTGACTTGTTTACCAATTAGTGATGAAAATCCATATTATGATTCTAAAAATGATTTTTTTAAAATAATTTGAAATTATGGTCATAATGGACTCGTAGTTAAATTATCATTAAATACTTCTCGCGTTATTGAAAAAATTTTCTTTGAAAGAAGTACGTCTGATTTTAAATCATATTTATTTAAATTAATTTCAAAATTACCAATAAGATTTTCAGCCGAAAATATGGAGACGGGGTATATAAATTATATTGTAGATATTATTTACTCAGGATTTTTTGAATTTCATAACGAGGTGATTAACCTAGTTAAAAGTGGTAATCCTGACAATAAATCAATTTTTGTTGTAACACGAAATACTTATGGTTGATCAAATTTAAGTTCTGATGAAAGACAAAAAGCCATTTACGCAGATACAACAGACTCTTATCATTTTGGTTAATATTTTATAGAATTAAAAATATGAAAAAAATATTAAGTCTTTTAGGAACAATCATTTTAACTGGAACAAGCACAACATCATTAATTAGTTGTGAAAAACCAAATAATAGTGAAAACGGGGAGGGCAATAAACCAGAACCATCATATAATCCACAACAACCACCCAAAAATAGTAATTGAAAATTAGTTAATGATTATAATTCATTTGTTTTTAATAAAGAAAATAAATTTTATTTTTTTGTTTTTCAACCTTTCAATGGTAAACAATGAAAAATATTAAAATTTAAACATGATAGAGATTTTGCTAAAGAAATAGATGGTATTCCTTTTATTCCTAGTGATATAAAAGTTTATGCTGAAGCAAGTAAATTAAAAGGTCTTTATCGTTGAGATGATAATGGTGAACCACAAATACCAGCAATTAATAAAACCATTGGTGAAATTACAGATTGAAAAGGTTAAAAAGGAACTATTTTTAAGTTCCTTTTTAAATTAATCGCACAAATTTCATAAATATAATTAATAAAAATAAATTAGTTATTGCACTATACAATGCAGGACTAAATTTTCATACTTCAAATGTTTGACTAAAAAAACTATAAATTGTTTGAAAAATCTTACCAACACCACTCGCTAGTTCGTTTACTTGTTTAATACCAGGGATATTATTAACTATTCAAATTGCCGCATTTCTGATATGACACGCTAAATTATATCAACTACAACTTTCATATTGTGCTTGTCATCATTGACTATCAGGAAATAATCCACCGTTATTAATTTCTTGTCAGTTATAAATACCAAAATTAAAATCATAATAATAATACATATCATTATCTTTTTGTGCTTGTAATTCAAAAACATTATAACCGATTTTTTGTTCTTCCATTTTCTTATATTTTAAACCATACTTGTTTTTTAAAGTTCCTTCAAAAACATAATCCTCATTTTGATTAATATTATAATCATTTGCAACAGAAAAATCATAATTAAATACATCTCCATAATTAGTGTTATAAAATCGATTTTTATAAGCAGAATACATCTTAAAATCTAATGATTTATATTTATCAGAAAAATAAAAGTAACGAGGATAAATTTTAAAACCATTATTTGCTAATAAACCATATTTTTTATTATATCCTTGTGTATAAGTATTATTTTCTAAATCAAAAATTGTTCGTAAATAATCTTTATAAAAGTTTTGTGAAACTGTAAACATACTATTTAATAATTTTTCAAATCGATTTTTATTAATATTATTTTCATCAATTAAAACATCTCTAAAATTAACTAATTTTAAACCAAAAAAATTAATTAAAACAGTATCATATTGTAAATTATCAATATAACCACTTTCAATAAAATTACTACGATTTTGAAACACAGGTACCAAAGCATATGCAAAAAAGGCTTTTAAAAATTTATTAATATCAATTTGACCTTTCATCTGTTCAAAAACTTCTTTACCAGTATTAGGAGTATTACCCTGATAATAATTATATGTTTCAGCACTAAAATTAAATGTATTTTCTTTATCTTTCATAAAAGAAAATAAAAAACCTAAATCATCAGTATATCGATAACTATTATAATCATATCCATTCCAATATTGTTTAAGATATATTAATTCTAAACTACCAGCAATAATATTATTATCTTTATCAATTGTTAAAACCATCCGATAAATTGATTTTTTAGTTAAAATAGTATCAATACTAGACTTGTCCAAATTATTAATAATTTCAAAATCAAAGATTATTCGTTGTGTTCCAACAATGGGAATCTCATAATCAGGATTACCGCCTTGCTGTACTCTAATATTTTCTTAAATAATAACATCTAAGTAATTATTTAAAAAATCTTTAATCTTATTTTGACTATTAATATTTCAATCTGTAATTTCACCAATGGTTTTATTAATTGCTGGTATTTGTGGTTCACCATTATCATCTCAACGATAAAGACCTTTTAATTTACTTGCTTCAGCATAAACTTTTATATCACTAGGAATAAAAGGAATACCATCTATTTCTTTAGCAAAATCTGTATCATGTTTAAATTTTAATATTTTTCATTGTTTACCATTAAAAGGTTGAAAAACAAAAAAATAAAATTTATTTTCTTTATTAAAAACAAATGAATTATAATTAGTAATTAATTTTCAATTATCTTCTATTAAATTAACTGATTGTAAATCATTTATATTTGTTTTTAATTTATTTAACATTTGCGTTAAATTATATTTAGTTGTAAAAGAACAAATAAAATTTGTTAATTCTCTTAAAAATTGTTTTTTATCAACATCATAAAATTTATTAATGTTATATTGTTTAACATAAGTATTTCAATTTTTATATAAATCCATAAACTTATCACTAGTTTTATTGTAAGAAACACCAGTTGAATAACTATCCTTTAAAAAATCTAAATATCATTTATCGTTATAAATTAATGATTTTGATGTTTTTAAAGTAGGATTAATAAAATAATTGGTATCACTTCAATTTTCGAAAAAAATACTGCGTAAAAACATTGTATTAATAAAATCAGTTTCATTTATACCAGTTTCTACACTTCGCTTTGTTCTTGCTTTTTCTTCTGTTTGTTATGATTGATGGTTTTGTTGTAATGTCATCGCCCCTAATGAGAAAAAAGAAATCAATAAAATTGGTATAAACGAAAATAATACTAAAAACTTACGCATTATTTTTTACCAATTTATTTTTACAATTTTCTTTTATTAATTTAATAATTTCATTAAATAAATAACCATAAAAATAATGAATTATTAAGATATATCACAATATATCAAATCATAAACCATAAATTATATAAAAATTTATACCAGCATATTTTTCTTTTAATTCTTCAATCGTTGAAACTGTATCTAAAATACATACAAGCGTTAACAAAAAACTTATAATAAGATACAAAATCAAATCAACCCAAGAAATAAACAAACCATTTTGTTTCTTTTCTTTTTTATTTTCTACATTACTTTTCATAAATTCAACTCCTAACTATATAATGTTTTTGAAATAATAAAACCAATAATATATAAACTTGATATTGTTAACATTAACGGATGACTAAATAAAATGGCCATTTTACCAAAAATAGATAATAATCAAGTATCAGAATTATATAAATCCATAATAATATTTTTTGCTGATGTTAATTGATTTATAATAATTGTTATAAAACCTGTACCGAATATAGCGATTGCCACTACCAATAAAACTAACTTAATCATATAAAATCAACTCCTTACTTATTTTTTTATTCTTTTAGTGCTATGAATTCTTTTAAATCCTTGTTCTCTTGTTTTTGCTTGTCTTGCTAAACTTGATAACTGTTGTTTATTGCGACTAACTTTAAATTGTTTTCATTCTTTAATATGTTTTTGTAAACCTTGTTTAGTACTAGAAACACTCCGAACAGTAGCACCGTATAGTTTAGAACTATTAATAACACCACTTTTAACTGTTGAACCTAAATCGTTATAATTAGTTGATGTTCCATGAATAGCATAAATTGATAACTTAATAACCATAAAAAAAATTAAAAAATAAGCAATCGTTATATTTGTCATTGGCAATTTAGTATTTCAAATTACATCAAAAACAAATAAAAAAGTATCAAAAATAAAACTAAAAATCTTATTTCAATTATCGTTATTAACGCTTTCACTTAATAAATTACTCATTTTTTATCTTTCCTTTCCCTTTTTTTGCTTTTAAATTTTCTTTCAAAATATCAATATCAAACAATTCTAAGCGTTGTTTATTATTTAATTTTGATATATCTTTTCAAAAATATTCTTTTTTATTAACAACTTCATCATTTTTTAAATCACGGACAAAACTTAATCAATGACTATCGTATTTATTTGCAAATTCAAGCGGAATAATTATTTTAAAAAATCGAATTCCTAATCCAACATCCGACTTATGTTTTGCTCGTTTACCTTCTGCTGTTCGTTCTACTGATTTTGTTTTTCAAATTTCATAATCTGTAATATCTTGGAAAATACCAATTCGCATAACAAAACTACGATTAAAAATATTACCTAATTTAGATTTAACGGGTTTTTCAATGAAATCGGAATAATAATACCACTTGCTAAATGACGAATATTATTTCACATCATTCCCTCACGCTGTACGGTAAAAATCGCTCTATTTTTAAAATGTCTTGCTAAAACAATCCACACACTTTTACCACCATGAACTTTTTTAACTTCGTGGGGACTAGTTCTATCAATATATAAAAAACTTTCATCAAACAAAATTAAACTATCGTCAGGCGGTACTAATTTAGTTCTATCAGTAAAATCTAAATTATTAAAAGTTAAAAGTTTTATTGCATCATCTTCAATTGGATAATTACTATAAATTTTCTTTGTTAAAAGTTTCATAACTTGTGATAAAAAAGTTAAAAGTAATGTTTTACCAGTTCCTAATTTACCAATAATTACTGATAACGGATTATCTCAAATAAAGTAAACTAAACGAAAAACATTTAACTGATAAAAAACATTTTTTCAAATTCACCAAACAAAATAAACACACTGCAAAGCAAATAAAAGTCAAAATACTAAACCAGTATAATTTAATGAAATTATTCAAAGTAATAAATCAATTAAACTAAACAAAACCATTGAACTATTAATAAAACAAAAATTTATTAGAAAAAATACAAACTTTTTCATTACTTAAAATACCCAACTATTTTAAAAATCATTCACAATAAGAACCAAGTTAAAAACAAAATTACAATTCAAACACCAATCATTAAAGTTAAATATTCATTTTGTGTTAAATTTCAAGTTGTAATAGTTTCAACATTAGATTTATTTATAAATAAAAATATATGAATAAAAAACTCTTTTAATTTTTCTCAATCATTTTGCAGTTTTAAAAACTTCACATTTTTTGAATAAGTTTGAAAAAAATTCCAAAAAATAAAACTATAAATAATACAAACGATATGACATATAAAAATTCAGGGGCATTTGAACCAATAATATAACTAACAAATTGAACTCAATAATTATATAAACTCATTTAATTTAAACTTTCTAAGTCATTAATTAATTGTTGTACTTTTTCATCACTTCAATTTGTTAAATTATTATTGTTATTTGTTTTTACTTTTTTAGGTTCATTTTGAAATAATGCTTTATGCATACGCGTAAAATAGTTTTGTTTATATTGATTATACAAATCAATTATTTCTGTTCCAGTTAAATATTTTCAATCGTGTTGTTTTAAATTTTCATCATATTTTACAATACGATAAGAATTATCATAAATCAAACCAATTGCTACTTGTTCTGAGTATTTTTCACTCGGATAAATAAATTTATTACTCAATCAAAAACCAATATGACGATTATGATTAGGTAAATTTATAAAACTTGCTTTATCTATTTCAAAAGCAATAAGTTTCTTAGAAATAAAATAATTTGCTATATTCTTATTTTTCTTATAAAAATTATTCAATTTTATCAACTCCTAACTAATTATTTGTTTAATAAACAATGTTATATTTAATGTTTATATATTGCTTATTTTTGATAAAAACACTGATTATTAACAATGTTATACATAATATATAAAATAATAAAAATTGGCACACTGAAAAATACTATTAAGTTTTAAAGTAATAGTTATATAAAATAAATTAATAAAAAATAAATAAACTAGTGTACCTTAGTTTTTGTTAAAATACTTTGAATATTAGAGTAATATACTCTATTAAAATCCTTTAACCATATGACGGAAAAAGTTTAATATCTTAATAATAATAAATAATCCAAATGGAATTAAAATAATTCACGCATCACCTAAAAAGGTCATTAATTGCGGTAAAATACCATATACAGCATCTTTTACTTTACCCATTGCATTACCTAAACCAGTTCAAATGGAATTCATTCCATCACCAAAACCGATTTTTGTAACTGTTTCAGTTAATAAATTCATTATTTTCTATCCTCCTTTTTTTCAAATTCTTTTTTTTCTTTTTTCTTATCTTGAATTTGTCTAACTTTTTGATAAATTGATAAACCAATTCACGCAAAAATACCTAACAAAATCAAAATACTAAATATTCATGTTAATCATACTGGCATGATATAACTCCTTTCATAAATTAAAAAATTGAAATTTGCAAACTCGCTCTGCTCGTTGTCGCTTCGCTCCACTTAAAAACATTATTGAATAAATTATTCCGCGTAATTTATTAGCGGATAATTTATTCTTTTACTTTTTAATTTCAATATCTTTTACAATCTTATTAACAGTATTAATAAAAATATCTTTACCATACTTTTTCACTAATGACCGCAAAATTAAATATTGCTTTGTTTGCATAATTTTAACTCCTTATTTAAAATATTAATAAAATTTATTTTGTAAAAATGTAAATACCACAAAAATACAAAATGTATGTGGTTTCTACAGTTATTATTTAAAACTGCCTTCCCAAAGGGGCCATAAACTGGCGTTTGAATTAAAACATAATCATTAACATCAGTTAAACATTGAATTAGTTGATGAAGAGCATTAACTGTCCCATGTACAAGTTTGATTTTATCTTTTGGAATTGTAAGTTGATGTTGATAATAATATCAAATACTTACCGCTTCATAAAAAACATTACTAACATAAGTATAACTATATACTCCTTTTTCTGCACGATTTAAAATAGCATTGGTAATTGGCTGTGGTGTAAGAAAATCTAAATCAGCAATTAATGAATTAATGATATTATCACCAGTTAAATGATAATTATCTGCAATATATGTTTGATCTCATTTTCGTTCGGAATTTTTTGTTCGATCAATGATAATATCAAAATTATATTTTATCGCAAATTTATCTTTACCTTTCTACCTTAATCTTTGTTTTTTTCTGTTTTTGATTTAAATATTTTTCTTGTTCACTTGATGATAATTTATTATATTTTTTTAATTGTTGTTTTTTAATACTTGGAGCAATTCCCAATGACATAATATTAATTGTCCAAGTATGCACTTTTTGCTCTAAAACTGGTTTTGTTTTAATATATTTTAATCCCAATAATAATGTTGTTGAAATTGCACAACCAATAATTGCAAAAATTAATCACAGTAGAATGGCAACACCAATTGCAACAGTTCCTGTTGTTGATTGGATTCCTGCCATTGTAATAAAACCATCTCCCGTAATGGTTGAACCTAAATTAAAAGCTGCGCATAAACCCCCAGATACAGCACTTCCTATCATAAAAGAAGGAATCACACGGAATGGGTCTGATAAAGCAAATGGTATTGCTCCTTCAGTAATTCCTAACGAAGATAAGATTCATGACATTTTTCCAGCTTTTTTTCATATTGATTTGAAAACCGATGACCAATAAAAGTTACTAAAGTAGTCGTTCATCCAGTTCCAATTCCAGTAGCTCAAAAGCATGCATATGGAACTAACAAGGTTGGATTAGTCAATTGTCCACTTGTAAAAGCTTGTGAAAATGATGCAAATGAGAAAGCTCATGCCACTTTATTAAAAGGACCCCCAAAAAATTAAAAATACACATCATTCCAATAATAATTCCCAATATTGCTGCTAAATTTGAAGTTTGTAAAGTTGTCAATCCACTAAAAATAACATTAATTAATAAGGCAATTGGTTGACCAATCACAAAGAGAATTAAACAAATACTAATTAACGATCCTAAAACAGGATAAACAAATCAAGTTAAGACACCTTACATTTTTTTACTAACAAGATACTTTTTAAATCCTTTCATCATATAACCGACAACAATGCCAATAATTAAACCACATAAAAAACCTAGTCCATTAACAATTACAGTGCCATCATTGGCGGTTTTTGTTACATAAACACAAGCTAATCCTCCTAAAAAACCTGGTGTTAAACCTGGCTTATCTGCCATAGCATATGCAATATAGGCTGCTAACACTGTAGCTAATAAAATACTTAAACTTTTACCAGCAACATCACTTAAATTATTTAATCAATTAGCATGTTCCTTAATATAATCAACATCCGCAATTTGAGTAATAATTGTAATTAAAGCTTGAATTGCTGTTCCAGCAACAATGACAGGCACTGCATAGGAAATCCCTGTTAAAACAGCATTTTTTAAACTAACAGCGCCAGCTTTAAAATGTAATTTAAATCATCCTTTTTCTTTTTTTCTTTTTTAAATTTTTTAGTTGGAATCTGTTGGTTAGGTAACGGTCGCATAATTTGTATGGCTTTTGAAAAACCGTTTCAATATCATGTAATGATTCAGTAATTGCTACTTTTAAAATAGGAATATCAACAAATCGTTCTTATTCACCAACTGCAATATCAGCAGCAATAATTAAAACATTAGCATTTAAAATATCCTCTGGTGTTAATTTATCTTCATATCCATTAGCACCTTGTTTTTCAAATTTTACAGCATATCCTAATTTTTTTGCTTCATCTTCAATTTTTTTGGCAGCCATATAAGTGTGCGCTACTCCAGCTAAACAAGCTTTAATTCCTAAAACATAACCTTGATAACTTTCATTGTTAACTATCTTTTCATTATCAACTGCCTGCAATAATTTCAAGATTTCAATTTTATTAGTTGATGTTTTTAAAACTTGACGTAGATTTGAATTTAATAATTTTTTAGCAACATTACTTAAAACTTCTAAGTAAATGTCATTTTTTTATTAGTCGGAATAATTAGTGCAATGGCAACTTGAACCTTTGTATTATCAAAAGTTAACCATACTAATCCAGTTTGATAGCGAACAAAAATAACAGCTGGCTTTTTAATGTCTTTAATTCGAGCATGTGGAATTTCAAAACCATCTTCTAAACCAGTTGATGTTTCATGTTCGCGCGCTCATAATGCTTTTACTAATTTTTCGGAATTATCAATGCAACCCGCTTGATACGCTACTGCTGCTAATTCATGAAATGCTTTATCTTAAGTTTTTGCAAATGAATTTAAAATAATTTGTTCTGATGAAAAAAGATTATTTTTGTTTTTATTACTCATATTGACCTCCTAAAATTAAAATATTAAACTGTTTTTGTTCTTCCTTTTATTAAAGCAAAAACAATATTTTTAACAAGAAAAAAACTATATTTTGAAATATAGTTCTAAAAAATGTAATTAATTTTATTAAATATTTTTCCGAATAATTTTGCATATAAATAATCTAAAAACTGCATAACAGTTTGTGAACGAATTGAAAAAATATCTCAAATATCATTTTCCCGAGAATTAATAACAAAATAATCACTTAAACTAATAATTAACTCAGTTTTCTTCCCAATAATACCAAATGAATACACAATGGGTTTAACTTGTTTTGCAATTGTTGCAATAAAAGTTGATTGCCCACTTAATGTTATATAAAGAACCATATCATTTTCATTAATCATTGGCAAATATGATTCAATTGAATTTAAATCATTTTGATGAATAACATTTTTATTAATTAACCGTAATCTCTGAACAAAATTTCGGGAAACATTATATTTTAAATTAAAAGCAAAAATAAAAACTGTTTTTGCGGTAATAATTTTTCAATTAAAACTGATAAATCAGTTTCAAAAAAATTAGCATGTAAATCTTGTGCAGATTCAATCTTAATTTTCAAATATTCATCAAAAAAAGATGTCTCATTTTGTACTAATTGTTTATTTGCACTAAATTGTTGCGAATTTAATGTAACATTTTCTGTTAAGTATTTTAATTTAAATTTTAATTCATTAATTCTCTCTAATCCCAATTTTGGGCAGAATCGAATAATACCCGCTGTTGAAGTAAAACAATGATTAGCTAATTCATTCGTAGTTAACTTACTAATTGTTGTAATATTATCTAAAATATAACGAGCAATTGTTTGATTTGTTAAATTTTTTTCATCGGTTGCTAAAATCTGCAATTGTTTTAATAAATATGTATCCATTCAACTCTGCTTTTAAACATTAATAACAAAATATAAATAATCTCCTCATTAATTTCAATTCATTGTTTTTAAAATTGGATAAGGATGGTCCATAAATTTTTTGTTTAAAAGAAAAGCAATAATAAACATTACAAGTAATCCTAAAAAACTAATCAAATAATCACCAATATTAATAGTTTCTGACACATATGATAACATATTAAAAATAATTTGATAGCGAATTAAGCCAATAATGGTTATCCCAATGGGAATTTAAATTACTCAGTTAATTAAAATAATTGGTAAATAAATCAAGAACATCCGATTAAAAATTAATAAATCAGAATACCCTAGTGCTTTAAAACTATTCAAAACTTTTAAATTATCTTTTAAAATGATATTTGTAATAATAAAAATTTGGAAAATACATGCCATAATTGAAGCAACTAAAATTAATAAATAAATTAAAAATAAAATAATTTGTAAATTAACTGTTTGTTGCAATAAAATTTTTAAATTTTGTGTTCAATTATAAATTGGTGCTGATTCATACTCTGTTTCAAATGAAGCATCATAATTATTATTTTTATCATAAACACCAATATAATGATATGTTTCATTATCGCGTAATTCTGAATATAGGTTTGCTAAACGTTTTGGCCTTAAGCATTGATTATTATACTTATTAATTAAAAACATATTTTTCATTCCATTATCAAATTGATCAACAACAATATAAAATATGGCACTTCGATCATTAAAATTATCTAATAAAATGTAACCAATATTAATATTATTTAAATAACGATAAGTATGATTAATAATAATTGGGTATAATTGAATCTGATAATTTTTTGGATTTCAATTAGGATTTTTACCATGAAATCATTTTTTACTTTAAATTAATTTTTTCATTTCATTAACTTGCAAAATCGCATAATTAACAACTGGACTAAAATGATTAGTTTGTGCTGCTCGTAATAAACTATCATCATCAGGTTGATCAAAACTCTTAATTTTATTAAAGAATCAATTAATATCTGTTTTTTTCTCAACATTTGGGTAAAATAACGTTGTATTATTTTTATAATCATAAAATTCAATAGTACTACCATATAGACTTTTTAAATTTCTATGACTAATAAAATTCCGATAAAAGGTTGGAATTAATAAATCAATTTTCGAATTTGTGTTAGCAATTTGATATTCGTTTAAAAACTGTTCTAATAAACTATAGTTTATTGCTTCTCGTGCATATAAATTTTGGGTATTTGCAAAAATTTCTGATTGATATGGACCATAAATAATTGGTTGATAACCTATCGTAATAATTCCATCTTCCTTACTTAGTTGATTAATAAAATATTCTTAAACTGTTCCCTTAATAAATTTGGTAATTTGTTCATAATACTGGGTATCTTTACAATTTTCAACATATCATTCATAAAATCTTGCTTTAAATCATTTGTATTTAAACGACTTAATAATATTACTGTCACCAACAAATGGCCGACATACTGGATCACCAAAACTAAAAGTATTATATTTTTTTAATACTAATTCTTCTGTAAATTGTCGTATTTCGGGTTGTAATAAATAATATCCAGAAACATCCGGTTCTTTAACTGTCTCGGGATTTTCATAAACTAAATAATCATATGGTGGTATTTCACTAGCACCATAATTATAATTATTATCATAACGATAAACATACTTCCAATTTGCATTTGTTTTTAAATTAAGATTAATTTGACTAAAATTAATAATTGTTGTTAATCCTGTAAACAACATTGCTCCGGTTAACGTTGTTACAACAAGTGCTAATAATAATTTTCACTTAGCATCTAACGCAAATTTAAGACTAATTTTATATTTAAAATTTAAATGTAATAAATGATGACCTTTTGGAATTCGTGTTTTAACTACTTTTGGTTTTAGTAAAACTAATGTTGGTCGTGACACTTCAATAATAATGAATAAAAAAGCATAAAAACAAACAACAAAACTAGGTAACAAATATGTTCCAACTATTAATCACCAAGGGGGGAACTGAAATATAAGCAGTAAATTCTAAAAAACCTTGATAAGTAATATTTAAGATAAAAGAGAAGATTCAACTTATTATTAATGATAATGAAGAAATAATAAACATTAATAATAAAAAACAAGAAAGAAGTAAAAACGCAATTGTTCCCGTTCCGTATCCTTATGCTTTTAAATTACCAATAATTCCCCGGTTTAATAATAGTTTATTAACAATCATACTAATCATAATGAAAGATGAAATTATTAATAATAATTAAATTGCAATTAAAATTGACCAAATAATATCTTCTTTATTTTTAATAAGTTCTTTCATATGATGTAATGGTGTATAAGCAACTGCAGAACGTGAAAAAGTAGCATTATCATAAACATTTGGAATATCACTTCAACTATTTTGAGCATACAAAAAACCAGGATTTAATTCTGTTGATGCAAAAGCAGCGTGAATACTAATTATGCTGTTAATAAGCTGTGGTGCATCATTAGTGATTTTTGTTAATAAATTTGTATATTCAGGACCACGAAGTCATAAATATGGGTTATAAATAAAAGATGACTCATTTGCTGCACTATTAACATAAGCATTTGTGGCAAAACCAATCACACGATATTCGTAAACATAAATATTAAAAAGATCATTAATCTTGATTTTATTATGTGAAGCATAAGAATTATTAATAATAATTGGAGGATAATTATCGCTTACCTGATAATTTAAAAAATCTTTATAATTTCCTTTTATTATAATTGGTGTTGTCCAATAATATGGTTGCACACTTTGAATATAAAAGTTTTCTGCTTTAAAAATATCGTAAAGTCGCATTGTTTCACTCATTAGAGCACGATCAGCAACTGAACCAATAATAACAGAATTTAAAAGACGAGTTTGTAAGTTATAAATTCGTTTCTAATTTGTACTAAAATCCTTATAAGCATTAGTAAAAATTAATGTATCTGTGACTAATCTAGGATTATCTGGTGAACTTACGAATGGAATCAAGTTTGCTGGATTTTGTAAATAACTAACCAATTCATGATAATCAGCATTACTAAAAAAATAAACACTATCAGGAACAATATTAGTATTAAAGTTTAATATTACTTCACCGTTTTCCTTTAACTGTTCCATAAAATATGAATTTGAACTATTTGAAGCAAGCCATTTTCCTGACTGGTTACTTTCTGAATCCAATACAATTTGAAGTATCTTTGCCATTTGGTTTTAACTGAAAATAAGGACTTTCTACTTTATTATTGTCTAAATTTCCATCCTCGTTAATATAATTAATATTGTTTAAACCATATGATAAATTTTGATGGTTTGAAATAATTTTTAAATTATGATTAAATTGAAATGAAATATTAGTATCATACAAATCATTACCAATTAATTCTAATTGAACTGTACTTAAACTGCTTGACATAATCATTCAGCCAAACAAGGTAATAATAATTCCTAACATTAAAAATAGGCCTAAAACTTGTAAACTATTTCTAGTAAAACTTAATCAAAAATTCTTAAACAAATATCTTATCATCATTACTTTTCATCTCCATATACTTAAATTAGTTTAGTCATATTACATTGTTATTTATTTTCGAAATGATATTTTGATTTTGTTGCTAATTTTTGTAGCGTATCACAAGCAGCTAATTGCTCAGCTTCTTTATGAGTATAACCGCATCCTTTGCCATAAGGAATTCCCCCAATTTCTGCAACCACAGTATATAAAACTCGATTTCCTTCTAATGGTGGTGATTCTTTAATTAATTTATATTTTAATGTTCACGCATCACCAGCTTGTAAAAATTCTTGTAATTCAGTTTTGTAATCTCGAATTTGATCAAAAAAACCAGGATTAGAAACCATTTGAATAAGGGTGTCATTAATAAAATTACGAACAACTTCTTCACCCAAATCAAGATATAATGCAGCAATCATTGACTCATAAATATCAGCTAAAATACGATTTTTTTCATATCCTTTTGTTTTAATTTCTCCTTTTCCTAATAATAAGAAAGGTGCTCAATTCATTCGACGAACTAATTCTGCTAATGTTCCTTCCCGAACAATTTTACTACGTAAATTAGTAATTTCACCTTCATTTTTATCAGGAAAACTTAAAAATAAGTATAAGGAAATTTCTTTTGCTAAAATTGCATCACCCAAAAATTCCATTCGTTGATAAGTATAACTTAAATTATTTTCATTTGCATAAGAATTATGAGTTAAGGCTTCTAAATAATATTGTGGTTCTTTAATAAAAACATGATACTGTTTTAAAAAAACTTTTAACTCGAAAAAAAGTTGTTCTGGCTGTTTGTTTATAAACTGCATCGTATAATTAATCCCTCTTTAACAATTTAACTGTCATTTTTTGCACAAAATCATTGACAACTGCGGTACGAGTTAATTCTAAAGTACTAATTCATGATTTTTCATCACTACTACCATGCGTTTTAACAGCAATTGCTCTTAATCCTAAGACTAATGCTGCTGCATTATTTCGATAATCAAAGGTTTCACGAACTCTCCGAAAAGCTTTTCGCAACGAAAAAGCTTTTAATTTTCGATAAAAATTCTTTGTTAATTCGTGTTTAATAACACCCATTAAATTTTTAGCCATTCCTTCCAATGTTTTTAGAGCAATATTACCAGTAAAACCATCTGTTACAATAATATCAACAACATCACTAGTAATATCACGTGGCTCAATATTTCCTTTAAAAAAAATATTTTTATTATTTGCTAATAATTTATAAGCTTCTTTATGATAATCTTTTCCTTTTGATACTTCTTCACCAATATTTAAGATTGCCACACTTGGTTTTGGATTGTGTATAATTTCTTGCACATAAACACTAGCCATAATTGCAAAATTAACAAGATCTTGGGCATCATTTTCTAAATTAGCACCAACATCTAGCATCAAAACAGACTTTCCCTTGTTAACTGTTGGAATAAAAGGCATAAAAGCTGGCCGTGAAACTCCGGAAATTTCTCCCACAATAAAATGACACGCTGCTAAAAAAGCTGCAGTTGAACCACCAGATACCAAAGCATCTACTTTTTGATCACGCAATAATTCAGTTCCACGAACCATTGAACTATTTGGTTTACGACGAACTTCCATCATACCTTCTGTCATTGCAATTACTTGTGTTGTAGCAAAAATTTCATATTTTGTATTATCTAACTTTGCTGCTGCGGTGGCAGCCTTAAGTTCCTTCTTAGCTCCAATTAAAATAAAAGTAACATCGTCATATTTCTTCATAAAAACTTTCAAAGCGTCAATAATTGGTTTAATGCCTAAATCAGTTCCCATCATATCAATTGCAATTTTACTCATAATTAAATCTCCTAACTCCTTATTTAATTATAACAAATATTTTAGTTATTTATTTAAGAACCAACATTAAAAAATTAAGTTACTTTTTAGGTAATATTTCAATTAATTGTAACTTAATTTTCCCTTTCCCATCAATTTCTATTACTTTAACTTTAACAATATCGTTTAATTGAACAATATCTTCTGCTTTTTCAACATGTTGTTTAGCTAATTTAGAAATATGAATTAAACCATCAAGATTTTCTTTTAAATTAACAAAAACACCAAATTTTTCAATTTTAACAACTGGTCCAATTATTTCTTCGCCAACAATAATTGGTATTGCAATTGCTTTAATTAACTGATATGCTTTTTCAATCGCTGTGCTTTCTCTATGGTAAATTGTCACTTGGCCATCATCCTCAATATCGATTTTAACATCATCTGATTTTTCAATAATAGCTGTAATCATTTTACCACCCGGACCAATAACTTCCCGAATCTTATCAACAGGAATCATAAATGTTTTCATTTTTGGTGTTGTTGGTGCTAAATGTGCTCGTGGTTCAGAAATAGTTGCTAAAACATTAGCTAAAATTGTTAACCGTGCTTCTTTTGCCGCTTCTAAAGCTTCTTGGAGAATTGCCTTATTAATTTCTGCAATTTTAATGTCCATTTGTAAGGCACAAATTCCCTTTGCAGTTCCGGCTACTTTAAAGTCCATATCACCAAGATGATCTTCCATCCCTTGAATATCAGTTAAAATAGTATAGTTATTATTTTCTTTGATTAAACCCATGGCAATCCCAACTACTGGCGCTGTAATTGGCACTCCAGCCGCCATTAGAGCTAATGTAGCAGAACAAATTGATGCTTGGGAAGTACTACCATTTGATTCTAAAACTTCGGAAACAATTCGAATTGTATATGGAAACACTTTTCCACTAGGAATAATTTGTAATAATGCTTTTTCTCCTAATGCGCCATGACCAATTTCTCGTCGTGAAGGAGGACCCATCCGCCCAGTTTCACCAACTGAAAATGGTGGAAAGTTATAATGATGCATAAAACGTTTACCTTCTTCATCGGTAATTCCATCAATAATTTGATTTTCACCTAATGCACCTAATGTTACAACTGATAAAACTTGTGTTTCACCCCTAGTAAACAAAGCACTACCATGAACAACTGGTAATATATCAATTTCACTACTTAATGGGCGAATTTGATCTAATTTTCGGCCATCTAAGCGTGTTTTATCAATTAAAATTTGGCGACGCACTTCTTGACGAATAATATTATGTAAAGCTGTTTTTAATTCTAGAGTCAATTTTTTCTGTTCTTTTTCTGAAAGTGGAACTGGAATAGAATAATTATTAATTGCTTGTTCAACTAAATGTTCAATTGTTTCATAACGTTTTGTTTTTTCTTTAATTCGAGCAGCTGTAATTAACTCTTTTGCATAATTGTTATTAACATAAGTAATAATTTCAAGACGAATTTGAAACAACTCAACTTCCATTTTTGGTACCCCAACTTTTGCAATAATTTCATGCTGAAAAGTAATTAATTGTCGAATAACATCATGTCCTGCTAAAATTGCTTGCAACATTAAACTTTCAGAAACTTCTTTTGCCCCCGCTTCAACCATATTAATTGCCTCCGCTGTTCCAGCAACAATTAATTCCATTTTGCCATTATTAATTTGTTCTAATGTTGGATTAATAATAATATTATTATTTTGATCAACAGTTACCAATGCTCCCGCTACTGGACCAGCAAATGGAATTTTAGAAATACTAAGTGCTAATGATGCCGCAAATAAACTAACTACCCGCACATCATGATCATTATCAACAGCAAGAACATTAATAACAATTTGAACTTCATTACGAAAATTTTCTGAAAATAATGGCCGTAAAGAACGGTCAATTACTCGTGCTGATAAAGTACCATATTCAGATGGCTTCCCTTCTCGTTTTAAAAATCCACCCGGAATTTTTCCGACTGAATATAATTTTTCTTGAAAAACAACTGTTAAAGGAAAAAAATCACTTTCACTAAGTTTCTTATTAACTGTTGTGGTTACTAAAACAACAGTATCACCAAAACGTACTAAAATTGAACCACTTGCTTGTTTTGCTAATTGGCCATGCTCAACAATTAGTTCCTGATTATTTATTATTTTTTTAAATACTTGTTTTGCCATCAAAACTCTTAATTCCTCTCTGTGATACTTAATCTTCTTAATTTTATCACACATTATTTTATATTCACGATATGATATAAATATACAAAAAAATAAGGAGTACATAATGAACCAAAAAGCAGTCTATATGGATAATGAAATCTTTGAAACACAAAAAGAAGAAGCTTTATTATTAGATGTCCGCACTGAGATTGAATTTAAAGCGTTACAACAAATTCCAAATTCAATCAATGTTTATATTTTTGATTTGCTCCAAGATCCATCGCGTTACTTATCAGACAAAAACCAATTAATTATTACATTATGCAATGATGGTAATCGCAGTAGTGAAGCAGCATTAGAACTACGACAATTAGGATATCATAATGCTTATGTTTTAAGAACTGGGATTTATGGTTATTACCGTTGAAAAGAACAAGAAACAAAAAAATAAAAAGTTTTAAGCATGATATTAATATCATAATTAAAACTTTTTTTAATAATTATAAATCCTCATAGAAATCATCTGTAATTTTAAACGAACTATTATTTCTTAACTTTTGTAAAATTGTTTTTTCTTCTGGCGATAATTTTGTTGGAATTGCTACAATCACATTAACAATTAAATCTCCTCGTTTTGTCGATGTTGGTGATTTGAAAAACCCATGATTTGGAATATTAAAAATACTATTTGTTTTTGTATTTGGTGGTAATTTTAAATGAACATCCCCATCAAAAGTTGGAACTTTAATTTCAGCTCCTAGTAAAGCATCTAAATAAGATACTGGTAAATTTAAATCAAGGTTATCATTAACCCGCTTAAAATATTTATTTGGTTTTACTGAAATTTCTAAATAAATATCTCCCCGTGGACCATTATTTAGACCGTAGTTTCCTTTTTCACGAATTCGCAACCGTTGATTTTCATAAATTGATTTCGGTAACTCAATTTCTACTGTTTCTTTCCCACGATAATTCCCTTGACCTTTACATTTTGAACATTTATTAGTAATTACTTTTCCGCGCCCTTTACAATCAGGACAAGGTTGTTGTGATTGAATCACACCAAAAATACTACGCTGTTCAAGGTTAACATAACCATAACCATCACAAGTTGTACAAGTATGAATGTCTTTTTTAGGGCCTTTTGCTCCAGTTTCATCACACATTTTACATTTTTTATAAATATTTAAATCTAGGTTTATTTTCTTCCCAAACATTTGTTCTTTTAACGTTAATGTAACACGTGCAGCAATATTTTCCCCTCTAATTGGTTGATTACTAAAACCACGGCGTTTTTTACCACCACCAAAAAAGTTTTCAAAAATATCACCAAAACTGCCAAAACCACCAGAGAAAATATCTTCAAAATCTCCCGCACTACTAAAACCATGACTAAAGCCACCAAAACCATTGGGGTCAGTTCCAGCATGACCAAACTGATCATAATTGCGACGTTTATTTGAATCAGATAAAACTTCATAAGCTTCATTAATTTCCTTAAACTTTGCTTCGGCATCTTTCTCTTTTGAAACATCAGGATGATATTTTTTTGCTAATTGTCGAAAAGCACGTTTAATTTCATTATCAGTGGCATTACGATTAACGCCCAATACTTCATAATAGTCTCGTTTTCCCACTACCATCTTCCTACTTTCTCTTTTAAAGAAAAGATAACTAAAAGAATTTTAGTCATCATTATTGTCTTATTTATCTTTTTTGTCATCATCATTCGTAACTTCTGGTTCAGATTGATTACCTTGTTGGTCATTCATAAATTTTGAAGCTTCAGCCATTGCTTGTTCTAATGCTGCCATTTTTGCTTCTAAACCAGCATAATTATCTTTTTCTAACAATTCTTTAATTTCTTTGGCCATTTCTTCAGAAGCTTTTAACTGTTCAGGATCCATTTTATCCTTATTTCCTTCTAAAGCTTGTGTAATTGTTGAAAGATATAACTCTGCCTTATTACGCAATTCAATGTTTTTTAATTTTTGCTCATCTTTTTCTTTATTTTGTTCTGCTTCATTAATCATTCGTTGAATTTCTTCTTCTGTTAAACCACCACCATTAGTAATGGTAACTGATTGTTCTTTACTTGTTTTTAAATCTTTTGCAGTAACTGATACAATTCCGTTTGCATCAATTGAAAACTTAACTTCAATTTGGGGAATTCCTTTTGGTGCTGGTTCAATCCCAGACAATTGGAATCGTCCTAATGATTTATTATCTGCTGCCATTTTACGTTCCCCTTGTAAAACATGAATATCAACAGCTGGTTGATTATCAGCAGCGGTTGAAAACACTTGTGATTTTGATGTTGGAATTGTGGTATTACGAGGAATTAAAACAGTTGAAACTCCTCCTAATGTTTCAATACCTAATGATAATGGTGTAACATCTAATAATAAGACATCTTTTACATCACCAGCTAAAACTCCCCCTTGAATTGCTGCACCAATTGCAACAACTTCATCAGGATTAATTGTGCGGTTTGGTTCTTTTCCTAATTCATGTTTAATAACTTCTTGTACCGCTGGAATTCTCGTACTTCCTCCCACTAGTAAAACTTGGTCTAAATCACTAGGTTTTAATTTTGCATCAGCTAATGCTTTACGAACTGGTTCAATTGTTCATTGAACAAGGCTTTTTGTCATTTCATCAAATTTTGTTCTTGTTAATGTTAGGTTTAAATGTAATGGATTTCCATCACGCGCAGTAATAAATGGTGCTGCAATTTCAGTTTGTAATTGTGAAGAAAGATTTTTTTTCGCTTTTTCTGCTTCTTCTTTTAATCGTTGCATTGCCATTTTATCTGTTTTTAAATCAATACCATTATCTTTTTTAAATTCATCAACCATTCATTGAATAATAACTTCATCAAAGTCATCTCCTCCTAAATGATTATTTCCAGCAGTTGCTAAAACCTCAAATGTTCCATCTGCTAAATCTAAGATTGAAACATCAAAAGTTCCTCCCCCTAAGTCAAATACTAAAACTTTTTGCTCTTTATCAACTTTATCAATTCCATAAGCTAATGCTGCCGCAGTTGGTTCATTAATAATTCTTTCAACTTCTAATCCAGCAATTTTTCCAGCATCTTTTGTTGCTTGTCGTTGTGCGTCATTAAAATAAGCTGGAACAGTAATAACTGCTTTTGAAACTTTTTGTCCTAATTTTTTCTCAGCATAGTTTTTTAAATAACGTAAAATTTCAGCAGAAATTTGTTCAGGACTATAATCTTTATTATTAACATGAACTTTTTCTGATGTCCCCATTTTACGTTTAATTGAACTAATTGTATTTGGGTTTGTTACTGCTTGCCGTTTTGCCGCATCTCCCACAATAATTTCTTCATTTTTAAATGAAACAACTGATGGTGTTGTTCTTTGCCCTTCCGGATTTTCTAAAACTTTAAAATCTTTTCCTTCCATCACAGCAACACATGAATTTGTTGTTCCTAAATCAATACCAATAATTTTTGCCATATTATGATACCTTCCTCTCTTAAATTAATTATTTTGCAACTTGTACTGATGCATGACGTAAGACACGATCATGAATCATATATCCTTTTTGTAAAATTTTAACAATACATCCTGATGAAACATCAGTTGTTTCAATAATTTCAATTGCCGAATGGAAATTAGAATTAAAGTGTTCTCCTACTTTTGTCTCCATTGCGGTAATAGCTTCTTCTTCAAAAACCGTTTTAAACATACGATAAATCATTTCAAACCCTGTTAAAAAGTTTTTCACTTCTGGTGTTACATTAGTAACTTGCAAAGCACGTTCAAAGTTATCTAATGTTGGCAATAATTTTTCTGCCATCCCTGCTGCACGATAACGTTTAATATCAGCAACTTCTTCATGAATTCTTTTCTTTAAATTTTCACCATCAGCTAAAGCTAATAATTTTTCTTCTCGCAATCGTAAATTGTCTTTTAACAATAAATCAATTTCATGTTCTAAATCTTCAATAATTGCCAAATTATTTGCTTCAGCTGTCGGTGCTGTTGCTATTTTCCCTGATTCTGACGGTGAATCAGCAGGTTGATTATTTGCTAATTCTTTCCGTAATTGTTGAATTTTTTCTTTTAATTGGTTTGGCGAAGATTTATCATTTTTTTCATTACTCATTAATCTCACCCTCTCTATCTTCTTTTTGATATGCTTCTTTAATCCGATAAACTAATCATTCAAGAACTTCATAAAGCTTATCATATTCTAACCGCTTTGGCCCTACTAAAGCAATTCCTCCTTCTTGTATATCATCAACCTTATAAGTTGTTGTCAACAAAGCCATATCATCATTGTTAAACCCTGTTTCATTCCCAATTTTAATTGAAACAAGATTTTCGCTTGGGTTATTCTGTTGTTTTTTAAAATAATCAAACGGTGAAATTGTTTCAATTAAGCGAATAACTTGTTTAATTCGTTCTGAGTTATTATATTCCGGATTTTGGAGCATATATTGAATCCCATGAGTTGAATAACTTGGTTTAACAATACTTGTTAAAGCGTTAACAAATTGTTTTAAAATATATTCATAATGTTTTACTTGTTGTTCTAAAATTGGGCGAATTACCTCAAATTTTGTTGGAATATCAGTTATTTTAGTATTTTCTAACCGTGTATTAAATAATTCAACAGAAATTTTTAAATCGTTCATTGAACTATTTTTATCAATTGTAAACATTTTATTCTCAACATGCCCATTTGTTAAAACAAAGACAACAACTGCTTGTGTTTCAGAAATTGGCAATAATTCAATTTTTTTTAATAATTCTTCTTGAAAGTTTGGACCAACAACAACTGTTATTAAATTTGTCATTTCACTTAAAATTTGGCCTGTTTGATCAAGAATATCATTAATTGACATATTTCGATTAACAAATAAGGCTTCAATCCGGTTTTTAATATCATCAATATTTTTCTCAACCATCAAGTTATCAACATAATAACGATAACCTTTTGTTGATGGAATTCTTCCCGATGAAGCATGTTCTTTTTCTAAAAAACCTTCTTTTTCTAAAATTGCACATTCATTACGAATTGTTGCAGAAGAAGAATCTATTAAGGACGAAGCCATAATAGCTTTACTTCCAACAGGCTGTGCTGTTTTTGTGTATTCTTCTACAATTACTTTTAAAATGTTTTCTTGTCGTTGGGTTAACACCAGCAACACCTCCATTCTACAATTCTTATAAATATTTGGCAATTAACACTAAATAGTGCTAACACTTAATATTATAAATTTATCATTTAAAGAATGCAAGTGCTAATTTAATTTTGTGCTATTCTTAATAACCATTTCGTTCTTAACTACATCAATTGTATAAAATTTACCCTCTTGAACTTCTTCTGAAATAATAGCATGAGCAATTAACGATTCAAGATTTCGTTGAATATATCGCTTAATTGGCCGTGCTCCAAATTCACGATCATATCCTTCGTTTAAAATTTTTTCTAATACCTTTTCAGAATAACTAATACGAATGTTTTTACTATTTTCAATTCGTTGTCTTAATTCAGCTAATTCTTTTTCAATAATTTCTTTAATAACATCTTTTGATAAAGCATTAAAGGTCACAACATTATCAATTCGATTTAAAAACTCTGGTTTAAATTTTCTGGATAATTCTTTTTGAATTAATAAACCAACAACATCATCATTTTCATTTAATAAATATTCTGACCCAATATTAGAAGTCATAATAATAATTGTATTTTTAAAATCAACAGTTTTACCTAATGAATCAGTTAAACGACCATCTTCTAAAATTTGCAACAAAATATTTAAAATATCAGGATGTGCTTTTTCAATTTCATCAAATAAAACAATTGAATATGGGCTTCGACGAACAGCCTCGGTTAATTGTCCACCCTGTTCATGACCAACATAACCTGGTGGCGCCCCAATTAATTTACTTACTGAATGTTTTTCCATATATTCAGACATATCTAATCGTACCATTTGTTTTTTTGAGTTAAAAAGAACATATGCTAAACTACAGGCAACTTCTGTTTTCCCAACTCCTGTTGGTCCTAAAAAAAAGAAACTACCAATTGGTTTATTTGGGTCTTTAATTCCACTTCGACTACGAATAATTGCATCAGCAACTACTTGAATTGCTTCGTTTTGACCGCGAACACGACGTCGTAAAATCTTACTTAAATTTAATAATTTTGCCTTTTCTGTTTCTACTAAACGGTCAACTGGAATACCAGTTCACTTTCCAACAATTGCAGCAATATCACGCTCAGTTACATCTTCTTTCAAAAGATGTGAACCTGAAGCTTGTTTTTCTTGTTCATGTAATTGTTTTTCTAGTTTTGGTAATAAAGCATATTGAATTTCACCAGCACGATTAAAATCACCACTTAATTGCGCTTGCTCTAACTCTTTTTTCAATTGTTCAACTTGTGATTTTAAGTTTTTTAATTTAGTAATACTTTCTTTTTCCGAATTTCATTGAATATCTAATTTTTGTTGTTTTGCTTTTAATGGTTTCAATTCATTTTCAATATCAACTAACCGTTCATTAGATGCCTTATCAGTTTCTTTTTGCAAAGCTGCTTTTTCAATTTTTAACTGAACAATTCGCCGATTTAAATTATCTAATTCGGTTGGAACTGATGCAATTTCTGTTTTAATTGTTGCAGAAGCTTCATCAATTAAGTCAATTGCTTTATCTGGCAAAAACCGGTAAGTAATGTACCGAGACGATAAGTTAACTGATGCAACTAAAGCATTATCATGAATTTTAACCCCATGAAAGGTTTCAAATCTTTCTTTTAAACCTCGTAAAATTGAAATACTTTCATCAATGGTTGATTCACTGACAACTACTTTTTGAAAGCGTCGCTCTAACGCAGCATCTTTTTCAATATATAAACGATGTTCATCTAAAGTCGTTGCACCAATACAATGCAAATCGCCACGCGCTAACATTGGTTTTAATAAATTACTAGCATCCATACTACCTTGTGTCTTACCAGCTCCCACAATTAAATGCAACTCATCAATAAAAAAAATAATATCGCCATTTGATTCTTTAACTTTATTTAAAACTGCTTTTAAACGTTCTTCAAATTCACCTTGAAATTTCGCACCAGCAATTAATGCTCCCATATCTAATTCATATATTGTTTTATTTTTTAAATTACTAGGAATATCACCTTTAACAATTCGCTGTGCTAGTCCTTCAACAATCGCTGTTTTTCCAACACCAGGTTCACCAATTAAGACCGGATTATTTTTTGTTCTTCGTGATAAAATTCGAATTACTCGATTAATTTCATCTTCACGTCCAATAATTGGGTCTAATTTTCCAGCAAGAGCCTCTTTATTAAGATTTTTGGCAAATTTTTCAAGAACTTTTGGATCTTTACCTGGTTCATATTGTTGTGTTAAATCCATACTTTTGCCTCCTTTAATTTTTAGCACTCTATATGCTTGTTTGCTAATTTTACAATTATATATTATCATACTAATTAGCAAAGTCAATTAAATACTGCTAAATTTTAAAAAATAATATAAATATAAAAATATTAGATATAATAAGAGATACAGGGATTAGAAACATAATTATTTTTTAGAAAGGAGTCCCATGAAATTACAACACCTAAATAAAAAACGTTTAATTCTAATTGATTTAGATGGTACAATATTGATGAATGATGGCAAAACAATTCATCCAAAAACACAAGATGTGATCAAAGAAGCTGTTAAAGCTGGGCATAAAGTATGTATTACAACTGGTCGCCCTCATCGAGCAAGTATTCGCTTTTATCGTGAATTAGGGTTAGACACCTTATTAACAAACTTTGATGGTGGTCATATTCATGACCCATTAAAACGAGAGTTTAAACGTTTAGTTTTTCCAATTTCTTATGATGTTATTATGAGTATTATCAACCATCCTGATGTAAAAAATATTGTTGCAAATGTCTTAATTGAACATTATGATAAAGCAATTTGTTGAAAAAAAGATGAGGCAATTGAAAATTACTTTCATCTTGATGATGTGGCTGATGATGAATATTTTATTGCCAATCCTTATACTGCTTGAAAAGGTCCAGCTAGTAATATGGCCTTATATTTAAACAATGCTAATGAAAAAGATCAAATTTTACGAATTTTTGAAAATTTTAAAAACTCTGTCCAAGTTAACATTGGGCATTATAGTAGCAGTCAGGTGCAAATAATGATTAACATTACAAATAAACTTGTTTCAAAAGGATTTGCAGCTAATATTTTAGCACAATATTATAACGTTGATATTCGTGATGTTATTGCCTTTGGTGATGAAATGAATGACTTAGAACTATTGCAAAATGTTGGTTATGGAATCGCAATGAAAAATGGAAATGACAATTTAAAAACTAATGCTTGGGGAATTACACACTTAACTAATGATGAAGGCGGCGTTGGTGATTATTTACAAAAACTATTAAAAGGAGAAAATGTTTAAAAACATTTCTTTTTTTATCTTTAAAACAATTAAAAAATATTTTCATTTTTTAATGCTAAAATACAATTACTAAATCAGAAAAATGATTTAGGCTGTTATATTAATTAAATTAAAATTGGAAGTATTGAATATTTAAGAATAATAAATATTTTCATAATAAAATTTTATAATAACACCTATATCATTTTTGTTTCTATGAAATATGAAAAAAATATTAAGTATCTTAACAATGTCAACAGCTATTTTAAATGGAATAAGCACAATTACTGCTATTAAACCTAATAATAATGAAATTTTAACAAACTTTATTAATACTGAAACTGAATATGCTAAGTTAATAAAAATTAATACATTCATTATACCACACACATTTTGGAAATTGCAAGAAAAAATAATAAAATATATAATTTAAAATATAAAAATATTATTTAAAATGATACATATATAAATAAAAATTCTAAAATTGACACACTAAAAAATAGTTTAAATAAAACTTTATAAATTTAAAATTATTTAGTTAAATTAGTTAAAAATTCAAATGGTGTCTGAAAGTTTAAAGATTTATGTACTCTTTCAAAATTATAAAAATAATAGTAATCATTTAATTTATTTTGTAAACCAACTGCATTCAATTTTTTTCATCAAATACAAATAACTTAGTATAATTTTGATGAGATCTTTCAATTTTATTATTTGACTGAGGAGAACGAACAGGTGTTGTTTGATGTAAAATATTTTTATCTGTTAAAAATTGAGTAAAATTAGTTTCTTTAACAGTACTTTTTTGATTATTCCGATGACTATTAATAAATTAAGAACCGTTATCAGTTCTAATTCGTGTTATTTTAATACCAAATATTTTTTTAAAATCACTGATTGCTCTTTTAACGGTATCAATAGAATTCTCAGTGCATAATTTATCATAAATATAACCGAATACTACTCTGATTCTTTCATCAATAAAATCATAAACATAATATTTTTTATCAAATGGAAATTTACTTGGCATAAAATATTTTGCATTCATTTGTAATAATCCTAATTCTTTAACTTCATATCTTGAATGTTGTCTTTTAATTTCTTTAATTTTATTTTTTATTTTTAATCAACGCTTATCTTTTTTAAGTCAACGGAAAAATGTTTTTAAATTTTTAGGTGCTTTATTTTTTAATTCTTCGCGATGAATTCCTTTTTTTAAATTATAATACAAAGATAAAACACCCCAGCATGTTTATTACAATACTCAAAATATAAATCACAGATATTTTAACGAACATCATTACTATATTGATAATTAATATTATTAGGAACTGTTGATTTTAATAATAAATCTTCAAAATTATTATTTGCATATGCAAGTAAAATTTTATTTGCTCAGTAATAAAAAGTTGAAAATTTATTTTTAAAATATTTTTTAATCAAGTCTTTTAATAACAACTTAGTTTCAAGAAAAAAATCCTTACATAAATTAATATATGCAAATATTTTCTTTTTTATTTTTTTATAATATTTATTTTGATAGTTTTTATTTAAAAAATATTGCAATTTAGCTTGTAAATCACTTAAATTAAAATCATTAATAATATATTTCATTAATTTACCCCCATTTTAAAAAAATATATAACATAACTATGTTAATTATAACATTTGAAAATTTAATTAACTTTTTATTATTTTTTATTCATAATTTGTGATTTATATTTTTTATAAAACCTCAGCTACTGCTAATTATATCAAAAATAATTTATTAACCACTCGTACTGTTGTTTCATCAGAAACAGGGGAAGCAGTAGAAATGACCCCACTTTTATCAGAAAGTACTGTAGCAGAAGGTTTAACAGCTGCAGAAACTCTATCAGTGGCAGAAGGAACCGCAGTTATTGGAACAGAAGCTGGTACTTCTGCGGCTTTAGCTCCCGAAACACTAGGTTTATCATTAGCAATTGGTGAGATGTTAATTGCAGGGACTTCTATTATTTGATGGCTTAATAGTGACCATACAACAGCAACAAAACACGAATCACATAATCAATATAATGAAATTGAAAATATTATAAACTTTTAGCACATGATCAAATAAAATTAGATATTAGTAGTAATGAGTGAAATAAAATTAAGCAAATTTATGAAGAAAATAAAGATAATTTTGAAGCATTCAAAAATAAAATTAAATTAGAAATTAGTAATTTTAACAAAGAAGATCATTCTGGTGTGAGAGGATCAATTAATGTTGAAGATATTAATACTTTAATTAATGTTATTTACAATCATTTTGAAGAAATAAATAATCATTTTTTTCTAACTCTAACCATGGTTGAAAAATTATTTCAAATACTGTGGGCAGTTATTTTATAATTGAGGAGAAACAGAAAAAATGAAAAAAATATTAAGCATTTTAGGTGCTATTACATTAACGGGAAAAAGTACAACAACTTTAATTGCTTGTAATAAATCTAAACCAGATAATAATAGCGAAAACGGGGGAAATAAACCTGAACCTACACCAAAACCAGAAAAATCACAAGAACCTCCAGTTGAAAGTAATTGAAAATTAGTTAATAGTTTTGTTAATCAAAAAAATAATGAAAATAAAAATTATATTGGTGTTATAAAAATTGAAAACGGTTGAAAAATTATAAAATGAATTGGGAAATGAATAGATTATAAATATCAATATCTTGTGAAAGAATTACAATTTCATCAGTTCCACCATTAACATTAATTCTATTTTGCCGTAAATCAATAGTTGAATAAACTTTGGTACCTAAATCTTGACCAGTTGAAGAATAATAATGGGTTCTAATTTTATCTGTTAGTTTTAACATACAATCAAATGTTAATGAATTACTTCCTAATAAACCAAACCACCAACTTGGTTTTCTGTTTCATTACGAAACATATCATATGGAATATTATCTTTTCCTTTTGATGTATTACTTCATAAACTATTTTGAATAATTTCATAACTTAAATAATCAATAAAAGCATTTAGTTGTGCTATTTTTGGAATTAATTTAGTATTTTTTTGACTCATTAATTTAACTGGCAAACCTAAATCAAAAAATGAAATTATTTTACCTACAATAGGCAAGTTATTAATACTAAATTTAGTAAATTCATTAATATCTCATGGTAATAATGAAATTGATGAATGTGTATAACGATTAGCATTTAAAATATCATGAAATGATGATGATTTTAAAGATGAATAATCAAATGAAGCAACACCAAATGGAACCTTTTTATATTCTGGGTCTTGATAAATAAATTTACGAATTTGTCTAGTATCATATACACCTGATGGTTTAAATTGTAATCCACTATCTCAAAAAGGTATTTTATTTGGATTTGTTTTTCTAGTAGCTTCTAAATTACTTCCTAATACTCCCTCAGCATTTTTCTTTGCTAATGGGTCTGCTAAATTATTAAAAACATTAGTTCATTCACCATATGTTGTTTGATTAACTGGTATTAATCCTTGTAGATTATATAAAACATTAACAGGGTTTGAATTTGTTAATAAAGTATCAGGCATTCCACTTAATTCATCAGAAAATAATAAATATCGTGGCTGATATACTCTTGTATTAATTTGTCCTGCTTTTACAGGGCTACCAATAATTGTTAAAGATGTAAATGCTGTTAAACCTAATACTTTTAAATCAATTCATTTAACACCAATATCTTTTGCTAATTCAGGATCATAATCAACAACACCATTAATAATTTTTGGGAAAAAATATCCTTCTCCAATTGCTCCATGTTGTATTTTTTGTCATATTGCCATCCCAGATTTAGATAATTGGTCATTAACACTACTAAATGTAATTTCTTGAAATAAAAACTTTTTATTATCAAATGGGTCATAGTAGTCTGTAATATTAGAAATATATAATCATTGGATAGATTGATTATATTCGTAAGTATTAATAGTTTCTCCACCAATATTTTGATTATTATTTTTTAAAACAATATATAAATTTAACTCATCATTTTGATTAAATTGTTTTTCAGTAGATAATAAAGTATATTGTCTTTGAGTTTATATGCCTTGAAATACTGGGTCAGGTGTACCTTGCGATGAAAAATATGCTCCACTAGTTGAATTTTGTAAATATGCTTCATACATATCACCACGATTAGTAGGATAATTCATTGGATTAATAAATTTTAGTATAAAAATTATCAGCATCTTTAAAATTATTTTCTTTTGTTCCTTTATTAACTTGTTTTAATTTAAATGCATTTCTTCATTGAGCAATAATAGTTGCATTACCAGTAATTGCTAATGTAAAATCTGAATAATCTTGGGGAATACTATTAATTGGTTTATATCCACTTGTAGTCATTGGAATAACTCCGTTTGTAATAAAAAAAGGAAAGATAAATCATTTATCTAATTCTTGTATTTTTCTTTTAATAATTTTTTGAATCAGTAGAGGCCATTCTCATTGTTGTATATAATACTTGGTTATTAATTTGTATTGCTTCTTTTGAATTATTTTTGTTTAAATTCATCTTTTATGCCTCCTGTATTATTGCTTTCGTTTTGTTCATCTTCATTTTCTAAATCAAATGGTAGTCGGAAAAAAGCTTAGGTTTTATAAAAATTATAAATAAAGTAATTAAATACAAATTAAAGTAATCGCTTATTAGAACGATTTTTTTATTTGCATTATTCATCAGATAGTATCTTTAAAATTAAAAATTAACCTATTTTGCCCTACAAACTAGTTAATTTTTATAATTTCCTTTCTGTGATTTATTATATTTTTTCGGTTTAACAACTAATAATATCATTTTTAATAAAGGTATTATCTGATGAATAATGCAATACTAAAACTTAATATTTTGATGCTTAAAGATGGATAACTTATCTATGGCACGAAATCTTAAAGAAAGTGTGAAAGCGATTGGATTTACTCTCCTATTTATTTCTTTAATTCTCGACAAGATTAATCACTTGTGAAATGTCAGAGCATGTGTTTTTTGGCTTGTTTTCATAAAAAGAGTGTTGTTAAACCGAAAAAAACAATATCGGACACTAAAAAACAAGAGGGTTGGAACTCTAAAAGGTTATTTTCTTTATATAAAGTTGTGTAGGAATGGATGAAGCGTAATTAATAACTGGGTAAACTGTTTTTTGTTTATTTCCGTATGGGGGTGGTAAACTCTATCAAAATATCCTATCCGCCCCCGCTCACCTTCAAAGTGAAGCGGGCGGTGAAGTAATTAAATACTAAAATAAATTACAAGAATTAATGATATGTGCTTATCCAGTAACTGCAAATAATATTAATGATGAAATTTGATCAACAAATAAAAAAATTAAGGAGTATATATAATGACAGAATATAAAAGTTTGTATATTAATAAAACCTGAAATGAAATAACAACATCTTTTCTTTGAGTTAATTGTCAACCTATTAATTATCGTATTTCACATCATAAAAAGCATTATGATTTGCAATGTTTAGAATGAGCAAAAATGTACTTAATTTTTTTGAAAACAAGTGAGATATTATTGCTTCTTATATGCAACATTACAAAATTAACGATATTTTAGATTTAGCATCAGATGGATGAAAAATATTACAAATTGACAAAAAAATAAACCAGATAAATTAAAATATATTATTGCAATTGACCCTGCTGGAATTGGTCAAACTGGTATTATTATTTATAATGTTTTACAAAATAAAATAATTAATAATATTACTTTTAATTCCAAAAATGAAGAAAAAGCAATAAATAATATGTATTTAATATTAAATGAGTTTAAAAATAAAATTTGTTCTTATTTAAATAAAGTTATTGTAATAATTGAAGATTTTCAACTTTACAAAGGTTTAAAAAAAATCCATTATCTACTCCTAAATTCATTGGTGGTTCAAAAGTTTTATGCAAATATCTATTTAATTTAAATTATGTTTTACAATCACCAGTTGTTAAGAAAAATTATATTTATAAAGGAAATATTAAAATGACAGATCACGAATTAGATGCTTGAAAACATTTACAATATTTTTAAAAAAAGGAAGTCATAAATAATGACAATAACAGAATCAATTAAATTTAACAAACTTAAAGAAGAAAATGAAACACTTAAAAAAGAACTTGCTGAAAAAGAACAAGAAATAAATAGTTTTAAACAACAAATAGATATGGCACATAATTTTAATCAAAATTTAGGTAGTGAAATTGAAAAATTAAAACAACAACAATTATATAAAGAAGATTTTTACAAAAATCCATATTCAACAGGGTTCTATCGATTAAATATTAGTTGACAGTTCAAAATATGACAAATTATCTAATAAAGATGTTAAATAATGTCTCAAACAAAAAATAATTTATCTAAAAAATCAATAACTAATAAACCTAAAATAAAAAAAGTTAATAAGTTAGAATTAACTGTTAGATTACATGAAAATCCTATTAAAACAAAAATTAAGGCTCTTGTTACTGGTGGTGTTGAAGTTGATGCTTGTTCGGCTAAATGCCAGTGAGAAGGATTAAATTACTCAACATTATCAATATATAACCCATCTGATATAACCCATCTGTTTTAAATGAGTTTTTGAAATTAAAAAAAGATGATGAGATAAAAATTAAAGACTCAGTATTTAATCAGTTGAATATATAAACTAAACGCTATTTTTTGTCTTTTAGAGTAGATAGTTTTGAAATTATACAAAAAAACGATTAGAAAAAGAACAAATACAAATATTAAAAAATAGGAGGAAAAACAATGGCATTAAAAAATGTAAAATATGTTCTTTTAAATGAAAAAATGAACCTATTAAAAATGAAGATGATAGTTTAGATATTAAAACTGCTGAAATTATTTTAAAAATACTGCTGAAGTTGAAGAATTTAATTCAAGTAATTTAGAAAATAATAATCAGCAAATCAACGAACTACAAGCAAAAAATACTGAGTTAACTTCACAAATTGAACAACAAACAATTCAACTAAAACAAATTGAAGTAATTGATTTTATTAATTCTTCAACTGATAATGAAGATTTTAAAAATGTTTTATTAAAATCTTATGATATTACTGATGATATTGAAATCATAAAAACACAATTGCAAAGTGTTTATGATGAATTAATTAAGGTACAAACAGTTAATACTGGGGGCGTACCAAAAGTAGTAAACAAAGAAAACAATATTTTAGATACAGACAATGTATTTAATAAATAGAAAGAAGGAATAAAAATATGGATCCAAAAACAATTTTTGGCGATATTGCTAATCAAGAAACACAAAGAGATTGAGAAACATTTGAACAATGATATTTACAAACTTATCAACAAAAATTTAGTTGAGAAACTTTATTTGCGTGAAAAGAAGCAAATAAATTTGGTTTAACATATAAAAGAAAGAAAAATATTAAATATAATGAAGGTTTGGGAAAAGATGGACAAGTATTTAATACCGATGATAATCTTCTAAAATATTCAACAGTAGAATTTGAAGATGGAGTTGTTGAATTAGATACAATTTTAACTTTTGCTCGTAAATTAGACCCTGTAGAAAATGATTTTAATCCTAATCTTTGGGTTGCCGATATTGAGCAAGCAATGGATACTGAGGTTGCTTAATAAACGCAATAAAATTTTAGAAATTATTAATAAAGGAACAGTTACAACTATTTAAGGCAAAAAGCAGATGATACAAATGCTTTACAAATTCATGATGAAATTATGGATAAAATATATGAAAACGGCTTTACTCCATCAGAAACAATTGTTTTAGGTCCGGCTGATTTTATTCGTGGAATTCATAATAAATTACAGTTACAACTTGGAGCAAACGACCAAATAAATAGTGTAATCACAACAAGTGGAGCAATGAAAACTGTTGAAGGAACAACATACTATATGGTTCCTAAAAAATTACCAATTATTAATAAAGATGGTTCAGAAGGAACAATTGAATTATTACCAGATGGTGTTAATGCAATTGCCTTTAAGTTTAGCAAAAAATATGACCTTCTTATTTTACACAAAAAAAGATCATACTCCGTTAAGAGTTGGTGCTGCTGCGTTAGGTACTGGAATGGGTAATACTTTGATTATGGAAAGAGTTTTATATTTAGGTAGAGCAGTGTTTGAACCAAAAGGAATTATTAAACATATTGTTTCAAAAATTGATATTAATAAAATTAATAAAATAGATAAACCAACTATTCATGTTGCAGACCCAACAAAAGCAACAGCCGAACAGTTAAAACCACAATTTAAAGATGTTGTTTTAAAAGCAGTAAATAGTTCTTTAACTTAAAGTGATTTTGATTACTTTATTGAAAGTGCTGGTGTTGATTGACCAATAAATATTACAAATGATACCAAGATTTTTATCCAAATTGAAGGTAAAAACAACGCTACTGGTCAAACAAATCCGATTGATGTTAAAATTAAAAATTCTTAATAGTACTAAAAAATAGTACTTTTTCGTTTGATATATATGCCAATTGGAACATCTAAAACAGCCCTTATTTATGCTGTTAAAAAAAATCCAACTAGATTGTCAATCCAACAACAAAAAAAAGTTTTGGTTTACAGTTATTAGAATTTTTAGGAATTCAAGTTTTAGCTCTTGGTTTATTAGTTTTAACTGGTGCTATTGCTTCGGCTGTTGGTCTTGGTGCGGGATTATCTAATTTTGCCGCAGCATTTATCTCGTTTGGAGTAGAAACAGCAACCGATTTTGCCGTAAATCAAATATATGATAAATTAACATCAGAAGTAACAGCAAAAAGTACCGCCTTAAATTTGTTACCAGCAATTGGTGGAATTGGTAAATTAACGCGTGCTGTTCGAACAACTAGAATTTTAAAATTAGCAAAAGAAACTAAACTACTTGAAAAATTAGGTGTAATAACTGCTAATAATTTAGAAGATGTTGTAAGGCAAGTTACAGATAAAAAGATTTTATCTTCTAAATTAATATTTGATTTTACAAAGCAGGCTAATAATGAAACTTTATTATATACAATTGGAAAATTAGCCCGAAATGATTTTTATAAAGGTTTTAAAGTTTCTAATTTAGAAACAATTAATAATTTATTAAAAATTGAGAAAAATATTCAAAAAATAAGTCCTAAATTAGTTCAAAAAATACCACGTGTGAATGAAAAAAATACTAATAAATGATTGTCTGAATATGGATTAAATATTGATAAAATAAGTAAAATTAATACTAATGAGTGATATAACATTATGACTAATCTTCATAAAAAAGGTGTTGGTAAAAATCTACTATTAAATGCTAATTTAATGAGGGGCAGTAAAATATATAATAATAAATTATTAAATATTTTTCATCAAACACCAATTAAATTAAATAAAATTTTTAAATCATTTAAACCCAAATTTTTATATTCAAAAAGTAACTAAAAAATTATTAGCCCCTATTGAAAAACAAATAATTACTATTAAACAAAAAGTAATTAGTAAAATTACTGATAAAACTAAAAAAATATTATCTAAATTTGAAACTAAGGCTATTAAAAAAGGTCAATTATTACCTTTTGCTTATGGTTCTGATGTTTTTTTAGCAGTTAAAATTGTTCCTTTATCAGTTGCGGGTGAAGTTGCTTTAACAATATATTATAAAAATCCTAAATATGTCCCTATTGTCGTTATGACAACTTTAATCAAAGCAGAACAGTTTGTTTTATCTCCTGAACCGTTTAAATTCTATATGAACAGTGAGTGGTTTATTGGTTGGCGATTTAAAAAAACAAGTTTGTTTAATTTAGTTTCTATTGCCCCACTTGCTTATCAGCAAGTAGTAAAAGATAGTTTTAAAATATATCGGACAATTGCTAAGATATTAAAAATACAAGAACAATTTAAAAATAACTTTAATAAAGATAAATTGTTAAATACGCTAGAAGATAGTGCAATTACTAGTTTATTGGGTAATGGACTAGTATTTCAAGCATATAAACAACTCAGAACAAAACAAGATTTAAACAAAAAAATTAAAACAAAAACACTATCAAGTAGTAAAAAGTTTATCTTAAATAAAATCAAATCAAAAAGAAATAAATGATAAGGAGATGATTAAATGTTAAATGAATTATGACAAAATGTTACTTTGGAAAATTATAATAATTTTATTCCAATGACAGGTAAAATTACAAAAGTTCCAGTTCGTTATAATAAGTTCTTTAAAGGTGATGTAGAATTATAATTTAAAACATTTGCTTTAAGAGCCCAAAATATGATTAATTCTTACTTAAACTATCAATTTTAAAAGCTAAAATTTGAAACATTTAAAGACCCATTATTAAAGAAAATTTGTATTAATATGGTGTTTATTACGATTGAACATTGAACATTTAATCGCATTCCAATTGAATTTTTTACTTCGGCAAATATGAGTGTTGGTGATATTAATTATTCTTCACAAAATGACCCTATGGCAACATGACAAGGTCTATTGCCTAGCTATGCAAAATCATTGGCTAATCTAACAACTTTAAAAAAATGTTTCGTACTTTTCAAAAAGAAGGTATTGATTTAAGAATGATAGATTTAGAAGCATATTATACCCAATTTGAAGTTGATGTTTTAATAAAAAAAGAAAAAACTAAGATTGATAATAAAAGTATTATTAAAAATAATAATGGAGAAATTGCGGTTTCAGATTTAAAACAAAATAAAATTACTTTAATGCCAAATGTTAGTAAGCGTAATAATGCTGATTTTAGTGCTGAAACTGGTGAATTAAGAATATGAGACCCAAGCTTCCAAAATAATGACCAAGTTGCAGATTTTAGTGTTGTTAAAACAAACAAAACGCCCGGACTAGAAGCAACAGATGACACATTACCAACTACTAAATACATTAATGAACATTATGCTTTAAAAAAGTATTGAGCAGTGAAAAGAAGTAGGAGAAAGAGTAAACAAAAAAGTAATTAAATATAAATTTATTTTAGGGAAAAAATATAAAGTTCATTTTACTTGAGAACGACCAACCGCAGATTTTGTTATAACAACTTGTTTTGAATGTAAAAATAATGGTGGTGGTTTGCAAACTATTTCAACTAGTTTGGCCTTGGGAAAAGGCGGGGCAACAAGAATTGGTTTTTTAAATGTAGATAATTTTTCTAATAATCATAAAGTAGTAATTTCAATGACGGGTGATGAATATTCGCCAACAATTCTAAAATTAGAAGAGTTACAATAAATTAACGAAGATAATTATGTTTAATAAAAATATTACAATTAAAAATAATAATGAATTAATTACAAATTAATGCTAATTTATTAAAATAAAAAAATAATTTAGAAAGAAAGTAGAGTGTTATAAATGAATTTAAAAGATTATAAATCAGAAATTTTATTATTAATTCGTAAAATATTTATTTGGGAATTAGGGGCAATTTTAATAATAAGTGCAATTGTGTTATTTTTTTGCAAAGCATTTAAAGTAATTGAAATTTCATGACCAGAATATTTTTATATTGGTTTATTATTACTTATTAGTGGTGTTTTAGTCTATTTAATTGATAAAATTTTTGAATTTTTTAAGAAAGATAAAAAACAAGATAGTATAGAAGATGTTATTAAAAAAGAAGAAACAAAATAAAGAGGTGTTATAAATGGGATTGTTACCAGCCAAAAAGAAATTAAAAAAAGAATATGATATTGATAGTTATTATCTTAATTTAGCATCAACAATTACTAATCGTAAAAATGTTACTGTTCAAAAACATAATGAGATTTTAGAAAAAAGAATTTGTGAAGATAATGCTAATTTTTTAAATCCACGAGATTTAGAAATTAGCATTTATAATCCTATTACTAATCAACAAATAAACTCTAAATTAATTAATATCTTTTTAAAAATGCAAGACTTTACTAATAAGAATTGATATAACGAATATAAAATTAATAAAAATGGTAAGGGTGCATATTTTATTTTTGCTAATAATTCAAAACTTAATTTTATTACTATTGATTTTTACAATGACCAGTATGATAAATTAGGTAATTTAGTATCTTGCACTTTTGATTATGACCCTTATATTAAAAATGACCAGAGTATTTTTATTACTGAAAAATTAGAGATTGATTCTGTAACTAAACAAGTAAAAGTTATTAGAAAGTTAAAAACACGATTATATAGTACTATTACCGACTTATATATTGATGATGTTAAATGAAATAACTATACAACTTTACAAAGAGAAGAAATATTGCCACTTAATTTTATTCCAATTGAAATAATTCCTAATAACCCTAATTTTGAATCTTCTGCTCGCTATGGTAAGCAATTTGCTAGTATTTTAGATATTATTGCTGAAAAGATAATGTTAGACCCATTGTTAAATAGTGGTAAATTTACCATTAATACTAATGGAGTTACTGGTGTGGTTGACCAATAAATTAGTAAAATGCTGGCATCATTTATTCAAAATGACTTGTTATTAGTTGAAGGAGACCCTGATAGTAATTTTCAGCCAGTAGACTATATTGCTGGTAATTTTAAAGGTGAACAATTAACCAAAATATATGATTGATTATTAACAAATTAATATAAAATAAATCGCCATCATGTTCCCGCAATCGCCAAGGGAGCCCAACAAACGCAAGCAGAAGTTGCTAGTGTAAATATTCAAACAAATGCATCATACGAACAAATGATATACATTAGAGAGATTAAATTAACTGAATTTATTATTAAGTTAATTAAATATAATAATGCTGTTTTAAATAGTAGAAGATTCAATATTAAAAATATTGATGAGTTAATTGTTGATGTTCGCTTACCAGTTAATGCTACTTTAAACAGACAATTAAAAAACAACGAAACTATTATCAATATTCCTAATGAAGAAGGAGAACAAGAATAATGTTAAAACCATCTGAAAAAATGTTAGCAAAATTAGCAGAAAATGATGAACCAATTGATTATTCAATTGATAGTATTCCGTTAGATTTTGCTATTCAATCACAGTATAGCGACCCCCGATTTAGAACAATTATTTAGTGAAGACCGTGCTAGAACCCTTTTATTTATAAAATTAATAAAATCTTGTTAAGACAAAGCAAAAACCAATCTTAAACTACTCTCAAAATAGCGTTAAAATAGGTTTTATTGACAAAGATGAATATATTAAAATAACTGGTTATGAAATTAGTGATTTTAATTTTAAATTACAAATTCAACAAAATACCACATTCCAAGATAATAGCACAAGTTATGTAATGATTGATGAAAAAGATATTTTAATTAATGATATTTCAAAAAAGACAAAAAATTTTTAGAATCCTATGACTTAAAAATAGTATCTATTAATGAACCAATTACCGAAGACAACAAAAATGAATGTTATATCATTGAAGAATACAAACGCCCTTATTCACCTGATGGTGTTGATATTATTAAATCTACTCATTTAGTTAAAATAACTGACTTTAAATGAAAAAATCAAAATAGTATTCATTTAGTATTACATAAATCATTACCCGAAGATACTGTCTTTACTGGAATTGAAATTAAATATCCTAAATCAATGTTATTTGGAAATATTAAATGCTGAGGCAATGTGAATGGTGTTTATTCTTATCCACAATCAATTATTCAAAATGCTAACTTAGTACCCTTACTATCAATGCCAATTAAAACAAAACCTAATGTACGAATATTTCAATATTGATTAGGATATAGTTTTTTATCATAAGTAATTGCATTAAATTATATTAAGGAAAAGGATTGTTTAATTTTAACTAGTATAGATGATTTACCATCTAATAAACAAAAAAAGTATTTAATAATGTTAGAATTGCTAGTGGAAAAATAAATTTTGCTAAAATTAGTGCAACATTTCCTTCAGAAGCCCCAAAACCAAACTGACCAGAAGGTAATCAAATAACTATAAAAGATAATGATTATGTTCAAGTAGCAAATTATTCATTAGGTTTGGTATTGGTACTCGTGATGTTGCAAAATGCGTATCAACAATTGGAAATAATAATGATAATAATTATGGTAATGTTGTTTTAGAATTTAAACAAGCACCTGTAAAAGGTAATTTAGCAGATGTATTGAAAAAAATGCTAACTTATAGATATAATTATGATAGAAAATTTGAAGGTGCTAAATATGATGAAAAAGGAAATCCTATAAATAAAATTGCTGAATTACGCCAAAAATTTTAAGGACAAAAACCAGAAAATGTTATTGATGGTTTATTTGAAAATTGAAAATTTAGAAACCCATCTTATCTTAATGATAGGGCAGTAAAAAGATTTAAACAAATTGTATACATGTTGTCAAATTATGTATATAGTAATATGGCAGTAAATAAAGGTTATAATGATGATATTAAATTAATTGTTCCGTATTATTTTGAACTAGTTTCAATACCAAATGAATCAGAAAAAGATTACTGAATATTTGAAGATTGCAGAGTTAAATTAAAATCATCATATTTTAATTTTTCTGATTTAAAAAATATTAATATAGAAAATATAAAATTAAATAATTTAAAAAATATAAATAATAATATTTCAGAAAATAAAGTTTATCAATTAGAAACAAATTTTTTTAATTGATTATCAATAACAAACGAATTAGAAACAAATAATATACCTTCACTTATTCCGGCAGAAATTAAACTATCAGATGGAGAATATGGCAAATACTTAACTAATTTAATTATTTCTAATAATAAATTAGAAATATGTTTAGAAAAACTATTTGATTTTCATAAAGAAAGCATTATATATTCAAAATCAGAATGATTAAATTTAATTAATAATTTTGTTGAAAATAATATTAAAATACTTTTTTCACAAAATATTAATTTTTTAAGCAAAATTGAAATATCAGGAATATGAGGTTATGGAAATTATGATATTACAATTTTTACTGAAAAAGAACAAATTAATATTAATAATTTAGAATTATTTAATAAAAACAATGAAAAATTATCATTAGTTACAATAGAAATGTAAAAAAAGTCATTTATTAAAATGACTTTTTTAATTTATGAAATAATCATGAGGATATTTTCTTTCTCATTCTTTTGAATAAAGATCTGAATTTCATGTATCTATAACAAAAATTTAAGAAAATCAACCGCTCGCCCAATTCCTGCAAATGATTTTTATAGTCTTAATGATATAATTAAAGCATTTAAAGAAAGGAAGTATATTTAATTTTATGTATAAAAAAGGAAATAAAGTTAATGTTAAAATAACAAACATTACACCTTATGGTGCTTTTTGTAGAGCAGAAAAGGCTGATGGTTTAATTCATATTAGTGAGATTTCAGATTACTTTGTTAGAGATATTAGAGATTTTTTTGATGTTGGTGATGAAATTGAAGTTGAGATACTAAATTTTAATTCAGTTAGAAAACATCTTAAATTAAGTTATAAAAATTGTCATCCTGAACTATTGAAAAATGATGATGGTAATAAAATACAAGAAAAATGACCTAGTTTAGAAAAATCATTAAATACTAATTATTTAATAAATAAAAAGTAAATAAAATTTATAAATTTTAGAAGGTTTTTAAAACCTTTTTATATTCCCATTTTAAAACGATATGGATAAGAACCATAAAACAAAGCATCATATGGGTCATGGTACATTTTACTATCGGGTGTGTTTGTTTTGGTATCACTAAATCTTAGTTCACTAATGCACTTATCTAAAAATGGAAAATTATTTAAAATGCCATATATTTTGCCTTGGACAAACATTTTTCTTATTTATGTTACACGATTGATTATACCCGCTTCTTTATTCAACGAAGTTTGATGTTTTTTAGCTTTAAACATTTTAATTTTATAACCCAAATAAGGGTAAATATCTTCTTGCAATTTTTGCATAAAATCGTGGGCATTAATATCATAATGAAATCTAGCATATTCAAAATCATAAAATTTATCAAAAGTATTGATTATTCATTGTCCGTAATGTTCAACTATTTCATTTAAATTCATTGCGTTTTTTGGGGTAACAACATTTTCTTTAATTAAATATTTATCATATTCATTATTTTCATTAATTTTATAACCACTAAATAAAAACACCGTGTGGTCTTCACTACCATTAGCATAATCCACACCAATTGAATAACTATCAAATTGATACTGTTTTGTATTGGAATTATAAAAATCTTGTAAATTATACTCTTTAATATATTTACGATAATTTCGTAAAACATAAATACTGGGGTCATTATCGTTATATTCAAAACCGTAGTATTCAAGTTCAAATAAATCAGGTCGTTCTTGTTTGTTTGTTAAAACAAGTTTTTTAGTAATATTAGGTATTTTATTTCAAACAGCATCCATTGTTAATCGTAAATTAAAAATACACAAACCATTAAATGCTTTTTTGTTTTCTGAATATACTTGATTGTGTTCTTTTAAAATATTTTTAATTCTTTCATTTAAGGGTAAATATGGGGTTACAAATTTTTCATAAAAGACATGGTATTTATCAAAAGGATTAAAAGTAAATTGATTAGAATATATTTTATGAAAATATGTTGTTACTGTTATGTATTGTTTTGCTATGTTGTCTCATTCTTGAAATGTCCAATATAATTCTGTTACTGGAATAGGATTATCTAAATTATATTGTTCATTATCATTTTCGTCTATATATTTTTCATAAGATACTTTTAAACTTTTTGAACGAAACATTGAAACTCTTAAATTATTATATCTTTTATCTAGTTCTTTGTCCGTTAAAATTTCTTTTTCTTCAGCATGTATCATTTCATCTGTTCACGCCGATATAATACCACTACCTTTACCAACTTTTCCCATAATTTTATTACCATTAGCATAACCTGCAAAAGCAATGCGAACACCACTAGGAAAAACAATTTCTCCACCTTCTTTAACATTTTTAGGTCAAACAATGCCATTTTCATTGTCGGGTCCTATATCAATCCCATATTTATCATATAAATAGTTACAGACATTAATTGTATCGCCAAATGTAGTATCTTCATGGGTATTGGCATATCTTTGTAAAATGTTAGATGAAGCATCGGTAAAATTACAAGCAAAAAATAATTTTTCTGCTAAATGATTTGATGTTTTATTAGTACCACGCCCCGCTGAAACAAACTTAAAAAAAGTTGGCGAAGTAAAATATCAGGCATAACTATCACCAACAAAATCTTTAAATACTTTTCAATCAAAGCCAAAATTATAGTCGCTGAAATTTAAATCATATTTTTTATTTAAATGTTCATAACTAGTAATTCGTTTTTTGTTATTAATTTTAGTAAAATCTTGCATTTTTAATTAGCCTCCTTTTTTTGATAAAATTATTTGAAGTATTAAATATAATAATTTAAAAAATTGTTTAATTACGAAAGGAAATTATAAAATGGAATTAAAACAAAATTTATTAGAAAATTATAAAGAAAATAAAAGAATAGAAACAAAAAATGAAACTAAAAATTTCTTGATTGAAAGAGATAATGAGATATTTAAATTATATCAACAAGGACAAATATTACAAGGATATAAGGTTATATCAAAAATACCAAAAACAATTAGAACAGAAGATGGAGATATACCTTTAAAAAGAAGAAGATATGTTAAATATGATGAAGAAAAAAATGAATATATAAATCGCTATCCTTTGGATCAAGAATTAGGTTTAAAAAAATACCAAAGAAATGAACAAAATTTAATAAATAAAATTACTTCATTTATGGGTGATGGAAAAAGATATAAAGATATTTTAGATACTGTTGAAAACGCTAATCTTAGTGAAAGAACAATATCTAATATTTTTAAAAATGCAGATTTAGAAGAAACCGATTACATTAGTAATAAAAATAACAATAAAATTAAAATTCCAAATAATGTTTTATATATTCAAGTTGACGGGGCTTTTGAACCTATGTTAGAAAATAAAAAAAGAGTTGAAAATAAAATATTTCTTTCAACTATGCATGTTGGTGTTGATGAAGAAAAGTCAACAAAAACCAGAAAAAAAATGAAAAAGAAAAAAGGTGTTTTTCAAATGATGAATAAAAATCATAAGAATAAAAATGATAAATCTAATATTGATAATTTTATTGATAAAATTTTTAAATCAATGGATACTTATGATATTAATGAAAATACTAAAATATTAATATTAAGTGATTGTGAAAAACAAATTAAAAAAATTTATAGAGCAGTAAAAGCAAAATATAAAAATAACACTGTATCATATAGTTTAGATAAATTTCATTTATCAAATAGATTTAAACAATTATTCCCAAATCGAAATAGAATCAAAATTCATAGAATAAAATATAAATTATCAAAAATATATTTCTTTACTGGAAATTATAAATTATTATTAGATTTTTTAATATGTCATTTACCATATGTTATTGATAATAAAAAGAAATTTTTATTAGAGACTATTGAATTAATTAAAAATAATAAAGAAGGAATTGAAAATCAAGCGTTAGAATATAATATTGGTTGTCATGTTGAAGGTGATGTATCACATTATATTAAGGCTGTTAAAGGGCGTGGCGCAAAATATATTGTAAAGAAACATTTATCAATATTTTAATTGCTTCTATGTTAAAACTTAATAATCAAATTAATGATGAGAAAGTTGATAAAACTAATAAAAATAATAAAGAAAAAATTGAATTTAATATATTTAATTTAAATCAATCTCAAAATCAATTTTTATCTTTATAAAAAATAAAAAACCTGTTAAAATTACAATTAAACCAAGATAAAAAAGAAAAAAGTGGAGTAGGCTGTAAACCACTGAGCCTATTACTTTTAAAATAAATACCAACTCCACTTTGATTAATTATAATTATAATATTTTTATTTAATTGGTCAATAAATCATATTAATTGTTTTTTCTGTACTATTTTCAAAAGTATTTTTTAGTGTGTCAAAATTTATAATTTTATAAATTATTTCTTCAAATAAAAATTATGTTTTTAAAAAAAGTTGAATTTTTTATAAATTTTGTTATCATTTAGTCATAAGTGAAACTTAATTTGTTTCTAATTACTTAATTTTATTAAAAACCTCAAAATAATGTATACTACCAAAAATTCTTTCATTTTTTTTGAATAAAAATAATAATATTTTTTCATTAAAGCCTATCAAATGTTTCGGGATAAATATTATCATACTGCTTGTTTTCTTGGATATGACGTAATAGTTCTGCTTTAACAATTGGTTGAATACTAAAATATTGGATTCAAACTAAAACTAATTGAGCAACAGTACAATTATATTTTTTAGTTTCGGCAACTAGAATTTGATTTTCCATTGTATTAGCAATTGGTGAATATGCTTGTACCAAAATGTTTTTATTTTGACAATATTGTACACGATCTCATCTTTGGTTAAAAGGATTAAATTCAATTTGATTTAAATTTGGATAAATATTGGTTTCTTCAAACAAAATTTTAATCATATCCTTATCAAAATTACTTACACCAACAACATTAATTAACCCTTTCGCTTTGCATTGTAGCAATTCGGTATAGGCTTTGATAGTTTTGTAAAAATTTAAATTTGGGCGATGAATTAAAACAATATCTAAATAAGTAACATTTAATCGTTTTAACGACTCTAGCACAGCATTGCTATTATTCTCTGCCTCAATATCATCACATCAAATTTTTGTTTCAATAGTAATATCTTCTCGCCTTTGGTTATTAGAATTTAAATATTTTTTAATTGCTCGTCCAACAATTTCTTCATTTTAATAAACTTTAGCAGTATCAATAATTTTAAAACCATTTTGTAAAGCATTAATAATCGCCTCTTCTTTTTTTAAAAATAAAGTTCCAAATGCAATTTTTTCTAAGCGAAATGGCATTGTTCTAACCTCCTCTAAAATTATTTACTATATTGTTTTAATAACTCTTCAACATTATCTGTTATTGGATATTTTGATATAATTTGATGATAAATATTATTATAACCAATCTCAATAATTTGTAATGGTTTTAAAACTGTTCCGCCTGTTAAACTAGCGGCAAAAAAATTGCTTGTTTATCAGCAACTAAATCTTGTTCAGAAAAAATTGTGTTGTAACTAATTTTTTGTTCTAAACCTTGCTGTTCAATTTTCATTCGTAATGCTGTTTCTTTTTCATTTGATCAAATTTGCTCATACCGAATTAAACGTGCAAACATTTTATAATTAGTTGCAATTGCTAATGCACTCATTAGAACTCCTTCTGGTGCACCACCAATTTCATACAAAAAATCAGCCTTCTTTAAAACAACATCAATTGCTCCTAATACATCTCCTTCATTAATTAATTCAACCTTAATGCCTAATTGACGCATTGTTTTTATTATTTTTTGATGACGCCGTTTATTTAAAATAATACATGATAAATTTTGCTTAATTTTTAATAAAGTCAATAAAATTGCTTCAATTGGTTGATTAAAATCAACTATTACAGCTAAGTCCTGTGATAAAAACAATTTTTCCATATACATTTCTAGGATTTGTAACATTGTATTATTTTAGCAACAGCAATACATGAAATTGAACCCGGTTCATTTTTACTAGCCGGTATTGTCCCTTCAATGGGGTCAACTGCAATATCAATCGTAATTGCTTGTTGATGAGAAAAAGTTTGCCCTTGATATAACATTGGTGCTGCATCAAGTTCACCTTCGCAAATTGCAATTTTTGCTTTAACATCATTACTTGTTAACAATTTAAATATTTAATCATATAATTTCCAAAATAAAAATGTAAAATACCTTACATTTTTATTTTTTATTAACCTTAGTTTGTATTTTGTTTTGGAATCTTACCAAATAATTCATGAAAGACCCGCTTTCATCCAACTTTACTAGCATGAACTAAAAATTCATTGCTAGAAATAATAAAAGTACAAAAGACAATTGGAATAACATACACTCAATAATATCATGTTGGTTCTGAAATTTTATTTGGAACATTTACTGCAATAAAAATATATTGAAAAATTGGGGTTCAAAAAAACATTAATAATTGGGTTGAAGTTGTATAGGTGGGTCCAGACATTGCTAAACATGCATAATATAGCATTCGAGAACTACCCATAATAATTCCTCCAGCAAGAACAATTAATGCATAATCATAATATTGAAAATTAGCAAAAATTTTATAACCATCTAAGAAACTTTGATAAGAAAAAACTGCAGCAATTGGTGTCCCTAATAATAACATTAATATCGCTGAAGAACTAGTTTTAATTGATACTGTTTCATGATTTGTAAATTTAATTTTTGAAGAACTCATTAAATGGAACATTCCTAATGCTTCCATTGCATAAAATCCAGCGGTCACTAAAGCTAAACACATCCCTCCAATCGATGATCAAGCTAATCCTTCTTTAATTGCAAAATGAATTGACATTCCTAAAATTAAACATGTAGAAATTGCTAAAGCAGTTCAGGTATATTTGCTTTGACGAGCACGAAAGAAAATAACACTTCCAATTGACGCTAAAATAACATTTAAATTTAACAATAATCCTGGAACAGTTCCATCTATACCACCTTGATGATTAATTGTTAATAAAACTGATAACTGAAAAAATACCATTGCAACCGGACCACCTAAAAAACCATATAATACAATTAGTCAAGCTTCTTTGTGACGAAGTAATTTTAAAAAATTAATAAATTTTTTTGGCTTATAAAAAATAAACATCACAAAAGTTGCCATTATTTCTTGAATTGTCACATAAAAAGTGGCATTAATTGGCGCTGCTAAATTACCATATGGTCCTTGTTCTGGAATAATATATAGCATTAATAGGACAATAGAATACCCAACTGCAGAAATTAATCCATACATAATTCCCATAATAATGCGGCGTTTTGTACGAATAGTATCTAATTCATTTTTTACATTTTTTTCTTTTTGTAATAACTGTTGATCTGTGGTAACCTGATCTGCCATATTTATACTTCCCTAATCCATTCTTTTTTACTATAATATTATTTTTATTTAAAAACTATTAGTTATATCTTACACTAAACATAAAAAAAGTTAAACTTTTTTAACTTTTTTTATATAAATTTAATAAGTAACATTAATATAATCAAATTATTATTATAATTAATTTTCTCCAAATAAAAATGCATCTCTTTTAAAAAGTTCGTAAAATTTTTTAAGGATACTGGCTTCTTTAGATGCATATTCTATTAATTATTTTAAATTATTTTTTAAATCAAATTTAAATCTTTTAATACTCTGACACCTAATATATCACCAATGATAGCTAATATTATAAATTTTAAAATAAAATTATTTTTTACTGGTAACAATGGCGTTATGTCATCTATAATTTCAATCTCTTCATGTTGACGAAAATATTCTTGACTGCAACTCATTGATTCATATTCTTGATTTGTTCTTGAAATTAACTATTTTATAGTTTTAAATGGTTTTTTCATATTTTTATAAATTTTTTCAAATACTTTTACTTTGGATTTCCTTATCACTAAAATATTGATTAATTTTATCTAGTAGTGAAGCTAAAACACTCCCTCTATTGCGAAAGTAATTATCAATTTTATTTTTTAAGCCTGCCTCAATCCTTTCTCTTCTATCAAAATTTTTATTAATTTCATTTTTAAATAATACCAACTCACCTTCAGAACTTTCAAAATATTTATCAATTTCACTTATTATTAAAGGAAGCATAGAATCTTCTAATTCATTTGAGCCTTTATCCTCTTGTGTTTATGTCTCATCTAAATAATTATCAATTTTATTTAAAATTGAAGAAGTTCCACTTGTTGAAGGTCTTTGCTCTGCACCTAATGACTTATTTATTGTCATTGTTAACACTTTTGCTAATTTTTCATCTAAGTTTGACTGTGTCATCCCACTAGTTGAAGGAGTAGTCATATCAGGGTGCTCTGTTGTTTGTCTTTTTTTCCGAAATTCATCATGTATTTTCGCTATTATTTTAACTTGACTATTTTGGATTTTTATTCCATTATTTTTTTTCATTCAACAATATCATTATTGCTATCAACAATTTCATTATAATATTCAAAATAATCATGTTGTCAAAAATCACCTTTATATCCAATATATGAAGTTATTTGAATTGACTCATTATTTTTTAATTTTAAAGAACTATTATAATAATAACTAAAATTTTCTCATATTAAAACAGCAAAAGAATTTAACTCTTTTAAATTAAGTTTATATTTAGTATCATTATATGCAGAAGGAAAGACTGATAATAAAATTGTTAATTTACTAATAAAATCATATTTACCATTGGAAAAGAAAAGTGTATTTATTTTCTCTCAAATAATTTTGTTAATTTTAATTTTAATTTTTGTTCTTGTTGATCATTCAACAACATTATTTTTTCCAATACATTGGTCATTATCATATCTATATCTTTCTTGAACAGCTGTATTCAATTCCTGCTGGAAGGTAAGGTCGTCTTGATTATTTTTTAGTTCTGTTCTTTTACCAAGAATATCGTTATATTTTCAAGGATTTTGTTGATCTCAATAATAATATGTATATCCAGAATAAAAAGTAATTTTTACAGTTTGATAATCAAGGTCTAAATTAAGAAATAAATCATAATAGTAAGGAAAATTTTCTCAAATTAAATAAGCAAAAGAATTTATATCATTGTCTGTAATTGAATTTCATCATGCACTATGATCTTCTCTATGAAAATTAGCAATTCCATTTTTCAATTTAATTATAAAATCTTCTTTTAAATTTAACATAAATAAAACAACTATTTCCATTCAAGTCTTAGCTGTTATTGTTAATTTTAATAAGTCCGATGACAAAAATTTATAATATTTTTCAAGAGCATTTTTGAAAAGAATACTGGTTAGCAGTTAATAATTTTGGCATTACTTTTGGCACTAACCTTGCTAATTGTTTATCTAATTCTAATTCTACAATAGGACGTGCCGAAGATGAAACTATTTCAAATTTTTCTAGTGTTTTTCTTTCTGACCTGCTTAATTTTTGATCATCATATTTAGTTAAATTAATAATTTGGTTTGGTTTTAATTTTTCTAATTGTTTGTTAGTAGTTATATGTTCATATGAATTATTAGCAACTGTAAAAGACATCCCATTAATTCCAATTTCTGTTGCACTTATTAAACATAATATTTTTTTCATTTATGTTTTCCTTTCTTTTTTTTATTACAAATTTAATATTTTCATAGTTAATTCTTTTGCCATAATATCATATACTAAGAAAAAACTAAACTTTAAAATGCTTAGTTTTTATTTTGATTTATTAACACATTGTAATTAAGTTAATAATTTGCTTTTAAATAATGTAATTAAGAAATTATAATTTCAAAGTAAAATTTTGTCTGCGTCTTGGTTCAACCCAAGAAGGTCGGATTAGCAGCAGTTGCTTTAGCTGTTAATTTAACATTAATAGTATTATTAACATATTCAAAATCTAAAAATAATTCGCCATATGCGATAGCATATGTATCTTTATCAGCTGTATATCAAATATTACCAATATTTTTTCTTTTTAATTTTATTTCGTCAGAAGAGTCAAATGAAAATAAATTCACCAAACGATTGCTAGTTTGTGAGTCAAAACTAGTTCCTTCTGATCATCCTTCATAACTATTTGATTAATCCTTTTATTTGAAATAATGAGTATTTATTTTTAGGGAATAATTCTTTAGTTCAAAAAAATACATTTTCACTAGAATTTATTCTTGCAAAACCATCAACTTTAGTTACAGGTGTTTTTAATTCAATTTTTTCACAAATAATATTTTTTTTACTTATATTATTTTTTCTTTTTATTAAATTTATTTTTTTTCTATTTTTTCTTATTTTATAAAATGAATTAGTATTTAACAAAAAAAATCTAGGTAATAATAATTCTAAGTTCTTTTTCATAATTTATTGTCTTCTCTGAATTAAAAGATCAATTAAAAGATTAAGTTTTTAAATTTATCTATCTTTAACAATAAATTATTCTTAAAATATTTTTTAATTATTTATTTTACTATTGGATATATTAGAAATAAAACACAATTACTTGGTAATTTATTTTCCCCAATCCCAGCAAAAGAATAATATAAACCACTATTTAAATTTTTACCAAAAGTAAATAAAGTAGATCAACTTTCGTTTTCAGAATATTTTCATGCTAAAACTGATCCTTCTCGTTTATTAATATCAACTATTTTTTCTCCTTTTGCTCTCTCAAATAATGGATGTGATATTAAATTAAATAATTCAATGTCTTCTAAATCCGTTGCTGCCTCAGAACTTTTAAAATCATCCAATAAAATTTTTGTTACTCCTTTTAATCCATCTCTTTGATTTTTATCTAATAACTTTTTAAATAGTAAATTAGAAACTTTAAGTTCAACTGCCTGAGTTGTAATTTTTAAACTATTTATATATTTTCAAAAAGCAATAATAATTTTCCCTCAATTATTTAATTTTTTATCAATTGCTGCTTTTGATAATTGCAAAGTTATCATCAAATCTTCATTTTCACTACCTTTAACATTTCCTGACAAACCCATACCATAAAGATTAATATAAGTTAAATTAATTTTAAAAGTTCCTAAATCCAAATAATCTGCTTCATTAATATTTAAACCATGACCAATTTTATTCTTATAAAAATTAACAAAATCACCTTCTGTAACATTTTCAATAGTCTTTGATCCTTCATCGCCTTTAAATCAATTAGCTAAAGTTAAATTATTAATATTTCGATTATCTTTCAAACTATCAAAGCCTTTATTTTTAGCAGATAAATCTCCCTTCATAACTTGTTTTATTAATTCAACAGCATTATAAGTTATTTCAATATTTTTAAACTCTTTTTTACTATTAATATATTCTTTAAATGAAAACTTTAATCTTTCATCTAAAGCTGTAATTTTTTCCGAAAAATCTCATTGAACATTATCATATAAAGGCTTAAAAATATCATTTGTACTAAAATCAGCGTTTTCTAAGTTATTAAAATATTCTTGAATATTTTTAATTAAAAAAGTTGTTGCTTTGTCAGAAAGAACTTTTAATGCGGTTGTATTCTCACTAACATTATAGATTGTAGAAATCTCAAAACTTGAAAATAATGTTTTAAAATTAATACTTACCACAGCTTTAAAATCAATTCGAACAGCACTAAATGGTTCTGGATTAATATCAGCAGGAAATTTCTTTTTTATCGCTTCAACATTTACAAAATTAACATTAATAACACTACGCTCTTCATCAAAATTTAATGGCATACTATTAGGAAAATAATTTGAATATTCATTCTGTAAATTATAATTTACTGTTTCAAAAATCTTCGTAAAATCATTAACAAAATAATTTGCTAATTTCTTATCTTCAGCATTGTTTAAATTCAATTGATACATTGAATTATCATTATTAACTTTTGAATAAATTTTTGCTAAATTATTTTTGCCACTATCGACATACATCTTTTCTTTTATTTTCTCAGTAATTGCAGTAACTGCTTTATTCTGAATTTCAGATAATACTTGAAGATCACGCGCAGTTGTATCTTTTTTTTTCGTCTTAGTCTTTGTATGACATGCTGCAATATTTGACACACCAGTGCCGACTAAAGTTACAGCACCTAAAACACTTAATAATTTTTTCATTTTTTTCTCCTATTTCTTGCACTTTAATTTTTTTATTTTAGAATAAAATTAAAATAGTGCCGGAGGAGGATTATTTTGTTTAATAAATAGATAAATTCATTTTGTAGTAAAAAAATTAATAACTATATCATATAAGTATCTAAAAATATAAGCAGTAAACATTAGTAATTCCTTCTCTTTCTTTTGAATAACATTATTGATACTTATTTAAGTAAGACTATATTTATAATTTTTCAAAATTAATTTATCGCCTTATTCTCCAATAAAAAAGGGAGTGTTGCATATAAACGGATATTACTTAATTTATTTAAAAACAAGAAACTTTTTTCTTTTATAAAAACATAATAACACAAAAAAATAAAAATACAAAAAATAATTTCATATTTTAACATACTAAAAAATAGTTTAAAAAATAAAATTAAATTATTTTAAATTAACCAAAATTAAATCTCATAATTTTTAAATCCAAAATATTTTTAAATGTTGAAAATGAAAATGTTTTATTCCCATATCCCAAACAAGATTTTACAACTCTTGAAACATCACTTTCAGCAGATACGCCAATATTTCACTCTTTATTTTGATTTAAAATACCATTTTTTAAATTAATAAAATACCTTAATTTAATTCTTTCATTCTGTAATGATTTTAAAAAAGTTATAAATTCGTCGTATTTTCCTTGTAAAAATAATTCCTTTGCGTGTAAATAATTTTTAAAGGATTCTTTACTACTATATATAAACTTGATATCGTTAACATTAGTGGATTACTAAATAAAATTGCCATTTTCTCAAACAAAGAAAGTAAAAAAGTATCAGAATTATATAAATCCATAATAATATTTTTTGCTGATGTCAACTGATTAATAATAACCGTAATAAATTCGGTTCCAAATATAACGATTGCCGCTACTAAAAAACTAATCTAATCATTATTTATTCACCCTTTGATATCCTTGTTCTCTTGTTTTTGTTTGCCTAGCTAAACTTGATAATTGTTGTTTATTACAATTAATTTTAAATTGTTTATGTTCTTCAAAATGTTTTTGTATACCTTGTTTGGTCTCTAAAACTCCACGAGCTGTTGAAGAATATAATTTTGATGTACTATTTTAAACAGTTGAACCTAATTCATTATATTGTGTTGATGTACCATGAATAGCATAAATTGATAATTTAATAACCATAAAAAAGATCACAAAATAAGCAATCGTTGTTTTTGTCATTGGCAATTTAGTATTTCAAATCACATCAAAAATAAACAAAAATACATCAAAAATAAAACTAAAAATTTTGTTTCAATTACTACTTTCTGATAATAAATTAATCATCTTTACCACTTCCTTTTTCTTTTTTAGGTTTTAAATTCTTTTTCAAAATATCAATATCAAACAATTCTAAGCGTTGTTTATTATTTAATTTTGATATATCTTTTCAAAAGTATTCTTTTTAATTAACAACCTCATCATTTTTAAAATCACGAACAAAACTTAATCAATAACTATCGTATTTATTAGCAAATTCAAGCGGAATAATTATCTTAAAAAACCGAATTCCTAATTCGACATCAGATCTATGTTTTGCACGTTTACCTTCGGCTGTTCTTTTAACAGACTCAGTTTTTCAAATTTCATAATCAGTAATATCTTGAAAAATACCAATTCGCATAATAAAGAAACGATTAAAAAAATTAAATCCTTTTTTAACAATTGGTTTTTTAATGAAATAGGAATAATAATTCCACTAGCTAATTGACGAATATTATTTTAAAGCATACCTTCACGTTGAGCAGAAAAAAAGCACGGTGTCCAAAATGTCTTGCTAAAACAATTCACGGTATCTTGCCACTATGAACTTTTTTCTCATCGTGCGAACTAGTTCCATCAATATATAAATAACTTTCATCAAATAAAATAACACTATCATCTGGAGAAATTGGTTTTGTTTGATCAGTAAAATCCAAATTTTTAAATGTTAAAACTTTAACCTTGTCATCTTCTAATGGATAATTACTATAAATTTCATCTGTTAATAATTTCATAGACTGAGACAAATAAGTTAAAAGTAATGTTTTACCTGTTCCTAACTTACCAATGATAACTGACAAAGGGTTATCTCAAACAAAATCAACTAACCTAAATGCATTTAACTGATAAAAAATATTTTTTCATAATCACCAAAAAAATATACACATTATAGAACAAATAATAGTCAAAATACTAAACCATTATAATTTAATGAAATTATTCAAAGTAACAAATCAATTAAACTAAACAAAACCATTGAACCGCTAATATAACAATAATTTTTTAAAAAAAATACAAACTTTTTCATTATTTAAAATACCCAACTATTTTAAAAATAATTCACAACAAAAACCAAGTTAAAAACAAAATTACAATTCAAACAGCAACCATCAAAATTAAATATTCATTTTGTGTTAAATTTAAAGTTGTAATATTTTCAACATTTGTTTTATCTATAAACAAAAATACATGAATAAAAAACTCTTTTAATTTTTCTCAATCATTTTGCATTTTTAAAAACTCCACATTTTTTGAATAAGTTTAAAAAACATTCCAAAAAATAAAACGATAAATAATACAAACGATATAACATACACAAATTCGGGAGCATTTGAACCAATAATATAACTAATAAATTGAACTCAATAATCATATAAACTCATTTAATTTAAATCTTTCAAATCATTAATTAATTCTTGGTCTTTTTCAACAGTTCAATTTGTTAAATTATTATTGTTATTTGTTTTTACTTTTTTGAGGTTCATTAGGGAATAATGCTTTTTTCATTTGTACAAAATAATTTTGTTTATATTGATTATACAAATTAATTATTTGTGTTCCAGTTAAATATTTCCAAACATGTCGTTTTAAATTTTCATCATATTTCACAATAGGATAAGAATTATCATAAATCAAACCAATAGCTACTTGATCAGAATGTTTTTTACTAAAATAAATAAACTTATTATTTAATCAAAAACCAATATGTTTATTGTGGTTAGGTAAATTTATAAACGAAGCTTTGTCAGTTTGAAAAACTATAAATTCTGTTCGAATAAAATAATTTTGTACGTTAATATTCTTTTTATAAAAACTCATAAAAACATCTTACTTTCCATATTATATTTACACAATGCTGTATTAAAACCACTTTTATAACTTGGTTTATGATACATTACTCAAAACAAACTACCAACAAATTTTTTATTCAAAATAGAATGACAAATTTGACATTTACGTTTAATAATTAATCAAACTACTTAAAATTTGTAATAATTAATTCTTGGCCAAGTTTTGGCTTTTTATTATAGCAATTAGTAGAACTATAAACTCATTTAAATTCATTAATATTAAATTCTTTAAACAAGTCTTTAATAAATTCAGAATTATCAATACTTAAAATTCATTTACCTTTAATGTTTAAAATATTATCTTTTAGTTCATAAAAGTTCATTTTTGAATGTTTATAAACTCTTCCTTTATTATAAAAATATGGTCAATCTAAATATCAAACAATATTTTTATCCATATAATATTTATTAATAATATTTTTATAGTCCAAATTATAGAACTCAATATTATTTTTAGGATCAACTAATAGTCTTCTAACATTTTGAATTCTCAATAATTTATTAAAATTAAAATTTTGTTGTAATCTTTTATCTGTTCAAGTTTCTCACTGTCCACCATTAAACGTTAATGCGTTCTTAATTAAAAATTCTTCACCAAAATTTAAACAATAATCATCAAACATTTTTTGTTTTAATTCGTTAATAGTTTTTGAATTAGGATATGCTAATTTTTTCAAATAATCCAATTCAATTGAATGAATACCATATTGTCAAAATTCAATTAAACTAGTATTCAAATCATTAAAAACTACTTTATTGGATAATTGTTGATCTAAAATATTTAATCCTACGGAAGCACCGCCACAAAATAAATCTATAAATTTATCAAATTTAGACGGTAATAATGTTTTACTTTTATCAAAGTGTTTAGCTTTTCCGCCTGGCCAAGACAACGGACTAATAAATTTCATTCTAATCCTCCTTTACTATAAAATGTTTAAATAATGTATATGTATTGTAATAAACATTGTTAAATATATAAAATTAAAAATTAAGGCACACTGAAAATAACTACTTAGTTTTAACTAATAGCTATTAAAATATAAAATTATACATTTATAATTAGTCAACTCACATAAAAACTAGTGTTCCATAGCTAAAATATATGAATGGATCAGTTATAATAAATATTAAAAGCCTTTAACCATGAGACGGAAAAAGTTTAATATTTTAATAATTACTCAAATTCCAAATGGAATTAAAATAATTCAAGCATCACCTAAAAAGGTCATTAATTGTGGTAACACAGCATAAACAGCATCTTTAACTCTTTCATCATTGCTTGTCCCAAACCGCTTCAAATAGAATCCATTCTGCCTGAAATAGTAGGAGTATCTGTAGCTAGAAAATTAACAGCTGTTGTTAAATACATACCTAACATTATTCTTTTTCCTCCTTGTTTTCAATTTCTTTTTTATCTTTTTCTTACCTCGAATTTGACGAATTTTTTTATAAATCGATAAACCAATTCAAGCAAGAATTCCTAAAATAATAACAATACTAAATATTCATGTTAACCATACTGGCATAACTTAATTCCTCCTAGAAATTTAGCTTGTGCGACACGCTCCGCGTGTTCGCTACGCTAAAAAATAAACAATATTGAATAAATTACCGCTAATAAATTACGCGGATAATTTATTCATTTTCTTTTACATTATTAGTTACTATCTTATTAACAGTATTAATAACATTATCTTTTCCATACTTAATTACTAAGGAGCGCAAAATAAAATAATGTTTTGTTTGCATAATTTCAACTCCTTAAATTAAATTTTCTATACATAAAAGAAAAAACAAGATTATATCTTGTTTTTAACTAACAACCCGTATCTTTGCAACGGTCCCAAAAAAAGCAAGAAAATTACCTATCTAAATAAAAAAAGAGTTTTAATTTAAAACTCTTTAGTGCTTATTTAAGCTGATAACTTAAACTTATCACCTTTTTATTTAAAGTTATTATCATAATAAAGTATTTTTTGGTCATCATTTATTAAGTAAAAAATAGTGAATTTATTTTTAAAATAAGTTAATTAACAAATTTCAATTTAATAAATAATCTTTTAAATACCAATTTTAAAGTAAACACTATTCTTAGACACCTTATTATTTGAAGATGAAGCAAAACAATAATATAAACCATTATTAAAAGTTAACCCAAAGGTAAATAAAACTGCTCATGGATCAGAATTTGAAACATCTCATATTAAAAATGAACTATCACCCTTATTATCTATCTTTTGTCCCACTGTTTTAGCAAAACGTGGGTGTGCAATAAAATTAAATAATTTAAGATCTTTTAAATCTTTTGCTTCAGCTGATTGTTTAAAGTTAGTTACCAAAGTCTTAATTACTCCTTTTAAACCCTCTGTTTTATTTGTTTGGGAAAGAGTTTTAAATAAATTCTTTGGTACTGTAATTTCAAGCCCCTCTTTTCTAGCAAAAGGACCAGTATTAATATATTTTCAAAAAGCAATAATAATTTCTCCTCAATTGTTTAATTTTTGGTCAATTGCAGCACGTGATAAATTTAAAGTCATTATTACATCTTCACCTATATTATCATCTTCAATATTTTTTGCATAACCCGAAAGACCCATTCCATTAATATTTAAATATCCTAAATGAATTTTAAAATTTCCTAAGGTTAATGAATCATTATCATTAATATTTAAACCTTGGCCAACATTCGATTTATAGAAATTAACAAAGTCATTTGCTGTTACATTATTAATACTTTTGGGTTCATTAGGCTCTTTAAACCAATTTGACAATGTTATTTCTTGTGCATTTTTTACATCCGCCAAATTATCAAGTCCTTTATTTTTATGATTTAATTCTCCTATTGCTACTTTTTCAAGCAAAGAGACATTATTATAACTTATATCCATATCTTTAAACTTTTCATCCTTATTAGTAAATCCTTTTAATGATTTTTTAAAAGCATCATCTAAAACTTTAATGTTTTCTGAAAAATCTCATTGTACCTCTTCATATAATGTTTTAAAAATATCATTTGTACTAAAATCAACATTTTTTAAATTATGAAAATATGTATTAAGTTTTTTTAATAAAGACTTTGTGGCTTTACTTGAGAGTTCTTTTAAAACCGATGGATTCTCTGTTACATTATAAACTACTGGTATTTCAAATTCTGAAAAGATTTTTTTATATTGAGTCCTTACAAATGCTTTTAAATTAACTCGCACTCCTTTAAAAGATTCAGTATTAATCTCAATCGGGAATTTATTTTTTAATCCCTCAACATTAATAAAATTAACTTCAACTGTACTTAAATCTTTTTCAAATATTAAAGGACTTTTATTTTCAAAATAATTTCCATATGTAATACCTAAATTATAATTTACCTTTTCAAAAATAATATTAAAATCATTCATAAAGTAATCACCTAATGCTTTATCTTTTGAATTATTTAAATCTAATTTATAATAAATTTTCTCACTGTCTACTTTTTCATAGAGATCTGCTAAATTTTTCTTATTACTATCAACATAGATTCTTGATTTAAAATAATTACTAATTTCATCACTTGCGCTTGTTTTAATCTTATTTATCATTTCAAGATCTGTTGCTAAAGTATCTTCTTCAAGTTCCTCAGTATTTTGATTATTGCAACTTGTTAAATTTGAACTAGTTGCACCGATTAGTGTCATCACACTAAAAATACTAAATAATTTTTTCATTTTATTAATTAACTCCTCCTAAAATTTTAATAGCATAATTAAAAATTAAACTATTGCTAATATCTTATAAAAGAAATAAAAAAATAAAAAACAGATTTAATATTTATCAAATTAATTGCAAAACATTTTTAACATTTTGCAATTAATTTGATAAAATTATTTTTTAATTAATTCAAGAGACATAAACACAAACTAAAACATTTTTAGTATAATAACTCTATACATTAAGGAGGAAAATATGCAAAAAAGGTTATTGTCATATTTATTATGGGGACGGAAAAGGTAAAACATCAATTTTAAATGGAATGACAATTCGTGCTCTAGGATATCAATGAAATGTTAAATATCTCCGTTTTTTAAAAAACCGGATTTCTGGTGAAATGTTATTTTTTCAAAATTTAGCTAATCCAAATCTAGAAATAATCAATTATTATTCATCAAGTACAAAATTTTTTTGAGAAATAAATGATCAAGAAAAAGTAATTTTACAAAAAGAAATGCAAATTGGTTTTAATGAATTAAAAAAATTAAGTCAAGACCCAACAGTTGACTTAATTATTGTTGATGAATTATTAGGGTGTATTTATAATGAATTAATTTCTGAAGCAGAATTAATTGAAGTTATTCAAAAAAAGCTCCAAATATTGAAATGGATTTTTCTGGCCATCATATTACTAATAATTTAATTAATGCTGTTGACTTAGTTAGTCATGTTCAAGCAATAAAACATTATTTTTATCAAAAAGTTCCTGCTCGTAAAGGAATTGAATATTAAATTAACTTTTTTAAAAAGATAAATTAATTATTGCATTTCATTGCGTAATATTTGTTACGTTAATATCATCAATATTTAAATCGTGATATTTTGTTTTTAATTTATTTTTTATATGATTTTCTGTTGGAACAGGAAACCCATTTATATTAATTGTTCCTAAATCATTTTCAGTAATTATTGAGCTTAATAAAATAGGATGATTTACTAATCCAGCTATTAATTTTGAATTTCCATAAGTACAATATAATACATATAAAAAAAGCTTAAAAGTAAAACAACCAGAAAAATTAAATTGAAATTTAGTATTCATCACTTTTTTGATTTTTTTTTCATATTTTTTCCCTTCTATAAAATAAAATTTATATTTTAAAATGAAAAAATATTATTAAATTAAGTGAATAATTTGTACACATATTAATAAAGTAAAATTTAATTCTAAAACTAAAGTATTTTTTTAAATCCTATGTTCTCTTTAATCTTAAAATTACTAATAACTTATTTTTGTTATTATTTAATATACATTTTTTATTAAATATAATAATTTATTAATATCATAAATTGTTGTTTTAATTTTATTTATTAGTTCAATATTTGTAAATAAATATTTTCTTTATTTTTTTCAGTATTTTAATTATTACAAGATATGATATATTTTAACAAACAGGTTCGTTCTATCAATGTTATTACACTTAAAATACTAAATAATTTTTTTCATTTTATTATTTAACTTCTCCTAAAATTTTAATAGTATAATTAAAAATTAAACTATCGCTAATATCTTATAAAAAAATGAAAAAATTAAAACAAATTTAGTCTTTATCAAATTAGTTGTAAAATTATAAAAATCTTTTGCAATTAATTTGATAAGAATATAATCAGTAAATTAAAACTTGAAAAAACATAGTTAAATAAAATAAATACTATATATCAATCAGTAGAAATCATATAACTTTTCTAAAATATCGTTATTGACACTACATATTTAATCAACATAAGGATAAAAAATATGTTCATAACAATGCAAAAGCAAATATAATTATGAAAATTTTTGGACTAAAAAGCAATAAATTGATAAAAAATAAAAAAAGATAATAAGAAATAATATTATCTTTTTCCCAATGTTATTTATGCTTTACAATATTTAAATTAATATCAAATTATTTTATACAATTTCCTGAATTGTCAGTATTTGTACACTGAGATTGAAACATTATAAAAATCATATGTTCAACAATCTTATTTTCCTCATTATAAATTGAAAATGCACCATCTTGTCAAATTCCGTTTTCAGATTTAAATTTAGTATCATTACCTTGATTCATATGAATGTCATGCATGCCTTTTATTCCATTATTAACATAGGACATTCCTCAAACCCCAATTTTGTATTTTGAATTATTTAATGCTGGAGTTACTATTTTGTTAAAAATAATTTCAAGTTTTGATAATTCATCATCTTTAACAAATGGTAAAATAGTTTTATAATTGCAATCAAAAAAATTACCACGTAAATAATCAATACAATAACCATCAATACCTGTTTCTAAATCTACATGCATTTTATCTATAAGTTGAAAACAGTGTTCAACAGTTGGATGATTAATATTTTCCTTAATAAAATATTCAACATCATAAGGTGCTATCATTGACCGAACATTAATATTTACTTGATAATTTTCTTCATTTTGATCTGTAATTTTGGAAATAAAATTTCTAACTTAATACTATTCTTAGCATTATTATATCCTACAATATTAATAACATAATTATTAACCGTCTTTGCTAAATTAATTGTTCGCCGTTGATTCTGATTAAAGTAATCATTGAAATTAAAAGAAAAATCATTTTCTATTATTGTCGCATTTAATTGTTGTCTTATTGCTGTTAAAATTGCTGCTTGGAAATATGGTCTAATTTTTGATTCTTTTACTTTTTCAATATCACCAACTTTAATTTTTAAATCTAACAAATTAATTTCCTTGATATTTCTAAGGTCAGCTTGTTCCAATGTTTTTCAAGTTTTTTAATTTTTGCTTTTAGTTGCAAAATATTATTTTGTAATTTTTTGATTTTTTTATGTTTATTTTTTGATTCTCTATGTTTATTTTTTGATTTAAAATATTAATTTTATCATTTATTAGTTGCTTGTAATACACCACAATATATCGAAAAACAATTAAATGAACTAAAAGAAAAAAAACAATATAAATACAAAAGACGGTATTTTAGAATGAATAGCACCACAAGAAAAACCATTTTATACAGCAGATAATAAATATTATTTTGTTGTGTGGCGTGGAAATAAAAATGATAATTGAGAAATTAATAAGTTTAAAAATAATACTTATTTATCGGATGGACAAAATAAGAATATAGAATTAAAAAATAATTATCAATTATATTTATATAAGGCTCTTTTTTTCCAATAGATTTAGTAATTAATAAAATTAATAATCCAGTTGCTATTACTCAATGAAGAACAGATAAAAATAAAACTTATTTTAAATTTATTTATCGTTGAGATTTAGAAAAAAATATTCCTAATTTAGCTGTTAATTCTAAAACTGGTGAAATAAAAGTTGAAGATAAATAAATATAAAAACTCATTTAATTAATTAAATGAGTTTTTATATTTCTAATGTAATTAATGATAGTTTTTCATTATTTTTATTAAATAGTTGTAAATTATTAATATTAATTTCTTCTTTTTCTGTAAAGATTTTAATACCATAATCCCCATAACTTCAAATACCTGATATTTCAATTTGATTTAAAATAAATAGTTTTTCGTCATAAGTTATTTTAATGTTATCTTCAACTAAATTTTTAGTCATACTCATTCAAACTGCTTTTGAATAAAGTAATCTATATCATTGAGAAAAATAGTTTAAATAGTCTTCTATTTTGTCATTAGAAATAATTAAATTTGTTAAATATTTCCCATATTCTCCATCTGATAATTTAATTTCAGCAGGAATAAGTGAGGGGATATTGTTTGTTTCTAATTCATTTGTTATTGATAATCAGTTAAAATAATTTGTTTATAATTGATAAATGGGGTTTTCTGAAATATCATTGTTTTTAAGAATTACTTTAATTTCACTATTTTTGTTGATATTATTTTTATTTTGTAAATTTCAATCTATAATTTGTCCGGTTTTTGTGTCAATAATTGGCGTATTAGGTTCTAATATATTTCCATCCCAACGATAAATAAATTTAAAATAAGTTTTATTTTTATCTGTTCTTCATTGAGTAATAGCAACTGGATTATTAATTTTATTAATTACTAAATCTATTGGAAAAAAAGAGCCTTATATAAATATAATTGATAATTATTTTTTAATTCTATATTCTTATTTTGTCCATCCGATAAATAAGTATTATTTTTAAACTTATTAATTTCTCAATTATCATTTTTATTTCCACGCCACACAATAAAATAATATTTATTATCAACATTATTAAGCGGGTTGTCATTTGGATAAACTTCTTTTCAATAATTTTTTGGTGGTGGAGGAGTAGGACCACCAGTAAAATCAAAATATAATGATTTTAATTGCAATAAACAATCTTTAAATTCCCAATATTCAACTTTTTGTTCTGTTGGATTAGACATTAATTCAAAATAATACGGAGAAAATAATTTAATATCATCATTATAACCTTTATTAATTGCGTATTTGCTATATGTGTAATTTGAAAGCATATAGATAATTTGTTTAAATATTTTGACAACATTATCATTAATAAGGGTTGGATTATCTAATTTTCAATTTTCAAATAAACCATCAATTACATCTTCGGGTTTTTGTCCTTCAAATTTTTGGCGTAATTCAGCCGCTTTATTAGTAGGATTACCTTTTTCATCGTATTTTGCCCCTTGAAATTTTCGATCATAATTATAACGATAAGTTAAATAATTTAATAAAACTTTTTTTAAACCATTTTTATTTATTAAATCTAAAATATCTTTTCCTTGAATATAGTTTTTGGCTATACTTCATGGTAAAAAACTTTCAGTAAATCAATACTGAAATATTCTTAAATTAGGGTTTGTTTCAATTGGCATTGATAACAAAGGTACTAAATTAGCATTTTTAACTATTGATGATGGATAAGAATAAACACCATTTACATTGCCTCAGCATTTAATATTTCCAAATAACATAGATTTAGGGTATTTAATTTCAATCACAGTAAATACTGTATCTTCGGGCAATGATTTTTGTAAAACTAAATGAATACTATTTTGGTTTTTTCACTTAAAATCAGTTATTTTAACTAAATGCATAGATTTAATAATATTAACACCATCGGGTGTATAAGGTCGTTTATATTCTTCGATAATATAGCATTCATTTTTATTTTCTTCACTAATTGATTCATTAATAGATACTATTTTTAAGTCTAATGCTTCTAAAAATTCTTTGTCTTGTTTTGAAATATTATTAATTAAAATATCTTTTTCATCAATCATTACATAACTTGTGCTATTATCTTGGACTGTGGTATTTTGTTGAATTTGTAATTTAAAATTAAAATCACTAATTTCATAACCAGTTATTTTAATATATTCATCTTTGTCAATAAAACCTATTTTAACGCTATTTTGAGAGTAGTTTAAGATTGGTTTTTGCTTTGTCTTAACAAGAGATTATTAATTTTATAAATATATAAGGTTCTTGCGCGGTCTTCACTAAATAATTGTTCTAAATCAGGGTCGCTATATTGTGATTGATTAGCAAAATCTAACGGAATACTATCAATTGAATAGTCAATTGGTTCATGATTTTCTGCTAATTGTGCTAACATTTTTTCAGATGGTTTTAACATTATTCTTGTTCTCCTTCTTCATTAGGCATATTGATAATAGTTTCGTTGTTTTTTAATTGTCTGTTTAAAGTAGCATTAACTGGTAAGCGAACATCAACAATTAACTCATCAATATTTTTAATATTGAATGTTCTACTGTTTAAAATAGCATTATCATATTTAATTAACTTAATAATAAATTCAGTTAATTTAATTTCTCTAATATATATCATTTGTTCGTATGATGCGTTTGTTTGAATATTTACACCAGCAACTTCTGCCTGAGTTTGTTGTGCTCCCTTAGCAATGGCGGGAACATGATGTCGATTTATTTTATAGTAATTTGTTAATAATCAATCATATATTTTAGTTAATTGCTCACCTTTAAAATTACCAGCAATATAGTCTACTGGTTGAAAATTACTATCAGGGTCTCCTTCAACTAATAACAAGTCATTTTCAATAAATGATGCCAGCATTTTACTAATTTCTTGGTCAACCACACCAGTAACTCCGTTAGTATTAATAGTAAATTTACCACTATTTAACAATGGATCTAACATTATCTTTTCAGCAATAATATATAAAATACTAGTAAATTGTTTATCATAACGAGCAGAAGACTCAAAATTAGGGTTATTAGGAATAATTTCAATTGGAATAAAATTAAGTGGTAATATTTCTTCTCTTTGTAAAGTTGTATAGTTATTTCATTTAGCATCATCAATATATAAGTAGGTAATAGTACTATATAATCGTGTTTTTAACTTTCTAATAACTTTAACTTGTTTAGTTACAGCATCAATCTCTAATTTTTCAGTAATAAAAATACTCTGGTCATTTTTAATATAAGGGTCATAATCAAAAGTGCAAGATACTAAATTACCTAATTCATCATATTGGTCATTGTAAAAATCAATAGTAATAAAATTAAGTTTTGAATTATTAGCAAAAATAAAGTATGCACCCTTACCATTCTTATTAATTTTATATTCGTTATATCAATTTTTATTAGTAAAGTCTTGCATCTTTAAAAATTTATTAATTAATTTAGTATCTAATTGTTGATTAGTAAGTGGATTATAAATTCTAATTTCTAAATCTCGTGGATTTAAAAAATTAGCATTATCTTCACAAATTCTTTTTTCTAAAATCTCATTATGTTTTTGAACAGTAACATTTTTACGATTAGTAATCGTTGATGCTAAATTAAGATAATAACTATCAATATCATATTCTTTTTTTAATTTCTTTTTTGCTGGTAATAATCCCATTTATAACACCTCTTTATTTTGTATCTTTTTTTTAATAACATCTTCAATACTATCTTCTTTTTGTTTTTTGTTATGTGTTTTGATAAATCTAATTGTTTCAATAATTAAAACTATAATTCCAGCTCCTATAAGCATTGATGAAACAATAACATATGCTGGTCAAGAAATACCTAATGTTTTTTCTCCTATAAAACAAATAATAATTCCTGCAATAAAAAACAACGATGAAACTCCAAAGATTTTCAAAAACATAATTACATCTTTAATATTTACTTTTGGCATAATAACATCTCCTTTCTAATTTACTTTTTTCTTTCAATATATAATTTAGTCATTTTAGCAGCAGCATTTTTTGAATATATTATAATTTTTCCATTATTTCTTAATTGTGCAATTTGATTTTCATTACCAGTAGTTGTTATTCCACTTGATATATTTCCTGTAAATCCTTTATAAGTTGATAAATAAAAACTATTTAAAAATTGATTATTAACTCATACTTTATATTTATATTTATTTTTATTTCAATCTTTTATTTGATATTCATTAATATTAGGAGTTCAATCAGTAATATCTACAATTTCTCAATCACTACTTTTAATTTGATAATGTTCATTAATATATTTTGTAGTTCGTAATGTGTCATCAGTTATTTTTAATTCTGATGTTGTACTTTTTTTAATAATTTCAAAGTTAGCAGTTATATCATTATTTTTAAATTAAGGGTCTCAAATTTCTAATTCACCTGTTTTTTGATTAAATGAAGCATTCGCTTTACCACTTTGAGTAGGCATTAATTTAATTCCAATTTGTCGTGTTCTCATATAATTAACAAACTCACCGTCACTAGTTGGATCATCAATTGCTAATTCATCATTGTAACCGTTTGTTACAGATATTTTACCTTTATTATTACCACCCTCAGTAATAACAAAATCATTATGATTTAATGTTTTCATTATAGAATCTGGATTAATAATATTAGCAGTATTAGATTTTCAAACTTTATTAGTTTTATCATAAAAAATAGTATCATTATCAAAGGGAACATTTATTTCATTATTGTTATTTTTAACAATAGTTTTATTGTCAATCTTAGTTTTTTCTTTTTCTATTAAAGCATCAACTTCTAATTGAGTATAATATGCTTCTAAATCAATCATTGTTAAATCAATACCTTCTTCTTGAAAAGTACGAAACATTTTCTTTAAAGTTGTTAAATTAGCCAATGATTTTGCATAGGCAGGCAATAGACCTTGTCAAGTAATCATAGGGTCATTTTGCGATGAATAATTAATATCACCAACACTCATATTTGCCAAAGTAAAAAATTCAATTGGAATGCGGTCAAATGTTCAATGCTCAATCGTAATAAACACCATATTAATACAAATTTTCTTTAATAATTGATCTTTAAATGTTTCAAACTTTAGTTTTGAAAATGGATAGTTTAAATTGGAATAAAATTATTATAATTTTCCAAAGTAACATTTTGTCATAATTCATTTAACATTTAATCATCTCCTTATCATTTACTTTTTTTAAAATATATTTTCTTTAATATAAATTTTTTACTATTTAGTAATGTTTTTGTTTTAATTGTTTTGTTTAAATCTTGTTTTGTTTTGAGTTGTTTATATGCTTGAAATATACTAGTCCATTACCTAACAAACTAGTAACCGCACTATCTTCTAGCGTATTTAACAATTTATATTTATTAAAGTTATTTTTAAATTGTTCTTGCATTTTTAATATCTTAGCAATTGTCCGATATATTTTAAAACTATCTTTTACTACTCGCTGATAAACAAGTGGGGCAAAAGAAACTAAATTAAACAAACTTGTTTTTTTAAATCCCCAACCAATAAACCACTCACTCTTCATGTAGAATTTAAACGGTTCAGGAGCCAAAACAAACTGTTCTGCTTTGATTAAAGTTGTCATAACGACAATAGGGACATATTTAGGATTTTTATAATATATTGTTAAAGCAACTTCACACACAACTGATAAAGGAACAATTTTAACTGCTAAAAAACATCAGAACCATAAGCAAAAGGTAATAATTGACCTTTTTTAATAGCCTTAGTTTCAAATTTAGATAATATTTTTTTAGTTTTATCAGTAATTTTACTAATTACTTTTTGTTTAATAGTAATTATTTGTTTTTCAATTGGGGCTAATAATTTTTTAGTTACTTTTTGAATATAAAAATTTGAGTTTAAATGATTTAAAATTTTATTTAATTTAATTGGTGTTTGATGAAAAATATTTAATAATTTATTATTATATATTTTACTGCCCCGCATTAAATTAGCATTTAATATTAGGTTTTTGCCAACACCTTTTTATGAAGATTACTCATTATATTATATCACTCATTAGTATTAATTTTGCTTATTTTATCAATATTTAATCCATATTCAGACAATCATTTATTAGCATTTATTTCATTTATGCGTGGTATTTTTTGAACTAATGTAGGACTTATTTTTTGAATATTTTTTTCAATTTTTAATAAATTATTAATTGTTTCTAATTTAGAAACTTTAAAACCCTTATAAAAATCATTTCGGGCTAATTTTCCAATTGTATATAATAAAGTTTCATTATTAGCTTGTTTTGTAAAATCAAATATTAATTTATCAGATAAAATCTTTTTACCTCTAACTTGTCTTGCAACATCTTCTAAATTATTAGCAGTTATTACACTTAATTTTTCAAGTAGTTTAGTTTCTTTCGCTAATTTTAAAATTTTAGTTGTTCGAGCAGCACGCGTTAATTTTCCAATACCACCAATTGCTGGTAGCAAATTTAAGGCAGTACTTTTTACTGTCACTTCTGATGTTAATTTATCGTATATTTGATTTACGGCAAAATCGGTTGCTGTTTCTACTCCAAATGAGATAAATGCTGCGGCAAAATTAGATAATCCCGCACCAAGACCAACAGCCGAAGCAATACCACCAGTTAAAACTGATAAACCAAGAGCTAAAACTTGAATTCCTAAAAATTCTAATAACTGTAAACCAAAATTTTTTTCTTGTTGTTGGATTGAAAATCTAGTTGGATTTTTTTAACAGCATAAATAAGGGCTGTTTTTTTTGTTCCAATTGGCATATATATTAAACGAAAAAATACTATTTTTTAGTACTATTAAGAATTTTTAATTTTAACATCAACCGGATTTGTTTGACCAGTAGCGTTGTTTTTTCCTTCAATTTGAACTTCAACAGTTTTATCATTTGTAATATTAATTGGTCAGTCTTCACCTTTACTTTCAATAAAGTAATCAAAATCACTTTCAGTTAAAGAACTATTTACTGCTTTTACTGCTTTTAAAACAACATCTTTAAATTGTGGTTTTAACTGTTCGGCTGTTGCTTTTGTTGGGTCTGTAACATGAATATTTGGTTTATCTATTTTATTAATATTAATTTTTGCAACAATATGTTTAATAATTCCCTTAGGTTCAACTACTGCCCCACCTAAATATAAAACTCTTTCCATAATCAAAGTATTACCCATTCCAGTACCCAATGCAGCTGCACCAACTCTTAATGGAGTATGGTCTTTTTTGTGTAAGATAAGAGAATCATATTTTTTACTAAATTTAAAGGCAATTGCATTAACACCATCTGGTAATAGAGTAATTGTTCCTTCTGAACCATATTTATTAATAATTGGTAATTTTTAGGAACCATATAATATGTTGTTCCTTCAACAGTTTTCATTGCTCCGCTTGTTTCAATTACATTATTTATTTGGTCATTTGCTCCAAGTTGTAACTGTAATTTATTACGAATTCCACGAATAAAATCAGCCGAATCCAAGATAACTGTTTCTGAAGGGGTAAATCCATTTTCATATATTTTATCCATAATTTCATCGTGAATTTGTAAAACATTAGTATCATCTGCTTTTTGGCCTTGAATGGTTGTAACTACTCCTTTATTAATAATTTCTAAAATTTTATTACGTTTATAAGCAACCTCAGTATCCATTGCTTGTTCAATATCATCAGTCCAAAGATTAGGGTTAAAATCACTTTCTACAGGGTCTAATTTACGAGCAAAAGTTAAAATTGTATCTAATTCAACAATTCCATCATCAAATTCTACTTCTGAATAATTTAATAATTTATCATCAGTATTAAATACTTTCCCATCTTTACCAGAACCTTCATTATATTTAATATTTTTCTTTCTTTTATATGCTAAATTAAATTTACTTGCATCTTTTCATGCAAATAATGCTTCTCAACTAAATTTTTGTTGATAAGTTTGTAAATATCATTGTTCAAATGTTTCTCGATCTCGTTTTGTTGCTTGATTAGCAATATCTCCGAAAATTCTTTGTGGGTTTTGTGCCATAATTTACTTCCTTCTTTCTATTTATTAAATACATTGTCTGTATCTAAAATATTGTTTTCTTTGTTTTCTACTTTTGGTACGCCACCAGTATTAACTGTTTGTACCTTAATTAATTCATCATAAACACTTTGCAATTGTGTTTTAATGATTTCAATATCATCAGTAATATCATAAGATTTTAATAAAACATTTTTAAATTCTTTATTATCAGTTAAAGAATTAATAAAGTCAATTACTTCAATTTGCTTTAATTGAATTGTTTCTTGTTCAATTTGTGAAGTTAATTCAGTATTTTTTGTTTGTAGTTCGTTGATTTGCTGATTACTATTTTCTAAATTAATTGCATTAAATTCTTCAACTTCAGCAGTATTTTCTAAAATAATTTCAGCAGTTTTAATATCTAAACTACCATCTTCATTTTTGATAGGTTCACTATTTTCATTAATAAGAACATATTTTACATTTTTTAATGCCATTGTTTTTCCTCCTATTTTTTAATATTTGTATTTGTTCTTTTTCTAATCGCTTTTTGTATAATTTCAAAACTGTCTACTCTAAAAGACAAAAAATAGCGTTTAGTTTTTATATTTAACTGATTAAATACTGAGCCTTTAATTTTTATCTCATCATCTTTTTTTAATTTCAAAAACTAAGTTAAAATAGATGGGTTATATATTGATAATGTTGAGTAATTTAATCTTTCTCACTGACATTTAGCCGAACAAGCATCAACTTCAACACCACCAGCAACCAGTGCCTTAATCTTAGTTTTAATCGGATTTTCATGTAATCTAACAGTTAATTCTAACTTATTAACTTTTTTATTTTTTATTTTAGGTTTATTAGTTATTGATTTTTTAGGTAAATTACTTTTTGTTTGTGCCATTTTTATCAACTCCTTTTGCTAAAAATACTGTAAATGTTTTCAAGCATCGTGTTCGTGCTCTGACATTTTAATATTTCCTTTATAAATATAATTTTTCTTAATGACTGGTGATTGTAAAATATATTTTAAATTAAATAGATATTTGCATAAAAATTTTAAAGCACCAATAAATTTAGGAGTAGATAATGGATTTTTTATTTTTAAACCCTTATGAAGTTGATAATCTTCAATTATTACAATAACTTTATTTAAATAAGAACAAATTTTATTTTTAAACTCATTTAATATTAAATACATATTATTTATTGCTTCTTCTTCATTTTTGGAATTAAAAGTAATATTATTAATTATTTTCTTTTGCAAAACATTATAAATAATAATACCAGTTTGTCCAATTCCAGCAGGGTCAATTGCAATAATATATTTTAATTTATTTGTTTTATTTTTTTGTCAATTTGTAATATTTTTCATCCATAGTATGCTAAATCTAAAATATCGTTAATTTTATAATATTGCATATATGAAACAATAACATCTCACTTGTCTTTAAATAAATTTAAGTACATTTTGGCTCATTCTAAACATTGCAAATCATAATGCTTTTTATGATGTGAAATACGACAATTAATAGGTTGACAATTAACTCAATCAAATGATGTTGTTATTTCATTTCAAGTTTTATTAATATATTTACTTTTATATTCTGTCATTTATCTATACTCCTTAATTCTTTTTATTTGTTTCTCAAATTTCATCATTAATATCATTTACTGTTACCAAATAAGCTTGTATCATTAATTCTTGTAATTTATTTTTAATTTTTTTATTTCATTTTTTCATCAAATATTTTCCTTTCTGTAAAAACATAATATTCCTTTATTGGTTAATATTTTGATATTTAGTAAATAATTTATTTTAATATTTAATTACTTCGCCGCCCGCTCACCTTCAAAGTGGAGCGGGGGGGGATAGGATATTTTGATAGAGTTTACCCCCATACGGAAATAAACAAAAAACAGTTTACCCAGTTATTAATTACGCTTGATCCATCCCTACACAACTTTATATAAAGAAAATAACCTTTTGGAGTTCCAACCCTCTTGTTTTTTTAGTGTCCGATATTGTTTTTTTCAGTTTAACAACACTCTTTTTATGAAAACGAGCCAAAAAACACATGCTCTAACATTTCGCAAGTGATTAATCTTGCCGAGAATTAAAGAAATAAATAGGAGTAGTAAATCCAATCGCTTTCACACTTTCTTTAAGGCTTCGTGCCATAGATGAGTTATCCATCTTTAAGCATCAAAAAATATTAAGTTTTAAAGATTGAATTTTGGATTAATCGTTAGATAGTATCTTTATTTTTTTATCTCATTATCTTTTTTAATTCTTTGTTTACTAAATATATTTTTAGTAATTATATTTAATAATTAACTAACAACTAAATAAAACAATTATTCAAAATTTTTTAAGAAAAGAAAGAATGGATTTTTCTGAAAAAACATATTTTATTAAGTGTAAAAGATACTATCTAACGATTAATCCAATAAATATAAATATTTTTTACAAAATAAAAAGCACTTTATTTTTTTCAATAAAGTGTTATATTTGCATTTACAATTTACAAAAAAATAAAATTAATTTTTATCAAATTATTTGTAATTTAAACAAATATTTTAAAAAATAATTTGACAAAATATTTTTTATTTTTATTTTTAATATAATAAATTTTTTTATATAATATAATTAATATAACGTTATTTTAATAACTGAGTAAGATTATTAATCATTTCTGTTAATTTTGTAATTAAGCCATTATAAACATTAGCATCAGTATAATCAATTCCGATATCTTTTAAAATTGCTAATGGTTCTTTACGACCACCTTGTTTTAAAAAATTTAGTAAATATTCTGGATGGCCATTAATGACATCATTATAAAGTTTAAATGAAGCAACAATACAAGTTGCATATTTATAAACATAATATGGTGAATGAAAGAAATGTAAAATTCGTGGTCAACTATATGTCTTTTGTTGTAACTCATGTTTATCAAAAACAGTATAACCAAATTCATTAGCTTTTTGATCAAAAAGATTTGCTAATTTATCAGCATCTAATGGCTCATTATTTTCAACCATTTTATGCGCAGATCATTCAAAATCAGCAAAATGAATTTGACGAAAGAAAGTTGCGATAATTTCATCAATTCGATTTTGTAATAAATAAATTTTTTCTTCTTTACTTTCAGCATATTTATATAAACAATCAAATAATAAGTGCTCATTAACTGTTGAAGCAACTTCTGCTAAAATAATTGGATAACTATTTAATGGATATTTATTATTTAAATCTGCTAATAATGTGTGAACAGAATGACCGGCTTCATGTGCTAATGTATTAACTGAACCAATTGTATCATCTCAATTCATTAAAATAATTGGTTCAATTCCTGAACCACCAGATGAATAAGCACCACTACGTTTATTAGTATCTTCAAAGTAATCAATGCGATGATCACTTCAAACTAACTCTAATTGGGTTAAATATTCATTTCCTAATGGTTGTAGGGATTCACGTATCATTTTTTTTGCATCTTCAACAGTATATTTCTTATCTAATGATGCAATGTTTTTAACTAACTTCAAACTACGATCAGTTAGATAAAACTTTTTAAATTTAAAATGTTTTTTTAATAACTCATTATATTGAACAAATAAATGACTATTTTCACGACCATATTTAATTAAACTTGCATAAATTTCTTCAGATACATCATCATTATTTAATGATGCTTGTAAAGTATTTTTATAACCACGTAAGCGAACAGATTCAACACTATGTTGAATGATTCCCTCATAAATTCGTGCAAAAGAATGTTTTTTATCAACTAAATGTTCAGAAAACAATTGTGCTGTTTTAATTCGAAATTCTTGTTCACCTAATGGATCAGATTTCTCCATAATTTCACTATATACAGTATTTGTTAATTCTGTTTTTGTTCCTTGATAATCAATAAAAGTTGGCTTTTTATCAGCATATGCTAATAAATCATACAATTCATAAGCTACACTTCGTGACCGTGTTATTAAAGCTAAAATTTCTTCATCACGTTCTGATAAAATATATTTTGCATTTTTAAAAAACTTACGATAACTATATTGATATGCACTTAATGCAGAATCTTCTTTAATTCATGTCATAATTGTTTTTTCACCAATTGCTTTTAATTCGGGAGCAACAAAAGCTAATTGACTTGAAATTTGATTTAAAGTATTTGAATAAGTTCCTGCTAATTCTTGATATGATAAATCAGTTGTATTAATATCACCCATATGTAAATATTGTCCCATTTTATTTGCAATTAAATCAATTTCTTCATCTAAAAAAATATATTTTTTAAAAACAGCCATTTGATTTAATTTTCCTTTAAAGGTGATAATTTCTTCTAATTTTTTTACAATTTTTGCTAAATCTTTTTTCCATGCTTCATGATTGGAATATAAATGATTGAAATCTCATTTATATTGTGCTGGTGCTTCATTTCGTTTCATTCTTTTCTCCTCTTTCTTTTAAATTTACCTTTTTATATTATAACGTAAAACAAAATATTTTTATTGTTATTCTAGATAATGTTATAATATTGTGTATATAATTATCTATATAGAAAGAAGGAATTTTACAATGGTATTATTAAATGACAAAAAACAAGATTTAACACTAAAAGCAATTTTTAAGGGTGATGAAATTAACCCATTAGTTGTCCCAAAAAACGGTGCAACAACTTTAATTTCAGAAGAAAAAACAATTTATGCTTATTTCGAAAAAGCATTAACTTTTAAAAATGTTGAAGATTTTAGCCAAAATTTTATAAAAACAATTAAATATAGTTTAAATATTGATGTTAACACTTTCAAAAAAGGTGCTGAAGTAAATACTCATATTTTTAAAGCACTAGCAGAAGGAACATTATATGCTTTAAATGATAATTATAATTTAAAAACAGATAAAAAAGAAAAATCAGTTTATACAATTAATTTAATACATAACTGTGACAAGGCACCTACTATTTTTAAAGAAATTCAAATTAAAATGGAATTTGTTAATTTTGCTCGTATGTTACAAGATACACCACCAAATTTAATGTATCCAGAAGTTTTTGCTGAAAAAATTACAACAATGGCAAAAGGAATCCCAAATTTAAAAGTAACAGTTTTAGATAAAAAAGAAATTGAAAAAGAAAAAATGGGTTTACTTTTAGCTGTTAATGCGGGAAGCTATTTAGAACCCCGAGTTGTTATCTTAGAATATCTAGGTGATAGTAATAAAAAAGAAAAAGTTGGCTTAATAGGAAAGGGAATTACCTTTGATAGTGGTGGATATAACTTAAAGCCATCAACAGCATTAACTGGAATGAAATTTGATATGTCAGGAGCAGCTATTGTTTGCTCAACAGTATTAGCTTTAGCAAAAGCACAAGTTAAAACAAATATTGCTGCGGTGGCTTGTTTAACAGAAAATCGAATTGGAGGAAAAGCAACTTTAACTGAATCAGTTATTACATCAATGAACGGAAAAACTGTTCAAATTGATAATACTGATGCTGAAGGAAGATTAGTTCTAGCTGATGGTATTACTTATGCTATACGTAAATTAAATGTGGATAAATTAATTGAAGCCTCAACATTAACTGGTGCAATTCTAGTAGCTTTAGGAAAATGATTAACTGGTGTTTTTGCTAATAATGATGCATGATATGAACAATTTGCACAAGCAGCTTCTAAAGCTCATGAAGGAATTTGAAGAATGCCAATTTTAGAAGAACATACTGCTGTAATGCGTAAAACACCAATTGCTGATCTAACAAATGCTGAAAGTTCACGCTTTGCTGGTAGTTCAACTGCTGCTGCCTTTTTATGTGAATTTGTAGAAGAAAAACCATATATTCATTTAGACATTGCTGGGACAGCGGATACTAAAGATGGGCGTGGAACTGGAGTAATGATTAAAACATTATTTGAATTATTTAAAAAATAATTTTAAACATCTTGTAAAAGCAATATGTTTTTTTATTTTGCATTAAAAATAGATTTACTAAAAGTAAATCTATAATCATCGCTTAAAAATTTTAATATATAAATCTTTGACTCCTTCACTCATTATACATTGCGGGTAATGGTACTAAACTTAGTTTTGGCCCTAATGATGTAAATGGTAAGGTCATTCCAATCAAAATGACGGCAATGCTGGATAGCAATAATTGCCATAATGGCATTGATTGAAAGAATGGAATTTTTCTTGTTCGATACATTTGAACAATTAAGGTTTGGGTCACTAATCCTTCAATAAATCAACCTGTTTGAAATAAAGTAATTTGTTCAGCTGTGATGTGTTGTTGATTGGCAAGAACCCCAAAATAATAGTCCATAACAACAAAAGTTAAAATATCAAAAATTGAGGAGACAGGTCCATTAACAAAAACAAACGGTAAAATATCCTTTGTTGTTCAAGTTTGTGGTTTTGATAAAAAGTCTACATAAACCTTATCAAATGCTACTGCCAATTGGGATATATCATATAATAAATTTTGAAATAGAATTTGAATTGGCATCATTGGTTGAAATAATAATCATGCTGAAGCAATTAAAATACTCAGAACATTTCCAAAGTTAGAGGCTATTGTAATCTTAATACATTTTAAAATATTTCCAAAAATTTGTCGTCCCTGAATAATTCACTTTTCCATAACTAATAAGGGCTTTTCTAATAAAATAATATCTGATGCTTCTTTTGCAATATCTCTTGATAATGCAACATCGCTTTTGCGTAAAACAGGTGCATCATTAATTCCATCACCCATGAAACCGACAACATGTTGATTTTGTTTTAAAGCTGTAATAATTTTTGCTTTTTGTAATGGATTTAATTTAACAAAAATATTATTTTGTTCAACAACATCACGGAGTTCAAATTCACTTAATTTTTCAATATAATCGCGAGTTATAACACCACGAATTTTTAAATGAACTCGATCACAAATTGCTCTTGTGACTTGTTCATTATCACCCGTTAAAATTTTTAATTGTACTCCATTTTTTCGCAATAATTGAATCATTTTTGCTGCAGAAGGTTTTGGTTTATCAAGAAAAGAAACAAAACCATAAAAAATTAAATTTTTCTCATCTTTTGTTGAATAATAAGTATCGGCATCATGACCATGGTTATATGCTAATCCTTTATATTCAATTCTTGTACAATTTTTAATAATTTCTTCAATTGCCCCTTTACAGATTAAAGTGTGATGCTTGTCTTTGCCTGAAACAACAACCGTTAATTTACGCCGATTAAAATCAAAGAGGATTTCATCAATTTTTTGATAATCATCCTTAAAACTAGATAAATGATGATTATCAATATAATGAATAATTGCTTTATTTAAAGGATTTTTTAATCCCGTTTGAAAATAACTATTTAAATATAAATATGTTAATAAACGATCATCTTTTTTATTATCTAATAACTGATAATCAACCAATTCAATTTTATCATTTGTTAAAGTTCCTGTTTTATCTGTACACAAAACATTAATTGCCCCTAAATTTTGAATTGCTTCTAATTTTTTAACAACTACTTTGGCTTTATTCATTCGACTGGCACCACAAGCAAGATTAGAAGTCACAATCATTGGTAACATTTCTGGAGTTAAACCAACAGCAACTGAAATAGCAAATAATAAAGCAGATAACCAATTATTTTTTGTAATTCCATTGATAAAAAAACAATGGGAACCATTACAAACATAAATAATAATAGTAATCAAGTCGTTCTTTTAATTCCACGATTAAAACTATTCTTTGGTGGTTTAACTTGTAATGTTTTTGAAATTGTCGCATAATATATTTCTGTTCCCACACCAATAACAACTGCAATTGCACTACCTGAAACAACACTTGTTCCCGTATAACAAATATTTTCTAACTCTAGTAAACTTGCTTTATGACGGTTATAACTAGCATGTTTTTCAAGAGGGAACGACTCACCGGTTAAATTGGATTGATTAATAAAAAGTTCATTACTTCATAATATTCGAACATCAGCAGGAACCATATCCCCACTTGATAAATAAATTAAATCATCGGGTACTAATTCATGAATTTCTAATTCTTTTGCTTCTCGAATTAAACTAGTATTATTTTTAACTGATACTTCAGAAATTTTTTATCATCTTCTAATCGAATTACTGTAATTGTGTTACTAACTAAATCTGTTAGTTTTTTTGTCACGAAAAAACTGCGGATATCTTGAACATATGCAATTGTAGTACTAATAATAATCATAATAACAATAATAATCACTCCAATAACTTCAAAACTATCGCGACCTAAAGTAAAATAACTAATTATATTATAGGTCGCAATTAAAGCCAAAACAATATTATTAAAAGTATTTAACAATACTTTTAAAAAATGTTTAAATCAATGAAATTTCATTTTTTCTTGTGAATTATCACCATATTTTTACCCATTTCTTCTGCTTCATCATAAGTTAAACCAAAATTTTTAAGTTCAAAATGTTCTAAAATTTCGCTTTGAGAAAACTGGGAAATTTGTTTAATCTCATCAGTTTTTAAAAAACCAATTTCTTTTTTTCGCCCTGTAAATTGTAAATGCAAATGTAGCACTTTATTGAAAAAGAATAAAGTGCTTTTTATTTTGTAAAAAATACTTATATTTATTGGATTAATCGTTAGATAGTATCTTTTATACTTAATAAAATATGTTTTTTCAGAAAAATCCATCCTTTCTTTTCTTAAAAAATTTTGAATAATTGTTTTATTAAGTTGTTAGTTAATTGTTAAATATAATTACTAAAAAATATATTTAATAAATAAAGAATTAAAAAAGATAATGAGATAAAAAAATAAAAATACTATCTAACGATTAATCCAAAATTCAATCTTTAAAACTTAATATTTTTTGATGCTTAAAGATGGATAACTCATCTATGGCACAAAGCCTCAAAGAAAGTGTGAAAGCGATTGGATTTACTACTACTATTTATTTCTTTAATTCTCGGCAAGATTAATCACTTGCGAAATGTTAGAGCATGTGTTTTTTGGCTTGTTTTCATAAAAAGAGTGTTGTTAAACCCAAAAACTATATTGGACACTAAAAAACAAGAGGGTTGGAACTCCAAAAGGTTATTTTCTTTATATAAAGTTGTGTAGGGATGGATCAAGCGTAATTAATAACTGGGTAAACTGTTTTTTGTTTATTTCCGTATGGGGGTAAACTCTATCAAAATATCCTATCCGCCCCCGCCCACCTTCAAAGTGGAGCCGGCGGCGAAGTAATTAAATATTAAAATAAATTATTTACTAAATATCAAAATATTAACCAATAAAGGAATATTATATTTTTTTACAGAAAGAAAAATATTTGATGAAAAAATGAAATAAAAAAATTAAAAATAAATTACAAAAATTAATGATACAAGCTTATCTGGTAACAGTAAATGATATTAATGATGAAATTTGAACAACAAATAAAAAGAATTAAGGAGTATAGATAAATGACAGAATATAAAAGTAAATATATTAATAAAACTTGAAATGAAATAACAACATCATTTGATTGAGTTAATTGTCAACCTATTAATTGTCGTATTTCACATCATAAAAAGCATTATGATTTGCAATGTTTAGAATGAGCCAAAATGTACTTAAATTTATTTAAAGACAAGTGAGATGTTATTGTTTCATATATGCAATATTATAAAATTAACGATATTTTAGATTTAGCATCCGATGGATGAAAAATATTACAAATTGACAAAAAAATAAAACAAATAAATTAAAATATATTATTGCAATTGACCTGCTGGAATTGGACAAACTTGTATTATTATTTATAATGTTTTGCAAAAGAAAATAATTAATAATATTACTTTTAATTCCAAAAATGAAAAAGAAGTAATAAATAATATGTATTTAATATTAAATGAGTTTAAAAATAAAATTTGTTCTTATTTAAATAAAGTTATTGTAATAATTGAAGATTATCAACTTCATAAGGGTTTAAAAATAAAAAATCCATTATCTACTCCTAAATTTATTGGTGGTTTAAAAGTTTTATGCAAATATCTATTTAATTTAAAATATATTTTACAATCACCAGTCATTAAGAAAAATTATATTTATAAAGGAAATATTAAAATGTCAGAACACGAACACGATGCTTGAAAACATTTACAGTATTTTTTAGCAAAAGGAGTAGAAAAAAATGGCACAAACAAAAAGTAATTTACCTAAAAAATCAATAACTAATAAACCTAAAATAAAAAATAAAAAAGTTAATAAGTTAGAATTAACTGTTAGATTACATGAAAATCCGATTAAAACTAAGATTAAGGCACTGGTTTCTGGTGGTTTTGAAGTTGATGCTTGTTCAGCTAAATGTCAGTGAGAAAGATTAAATTACTCAACATTATCAATATATAACCCATCTATTTTAACTGAGTTTTTGAAATTAAAAAAAGATGATGAGATAAAAATTAAAGGCTCAGTATTTAATCAGTTAAATATAAAAACTAAACGCTATTTTTTGTCTTTTAGAGTAGACAGTTTTGAAATTATACAAAAAGCGATTAGAAAAAGAACAAATACAAATATTAAAAAATAGGAGGAAAAACAATGGCATTAAAAAATGTAAAATATGTTCTTATTAATGAAAATAGTGAACCTATTAAAAATTAAGATGGTAGTTTAGATATTAAAACTGCTGAAATTATTTTAGAAAATACTGCTGAAGTTGAAGAATTTAATGCAATTAATTTAGAAAATAGTAATCAGCAAACCAACGAACTACAAACAAAAAATACTGAATTAACTTCACAAATTGAACAAGAAACAATTCAATTAAAGCAAATTGAAGTAATTGACTTTATTAATTCTTTAACTGATAATTAAGAATTTAAAAATGTTTTATTAAAGTCTTATTATATTACTGATGATATTGAAATCATTAAAACACAATTGCAAAGTGTTTATGATGAATTAATTAAGGTACAAACAGTTAATACTGGGGGCGTACCAAAAGTAGAAAACAAAGAAAACAATATTTTAGATACAGACAATGTATTTAATAAATAGAAAGAAGGAAGTAAATTATGGCACAAAACCCACAAATAATTTTCGGAGATATTGCTAATCAAGCAACAAAACGAGATCAAGAAACATTTGAACAATGATATTTACAAACTTATCAACAAAAATTTAGTTGAGAAGCATTATTTGCATGAAAAGATGCAAGTAAATTTAGTTTATCATATAAAAGAAAGAAAAATATTAAATATAATGAAGGTTTTGGTAAAGATGAGAAAGTATTTAATACTGATGATAAATTATTAAATTATTCAGAAGTAGAATTTGATGATGGAATTGTTGAATTAGATACAATTTTAACTTTTGCTCGTAAATTAGACCCTGTAGAAAGTGATTTTGACCCTAATCTTTGGGCTGCTGATATTGAACAAGCAATGGATACTGAGGTTGCTTATAAACGTAATAAAATTTTAGAAATTATTAATAAAGGAGTAGTTACAACCATTCAAGGCCAAAAAGCAGATGATACTAATGTTTTACAAATTCACGATGAAATTATGAATAAAATATATGAAAATGGATTTACCCCTTCAGAAACAGTTGTTTTAGGTTCGGCTGATTTTATTCGTGGAATTCGTAATAAATTACAGTTACAACTTGGAGCAAATGACCAAATAAACAATGTAATTGAAACAAGCGGAGCAATGAAAACTGTTGAAGAAACAACATATTATATGGTTCCTAAAAAATTACCAATTATTAATAAAAATGGTACAGAAGGAACAATTACTCTTTTACCAGATGGTGTTAATGCAATTGCCTTTAAATTTAGTAAAAAATATGACCCTCTTATCTTACACAAAAAAGACCATACTCCATTAAGAGTTGGTGCAGCTGCATTGGGTGCTGGAATGGGTAATACTTTGATTATGGAAAGAGTTTTATATTTAGGTGGAGCACTGGTTGAACCAAAAGGAATTATTAAACATATTGTTTCAAAAATTGATATTAGTAAAATTAATAAAATAAATAAACCAAATATTCATGTTACAGACCCAACAAAAGCAACAGCAGAACAGTTAAAATCACAATTTAAAGATGTTGTTTTAAAAGCAGTAAAAGCAGTAAATAGTTCTTTAACTGAAAGTGATTTTGATTACTTTATTGAAAGTAAAGGTGAAGACTGACCAATTAATATTACAAATGATAAAACTGTTGAAGTTCAAATTGAAGGTAAAAACAACGCTACTGGTCAAACAAATCCGATTGATGTTAAAATTAAAAATTCTTAATAGTACTAAAAAATAGTACTTTTTCGTTTGATAAATGATATGCCAATTGGAAGATCTAAAACAGCCCTTATTTATGCTGTTAAAAAAATCCAACTAGATTGTCAATCCAACAACAAGAAAAAAGTTTTGGTTTACAGTTATTAGAATTTTTAGGAATTCAAGTTTTAGCACTTGGTTTATCAGTTTTAACTGGTGGTATTGCTTCGGCTGTTGGTCTTAGTGCGGGATTATCTAATTTTGCCGCAGCATTTATCTCATTTGAAGTAGAAACAGCAACCGATTTTGCCGTAAATCAAATATACGATAAATTAACATCAGAAGTGACAGTAAAAAGTACTGCCTTAAATTTGCTACCAGCAATTGGTGGTATTGGAAAATTAACGCATGCTGCTCGAAGAACTAAAATTTTAAAATTAGCGAAAGAAACTAAACTACTTGAAAAATTAGGTGTAATAACTGCTAATAATTTAAAAGATGTTGTAAGACAAGTTAGAGGTAAAAAGATTTTATCTGATAAATTAATATTTGATTTTACAAAACAAGCTAATAATGAAACTTTATTATATACAATTTGAAAATTAGCTTGAAATGATTTTTATAAGGGTTTTAAAGTTTCTAAATTAGAAACAATTAATAATTTATTAAAAATTGAAAAAAATATTCAAAAAATAAGTCCTACATTAGTTCAAAAAATACCACGCATAAATGAAATAAATGCTAATAAATGATTGTTTGAATATGGATTAAATATTGATAAAATAAGCAAAATTAATACTAATAAGTGATATAACATAATGACTAATCTTCATAAAAAGGTGTTGGTAAAAACCTAATATTAAATGCTAATTTAATACGGGGCAGTAAAATATATAATAATAAATTATTAAATATTTTTCATTAAACACCAATTAAATTAAATAAAATTTTAAATTATTTAAACCCAAATTTTTATATTCAAAAAGTAACTAAAAAATTATTAGCCCCAATTGAAAAACAAATAATTACTATTAAACAAAAAGTAATTAGTAAAATTACTGATAAAACTAAAAAAATATTATCTAAATTTGAAACTAAGGCTATTAAAAAAGGTCAATTATTACCTTTTGCTTATGGTTCTGATTTTTTTTAGCAGTTAAAATTGTTCCTTTATCAGTTGTGGATGAAGTTGCTTTAACAATATATTATAAAAATCCTAAATATGTCCCTATTGTCATTATGACAACTTTAATCAAAGCAGAAGAGTTTGTTTTGGCTCCTGAACCGTTTAAATTCTATATGAACAGTGAGTGGTTTATTGGTTGGGGATTTAAAAAAACAAGTTTGTTTAATTTAGTTTCTTTTGCCCCACTTGTTTATCAGCAAGTAGTAAAAGATAGTTTTAAAATATATCGGACAATTGCTAAGATATTAAAAATGCAAGAACAATTTAAAAATAACTTTAATAAAGATAAATTGTTAAATACGCTAGAAGATAGTGCGGTTACTAGTTTGTTAGGTAATGGACTAGTATTTCAAGCATATAAACAACTCAGAACAAAACAAGATTTAAACAAAACAATTAAAACAAAAACATTACTAAATAGTAAAAAATTTATATTAAAGAAAATATATTCTAAAAAAAGTAAATGATAAGGAGATGATTAAATGTTAAATGAATTATGACAAAATGTTACTTTGGAAAATTATAATAATTTTATTCCAATGACAGGTAAAATTGCACAAGTTCCAGTTCGTTATAATAAGTTTTTTAAAGGTGATGGTAGAATTATGATTTAAAATATTTGCTTTAAGAGCCCAAAATATGATTAATTCTTACTTAAACTATCCATTTTCAAAACTAAAGTTTGAAACATTTAAAGATCAATTATTAAAGAAAATTTGTATTAATATGGTGTTTATTACGATTGAGCATTGAACATTTAACCGCATTCCAATTGAATTTTTTACTTCGGCAAATATGAGTGTTGGTGATATTAATTATTCATCGCAAAATGACCCTATGATTACTTGACAAGGTCTATTGCCTGCATATGCAAAATCATTGGCTAATTTAACAACTTTAAAGAAAATGTTTCGTACTTTTCAAGAAGAAGGTATTGATTTAACAATGATTGATTTAAAAGCATATTATACTCAATTAGAAGTTGATGCTTTAATAGAAAAAGAAAAAACTAAGATTGACAATAAAACTATTGTTAAAAATAACAATAATGAAATAAATGTTCCCTTTGATAATGATACTATTTTTTATGATAAAACTAATAAAGTTTGGAAATCTAATACTGCTAATATTATTAATCCAGATTCTATAATGAAAACATTAAATCATAATGATTTTGTTATTACTAAGGATGGTAATAATAAAGGTAAAATATCTGTAACAAACGGTTACAATGATGAATTAGCAATTGATGATCCAACTAGTGGCGGTGAGTTTGTTAATTATATGAGAACACGACAAATTGGAATTAAATTAATGCCTACTCAAAGTGGTAAAGCGAATGCTTCATTTAATCAAAAAACAGGTGAATTAGAAATTTGAGACCCTTCATTTAAAAATAATGATATAACTGTTAACTTTGAAATTGTTAAAAAAAGTACAACATCAGAATTAAAAATAATTGATGACACATTACCAACTACAAAATATATTAATGAACATTATCAAATTAAAAGTAGTGATTGAGAAATTGTAGATATTACTGATTGAACTCCTAATGTTAGTGAATATCAAATAAAAGATTGAGATAAAAATAAATATAAATATAAAGTATGAGTTAATAATCAATTTTTAAATAGTTTTTATTTATCAACTTATAAAGTATTTACAGGAAATATATCAAGTGGAATAACAACTACTGGTAATGAAAATCAAATTTCACAATTAAGAAATAATGGAAAAATTATAATATATTCAAAAAATGCTGCTGCTAAAATGACTAAATTATATATTGAAAGAAAAAAGTAAGTTAGAAAGGAGATTATTTTATGCCAAAAGTAAATATTAAAGATGTAATTATGTTTTTAAAAATCTTTGGAGTTTCATCATTGTTTTTTATCGCAGGAATTATTATTTGTTTTATAGGAGAAAAAACATTAGGTATTTCTTGACCAGCATATGTTATTGTTTCAGCAATGCTTATCGGAGCTGGAATTATAGTTTTAATTATTGAAACAATTAGATTTATCAAAACACATAACAAAAAACAAAAAGAAGATAGTATTGAAGATGTTATTAAAAAAGAAGATACAAAATAAAGAGGTGATATAAATGGGATTATTACCAGCAAAAAAGAAATTAAAAAAAGAATATGATATTGATAGTTATTATCTTAATTTAGCATCAACGATTACTAATCGTAAAAATGTTACTGTTCAAAAACATAATGAGATTTTAGAAAAAATAATTTGTGAAGATAATGCTAATTTTTTAAATCCGCGAGATTTAGAAATTAGCATTTATAATCCACTTACTAATCAACAAACAAACTCTAAATTAATTAATATCTTTTTAAAAATGCAAGATTTCACTAATAAGAATTGATATAACGAATATAAAATCAATAAATATGGTAAGGGTGCTTATTTTATTTTTGCTAATAATTTAAAACTTAATTTTATTACTATTGATTTTTACAATGACCAATATGATGAATTAGGTAATTTAGTATCTTGTACTTTTGATTATGACCCTTATATTAAAAATGACCAGAGTATTTTTATTACTGAAAAATTAGAAATTGATGCTGTAACTAAACAAGTAAAAATTATTAGAAAGTTAAAAACACGATTATACAGTACTATTACCGACTTATATATTGATGATGCTAAATGAAATAACTATACAACATTACAAAAAAAAAAAAAATATTACCACTTAATTTTATTCCAATTGAAATTATTCCTAATAACCCTAATTTTGAGCCTTCTGCTCGTTATGATAAACAATTTGCTAGTATTTTAGATATTATTGCTGAAAAGATAATGTTAGATCCATTATTAAATAGTGGTAAATTTACTATTAATACTAACGGAGTTACTGGTGTGGTTGAGCAAGAAATTAGTAAAATGCTGGCATCATTTATTGAAAATGACTTGTTATTAGTTGAAGGAGACCTGATAGTAATTTTCAACCAGTAGACTATATTGCTGGTAATTTTAAAGGTGAACAATTAACTAAAATATATGATTGATTATTAACAAATTACTATAAAATAAATCGACATCATGTTCCCGCCATTGCTACGGGAGCACAACAAACTCAGGCAGAAGTTGCTGGTGTAAATATTCAAACAAAAGCATCATACGAACAAATGATATATATTAGAGAAATTAAATTAACTGAATTTATTATTAAGTTAATTAAATATGATAATGCTATTTTAAACAGTAGAACATTCAATATTAAAAATATTGATGAGTTAATTGTTGATGTTTGCTTACCAGTTAATGCTACTTTAAACAGACAATTAAAAAACAACGAAACTATTATTAATATACCTAATGAAAAAGGAGAACAAGAATAATGTTTAAACCATCAGAGAAAATGTTAGCACAATTAGCAGAAAATGATGAACCAATTGACTATTCAATTGATAGTATTCCTTTAGATTTTGCTAATCAATCACAATAAGCGACCCTGATTTAGAACAATTATTTAGTGAAGACCGCGCAAGAACCTTATATATTTATAAAATTAATAATCAATATCTTGTGTTAAGACAAAGCAAAAACCAATCTTAAACTACTCTTAAAATAGCGTTAAAATAGGTTTTATTGACAAAGATGAATATATTAAAATAACTGGTTATGAAATTAGTGATTTTAATTTTAAATTACAAATTCAACAAAATACCACAACCCAAGATAATAGCACAAGTTATGTAATGATTAATGAAAAAGATATTTTAATTAATAATATTTCAAAACAAGACAAAGAATTTTTAGAAGCATTAGACTTAAAAATAGTATCTATTAATGAACCAATTAGTGAAGAAAATAAAAATGAATGCTATATTATCGAAGAATATAAACGACCTTATACACCCGATGGTGTTAATATTATTAAATCTATGCATTTAGTTAAAATAACTAATTTTAAGTGAAAAAACAAAAATAGTATTCATTTAGTTTTACAAAAATCATTGCCCGAAGATACAGTATTTACTGGGATTGAAATTAAATACCCTAAATCTATGTTATTTGGAAATATTAAATGCTGAGGCAATGTAAATGGTGTTTATTCTTATCCATCATCAATAGTTGAAAATGCTAGTTTAGTACCTTTATTATCAATGCCAATTGAAACAAACCCTAATGTAAGAATATTTCAGTATTAATTTACTGAAAGTTTTTTACCATGAAGTATAGCCAAAAACTATATTCAAGGAAAAGATATTTTAGATTTAATAAATAAAAATGGTTTAGAAAAAGTTTTATTAAATTATTTAACTTATCGTTATAATTATGATCGAAAATTTCAAGGGGCAAAATACGATGAAAAAGGTAATCCTACTAATAAAGCGGCTGAATTACGCCAAAAATTTGAAGGACAAAAACCCGAAGATGTAATTGATGGTTTATTTAAAAATTGAAAATTAGATAATCCTACCCTTATTAAGGGTAATGTTGTCAAAATATTTAAACAAATTATCTATATGCTTTCAAATTACACATATAGCAAATACGCAATTAATAAAGGTTATAATGATGATATTAAATTATTTTCTCCGTATTATTTTGAATTAATGTCTAATCCAACAGAACAAGAAGTTGAATATTGGGAATTTAAAAATTGTTTATTGCAATTAAAATCATTATATTTTGATTTTACTGGTGGTCCTACTCCTCCACCACCAAAAAATTATTGAAAAGAAGTTTATCCAAATGTCAACCCGCTTAATAATGTTGATAATAAATATTATTTTGTTGTGTGGCGTGGAAATAAAAATGATAATTGAGAAATTAATAAGTTTAAAAATGATACTTATTTATCGGATGGACAAAATAAGAATATAGAATTAAAAAATAATTATCAATTATATTTATATAAGGCTCCTTTTTTCCAATAGATTTAGTAATTAATAAAATTAATAATCCAGTTGCTATTACTCAATGAAGAACAGATAAAAATAAAACTTATTTTAAATTTATTTATCGTTGGGATGGAAATATATTAGAACCTAATACACCAATTATTGACACAAAAACCGGACAAATTATAGATTAAAATTTACAAAATAAAAATAATATCAACAAAAATAGTGAAATTAAAGTAACTGTTAAAAACAATGATATTTCAGAAAACCCCATTTATCAATTAGAAACAAATTATTTTAACTGATTATCAATAACAAATGAATTAGAAACAAACAATATCCCATCACTTATTCCTGCTGAAATTAAATTATCAGATGGAGAATATGGGAAATATTAAACAAATTTAATTATTTCTAATGACAAAATAGAAGACTATTTAAACTATTTTTCTCAATGATATAGATTACTTTATTCAAAAGCAGTTTGAATGAGTATGACTAAAAATTTAGTTGAAGATAACATTAAAATAACTTATGACGAAAAACTATTTATTTTAAATCAAATTGAAATATCAGGTATTTGAAGTTATGGGGATTATGGTATTAAAATCTTTACAGAAAAAGAAGAAATTAATATTAATAATTTACAATTATTTAATAAAAATAATGAAAAATTATCATTAATTACATTAGAAATATAAAAAGTCATTTATTGAAAATGACTTTTTATTATGTATTAACTTTTATATTACAATTTTCATCAGTATCTAAATTAGGTAATTTTTGTTCTTCACCATTTCAACGATAAACTGATTTAAAATAAGTATTCTTCGTATCATCTTTTCAAGTTGCATATCTAATTCCTGATTCATTTTTAATATATAAATCATTACCTAATAAAGGCAAATTATATTTTTCTAACTCATAATGTTTAAAATTATCAATTATTATATTAACTTTATTATTATTAAATTTAATAATGCGTCAATCATTTTTATCATCACTACGCCACACAACAAAATAATATTTATTATCTACTTCATTAAATGGTTTTTCTTGCGCTGCCATTCATTCTAAATTGTTTTTAATTTCTTGGTTATCAGTATTTATTTGGTTTTCTTTTTTTAAATGTTCTAATTTTTCCTTTGTATATTCTTGTGGTGTATTATTACAAGCAACTAAACTTGTTGTACTTGTTCCTACTAATGAAATTGCTCCTAATAAACTTAATAATTTTTTCATTTTTTTAACTTCTTTTTATTTAAATTAAATGTGCAGCAGGCAATTTAAAATTATGTATTTCTTAATCAAAAACAGGATAGAAAAATCAATAATAAAATTATCCACTAATAGAAAAATTATTAATTATTTTTTCAAATGATAAATCAACAGGAAAGTTCATATTTTTTATTTTTACCATTTCGTATTTTAAAAGATATTTACTGTTATTATTAAAATTAGAATTTAATCTATCATATTCTTCATAAATTTTTGGTATGCTGTAATTAATTCTTCTTCTGTAACATTTTTAACATCTTTAGCAATTATTTTTTCTGGTGTATTAATTTTTTCTACTTTAAAATTTAATGAAACACCATCAGAACTGGCATTAGGACTAGGACTACTTACAAAAGGTTCATTATTGCTAGTATTTGTTTCAACTTTAAAATGAATTGTTTTTTGGCCACTAAAATTGGCTATAGTAATTACTGCACTATTTTCAGTAATATTTGTAACATTGATGTTTTTTGTATCTAACTATGGATTTAACTCTATTATTGCTTCTTTAATTTGTTCTTCTGTTGGCTTGTTTAATCCATTATTAGTTTTAAATATATGTTGAGTTTTATTATTTATTGTATTTCTTTTTACTCTATTTATTTTTTCTATGCCTAAATTTCCTTAATTTAATTTATTAATATCATTTTCATAATTATTTTTATTTTTTTTATTAGAACAAGAACAAGAACTTTCAATCAAGGGAGCAGTTCCATTAATTGTTAATACACTTAATAAACTAAGTAATTTTTTCATACTTGTTTTTCTCCTTTTCTTTATCTTGAAACTTTATTGAAACATTTTATCAAGATCTATTGACATTATATATATACAAGGACTATTAAAGAGTTTGAAACAAAATTATTTAATTTATTATATGGAAAGGGTCAATCTCGTCTCGCGGGATTTTCATAAGTTTGTGAAAAATGCCTTAAAGTTTAAAAAAATTTTTGCCGCGCTTTTCAAAATACTTGGGAAAAATTCTAAGCATTAAGCGAAGAATTTTATAAAGGTTCCCAAATTTGTTTGAAAGAATCTCAAAACTTTTTTAACTTATAAGTCATTTTATCACAAAAATTTAAGAAAATCAACCGCTCGCCCAAAACCTCAAAAAACTATAAATTAACTTTGTATATAAAAGAAAGGATTTTTTAAAATGGATAAAACAAAGCATCATTTTACTTTTAAAGAAAGAGTAATGTTAAAAGATTTATTAGAACTTGATTCTTTAAAAAGAAAAAATGGTAAATCCAATATATCTAAAATAGCAAAAATATTGCATAAAAATCGCAATACAATTAGACGAGAAATAAAAAGGTTAAAAGATAATGAATATGACGCTAAATTAGCACAGGAAGATTATTTACAAAAACGACAAAAATGTTTTAAAAAATCATCATTATTGCTAAATATTTTAGAATGACTAGATGAAAAATATAACAAATTTCATGATTCACCAGAACAAATCTGTAAAAAATATGAAAAAGAGTTTGGTGTTAAATTTCCCATATGTTTTAAAACTTTATATAAATATATTCATTTGGGATTTTTAAATTTCAAGAAAGATAATTTGTATTTTCACGGTAGAAAATATAAAACAAAAAATAGGATTGATAATCGCGGTAAAATAAGAAATTTTAGAACTATTGAAGAAGCAAAACATGATAAAAGTGAATTTGGTTGATTTCAAATGGACACTATGGTTGGTAAAAACAATAGTGTTTGTTTAGTTTTAATCGAAGAATTAACGCAATTTAAAATCATTGAACCATTAAAAGAAAAAACAACAAAAGAAGTTACAAAGGCATTAAAACGAATTTTTTCTAATAGATTTTTAAAAGATAGATGCAAAGGAATAATAACAGATCAAGGCAAAGAATTTGCTGATTGAGAAAAAATTGAAAAAATAACAAATGCTAAAGTATATTTTTGTGACGCTGGAACTCCAACTCAAAAACCCAAAGTTGAAAGAGCAATTCGTGATTTTAGACATTGATTTTCCAAAGGAATTGATTTAAGTATTTATTCAAGAAATTATTATCAAGAAGTTGCCAATATAATAAACTCTAAACTTAAAAAATCTTTACATTGACTATCTTCAAAAGAAGTTTTTATACAAGTGTTTAATTTTTAATATAATTACTTATAAAATTTTAATCATTTTATTTTTTGGTGTGTCAAAATTAATAAATTTAAGACAAAACTACTAAATTTTTTTAAAATAAATTATATTGAACATTTATTTTATTGATGTTATAATGATAACAAATAAACTGCTACACTTCATAGTACAATTTACACCGCTTAAACTCTTTATTATTTCCCTTAAATTTAGTTATTATTTTTGCCATTCCAAGACCCCTTTCTTAAAAAATATTTTTACCTAAATTATAAATTTAGGACTTTTAACACATACATTAACAATTTATAAATCAAATAAGGCTTAAAGTAATAAAATTCCTAAATCAATAATATTTTTTATCCTTTTTAAAAAATTTCACCTTAGCCTCTCATAATTTTATTCTTATGTTAATTATAACGAAAATAATTTAAATAAAACATAATTAATAATAAATAAAAAAATAAGAATACATTAAAATTTTTAGTACTCTTATTTTTAATAACCTAACAATAAAAACTGGTTAATTAGATTGTATTGTAGCAGAAATATTGTTGTTTCCGTAAAAAAATTATAAGAATATGTAATTTTATTTATGCTACTTTTACTACTAGTTTGTGCTAAACTTGTTGGTTTATCATACATACTTACAGCACCTATTACAGGTATTACATTAGGAATTATACTAATTGTTCCTAAAAAGCTAGTATTTTTTTCATGAAATAATATCCTTTCTCTTTTTAATATAACTTTAAATTAATACTATTTTATTATAACAAAGTTGAACATTAATAAAACATTATAGCATTTAATAAATTATTTATGTCTTATCCTTTTCTTTTGTATCTGACTTTTCTACTAAATTTCTTTTTAAATCCTTACTAGAATTTTTATCATTAAATGGCATTGTCATAGTTAACTTTTTATTAATTGTATCATTTTCTTTCATTCATATCCCAAATCATGGCAAAACTAAAATTAGCAATAATAATGCAATTGCTAAAATGGGACCAGTTTTTTCTGGCATTACAATAGCATTTAAAAAATATGAATAGATATTATATCCAATAATAGCAATAATACAAAGTACACTAATAACTGCAGCTGGAAGAAAATATAAATTTTTAATTGTTGCAATCCGTTGATGATAACGATTTCATATTCCCAAAGCAATAATTGTTCCATACATTAGAAATGCCATCACAACACCTGCATTACTAATAAAATCGTAAAAATTATAAGTTTCTTTTGCAAAAATAGTTGGAATACCCATAATTAGTCCTCATATTAATGTAATTATAACTGATGCTAAAAAAAATGCAAAATTAATACTATATTTTTTCATAATTTTATTCCATAGTTTTGCACCAATAATAAAATTATCTTCAATTGATGAATGACTTAGCTTAACTAAAGAAAAACTATATCCATTTAAAGTTCCCAAAGCACTAATTAAAATAAAGAAGAAAATAATTCGTTCAAAAATTTTATTAATAACCGGATCACTAAAAATTTTACCCGCAGCAACAGCAACACTTCCTTTAGCATCTAAATTTAAAGTTCCAATTGAAACAAGTAAATAAAGTATTGTTACTGATGTTAAACCTAATACTAAAGCTAATGGAATATTTCGCTCTGGTTTTTTAACATTCTTTTGAATATATGTTGTTGATAAAAAACCATCAAATGAAAATAGAATCCCTGGCAAAGCCATTAAAATCATTTCCAATCCAGTTTTATTTACAACTAATTTATATTTATCAGGATCACCTAAACCACTCTTACTTAATGCATTAGGGTCATTGTTAAAAAAGAACATTCCAATTAACCCAATTAAAATTAATGGAATTAATTTTAAAACAACGGTTGTCATTTGAATATATTTTCCTGTTTTTTCTAAATAAGTACAAATATAAATTAATAAAACAGTATAAATAATTGAAAAACTCGTTAAAATTAATTGATAATTAGCATAACCTCCAACTTTTTCACTAAATACGATTTCTGCGGTCAAACTACCACCAAAAGCTCAAATTGAAGCTTTTGTTGTATAATAAGCAACAGTAAAAGTTGTTAACGGAATATAAATATGGTTCATAGCGTTTCTCACTACACGACCAAACCATTTTCCCCCGAACATCTTTGCATACAAAGCAATACCTGAATTTGAATCTTGTTTTGCTGATGAAATTTCCATAAATGATAATCCAAATGAGAGAGCCATTAGACCACCAATTATCCATGCAATTAAACCTAGAACTCCATTCCCATTAGTTAATCCATATACACCTTCATTTTTAAAAAAGATTCCTGTTCCAACAACTGTTCCAACAACCATACAAAAGCACATAAAAAATCCATATTTTTGTGCTGTTTTTTTCTGCATAACTTCACCTCATCATTTTTACTCATTTTTATTGTTTTTTAAAACTATGAAAATTTAAATAATACTTAGTATATTATTCCATAATTAAAATTATAACATAAATCTAATAATTATTTTAACATTAAAATAATAATTAAAAGGAATGGTTATCATAAATAAACATTCCTTTTAACTATCTTTAAAATTATTTTATAATCAATTTTTTGTCACTTTAATATAACCAACTTTTAATAATTGAGCAGTGATACAATACGCTCCAATAACTCCTATGACTATTGGAATATATACTAATGGTGGTGCTGTCATTGGAAAGACATTGTTCAATGCATATGGAATTAAGAATCCTAATAATAGAACAATTCCTGTGGCAACATTAACTAATCAAGTTGGTTTTGATTGAATAAATGGAATTTTTTTTGTTCTAAACATTAACATAACAACGGTTTGAGTAATTAATCCTTCAATAAATCAACCCGATTGAAAAATTGCAACATGATAAGCGGCATTTGCCGAAGTAGGATCAGCATGATATGCACTAAAGACACCAAACCCATACCCCAAAATAATAAAGGTTATTACATCAAAAACACTACTAATTGGGCCGTTAACAAAGGTAAATGATAACATACCTTTTGTACGTCAGCGCTGTGGTTGTAATAAGAAATCTTCATCAACACGGTCAAATACGACTGCAAATTGTGAAAAATCATAAATTAAATTTTGAAATAACATTTGAACTGGCAACATTGGCGTAAATGGAATTCATCAAGCCACAATAATTAAAGTAAAAACATTCCCAAATTGTGAAGCCATTGTTATTTTAATATATTTTAAAATATTTCCAAATGTTAAACGTCCTTTTTCAATTCCTTGTTCAATTACATCTAATGATTTTTCTAATAAAATAATATCTGATGCTTCCTTAGCAACATCAGTTGCATTATTAACTGAAATTGCAATATCACTTTGTCGTAATACAGGCACATCATTAATGCCATCACCCATAAAACCAACAACATGATTATTCGCTTTTAGCAAACTAATAATTCGTGATTTCTCCGTTGGATTTAATTTAACAAAAACATTATTAATTTCAACCGCACGTTTTAATTCATAGTCAGTCAATTTATCTAATTCTTCCCCAGAAATAATTCCTTTAATTTTCATTCCTACACAATCACAAATTGAACGCGTTACAGCAGCATTATCTCCTGTTAAAATTTTTAATTCAACACCACGAGTAGCTAATACTTTAACCATTTTTGATGCTGATGGTTTAGGAATATCTAAAAATGTTGCATAACCATAAAAAATTAAATCTTTTTCATCATTAATGTTATAAACCTTTTGATTTTCATTAACAACTTTATAACCAATTCCTAACACACGGTATCCCTGATCATTCAAACGAGTTACCGTCTTAATGATTTGTTTTCTCATTTCATCATCTAAGTCAACAATTTTATTTTGATAATAAATTTTATTTGAAACATTAATAATTTCTTCAATTGCTCCTTTTGAAATTAATTTTTTATCTGCTGCATTTTTAACAATAATTGTTAAACGACGACGTTCAAAATCAAATGGAATTTCATCAACTTTTTGATATTTATCAGGAGCAAAATAGTGTGTACTTTCTTTAACATAATCAATAATTGCTGAATCTAGTGAATTTTTAATTCCAGTTTGAAAATAGCTATTTAAGTATAATAATTTCAATAAATCTAGTTCTTTTTTATTGTCGAAACTAGCATAATTAATTAACTCAATTTTATCATTTGTTAAAGTTCCTGTTTTATCTGTACATAAAACATCAATTGCCCCTAAATTTTGAATTGCCCCTAAATTTTTAAATACTAATTTACTGCGGCTCATTTTACGAGCTCCTCGTGCTAAATTACTTGTCACAATCATTGGCAGCATTTCAGGAATAATTCCAACAATAGCTGCCGCTGTTCATGTTATTCCTCCTAATCAATCACTTTTTGTTCCTGAGTAAATTAAGTAAATAATTGGTGCCATAATCAACACAAACATAATTAATAGGAATGTTACTCGTTGCACTCCTGTTTGAAAATTAGTTAAAGGGCGTTTTTCTTGCAATACACTCGAAATTGACGAAAAATATGTTTTAACTCCCGTTTGAATAACTATTGCAATTGCACTACCTGAAACAACACTTGTACCCATTAAACAAATGTTTTCTAATTCTAATAAATTAACCTTATCTGTTGTTGCATGTTTATCAACTGGCATTGATTCTCCGGTTAACGAAGCATGATTAATAAATAAATCACGACTAACTAAAATACGAACATCAGCAGGAACCATATCCCCACTTGATAAGTAAATCAAATCTCCTGGTACTAAATCACGAACATCAATATCTTCTGATTTTTTGATTAATTCAAACATATTTTCGTAATTAATGTCAGTATATCCCTTACCATCTCGAATCACTGTTGCTTTATTACTAACAATATTAATTAATTTTTTCGTTACAAAATGTGCTTTTATTGTTTGAATATAAACAACTGTTCCACTTGCAAAAATCATAACTGCTACAATAATTGCTGGTAAAATATCAGCAATTCCCCGTTCTGCAATAGGAGTTGAAAAATACTCATAAAAATTATAAATACTAATCGCAATTAGGACTAAATTAAAAGGTCCAAAAAATGATTTAAAAAAGTTTAGAACTCAATTAAATTTAGTAGTATCTACTTTATTGTGTCCATATTCTTTTTGTAAATCTTCTACATCAGCTGTCTTTATCCCAAACTTATTACTTTTAAATTCGTTTAATAATTCAGGTTGGTTAAGTTTTGAACATGCTTTTAATTTTTTATCATTAAAACTTAGCTTTTTTAATAAAGTTTCTTTTGTTCTATCTTTTCCAAACATGATTTATTTCCTCTCTTACTTTGTTTCATAACACAACAAAATAAGATAAATTAGCACAACTAAAAATAGTAGCAATTATAAATAACTGCGGTGATTATCTTCTTAATGGTCAGAAACAATATTAAATAATGTATTACTTTTGTAAAAATTGATACCCTTAATAATCTGGCTTAATTGTAAAAACAGTCCGGACTGTTCCTGCTGTTCAAGCATAGAAATCACCACTCTTTCTTTCTTTAAAAGAATACCTATATATTTTAGCATAAAAAATAAGGCAAATATACCTTATTTAAAAAAAATTATCGTAAAATTGAATAAAACAAAAATTTTTAACAAAAAATTTGAACTTATAACGTATTAACAAAATCAATAATCCCTTTAGAATCATTATTAATATATAATTCTGATGGTAACACAGCAACTTTGCTATTCTTCACAATAGCAACTACTTTTGTTGATAAATATTCTACTTGAGGAGCTAATAAAATAATATTGTAATTATTATCTAATTGCTCTGGTGTTATCACAAAAAATTGCATATCATAATTATTTTTAACAATAACATCATTAATCTTATCTAAAATTCGATTAGCACTAATTCCTGCTGAACAAATTAAAGCAATTTTTATCATTTAGACCTCCATTTATTACTTATAATCTTTTTAAATTATACTGATTATAATTTAAAATGCAATCATAACAATAAAATGTTATTACATTAAATTAATTCAATAATTTCTTAAAATAAAAAGAATACTTCTGTTAATTAATAATTAAAGTATTCTTTTCCTATTTTATTTTTTTAAAAAATAGCTATTTCCCAAAAATTTTAGAATCAATATCTAGAATAAAGATTAGATGTAAATCCGGATTAGTTGTTTCAAGTAAAATCATCGGATCATTAATTGATTTAACTTTAAACTTAATATTATTAATATTAATTCGCATTTCTAGTGCTGATGCTAAATCAGTAATTTCAGTAGCTGTTTTTCATGCCCCTCCTTTTTCATCCTGATATTCAATTTGAACTAATCCACTAACTAATTCTACAGCAGTATTATCAATTGCATCACTACTATGTCCACTAATTTTTAATATTGATGGTATAAGTTTTTTAATTTATCCATTAAGTGGAATTGAAAAATTAAAATCTCACTTAATAAGTTTTACTTTTATTGATAAATCAGTTGTTAAATCGTAATTAAATAATTGGTTAATAAATACTTTAATTTTATCAATAGAAAGAATATCAATAAGTCCCTCTATCCCAGATGTTAATTGTCATCAACTTGCCGGAATTTTTTTATATTTAATATTAATCGTTGTAGTTGATATTCATCAATCAACTTTTACTACAATTGAAATTGGAGTTCTATTAGCTGACCATTCACCACTTTTGCTTTTTCATCCTTCTAACAAATTATGTAAAATATGTTCTAAATTAGTACTAAATTGAAGGTTCTCTTTTTTTATCTTTTGTTTTTGGATTAGTTAATTCTTTATCTTTATAATCAGCAACAACTGTTAATTCTCCATAATGAGCAGTTCCATCTTCTGCAATTTTAATAGGCGTAAATTTTGTTTGTGTTAGCATTAAATCATCACTAAATTCTTTAAATTTACTTTCTAAAATGCTGAAAGTAGCATCATTGTTAACATTTTGGTATTCATTACTATCAACAACAAGAGGTGACAATTCACTAAAACTAGTTAATCGTTTAATAATTCGATTTTTTTTATAATCAACACTAGTTCCCCCATTGTTATCATTATCTCCCCCACTTGTTGTATCAATATCACGGTGTCCAGCAGGGGTAGGTGCACATCCACTCAAGCCAAAAACAGGTGAACTTGTTAAAATAACACTACTTAAGATAATAAAATTTTTTTCATTATTTATATCTCCTTTTTTATTTTTTAACTTGTTAAATTTTATTTAATTAAAAATAACATTTAGAAGACTATACTAATTTAAACACTCTCGTTGATAACCATTTATAATAATTTTTAATTCTTTTTCACTACGTTTATTTACTAGCATATGCATTTGCAAAGACTTAATAGCATCATTTAATTCACATAAATTAATAAAACTAAAATTTTCCCTAATATTTTGTTGTTTTAAAATTAATGAAAGTTTTTTAAACATAATTGTACTATTAATAGAAAAAGCAAGGGAAATTAAAACAAAAACATTTTGTGAAAATAATACAAGAGAAATATTAGTTTCATTTAAAGCACAATGAAATGGCTTAAATGTATTGATATAAGCTAAAATTTTATTAATTAAGACAATTTTTAAATATTTTGTTCAATATTGTTTAAAAAAATATATTGTTGCAATAAATGAAATAAAAACTAGAAAAATAAGAATAATCATATTGTCTGAGCCTTTCATGCTAGCTTTATGAATTGTAAATATTGTTATTAAACTAACTTTAAATATAATTGAAAAAAGACAAATAATTGAATCATTATAATAATTATGAAGCAATTGTTTACCAATTAAGATTCATAAACTAATTAAGCAAACTGTTAAGGAAAGGAGATTACTAAGAACCAATAAATTCTTTGTATCCATTAGTAAAAAATAAAAACTAGTTTGAATTCCAACTAAAAAGATAATTGTTAAACTTTGTTTTTTAAAACAGTAAGATTTGTAATATATGAAGCAAAATAAACAACAGCAAAAAAGTAATACCTTAGCAATAAATAATATTAATGGTCAATCAATATAATTAATTTCAAATAGCCTGTTAATTTTATTACACCTTACCTTTAAAGAATTATTTTACCTTATTTGCAAATATTATATAGATTTATTGTCAAAAATGCAAAAATGTTTTTTAAAAATAAATGTTATAATTAAAGTGAACTTAATAATGTCAATAATTAAAAATTATTAATATTATTAAAAAAATATAGTAGGAGCTAAAAACAGCGATGTTGCCAGAAAAAATTGATCTTTTTATCGATGAACATGTTGATAAATCCTTATCAGAATATATTAAAGAGAATCCAAGATTTATTTTAGAATTTGTTAATAACTTATCATGAGAAGAAAAATTTGAATTAATTAATGATTTTGTTACAGAAAATGATGAAATTAATCACGCAGTTAATACTTTAAATAAATATCTTTCTTTATTTATTGAAGAGGAAATTTAAGAACGCCTTATTCAGAATATTTCAGAAGAAGAATATTTACGTCATAAAGCAATTGTTGAGATTTATGAAAAAGCTAAAAATGAAGAAGAATTAAATGAAAAAGATTCTTCTAATTAAAAAAAAAATAATACATTTAACCAAATGTATTATTTTTTTTAATTAATTACTTTTATCTAAAGAGAATTTAAAATCGTATTTTTAAAATATTTTTTACCAATAATCTGCGCGTTTTTATCTAAATAAATAGTAATTGTCACTTCAGTATTATTAATTTTTTCTAATTGACTAGTTGTTAAACCATTATATGGTTTTCCTGTCATACTAATTTCTTTAAAACCACTTTCTTTTAATTGTTCAATAATATTACCATCTGGAAATTTGTGGCTTGCTGCTCCCATAAAATTACGTCATGATGTATTTTCCTCATCATATGTAGCTGGAATATAACAATTTTCTGGACTTAATTTTTTAAAAAACGATTTATCAAGAGAATTTTTACTTCCATGATGTGGCACTTGATAAATATCAATATTTTTAAAAATATCAGGTTTTTGACTAGCAATAGCCTCTCCAAGTTCTTTTTCAGCATCACCAGTAAATAAAAAATCTGTTGGTCCAATTTTAAAATATAATACATTTGATAAATTATTTCGATTTACTTGTTTTTTATGACTTTCTTTTTCAAGAAAATCTTTTGCATAATAACTTTAATTATGAAATTTAATACCCTTAAAAATATAAAATTCTTCCAACTTATCATAAATTTTTGTATTAGGGCTAATTGAATCACTAAATTTTTTCATAAATTCATTTACTTCATCAATAAAAATGATATTATCAACTTGAAAATTATTTGAGATACTTCTGAAATTTGAATAATGATCAGTATGAAAGTGACTAAAAAAATAGCCAAAATCTTATTAATTCCCTTTTCTTTTAAAACCTTAGTTGGTCAAATATTACCATTATATAATTTAGTATTTCATGCACGTGGTGACCCACCAATTCCAGTATCATAAACAATCGCTATATCACCTTTTTTATAAATTGAAATAAACCATTATTAGTTGCTAACATTGTATATTCATAATATGGTTTTGTTTTATTATCTATTGTTTTATCATATTTTGTTTCATCATCTATTGATACTTTCACATCTTGAGAATCCTCATTAGGTTTAGCATCAATATTTTCATTTGGTAAATTTACTTCTTCTGAATTATTTGAACAAAATGTACAACTCACAATAGAAGTAACAAATATATTATTTACTGATAAACTAGTTAATAAGGCTAATATCTTTTATATTTAATATTTACCTCGCTTTCTTTATTAATAAATAATAATTTGTTAATTTAAAATACAAGCAAAAACAAACAAAACTTTTCTCATAGTCTGCCCTGATTGTAGCATTGCATAAATGAAAATGGTTTGCTATTTTTTATATATTGATGTCCGCATTAAATTTTAAAAACTAAAATTTTATTTTTATCAATTTTGGGACCGTTGCAAAGATACGGGTTGTTAGTTAAAAACAAGATATAATCTTGTTTTTTCTTTTATGTATAAAGAATTTAAAACCTAAAAAAGAAAAAGGAAGTGGTAAAGATGATTAATTTATTATCAGAAAGTAGTAATTGAGACAAAATTTTTAGTTTTATTTTTTATGTATTTTTGTTTATTTTTGATGTGATTTGAAATACTAAATTGCCAATGACAAAAACAACGATTGCTTATTTTGTGATCTTTTTTATGGTTATTAAATTATCAATTTATGCTATTCATGGTACATCAACACAATATAATAAATTAGGTTCAACTGTTCAAAATAGTACATCAAAATTATATTCTTCAACAGCAAAATATTAAATAGTAAAGGTAGTAATAGTAATGAAAAAACAAAAAAATTAATTTATACAACCAACATAGTATTAATTTTTATCGTAGGATTTTTATTAAGCATTATTTTATATTTGCTATATAATACTTATTTAAACCAAAAAATAATACTACTAAATACAATTATTAGTGACCCAAATTTACAAGCAATTAAAACTAATGGTTCCCATCTTCCAACAGAAGAGCAAATTAAAACTATATTAAAACAAAAGTTCCCAGCATTAAAAATTAATAAAATTCAAATTAAAAATAATATTACGGCTACAACGGCTACAATTACTTCTAATGATTTTAAGATTTACCGAGGTTCAGTTACCCTTAATTTTCTTCTTAATAAATCAGTGTTAAATCAAATTAATTTAAATCAACAATATGTTCCAAATCAAACTTGAATGCAATAACGTGGCTATAATGGCTTATGAATTAGAAAGAACCCAGAAACAGATCTTGAAAAAAATTTAACAAATGCCTTTTTAAGTCATGCTGAATATCCTAACTTACCATTTTATGAAAAACCAGAATTTAATTCATATGAAGAATTATTAATTTTTTTAAATCCAAAAACTAAATCATCTTTAACGAATTTTATTAATAATTATTGTCCGACATATATTAATAAATTAAAACAATTAATGGTAAGATTTTATAATTATATTGTTAGTAGTTGAGGAAAAAATAATGTTCATAATGTATTAAAATGAATTAATATTGCTCAAGTTCTTGATACAGATTGATATGGTCATTTTGACCATCATATTCAAATTCATGCCCGAACATTAGAATGTTATTATAATGCTATGGGAAATCATTCATTTTATAAATAGTATTATTTAAATGGTAAAATGTTCTTTTTTTTTTTTTTTTTGTTAGTTACAAGATAAATTAAATGATATTTTCGTTTTCCACGACGAATAATTAAATATTTATCAAATAAAAACTTATCTTTTGCTACAAGTCAAGTTTCTTCTTTAACAATTTGCCCATTAATAGTAATTGCACCTTGTTCTAAAAACTCACGACCTTCACGTTTAGAAGAAACAATTTGTGCTTGTACTAATAAATCAAGCAGTGGTAAATTAAGCTTTGTTAAATAAAAATTAGGTAAATTGTTATCAAGTTGGCCTAACTGTTGCTCTGATAATTCATGTAAATTGCCTTTAAATAAAGCTTTGCTAACAATTTGTGCTGTTTTTAATCCTACTGCTTGATGAACAAATAAAGTTACTTCTTCTGCTAGTTTTTTTTGTGCAATGCGTTGTGCTGGTTCATTTTGGTGAGCTGCTTCAAGAGCAATAATTTCTTTTTCAGATAACATTGTTAAATAACGTAATAATTTCCCTGCTTCTTGGTCATCTTGGTTATAAAAGAATTGATAAAATTCATAAGGTGATATTTTTTTTGAATCTAATCAAACTGCCCCTGATTCTGTTTTTCCAAATTTGGAACCATCAGCTTTTGTTAATAAATTCATTGTCAAACCACAAGCTAAATTATCTTCTCCAATTTGTTTATAAATATAATCTGTACCCGAAGTAATATTTCCTCATTGATCACTACCACCAGTTTGAACAGCACAATCATAATTAATATATAATTGATAAAAGTCATAAGCCTGCAATAATGTGTAAGCAAATTCAGTATATGATAAACCAACTTCAATTCTAGTTGCAATATTTTCTTTTGCTAATAAATAACTAATATTAAAATTTTTACCAACATTTCGCAAAAAATCAATTAAGGTCATTTTTTGCAATCATTCAGAATTATTAACCATTTTAACTTTTGTTCCAATTAATTGTTGTATTTGATTACTAATGGTTTCCACATTATGTTTAATTGTTTTATCATCTAGCAATACCCGTTCTTCTTTTTTGCCACTAGAATCACCAATCATTCCTGTCCCACCACCAATAATAGCAATTGGTTGAAATCCAAACATTTCAAAACGTTTTAATAACATAATTTGAATTAAATGCCCAACATGTAATGAATCACCGGTTGGATCAAAACCACAATAAACTCCTTTTTTTAATTCTTGCGCTTTTAATAATTTTGCTTCATTAGTTACTTGTTTTAATAGTCCTCTTCATCTTAATTCTTCTAAAATATTTTTTACCATCATTTATCTCCTTTGCTATTTAAAAAACTCTAAATTATTAGAGTTATTTCTTATCTACTTTTGAATCTTTTTTAATTGGAGCAGACTTTCCTTCTTCAATAATTTTTTCAGAAATTGATGCTGATGTTTTTTTCAAATCTTCAGTCACCTTAATTCCAGCGTTAATTTCTGAAACTGTTATTTTTGCTAAATCTTTTGCTACTGCGCACACATTAGGTGTTTTTGCTGCTGCTTTAATTAATTTAACTGCACCATTATCAATTTTCTTTAATGTCTTATAAGCCATTTCTTTTGTTGAAGTAGAATCTAAAATTTCAACTGCACCTTTGACATTTTTAATGTGCAATTCAATATCAGCTGCAACTTCATCTGATTTTATTCCTTGCGATTTTTCTCATACAATCTCAATTTTATTAACCATTTTTTAAGTTGTGGATTATATTTTTAAACTAAATTAATGAAATCTTGTCGTAATTATGAACCTTTTTTCGGAGCAATTAACATTCCTACTACCATCACTGCCAATGTTTTAACAAATTTAAATGCCATAATTATTCCTTCTCATCAGAATTAGCAAAATCTTTTAATTTATCAACAATTCGATAGGCAATGTCTTTATTACGAGCAATAATTTTCATTCATGCTTTAACGTTTCGTTTTGCAAAAGCTTCAAAAACATGAATATAATTTGAAACTTTAACAACGGGTATCAACAGTAGAATTTAACATTTCTGATTTATAAGTTAAGTCTTCAACAAAATAATCAAATTTCTTAGCAGCAATTGCAACTTTTCGCACAGCAATAATGCCATAACAGCAAAAAACAATTGCTAAATATAATAAAACAATGATTAAAATTGTTTGTGAAATTAATAAATTATCATTTGTTGCTGACATATATATCATTCTTTTCCACCCTTTTTTAATCGTATTAAATATTACTTTTATATTATAACTTATTTTATAATTTATTTTAAATAATATTAGAATAATTAGTTAACTTAATGATAAAAATTAATATATACTAATTTACAACAATATATAATTTATCTTTACAAAATAGTATAAACCAGTTTTTACATTAATTTGTTTTATGTTATATCAAAGAATAAAATCAGTAACTAATGCAAAATACTCAAAAATTTACGATATTGTAGTATTTTTTTTACTTTTATTAATTATTATGTAAATTAAGTTGTTAAAAAATATTAAAAATTTGCAATTAATTTGTTAAAAATTTAAAAATATACTTATCTTTTTCTTTTTTTATAAAATATTATTAAGGAGAAAAAATGAAAAAAATATGAATAATAAATGCATTTTTAATTTTAATTAATATTATATTAATATATTTTATAACTTTTTTGTCGGCATATATATTATAAAAATAAATGAAAACAAGAACCTTTAATTAAAAATTATGAACCATTATATAAAGAAAAAAATGAAAATGTTATAAAACATAAATCAATTTCATTGCCCGTTGAATTATTTTATCAAGAAACAAATTATTGATGTGGTCCTGCTAGTGTACAAATGATAATAAATTATGTTGCTAATAAAAAAATATCACAAGAAAAATTAGCAAATTATTTACAAACTATAAAAACAGGAACTTATCCAGGAAATATTCCTGCAATTTTAAAAAAATTCACAAACCAAAATAATCATAAATATACACGAAAAATATTAGGACTCAATTATGGTTTAACCGAAAAATAACAAAAAATATTTTATAATGATGTAAATAATAGTTTAAAGCATAATTTTCCAGTTATATTAAGTATGCATGGTAAATATCCTTGAAACAACCATATGATAAGACATCTTATTGTTATACATGGAATTCAAGTATCAGAAAAATTTAAAGAATATACATATTTAATTGCTGATCCTTGATCCGGAGAAGTAGAAGTTAAACAATCACAAATAAGTAGTCTATTTACTTATGATGCAAATAGTAGCATTATTAAATCTAATTAAAATATTTTAAAATTATTTGTGAATTTTTAGCTACTATCACCATCGATTCTTTAACTAATTGAATATACAATATTTAAAACATTGCATAATTTATTTTATTAACACTTGATTGCAATCCTTCTTTTACTATTTTTAATTTTTCTTTTATTCTATATCTTTTTTTAAAAATAAAAAATCCAATTACTTTTGTTTTAATTTTATATTACAAATTAATTGTCAAATCATTTATTTGCTTAGTTTTAGGATATATTCAATACAATACATTAATAACTTAAAAAGATTTAACAACCTAATGTTAAATCTCTAATTTGCACAAAAATTTTTAATTCGCTGACTTGGAGGTGTTTTAAAGGCACCAACTACATTACAAATAATGTCATTTTTTCAATCTCGTTCTGATAATGCCATTTCAAATAAAATTTCACGAAAAGGACGATCTTTTTTAGGGTCAAGGCCAAGACCATTTGTACTAAAATTAGCACTACCGGATCAAAAAGCTAATATTTCATTATTTGCATTGTATCACAAATATTTAATCGATTAATATTTTTTTCATCTTTTAATAACTCTGCTTCAAGAATCGGATTATATCCAGCACTAGTATTACCAACAAAAAGATCTAAATTAATATTATCCTTTGCCGCTTCATCTAAATATCGTTTAATAACATTCATATCACCATCACCAGTAAATACTAATAGTCCTGTTGCTGTCTTTATTTTTTCATTTGTTTTATGTGCTTTTACAATCTCATTAAATTGGCTTTTTTCTTTCAAAACATTTGCTTCTGACTGATAGGTTGTCTTATCATTAACATCAAAGCCAACACAATTTTATTGATATAAATCACTAATTTGTGTTGCACTAACATGCTCTGTTGCATTAATTCCTCCGCAAAAAATATCACGACCAAGACCTTTATAATTTGTAATATTGGGGACCGTTGTAAAGATACGGGTTGTTAGTTAAAAACAAGATATAATCTTGTTTTTTCTTTTATGTATAGAAAATTTAATTTAAGGAGTTGAAATTATGCAAACAAAACATTATTTTCTTTTGCGGTCCTTAGTAATTAAGTATGGAAAAGATAATGTTATTAATACTGTTAATAAGATAGTAACTAATAATGTAAAAGAAAATGAATAAATTATCCGCGTAATTTATTCAATATTGTTTATTTTTGAGCGTAGTGAACACGCGGAGCGTGCCGCGCAAGCTAAATTTTTAGGAGGAATTAAATTATGCCAGTATGGTTAACATGAATATTTAGTATTGTTATTATTTTAGGAATTCTTGCTTGAATTGGTTTATCGATTTATCAAAAAATTCGTCAAATTCGAGGTAAGAAAAAAGAAAAAAGAAATTGAAAACAAGGAGGATAAAGAATAATGTTAAGTATGTATTTAACAACAGCTGTTAATTTTCTAGCTACAGATACTCCTACTATTTCAGGTGGAATGGATTCTATTTGAAGCGGTTTGGGAGAAGCAATGATGAAAGTTAAAGATGCTGTTTATGCTGTGTTACCACAATTAATGACCTTTTTAAGTAATGCTTGAATTATTTTAATTCCATTTGGAATTTGAGTAATTATTTAAATATTAAACTTTTTGCGTGTCATGGTTAAAGGCTTTTAATATTTATTATAACTGATCCATAGCTATTCATATATTTTGGCACACTAGCTTTTATGTGAGTTGATTAATTATAAACGTATAATTTTATATTTTAATAGCTATTAGTTAAAACTAAGTAGTTATTTTTAGTGTGCCTTAATTTTTAATTTTATATATTTAACAATGTTTATTACAATACATATACATTATTTAAATATTTTATAGTAAAGGAGGATTAGAATGAAATTTATTAGTCCGTTGTCTTGGCCAGGTGGAAAAGCTAAACACTTTGATAAAATTAAAGCATTATTACTGGCTAAATTTGATAAATTTATAGATTTATTTTGTGGCGGTGCTTCAGTTGGCTTAAATGTGTTAGACCAGCAGTTATGTAACAAAGTAGTCTTTAATGATTTACATAGTGACTTGATTAACTTTTGGCGGGAAGGGATTCACTTAATCGAATTAGATTATTTACAAAAATTGGTATATCCTAATTCAAAAACTATTAATGAAATGAAAGAAAAGATAGCAAATGATTATTGTTTGAATACAGGCGAAAAATTTTTAATTAAAAATGCTTTAACTTTTAACGGAAAAGAATGAGGAACTTGAACAGATAAAAGATTACAACAAAATTTTAATTTTAATAAATTATTGAGAATTCAAAATGTTAGAAGACTATTAGTTGATCCTAAAAATAATATTGAGTTCTATAATTTGGATTATAAAAATAGGCGTCCTGTACGATGAACCGGCAAAAAACAACTCTTGTGAGATTGTTTTTTTTATTTTTATATTAAAAAACATAAATTTATTTGCATTATTCATCGGATAGTATCTTTAAATTTAGAACTTTTATCATAAAAAAACAGATTAAATTCTGTTTTCCCTACACAAAATAAACGATATTTTTATAAATCCTTTCAATAAAGGTATTATCCGATGAATAATGCGGCACTTAAAATTTAATATTTTGATGCTTAAAGATGAATAACTCATCTATGGCACGAAGCCTTAAAGAAAGTGTGAAAGCGATTGGATTTACTACTCCTATTTATTTCTTTAATTCTCGGAAAGATTAATCACTTGCGAAATGTCAGAGCGCGTGTTTTTTGGCTTGTTTTCATAAAAAGAGTGCTGTTAAACCGAAAAAAACAATATCGGACACTAAAAAAACAAGAGGGTTGGAACTCCAAAAGGTTATTTTCTTTATATAAAGTTGTCTAGGGATGGATGAAGCGTAATTAATAACTGGGTAAACTGTTTCTTTGTTTATTTCCGTATGGGGGTAAACTCTATCAAAATATCTTATCCCCCCCGCTCACCTTCAAAGTGAAGTGGGCGGCGAAGTAATTAAATACTAAAATAAATTATTTACTAAATATCAAAATATTAACCAATAAAGGAATATTATGTTTTTTTACAGAAAGGAAAATATTTGATGAAAAAATGAAATAAAAAAATTAAAAATAAATTACAAGAATTAATGATACGAGCTTATCTAGTAACTGTAAATGATATTAATGATGAAATTTGAGCAACAAATAAAAATAATTAAGGAGTATAGATAAATGACAGAATATAAAAGTTTGTATATTAATAAAACTTGAAATGAAATAACAACGTCATTTGATTGAGTTAATTATCAGCCTGTTAATTGTCGTATTTCACATCATAAAAAGCATTATGATTTGCAATGTTTAGAATGAGCCAAAATGTACTTAATTTTATTTGAAAACAATTGAGATGTAATTGCTTCTTATATGCAACATTACAAAATTAACGATATTTTAGATTTAGCATCAGATGGATGAAAAATATTACAAATTGACAAAAAAATAAAACAAATAAATTAAAATATATTATTGCAATTGACCCTGCTGGAATTGGACAAACTGGTATGATTATTTATAATGTTTTGCAAAAGAAAATAATTAATAATATTACTTTTAATTCTAAAAATGAAGATGAAGAAGCAATAAATAATATGTATTTAATATTAAATGAGTTTAAAAATAAAATTTGTTCTTATTTAAATAAAGTTATTGTAATAATTGAAGATTATCAACTTCAAAAGGGTTTAAAAATAAAAAATCCATTATCTACTCCTAAATTTATTGGTGGTTTAAAAGTTTTATGTAAATATCTATTTAATTTAAATTATGTTTTACAATCGCCAGTTGTTAAGAAAAATTATATTTATAAAGGAAATATTAAAATGACAGAGCACGAATTATATGCTTGAAAACATTTACAATATTTTTTAAAAAAAGAAGTGATAAATAATGACAATAACAGAATCAATTAAATTTAACAAAATTAAAGAAGAAAATGAAACACTTAAAAAAGAACTTGCTGAAAAAAATAAAGAAATATCTAAATTAAAACAAGATGTGGCAGATTTAGAATGTAAAATATACTTTAGAAGCAAAACAATTATATAAAGAAGATTTTTACAAAAATCCATATTCAACAGGTTCTATCGATTGAATATTAGTTGACAGTTCAAAATATGACAAATTATCTAATAAGGATCTTAAATAATGTCTCAAACAAAAAGTAATTTACCTAAAAAATCAATAACTAATAAACCTAAAATAAAAAATAAAAAAGTTAATAAGTTAGAATTAACTGTTAGATTACATGAAAATCCGATTAAAACTAAGATTAAGGCACTGGTTGCTGGTGGTGTTGAAGTTGATGCTTGTTCGGCTAAATGTCAGTGAGAAAGATTAAATTACTCAACATTATCAATATATAACCCATCTATTTTAACTGAGTTTTTGAAATTAAAAAAAGATGATGAGATAAAAATTAAAGGCTCAGTATTTAATCAGTTAAATATAAAAACTAAACGCTATTTTTTGTCTTTTAGAGTAGATAGTTTTGAAATTATACAAAAAGCGATTAGAAAAAGAATAAATACAAATATTAAAAAAAGGAGGAAAAACAATGGCATTAAAAAATGTAAAATATGTTCTTATTGATGAAAGTAATTAACCTATTAAAAATGAAGATGGTAGTTTAGATATTAAAACTGCTGAAATTATTTTAGAAAATACTGCTGAAGTTGAAGAATTTAATGCAAGTAATTTAGAAAATAATAATCAGCAAATCAACGAACTACAAACAAAAAATACTGAATTAACTTCACAAATTGAACAAGAAACAATTCAATTAAAGCAAATTGAAGTAATTGACTTTATTAATTCTTTAACTGATAATGAAAAATTTAAAAATGTTTTATTAAAGTCTTATGATATTACTGATGATATTGAAATCATTAAAACACAATTGCAAAGTGTTTATGATGAATTAATTAAGGTACAAACAGTTAATACTGGGGGCGTACCAAAAGTAGAAAACAAAGAAAAATGAGTGATATAACATTATGACTAATCTTCATAAAAAGGTGTTGGTAAAAATCTACTATTAAATGCTAATTTAATGAGGGGCAGTAAAGTATATAATAATAAATTATTAAATATTTTTCATCAAACACCAATTAAATTAAATAAAATTTTAAATCATTTAAACCTAAATTTTTATATTCAAAAAGTAACTAAAAAATTATTAGCCCCAATTGAAAAACAAATAATTACTATTAAACAAAAAGTAATTAGTAAAATTACTGATAAAACTAAAAAAATATTATCTAAATTTGAAACTAAGGCTATTAAAAAAGGTCAATTATTACCTTTTGCTTATGGTTCTGATGTTTTTTTAGCAGTTAAAATTGTTCCTTTATCAGTTGCGGGTGAAGTTGCTTTAACAATATATTATAAAAATCCTAAATATGTCCCTATTGTCGTTATGACAACTTTAATCAAAGCAGAAGAGTTTGTTTTGGCTCCTGAACCGTTTAAATTTTATATGAACAGTGAGTGGTTTATTGGTTGGGGATTTTAAAAAAACAAGTTTGTTTAATTTAGTTTCTTTTGCCCCACTTGCTTATCAGCAAGTAGTAAAAGATAGTTTTAAAATATATCGGACAATTGCTAAGATATTAAAAATGCAAGAACAATTTAAAAATAACTTTAATAAAGATAAATTGTTAAATACGCTAGAAGATAGTGCGGTTACTAGTTTGTTAGGTAATGGACTAGTATTTCAAGCATATAAACAACTCAGAACAAAACAAGATTTAAACAAAATAATTAAAACAAAAACATTACTAAATAGTAAAAAATTTATATTAAAGAAAATATATTCTAAAAAAAGTAAATGATAAGGAGATGATTAAATGTTAAATGAATTATGACAAAATGTTACTTTGGAAAATTATAATAATTTTATTCCAATGACAGGTAAAATTACACAAGTTCCAGTTCGTTATAATAAGTTTTTTAAAGGTGATGTAGAATTATGATTTAAAACATTTGCTTTAAGAGCCCAAAATATGATTAATTCTTACTTAAACTATCTATTTTCAAAACTAAAGTTTGAAACATTTAAAGATCCATTATTAAAGAAAATTTGTATTAATATGGTGTTTATTACGATTGAACATTGAAAATTTAACCGCATTCCAATTGAGTTTTTTGCTTCGGCAAATATGAGTGTTGGTGATATTAATTATTCTTCACAAAATGACCCAATGACAACATGACAAGGTTTATTACCTAATTATGCAAAATCATTTGCTAATTTAACAACTTTAAAGAAAATGTTTCGTACTTTTCAAGAAGAAGGTATTGATTTAACTATGATAGATTTAGAAGCATATTATACTCAATTAGAAGTTAATGCTTTATTAGAAAAAGAAAAAACTGAAAGAATAGAAAATGATTATAAATTAGATAAAAAAATTGATAATTTATCAAGTGAAACAAAAGAAAATTTAGATAAAAAACAAGATAAATTAACAAAAAATTCTAATCTAGAAATTGATTATATAGCTTGTCAAAGATATGTTAGTTCTAAAGATATATACATATATGGTGATTTAAGTTTTCATAATGATCCAAAACCCGAAGATATACCAAGATTTACAAAAATAGTCAGAGAAGTACAAAATAATATTCAAGTACCAATTACAAAAATTATTAATGATAAGTCAACAGATGAAGAAGTACCAATAGGAAAATCAGTATATAATGTCACTAAATATGATAACAATTTCTTATGGAAAAAAATTGATAATAATACTTCGTTAAGTATATTAAAGTTTTATTCTATTTATCCTACTGTTAAAATTACTGATTGACAAATTTATACTGGACCTAAGTCTTTGTTTAAAATATCTAGTAGTCAAATTACTTTTTAAATTAATAATTTTCAATTTTACAATCCAAAATCTTGAAGATGATTTAATTACTGAGTTTATTTTAGTAATAGTGATAATAAAATATATTTTTGAGATGAAAATAATAATATGAGAATTGATTTTGAAGGTAGTATTTATGAATATCAGGGTGAAGTAACGCCCATATAGGAAGGAGATGTTTTTATGCCAAAAGTAGAAGTTAAAGATGTCGTTATGTTTTTAAAAATCTTTGGAGTTTTATCATTGTTTTTTATTGCAGGAATTATTATTTGTTTTATAGGACCTACTAAATTAGGAATTGGTTGACCTGCATATGTAATTATTGGTGCAATGCTTAATGGTTTTGGGGTAATTGTTTTAATTATTGAAACAATTAGATTTATCAAAACACATAAAAAAGAACAAAATAAAGATAGTATTGAAAATGTTATTAAAAAAGAAGATACAAAATAAAGAGGCGTTATAAATGGGATTGTTACCGGCAAAAAAGAAATTAAAAAAAGAATATGATATTGATAGTTATTATCTTAATTTAGCATCAACGATTACTAATCGTAAAAATGTTACTGTTCAAAAACATAATGAAATTTTAGAAAAAAGAATTTGTGAAGATAATGCTAATTTTTTAAATCCACGTGATTTAGAAATTAGCATTTATAATCCAATTAATAAACAGTATTTAGACACTAAATTAATTAATAAATTTTTAAAAATGCAAGACTTTACTAATAAGAATTGATATAACAAATATAAAATTAATAAAAATGGTAAGGGTGCATATTTTATTTTTGCTAATAATTCAAAACTTAATTTTATTACTATTGATTTTTACAATGACCAGTATGATGAATTAGGTAATTTAGTATCTTGCACTTTTGATTATGACCCTTATATTAAAAATGACCAGAGTATTTTTATTACTGAAAAAATAGAGATTGATGCTGTAACTAAACAAGTTAAAGTTATTAGAAAGTTAAAAATACAATTATATAGTACTATTACCGACTTATATATTGATGATGCTAAATGAAATAACTATACAACATTGCAAAGAGAAGAAATATTACCAATTGATTTTATTCCCATTGAAATTATTCCTAATAACCCTAATTTCGAACCTTCTGCTCGTTATGGTAAACAATTTGCTAGTATTTTAGATATTATTGCTGAAAAGATAATGTTAGACCCATTATTAAATAGTGGTAAATTTACCATTAATACTAATGGGGTTACTGGTGTTGTTGACCAAGAAATTAGTAAAATGTTGGCTTCATTTTTTGAAAATGACTTGTTATTAGTTGAAGGTGACCCCGATAGTAATTTTCAACCAGTATACTATATTGCTGGTAATTTTAAAGGTGAACAATTAACCAAAATATACGATTGATTATTAACTAATTACTATAAAATAAATCGCCATCATGTCCCCGCAATTGCTAAGGGGGCCCAACAAACTCAGGCGGAAGTTGCTGGTGTAAATATTCAAACAAACGCATCATACGAACAAATGATATATATTAGAGAAATTAAATTAACTGAATTTATTATTAAGTTAATTAAATATGATAATGCAATTTTAAATAGTAGAACATTTAATATTAAAAATATTGACGAGTTAATTGTTGATGTTCACTTACCAGTAAATGCCACTTTAAACAGACAATTAAAAAACAACGAAACTATTATCAATACGCTTATTGAAGAAGGAGAACAAGAATAATGTTAAAACCATCTGAAAAAATGTTAGCACAATTAGCAGAAAAAGATGAACCAATTGACTATTCAATTGATAGTATTCCGTTGGATTTTGCTAATCAATCGCAATACAGCGACCCTGATTTAGAACAATTATTTACTATAGACCCTGCCAGAACCTTATACATTTATAAAATTAATAATCTTGTTAATACAAAGCAAAAACCAATCTTAAACTACTCTCAAAATAGCGTTAAGATCGGTTTTATTGACAAAGATAAATATATTAAAATAACTGGTTATGAAATTAGCTATTTTAACTTTAAATTAGAAATACAACAAAATACCACAGTACAAGATAATAGCACAAGTTATGTAATGATTGATGAAAAAGATATTTTAATTAATGATATTTCAAAACAAGATAAAGAATTTTTAGAAGCATTAGATTTAAAAATAGTATATATTAATGAACCAATTAGTGAAGACAATAAAAATGAATGTTATATCATTGAAGAATATAAACGCCCTTATACACCCGATGGTGTTGACATTATTAAATCTACTCACTTAATTAAAATAACTGACTTTAAATGAAAAAATCAAAATAGTATTCATTTAGTATTACAAAAATCATTGCCCGAAGATACAGTATTTACTGGTATTGAGATTAAATACCCTCTAAATCAATGTTATTTGGAAATATAAAATGTTGAGGCAATGTCAATGGTGTTTATTCTTATCCCCAGTCAATTATTCAGAATGCCAACCTAGTACTTTTGTTATCAATGCCAATTGAAACTAATTCTAATTTAAGAGTATTTCAATATTGATTTACCAAAAGTTTTTTACCATGAAGTATTGTCAAAGATTATATAAAAGGAAAAGATATTTTAGGTTTATTAGGTGTTAAAAAATTAAATATTGTTTTATTAAATTATCTAACATATCGTTATAATTATGATAGAAAATTTCAAGGTGCAAAATACGATGAAAAAGGTAATCCTACTAATAAAGCGGCGGAATTACGCCAAAAATTCGAAGGACAAAAACCCGAAGATGTTATTGATGGTCTATTTGAAGAATGAAAGTTCAAAAACCCATCTCTTATTAATGAGAAAGTTATCAAAATATTTAAACAAATTATTTATATGCTTTCAAATTATACATATAGCAAATATGCAATCAACAAAGGCTATAATGATGATATTAAGTTAATTGCCCCCTATTATTTTGAATTATTATCAATACCTGAACCTGATAAAAAAGATGAAAATTATTGAAAATTTAAAAAATGTATAATTGAGTTAAATTCATTGTATTTTAATTTTTCTGGTGGTCCCATTCCACCATCGCCATTAAATTATTGAAAAGAAGTTTATGCAGATAGTAAACCGTTTAATGAAGTTGATAATAAATATTATTTTGTTGTGTGAAAGGGCAAAACACAATGATATACAACAAAGTTTCTTAATAATGAAAAAATAAATCAACATGGCAGAAAAGTATTAAAAGAAAAAGACGGATATGAGATTGGTTTATATTGTTATAGTAATTTTAAATATGAAGTTGATTTATTTAATTATGAACCATCTAAAATGACAAACTGACCTTGAAGAATTGACAAAGGAAATTATTTTAAATCTGTTTATCGTTGTGAAATAAAGGGTGTACCAAATACACCAAGTATTGACCCAACAACAGTGCAAATTATAAAATGAAATTTAAAACATCAGAATAATAACAACAAAAATGATGAAATTAAAGCAATTATAAAAAATAAAGATATTTCAGAAAACTCCATTTATCAATTAGAAACAAATTATTTTAATTGACTATCAATAACAAGTGAATTAGAAACAAATAACATTCCGTCTTTAATTCCTGCTGAAATTAAACTATCAGATGGATAATATGGTAAGTATTTAACTAATTTAATTGTTTCTAATGACAAAATAGAAGATTATTTAAATTATTTTTCACAATGATATAAATTGCTTTATTCTAAGGCAGATTGAGGGGGAATAACTAAAAATTTAGTTGTAGATAATATTAAAATAATTTTTGATAAGCATCAAAAACTATTTAATTTAAATCAAATTGAAATATCGGGTATATGGGGTTATGGAAATTATGATATAAATATTTCTGTTGATAAATCAAATGAAAAAACTATTGCAGGAAAATATATAAATTTAGAATTAATTAAAAGTTGTCCTATTGAAACCAAAGTTAGTGGTAAAGATAAAAATACATATCTTCAATTAATAGAAGAAGACACCTGATATCTTTGAAAAAATGGTGTTGAAGATGAAAAATCTTATTCAAATAAAGCGGTTGCTGATTTTTAAAAACAATCAAATAATATAATATTTTCTTATCACCCTATTAAAAGAAGAAATTAATATTAATAATTTAGAATTATTTAATAAAAACAATGAAAAACTATCATTAATTACATTAGATATTTAAAAAAGTCATTTATTAAAATGACTTTTTTATTAGTTATTAACTTTTACATTACAGTTTTTATCAATAATTAAATTAGGTAATTTTTGTTTATCACCATTTCAACGATAAACAGATTTAAAATAAGTTCCTTTGTCAATTCTTCAAGGTCAGTTTGTCATTTTAGATGGTTCATAATTAAATAAATCAACTTCATATTTAAAATTACTATAACAATATAAACCAATCTCATATCCGTCTTTTTCTTTTAATACTTTTCTGCCATGTTGATTTATTTTTTCATTATTAAGAAACTTTGTTGTATATCATTGTGTTTTGCCCTTTCACACAACAAAATAATATTTATTATCAACTTCATTAAACGGTTTTTCTTGTGATGCTATTCATTCTAAAATACCATCTTTTGTAGTTATATTATTTTTTTCCTTTTCTTTTTTTAATTTTTCTAGTGTATATTCATTTTTTTATCACAAGCAACTAAACTTAGTCTACTTGTTTTTATTAAAGTTATTGTACCCAAAATAGTTAATATTTTTTTCATATTAATTTTTTATAACCCTACGCCCATTGTGTTATTTTTAAATGTTTCATTTTGTTCATATAAATTTAATGGAATAGCTTCTCCAATTTGAGTCTGATGCATAATTATTTCTTTTTGACTTTTAATATCATAAGAAAATTTTATGCTATTATCATTATTTATTATAATTTTTGAAGGTAAAATATTATTTTCTAGTAAGCTAGACATAGCATCTTTTATTGAAATAGAAACTGTTGTTCTATTATTGTTTTTATCAAGGAAATCGGCACTAACCATACCTTGAACTTTTTGATAATAACTTAAAATAAGTACTATATTATTCTTTCAGGCATTAACAGAAATTGAAATTTTACTATGTGGTGGTATTTTTACTGGTTGAGAAGGGAGATTTATTGTCATAGTTTCAGTAGTTGTTTTAATTTCTGTATTAGAAGAATTTGTAACTTCTCCTATAATATAATTTTTTGATCCCCCTCATGTTTTACCCTCTCCAACTTCAACCGCAATTTCAAGTTTTGCACCAAAAACAAGTGGAACACCACCATTACTACTAGTTTTTACTGTAACTTTACCATTTCAATTTCAATTTCAATTTTCAGTATTTGATGTTAATTCTGATTTAGAAAATCCATTCATTTTTTGAAATGTATTTGTTTCTGTTAATTGTTTAGAACAAGAAACTGTATTTTGTGTTTGTTCGATACTACTATTATTTATAAATGTTGAGTCAGAATCTTTACAAAAATCATTAATATCTTGTTCTAAGTTAGATGATTTATTTTTTTGTATTTGTTCTAAAGTAACATCAGATAATGTTAAATTTTCTAAATTAATATTGTAAATTTTTTTAATTTCATAACTAGGATTTTGTTTTTTATAGTATAAATATAATCCTCTTTTTATTTGTTCTTGAATATTAATGATTTCAGATTCAATTAATTCTAAAGGATCATATCCATAAACATTATTATCATCTGAAGCAATATATAATTTATTATTTAACACAACTCCCGAAGATCAAATGTTTTTATCTGTAGTAATAACAACTTTTTGTTGATTTGTTGTTTAAAGCGATACGGATAAGAACCATAAAACAAAGCATCATATGGATCGTGGTACATTTTACTGTCGGGTGTGTTTGTTTTGGTATCGCTAAATCTTAATTCACTAATACACTTATCTAAAAATGGGAAGTTATATAATATACCATATATTTTGCCTTGAACAAACATTTTTCTTATTCATGTTACACGATTAATTATTCCCGCTTCTTTATTAAGAGATGTCTGATGTTTTTTGGCTTTAAACATCTTAATTTTATAACCTAAAAAAGGGTAAATATCTTCTTGTAATTTTTGCATAAAGTCATGAGCATTAATATCATAATGAAATGTAGCATATTCAAAACCATCAAATTTATCAAAACAGTTAATTATTCATTGTCCGTAATGTTCAACTATTTCATTTAAATTCATTGCGTTTTTTGGGGTAACAACATTTTCTTTAATTAAATATTTATCATATTCATTATTTTCATTAATTTTATAACCACTAAATAAAAATACTGTATGGTCTTCACTACCATTAGCATAATTAACACCAATTGAATAACTATCAAATTGATATTGTTTTGTATTTGTATTATAAAAATCTTGTAAATTATACTCTTTAATATATTTACGATAATTTCGTAAAACATAAATACTGGGGTCATTATCGTTATATTCAAAATCGTAATATTTAAGTTCAAATAAATCGGGTCATTCTTCTTTATTTGCTAAAACAATTTTTTGGTAATATCAGGTATTTTATTTCAAACAGCCCCCATAGTTAAACGCAAATTAAAAATACCCAAACCATTAAATGCTTGTTTGTTTTCTGAATATACCTGATTGTGTTCTTTTAAAATATTTTTAATTCTTTCATTTAAAGGTAAATATGGCGTTACAAATTTTTCATAAAAGATATGGTATTTATCAAAAAGATTAAAGGTAAATTGATTAGAATATGTTTTATAAAAATATGTTGTAACTGTTATATATTGTTTTGCTATGTTGTCTCATTCTTGAAATGTCCAAGATAATTCTTTTACTGGAATAGGATTATCTAAATTATATTGTTCATTATCATTTTCATCCGTGTATTTTTCGTAAGACACTTTTAAACTTTTAGAACGAAACATTGAAACTCTTAAATTATTATATCTTTTATCTAGTTCTTTATCAGTTAATATTTCTTTTTCTTCAGCATGTATCATTTCGTCAGTTCATGCTGATATAATACCACTACCTTTACCAACTTTCCCCATAATTTTATTACCATTAGAATAACCCGCAAAAGCAATTCGAACACCACTAGGAAAAACAATTTCGCCACCTTCTTTAACATTTTTAGGTCAAACAATGCCATTTTCATTGTTGGGTCCTATATCAATCCCATATTTATCATATAGATAGTTACATACATTAATTGTATCGCCAAATGTAGTATCTTCGTGGGTGTTGGCATATCTTCGTAAAATGACCGACGAAGCATCAGTAAAATTACAAGCAAAAAATAATTTTTCTACTAAATGATTTCATGTTTTATTAGTACCACGCCCCGCTGAAACAAACTTAAAAAAACTTGGCGAAGTAAAATATCTGGCATAACTATCTCCAACAAAGTCTTTAAATACTTCTCAATCAAAACCAAAATTATAGTCACTAAAATTTAAATCATATTTTTTATTTAAATGTTTATAACTAGTAATTCGTTTTTTGTTATTAATTTTACTAAATTCTTGCATATTTATTGACCTCTTTATTTTATATATAATATATTATAAGAAAAAATGAAAGGAATTTGTATAAAAATAAGAAAATTTAAACATTTAATATTTGATGAACGATATTTATTTAAAGATTTATTATTATCTGATACTTGTAAAAAGAAAAATGGCACAATTAATTTATCTGAAATATCACGACAAACGGGTCGTGGAGTTAATACTGTTAAAAGAGAAATAAATCGATTTAAAAATATACAAGATTATAATCCATATCAAGCACAAAAAGATTATAAACAAAAACGTAAAAAATGCATTAAAAAACTACCTAAATTTACAAAAGAGCAGCTTAGATTTTATTAAAATAAGATTTAATAAATACCACGATACACCCGAACAATTAATTTATCGTTATTTCTTGGAGTTTGGTGTTAAATTTTCTGCTTGTGTTAAAACATTGTATAAATGAATTCGCTTAGGTGAATTTGGATTAAAAAAAGAAAATTTACCCCATCGTGGTAAAAAATATAAAACAAAAGGAAAAACTGATAATCGTGGTAAATTAACTAACTTTAAATCAATTTGAGATATTGAAAATAAAGTTTCTAATGTTGGATGATTTGAAATGGATACTGTTGTAGGAAAAGACCATCAATCTAGTAATTTAGTTTTAATAGAACAATCAAGTAAAAATTATTTTGTAATGAAATTAAAAAATAATACTGCTAATGAAGTTTTAGAAAAATTTAAAGATATTGCTAAAATAATAATTTAATTGGAAAAATTAAAGGAATAATAACAGATTGTGGAAAAGAATTTAGTAAATGAAAAGAAATCGAAATATTTGCTGAAACACAAGTTTATTTTTGTGACCCCGGTAAACCACAAGAAAAACCATTAATTGAGCATATGAACGGTGAATTTAGATATTGACTTTCTAAGGGAATTGATTTTACTAATATTAGTCAAAAAATGATAGATTGAGTAGTTAATGTTATAAATGATAAACTCCGACCATGTTTAAATTGACTAAGTGCAAAGACAATGTTTTTACAAAATTTTAAATAAATTTATTAGTTAAAATTTAATAAATTATTTTTTAGTGTGCTTAAATATGAATAAAATAAGATAAAATTACAAAAATTTAATTTTTTCTGAAAAAGTTGTAGCAATTTATTAAAAATATTTTATTATTAACTTAATAAGATATAAATTTGCCGTTTATATATACACAGCGCCATATTATTAATAAATATTATATGGATAAAAATATTGTTTGATATTTAGATCCACCATATTTTTATAATAAAGAAAGAGTTTATAAACATTCAAAAATGAACTTTTATGAACTAAAAGATAATATTTTAAACATTAAAGGTAAATGAATTTTAAGTATTGATAATACTGAATTTATTAAAGACTTGTTTAAAGAATTTAATATTAATGAATTTGAATGAGTTTATAGTTCTACTAATTGTCATAATAAAAATCCAAAACTTGGCCAAGAATTAATTATTACAAATTTTAAGGAGTATGATTAATTATTAAACGTAAATGTCAAATTTGTCATTCTATCTTGAATAAAAAATTTGTTGGTAGTTTGTTTTGAGTAATGTATCATAAACCAAGTTATAAAAGTGGTCCTAATACGGCATTGTGTAAATATAATATGGAAAGTAAGGTGTTTTTATGAGTTTTTATAAAAAGAATATTAACCTACAAAATTATTTTATTCGAACAGAATTTGTAGTTTTTAGAACAGATAAAGCTTCGTTTATAAATTTACCTAATCATAATCGTCATATCGGTTTTTGATTGAGTAATAAGTTTATTTATCCTAATCAAAAACATTTTGATCAAGTAGCTATTGGTTTGATTTATGATAATTCTTACCCTATTGTAAAATATGATGAAAATTTAAAACGAAATATTTGAAAATATTTAACTGGAACAGAAATAATTAATTTATATAATCAATATAAACAAAATTATTTTACACAAATGAAAAAAGCATTATTCCCTGCTGAACCTCAAAAAGTAAAAACAAATAACAATAATAATTTAACAAATTGAACTGTTGAAAAAGACCAAGAATTAATTAATGATTTGAAAGATTTAAATTAAATGAGTTTATATAATTATTGAGTTCAATTTGTAAGTTATATTATTGGTTCAAATGCTCCCGATTTTATATATGTTATATCGTTTGTATTATTTATCGTTTTATTTTTTGGAATGTTTTTTAAACTTATTCAAAAAATGTGGAGTTTTTAAAAATGCAAAATGATTGAGAAAAATTAAAAGAGTTTTTTATTCATGTCTTTTTGTTTATAGATAAAACAAATGTTGAAAATATTACAACTTTAAATTTAACACAAAATGAATATTTAACTTTGATGGTTGGTGTTTGAATTGTAATTTTGTTTTTAACTTGGTTTTTATTGTAAATGATTTTTAAAATAGTTGGGTATTTTAAATAATGAAAAAGTTTGTATTTTTTTTAAAAAATTATTGTTATATTAGCGGTTCAATGGTTTTGTTTAGTTTAATTGATTTATTATTTTAAATTATTTCTTTAAATTACACCGGCTTAGTTTTTTGAGTATTATTTGTTTTACAATGTGTATATTTTTGGATGATTATGAAAAAATATTTTTTATCAGTTAAATTCATTTAGGTTAGTTGATTTTGTTTAAGATAACCCTTTGTCAGTTATCATTGGCAAGTTAGGAACAGGTAAAACATTACTTTTAACTTATTTGTCTCAGTCTATGAAATTATTAACAAATGAAATTTATAGTAATTATCCATTAGAAGATGACAAGGTTAAAGTTTTAACATTTAAAAATTTGGATTTTACTGATCGAACAAAATCAGTTCCTACAGATGATAGTGTTATTTTATTTGATGAAAGTTATTTATATATTGTTGGAACTAGTCTGCACGATGAGAAAAAAGTTCATAGTGGTAAGATACCGTGAATTGTTTTAGCAAGACATTTTGGACATCGTGCTTTGTTTACTGCTCAGCGTGAGGGTATGATTTGAAAGAATATTAGGCAATTAGCAAGTGGTATTATTATTCCAATTTCACTTAAAAAACCAATTGTTAAAAAGGATTTAATATTTTTAATCGTTTTTTTATTATGCGAATTGGTATTTTTCAAGATATTACTGATTATGAAATTTGAAAAACAAAATCAGTTGAACGATTGTCAGAAGGTAAACGAGCAAAACATAAGTCGGATGTTGGATTAGGAATTCGGTTTTTTAAGATAATTATTCCGCTTGAATTTGCTAATAAATACGATAGTTATTGATTAAGTTTTGTTCGTGATTTGAAAAACGATGAGGTTATTAATAAAAAAGAATATTTTTGAAAAGATATATCAAAATTAAATAATAAACAACGCTTAGAATTGTTTAATATTGATATTTTGAAAAAGAATTTAAAACCTAAAAAAGAAAAAGGAAGTGGTAAAGATGATTAATTTATTATCAGAAAGTAGTAATTGAGACAAAATTTTTAGTTTTATTTTTGATGTATTTTTGTTTATTTTTGATGTGATTTGAAATACTAAATTGCCAATGACAAAAACAACAATTGCTTATTTTGTGATCTTTTTTATGGCTATTAAATTATCAATTTATGCTATTCATGGTACATCAACACAATATAATGAATTAGGTTCAACTGTTTAAAATAGTACATCAAAATTATATTCTTTAACAATTATAAATAAATTAGAAAAAAGTGTTGATAATTTGCAACAAGTTAATTTAAAGTTTCAAAATTGAAAGTTAATTCCTAGGGTTAATGATGTTTTAGTACCATCTAAAATAATTACTTCTACTGATAAAAATAAATATGTAAAAGAAGATGATAGGAAATATATTGTAATTTATCCATATCTAATCCAACAATGAAATATAATTAAAACAGATGCAAAAAATATTAATAATACCTGAGCATGAAGTTCAAAAGCAATAATTTATTATTGAGATGGAACTAATGAACCACAAACACCAGATGTTGATACAGATACTGGCAGTGTTATTTTTTGGACTGATACTAATTATCAAAATACTCATTCTTTTTTATTAAAATATATTAATGCTATTGTGCAAGAAAATATTCGAGTTCAACAAGGTGGTAATCTAGATTATGATGATCCAAATTTAGGTAGTCAAAGAATTATTTTTGATTTTGAAATTATTAATAATTTGAATAAGTCTAGTATTGGTATTATTTTAACTAAAAAATCAATTTATCGAATGATTTTAACGATTGATGAACGAAAAAATATTATTGCTGGGAGTTTAGAGTTAACACATCTTAAGCAATATTGAAATGGATATGATTATAATAATTATCGGTATACTGATGATTTAGGTTTTTTATTTTCTTTTATGAAAGATAAGGAAAATACATTTAATTTTAGTGCTGAAACATATAATTATTATCAGGGTAATACTCCTAATACTGGTAAAGAGATTTTTGAACAGATGAAAGCTCAAATTGATATTAATAAATTTTTAAAAGCATTTTTTGCTCATTCTTTAGTTCCAGTATTTCAAAATCGTAGTAATTTTATTGAAAGTGGATATATTGATAATTTAAAATATGATACGGTTTTAATTAACTTTTTTGGTTTAAAATTAGTTAATTTTACAGATATTTTAATTGAGGAAAGCAATATTAATAAAACTCAATTTAAAAAATTATTAAATAGTATGTTTATGGTTTTTCAAAATTTTTATAAAGATTATTTACGAACAATTTTTGATTTAGAAAATAATACTTATACACAAGGATATAATAAAAAATATGGTTTATTAGCGAATAATGGTTTTAAAATTTATCCACATTACTTTTATTTTTCTGATAAATACAAATAATTAGATATTAAATTGTATATTGTAAATTGCATTTTTCATCTGTTTCACGTATTTTACAAAAAGCATTAATAAAAAGAAAAGATAAAAAAATAGATTTAAAAAATTGAGAAAATTTATATATCAATTTGGATGATGCGCATGTAACTTTAAAAAATAAAAATAATAAATCTTATTTGCAAACTGTTAGAATAATTTCATTTAATACTGGAAAAGAAAATAATAAATCTTTAAATAAAAAATATTGTTATTTTTTTCTTAATAAGAAAACTCTAGGAGCAGAATTTAATGCTTTATTTATTAAAAAACAAATTCAAAAATTTTTTTAAAATTATGAAAATATTAAATTAATTATTGGTGGGGATAGTGCTAAATGAATTAAAAAAAACTGCTAAAATTTTAGATGGTATATTTATATTTGTATAGATTTCATGCAATAAGAGAATTAAAGAATAATATATATTGTAGTAATCGTAGTAAAGAATCCTTTAAAAATTATTTACACGCAAAGGAATTATTTTTACAAGGAAAATACGACGAATTTATAACTTTTTTAAAATCATTGCAAAATGAAAGAATTAAATTAAGATATTTTATTAATTTAAAAAATGGTATTTTAAATCAAAATAAAGAGTGAAATATTGGCGGTATCTGCTGAAAGTGATGTTTCAAGAGTTGTAAAATCTTGTTTGAGATATGGGAATAAAACATTTTTATTTTCAACATTTAAAAATATTTTGGATTTAAAAATTATGCGATTTAATTTTAGTTAATTTAAAATAATTTAATTTTAGTTTTTAAACTATTTTTTAGTATGTTAAAATATGAAGTTATTTTTTGTATTTTTTTTTTTTTTTTTTTGTGTTATTATTTTTTTATAAAAGAAAAAAGTTTCTTGTTCTTAAATAAATTAAGTAATACTCGTTTATATGCAACACTCCCTAATATTGTATAAAACTTCTTTATAAGATGGGACCTTTAATAAGGCAGATTTTGAAAAATTACCATTACCTGTAAAAGAATGAATAATTTCTTTTTTATCATTAAACCAAAAATACGATTTCATATGCGACAATCTATTAGGCTTATCAATAACATTAACTTGGTTATTTAAATTATTGTGTGAAAACTATTAATTATATTTAGCAACACGTTCTTGCTCATTTTTTGCACGACCTGAAACCATATAACTACGAATAATATCAATCGAAAATTTACCTTTAACACTTTCAAATAAATACTTTTCAACAAGAGATGTACCAGCAAATCCGTTAATAAAAACAACATGGGCAGTATCCTTGGATGTTTCTTTAACCATTTCTCATATTTGGCTTTTTTCAGTTTCAAAATCACCATATTTATATGTCTAATACCAAAAACAATACCTGCAATAGCTCCTGCTGTTGTTAAGACACCAAAAGTTGTTCCTCCGATTATTATTGTTTGTTTTTTTACTTTTCTATTCATTTAATTAATTCCTATCTTTTTGTTAAATTATTTAAATATATGTGTTTTGATAATTTCATTCATACTAATATTTTATAATATTTTTTAAATTATTTTTTTATAATAAAGATTTTAAAAAAAAATTAACAACAGTAAAATTGCTTAATTCCCCTGTTCATTCTTTTAACCACCCTATCAGTTTTTAAAATTTTCCTTACCTATTCATTATTATTTTCATTATCTCTTTGAACATTATTAATTTGTGTTTTAATTCGTTCACGACGTTTTGCTTCTGCTTCCTTTGCTGTTTGCTCTTCAATTTCTAACATGCGTGATAAATAAGGATTACGATTAGTATGATATTCTTTAACGTGATTCATATCTGGTTCAGAATCACTGTTTCGTAAATCATGCAATTTCTTATGATATCCTGATGCATTTTGTGATAATGGTTTCGGGCGACGAAGAAACTGATTATTTAAATTATTTTCTTGTAAATTAAGTAGCGTTTTAAATCTAACTGCTCCCGCTTTTGTTGAATTATGTTGGATTAATCGACAACGTTGCTCTAATGGCATATCTTCAGAAAAATTATCATCAATATGATAAGCTTCAGCAACTGCATTGCGAATCTGTTCATTAATTTCTCTTTGCTCTTCAATTCCTTCAAACATTGCTGTTTGCTCATAATCATCAACATTATGTTGTGGCATTGGATTACGAATTTTTTCTTTAATTTGTTCTAATTCTGCTTTTAACTCAGCTGTTCTATCGCCAAAAATATTTGCTCCACTTTTTCGTGGCTTTAATAAAAATGATACCGTTTGTGCTGTTGGTTCAGATAATTTATTTTTAGTTTTTAAAGTTGATGGAATAATTTCTTTATTTGTAACTGGATCATATTTTCGAAAATATGGTTCAATGTTAGTTTTACCAAAAGACGAAATTTTTTCTTCAATAATATGAATTTTTACTAACTCCGCCTTCTTTTCACTCACCCGCTGAGCAATAACATCCTCAATCAAAGTTATGGGACTATTTTCTTTTTGTTGTTTATATGAATGCGACATATTAACTTTAAATTCATCAGCACCATCTAATTTTTTTCCATATAAAGGTGAAATAACTTCACATAACGATGTTAAAGGAGATTTATTCTTATTATTTTCAATTGTAATTTTTTTGTTTTCATTTTGATATTGTTTTCGTTCTTGTTTTAAATGAGGATAAGCATCATCATGATTATAATAAGACTCTATTTTATGGTTTTTATTTTCGCTCATCATGAAAACCCCCTTTATTTACATATATTATAAAACATTTCTTATTTTTTAACTAGTCGATTCGAAGTAATATTACTCCGCCCAACCTTTGCTTGATCAACACCATTTAATTGAACAGCATCACCAGTAAAACCAATATTAATTTTTGCCAACGATTCCCCAACGCCATAAATATCAACAGGAACACCTTCTTTTTCAAAATCCTGGATTTTTTGAACATTAAATCCTGATGAAACAATAATTTTAATATGTTGATATCCTGCCTTATCTAGAGTTTGACGTAAAGCACGAATTAAGTGTTTATTAACACCATTAATTTCACTACTTGGATACTTATCTTCTTTTCCAAGAAAATATTTATCGATTAATGATTGAGAAGTATCAACACGAACTGCATATAAATTTGAAAATGCACGTGCTACTTGCAAAGTATCAGTAATAACATCATTATTATAATCAACTAAAGCCACTAATTTATCAGTTGGATAAAACTTTTGATAAGCTTTCAAAGCTGCAATTAAATCACCATTAAAAGCTTGGATTAAAGCATGCGGAACAGTGCCCATAGGCTTATAATTACCAACTAATTTTGTTACTTGTGCTGTTGTAACAAAATTAGTTATTCCACCAATTTTTGCAGCATAACCATCATTTTCTTGATTATAATAATAATCACTACGATCATTCATATATATCACTGGCTTATTATTAGCTGCTTGTAATACACGATAACAATTTGTTGCAATACTTGTTTGTCGTGCTAAAATACCATCAATAATACCTTCTAAATGGCCAAACTGATAATAATGACCAGTTACTTTTAAAACTGGTTTATTAGCTTGAATTAAATCGCCATCCATTAAGGCAGTGATTTCTAAACTTTCCGCATTAAAAACTTCTGTTTTTAATAATTCAACACATTCATTAACGCCTGCTAAAATAACATTTTCTTCACGTTGAAAAAACTGCATTGTTATTAAATCATTTGGTTTTTCATTTTTTAAAATATTTGCTGTTTTTAAAAAATAAATTGCACTATAATACCCTGCCTTAATTTTGCCCATTATAATATTCCTTTCAAAAACTATTTCCCAGATTATATTGTTGCTTTGATAATAACATAATTTTTTTGCCAATAATAGTAATTGGTAATCCCAATTCGCGTTCAGAACAAAGCATTCCATTTGAAATAATTCCTCGTAATTCACTAGGAACAATTTTTAAACCTGAAGGCATAATTGCCCCAACACGTGCAACAACAACCAATTGGCCAATATCACAATTATCAGCTCCACAAATAATTTGTTCAGTTGATAAACCAATGTCTACTTGACAAATATTTAATTTATCTGAATTAGAATGTTTTTTACGCTCAAGAATTTTGCCAACAATAAATTGTGGTTGTTGATTAATATTAAAAGAATAATCTTTTTGTTTAAAAATACCTCCTAACTCTGCTAATAAATTAGAATTATCACTATTAATTCCTAACTTCAAAGATGTTGTTAAATGTTTACTAGCATTTAACAAATTAAACCCACAACATTGGTGGTTTTGATTATAAAATAATACATAATCATTATTAATAACATAATTAACTGTATCAGGTGTTGATTCATATCCCATTAAAATATCAAAGCCTTGATTATAAAATAAACCAATTGTTTTTGTTCCCATTTTTACTCCTTATTACTTCAATTAAATCCTTTAATTTTTGTTTCATCTAAATCTTCAATAATTGTTGTTACTAACTTAATTGTTTCATTAAAGTCATCTAAATCAATAATACCACTAATTGTATGCAAATTACGGGCAATTAAACACGCTTGAATAGTTGGAATACCAGCTGTTGTTAAATGAACAGCTCCAGCATCAGTTCCTCCCGGCGAAATATAAAATTGATATTTTATTGCATGTTCTTTCATCAATTTAAGTTGATATTGAATTAAATCATAACGCGTAATATAGCCATTTTCCATTCCACGTAACATTACACCTTGCCCTAATTGTCCAAAAGTTGTTGTTGATTCATAATCTTGTCCTGGTGAAACATCAATTACAATTGCAAAATCAGGATTAATTAATGCTGTCGCTGTTTTAGCACCGCGAGTTCCAACTTCTTCTTGCACACTAAAACCAACATATAAATCATAGTCTAATTGTTTATTTTTAACTTGTTCTAAAACTTCTATTCCTAAAATAACACCCATTCGGTTATTAATCGCTTTTGATAATAATCGTTTATCATTTAAGAAAACTGTTGGACCTTCACAAATTACAAAATTTCCTTCTCGAATTCCAGCTTTATAGACTTTTGCTTGTGAAGAAAAACCAAAATCAACTAACATATTAGCAATTGGCGTTGATTTTAATCGAGCTTCTGGTAATAACAAATACGGTGCAATTGCTGAAATCGCACCAATCAAAAACGTTCCATCATCTTTTAATAACTTTACTCGTTTAGCTAATAATGTTTGTTCCCAAATATCTCCTAATGGATTAATACGAACTAAACCTTTACTATTAATTTAGCTTACCATAAAGCCAACTTCATCACCATGTGCCATTAATATTACTTTTTTGGGATTTGTAATTCCTTTTTGATTTCGAATTACAGCAAAGCAACTCCCTAAATTATCCTGAATTATTTCTGAAGTATATTTTTGATAATATTGTTTTAATAGTTTAACAACTTCTTGCTCACATCCAGATGGTCCAAATGCTTGTAAAATAGTCTCATACATTTTTTCTGTTCAGTAGTAATTTTCATTGTTATCTTCCTTTCATCCTTGAAATTATTATATCAAAGTTTATAATTAATATATTGTTAAGATGTTAACAATATATTAACTTAGATTCAATGATACTTAAGAGATAGAAATAAATGGAGGAAAAATATGCGCAAAGCTGCATTAATAATCGACTCATCGTCTGGAATTAAGAAAGACGATTTAAAAAAATATGAAGATACTTATTTATTACCATTATTACTAAATTTTCCAGATGGAAGTGAAGTGGAAGATGACGAAGATGTTATTTCATTTAATGAATTTTATGATATTTTAGAACATCAAGTTATCAAAACTAGTCAAATTCCAATGGGAAAAATGTTAAGTACTTGAAACGAATTGTTAAAAAAATATGATGGCATTGTTTTTATGGGATTATCAAAGGGGCTATCTGGTCAGCATGAAAATATTTCAATGTTAGCTCAAGGCGATGAATATAAAAACAAAGTCTTTGTTATTGATACTGACGGGGTAAGTCAACTGCTAGTATATATGATTGATATAGTATATCAATGAATTGGAGAAGGAATTGAATTAACAAAAATTCAATCAAAACTTGATTTAATTAAAACAAAAGTTAGCGCCTTTATTATCCCAAAAAGTTTGGAAACTTTAAAACGCGGGGGTCGAATTACAGCGGCAGCGGCAGCTTTAGCATCGCTTTTAAAGATAACCCCTATTTTGAGATATGATGGTCGCATTGATAAATTTGATAAAACTAGAACATTTAAAAAAGCTGTTGAAACAGCTTTAGGACAAATAAAAAAAGAACGGCAAAATTGAAAAAACATTATTTTATTGCATTCAAAAACAGACGATGAAACATTAAAAGAAGTTTTCAATATTATTGAAGACGCGGGTGCTAAAATTATTTCAACATACATTTTTCCAAATGTTATAGCAGCTCATACAGGAGCAAATACGGTTGTGCTAGTATGTTGAGATGAATAAAAGGAGGTACAACCAATGAGTAAAAAAATTGCAATCTTAACTGATTCATCAGCAGGTTTCACAACAGCAGAAATTAAACAATTAGGTATTCATGTTATTCCCTTACACATTATTTTAAATAATGAAGTTGATATCTTAGATACGGAAGAAGAAGCAACAAAACATAATTTTTATGAAGTTGTTCAAACAGGAACAACAAAAACAAGTCAAGCATCAACTGGTGAATTAATGATTAAATATGACGAGATTTTAAAAACATATGATGAAATTATTCATTATCCAATTGCTGAGAAACTTTCAAGCCAATATGCAACTGCTTATCTTTTAAGTCAAGATGAAAAATATCGTGGAAAAATTCATGTTGTTCGTAATCATACAGCAGCTTTTGCTTTAAAAACATTAATAATTTATGCTAATGAATTAACAAAACAAAAGCTTAGTGTCAAAGAAATTATTGAAAAAACAAATGAACTTGAGCAAAAAACATATATGGCAATGATTCCTGGTAGTTTAGATCGTTTATCAAAAGGTGGACGTGTTGGAAAAGTTTTATTATCATTAATTAACTTATTTAAAATTAAAATTTTAATTCAATGAGGAGAACACCCTAAGAAAATTGCCTCATCACGAACTTTAAATAATTTAATTGAAACTTTAGTTGAAACATGAGAAAAATTTAAAAAAACAGTTAAAATAAACTTTCAATTATTTGTTTTAAAAACAAGTGAATGTGCTAGCAAAGTTTGAGATAATGTTACACAAAAATTAAATGAATTAAAAGTTAATTACCACACCGAAAATTTAGCTAATATCTTTGTTGCACATGCAGGGTTAAACACAATTGCTTTTGTTGGTGTTCCACAAATTAAATAGAAATGAAAAATCATTTCTAATATTAGAAATGATTTTTCATTTTTTCTTCATTAAATGGCGGAAGTAAAGAGATTCGAACTCTTGCATGGATCACTCCATCTAACGGTTTTCGAGACCGCCCCCTTTAACCAGACTTGGGTATACTTCCACTGTTTAAACTGGCAGGGGTGACAGGACTTGAACCCACAACGTACGGTGTTGGAGACCGCTGTTCTACCATTAAACTACACCCCTAAATCCTTTTTAAATCATAACATAATAAGATAAATATGGCAAAATAAAAAAGTATTTCCATACTTTCATCTTTTTATGTTATGGCAGGGGTAGCAGGACTTGAACCCACAACACCCGGATTTGAAGTCCGGTGTTCTACCGATTGAACTATACCCCTAACAAGATAAATTAAGCGCCTAAATTAGCACTTAACAATTTTAACAAAATAATAGAAAATAGCAAATAATTTTACTTATTTTCTTCATTGAAGTACTCTTCAAATTGAAGTGATTCATATTTTTTATTATGGCACTGGTCACAGATTCCATGCCCTTCAATTTTAAAATGGACTGGTTCTCAATTAATATTTGTCATTACATCTTTTAAATTATCTAACTTAATTTCATGTAAAATATTCGTATCTTTAATATGAACAACATTTTTACAAATATCACAAACCATATGAAAGGATGGGTTTTCTGCTAAATCATATCAAATTTGTTTACCATCAAAAGAATTTGTAAAAACAATATGCTCACTAATTAATAAATCAATTGTGTTGTAAACTGACATTAAATTAACATTTTTAAGTTCTTGTTCTAATAATGTTACAATTTCAGTTAACGTTAAATGTTGCTTTTCTGATAAAATTTTAATAATTGCTAACCTAATTTCAGTAATTCGGTAATTTTTACTTTTTAATAACTGTACAATCCCGCCATATGATAATGCCATTGCCACCAGCTCCTTTATTTTTTAATTTCTTTAATAACTTCAACTAAATCTGCAACTGTTTTAATACCCATTAATTTATCATCTGGTATTTGAATCCCACATTTTTTCTCAGCCTCAATAACTAAAACCATCAAATCTAATGAATCTAATCCTAATGTTTTAAACTCCGTATTTAAATTAATTGGTTTAGAAATTCCACGTTCTTTTAAAACTTTTTTAATTTCATCTAGCACATTCATTTAAAATCCCTCACATTCTCTTAATAATTAATATAATTATAACAAGTTTAGCAATAAAATAATAGCATTCACTAGTGTAAGCTTTCTAATGTAAGCTTCCAAGCTTGATATAATTGTTGTTCATTATGATAATGATAGACAATTATTGTTTTTGAATAACTAATTTTTTCATTACTATAATAGAAACTAAGATAACTTGTTGGATGATAAAAAAACATCATTTGCGGAATTCAACATTTTAAAAAATAATAATGAAAACGAATATTATCAAATTATGTATAGAAAATTTAATTTAAGGAGTTGAAATTATGCAAACAAAACATTATTTTCTTTTGCGGTCCTTAGTAATTAAGTATCGAAAAGATAATGTTATTAATACTGTTAATAAGATAGTAACTAATAATGTAAAAGAAAATGAATAAATTATCCGCCTAATTTATTCAATATTGTTTATTTTTGAGCGTAGCGAACACGCGGAGAGTGCCGCGCAAGCTAAATTTTTAGCAGGAATTAAATTATGCCAGTATGGTTAACATGAATATTTATTATTGTTATTATTTTAGGAATTCTTGCTTGAATTGGTTTATTCGATTTATTAAAAAATTCGTCAAATTCGAGGTAAGAAAAAAGATAAAAAAGAAATTGAAAACAAGGGTGATAAAGAATAATGTTAGGTATGTATTTAACAACAGCTGTTAATTTTCTAGCTACAGATACTCCTACTATTTCAGGCGGAATGGATTCTATTTGAAGCGGTTTGGGACAAGCAATGATGAAAGTTAAAGATGCTGTTTATGCTGTGTTATCACAATTAATGACCTTTTTAAGTGATGCTTGAATTATTTTAATTCCATTTGGAATTTGAGTAATTATTAAAATATTAAACTTTTTCCGTGTCATGGTTAAAGGCTTTTAATATTTATTATAACTGATCCATAGCTATTCATATATTTTGATACACTAGTTTTTATGTGAGTTGATTAATTATAAACGTATAATTTTATATTTTGATAGCTATTAGTTAAAACTAAGTAGTTATTTTCAGTGTGCCTTAATTTTTAATTTTATATATTTAACAATGTTTATTACAATACATATACATTATTTAAACATTTTATAGTAAAGGTGGATTAGAATGAAATTTATTAATCCGTTGTCTTGGCCAGGCGGAAAAGCTAAACACTTTGATAAAATTAAAGCATTATTACCGGCTAAATTTGATAAATTTATAGATTTATTTTGTGGCGGTGCTTCAGTTGGCTTAAATGTGTTAGACCAGCAGTTATGTAACAAAGTAGTCTTTAATGATTTACATAGTGACTTGATTAACTTTTGGCGGGAAGGGATTCACTTAATCGAATTAGATTATTTATAAAAATTGGTATATCCTAATTCAAAAACTATTGATGAAATGAAAGAAAAGATAGCAAATGATTATTGTTTGAATACAGGCGAAAAATTTTTAATTAAAAATGCTTTAACTTTTAACGGAAAAGAATGAGGAACTTGAACAGATAAAAGATTACAACAAAATTTTAATTTTAATAAATTATTAAGAATTCAAAATGTTAGAAGACTATTAGTTGATTCTAAAAATAATATTGAGTTCTATAATTTGGACTATAAAAATATTATTAATAAATATTATATGGATAAAAATATTGTTTGATATTTAGATCCACCATATTTTTATAATAAAGGAAGAGTTTATAAACATTCAAAAATGAACTTTTATGAACTAAAAGATAATATTTTAAACATTAAAGGTAAATGAATTTTAAGTATTGATAATTCTGAATTTATTAAAGACTTGTTTAAAGAATTTAATATTAATGAATTTAAATGAGTTTATAGTTCTACTAATTGTCATAATTCATGTTGCAGACCCAACAAAAGCAACAGCCGAACAGTTAAAACCACAATTTAAAGATGTTGTTTTAAAAGCAGTAAAAGCAGTAAATAGTTCTTTAACTGAAAGTGATTTTAATTACTTTATTGAAAGTAATGGTGTTGATTGACCAATAAATATTACAAATGATACCAAGGTTTTTGCCCAAATTAAAGGTAAAAACAAGGCTACTGGTAAAACACAAATCCAATTGATGTAAAAATTAAAAATTCTTAATAGTACTAAAAAATAGTACTTTTTCGTTTGATAAATGATATGCCAATTGGAACATCTAAAACAGCCCTTATTTATGCTGTTAAAAAAATCCAACTAGATTGTCAATCCAACAACAAGAAAAAAGTTTTGGTTTACAGTTATTAGAATTTTTAGGAATTCAAGTTTTAGCACTTGGTTTATCAGTTTTAACTGGTCGTATTGCTTCGGCTGTTGGTCTTGGTGCGGGATTATCTAATTTTGCCGCAGCATTTATCTCATTTGGAGTAGAAACAGCAACCGATTTTGCCGTAAATCAAATATATGATAAATTAACATCAGAAGTAACAGAAAAAAGTACCGCCTTAAATTTGTTACCAGCAATTGGTGGAATTGGTAAATTAACGCGTGCTGTCCGAACAACTAGAATTTTAAAATTAGCAAAAGAAACTAAACTACTTAAAAAATTAGGTGTAATAACTGCTAATAATTTAAAAGATGTTGTAAGGCAAGTTATAGATAAAAAGATTTTATCTTCTAAATTAATATTTGATTTTACAAAGCAGGCTAATAATGAAACTTTATTATATACAATTGGAAAATTAGTCCGAAATGATTTTTATAAAGGTTTTAAAGTTTCTAAATTAGAAACAATTAATAATTTATTAAAAATTGAGAAAAATATTCAAAAAATAAGTCCTAAATTAGTTCAAAAAATACCACGCGTGAATAAAAAAATGCTAATAAATGATTGTCTGAATATAGATTAAATATTGATAAAATAAGTAAAATTAATACTAATGAGTGATATAATATTATGACTAATCTTTATAAAAAAGGTGTTGGTAAAAATCTACTATTAAATGTTAATTTAATGAGGGGCAGTAAAATATATAGTAATAAATTATTAAATATTTTTCATCAAACACCAATTAAATTAAATAAAATTTTAAATCATTTAAACCCAAATTTTTATATTCAAAATGTAACTAAAAAATTATTAGCCCTAATTGAAAAACAAATAATTACTATTAAACAAAAAGTAATTAGTAAAATTACTGATAAAACTAAAAAAATATTATCTAAATTTGAAACTAAGGCTATTAAAAAAGGTCAATTATTACCTTTTGCTTATGGTTCTGATGTTTTTTCAGCAGCTAAAATTGTTCCTTTATCAGTTGCGGATGAAGTTGCTTTAACAATATATTATAAAAATCCTAAATATGTCCCTATTGTCGTTATGACAACTTTAATCAAAGCAGAACAGTTTGTTTTGGCTCCTGAACTGTTTAAATTCTATATGAACAGTGAGTGGTTTATTGGTTGGGAATTTTAAAAAAACAAGTTTGTTTAATTTAGTTTCTTTTGCCCCACTTGCTTATCAGCAAGTAGTAAAAGATAGTTTTAAAATATATCGGACAATTGCTAAGATATTAAAAATGCAAGAACAATTTAAAAATAACTTTAATAAAGATAAATTGTTAAATACGCTAGAAGATAGTGCGGTTACTAGTTTGTTAGGTAATGGACTAGTATTTCAAGCATATAAACAACTCAGAACAAAACAAGATTTAAACAAAAAAATTAAAACAAAAACATTACTAAATAGTAAAAAATTTATATTAAAGAAAATATATTCTAAAAAAAGTAAATGATAAGGAGATGATTAAATGTTAAATGAATTATGACAAAATGTTACTTTGGAAAATTATAATAATTTTATTCCAATGACAGGTAAAATTACAAAAGTTCCAGTTCGTTATAATAAGTTCTTTAAAGGTGATGTAGAATTATGATTTAAAACATTTGCTTTAAGAGCCCAAAATATAATTAATTCTTACTTAAACTATCCATTTTCAAAACTAAAATTTGAAACATTTAAAGACCCATTATTAAAGAAAATTTGTATTAATATTGTGTTTATTACGATTGAACATTGAACATTTAACCGTATTCCAATTGAGTTTTTTACTTCAGCAAATATGAGTGTGGTGATATTAATTATTCTTCACAAAATGACCCTATGGCAACATGACAAAGTCTATTGCCTACCTATGCAAAATCATTGGCTAATTTAACAACTTTAAAGAAAATGTTTCGTACTTTTCAAGAAGAAGGTATTGATTTAACAATGATTGATTTAGAAGCATATTATACACAATTAGAAGTTGATGCTTTATTAGATAAACTTGTTATAGAAAAAATTAAAGATAAAAAACTTGCAAAAATAAAAGAAGAAATTTTAGATGAATTAAAAAAATCAATTGTTATACCAAAAGTTCCAGATTGAGAAATTGGTGATACTAGTGATTTTATAGTTGGTCAAACTGGATATAATATTCCTAATTTTGATAAAGAAAATTATATTTATAGAATTTGAGCATTAGGAAAAAATATCAAAGGAGATTTAAAAAGTCAAGGGATGTTGTAAACAAGGCATAGTTTTAGACAAACAATAGGTGTTATATATAATCAAATAGGTGTTTAATAGTGCATGTTTAGCATTATCTATTAATCCTGATGGATTGATTAATATTGGAGTTAATGGTCCAGCAACATTTAAACCTTTGGGATTTGTGTTTATTGAAAGAAAAAAGGTAAATTAGAAAGGAAATGTTATTATGCCAAAAGTAGAAGTTAAAGATGTAATTATGTTTTTGAAAATATTTGGAGTTTCGTCATTGTTTTTTATCGCAGGAATTATTATTTGTTTTATAGTAAAAAAAACATTAGGTATTTCTTGACCAGCATATGTTATTGTTTCAGCAATGCTTATCGGAGCTGGAATTATAGTTTTGATTATTAAAACAATTAGATTTATCAAAACACATAACAAACAACAAAAACAAGATAGTATTGAAGATATTATTAAAAAAGAAGATACAAAATAAAGAGGTGTTATAAATGGGATTATTACCAGCAAAAAAGAAATTAAAAAAAAAATATGATATTTATAGTTATTATCTTTATTTAGCAAGAACGATTACTAATCGTAAAAATGTTACTGTTCAAAAACATAATGAGATTTTAGAAAAAAGAATTTGTGAAGATAATGCTAATTTTTTAAATCCGCGAGATTTAGAAATTAGCATTTATAATCCACTTACTAATCAAAAAATAGATACTAAATTAATTAATAGCTTTTTAAAAATGCAGGACTTTACCAATAAGAATTGATATAACGAATATAAAATTAATAAGAATGGTAAAGGTGCATATTTTATTTTTGCTAATAATTTAAAACTTAATTTTATTACTATTGATTTTTACAATGACCAGTATGATGAATTAGGTAATTTAGTATCTTGCACTTTTGATTATGACCCTTATATTAAAAATGACCAGAGTATTTTTATTACTGAAAAATTAGAGATTGATGCTGTAACTAAACAAGTTAAAGTTATTAGAAAGTTAAAAACACGATTATATAGTACTATTACCGACTTATATATTGATGATGCTAAATGAAATAACTATATAACTTTACAAAGAGAAGAAATATTACCACTTAATTTTATTCCAATTCAAATTATTCCTAATAACCCTAATTTTGAGCCTTCTGCTCGTTATGGTAAACAATTTGCTAGTATTTTAGATATTATTGCTGAAAAGATAATGTTAAATCCATTATTAAATAGTGGTAAATTTACTATTAATACTAATCGAGTTACTGGTGTGGTTGACCAAGAAATTAGTAAAATGATGGCATCATTTATTGAAAATGACTTGTTATTAGTTGAAGGAGACCCTGATAGTAATTTTCAACCAGTAAACTATATTACTGGTAATTTTAAAGGTGAGCAATTAACTAAAATATATGATTGATTATTAACAAATTACTATAAAATAAATCGACATCATGTTCCCGCCATTGCTAAGGGAGCACAACAAACTCAGGCAGAAGTTGCTGGTGTAAATATTCAAACAAATGCATTATACGAACAAATGATATATATTAGAGAAATTAAATCAACTGAATTTATTATTAAGTTAATTAAATATGATAATGCTATTTGGAACAGTAGAACATTCAATATTAAAAATATTGACGAGTTAATTGTTGATGTTCACTTACCAGTAAATGCTGCTTTAAACAGACAATTAAAAAACAACGAAACTATTATCAATATGCATAATGAAAAAGGAGAACAAGAATAATGTTAAAACCATCTGAAAAAATGTTAGCACAATTAGCAGAAAAAGATGAACCAATTAGACTATTCAATTGATAGTATTTTGTTAGATTTTGCTAGTCAATCGCAGTACAGCGACCCTGATTTAGAACAATTATTTATTACCGAAAACAATAAAAATGAATGTTATATTATTGAAGAATATAAGCGTCCTTATTCACCTGATGGCATTGATATTATTAAATCTACCCACTTAGTTAAAATAACTGATTTTAAGTGAAAAAATCAGAATAGTATTCATTTAGTTTTATAAAAATCATTGCCAGAAGATACAGTATTTACTGGCATTGAAATTAAATACCCTAAATCAATGTTATTTGGAAATATTAAGTGTTGAGGCAATATCAATGGTGTTTATTCTTATCCATCATCAAATATTGAAAATGTTAGTTTAGTACCATTATTATCAATGTCAATTGAAACAAACCCTAATTTAAGAGTATTTCAATATTGATTTACCGAAAGTTTTTTACCCTGAAGTATTGCAAAAAACTATATTCAAGGTAAAGATATTTCAGATTTAATAAATAAAAATGGTTTAGATAAAGTTTTATTGAATTATTTAACATATCGTTATAATTATGACCGTAAATTTCAAGGAGCAAAATACTACAAAATCAAATGTATTAATTATTCATTGCCCGTAATGTTCAACTATTTCATTTAAATTCATTGCGTTTTTTGGTGTAACAACATTTTCTTCAATTAAATATTTATCATATTCATTATTTTCATTAATTTTATAACCACTAAATAAAAACACCGTGTGGTCTTCACTACCATTAGTATAATCCACACCAATTGAATAACTATCAAATTGATACTGTTTTGTATTGGAATTATAAAAATATTGTAAATTATACTCTTTAATATATTTACGATAATTTCGTAAAACATAAATACTGGGGTCATTATCGTTATATTCAAATCCGTAGTATTCAAGTTGAAATAAATCAGGTCGCTTTTGTTTGTTTGTTAAAACAAGTTTTTTAGTAATATCAGGTATTTTATTTCAAACAGCACCCATTGTTAATCATAAATTAAAAATACCCAAACCATTAAATGCTTGTTTGTTTTCTGAATATACTTGATTGTGTTTTTTTAAAATATTTTTAATTCTTTCATTTAAGGGTAAATATGGGGTTACAAATTTTTCATAAAAAACATGGTATTTATCAAAAGGATTAAAAGTAAATTGATTAGAATATGTTTTATGAAAATATGTTATTACTGTTATGTATTGTTTTGTTATGTTGTCTCATTCTTGAAATGTTTAAAATAATTCTTTTACTGGAATAGGATTATCTAAATTATATTGTTCATTATCATTTTCATCAGTATATTTTTCATAATATACTTTTAAGCTTTTTGATCTAAACATGGAAATTCGCAAATTATTATAACGTTTTTCTAATTCTTTATCAGTTAAAATTTCTTTTTCTTCAGCATCTATCATTTCATCTGTTCACGCTGATATAATACCACTACCTTTACCAACTTTCCCCATAATTTTATTACCATTAGCATAATCCGCAAAAGCAATTCTCACACCACTAGGAAAAACAATTTCGCCACCTTCTTTAACATTTTTAGGTCAAACAATGCCATTTTCATTGTGGGGTCCTATATCAATCCCATATTTATCGTATAAATAATTACTTACATTAATTGTATCGCCAAATGTAGTATCTTCATGGGTATTGGCATATCTTCGCAAAATGTTAGATGAAGCATCAGTAAAATTACAAGCAAAAAATAATTTTTCTGCTATGTGATTTCATGTCTTATTAGTACCACGCCCCGCTGAAACAAACTTTAAAAAAGTTGGTGAAATAGAATATCGGGCATAACTATCACCAACAAAGTCTTTAAATACTTCTCAATCAAAACCAAAATTATAATCACTAAAATTCAAATCATATTTTTTATTTAAATATTTATAACTAGTAATCCGTTTTTTGTTATTAATTTTGGTAAAATCCTGCATTTTTAAATAGCCTCTTTTTTTGATAAGATTATGTGAAGTATTGAGTATCATATTTTAAAATAATTTGTTTATATGAAAGGAAATTATAAAATGGAATTAAAACAAAATTTATTAGAAGATTATAAAAAAGATAAAATAATAGAAACAAACAATGAAACTAAAAATTTCTTGATTGAAAGAGATAATGAGATATTTAAATTATATCAACAAGGACAAATATTACAAGGATATAAGGTGATATAAAAATTGCCAAAAACAATTAAAACAGAATATGGAGATATTCTTATTAAAATAAGATTATATGTTAAATATGATGAAGAAAAAAAGAAAATATAAATTGTTATCCTTTAGATGAAGAATTAGGTTTAAAAAAATACGAAAGAATTGAAATAAATTTAAAAAATAAATATATGTCTTTTATCTGTTACAAAATTTCATACTTCTGTTGGACATATTATTAATTTGTTTTTTGAAGAATTTGTGGAAGATAAATTAATTCAACCAACATTTATTTTTGGTCATCCCGTTGAAGTTTCTCCATTGGCAAAAACAAATGCAGAAGATCCAAGATTTACTGATCGATTTGAATTATTTATTAAAGGGCGTGAATATGCAAATGCTTATTCAGAATTAAACAATCCAGTTGAACAATATGAGCGTTTTGTTAGTCAATTAGCAGAACGTGATAATGGTAATGATGAAGTACAAGAATTAGATATTGATTTTATTGAAGCATTGGAATATGGAATGCCACCAACAGGTGGTTTAGAAATTGGAATTGATCGCCTAGTTATGTTATTAACAGGACAAGATTGAATTAAAGATGTATTATTATTTCCCCACATGCGACCAAGAGGAAAATAGGTGATTGTATGGCATTTGGTATTGAAATTGGTTATAGTTCAATTTTAACATTACGTGAAACAGTAGAAGCAATTAGTTTAATTAAACGTGAATTAGTTCGTCCTTTTATTATTCAATTTAATTTATTAAAAGTTTATGCACCTTTAATTACTACATAAGAAAAAGGGTTTAATGATGATTTTCGAATGACAGAACGGCCAATTAATTTTGATATTTTACCAACTAATTTGGTTGGTGAAATATTACAGTCACACAATAAATGGCGACGAAATGCAATTAAACAATATGAATTGTTAGAAAACGAAGTAATTTTAACAACGGCAATGGTTTTGCGTCGTAATATTAAGCAATCAAATAGCCAAACAGTAAGTTTTAGCGAAATTGGATTTGATTTATTATTAGAAGAAAAAGACATTACATTATTAAAAATTAAGCAAACAATTGATAAAGCAACTAATATTGTTAGTAATGTAGAAGACATTTTATTATTAAAATTTCCGCAATTAAATAAGAAATTTAAGAAAAAATTAAATTGAACAAGTCAAATTGAATTACAAAAAGCAATGCGATTATTAAGTTATCAAGAACGCTTGAATCGTTATACAAGAGAAAATGGTGCTACAATCCTCTATGGTTTAAAAAATAGTATTACTAATAATACGATCGAAATTAGTGAATCGCAAGATGTTTTTAATTGGGAACTCTATGCGAAAATTTTTGTTTATGATTTTGTGTTAGAAAAAGCTATTTGTATTGGTTATTGTGCTGCTACTGTTAATTGTGATGTTTTAAAAAGTCAATTAACAGTAACAAAAGAAACAAGTAAATTAAGAACAGAATATGATGCAAAAGTAGCAACAAATGACTTATCAGTGACACTTTCGTTCGGACTTTTTAAGTCACAATTAGATTTATTTTTATTAGAAAAACAACATATTTGTGAAGTTATTGCTTCGGTTTGAAGTGATCATTTTTTAGAATATGTTAAGAAAAATGGAATTGAAATTTTATAAATGAAAAATTATACGGTAATTATTGTGGCAGCTGGGAAGTCATCACGTTTTAATCAAAAGGACAATAAGTTGCTATATCAACTTGATAATAAACAAACTATTATTGAACAAACATTAATGTTATTTTTAAGTGATTCACTTTGTACAGAAATTATTGTTGGTGTTAATGAAGAAATTTTAACTTTTTTATTGAAAAAAATTACCAAGCAAAAAATATCCAATTTATTATGGGTGGCATAGAACGAGTTGATACGATTTATCAATGTTTAATTAATCATAAAATTAGTAATGAAATTATAATGATTCATGATGGTGTGCGTTGTTTTACTAGTTTAACTTTTATTAATAAATTAAATCAAGTTTTTCAACAAAAAAATTATGAAGTGCTAATTCCAATTTTACCAATTACTGAAATCCTTTAAAAGGTTAAAAATAATTTTATTGAAAAAACATTACCTCGAGAAGAATATTTTACAATTCAGACGCCACAAGTTTTTAAAGCAAGATTATTATATCAAGTTTATGACAGATATTTTCAAACTAAAAATAGAACAATAATTTATGATGATAGTTATTTAGTAGAGTTATTTTCACCAGAAACAAAAATTCATACAATTTATGGTGAAAAACAAAACATTAAATTAACTTATGTTGATGATTTAAAATTATTAAAATAACGATTACAATTAAAGGAAATATAAGGTATAATAATTAGCGAGTTAATAATGCTTAAATTATAATTATTAGCTCCTTGTCCGAATAGGACCTAGACCAAAAGGAGGAAAATAAAATGCGTAAATATGAAATTATGTATATATTAAATCCCGAAGCAACTAATTTGGATGAATTAGAAAGTAAATTACATCAAATTTTAGAAGCTAATGGGGGAAAAACAGAAGAACACGGAAAATGAGGAATTAAAGATTTAGTATATCCAATTAATAAGAAAACAAAAGGATATTATGGAGTATTAATTGTTAATACAACATCAGAAAACATTGATGAATTTGTTCGAATTAGTCATATTGAACAAGATGTATTACGAATTTTAGTAATTAATACAGAAAAAGAAAAAGAATATATTCAATCAACTGTTTATGCAAAAACAGAAGTTAAGAATGATAAACCAGACCCTGATCGTAGACCAGGGAATAAAAAAACTGATTATAAACGTCATGAACAACGTTCAGAAGGTGAAGAAGCAAAATCAGAAAATGCACCCAACTGAAACAAAAGAATAAAAAATTAGGAGTGTGCAAGAGTTATGTTAAATCGAGTTTCATTAGTAGGAAGACTAACCCGTGATTTAGAATTAAAAAATTCTGTTAATGGTAAACCATTTGTTGCTTTTACATTAGCAGTAAATAATAACTTTAATAACCAAGCTTCGTTTATTCCTTGCTTTGCTTGGAATAAAACGGCAGAAAATATGGCCCGTTATTTAAAAAAAGGATCATTAATTGCATTAGATGGACGTTTACAAACGAGAAGTGATAATGTTAATGGTCAAGTTACAACAATTGTTCAAGTAATTGCTGATATGGTTTCTTTTTTAGATTCAAAAGGTGCTAGTGCTGCTACTAACATTGGTGGTCCATCAATGTCAATTGCTAATGATTTTTCTAACGCAACTTTTGAACAACCAGAACCACAAGATGGTAATAATATTACTTTTGATGACGATGATGCAATTTTATGAGATTAAAAAGAAAGGAAAAAGAAAATGAATCCAAAATTTAAACGTTTTAAAAAACAATGTTATTTTACAAAAAATAAAATAACATACATTGATTATAAAGATATTGAATTATTAAAAAAATTTATTTCTGGTAATGGGCAAATTTTGCCAAAACGAGTAACAGGAACAACTGCTAAAAATCAAAGAATGTTAGCAACAGCAATTAAAAGAGCTCGTCAAATGGCTTTATTACCATTTGTTATTGATTAAAAAATACTTACTTTTGTGAGTATTTTTTCTTTTTCGTGTAGAATTAATATGATATATATCATAGGCAGTAAAAAAGTTAAGGGATGACATTATGAAACAAAATCCAAGATTTATTAATGTTTTCAGAACAGAGGCAAAAGAAAAAAAGCAAAAAATTGACTACAAATAATTAAGTATATGCTAATTTGCTTTGTGCCTTTTTTGTATGGTTTTATTTGTTGCTGAGCTTTTTGAAACCCATTAACAAAAATTGGTAATATTCCTATGGCATCTGTTACAAATAATAAATTTTATATTAATGGGACTGTTGCATATAAACGGGTATTATTTAATTTATTTAAAAACAAGAAACTTTTTTCTTTTATAAAAACATAATAATACAAAAAAAAAAAAAATAATTTCATATTTTAACATACTAAAAAATAGTTTAAAAACTAAAATTAAATTATTTTAAATTAACTAAAATTAAATCTCATAATTTTTAAATCCAAAATATTTTTAAATGTTGAAAATGAAAATGTTTTATTCCCATATCCCAAACAAGATTTTACAACTCTAGAAACATCACTTTCAGCAGATACGCCAATATTTCACTCTTTATTTTGATTTAAAATACCATTTTTTAAATTAATAAAATACCTTAATTTAATTCTTTCATAATGCTATAATTAAATAGTAAGTAATGTAGCGAGTTATTCTAGGTTCTACTTGCAAGTTTAAATAAAGAAAAGAAACCTTGCCAGTCAATAGTCTGTGAAATACTATAAAATAAAAAAAGAGATAATTAAATCTCTTTTTTTAGATGAGGAAGCGACTACGCTCTTTCCAATAGCGGACAAGTCCATATGGGGCTCATCTTTGACGGACAGCTTACCTGCTCTCTAAGAACACACCAGCAACTTTGTTTCTAAGAAGTATTTACCGACTAGACTCTGATCGACAATTTATTTGGATATCCATATATAGAGTAGGCTGTAAACCACTGAGCCTATTACTTTTAAAATAGGGACTTACTCTATTTTTGTACTGCTTGATAACTATTATATCCAGTTTTCATTTAATAGTTAATTTAAAGGTTTAAATAAGTAAATTTCCTTTTGGTTTAAAAACAGTAAAACCATGGCTTCTTTTGCAACTGAAAACATAACTTATTTACAATATTAATTATATAAAAATATAATTAAATGTAAATACCTTTATTACTTGTTTTAAGGGGTATATTAGCAATAAAATATATTAAGTTTAGTATTTTTTTTTTTTTTTTTTTGTATATATAAAACTTGCTATATTTAGTAGTTCCTTTTGGGTATTTTTCTTTTAATGCTTGCTGTAATTGTTTTTTAATATAATTTCTTAAATGACTAGGTAATCATTTTCTTAATCAATAACGTCAAAATAAAGATCCTGCATTAGATACAGCATTACTTAATAATTTTCAAATTTCAACTGGAACACTAGGATAAACATATGGACCATAAAATTTCGGATGTTTTGCTGTTTTTGTATATATTAAAATAGTTAAATTACCTGTTAAAGTTAACTTATTTGTAATATTAAACATACCACTATCAAGTCAACTACTATTTAAAGGTTGTCAATTAGTATTTAAATAATTTTCATTTTTAAATTGTTCTTTATTTTTAATATTATTATCTTTTTCTAATTGACTTAATATTTGTTGTATTTCTTTTTTATGACCTTTTTTAATTAAATCTAAATAAGTAAATGGATTTAATCACTGATAAATATCTTCAACTTTAATAAAATGTTTATGGTTTTAGGTCGAAGATCATATTTAGGATTAACACCTGCTTATTTAAAAGTAATTGGTTCACAAGCTCAATTAAAATCGATGGTTAATCGTGAATTATATGAAAATACAGCAATGGGTATTCCAGTATCAAAAAGCTTTCATTTAGAAAAAACATATATAAAAGGACAAGTTAATCGTGATAAAGGTTATAATTTTACTAATGTAAATGGTTTAATTATTAATAAACAAGTATAAGCATATCCAATTAATATGGATACTATTCAACAAGTTTTAGATAATGATACTGCTTACCCTAAATGAATTGGTAAAGTTCAATATGCAACACCAACTATTTTATATCCAAAAACATGTAAAATTATTTTGGAAAAACAACCAAGCTAAGATGAAATTACTGCCGCTAAAAGTAATCTAAATAAAACTTTTAGAGTTCCAGTTGATTATCTAATTTCAGCATCAAAACCAGAATCAAAACCAAATAATCAAGGTTAATATAAAATGAATTTACTAATATTACGCGTTTTAACTTTATTAGTATCTAATTTAGAAAATAAACCTTTAATAAGTAAATTTGTAAATTTAATTAATAGAGTTAATCAAGTTAAAAATAAAATATTAAAGCCAATTAATTATATTAGTGATAAATATAATAAAATTACAAATAAAGTTGAAGATATTTATCAGTGATTAAATCCATTTACTTATTTAGATTTAATTAAAAAAGGTCATAAAAAAGAAATACAACAAATATTAAGTCAATTAGAAAAAGATAATAATATTAAAAATAAAGAACAATTTAAAAATGAAAATTATTTAAATACTAATTGACAACCTTTAAATAGTAGTTGACTTGATAGTGGTATGTTTAATATTACAAATAAGTTAACTTTAACAGGTAATTTAACTATTTTAATATATACATAACAAATGGTAATAAAGCCATTTGACGAGCTCTTTTAATTGCTGTTGCTAACATTCTTTGATTTTTAGCAGTTGTTCCTGTTACTCGTTTTGGCAAAATTTGCCCATTACCAGAAATAAATTTTTTTAATAATTCAATATCTTTATAATCAATGTATGTTATTTTATTTTTTGTAAAATAACATTGTTTTTTAAAACGTTTAAATTTTGGATTCATTTTCTTTTTCCTTTCTTTTTAATCTCATAAAATTGCATCATCGTCATCAAAAGTAATATTATTACCATCTTGTGGTTCTGGTTGTTCAAAAGTTGCGTTAGAAAAATCATTAGCAATTGACATTGATGGACCACCAATGTTAGTAGCAGCACTAGCACCTTTTGAATCTAAAAAAGAAACCATATCAGCAATTACTTGAACAATTGTTGTAACTTGACCATTAACATTATCACTTCTCGTTTGTAAACGTCCATCTAATGCAATTAATGATCCTTTTTTTAAATAACGGGCCATATTTTCTGCCGTTTTATTCCAAGCAAAGCAAGGAATAAACGAAGCTTGATTATTAAAGTTATTATTTACTGCTAATGTAAAAGCAACAAATGGTTTACCATTAACAGAATTTTTTAATTCTAAATCACGGGTTAGTCTTCCTACTAATGAAACTCGATTTAACATAACTCTTGCACACTCCTAATTTTTTATTCTTTTGTTTCAGTTGGTGCATTTTCTGATTTTGCTTCTTCACCTTCTGAACGTTGTTCATGACGTTTATAATCAGTTTTTTTATTCCCTGGTCTACGATCAGGGTCTGGTTTATCATTCTTAACTTCTGTTTTTGTATAAACAGTTGATTGAATATATCCTTTTTCTTTTTCTGTATTAATTACTAAAATTCGTAATACATCTTATTCAATATGACTAATTTGAACAAATTCATCAATGTTTTCTGATGTTGTATTAACAATTAATACTCCATAATATCCTTTTGTTTTCTTATTAATTGGATATACTAAATCTTTAATTCCTCATTTTCCGTGTTCTTCTGTTTTTCCCCCATTAGCTTCTAAAATTTGATGTAATTTACTTTCTAATTCATCCAAATTAGTTGCTTCGGGATTTAATATATACATAATTTCATATTTACGCATTTTATTTTCCTCCTTTTGGTCTAGGTCCTATTCGGACAAGGAGCTAATAATTATAATTTAAGCATTATTAACTCGCCAATTATTATACCTTATATTTCCTTTAATTGTAATCGTTATTTTAATAATTTTAAATCATCAACATAAGTTAATTTAATGTTTTGTTTTTCACCATAAATTGTATGAATTTTTGTTTTTGGTGAAAATAACTCTACTAAATAACTATCATCATAAATTATTGTTCTATTTTTAGTTTGAAAATATCTGTCATAAACTTGATATAATAATCTTGCTTTAAAAACTTGTGGCGTCTGAATTGTAAAATATTCTTCTCGAGGTAATGTTTTTTCAATAAAATTATTTTTAACCTTTTTAAGGATTTCAGTAATTGGTAAAATTGGAATTAGCACTTCATAATTTTTTTGTTGAAAAACTTGATTTAATTTATTAATACTAATTTTATGATTAATTAAACATTGATAAATCGTATCAACTCGTTCTATGCGACCCATAATAAATTGGATATTTTTTGCTTGGTAATTTTTTTCAATAAAAAAGTTAAAATTTCTTCATTAACACCAACAATAATTTCTGTACAAAGTGAATCACTTAAAAATAACATTAATGTTTGTTCAATAATAGTTTGTTTATTATCAAGTTGATATAGCAACTTATTGTCCTTTTGATTAAAACGTGATGACTTCCCAGCTGCCACAATAATTACCGTATAATTTTTCATTTATAAAATTTCAATTCCATTTTTCTTAACATATTCTAAAAAATCATCACTTCAAACCGAAGCAATAACTTCACCAATATGTTGTTTTTCTAATAAAAATAAATCTAATTGTGACTTAAAAAGTCCGAACGAAAGTGTCACTGGTAAGTCATTTGTTGCTACTTTTGTATCATATTCTGTTCTTAATTTACTTGTTTCTTTTGTTACTGCTAATTGACTTTTTAAAACATCACAATTAACAGTAGCAGCACAATAACCAATACAAATAGCTTTTTCTAACACAAAATCATAAACAAAAATTTTCGCATAGAGTTCCCAATTAAAAACATCTTGCGATTCACTAATTTCGATCGTATTATTAGTAATACTATTTTTAAAACCATAGAGGATTGTAGCACCATTTTCTCTTGTATAGCAATTCAAGCGTTCTTGATAACTTAATAATCGCATTGCTTTTTGTAATTCAATTTGACTTGTTCAATTTAATTTTTTCTTAAATTTCTTATTTAATTGCGAAAATTTTAATAATAAAATGTCTTCTACATCACTAACAATATTAGTTGCTTTATCAATTGTTTGCTTAATTTTTAATAATGTAATGTCTTTTTCTTTTAATAATAAATCAAATCCAATTTCGCTAAAACTTACTGTTTGGCTATTTGATTGCTTAATATTACGACGCAAAACCATTGCCGTTGTTAAAATTCCTTCGTTTTTTAACAATTCATATTGTTTAATTGCATTTCGTCGCCATTTATTGTGTGACTGTAATATTTCACCAACCAAATTAGTTGGTAAAATATCAAAATCAATTGGCCGTTCTGTCATTCGAAAATCATCATTAAACCCTTTTTCTTCTGTAGTAATTAAAGATGCATAAACTTTTAATAAATTAAATTGAATAATAAAACGACGAACTAATTCACGTTTAATTAAACTAATTGCTTCTATTGTTTCACGTAATGTTAAAATTGAACTATAACCAATTTCAATACCAAATGCCATACAATCACCTATTTTCCTCTTGGTCGCATGTGGGGAAATAATAATACATCTTTAATTGAATCTTGTCCTGTTAATAACATAACTAGGCGATCAATTCCAATTCCTAAACCACCTGTTGGTGGCATTCCATATTCCAATGCTTCAATAAAATCAATATCTAATTCTTGTGCTTCATCATTACCATTATCACGTTCTGCTAATTGACTAATAAAACGCTCATATTGTTCAACTGGATTGTTTAATTCTGAATAAGCATTTGCATATTCACGCCCTTTAATAAATAATTCAAATCGATCAGTAAATCTTGGATCTTCTGCATTTGTTTTTGCCAATGGAGAAACTTCAACGGGATGACCAAAAATAAATGTTGGTTGAATTAATTTATCTTCCACAAATTCTTCAAAAAACAAATTAATAATATGTCCAACAGAAGTATGAAATTTTTCAATTGGTAGTTTTTTTTCTTTTGCAATTTTCTTTGCTTCAGCAAAAGTCATTGGTTTTCTAAAATCAATTCCCACTAAATCTTTGATTGCATCAACCATATGTCAACGTTTTCATGGCTGTTTGAATGAAATCATTACTCCATCGTATTTTGTTTCATCTTCATTTAAAGTGATCCACTTTGTAATGTTTTTTGCAATGTAACAGATAGTATCCTCTGTTAATTGCATCATAAAATTCATATCTTGATATGCAACATAAATTTCAACTGTTGTAAACTCTGGATTATGGCGTGTATCCATTCCTTCATTTCTAAATAATCGTCCTATTTCATAAACTCCCTCAAAGCCACCAACAATTAACCGTTTTAGAGGTAATTCTGTTGCTACTCGTAGATAAAAATTCATATCTAATGTATTATGATGAGTTATAAATGGTTTTGCCGCTGCGCCACCATGAATAGGCTGTAAAATAGGTGTTTCAACTTCTAAATATCCCTTACTATTAAAAAAATCTCGTATTAAAGCAATAATCTTACTACGCTTAATAAAAATATATTTTGTTTCCGCTGATGTAATTAAATCAACATAACGACGACGATATTTTTCTTCAATATCAGTCATTCCATGATATTTGTCAGGTAATATACGCAATGCTTTTGCTAATAAAACAAATTCTTTAACTCGCACTGTTAATTCCCCAGTGTTTGTTTTCATCATTATTCCAGTAATTCCGATAATATCTCCTAAATCAAAATTAATAAATTCTTGATATTTTTCATCACCAACTTCATCATTTCGAACATAAATTTGAAAAATTCCATTTTGATCTTGTAACGTTACAAAACTAGCTTTTCCTGCTTCGCGAAATGTTTTAATTCGACCCGCAATTTTAACTATTATATTATCACTATTTGTGGCTAATTCCTCTTTTAATAAATGATTAAATTGTTCATTAAGTTCTTTACTTGTATGTGTTCGGTCAAACTTGGCAATTGCAAAAGGATTATGCCCATCGTTAACCATTTTTTTTAATTTATCACGTCTAATTTGCTCTTGTTCTGTAAAATTACGTTTCTCCATTTTAATTCTCCTTTTTACTATTTAGCAACACTAATATTACTATTATAATAGGCAATATATTCATTAACAAGCATTTTTAACTCAAATATTGTATTTATTTGCGTTGCCTCAATTTTATAATTAGTAGCTTCTGGCTTTCCTTTAAAATAAAAGGCTAAATTTTTCCGCATTTCACTCGCTGCAATTCGTTCTCCCTTTAAATTTGATAATAATTCTGCATGGAGGAAAATAATATTCCGCCATTCATCTAATGGCGGTTGCTCAATTTTTTCACACCAGTATCTAAAAAATGTTGAATCTGTTTAAATACTTATGGATTGCCTTGTGCCCTTTGTGCTAACATAATTGCATCACAACCAGTCTCTTTTAACATTAGTTTTGCATCTTCACAAGTAAAAAGATCACCATTCCCAATTACTGGAATTGCAACATTTTCTTTTACTTTCCTAATTCAATTTCAAACAGCTTTTCCAGAATAAAATTGATTTCGTGTTCAAGCATGAACTGCAATTGCTTGTGATCCTGCTTGTTCACAATATTTTGCAATTTCAACACAATTAATATTCTCTTCATCTCAGCCAATTCGAATTTTAACAGTTACTGGTTTAGTAACATTTTTAACCACTGCCTTAACAACTTCATAAACGCGTTGAGGATGTTTTAATAAATATGACCCTGCTTGTGACTTAATTGCAATTTTTGGTGCAGGACAAGCCATATTAATATCAATAATATCACAATCACTATGTTGATTAACATATTTTGCTACTGCAACAAAAGTTTCCATATCTGTTCCAAAAATTTGCATTGAAATTGGATGTTCTAATTTATTTACCTTAATCATTTGTAAAGTTCGTTCATTTTTTTTGTAAAATTGCTTTATCACTAACCATTTCAGCATAAACCAATCCTGCTCCTAATTCATGATAAATAATTCGGAATGCTTCATTCATAATTTCGGCCATTGGTGCTAAAAAACTTGCCCTTTGATTTCAATATTTCCAATTCTCATTTTTTAATTCCTTCTTTAATTAACAGTCATTAGATAAATCTAAATCAAAAATAACAATAAATTCAATAAAAAAATTATTTTTAAGGCTAATTATTCCTTATTATAGTTCATATATGATATTACAAAAAAGTTTCTCAAAAATGAGAAACAAAATATTATTTTCGGCCATGTGGTTTGTTGCAATCACATTCAAAAAATTTATGGTCACTGTTTGTACCTGAACATGAACATTGACAAGCATGGCAAGATAACCTACAATCTGTCATCTGAATTTCCTCCTTACAAAAATATTGCTTAATAAATATTACTTGTAAGTAAATAGTTAAACGATAGCTTCTTTTTAATTGTAACAAATTTCAATAATTCATTAAAGATATTCTAAAATTATTTTATTATTTTAAAAAATATTTTTAATAATATTAATAAATAAATGTAAAACACATAATAGCGTTTTACAAATTAAGATCAATCAATTTCACTTGGTTTCTTTGGATGTGTATTTTTCTTAATTTGGTCAATTAATCCATTACGAACATGAATAACTGTATTAGCAATATCAGCAATATTTGGGTTATGCGTAACAATAATAACTGTTGTTTTATATTTTTTATTAACATCAACTAAAATTTCAAGTACTTTTCGACCCATTTCTTCATCTAAAGCTCCTGTTGGTTCATCACCAAATAAGATATCTGGATTTTTTGCTAATGCTCTAGCAATTGAAACCCGTTGTTGTTGTCCCCCTGACATTTGGTGAGGATATTTGTTCATTTGTTCTTCCATTCCAATTGTCTCAAAAATATCTTTAATTGTCATATCCTTATTTTTGTTTTTACTTAAATTTTCCCCAACTTCAGCATTTTCTTTGGCAGTTAAATTAGTTAATAAATTATATTGTTGGAAAATAAAACCAACATTATCTCGTCTAAATTTTGTTAAATCAATATCTTTTAATAACGATAAGTTATAGCCAATAACAAAAACATCACCACTTGAAACTTTATCTAAACCTGAAATAATGTTTAGTAATGTTGTTTTTCCTGATCCAGAAGGACCTAAAATAACAATAAAGTCTCCTTTTTCTAATTTTAAATTAATTCCTTTTAAAACTGGTGTTTCAACTTCCCCAGTAATATATGATTTTTTCACATTAACTAGTTCAATTACATATTTACTTGTATCTGGTTTACTATTTGTTGTTGAAATAATTTCCCCTTTTAGAATTCGTTTTGAATATAACTTTGTTTGTTTCTTTTGCTCTTTTAACTTTTGTTTTAATTCTTTAACGGCAGTATAATCAACTTTTTCTTTTGGTTCCTTGTCATTTGGTTTTTTTGCTTTAACTTCTTTCCCATGTGGTTTTGTTTGGACTGTACTAGGTACATCTTTAATTTCAGCCATCTTGTGTTGTGCCTCCCCTTTAAATACTAAAATACATTTTACAATTATTTTTTATCATAATAATATCATAACAAAATTATTATAATTTTATCAACTTATTTAAGATATCTTGCCCTTATTCTTTAAGTAAACTTTTTAAATCACTTGCTCTAATATGATATTTTTTGCGGCAAAAATCACATGCAATTTCAATTTCACCATTATTTATTAAAATTTCATTAAGTTGCTCATCACCTAATAATTTTGCTGATTCTAAAGCTTTTTCGTATGAGCAACTACATTCAAATTTAACTTCATCAACTTCTAACACTTTGGCTTTTTGATCAATGAGTTTAAAAATATTAATTAAATTATCTTCAGCAATTAATTTATGACTAATGTTTTCTAGATTTTCAATTTTTTCTTCTAAATAGTCAATATCTTCTTCTTTATGTTCTAATAACAACTGTGCGAAAAAACCAACTGCTTTTGCAATTGTATTATCTTCATTCATTTTAATTGAACATGCAATAACTGATTTAATTTGTTCACTTTGTGCTAAATAATAAGTAAAATCTAAATTAATTTCTGGTGAAATTAATTGAATTTGACCTGAGAAACTTTCTTTCATTCCTAAATCTTTCATTACGCGTAAATAACCATTTGTGCCAACTACTTGGGAAATAACATTATGTTCACGATCAATTTCATCAACATCAAATTGTGGATTAGCACAAAATCCTCGTACTTTATGACCAGTATATTCTGCCATAATCGTTCCAATTGGACCATTTCTATTAATAATACTTGTCATTTTATCAGTTGCATCTACAACTGTCATTTTAACATTATGAACATTACTAATTGCTTTCGTTACTTTGTCCATTCCTTTAAACTCCTTTATAAATTTCTTTCCTTTGCAATTATAGTATAATCATCGTTAAAAGTAAAACAAAAAATAGACTTAATTAGTCTACTTCTTATTTGGATCATTATTTTTATCATCTTCTGGGTGATCTTTTTTTCGTTCTTTTGGTTTAACTTCTAAAATTTCACCTTTTGCTTCTTTTTCTTTATACTTTGTTGCACGTTCTTTTTCTTGAATTACTTCATCAGGTAATTTATGATATTTATCAATATATTCAATTTGTTCTGCCGTAATTGTTTCTAATATTTTTAAACTTTCAGCAATTAAATCTAATAAACTACGATTTTCAGAAATTAATGCTTTTGCTGTTACATAACAATCATCTAAAATTTTACGAACTTCAGTATCAATTTTAGCCGCAATATCTTCTGAATAACGTTTTCTTGTTCCAGTATATTCATCTTTTGGTGATTCAAATTGAACTAATCCTAAAGAACTCATTCCATATTCAGTAACCATATGACGTGCAATATTAGTTGCTTTTTCTAAATCATCATGTGCTCCTGTTGTTATTTTTGTTTTTCCAAAAATAATCTCTTCTGATGCACGCCCACCTAAATAACCAGTAATTGTCGCATATAAGTTCTCTTTACTATGAAACATTGTTTCTTCTTTTGGTGTCATAATTGTATAACCACCTGCTTGTCCACGCGGAATAATAGTAACTTTTTGAACTTTGCTAGCTGCTTCTAAACGTAAACCAATTAGAGCATGACCAGCTTCATGATAAGAAACAATATCTTTATCCATTACTGAATATTTACGTGATTCTTTTGCTGGTCCCCCAACAACACGATCAATCGCTTCATCAATAATATTAACAGTAATAATTTTTAAATTCTTACGAACACATAAAATTGCTGCTTCATTTAAAACATTCTCTAATTGAGCTCCAGAAAATCCTGGCGTTCTTTCCGCGATTCGTCTAAAAACAACCTCTGTAGAAACTGCTTTATTTCGAGCATGTAATTTTAAAATTGCTTCTCGTTCATTAATATCTGGTAATGAAATTTGAATTTGGCGGTCAAAACGCCCCGGTCTTAATAATGCAGAGTCTAATACATCAACTCGGTTTGTTGCTGCCATAACAATAACTCCCGTATTAGTTCCAAAACCATCCATTTCAACTAATAACTGATTCAATGTTTGTTCATTAGCACCACTCCCAATTGAAACAGTTCTTTTTCGACCAACAGCATCAATTTCATCAATAAAAATGATACATGGTGCAGCTTTTTTAGCTGCAATAAACATTTCACGAATTCTTGAAGCACCAACTCCAACAAACATTTCTTCAAATTCAGAACCTGAAATTGAAAAAAATGGAACACCAGCTTCTCCAGCAACAGCTTTTGCTAATAAAGTTTTTCCTGTACCTGGTGGTCCTTCCATTAAAACTCCTTTTGGAGCACGAGCACCCATACTTGAATATTTCTGTGGATTCTTTAAATAATCAACTAACTCAACTAACTCTGTTTTTTCTTCATTAATTCCTGCAACATCAGAAAATTTAACAGTGGATTGAATTTGACGTGCTTTATTTTTTCCCATTGAAAAGGGATTAGCACCTGACATCCCACCAGACATTTTTGATAAACGAGCAATCATAAAGACAGCGATTCCCATTATTAATAATCATGGTACTAATTGTATTAACATCGCTTGTCACATTGGAACAAACTCACGGTCAACTGAAACAAGACCACCTTTTAATTTATTTTTAAAATTTTGATCTCATGTATTTGTCGATATTTCGTCCTTGTAAGTATAAGCTCTAAAACCTTCACGGTTTCATTCCGAACTATAGCGAACAGTTTTGATAACACCACCCTCAGAATATCGAATTACTCCTTCCATAACTACAGTATTTTTGCCAACATTAGCCTTAATAGTAATTTCATCAATATTTTGATTGTTATACTTTTGAGTATTACCAATTTTTTGCATATCTCCTTCACTAATTTTGGTAATATCTGATTTTGTTCATAATACAATTGTTAAAATAATCAAACCAATAAAAATTAACGAACTTATAATTGCAAATCACATTCTTTTTTTATTCATAATTATTTCCTCTCTATTAAGACTTTTAAAATTAATTTTTTTCGGTCATTTGAAACAATTACACAATTCTAGACTATTTTATCATAAAAAAAAATAAATTGTATTTTTCCGCTAAAGTATTATTAATAAATTTATTAATTTTTAAATCAACTAAATTATTCACATAAATAAGGTTATTATCCTTATCTAATACAAAATAACTTTTTCGTGCTAAAAGCGATATTTTATTTTTGATAAATCAACGATTTAAACGCATCTTATTAATCATTGCATTTCTTAGCAAAGATAAATCGTTGGTAATTTTTATTGGTCATTGTGCTGCTGCTATCATAAAATCATACTTATTTTTAGTTCCCCAATTAATAATATTTTCTTTTCATTTTATTGGTAATCCAGTTGTTGGTGTTATTTGAATTGTTGTTAATTCTAAAAGTTCATTATTAACAATTTCAACATTATCATATGATTTAATTAAAGAATATCTTGAATTAATTTTAAGAATAATATTTGGTTTTAAACTTTTTAATTCCTTAATTATTTCATCTAAAAACTTTCTTTTTTTATTCCTAATTAAATAAACAACCTTATTAATTTTAAAATAATTAAAAATAATAATTTTTTGCAACTGAATATTATTAAGAGCATTAAAATTAGTAACATTAATTTGCCCAAAATTTTCAATCAAATAATTTTTCGCAACTAACTTTAATTGTTCATTTTCCTTATTTTTTTCCTCAATTTCTAATAACATATCTTGTAAATTAATATCCTGAATTTCATTACGAATAATATTTCGATTATAAATCGCTAAGATATTAGTTGAATCAATTGCATAATTAATTTGCTGATGAAATAAATATTCAATAATTTCTTCTCTTGATATTTCTAACATAATCCGCAATATTTTTAGTTTTTTGTTAAACAATTGAGAATAATAATAACTAGTTTTATTTAGACCATAATATTCAACAATCCCATTTCGTTGTTTTTGCAAAATATATGTTTCAATATGATCAGTCAAATTATGGGCAATTAAAACACCCTGGCAACAATATTTTTCACTAATTTGTAAAAAAAAATCATATCGTATGCTACGAGCAACTGCTTGAAAATTATGAGAATTAGTCTGATACTGTTCATAGTCTTTCACTATCACTTTTTTTACATAGACCTTAATATTTCGTTTTTGGCAATATTCAACAACAATTTGTTCATCATAGTCACTATCTTTTCGCTTCTGGTAATTTACTAAACATACAATGAAATTATTAATATCTAACTCTGAATTATTATAAATATTATCAAGTAAAAACATACTATCCGGACCACCAGACACCCCGATAACATATTTTTCATTCTGTTTTAAAAGTTTAGTTTCTATTTCTATCACCTATTTTCGAAATAATTTTAAAACTTGTTCTGTATAATGATAATTCTTATTATGAACAATGATTGGTTTTTCAACAATAAGGCCTGCCCCACTTTGAAAACGAGCTTCAATTAAAACATTATTTGCTTCACTTTCTACAAAAGGATGAATAAATTTTAGTCGCTTAATATTAAAACCATACTTAATTAATAATGCAGTAATTTCTAATAATCTTGTTGTACGATGAATAATCGCAAAATACCCTCGATTTTCAACTAATTTCTTAGCAGCAAAAATAATCTCTTCTAATGTGACATCTGTTTCATGGCGTGCTGGAATTAATAATTTATTTTTTTCATTTAATTTTGCTCCATCAACTTTAAAAAACGGCGGATTGCAGACAATTAAATCATATTTAACATTAGTATTAATTTTAACATATTCATTAATATCATTATGAATAATTTTAATCTGTTCAATTTTATGATTTAATGCAACATTTTCCTCTGCTAATTGTACAGCTTCTTTTTGCAATTCAATGCCAGTAATTGGTGCTGAAGTTAAAGTTGATAAAATTAACGGAATTGTCGCATTATTAGTACCAATATCTAAAATATTTTTTATTTTTGTATTTAATGTTGCAAAACGAGCCAGTAGGACTGTATCCAATGAAAAATTAAACATATCAGTTCGTTGGTTAATTTTAATTCCCTCATAATCTAATAAATCATTTAAAACTTTCACTTTACACCTCGTTATATCAATCAATCAATCCCTTTTCTAAAATTAATTCTTTATTTAAATTTTCCAATAATAAATTGGCAATAGTATAACAAATTTCAATTAACTTGCTATTTTTATGATTTAATTTTTGAATTAAATCTTGATTTGTAATTTGATATTTTTCTCATTCTTTCTTTTTTAAAACATTAGCAATTGCTAAAAAAAAATGGCGGCATTCAACACTATCATAATTATTTAACTGGCGAATATGAATAAAGTTATTTGTCGAGTTACTTGCAAAATTGTTTAAAAAGGTAGAAATAAATTCATTTTTAAAATCATCAACTTCTAATAAATCAGTTGTATTTTCTAAAATAATATTTAAACAACGTGATTTAATAGTATCAATAACATTTGTTTTATTAGTTGTTAACAAAAAAGCGTATGTATTTTTACTAGGCTCTTCTAAAAATTTTAATAATGAATTAGCCGCTTCTAATGTTAATAAATCAATACCATTAATAACATATACTTTTATTCCTGTTTGTTCTAACGCAGAATAATTAAAGGTTTGAATAATTTCTTGAATTGCTTCTTTTTTGATTGTTGTTTCAAAATCACTTTTAATTTTTAAATCATAATAAGTTTTATTATTAATACGGTTACAAATATCACATTCACAATCTGCTCCTTGTTTTTTTAAACACAATAAAAATTTAATAACTTCTGTTGTAAATTTTTCTAATTTAACTTTATTATTGCAAGAAATCAAAAGTTGATTTGATAAATTATTTTTTAAAATTAAATTTTTAAATAGTGTCATTTTTTCAACATCATTTTTTGTAAATAAATTATCCATTTTCTTTGTCCTTTATTTTTTGAATAATTTCATCAACATAATAATATACTTGTTCTAATACTTCATTCACTGGTTTACTAGCATCAATAACTTTAATGCGATCTGCATTTTCACTAATTAAAACTTGATATCCTTCATATACCTTCTTATGAAACGAATTTTTTTCTAAATCAAGACGGTTCATTTCAACCTCATTTCGAACTTTCATTCTTTCACTTGCCATTGTTGGTTCAATATCAAAAAAAAGAGTTAAATCTGGCTTTGTTGTGCCCAAAACAATGGATTGTACTTCATCTAATGTTCGAATTCCTAATCCACGAGCATATCCTTGATATGCTGAAGTAGAATCCATAAAACGATCACAAATTACAATTTCTTCTCGTTTTAACGCCGGCAAAATATCTTCAACAACATGTTGCCTACGAGCAGCAATATATAATAAAGCTTCTGTTCATGGGTCCATTCCTAAATTATGTTTACTTAAAATAACATTTCTAATTTGCTCAGCAATTTCATTGCCCCCTGGTTCTCGTGTTAAAACAACTTGATATCCTTCTGACCGTAATTTTTCTTTTAATAATTTTGAAATCGTTGTTTTCCCAGAACCATCAATTCCTTCTAATGTTATAAATAGCATCATTACACTCCCTGTTCTTAAACATCTTTACGCCCCTCTAAAGCTTGTTTTAATGTTACTTCATCAATATAATCTAAGGAACCACCAATTGGTATCCCTTGGGCTAAACGTGATATTTTTATATTAAAAGGTTGCAAAAATGTTTTTAAGTATTGAGCTGTTACTTCTCCTTCAAAAGTAGCACCAACAGCAATAATCACTTCTTTTATAATTTTATCATTCATTCGGGATTCTAACGCAGAAAAAGTCAATTTATCTGGTGTAATGCCATTTTTTACATTAATTTCACCATTTAAAACATGATAAACTCCATTAAAAACTTTTGTTGCTTCAATTTTTATAATATCAAAAAAATTGCTAACAACACAAAGCTTTGTTTGTTCACGTAAATTATTATGGCAAAATAAACAAACATTATTTTGCATTAATGTTAAACAAATTGAGCATTGATAATAATTATTTTTGATTTCATTAAAAACATGCTCTAATGATTCCAATAATGATGGTTTAATAATTAATTTATTAAAAATCCTTTCCGCAGTCTTTTTACCAACACCTAAAATAGTTTTTAATTCCATAATTAATTCTTCATAGTTCATTTCAAATCTCCAATCAATTATTCTACTATCTTAATATTATCAAAAATTTGTTTACCAGTTTCAAGAACATCTTTATGTTCTTCATAGTTATCAATTTGTTTAACTAATAAATTTTGGTAAAACTCTTCAACATCAATTAATGTTGGTTTTGGTAATTTATTTGCTTGTCTAATTTTAACATAATCATTGCGAATACTAGTTCACTCAGTTTCACTTAAGGCAATAATAATAAAATCAAAATCAAATGCTTGGAAAATCTTATTGCGAAATTCTCAATCACACATTTCAAAACTAATTCAATTTGCTTCTGGTTTTGTATTAGTTACAATAATCAGTCCTTGTTCTGATGCAGCCGCATATTTAACATCATAGAAACTAATTAATTTATCTAATTGAACTATTTTACCTTTTTCGTTAATTAATTCCATAAATTTATTTTTAAATTTTTCTCGCTCTTCTTTACTAGCTTTAATTAAAATATTAAAAATTTGATTATTAGAATAATTAATATTAGAAAATTCATAGATATTAACTTTATTTTTCATATCGTCACAATATTTTTGTAAGTCAGTTATGCCTTCTAATTCTTTTCCATAAGAAATTTGCTCTGATCCAATTGACTGAAAACTTTCTTTTTCCTTTGTTTGTTCAAAATTAGTTTGAAGATCATTTTTATCTACTATTATTTTATCTTGTTGTGGTTCTATGTTACTAAAAGAACTATCATTAGGTTCTTCATCATTAAATAATGAAAAATTATGAAATAATGGTTGGTTATTAGGTAATTTCGGTTCTTTTAAATGAATTATTTCATCATTGTTTTTTAATGGTATCACTTGATCTTTTTCATAATTATTTTCTATTATTTCTATATTTTTAGAAATTTGTTCTATTTTATCATGATTAATTTTTCTTTCCTCTGTATGCTCTAAAATCACTAAATCACTTAATTTTAAATTCTGTAAATTCTTAGTATTATTTTCAAAGATTGCTAAAGCTTTTAATAAAATTAATTCAAAATACATTTCTTGTGTTTTACTATTTCGCATTTTGCTTGCTGCTTCAGTAAACAAATCAAGTAACATAATTAATTCTTTTGAACTTAATTGTTCAGCAAATTCTTTTGCTTGTTCTTCTGATAATAAATTTAAAAAAATTGAATTATTCGTTTGTTTAAACTCAAAAATTTCTTTTAAAATATCTAATAAATTTAATGTTAAAATTTCAAAATCAGAACCTGCTTGATAAATTTTTTTACTAGCCATTAAAACTTCTGTTGTTTTATATTCTAAAATATCTTTTAATAATTTTAATTTAATAGTTTTAGAAACTGTTGCAAAAATAATATTTACATTTTCTAAGGTAACATTTCGATCAGAAAACATAATTACTTGTTCTAAAATACTTAATGAATCGCGAGCACTACCATCAGCCAAAAGAACAATTTCTTTAATTGCAGCCAAATCATATTTAATTTCCTCTTTTTGTAAAATATTAATAATATTATTTTCTAATTCAACTTTTGAGATCTTACGAAAATTATATTGTTGACAACGTGAAATAATTGTTGCAGGAATCTTATGACTTTCAGTTGTTGCTAAAATAAAAACAACATGTTGTGGCGGTTCTTCTAATGTTTTTAATAATGCATTAAAAGCTGAATTAGTTAACATATGAATTTCATCAATAATATAAACTTTATATTTTGTCATTGTAGGAAGTAACTGAACGTTATTTCTAATTTCTCGAATTTCATCAACACCATTATTTGAAGCAGCATCAATTTCAAATACATCAACTGCTCCAGCACGGTTTATTTCCTGACAACTGGCACATTCATTACAAGGATTCCCTTTATCTAAATTAATACAATTAATTGCTTTTGCAAATATTTTTGCAATCGAAGTTTTCCCTGTACCACGTGGTCCTGAAAATAAATATGCATGCGAAAATGTATTATTTATAATTGCATTTTTTAAAGCTTTTCTAATTTCAATTTGTCCAACAATTTTATCAAAATTATTTGGTCGATATTTACGATATAAAGAAATATAATCCATTTTTTATGCTCCCGTCCAATATTATTGTTATAATAATTTTATTTTACTCCTTTAATTACAAATATTCTATCTTAATTTTTCAAAAAATTTCTTAATTAAATCTTTTAAAATCATATTTTCCTCATGTTTTCTAACATGTTGAACTTTTAATTTTGAAACATCAAAAGTATGATTAGACTTTAAAAAACCATATTTTTCATTTGATAAATAATAATTAATAACTTTAATTCCTGAATTAATTATTGCTCCTAGGCACATCATACATGGTTCAACAGTAACTCATATTGAACAATCACTAATTTTATTTGTTCGTTTTTTTCGACATGCTTGATTTAAAGCATAAATCTCAGCGTGTGTTGTTACTGAATTTTTTGTTGTTTTATTATATCCAATGGCAATAATTTTACCATTTTGGTCAACAACTAATGCAGAAATTGGAACATGTTTTTTTTTATATGCTCGTTGTGATAACTTATATAATTTATTGAAAATTAATGTAGTATCTGTCATAAATTCACCCTTATCATAAAAAATGTCATTACACATAGTCCTTAGTCTTATGGCTGCTACCTTCCGGTCCTGACCAATTTCAAATGTAACTATTGTAATGACATAAATAATTATAGCATATAATTTTATTTTCCGTATCCTTTTTATTAAAAACCGCAATGTTTCACGTGAAACATTTTAAACAATAACAGTTTGACCTTGAAAATAAGGTTGCAATTTTTTGGGAATTATAATAGTCCCATCTTCATTTTGATAATTTTCTAAAATGGCAGCAATTAAACGATCAATTGCTAAACCTGATCCATTTAAAGTATGAACATATTTTATTTCATTATTATCATCACGATAACGTAATTTCATCCGACGTGCTTGAAAATCAAGACAATTTGAACAAGACGAAATTTCCCGATATTTATTCTGACCAGGCATTCATACTTCTACATCATATGTTTTTGTTGAAGAAAATCCCATATCACCTGAACACAACAAGATTACACGGTATGGAATTTCCAATAATCGAAGAATATTTTCTGCATCTAATACCATTTTTTCTAATTCTTCAAATGAAGCTTCTTCGGTAGTAAATTTAACCATTTCAACCTTTTTAAACTGGTGTAAACGAATAATTCCTTTTGTATCACGCCCAGCAGAACCAGCTTCCTGACGAAAACATGGTGTATAAGCAGTATGATAAATTGGTAACTGATCTTCCCCCAAAATTTCTTCACGGTATAAATTAGTTACTGGTACTTCTGCAGTTGGAATTAAATATAAATTATCTTTTTCAATATAATATAAATCCTCTTTAAATTTTGGCAAGTTTCCTGTCCCATACATAATTTGTGGTTGTACTAAAATTGGTGGTTCAATTTCAATATAACCTCGTTTTGCATGTTCATCTAACATAAAGTTCATTAAAGCACGTTCTAATTTAGCTCCCATTCCTTTATATACTACAAAACGTGAACCTGATATTTTAGTTCCCCGATCAAAATCAATTAAGTCTAATACTGTCGCTACTTCTCAATGTTCTTTTACTTTCTTATGATTTGAAATTTTACCTCATTTACGAATTTCCACATTATCGTTTTCATCTTTCCCACTAGGAACTGAATCATCTGGAACGTTAGGCGTAACTTCTAAAATTGCTTTAATTTTTTCTTCAACTTTATTTAGTTGTTCATCAATTACTTCCATTTCTTGTTTAATAGTATTAATTAATTCTTTAATTGTTTGTACTTCTTGGTCTTTTTTTTCTACTATTAAAGTTCCAACTTTTTTTGATTCAAGATTTCGTTTTTCTTTTAATTTTTCTGATTTAACAATTAATTCGCGACGTTGAACTAATAATTTTTTAATATCTTGTAAATATGAAAAATCATCATGACGGCGATTTAATTTCTTCATTATTTCGTCAAAATTTTCAAAATTTTTTTTCTGATCTAACATTTTTATTTTTCTCCTTAAATGTTAATTTTCTTTTTTAAAATTTCAATAACTTCTAATTTATCATCCTGTTCTAATCGCATAATTTTAACACCCGATGTTGTTCGGCCAAATAATGGAATTTGTTTTAGCGAAACACGAATAATATTTCCTTTTTTTGTTCCTACTAAAATATCTTCATCACCACTTACAGCTTGAACAAATTTTAAATATCCTGTTTTATCTGTTAAGTTCATTGACTTAACACCCTTAGTATTTCGTCCTATCAAACGATAATCTTCAATTGCTGTTTTTTTCGCATAACCATTTTCAGTTACTGATAAAACATATTTCGCATACCGTCACCGTCCTGAACTCACCCCAATGGTTTCTCCAACAGCATCGTTAGCAATTCCTTTAACCCCTACTGATTGTCGTGTCATTGGTCTAATTTCTTCTTCATTAAATCGAATTACTTTTCCAATATTATTTCCAATAATAACATCATCATGTCCTTTTGTAATAATCACGCTTACTAATTCATCATTATCTTTTAACTCAATTGCTACTTTTCCTGTTTGACGAATTTGATTAAATTCACTTATCTTTGTTTTTTTAATAAGACCTTTTTTTGTCACAAAAAATAAATTATCCTCTGTTGAAATTGACTCATCTATAGCAATAATTGTTTGAATGCTTTCTGTTTTATCAATTGCGATTAAATTAATAATTGGTAACCCCCGTGCATGTCGTGAATATGTTTCAATTTGATAAGCTCGTAATTTATACACTTTTCCAAAATTTGAAAAAATTAATAATGAGTCAATACTATTAGCACTAATAATTTTCTTTAAACTATCTTCAATATTTGCTAAACCAATAATCCCTTTTCCACCACGATTTTGTAATTTAAAAGTATCATCAGCTACTCGTTTAACATAACCATCTTGTGTTAACATAATTAAAATGTCTTCCCGGCGAATTAATTCTTCTGGATCAATTTCTGTTAACTCTTCCTTAATAATGTGACTACGCCGCTCATCACCATATTTTTTCTTGATTTCTGTTAATTTCGTAATCATAATGTCAATTTGTTTTTCACTATTATTAATAATCTCTTCTAATTCAGTTATTGCTACTTTAATATCTTTAATTTCATTAATAATTTTTTCAATTTCTAATCCAGTTAATCTTTGTAAGCGCATTTCTAAAATTGCTCGTGCTTGTTCAACTACCAAATTAAATTTATTAATTAAAGCATTTGATGCAATCTGTGTTGTTTGTGATTGTTTAATAATTGTAATTACTTCATCAATATTATCAAGCGCAATTTTTAATCCTTCTAAAATGATTAAACGATTACGATTTTTCTTTAATTCAAACTGACTACGTTTAATAATAATATCAATTTGATGTTCAATAAAATATTTTAAAATTTGTTTTAAACCCATTACTCTTGGTTGGTTTTTGTATAATGCTAAAATATTTAACGAAAAATTAGTTTGAAGTGGTGTTAATTTATATAACTTATTTAAAATAACATTTTCTTGAGCATCACGTTTTAATTCTAAAACAATACGAACCCCCTCCATGTTTGATTCATCACGAAGATCACTAATTCCATTAATAATTTTGTCGCGAATTAATTCTGCAATTCGTTCCAACAATTTTGCTTTATTAATTTGATATGGAATCTCTGACACAATAATTCGTCTTTTATTATTATTTTCTTCAATATCAATTTTTGAACGAATTGTAATTGCTCCATTTCCTGTTTCATAAGCTTTAATTAAGCCGTTTCCAGCCGTAATTAATGCTCCCGTTGGAAAATCAGGTCCTTTAATAATTTTCATTAATTCAACAGTTGTTATTTCAGAATTTTTTGTTACCGCAATAACACCATCAATTACTTCATTCAAATTATGAGGTGGAATATTAGTTGCCATTCCAACAGCAATTCCACTAGCTCCATTAACTAATAAATTTGGAAAATATCCTGGTAAAAAAGTCGGTTCTTCTTCACTGCCATCATAATTGTCAATAAAAATTGTTGTTTCTTTTTCAATATCTTTGATTAGTTCACCAGCAATTTTACTCATTTTTGCTTCCGTATATCGCATTGCCGCTGGAGCATCACCATCCATTGAACCAAAATTTCCATGCCCATCAATTAAAGGATAACGATAAGAAAAATCTTGTGCCATCCGAACCATTGCTTCATAAACAGCAGTATCACCATGGGGATGATATTTCCCGATTACTTCACCAACAATTCGAGCTGATTTCTTATGTTGTTTATCGTAAGTCATTTTTAAATCTCACATTGCATAAATAATACGGCGATGAACTGGTTTTAATCCGTCACGAACATCAGGAATTGCACGTGAAATAATAACTGACATTGCATAATCTAAAAAGCCATTTTTCATTTCATCAGCAATATCAATATCACGAATTTTACCATCATAATCATATCCATCATTTTCTGATTTCATCATTATATCTCCCTTCTAGACATCTAAATTTTTAACATATTTTGCATTTTCACGAATAAATTTTTTTCGTGGTTCAACATTTTCACCCATTAATTCATTACAAATTAAATTTGCTTCAAATGCATTATTAACAGAAACTTTCAATAATAAACGCCGTTCTGGATCCATTGTTGTTTCTCATAATTGTTCTGGATTCATTTCTCCTAATCCTTTATAACGTTGAATTGTATAATTTTTATTTTGTTTTAATAATTCTTCTTTATAAAGTTCTAATTCATTATCACTATAAGCATATTGAATCTGATTACCATTTTGAATTTTGTATAGTGGTGGTTGAGCAATATAAATATTGCCATTTTCAATCAAATCTTTCATATAACGATAAAAAAATGTCAATAATAAAATTCGAATATGTGCACCATCAACATCAGCATCAGTCATAATAATTACCTTTTGATAACGTAATTTTTTATCATTAAAATTATCTTTAATACCTGCTCCTAATGCGGTAATAATTGAATTAATTTCATTATTTTCAAATATTTTAATTTGTTTTGCTTTTTCAACATTTAAAATTTTTCCTCGTAATGGTAAAATTGCTTGAAATTTTCGATTTCGACCAGATTTAGCACTGCCACCAGCAGAATCCCCTTCAACAATATAAAGTTCAGCTATTTTAGCATCTTTTGTTTCACAATCTGCTAATTTACCTGGTAATGAAAAACTATCCATTACGGTCTTACGACGTGTTGTTTCTTTTGCACGTTGTGCAGCAATTCTTGCTTTTAATGATAAACTTATTTTTTCAATAATTTTTTTTGCATCTTCTGGATTTTCTAACAAATAACTACTTAATCCTTTTCCAACAATATTAGAAACATTTTTTTTAACTTCACTATTTCCTAACTTTGTTTTAGTTTGACCTTCATATTGCGGATCCGGATGACGAATAGAAATTATTGTTGTCATTCCTTCTTTAATGTCATCTCAAGTAAATTTATCTTCATTACCTTTATTATTTTTATTAATATTTTTAAAATAATTATTTATTTCACGAACAATGGCTAATTTAATACCTTCTTCGTGGGTTCCACCCTCATGGGTATTAATGTTATTACAAAAAGAAAAAATATTTTCTGAATAATTGTTATTATATTGTAACCCAAATTCAACAACAATATTATCTTCTATTCCTTCAACATAAAAAACATCGTTTAATGGCGTACCAATTGTTTTATTTAATTCTAAAACATAATTTTTAATTCCATTATTAAATTGATAAACAACCATTTTTTCTTCATCATCTTCTCGTAAATCAACTAATGATATTTCTAATCCTTTATTTAAAAAAGCTAATTGTTTAATTCGATTTTGAATTGTTGAAAAACTAAAAATTGTTATTTCTTTAAAAATCTTTTCATCTGGTAAAAAAGTTACTGTTGTTCCAGTTTCTGAAGTTGAACCAACTTCTTTAATTGGTGTTAAAATTTGACCACCATTATGAAACTCCATTACATATTTTTTATTATTTTTTTTAACTTCAACTTTTAAATATTTACTTAAAGCATTAACAACACTAGCTCCTACTCCATGTAAGCCACCAGAAATTTTATATGTATTTGAATCAAATTTTCCTCCTGCATGTAAAATAGTAAAAACAGTTTCTAATGTTGAAACTTTTGTTTTTGGGTGAATTTCAATTGGAATTCCACGGCCATTGTCAACAACTGTAATTGATTCATCTTTATTAATGATAATTTTAATTTTATTAGCAAAATTAGCTAAAACTTCATCAATTGAGTTATCAACAATTTCTCAAACTAAATGATGTAAGCCTCTAGCATTTGTCGCCCCAATATACATTCCTGGTCGTTTTCGAACTGATTCTAAACCTTCTAAAATTTGAATTGATTCTGAATTATAATTATCACCCATAAATAATTCTCTCCTTTTCTGCTTTCTTTTATTTTACCATTACTACCTAATTTTAGGGCTAAATTATCAAATATATTTTTAAATATTCTAAAAAATATTTTTATATTTTTAGTGTCTAATTTAACCCTATAAAAAAGTTATAAAATAAAAAAACTCAATAATGAGTTTTTAATATGATCGAATTGGCAAAACTAATTGTTGTAATGTTGGATCATCATTAGCAGTAATAATTAATGGTTTTGTTTCATCAATCATTTTAATTGTAATTTCTTTTGTTTTAAAGGCTTTTAAAGCATCCAAAATATACTTTGAATTAAAAGCAATTGTTTGGTCTGCTCCTTCAACTTTAAAATCTTTAATTTCTTCTTCTGTGTTACCAATTTCTTGCGTAAATGAAATAACTAAAACTTTTTGTTCTTTTATTTTTAATGTAACAATTGTTGTCATCGCCTCATTTGACAAAACACTAGCTCGCTCAATAATTTTAATTAGTTCACGATTATTGATTGTTAATGAAGTATTAAAGGAAGTTGGAATAACTTTACTTGTATCAGGATATTTTCCTTCAATAATTTTTGTTTGAACAATTGTATTATTATTAATAATAATACTAACTGACTTATCAGTAATTTTCATTTTAATTTCTTGGCCATTTTCTGAAATTAAACGGCCAATTTCATTAATAAATTTTCCAGGAATAATAACATCAAAATTATAATTATTACTATAAGCAATCTTTTTACATGATAATCGAAATGAATCAGTGGCAGTAATTATTAATTCTTTATTATTTTGATCTGTTTTAATATTTAAACCATTAAAAACTATTCTTTTTTCTTTTTCTCCAATTGCAAAACTTGTTTGTGAAATAATTTCTTTTAATACTATACTTGTAAAATTTATTTCTTTACCCTCTGTTTCAAATGATAAATGTGGATAATCTGCTGAGTTTAATGTATTTAAAACTGAATCAAAATTACTTGCTTTGATTTTAATTAAATTACCCTCAACTACTTCCAAGGTAATAAATTCATCTTCAATTTTACGAATAACTTCAACAATAAATTTATTTTTAATTAAGACACTTCCAATTCGAGTAATACTTAAATCATTGCTCATAATTTCTGATTTAATTGATGTATAACCATCAGAAGTAGTGAAAGTAATTTTGTCTTTTTTAACTTCAATTAAAATTCCTAGTAGTGAAGGAATTAAAGTCTTTTGAGAAATTATTCGACTTACTTTCAATAATTCATCTAATATTTTATCTCTTTTAATCTTTACAATCATTTTGTTACTCCTTACTTTAGTATATTCTGTAATATATAAATAATTATATACTATTGTTAAAACATTGTTTTTTATTTATTAGTATTATAATGTAGAAAATGTGGAAAAATTGATAAAGTTTTAAATATTATTATTTTTTATTTAAAAACAAGTGTGGAAAACATTGTGCTATTTTCCTTCAATTTTTCTACGAATTGCATTTACTAAATGTTTAAATTCTTTGTTTGTGCTAATATGTGCTTCAACTTTTTTAACACTATTCATAACAGTTGTGTGGTCTTTACCACCAAACTCAGTTCCAATTCTTGTAAATGGTTCATCTAATAATGTTCGACAAAAATACATTGCTAATTGTCGTGCTTGCATTACATTGCTAACTCGTGATTTACTCATCATTGCTTTGAAAGTAATATTATAATTATCAGCAACAATTTGTTTAATTTTTTTAGGGGTAATTTTTTCATTGTTTTGCAGAGGAGCATTTTTAAATGCTTTTTCAACATCAGCTAATGTAATAATTTCATTTGGTTTTTTGTTCATAACAGCTAAAAATAATAATCGCTTAATTGCTCCTTCTAACTTTCTAACATCACTGTTAAAATTTAAAGCAATAAATTCTAGTGATTCTTCTGAAAATAATCCTAAGTTATTTTGATGTTTTAGTTTTTGTTCTAATATTTTAAGAGCTGTTTCAAAATCTGGTGAATCTAAACCAATACTTAAACCATATGAAAAACGAGAAATAATTCTAGATTCAAAACCACCTAGATCATCAGGATATTTATCAGAAGTAATTACAATTTGTTTATTTTTTTCAATATATGAGTTAAAAATATGAAAAAATAATTCATTTGTTTTATTACGTTTTGCTAATAATTGTATGTCATCAATTAATAAACAGTCGTAAATATCATAAGATGTTTTAAAAGCTTCAATAATTTCATGTCCTTGATTTAAAATATCCATAGCAATTTTCCCAAACTCATCAGCTTTTAAATATTTTACTCGGTTATTTGTTTTATAAATTTCATTTACCTTATTTTCAATTGCATGTAATAAATGTGTTTTTCCTAGTCCAGAGTCTCCATATATGAATAATGGATTTCATTTTTTCCCAAGATCTAGAGCAACTGCTAAAGCTGCTTGCATTGCTTCATGATTAGAATCTCCACGAACAAAATTTTCAAAAGTATAATTTTCATAATAAACAATGTTATTGTTTTCTGTTAATGTATCAATTTTACTAATTACAGATGCTTGCTTATTAATATTTTTTTCTAATTCAAAAGAAATATTATATTGGATTCCAGTCAGTTTTTTTAAGATATTTTTAATTTTTTCATTTAATCCTGCTTCAAAAACACCAATTGCAATTTCTGATTTTGTTGTAATTAAGCAGTTATTATCAGATACAGTATATAAGTTTGTGTCACTAATATAGTAGTTGTAAATTTCTGGGGAAACTGATTCATCACGAGATAATATTTCTTTAACTTCAATCCATAATTCTTTTGTGTTCATTAATTTCATCTCCGATAGTTTTTATCGTTATTAATTATAAATAAAAAATGTGGAAAAGTATTTAAAAATGATCAAAATTAATAAAAATTAATAGTTTTCCACATTAAATATTTTTTATATTATCTTTAAAAGCATTGTTTTTATTGATTATTTTTATTGTTTTCCACATTATTAACATTTTATGGTGTAAATTGTTTTTTATTGTGGAAAGTGATAAAGTTTTACAATAATATTTATTAATGAAGCATTCCGAACAAGATTTATCCAATTATTTGGTGAAGAAAATTTAAATAATTTATCATATGTTCAAAATTTATTTAGTAAATTTAAATTAACAAATCATGGTAGTGGGCATAATTTATATAATAACAGGATAACTATTCATTTAGTAGAAACTGTTTTTTGTAATCGTGTTGTTGATTGCATAAATTCTAACTTATATAGATTTCGTGGTGAAAATCGTGCAACATTTAGTAGCACAATTTTAGCTGAAGTAAGAGTATTAGGATTAGATAATTTATCAGAGGAATAATTAATTGAAAATTATTTGAATAATATGAGGCTAATAGGTACTTGGACAGGATCTATTGAAATTGAAGCAATAACTAATATGTTAAACACTAATATTATGAGGAATAACGAACTTTTTTATTTAGAAAATCAAAATCAAAATGAAATTAATCATATATATATTTACTATATTAACTATAATCATTATAATTTTGTTTTAGCAAGAGAGACTAATCAAGAGGAAAATAAAATGGATATTGATGAGTCAGAGCAAGTTTCAACACCAATTCCTTTTTCAAGTGTTAGTACTAACACTTATTTAGGACAGTTATCGGATAATACTCCCGAAATTATTATTATATAGAATATCACAACTAAATCCTAGATTTGACTTCAATCAAATTTATGTAACTGATATTCAAGAAAATAATGCAGTAGTTTTACCATTTGTTCCTCCTTTATGAAAAGGGAAAATTCCAACAGTAGTTCATTTTTCTTTATTTCAGGATAGAAAAAAACAACCCATTATTCAATATAAAAATGTTCATCAAGATGATTGAAAAACAAAAGAAATTGATTTTAAAAAAACAACAATGCCTACACCAATAAATTCTCAAATACATTCTAGTTTTTGTACTTTAGCAGTATTAGAGAATCTATTAATTAATAATATTGCAAAAAATCCTAATGTTTCTTTATCACAAAGTGAACTTTTTAATTTTTTAAGAAAAGTATAAAATCAATGATATTACTAAAAATGGATTAAACATTTATGCTATTTATAAATTTTTAAAAGATGATCCTGAAGTTAGTAAAAGTTTAGTAGGTAGATATTCTTATTTTTTCTTTCATAATTTTTTCTTTCATAATTTATTTAATGATAAAAAAAAAAAAAAAAAAGAATGATATTATTTCAAATGTTAGTATGAACTTCGCTTTATTTTAGTACTCCTGTTATAATGGGAACATTTAATAGTAAAGGAATGGGACATTGTATTTCAATTTCAGGAATTAGACCAAATGAAAATCCATTTAAAACTGAATATATAATTAGAGACCCCGATATATGAGAAAATAATGTAAGAATCGGGCAAGAATTAAGTATAAATGGGAATGATTTATATAGTTCTTTGTTTAAAAAAGAAGGTATATTTGGTGCTTTTTTAATAAGCACTTATGTTTTTGGTTCTATATTTATTCCAAGTTTTATAAATATGATGCGTGAAAATATGCCATTTTTTCAAAGTGCTTTGGGAACTATTGACCGTATTCCTACTCCGTTAATAAGTGAAGATAGCATTGCTACTGAAGATTATATTTTAAATTCAAATTATTTATTTGATAATGAACTTTTAAACATATTGTTTAAGAATTTTATGTAGTTAATATGCAGTACTAATTGATAAATTTAAATGATTTTAGGAAATGTTTATATAATTTAAAATATAGTTTTAGTAACTTTAATTTTGTTTAAAAAGTGGATTTGTACATTAATTGATATAATAATGAACGAATTTTTGTAAAATATCAAATGTCTCCTATAAATGCACGAAGTTTATGAGAAAATAAGATAAACTTTAAAAAAGTGAACTTATATGGGTAGATACATAGGTATAGTTTTTACAATTTAAATGTAAATTTTATTGGTCTATTTTACTTTTTTTGTTATAATTAATACAATTTAATACTTACAATAATACTATATATACTAGAAATATGGTCTAGTGTCTCTACAGTTAACCTTAAATTAAATACTATAGGTCTTAATTTATTTTTAATTTGTTAAGACTGTTTGTTAATTGGTTTTAATGGTCATGTTTTTTTTATTAAATTTTTTGTATTAAATATTTTGGAGGAACAAACATGCAAATTAAAAAATCTTATACCTTTAATGATCTACTATTAGTTCCACAAAAATCAGATATTTTACCATATCAGATTGACTTAAGAACTAAACTAACAAAAAATATTGAATTAAATATTCCTTTTATATCTTCAGCAATGGATACTGTTACTGAATCAAAATTGGCAATCGCAATTGCTCGTGAGGGTGGAATTGGAATTATTCATAAAAATTTATCAATTGATAAACAAGCAGCAGAAGTTGAAAAAGTTAAACGTAACGAATCAGGTTTTATTATTAATCCGATAACATTAAAACCAACAATGACAGTTCAGGATGCTGAAAATATTATGGCTCAGTATCGTATTTCTGGTTTACCAATTGTTGATGAAGAAAATAGATTATTGGGAATAATTACAAATCGGGATATTAGAGCATGTCATGATTTAACTGCTTCTGTGGATAAATTTATGACTGTAAAAAACTTAATTATAACTCATGAAAATATTGATTTAGAACAAGCAAAAGATATTTTGTTAAATAATCGTATTGAAAAATTACCAATCGTTAATGAAAAAAATGTGTTAATTGGGTTAATTACCATTAAAGATATTAATAATCGTGACGAATATCCTAATGCTTGTAAAGATGAACAAGGACGATTACGAGTAGGTGCAGCCGTTGGAATTGAAGAAAATACATTATTACGTGTTGAAAAACTTGTTGTCGTTGGGGTTGATGTAATTGTTGTTGACTCAGCGCATGGTCATAGTCAAGGTATTATTAATATGGTTAAAAAAATTAAAAAAGCTTTTCCGACGATTAATTTAATTGCTGGGAATGTTGTTACTGCTCAAGGAGCTTTAGATTTAATTGCAGCTGGTGCTAATGCAATTAAAGTTGGTGTCGGACCAGGAAGTATTTGTACAACAAGAGTTGTTGCTGGAGTTGGAGTTCCTCAAATGACAGCCATTAATGATGTTTATGAGGTTTGTAAAGGAAAAGAAATTCCGGTCATTGCTGATGGTGGAATTAAATATTCTGGGGATGTTGTTAAAGCACTTGCAGCTGGTGCTAATGCAGTAATGATGGGTTCAGTTTTTGCATCAACATTTGAAGCACCTGGTGAAGAAATGATTGTTGAAGGTAAAAAATATAAAACATATATGGGAATGGGTTCATTAGCTGCTATGAAAAAAGGTAGTGCTGATCGTTATTTTCAAAATAAAAATCGTAAATTAGTTTCAGAAGGAGTTGAAGGACGAGTTTTATTAAAGGGTAAATTAAGTGATATTTTATTTCAATTTATTGGTGGTGTACGGAGCGGTTTTGGTTATTGTGGTGCAAAAAATATTCTAATGTTGCAAAAAACAGCTCAGTTTGTGGAAATTTCAAATAATGGTTTAAAAGAATCACATCCACATGATATTGCAATTACCAAAGAACCACCAAATTACACAAAATAATATTATTATAAGCAAAAAGATAAATGGAGATGAGAAAGCATATCAATCTCCATTTTTATTTTTAAAAAAATATTATTTTAATTGATATTTTTTATTAATTAAGATACTATTTATATGATGTCTTAATAATTTATATCATAAGGAGGTGCTAGTAATGAAAAGAACGTGACAACCAAGTAAAATTAAACATAAAAGAACACATGGTTTTCGAGTAAGAATGGAATCAGCTTCAGGCCGTAAAGTTTTAAGTAAAAGAAGAGCGAAAGGAAGAAAAGTATTATCAGCTTAAAATACTGGTAAAATACTTTATTTTCTATTTGTGTCGAAATGTGAAAAAAAATTTATTGTTAAAAAAAATTATGAATTTCAAAAAATAATAAATCATCGTTCTTTTATTAAAACTAACCCTTATTTTATTTATTTTAAAAGAAATGATCTTAATTATCATCGTTTTGGAATATCTGTTGGTAAAAAATTAGGAAATGCCGTTGTTAGAAATAAAGTAAAAAGACAAATTCGAAGTATGTTAAATTTTGATTTTTCAGCAACAGAAGGTTATGATCAAATCATTATTGTTCGAAAATCATATTTTAACAATAGTTATTTAATTAATAAAGAAATTTTATTAAATCAAATCAAAATGTAAAAAGGAGGCGAAATAGTGAACTATCGTGATTATATTTTCTCCGATGGGAAAAGAACACGAAAACCTTGATATTCAATTGCCTGGAAATGAACAAAATTAGTCCTGTATATTTTTTTAATTATATCAATGTTATGAGGTTGTGGGCAAATGATGGTTCCAAAATATGGGACTGCCCAAATTTTAGATGTTTCTGGTCAGAAAGTATATAAACCAGGAGTTTTCTTTGAAATTATTTTAGGATACGCTAATGTTGGGAAAGAACATTTTTTTCATTTTGAAAATGGACAACTATATGAATATCCATATTTAGCAATTAGAACATGATCTGATGCTTTTGTTAAAACATCTTCACCATTTTATGGCTGTTTTGTGTTTCCTGTTGCTTGAATTTTAGTTAATTTAATTTATGGTTTTGGTGGATTAGATAATGGTGCAGGAATTATTGGCGCATTATTCTTAACTTCATTAATTGTGCGTTTAATTACTTTAATGTTTAGTTGAAAAGCACAACGAAATCAAGACAAAATGCAATTAATGCAAATTAAACAAGCAGAAATTCAGGCCAAATATAAGGGTTCAAAAGATCCAGCGGCAAAACAAAAGCAACAAATGGAAATGATGCAGTTGTATCGCAAAGAAGGAGTTTCACCATTATCCACAATTGGTTCGTCTTTTTTATCAATTCCGTTTTTAATTGCGATGTATACTGTTGTTAGAGCAACACGAGAATTAAAAATGGCGACAATTGGGCAAATTTCTTTAATTGAAAAGCCATGAGATATGATTACTAGTGGAAATTATGTTTATTTAGCTTTATTATTTGTATATTTGCCTATTCAAATTCTTTCAATGATTTTACCAACTATTTTAAATCTTCGTAAAACAAGAGTTATTACAAAGGAACAGAAAAAAGCACGTAAACGGCAATTTATTATGCAAGGAGTAATGATTGTTGTCTTCTTTGTAGTTACAATTTCAATTGCATCTGGGGTTGCTATTTATTGAATTTTCTCAGCCTTTATTCAAATTTTACAAACATTAGGATTTAATTTCTTACGAGTTAAGAAACGAAGAAAAAAAAAAAAAAAAAAAAGAATTGTTTGGACAAAGAATTAAACATTTATTTGTTAGAAAACAACATTTAAAAACAACTAATAATATTGAAAATGTTGAAATTACAAAAACAAAACAAGTAAAAACAAATAATGCCGATAAAATTTCTTATAATCGGGTTAAATCAAAACCTAAAAAATCTAAATTTTCTTTACATAGTAAGAAAAAAAAAAAAAAAAAGATTAATGATTTTCATAAAAAAATTTAAGTCGCAAAAAAAATTAGAGAATTTTTAAATAATTCAAATAAAAACTTCTTTTATAAAACTGAATTATCAACAAAATGATTTTTTCAGCGACTAGAAGTAACCTTTTTTGAAATTAATGATATTATTTCTTTTTGTAAAGAACATTTAGGTAGTATTATTAAAGATATCTTATTAATGAAAGATTATGAGATGTCTTTTTCATATTCTAATAAACAATTTTTAATTACATTAAATATTAGAGGTTTTAAAATAAATATTAATATTTTTGATTTTGTTTTTATTCTAGAAACATTATTACATACATATATTAGTCGTAAATTTCAAAATGATTTTAAATTTATTATTATTTTTAATTATGATAAATTAATGTTATTAGAAGCTGTACAAAGTGTTGTTAATAGAGTTTTATCATCAAAAAAAGATCAATTATTGCCCTGTTATGAATAAAGAGCAACGAAAATTAGTTCATAGTAATGTTCTAAAATTTCCAGAAGTAATTTCAAAGTCAATTGGCTCGGAAAATACTCGCCAAATTGTTCTTAAGTATAATTATAAAAAATAATTATTTTTAAATAATAAACAAATTTTTGTAAAATATCAAATGTTTCCTACAAATGTAGGAAGTTTATGAGAAAAAAAGATAGATTTTAGAAAACTGAACTTATGTGGATAGGTACACAGTCTAAAATATTAGTCAAGTTTATAAAAAATTGGGCGAGTAAAAAAGATACGGGTTTTTCCAAAAAGGGAAAATCCGTTTTTATTTGTTAAAAACAAGTTTGTTTATTAAACTTTTAATTAAATTTGTTAAATTAACAAAAAAGTTAACAAATGTTTTTTTTAGTATGCTTTTTTCTACTAACACCAACATGTTAATAAACAAGTTAATAAACAAGTTAAATAATTAGTTAAATAATGTGTTCAATAACATGTTATCTAACATGTTTAAAAACACTTTATTAACAACAGACTGGAGGTTTTTAAAATTAAATATAGACAAAAACTTGTATATGTTTATATGAATAAAAATTATATACAAGATGTAAAATTTGATACTTTTAATTGTAGAAACTGCGTTTCGCCAAAATTTATGGTGCGAGCTGATTACAGCCAAAAAAATTAATTTGACCAGGTAAATTTCCTAATCAGGTAAGATTAGGTATTTATTCAAATCAATTGTATGAAGAGTTTATTTTTAAAAATAATAAAAAAATTATTACTTGTCATATTTTAGGTTCTGAATTAAAAGAACTTATTCAAAAACAAGCAAGAGGTAATCAGTCGGCATATTCACGGCAAATAAATGACCTAGAAAAAGAGTCTAATATGTAAGATTTATTAAATAAAATTAAAATGAAAGTTAAAACTATTCAAGCTACTTTAATACAACTTAATGAATATCAAATTCATCATGAGTAAATTAATATTATTCGTAAAGAAATGCATTTTTATAATTATATTTTAGAAAAAATAGAGCAACAAAAAGAAAGTAATATTGCAAAAATAGTAACGTCATGAGAAAAGAAAAAATAATATTTAATTATATAATTGTTATTGATCCTGCTGGAATTGGTAAAACTGGCGTTATAGTTTATGATGTTAAACAAAAATATATTTATCAACATATTACTATTGAATCAAAGTTAGATGAAAACGCAGTTGAAAATATTTATAATTGAATTAATAAAATTTTAGAATTAAAAAATGTATTAGTTATAATTGAAAATTTCCAAATTCGGCCAATTTTAAAATTAAAAATGTTTTATCAACTCCGCTATGTATTGGCGGTTTAAAAGCTCTTTTAAAATATAAATTTAATTGACCTATTATTCTACAAGAACCAAATGTTACAGGTACAATAAAATTAAATTATAAAGGAAATATAAAAATATCAGAACATGAATTAGATGCTTGAAAACATTTACAATATTTTCTAAAAAAGGAGTCAAATAAAAATGCCAAGAGTTCAAAGCAATTTAGTTAATAAAAAAAATAAACCAGTGACTAAAAAGAAAACAACTATTACAAAAAATGCTGTTAGCTCTACGATTAAAAAGAATGTGACAAAAAAAGAAATTGTAGAGAAAAAACGAGAATGAATAAATAAAATAATAATTGATATTAAAATTCATTCTGATCCTATAAAAACTATGATTGTAGCCAAAACAGCTGGTGGTGTAGAAATTGATGCGGGTTCTGCAGGATGTAGTTGATCCGGAATGAATTATACTACTTTATCAATATATGAACCGAATTTATTATCAACTTTTTTAAAATTAAGAAAAGACGACGAAATTAGAGTAACTGGTAGTATTTGAAATACTTTAAATAAGGTAACAAAAAAATATTTTTATTGTATTAGAGTTGAAAAATTTGAAATTATTAAAAAAGTACCGAGAACTCGCTCCAAATACAACTATTCAAGGGCAAAAAGCAGATGATACAAATGCATTACAAATCCACGATGAAATTATGGATAAAATATATGAAAATGGTTTTACCCCATCAGAAAAAGTTGTATTGGGTTCGGCTGATTTTATTCGTGGAATTCGTAATAAATTACAGTTACAACTTGGAGCAAACGACCAAATAAATAGCGTAATTGCAACAAGTGGAGCAATGAAAACTGCAGAAGGAACAACATATTATATGGTTTCTAAAAAATTACCAATTATTAATAAAGATGGTTCAGAAGGAACAATTGAATTATTACCAAATGGAGTTAATGCAATTGACTTTAAATTTAGCAAAAAATATGACCCGCTTATTTTACAAGCAGACTCAACAAAAGCAACACCAGAACAGTTAAAACCACAATTTAAAAATGTTGTTTTAAAAGCAGAAAAAACAGTAGATAGTTCTTTAACTGAAAGTGATTTTGATTACTTTATTGAAAGTAAAGGTGAAAACTGACCAATTAATATTACAAATGATAAAACTGTTGAAGTTCAAATTCAAGGTAAAAACAACGCTACTGGACAAACAAAACCAATTGATATTAAAATTAAAAATTTTTAATAGTACTAAAAATAGTACTATTTTGTTTGATAGATATGCCAATTGGAACATAAAAAACAGCCCTTATTTATGCTGTTAAAAAAATTCCAACTAGATTGTCAATCCAACAACAAGAAAAAAGTTTTGGTTTACAATTATTAGAATTTTTAGGAATTCAAGTTTTAGCCCTTGGTTTATCAGTTTTAACTGGTGGTTTGGCATCTGCTATTGGATTGGATTGGGGGCAGGATTATCTAATTTTGCTGCAACATTTATCTCATTTGGCGTAGAAACAGCAACTGATTTTGCTGTAAATCAAATATACGATAAATTAACCTCAGAAATTACAGCAGAGCCCAAAATATAATTAATTCTTACTTAAACTATCCATTTTCAAAACTAAAATTTGAAACATTTAAAGACCCATTATTAAAGAAAATTTGTATTAATATTGTGTTTATTACGATTGAACATTGAACATTTAACCGTATTCCAATTGAGTTTTTTACTTCAGCAAATATGAGTGTTGGTGATATTAATTATTCTTCACAAAATGACCCTATGGCAACATGACAAGGTCTATTGCCTACCTATGCAAAATAATTGGCTAATTTAACAACTTTAAAAAAATGTTTCGTACTTTTCAAGAAGAAGGTATTGATTAAACAATGATAGATTTAGAAGCATACTATACTCAATTAGAAGTTGATGCTTTAATAGAGAAAGAAAAAACTAAGATTGACAATAAAACTATTGTTAAAAATAACAATAATAAAATAAATGTTCCCTTTGATAATGATACTATTTTTTATGATAAAACTAATAAAGTTTGAAAATCTAATAATTATATGAGAACAAGACAAATTAAAATTAAATTAATGCCTACTCAAACAAAAAAACAGGTGAATTAGAAATTTGAGACTCTTCATTTAAAAATAATGATATAACTGCTAACTTTGAAATTATTAAAAAAGCACAACATCAGAATTAAAAATAACTGATGACACATTACCAACTACAAAATATATTAATGAACATTATCAAATTAAAAGTAGTGATTGAGAAATTATAGATATTACTGATTGAACTCCTAATGTTAGTGAATATCAAATAAAAGATGGCTGTATGTATTATTTAAGGGTTTTAATTAATATTTTAGAAATTGTGGAATAAAAATACCACTTATTTATCTAAATTATATTACTTTTAATTTTATTGTCAATAATATTTTAACATTTTTTAAATTTTTCCACGACAAAAATACATGTTTATTAAAGTTATTTAATTTATTAGATAAAATTAATAAAAATATAAGTTTGGTTGTAAATTATTATTTACAAAATTATTAACTGAATAATTAATTCTATTTTCTTACCATAAATTCAATATTGTCATTAATATCATAATAACTTGTAATTAATGTAAGTAATTTACTAACAAAATTAATTAATTTACTATTTTTTTTAATATATTCTGGAATATTATCTAGTTCTATAACTCCTAATTTATTTGCAATTACAGGTCTTTTTTTAGTTGATTTTGTTTTATCAAAACCAGTATGAACAGTTGAAAATATACTATGTTTTTTTTTTTTTTTTTCTTTCCCCTTTTTATTTTCATTTCACATTAACAGAACTATCTATTCTTTGTCATTTTTTAATTCCTAAAAGTTTATCCAAAGGAAAAATATATTCTTCTTTACCTGTTTCTTGATTAATTTTATAATATTTTCTTCTTTTAAAAGTTATTTTCCCATTTAAAATAGTTAATTTTCTTGGTTTTATTTCTTTTACTTTATAATTTTTAAATTCTTTTAAAGTTTCATCAATTTTATAATTTTTAAAAATTCATTCATCACAATCTTCTAAACTTTGTTGAATAATTTCAATACTTTGTATATTTAATAAATTAATAAAATTCTTTTAAAAATTGTTATCAACATTTATCATTTTTATACCCTCTTTTCTATAGTTTAGGACTTTAGCACAAAAATAATGAAAATGCAAAAAAAGATATTATTTTTTACTTATTGTGTCATAATTAAAGTGTTAATTATTAGCAAATTAATTTAACTGGAAAAAGTAAAATAATTTACTTTTTTTATTTTGATGTAAAATATAGGTAACAAAAAAAGAACCAAGTTGGTTCTTTTGTTATATTTTCAGGATTAATTACTCTTTTATTTAATGATATTGTTGGTTTACTATTAGCAACAAATATACCCTAAATTCCATGAGTAAATAAAGGTGTTAATAATATAGCAATTCCATTACCTCAATATTGACCATAATTATATCAATTAATTTCATCTTTAATGCCATTAATCATCCCATATTCTAACCAACCATTAATTAATAAAAATAATATTGTATAAAAACCAACAACTCAACTACGAATTTTATATTTTCTTTCTCATTCTCTAATATCTTTATGAGTTCAATTATAAGACGGAATAGCGTCTTTTTTAAATCAATTTCAAGGTAAGGCACCCTTTAATCAAGTTTTTTTATCTTGTTTCATAATTATTTACCTCATTTAATTTTTTATTCATTTTTATTTAATTTTAATCATTTTTTATTGAATAGTTTTTTAATATCATTTCTTTTATTTAAAATAATTCTTCATATTGGATGTTTTTCAAGTAAATTTAATTCATTAATAGTTGTTGCACTATTTATTTTTCTTATCAATATATCATAAGAATCCGATGTTTCTTTTGGTAAATGAATATCCATATCACGATTATAAATAGAATGTGGTTCATCTGACATTAATTCGCTATTATTTATTAATTTTCTTTTAATTGTTAAATCTTTAATAACAATATTATTTGTTTCATTTTTAATTGATCCATCTTGCTTGATTGTTATGCTTTCATAAGAATTAGCTGTTAAAAATGAAAAAATTGATTTTTGTGATATTGTTTCAAAATAATGTGTTACAAATTTATTAGCAGATGAATAATCTGTTATTGAAATTGATATTTTATAGTAATATTTTGTTAAATCATAATCTGGAATTTTAAATGTTAATTTTTCGTTTGCTTCTGGATAATTAATTCTCAATCATTGCCACTACTAATAGATATATCACCACTACCTAATAATGAATTACCATTAATAGTTTTAATATTTGTTCCACTTATTAATTTATCTTGTTTATTTCCTAAAAATTATCAACTGCATTTTTATTATAATAATTACTTTTTAAATCTTGTGATGTTTTTACAATATATTTACCATCAACTTTTTTAATATAATCTTTATTTAAATCACTATCTTTAATAACATCTGATGGAATTTCACCACTTTGTTTTGCTTTTCAAACATTATTTTCATAATAAATAGTATCATTATCAAACGGAACAATAATTTTAATATATTCGTTATAATCAATTTTAGAAAAATAATTAACAGTTGGATAAAAAATATTTATTGAATTATCTGTTTGTAATCGTTCTTTTAATCAAAATAATAATGTTGGATAAAAAGTTTTTTTACTAATATGCTTATATTCTTCTTCTCATGTATGAGCATAATTATCTAAACTATAATTATATGGTCTAGATACTGTTTTACTAGATATAATATCAATTATTTCACCGGCTAATTTTAAAGCATTTTTAACATCTCTGGTAATATTTTCATTTGCTTAAGGGTCATTAGTTTGTGAATAAGCAACTCCACCTTGTGAAAATGAAGCACTACCAGTTAAATCATTAACTCTTTTTGGTAAATATCAATTTATAACTGCTAATAAACAAGCAGATTGAATATAACTTAATCATTTATCATATTCAATTAAACCAGTATTATCTTTTTTTACTCATGGAAATAAATCTTTTTTATTAATTTTATCGGAAATTGTCCCACCTGATAATCTATCCATTCATAAACTAGTTTTTAAAATAGCATTATAAATTAAATTATCATTATAAGCATATTGTTTTCTATCATTAATAGGTTGTCAAAGTTTACTTTCTTTAACATCTTCAACTGTTATAAAAAACAAATTACTTAAATTATTTTCCATATAAAACACCTCTTAATTGATTACGATATTTATTTTTTAAATTACTTGGCTTATAACTATTAACTCTTATTTTTGTTTTCTTAATTGTTTTAATAGTTTGATTAGTTTTGTAAAACATATTTTTAACTGGTCTTTTATATAAATTCTTAATATTTTTAACATTACTTCGGCGTTCACGATACCATTTTTTATTATTAATTTCACCAGCAAAATTAAAATTAAAATGTCCAATCTTTAAATTATTAATAAACTTTTTAATTTGATTTAATTTTTGAACTGTTGGTAATGTTAATTTAGTAGTTCCTTTGGGATATTTTTCTTTTAATGCTTGTGGTAATCGTTTTTTAATATAATTTCTTAAATGACTAGGTAATCATTTTCTTAATCAATAACGCCAAAATAAAGTTCCTGCATTAGATACAGCATTACTTGATAATTTTCAAATTTTAACTGGAACACTAGAATAAACATATGGACCATAAAATTTCCGATGTTTTGCTGTTTTTGTATATATTAAAATAGTTAAATTACCTGTTAAAGTTAACTTATTTGTAATATTAAACATACCACTATCAAGTCAACTACTATTTAAAGGTTGTCAATTAGTATTTAAATAATTTTCATTTTTAAATTGTTCTTTATTTTTAATATTATTATCTTTTTCTAATTGACTTAATATTTGTTGTATTTCTTTTTTATGACCTTTTTTAATTAAATCTAAATAAGTAAATGGATTTAATCACTGATAAATATCTTCAACTTTATTTGTAATTTTATTATATTTATCACTAATATAATTAATTGGCTTTAATATTTTATTTTTAACTTGATTAACTCTATTAATTAAATTTACAAATTTACTTATTAAAGGTTTATTTTCTAAATTAGATACTAATAAAGTTAAAACGCGTAATATTAGTAAATTCATTTTATATTAACCTTGATTATTGAATAGTATCCATATTAATTGGATATGCTCATACTTGTTTATTAATAATTAAACCATTTACATTAGTAAAATTATAACCTTTATCACGATTAACTTGTCCTTTTGTATATGTTTTTTCTAAATAAAAGCTTTTTGATACTGGAATACCCCCATTGCTGTATTTTCATATAATTGACCATTAACCATTGCTTTTAGTTGGGCTTGTGAACCAATTACTTTTAAATAAGCAGGTGTTAATCCTAAATAGGCTCTTCGCCCTAAGACCAAAAACATTTTATCGGTAGGCAAACCAAAATATAAATTACTAATTTGATTTGTTAATTCAATCAAAGTTTCATTTAATCTAAAGAATGCTCTGTTTGCATCATCAGCATTATCTGCTGTATAACTACGAAATAGAATTACCTCATATTGACCATCTGCTAAACAATAATCATAAATAGCCTGAATTAATTCACATTCTAAATTAACAAATTTATTCTGTACAACACTAGAAATAGCATCAGCAATAACACCATTTTTAATATTTTGTTCTATTAATGCTAAATCAAAAGCCTCATTCATTAATTTTAAATTAAATCTTTTATCAATAGGAACTGGAATTCTTCTTAATCCCATTGTTTGAGTTGTCCCACCATTTGCTAATGAATAATCATCTTGTCATACGACACGATGAGTCAAATTATATAGTGCTTGTCCTGCATTAGGTAATCAAGCAACTTGTTCAGCGGTTGCTGTTGCATATTGCATAATACTTGCATATTCATTATATAAAGGTCCACACAATAAAGCATTAACCATATCAACATATGCTTTTTGATCTGTTGTATTACCTTGTAATATAAAAGGTACTTGTGGCAAATTAATTGTTGCCATAATATTTCACCCCCTTATTATCTAAGGTTTTTAAGTGTATAATCAGTTATTTTTTTAATTTTATTAGGAGTATATGCTCCTTTTTCTTTAATAGTTTCAATTTCATCATTTTTATTTTCAACCGATTTTTCAATCATATCTTTAATAAAATTAGTTGGTGAAACTGATGGTTGCTCTTCAACAAACAAATCAGGTTTTAATTCTTTTAAAGTTTGAATTTTTTCAGATAAAGAACTACCACTAACTTTTTCTAAATTAGTTTTAATATCTTCAATTTTAGTAGATGGACCATCTTTAAATTCTTTTAATTCATCTAATTCATTAGCAACTTTAAAATAATCTTCTTTTGAAATAGTATCTTTTCGTTTTTGTATTCCCTCAATAATTTGTTTTGTTTCATTATGAAATTCATTTAAAATATTATCTGCTATTTTTTCACTTAAACCTTGTTCTTTTGTAAGTGCCATTTTATAAACCTCTCTTTTTTTATTTTTGTTCGAATAACAAGTCAGCATAAGTCTTTTTAAGGCGGAAATCATAAACCGTAAATTACTTTTTTGTTAAAGAGATAAATCATTATAAATATTTTACACTAATAGTTCACAAATGCAACACTTTATATTTTATATATTTATATATAAATAATATTATTATTTATTATATATATATTATTTCTAAACTTAATATCTTTGGTTGCTAATTTAGACCTTAAAACGCGTGATAATGGTTATTTAACAAGAAAAAATTATTAAAATAATTTCTAATTTTGCTTGTATATATATATATATATATATATAATTCAGGTAGAACTTGATAAAAAGCTTCAAGATTAAGAAAAGGAGAAAAACAAGTATGAAAAAATTACTTAGTTTATTAAGTGTATTAACAATTAGTGGAACTGCTGTACCAACAACAATTGCCGCTAGTCCTTATCAAAAAGAAGAAACTAAATTAGAAAATAATGAAATTAGTTATTTACAAACAAATAATTTAAAAAATTTAAATAGAGTTAAAAGACAAGAAATAACATATCCAATATTAGAAGATGTGTTAATTGATTTAAGAAAAACTAGCATGAAAAAACCAATGGAATTTCAAATAACTAATTCATGATGTGTTATTGCAGTTTTAAAAAATATATTTGATAATAATATGTTTAATAATAAAGATCTTAAAGAAATGAAACAAGAAGAAATTGCAAGTTTTTTTCCAGAAAATGCAAATAAGGGTGTTAAAATATCAGAAATAATTAAACTATTAAACTCAAACTCGATAATTAAAGAAAATTTGGGATTTAATTTAAAGAATATTAATTTAAATCGATTATTTTGAAATAGATTAAATGAAATAGAAAAAGCAATGTGGATAAGACATTTAATATGAGAATCTCTTTCTAGACAAGCTCCTGTTATGTTTGCTGGTTTATTTGATGAAAAATATGATGGTGAAAGTGATAACCACCATATACACGCTGCATTAATTGTTGGAATCAAACCAAAAAAAGAAAATATACTTGAAGATATTTATTATGTTAGAGATCCTTGAAAAGACAGTGAAGATGAATTTATTCTAGATGATCAAACTACAGAAGTTTCAATGACAGGGGAACAAATTTTTAATATTTTATTTAATCAAACAAAAAACGGTAGAGTATTAGGTAAAGTATTAATACACGAAGATGTTTTTCAATTATTTTGTGAAAAAGCTATTAGTATTTTTTCATCAATTTGAGAAATGGCAGAACCAGAATTAATAGCAGCTATAGTATAGTGGAATTAAAATATGAAAAAAATATTAAGTATCATAGGAGCAATCACTTTAATTGGGACAAGTACAACCAGTTTAGTTGCTTGTAATACAAATATAGCACTACAATACACCGAAGAACAATTAAAAGAACTAAAAGAAAAGAATAAAATAAATACAAAAGATGGTATTTTAGAATGAATAGCAACACAAGAAAAACCATTTAATGAAGTGGATAATAAATGATATTATGTAGTATGAAAAGGTGAAAATAAATATCATTTAAACAAATTTAAAAATATTATGCATAAAGATGAACTAATAATTAATGACGGTACTAACCACTTTTATTTAAGATTAGACGTTGATTTGAATTTGTTATATATATATGAAACTTATCAAGGAAAAGAAACTAAGTTTCATTATTGAAAAAATAAAAATGATGATTATTTTAAATCAGTTTATTGTTGAAATTTAGATACTAAGGAACCTAATTTAATTATTGATGATAAAGGCAATATAATAAAAGTTAATGTATAAAAAAGAGATAATTAAATCTCTTTTTTATTTTGCCTTGGTTTAATTGTTATTTTAACAGGGTTATTGCTATTATTTCTAATTCCCAAAACATTTGGATTATTTATATTAAATTTTATACTTCCATCTGAAATAGGTGTTTTATATTCAGTTGTACCTCAATATCAAATATCTCCATATCCCTCAACCCCCAATAATTTAGGAATCATACTTTTTGATATTTTAATTTTTAATTTCATATTATTAGTATAATATACTTGAAGTTTAGTTTCTTTAATTTTCTCGTTATCATTATTATATAATTTTGTTATTTGCAAGAATAAATAAATAAACGATTCACCTAACTTAGTTTTATATTTAGTTCTATATTCTTTATTTATTAATCCATTAGTATAACCAGTAGCAACTGTTTGAATATCATTTATTATTATATTATCAGTATATAAAATAATTGTATTTTCAAAATTAACTTTATCAATTTGTTCCATTCCTTGTGTTTCTATTTTTACACCATCCAAATTACCTAAATAATCTAAACATCCTGTTCTACCAACTAAAATTTCAACATTTCTATTAGGAATAAAATTTTCTATATTTGGTGGTTCACATTCAACTTGTAAATTACTTAGATTACTTATTTCAATTGTTTTATAAGAACTAATAAATTTATCAATACTTTGAATTGTTGGGTCAATTTTTTTTAAGTCAAGTTCTATTTCAGAATATCCAAAATATTCTGTATTTTCATCAAAAAAATTATTATGTGCAATATTATACGGTGGTGTTGTTTTTTTACATTGTCCTGATTGAATTGCATTAAATAATAAGTTTCATATCATCAATTTAATTTTTCTAAAATGTCTTTACGATGAGACTTAAATAAAATATCTTTACCATTTACTAATCGTATTTGATGGCGAGCAATAATATTGGCTAAATTAATTGTTCAATCATAATTATAAAATTTTAAAACACTATTAATATCATTTAAGTTTGGCAAACTAGGGAAAGTATTATTCATTGTTATTTTGCTCCTTTAAATTTAAGATAAGTGCATAATTAATTATATTTACTGTTAATAAATTTGGTTCATTTGATAAAACTTGTACACATACTTTAACTTTTTGATATTTCTTAATATATTCGTTATATAAATTTAAATTACATATTGCGATATTATCTTTTTTTAATTCTTGACAAAGTCTTTTTTTAACTTGTCCACAAACAGACATATAAGGTCTTTTTGCATTTATTATACGCTCATCATGTATTACATAAATATCTTTTTTCATTAAGTTAATTACTCCCTTTGTTGTCATAATTTATAATCTGCTGAACTATTATGTTTAACCATTGGTACTAATTCAAAGTATAAAGCATAAAAATCACTATCAAATGTATCATCGTATAAGTCCAACATTCGTTCTTCTCTGGCATCTGGTTTATCTTCTCATTGAATTAATTCATATTGAGTTTTACTTACAGGACATTTTTCTCATAATCATTTTAATTGATTAGTATTTATTAATATTATGAATGCTTCAATACGATGCTTTATTTTAAATTTCTGCTTTTGTGCTGGTTTTAAATGCATATATTGACCAAAAGAATAATTATATTTTTCTCGGTTTAAACTTTCTAATGTTGCATAAGTACTATCATCAACATTGATTGATATACCTTGCTGTATTAAATTAAAATATTGATTTAATTGATTGTTGTAAAACTCTAAAATATCTTTTACTTGTTCTAATGGTCCTTTAAATTGTTGTGTAGCATTTGAGTGTGTATATTCTGCTACTTTATATGCTTTTTTATCAAATGAATTATATATTCAAAAACTCGCTGCTGTTGTATGTCTCTTAGGACTAGTAGAGTTTGCTAAATCAACACCACCTAATAATTTAGTTGGTTGAATAATATCTGTTGCTTGCATAATATCAATATATCTTGCAAATATTGCCCCACTAGTATTGCCTGGTAAACCTCAACTCCATACTCTTGCTCTTTCAATATCTAACTGTTCTAATCTTAATTGTTCATTAACTTTATCTTGTGGTAATTCATAATTTAATCTTCAACTAGAATAATGAATAATAATTTTCATATTTCATATTTTAATATACTTAATTTGCTCATATTTACTACGCATTATTTCTTCATCAAAAGGCATTAATTCATTACAATAACCAACAATATATCTTTTTAAACTTTCAGGATTACATATATTAATTGTTATTTTATTTTGATAACCACGAATAGCAAATTCTAAATCACTTAAATCTTTTTGTTGAAATTGATCACATTCTTCTCTTCAATCAATAACTAATTTATATTTATTCAAATCAGCAAAAGCTTTTAATTTTTCTTTCCGACTTGGTCAATGTAAACCTTTACAATATATTTTGCTACCATTTTATAAAGTAAAAGTAAAATTTGATAAATTAATAGTATAAGGTATATTATTTTGATCTAACATATTTCATATATTTTGAAATACACTATCTTTTAAATCTTTACTCCAATACATACTAGCAATAATACAAATTGGTTCTTTAATTAATAAACTAATTTTTAATAATTCATCAAACATTTTTATATTTGAAATAGTCTTACCACTATATCGTGTCCCAATTTGATTAATTTCATTAACTAACTCATATTTTTTAGCAAATGGATATTTATTACCAATACTACTATTTTGTAATAACCAATAAGGAATTTCTAACAAATAAGTAAAATAATTAAGAATTATTATCACTTTCTTTTTTAATATCTCTAATATCCGTTTGTAAATTAACAATTATTGGTTGTTGATTATTTAAGTTTAATTCTTTTTCAAGTTCTTTTTCTTGTAGTGAATATTTATAATTAAATGCTCGTTGTCAATATAATTTAGCACCATCTGGTGATTTCATCATAAAGTTAATTATTTCACTTTCAATTTTATCAACTTGTTTTTCAAACAAAGGAACTATCTTTTCGCTCGCATAAATATCATATCTTCACTTGCGAGAAAGGTTGAATTCATTGGATAAATCATTCAAAGTATAAAATTGATGTAATAGCAAATATTAAGAATTTTTATACTTTTAAATAATTAAAATAAGGTAAATTTAAAAATTTATTTCTTTTTGGTCGTCTTATTTAAATAATGTGTTAATATAAATTTAACAAATAAAGAGGGGTTGTTTTATTTAGGAACAATAATTAATACTTAAAAGAAAAAACCCGTATTTAATTTACTCACCCAAAAATTTGACTTATTACTTAAGTTATTATATTATTATTAGTATAGTGTATGACTTTTATGTAGTAGATACTAGCATTAAAAATTAGGAATAATTAAAAATGAAGACTTGAATAAATATATTGTTATCAATTTTAGGCTCAACTGTTTTTTCATCAAAGGCAATAAATTTAACCAAAAATTATTTAAATAATATTTCTAATAGTCAATATAATATCGACCCAACATATCCAACTTTTAAAGATAAACAAACTTGGTCCAATTCACAACCAGTTTGTTGAGATGGAGGAACCTGTGATCCGCATTCTAAGTCCAGAACAATTTCATTTAATTGAAAACAATATGCTGATAATTGAAATACATTTGAAAAAAATTATTCTAGTTTTACGATTGAAATACAAGGATTAGCTAATTCAAGATATAATTCGGGTACTTTAAACGATAGAACATTTAATACATCAGCAATTTCATCAAATAAAATGGATAATGGTATTGGTAGTCATAATTATAATAAGTTTTTGTCAAATGCCAAGGCTCATTATTCAAATTTTGGTAGTAACTCAGCTTATGCTGGTTATTATTTGTCACATGATTCAACCAATATATATGTTTTTTTATCTTTAGTTGCACAAACACAAAAGGGAGGTATTGGTGAAACACGGGGGCTGAAGCCTCAATTAATTATAAAGGAATTACGTTCCATTCATCATTTTCTTTATAAAGTGTTAAAAATAATTTAAATAATGCTTTAAATAAAGAAATTAATTTAACATCTGATTATTCAGGTAGTTTGGAAGATAAAAATAATATAAATGATCCAACTGGAAAAGGAAAAGATTTAACAACATTATTAACTACAACTATAAAAAATGTATTAGGAAATGAATATTCAAAATGAGAACGATATATTCAACCATTTTCATTTAATAATAGTACACGTAAAGCAACAACTGTTTTTAAATTTAAAAATTCTAATACTGGCAATCAAGAAATATGAACTTTTGAAACACCGATTAATATAAAATTATCAGAAAATTATTGAGGTAAGTCACTAAGTGCTAGATTAAATTTTTTTCCGGGACAAATTGTTAATCCAAATGATTCTACTCAAGGGATGGTTTCTGATAAACCAATCCAATTAGAACCTTATAAAGTAAGTGATACTTATGGTGGGACATTAGAATTTCATACAACTGTGCATTTACAATTTGATGGATTTAATGACTCATCTGAATGAATGATAGTAAATGGTCAACCTGTTGAAGTTATTAATAACAAATTTGTGTGTTACGGAAGGCAAAGATGGCACAAATATTTATGATATTGTTGTTAGTCATGATGATGGAAAAAATAAATCAAAATATCAAATAAAATATAAAATTTCTAATTTAGTACCAACTTTATTATCTAAATGATATGCGTGAGATCCAGCTAAAAATTCTAATAAAAATGATTTGATTGTACCATTAATTGATGGTAAACCTAATCCAAAGTATTATCCCGAAGTTAATCCAGAAACTGGTACAAAAACCCAAATATTATGAGTAAAGAAAAAATCTCAATATCCTTTTCCATTAGATCCTTTAAATAAATATGGTGAAGTTATTGACCCTAAAAGAAATCCACAAGATTATGATTTAGGTTTTTTAGCAGAAGACTCAGTTGTTGGAATGGGAGTTCAGCAATTATTTAATCCAGCAGAAGTTAATGAGGTTTGGCGAGAAGGAGTTAACAGTAATTTAGATAGTCCTGCTAATCCAACAGAAGGTGAGCGATTAACTAAAATAGAACCGGATTCAGTTAATAGGTATTGGTCTTGAGAAGGCTTTTGGCATTATATTACAAGAACTAATGATAGTTTAGCATATGAAAAATATGTATTAATTGGCGCAAAATATAAAGATAAATACCCCCGTTTTTTAGATCTTTTAGGTAATAATAACATTGCAGTTGATTTTTGAACAACTATTCATGGCATTCATCTAAAAATTATTTAGTTGATTATAAAAAACTTGATGTAACTAAAATTAAAAAATTAAATTTTGAACAAGTTTCTAGTTATTGAAAAGAATATACTTCGGATATAATTGCACAGCGTATTCCTCCAGATCCAAATCCGTCTAATTTTATTGATATTTCTGGTAATTTTCCAGCAATTAAAATGAATGAAATTGATACGAATAAAATTCGTTCCTTAGTTTTAGCTTATGCTCAAAATTATATTAACCAAAAAGCAAGTGGGGCAAAATTAGGTATTGATTATTATGTCGTAACAAAAGAGGGTATTGATATTAGTAGTAATGTTGATGCTTTAAAACCATTGTTAGATAATGCGACGAAACCAAAATATCTTAATATTATAATTAAAACAAAACAATTTTCCTCTATATTAATTGATGAAGCTAATGGAAGTATTAAGAATTCACGAAATTATGATCCAGAAAAAGTAAAAGACTTATCAAAAATTAAATTTAATGATCAAAAATTTATCTTTGGTGATTTTTCAATTGAAGAAATAAAAAATTGAATTATAAAATATATTAATTTAGGATTAAAAAAATCTGATTATTTAGAAAATTCTAAAAAAATAACTATTATAGTATATGCTAATGATGCAAGTGATTTAGCTGAAGGAAAAACCGAATTTGTTCTTGAAAATTATATTGATGGTAATAAACCTAATCCTGATCCAACGGATCCGACTAACCCTGTTGATCCAATTGACCCAAACCCTAATCCAATTTATCCGATAAATCCAGAAATGCCAACGTCAGGAGATAAAAAATATTTAGGATGATTGTTACCAGTTATTATTATTTCAATTATTATTCCAATAATTGGAATAGTTTGATTTTATTTTCGTTTGTAAATTGTACTATGAAGTCTAGTACCCTACTTAATTTCATTATAACACCAATAAAATAAATGTTCAATATAATTTATTTTAAAAAAATTTAGTATTTTTGTTTTAAATTTATGAATTTTGGCACACTGAAAAATAAAATGATTAAAATTTTTATAGGTAATTATATTAAAAATTAAACATTTGTATAAAAACTTCTTTTGAAGATAGTCAATGTAAAGATTTTTTAAGTTTAGAGTTTATTATATTAGCAACTTCTTGATAATAATTTCTTGAATAAATACTTAAATCAATTTCTTTGGAAAATCAATGTCTAAAATCACGAATTGCTCTTTCAACTTTGGGTTTTTGAGTTGGAGTTCCAGCATCACAAAAATATACTTTAGCATTTGTTATTTTTTCAATTTTTTTCTCAATCAGCAAATTCTTTGCCTTGATCTGTTATTGTTCCTTTGCATCTATCTTTTAAAAATCTGTTAGAAAAAATTCGTTTTAATGCGTTTGTAACTTCTTTTGTTGTTTTTTCTTTTAATGGTTCAATAATTTTAAATTGGGTTAATTCTTCGATTAAAACTAAACAAACACTATTATTTTTACCAACCATAGTATCCATTTCAAATCAACTAAATTCATTTTTATCATGTTTTGCTTCTTCAATAGTTCTAAAATTTCTTATTTTTCCACGGTTATCAATTCTATTTTTTGTTTTATATTTTCTACCATGAAAATACAAATTATCTTTCTTGAAATTTAAAAATCCCAAATGAATATATTTATATAAAGTTTTAAAACATACCGGAAATTTAATACCAAACTCTTTTTCATATTTTTTACAGATTTGTTCTGGTGAATCATGAAATTTTTTATATTTTTCATCTAGTCATTCTAAAATATTTAGCAATAATGATGATTTTTTAAAACATTTTTGTCGTTTTTGTAAATAATCTTCGTGTGCTAATTTAGCGTCATATTCATTATCTTTTAACCTTTTTATTTCTTGTCTAATTGTATTGCGATTTTTATGCAATATTTTTGCTATTTTAGATATATTAAATTTACCATTTTTTCTTTTTAAAGAATCAAGTTCTAATAAATCTTTTAACATTACTCTTTCTTTAAAAGTAAAATGATGCTTTGTTTTATCCATTTTAAAAAATACTTTCTTTTATATACAAAGCTAATTATATAGTTTTTTGATGTTTTGGGCGAGCGGTTGATTTTCTTAAATTTTTGTGATAAAATAATTTACAAGTTAAAAAAGATTTTAAGGTTCTTTCAAACAAATTTGGGAACCTTTATAAAATTTTTTGCTTAACGCTTAGAATTTTTCCCAAGTATTTTGAAAAGCGCGGCAAAAGTTTTTTTAAACTTTAAGGCATTTTTCACAAACTTATGAAAATTCCGCGAGCCCAGATTTAGTACAATATAATCACAATAATAATCATTTGTATAATTTCCTTTCTAAAATATATTTAAAAGTGCTTATATATATAATGTCAATAGATCTTGAAAAAAGTTTTAAGATAAAAGATAGGAAATTATAAAAAATGAAAAAATTACTTAGTTTATTAAGTGTATTAACAATTAGTGGAACTGCTGTACCAACAAAAATTGCAGCTAGTCCTTTTCAAAAAGAAGAAACTAAATTAGAAAATAATGAAATTAGTTATTTACAAACAAATAATTTAAAAAATTTAAATAGAGTTAAAAGACAAGAAATAACATATCCAATATTAGAAGATGTGTTAATTGATTTAAGAAAAACTAGCATGAAAAAACCAATGGAATTTCAAATACATGATTGATGATGTGTTATTGCAATTTTAAAAAATATATTTAGTAATAATATTATTAATAATAAAGATCTTAAAGAAATGGAACAAGAAGAAATTGCAAGTTTTTTCCAAACAATGCAAATGATGGCGCTTCATTATCAAAGGTAATTGAAATATTAAACACAAACCCGATAATTCAGGAAAATTTGGGATTTAATTTAAAGAAAATTGATTTAACTTGATTATTTTGAAATAGATTAAATGATATAGAAAAAAGAATGTGGATAAGACATTTAATATGGGAATCTCTTTATTAGAGATCCATGAAGAGACAGTGAAGCTGAATTTATTCCAGATCAAACTACAGAAATTTCAATGATGGGGAACAAATTTTTAATATTTTATTTAATCAAATAGAAAACGGTATCGTATTAATTCATGAAGATGTTTTTCAATTATTTTGTGAAAAAGCTATTAGTATTTTTTCATCAATTTGAGAAATGGAAGAACCAGAATTAATAGCAGCTATAGTATAGTAGAATTAAAATATGAAAAAAATATTAAGTCTTTTGGGAACAAACACTTTAATTGGAACAAGTACAACAAATTTAGTTGCTTTTAATAAACCACAATATAGCGAAAAAGAATTAGCAGATTTAAAAGAAAAAAATAATATAAAAACAAAAAATGGTATTTTAGAATGAATAGCATATCAAGAAAAACCATTTAATCAAATTGATAATAAATGAAATTTTGTTGTGTGGCGTGTTGATGAAAGTGCTGATTGGCGTATTATTAAGTTTAAAAATAATGAAATGACTATTAAAATTGATAATTCTAATAATCGGCAATTGCAGAAAACTGATTTAGGTATGGGAAGAGATTTATATATTACAAATGATTCAGGGTTTGTTAAATATGTGACACATTGAACAGATGATAATGGTTCTTACTTTAAATCAGTTTATAGTTGAAATAATGATAGCGAACCAAATATATATGTTGAAAATAACTTTTTATATTTCTAATGTAATTAATGATAATTTTTCATTATTTTTATTAAATAATTGTAAATTATTAATATTAATTTCTTCTTTTGTGGATGGATAGGAAAATATTAAACTATTTGATTGTTTTAAAAAATTAACAACTGCGATATTTGAATATGAGTTTTCATCTTCAATGCCATTTTATACAAATATCATTCATTATCTTCGATTAATTGTAAATATGTATTTCTGTCTTTTCCACTGACTTTAGTTCCGATAGGACAATTTTTGATTAATTCTAAGTTAATATCTTTTCCTTCATTAATTTTTTAATTTATTTTTTCAATAAAAATATTTATATCATAATTCCCATAACATCATATGCCAGATATTTCGATTTGATTTAAATTAAATAGTTTTTCGTGTTTTAAAAAAGTTATTTTAATACTGTCCTCAACTAAATTTTTAGTTATACTCACTCAATTTGATTTAGAATAAAGTAATTTATTTCATTGAGAAAAATAGTTTAAATAATCTTTTATTTTGTCATTAGAAACAATTAAATTAGTTAAATATTTGCCATATTCACCATCATATAGTTTAATTTCAGCAGGAATAAGAGAAGGTATATTATTTGTTTCTAATTCATTTGTTATGGATAATCAATTAAAGTAATTTGCTTCTAATTGATAAATATAGTTTTCTGAAATATCTTTGTTTTTAACAGTTACTTTAATTTCATCATTTTTATTAATATTATTTTGATTTTTTAAATTTCAATCTGTAATTTGTTCTGTTTTAGGTAAAATAAACGGTGTATTTGGTTCGCTATCATTATTTCAACTATAAACTGATTTAAAGTAAGAACCATTATCATCTGTTCAATGTGTCACATATTTAACAAACCCTGAATCATTTGTAATATATAAATCTCTTCCCATACCTAAATCAGTTTTCTGCAATTGCCGATTATTAGAATTATCAATTTTAATAGTCATTTCATTATTTTTAAACTTAATAATACGCCAATCAGCATTTTTATAACCACGCCACACAGCAAAATATCATTTATCATCTTTCTCATTAAATGGTTTGTCATTTGAATAAACCTCTTCTCAATAATTTATTGCTGTTGTTGGAATAGAAGCACCAGTAAAATTAAAATATGATGAATTTAATTTAACTTTGCAATGTTCAAACTCTCAATATCCAGTTTCTGCCTCTCTTGGATTAGATATTAATTCAAAATAATAAGGGGCAAATAATTTAACATCATCATTATAGCCTTTATTAATTGCATATTTACTATATGTATAATTTGATAACATGTATATCACTTGTTTAATTCTTTTTACATATCTTTTATGTAATTCACTTGGATTGTCTAATTTTCAATTTTCAAATAAACCATCAATAACATCTTCTGGTTTTTGTCCTTCAAATTTTTGACGTAATTCAGCCGCTTTATTAGTGGGATTTCCTTTTTCATCATATTTTGCACCTTGAAATTTTCGATCATAATTATAACGATAAGTTAAATAATTTAATAAAACTTTTTCTAAACCATTATTTTTTATTAAACTTAAAATATCATCTGGTTAAATATATATTTTTGCAATAAACCACGGTAAAAAACTTTCGGTAAATCAATATTGAAATACTCTTAAATTAGGTTTTGTTTCAATAGACATAGATAGCAACGGTACTAAATTAGCATTTTCAACTATTGATGAAGGATAAGAATAAACACCATTAATATTACCTCAACATTTAATATTTCCAAATAACATTGATTTAGGGTATTTAATCTCAATCCCAGTAAATACTGTATTTTCGGGTAATGATTTTTGTAATACTAAATGAATACTATTTTGGTTTTTTCATTTAAAATCAGTCACCTTAACTAAATGAGTAGATTTAATAATATCAACACCATCAGGTGAATAAGGTCTTTTATATTCTTCAATAATATAACATTTATTTTTATTGTCTTCGGTAATTGGTTCATTAATAGATACTATTTTTAAGTCATAGGATTCTAAAAATTCTTTGTCTTTTTTTGAAATATCATTAATTAAAATATCTTTTTCTTCAATCATTACATAACTTGTGCTATTATCTTGGGTTGTGGTATTTTGTTGAATTTGTAATTTAAAATTAAAATCACTAATTTCATAACCAGTTATTTTAATATATTCATCTTTGTCAATAAAACCTATTTTAACGCTATTTTGAGAGTAGTTTAAGATTGGTTTTTGCTTTGTCTTAACAAGATAATGATTATTAATTTTATAAATATATAAGGTTCTAGCACGGTCTTCAGTAAATAATTGTTCTAAATCAGGGTCGCTGTACTGCGATTGACTAGCAAAATCTAATGGAATACTATCAATTGAATAGTCAATTGGTTCATCATTTTCTGCTAATTGTGCTAACATTTTTTCAGATGGTTTTAACATTATCCTTGTTCTCCTTCTTCATTAGGCATATTTATAATAGTTTCATTGTTATTTAATTGTCTGTTTAAAGTAGCATTTACTGGTAAGCGAACATCAATAATTAAATCATCAATATTTTTAATATTAAATGTTCTACTATTTAAAATAGCATTATCATATTTAATTAACTTAATAATGAATTCAGTTAATTTAATTTCTCTAATATATATCATTTGTTCGTATGATGCATTTGTTTGAATATTTACTCCCGCAACTTCTGTTTGTGTTTGTTGGGCTCCCTTGGCGATTGCGGGAACATGATAGCGATTTATTTTATAGTAATTAGTTAATAATCAATCATATATTTTGGTTAATTGTTCACCTTCAAAATTACCAGCAATATAGTCTACTGGTTGAAAATTACTATCAGAGTCTCCTTCAACTAATAACAAGTCATTTTTAATAAATGAAGCCAACATTTTACTAATTTCTTGGTCAACCACACCAGTAACACCATTAGTATTAATGGTAAATTTACCACTATTTAATAATGGATCTAACATTATCTTTTCAGCAATAATATCTAAAATACTAGCAAATTGTTTACCATAACGAGCAGAAGGTTCGAAATTAGGGTTATTAGGAATAATTTCAATTGGTATAAAATTAAGTGGCAATATTTCTTCTCTTTGTAAAGTTGTATAGTTATTTCATTTAGAATCATCAATATATAAGTCGGTAATAGTGCTGTATAATCGTGTTTTTAACTTTCTAATAACTTTTACTTGTTTAGTTACATAATCAATTTCTAATTTTTCAGTAATAAAAACACTCTGGTCATTTTTAATATAAGGGTCATAATCAAAAGTACAAGATACTAAATTACCTAATTCGTCATATTGGTTATTATAAAAATCAATAGTAATAAAATTAAATTTTAAATTATTAGCAAAAATAAAATATGCACCTTTACCATTCTTATTAATTTTATATTCGTTATGTCAATTCTTATTAGTAAAGTCTTGCATTTTTAAAAAGTTATTAATTAATTTAGTATCTATCTGTTTATTATTAATTGGATTATAAATGCTAATTTCTAAATCTCGCGGATTTAAAAAATTAGCATTATCTTCACAAATTCTTTTTTTAAAATCTCCTTATGTTTTTGAACAGTAACATTTTTACGATTAGTAATCGTTGATGCTAAATTAAGATAATAACTATCAATATCATATTCTTTTTTTAATTTCTTTTTGCTAATAACAATCCCATTTATATCACCTCTTTATTTCGTATCTTCTTTTTTAATAACATCTTCAATACTATCTTGTTTTTGTTGTTTGTTATGAGTTTTGATAAATCTAATAGTTTCAATAATTAAAACTATAATTCCTGCTCCAATAAGCATTGCTGAAACAATAACATATGCTGGTCAAGAAATACCCAATGTTTTTTCTCCGATAAAACAAATAATAATTCCCGCAATAAAAAACAATGATGAAACTCCAAAGATTTTCAAAAACATAATCATATCTTTAATAGTTACTTTTGGCATAATACCATCTCCTTCCTGACTTACTTTTTTTCTTTCAATATACAATCCTTTAATTTCAACACTATTTGATATTGATGATAATTTAAACTCACTGTTGGAAAATAATTGAATGGTAATTCAACGACTTGGATTATTTCCATATGATATTCCACTTGCTAATTGACCTTTAAAGTTTATATTCGTAATTATATATAGTTCTATCTCAAGCGTTGTATAACACCATAAACGATAATAATATTCTGACTTATTAAAATTTTTAATTTTATATCCTTTAGAATCTTGAACAAAATCACTAGTATCAACAACTTTTTAATCATTTGATATTTTAGGTAAATCTTTTTTCTGTAAATAAAATTTATCTAAATATTTAGTAGTACCAAATGTATCATCAGTACTTTCAATTCCCGCAACTGTACTATCAATAATCATATAATCAGCAGTATTTTTACCACCTTTAAAACTAGGGCCTCAAATTCTTAATTCCCCGTTTTCAGCATTAAAATCAGCATTAACACGACCACTACTATTAGGTAATAAAGTTATTTTATTTTGTTTTAAATCTGAAACCATTAATTCATCAGCAGTATTTTTAATAATTGTTTTATTATCAATTTTAATATCACTACCGCCACTTTGTTTTGCTTTTCAGACACCATTTTTTTCATAAATAGTATCATTATAAAAGGGAACATTTATTTCATTATTGTTATTTTTAACAATAGTTTTATTGTCAATCTTAGTTTTTTCTTTTTCTATTAAAGCATCAACTTCTAATTGAGTATAATATGATTCTAAATCAATCATTGTTAAATCAATACCTTCTTCTCGAAAAGTACGAAACATTTTCTTTAAAGTTGTTAAATTAGTCAATGATTTTGCATAGGTAGGCAATAGACCTTGTCAAATAATCATGGAGTCATTTTGCGATGAATAATTAATATCACCAACACTCATATTTGCCGAAGTAAAAAATTCAATTGGAATAAACACCATATTAATACAAATTTTCTTTAATAATGGATCTTTAAATGTTTCAAACTTTAGTTTTGAAAATGGATAGTTTAAGTAAGAATTAATCATATTTTAGGCTCTTAAAGCAAATGTTTTAAATCATAATTCTACATCACCTTTAAAAAACTTATTATAACGAACTGGAACTTGTGTAATTTTACCTGTCATTGGAATAAAATTATTATAATTTTCCAAAGTAACATTTTGTCATAATTCATTTAACATTTAATCATCTCCTTATCATTTACTTTTTTTAGAATATATTTTCTTTAATATAAATTTTTTACTATTTAGTAATGTTTTTGTTTTAATTGTTTTGTTTAAATCTTGTTTTGTTCTGAGTTGTTTATATGCTTGAAATACTAGTCCATTACCTAACAAACTAGTAACCGCACTATCTTCTAGCGTATTTAACAATTTATCTTTATTAAAGTTATTTTTAAATTGTTCTTGCATTTTTAATATCTTAGCAATTGTCCGATATATTTTAAAACTATCTTTTACTACTTGCTGATAAACAAGTGGGGCAAAAGAAACTAAATTAAACAAACTTTTTTTAAATCCCCAACCAATAAACCACTCACTGTTCATATAGAATTTAAACGGTTCAGGAGCCAAAACAAACTGTTCTGCTTTGATTAAAGTTGTCATAACGACAATAGGGACATATTTAGGATTTTTATAATATATTGTTAAAGCAACTTCATCCGCAACTGATAAAGGAACAATTTTAACTGCTAAAAAAACATCAGAACCATAAGCAAAAGGTAATAATTGACCTTTTTTAATAGCCTTAGTTTCAAATTTAGATAATATTTTTTTAGTTTTATCAGTAATTTTACTAATTACTTTTTGTTTAATAGTAATTATTTGTTTTTCAATTAGGGCTAATAATTTTTTAGTTACTTTTTGAATATAAAAATTTGGGTTTAAATGATTTAAAATTTTATTTAATTTAATTGGTGTTTGATGAAAAATATTTAATAATTTATTATTATATATTTTACTGCCCCGTATTAAATTAGCATTTAATATTAGGTTTTTACCAACACCTTTTTTATGAAGATTAGTCATTATGTTATATCACTCATTTTTCTTTGTTTTCTACTTTTGGTACGCCCCCAGTATTAACTGTTTGTACCTTAATTAATTCATCATAAACACTTTGCAATTGTGTTTTATTGATTTCAATATCATCAGTAATATCATAAGACTTTAATAAAACATTTTTAAATTTTTCATTATCAGTTAAAGAATTAATAAAGTCAATTACTTCAATTTGCTTTAATTGAATTGTTTGTTGTTCAATTTGTGAAGTTAATTCAGTATTTTTTGTTTGTAGTTCGTTGATTTGCTGATTACTATTTTTTAAATTACTTGCATTAAATTCTTCAACTTCAGCAGTATTTTCTAAAATAATTTCAGCAGTTTTAATATCTAAACTACCATCTTCATTTTTAATAGGTTCACTATTTTCATTAATAAGAACATATTTTACATTTTTTAATGCCATTGTTTTTCCTCCTATTTTTTAATATTTATATTTGTTCTTTTTCTAATCGCTTTTTGTATAATTTCAAAACTGTCTACTCTAAAAGACAAAAAATAGCGTTTAGTTTTTATATTTAACTGATTAAATACTGAGCCTTTAATTTTTATCTCATCATTTTTTTTAATTTCAAAAACTCAGTTAAAATAGATGGGTTATATATTGATAATGTTGAGTAATTTAATCCTTCTCACTGACATTTAGCCGAACAAGCATCAACTTCAACACCACCAGTAAGCAGTGCCTTAATCTTAGTTTTAATCGGATTTTCATGTAATCTAACAGTTAATTATAACTTATTAACTTTTTTATTTTATGTTTATTAGTTATTGATTTTTTAGGTAAATTACTTTTTGTTTGTGCGATTTTTATAAACTCCTTTTGCTAAAAAATACTGTAAATGTTTTCAAGCATCATGTTCGTGTTCTGACATTTTAATATTTCCTTTATAAATATAATTTTTCTTAATGACTGGTGATTGTAAAATATATTTTAAATTAAATAGATATTTGCATAAAACTTTTAAACCATCAATAAATTTAGGAGTAGATAATGGAGTTTTTATTTTTAAACCCTTATGAAGTTGATAATCTTCAATTATTACAATAACTTTATTTAAATAAGAACAAATTTTATTTTTAAACTCATTTAATATTAAATACATATTATTTATTGCTTCTTCTTCATTTTTGGAATTAAAAGTAATATTATTAATTATTTTCTTTTGCAAAACATTATAAATAATAATACAAGTTTGTCCAATTCCAGCAGGGTCAATTGCAATAATATATTTTAATTTATTTGTTTTATTTTTTTGTCAATTTGTAATATTTTTCATCCATCAAATGCTAAATCTAAAATATCGTTAATTTTATAATATTGAGTATATGAAACAATAACATCTCACTTGTCTTTAAATAAATTTAAGTACATTTTGGATCATTCTAAACATTGCAAATCATAATGCTTTTTATGATGTGAAATACGACAATTAATAGGTTGACAATTAACTCAATCAAATGATGTTGTTATTTCATTTCAAGTTTTATTAATATATTTGCTTTTATATTCTGTCATTTTTCTATACTCCTTAATTCTTTTTATTTGTTGTTCAAATTTCACCATTAATATCATTTACTGTTACCAGATAAGATTGTATCATTAATTCTTGTAATTTATTTTTAATTTTTTTATTTTATTTTTTCATAAAATATTTTCCTTTCTGTAAAAAATATAATATTCCTTTATTGGTTAATATTTTGATATTTAGTAAATAATTTATTTTAATATTTAATTACTTCGCCGCCGGCTCCACTTTGAAGGTGGGCGGGGGCGGATAGGATATTTTGATAGAGTTTACCCCCATACGGAAATAAACAAAAAACAGTTTACCCAGTTATTAATTACGCTTCATCCATCACTAGACAACTTTATATAAAGAAAATAACCTTTTGGAGTTCCAACCCTCTTGTTTTTTTAGTGTCCGATATTGTTTTTTCGGTTTAACAACACTCTTTTTATGAAAACAAGCCAAAAAACACATGCTCTGACATTTCGCAAGTAATTAATCTTGCCGAGAATTAAAGAAATAAATAGGAGTAGTAAATCCAATCGCTTTCACACTTTCTTTGAGGCTTCGTGCCATAGATGAGTTATCCATCTTTAAGCATCAAAAAATATTAAGTTTTAAAGATTGAATTTTGGATTAATCGTTAGATAGTATCTTTATTTTTTTATCTCATTATCTTTTTTAATTCTTTGTTTACTAAATATATTTTTTAGTAATTATATTTAACAATTAACTAACAACTAAATAAAACAATTATTCAAAATTTTTTAAGAAAAGAAAGGATGGATTTTTCTGAAAAAACATATTTTATTAAGTGTAAAAGATACTATCTAACGATTAATCCAATAAATATAAGTATTTTTTACAAAATAAAAAGCACTTTATTTTTTCAATAAAGTGCTATATTTGCATTTACAATTTACAGTTTTAAAAAAAGAATTAGATAGTGTAATATTTACATTAAATTTAGGGAAAATATAAAATATTTTCCTTTTAATTTGTCAAAAAAAATATATATTTTATACTTGAATTTATAATTTATTGTTTGATATAATATAATGAATTAATAAAAGAGGAGTTTTATAAAATGATTGAAGATACAATAATTGCTCCTGCAACTGCAATGGTAAAGCAAGCAATTGCAATTATTCGCATGTCTGGAGTGGATAGTTATAAAATTATTAATAAAGTTTTTTCAAAAAAAATTATTCCACACGGGAATCAAATTTATTATGGTTTTTTAAGAGATGGCAAAGAGATTATTGACCAAGTTATTTTGGTTTGTTTTCAAAAACCTAATTCTTTTACTGGAGAAGATATTATTGAAATTAATTGCCATGGTGGCGTATTAGTTAAAAATAATATTATTAAGTTATTACTAAAAAATGGAGCACGTTTAGCAAATAAAGGTGAATTTTCACAACGAGCGTTTTTAAATGGAAAACTTAATTTAATTCAGACAGATGCTATTAATAACTTAGTTAATGCGACAAATGATACTAGTGCAAAAATAGCTTTGAATAATTTGCAAAATAAAAATACTTATTTAATTAGTACATATCGTGATGAATTATTAGATATCATTGCAAATATTGAAGTAAATATTGATTATCCTGAATATGATGGTGTTGGTGATTTAACTACACAAGAATTAAACCAGCGGTTATTAATTTTAGAACAAAAAATTAATGATTTAGTTAAAATTAGTAAAGTTGGAAAAATGATTGATGATGGTATTAATGTCTTAATTTTAGGAAAGCCAAATGTTGGAAAATCATCATTATTAAATGCATTAATGAACGAAGATAAAGCTATTGTTTCTGATTTGCCAGGAACAACAAGAGATATTGTTGAAGGAAAGATTAATTTAGGACCATTAACATTAAATATTATTGATACAGCTGGCTTACGTGAGACAGTTGATAAAATTGAGCAAATTGGAATTGATAAAGCACGTCAACAAGTTATTAATGCTGATTTAATTTTAATTGTTGCTGATAATTATGCTGATTTAATGAATTTAAGTCCCGAACTTAAAAAACTAATTAAAAATAAAGAATATTTGTTAGTTTTAAATAAAAGCGATTTACTTAATATGCAAGTACAAAATAAAAATTTGCAACAAAATATTCTTTTAATTTCAGCATTAAACCGAGATATCAAGTCTCTTATTGATAAAATTTTAAATTTATATAAAACAGCCCAGATTACAAAAGATGATCAACTAGTTTTATCAAATATAAAACAAATTTTTTTATTGGAGAAAGTAGCAAATTCAATAAAAAATGCATATAATAATAGTACGAGTGGATTTCCGGTTGATATTATTAATGTTGACTTACATGAGGCTTGAGAAATATTGGGTGATATTCTAGGTGAAAACTATGAAGAAGACTTATTAACAACAATTTTTAGTAAGTATTGCCTAGGAAAATAGGAGGAAAATATGCAAGGAATTTTTGACACACATTGTCATTTAATGTCACATGAATATGAGAACGAAGAAACATCAGCAATAATAGCTGATGCTAAAATTAGTGGCGTGTTTTGACTTAATAATGTTGGTTATGATTTAGATTCTAGCCAAGCAGCAGTTCGCCATGCAATGCAGTATGATAATGTTTTTGCAACAATTGGGTTTTATCCAACTGATGTTGCTAAATATGGGTTTTCAGTTTTAGAGAAATTAGATCAATTATTAAATAGTGATAAAGTAATTGCTGTTGGCGAAATTGGTTTAGATTATTTTCATAAAACTGTTTCTCCAGATTTACAAAAGCATTGATTTATTAAACAAATTGAATTAGCAAAACAACATAATCTTCCACTTGCCATTCATTGCCGTGATGCTTATGAAGATTGTTATGAAATATTAAAAGAACAAAAAATAACACAAGGTTTGATGCATTGTTATAATGGGACAATTCAAATGGCTCAAAAATTTTTAGATTTAGGATTTTATCTTTCGTTTGCTGGTAATATTACTTTTAAAAATGCTCAGGAATTACGGGAAGTTGCTAAAATGGTACCATTAAATAAAATTTTAGTGGAAACTGATGCACCATATTTAACTCCTGATCCATATCGAGGGAAAAAGAATTATCCTAAATTTATTATGTATACAGTTAAAAAATTAGCAGAATTAAAGAATATGCCGGTTGAAGAAATGATTCGTATTACTAATAAGAATGCATGCAAGTTATTTAATCTTGATTAGTTTTTAATTTCAAATTTAAAAATTACAATAAAAAAATATTAGGTTAACCTAATATTTTTTTTGCTTCAATTTATTTTCTTTTTTTACCTAATGATAATAATCCTTTTTCTTGGAAATTATATAAACCATTTTCGATGTTTTTCTTAATTGTTTTTTCAAAGATTTTTGTTCCTTCGATAACACAATTTAATGGATCTGAAGCTATTTTGGTTGGTAATTGGAAAATATCAAAGAAATATTTATCAATATTTCTAATTAAAGCTCCTCCCCCACAAACTGTAATTCCATTTCTAATAATATCACCAGCTAATTCTGGTGGTGTATTTTCTAATAATTCAATTACTAAATCTGTAATTTTAGAAAATGCATTTAATAAAACATTTCTAATTTCTTCTGAAGAGATTTTTGCTTCTTTTGGTAATCCTGAAACAATATCACGTCCGTAGATTTGCATTGATCTTTCGTTATGATATTTAACTAATGAACCAATGAATTTTTTAACATCTTCAGCTGTTTTTTGCCCAATTGCAATGTTATATTCTGAACGAATGTATTTACGAATATCATCATCAAAATGATTTCCGGCAACTTTAATTGATCTTGAAACAACAATATCACCTGATGAAATAATAGCTAAATCAGCTGTTCCTCCACCAATATCAATGATTAAATGACCTTGAGGTAATTCAATATTAATTCCTGCCCCTAAAGCGGCCATTTTAGATTCTTCTTCAATGATAACTAATTCAGCGCCCATTTCTTTAGCAACATTTTTTAATGCTTCTCTTTCAAGTTCAGTAACTCCACTTGGACATGCTAATAATACAATAGCATTTTTTCAAATGTTCATCATTTTCATTCTTGAAAAGATGTGTTTTAATAAATCTTGTGCAGCTTCCATGTCTGCGATAACTCCATCTACTAATGGTGTTACCATTCTAATATCTCCGTGTGTTTTTCCTACCATATCATAGGCAGCTTTCCCTAAAGCAATTAAACTATTAGTTTTATTGTTATAAGCCATTAATGATGGTTCATTGTAGACTACACCTTGTCCTGAAACATATGCTAAAACATTAGCAGTTCCTAAGTCAAGAGAAATAAATGGTCTAGTTTCTGGTCTCACGTTTTTATCCTCCTTAACAATTTAATAACTATTATAATCAATTAATTAATGATTATTCTAGTAATTTAATTCTTTTACATGCATTGATTCTAATCTTAAGATATCAAAGATGTCTGATTCGAATTTTTTAGTTCCATTAATAACAGCTAATAATGGTTGTTCTCCAATTTTTGATGGTAATTGTAATGTATCTGTAAAGTAACGATCAATCCCTTTGATTAAAGCTCCTCCTCCACAGATTGTAATTCCATTTCTGAAGATATCACCAGCTAATTCTGGTGGTGTTTCTTCTAACACTTGAACTGTTAGGTCAATAATTCTTGATACTGGTACTTTTAATACTTCTCTGATTTCTTCAGGTGTTACTTCAATTTCTCTTGGTAATCCTGAAACAACATCACGTCCATAAACTTTCATTCTTCTTTCATCAGGGTATTTTGATAATGACCCAATTTCGATTTTAATTTGTTCAGCAGTTTTTGATCCAATTTCTAGACCATATTGTGAACGAATGAATTTTTGTGATTCATTATTTAAGTAATTTCCAGCAACTTTAACTGATTTTGATAATACGATATCTCCTGAGGCCATAACAGCAATATCTGTTGTTCCTCCTCCCATATCAATCACTAGGTTTCCAGCAGGTTTATAAATATCAACCCCGCCACCTAATGCAGCCATTTTAACTTCTTCTTCTACAAAAACTTTTGATGCTCCTAAGTTCATAGCAATTTTTTTCAAAGCAGCTTTTTCTAATTCAGTAATTACTGATGGACAAGCCAACAACATAATTGAATGTTTTAATTGTTTTGTAATACGTAGTTTTGTAAAGATATATCTTAATTGTGCTTCTGTTGCACGAATATCTGCAATAACTCCGTCAACCATTGGTCTAACAATACGAATTGACTTATTTCCTTTTCCGATCATTTTGTAAGCTTCGGCTCCTACAGCAATAATTCTGTTTTCTTTAATTCTGTAAGCAACAATTGAAGGCTCATTGTAAACAATTCCTGAACCTGAAACATATACTAATGTATTAGCAGTTCCTAAATCCATAGAAACGAAAGCCGGTTTTTTTGTACTATTAAATAAAGCCATGTAATTTTGTCCTCCTGTTTCTTGTTAAATTAATTAGTTAGATTAATATATTTGTGATTAATCAATAAAATGAATTGCAAGTCTCTATATTTATTTTCAGATAGAGAATACAATACAAAAATATTATAACATAAATCCTAATCTTTCCTAAAAATTATTCCATAATGGGTGAGTAAATTAAATACGGGTTTTTTCTTTTAAGGATTAATTATTGTTCCTAAATGAAAGAACCCCTCTTTATTTGTTTAATTTATATTAACACATTATTTTAATAAGACGACCAAAAAGTAATAAATTTTTAAATTTACCTTATTTTAATTATTTAAAAGTATAAAAATTCTTAATATTTACTATTACATCAATTTTATTTATTTTTGCTAATTTTAAGTATAGTAAATTTTTATATGTTTTATATGCGTAGGCTTTTGCCCCATACCCCAAAATTGATTTAAGAAATCAAGATATATCACTCTAAGAATTAGCAATTTTTAATAATTTATCATACTTACCATTAATAAACAAATTATAACATTCATTATAAATATTTGTTTTTGTTTCGGTTTTTCTTCCTTTTAAAAAAGCTCTTTTTAATTCTTTCGAAAAATGAAATCGATCTAAAACATACTTAGCTCCTAAAAAAGAAGCTCTTTGTATAATTCAACCGTCACCATCACCAACAACAATAATTTTAAATTTTTCAGGTAAAATATAATATCTTTCTAATTCCATTAATATTCCTTGAACATAATCTTCGGTATTAATTTCACCTGTTTTTTGTTCTTTTAATATAACAAAACCTCTTTTATTTGCTAATAATTTTCTGTTATATTTACATTTTTTAAAATTAAAACCAGTATTAAATGTTGTAATCCGACATTTAAAATCTTTAATTTGTTTATCTTTTTTTAATGAAACAAAACCTTCGTCCATAAAAATATAAAGACATGAATTTTCTTTTAACTTAATCTTTTCAAATTCATTAAATAAATGACTACTAAAATACTCAATATCATATTTTCTAATAACATTTGAAATTGTCATTCTAGTTAAGTTCATGTTTGGAAAACAATGTAAAATATCTTTTTGTCTTTTTCCCTCAGATAATTCTAATATTTTTAATTCTAAATTTAAAGTTAATGTTTGATATTTTAAAACTCCTATTTTTTCATCTACAAATGCTTTGTTTTCTCATGAATTAGTTTCTTTATTTCATCTACGATAAATTCTTCGTAGATAAATTAATTCTCCTCATTCATGAACTATTTTTCTAGATCGTTTTTCTTTTACGAATCATCCATCTTTCTTATATTCTTTTTTAGAAAATATTTCATCATCAAGGTTTTTAATATGTTCTATAAATAAAATTTTACTTTCTTCATATTTATTAGCAAAAAAAGAGTCAATAAAATTATCTTGTTCTTTATTTTATATGTTAAACTAAATTTACTTGCATCTTTTCAAGCAAATAAAGCTTCTCAACTTAATTTTTGTTGATAAGTTTGTAAATATCATTGTTCAAATGTTTCTCGGTCTCGTTTTGTTGCTTGATTAGCAATATCTCCGAAAATTCTTTGTGGGTTTTGTGCCATAATTTACTTTCTTCTTTCTATTTATTAAATACATTGTCAGTATCAATAATTTTATTTTCATCTGTTTTATTTGTTGGTACTCCACCAGTATTTACTGGTTTTAATTTCATTAAATCTTGATAATCAGATTTTAACTTAGCTTTAATTACAGCAACATCGTCTTTAATATCATAATTTGTATTGCTTAAAACTTTTCTAATTTCTTCATCAGAAGTTAATGAATCAATAAAATTTCAAATATCAATTCTTTTTAACTCTTCGGCTTGTTTTTCAGAAAGTGTAACTAATTCGCTAATTCTTTGTTCTTGTTCTGATTTTAGTTTTATAAGTTCTGCATTATGTGCATCTAATTCTTCTTGATTTGCAAAAACAAATTCTGCATTTTGAATAGCTAAACTACCATCTTCATTTAAAATAGCTTGATTATTGTCATCAACTAAAACATATTTTACTGCCATTTTTTAAATTCCTCCTTTTTTCATTGATGATTGTATAATGCAAAAATAAAAAATGCAGAACACAATCCGCATTTTTTATAAAAACTCCTGATTTAAAGAAGTTGTTTCATTTAGTATGTAACATTACTGCTACTGTTAAATTATATATTATAAATTTATTTTTGATTATTTTTGGAACGAGTTCTCGGTACTTTTTAAATAATTTCAAATTTTCAATTCTAATACAATGAAAATATTTTTTTGTTACCTTATTTAAAGTATTTCAAATACTACCAGTTACTCTAATTTCGTCATCTTTTCTTAATTTTAAAAAAGTTGATAATAAATTCGGTTCATATATTGATAAAGTAGTATAATTCATTCCGGATCAACTACATCCTGCAGAACCCGTATCAATTTCTACACCACCAGCTGTTTTGGGTAGAATCTTAGTTTTTATAGAAACAGAATGAATTTTAACTTTAACATCAATTATTATTTTATTTATTCATTCTCGTTTTTTCTCTACAATTTCTTTTTTTGTCACATTCTTTTTAATCCTAGAGCTAACAGCATTTTTTGTAATAGTTGTTTTCTTTTTAGTCACTGGTTTATTTTTTTTATTAACTAAATTGCTTTGAACTCTTGGCATTTTTATTTGACTCCTTTTTAGAAAATATTGTAAATGTTTTCAAGCATCTAATTCATGTTCTGACATTTTGGTAGTCGGAAAAAAGCTTAGGTTTTATAAAAATTATAAATAAAGTAATTAAATACAAATTAAAGTAATCGCTTATTAGAGCGATTTTTTTATTTGCATTATTCATCGGATAGTATCTTTAAATTTAGAACTTTTATCATAAAAAAACAGATTAAATTCTGTTTTCCCTACACAAAATAAACGATATTTTTATAAATCCTTTCAATAAAGGTATTATCCGATGAATAATGCGGCACTTAAAATTTAATATTTTGATGCTTAAAGATGAATAACTCATCTATGGCACGAAGCCTTAAAGAAAGTGTGAAAGCGATTGGATTTACTACTCCTATTTATTTCTTTAATTCTCGGAAAGATTAATCACTTGCGAAATGTCAGAGCGCGTGTTTTTTGGCTTGTTTTCATAAAAAGAGTGCTGTTAAACCGAAAAAAACAATATCGGACACTAAAAAAACAAGAGGGTTGGAACTCCAAAAGGTTATTTTCTTTATATAAAGTTGTCTAGGGATGGATGAAGCGTAATTAATAACTGGGTAAACTGTTTCTTTGTTTATTTCCGTATGGGGGTAAACTCTATCAAAATATCTTATCCCCCCCGCTCACCTTCAAAGTGAAGTGGGCGGCGAAGTAATTAAATACTAAAATAAATTATTTACTAAATATCAAAATATTAACCAATAAAGGAATATTATGTTTTTTTACAGAAAGGAAAATATTTGATGAAAAAATGAAATAAAAAAATTAAAAATAAATTACAAGAATTAATGATACGAGCTTATCTAGTAACTGTAAATGATATTAATGATGAAATTTGAGCAACAAATAAAAATAATTAAGGAGTATAGATAAATGACAGAATATAAAAGTTTGTATATTAATAAAACTTGAAATGAAATAACAACGTCATTTGATTGAGTTAATTATCAGCCTGTTAATTGTCGTATTTCACATCATAAAAAGCATTATGATTTGCAATGTTTAGAATGAGCCAAAATGTACTTAATTTTATTTGAAAACAATTGAGATGTAATTGCTTCTTATATGCAACATTACAAAATTAACGATATTTTAGATTTAGCATCAGATGGATGAAAAATATTACAAATTGACAAAAAAATAAAACAAATAAATTAAAATATATTATTGCAATTGACCCTGCTGGAATTGGACAAACTGGTATGATTATTTATAATGTTTTGCAAAAGAAAATAATTAATAATATTACTTTTAATTCTAAAAATGAAGATGAAGAAGCAATAAATAATATGTATTTAATATTAAATGAGTTTAAAAATAAAATTTGTTCTTATTTAAATAAAGTTATTGTAATAATTGAAGATTATCAACTTCAAAAGGGTTTAAAAATAAAAAATCCATTATCTACTCCTAAATTTATTGGTGGTTTAAAAGTTTTATGTAAATATCTATTTAATTTAAATTATGTTTTACAATCGCCAGTTGTTAAGAAAAATTATATTTATAAAGGAAATATTAAAATGACAGAGCACGAATTATATGCTTGAAAACATTTACAATATTTTTTAAAAAAAGAAGTGATAAATAATGACAATAACAGAATCAATTAAATTTAACAAAATTAAAGAAGAAAATGAAACACTTAAAAAAGAACTTGCTGAAAAAAATAAAGAAATATCTAAATTAAAACAAGATGTGGCAGATTTAGAATGTAAAATATACTTTAGAAGCAAAACAATTATATAAAGAAGATTTTTACAAAAATCCATATTCAACAGGTTCTATCGATTGAATATTAGTTGACAGTTCAAAATATGACAAATTATCTAATAAGGATCTTAAATAATGTCTCAAACAAAAAGTAATTTACCTAAAAAATCAATAACTAATAAACCTAAAATAAAAAATAAAAAAGTTAATAAGTTAGAATTAACTGTTAGATTACATGAAAATCCGATTAAAACTAAGATTAAGGCACTGGTTGCTGGTGGTGTTGAAGTTGATGCTTGTTCGGCTAAATGTCAGTGAGAAAGATTAAATTACTCAACATTATCAATATATAACCCATCTATTTTAACTGAGTTTTTGAAATTAAAAAAAGATGATGAGATAAAAATTAAAGGCTCAGTATTTAATCAGTTAAATATAAAAACTAAACGCTATTTTTTGTCTTTTAGAGTAGATAGTTTTGAAATTATACAAAAAGCGATTAGAAAAAGAATAAATACAAATATTAAAAAAAGGAGGAAAAACAATGGCATTAAAAAATGTAAAATATGTTCTTATTGATGAAAATAATTAACCTATTAAAAATGAAGATGGTAGTTTAGATATTAAAACTGCTGAAATTATTTTAGAAAATACTGCTGAAGTTGAAGAATTTAATGCAAGTAATTTAGAAAATAATAATCAGCAAATCAACGAACTACAAACAAAAAATACTGAATTAACTTCACAAATTGAACAAGAAACAATTCAATTAAAGCAAATTGAAGTAATTGACTTTATTAATTCTTTAACTGATAATGAAAAATTTAAAAATGTTTTATTAAAGTCTTATGATATTACTGATGATATTGAAATCAATAAAACACAATTGCAAAGTGTTTATGATGAATTAATTAAGGTACAAACAGTTAATACTGGGGGCGTACCAAAAGTAGAAAACAAAGAAAAATGAGTGATATAACATTATGACTAATCTTCATAAAAAAGGTGTTGGTAAAAATCTACTATTAAATGCTAATTTAATGAGGGGCAGTAAAGTATATAATAATAAATTATTAAATATTTTTCATCAAACACCAATTAAATTAAATAAAATTTTAAATCATTTAAACCTAAATTTTTATATTCAAAAAGTAACTAAAAAATTATTAGCCCCAATTGAAAAACAAATAATTACTATTAAACAAAAAGTAATTAGTAAAATTACTGATAAAACTAAAAAAATATTATCTAAATTTGAAACTAAGGCTATTAAAAAAGGTCAATTATTACCTTTTGCTTATGGTTCTGATGTTTTTTTAGCAGTTAAAATTGTTCCTTTATCAGTTGCGGGTGAAGTTGCTTTAACAATATATTATAAAAATCCTAAATATGTCCCTATTGTCGTTATGACAACTTTAATCAAAGCAGAAGAGTTTGTTTTGGCTCCTGAACCGTTTAAATTTTATATGAACAGTGAGTGGTTTATTGGTTGGGGATTTTAAAAAAACAAGTTTGTTTAATTTAGTTTCTTTTGCCCCACTTGCTTATCAGCAAGTAGTAAAAGATAGTTTTAAAATATATCGGACAATTGCTAAGATATTAAAAATGCAAGAACAATTTAAAAATAACTTTAATAAAGATAAATTGTTAAATACGCTAGAAGATAGTGCGGTTACTAGTTTGTTAGGTAATGGACTAGTATTTCAAGCATATAAACAACTCAGAACAAAACAAGATTTAAACAAAATAATTAAAACAAAAACATTACTAAATAGTAAAAAATTTATATTAAAGAAAATATATTCTAAAAAAAGTAAATGATAAGGAGATGATTAAATGTTAAATGAATTATGACAAAATGTTACTTTGGAAAATTATAATAATTTTATTCCAATGACAGGTAAAATTACACAAGTTCCAGTTCGTTATAATAAGTTTTTTAAAGGTGATGTAGAATTATGATTTAAAACATTTGCTTTAAGAGCCCAAAATATGATTAATTCTTACTTAAACTATCTATTTTCAAAACTAAAGTTTGAAACATTTAAAGATCCATTATTAAAGAAAATTTGTATTAATATGGTGTTTATTACGATTGAACATTGAAAATTTAACCGCATTCCAATTGAGTTTTTTGCTTCGGCAAATATGAGTGTTGGTGATATTAATTATTCTTCACAAAATGACCCAATGACAACATGACAAGGTTTATTACCTAGTTATGCAAAATCATTTGCTAATTTAACAACTTTAAAGAAAATGTTTCGTACTTTTCAAGAAGAAGGTATTGATTTAACTATGATAGATTTAGAAGCATATTATACTCAATTAGAAGTTAATGCTTTATTAGAAAAAGAAAAAACTGAAAGAATAGAAAATGATTATAAATTAGATAAAAAAATTGATAATTTATCAAGTGAAACAAAAGAAAATTTAGATAAAAAACAAGATAAATTAACAAAAAATTCTAATCTAGAAATTGATTATATAGCTTGTCAAAGATATGTTAGTTCTAAAGATATATACATATATGGTGATTTAAGTTTTCATAATGATCCAAAACCCGAAGATATACCAAGATTTACAAAAATAGTCAGAGAAGTACAAAATAATATTCAAGTACCAATTACAAAAATTATTAATGATAAGTCAACAGATGAAGAAGTACCAATAGGAAAATCAGTATATAATGTCACTAAATATGATAACAATTTCTTATGGAAAAAAATTGATAATAATACTTCGTTAAGTATATTAAAGTTTTATTCTATTTATCCTACTGTTAAAATTACTGATTGACAAATTTATACTGGACCTAAGTCTTTGTTTAAAATATCTAGTAGTCAAATTACTTTTTAAATTAATAATTTTCAATTTTACAATCCAAAATCTTGAAGATGATTTAATTACTGAGTTTATTTTAGTAATAGTGATAATAAAATATATTTTTGAGATGAAAATAATAATATGAGAATTGATTTTGAAGGTAGTATTTATGAATATCAGGGTGAAGTAACGCCCATATAGGAAGGAGATGTTTTTATGCCAAAAGTAGAAGTTAAAGATGTCGTTATGTTTTTAAAAATCTTTGGAGTTTTATCATTGTTTTTTATTGCAGGAATTATTATTTGTTTTATAGGACCTACTAAATTAGGAATTGGTTGACCTGCATATGTAATTATTGGTGCAATGCTTAATGGTTTTGGGGTAATTGTTTTAATTATTGAAACAATTAGATTTATCAAAACACATAAAAAAGAACAAAATAAAGATAGTATTGAAAATGTTATTAAAAAAGAAGATACAAAATAAAGAGGCGTTATAAATGGGATTGTTACCGGCAAAAAAGAAATTAAAAAAAGAATATGATATTGATAGTTATTATCTTAATTTAGCATCAACGATTACTAATCGTAAAAATGTTACTGTTCAAAAACATAATGAAATTTTAGAAAAAAGAATTTGTGAAGATAATGCTAATTTTTTAAATCCACGTGATTTAGAAATTAGCATTTATAATCCAATTAATAAACAGTATTTAGACACTAAATTAATTAATAAATTTTTAAAAATGCAAGACTTTACTAATAAGAATTGATATAACAAATATAAAATTAATAAAAATGGTAAGGGTGCATATTTTATTTTTGCTAATAATTCAAAACTTAATTTTATTACTATTGATTTTTACAATGACCAGTATGATGAATTAGGTAATTTAGTATCTTGCACTTTTGATTATGACCCTTATATTAAAAATGACCAGAGTATTTTTATTACTGAAAAAATAGAGATTGATGCTGTAACTAAACAAGTTAAAGTTATTAGAAAGTTAAAAATACAATTATATAGTACTATTACCGACTTATATATTGATGATGCTAAATGAAATAACTATACAACATTGCAAAGAGAAGAAATATTACCAATTGATTTTATTCCCATTGAAATTATTCCTAATAACCCTAATTTCGAACCTTCTGCTCGTTATGGTAAACAATTTGCTAGTATTTTAGATATTATTGCTGAAAAGATAATGTTAGACCCATTATTAAATAGTGGTAAATTTACCATTAATACTAATGGGGTTACTGGTGTTGTTGACCAAGAAATTAGTAAAATGTTGGCTTCATTTTTTGAAAATGACTTGTTATTAGTTGAAGGTGACCCCGATAGTAATTTTCAACCAGTATACTATATTGCTGGTAATTTTAAAGGTGAACAATTAACCAAAATATACGATTGATTATTAACTAATTACTATAAAATAAATCGCCATCATGTCCCCGCAATTGCTAAGGGGGCCCAACAAACTCAGGCGGAAGTTGCTGGTGTAAATATTCAAACAAACGCATCATACGAACAAATGATATATATTAGAGAAATTAAATTAACTGAATTTATTATTAAGTTAATTAAATATGATAATGCAATTTTAAATAGTAGAACATTTAATATTAAAAATATTGACGAGTTAATTGTTGATGTTCACTTACCAGTAAATGCCACTTTAAACAGACAATTAAAAAACAACGAAACTATTATCAATACGCTTATTGAAGAAGGAGAACAAGAATAATGTTAAAACCATCTGAAAAAATGTTAGCACAATTAGCAGAAAAAGATGAACCAATTGACTATTCAATTGATAGTATTCCGTTGGATTTTGCTAATCAATCGCAATACAGCGACCCTGATTTAGAACAATTATTTACTATAGACCCTGCCAGAACCTTATACATTTATAAAATTAATAATCTTGTTAATACAAAGCAAAAACCAATCTTAAACTACTCTCAAAATAGCGTTAAGATCGGTTTTATTGACAAAGATAAATATATTAAAATAACTGGTTATGAAATTAGCTATTTTAACTTTAAATTAGAAATACAACAAAATACCACAGTACAAGATAATAGCACAAGTTATGTAATGAATGATGAAAAAGATATTTTAATTAATGATATTTCAAAACAAGATAAAGAATTTTTAGAAGCATTAGATTTAAAAATAGTATATATTAATGAACCAATTAGTGAAGACAATAAAAATGAATGTTATATCATTGAAGAATATAAACGCCCTTATACACCCGATGGTGTTGACATTATTAAATCTACTCACTTAATTAAAATAACTGACTTTAAATGAAAAAATCAAAATAGTATTCATTTAGTATTACAAAAATCATTGCCCGAAGATACAGTATTTACTGGTATTGAGATTAAATACCCTCTAAATCAATGTTATTTGGAAATATAAAATGTTGAGGCAATGTCAATGGTGTTTATTCTTATCCCCAGTCAATTATTCAAAATGCCAACCTAGTACTTTTGTTATCAATGCCAATTGAAACTAATTCTAATTTAAGAGTATTTCAATATTGATTTACCAAAAGTTTTTTACCATGAAGTATTGTCAAAGATTATATAAAAGGAAAAGATATTTTAGGTTTATTAGGTGTTAAAAAATTAAATATTGTTTTATTAAATTATCTAACATATCGTTATAATTATGATAGAAAATTTCAAGGTGCAAAATACGATGAAAAAGGTAATCCTACTAATAAAGCGGCGGAATTACGCCAAAAATTCGAAGGACAAAAACCCGAAGATGTAATTTATGGTTTATTTAAAAACTGAAAATTAGATAATTATAAATCTTTAAATGATAATGCTGTCAAAAGATTTAAACAAATTATCTATATGTTATCAAACTTTACTTATAGTAAATACGCAATTAATAAAAGTTATAATGACGATATTAAATTGTTTTCTCCTTATTATTTTGAATTAACTTCAACTCCCAATAAAATGGAAGATGGTTATTGAGAATTTAAAGATTGTCAAGTACTGTTAAATTCATCATATTTTAATTTTTCTGGTGGACCTACCCCACCTAAAAATTATTGAGAAGAAGTTTATGCAAGTGAAAAACCTTTTAAACAATTAGACAATAAATATTATTTTGTAGTGTGGCGCGGTAATAAAAAGGATGATTGAAGAATTATTAAATTAATACATAATGAATTAAAAATAGGAAAAATATTCGATAAGTATAATCAATATACATTAGAATTAAGACAAGAAACTGGTTATCCATTTGATTTTACTTTATATGTTAGATATTCATCTTCTTGAGCCCCAGAAGATTGAGAATCAGATAATGGCACATACTTTAAAACAGTTTATCGCTGAAATAATAGCAGTGAACCAAATGCACCAATTATTGACCAAAAAACTGGACAAATTACAAATTGAAATTTAAAAAAACAAAATAATAACAATGATGAAATTAAAGTAACTGTTAAAAATAAAGATATTTCAGAAAACTTTGTTTATCAACTAGAAACAAATTATTTTAATTGATTATCAATAACAAATGAATTAGAAACAAACAATATTCCTTCTCTTATTCCTGCTGAAATTAAATTATCAGATGGAGAATATGGGAAGTATTTAACTAATTTAATTGTTTCTAATGACAAAATAGAAAATTATTTAAACTATTTTTCGCAATGATATAAATTACTTTATTCTAAAGCAGCTTGAACAAGTATTACTAAAAATTTAGTTGAAGATAACATTAAAATAACTTTTTATAAACATGAAAAATTATTTATTTTAAATCAAATTGAAATATCTGGGATATGGGGTTATCGAAATTATGATATAAATATTTTTATTGAAAAACCAAACGAAAAAATTATTAAAGGAAAAGATATTAACTTAGAATTAATTAAAAGTTGCCCTATAGGAACCAAAGTTAGTGGTAAAGATAGAAATACATTTCTTCAGTTAATAGAAGAAAATGTGTGATATCTTTGAAAAAACGGTCTTGAAGATGAGAAATCATATTCAAATAAAGCAGTTGTTGATTTTTAAAAAGAATCAAATAGTATAATATTTTCTTATCCACCTATAAAAGAACAAATTAATATTAATAATTTACAATTATTTAATAAAAACAATGAAAAAATATTTTTAATTATACTAGAAATATAAAAACTTATTTAATTAATTAAATAAGTTTTTATATTTCTTAACTCTCATCTTTTATTTCACCAGTTTTAGAATCAACAACTAAATTAGGAATATTTTTATCTGAATTTCAGCGATAAACTGTTTTAAAGTATGTGCCATTATCTGATTCTCAATCTTCTGGGGCTCAAGAAGATGAATATCTAACATATAAAGTAAAATCAAATGGATAACCAGTTTCTTATCTTAATTCTAATGTATATTGATTATACTTATCGAATATTTTTCTTATTTTTAATTCATTATGTATTAATTTAATAATTCTTCAATCATCCTTTTTATTACCGCACCACACTACAAAATAATATTTATTGTCTAATTGTTTAAAAGGTTTTTCTTGTGGTGCCATTCATTCTAATTTAATATCATTTATAATTTTGCTATTATCTTCTTTTAATTTTTCTAGCTCTTGTTGTGTAAGATGATTACAAGCAACTAAATTTGTTGTACTTGTTCCTATTAAAGTGATTGCTCCCAAAAGACTTAATATTTTTTTCATTATGATAATTTCCTTTCAGTAAATATTCTCATTATATAAACTGGTCAATCTGGGCTCGCGGTGATTTTCATAAGTTTTACGAAAAATTACTTAAAGTTTAAAAAAACTTTTGCCGTGCTTTTCAAAATACTTGGGAAAAATTCTAAGTGTTAAGCGAAAAATTTTATAAAGGTTCCCAAATTTGCTTGAAAGAACCTCAAAATCTTTTTTAACTTATAGGTCATTTTATCACAAAAATTTAAGAAAATCAACCGCTCGCTCAATTCCTGCAAATGATTTTTATAGTCTTAATGATATAATTAAAGCATTTAAAGAAAGGAAGTATATTTAATTTTATGTATAAAAAGGAAATAAAGTTAATGTTAAAATAACAAACATTATATCTTATGGTGCTTTTTATAGAGCAGAAAAGGCTGATGGTTTAATTCATATTAGTGATATTTCAAATTACTTTGTTAAAGATATTAGAGATTTTTTGATGTTGGTGATGAAATTGAAGTTGAGATACTAGATTTTAATTCAGTTAGAAAACATCTTAAATTAAGTTATAAAGATTGTCATCCTGAACTATTGAAAAATGATGATGGTAATAAAATACAAGAAAAATCACCTAGTTTAGAAAAAACATTAAATACTAATTATTTAATAAATAAAAAGTAAATAAAATTTATAAATTTTAGAAGGTTTAAAAAACCTTTTTTATATTCCCATTTTAAAACAATATGGATGGTACATTTTATTATCGGGTGTGTTTGTTTTGGTATCACTAAATCTTAGTTCACTAATGCACTTATCTAAAAAAAGGAAGTTATCTAAAATACCATATATTTTGCCTTGAACAAACATTTTTCTTATTCAGGTTACGCGATTGATTATACCCGCTTCTTTATTAAGAGATGTCTGATGTTTTTTGGCTTTAAACATTTTAATTTTATAGCCTAAATAAGGGTAAATATCTTATTGTAATTTTTGCATAAAGTCGTGGGCATTAATATCATAATGAAATGTAGCATATTCAAAACCATCAAATTTATCAAATGTATTAATTATTCATTGTCCGTAATATTCAACTATTTCATTTAAATTCATTGCGTTTTTAGGTGTAACAACATTTTCTTCAATTAAATATTTATCATATTGATTATTTTCATTAATTTTATAACCACTAAATAAAAACACCGTATGGTTTTCACTACCATTAGCATAATCAACACCAATTGAATAACTATCAAATTGATATTGTTTTGTATTGGTATTATAAAAATCTTGTAAATTATATTCTTTAATATATTTACGATAATTTCGTAAAACATAAATACTGGGGTCATTATCGTTATATTCAAATCCGTAGTATTCAAGTTCAAATAAATCAGGCCGTTCTTCTTTGTTTGTTAAAACAAGCTAGTTCTTTATCAGTTAAAATTTCTTTTTCTTCAGCATGTATCATTTCATCTGTTCACACCGATATAATACCACTACCTTTACCAACTTTTCCCATAATTTTATTACCATTAGCATAACCAGCAAAAGCAATGCGAACACCACTAGGAAAAACAATTTCGCCACCTTCTTTAACATTTTTAGGTCAAACAATGCCATTTTCATTGTCGGGTCCTATATCAATCCCATATTTATCGTATAAATAATTACATACATTAATTGTATCGCCAAATGTAGTATCTTCATGGGTATTGGCATATCTTTGTAAAATGTTAGATGAAGCATCAGTAAAATTACAAGCAAAAAATAATTTTTCTGCTATGTGATTTGATGTCTTATTAGTACCACGCCCCGCTGAAACAAACTTAAAAAAAGTTGGTGAAGTAAAATATCAGGCATAACTATCACCAACAAAGTCTTTAAATACTTCTCAATAAAAACCAAAATTATAGTCACTAAAATTCAAATCATATTTTTTATTTAAATATTTATAACTAGTAATCCGTTTTTTGTTATTAATTTTGGTAAAATCCTGCATTTTTAAATAGCCTCCTTTTTTTGATAAGATTATGTGAAATATTGAGTATCATATTTTAAAATAATTTGTTTATATGAAAGGAAATTATAAAATGGAATTAAAACAAAATTTATTAGAAGATTATAAAAAAGATAAAATAATAGAAACAAACAATGAAACTAAAAATTTATTGATTGAAAGAGATAATGAGATATTTAAATTATATCAACAAGGACAAATATTACAAGGATATAAGGTGATATCAAAATTGCCAAAAACAATTAAAACAGAATATGGAGATATTCCTATTAAAAGAAGATTATATCTTAAATATGATGAAGAAAAAAAGAAAATATAAATCGTTATCCTTTAGATGAAGAATTAGGTTTAAAAAAATACGAAAGAATTGAAATAAATTTAAAAAATAAATATATGTCTTTTATAGATGATGGAAAAAGATATAAAGATATTTTACATACAACAGAGAATGCAAATATTAGTGAAAGAACAATATCTAATATTTTTAAGAAATGCCGATTTAGAAGAAACCGATTACATTAGTAATAAAAATAACAATAAAATTAAAATTCCAAATAATGTTTTATATATTCAAATTTACGGAGCTTTTGAACCAATGCGAGAAAATAAAAAAAAAAAAAAATGAAAATAAAATATTTCTTGCGACTATGCATGTTGGTATTGATCAAGAAAAGTCAACAAAAACCAGAATAAAAATAAAAAAGAAAAAAGGCGTTTTTCAAATGATGAATAAAAATCATAAAAATAAAAATAATAAATCTAATATTGATAATTTTATTGATAAATTTTTTAAATCAATGGATACTTATGATATTAATCAAAATACTAAAATATTAATATTAAGTGATGGTCAAAAACAAATTAAAAAAATTTATAGAGCAGTAAAAGCAAAATATAAAAATAACACTGTATCATATAGTTTAGATAAATTTCATTTATCAAATAGATTTAAACAATTATTCCCAAATCGAAATAGAATCAAAATTTATAGAATAAAATATAAATTAGCAAAAATATATTTCTTTACTGGAAATTATAAATTATTATTAGATTTTTTAATATGTCATTTACCATATGTTAATGGTAATAAAAAAATATTTTTATTAGAAACCATTGAATTAATTAAAAGTAATGAAGAAGGTATTGTAAATCAATCATTAGAATATAATATTGGTTGTCATGTTGAGGGTGATATATCGCATTATATTAAGGCTGTTAAAGAGCGTGGCGCAAAAATATATTGTAAAGAAACATTTATCAATATGTTAATTGCTTCTATGTTAAGATTTAATAATCAAATTAATGATGAGAAAGTTGATAAAACTAATAAAAATAAAGAAAAGATTGAATTTAATATATTTAATTTAAATCAATTTCAAAATCAATTTTTATCTTTATAAAAAATAAAAAACCTTTTAAAATTAGCAATAACTTTAAAAAGTATTTTTTAGTATGTCAAAATTCATAATTTTATAAATTATTTTTTCAACTAAAAATTATATTTTTAAAAAAAGTTGAATTTTTTATAAATTTTGTTATCATTTAGTCATAAGTGAAACTTAATTTGTTTTTAATTACTTAATTTTATTAAAAACCTAAGAATAATGAATACTACCGACATTTTTATATTTCCTTTATAATTTAATTTTATTGTACCTCTAACATTTGGTTCTTGAATTCTTTTCTAATATTTTCTAATTTAGAAATAATTTCATTATCCTTATATTTTTTTGCTAATGCTTTTAACCAAAAAAATGTTTTGATTCCACTTTTATTCCTCATTATAACAATAAATTTTAATATTTTGTGTATGAAACTGTTTTTTTTGTACGATAAACAACTTGATGAACATACTTTTTTTAATTTCAAAAAGCGGATTATCTGGACTAACCTGATAATAATTAATTACTACATCTTCTACTGATTCATAAATACCAACTAAATGATCATTTATGTCATATATTGCATATACTAAATTTTTAGCTAATCCCATAAAATATCATTCTCATTAAAATTTATTGGTTCAGTATTATTTTTATTAGACTCTTTTTCTAGGTCATTTATTTGCCGTGAATATGCCGACTGATTACCTCTTGCTTGTTTCTCAATAAGTTCTTTTAATAAAGTATCAAATTTTACATCTCATATATAATTTTTATTCATATAAACATATACAAGTTTTTGACTATATTCAATTTTAAAAACCTCCAGTCTGTTGTTAATAAAGTGTTTTTAAACATGTTATCTAACATGTTATTGAACACATTATTTAACTAATTATTTAACTTGTTTCTTGTTAATTAACATGTTGGTGTTAGTAGAAAAAAGCATACTAAAAAAAACATTTGTTAACTTTTTTGTTAATTTAACAAATTTAATTAAAAGTTTAATAAACAAGCTTGTTTTTAACAAATAAAAACGGATTTTCCCTTTTTGGAAAAACCCGTATCTTTTTTACTCGCCCCCATAAGTTTAGTATCGGTTTGTATTAATGCTTAAAGGAATTACAAAAGTGGGTGACATAATTGTTAAAATTCTAATTAAACTATTAACTAAATTTTCAATTCATTGCTTTGCTTTATCAATTGTTAAAAAGTATTTAGTTAATTTTAAATATTTAACTTCAACTGTTTTTTAAAAAAGTTAAATATTTTTTAACTAATGTTGTAATATAAGTATTAATATCAGTTGGTGTTTTATATCGATATTCAATTTCAATTGCTGATTGCTCACGCTTATATTTATATTTTAAAATTTATGTATCAGATAAAATTATAATTGGATTATAAATCGTCATATAAATAAAGAAAGTTTTTAAATCATAAATATTAATTTTGCCTTCTTCAATGCTGGTAATAGTTGAATTAAATCAATCACTATAGATTTCTTCAATATTTGTTGAACTAGGATAAGGCCAGGCAATACCGCTATTATTATTTAGTAATTGATTTCAAGGTTTATCAATATTAATGTAACCAGACGAAGTCAAAATTTGTTGAATAAATCAATATGAGAAATATAGTTCATTAATTGTTTTGTCAGAATTAAAAACTGCTCCAAAAATTGGTTGATCAGTTTTTGACGTATAAGTTTAATTTGCCAAAGCTTGGCGAATTCGTACATCAATTGTTGAACAACTTACAACTGAATTAATTGCTGGAGTTATAAAAGTTAGTGCTGTTATAATTTTATCATTTTTCTAAAAATTATAATAAAAAAATAGATAAGTTTTAAACTACTTATCTATTTTTTTGTTTTCTTCAATTAAGTCGGTTCTATTTTTTTCTCATAAGCAATACATCAATCAAAAACAGATGTTTCGGCGTTTTTAGCTACACGAACAGAAATTTGAAAATAATCTGATAGAAATTCTTTAATTCCGGCAATTTGACCACATCCTCCAGTAACTAAAATTCCATTAGCAACAGCATTACCAGCTAACTCAGCTGGAGTTTTTTCTAAAACTTCGGTTATTAATTGTGTAATTGATGAAAAAATACTTATTAATAATTTCCTAATTTCTGAATCTAAAATTTTTGCTTCTTTTGGCATTCCTGTTACAACATCACGACCGAAAATAATCATTTTTTTATTTTCTTTTGTTTTGCATATAATGAACCAATTTGTTTTTTAATTTGTTCAGTAGTAACAACACCAATTGAAATAGTATGCTTCACACCAATGTATTTTAAGATTTCTTCATCAATATAATTCCCAGCAGTTTTAATTGATTTACTTTCAACAATTCCACCAACTGAGATAATAGCACAACTTGATTTTCCACCACCAATGTCTAAAATAAAAGTTCCTTTTGGTGCAAAAATATTTTCACCCGCTCCTAACGCAGCCATTAATGAATCTTCCTCAATTTTTAGAAAGTCAGCACCAATATTTTTGCACATCTTGATTATTGCTTGTTTTTCTAAGTCTGTAACATTTTTGGGACATGCAATTAAAACAATAGCATTTTTTCATAAATCAGTTACTTTTGCTTTTTTTCCTATTTGTTGAATAAATTCTTCTGCAATAGTTAAATCCGTAACTGCTCCATTACGTAATGGTGAGTAAATTTCAATTTTATCGTGTGTTTTGCCATTAACTTTTTAGCATCATCACATAATGAATGCTATTAGTTTCTTAGTTCCGATTTCATATGCCATTACTGATGCTTCATTAAAAATAATGCCTCTCCCAGCAACATAAGCAATCGAATTAGTAGTTCCTAAATAGAAAGCAATGAATTTCCGGGGTGCTTTTGGCGAAATGTTAAATGTATTTTTCAATACGTCTGATATTACCATCTTTAAAATGTCTCCTTCCGTTTATTGCTTCGTTAAAAAACATTCAATATCAAATAACTTTATTATATAAAATCTGGTATAATTTGCAATTAAAAATGATAATTTCAAGTTTCTTTTTTAAAAATTTTAGTTATTTTTTATGTTATTAGTTCTTTGGAAAAAAAGTATATTTTTAAAATATACTTTTTATGAAATTTTGTATTCATTTGCATCAAGTAATTGAATTCTTTCAATTACAGCACCTAAATTTTTTTCATAAGTTTTAGCACCATCAATTACAGACATTAATGGATCATTTGCAGCTTTTACTTTTAATTGGAAAATTGATTCAAAATATTTTACAATTCCACGAATTAAAGCTCCTCCGCCACAGATGGTAATACCATTTCTAATAACATCACCAGCTAATTCTGGTGGTGTTTGTTCTAATATTTCTACTAATAAGTCTGTAATTCTTGAAAAAGGGGCTAATAAAACGTTTTTAATTTCTTCAGGTTTAATTAATACTTCTCGTGGTAATCCCGTAATAATATCACGACCAAAGGCACGAACTGGTTTTTCATTAATTATTTTAACTAATGCACCAATTTCTTTTTTAATTTGTTCAGCCGTTCTAATTCCGACTAGCACATTGTATTCAGCACGAATATATTTTTGAATTTCTTGATCTAAGTGTTTTCCTGCAACTTTAACTGATTTTGAAATTACAATATCACCAGCTGAAATAATTGCAATATCTGTTGTTCCTCCACCAATATCAATTACTAAATTTCCTTGTGCTAGACCAATATTAATGCCAGCTCCTAATGCTGCTAGTTTAACTTCTTCTTCTACTAAAACGTGACTTGCTCCCATATCTTTTGCAATAGCTTTTAAAGCACCACGTTCTAATTCGGTAACTCCACTTGGGCATGCCAATATTACTAGTGAATTTTTTCAAATTCCTGATAATTTTAATCTACTAAAAATGTGTTTTAACAAATCTTGAGCCGCTTCCATATCGGAGATAACTCCGTCTACTAATGGTGTTACCATTCTAATATGATCATGCGTTTTTCCAACCATTTTGTATGCTTCATTTCCTAAGGCAATTAATGAGTTACTTAAAGTGTCATATGCCATCATCGAAGGTTCGTTATAAACAATTCCCTGACCTGATACATAGGCTACCGTGTTAGCTGTCCCTAAGTCTAGTGCTAAAAACGAGTAGTCTTTTCCAAATTTATAATTAGCCATATTTCTTTTTGCCTCCTTTTCCTATATTTAAAATTTATGATTATTTTAATATAACAGTATAGTATAATTATACTATAAAATCAGGATAAGTAAATGAAAAAGGTGTTTATCGGGGAGTGAAGGCTAAAATGGGAGTATTTCTGATTGTTGAAGGTAAGACAGATTCAACAAAGTTAAAAAGTATTTTTCCTAATATTAAAACAATTAAAACTAACGGTAGTGGGATTACAAAAGAAAAATTAGCATTGATCAAAAAAATTAGTTTAAATAATAAAGTAATTATTTTTACTGATCCTGATTATCCTGGACAAAAATTACGTCAAATTATTAGTGATTATTTAGAAAACAACTGCCTGCATGCTTTTATAAGTAAGAATGATGCAACCAAGGGAAAAAAAGTTGGAATTGCTGAGGCATCTGAAGATGCAATTAAAAATAGTATTAATAATTTAATTAGTTTTTCAAACCAGCCAGTTGATAATTTACAATGAAGTGATTATATTAATTTAGTTGATTCAAAAGTAAAACGCGAAAAAATTATTAAGTACTATAACTTAATGCCAACTAATAATAAAACAACATTTAAATGACTAAATTATATGAATGTTAAAAAACAAGATTTAATTGATATTTTAAAGGAGAAATAATGAAGAAACAAAACCAAGAAATGCGTGCCAAAGGAATAATAGCTAAAAAGAGTAAGGGACAAAACTTTTTAACAAATCCTCATTTTATTAATTTAATTGTTGATAGTGCATTTGATTTACCAAACACAAATATTTTAGAAATTGGTCCAGGAATGGGTGCTTTGACGAGTTCTATTTTATTAAAAGCAAACAAGCTTGTTTGTGTTGAAATTGATTCAACTTTAGTAGAATATTTAACATTAAAATTTAAAGATCAGGGTTTAACTGTTATCCAGGCAGATATTTTAACCATTGATTTAGAAAAATTATTTTTAACAGAATTTTTAGATAATAATCCAATTAGTATTATTTCCAATATTCCTTATTATATTACTTCACCAATTATTTTTAAATTATTAAAAATAAATAATCCAAAAGTAAAAGAAATTATTTTAATGATGCAAAAAGAGGTGGGTGAACGAATTATGGCTCAGCCAAATTCAAAAAATTATAGTAGTCTTTCTGTTGTTTGTCAATTTTATAGTGACATTGAAAAAGTTTCCTTAGTTGGTCGTAATAATTTTGTTCCAGTACCAAAAGTTGATAGTATTGTTTTAAAATTTAAATTGAATAAAAAATATCCTTTATTAATAAATGACGAAGAATTTATTAGATTTATTCCAATAATGTTTGCAACAAAGCGAAAAACAATTTTAAATAACTTAGCAATTATTATTAACAATAAAATTTTAGCCGAAGATATTTTGGTAAGATTAAACTATGCATTAAATTTACGTTCAGAAAATTTAAGTTTAAATGATTTTTATCTTTTATATAATGAAATTAAACAAACTAAGGGAGAACTATAAAAATGAAAATTAGATCATATGGTAAGTTTAATTTAACTTTAGAGGTTTTTCACAAACATAAATTTAAAAAAATGCACCATATTAAAAATATTATTTTTCCTTGTAAGGAAGAATATGATTTTGTTGAGTTATTGCCTTATCAAGGTAAACAAACAATTTTTACTTGTAATAAAAAAGAACTAGATTCAAATAATAATACTATTTTGGAAGCATATCATAAATTTGTTGTTATGTTCCCTAAGTTTAAATCAACTCTAGTTCATATTAATTTAATTAAAAATACAACTATTGGTTCTGGTCTTGGTTATTCTGCTAGTAATGCTGTTGCAATGATTAAACTTATCTGTCATTTTTTTAATATTAATTATTATTCTTGGAAAATTAAAAAGTTAATTCAAAGTCTTAGTTCCGATGCTTTATTTTTTTATTTAGAAAAACCAGCAATAATCTCTTGTTATGGTCATAAAATTAAGTATTTAACAATGCATCAAATTAATAAATATAAAATCACAAATCTTAAAATTATTGATTTAAAAATATCATCAATCACAAAAGAGGTTTATCAAGAATTTGACAATAATTATCAATACTATAAAACAAAAAAATAATTAATAATCTTTATTTTAATATGTTACAACAGCCCGCTTTTAAAATTAATCCAGAGTTAAAAAAAATTTATCTTACACTAAAGCAAGAATACTCAAATGTAATGCTTTCTGGTAGTGGCAGTGCTTTTTTGGTTTGATAATTTAGTTTTAAAGTATATTTTAAAATTAAATTAGGCTATAATTGAACATAAATGAGGAGATTGCAAAATGAAAAAAGTATTGTTAATTGATGGAAATTCTTTGCTTTTTAGAGCATTTTATGCCACAGCGTATAATGGCGAGATGTTAAAAAGTTTGGATGGAACACCAACAAATGCTGTTTATGCATTTGCCAATATGTTGAATAAAATATTAAAAACAAATAACTACTATAGTGTTGTTGTTGCTTTTGATAAAGGAAAAAAGAATTTTCGTCATGATTTATTAGTTAACTACAAAGATGGTCGGAGTAAAACGCCAAATGAATTAATTGTACAATTTCCAATTGTAAAAGAATTTTTAGATAGTTATCAAATTCCATATTTAGAGCAAGAAGGATATGAAGCTGATGATTTATTAGGATGTTTAGCAGTGCTGGCTGAAAAAGAAGATTTTTATGTTGATATTTTTTCAAGTGATAAAGATTTATATCAATTAATTACTAATAAAACAAATATTTTAGTGTCACGTCAAGGCGACAGTGCTGATGTTATTGATGAAACAGCTTTAAGAACAAAATGGGGAATTACACCATTACAAGTTCCTGATTTAAAAGGACTAATGGGTGATCCTTCCGATAATTTAAAGGGTGTTCCAAAGGTTGGCGAAAAAACAGCAATAAAATTAATTAAGGAATATCATTCAATTGAAAATTTATATGATAATATTGAGCAGATTAAGGGTGCATTACAACAAAATTTATTAAATCATAAGGAAAGTGCATTATTATGCAAAAAGATAGCTACTATTTTTTGTGATATTAATTTAGAACATTTTACTTTTACTCAGTTTTGACCAAATCAAGAAAAATTAATGCAATTTTATTTAAAATATAATATGAATTCATTTGTAACAAAGTTGTTTAATAATCAAGATAATAGTACCCAAAATTCAAATATAACAGTAAAGATTATTGAAGAATGACGTTCCGAATTTAATGAAAATAACACTACTGTTTATTTAGAATTATTAGATGAAAATTATCATACTGCAGAAATTATTGGGTTTGGAATTGTTAATTCGAAAGGTGTTTTTTATTTTGATTATATTCATGCAAAACATGATAAACTATGACATCAATTTTTAAATGATACTAAATATCAAAAGTTAACTTATCATGCAAAGAGTTTAATTCTTGCTTTAGCTCGTGATAATATTTTTGTTCAAAATATTGAATATGATATGATGCTAGCTGGTTATGTTTATAATTCAAATGCAAAAAATAGTTTAGATACTTATATTAATTTATTTGAAAAAAAACAAATTTTGACTAATGAATTATTTTATGGCAAAGGGGTTAAAAAACAAATTCCTGCTGATGTAATTAAATTAAGTCATTTTATTGGTGAAAAAGCAGCGTACATTCATAAATTAAGACCAAAAATTATTGAGTTATTAAAAGCTAATCAGCAATATGATTTATATTATAAGATTGAGTTACCAACCGCTTTTGCATTAGCACGAATGGAAATTAATGGTGTTAAAGTTAACCAACATGAATTAACAACACAAACCTTACGAATTGAAAAAATTGTGCAAGAATTAAATAACGAAATTAATGATATTGCGCAAAAAGAAATTAATCCTAATTCACCAAAACAAATTTCAGAATTATTATTTCAAAATCTTTCATTACCTGATCGGAAAAAAGGGTCAACAGCACAAGAAACATTAGAAGAAATAAAAAATAACCATGTGATTATTCCTAAGATATTAGATTATCGAAAGTATCAAAAATTATATTCAACTTATTTAAAAGGGATCGAAAAATATATTTTTGCTGATGGGAAAGTTCATACAATTTATAAACAAACCTTAACAAATACTGGTCGGCTTTCATCTGTGGAACCTAATATGCAAAATATTAGTATTCGTGATGATGTTCAAAAAGAGGTACGAAAAATTTTTGTTGTTTCATCGCCAAATAATGTTTTATTATCTTGTGATTATTCACAAATTGAATTACGAATTTTAGCACATATGTCAAAAGACCAAGATTTAATTGCTGCTTTTAATAAGAATGAAGATATTCATACTAATACTGCAATGAAAATTTTTAATTTATCAAAAAATGAGATTACACCGAATATTCGTCGTAGTGCGAAAGCTGTTAATTTTGGGATTATTTATGGAATTAGTGATTTTGGTTTAGCAACTGATTTAAATATTTCTGTTGCAAAAGCAAAAGCAATAATTAATAATTATTATCAACAATTTCCAACAAATAAGGCTTTTATTGATCAACAAGTTGAGTTTTGTAAACAAAATGGTTATGTTACAACAATTTTTAATCGGAAACGTTATGTCCCAGAAATTAATGACCGTAATTATATGCAACGTGAATTTGGAAAACGGATTGCAATTAATATGCCAATTCAAGGTAGTGCAGCGGATATTATTAAAATTGCTTTAAAAAATATTGACCAAAAATTTTTAAAATTAAATTTAAAAGCAAAAATTATTGCACAAATTCATGATGAATTAATTTTTGAAATTCCACAAATTGAATTAATTCAAGTGCAAAAAATTGTTAAAACATTGATGGAAGATTCTACTAAATTAGATGTAAAGTTAATAGTTGATATGAAAACTGGTTTAAGTTGATATGATTTAAAATAAGATTAAATCATATCATTTTTTATAATTTTAATTACTTATTAGCATCTTGATTTTTATTAGATATAAAAATAAAATTAAATTATTAATTAAGAAAGAAGGAACAATATGCCAGAATTACCAGAAGTTGAAACGGTCCGTCGTATTTTAACAAAACATGTTGTTGAAAAAACAATTACTGATTGTCAAATTTTTTGAAATAAAATAATAAAATATCCTCTTGATTCAAAGGAATTTATAAAAATTGTTAAACAAAAAATTAATCGAATTGATCGAATGGGGAAACATTTACTATTTATATTGGATGATTATGTTTTAATTAGTCATTTACGTATGGAAGGCAAATATTATTTTACACTAAAAGATGAACCTGGTGAATGACAACATATTATGGTTTTATTTGAACTTGATCATCAATTTCAATTACGTTATTATGATACAAGAAAATTTGGGACAATGCATTTATATAATAAAAATGATTATTTACAACAAGCACCATTGAATAAGTTAGGATATGAACCATTTGATGAAAAAATTACAGTTTCATATTTAAAAAATGGTTGGCAAAATAAATCACAGCCGATTAAAACAACATTATTGGAACAAAATGTTATTGTTGGAATTGGGAATATTTATGCCAATGAAATTTTATTTGCTTCTAAAATTCATCCTGGTGAAAGAACAAAAAATTTAGTTGATCAAGATTATCAAAATATTATTGACAATACAAAATTAGTTTTACAAAAAGCCATTGATGAAGCAGGAACAACCATTGCAGCTTATCATCCTGAACCAGGAATGGATGGTAAATTTTTGCAACAATTAAAAGTACATGGGCGTAATAAAATGGAATGTGTTAATTGCCATAAATTAATTGATAAAATTTTTGTCAATGGACGAGGAACTTATTTTTGTAATTATTGTCAAAAATTAAAATAAAAAGGCATTCCTTGTTTAGAAATGCCCTTTAGAAAAAACTATTTACTAACGGATACCTATCTTTGGATATTACCTTTTAGGAGGCCCATCCATCAGGTAATGATAAGCTCTGTTTGTTTACTATATGTTGCCATATAGTACTTTACTTATAACATGGGATTTTTTAAAAAGTGGATAAGAATTCTAAAAATTATATTTTTTTTCTTTTTTGGGTAAATTTTGGTAAATTAGGTAAATATTAATAAATTCCTTTGTTTTATATTATTTTTTAAAATAAAAAGTTTATAATATTATCGTAATATTTTATATTAGAAGGGAAAAGAATTATGGGAGAAAAATATCATGCTAGATTAGTTAATGCTAGTGAAATAATTAAAAAAGCACATCAAAATAAATATGCTGTTGGTCATTTTAATATTAACAACCTAGAGTGAACAAAATCTTTATTAGAAGTTGCGCAAGCAATAAAAACACCAATTATTTTAGGAGCTTCAGAGGGAGCGATTAAATATATGGGAGGTTATAATTTAGTTGTTGCGATGGTTAATGCGTTATTAGTTTCATTAGACATTACTGTTCCAGTAGCATTACATTTAGATCATGGTCAATCAGTAAAAAGTTGTAAAATGGCAATTGATGCTGGTTTTTCCTCAGTGATGTATGATGGTAGCCACCACCCATTTGCTGAAAATCTAAAAAATACAAAAGAAGTAGTAGCATATGCAAAAACAAATGGTGTATCAGTTGAAGCTGAAATTGGTACAATTGGTGGAGAAGAAGATGGTGTAGTTGGTGCTGGTGAAATTGGTGATCCAAAAGAAGCTGCGGAAATGGTAGCAACAGGAATTGATTTTCTTGCTGCAGGAATTGGAAATATTCATGGTCCTTATCCAACTGGATGACCAGGTTTAAATTTTCAAGCTTTAGAAGATATTCAAGCTGCTGCAAAAATTGGAATGGTTTTACATGGTGGTAGTGGAATTCCACAAGAACAAGTTAAAAAAGCAATTTCATTAGGAATTAGTAAAATAAATGTTAATACTGAATTACAAATTGCATTTGCTGCTGCAACAAGAAAATATATTGAAGAGGGAAAAGACAAACCAGAAAATGGGAAAGGGTTTGACCCACGAAAATTATTAAAACCTGGATATGAAGCAATTAAAGCAACATTTGATGAATTAACATCATGGTTTGGATGCAAAGGTAAAGCATAAAAAACATTTCAAGAATGAAATGTTTTTTTCTTTAACTTTATGTTTAAATAATGTTAATAAACAATTTCAACAAAAAGTTTATTAGAAAAAGGAGTTTTATTAGTTATGATTCAAAAATTTAGTAATGTTTATCAATTTTCAACAATAACAAGTTTAGCTGCTGGTAATTTTGACGGTATGATTAAGCTTGGGACGTTATTAAAGAAAGGTAATTTTGGATTAGGAACTTTTGACCATTTAGATGGTGAATTAATTGTACTAGATGGTGTGGGGTATCAATTAAAATCAGATGGAACAGTTAATGAAGTTACGGCAAGTATGACAAGTACATTTGCTGTCATGGAATTTTTGAAGAACATCAAAAAATTAATATTTCAAAACTAACTAGTTATGAAGAAATTCAACAAATTATTGTAAATAATTTACCAAGTTTAAATTTATTTTATGGGATTAAAATTAATGGTTTATTTTCGGAAATAAAAACAAGAACTGTTTCATGGCAAGAAAAACCATATTCAACTTTATTAAAAGCATCAGAACAACAAGGAATTCTTAATGCTAAAAATATTAATGGTGATATTGTTGGTTTTTGAACTCCATCTTTTGCCAATACATTGGGAATTAATGGTTTCCATTGCCATTTTATTAATACTGAAAAAAATACTGGAGGTCATGTTTTTGATTTTCAATTATATTCAGGTACTATTGAAATATGCTATTTTTTAAAAATTAACTTAGAATTACCCACAAATAAAGAATATTTAGAAACAAATTTAATGGCTTTTGAATTACAAAAGGAAATTGAATTAGCAGAAAATGCAAAAAAATAAAATTATCTTAAATCTTAAAGTTCTTAATTAAGAATTTTAAGATTTTTTATTTAAATTTATATTTTTAAAATAAATTTATAATTTAAGGATTTATATTATAAAATTAATATGTAAAGTAAAAATTATGAAATTAAATTTTTAAATAATAAATAATAAATTTTAGAAAGCGAGGGCATTATAAAAAATGTGATTTAGTAAATCAGATAAAGAATTAGAACAGGAATTTAAAAGCAATTTAAATGTTGGATTATCTTCAAAACAAGCCAAAGAAAGATTAGTTAAAAATGGGAAAAATGAATTACCAAAACCTAAAAACAAACATTGAATTTTAATTTTTTTAGTTTCATTATTAAATCCATTATCTCTTATTTTAATTATTGCAGGAATTACTTCGGTTATTATTGAAAAAGTTGTTAATAATCGAATTTATGTGATAGATTTTATTGTGATTTTATGTATCGTTTTATTAAATGCCTTCATTCAAACAATTGAACAAATTAGAGCAAGAAAATCCCTTGATTCTTTTAAAAAATGACAATTCCAGTAACGATTGTTAAACGAGATGGTGCAATTTTTTAAATTCCGGTTGATGAATTAGTTGTAGGTGATATTGTTATTTTAGAAGCAGGGAAATATATTCCAGCTGATATTCGAATTTTAGAAGCAAATAATTTGTTAATTGACGAAGCTGCATTAACTGGTGAATCAGTTCCTGTTGAAAAATGGTGAAATAATTTTAAAAGAAAAATTAGTGTTAGCAGAACAGACTAATATGGCTTTTATGTCAACTTTTTTCACAAATGGTCGAGCAGTTGGGATTGTTGTTGCAAATGCTGTTGATAGTGAGATTGGAAAAATTGCTGCTGCGGTTGTTAAAACAAAAAAAGAAAAGACACCATTACAGTTACGCTTAACAAAATTAACAAAAATTGTTAGTATTTTTGCGGTTTTATTAGCAATCTTTGTTTTTGTTTTCTTTTTATTAACTGATGAAAATAGTTGACCAATTAATTTAATGACAGCAGTTACAATTGCAATTGCTGTTATCCCAGAGTCCTTAATTATTATTGTGTCAGTTATTTTATCATTATCAGTAAAACGAATGACAAAAGTTAATTTTATTGTTAAAAAATTAGATGCGGTTGAAACATTAGGTTCAGTTAATGTTATTTGTTCAGATAAAACAGGGACTTTAACTCAAAATAAAATGACAGTTAAAGAGATTATCTTCAATAATGAGATTCTTAAAGAAAATGATTTTAATTATAACCAAAATAATAAGGCAACTTTTCATTTTATTAATTGTCTAACCTTATATAATGATGCTATTAACCAAAAAAATGAACAAATTGGTGATCCAACTGAAATTGCTTTAATTGATTTTACAAGAAGATTTACAATTAGTGAAGTAGAATATCGTGAAAAATATCTTCGTGTTTTAGAAGTTCCCTTTGATTCTGGACGAAAATTAATGTCAACTGTTAATCATGTTAATAAACAAGAATTTGTTTATACAAAAGGTGCTCTTGACCAATTATTACTGCAATGTAATCGAATTTATTTAAATAACGAAATTGTTCCATTAACTGAAAAAATGAAGGAAGAAATCCAAGAGGAAGCATTAGATTTATCAAGTCAAGCATTACGGGTTTTAGCTTTTGCTTTTAAGCAAAAAGATCAACAAGAAATTGAGACTAATTTAATTTTTTTAGGTTCTGTTGGTATGATTGACCCACCACGTCCAGAAGCGGTTGAAGCAGTTAGAAAAGCACATGAAGCAGGAATTAGAGTAATTATGATTACTGGAGATCATAAAGCAACTGCTTTAGCTATTGCTAAAGAATTATGTCTAGCAGTTTCAGAAGCCAATGTTTTATCTGGACATCAAATTGATAATATGAATAATCAAAAGTTACAAGAAAAACTACATGATGTATCAGTTTTTGCAAGAGTTAATCCTGATCATAAAACAAGGATTGTTGAGTGTTTGCAATCAATGAACTATGTTGTTTCAATGACAGGTGATGGGGTTAATCATGCTCCAAGTTTAAGTAAAGCTGATATTGGTGTTGCAATAGGAATAACAGGGACAGATGTTTCAAAAGAAGCTGCAAATATTATTTTACAAGATGATAATTTTTCAACAATTATTCGTGGTGTTGAAGAAGGACGGAATGTGTATCATAAAATTAAACGGGTTATTGCTTTTGTTTGTATTGCACAATTAGCAAATGTGTTAGCTTTTATTATTATTTCAGTTACAACTAAAATTAAACCATTTGATTCTGTTACCATTTTATGGTTTAACTTAGTCATTGAAACATTAATGTCAATTCCAATTGGTTTAGGAAATAATGATGATGGCTTAATGCTAGAAAAACCACGAAGTAAGAAAGAAACTTTTTTACCAATAGTTTAGTTACAATTTTATATTTGGCTTTTGTAACAGCTGCTACTGTTATTGGTACATTTTTCATTGGTAAAGATATCTTTCATAATATTGAAGATGCTAAAATTACGACAATCTTAGTAATGGCTTGTTCACCAGTAATTTTTGCTTTTGCAATTCAATTATTAAATTATCGAATTAAAACACAATATAATGTTTCTCTGACTAATTATTATTTATTAGGTGCTTCAGTAATTGCCTTGGTATTAAATTTCTTGATGGTTTATACACCGGGTTTAAACTTATTTTTTTAAACAACAACCAAAGAACATAAATTTGATACTTAACCACTGTTATCTTGACAAATGACTGTAGTATCATTAGGAATGATGGTGCTTCCTAATGCTGTTGAGATATGATGCATTTCGTAAATTAATCAAACAATAAAAGAATAACATTAAAAATTGTTTTATTAAGTCTTATTATAAAATAACAAAATGTTGTCAGCCCAACTACTAAAGGAAAGCAAAAAATTTTTAATTTATTAAGCAATTAAATTTTTTCAATATTTTTTTAAAATTAGTTATTTTTCTTATATAATTAACTTAGTGATTCTTGAAATGGGTGGATAATATGTGAAATCTTGCAAAAGAGGTTACGCGAGGGTTTACAAAAAAAATAACTCAATTTATTGGGTTAATTTTGTTTATTATTGGTGCAGTTTTAACCTTTACAGCTCTTTTTTCAACTGTTTTTCAAGTTAAAAATGGCTTAAATGATATTAAGAAAAATAGTCTTCCTTATCAATATGAAATTCGAGTAGATAGTTTAAATATTGATAATAATGTGTGAAAAAGAAATCCTGCTTGAAAAATAAATGAAAATAATCATACTTTTTTAACTCAGTTTTATGATGAGTCAAAAATTGATGCTGAGCATTTAACATTTAATAATATTCGTGTTGATGTTTTAGGGTTAAATTGTGATTTAACTAATTCTGAAATTTGTAAATGAACAAAAGAACCATCATACTTAAACCCAAAAATGGGGACAGCTTCTTTTACTGCCTTAGTTAAAAATTTTAATAAGAATCTTACTGCTGCTTTTTTAAGTTATATTATTCATAATCCAGATGAAAGTCGTTTAAATGATTTAATTAATGGTGACAAAGCTGGCTTAGAACTTAGTTTTAATGTTGGTTATCAATTTACTGCAAATAATTTAGCAAAAGATACGCAATATTTTAATGCTACTGCTGTTAACAAAAATAAAAATTTATTATATAACGGTGATGGTTGACGAGGTAATAATATTTTTTATACTCCGTTTAATCGTCTTTTTGAAGTAACAAAATGAGAACATATTAGTGATTTAACAGAAAATAACATTATTTTAAATAAACAATATGCTGATTATAATCATTTAAAACTTGGTGGATACTTTAATTTAGGAAATAGTCAAAATTTACAATTTAATATTATTGGATATGGGGCAAAGGTAAGTAATATTTATCCTGATTTAGTAAGTCTATCAACTCTTGCTACTGGTCATAAAATTATTGATTTAAAAAATGGTTCAGTATTATTTATGAATGATATTAATTTTAATGCTATCAAGCAAAATTTTTCAAATGGAACTGAAAAAATTACTAGTTTTATTAATGTTAATGGTAATTTAACTGAACCACAAAAAATAACTTTATTAAGAAAAGTTTTAAGCAATTATTTTGTAGCGCCTGATAATGCAATTGTCGCTTTTGAAGCATCATTACCGGGACAAGTTGTGATGTTAACAAATACTGGTTTTATTATTAATACTTCAATTGCTGTTGCTTGTTCAATTATTATTTTATTTATTATTGCTTTTTTCATTAAAAAAGATATTACTAATGCAAAACGACAAATTGGAGTCTTAAAATCATTAGGATATCATCGCTTTGAATTATCATTTATTTTTACTTTTAACATTATTTTTACAACTTTAATTGGTTGTCTATTAGGATGAGCTTTAAGTATTCTTCTGCAAATGTATTTCACTGGTTCAAATTTATATTCAATAGGATTACCATTATCATCATTTTATTTTAATCCACTAATTTTTGTTTCAGCGATAATTTTTATTCCGCTTATTTTTATTGGGATGTCTTTCTTAGTCTCATTTATTCTTTTAAGTCGGACAGCTTTGGATTTAATTTATGATTTAAAAGGTTCTAATTTAAGTTTTCGTCCTAAAAAAGTAAAAAAAGGCCGTAAATATGCTCATTTTGGATTAACATTTAATGTTCATTTATCATTTACCTTTGCACTTAAATCTTTAGGAAAATGAATTATGGTATTAATTGTTTTAGCTTTTTTGTCCTTTTTGTTAATTTTCCAGTTGGATGCAGGAGTAATCGCACAAGGAATTGTTAAAGATTCTTTCCGTTATTTTAAGAATGATATTAAATCATATTTAATTGCTAGTTATGATCAACAAGATATTGCACAAGAAGCCAGCAATAGTAAACCTTATCAGTGAATTACGGCTGATAAGCGTATGAATTATTACCATGAGGTAAAAATTCTTGATGATAATAAAACATTTAACTTTCCGAATCCATTAATGTGCTTTAGAAGTTTATCTGTTTCAGATTCAAAAAATATGAAAAAAAATTGTGGTGATTTATTAAATATTATTGGTGATCCCAGTGGTACAACTCTTGTTAGAAGTAAGATTAATTATGATGAAAAAAATAAAAGATATCCATATATAAGTGCAACAACAGTTGAGGCAGTTGTTAATTATAAAGTTAAGGATAATGAGTCTGGTGAATGAATTAATGGATGAGATAATTTAGTAAAAATTATTAATCTTATGAAATCATTTTTAATTAAAAAAGGAATAAATGAAGCTGATATTCAAACAATTATTAGTGGAATTAATTTGGTTAATAGTTTAAGTACAACAACTAATGGTCAATACCCAGATATTTATTTAGGACCATATATGGTTTATGATAAAAATTATGATTTCCCGTATGTTTTCTTATCAGCAGGTTGAAGTCCAGATGATACTAAAAATTCAAAAAATCCAGTTTCACAATTAAATGTTGTTGGGTTGACAAGTGATGAAACAAAGCGTAATCAATTATTGAATTATCGTTCTAAGAAAACACCAAGTGATATTGCCCAAAAAGAAGTCTTTAGCTATAAAATTAGTTCAGACCCTACTGGGAATGACCCAAATGTTCCAATTAATGAACCAATACCAGTTCTTTTAGTAAAACGGGTTTATCAATCGATGAATTTAGTTTCGGGGGATATTTTTAAATTAAATGTTCGAATTACAAATGCTATTGGATATGTTCCAGTTGCTTTTAAAGTGATTGGTTCAAATGATGCTGATATTAATTCAGGGAATATTTATATGAATCAAGATTCATTAGTTACGGTTATGAACCAATGAGTTAATTTAACTAAAAAAGGAGAACAATTTTTACCAAATTCTTATTATAATATTGTTGCATCACGAGCTAGTCCATTGGGAGTAACCATGCAGCCTTATCGTATTATTTCGTCATTTTCATTAACCGATAATTATGATTTTACAATGTTTGATAATAATAAAAAACCGAATCTTAAAAATGAATTGGACTTAAGAACAAATTTAAAATTATTAAATGGTCTTAACAAAATATGACCATTTGATACTTTACGAGAAAATTATTTACAAGGAATGCGAACTGTTCGGGATGTTCTTAATGTTTTAGAAGGATTAACGATTGTCATTGTTGCTTTAATTTTATCAGTCTTAATTGCTATGGTGCTTGATGAAAATCGCCGTACAATCTTAACTTTAAAAGTCCTTGGATATCCAACATGAAAAATTATTGCAATTGTTTTAGGATTTTACTTATTTGCAATTATTTTAGGCTATGTTTTAAGTTATGTTATTGCCCAATTATTATGGAATGTCATTGCTCATATTGTTTTTAAAAGTACCGGAATGTTATTAATTCCTTCCTTTTCATCTTATGTTGTTTCAATAGCAACATTAGCAATTGGCTTTATTTTAATTTCAGTAATTGGAGTAGGGATTTGAAAAATTAAAAAGAATTAATTAATAAATATTACAATGGAATAAAAAATGTTATTTAATTAAATAACATTTTTTTAATTTATTAATTTCTTATTAATTTTTTTGTTAAACTAAATATATAGATATTGTGTTAGCCCAATTTATGATAAATAAAATTAATTGCTAGGGAAGTGGGAAAAATTAACAATGAAAAAGATATATACTTTCTGCATTATTGCAAGTTCTATTTTTGTTCAAAATCTAATCTTTAGTGAAGTTCCTAATCATAGTCGTAATACTCCATTTAGTTTTAATGAAAAACAATATATTCAAACAAGAATTGAAGGACTTGACAATATTTCTCGTAATGCAATTAAAATTTCTAATAGTATAGTTTATTTTGGAACTTCACGGGGAATTTATTTTTTGCCTGATGATACAACAAAAGCAAAAAAAATTAATGGAATTGATGATAATGTTCTTGCTTTAAGAGTTGATCAAAAAAAATAATATTTATTATGTAAACGAAGATCATCAAGTATATATTTATGATGGTAATAATGGAACAATTGATAAAATTGAGGGTTTAAATGATGAATTAGTTGATAATCATATTACTGTTCTTGCATTAGACAGTAATGATACTTTGTATTTAGAGACTTTTGCTGGAATTTATTATTTATTATCAGGGTCAACTAGAGTTAAAAAATTTATTTATGATAACAATAGTGATAATAAAGTTGCTAGAAAAGTTTTTGCTTTAGTGATTGACCACAACGATAATTTATATTTTACTACTGATGAAGCTAATTTTTTTTCAATTCAAAAATTAAATAATAAGTATAGTTTAGTTGACGAACATAAACTTAATGAATTAATTTATGCGTTTGCTGTTGATAAAGAAAATAACATTTATTTTGGTAATTATGTGTATTCAAGTATTGAAAAAGAATTAAGCGAGAGATTGATTTATTGGATAAAACAGCGTTATCTATTACTGTTGACAAAAATAATAATGTTTATTATTCAACAGTACTTGCTGGGGTGTATTTTTTAAAAAATAAAACAAAACAGGTTGGAAAAACTAATATTTTTGGAACTTCTGTCCATACAATTACTATTGACCAAAATGATAATATTTTTATTAATAATAATGAAGGTCCTTTTATTTTTCAAGTTTACGAAGAACTTGTTGTTCCACCTGCAGTAAAGCAAAAAGACACTTTGGTTGTTGAAATTTTAGGATATGTTTTTTTAAGTTCTTCTGGTGAAGTTGGGCTATCTTGTTTGGGCACATGATTGTGGAATAAATATCGGTATAAGAAAATAAGCCGAAAGTAAAACAAGATTAATAAAATTTTTTAAAATAACGTTTTTTATTTGACTTTTAACAAAAATTATAATACTATATTACTTGGTATTGTACCATAGTCATCAAAATACCATAGACAGCAACGGATTTTATTAAATCTTAATTATGTTGCCGAGGCATTATTGAGATATAGAACAATGACATGTTTTTATATTATTTAAATAATGTTTTAGGCAATTAATCCACTTGGTTAATTGCCTTTGCTTTTAAAATTATTATTAGGGAGGCGAAGAATGAAGCCAGCAATGAAAATTAAAACAGCAGTTGTTAATGAAATTGTTAATAACTTTAAAAATGCTAATTCAGCAGTTATTGTTGAATATCAAAAATTAACGGTTGCTGAATTTACAGAACTAAGAAGAATGCTTACAAAACAAGATGTAAACATTAAAGTATATAAAAATAACTTAGTAAGTTTGGCTGCTAAAGAGGCAGGATTTGATGAATTAGACCAATTTTTAACAGGTGCTAATGCTTTTGCGTTTGGTACAGGTGAACAGATGGCTGCCGCAAAAACTTTAGCAAAATTTGCAAAAATACATCCAGCAATAAAATTAAAAGCTGGAATTTATGAGGGTAAAGTTTTAGATACAAAAGCAATTGTTGAAATTGCAGCATTACCAACAAAAGATGAATTATTATCAATGTTTGGAACAAGTTTACTATACCCATTACGTATGTTTACAATAGTAGTTAAAGAAATTGCTAAAACAAAAACTGAATAATTAGTTATGTTATTTAAAGATTTTATAGAAAAATCTTAATGAGGAGGAAAATATTATGGCATTATCAAAAGATGATATTATTAAAGCATTAGCAGAAATGAAATTATCGGAATTAAATGAATTAGTAAAAGGAATTGAAGATCATTTTGGTGTTGTAGCTGCAGCAGCAGTTGCTGCTATTCCCGCAGAAGCAGGAGCAGCAGCTGGTCCTTCAGAGGTTAATATTGTATTAACAGATACAGGACCAAGTAAAGTTGCAATTATTAAATTAGTTAAAGAAATTACTGGAAAAGAATTAATGGCAGCAAAAGCAATTGTTGATAAATTACCAGCAGTAATTAAAGAAAAAGTAAAGATAGAAGAAGCAGAAGAAATTAAAGGACAATTAGTAACTGCTGGAGCTTCAGTTGACCTTAAATAATTTAATTTTCTTAAAAAAAGCAAAATTAGCCCTTTGCTTTTTTTTTTTTTTTTTGTAAAATATTACTATGTAAAAATAAAGGAGTGGAAAAAATGTTAATAAATTTTTTATCTAATATCACTTTTAATAGATTTATTAACTTTATAAATAATATCTTTTCATCAATTTTTTTTTGAATTTTTATTTTTTTCATTATTAGCATTTTAATCCGCATTAGTTTTTTAAAAACAAAATCTATTAAAAATATTAATAACACCTTTACTAAATTTGTAATTATTAGTTTTATTTTTACTTTTATTAGCAATTTATCAATTTTGCTTGTTCTTAATATTTTTATTCAATTTTCTTTTGGTTGAATAGAAAGATCAACAATTAATTTATTAAATTTTATTTTTTTATTATTTGCTATCTTTCTTAGCACAACAAAGAAAAGATATTTTAATTTCATTATTTTATTTAATAAATTAATTGCTATTTTCTTTTTAATTATTTTTGCTCCAGTTATTTTTAATGCATTTTTAAAAACAAAAAATAACTCATTTTATTTAATTTTATGAATGATTGGTTATGGAAGCTTAATTAGTACTATTGTAATTAATAATAGCGTAATGGAAGTAAAACAAATTTTTCGGAGATTATCGTTTGGTTTTATTTTGTTATTATTGTGTTTAATTTTAAATTTATATTTTATTGAAAATATAAATGATATTAAATTATCAACAATTTTTAAAAATATTTTTATAATTATTTTACTTTGAATTTATTTTTGAAATGTTGCTTTAATAAATAAAAATAATCCTAAAACACAAAATCATAAAAAAAACAATGATGATTTAAAATATTTTGTTTTAGCAATTAAAAATAATTGTTTGAGTATGGATAAGCCAATTAAATATACAACAATTTTTATTAATGGTTATAAGCAGGTAATGATAATTTAATGTTATCTGCTGACTTTTAAATTAATGATTTTTATAAAAATTTAATAAATATAAAAGGAGTGAAGGAAATGAAAAAATTACTTTCTATATTATGATCTACAACTTTAATGTCAGCAAGTATGTTAGGGGTAGTTTCTTGTACAAAAGGAAAAAATAGTCAAAATAATAATTATTTTGATAGTGAACTTAATAAAATTGATCCAACAATTCGAAATTTAGTCAAATATACTAGTACAATTGCTAAAATTTTAATTGCTAGTCGTCATGAAAATATGAATATTTATGGGTTTCCAACATTACAGTATTTTTTAAACAATGTTGGAAGAAATTTAAAAGGAGTCTTTACTACTAAAAGCGGGAAAGAAATTAAGATTAAAGATTATGTTGAAGAATATAAAAAATTAAATAATCTTTATTATAATCCTTGAAAAGCAACAGATAATAATTATCAACCAGAGCGAAATACTTATAATTTAATGTCATCAATTGCTGCAATGACTGATTTTTCAAAGTGAAATACAGAAGCTAACCAAGGACATCCTAGCAATACAACAGATGCAACAGGGCGTTACACAGATTTTGTTGCAAATCCAAATTTAGCATGTGCTCAATATGATACTGGAGCTTTAGCAAATACATTGTCACAAAAATCAGAATCAGTTATTAATTATATTAACAGAACGGCTGGATGAAGTAATTATTATGATTCATCATCGGGTCCTTATGTATCAAATATTTTATATCATAATTCACTTTCAACACCACCAACAAAGTCAATATTGTCTTATAAAGATGGTGGTGAAGAAATTAAATTTGGGAAGGCTGTGGCGAACCAGTCAAGTTCATTATATGATTTATTTGGTTTAAAATATTTTGATGAAGCAATCACTATATTAGGCCAATTTGGACCAGGATTAGAATTACCAGTTTTATATTCATTAGCACAATTATTACCATTTATTCAAAATAATCGTTCTGGTGAAAAAACTGCAGGAATTTTTTTGGCAGCACCGTTTTTTATTTTAAACCAAATAAAAAGTCAGTTTTTTGATAGCTCAGGTAATGTTAAATCAAATAGTCCATTATTAGAGATATTTAGTCGTGATACTATTGAAAAAACGGTTCTTAATGTTGAAAAACAAAGTGATGGTGAAGTAAATAACCCTGATAAAACAATTCAAAGTATGAAACTTTATGATATTTTTAACAGTCCAGTTGTGGCAAAATCTCTAACCGTGATTATGTCAGGGAAGAAACAATATTTAGATTTAACAAGTGATAAAAAAGAACATAAAAATGCTTTTTTAAAATGGTATTCTGTTCTAGGAAAATGATTTACAGAAGCTTTAGCAAAAGAAGGTTCAAATTTTGATGTTCAAAAATTTAATCGCATAATGTCAAACACGGTTTATGAGGGTCTTTTAAAATTCCAAGGCTTAATTGGGAATTTTGCTGAAGATAGTGTTGTAGCTTTAATTCGAACATTATTGCAAATGTTAAACGCACCAAACTTTGATTTGTTTAATTTATTAAAAGGAATTGCAGGATTAGCAAATTGATTTTACAGTAATGATAGTGAAGGACATTATAATTTAAATATTAATAATGTTAAAACAATTGATGATGTTTATAATGAAGGACCGAATAAAAATGGCTTTAAAGAGGACTTAATGGCAATTGATTCTAATAGTGAATATGCTAAGTTTATCTTAAATAGTTATGGTTTTGATGAACAAACAGGTCAATATAAACAAGGGTCATTATTTGATATCATTAATATTTGAGCGCATGGAGGAAATAATACTTATCCTGATCATGAATCAATGCATAAATTTATTACACAAATATTAGATTCACAAAATGGTTATATTGGTGAATTAACAAGTCAAGTTAATAAAGTAATGGCAGAAGATTGATTTGATAATATCTTCTTAGATCGAAAATGATATATTACAGCATCAGGAACTGGTGTAGATGGTTCAAAATTAGGGGCAATTGTAACTGATGGTTTTGTAACAGGTGTTCATTATCAATTAGATTACTATGGTCCAAAAGATGCTTCAACTAAATTAGAACGTCATAAAAAACCATTAGGATATACTGATCCCGCTTCAGGGAATTCTCCTTCATATGTTGAACAAGAAAAAGACCCAAAACAACGTCATAATATTGCACCAGAGGGCGAAACATGAAACAAACAAGATTGAGTTGATTATGATGGAATGGGTAATGAATATTTAACAAATAGTGACAAAATTAAATATAGTTATGTTGTTCAATTTAATAACCAAACTCGCTTCTTGTTTAATCCAGGGATTAAAGATGATTTAACAAAAAATTCATATTTATTAAGTGATTTTGTTTGATACTATAACAATACTCGTTATTATTAATAGTTAATTGAAAAAGAGGAGATCTAAAAAATGTTGCTGTTTTTACAAACATTAAAAAGTATGTTTAAGCAAAAAGCACAGTTAATTATTTTTATAATATTAGCTGCGCTTTTAACATTATTAACAACTTCTTCGTGAATTGTTAATACACGTTTATCTAATGCATATTCATTTATGGGGGAAGGAACTTTTGCTTATGATTATTTATTAAGATTTGACAGTAAAAAGAAAACAGGACAAAATGTTGAAACAATTACTCCATGATATGCTTTTAGCAATGATTATCATTTGATTACTGATGTTAATGGGGAACAGTGGACATTGCCTTATGTTCATTTAGGTGAAGATGGCGCATTAAAAGCTTTGGATAATAATGTTGAAATAAAATTTACTTTTGATTCTAAAGCAAATAAAGTAAGTAATATTATTTTTACTGATCTTGATAAAAGTGCACCATTTTTTTTAAATAATGGTTTATATCGTTTCAATGTTAATAGTGAAGCTTTTCAAACTTCTGTAATTGGACAATTATATGATCAGAAAGGTTATCTTTTTAATCAAAATAATTTACCTTTGATTGAAGAATTTATGAGTAATTTTACGCATAGTGATATTTCACAAAATACAATAAATTTAATTATTGCATATTTAAATAAAAAATATTCAGGTATAACAGATGAAACAAAATTAAAAGATACTGTTATTGATTTTGTTAATAATGGTATAACAAAATGAAAAAAAGATGTTGATTTAAGAGGAAGAGTAGATGAAATCCCTACTAAAGCTAGCATTGAAGATAGAATATTTGAGGAAAAATTAAATGGTGATTTAAGTTTTTTAGTAAAAGATACATCACAGCCTTTAACAAAAATTAGTCTTTATTATTCACCAACTATTAATAATAATCTTGATGTTGGTTATAATAATAATATTGAAAACGCTGTTTTTAGTGTTAATGATTTTTATAATCAAAATAATAAAAATAATAGTTTTCGGAATCAACCTTATTGGCCTTATGGTTTGACAAAAGCCTATTATGCATTAGTTGCTAAAGCTTCAAACTTTTCATTTCAGTTACGTGAACAATATGCATATTGAGATTTAACATCAAATTTAAAATATAAAATTATTAATTGAACACAATTATTATCGGATAATAAATTAAAATTTATTAAAAAATATGATTCTTTTGATCCAACTAATCCAATTAATGATGTGTATGTTGTTATTACGCCACAATTTGCGCGTAGTCAAAAATTAAAAGTAGGAGATCAACTTACAATTGGTAAAAATTCAAATTTCTTTGTTGGTGCTATTGGTGGAGATTCAGCTAATATTTATCCAACAATTTATGATACTGATGTTTTTCCAGATCCAAAAACAGATGGTATTATTTATGTTTCTGAAAAAGTTTATCGTAGTGAGTCTATTGCTGCTAAGACCGATATTGAAGAAAATTCTACATTATATATTAATTATGTTGGTTTACCGGAAAATAAAGGTACAGCCTTTGAAAATTTCAAAAAATATTTAGCAGCTGATTTTTGAAGTTTAAATAACCCAAGTGATAAAAATGCCTCATTACAAAGCCGTGATGAAACAAAGTTAGTTTACTTACGTTATTCTTTGTTAGGAACTACAATTAAATTTTATCGTACGATTACAATTATTTTATGTCTTATTTTCTTAATTATTTTAATTTTTACATTAGTAATTTTAATTAAAAAAATTATTAATCAACAAAAAATTGCAAATGGAATTTTAAAAGCAAATGGTTATAGTGGAATAACAATTGCTAGTTCCTATTTAGCTCATGCGATTGTAGTAACTGGAATTGGAGTTCCGGTTGGATGAATTATTGGTGTATTTTTACAATTACCTATTATGAGTGTTTTCAATAGTTATTTTGTTATTCCAGTTAATTTTTCATTTTCGTTAATTCCATTTGCAATTTGTTTTGGAATTATTGGTCTTGTTAGTAGTTTGTCAATTTTAGTAACAGCAATTCGGCAATTAATAATCAGCCCATTAGATTTATTAAATCCGAATAAAAATATTAAAACTTCAAAATTAGTTTATTCTATTAGTAATATTTTTCATTTTAAAAAATTTACAACAAAATTTCGTTTTGTGATGATGGCTGTTTCAATGAAAAAAATTGGTTGGTTTTTTTTAACATTTTTTGTTGCTAGTTTATCTTTAACATTAGCAACTTTAATTCCAACAGGAATCAATAAATTTAGTAAGGATTATTATGCCAATTTAAATTATGATAACGAGTATGAATATACAAACGTTATTGGGAATATTCCTTTTAGTCGCTATGAAATGTATGACTGAAATGGTTCTGGTTTTTCATCTGAGGCAGCATATCCCTTAATTAAAAATTCTTTAGTAAGTGATTATTTATATAATGGAGAATGGCTATCAACAAAAAATGATATTAATGCTAAAAATGCTAATTTATATACACAGAAATTAAATAATATGATTATTTTTAATTTTATGGTTGGAAAAGGAGCAAGTTTATCAATTGGTACTTTTTATAATATGTATAAACGTTATGGTGAAAATGTTGATATTCGAAATCAAATTGATACTTTATTATGTTCAACAATGCCACGTGCTTTTGGTAAATCACCAGTTCATCCAACAGACCCAAATATTATTGACCGTTGGACTTATTGTGCGCAATATGCGACAAGTGATATTATGCCAGGCAAAATTCGAGCAATGTGGTTAAAAGATGATTTGGCTAAATTACAATTTAATTTTACTTTTGGAACTTTAACTTATAATTCAAAAAATGAAGATGTTTATACCGGATATATAACAAATATATCAGATTCAAGTTTTATTCTTCCAACATATGGAATTAATATAAATAATAAAACAATTATTTTTCCAAATCAAACAATTAAAAAAATTTTAGATAATAGTAAAAATTTAAATATTAGGACAGATTTTATTCCAATGGTTGTAAATAAAGCCGCAGAAAGTAAATATAATTTATTCTTAGATAAAATAATTGAAACTACTACTAGTGTTCAGCAGTTACAATATTGTGATGATGCACTTCATTGTGCTGTTGACCAAGCAGCGTGGTCATATGAGTTACCAAGTGGTTGGTCTGATGACAATCTCAACCCGTTTACCCTTGATTTAACAAAATTAACAATTGGAAACAAAACACGTGTTGGTTTTGAAAATAAAAATGGTAAAGTTCAAGATTATTATAATATTAAAAATTTTGTTTTAAAATTACCAGTTGATGCTTTTGAACAAGGTGAATTTAAAAATTCAAGGATTTCTGCAACAACAGGACGTAGGTTACCAGGCTTGTTAGACCTTAGTAGTCCTACTGATCAGAGAGTGGTCACTAAAGAAGAAACTGAAGACGGTGATTATTATATTATTCATCCTTTTGATAATAAATTTGATAAAGAAATTAATGGCATAGGTGATTTAACAACCGGGTTTCCAACTAACTGATATCGAGAAGCATTACGCCAAGGATTATTAAAAATTGGGAAAATTACTAAAAATATTAAATATAAAGTTGTTGAGATTCAAAATTCATATGATGTTCCAAGAGCGTATGTAAATCAAGTTATTGCTAATAAAATTCTTGGTTTTGATACAAGTTCTAGTGAACTATATGATAACAAAGATGATAATTCAATGTTATGATTTAATGGTAAGTTTAGTAAATATTATGATCAAGTTGATCAAACAACACGATTTAATCTTTCTTCCTCAGATGGTTCCTATTCAATGAATGATTTTATGAATGGTCAATTAACTAGTGGGGTTGGAGGAACAGATTATTTAATTATTAAATCGCAAGTTATTGAAAAACTTGCTTGAATTTCAAGTATCTTAACAATTATTTTTGTTGTTATTACAATTATAACTGCTATTATTATTGTATATATTATGACAGAATCATTTGTTAATTCTTTCTTAAAATTTATGGCTGTGATGAAAGCTTTAGGATATTCAAATCGTGAAATTAATAGTTTAACATTAGGAATATTTACTCCGTTTGCTTTTCTAGCATGGATTTTAGGTGTTGGGATAATGTGACTAATCTTATGACTAGGTGTTTATGGGTTTATTGCAATTGCTAAAGTAATTATTCCATTTGGTTTCCCATGAATTACGATTCCAATTACTTTTATTTTAATGGCAGGAATATATTTAATAACATATTGAATTTCAACTTATAAAATTAATCATATGAGTATTCAAGAGCAAGTTAATGCAAACGAAGTATAAACCTAACAAAATAAAAAATCTAAGTAAACCTTAAATTTTTTATTTTCAAGTTATTTTTGAAGTTTTAGTTGTCATCTTGTTTTTTTTTTTTTTTTTTAATATAATTGAATTTGAACCTATAAACCAAAAAAAGATAAAATGGAGAAAATAAAATTGCGAAAATTATTTTATTTAATGATATTTATTTTTCCTATTACTACAAGTTTTAGTTTGATTTCAATTAATATATGATGAAAAGAAACAAAAAAATTAGGTATTTTATTAAAACCACAATCAATTATGACTAATAACAAATGAGGCTTAAATAGTCTTCGAGGTTACGATGATGGATTAATGCCATCGATTCGTAGTAATGTTATGTTGGGTTTACAAAATAACTTAGGATTAAATATTGTCAAAAATTTAAGAGTTGATATTTATTATGGTCATGTTGATGATAGTAATTTTTATAATGCAAAAACAATTAATTTTACTGATTTTACTAATACTAATTATATTTTTTGGTTTACTGTTGGAATTTTTACAACAGAAAAAAGTGAATTTTATGGACATAGTTTTTTACAGTTTGATTATCGTCCAATTTGAAATTTTATTAACAATCAATTTATTAAATTTGATAATTCAAAAGGACAAATTGACAGTGAAGATAAACTTGTTGATAGTTGAAATAAACTATTAAGTAACCAAGTAATTCTTAATAATTTTAATAAACAATTTCAAAAAATGGGATTAGATATTTCAGCTGGAATGGAATTACAACCAGGACAAATGACATTAAATAAGGATATTAGTTTTTTTATAAAATTAAGTAATAAATTTATTTCTGAAAAAGTTAATATGTTAACAATTAATAATGATTTATTTAAATATATTCCAGAACGATTGCAAGCATCATTATTTAAACTTCCTGGGGAAACTTTTACAATGAATACAGCAGCAACTATTAAGATTACAAGTAAAGATTTTAAAAATCATAATTTTGATTATGCTATTTTAAATAAAAATGTCACTTTAAATAATACCTTAGGTAGTTTATATGATGATATAAAATTATTTGTTATTAAGGCAATTGATACAATATACCATTATAATTTAGCAATGGGTGTTTTTGAATTACAATTTCGTAAAAATGGATATTCTGATCCTAATTTACTTGAAAAAGAAACAACATTAGATAAACTATATACCTTTTCTTCAGGCGGGAAGAAAAAGCATTGGGTATGATTAGAATTAATTAATGCAAAAGATACCTCACTAGATTTAAGCACTTTACCAGGTGTTCATTTAGGATTTATGGTTTAAGAGAGGAATAAACAAATGAAAAAAATATCGTTTAAAAATATGATTCAAATTTTATTAGTTGTTGTTTTAATTCCTCCTTTTGTGATGATAATTGTTAGTTGTAGTCGTTTTGAAGGGAATTATCCTGGTGGTGGTAGTGGCGGTCATTATGATAACCAGTTTAATTTTCAGTATGGTTGTGGTAATAATCAAAATCCACAAGCAGATGATAATTCATATTTCCATACTTTTTTTGGTGATTCAAAATTTACTTATAGTGCTTATAATGAAAATAAAAACGGTGATCCATTTTTTTATGGAAATCGTAAAGATTTATTAAAGTGTACAAATGATCATCCACGCTTAACAGCATGAAGAAATCAACATCTTAATACACAGTTAATTTTATTAAATAAGGAAGATATTACTAAATATAATGATTTACAAGTATCAATTGTAAATGATAATAAAGACCCAGCAATTATTAGTGAGATTGTTTTTTTAACTTATATTAAAGCTTTTCCAAATGCAGCAAGTTCTAATCGTTATATTTACCCAGGAGTACAATATATGCCTGATACGCTAGGAGAAAATACATTGTCTGAATTAACATATGATGTTCAATCGCTTTGAATTAGTCTTTTTATTGGGTCACAAGCAAAGCCGGGAATTCAAAATTTTACGATAAAATTAAGTTTTCGTTTTAATGGTCAAATTAAAACTAGTATTGAACGTAAGTTTAGTATTAAAATTAAAAATTATCTTTTAAAAACTGATGATTCAAATAAACCAATGCATGAACGATTTGGTTTTAGTGCTACATCATTTCCTTCAAATGGTATGAAATATATTGATACTGGTGATAATTTAAGACAGAAAAGAGCAAGTGTAAAAGAACTTGATGACAAAATTGGTCCTTTTGATAATAATTTACCAAGTTATTTATCCCCAAAAATGCGGCCATATTTATTAGCACATTTACAAGCATTAAAAAAATCTAATACATTTTACTTATATGGTCCTGGATGAAATTATCAATTAATTCAATGAGTAGGAAAATTAAATAAATCATCAGAAGGATGAACTGAAGAAGAATATGAAGATTATATTAAAAGTAGTGATTTAAATGTTGTTTTTAATGATCCAGATTGAGAATGAGAATTTGATTTTAATGCATTTGATGAATACTTAAAAGTTGCTGCTCAATTAGGATTTACGGAGTTTATGTTTTCAGCAATGGAACCAGGAGCCTTTACCTTTTTTTACCTTAAAAATGGGGCTAAAAAAGGTCCTCAACGTACATTTAATGCTGAATTAGTAAAATCAAGCAATGGTATGCCTGGGAAAAACTTTGATGCTTATTTAAAAACAATTCATAGTAAATTTATTAAAGCATTATCAAATCACTGAAATTTAATTCGAAACAAACCAGAATACTTAACACCAAATGGCAAACAAATTACTTTATATGAATCGTTTGATGAATTAGCAGATAAAACTAATGAATTAACAATGAAAAATGTGGCTGAAAATGACCCTTATAATCTTATTAAATCTAGTATTTTTGCTGGTTGGCGTTTTCGCTGTAATCCATTTGATGAAGATGATATTCAAAATATTTTTGTTAACAAATATGACCAAATGATTTTGCAATACCGTGAAATAGTCGAAAAATTTAATAATATTAATATTTATAAATTACGAAGTAATATTCTTCGTCGTAAAACATTTGGGAATGCAACTATGATTTATACTTCTTGAAATAATTTTCCAGCAGCATATATTCAATCTGATAATAGTGAACAAGTATGGGGACCTTTAATGGCTTATAAATTAGGAGCAAATGGTTATGTAAGATGGTCATATGATTTATATCGAGATAATTATTATGCTAAAAAAGAAATGAATGGTCAATTTGAATCGGGAGATGATAATTTAGTTTATGTTGGAAATATTCATGGTCCGCGTTATAGTGTTCGCTTTAAAAATTATATTGAGGGAATGGAAATGGTCCATAAAATGATGATATTAATGGAAATATATTCAGACAAAAAATATGATTTAAATCGAGTCCTGAATGCAATTGGTTTTCCTGCTTCAACAACAAGGGATAATAAATATAAGTGATATCCAACCCAATTTACATTAGATGATGTTGTGTTTGAACAACCAAGTTTAAATTATGGAAAAACAATAGGAGAACAAGTTTATGAATTATTTATGTATGTTAATTCATTATAAAGGAGGATTATGAAGAAGTTATTAGAGTCATTATTAGTAGGAACTATCTTATTTGGAAATATTAGTCCACTTATTGCTTGTAAAACTACACAAGAAGAGAATCTTAATTTTGATTTAGCACAAATTGATGAAACAGTATTTCAAAATTATTTATGAACAGTTGATCAAATGTTAGGTAGTGAACTTGACGGGTTTCAAACTTTACGGAGTACTATTCTTAAAATTATTCAAATTAATTTTGAAGAAATTGATCTTTTTAAAATTAATGTTGATATTTATTATGGCTATCATACGACACCTAATTCAAATTATTTAATTGACTTTAGTGCTGTACGAAACTTATTACCAATTACTTATTTTTCAATTCATATTACACCAAATAATTATGATCATTACCAAAATGAAAAATTAATTACAATTAATACTAATGTTGATTTAACTGAATTAAATATTTTAAAAAATAGTGTCTTATTTTATTCTGATAATCCAGTGCCATTTGATAATGCTAAATTAATAGCAGGATTTATACAAAATATTAATAATATTTTTCAAACGGAAGAAGGATACGAGGAGATTGTAGAATATTATAAAAGCAAAAAAATGTGAAATGACAATAATCCCTTACCAGTTGGATTCTTTAACTTGGAAATTAATGTTAAAAAAGATAGTAGTAACTTTCTTAAATTTGATGCATCAAGAGCAATGTTAATATTTAATTCCACAGTTGTTGAAAGTAATTATAAGGTAATCCTAGAAAGTAAAGGATTTAGTTTTTATAAAAAACCAGAGTTCTTATCATTTTGAAATGTTTCGATTGACAGTAATGATTTTAATGCTAAAGACTGAAGAAATATTGATTGGAAACCTATTGCTAACAAAACATATGCCGGAACAACAACTATTGCGGAAGTTGTTAATGATGTAACTGATTATTTAATTAAGTGATCAGTACATCTTCATAATTCACATTTTATGCAAGCAACTGATGTAAATGTTGTTTTGAAAAAAGGTGCACAGCCGAATTACTTAGATTTGTGGTCACCAACAACTCAACTAAAAAATTTATGAAAGAGTGCTGACCATGGGGGATTACCATATGTTTTTGCCTGATTTAAAAGTAGCAATAAAAATTATCTTAAAATTAATCATACAGCCGGAACTGTTGGTACACATGTTTCTTTTAAAATTACTTAAGGAAGGAGAAAAGTATGACAGATTTAGTATCTTTAAAATATTTTATTGTTTTAAATATTTTATTTCTTCTTTTTGGTAGTAGTTGAGAAGGAATTTATTTATTAAAACATTTTAAAAATAAAAAAAATAGTGAAAGTTGAATCGCTAGCAAATTATTTTATTTTTTATTAGTTGTTATTAATATTGGTTTAATTCTGAATGTATTACAACTGTTTTTATTATTTTTAACATCAGATTTTACTTTTAGCAATAATTATTTGCCAGAATGAAGATTATTGTCACGAAAGATTTTTTATGCTATTACAACAGCTATTAGTATTTTTATTTTTATTTTATTTTTTATAATAACTTATTCATATCAATGAAAAACAATTATTTATTTTAATCACCAAACATTAAAAAGTATTTTTAGTGAATATGACTTGAATGATAACCAAGTTAAAGTGTCTATTTTTAACAATATTAGTTTGTTTCAGTTTCTAGATAAATATTTAATTTGTAAAACAAATAGTAAATTTTATAATAAAATTATAACTTTTTTTAATTGTAAAATTCAAGAAAATAATGATAATTTACAAATTTTACAAATAAGAATATTACGATTGAAATATTATTCACCCAAAAAAATTAGTTTTTTCTTAACAAAAAAAATAGATTTTCAAAAGTTCTGATCATGGTTAGTGTTTGAAAAGAATCTTAAGATTACTTTAATTGTTGTTACAACCGTTCAAATTCTTTTGACTTTTTATATTTTTTTATCTGGTATTTTTCAATGAAACATCAAAGAATGGATTGTTTATAATTATAATGGAACAAATTATTCGTTAAACCCGAATAACATTATTTATATTTTGAGTATCCTTACTATTGTTTGCTTTATAATTGAGTTTTTGTTGGAAAGTGTTATTTGCTTAATAAATTGGATTAATAAAAATGATAGTGCAATTACAGTCAATTTTTTAAAACTTATCATGTTAATTACTAGTCTTGGGTTATTTAGTTATTTTTTTAGTAGTTTAAATTATTATGTTGAATATTTAAATTTAAAAAATAATAATTTAATTACAAATCCTAGGTTAATTGTTGAGCGATTATTATTTTGATTACAAAAAGATTATATTCTAGGTATGGGACTTTTCTTATTATTTACCTTATTTTTTAGTAGTTTTAGTTTAATCATGGATTACTATACTTTAATTCGAATTATTTTAGGTACAAAAATTGGAAAAGAAATTAGCCATGAATATCATTTTAAGCAATTATTTCAAAAAAAATGTACTAAATAGTTATTATTTACTATTTAATAATTTAAGAGTATAATTACTATATGGGGATGTTCCGGTTTCGACAGGAATGATCTACTAATATTGGCAGTAGTTTAGCAGACTATAATGCTGCTAGGTTTGAAGAAACGCAAACAAAAAACAAAAAGAAGACAAAATTGAAATGCCAGCTTTTATGATGAACAATCAATTAGCAGGATCAATGTTAGCAGTTTAATTCCTCGCTGTTAGAGGATTGCTAGCCGTAATAGTAGTTAATTGTAGATTATTAACTATTATCGTATCTCAAGTCTTAATCTAATAGAAATTCTAATTGATAATGTTAGAATTTTGAAAGTCTTATTATCTAGTTATTTAATTAGTTGTCTAATCCTATTATTAAATAATGAAAAAAAGATGATTAGACTAAACTGTAGAAGATATTAGAATGTTATTTGTGGACGCGGGTTCAATTCCCGCCATCTCCACCATTTTTTATTTTTATTAAAAATAAGGTAGAAATTAAAAGAAACTTGTTTTGTCATAAATAAATTATTAGATTCAAGAAATTATTTATGAGAATTTTAGTTTCTTTTTTAAGTTCAAAAATATTTTTAAAAGGAATGATATAATAAAAAAAGTACAAGGTTTGTTAAAAGAGGTGGAAGTAAGTGAGTAATATTTTAAATATTATTTTTGTATATTTATTATTTATAATTATTTTTTCTATAATTTATATTTTTACATGAGGTTTAGTGCGTAATTCTTTTGTTTGTTTTTCAATTTATTATCAAGTTGTTATTGGTGGTGTTTTTGCAATTTTGGTTATTATTGCCCAAGGATTAATCCCATTTTTTGTGCCACCAAAACTGGCGAAACCAAAACAATGATTGTTATTAATATTTTTCTGCCAATAATAGTTTGTCAAATGATAGGTGTTTTTATTTCTTGCTTTGCCACAATTTTATATACGATTATTATTTTTACTTTTCTTTTTGCAATTTTACCATTTTTAAATAATAATTATTTTTTACCTTTGACAGGTACTCCTAATATTATTATGATTTCAGTACTTTATGTTTTAACCCTTCTAATTGTTTTTGTGAGTTGGTATTTTAAATGAACAAAATGAACTAGATGGTCTTTATTGACATTAACAGGATTCATTACGGCTTCAATTATTGTTTTAGCACAATCAAAAAATGGCTATGTCAGAAAACTTTGTAAGTCAATTATATGTTTTAGTGTGAATTGCAATGACTTATTTTGCTTATAGTATTTGTGGTATTATTGAATTAATTTATGTTCATGCGATAAAATTACAAAATATTATTGAATATGACCGCAATAGTTATGTTCGTGAGGCTTTAGCACATGATGCTATTTATAATTTAATTCATAAGAATAAGATTCGTCGTGGAATTTATTTTACTTTTATGATTAATAATATTGAAAAACTAGACAAATTTCTAAATAGTAATGTTAAAAATAAAATTATTGATCTTATTTCTCATCAAGTTTTTACACTATAAAAAGAACAAAATGTTTTATTTTTTAAAGCAAGTTTAAATCATTTTGGAATTTTTCTTCCCCTTGATCAAATTGAAAAACCTGATATTAGTAGTATCTTATTGCATAATAAAAGTAAGTTACGATCAGAAACTGATTTGTTAAAACAATTTGAAATTTTATTGCGACAAGTTAATACGACTTTTATTTTAAAAAATTATAAAATAATTCTTAAATTACAAGGATATGCTTCATTATATGGTTTACAATCAAATAATTTAAATAAGTTAAAAGAATATAATATTGCAATAGCAGATAATCGGTTAAATCTTGAATATTCAAATCAAATTATTTTTATTGATCCTGAAAATATTAAAGAATTGTCAAACCAAAAACGTAGTATTTTAGCTTTAAATGAACATATTCAGTTAGAAAAAATTGTTAGTTTATATTCTCCAATTATAAATGTAAATGATGGCCTTACATTAGCATATCATTATAGTAGTAATTTAGTTGATGGGGTTGATAGTGATTTAATATTTGGAAAAGATAGTAATACTTTTTTGGGAATTGTACATGAAACAATGCTGGCTCGTTTTAATGCGGCATTAAATATTAAGAATTTTCATAAATTAAATAATTATTTAGAACAAAAATTATTCATTACTTATCCAGCTAGTTTTATTAGTAGTGACCAGTTTAATTTAAAAAAATTTGCAACAAAATTAATTGAATTAAAAGTAAAACCTGGTAATTTAATTTTAACTTTTTATTTAATGGAAACTGGATTTGATCCTGAAAAGTTTAAAAAAAATTTAAATACAATTAAAAATATTGGTATTGAAGTTGCTGTTAAAAATTTTGGAGCAATTGATACGGAATTAAATAGTTTGTACTATTATGAACCTAATTATGCTGTTTTTTCTCCAACAATTATTCGTGAAATGTTTATTCATTTGCATTATCAAAATTTAATTAAAGAATATATTATTTTAGCAGAAAAACTTGATATTATTTTAATTGCACCACAAGTTAATAGTTATTTAGGATATAGTAAATTAAAAGAACTAAAAATTAATTATATGTTTGGTTCATTATTTGGAACTTATGATGAACCACAAAATAAAATTGGTAATGATATAAAAATAGCTTTATTAAAAAACAGTCGGAAAGGATTTAAAGATGAGACTAAGAAATAAACCTTGAGCAACAGAATATATTATGGAGAATCCTACCTTTGCAATTCAAAATCCAGAATATTATAAGGGGCAATGGGGAAAAATGATTTTTAAAAATAATAATCCCTTAAATATTGAAATTGGTTCTGGGAAAGGGGATTTTATTATAGCATTAGCAAAAAACATCCAAATCAAAATTTTTTAGCAATCGAACGTTATCCATCAGTTTTAGTTTTAGCTTTTAAAAAAATAATTGCTGAAAATTTATCTAATTTAAAAATAATTGTTTTTGATGCTATTTTTTTACTAGAAATTTTTGCACCTAAAGAAATTAATAAAATATATTTAAATTTCTCTGATCCTTGACCAAAAGTGCGACATGAAAAACGTCGGCTAACAAATAAAATATATTTAGATTTTTATCAAATTATTTTACAAGATAATGGTGAAATTCATTTTAAAACAGATAATGATCAATTATTTACTTATTCATTAGAATCATTAAAAGAAAATAATTGAAAAATTGTTGATTATAGGCTGTATGTATTATTTAAGGGTTTTAATTAATATCTTAGAAATTGTGGAATAAAAATACCACTTACTTATCTAAATTATATTACTTTTAATTTTATTGTCAACAATATTTTAACATTTTTTAAATTTTTCCACGACAAAAATACATGTTTATTAAAGTTATTTAATTTATTAGATAAAATTAATAAAAATATAAGTTTGGTTGTAAATTATTATTTACAAAATTATTAACTGAATAATTAATTCTATTTTCTTCTGATGGTTTATTAGTATTAAATAAATTAATTTTATTTTTAAAATTCATCATACTAGTATTTAATTTATTTTTAAGAGTTTTTTCATGATAAGTTGCTTTTTTAACCAAAACACCTTTACAGTAATGTGATATATCACCCTCAATATGACAACCAATATTATTTCATAATGTTTGATTTCTGACACCTTCTTCATTATTTTTAATTAATTTAATTGTCTCTTTTAAGAATTTCATTTTTGCTTCTTTTATAAAAGAAGCACTGTTTTCTAAGCGTTCTAATAATTCTTCATATTTACCATTAAAAAAATAATCGACTGCTTTATGGTATGTTTCTCTGTTTTCTTTGTTTTTACTTTGATAAGGATATAATTTTTTAAATCTACTTGTAAGGTGAAATTTATCTATCGTGTAATGTACTTTATTTTTAGGAAAATATTCTTGAATAAATTTTGCCATATTTTTAATTCAAGGTGCACCATCTCCTAATACCATAAATTCAATATTGTCATTAATATCATAATAACTTGTAATTAATGTAAGTAATTTACTAACAAAATTAATTAATTTACTATTTTTTTAAATATATTCTGGAATATTATCTAGTTCTATAACTCCTAATTTATTTGCAATTACAGGTTTTTTTTAGTTGATTTTGTTTTATCAAAACCAGTATGAACAGTTGAAAATATACTATGTTTTTTTATTTTTTCTTTCCCCTTTTTATTTTCATTTCACATTTTTAAATAAGTTCCATCAATTTGAATATATAAAGTATGAGGTACCTTTATTTTAATATCTTGATATGTTTTTTTATTGCCAATAAATGATAATATTTTTTCTTTAACAGAATTATCTATTCTTTGTCATTTTTTAATTCCTAAAAGTTTATCCAAAGGAAAAATATATTCTTCTTTACCTGTTTCTTGATTAATTTTATAATATTTTCTTCTTTTAAAAGTTATTTTCCCATTTAAAATAGTTAATTTTCTTGGTTTTATTTCTTTTACTTTATAATTTTTAAATTCTTTTAAAGTTTCATCAATTTTATAATTTTTAAAAATTCATTCATCACAATCTTCTAAACTTTGTTGAATAATTTCAATACTTTGTATATTTAATAAATTAATAAAATTCTTTAAAAAATTGTTATCAACATTTATCATTTTTATACCCTCTTTTCTATAGTTTAGGACTTTAGCACAAAAATAATGAAAATGCAAAAAAAGATATTATTTTTTATTTATTGTGTTATAATTAAAATGTTAATTATTAGCAAATTAATTTAACTGAAAAAAGTAAAATAATTTACTTTTTTTTATTTTGATGTAAAATATAGGTAATAAAAAAAGAACCAAGTTGGTTCTTTTATTATATTTTCAGCATTAATTACTCTTTTATTTAATCATATTGTTTAAATAATAGCAATTTTAATATGCAAAAAGGAGTAAAAAATGAAAGAATTTAATCCAAAAAAAGCAAGTTTAAGCACATTTAAGCGTAAAATAAAAGAATTTTGAACCGATAAGAAACCCAATCAATTATATTCTGTTAGTCATTTAACCAATAAACTGAATCTTTCTAAGCATTGAAGACAAGAAAATTACCGGAGCGAAAACATAATTCCATTAATTGAAAGAAATATTCAAAAAATAGAAATGGAAATAATAGAGTTTATGATGAAATCACCTGATGGTGCTAAATTATATTGACAACGAGCGTTTAATTATAAGTATTCAATCCAAGAAAAAGAACTTGAACAAGAATTAAACTTAAATAATCAACAACCAATAATAGTTAATTTACAAACGGATATTAGAGATATTAAAAAAGAAAGTGATAATAATGCTTAATCATTTTACTTATTTGTTAGAAACGCCTTATTGGTTGTTACAAAATAGTAGTATTGGTAATAAATATCCATTTGCTAAGAAATATGAATTAGTTAATGAAATTAATCAAATTGGGACGCGATATAGTGGTAAAACTATATCAAATATTAAAATGTTTGGTGAATTATTAAAAATTAGTTTATTAATTAAAGAACCAATTTGTATCATTGCTAGTATGTATTGGAGTAAAGATTTAAAAGATAGTGTATTTCAAAATATCTGAAATATGTTAGATGAAAATAATATACCTTATACTATTAATTTATCAAATTTTACTTTTACTTTATCAAATGGGAGCAAAATATATTGTAAAGGATCGCATTCACCAAGTCGGAAAGAAAAATTAAAAGCCTTTGCTGATTTGAATAAATATAAATTAGTTATTGATTGACGAGAAGAATGTGACCAATTTCAACAAAAAGATTTAAGTGATTTAGAATTTCCTATTCGTGGTTATCAAAATAAAATAACAATTAATACATGTAATCCTGAAAGTTTAAAAAGATATATTGTTGGTTATTGTAATGAATTATTACCTTTTAATGAAGAAATAATGCGCAGTAAATATGAGCAAATTAAATATATTGAAAAATGAAATATGAAAATTATTATTCATTATTCTAGTTGAAGATTAAATTATGAATTACGACAAGATAAAGTTAATGAACAATTAAGATTAGAACAGTTAGATATTGAAAGAGCAAGAGTATGGAGTTGAGGATTGCCTGGCAATACAAGTGGGTCAATTTTTGATAGATATATTGATATTATGCAAGCAACAGATATTATTCAACCAACTAAATTATTAGGTGGTGTTGATATTGCTAATGCTACTAGTCCTAAAGGACATACAACAGCGGCTAGTTTTTGAATATATAACTAATTTGATAAAAAAGCCTTTTAAGTTGCTGAATATACTCATTCAAATGCTACACAACAATTTAAAGGACCATTAGAACAAGTAAAAGATATTTTAGAGTTTTACAACAATCAATTAAATCAATATTTTAATTTAATACAGCAAGGTATATCAATCAATGTTGATGATAGTGCTTATGCAACATTAGAAAGTTTAAACCGAGAAAAATATAATTATTCTTTTGGTCAATATATGCATTTAAAACCAGCACAAAAGCAGAAATTTAAAATAAAGCATCGTATTGAAGCATTCACAATGTTAATAAATACTAATCAATTAAAATGATTATGAGAAAAATGTCCTGTAAGTAAAAATCAATATGAATTAATTCAATGAGAAGATAAATCAGATGCCAGAGAAGAACGAATGTTGGACTTATACGATGATACATTTGATAGTGATTTTTATGCTTTACACTTTGAATTAGTACCAATGGTTAAACCTAATAGTTCAGCAGATTATAAATTATGACAACAAAGGGAGTGATTAACTTAATGAAAAAAGATATTTATGTAATATATGATGAGCGTGTAATAAATGCAAAAGACCTTATATGTCTGTTTGTGGACAAGTTAAAAAAAGACTTTGTCAAGAATTAAAAAAAGATAATATCGCAATATGTAATTTAAATTTATATAACGAATATATTAAGAAATATCAAAAAGTTAAAGTATGTGTACAAGTTTTATCAAATGAACCAAATTTATTAACAGTAAATATAATTAATTATGCACTTATCTTAAATTTAAAGGAGCAAAATAACAATGAATAATACTTTCCCTAGTTTACCAAACTTAAATGATATTAATAGTATTTTAAAATTTTATAATTATGATTAAACAATTAATTTAGCCAATATTATTGCTCGCCATCAAATGCGATTAGTAAATGGTAAAGATATTTTATTTAAGTCTCATCGTAAAGACATTTTAGAAAAATTAAATTGATGATATGAAACTTATAAAATAAAAGAAAAATTAGATAAAAATGAATTAACAGCAAGTTTAATGGGTAAAACTATCTTTGGTTTATTAGAAATTAGTGATAGCAATATTGATTTATGAATTAACCCTTTTAACTTTGCATCTCGTGTAAGTAAAATAAATGAAATTGAACAGGGTGCTGATATTTGATTAAATTATCATCAATCAGATAGTGGTTTTATTTTAAATTTAATTTGTACCAAAGATAAAATAGTCATTAAGGGTTGACCCAAAAATAATGAAGTAGTTGTTGGTCAAAGTAAAACACAAATTAAAGATGATGTTAGACCTGTTTTAGTACAAGAATTTAAAAATAAATTAGGTATAGTCCCCTTTTGAGAAATGATAAATGAACCTAATACTTTATTTTTATCAACATCAACCACTTTAAATCCATGACCAACTATGGGAAATTGTTATAAATTACAATTTGATTTAGAAGATAGTTTTAATATTAAATCAAAAGAAAGATATGCAAATCGTACGCATTGATATGGGATACTAAGTGATGATTTAATGATTGCTTATAACAAAGGCAATAAAAAAGTGCTACAAGATGTATTTGATGATATTTTTGTTCAATCAAGTTCATCAACAGTAGATGGTCAATTATCCCAATCTTTACAAGTAGTACAAGGTACACCAACCTTAGAAACATATACCGAAGACCAAAAATCTATTATTGAACAAGTATACTTAGCATGTCATTTTTCTAGTCCTTTTGGTGATAAATCAGATAATGACCAAAATAAAACACAATCATTATTAACTAAAACCAAAGATTTAGAAAAACAAGCATATTTACAATCATATCGTAAACAATATTATATTAAAATGTTTGATACTGTTTTAAAATATTATGGTTTATGAGATGGAAATGGTGAACGCCCTTATGGATTTGATTTTGTTAGTGCTAGTTTAATAGACCAAATGCGACAAAATGAATTAATTACTGCTAGATTAGAAAATGGCACAATACTGTATTTAATGACCGTGGTTTAAATATTGGTGGTGGTGATATTAATTCTGCACCCCAAGATAGACAATGATTATATCCATCAAATGTTATTAATTATTATTCCGTAGAAGATGGTGATTTCTTATGACAAGAAATTACATTTTCAAGTATTAATGACAAAATTAGTAATAGTGGTTTATCAGTACGACAATTTATTCAAACAAGTGCCCAGGTGAAGGTTATTGTTTTCCTAAAATAACTTATGATAAAAAACTAAATAAAGGTATTGTTGAATTAGATGAGATTTTATTAAAAGACCCAGGGGTTAGAGCAATGGCAGTTAAATTTTATGGTAATCCGATATTTTTTGATATGCTAGTTATTGGCCGACCAATTATTAAAGGTGAATTTAATAAAAAAGTAATGAATTCAAGAGACTTATTAATGTATAATATGTTTCCTGCACCACCTGATAAAATAAATACTTATGCTTCACCCGAAGTAAGTTGATATAACATTCAAGGTATTCAACCAACTATTATTACTGGATATAAAGATTGAAAAGAATATATTCAATCAATGTCTGATTTTTGAATTGAAAAAAATAATGAGGGTATGATAATAACAGATAAAGCAAGTTCAACAGCAACTAATCCAACTGTTGGAACAACTATTAAGGAAGAAAATTCAAATTCTAAGCCTTATTGGTCTAAAAATTGAATGATTACTCCACCAGATAAAGTAAAAGTAAATAGTGGAACTATTAATAACATTATTAGTACCCAAGCATCATCATATTTTAGAAGAAAAGATGAATTTGGTAATACTGTTGGTCAAGTTCAAATTGAATATAATAAAATGGGTACATATAATGTTTGAGATATTTTAAATATGAATAATTTTATTAATCGCCAAATTACAGTATTACCTTTAAACTATACTCAAAAACTAGTATTTAATCCTTTTACTATACCTGCTATTGGAAAGTTTTTAAACTTTGTTTCGTTTGGTATTCCTTGGGACTGAATTGGTAATTTAACAATTACACAAGATGATAAATGACCTAATTTCCCATGACTTAATGGTGTTTTATGAGTGCTAATGTTTATAGTTTTTATAATAATGCCTTTTGAGGTGATAAGGCTGCTGGTAAAGGTTATTTAGCATTTGAAATATTTAGAGAACAAGGAAATGATAAAATTGGTGCTATGATTGGTGCTAATGCTACTAGTTTTAGTTTTACTACTTTATTAACTGATAAAATACAAGGCAATGTTTTTGAAAAAGATGGTAAACCAACAGAACGAATAACTTATTCAACTTATAATTTAAAACAATTAAATCCTAAAACTAATCGTATTTATTTAATTAATGAATTAGTAAGAGCAGTTGATGCTCAAACACCAGTTAGTGATAGTGAAAAAGACAATGATTGCCAATTCTTACAAACACCTGATGGTACAAATTGTAGTTATATAATTGATATGTTTTCAATTCAAGCCTTATATAAAGGTAATTTTGAAATTATCTTTTATGCTGATAACCCATATACTAATAATGAAGAAGATTATTTACGCTTATCAGTATGAAGTTTTCGTGGTAAAACAAAAAGTGTATTAAACAACTATTTATGAGATATGACAACTAATTATAAAACAAGTTTTCTATTACCACATGATTATGAAATACCAACCTTTAATTACCCGCAATATGTTCTCCCACCAGTACCATATAACTATAAACCTTATACCAAAGATATATGAGATGCTGATACAATTTACCCATTAAAAACTAAAATTACAGCACCAGCACAATGTAAAAATAAAAAAAGTACAGATTATTATATTAATTTATTTTCTGATGAATTTAATCAAGGTTATTATGAAATAGAAATTTATTTAAAACAAATTGATCCAACAATTCAAAGTATCAGTAAATTTCAAGATGCTTATAAAACGATTGAAATAAGTAATTTAGGTAATTTACAAGTTGAATGTGGACAACCCGATATAGAGAATTTTATTCCTGATAGAAATATTAATTTAACTGGAGGTAGTAATGGATGCACAGATAATTTAGGTTCATTAGATGAAATGATTTTAATACAAACTGGTGCATCACAAACTAATAAAGTTAATTTTGAAAATACAAAAACTTTATATACTAAAAATATAAAAGTAAATGATACTGAAACAAAATATTCTACTGGTGTTGCTAATGGATTAGCCGGTAATTCTTATATAAATAAATATGAAATTCAAAAAAATAATTGGCAGTATTTATTTGGATTGCAAATAACAAAATGATTTGATAATCTTAATCAAAAAATTAAAGAAACATATTTACAAGCATATTATACTAATGATGTAAAATTAAAAATTAGATTTTCAAAAGTATTTTTTGCTCATTTAATATTAAAAAATTCTATTATTAATTATTTTGGAAATAATGGAAATATAACAATAAATGTTTCTAACCCAAATATTTTAGGTATTAGAAATAAAAGCGATAGTCCAGTTAAAATTACAATTAAACCAAGATAAAAATAAAAGAGATGTAAAATCTCTTTTTCTATTCTCCGTTAACTTTTAGATTACCATCATTATCAATGATTAAGTCGGGTAATTTTTGTTCTTCACCATTTCAACGATAAATTGATTTAAAGTAAGTTCCATCATAATTTTCTAATAAAATTCTATCTGTAGCTGAATTAGAAATTTGCAGTCTACCTCTAAATTTACCTAAATTTGGATAATTATCCATTACTATTGATATTGAAATATTATTATTGTTAAATTTATTAATTCTTCAATCATTACTTTTATCATTACGCCACACAACATAATATCACTTATTGTCAATTTCATTAAATCAAAATTCTTGTGGTGCTATTCATTCTAGATTATCTCTAATTTCTTGGTTATTTGTTTCAATTTTGTTTTCTTCTTTTAATTTTGCTAATTCTTCTTTTGTATATTCTTGTGGTTTATTACAAGCAACTAAACTTGTTGTACTTGTTCCTACTAATGATATTGCACCAATAATACTTAAAATATTTTTCATAGTTTTATTGTTGATTTAAATATTGGATACGTTGAATATAAAGACTTTTTGTATTTTTTATAATATTTAAATGCTTTCTAAATAATATAATTTGTTTTCTATAATTATTAGCATATTCAAGATATCCTGTATTTAAAGTTTCTGCGTATAATTTTGAATATTTTTCATAATATTCTCTTGCATCTGAAATTTCTGTTTCTTTCTTCTTAATATCATAATTTAAAAGAAATAATTTATATTCAATTGTATTTTTTTGATTATCATATACTAAATTTTTATTTAAATTATTTGATAAAACAGATTTATCAATTGTAAATAAAACTTGCATTGGTTCACCATCATTAAAAGTTTTATCATTTGAATTTAATGTTGCGCTTGATTCTGTAATATTTGTAATATTAATTTTACTTACATCAATATTGTATATTTCACGCAATTTATCTTTAATTTGTTGTTCTGTTGGTAAATTTAAACCATTAGTTTTAATTACTGCTTGATATTTTTGTTTATAAGGACTAGCTGCAATTGTTGTTGGTATAGCAGTTCCACTAATTGTTAACACACTTAATAAACTTAATAATTTTTTCATACTTGTTTTTCTCCTTTTTTTAGTCTTGAAACCTTACTCAAGATCTACCTGCATTATATATATATATATATATATATACAAGCAAAATTAGCGCTTATTTTGTGAAAACCATATACATTTTAGACCACTAATTTAGTATTTAAATTAGAATGGAGATTAAAAGTATATGGTAACAAGTATTCCTAATGAAAATGAATTATATTCATTACAAAGAAAAATAAAAAATGATATTCACAAGAAGAACCTTCAAAACAAACAAACTATATTTATCAAAATGTCATTAATTATTTTAATTTATGTCAAAAATACTATTTATACGAAAACTCATTAAATAATTTAATTAAATTATTTTATAAATCAAAACAAACTTTTTATAATTGAGCTAAAAAGATTCAGCTTTGTCTTAAAGAAAAATTAAATTTTATTGTTTTAGCTAAAAAAACAACTAGACCAATTAATATTAATAACCATTATTCAAAAACTTACAAGATTGCTGTTGCAAAAATGATGAAAAAATATCGACAAAAATATGGAACTGGTATTTATGAGTTTTATAATTTAACACTAGCTGGGTTTTTCAAATATAAAAAGAAAGTAATTAAACATAACATTAAAACTTTAATTAAATGGAATAAAGAATTTAATAATTTTTATCCTAAAAACAAGAAAATTAAGACTTATAAACGTTATGAAATGTCTGAATTAGGACATTTCATTTACAACATGATATTAAAATTCTGACACCAAATATGATTGGTTTTAAACGTAATTTATATTTGTATGATTTTATTGATGAAAAATCACGTTTTGGTCTTGATTATTTATCTGAAAATAAGTCACAGTCATCAGCAATTGGTATTTTTAATCAAGCTTATGATGATTTTTTAAATAATAAAATTAGAATAAAAAGAATTAGAACCGATAATGGTCCTGAATATGTTTATAGTTATAATCCAGAGTATAAATATCATAAAAGTTAGTTTACAAAAGTATTGCATCAAAAAGGTGTTATTCATCAAACAACACCGATTTGTTTCCCTCAATCAAATGGGAAAATTGAAAGATTTCATCAAAACTGAAATAAATTTTTTGAATATCTTCCTCGTTATCCTAAAAATATTAATGAATTACGAAAATTAATTACTATCTTTTTAGATTATTACAACAATGTTAGACGACATAAAAGCATAAATTTTTTAACGCCATCCGAAGCTGTGTTAAAATTTTAAAAAGACTAACTGGTCTAAAATGTATATGGTACCTTACAAATTAGCGCTAATTTTGCTTGTATATATATATAATGCAGGTAGATCTTGAGTAAGGTTTCAAGACTAAAAAAAGGAGAAAAACAAGTATGAAAAAATTATTAAGTTTATTAAGTGTGTTAACAATTAGTGGAACTGCTATACCAACAACAATTGCAGCTAGTCCTTATAAACAAAAATATCAAGCAGTAATTAAAACTAATGGTTTAAATTTACCAACAGAACAACAAATTAAAGATAAATTGCGTGAAATATACAATATTGATGTAAGTAAAATTAATATTACAAATATTACAGAATCAAGCGCAACATTAAATTCAAATGATAAAACTTTTAATGATGGTGAACCAATGCAAGTTTTATTTACAATTGATAAATCTGTTTTATCAAATAATTTAAATAAAAATTTAGTATATGATAATCAAAAAAATACAATTGAATATAAATTATTTCTTTTAAATTATGATATTAAGAAGAAAGAAACAGAAATTTCAGATGCAAGAGAATATTATGAAAAATATTCAAAATTATACGCAGAAACTTTAAATACAGGATATCTTGAATATGCTAATAATTATAGAAAACAAATTATATTATTTAGAAAGCATTTAAATATTATAAAAAATACAAAAAGTCTTTATATTCAACGTATCCAATATTTAAATCAACAATAAAACTATGAAAAATATTTTAAGTATTATTGGTGCAATATCATTAGTAGGAACAAGTACAACAAGTTTAGTTGCTTGTAATAAACCACAAGAATATACAAAAGAAGAATTAGCAAAATTAAAAGAAGAAAACAAAATTGAAACAAATAACCAAGAAATTAGAGATAATCTAGAATGAATAGCACCACAAGAATTTTGATTTAATGAAATTGACAATAAGTGATATTATGTTGTGTGGCGTAATGATAAAAGTAATGATTGAAGAATTAATAAATTTAACAATAATAATATTTCAATATCAATAGTAATGGATAATTATCCAAATTTAGGTAAATTTAGAGGTAGACTGCAAATTTCTAATTCAGCTACAGATAGAATTTTATTAGAAAATTATGATGGAACTTACTTTAAATCAATTTATCGTTGAAATGGTGAAGAACAAAAATTACCCGACTTAATCATTGATAATGATGGTAATCTAAAAGTTAACGGAGAATAGAAAAAGAGATTTTACATCTCTTTTATTTTTATCTTGGTTTAATTGTAATTTTAACTGGACTATCGCTTTTATTTCTAATACCTAAAATATTTGGGTTAGAAACATTTATTGTTATATTTCCATTATTTCCAAAATAATTAATAATAGAATTTTTTAATATTAAATGAGCAAAAAATACTTTTGAAAATCTAATTTTTAATTTTACATCATTAGTATAATATGCTTGTAAATATGTTTCTTTATTTTTTTGATTAAGATTATCAAATCATTTTGTTATTTGCAATCCAAATAAATACTGCCAATTATTTTTTTGAATTTCATATTTATTTATATAAGAATTACCGGCTAATCCATTAGCAACACCAGTAGAATATTTTGTTTCAGTATCATTTACTTTTATATTTTTAGTATATAAAGTTTTTGTATTTTCAAAATTAACTTTATTAGTTTGTGATGCACCAGTTTGTATTAAAATCATTTCATCTAATGAACCTAAATTATCTGTGCATCCATTACTACCTCCAGTTAAATTAATATTTCTATCAGGAATAAAATTCTCTATATCGGGTTGTCCACATTCAACTTGTAAATTACCTAAATTACTTATTTCAATCGTTTTATAAGCATCTTGAAATTTACTGATACTTTGAATTGTTGGATCAATTTGTTTTAAATAAATTTCTATTTCATAATAACCTTGATTAAATTCATCAGAAAATAAATTAATATAATAATCTGTACTTTTTTTATTTTTACATTGTGCTGGTGCTGTAATTTTAGTTTTTAATGGGTAAATTGTATCAGCATCTCATATATCTTTGGTATAAGGTTTATAGTTATATGGTACTGGTGGGAGAACATATTGCGGGTAATTAAAGGTTAATATTTCATAATCATGTGGTAATAGAAAACTTGTTTTATAATTAGTTGTCATATCTCGTAAATAGTTGTTTAATACACTTTTTGTTTTACCACGAAAACTTCATACTGATAAGCGTAAATAATCTTCTTCATTATTAGTATATGGGTTATCAGCATAAAAGATAATTTCAAAATTACCTTTATATAAGGCTTGAATTGAAAACATATCAATTATATAACTACAATTTGTACCATCAGGTGTTTGTAAGAATTGGCAATCATTGTCTTTTTCACTATCACTAACTGGTGTTTGAGCATCAACTGCTCTTACTAATTCATTAATTAAATAAATACGATTAGTTTTAGGATTTAATTGTTTTAAATTATAAGTTGAATAAGTTATTCGTTCTGTTGGTTTACCATCTTTTTCAAAAACATTGCCTTGTATTTTATCAGTTAATAAAGTAGTAAAACTAAAACTAGTAGCATTAGCACCAATCATAGCACCAATTTTATCATTTCCTTGTTCTCTAAATATTTCAAATGCTAAATAACCTTTACCAGCAGCCTTATCACCTCAAAAGGCATTATTATAAAAACTATAAACATTAGCACTCATAAAACACCATTAAGTCATGGGAAATTAGGTCATTTATCATCTTGTGTAATTGTTAAATTACCAATTCAGTCCCAAGGAATACCAAACGAAACAAAGTTTAAAAACTTTCCAATAGCAGGTATAGTAAAAGGATTAAATACTAGTTTTTGAGTATAGTTTAAAGGTAATACTGTAATTTGGCGATTAATAAAATTATTCATATTTAAAATATCTCAAACATTATATGTACCCATTTTATTATATTCAATTTGAACTTGACCAACAAGTATTACCAAATTCATCTTTTCTTCTAAAATATGATGATGCTTGGGTACTAATAATGTTATTAATAGTTCCACTATTTACTTTTACTTTATCTGGTGGAGTAATCATTCAATTTTTAGACCAATAAGGCTTAGAATTTGAATTTTCTTCCTTAATAGTTGTTCCAACAGTTGGATTAGTTGCTGTTGAACTTGCTTTATCTGTTATTATCATACCCTCATTATTTTTTTCAATTCAAAAATCAGACATTGATTGAATATATTCTTTTCAATCTTTATATCCAGTAATAATAGTTGGTTGAATACCTTGAATGTTATATCAACTTACTTCGGGTGAAGCATAAGTATTTATTTTATCAGGTGGTGCAGGAAACATATTATACATTAATAAGTCTCTTGAATTCATTACTTTTTTATTAAATTCACCTTTAATAATTGGTCGGCCAATAACTGGCATATCAAAAAATATCGGATTACCATAAAATTTAACTGCCATTGCTCTAACCCCTGGGTCTTTTAATAAAATCTCATCTAATTCAACAATACCTTTATTTAGTTTTTTATCATAAGTTATTTTAGGAAAACAATAACCTTCACCTGGGCACTTGTTTGAATAAATTGTCGTACTGATAAACCACTATTACTAATTTTGTCATTAATACTTGAAAATGTAATTTCTTGTCATAAGAAATCACCATCTTCTACGGAATAATAATTAATAACATTTGATGGATATAATCATTGTCTATCTTGGGGTGCAGAATTAATATCACCACCACCAATATTTAAACCACGGTCATTAAATACAGTATTGTGCCATTTTCTAATCTAGCAGTAATTAATTCATTTTGTCGCATTTGGTCTATTAAACTAGCACTAACAAAATCAAATCCATAAGGGCGTTCACCATTTCCATCTCATAAACCATAATATTTTAAAACAGTATCAAACATTTTAGTATAATATTGTTTACGATATGATTGTAAATATGCTTGTTTTTCTAAATCTTTGGTTTTAGTTAATAATGATTGTGTTTTATTTTGGTCATTATCTGATTTATCACCAAAAGGACTAGAAAAATGACATGCTAAGTATACTTGTTCAATAATAGATTTTTGGTCTTCGGTATATGTTTCTAAGGTTGGTGTACCTTGTACTACTTGTAAAGATTGGGATAATTGACCATCTACTGTTGATGAACTTGATTGAACAAAAATATCATCAAATACATCTTGTAGCACTTTTTTATTGCCTTTGTTATAAGCAATCATTAAATCATCACTTAGTATCCCATATCAATGCGTACGATTTGCATATCTTTCTTTTGATTTAATATTAAAACTATCTTCTAAATCAAATTGTAATTTATAACAATTTCCCATAGTTGGTCATGGATTTAAAGTGGTTGATGTTGATAAAAATAAAGTATTAGGTTCATTTATCATTTCTCAAAAGGGGACTATACCTAATTTATTTTTAAATTCTTGTACTAAAACAGGTCTAACATCATCTTTAATTTGTGTTTTACTTTGACCAACAACTACTTCATTATTTTTGGGTCAACCCTTAATGACTATTTTATCTTTGGTACAAATTAAATTTAAAATAAAACCACTATCTGATTGATGATAATTTAATCAAATATCAGCACCCTGTTCAATTTCATTTATTTTACTTACACGAGATGCAAAGTTAAAAGGGTTAATTCATAAATCAATATTGCTATCACTAATTTCTAATAAACCAAAGATAGTTTTACCCATTAAACTTGCTGTTAATTCATTTTTATCTAATTTTTCTTTTATTTTATAAGTTTCATATCATCAATTTAATTTTTCTAAAATGTCTTTACGATGAGACTTAAATAAAATATCTTTACCATTTACTAATCGCATTTGATGGCGAGCAATAATATTGGCTAAATTAATTGTTCAATCATAATTATAAAATTTTAAAATACTATTAATATCATTTAAGTTTGGTAAACTAGGGAAAGTATTATTCATTGTTATTTTGCTCCTTTAAATTTAAGATAAGTGCATAATTAATTATATTTACTGTTAATAAATTTGGTTCATTTGATAAAACTTGTACACATACTTTAACTTTTTGATATTTCTTAATATATTCGTTATATAAATTTAAATTACATATTGCGATATTATCTTTTTTTAATTCTTGACAAAGTCTTTTTTTAACTTGTCCACAAACAGACATATAAGGTCTTTTGCATTTATTACACGCTCATCATATATTACATAAATATCTTTTTTCATTAAGTTAATCACTCCCTTTGTTGTCATAATTTATAATCTGCTGAACTATTAGGTTTAACCATTGGTACTAATTCAAAGTGTAAAGCATAAAAATCACTATCAAATGTATCATCGTATAAGTCCAACATTCGTTCTTCTCTGGCATCTGATTTATCTTCTCATTGAATTAATTCATATTGATTTTTACTTACAGGACATTTTTCTCATAATCATTTTAATTGATTAGTATTTATTAACATTGTGAATGCTTCAATACGATGCTTTATTTTAAATTTCTGCTTTTGTGCTGGTTTTAAATGCATATATTGACCAAAAGAATAATTATATTTTTCTCGGTTTAAACTTTCTAATGTTGCATAAGCACTATCATCAACATTGATTGATATACCTTGCTGTATTAAATTAAAATATTGATTTAATTGATTGTTGTAAAACTCTAAAATATCTTTTACTTGTTCTAATGGTCCTTTAAATTGTTGTGTAGCATTTGAATGAGTATATTCAGCAACTTAAAAGGCTTTTTTATCAAATTAGTTATATATTCAAAAACTAGCCGCTGTTGTATGTCCTTTAGGACTAGTAGCATTAGCAATATCAACACCACCTAATAATTTAGTTGGTTGAATAATATCTGTTGCTTGCATAATATCAATATATCTATCAAAAATTGACCCACTTGTATTGCCAGGCAATCCTCAACTCCATACTCTTGCTCTTTCAATATCTAACTGTTCTAATCTTAATTGTTCATTAACTTTATCTTGTCGTAATTCATAATTTAATCTTCAACTAGAATAATGAATAATAATTTTCATATTTCATTTTTCAATATATTTAATTTGCTCATATTTACTGCGCATTATTTCTTCATTAAAAGGTAATAATTCATTACAATAACCAACAATATATCTTTTTAAACTTTCAGGATTACATGTATTAATTGTTATTTTATTTTGATAACCACGAATAGGAAATTCTAAATCACTTAAATCTTTTTGTTGAAATTGGTCACATTCTTCTCGTCAATCAATAACTAATTTATATTTATTCAAATCAGCAAAGGCTTTTAATTTTTCTTTCCGACTTGGTGAATGCGATCCTTTACAATATATTTTGCTCCCATTTGATAAAGTAAAAGTAAAATTTGATAAATTAATAGTATAAGGTATATTATTTTCATCTAACATATTTCAGATATTTTGAAATACACTATCTTTTAAATCTTTACTCCAATACATACTAGCAATGATACAAATTGGTTCTTTAATTAATAAACTAATTTTTAATAATTCACCAAACATTTTAATATTTGATATAGTTTTACCACTATATCGCGTCCCAATTTGATTAATTTCATTAACTAATTCATATTTCTTAGCAAATGGATATTTATTACCAATACTACTATTTTGTAACAACCAATAAGGCGTTTCTAACAAATAAGTAAAATGATTAAGCATTATTATCCTTTCTTTTTTAATATCTCTAATATCCGTTTGTAAATTAACTATTATTGGTTGTTGATTATTTAAGTTTAATTCTTGTTCAAGTTCTTTTTCTTGGATTGAATACTTATAATTAAACGCTCGTTGTCAATATAATTTAGCACCATCAGGTGATTTCATCATAAACTCTATTATTTCCATTTCTATTTTTTGAATATTTCTTTCAATTAATGGAATTATGTTTTCGCTCCGGTAATTTTCTTGTCTTCAATGCTTAGAAAGATTCAGTTTATTGGTTAAATGACTAACAGAATATAATTGATTGGGTTTCTTATCGGTTCAAAATTCTTCTATTTTACGCTTAAATGTGCTTAAACTTGCTTTTTTTGGATTAAATTCTTTCATTTTTAATAATAATTTTAAATTATCTTTAACAAAATTAATATTTAAATTTAATTGTTCAATCTTTTTTTGGTAATTATACATTATTTGTTCAACACTCATACTCATTTATATTAACACATCTTCTAATTCAAGTTTTATTTTTTAAAAAGCATCTCGATTTTTATTATCATTGTGCTTATTTCTTGCTTTCTCACAATATAAATATAATGTTAATTTTTGATAAAGTTGCATAATTTGTTTATATTTATTTTTGTCAAATACATTTTTTAAAACAAATAATTTTTCATTAATATGTTGTACAAATTGATGTTTTGTTTTTAAAAGTAGAGTAATTTTTTCTTCCATTAAATTCATTAAATATAATGCTGCCTTATCAAAAGAACATAAATTAAGATATTCCTGAAATTTGCTTTCAGAATTAAACATATTTTTAAATTTAATTGCCTTATATTTTATTTATAATTGTGACAAAGAATAAAGTAATTGAATTATTAATTCATTACTATTGTTAATATTCTTGCAACATTCTTTAATAATCTCAACTTTATCTCATATTTCTTGTCAATGTCGTTGTAATCCACTTGTTTCTCGCTTTTTCATTTTTTTTACAATACTTAATATATTCTTCAGCATAACTATATAAATTAATTAATAAAGTACTATTTTTTTTCTAAAGTTGTAGTTGTTATTGCATCAAATAATTCAGGATGTAAATCATTATTATTGATTGCAAAAAGAAATTTTTCCAAAATTGCAAAAAGATTTTAATTTCAAATTTTTTCAATAATCGATGAATCTGCAATATTAGTTAATGCTAATAATTGGTTTAAAGAAACATCGTTTTTGTCATAAAGTTCTTGCAACATATTTAAAACTTCTTTATTTGATAATAAAGTATTATTAGTTAACACTTGATAAGCTTTAATAATATTTTTTTGCAATTTTGCTTGTTGTTTCATGAGGGCAATTAAAGTTTTATGCATTTTATTAAAATAATTTGGTTTTAAATTTAAATTACTTAAAATTTGTTCAGATTGATATAAAACATTAATTTTATTATTAAAATCATTTATGGTCATACTTTTCAATATATTATCAAAAGTTTCTTCATTATTATTTAAAATATCAATTAAATAACAGTAAATAAAAACATTTTCAATTTGATTAGTATGAATTATTTCATAAATATTTGCCTGTTGACGATTTATTAAATTTTTTAATTCCTCTAAAATTTTATTAAATAACATCTGACTATAATACTTCGGAAGAAATTTTTGTGCTGTTATAATATTACGGTTTAGCATAATAAGTTCTGTTGGTTGTAATATGTAAAGTTCAGTCTCATTTTTATTATTGATGAATAAAGTTAAAAAATTATCATTAATTGTTAAAATCGCACTAGTTAAATAAAAAATTGGAATTAAACCAGTTAAATCATGCATTGTAGTTGTCTGCTAAGCATTAACAAAAATAATACAACTAATATTATTATCATAATAATATTTATTATCTAAGACTGCTTTTGGTTTAACACTCGCTGCATTAATAATTATAATTCTCGGATTTATTAATGTAGAAGTAATATAACGCGGATCTTACTGATAATCACTTTCTAATATATTTGTTGCTACTTTTTGAAGATTTAAATTAAAATTATCCCTTAAAGTTTTAGCCATTTTGGTTAAAAAATAATCAACAATTTTTGTTTTTAAATTAACATTATCTTCAATAATTTGTTGCAATTGGTGGTCATTAATAATTTGAATTTTAATATCTTTAAAAGTGGTTAGGGACAATATAACTTCTTTTTCTTCATAAGCCTCAATCAATAAATTGTTAATTTGATTAATATTATAGTAGATTTCTTGCCTCTTATTAGTGCGAATTGAAGTAAATGTCGTTTCAGCATTAAAAATATTATTTTTATTAATATTTAACTTGTACTTTTCTAATAAATGAAATAAATCTTCACCATTAATTTCATTTTGAACAGCAGTTAATTGTTTCATTAAATCACCATCTCGTAAGTCTTGACTAACTTGTTTTAATGTTGCTAATTCTATCTCCTTATCCTTTAACAACCTATTATCAGTAGTAATTGTTAATAGTTTTTTGTATGTTTCTGTTAATGAATATGAATCATCAATTTGAAATCCAATTTTTTTGCAACAACTCCCCAAAATGTTTATTAAATAATCGGACAAGATCCGGAGTTGAAGTAACTATTCCAGCTCAATTAATATTAACTAAGAAATCTAATAGATTACGAATATTTTTAATATCAATTGTTAATTTTCGATTATCATCTAAATATTGCAATTTTTGATTAATGATTGTTTCTCGCTCAGTAACTGATGTATTTAACTTTTGAGTATAATGATTGTAATCATTAATTTCTTTTTCTAACATTTTAGCATTTGCTTTTAATTTTTGTAGTTCATATTTTTGATTTTCATAATCACTTCCAATTCCATCTCATTTTGTTAAATATTGTCGTGATAAATAAGCATAAATAAAACGATAATTATTAAAAATTAATTTATCTGGATTAAAATCATTAAAACGACTTTTTTACGAACTTCATCACTTGTTAAGCGTAAAGGAATCAATAAAGGTGTTTTAAATAATCTTGTTAAAGCATTGTCAATTGCAGTATGATTTTGCGAAGAAATTAAAACTTTCTTTCCTAATTTAGCATATTGATAAACTAATTCAGCAATAAATTCAGTTTTCCCTGTCCCTGGTGGACCTTGCAGTAAAAAAATATCTTGTGAGTTTAAGACTTTTGTTATTGCTTTCTGCTGATTTCCATTTAAATTATTTGAAGCAAAAATTAATTGTTTTTCCATAATTAAGTTAGATTGTGTCTTTAATTTAATATCTTCAATATTAAAGATATAATTAATTAAATAAGGATTTGCAACATCATTTTTGCTAATTTTATCTAAAATAACATTACTACGTCGAAGTAAAGTTGAGTCCCCTTTTCCAATATAAGTTAAATAACCATAAGAAGGTATCATTTTATTTAATTCATTAAATGATATTTCATCCTCATTTTTTATTTCATAAAAGCAATTAACAATTTGATACTGCTCTAATTGATTAATAGTTACTTTAATTGTTTCATGGTCAATATCACTTTCTTGCATAATATTATTTTCAAGCATATATATTTTGATTAATTCTTTTTTAAAATCATAGATATCTTTTTATTGCATTTTTGTTTCAAAAATATTAATCCCTAAATCATAAATATCTTCTCCATCTTGAACATAACTTTTACTAAAATTAAAAGAAAATAGTGTTAATGGAACATCTTTTTGATATGTACGATTAATTTATAAATTAGCAAGACTTAAATTGTTTAATTTCTTTAATATTGAATATTTATCTAAATTATCCAACAATAGTTCTAATTCTACAATAATTATTTCTTCAAATAAATGACTAATTGTTAAATTTTTATTAGTAAAAGTTTTTTATCAACATATCAAAAATTATGGGATAAAAATCTTACATCATGAAATTTTTCACCGATTGGAACTGTTTTTGAAATTTTAATATATTCTGTTAAATTCCGGTTTAAATATAAACAAGAATTATTACGCTTATATTCTAAGTTTTGTTCTTGAAAGCGTAAATATTGTAACCATCGTTCTTTTTCTTCAGCAAAAGATGAAGTCAAAAATTTCATATTTGCCATAACATTTGAATCAAAAATAGTTCGTAATTTTTCTTCATCAATCCCAAAATTATCAGCAATTTCAAGCACTACTCCAGTAGCTAACGTTTCAAATTCTTGTTTTCTCTTTTCCATTGCTGTTAAAAAAATATTTTTAACATTAACAATGCCAATTTCCGGATCAATATCGCCTAAGATTGTTAATGATAAGTTTGAATCGAACATTTCTTCTAGCAAAGTAATTGATTTAAAACGAATTAAAATATCAAAAAGATTCTTTTCTGATCCTTTTTTATCTTTTTTAATTTTTGCCTGATCATTAATTAAACAAAAAAAAAAAAAAACAGCAATACAAATATTATGCTTTAAAAAGTATCTAGGCCTTAAACTGTTGTAATATTTTTTAACCGAAGGTTTTTAACATCATCATCAGTAAATTTACTTTTTGGATTTGTTAAAAAATACAAATTTAACAATAAATTCTTATTATTATATTTATCACCCTGAATTGTAAATTCTGTCAATGTCATTTCTTCACCCTCTTATCTACATAATAATTATACTAAACTTATATTAGATAACAAATTAAACTAAACAAATTAAAAAAGTACATTGCAAAGTAAAATGTACTTTTTTGAAATCTATCTTTTTGAATATTGCGGTGCTCTTCTAGCCCCATGTAACCCATATTTTTTTCGTTCTTTAATACGAGCATCACGAGTTAGCATGCCAGCATGTCTCAATAAAGTTTTATAATCTTGTGACGCTTCAACTAGGGCTCTTGCAATTCCTAATCTTGTTGCGCCAGCTTGTCCGGTAAAACCACCACCAGATACTTTAACACGAATATCAAATTCTGATTTTGAACCAGTAATCTCTAAAGGTTGTTCCAAATCTTGCACTAATGTTGCATATGGAAAAAACTCTAATGCTGGTTTCCCATTCACAACAACATTCCCTTTACCAGGAGTCAATACAACTTGGGCAATAGAAGATTTTCTTCTTCCTGTACCATGATATATAACTTCTTGTTTTTTTGCCATATTTTCTCCTTTTATTTATTAGTTAATTCTAATTTAATTGGTTGTTGTGCTTCATGTCGATGTTCATTACCAGCATAAACAAATAAATTACGGAATAATTTACTTCCTAATTTATTTTTTGGTAACATTCCTTTAATTGCGTGTTCAACAGGATAAATTGGTTTTTTTACTAACATATCCTTTGCTGTTGTTCGTTTTAATCCCCCGGGATGTTGTGAATGATGATAATACATTTTACCCTTTAATTTATTTCCTGATAAATTAATTTTATCAGCATTAAGAATAATAACATTATCACCACAATCAACATGTGGAGTATAAGATGGTTTATTTTTTCCTCTTAAGATCATTGCAACTTTACTTGCTAAACGTCCTAAAACTAGACCTTGAGCATCAATCACATATCATTTTTTTTCAACTTTAGTTAAATTTAAGATAGTTGTTTGTCTCATGTCACTGCCTCCTCACATCATTCCGTACCAGGGTCTAATGTATAAAGCAATAATATTATAACTAAAAATAATAGGATAATCAATATTTTAACTTGTTATTTCTAAATTTAATTATTCTTGTAATTTTCAAGTTGAGTAAATTGGAAAATCACTTAATAAGTTTTTTACTTCTTCTTGATATTTAACAATATTACTTTCAGTTGGTTCTTTTAAAACATTATAAATTATTTCTCCAATTTGTTTAAATTCTTTGCTCTCAAAACCACGTGTTGTCATAGCTGCTGTTCCTAACCGAATCCCACTAGTAACCATTGATGATTCTTTATCAAATGGAATCATATTTTTGTTGCAAATAATACCAATTTTTTGTAGAATTTTTTCCGCCATTTGTCCCGAAATTCCTAAACTACTTTTAACATCAATCATTAATAAGTGGTTATCTGTTCCATTAGCTACTAAACGCAGATTATTTGCTTTTAATGTTTTTTCTAGGACTTTTGCATTATTAATAATTTCTGCTTGATATGTTTTAAAATCTGGTTCCAATGCCTCTAAAAAACATTGTGCCTTTGCGGCAATAACATGTTCTAATGGTCCACCTTGATTACCTGGGAAAACAGCACTATTAATTTTTTTTGCTCATTTTTGCTTTGATAAAATTAAACCCCCACGAGGTCCACGCAATGTTTTATGTGTTGTTGAAGTAACAACATCAGCATATGGAATTGGGGATTGATGTAAACCAGCGGCAATTAATCCTGCAATATGAGCCATATCTACCATTAATAAGGCTCCAACTTTATCAGCAATTGCACGGAACTTTTTAAAATCAATCTCACATGAATAGGAACTGGCTCCAGCAACAATTAATTTTGGTTTTACTTCAATTGCAATTTTTTCAATTGCATTATAATCTAACATTTCGGTTGTAGGATCAACTTGATAACTACGAAAATCATATAATCGACCAGAAAAATTAACATTATGACCATGGGTTAAGTGACCACCTGCTGCTAAATCCATTGCTAAAATAGTATCACGTGGTTGTAGCAAAGCATAATAAGCAGCAGTATTTGCTTGACTACCTGAATGTGGTTGAACATTAGCATGTTCAGCTTGAAATAACTCCTTAACTTTATCAATTGCTAATTGTTCAACTTGATCAACATATTCACATCCTCCATAATATCGGTGAAATGGATATCCTTCAGCATACTTATTAGTTAAAATTGATCCTGTAATAGCTAAAATTGCCTCACTAACATAATTTTCTGACGCAATCAATTCAACATGATTTTGTTGACGTTTTAATTCCAAATCAATCAATTTTTTAATTTGTGAATTCACTTTCATTATTTTCATCTCCATTCTATAACTTCTAATATCATTATATAGAGATAAATAAAAATAACTTCAATAAAAGTTATTTTTTCAAGATTTTAATATTGTAAATTTGCATTAGTATCTTTATGAATTAATGGGGAAACAGCCCGATATGTAATATAAATAATTGCCGAATTAAATAATACTTTCATTGGTGCCATTGCTAATCGCGTAATCATAGTTACCCCATAACCATCTGTTCCACCATTTTTATTCTGTGACACCGTTAAAAAGGCGATATCCCCCCAGGCGGATATCAAGGTGGTGACTCAATATTCATTAACAACAGCAAGCATAATAATAGCAACTAAATCTCAATAAAGTTTTTTTGTTTTATCAAAATGACGATAAACAAACATAATAATTCATATAATAATAATAGTTCCCCCTGTGCCAAAACCAATAATATAAATTAAAACAATTTTGCTAACTTCCAATCCAGCAAATAATGTAATGGTTTCAAATGGTGAATATCATGTCATTACTCCAGCAAAAGTTCCAAAAATTAAAATAAAAATATTTGTTAACATAAATAAAACTCATTTATGCTTACCAACGGCACGATTAATTGAAGATACACAACCTGACAAAAATCCATATGAAGCAATTACAATAATATAAGCAACATGGAGATAAGAAGGAACAAATAACATAACAATTAAATCAGTAACAACCCCCGATAAAAGTCCAACAATTGGCCCAAAAATAAATCCACTAATTTTAACCATTAAACCTTCAAAAGCAATCCGCACAGGAGGAAAAACCGTAATTGGTACTGTTATTGAAATAATAATAGTAACTGTTGCAGAAACTGCTGACAACATTGTAATATACGCAATATTTTTTGTTGTAAAACGAATACCATGATAACGTTTAGGATTAATTAAATAATATAAACCATTATAAATACAATAAATAATAAAAAGAGCACCAATAACACCACTAGCAATATATGCCATTTTATTACTATATAAGATTTTTGATATATCACTAAATGATATTAGTAGACCCATAATATCCCCACAATCTATATTAATAAAATAAATCCTCTTGTCCTGTCAATATTTTACATATATCAATTATACATTACATTTTTCAATCAATTATGTTTTTTTTATTTTTTAAAAGTAAATCGTTAATTTTTACAAAAAAATGTTGATCCTTAAATAAATTGTAACTAAAAGGTGATGGGTGTGCTCCCTTAATAATATTACTTTTATTCAAAATATATTCACCATACTGTTTTGCATAATTGCCTCATAAAACATATACAATATCATTACGAATCTCATTTAAATAAATAATCAAATTTTGACTAAAATTAGTTCAACCAATATCCTTATGACTTAAAGGCGTTTTGGCAACAATACTTCCAATTGTATTATATAGAAAAACACCTTTTTTAGATCAATGGTCTAAATTACCACTAGCATAATGATCAACACCTAAGTCTTTTTTTAATTCATGAAAAATATTGACTAAACTTGGCGGAGTTTTAATACCATCATTAACACTAAAAGCTAAACCATTTGCTTGGCCTGGACCATGATATGGATCTTGTCCAATAATAACAACTTTAATATCATTAGGCTCAATTAATGTAAATAAACGAAAAATATCTGTTTTTGCAGGGTAACAAAGTTTATTTTGATATTCACTATCAATATTCTTTAACAATTGTTTAAAATACGGTTTTTTAATCTCATTATCAAAGAACTCTCCTCAACGAACTGCGTATTTTATTCACATTCCAATTTCTCCTATTGCCTCTTATTATAGTAAATTATTAATTTCGGTTTTTTGCAAAATAATTATATCAAAAAAAGGAAAAAAAGATAATATAATGAAGATAAAATAAAGATAAAAAGGAAGGTGAAAAACTTGCAAGAACTAAAAGAAACTAAATTAATTATTAATGAAATAAATATTAAAAAATCACGCTTCCTTTGTTTATTGCAAAAAGTTACTTTCGAACATGATACACTTGAATTTATTAAAACAAATCAACAGCCAAACGCTGCTCATAACTGTTACGCCTACATTATTGGGAAAAATAAAAATATTATTCGAAAAAGTGATGATGGCGAACCAACTAATACTGCTGGCAAACCAATTTTAGAAATTTTACTTCATCATAATTTGACTAATGTTGTTTGTTTAGTTATTCGTTATTTTGGGGGAATTAAATTAGGAGCTGGCGGATTAATTCGAGCTTATGCTAATAGTGTTAAAACAAACCTAATTAGGCGAATTGGAAATAATATTATTCCGTTTAATTTTATTAAGGATATTAATTTTAAAGCAAAATTAATTACACAAAAATTACAGCCCATTCAAACAGCTATTTGAGAAAAATATAAGATTAAATTAGAATTTATGGAGTTACCACAAATTTTACCAATTATTATTCAGGATGCTGATTATAAAAAAGATGGTCGTGATTTGTTAAATAGTATTGAAAAGCATGTCGTTGATGGACTGAGTTCATTTATTTTTGCAAATCAAACTAAATTTAAAGCTGGAGAAACAATATTAGTACAGCACAAGCAAATGGTCATCAAATTGAATATTGTTTTAAATAAAAAATGAGTAATTTAATTAATTTTAATCGTTTTGTTTCTTTTTCAACCATTGAAGGACCTGGAAAACGATTCGCATTATGAATGCAAGGTTGTATTATTAATTGCAAAGGATGTAGTAATCAGGAAATGATTCCTCTCATTAATCGGAATGTAATGGAAGTCAGTGACCTTTTTAAGGCGATTAGAGACGCTAAAGAGCGCTTTCAAATTGAGGGGATTACCCATTTTTAGGGGGAGAACCATTTATTCAACCACGAGCGCTCTTAGAACTAGTCACTTTATGTCAAACAAATAATTGGTCGCATGTAAAAAAGAAGGGTTTTAACAAATACATAGAAATTGAATAAAAATAATAAACCATTTACTAAAATGGTTTTTTTATTTGTAAAACCAAAATTATTAATTGATTCAGAGAAAGGACAGCATCTTAAATTCTTAAAATAGAAACTTTTTATTACAACTTTTTGATACCCTCTTTAAGTTGTTTACACATTTATTAAATATCTTAGAAATCTTTATAAAGTGTACCTGTTTTTTCTCCAATTTTAAGGTGTTGTCCTTTCTCTGTTTCAGTTAATTAATTTGCTAATAAAAAAACTTAATAAAGGAAGGAGTAGGTAATGAAAATTAATAAGCAACAAACAATATGTGATGTTGATAATTGCTATAAAGCAATATCATTCATTACCGAAGAATTTTTATCAAATAAAGTTTTATGAACTTGTGAAAAACATAAAGATTTATTGAATAAAGTAAAAGATAAAACACAAAAGCGGTTTTATAAACGCCTAGAAAATTCAAAAATTATCTTTGATTATGAAACTGGTTTATTAAAACTTAAATTTTATAAAACAACTTAATGCAGAGCGAAACGGTTATTTTAAATAACTAAGTGTTTTTATTCCACAGCCGGCCGAGGCAAGTACTGAAATAGTGTATGAGGAAAAATGTAAATCGGCGCTGGTTCATTAGAACTAAGCGATAGTCGTGATAAGTCCAAGGTTAATATCAAACGACAATAAAAATAGAGATAGTGACTTTACAATTAAATTTGCGAAAAGTGTGGTTGGTTGGAGTTTTATAGCATTTGGTCCTTTAAAATGCGAGTGAATTTTTAATTTAAAAACTGAACGTCAAATCCCAGAGCAAAAGCACAAATGGGCACGGATAAAGGAAGACATATATATGTCTGGCGTCAATATTAAAAAAACAACTGTGGATTATTAAACATTCAAACAATTAACATATCGCCACCGCTCACCCCCAGTGAGGCGGATGGCGTAGTAAGTAAATAGATAAATACTTATATAACTAATTCTCGCTTGGCACTTTCACTTGGGAGTGAGTGCCAGCGAGTTAAAACTAGGAGGAAAAAATAAATGACAGAATATAAAAGTAAATATATTAATAAAACTTGAAATGAAATAACAACATCATTTTATTGAGTTAATTGTCAACCTATTAATTGTCGTATTTCACATCATAAAAAACATTATGATTTGCAATGTTTAGAATGAGCCAAAATGTACTTAAATTTATTTAAAGATAAATGAGATGTTATTGCTTCTTATATGCAATATTACAAAATTAACGATATTTTAGATTTAGCTTCTGATGGTTGAAAAATATTACAAATTGACCAAAAAATCAAAGGAATAATTTAGGAGGTTTATATGAAAAAGTTAAATAAAATTTGTCTTAAAAAAAGATATTGAGGTTATTGCTTTAAATGTAATCAAGAAAATAAATTAAATGAATTAATGCTTAAAAGTTATTCAGTATCATTTGAAGATATGACTGATGAACATTGAGCATTAGGAAAACAAAATTAGGAGGAAATAAAAAATGATATGTAATAAAGCATTAAAAATTACCAATAAAGATATTATTTATGCACAAATTGATAGTGATTATTCAGATAATTTAGAGTTAAATTTATATCTTAAATTTGGTGATGAGGAACGACATGTGGGTAATATTTCATTGCCAACAAATTTTGACTTAAATTGCAAATGATATGAAATTGATGAAGTTAAAAGTTTAATTAGTGATTATTTAGCAGATGAAGAAGCAGATTATGAGGTGATAAATTATGAATAAAAGATACTTATTAGTAACAAAAGATAAATATAGCTTAAATACTACATATTTTTATACATTTGATGAGGCAAGAATTTATTCTGAAAATTTAAATTATTGTAAAACTACAATTATTGATTTAGAAAACAAAAATATTAAATGACAAGGATGTGAGTAAATATGTGAAAAGATGAAGATGGTAAGGTTTATACCGAAGAAGACTTATTTAATATAGCATTAGAAGAATGTCACTCAGAAGACGGTGCTTATGAGTATATTGATAATTTAATTATGAATATGAATTTGGAGGAAATTTAATTATGGAAGACTTAAAATTAAATAATGAAGTTAAAAATATTACTTATCCATTTTATTTAAAAGGAAATGATTTTAAAGAATTAAGTTTAAAAGCATTAACAATTAAAAAATGAATTGATGAAAATGGGCAAGAATTAGCAGAATTTATATATCGACAACAAGCTTGATTAATAAATGGAGAATATAAATCACAATCACTAAAAGATTTAAAACTAGTAGTTTCAAAAATTGATTATATTTTTAGAGAACCATTAGAATTAATAAAAAATTTTAAAGATGAATTAAATTTTATTAGAAAAGATATTTTGAATTTAGAAAATAATATTAAAAGTAATCATGATTCTTTTAAAAATAGTGTTATTAATATTCAATTTCAAAAACAAAATGAAATTATTGAAAATCACAAAAAAGAACAATTTTTAGAAATTAAAAGTGTAGCAAAACAAATGCAAGAATTAAAAATTATTACTAGTAATTTTCGTAAAGAAAAATTATTAGTTAAAGATATTGAAGTTATAGGTATTAATGATGATTTTTTACAAAAAGCTGATAAATTAGAACTTATTAATCTTATTAAAAACTATTTAATTGTTGATGAACAAATTGTTAAAAATGAAATTAAAGAACAATGAGATAGTAATAAAGATATTAATTTAATTGGTATTAAAGGTATTAATTTTAAAATAAATAAAGGAGAAAAATAATATGGCAAATATTGTTGAATTTTTAAGAACAGATAAAGCAACAGAATGAATAAAAAGTAAATTTTCAAATGAAAATGAAATTGCAAGATTTAAGAGTAATATAGTTTCAATATCAAACAGTAATGAATTATTACAAAAAGCAGACCCAAAAACAATTATGACCGCTTGTTATCAAGGTGTTTTATTAAATTTACCTATGGAAAAGCAATTCGGATATGCTTATGTCGTTCCATATAATACTAAAATAACAAGAATTATTAATGGTCGTGAAATCCAAGAATGAATTAATCAAGCACAATTTCAAATGGGTTATAAAGGTTATATTCAATTAGCTCAAAGAAGCGGTCAATATTTAGATATGTCAGTATCAGACGTCAGAGAAAATGAATTAGTAAATTATGATAGATTAAAAGGAACTAGTTTTAATTGAATACAAAATGAAGATGAAAGAGAAAAATTACCAATTATAGGTTATGTAGCATATTTTAAAATGGTTAATGGTTTTGAAAAAACATTATATATGACAAAAGAACAAATGGAAAATCATTTTATGAAATATTCTAAAACTTATGCTAAAAATAAATCATTTTATATTGCTAGTTTTGATGAAATGGCACTTAAAACAGTATTAACTAGTTTATTGCGAAAATGAGGTATTATGTCAGTCGAATTACAACAAGCTTATAAATCAGACCAAGCAGTTATTACAACTAATGATGAAAAGATTTATATTGATAATGATAATAATATAAACATAAATAAGAGTCAAATTAGCAACGAAAATATATCAAATAATAATTTATTACATGAATCAAATGAAAGATTGACAGATAATAATGTAGTAAAAGAAGAAGATATATCAAATGTATTACCAACAGTTAACAACGATGAGGAATGAGCGACTTGATAAAAATAGGTATTGACCCATCAGGAACTGGCACTACGGCCGTTGCTATTTTTGAAGATAATAAATTAATTGATAAATCTGAATATACAAATCATTATTGAATTACACAAACCGATATTATTTTAGATAAGTTAAAACAAGATGCAATTATTAATATTGAAGATTGTTTATATACAAATGCTAATGGTTCAAAAGACCGTGATGATTTATTAAAAATAATTGGAGTAATTAAATATGATACACACGAATTAAATAATGTTAATTGAGTATCACCAAAACATACTAAATCAGTTGTTAAAAATATGGAAAATTTAAGTAAATATAATGATAGTTGTATATGAAAATATGATAAAGATAATAATTTAACTTATCAATATGGTAAAGGTTGATTCTATAATAATGAGAAAATAAGTAATCATTTACGAGATGCCATTATTATTGCTAATTATGAAGGTTAATATTATGAAAAATTCATATAATCAAAAAACAGAAAAATATTATTCTAAATTAATTCGTAATGTTAATATTTACTTAAATGAAAATGAAGAAAAAGTTTGAAATGAATTTAATGGCCTTACTTATTCACAACGAATAGAACATCTTATTAATTTTTATATAAAACACAATAAAGAAAAATAAAAAATAACCTTAATTGGTTATTTTTTAAATGCTATTTGTTAGTTGTCTAATAGCATCTTTTTGTTGTTGTTTTTTGTCATTTACTTTAACTTGTTTTTTAACATTTTTAATTTGACCTGTTTTTAATGCTAATTCTGTTGCATAATCAGGCCCTCGTAAATGTTTTTCGTGGGCAATAACAGCAGTTCTTAATTCTCTAATTTCTGCTTTATATTTTTTAATTTTTTTAGCAGATAATCCAAGAATACCAAGACTACCCATTCCGCCTGCACCTGCTAATACAAGTAAAGCAATTACTATTTCATTACTAATTTCCATTTTAATATTTCCTTTCTTATCCTTACTCAAACAGTGGCCATCTATTTTTTCAAAACAAAATAATTTATAAATTAAACTATATAACCACCCAAAAATATCAACCACCCCTAATATATAGTCTATTTTAAATTTAATTCTTTGTTATTTTCTTATGTTATACCATCTAAATTATTTCATTGTTTTGCTATTCTTGGTTGAATAACACGCGGATTAATTCGACATTCTAAACAATGTCTTAAATGGTCTTTTTTTCATTTTGATTTATCAATTCAAATAATAATTAAAGAAATTATTAAAGTAATTAAAGGTAATATTGTAAATACTAATCCCATTTTAGATATTTTTAATCGTGGTATATCAATTTTCATATCTACTTTTGGTTTACTACTAGCAACAAATATACCCTGAATTCCGTGTGTAAATAAAGGGGTTAATAATATGGCAATTCCATTACCTCAATATTGACCATAATTATATCAATTAATATTATCTTTTATTGCATTAATCATGCCATATTCTAATCAACAATTTAATGCTAAAAATATCAATGTATAAAAACTAACTACTCAACTACGAATTTTATATTTCCTTTCTCATTCTCTAATATCTTTATGAGTTCAATTATAAGTCGGAATAGGGTCTTTTTTAAATCAATTTCAAGGTAAGGCACCCTTTAATCAAGTTGTTTTATCTTGTTTCATAATTATTTACCTCATTTAATTTTTTATTCATTTTTATTTAATTCTAATCATTTTTTATTGAATAATTCTTTAATATCATTTCTATTATTTGAAATAATTCTTCATATTGGATGTTTTTCAAATAAATTTAATTCATTAATAGTTGTTGCACTCTTTATTTTTCTTATCACTATATCATAAGAATCCGATGTTTCTTTTGAAAAATCAGTATCCATATCACGCTTATAAATAGAATGCGGTTCATCAGTCATTAATTCTGTATTATTTGAATAATTTATTTTTTTCTTTCAACATGTAATGCCATTAATTTATTATTTTCAGAAATTATTTCGCCATTTTTTTTAAGTTTTATACTATTAAAGGCAGCAAATAAATTAAATTCATAATGATTTTTATATGTTTCAAACATAATATTAATAATATCTCCGTCATTTTGATTAATACCAATTCATATTTTGTATATATATTTTGTAGAATCATAATTTCTAATTTGATATTTTTTGTCAGAAAAAGATACAAAATCACTAGTATTAACAACTTCTCAATCATTGCCACCACTAATAGATATATCACCACTGCCTAATAATGAAGAACCATTAATAGTTTTAATATTTGTACCGCTTACTAATTTATCTTGTTTAAGATTAATATCTTGTGATGTTTTTACAATATATTTACCATCAACTTTTTCAATATAATTTTTATTTAAATCACTATCTTTAATAATATCTGTTGGAATATCACCACTGCCTAATAATGAAGAACCATTAATAGTTTTAATATTTGTACCGCTTACTAATTTATCTTGTTTAAGATTAATATCTTGTGATGTTTTTACAATATATTTACCATCAACTTTTTCAATATAATTTTTATTTAAATCACTATCTTTAATAATATCTGTTGGAATATCGCCACTTTGTTTTGCTTTTCAGACATTATTTTCATAATAAATACTATCATTATCAAATGGAACAATAAGTTTAATATATTCGTTATAATCAATTTTAGAAAAATCATTAACAGTTGGATAAAAAATATTTATTGAATTATCTGTTTGCAATCGTTCTTTTAATCAAAATAATAATGTTGGATAAAAAGTTTTTTTACTAATATGTTTATATTCTTCTTCTCATGAATGAGCATAATTATCTAAACTATAATTATATGGTCTAGATACTGTTTTACTAGATATAATATCAATTATTTCACCTGCTAATTTTAAAGCATTTTTAACATCTCTGGTAATATTTTCATTTGCTTCAGGGTCATTAGTTTGTGAATAAGCAACTCCACCTTGTGAAAATGATGCACTACCAGTTAAATCATTTACTCCTTTTGGTAAATATCAATTAATAACTGCTAATAAACAAGCAGATTGAATATAACTTAATCATTTATCATATTCAATTAAACCAGTATTATCTTTTTTTACTCATGGAAATAATTCTTTTTTATTAATCTTATCGGAAATTGTTCCACCTGATAATCTATCCATTCATAAACTAGTTTTTAAAATAGCATTATAAATTAAATTATCATTATAAGCAGATTGTTTTCTTTCATTAATAGGTTGTCAAAGTTTACTTTCTTTAACATCTTCAACTGTTATAAATAATAAATTATTTAAATTATTTTTCATATAATACACCTCTTAATTTATTACGATATTTATTTTTTAAATTACTTGGCTTATAACTATTAACTCTTGCTTTTGCTTTCTTAATTTTTTTAATAGTTTGATTAGTTTTGTAAAAAATATTTTTAACTGGTGTTTTATATAAATTCTTAATATTTTTAACATCACTTCGGCGTTCACGATATCATTTTTTATTATTAATTTCACCAGCAAAATTAAAATTAAAATGTCCAATTTTTAAATTATTAATAAACTTTTTAATTTGTTGTAATTTTTGAACTGTTGGTAATGTTAATTTAGTAGTTCCTTTGGGATATTTTTCTTTTAATGCTTGTGGTAATCGTTTTTTAATATAATATCTTAAATGATTAGGTAATCATTTTCTTAATCAATAACGCCAAAATAAAGATCCTGCATTAGATACAGCATTACTTAATAATTTTCATATTTCAACTGGAACACTAGGATAAACATAAGGTCCATAAAATTTCGGATGTTTTGCTGTTTTTGTATATATTAAAATAGTTAAATTACCTGTTAAAGTTAATTTATTTGTAATATTAAACATACCACTATCAAGTCAACTACTATTTAAAGGTTGTCAATTAGTATTTAAATAATTTTCATTTTTAAATTGTTTTCTATTTTTAATATTATTATCTTTTTCTAATTGACTTAATATTTGTTGAATTTCTTTTTTATGACCTTTTTTAATTAAATCTAAATAAGTAAATGGATTTAATCACTGATAAATATCTTCAACTTTATTTGTAATTTTATTATATTTATCACTAATATAATTAATTGGCTTTAATATTTTATTTTTAACTTGATTAACTCTATTAATTAAATTTACAAATTTACTTATTAAAGGTTTATTTTCTAAATTAGATACTAATAAAGTTAAAACGCGTAATATTAGTAAATTCATTTTATATTAACCTTGATTATTTGGTTTTGATTCTGGTTTTGATGCTGAAATTAGATAATCAACTGGAACTCTAAAAGTTTTATTTAGATTACTTTTAGCGGCAGTAATTTCATCTTGGCTTGGTTGTTTTTCCAAAATAATTTTACATGTTTTAGGATATAAAATAGTTGGTGTTGCATATTGAACTTTACCAATTCATTTAGGATTAGCAGTATCATTATCTAAAACTTGTTGAATAGTATCCATATTAATTGGATAAGCTCATACTTGTTTATTAATAATTAAACCATTTACATTAGTAAAATTATAACCTTTATCACGGTTAACTTGTCCTTTTGTATATGTTTTTTCTAAATGAAAGCTTTTTGATACTGGAATACCCATTGCTGTATTTTCATATAATTCACCATTAACCATCGATTTTAGTTGTGCTTGTGAACCAATTACTTTTAAAAAAGCAGGTGTTAATCCTAAATATGATCTTCGACCTAAAACCATAAACATTTTATCTGTTGGTAAACCAAAATATAAATTACTAATTTGATTTGTTAATTCAATCAAAGTTTCATTTAATGTAAAGAATGCTTTATTTGCATCATCTGCATTTTCTGCTGTATAACTACGAAATGGAATTACTTCATATTGACCATCTGCTAAACAATAATCATAAATAGCCTGAATTAATTCACATTCTAAATTAACAAATTTATTCTGTACAACACTAGAAATAGCATCAGCAATAACGCCATTTTTAATATTTTGTTCTATTAATGCTAAGTCAAAAGCTTCATTCATTAATTTTAAATTAAATCTTTTATCAATAGGAACTGGAATTCTTGTTAATCCCATTGTTTGAGTTGTCCCACCATTTGGTAATGAATAATCATCTTGTCATACCACACGATGAGTTAAATTATATAGTGCTTGTCCTGCATTTGGTAATCAAGCAACTTGTTCTGCGGTTGCAGTAGCATACTGCATAATACTTGCATATTCATTATATAAAGGTCCACGCAATAAAGCATTAACCATATCAACATACGCTTTTTGGTCTGTTGTATTACCTTGTAATATAAAAGGTACTTGTGGCAAGTTAATTGTTGCCATAATATTTCACTCCCTTATTATCTAAGGTTTTTAAGTGTATAATCAGTTATTTTTTTAATTTCATCAGGAGTATATGCTCCTTTTTCTTTAATAGTTTCAATTTCTTCATTTTTATTTTCACTAGATTTTTCAATCATATCTTTAATAAAATTAGTTGGTGAAACTGATGGTTGTTCTTCAACAAACAAATCAGGTTTTAATTCTTTTAAAGTTTGCATTTTTTCAGATAAAGAATTACCACTAACTTTATCTAAATTAGTTTTAATATCTTCAATTTTAGTAGATGGAACATCTTTAAATGCTTTTAATTCATCTAATTCATTAGATAATTTAATAAAGTCTTCTTTTGATATAACATCTTCGCGTTTTTGCACACTTTCTCTAATTTGCTTTGCTTCATTATTAAACTGATTTAAGATATTTTCCGCAATCTCTTCACTTAAACCTTGTTCTATTAATTGTTCTTTTGTAAGTGCCATTTTATAAACTCCTCTTTTTTTATCCTTGTTCGATTAACAAGTCAGCATAACTCTTTTTACGGAAAAAGATTAAACCTATGCTTTTATTATATATTAATATTTTACTAATACAATACTTTTTATATAACCCCTAAACTTAATATCTTTGCTTGCATATATATATATATATATATAATGCAGGTAGATCTTGATAAAAAGTTTCAAGATTAAGAAAAGGAGAAAAACAAGTATGAAAAAATTACTTAATTTATTAAGTGTATTAATTGGCGGAACTACTGCACCAGCAGTAATTGCTAATAGTAACTTTCAAAAATATGAAGAAATTAAAACTAATGACTTTAAAACAAATAAATTAAACAGAATAAAAAGACAGACAAAATTTTTTAATGAAAATGGACAAATAACTTTTGATATAGGTAGTATTTATCCAAATAGAAATATTTTGGTTAATAAGCCCTCGAGTTGGGGAATTACAGGAAATAATCCACCAAGCAATTGAGAAATAATTAGTGGATTAAGGGTGGCAAATTCTTTTTCAAATTTAAGTTTAAATAATAACGATGTGGGATTTCATTCTATTAGAAATCAAAATATACTTTATACTGGTGATTTTTTAAATGTTAGTTATGCATCTAGAAACAGCGCTTATATTAGTGCAAAACAAAATACTCCATTTAGAGGTGGATTTTGAATATATTATTAAATAATTTTAAATAAGTAAAAAGGAGACATATACATATGAAAAAATTATTAATTATCATTAGTACAATATCATTAGTAGGAACAAGTGCAACAAGTTTAGTTGCTTGTAATACAACACAAGAATATACAAAAGAACAATTAGCAAAATTAAAAGAAGAAAATCAAATAAATACAAATAAGCAAGAAATAAAAGACAATTTAGAATGAATAACACCACAAGAAAAACCATTTAATAATATTGATAATAAATGATATTTTGTAGTATGAAAAGGAAATAATCAATGAAATATAAATAAATTTAAAAATGATGAATTTCCAAAACAAATAATACCTAATAATAATGGTAAAGATAAAATATTGATTAATTATGGTGATTCTATTGTCGGAAAACAAAGACAAAAAGAATTATATTTTGTTTATAGAGATTCACTTAAAATTAAATATTGGTCTGAAGACAACAGGAAATATTTTAAATTAGTTTATCGTTGAAATGGTGAAGAACAAAAATTACCCGACTTAATAATTGATAATGATGGTAATGTAAAAGTTAACGGAGAATAGAAAAAGAGATTTTACATCTCTTTTTATTTTTATCTTGGTTTAATTGTAATTTTAACTGGACTATCGCCTTTATTTCTAATTCCCAAAACATTTGGATTAGAAACATCTATTGTTATATCTTTATTATTACCAAAATATCCTATTTCAATAAATACTAATTTAGCAATTAATGCTTTTGTAAATCTAATTTTTAATTTCATATTATTTGTATAGTATGCTTGTAAATATGTTTCTTTAATTTTATCTTTGTCGTGATTAAATAATTTTGTTATTTGTAATAAAAATCTTAAATCATAGTTATAATTTGGTGTGTTATATATATTAAAATAATTCTTTTTTGGTAAACCATTAGTAAAAGCGGTAGCAAATGTTTTAATTTCATTATTTATATTATCTGTATATAAAGTTATTGTATTTTCAAAATTAACTTTATCAGTTTGTGAATAACCCGATTCATATAAAGTTATATTCTCTAATGAACCATAAGAATTATTGCAACTATTTAAACCACCTAAAATATCAACATTTCTATTAGGAATAAAATTCTCTATATTTGCTTGTGCACACTCAACTTGTAAATTACCTAAATTACTTATTTCAATAGTTTTATAAGCATCTTGGAATTTACTAATACTTTGAATTGTTGGGTCAATTTGTTTTAAATCAATTTCAGTTTCATAATAGCCTTCATTAAATTCATCAGAAAATAAATTATTAAATGAATCTTGCTTACATTGTGCTGGTGCTGTAATTCTAGTTAATAATGGTAATACTACATCAGAACGCATAATATTTATTGTATATGGTTTATAGTTATATGGTACTGGTGGTAATACATATTTTGGATAATTAAATGTTGGTATTTCATAGTCATGGGGTAATAAGAAACTAGTTTTATAATTAGTTGTCATATCTCGTAAATAGTTGTTTAATACACTTTTTGTTTTACCACGAAAACTTCATACTGATAATTTTAAATAATCTTCTTCATTGTTAGTATATGGGTTATCAGCATAAAAGATAATTTCAAAATTACCTTTATATAATGCTTGAATTGAAAACATATCAATTATATAACTACAATTTGTACCATCTGGTGTTTGTAAGAATTCACAATCATTATCTTTTTCACTATCACTAACTGGTGTTTGTGCATCAACTGCTCTTACTAATTCGTTAATTAAATAGATACGATTAGTTTTAGGATTTAATTGTTTTAAATTATAAGTTGAATAAGTTATTCGTTCTGTTGATTTACCATCCTTAGTTAAAACAGTACCTTTTAATTTGTCTGTTAATAAAGTAGTAAAACCCAAACTAGTAGCATTTGCTCCAAAAATAGCACCAACTTTATCATTCCCTTGTTCTCTAAATATTTCAAATGGTAAATAACCTTTACCTTTTGAGTTTTCAGATCAAAATGCATCATTATAAAAACTATAAATATTTGCACTCATAAAACCATTAAATCATTGGAAATTAGGTCATGATTTTTCATTTTGATTAATTACTCAACCTCAGGGAATACCAAATGAAATAAAGTTTAAGAATTTACCAACACCACCCGGTATAGTAAAAGGATTAAATACTAATTTTTGTGTATAGTTTAAAGGTAATACTGTAATTTGGCGATTAATAAAATTATTCATATTTAAAATATCTCAAACATTACATGCGCCCATTTTATTATATTCAATTTGAACTTGACCAACGGTATTACCGAATTCATCTTTTCTTCTAAAATAAGATGATGCCTGGGTAGTAATAATATTATCAACTGTACCACTGTTTGTTTTTATTTTTGCTGGTGGTGTTATTTTTCAATCTTTAGACCAGTAAAATTTAGAATCTTTATCTTCTTTATGAATATTTCTACCAACAGTAGAATTAGTTGCTGATGTAGTGGCGGGGTCAGTTATAACAATACCCTCACTATTTTTCTGTTTTCAAAAGTCGTATCTGCTTTCCATATCTGTTTTTCAGTCTTTATAACCAGTTATTATTGTTGGTTGTATTCCTTGAATGTTATATCAACTTACTTCGGGTGATGCATAAGTATTTACTTTATCAGGTGGTGCAGGAAACATGTTATACATTAATAAATCTCTTGAATTCATTACTTTTTTATTAAATTGACCTTTAATAATTGGTCGGCCAATAACTGGCATATCAAAAAAGATAGGATTACCATAAAATTTAACTGCCACTGCTATAACCCCTGGGTCTTTTAATAAAATCTCATCTAATTCAACAATACCTTTATTTAGTTTTTCATCATAAGTTATTTTAGGAAAACAATAACCTTCACCTGGGGCACTTGTTTGTATAAATTGTCGTACTGATAAACCACTATTACTAATTTTGTCATTAATACTTGAAAAGGTAATTTCTTGTCATAAAAAACTACCATCATAAGGTGAATAATAATTAATAACATTTGATGGATATAATCATTGTCTATCTTGGGGTGCAGAATTAATATCACCACCACCAATATTTAAACCACGATCATTAAATACTGTATAAAAATTATAATAATCATTAATATTTAATTTATCAGCATCTTCATCTAAAATTAATAAAGTATATTGTCTTTCGGTTGATTGTTGAGTAAATACTTGTTCGAATTTAGCTTCACCGAATTGGATTGAACTTCTATCATCAATCATATAAGCATCTCAATATTTACCAACTTTAACTTCTTTTGTATAAAAATTATCTGCTTTATTATCATTATTAACAAAATAACTTAATTTGTATTGCTTTAAGTATTCTAACATTCTATTAATATCATAAATGTTTTCACCAGCAATTAATTTTCAATAAACATTATTATTTTCATCTTTTAATTTTATTGCAAAAGGTGTTTCATTATTTGCTCATATTGTTGAATTAATAGATTGTTTATTAAAATCATCAATCGTTAAGATAGTAATTTCTTCACCTTTATATTTTTGGACTATTTTTAAACTACCTTGTCATTGTGCAATAGTACTTTCCATATTATCAAATATTCGTGAATAACTACCATAGTCACTTGGTTTTGCATTATTAGGTTTTCATCCTGTTTCAGTATCAGGTATATATGAACTATAAACATTAAAAGGAAATACCATTCAATGTCTATTATCTCTTATGTTTTCTCTGATATCTATTAAAGTATCATGGGCTTGTCTTCTTAATTCTTCCATAACCCCTGGATTAATTCTACTCATTTTTTTAATTCTCCTTAATTTCTGTTCTCCCTTGTAAGGCATTTTGATTATTACCAGTTTCATCATATTCTAGTAATTTATTATTATGTTCGATTTCTTTAGCTTGCATTTTATCTTGTCATTGTTCTACTTTTTCAAAATATTTTGTTGCTTCTAATTCGTCAACGTTATCATATTCAGTTATGGCTCTTATTGGTTCCATTGTTCCATTATCTAATCTAGCGATAATTAATTCATTTTGTCGCATTTGATCAACTAAACTAGCACTAATAAAATCAAATCCATAAGGGCGTTCACCGCTACCATCTCATAAATCATAATATTTTAAAACAGTATCAAACATCTTGGTATAATATTGTTTACGATATGCCTGTAAATATGCTTGTTTTTCTAAGTCTTTTGTTTTAGTTAATAATGACTGTGTTTTATTTTGATCATTATCTGATTTATCACCAAAAGGACTAGAAAAATGACATGCTAAATATACTTGTTCAATAATAGATTTTTGGTCTTCAGTATATGTTTCTAAGGTTGGTGTACCTTGTACCACTTGTAAAGATTGGGATAATTGACCATCTACTGTTGATGAACTTGATTGAACAAAAATATCATCAAATACATCTTGTAGTACTTTTTTATTGCCTTTGTTATAAGCAGTCATTAAATCATCACTTAGTATCCCATATCAATGCGTACGATTTGCATATCTTTCTTTTGATTTAATATTAAAACTATCTTCTAAATCAAATTGTAATTTATAACAATTTGCCATTGTAGGTCATGGATTTAAAGTTGTTGATGTTGATAAAAATAAAGGATTAGATTCATTAATCATTTCTCAAAAAGGTACAATACCTAATTTATTTTTAAATTCTTGTACTAAAACAGGTCTAACATCATCTTTAATTTGTGTTTTACTTTGACCAACAACTACTTCATTATTTTTAGGTCAACCTTTAATAACTATTTTATCTTTGGTACAAATTAAATTTAAAATAAAACCACTATCTGATTGATGATAATTTAATCAAATATCAGCACCTTGTTCAATTTCATTTATTTTACTTACACGAGATGTAAAGTTAAAAGGGTTAATTCATAAATCAATATTGCCATCACTAGTTTCTAATAAACCAAAGATAGTTTTACCCATTAAACTTGCTGTTAATTCATTTTTATCTAATTTTTCTTTTATTTTATAAGTTTCATATCATCAATTTAATTTTTTTAAAATATCTTTACGATGAGATTTAAATAAAATATCTTTACCATTTACTAATCGCATTTGATGGCGAGCAATAATATTGGCCAAATTAATTGTTCAATCATAATTATAAAATTTTAAAACACTATTAATATCATTTAAGTTTGGTAAACTAGGGAAAGTATTATGCATTGTTATTTTGCTCCTATAATTTTAAGATAAGTGCATAATTAATAATATTTACTGTTAATAAATTTGGTTCATTTGCCAAAACTTGAACACATACTTTAACTTTTCGATATTTTTTAATATATTCATTATATAAATTTAATTTACATATTGCGATATTATCTTTTTTTAATTCTTGACAAAGTCTTTTTTTAACTTGTCCACAAACAGACATATAAGGTCTTTTTGCATTTATTACACGCTCATCATGTATTACATAAATATCTTTTTTCATTAATTTATTCACTCCCTTTGTTGTCATAATTTATAATCTGCTGAACTATTATGCTTAACCATTGGTATTAATTTAAAATGTAAAGCATAAAAATCACTATCAAATGTATCATCATATAAGTCTAATACTTTTTCTTCTCTTGCTTCAGGCTTATCTTCTCATTGTATTAATTCATATTGGGTTTTACTTACAGGACATTTTTCTCATAATCATTTTAATTGATTAGTATTTATTAACATTGTGAATGCCTCTACACGATGTCTTACTTTAAATTTTTGTTTTTGTGCTGGTTTAAATGTCATATATTGACCAAAAGAATAATTATATTTTTCTCGGTTTAAACTTTGCAATGTTGAATAAGCACTATCATCAACATTAATTGATATTCCTTGTTGTATTAAATTAAAGTATTGATTTAATTGATTGTTATAAAAATCTAAAATATCTTTAACTTGTTCTAATTCAGTTTTAAATTGTTGTGTAGCATTTGAATGAGTATATTCAGCAACTTTATAGGCTTTTTTATCAAATGAGTTATATATTCAAAAACTAGCCGCTGTTGTATGTCCTTTAGGACTAGTAGCATTAGCAATATCAACACCACCTAATAATTTAGTTGGTTGAATAATATCTGTTGCTTTCATAATATCAATATATCTTGCAAAGATTGATCCACTAGTATTGCCAGGAAGTCCTCAACTCCATACTCTTGCTCTTTCAATATCTAATTGTTCTAATCTTAATTGTTCATTAACTTTATCTTGTGGTAATTCATAATTTAATCTTCAACTAGAATAATGAATAATAATTTTCATATTTCATTTTTCAATATATTTAATTTGCTCATATTTACTACGCATTATTTCTTCATTAAAAGGTAATAATTCATTACAATAACCAACAATATATCTTTTTAAACTTTCAGGATTACATGTATTAATTGTTATTTTATTTTGATAACCACGAATAGCAAATTCTAAATCACTTAAATCTTTTTGTTGAAATTGGTCACATTCTTCTCGTCAATCAATAACTAATTTATATTTATTCAAATCAGCAAAGGCTTTTAATTTTTCTTTCCGACTTGGTGAATGCAATCCTTTACAATATATTTTGCTCCCATTTGATAAAGTAAAAGTAAAATTTGATAAATTAATAGTATAAGGTATATTATTTTCATCTAACATATTTCAGATATTTTGAAATACACTATCTTTTAAATCTTTACTCCAATACATACTAGCAATGATACAAATTGGTTCTTTAATTAATAAACTAATTTTTAATAATTCACCAAACATTTTAATATTTGATATAGTTTTACCACTATATCGCGTCCCAATTTGATTAATTTCATTAACTAATTCATATTTCTTAGCAAATGGATATTTATTACCAATACTACTATTTTGTAACAACCAATAAGGCGTTTCTAACAAATAAGTAAAATGATTAAGCATTATTATCACTTTCTTTTTTAATATCTCTAATATCCGTTTGTAAATTAACTATTATTGGTTCTTGATTATTTAAGTTTAATTCTTGTTCCAACTGTTTTTCTTGCAGTGAATATTTATAATTAAATGCTCGTTGTCAATATAATTTAGCACCATCAGGTGATTTCATCATAAAGTTAATTATTTCACTTTCTATTCTATCAACTTGTTTTTCAAGCAAAGGAACTATCTTTTCGCTCGCATAAGTATCATATCTTCACTTGCGAGAAAGATTGAATTCATTGGTTAAATCGTTCAAAGTATATGGTTTATTAGGTGATTTATTTTGCCAAAATTCATCTATTTTACGATAAAATGTTCGTAAACTTGCTGTTTTTGGATTAAATTCTTTCATTTTTTACTCCTTTATATGGTTAAATATAAGTAGAGAAAAACATGTACTGAAGAACTTGACACGGTTCTTTTTTTATTATTTATAATTTTACATCAAAATAAAAAAAAGTAAAGTAATTTACTTTTTTCAGTTAAATTAATTTGCTAATAATTAACAATTAGATTATAACACAATAAATAAAAAATAATATCTTTTTTTGCATTTTTATTATTTTTGTGTTAATGTGTAGAACTAAGGAAAGAGGGTAAAAAAATGATAAATATTGATAACAATTTTTTTAAGAATTTTAATAATTTGTTATATATACAAAGTATTGAAATTATTCAACAAAATTTAGAAGATTGTGATGAATGAATTTTTAAAAATTATAAAATTGATGAAACTTTAAAAAAATTTAAAGATTATAAAGTAAAAGAAATAAAACCAAGAACATTAACTATTTTAAATGGGAAAATAACTTTTAAAAGAAGAAAATATTATAAAATTAATCCAGAAACAGGTAAAGAAGAATATATTTTTCCTTTGGATAAACTTTTAGGAATTGAAAAATGACAAAGAATAAATAATTCTGTTAAAGAAAAAATATTATCATTTATTGGCAAGAAAAAAACATATCAAGATATTTTAGATACTATGGAACATGTAAAAATTTGTATAAAAACAATTTCAAATATTATGAAAAATGCAAAAACTGATAAAGAATATTACCTTAATAAAACTGATAAAAAAATAAAGATACCTCATACTTTATATATTCAAATTGATGGGACTTATTTAAAAATGTGAAATGAAAAGAAAAAAGGAAAAGAAAAAATAAAAAAACATAGTATATTTTCAACTGTTCATACTGGTTTTGATAAGGTAAAATCAACGAAAAAAAGACCTGTAATTCAAGATAAATTAGGTGTTATAGAGCTAGATAATATTCCAGAATATATTAAAAAAAATAGTAAATTAACTAATTTTGTTAATAAATTACTTACATTAATTACAAGTTATTATGATGTTAATGACAATATTGAATTTATGGTATTAGGAGATGGCGCACTTTGAATTAAAAATATTGTAAAATTTATTCAAGAATATTTTCCTAAAAATAAAGTACATTACACGATAGATAAATTCCACCTTACAAATAGATTTAAAAAATTATATCCTTATCAAAGTAAAAACAAAGAAAACAGAGAAACATACCATAAAGCAGTCGATTATTTTTTTAATGCTAAATATGAAGAATTATTAGAATGTTTAGAAAACAGTGCTTCTTTTATAAAAGAATCAAAAATGAAATTCTTAAAAGAAACAATTAAATTAATTAAAAATAATACAAGTGTTTGTTATACTCAAACTGTTAAATTTAACAAAAATATGAAAGATTATACTAATGCACGATTAATCACAGTCTCACGTGATTTACCATTTGCGCAAGAAAGATGTTGTGAATCTTTTAGAGATGAAGCACATTTTTTAGTGTCAGATTATAATTATCGTGATTTTGGGACAAAGACAGGATTAGTTTTTACTGCTTTGCAAGTTTTGCCACGAGCAGTTCTTATCTTAAACCAAGATAATATTGTAGAATATCTTGAAATTGTTAATCCAATTGAAAATGAACCAAATTATCAAGCTATTTATGATTTTTTAGATAGTAAAAAATAAAAAAGTATTTATAAGCAAAATACTTTTTTTATTTTAAGATTAACATTTGTTGAATTTCTGCCAAATCACGTAGTTTTTCTTTATTGACATTAATCTTAAAGTTATATCCTTCATCTTTTTGATGTTTTGGAATAATATGAAGATGATAATGAAAAACCTTTTGAAAAGCTTCACTTTTTTCATTGCTAACATAATTAATTCCAACAGGTTTTAATGTTTGATACATTTTTTCGGCAATTATTTTTCCAATTTTAGCAACTTCTGTTAAGTACTCATCATCAGTAACACTATAATATTCAAAGTGCTTTTTTGGAATAACTAAGGTATGACCATCACTATTGGGGAATGCATCTAAAAAAGCATAAACTAAATTATTTTCATAAATTTTTTTACTTGGTATTTTTTGGGCAATAATTTCACAAAAAATACAATTGTTTTCATTCATATTAATTTCAGCTCCTTATGTAATTAATTATAGCAAATAACTACTATCGTTGATTAATTAAGTTATTTTTAATATAAAAAAAGAAGATTTTTTTAATCTTCTTTAATAATATATGATCCGATTGCATTATACAAAGTTTGTGAATAAACATTTTCTGGATTATTGGCAAAGGCTAAGGAATATAATCTTGTTTTTGCTGCTGTTTGTAAATTTTGTTGTTGTGCAAAAGTATATTCAATTCATTTTAGGATTTGACCTTTAATATTTTTATTTTTTGTAATGTCAACTGGTGTTCCATCTTCATTATAAAGAGCTTCACCATTTTCATTGTATGTTCCTAAATAACCTTTTTCATTATATAATCATGATAATGAACGCTTAATACCACCTTGTTGTGCTAATCAAGCTTGATCTAAATCAGTTGGTGTTCCTCCTGACCCGTATCAAGTTAATGATAATTCTTTATTGTTTTTATTATCATTTTTATAATTAATATTCATATTTTTCATTAAATCAACAGCATAAATTGGTAATACTAAGACAACTGACCCGTATCTTTTATTTGTATCTAAGAATTGGTAACTTGAAGGGTCTGTTCCTTCACCTGATTTTATAATACCTGGTGTTTCTGTGTCAATAATTTTTTGTTTATATGCATGAGCATTGTTTAAAGTTGTAAAAATATCATTTGGGTTTTTATTTTTATCAATTCCAACAAATCCTTTAAAACCACTAATCCCAAAAATTGGATCAATTCCATCTTTAATCATATTATTAAAGATTTTACTTTGGTTTTTCTCATTTAACATGTCTTTAAGTTTTTTTATTAAAATATCCTGATTATTAGTTAAATCAGAATTTAATTGTTCAACATTTGCTAATGGCCCTTTATCCCCATCTTTATTATTAAATAATTTGTCTAATTCTTCTTTATCTAGTTTTAATTCTCACACCATTTTAACATATGATTTTCATCGTGCTCCATTAATGGTATCTCATGATTGAATAGCATTAAATAATGCACTATTTCGATTTAGATAAATTGAACTATTATCTCCGCTACCATAGCGCTTAATCTCGTTTTGGTGTAAGTATGTTGCAGTAATAATTTTATCAATAACTGCTGGTATTTCAACATGTGTATAATAATCTTTAAACCGAACTTTTAATGCAACTTTTTTTTCATTTTCTGACATTACATTAAAGTCAGTATAATTAGCTCCAGCACTTTTACTTTTAATTTCGAAATTAGCTTCTCCTTGCTCTTTTCTTGATTTCATATAATTTGGTTTATCTGTTCCTTTTCAGAAATATGATTGAGTACCGCCAACATATCAACCTTCTGATTGATAATCGGGTGCATATCCTTGTCCTGCAATTGTTGTTTCTAAAGGTGTTGAATTAGAAATTCCAGTAAAGTATTTTGTACTTAAATTATCAAGTGCAACTTGCTCAATAAAGTTAATAAATTGTTTTATTAATAATGAATCAGGTTGGTTAACATCAATTGTTACTCCGGTATAACGTGCTCTTGTTGCTTCTTCTGAAGCATAGAAAAATTTTGAAATATTAATATCTAATAATCTTACAGCCATTTCTTTTAGGGCTGCTTTAGTGAAAATGTCATTAAATGAATATTTGACAACATTTGATTCATTTTCTGAATTAATTTGTGCAATAATTCAACGTTTAACTTCATCAGTAATTGCGAGGTCGATAAATCTTTCAAAATCTTTTTTTGCACATGCATAAAGACTTGTGCCAGTAGAAGAAAGAATAGACATTGCTCCTAAAATACTTAGTAGTTTTTTCATTATCGTCTACCTCCTATTTTATAAAAATATTTTATTGGATCTGTTATTACAGGAGGGAATTGATACACTCATAATGGAGTTTCTGCCAAAATAGTTGATTTTGTGTAATTTAAACCAATTTCTTCATGTCATACTTTTGCGTTACTAATTTTTTCAACAATAGTTTTTGGATCAATCTTAGCAGCGGGTCCTCCCATTTTATATCCTTCAATTGTTTTATTTTCTGCTTCAAAACTACTGTATAAACGTTCAACAGCACCTCCTGATAAATTAGTTGACATTGCATTAATAATTGAAATAAATCAATCATGATTTGTCTCATGTTTTTCTAAATCTTTAAAAGTAAGAAAGTTTTTCAATCATTCTTGAGGACCAGCACGATTTGTTAAGATTTTATTATTAAAATTATTGAAAAAGTCATAAATTCAAAATCATCATGTTTTATCATCAGTTGAACCAGAACCAGAACTTAATGTAGCATATTTTTTAACTTCATTTAAAACATTAAATTTTAGTTTACTGTTATTATTGCTATTTACTAAACTACGATTTACTAAATATCATAAGTATTGAGCATTACTAAATTGTGTATTCATCTTTTGTTTTGTTTTGTCAACTATTATGATTTCTGATTTATCTGTTAATGAACTATAATAATTACTTGAATAATTTAAACTTTTAAATTGTCAATTGCTATCATAAGCGTCGTATGATGTTGGGTCAGCATCCTTTATATATTCGTGGCCATCAATATGAACTAAGTTTAAACCATTTGTATCAAAGAAACTAATAACAATATCATTAGTAGTACCAATTTTTCAGGCAGCACTAATTGGATCGGTTGGATTTTTACGATTAATTTTACTTACCGCACCATTTATATCACCAGGCGCAGTTTCACCAGGTGCATTAATGCTATTATATACACTTGATTTTAAAATATTTGATTTAACAGTATCAGATTGTGTACTTAAAGTTAATAAATCTGATGATGGAGTAACTGTACCTTCACTGTTAGTAGTAAAGTCTTCTCAACTCTTAGCTAAGGATAAAGTTCCTAAATCTTTATTAATTTGTGTTTTTGTTGTTTCATCAAAACTATCTACTGTAAAACCAGTATCAGTTGGTGTTGCTCCGGATTTAAAAGCATATGTTATTTTTGAAATTGCTAAAGGTTTTTCATTTTGGAATCATTTTTCAATTATATATTTTTGAAATAATGATAGTTGCCCAACATCATATGTTTCATTTAATTCAGGAGTACCAACTGATGATTTAGATGAATTTTCAAAAACAGGTGTTGCAACTGGTGGATGATTACTCATATATTCCGTAATTTTATAATTAAAAGTTCCTAAATCTGTTGCAATTGTATTAATACGAGTATTAATTTCAGTAATTGTTAAGTTTGATAGATTATTAATAAATTTTTTTTCATCTTTATTTCAACTAAAAGCTAATGCCAATTGAATACGTAAATTTTGATTGTCAATATTTCAATCGTCTGCTTTATTTCCGTTTTTAAGGAAACTAGCAAAATCTCTTAAAATTCTAACTGCGCTTTCAGTGTTATTTTGTCTGTATACACGCATATTGTTATTTAATAAAACATTAGTTAACATTTGTGTTGCACTAATTCCGTCATCAGCACTAGTTGTCATAATGGCAGCTTTATAATTTTGTTCTTCAATTTCATATTTTTTGTTGCCACTAGCACCGCTGATATCTTTATAGTTTGAATCTAAAAAATCATGATATTTTTTTTCTCATTTTTTTTTATCATTGTCTTTAAAACTTTGTTTTTTTTTCTCAACAGTATTATTTGTATTTGTGATTAGTAATTGTCATTGTGTTTTTAAAATGTCTTTTAAATTTTTATAATCAGCAATATCACCGATTGTAGTTTCTTTTGATACAAAAAATTTATCAGGGTTCGCTAAAATTGCAACGCTTAAAATTTGCATTAATTGAACTGACATTTTTATTCTTGTTGTGCCATCTCATTGGGTTGGATAATTTGTTCATTTTCCATTTCCGGCATCTACAAATGGATTTTCTAAGACACTTCAAATATCGGGAGAAGTGATTTTTTTACCACCAAAAATTCCTGGAATTCATGCTCAGATGCTATCACCATTTTCATTTTTATGTTGATTATTTTTTTCTTTAGTACTACAAGCCGCCGTTCCAAATGCGGTTGCGCCCACTAATATCATACTGCTTAGTGATAATAAAAGTTTTTTCATTTTAGTTAATCCTTCCTCTTGACTTTTTATTTTTGTACTTTTTGATAAAAAATACTAAATATATTATATTAAAAAAATATAATAAAGTCTACTTTTATTGTACAATAAAAGTAGACTTTATTAATTAAAAAATAAAGATAATTTCACTTCGGGACTAATATAATACATATTTTCAAAGGAGGGGTTAAAGTGAAAAAAATGAATTCAAAGATTTATTTGTTTCTGCTGATAATGATATTATTTTAAATGGTTTAAATTTAACTGTTAATGAAATTCATGCTTTAATGGGGCCTAATGGAAATGGAAAATCAACTTTATTATCAACAATTATGGGGCATCCTAGTTATACTGTTGAAAGTGGGGATATTTTAATTGATGGGGAAAGTATTTTAAACAAAACGGTTGATGAACAAAGTAAAATGGGAATATTTTTTGCAATGCAATCACCAGTTGAAATTTCTGGAGTTTTAAATTTAGATTTTTTAAAAGCAATTATTAATTCTCATCGTGATTCACCAATTAAATTACCAGAATTATACCAAGATATTAACCGTAATATTAAAAATTTAAAAATTGATGATAGTATGATTCGTCGTTATTTAAATACTGGTTTTTCTGGGGGAGAAAAGAAAAAATGAGATTTTACAATTAAATTTATTGAACCCATCTTTAGCTTTAATTGATGAAATTGATTCAGGTTTAGATGTTGATGCTTTAAATGTTGTTAGTACTGAGTTAAATAAAATGCGAAATAAGCATTTTGCTGCAATTATTGTGTCCCATTATGATCGCTTTTTTAATTTAGTGCAACCAACACATGCTCATGTTATTGTTAAGGGAAAAATTGTTAAAAGTGGAGATTATAATTTAGTTAAAAAAATTAACGAAGAGGGATACGAATGATTATTACAAGAATTAGATTTAACAGTAGAAAATAAACAAAGGGGTGTTAAACCTTTAGCGGGAATTGGGTGTGCTGCTTAAAAAGGTAAGTAAAAATGCAAGTTTTAATGAATGAACAAAAACTTATTGGTGACAATTTTACTATTGATGCAACAATACCCAAATTAACATTTACGAATAATAAAGCTGGTGAAGTTATTAATATTAATTTTGCTACTAATCTTGTTAATGAAACTTTTTTGTTTTTTTAAATTTAACTTCAGAAGTAACAATTAACTACAATATTCCTGCTAATAGTCAAATTAATATTATTAATATTTACAAAAATAGTGAATGTGAACAAATAGCTAATCTTTTTTATAACTTATTAGAAAAAGCACAAGTTAATATTTATAACTTAAATATTGTTAATAGTAGTATTATTGAGAACATTATCTTCAATTTGCGAGGTAAACGTAGTGCTATTAAATATTATTTGGCAAGTCTGTCAACACATGAATATCATAAAAATGCGATTATTTATGCTCATTATTTAGCCCCAGCAACCGAAAGTGAAATTAAAACTTACTCAATTACAAAAGATAATTCATTACAAACTGTTAAATGTACTAGTCATATTAAAAAAACAATGGGTAAATCAGAAGCTAATCAAGAATTACGATTACTAGTTTTTGATAAAACTTCAAAAGCAATTTCTGATCCGATTTTGTTAATTGATAAAAATGATATTAAAGCAAGTCATGTTAATGTGGTTGGGATGCTAGACCCAGAGCAAATCTTTTATTTACAAACAAGAGGTTTGACAATAACACAGGCTCGAAAATTAATTTGTATGGGTTATTTTAAAAATGTGATTGATGCAATTAAGGATGAGGAATTACAAAAAAATATTATTGATGAAATTGATACAGAAATTGGAGAATAACGATGATTGATTATAGAGAAATTAAAAAACAATTTCCTTTTTTAAAAAATAATTCTGAGCAAATTTATCTTGATAGTGCTGCTACTAGCTTAAAACCACAAGTTGTTATTGATGCTATTAATGATTATTATAAAAATTATGGAACTAATCCGCATAATACTGATAGTGATTTAGGATATAAAACAAATGTTCAATATGAACTTGTTCGTCAGAAACTTCAGCATTTTATTAATGCTAAAAAGGTTTCAGAAGTTATTTTTATCCCTGGAGCAACTTATGGATTAAACCAAATTGCATATGGTTTAAGTTTAAAGATTACAGCGGGTGATGAGGTTCTAATTACAAAACAAGAACATGGTGCAAATATTTTACCATGATATCGGATGGCACAAGAAAAAAAAGCAGTTGTTAAGTTTTTACCAGAAATAAATTTTCAAATTGATTTAAAACAATTAGCAACAGTTATTACTGCTAAAACAAAGATTGTTTCTTTTGCTAATGTGCCAAATATTTTAGGGTATGAAAATGATCCAACATCAATTGTTACAATGATTAAAAAAATTAATCCGGAAATAATTGTTGTGATTGATTGTGCACAGGGTGTTATTCATATGCCGACTGATGTTCAAAAGTGAAATGCTGATTTTATTACTTTTTCAGCCCATAAAATTTTTGGTCCAACTGGAATTGGGATTTTATGAGGAAAAGAAGAATTATTGCTACAATTACAGCCGTTAATTGTTGGCGGTGGTATGAATACTCGAATTGATAGTAATGGTTTAGATTATAGTTTAAAAAAATTACCAGACCGGTTAGAAGCGGGTTCAGCTAATATTGCTGATATTTTTGGTTTTGGAGCAGCAATTGATTTTGTTAATAGCCTTACTTTAACAGAAATTATTAAATATAATCATCAGTTAAAACAATATGCAATTCAACAGTTTAATAAAAAATTAAAAGATAAAGCAATAATTTATAATCCTGATAGCAAGGGACCAACATTAGTTTTTAATATTAAAAATGTTTTTTGTCAGGATGTTACAATGCATTTAGGAAGCCGCAATAAGATTACTGTTCGGAGTGGTGATCATTGTGCGCGGTTAATTGGTACTGTTATTCCAGAGAAAAATACAATTAGAGCTAGTTTTTCAATTTATAATAGTTATGAAGATATTGATTTGTTAGTATCGGCACTTGCAAATGAGAAAGATTTTTTAGGAAGGTTGGTTTAAATGGAATTTAATAAAAATGACCCAATGTTTTTACGACAAATTATTATGGACCATTATTCAGAACCACAATACAAAGGTTTAACAAAGAAACCAACAGTTTATTCAATTCATCAAGCTTCTGAATCATGTATTGATGATATTTATTTAGAATTAATGATTGAAGGGAATAAAATTATAAGTGCTCGGTTTGACGGTGTTGGTTGTGCAATTTCAACAGCATCAAGTGACATTATGGCGCAAGAACTAGAAGGAAAAACAATGAAGGATGGTTTAGCAATTATTGAAAATTATTTAGCAATGGTTTTTGACAAACAATATGATGAGAACAAGTTAAACGATTTAATTGCTTTTATTAATATTGCAAAACAACCTAATCGAATTAAATGTGCGACAATTGGTGTTACTGGTTTTCAAACATTATTATTAGATTTATTAAAAACAGATAATGATTAATGCCAAAGGAGGTCTTATTAATGCCAAAATTAAAGCAAGAAAAAGAAATTAAAGAAATTTCTAGTTATAAATATGGTTTTAATGATGGAGATATTTCTTACTATAATACTGGTAAAGGTTTTAATGAATATATTTATTATATTAAACCAACAGAACATATTGCAACAAAATGAGATGAGGTTCCTGAAAAAATTAAAAAAACCTTTGACCGGTTAGGTTTACCAGAAGCCGAATGTGAATATTTAGCTGGAATTAAAGCTCAATATGATAGTGAGCCAGTTTATGGAAGTATGTTAAAAGAAGTTGAAGAAAAAGGAATTATTTTTTTATATTGTGATACCGCATTACGTCAACATCCAGCATTATTTAAAAAATATTTTGGAACATTAGTACCAAATACAGATAATAAATATGCTGCTTTAAATGGAGGTGTTTGATCAGGTGGATCATTTATTTATGTCCCAAAGGGAGTTAAATTAGAAAAAACATTGCAGGCTTATTTCCGGATTAATTATCAGAATAGTGGTTAGTTTGAACGCACATTAATTATTGTTGATGATGATGCAGAATTACACTATATTGAAGGATGCACAGCACAAATTTATTCTGATGATTCTTTACATGCTGCTATTGTTGAAATTTTTGTGGAAAAAAATGCAAAAAAATGCGTTATACAACTGTTCAAAACTGGAGTGATAATGTTTTAAATTTAGTAACAAAGCGTAGCATTGTTGATGAAAATGGTCAAATGGAATGAATTGATGGTAATATTGAATCAAAAATTAATATGAAGTATCCGAGTGTTATTTTAAAAGGAAATAATAGTAAAGGACAATGTATTTCAATTGCGGTAGCAAAGGAAAATGTTATTCAAGATGCTGGTTCAAAAATGATTCATTTGGAAAAAAATACTTCTTCTAAAATTATTTCTAAATCAATGACTTTTAATGGTGGGACAGCAAACTATCGTGAGTTAGTTCATATTGGACCAAAAGCACAGTATTCAAAAGCTAGGATTGAATGTGATACTCTAATTCTAGATGGAAAATCACATTCCGATACAATTCCTCAGAATAAAGTTTATAATAATGAATCACAAATTGAGCATGAAACAACAGTAAGTAAAGTTTCTGAGGAACAATTATTTTATTTACAAAGTTGCGGTTTATCAGAACAAGAAGCTTTGGAAATGATTATTATGGGATTTTTAGAACCATTTACAAGAGAATTACCAATGGAATATGCAGTTGACTTAAATAAGTTAATTAAAATGGATATGGAAGGTAGTGTTGGTTAATGATAATTCGTGCTAAACAAGAAATTCGACAAGAAAAATTGCTTGTAAGAAGCAAGATTTCATCTGAGTTACGACAGCAAAAAGAAACTCAGATTTTTAATACTTTTTTTCAACATTCGGGTGTACAAAATAGTAAAACAATTGCTCTTTATTATTCAATCAAAAATGAAGTTAATACTATTTTTATTATTAAACAATTATTTGCATTAAAAATTAATGTTTTATTACCACGAATGGATGGTAATAATTTAAAATTTTATCATATTACCAATTTAACAACTGATTTAGAATTTAATTCACGTTTTGGTCTTTATGAACCATTAAATTCATTGTCAATAATTGATGCAGAAAAAATTGATGTTCTTGTTGTTCCAATCGTTGCTTTTGATCAAAACAATTTTCGGTTAGGATATGGGAAAGGCTATTATGATCGGTTTTTAAAAAATTATTATCATCTTGTGATTGGGTTAACATTTATTGAACAGTTAGTGCCAACCCCTTTGCCAGTTGAAGAACACGATGTTAAAATAGAAAATATTATTAGTGCTTAAAAATTAAGGAGTCAGAATGAACTTACCATTATTACGTGTTGTTAGTAAATATTGATTTACATCATGACATACTTATTTAGTAACATTTGTTTTACCAGTTATTTTATATTTTATTAGCATTCGTGTGACTAATATGTTTAATAGTAATGCTAGTTATTTATCGTTACCAGGGTCAATTTTATTAGTGGGGGTTCTCTTAGTGGTATTCTTGATTTAGCAATTGCTTTTTATGAATTTCGAAAAACTACTTTTGCACGTCAATTGCATTTATTAAAAGCTTCAATTTATCAATTAATTTTAGTTTTAATTGCTGCCATTAATTTAATTACTAGTTTAATTGGTTCACTTTGGTTATTTTTAATTTCTTTTTTTAGTTATGGTGAAGGAATTCATATTGAATGAATTAATTGACTTGCATTATTTTAAACAATTATATTAAGTTCTTTTTTAGCATCTTTAATTGGTATTTTAATTGCATTTTATTAAATGATTTGAAGGTTATTTTAGTGGTAGCAATTTTATTTTTTTATTAATTGGTTACTTGTTGCTGTTAAGTTATCCATCATCAATTATGGGTAGTGCTTGTTTTTGAAATGTTCTTGCGTGAATTTTAGACTCTAATTTATATCCTAATTTAACATATTTTTCTGATTTACATAATATTTGACTACCTTCGCTAGTTAGTTTAAGTTGAAGTTTTACTTTTTTTTATTTTTGTTATTAATTATTATAAAGATAACTAAAAAAATGTGGTATGATAATTTTAGACAATTTAATAAATAGTTATTTAGAGTTAGGGAATTGAGTGCGAATCTTGAGCTGTCCCAGCAACTGTGATATTGACGAAAGCCACATTAGCCACTGAAAGGAAAACTTTTGGGAAGGCGGTTAGTAGGATGAAATTAAGCCAGTAGACCTTTCTAAATTTAATTAGTCTTATTATATAACTCCTGGGTGTGAGTCATGTAATTATTTTGTAAATAAATAATTTAGTGATTGTTATATAAAAAACATGTTGGGGAATGTTTTTTAATTTACTGCAACTAGAATTAAATTGTCCATTGTTAATTTGCTAGAAAAAAATAAGAAAATGAAAAAAATATTATTACTATTCCTAAGTTCTATATTTATTTTTTCACCAACATTAACAACAATTTCTTGTAAAAATGTTGGTCAATCGCTTTCCTATTGTGATCCAAATTGAATTTATCAAATGAAGACAGAGGAAAATGAAGAATTTGCAGTTGGTTATAATAATTATTATTTACCAACTGCATCAAGTACCTTCCAACAAAAAGATTGGTTAGATCTTAATCAAAAAGCACATATTTATCTTTATTTTAAAAATGTTGTAAGTCTTGATGAAGTAATGCAAAAATTACAGTTTGGTGATACTGCTTATATGCAAGATGTAACACATCTTTATGAGCCAATAACATTTACAAAAACTTATGATGATAATGTTTATATTTCTAATTCCTTTTTGACGCAAAATACCCCTGTTAATGGTTATACAATAATGGCACAAGATAAATGAAAAGATCTTAAAAATAGTAAAAATATGAAGCAACTAAATGATCGATTTTAAAAAGAGTTTGAACAATGAGGAACAATTAGTGATTCTCATCTAGTGCAAGAAGTGGATGGAAAAAATTTGTTTGATGAAATTCTAACCCTTGGGATGTTTTATTGCAGACGGAAATCCAGAAGGCAATATATGGAGTTTGAAGTAGCACTGAAAATAAAATTCAAGTGGGAATGAATATTCCATTAAGCCTTGTTAGTAAAGGTTCAATTAGAGTGTCAAAAACTAAGGCTCAAAGTGTATTTCGAATAGATCTAAATTATCAAGAAGATTGAATAAATAATAGTTTTAATAAAATAAAATACCGATTATCCCACTGAGATTTTTATTTTAAAATCATTGGTGAAAATAAGGCCCAATATATTTCACCACAATTAATTCCTGCAATTAATAATACTTTTCGTGTGACTGTTGTTTTGACATATTTAACATCGCGAAATTGAAATTCTTTTAATATATAAAGGTTATAAAAATGCCAAAATAATTTCATAATTTTATTGTATAATTATTTATAATTATCTTGGAAGGAGATGAAATTATTAAGACATTAACATGACCAAAAATTTTAATGTTTATTAGCCAGCTTGAATTATTATTATTGGCATTTTATTCGCTGCTGGCGTTCCAACAAAAACTTCAATTTACGGATGAGACACAAGTTGACCAGTTTTATTGCTTTTAGGAATTTTGTATATTTTAGTTCCGCTATCAGTTAAACCAGGCTTTTGATCATTATTATGAGCACTTGCCATTACTGGTTTAGCATTAATTTTCTTAGTTGGATTTTTTGCAAAAGCAGATTATCAATCACCCTGAACGTATTTAGGGGCGATTCCTAATCTTTTTATTGGAGTTGGAGCATTAGGATGGATTTTTGTTCACGAGTAAAAATTTAATGCTATTAAGAAATGATATTAAAATTATTTTAATATCATTTTTTTATTTATAAATAAACTTTATAGTAATAAAACAAAAAGAACAAAATCATTGTTCTATTTTTCTTGTTCAAGTTCTTGATTTTGTTCGGTTTGATTAAATTCTGTATAAATTTTTTGAATATCTTTTATTCTTTGTGGTTTAGGAATTGGATTAATTTTTGTCGCAGGACTGTTAATGTTATTTGTTGATATGTGTGATTGGATTGGCACAAGTCTACCATTTTTATCAATCATCTTTTGTAATTCTGCTTGTCCTGTTTGGGGTAAAGAAATTTGATGTTTTTTCTCTTCTCTTGAAGCATCTGTAGCAATTGAACTTCATTCATTTATTACATTTTCATTAATTCCCATTTGTTTTCAATTTTTTGTTACATTTTTGCAAGTAGAACTTGCCATTTTTTCAAATTCTTTTTTATTAAAGCCAAGTGTTGTAAAAAAAGAATTAAGACCTTTTTTAAATGATTTATATATTTTTTTAGATGGTTTTTCATTTCTGATGTAAATTCCATATTAAAATTTCCTTATTAGATTTAATTATTAATTAAGCCATTTATTTTGAAAATATTACATTTCCAAAATCACTTACAATATTTACATTATCATATTTATTTAAAATTAACAATATTTTTTAATTAATAATTGTTTTTATCTATTGTTTTCGTTGGCATAAATAAAACTCACCGCTACTATATTTTAAAATTAACTTTAAGAAGTTAACAACTATCAAAGCTCCAACACTTATTATGTCCAAAATTGCTACAATTTTACATAAATCTGACAAACAAGCACTATTATTTTCTATTTTAGAATTAGTTCTTTCTTTTTCATTATTGTATTCATATGAAGTTATGTTATTAGTTGTCATTTTTCCTCTTTTTATAATTTTTTATATATAATTTAATATAATTCAAAAGCATTATTGTTTACAGTAAAAAGTTTTCATATTTTTTAAATGACATAAATATTTATAAAGAAGATATTTAATAATTTAAAAAATAAAGAAATTAAACAACTTTCTTATTTTTTTTGTTATTTAATTTAAATTTATAAATTAGATAACAAAATGCTTGGAATTTATAGTATATTAACAATTAAGTAATAATATATGAAAGACCAAATTATGTATAAATTACATTAAATGTTATGTAAACACTATATGATATAATAACAATTATCAAGATAAGAAAACCTATTAGTTTAATAGTCACATAATATTATTTGAATTAAATAATGAGTAAGGAGAAAAGAAAATATGAAAAAAATATTTAGTTTATTAACTTTTATTTTTCTTAATGAAGCGGTAATGCCTTTGATAGGTGCTATACAATATGACATTCGAGAAGAACGTGACAGAATACAACAAGAACGAGATAGAAGAAGACAAATTAAGTTAGAAGAAGAAATGAAGAATTATATAGCAATGATAAATAATGTTAATCTTGGTGTTATTAGGCACAATAATAAACAATCTATTTTTGAAAACTTACCAAAAAAATATCCAAGATATGCTAATTTTACTTTAAAGATAGAAATTCCAATAAATAACTATGATTATTCAAATGAACATTATTGAGCATTTGTTAGATTTAAAAGCTTTACGACTAGACAAAATGAGGATGCTTTAACAGCAAAAGTAATTTTTAATACCGAAGATAATTTATCTCAAAAAATAAAGACAATTTTAGAAAATCAAGAAATACAAAATTGAGTAAATGATTTTAGACAATTTTCAGATAATGTTAAATTCTTAATTGATACAGTTATTCCTAAGCTTGATTATAATGCTGAAATTCTTTGAGTATTTAATACTATCGAAACTTTAAAAACTTATTTACGAGAGTTTACTAATATTATTAACATAATTAAAATTCAATTGCAGTTAAAAAAATTTATTATTGAAAATCAGATATTGAGCAAGAAATTAATCAATTAAAACAACAAATAAAAAAATATCAAGATAATTTAGATTTAATACGTAATTGTTCGCATTCTAATAACAATTTTAATGTGTTAACAGATTGTAGTAATTATGGGTTTTTAATTGCTAGTGTTTTAGGAATTTCAGCAGGTCTTTCGTTATTATTTCCCGCTCTTGCCGCTACTATTGCCTTTTTTAGCGCTATTTCAGCTGGAATTACTAGTACAATTGCTTCAACATGTAGTATTTTTGAATAAGGGCGAGTAAAAAACGGGTTTTTCCAAAAAGGGAAAATCCGTTTTTATTTGTTAAAAACAAGCTTGTTTATTAAACTTTTAATTAAATTTGTTAAATTAACAAAAAAGTTAACAAATGTTTTTTTAGTATGATTTTTTCTACTAACACCAACATGTTAATAAACAAGTTAAATAATTAGTTAAATAATGTGTTCAATAACATGTTAGATAACATGTTTAAAAACACTTTATTAACAACAGACTGGAGATTTTTAAAATTGAATATAGTCAAAAACTTGTATATGTTTATATGAATAAAAATTATATACGAGATGTAAAATTTGATACTTTTAATTGTAGAAACTGCGTTTCGCCAAAAACTTATGGTGCGAGCTGATTACAGCCAAAAAAATTAATTTGACCAGGTAAATTTCCTAATTAGGCAAGATTAGGTATTTATTCAAATCAATTGTATGAAGAGTTTATTTTTAAAAATAATAAAAAATTATTACTTGTCATATTTTAGGTTCTGAATTAAAAGAACTTATTGAGAAACAAGCAAGAGGTAATCAGTCGGCATATTCACGGCAAATAAATGACCTAGAAAAAGAGTCTAATAAAAATAATACTGAACCAATAAATTTTAATGAGAATGATATTTTATGGGATTAGCTAAAAATTTAGTATATGCAATATATGACATAAATGATGATTTAGTTGGTATTTATGAATCAGTAGAAGATGTAGTAATTAATTATTATCAGGTTAGTCCAGATAATCCGCTTTTTGAAATTAAAAAAAAGTATGTTCATCAAGTTGTTTATCGTACAAAAAAACAGTTTCATATACAAAATATTAAAATTTAATAAATTTATAATATATAATTTAACAGTAGCAGTAATGTTACACCCTAAATGAAACAACTTCTTTAAATCAGGAGTTTTTATAAAAAATGCGGATTGTGCTCTGCATTTTTTATTTTTGCATTATACAATCATCAATGAAAAAAGGAGGAATTTAAAAAATGGCAGTAAAATATGTTTTAGTTGATGACAATAATCAAGCTATTTTAAATGATGATCGTAGTTTAGCTATTCAAAATGCAGAATTTGTTTTTGCAAATCAAGAAGAATTAGATGCACATAATGCAGAACTTATAAAACTAAAATCAGAACAAGAACAAAGAATTAGCGAATTAATTACACTTTCTGAAAAACAAGCCGAAGAGTTAAAAAGAATTGATATTTGAAATTTTATTGATTCATTAACTTCTGATGAAGAAATTAGAAAAGTTTTAAGCAATACAAATTATGATATTAAAGACGATGTTGCTGTAATTAAAGCTAAGTTAAAATCTGATTATCAAGATTTAATGAAATTAAAACCAGTAAATACTGGTGGAGTACCAACAAATAAAACAGATGAAAATAAAATTATTGATACTGACAATGTATTTAATAAATAGAAAGAAGGAAGTAAATTATGGCAGAAAACCCACAAAGAATTTTTGGAGATATTGCTAATCAAGCAACAAAACGAGACCGAGAAACATTTGAACAATGATATTTACAAACTTATCAACAAAAATTAAGTTGAGAAGCTTTATTTGCTTGAAAAGATGCAAGTAAATTTAGTTTAACATATAAAATAAAGAACAAGATAATTTTATTAACTCTTTTTTTTGCTAATAAATATGAAGAAAGTAAAATTTTATTTATAGAAGATATTAAAAACCTTGATGATGAAATATTTTCTAAAAAAGAATATAAGAAAGATGGATGATTCGTAAAAGAAAAACGATCTAGAAAAATAGTTGATGAATGAGGAGAATTAATTTATCTACGAAGAATTTATCGTAGATAAAATAAAGAAACTAATTCATGAGAAAACAAAGCATTTGTAGATGAAAAAAAGGAGTTTTAAAATATCAAACATTAACTTTAAATTTAGAATTAAAAATATTAGAATTATCTGAGGGAAAAAGACAAAAAGATATTTTACATTGTTTTCCAAACATAAACTTAACTAGAATGACAATTTCAAATGTTATTAGAAAATATGATATTGAATATTTTAGTAGTCATTTATTTAATGAATTTGAAAAGATTAAGTTAGAATAAAATTCATGTCTTTATATTTTTATGGACGAAGGTTTTGTTTCATTAAAAGAAGATAAACAAATTAAAGATTTTAGATCTCGGATTACAACATTTAATACTGGTTTTAATTTTAAAAAATGTAAATATAACAAAAAAGTATTAGCAAATAAAAGAGGTTTTGTTATATTAAAAGAACAAAAAACAGGTGAAATTAATACCGAAGATTATGTTCAAAGAATATTAATGGAATTAGAAAGATATTATATTTTACCTGAAAAATTTAAAATTATTGTTGGTGGTGATGGTGACGGTTGAATTATACAAACAGCTTCTTTTTTAGGAGCTAAGTATGTTTTAGATCGATTTCATTTTTTGAAAGAATTAAAAAGAGCTTTTTTAAAAGGAAGAAAAACCGAAACAAAAACAAATATTTATAATGAATTTTATAATTTGTTTATTAATGGTAAGTATGATAAATTATTAAAAATTGCTAATTCTTATCACAAAACTGAATTAGTTAGATATATTAAAAATCATAGTAAAGGCATTAAAAACCAAAAATTAGAATATAACATTGGTGTTTCAGCTGAGAGTGATATATCTTGATTTCTTAAATCAACTTTGGGGTATGGGGCAAAAGCCTACGCATATAAAACATATAAAAATTTACTATACTTAAAATTAGCAAAAATAAATAAAATTGATGTAATAGAAAATATTAAGAATTTTTATACTTTTAAATAATTAAAATAAGGTAAATTTAAAAATTTATTACTTTTGGGTCGTCTTATTAAAATAATGTGTTAATATAAATTTAACAAATAAAGAGGGAATTGTTTCATTTAGGAACAATAATTAATCCTTAAAAGAAAAAACCCGTATTTAATTTACTCACCCCTTGAATAAAATAAAGTTGTTTTTTATTTTTTTATTGTTATAATTAATTAGGCATTTATTCTATTATTTAGAATATGCTTAAATGTGGTAGTAATGGTAACATTACGTTTGGACCACAGCGAGAATTTAATTAAAAGGAGGAAATTGCTCGTGGCAAGAATTACAAGAATTGCAAAATTAGAATTTCAAGCAGGACAAGCAAAACCAGGGCCAGAATTAGCTTCATTAGGAATTAATATGCCTCAATTTTGTACACAGTTTAATGATGCAACAAAAGAACGAATGGGTGATGTTGTTCCAGTTGTTATTACTGCTTTTGATGATAAGACATTTAAATTTGAATTAAAAACAACACCAGCAGCGATTTTATTAAAAAAAGCAGCAAAAATCCAAAAGGGATCAGCAAAGGCAAAAGATGAAAAGGTAGCAACAATTTCAGCTGATGAAGTTCGCAAAATTGCGGAATATAAACTTGTTGATTTAAACGCAAATGATGTTGAAGCAGCAATGCATATTATTGAAGGAACTGCTCGTAATATGGGGATTGTTGTTCAAGGTATGCCAAGTAAGAAGAAGAAAAACTAAGAATGGCAAAATTTGGTAAAAAATATAATAAAGTTGCTGAATTAGTTGATAAAAATAAAGTATACCCAATTGCAGAAGCAATTGAATTAGTAAAACAAACTGCAACAACAAAATTTGACTCAACCATTGAAGTTGCCTTTAATTTAAACGTTGATCCACGTCATGCTGACCAACAAATTCGTGGAGCTGTTGTGTTACCAAAAGGAACAGGAAAAACACAACGAATCTTAGTTTTAACAAATAGCAAGGAAGCTGCTGCTAAAGCAGCAGGTGCTGATTTTGTTGGTGGTAAAGATTTAATTGAAAAAATTCAAAAAGAAAACTGATTTGATTATGATGTTATTATCGCAACACCAGATATTATGGCAGAATTAGGAAAAATTGGAAAATTATTAGGGCCAAAAGGATTAATGCCGAACCCTAAAACAGGAACAGTTACTCTAGATGTTGTTAAAGCAATTGGCGATGTTAAAAAAGGAAAAGTTGAATATCGTGTTGATAAAAATGGAAACATTCATTCAATTATTGGAAAAGCATCATTTAAAGTTGAAGATTTAAAAGCTAATTATGATGTAATTTATGAAACAATTCGTAAGGCAAAACCAGCGACTGTTAAGAGAGCATATATTAAAAATATTGCTATCACAACAACAATGGGACCAGGAATTAAAGTTTTAATTGAATTATAAAAAAGAAAAAAAGATTAACAATTGTTAATCTTTTTTTCTTTTTTTGTTTCTTTTTAGTTCTTAACGAAAATAATGCTAGATAACTAACTAAAGTTGAAACGCCATAAATTCCAATGCCTGAAAAGAGTACTAATAATGGTGCTAAAACTGGATGAAGATAGGGGTTTAAAATTTTGTAGCTATTTCATCACATTATTCTTCCATCTGTTGGAGCATAACCATGACATTCAACATATATCACTAGTCTGGTTCATGAAAATATAATATATAAAATTGGCAATATTAAACTAAAGTAATTGATTCTTTTAATAAAATATTTAAAATCATGTTGTTCATAATATGAAAAAATACCAAATAAGATAAATGCACTAATTGGATAGTATTCATTATTCTTAGGTTTTTAATAAAATTAAGTAATTAGAAACAAATTAAGTTTCACTTATGACTAAATGATAACAAAATTTATAAAAAATTCAACTTTTTTTAAAATATAATTTTTAGTTGAAAAAATAATTTATAAATTTATGAATTTTGACACACTAAAAAATACTTTTTAAAGTTATTGCTAATTTAAAAAGGTTTTTATTTTTTTATAAAGATAAAAATTGATTTTGAAATTGATTTAAATTAAATATATTAAATTCAATCTTTTCTTTATTTTTATTAGTTTTATCAACTTTCTCATCATTAATTTGATTATTAAGTCTTAACATAGAAGCAATTAACATATTGATAAATGTTTCTTTACAATATATTTTTGCGCCACGCCCTTTAACAGCCTTAATATAATGCGATACATCATCACCCTCAACATGACAACCAATATTATATTCTAATGATTGATTTACAATACCTTCTTCATTACTTTTAATTAATTCAATGGTTTCTAATAAAAATATTTTTTTATTACCATTAACATATGGTAAATGACATATTAAAAAATCTAATAATAATTTATAATTTCCAGTAAAGAAATATATTTTTGCTAATTTATATTTTATTCTATGAATTTTGATTCTATTTCGATTTGGGAATAATTGTTTAAATCTATTTGATAAATGAAATTTATCTAAACTATATGATACAGTGTTATTTTTATATTTTGCTTTTACTGCTCTATAAATTTTTTTAATTTGTTTTTCACCATCACTTAATATTAATATTTTAGTATTTTAATTAATATCATAAGTATCCATTGATTTAAAAATTTTATCAATAAAATTATCAATATTAGATTTATTATTTTTATTCTTATGATTTTTATTCATCATTTGAAAACGCCTTTTTTCTTTTTCATTTTTATTCTGGTTTTTGTTGACTTTTCTTGATCAACACCAACATGCATAGTCGCAAGAAATATTTTATTTTCAATTTTTTTTATTTTCTCGCATTGGTTCAAAAGCTCCGTCAATTTGAATATATAAAACATTATTTGGAATTTTAATTTTATTGTTATTTTTATTACTAATGTAATCGGTTTCTTCTAAATCGGCATTTTTAAAAATATTAGATATTGTTCTTTCACTAATATTTGCGTTCTCTGTTGTATGTAAAATATCTTTATATCTTTTTCCATCACCTATAAAAGACATATATTTATTTTTTAAATTTATTTCAATTCTTTCGTATTTTTTAAAACCTAATTCTTTATCTAAAGGATAACGATTTATATTTTCTTTTTTTCTTCATCATATTTAACATATAATCTTCTTTTAATAGGAATATCTCCATATTCTGTTTTAATTGTTTTTGGCAATTTTGATATAATCTTATATCCTTGTAATATTTGTTCTTGTTGATATAATTTAAATATCTCTTTATTTCTTTCAATCAAGAAATTTTTAGTTTCATTGTTTGTTTCTATTATTTTATCTTTTTTATAATCTTCTAATAAATTTTGTTTTAATTCCATTTTATAATTTCCTTTCATATAAACAAATTATTTTAAAATATGATACTCAATACTTCACATAATCTTATCAAAAAAGGAAGCTATTTAAAAATGCAGGATTTTACTAAAATTAATAACAAAAAACGGATTACTAGTTATAAATATTTAAATAAAAAATATGATTTGAATTTTAGTGACTATAATTTTGGTTTTGATTGAGAAGTATTTAAAGACTTTGTTGGTGATAGTTATGCCCGATATTTTACTTCACCAACTTTTTTTAAGTTTGTTTCAGCGGGGCGTGGTACTAATAAGACATGAAATCACATAGCAGAAAAATTATTTTTTGCTTGTAATTTTACTGATGCTTCATCTAACATTTTACGAAGATATGCCAATACCCATGAAGATACTACATTTGGCGATACAATTAATGTATGTAATTATTTATACGATAAATATGGGATTGATATAGGACCCGACAATGAAAATCGCATTGTTTGACCTAAAAATGTTAAAGAAGGTGTGGCGAAATTGTTTTTCCTAGTGGTGTGAGAATTGCTTTTGCGGGTTATGCTAATGGTAATAAAATTATGGGAAAAGTTGGCAAAGGTAGTGGTATTATATCAGCATGATTTGGGTATTTTTAATTTACGATTAACAATGGGTGCTGTTTGAAATAAAATACCTGATATTACTAAAAAACTTGTTTTAACAAACAAACAAGAGCGACCTGATTTATTTGAACTTGAATACTACGGATTTGAATATAACGATAATGACCCCAGTATTTATGTTTTACGAAATTATCGTAAATATATTAAAGAGTATAATTTACAAGATTTTTATAATTCCAATACAAAACAGTATCAATTTGATAGTTATTCAATTGGTGTGGATTATGCTAATGGTAGTGAAGACCACACGGTGTTTTTATTTAGTGGTTATAAAATTAATGAAAATAATGAATATGATAAATATTTAATTGAAGAAAATGTTGTTACACCAAAAAACGTAATGAATTTAAATGAAATAGTTGAACATTACGGGCAATGAATAATTAATACATTTGATTTCGTCGTATTTTGCTCCTTAAAATTTACGGTCATAATTATAACGATATGTTAAATAATTTAATAAAACTTTATCTAAATCATTTTTATTTATTAAATCTAAAATATCTTTACCTTGAATATAGTTTTTTGCAATACTTCATGGTAAAAAACTTTCGGTAAATCAATATTGAAATACTCTTAAATTAGGGTTTGTTTCAATTGGCATTGATAATAATGGTACTAAACTAGCATTTTCAATATTTGATGATGGATAAGAATAAACACCATTGATATTACCACAACACTTAATATTTCCAAATAACATTGATTTAGGGTATTTAATTTCAATGCCAGTAAATACTGTATCTTCTGGCAATGATTTTTGTAAAACTAAATGAATACTATTCTGATTTTTTCACTTAAAATTAGTTATTTTAACTAAGTGGGTAGATTTAATAATATCAATGCCATCAGGTGAATAAGGACGCTTATATTCTTCGATAATATAACATTCATTTTTATTGTCTTCAGTAATTGGTTCATTAATAGATACTATTTTTAAGTCATAGGATTCTAAAAATTCTTTGTCTTTTTTTGAAATATCATTAATTAAAATATCTTTTTCATCAATCATTACATAACTTGTGCTATTATCTTGGACTGTGGTATTTTGTTGAATTTGTAATTTAAAATTAAAATCACTAATTTCATAACCAGTTATTTTAATATATTCATCTTTGTCAATAAAACCTATTTTAACGCTATTTTGAGAATAGTTTAAGGTTGGTTTTTGTTTTGTCTTAACAAGATTATTAATTTTATAAATATATAAGGTCTAGCACGGTCTTCAGTAAATAATTGTTCTAAATCAGGGTCGCTGTACTGCGATTGACTAGCAAAATCTAATGGAATACTATCAATTGAATAGTCAATTGGTTCATCTTTTTCTGCTAATTGTGCTAACATTTTTTCAGATGGTTTTAACATTATTCTTGTTCTCCTTCTTCAATAGGCGTATTGATAATAGTTTCGTTGTTTTTTAATTGTCTGTTTAAAGTGGCATTTACTGGTAAGTGAACATCAACAATTAACTCGTTAATATTTTTAATATTGAATGTTCTACTGTTCAAAATAGCATTATCATATTTAATTAACTTAATAATAAATTCAGTTGATTTAATTTCTCTAAATATATATCATTTGTTCGTATAATGCGTTTGTTTGAATATTAACTCCCGCAACTTCGGCTTGTGTTTGTTGGGCTCCCTTGGCGATTGCGGGAACATGATGGCGATTTATTTTATAGTAATTAGTTAATAATCAATCATATATTTTGGTTAATTGCTCACCTTTAAAATTACCAGCAATATAGTCTACTGGTTGAAAATTACTATCAGGATCTCCTTCAACTAATAACAAGTCATTTTCAATAAATGAAGCCAACATTTTACTAATTTCTTGCTCAACCACACCAGTAACTCCATTAGTATTAATAGTAAATTTACCACTATTTAATAAAGGATCTAACATTATCTTTTCAGCAATAATATCTAAAATACTAGCAAATTGTTTACCATAACGAGCAGAAGGTTCGAAATTAGGGTTATTAGGAATAATTTCAATTGGAATAAAATTAAGTGGTAATATTTCTTCTTTTTGTAATGTTGTATAGTTATTTCATTTAGCATTATCAATATATAAGTCGGTAATAGTACTGTATAATCGTGTTTTTAACTTTCTAATAACTTTTACTTGTTTCGTTACATAATCAATTTCTAATTTTTCAATAATAAAAACACTCTGGTCATTTTTAATATAAGGGTCATAATCAAAAGATAAGGGTCATAATCAAAAGTACAAGATACTAAATTACCTAATTCGTCATATTGGTCATTATAAAAATCAATAGTAATAAAATTAAGTTTTGAATTATTAGCAAAAATAAAATATGCACCTTTACCATTCTTATTAATTTTATATTCGTTATATCAATTCTTATTGGCAAAGTCCTGCATTTTTAAAAAGCTATTAATTAATTTAGTATCTATTTTTTGATTAGTAAGTGGATTATAAATGCTAATTTCTAAATCTCGCGGATTTAAAAAATTAGCATTATCTTCACAAATTCTTTTTTCTAAAATCTGATTATGTTTTTGAACAGTAACATTTTTACGATTAGTAATCGTTGATGCTAAATTAAGATAATAACTATCAATATCATATTCTTTTTTTAATTTCTTTTTTGCTGGTAATAATCCCATTTATAACACCTCTTTATTTTGTATCTTCTTTTTTAATAACATCTTCAATACTATCTTGTTTTTGTTGTTTGTTATGTGTTTTGATAAATCTAATTGTTTCAATAATCAAAACTATAATTCCAGCTCAGATAAGTATTGCTGAAACAATAACATATGCTGGTCAAGAAATACCTAATGTTTTTTCTCCTATAAAACAAATAATAATTCCTGCAATAAAAAACAATGATGAAACTCCAAATATTTTCAAAAACATAATTACATCTTTAACTTCTACTTTTGGCATAATAACATCTCCTTTCTAATTTACCTTTTTTCTTTCAATAAACACAAATCCCAAAGGTTTAAATGTTGCTGGACCATTAACTCCAATATTAATCAATCCATCAGGATTAATAGATAATGCTAAACATGCACTATTAACACCTATTTGATTATATATAACACCTATTGTTTGTCTAAAACTATGCCTTGTTTACAACATCCCTTGACTTTTTAAATCTCCTTTGATATTTTTTCCTGAGGCTCAAATTCTATAAATATAATTTTCTTTATCAAAATTAGGAATATTATATCCAGTTTGACCAACTATAAAATCACTAGTATCAACAATTTCTCAATCTGGAACTTTTGTTATAACAATTGATTTTTTTAATTCATCTAAAATTTCTTCTTTTATTTTTGCAAGTTTTTTATCTTTAATTTTTTCTATAACAAGTTTATCTAATAAAGCATCAACTTCTAATTGAGTATAATATGCTTCTAAATCAATCATTATTAAATCAATACCTTCTTCTTAAAAAGTACGAAATATTTTCTTTAAAGTTGTTAAATTAGCCAATGATTTTGCATAGGTAGGCAATAGACCTTGTCAAGTAATCATAGGGTCATTTTTCGATGAATAATTAATATCACCAACACTCATATTTGCCGAAGTAAAAAATTCAATTGGAATGCGGTTAAATGCTCAATGCTCAATCGTAATAAACACCATATTAATACAAATTTTCTTTAATAATGGATCTTTAAATGTTTCAAACTTTAGTTTTGAAAATGGATAGTTTAAGTAAGAATTAATCATATTTTGGGCTCTTAAAGCAAATGTTTTAAATCATAATTCTACATCACCTTTTAAAAACTTATTATAACGAACTGGAACTTGTGTAATTTTACCTGTTATTGGAATAAAATTATTATAATTTTCCAAAGTAATATTTTGTAATAATTCATTTAACATTTAATCATCTCCTTATCATTTTCTTTTTTTAGAATATATTTTCTTTAATATAAATTTTTTACTATTTAGTAATGTTTTTGTTTTAATTGTTTTGTTTAAATCTTGTTTTGTTCTGAGTTGTTTATATGCTTGAAATACTAGTCCATTACCTAACAAACTAGTAACCGCACTATCTTCTAGCGTATTTAACAATTTATATTTATTAAAGTTATTTTTAAATTGTTCTTGCATTTTTAATATCTTAGCAATTGTCCGATATATTTTAAAACTATATTTTGCTACTTGCTGATAAACAAGTGGGGCAAAAGAAACTAAATTAAACAAACTTGTTTTTTTAAATCCCCAACCAATAAACCACTCACTGTTCATATAGAATTTAAACGGTTCAAGAGCCAAAACAAACTGTTCTGCTTTGATTAAAGTTGTCATAACGACAATAGAGGGACATATTTAGGATTTTTATAATATATTGTTAAAGCAACTTCGCCCGCAACTGATAAAGGAACAATTTTAACTGCTAAAAAAAATCAGAACCATAAGCAAAAGGTAATAATTGACCTTTTTAATAGCCTTAGTTTCAAATTTAGATAATATTTTTTTAGTTTTATCAGTAATTTTACTAATTACTTTTTGTTTAATAGTAATTATTTGTTTTTCAATTGGGGTTAATAATTTTTTAGTTACTTTTTGAATATAAAAATTTGAGTTTAAATGATTTAAAATTTTATTTAATTTAATTGGTGTTTGATGAAAAATATTTAATAATTTATTATTATATATTTTACTGCCCCTCATTAAATTAGCATTTAATAGTAGATTTTTACCAACACCTTTTTTATGAAGATTAGTCATAATGTTATATCACTTATTAGTATTAATTTTACTTATTTTATCAATATTTAATCCATATTCAGACAATCATTTATTAGCATTTTTTTCATTCACGCATGGTATTTTTTGAACTAATTTAGGACTTATTTTTTGAATATTTTTCTCAATTTTTAATAAATTATTAATTGTTTCTTAATTAGAAACTTTAAAACCTTTATAAAAATCATTTTGGGCTAATTTTCCAATTGTATATAATAAAGTTTCATTATTAGCCTGCTTTGTAAAATCAAATATTAATTTAGAAGATAAAATCTTTTTACCTGTAACTTGCCTTACAACATCTTCTAAATTATTAGCAGTTATTACACCTAATTTTTCAAGTAGTTTAGTTTCTTTTGCTAATTTTAAAATTCTAGTTGTTCGAACAGCACGCGTTAATTTACCAATTCCACCAATTGCTGGTAACAAATTTAAGGCGGTACTTTTTGCTGTTACTTCTGATGTTAATTTATCATATATTTGATTTACGGCAAAATCGGTTGCTGTTTCTACTCCAAATGAGATAAATGCTGCGGCAAAATTAGATAATCCCGCATCAAGACCAACGGCGGATGCTACACCACCAGTTAAAACTGATAAACCAAGAGCTAAAACTTGAATTCCTAAAAATTCTAATAACTGTAAACCAAAATTTTTTTCTTGTTGTTGGATTGACAATCTAGTTGGATTTTTTAAACAGCATAAATAAGGGCTGTTTTAGATGTTCCAATTGGCTATATATCAAACTAAAAAGTACTATTTTTTAGTACTATTAAGAATTTTTAATTTTAACATCAATCGGAGATGTTTGACAAGTAGCGTTGTTTTTACCTTTAATTTGGACAAAAACCTTGGTATCATTTGTAATATTTATTGGTCAATCAACACCAGCACTTTCAATAAAGTAATCAAAATCACTTTTAGTTAAAGAACTATTTACTGCTTTTACTGCTTTTAAAACAACATCTTTAAATTGTGGTTTTAACTGTTTGGCTGTTGCTTTTGTTGGGTCTGCAACATGAATAGTTGGTTTATCTAATTTATTAATTTTACTAGAGGGTCATATTTTTTGCTAAACTTAAAGGCAATTGCATTAACACCATCTGGTAATAATTCAATTGTTCCTTCTGAACCATCTTTATTAATAATTGGTAATTTTTTAGGAACCATATAGTATGTTGTTCCTTCAACAGTTTTCATTGCTCCACTTGTTGTGATTACACTATTTATTTGGTCGTTTGCTCCAAGTTGTAACTGTAATTTATTACGAATTCCACGAATAAAATCAGCCGAACCTAAAACAATTATTTCTGATGGAGTAAAGCTGTTTTCATATATTTTATCCATAATTTCATTATGAATTTGTAAAGCATTTGTATCATCTGCTTTTTGTCCTTGAATAGTTGTAACAGTTCCTTTATTAATAATTTCTAAAATTTTATTGCGTTTATAAGCAACTTCAGTATCCATTGCTTGCTCAATATCAGCCGCCCAAAGATTGGATTAAAATCACTTTCTACGGGGTCTAATTTACGAGCAAAAGTTAAAATTGTATCTAATTCAACTGTTCCATCTTCAAACTTTACTTCAGTGTAGTTTAAAAGACTGTCATCAGTATTAAATACTTTTCCATCTTTTCCTATACCTTCATTATATTTAATATTTTTCTTTCTTTTATATGTTAAACCAAACTTATTTGCTTCTTTTCACGCAAATAATGCCTCTCAGCTAAATTTTTGTTGATAAGTTTGTAAATATCATTGGTCAAATGATTCACAATCTTTTTGTGTTGCTTGATTAACAATATCGCCGAATATTCTTTGTGGATTTTGTGCCATAATTTTATACCTTCTTTCTTATTTATTAAATACATTGTCTGTATCTAAAATATTGTTTTCTTTATTTTCTGATTTTGGTACGCCACCAGTATTAACTGTTTGTACCTTAATTAATTCATCATAAACACTTTGCAATTGTGTTTTAATTATTTCAATATCATCAGTAATATCATAAGATTTTAATAAAACATTTTTAAAATCTTCATTATCAGTTAAAGAATTAATAAAATCAATTACTTCAATTTGTTTTAATTGAATTGTTTGTTCTTCAATTTGTGAAGTTAATTCAGTATTTTTTGTTTGTAGTTCGTTGATTTGTTGATTACTATTTTCTAAATTACTTGCATTAAATTCTTCAACTTCAACAGTATTTTCTAAAATAATTTCAGCAGTTTTAATATCTAAACTACCATCTTCATTTTTAATAGGTTTATTATTTTCATTTATAAGAACATATTTTACATTTTTTAATGCCATTGTTTTTCCTCCTATTTTTAAATATTTGTATTTGTTCTTTTTCTAATCGCTTTTTGTATAATTTCAAAACTATCTACACTAAAAGACAAAAAATAGCGTTTAGTTTTTATATTTAACTGATTAAATACTGAGCCTTTAATTTTTATCTCATCATCTTTTTTTAATTTCAAATAATGTTGAGTAATTTAATCCTTCTCATTGTCATTTAGCCGAACAAGCATCAACTTCAACACCCCCAGCAACCAGTGCCTTAATTTTAGTTTTAATTGGGTTTTCATGTAATCTAACAGTTAATTCTAATTTATTAACTTTTTTATTTTAGATTTATTAGTTATTGATTTTTTAAGTAAATTACTTTTTGTTTGTGCCATTTTTATCAACTCCTTTTGTTATAAAATATTGTAAATGTTTTCAAGCATCATGTTCGTGCTCTGTCATTTTAATATTTCCTTTATAAATATAGATATTTGCATAAAACTTTTAAACCACCAATGAATTTAGGAGTAGATAATGGATTTTTTATTTTTAAACCTTTGTGAAGTTGAAAATCTTCAATTATTACAATAACTTTATTTAAATAAGAACAAATTTTATTTTTAAACTCATTTAATATTAAATACATATTATTTATTGCTTCTTCTTCATTTTTGAAATTAAAAGTAATATTATTAATTATTTTATTTTGTAAAACATTATAAATAATAATATTAGTTTGACCAATTCCAGCAGGGTCAATTGCAATAATATATTTTAATTTATCTGGTTTATTTTTTTGTCAATTTGTAATATTTTTCATCTATCGGATGCTAAATCTAAAATATCGTTAATTTTGTAATGTTGCATATAAGAAGCAATAATATCTCACTTGTTTTCAAATAAAATTAAGTACATTTTTGCTCATTCTAAACATTGCAAATCATAATGCTTTTTATGATGTGAAATACGACAATTAATAGGTTGACAATTAACTCAATCAAAAGATGTTGTTATTTCATTTCAAGTTTTATTAATATACAAACTTTTATATTCTGTCATTATATATACTCCTTAATTTTTTTTATTTGTTGATCAAATTTCATCATTAATATTATTTGCAGTTACTGGATAAGCACATATCATTAATTCTTGTAATTTATTTTAGTATTTAATTACTTCACCGCCCGCTTCACTTTGGGGAGTGAGCGGGGGCGGATAGGATATTTTGATAGAGTTTACCCCCATACGGAAATAAAAAAACAGTTTACCCAGTTATTAATTACGCTTCATCCATCCCTACACAACTTTATATAAAGAAAATAACCTTTTGAAGTTCCAACCCTCTTGTTTTTTAGTGTCCGATATTTTTTTTTCGATTTAACAGCACTTTTTTTATGAAAACAAGCCAAAAAACAGATGCTCTGACATTTCACAAGTGATTAATCTTGTCGAGAATTAAAAAAATAAATAGGAGTAGTAAATCCAATCGCTTTCACACTTTCTTTAAGGCTTCGTGCCATAGATGAGTTATCCATCTTTAAGCATCAAAATATTAAGTTTTAGTATTGCATTATTCATCAGATAGTACCTTTATTAAAAATGATATTATTAGTTGTTAAACCGAAAAAATATAATAAATCACAGAAAGGAAATTATAAAAATTAACTAGTTTGTAGGGTAAAATAGGTTAATTTTTAATTTTAAAGATACTATCTGATGAATAATGCAAATAAAAAAATCGTTCTAATAAGCGATTACTTTAATTTGTATTTAATTACTTTATTTATAATTTTTATAAAACCTAAGCTTTTTTCCGACTACTAATAATTGGAGTTATAAAATGAATGTTAATTGTAATAATGTTTTTTAAAATTGAATTTGTAAAAATAAATTTTTTAAATTCTGAAGGTTCATTTTTATATCCTAATCTTGCAAGAAAAACTGTGGCATAAATAACACAATATAAAGCATACCAATTTGTAAAAGCAACAAATAATCATGCAATTAATTGATCAATTGTGTTTTCACTATGCCCATTTTTACTTGGCTTAAAATAATCATAATTAATCATTCTGTCACATAAATCTATGATAACACCAGAGATTGGGACAATAATTAAGAAAATCATTAAAGTGATAATTATTATTTTTAAATTTTTACTATACTTTGATAATTTATACATTTTAACCTCTTTATATAATATTAGATTTTATATAAGTTATTCAATCATTATACCATAATTACAAATTAAATTACTATTTAACTTATATTTCTAATTTCAAAATATTTTTCTCCTTAGGATTTTAAACTTTGAATTTACCAAAATTTTTCATTTTTTATGTTATTTTGTTTAGTAATTGATTATAATATTAATAGTACAAAAAGTACATCTAAATATTATTTAAAACTATGAAAGGAAAAAATGAAATGTATTTATATTTACAAGCGAATGTTGGTACAGCAGTCCTTGATACTTTAAAAGCGTGGGGTTTTTGAAGTGCAATTATTGCAACCATGTTTGTAATTTTTTTTAGGTTGGTTTTTAACAAAACGTGGAACCTTTAAAAAAGATTGAGAAGCTGTCTTAATTAAAATTGTCATGGTTGTTGGTTTACCATGTTTAGCATTTGATTGTTTTATGGCTGATAAAACAGTTGAACAAGTTAAAACACAAGCAGCAATTTTATTAGTCGGATTTTTATTTTATATTATTTTAGGAATTGTAGCAAAATATTTTTATATTAAATATGAGCAAGATGTTCCTGATACGTTAGCAATGTGTACAGTTTTTGCATTAACTACTTTCTTCGGAATTCCAGTTGTTACAGCTTTATTTGACGCCGGACAAGCAACATTACCAGCTAATATCTTTAATATTCCTTATCGAGTATTTTTATATTCATTAGGATTTATTGTTATAAGTAAACCGGTGCAAGGACAATTAGCATCAGCAGTTGAAACAACAGCAGAAACAATTGTCGATGCAAAAATAGATCCTATGGGGTATGCACAAGGAAGAGCCGAAATATGAGCTAAAAAAATGGAAACCGTGAAGGCAAATTTAAAACAAATTTTTGTTAATCCAATTTTAATTGCAATAATTATTGGATTTATCTTTTGAGTAACACAATTAATTCCAGGAATTGAAATTGTTCCTGATCAAAATAAAATTGGTAGTGGTCGATTATTTTCACCATTACGATTAGATAATACTTTTCCACCATTATTTAAAATAACAAAAACATTGGAAGGATTATGTACACCATTAGCATGATTAGCAATTGGAATGACTTTAGCAAAAGGGAAATTACGTGAAGCAATGCAAGATAAAAAAGTCTGATATGGAATGATTATGAAAGTTATTCTAGCACCAATTATTGGATTAGTTTTAGCAATTATTTTTGCTGTGATTGGAAAAGAAACAGGAGTATGAAAATTAGATTCAGTTGGCTTGACTGTTATTGTCATTATGTTGGCAGCACCACCAGCGTCTGTTATTGTGGCATATTCAATAGGATATAAAAAGCAACCAATGTTAGCAAGTAATTTAACATTAGTTTCAACTTTATTTTCAATTATTTCGTTACCATTCTGAGTAATTATTACGACAGCAATTGGGGCAACTACATTATTTGCATATTAGGAGAAAATAACAATGAATATAAAAATTAAAATGATTTGTTATGGCGTTCGTAAAACTGAACGACCATTTTTTGAAAAACTAAATGAAAAATATGGTTATGATTTAACTTTAATTGAAGAATATTTAACAAAAGATAATATTGCCACAGTTAAAGGATATCAAGCAGTGATGGTTCGTGCAAATTCTGATTGTTATGAAGAAAATTTATTAAAAATGCAAGAATATGGGATTAAATATTTATTAACAAGAACAGTTGGTTATAACCATATTGTTTTAACAAAAGCACACGAATTAGGTTTTAAAATGGTTTATGTACCAGGATATTCGCCTAATGCAGTTAGCGAATTAGCGGTAGCAATGGGAAATACTTTTTTACGTAATTTATTTTATATGGCTAATAATTAATGAATGTCAAACAAATTTTAAGGTTGATGATTTTATGTTTGCAAAAGAAATTCGTAATTCAACAATTGGAATTATTGGAACTGGTCGGATTGGATGTGAAGCAGCAAAGGCTTGGCATCGAATGGAAGCTAAAGTATTAGGATATGATATTTATGAAAATGATAGTATGCGAGCAGTTTTAACATATACTGATTTAAATACTTTGCTTAAAGAATCAGACTTAGTTTCATTACATTGTCAATATATTAAAGACCAAAATCATCATTTTGTTAATAAAGAATTTCTAGCACAAATGAAACCGGGGGCAGTGTTAATTAATGCAGCGCGTGGTCAACTAATGAATAGTGAAGCAGTTTATGAAGCTGTTAAGTCAAATAATTTAAAAGGTGTCGGATTAGATGTATTAAAAAATGAAGGTGATGTTTTTTCCAAGATTTTAATGAAAATAAAACACCAGATAATCTGACAAATAAATTACTTACCTTATATCCACAAGTAATTATTACACCACATATAGGTTCTTATACTGATGAAGCTGTCAAAAATATGATTGAAACAACATATGAAAATTTAAAAGAAATTTTAACATTAGAAAGTAGAGTTTTACTCTACTTTTTATTATTTAAAATAACTTTTAATAAAAAATAATAAAATAAATAAAATTATTATATAATTTATTTAGTAAAAAACTGTAATTTCTATTTATTTTTTATTTTATATTAATTAACAACACTTGTGGGGTGACAAAAAAGAAAAGCGAGGTATGTTTTGTCATGCAAAAAAAATGGGCAGCAAATGATTTGTGATAAATATCAGTTTAAATTTAAATCTTTTTATAGACAATGAAAATTAAATAATAATAACAATAAGTTATTTATTTTTCGTGTAGAAAAAAATATCAAGCATTGAGCAAAAACATTGATTTAAGTGAATTAATTCCAGATTATGCTTTTGTTTGTAATTCAACTTGGTTTGCTATTTATAGTATTAAAAAAATTCAACGAATGAGAATTAATACAATAAAAAATTTAAATTTTAAACAAGGTACTTTATTAATTGGATTTTATTGATATCGGATTTTTATTAACGGAATTATGCAAACTCGTTGATATAATCTTCCAGGAGTATAATAATGTTTTTTAATTTTATAAAATAAAAAAAAAAAATAGTTACTTAGATTTATTGTTTTTTTACAGAAAATAATGTCTTATAACAAAAAGTCTAGTTAAAATGCAACAATTTTCCAGTTTTCGGTATATAATAAAAATAGTTTTAGTAAAAAGAGAAATGAGGATTTTTTATTATGTCAAAAAAACTGCACGGGATAGGTGCTAGCAATGGAATTGCAATTTCCAAAGTTTTTAAATTAGAAGAACCAAAATATGAAATTTCGAATAATACGGTTTCTGATTCGGCAAAAGAAATTAAAATACTAGAAGCAGCAATGCAAAAGGCAAACACAGATATTGAAAAACTACAAAAGATTGCCTTAAACAAATTAGGAGCGGAAAAAGCAGCAATTTTTGAAGCACATAAGAAAATTTTGCGTGATCCAGCAATGATTGATGAAGCAAAAAATATCATTAAGAGTAATAATAATGCAGCATATGCAATTCATACTGTTGCTCAAAAGTTTATTACAATGTTTGCAAGTATGGATGATCCATATTTTAAAGAGCGTGCAGCTGATGTTAAAGATGTAACTGATCGTTTAATTAAGTATATTTTAAATGTTCCGGTCTTAGATTTAGCAACTATTAGTGAAGAAGTTATTATTGTTGCTGAAGATTTAACACCTTCACAAACAGCGCAGTTAAATCCTAAATTTGTGAAAGGATTTAGTTGTGATATGGGGGGGCGTACTAGTCATGCTGCAATTATGGCTCGTAGTCTAGAAATTCCAGCTGTTTTAGGATTAAAAGATATTACAAAACAAGCAAACCATCATGAAATAATTATGATTAATGGAACAACAGGAGAAGTTATCTTAAATCCAACATCAACGGAGATTAAAACTTGGACAACAGAAAAAGAAAAATTTTTACAATTGCAACAAGAACTATTGGCATTTAAAGATAAACCAACAGTTTCAAAAGATGGATATCAAAAATTTGTTTTAGAAGGAAATATTGGAGCACCAAAAGATGTTCAAGGTGTTTTGGAAAATGGTGGGCAAGGAATTGGATTATTTAGAAGTGAGTTCTTATATATGGATAATGACCATTTCCCAACTGAAGATGAGCAATATGAAGCTTATAAAGGTGTTTTGGAAGGAATGCAAGGGCACCCAGTGATTATTCGAACATTGGATATTGGTGGTGATAAAAAATTATCATATTTTAAATTTCCAGAAGAAATAAACCCATTTTTAGGATATCGTGCGATTCGCCTTTGTTTAGATAAAACAGATGTTTTTCGAACACAATTACGTGCTTTATTACGTGCTAGTGTGCATGGGAAAGTTGGTATTATGTTTCCAATGATTGCGACAGTTGATGAATTTAAAACTGCAAAAAAAATTACCTTAGAAGAAAAAGCAATTTTACTTAAAGAAGGACATAAAGTTGCAGACAATATTGAAATTGGAATGATGATGGAAATTCCAGCAGCAGCAATGTTAGCTGATCAGTTTGCAAAACACGCTGATTTCTTTTCAATTGGAACTAATGATTTAATTCAATATACAATGGCAGCTGATCGAATGAGCCAATTTGTGGCATATTTATACCAACCATATAACCCATCTGTTTTACGTTTAATTAAAACAATTATTGATGGTGCTCATAAAGAAGGAAAATGGGTTGGAATGTGTGGTGAAATGGCTGGAGAGGAACAAGCAATTCCACTTTTAATGGGAATGAAATTAGATTACTTCTCAATGTCTGCCACAAGTATTTTAAATGCGCGTCGTATTATTAGCAAATTAGAAGTTTTGGCAATGGAACAATTAGTAACAGAAGCATTAGAATGCCAAACAGGTGATGAAGTTTTAGCTTTAGTTGAAAAAAGAACAAAAAATGCTTTAGAAGTCTAAAATTTTGATAAAATAGGTGGTTTAAATGATAAATCTAAATACGTATGCAATAATTGACCTTCCATTGCCAGTTTTAATTGCTTTTGTTGTTATTTTTACGGCATTATCAATTATTAGTGGATTTTGATATTGAAGACAATGGTATAAAACACGCCATAATGCTAAAAATGATAATTTTGCAGTTAAGCAGAAGATAACAATTCGGACTGCTTTTCAAAAAAGTATTTAATTTTATTTTTATTATGTTTTTTTTGTTTAATTGGTTCTATTTTGGTTTTAGTTAAACAACTAGTTGGTTTTCCATTGTTTTAAAAATAGCACATAAATTTAATAATTTTATAGTATACTAAAGATAGATGACAAAGTTGTCTGCTTAATGAAAAAAGGAGAAGAAAAGATGGGATTATTTAGTAAAAAACCAAAAGAACTTGAAATAATTGCCCCTGTAGATGGTGAAGTTATTGCTTTAGATAAAGTTGAAGATGAAGTATTTTAACAAAAAATGTTAGGTGAGGGTTTAGCAATTAAACCAATTGCTGGGAAATTAATTACCGTTTTTCCGACAGGTCATGCTTATGGAATCAAAAGTAATATAATGGTGTTGAAATGTTATTACACATCGGAATGGATACAGTTTCATTAAATGGAAAAGGATTCGATATTCAAGTAAAACAAGATAATAATGTTAAACAAGGGGATTTATTATGTAATGTTGATTTAGCAGTTTTAAAAGCTGAAAATGTACCAAGTTTAGATACGCCAATTGTTTTTATACCAGAAACAATGAGCGGTAAGACAATTAATATTGTTAAAACAGGCAATGTTAAACAAGGAGAAATTATTGCTGTTATTAAATAGGAAATAATTTTAACTAATAAGTGATTTATAAAATGGAAATCACTTTTATTTTTGTTTATAAAGTATATTCTAGAGTGTTTTTGCTATAATTGTTAAGAAAGGAAGAAAGTCAAATGGTAAAAATAGTTTTAATTGCGATTGTTTTTTTCTTATATTATTACTGAGTCTTTTCTTCAACAGGGGCAATTTTAATCAAATTTTTAAAAATTCAAACTAAAAATATTTATTTTGAGATGATTATGGGTTTTTTCTTTTATTTTGCTGTTATTTCTTTTTTGCTAATTCCATTAGAATTTATTCCTAATTTACGTTATATTATTTTAGTTTATTCATTATTATCAATTAATATTTTATATTCATTATTTTTGTTATTATTTATTCGTTATTGATTTAATATTAATTTATTAGATTGAAATCACGCCATTTTTTTTGTTGCATTTGGTGTTTTTATGGCATTATATTATGCTAAAAATTATTTTATTGCTCCTTCAGGTTCAAACATTACTAATAGTTATATTTTAAGTTTTTATTTTTTTGCTTCAGTTAATAATAATATTATTTTTAAATTAAATCCAAATGTTACGATTGCTAATGCTCAAGCTTTAGCAACATTATCTTGGTTTACAAATGTTTCAGTTTGATTTGTAATGACTGGAATTGATCCAAGTAATATTATTTGAAATTTATTAAATATTTTAGATGCAATGCTATTTGCTTCAATTTTTGTAAGATTATTGAGTAATTTTGCTAATAAAAAAAGTAATCGTTTTTTAATTGGTACTTTTTCACTCCTTGTTTTATCTGCTTCAAAATTATTAATTTATTACTTTGGATATGATTCATGGCATCAACAGAATATCTTAACTGGTTTATTTTTTGTCACTTTTATTTTAATGACAATTTACACAAATGAAGAATACCGAAGTCGTAATATGCCTTGAATTATTGGTATTATTTTTGCAAGTTATATTACCTTCGAATGAGATGCATCGTATATTATGCTATTTATTATTTATGTTTCAACATGAATTAGTATGTTAAAATATAAAACTAATTTCTTAAAAGATATGGTTAAGTTTACCTTATTTTCAACATTATGTTTTATTTTTTATAACGCACAAATAAAAAATATTTTACTAATTTTTATTTTTTTAGGATTATTTTTGTTAATGATAATTTTATCATTTTTGTTATATCGCAATTATTCACGAGTACATGATATTGAAATAATGATGTATCTAGGGCAAAAAAAATTATTATTTGTTATGCCAATTATTTTTACTCTAATTTCAGTAGTTATTGTTTTAGCAATGGGGGAAAATAACTTAAATTTTTGAACATTAGAAATAATTACATCAGCCTTATATGTGCAGTTAGAATTAGGGCGTTGAGAACCATGAACAAATATTGTCTTCTTAATTATTTCTTTTGTCTTTTTAGGTTTAGCTTTAATTTGATTATTCCTTTTTGAACGAATTCCGAATTTTATTGTAAAAACTCCAATTAATATGCTATCAATTTTAACAGTAACTTTCTTTAATCCGTTAGTTGGGCGTTTTTTAATTTTAATTTTTAATGAACAGGCTTTGTTAAATAATGCTACGGTTTTTATTATTGCGTTATTAGTTGCCTTAAATATTAGTGTTTATGCATTGAAAATTAAACCGTTTAAGAAATGGCATTTTAAAAAACCATCAATTCCCCCGCATCATAAAAAGAACCTAAAAATAATAAAATAAAGGAGGATATTATGACTTTTGAACAAGCAAAAAAACGTAGTTTAGTATTAAAAGAACAGTTAGAACAATGAAATTATGAATATTATGTGAATGATAACCCTAGTGTCAGTGATCAAGAATATGATCGAGCAATGCAAGAATTAATTGCAATTGAACAACGATATAGTGAATTAATTACAATTGATTCTCCAACGCAACGTGTTTCTGGTCAAGTTAGCGAAAAGTTTAATAAATATGTTCATACAAGTCCAATGTTAAGTTTGGGAAACGCATTTAATTATGATGATTTAATTCATTTTGATGAACAAATTAAAGAATTGACTGGTTTGTCAGAGGTTGAATATACTTGTGAATTAAAAATTGATGGATTATCAATTTCATTAGTTTATGATAATCATCTTTTAGTGATGGGGGCAACTCGTGGAGATGGTCTTACTGGTGAAGATGTTACTATTAATATTAAACAAATTAAATCAATTCCGCTTCGAATTGACCAACCAACTTTAACTGTTCGGGGTGAAGTTTATTTATCAGTTGAAGAATTTAAAAAGATAAATGAGGAACGTGCGAAAAATGGCGAATCTGAATTTGCTAATCCTCGAAATGTAGCAGCAGGAACTTTACGGCAATTAGATTCAATAATTGTTGCAAAACGAAAGTTAAATGCATTTTTATATTATTATGTTAATGCTTTGCAGGATGGAATTCAATCACAATACGAAGCGTTACAAAGATTAGAACAATTAAAATTTAAAACAAATCCTGAGTATCGTTATTGTTCAAATATTGCGGCAGTGTGAGCATATATTCAAGAGTATGAACCAAAACGTCGTCAATTAGGTTATGAAATTGATGGAATTGTGATTAAAGTTAATAACTTAAATTTATATAATCGCATAGGTTATACTGCTAAAAATTCAAAATGAGCAATAGCTTATAAATTTCCAGCAGAAGTTGTGGTTACAAAATTGCTTAATATTTTTCCTTCTGTTGGAAGAACAGGACGGATTATTTATAATGCTGTTCTTGAGCCAGTTCGTATTACAGGAACAATTGTACGAGCAGCAACATTACATAATGCTGATTTTATTACTGAGCGTGATATTCGGATTGGTGATAATGTTCAAGTTAAAAAAGCGGGGGATATTATTCCGGAAGTGATTAATTATGTTGTAACTTGTCGCCCAAAAAATGCTCAAAAATGGCATGAGCCAACGCATTGTCCAGAATGTAATTCTTTATTAGAACGTGTTGAAGGTGAGGTTGACCAGTATTGTATTAATTCTGTTTGTCCTAAAAAAATTACTCGGGGGTTAGAACATTATTGTTCACGAAATGCCATGAATATTGAAGGAATTAATGAAAAAATTATTGAACGATTATTTAAATTAGGATATTTAAAAAGTTTTAGTGATTTATATCAATTAGAGCAATACCGAGCGGAAATTATTGAATTAGAAAATTTTGGTGAAAAATCATTTGAAAATATGATTGCTTCAATTAATAATTCAAAAAATAATTCCTTAGAGCAACTATTGTTTGCATTAGGAATTCGACATGTTGGTCAAAAAACAGCAAAATTATTAGCACGACAATTTAAAACAATTGCTAATTTAGCTACCATGAATATTGAACAATTATCAATTATTAATGATATTGGTCCAATTGTAGCAGCTAGTGTTGTTGATTATTTTGCAATTCCAGCTAATCAACAAGAACTTACCTTACTACGCCAAAAAGGGGTTAAAATGAAGTATTATGTTACTAATCAGCATTTAGCACAGAAGTTTGAAAATTATCGGTTTGTGATTACCGGAGTTTTATCAAAACCACGAGAATATTTTAAAGAGTTAATTGAAAGTTATGGTGGGCAAATTTCTGAAAGTGTTAGTGCAAAAACCACTTATTTACTGGCAGGGGCTGATGCTGGTAATAAATTAGTAAAAGCACAAAAATTAAATGTTAAAATTATTAATGAAGAAGAATTTCAACAATTATTAAATAAGGAGGGATAAGATGGCACGAATTACAAAAGAAGTGTTACAAATGTTAGCATATGATATTATGCTAGATTTACAAGATGAGGAACTAACTAATTTAAGTCAAGAATTTGATGTTATTTTAAAGCAAATGGATTTAGTACAAAAAATTGATACAACTAATGTTCATTCAATGCATTTTCCATTTGATTTAACAGTTGACTATTTACGTGAGGATGATGAGATTGATGTTGCTCCGCAAGCTGAAATTTTAGCGGCAGCACCAAAAAAAATAGATGATTATATTGTAATTAATAAGGTGGTTAAATAGAATGGCAGCTTATTCAATTAAAGAATTACATCATCTTTTAGTTGCTAAAAAAATTACTCCATCGCAAATAGTTAAGGATGCTTTTACTAATTTAGACAAATATCAGGTTTTAAATGCAACAGTGACAGAATTAAAAACAGAAGCCACAGCTTTGGCAGCTAAATTAGACCACCTTGTTGTTCCTAAAAATAATTATTTATTTGCTTTACCATATTTTGCAAAAGATAATTTTGCAACAAAAGGAATTAAGACAACGGCGAGTTCAAAAATTTTAGAAAATTTTATTCCAAATTATGAATCAACAGTAACTAATATTTTGAAAGAAAACAATAGTATTTTATTAGGAAAAGCAGCTTTGGATGAGTTAGGAATGGGTGGGCATGGTTTATATGCCTTAACAGGAGATGTTTTAAACCCTTGAGATTTGAGCCGGATTACTGGTGGCTCATCATCTGGCTCAGCAGCTTTAGTTGCAGCTGGTGTTGTTCCATTTGCATTAGGAACAGACACAGGTGATTCAGTACGAAAACCAGCAGGTTATTGTGGTGTTGTTGGTTTTAAACCAACTTATGGTTTAATTTCACGGTATGGTGTTTTTCCTTATGCGCCATCATTAGATACGGTTGGATATTTTACTCGAACTGTTGAAGACAGTGCAATTGTTTTTGATTATTTAGCACAAGAAGATCACAAGGATGCAAGCTCATTAAAGAGTAAGAAACAAGGTTATTTTAAAAATTTATCATCAGAAAAAATCAAAGAACAAAAATTTGCTTATTTAAAAAATGCGCATGCGATTATTCCAGATGAAATTAGAATTCATTTTGATCATTTATATGATGAATTAACAGCCCGCGGAATTAGTGTTACAGCAATTGATTTTCCAGAAGATTTACTAAAAGCATTAATGCCAGTTTATATGGTGATTTCTTTTGCCGAAGCAGTAAGTAGTCATTCAATGTTGGATGGAATTAATTATGGAACACGAGTTGATGGGGACACTTATCAAGAAGTAATGATAAATTCACGAACTAATGGTTTTGGTCTTGTTGTTAAACGTCGTTATGTTATTGGTTCGTACACTTTAACAAAAAATAATCAAACATTATTATTTTTAAAAGCAAAACGAGTACGACGTTTAATTGTCAATGCTTTAACTACTGTTTTTGCAAAATATGACTTTTTATTATTACCAGCTGCATCAACGATTGCTCCAAAAATTACTACTATTAAAGATCAAATTTTAACAGAGGCAGAGTTAGAAAATTATGTTGATGATTTATTAGTATTAGGTAATTTAATGGGTAATCCGTCATTAACTGTTCCACTTGCTTTTGTTGATAAAATGCCAATTGGAATAAATGTTAATGCTGCTCCTTTTGCTGACCAAAAGGTCTTTAATGCTAGTTTATTAATTGAAGAGATTGTTGGAATTAAAAATAAAGTAGCGCCAGAAAGGGGGAACAATCATGATTAATTTTGAGGTAGTAATTGGAATTGAAAATCATGTTGAATTAAAAACAAAGACAAAAATGTTTTCTTCTGGCGCAGTGAGTTATGGGGCTAAACCCAATAGTATGGTTAATCCAATGGATGTTGGTTATCCAGGAGTAATGCCAACAGTTAATAAAAAGGGAGTTGAGTTAGCGTTAATTGCTTGCCAAGCACTTAATTTGACAATTGATCCAGTCATTCAATTTGATCGTAAAAATTATTATTACCCTGATTTAGCAAAAGGTTTTCAAATTACGCAGCAATATTATCCAATTGGTCAAAATGGATATTTAACGATTATTGATGAGAATAATAAACCTTTTAAAGTAGAAATTGAACGTCTGCATATTGAAGAAGATACTGCTAAACAGTTGCATGAAGAAAACCAAACGTTATTAGATTATAATCGTGCTGGAATTGGTTTAATTGAAATTGTAACTCGTCCTGTATTACGGTCAGCGTTTCAAGTTCGTCAATATTTAGAAGCTTTACGTGAAATTTTAGTTTATACCAAAGTTAGTAATGCTAAAATGAATGAGGGTTCATTACGATGCGATGTTAACATTTCGTTACGTCCAATTGGTGTGAAAACATTTGGTGATAAGGTTGAATTAAAAAATCTTAATTCAATTGCAAATGTTGAAAAGGCAATTGAATATGAAATTAAAAGACAAAGTGAACTTTTATTAATGGGAAAAAGAATTGAACAAGAAACACACCGATTTGATGAAAAAACAAAAACAACGGTTTCAATGCGTCATAAAACTGATGCTATTGATTATAAATATTTTTCTGAACCAAATATTTTTCCAATTAAATTAGATCCAAATTGAATGACAAAAGTTCTTAAAAATATGCCAGAATTACCAGCTGTCAAACGTAAACTTTATTTATCAAAATTAAATTTAAAACCAGCTGATATTGAAATTATTTTACAAGATTATGCCTTAATGAATTTTTTGGAAGCAGCAATTAAGTTATCACCACATTATGAAATGATTGCTCATTATTTAATTGGTGATATTAGTGCTTATTTAAATCAAAAGGGATTAACAATAAGTGAAACAGCATTAACACCACAAAATTTAGTTGAAATAATTATGTTAATTAATCAAAATGTAATTTCAAATAAACAAGCTAAAACAGTGTTACAACGAATTTTAAATGAAGATTGTGCTCCAACGAAAATTGTTGCTGAATTAGGATTAAAACAAATTAGTGATCCAGTTGAAATTAAAACAATTATTGAGCCAGTTTTTAATGCTAATATAGCAATGCTAGAACAATATGAGCAACGACCAGAACGAGTAATTAAGTTTTTTATGGGTGAATTAATGAAATTAACAAAAGGACAAGTTGCCCCAGAAATTGGCCAACAAGTAGTTATTGAATTAATTACAACGAAACAAGGGAAATAAAAAAGATGGTTACTTACCATCTTTTTCATATTCTTGATCAATTTTTTGTAATTTAATTGTTAAATCATTAATTGCACTAATTTTAGCAATAAATAATAATTCATCATCTAATTTAATTGTTTCAACATCTCCGGGTAAAATAACACGGCCTTTACGTTTAACATAAACAATATTATAATCTTTATTATTAATAAAACGTAATTCTGATAATGTTTGTCCTTCAATATTTGGATCAGTCACCTGAATAATTAATGATGCATAATTTTCATCAACAGTTTGCATTTCAATATCAATATCAAACATTGCTTTAGTTGCAGTAATACTTCCGGCCATTGTATCGGGTTGGATAATATTATTAATTCCTAATGCTTTTAGAATTCGTGCATGACGGATATCTTTTACTTTCGCAATAATATTAGTAATTTCAAGGTCTTGTAATCCAATGATTGTTAAAATACTAGCTTCAATATTACTTGCGATTGTGATAATGACAGTATCATACTCGTCTAGTCCTTGCTCAATTAGATTTGTTTTAACTGTTGCGTCTAATGCTACGCCATCAACTTGTTCATAACTAGCAATCATATTATTAACCTTAGTTTGGTCAATATCAAAGACCATAATGTGTTGTTTTCGCGCAATTAGTGTTTCAATTATTGAACGTCCAAAATTATTTAGTCCAATAATTGCAAAACTTTTTCTTCTTGCCATTCCTTTTCTCCCTTATTGTACTTTTAATTATACTATTTTTTTTATTATTAGCAATAATTACTAACTTGTAGTATATAATAATATTAATGAAAGAGGGACACAAATGGTTTTTTTTCAATTATATTTCAAAAATATTTTTCAAAGAAAAAATGATAATAAACGACAACGTAATAATGACCCAACTGCACCATTAACACGGCGTCGTCATTGGTTACCCTTCTCAAAAATATCGGGAAGATTATTTTTAGTTTATATTTTAATTGTTCTTTTAGGCGGACTACTGTTATCAATTCCAGGTTTTGTTCATAATGGAGAACGGATGATTCTTGATGGAAAAGGTAAAATTTTAAACCCTTCAGTTACTTTTGCGTGAAATTATTTAATTGGTTTATTTACTGCTGCTAGTGCTTTTTCTGATACTGGAATTACAATTAGTAATCCTGCAGCGGACTATACTTTTTGGGGACAATTGGTAATTTTAATTTTAATTCAAACAGGTGGTTTTGGAATTGCTACTTTTAAAATTATGATTTTTGTATGATTAGGGCGTCGAATTTCAATTAAGGATAAAATGCTTGTGCAAGGTGAACGAGGAAGTAGTAACTTTGGGCATACAATGGATTTAATTAAAAATAGTTTTATTTTTTTAATTATTTTGGAATGTTTTGGGGCAATTTTATTATTTTGTAATTTTTATTTTTCACCGTTATCAGTAGAAGGAAAATTCATGATTGATAATGTTACTTATCATAATTTTTGACGAAGTTTATGAAGCGGTGTTTTCCATTCAATTTCATCAATTAATAATGCTGGGTTTGATATTATTGGTAATTCATCATTAATGCCTTATAATACTAATTATTTTATTCAATTTGTGTTTTTATTCCAATTTATTATTGGTGGTTTAGGTTTTCCAACTTTTTACGATTTAAAACGAAAATTTGTAGCATGACGACGAAAAGAACATGTTAAATTTACCTTATTTACTAAAATTAATTTAATTACTTATATTGGTTTATCAATTATTGGTGTTTTTAGTGTTTGATTAATTGAATTTACGAATATTAATACAATTCATGCTGAAACTGCTCAGCATATAGAAAGTATTTTACGAAATTCAAAATCAAATTGAAATGGTTTTATGAATATTTTCTTTAATACAATGTCAACCAGAAATGCAGGTTATTCAACAGTTGAAATGAGTAACTTTTTACCAGGATCACGAATAGTGATGTCAATTATGATGTTTATTGGATCAGCGCCTTCTTCTACCGCAGGGGGGATTCGAACAACAACCTTAGCTGTTATTATCATTACAATTTGGTCTATTATTCGGAATAATAATAGTGTTAATGCTTTTAAACGGAAAATCCCAAATGAAACAGTAAAACGAGCGTTAGGAGTTACTGTTATTTCAGGAGGTTTAATTGCAATTGCCATTATCTGTATTAGTGCTGAAAATCCTCATCTTGATGTTTTAAATACTTTTTTTACAATTTGTAGTGCATTTGGAACAACAGGATTAAGTACTTTAAATTTTATCGAGCTATATAACATTGGTATTTTAAGTACTTTAATATTGATTTTATTAATGTTTATTGGGCAATTAGGAGTTTCTTCAACATTATTAGTTTCAATTCGTGGAAGTGGTGAAAAAGAATACAGTTATGTTGAAGAAAATATTTTAATTGGATAGGTTGAAAAAAATAATCTTTTTCTCTTGTTTAAAATGATATCTTTTGTATAATATATAAGGTATCACCACGGAACAGTACTCAAGTTGGTAAAGAGGGCACCCTGCTAAGGTGTTAGGTCGGGTAACCGGTGCGAGAGTTCGAGTCTCTCCTGTTCCGCCATTTAATTTATATTTAACGAAAAAAAGTAATAAAGAGTTATAAATAATTTTTATAACTCTTTTTAAATTATTGGTATAATAAAAGTAGTAATATTGTGCAATAAAGGGGAAGCATAATGAAAAATTGATTAAAAATTATTTTATCAATGATTTTTTTATTTGGTATGGCGATTATGGGGTTACTTGTTGTCGTTATTATTTTCAATGTTAAATTCTTATATATTTTTTTAGGAATTGTTATTATTGATTTAATTTTCTCATTCTTTTTTTTTTTTTTTCCAAACGACGTTATGAAGTTAAATTTTCTTGAATTATTTTTATTAATTTTGTGCCATTTATTGGTCTATGTTCATATGTTTTTTTTGGTCGAAAATACCATTATTCAAATAAAAAATCATTGTTATACAATCATTTAAATAAATTAGAATATGATACTTATTGTAAAAAAAATAAGACATGTTTAATAAAATATACTGCTCCTAATCAAAAATTTGGGAATGTTGTTGAATTATTAATGCGGCATGCAAATAAGCCACTATACCAAAATAATAAAATTAAAATAATTACAAATGGGACCCGTGTTTTTAAATCATTATTAACAGATTTACAACAAGCACAACAATATATTTTATTAACTTATTTTATTGTTGCTGATGGTGAACTATTTGAATCTTTTTTAGCAGTTTTAAAAGAACGAATTGCAGCTGGTGTTCGGGTTTATATGATTTATGACCATGTTGGTAGTTACTTTAAAATTAGTAAAAAAAGTATTAAAAAATTAATTAAAGCTGGTGTTCGAGTTCATAAATATTTACCAATTATTACACCTTTTATTAGTGGGAATGCCAATTATCGTAATCATCGTAAAGATGTAATTATTGATGGTTTAATTGGTTATACAGGTGGGATTAATTTAGCCGATTTATATGCTGATAAATCATGAAAGTTTGGAATTTTTCATGATACACAAGTACGAATTGAAGGTGAAGCGGTTCGAGGTTTGGAAGTAATTTTTGCTGATGACTGATTTTTTGCAACTAAACGTCATGAAATAATCACAGATTTAGAACCAGCCATTTTAGCACCAAAACAATACAATATGAAGGGTAAATCACATTTACAAATTGTTAATCATAGTCCTAGCATTGATCATTCCATTACCAAAGACCTATATATTTCATTAATTAACAAAGCTAGTAAACGAGTTTGATTATCAACTCCTTATTTTATTCCACCAGATGATCTTATTCAAGCTTTAATTCTTGCAGCACGTGCTGGAGTTGATGTTCGTTTAACAATTCCAGGTTTGACTGATAAAATTTTTGTTTTAGATATAACAAAAAGTTACTGTAAACCTTTATTTGCTAGTGGTGTTAAAATTTATGAAATGAATAATACTTTTAGTCATAATAAAATTGCTATTTTTGATGATGATATTGCTGTGATTGGGACTTGTAATTTAGATTACCGTAGTTTCTTTTCTGACCATCAAACAACAGCAGTTATTTATGATCCAGAGGTAGTCGCAAGCTTTATTCCTCGTTGGGAATGAGATTATGAACATTCAATTTTATGACAGGAATGACCAATTAAATATAAACCCTTGAGTTATCGACTATTGTTAACATGTTTAAAATTAGTCGCACCAATTTTATAAGTTAATGCTAATATCAAGAATAATTTTTTGTATAATTAATATGTGAAGGAGGGGGTATAATGCTATTTAATAAATTAAAAAATAAAGATGACAAAGAAAAGGAAGATCAAACAGAAAAAAAGCATAACTTATTACAAGAAAAATCATTGTCATCATCAGATAATTTAGAAAGTAGTTTGTTTGAAGATGAAGATGATAATAGTAAAATTAAAACTGGTTTTAGTTTTAAACGGCGTAAAACGCACAAAATTATTAAAGAATTAAATCGCCAGCGAATTAAGTCATTATTATTTTATACTGATATTAATAATGTTTTACGGCAATTGGAATTTGGACTACAGCCAGTTAAGAATATTCATTTAGCAAAAGAAAGTGAATATATTGTTTGAACATATTTAGAAAAACCTGATCATTTAGAGTTTGAATTATCTAATTCAACGCGACATTATTTTTGAAGTTGAATTGCAGAGCAAAAAGTTGATCCAAGTCAAATTGCTGTGATTGAAATTGATATTCAAAATTTATTTCATTTAACAAAAAAAGATTGAGAATATGATGATGTAACCCGCCGCGTAAAAGTTTTTGAAGATGTGAAACCAACAGCAATTCGCTGAATATTAATGAAAAATAATCAGTATTTAAATCGAATTCAAATGTATGTTAAAAGTAATAATTTAAAACTTAAAATTTTTCAAGGTGAAAAAGGAAATGTTTTTAATGTGTTAACAGAAGGTAGAAAGAAGTAAAGAATGAACAGAAAGTTAGAGAAAATTACTCTGCGTGAAGTTGATTTTGCGCAATGATATACTGATATTGTTTTAAATGCTGATTTAATTGCCTATGGGTCAGTCAAGGGAACAACTATTTTTAAACCTTATGGATATGCAATTTGAGAAAATATTCAAAAAATTTTAGATGCTGAATTTAAAAAAAATGGTGTAAAAAATGTTTATTTTCCTTTACTAATTCCAAAAACTCTTTTTAATAAAGAAAAAGAACATATTAAAGGGTTTTCACCAGAAATTGCAACAGTAACAAAAGTTGGAGATAAAGTCTTAGATGAAGAATTATACATTCGACCAACATCAGAAGTTCTTTTTGGAACCTTTTTTAGTAAAGAAATCCAAGGTTATCATGATTTACCACTGTTATATAATCAATGAGTTAATGTTTTACGTTGAGAAAAAACGACCCGTCCGTTTTTACGTACAAGTGAATTTTTATGACAAGAGGGGCATACAATTCATAGTTCAAAACAAGAAGCACAGCAATTTACTTTAAAAATTTTAGATATTTATGCTACTTTTGCAGAAAAAACTTTATTATTACCCGTGATTAAAGGAAAAAAAACAGAACGTGAAAAATTTGCTGGAGTAGAAGAAACTTATACGATCGAATCTTTAATGTATGATGGTCAAGCTTTACAATGCGGGACTAGTCATTATTTTGGTCAAAATTTTTCTAAAGCATTTGATATTAAATTTTCAAATCAAAAAAATACTTTAGAATATGCTTATTCAACATCGTGAGGGGTTTCAACGCGTTTGATAGGGGGGCTTATTATGACACATAGTGATGATAATGGACTAGTATTACCACCGCAAATTGCGCCAATTCAAATTATGATTTTACCAATTAATAATGATAATGATGAGCAATTATCTGCAGTTGAGCAACTACAAAAAAAATTACACAGATATCGTTGTGAAATTGATCAATCAGACAAAGGTTTTGGGTTTCGTGCAGCTAATGCGGAAATTAAGGGAATTCCATTGCGAATTGAAATTGGAGCTCGTGATTTAGCACAGCAACAAGTTACAATTGCTCGGCGTGATACTTTTGAAAAAATTACTGTTTCCTGAACAGAAGTTGAAAAAGTAGTTTCTGATTTATTAGATCAAATTGCAACAAATTTATACCAAAGAGCTTTGGATAATCGTCATCAACGGACAAAAAAAATCGATAATTATTCAGAGTATAAAAAAACTTTAGCAAAAATGAATGGTTTATTTTTAGTGCCGTTTTGTGGTCGCATTGAGTGCGAAGATACAATTAAAGCTGAAACACAAACAACATCACGTTGTATTCCATTTGATGTGCCAACAAAAAAAACAACTTGTTTTCATTGCAGACAACCAGCAACTAATTTAGTTTATTTTGCGCGAGCTTATTAATAACAAGGAAATCTCTTTTATTTTTGATAAATTTCAATTGTAAAGGAGGTTTTTATTTGTTTAATCAAAATTTTATTGAAGAGCCATTAGCAGTTTATAATTCTTTTCAGTTTGCTTCTAATAATAAAATTAATTTAGCATTAGATTTAACAATTCCTTTATTTGCTTTTGATAATGGTGATAATAGTAAAGCCTATGCTTTTTATATTCGTCCTAATATTGGCAATTTAAAACCATGGTTTACTCCAACTGGTGAATTAACAACAGCATATAAAACTGACCACGAACCAAACACCAAATTGCTTGATGTTTTAAAAAATGTTTTTTTCAATTTAATTTTAATTTTTCAATGTTAAAAGTATATTGAAATATTAATAATAAAAAATAATGTCAAATCACAACGGAATTACAAGCAACCGCTAGTTCAACAATTTTAAAAATATCACAAACACAAGTCGAATACTCAAAATGAGGAAAAGTTATTATTCCAGCCCAGTGTTTTGATATGAATAAAACAAATAAAATTAGTTTAGTTATTAATGCACCTAATCTTCGGGACAATGATTTAGTAACAAAAAATTCTTATCAAGAATTTTATTTAAATTTTAATTATAAGAAAGACTTTCTTAAACAAACAAAAAAATTGTTCGGAATCCTTCAATATAAAAATTACGATGAAAAACAAAAAAAATACAATTTTAAGATTTTACAAGGTTATTTAAAATATAATTCAGCACAGAAGGTTTATGAACATTTTTTTGCTGAAAATACAGTTTATAATCAAAACAAAAACCAAATTGAAATTGAAGCAAATAATAATTTACACTGTTAAAAAAATTCAACTAGATTGTCAATCCAACAACAAGAAAAAAATTTTGGTTTACAGTTATTAGAATTTTTAGGAATTCAAGTTTTAGATCTTGGTTTATCAGTTTTAACTGGTGGTATTGCTTCGGCTGTTGGTCTTGGTGCGGGATTATCTAATTTTGCCGCAGCATTTATCTCATTTGGAGTAGAAACAGCAACCGATTTTGCCGTAAATCAAATATACGATAAATTAACATCAGAAGTGACAGTAAAAAGTATTACCTTAAATTTGCTACCAGCAATTGGTAATATTGGAAAATTAACGCGTGCTGCTCGAACAACTAAAATTTTAAAATTAGCGAAAGAAACTAAACTACTTGAAAAATTAGGTGTAATAACTGCTAATAATTTAGAAGATGTTGTAAGACAAGTTAGAGGTAAAAAGATTTTATCTGATAAATTAATATTTGATTTTACAAAATAAGCTAATAATGAAACTTTATTATATACAATTGGAAAATTAGCCCGAAATGATTTTTATAAGGGTTTTAAAGTTTCTAAATTAGAAACAATTAATAATTTATTAAAAATTGAAAAAAATATTCAAAAAATAAGTCCTACATTAGTTCAAAAAATACCACGCATAAATGAAATAAATGCTAATAAATGATTGTCTAAATATGGATTAAATATTGATAAAATAAGCAAAATTAATACTAATGAGTGATATAACATAATGACTAATCTTCATAAAAAAGGTGTTGGTGAAAACCTAATATTAAATGCTAATTTAATGCGGGGCAGTAAAATATATAATAATAAATTATTAAATATTTTTCATCAAACACCAATTAAATTAAATAAAATTTTAAATCATTTAAACCCAAATTTTTATATTCAAAAAGTAACTAAAAAATTATTAGCCCCAATTGAAAAAAATAATTACTATTAAACAAAAAGTAATTAGTAAAATTACTGATAAAACTAAAAAAATATTATATAAATTTGAAACTAAGGCTATTAAAAAGGTCAATTATTACCTTTTGCTTATGGTTCTGATGTTTTTTTAGCAGTTAAAATTGTTCCTTTATCAGTTGTGGGTGAAGTTGCTTTAACAATATATTATAAAAATCCTAAATATGTCCCTATTGTCGTTATGACAACTTTAATCAAAGCAGAACAGTTTGTTTTATCTCCTGAACCGTTTAAATTCTATATGAACAGTGAGTGGTTTATTGGTTGGGGATTTAAAAAACAAGTTTGTTTAATTTAGTTTCTTTTGCCCCACTTGTTTATCAGCAAGTAGTAAAAGATAGTTTTAAAATATATCGGACAATTGCTAAGATATTAAAAATGCAAGAACAATTTAAAAATAACTTTAATAAATATAAATTGTTAAATAAGCTAGAAGATAGTGCGGTTACTAGTTTGTTAGGTAATGGACTAGTATTTCAAGCATATAAACAACTCAGAACAAAACAAGATTTAAACAAAACAATTAAAACAAAAACATTACTAAATAGTAAAAAATTTATATTAAAGAAAATATATTCTAAAAAAAGTAAATGATAAGGAAATGATTAAATGTTAAATGAATTATGACAAAATGTTACTTTGGAAAATTATAATAATTTTATTCCAATGACAGGTAAAATTACACAAGTTCCAGTTCGTTATAATAAGTTTTTTAAAGGTGATGTAGAATTATGATTTAAAACATTTGCTTTAAGAGCCCAAAATATGATTAATTCTTACTTAAACTATCCATTTTCAAAACTAAAGTTTGAAACATTTAAAGATCCATTATTAAAGAAAATTTGTATTAATATGATGTTTATTACGATTGAGCATTGAACATTTAACCGCATTCCAATTGAATTTTTTACTTCGGCAAATATGAGTGTTGGTGATATTAATTATTCATCGCAAAATGACCCTATGATTACTTGACAAGGTATATTGCCTACCTATGCAAAATCATTGGCTAATTTAACAACTTTAAAGAAAATGTTTCGTACTTTTTAAGAAGAAGGTATTGATTTAATAATGATTGATTTAGAATCATATTATACTCAATTAGAAGTTGATGCTTTAATAGAAAAAGAAAAAACTAAGATTGACAATAAAACTATTATTAAAAATAACAATAATGAAATAAATGTTCCCTTTGATAATGATACTATTTTTTATGATAAAACTAATAAAGTTTGAAAATCTAATACTGCTAATATTATTAATCCAGATTCTATAATGAAAACATTAAATCATAATGATTTTGTTATTACTGAAAGTGGTAATAATAAAGGCAAAATATCTGTAACAAACGGTTACAATGATAAATTAGCAATTGATGATTCAACTAGTGGCGGTGAGTTTGTTAATTATATGAGAACACGAGAAATTGGAATTAAATTAATGCCTACTCAAAGTGGTAAAGCGAATGCTTCATTTAATCAAAAAACAGGTGAATTAGAAATTTGAGACCCTTCATTTAAAAATAATGATATAACTGCTAACTTTGAAATTATTAAAAAAGTACAACATCAGAATTAAAAATAACTGATGATACATTACCAACTACAAAATATATTAATGAACATTATCAAATTAAAAGTAGTGATTGAGAAATTGTAGATATTACTGATTGAACTCCTAATGTTAGTGAATATCAAATAAAAGATTGAGATAAAAATAAATATAAATATAAAGTATGAGTTAATAATCAATTTTTAAATAGTTTTTATTTATCAACTTATAAAGGATTTACAGGAAATATATCAAGTGGAATAACAACTACTGTTAATGAAAATCAAATTGCACAATTAAGAAATAATGGAAAAATTATAATATATTCAAAAAATGCTGCTGCTAAAATGACTAAATTATATATTGAAAGAAAAAAAGTAAGTTAGAAAGAAGATGATTTTATGCCAAAAGTAAATATTAAAGATGTAATTATGTTTTTGAAAATCTTTGGAGTTTCATCATTGTTTTTTATTGCAGGAATTATTATTTGTTTTATAGGAGAAAAAACATTGGGTATTTCTTGACCAGCATATGTTATTGTTTCAGCAATGCTTATCGGAGCTGGAATTATAGTTTTGATTATTGAAACAATTAGATTTATCAAAACACATAACAAAAAACAAAAAGAAGATAGTATTGAAGATGTTATTAAAAAAGAAGAAACAAAATAAAGAGGTGTTATAAATGGGATTATTACCAGCAAAAAAGAAATTAAAAAAAGAATATGATATTGATAGTTATTATCTTAATTTAGCATCAACTATTACTAATCGTAAAAATGTTACTGTTCAAAAACATAATAAGATTTTAGAAAAAAGAATTTGTGAAGATAATGCTAATTTTTTAAATCCACGAGATTTAGAAATTAGCATTTATAATCCACTTGCTAATCAACAATTAGATACTAAATTAATTAATAACTTTTTAAAGATGCAAGACTTTACTAATAAAAATTGATATAACGAATATAAAATTAATAAGAATGGTAAGGGTGCATACTTTATTTTTGCTAATAATTCAAAACTTAATTTTATTACTATTGATTTTTACAATGACGAATATGATGAATTAGGTAATTTAGTATCTTGTACTTTTGATTATGACTCTTATATTAAAAATGACCAGAGTATTTTTATTACTGAAAAATTAGAGATTGATGCTGTAACTAAACAAGTTAAAGTTATTAGAAAGTTAAAAACACGATTATATAGTACTATTACCGACTTATATATTGATGATGCTAAATGAAATAACTATATAACTTTACAAAGAGAAGAAATATTACCACTTAATTTTATACCAATTGAAATTATTCCTAATAACCCTAATTTTGAGCCTTCTGCTCGTTATGGTAAACAATTTGCTAGTATTTTAGGTATTATTGCTGAAAAGATAATGTTAGATCCATTATTAAATAGTGGTAAATTTACTATTAATACTAATGGAGTTACTGGTGTAGTTGACCAAGAAATTAGTAAAATGCTAGCTTCATTTATTGAAAATGACTTGTTATTAGTTAAAGGAGACCCTGATAGTAATTTTCAACCAGTAGACTATATTGCTGGTAATTTTAAAGGTGAGCAATTAACTAAAATATATGATTGATTATTAACAAATTACTATAAAATAAATCGACATCATGTTCCCGTCATTGCTAAAGGAGCACAACAAACTCAGGCAGAAGTTGCTGGTGTAAATATTCAAACAAACGCATCATACGAACAAATGATATATATTAGAGAAATTAAATTAACTGAATTTATTATTAAGTTAATTAAATATGATAATGCTATTTTAAACAGTAAAACATTCAATATTAAAAATATTGACGAGTTAATTGTTGATGTTTGCTTACCAGTAAATGCTACTTTAAACAGAGAATTAAAAAACAACGAAACTATTATCAATATGTCTAATGAAGAAGGAGAACAAGAATAATGTTAAAACCATCTGAAAAAATGTTAGCACAATTAGCAAAAAATGATGAACCAATTGACTATTCAATTGATAGTATTCCGTTAGATTTTGCTAATCAATCACAATATAGCGACCCCGATTTAGAACAATTATTTAGTGAAGACCGCGCAAGAACCTTATATATTTATAAAATTAATAATCTTGTTAAGACAAAGCAAAAACCAATCTTAAATTACTCTCAAAATAGCGTTAAAATAGGTTTTATTGACAAAGATGAATATATTAAAATAACTGGTTATGAAATTAGTGATTTTAATTTTAAATTACAAATTCAACAAAATACCACAGTCCAAGATAATAGCACAAGTTATGTAATGATTGATGAAAAAGATATTTTAATTAATAATATTTCAAAACAAGACAAAGAATTTTTAGAAGCATTAGACTTAAAAATAGTATCTATTAATGAATCAATTAGTGAAGAAAATAAAAATGAATGCTATATTATCGAAGAATATAAACGACCTTATACACCCGATGGTCTTAATATTATTAAATCTATGCATTTAGTTAAAATAACTGATTTTAAGTGAAAAAACCAAAATAGTATTCATTTAGTATTACAAAAATCATTACCCGAAGACACAGTATTTACTGGGATTGAAATTAAATACCCTAAATCAATGTTATTTGGAAATATTAAGTGTTGAGGCAATGTTAATCGTGTTTATTCTTATCCATCATCAATAGTTGAAAACGCTAGTTTAGTACCTTTACTATCAATGCCCATTAAAACAAACCCTAATGTAAGAATATTTCAGTATTGATTTACTGAAAGTTTTTTACCATGAAGTATAGCCAAAAACTATATTCAAGGAAAAGATATTTTAGATTTGGTGAATAAAAATGGTTTAAAAAAAGTTTTATTAAATTATTTAACATATCGTTATAATTATGACCGTAAATTTCAAGGAGCAAAATACGATGAAAAAGGTAATCCTACCAATAAAGCGGCTGAACTGCGCCAAAAATTTGAAGGACAAAAACCAGAAGATGTAATTAATGGTTTATTTGAAAATTGAAAATTAGATAATCCCACATCTCTTAATGAAAATGTTGTCAAAAGATTTAAACAAATTATTTATATGTTATCAAATTATACATATAGTAAATATGCAATTAATAAAGGTTATAATGATGATATTAAATTATTTTCTTCGTATTATTTTGAATTAATTTCTTCACCTAAACCTAATTCAAAAGAAAATGGATACTGGGAATTTGAATATTGTAAAGTTCAATTAAATTCCTCGTATTTTAATTTTGGCGGTGAACCGATTCTTCCAGAACCAATAAATTATTGAAAAGAAGTTTATCCAAATGAAAAACCATTTGTTACAGCAGATAATAAATATTATTTTATAGTTTGAAAAAAAGATGAATTAGAAATAATTAAGATTTTAAAAAATTATCCTGTTGAGGTAGGCAAAGAATATATTATATATAAAGATAGTAATTATGAATTAAAGTTTTTTAAAGGTATTAGTAATACAAATAAAATAAAAGATACATCTTTATTTTATGCTAGTAATAATCCTTTTGTTTTTAAAAGATGAGGCGAAAAAAATTCTGATTATATAAATTATATTAAATCAGTTTATCGTTGAGAATCAATAAATATACCATCAAATATACCTAAAATTAATCAAAAAACAGGACAAATTACATGAAATTCAGAAAATCAAAGTAATAGAAATAAAAATGTTGATTTTAAAATAAATATTAAAAACAAAAATATTTCAGAAAACCCTGTTTATCAATTAGAAGCAAATTTTTTTAATTAATTATCAATAACAAATGAATTAGAAACAAATAATATTCCTTCTCTTATTCCTGCTGAAATTAGATTATCCAATGGAGAATATGGCAAATACTTAATTAATTTGATTATTTCTAACGATAAAATAGAAGAATATTTAAAATATTTTTCGCAATGATATCGTTTAATTTATTCAAAAGCAGTTTGAATGAATATGACTAAAGATTTAGTTGAAGGTAGTATTAAAATAACTTATGACGAAAAACTATTTGCTTTAAATCAAATTGAAATATCTGGAATATGAGGATATGGAAACTATGATATTACAATTTTTCCAGAAAAAGAACAAATTAATATTAATAATTTACAATTATTTAATAAGAACAATGAAAAATTATTATTAATTAATTTAGAAATATAAAAAATTAATTTTATTTAAAATGAATTTTTTATATTTATTTATTCTTCTTAAAGTTTTATTTCACCAGTTTTAGAATCAACAACTAAATTAGGAATATTTTTATCTAAATTTCAACGATAAACTGATTTAATATAATTTATATAATCAGAATTTTTTTCGCCTCATCTTCTAAAAACAAAAGGATTATTACTAGCATAAAATAAAGATGTATCTTTTATTTTATTTGTATTACTAATATCTTTAAAAAACTTTAATTCATAATTACTATCTTTATATATAATATATTCTTTACCTACCTCAACAGGATAATTTTTTAAAATCTTAATTATTTCTAATTCATCTTTTTTTCAAACTATAAAATAATATTTATTATCTGCTGTATCAAATGGTTTTTCTTGTGGTGCTATTCATTCTAAAATACCATCGTTTGTTTTTATATTATTTTTTTCTTTTAAATATGCTATTTTTTTTCATTATATTGTGGTATATTACAAGCAACTAAATTGGTTTTACTTGTTCATATTAAAGTGATTGTTCATAAAAAATTTAATATTTTTTTCATATTTTGTTTATAATTTATAATATTACTTAATTTTTAAATTTTGTTTATCTAAACTTAAAGGAGTTATTTCCCCAAGTACAACTTTATGCATAATTATTTCTTTTTTAGTTTTAATATCATAAAAAAGGTTTATGTTATTATCGTCATTTATTTTAATTCTTGAAGGTAAAATATTATTTTCTGATAAACTAAGCATAACATTTTTAATTGTAGTAGAAAAATTAATTTTATTACCATTTTCATCGATAAAATAAGCACTAACATTACCTTCAACTTTTTGATAATAATTTAAAATAAGTTGTATATTTTTTTCAAGCAGTTACAAAAACTAAAATTTTACTGTGTGGCGGAACCTTTATTGACTGAGACGAAACATTTATAGTCATAGTTTCTGTTGTTGTTTTAATTTCTGTATCAGAAGAGCTTGAAGTATCTGCTATAGTATAATTTTGCGATCCTCCTCACGTATATCCACCACTAACCTCAACTGCAACTTCAAGTTTTGCTCCTAAAACAACAGGGACACCAGCATTACTACTAGCTTTTGCTGTAACTTTAGTATTTACATTTGTACTTCAATTATCAGTATTTGATGTTGTTTCTGATTTAGGTGAATCCATTCATTTTTTGAAATGTATTTGTTTTTGTTAATTGATTAAAACAAGAAACTGTATTCATAATTTGTTCATTATCAGTATTATTTTTTAAAGTTGAGTTAAACGCTGGACAAATATTATCAATAACTTGTTCTAAATTATATGATTCATTTTTTTGGTTATCATTTATTACAAGATCAGATATTACTATTAAATTATCTAAATTAATGTTAGAAATTGGTCTAGGACTAGAACTGTGATTTTCTTTTTTTATAGTATAAATATAATCCTCTTTTTATTTGCTCTTTCATATTAATAATATCCTGTTCAATTAATTCTAAAATTTCATACTCATATACACTTTTATCAGAACCTCCTGATCCGAAGTAAAGTTTATTATTTAAGACTACACCAGAAGAAATAATTCTTACTACAGGAGGAAGAACAATTTTTTGACTTTCTGTTTCTGGATCATATTCATATACCTTATGATCATAAGATCCAAAATAAACTTTATTATTTAAGACAACTCCAGAAGATTCAATTGCACTACCAGCTGTTATAACAATTTTTTGACTTTCTGTTTCTGGATCATATTTATATACCTTATGATCATAAGATCCAAAATAAACTTTATTATTTAATGCCAAACCAGAAGAAGTAACACTACCGTGTGTAGTAATAACAACTTGTGAAAATGAATCAATTAAATTTGAATCTCTTTTATTTCTTAATAATTTTTCTGAATTATTTATTTGTTTATAATAATAAGGACTAGAATAAGAACTAGCGGCAATTGTTGTTGGTACAGCAGTTCCACTAATTGTTAATACACTTAATAAACTTAAAAGTTTTTTCATTTTGTATAATTTCCTTTCTTTAATCTTGAAACTTTTTATCAAGATATATTGACATTATATATATATATATATATATATATATATATGCAAGTCAAGCAATTTAAATATATTGTTTTAGAAAGGAGATTATTTGATATTATTATTATTTTGATTCTATTGTACTAATCTGGGCTCGCGGTGATTTCCATAAGTTTTGCGAAAAATTACTTAAAGTTTAAAAAATTTTGCCGTGCTTTTCAAAATACTTGGGAAAAATTCTAAGCGTTAAGCGAAGAATTTTATAAAGGTTCCCAAATTTGTTTGAAAGAACCTCAAAAGTTTTTTTAACTTGTGAGTCATTTTATCACAAAAATTTAAGAAAATCAACCGCTCGCCCAAAACCTCAAAAAACTATATAATTAACTTTGTATATAAAAGAAAGGATTTTTTAAAATGGATAAAACAAAGCATCATTTTACTTTTAAAGAAAGAGTAATGTTAAAAGATTTATTAGAACTTGATTCTTTTAAAAGAAAAAATGGTAAATCCAATATATCTAAAATAGCAAAAATATTGCATAAAAATCGCAATACAATTAGACAAGAAATAAAAAGGTTAAAAGATAATGAATATGGCACTAAATTAGCACACGAAGATTATTTACAAAAATGACAAAAATGTTTTAAAAAATCATCATTATTGCTAAATATTTTAGAATGACTAGATGAAAAATATAACAAATTTCATGATTCACCAGAACAAATCTGTAAAAAATATGAAAAAGAGTTTGGTGTTAAATTTTTCATATATTTTAAAACTTTATATAAATATATTCATTTGGGATTTTTAAATTTTAAGTGTTAATGATAGTTTGAAATGTATTATTAAACTATCAATTTATTCCAAGAAAGGTATGACAAATGCATTTTAATTTATTACTCAGTTCAGACAATAGTAATCCATTGCATGATTTTTTATCAATTTCAACTTGACAATCATTTATTAGTATTCTTATTTTCTTTGGAATGATGTTTTTATTATGATTTTGAATTAAAAGAACAAAAATGCGATTTATTTTTCGTGTTTTATCAGGGTTAGTAATTGGTTTAATTTTTGGGATTATTATTCAAGCAATTAATGGTTTCCCATATAATGCAACGGAACCATCAGGGTCAATGATTAATCCAGAGATTCGAGATCCAAATAATCCGGATAAAACTATTCCAAATAATATTTATGTTTTATGAGTACATGAGTTATCAATTTGAGTTAATTTATTTAGAATGATTTTCTTAAATGCAATTTTATTAATGACTGTTCCTGTTGTATTTTTAGCAATTGCAAGAGCTGTTTCAAAACCAGGAAAAGATGCATCTTCACGAAGAGGAACAATTATTACAATTACTATTTTATTATTAAATGTTGCAGCAATGTTTATTATTACATTATTTATTGGGATTGTATTTAATATTGGTAGTGGATTTATAATTTCCGGAAGTGGCAGTTATGAAAAAGATGCATCAAAGCCATTGCCAGAAATTATTTGAAATTATGTTCCGTCTAATTTTGTACAGCCATTTCTTTTAGCAACAATTATTCCCGTAATGGTAATTGCTGGTTTAATTGGGTTAGCTGTTAAAAAATCAACTAAGCGACATCCAGAAGATATGCAAAAGATTCGTGATGGTTTTGACCGTTGATGAACAGTTATTATGTCATGTTTAATGTTTATTATTAAATTAATGCCATATGCTGTAATGTCAATGATAACTTATGCTATTATTTCACGACCAATTGGATACTTAGCACACATTGGAATTATTGTTGGAGTTGGTTATTTATGTTTAATCATTGCTTTAATTTGGCATTCATTATTATTAACATTATCAGGAGTAAATCCATTTAAATGATGGAAGTTTGCTATCAAACCGGTAATTCAGGGTTTTACAACTCAATCTTCTAATGCAACCTTACCCGTAACAATGGAAGTTTTAAAAGATGATATAAAAGTAAAAGAGAATCTTGTTGGAATATCTGCTCCTTTAACCACAACAATGGGGTTAACTGCTTGTGCAGGTGTACAAGCAGGAATTATTGTTTCTTTTATTTCAACAGCTGGTTTATATGATTTAACTGTTGCTAATTTCTTTATTGTTTTATTGATAGTAGTTATTGCATCGTTAGGAATTGCTGGTGTGCCAGGGACAGCAAGTGTTGTTACTGCTGGTGTTTTAGGAGGAATTGGATTAGGAACATTGTATGTGTCAGTTTATGCAATTATTGGTGCTCTAGATGGTTTATTTGATATGGGACGAACAGCTGTCAATGTTGCGGGGGGATTACAAGCAACAACAATTGCTGCTCAGTTAACTAATTCATTAGAAAATGAAGACTTAATTCTTTTTAAATGGTCAAGATTGCGGAAAAAACGAAAACGGGAAAAAAGAAAAAACAAAGAATAAAGGCTTAGTCCTTTATTTTTATTTTAATAATCTAAGGTTATAATATTTCTATAGAAGAAAGAGAGTTGAAAAATATGAAAGTAATAGTAATTGGTGGTTCAACAGCTGGCATGACAGCAGCAAGTAAATTAAAACGTATGTTAAAAAATGATGTTGAAATTATTGCTTATCAAAAGTTTAAATATCCATCATTAGGAGCTTGTGGAATTCCTTATTATGTTGGAAAACATTTTGACAATGCAGAAATAATGATTGCACGAACTGTTGAAGAATTTCAAAATCGGGGGATTCTTGTTAAAACTAGTTGTGAAATAACACGCCTTGATTTTAAAACAAAAACTATTTACGGAATTAACTATAATACAAACCAAGAATTTATTGATAATTATGACAAATTAATTATTAGTGTTGGAGCAACACCACGTCGTTTAAATCTAGCAGGAGAAGACGCTGTAAATGTTTTTACAGGGACAACCTTGGAAGCTGCCATTGAATTACGTTCACGTTTAAAAAAAGTAAAAAATGTTACTATTATTGGCGGAGGTTTTATTGGATTAGAATTTTGTGAAAGTTTTGGCTTGGCAAGAAAAAAAATTACGTTAATTGAAGCTGACAAATGAATTTCACGAAAATTGCTTGACGAAGATATTGCACATTTATTAGCAAATGATTTAGAAAAAAAAGGAATTAAAATTAAAACAAATACCAAAGTAACAGAACTTGTTGTTAAAAATAATAAGGTAACAAAAATTAAATTATCACCGGAAGAAGAAATTGCGACAGATTTAGTATTAGTTGCAATTGGGGTTACTCCGGTAACTAATTTTTTAAAAACAACAGATTTAAAAATGAATGAATTTGGGACAATTTTAGTGAATAACCAATTTGAAACAAATATTAAAGATGTTTATGCTGTAGGTGATTGTGTGATGACAAAAAATATTATTGATAATAAATTAAATTATATGTCGTTAGCAACAATTGCAGCCAAAAATGGTAAGGTTCTAGGTAATATTTTAGCGGGAAAGAAAGATCATTTTCCTGGTGGAATTGGAACAAGTATTATGCAGGTTTTCGAAAGTGAAATTGCTCGAACAGGATATACAAAAGAACAAGCAATTTTGAATGGTTTTAATGTGAAAGAGGTTGTTGTAAATGGAACAGATCACACACACTATGTTGCTGATGCGAAGCCAATAACAATTAAAATTATTTATGACCAAAAAGCTAAAATTATTGTTGGTGCACAAATTTTTGGTTATAATAAAGCTAGTTTAAGAATCAATGCTTTAATCCCAATTATTTGAACAAAAACTAAAATTGGTGAAATTGAGTATTTAGATCTACCATATTCACCTCCTTTTGCAAAAAGCGTTGATGTATTAAACGTTGCTTTGACAAAAATTAATGAGTAATAAAAATTAAAGGAGATAATAATATTAAATGACAGTAAAAAATGCAATTAATTGACGAAAAACTATTTAAAAATATAATAGTGAAAAAGTAATTAATCAAGAAGATTTAACAGTAATACTTGAAGCAGGGCGCTTAGTACCTTGTTTTTTAGGAATTGAAGTAACTAATGTTGTTAGTATTACAAATCAAGAATTAAAAAAGAAATTTGCTGATGAAGCAATGCTTGGTTGAAATCAAGAAAAAGTCAAAAATGCTAGTTGTATAATGCTTATTACGGGTACTAATCCATCTTATTTAGTTTCAACTGAATTTTTAACAAAACGATTAGAACGAGTTATTAATCAAGCAGATGATTTAGAAAAGGCAATTAAAAAATATCAAACTTTTTTGCAACAAAAAGAACATCTTTCTGCATTTGTTTCAGAACAAGCTCATATTGTAACTAGTTTTATTACAATTAAAGCTGCTGATTTAAGAATAGGAACTACTATTATGGGTGGTTTTGATGCAAAAAAATTTGATGAGTTATTAGCAAAACATTGTACGTTTGATTAAGGAAAATATCATACAGTCTTAGCTTTAGCGTTAGGATACTATGAAGAAGATGATGATAAAGCAACAATGCCACGTATTAGAATTGAATTTAATGAATTTGCAAAGATTATTAAATAATCTTTGTTTTTGTTTAAATATGTGTTATCATTATTTACGTGCAAATAATATGCAGTCATATTATTAAAAGTGAGGTGAGTTATATGTCAAGAGAAGGAATCCATCCAAAATATTTTGATACTAAAATTATGTGTACAACTTGTGGAACTGAGTACATAAGTGGTTCTACTAAAGGAGAAGAATTAAAAGTTGATACTTGTTCTTCATGCCATCCCTTTTATACAGGAAGTCAACAGTTTGCTAATGCAGCTGGACGTGTTGAACGATTTAAATCTAAATTTAATAAAAAAGAAGAGTTAGTAAAACAAACAGAAAAAGCATCAAAAGCACAAAAAGAACTTAACAAAAAAACAGCAAAACCAAAATCTGATGAACAAAAAGTAGAATAATTGGTAAACCTTTATCTTAAAAAGATAAAGGTTTTTTTAATATTTTGTAATCTAATTTTATTAAATTAGAAACATAATTTTTCAAAAATTAGCGGAAATATAAGTTTAACTTAACAATAACTATTTTTTATTATTTTTATTTGGGTATAATAAAATTAATTGGGAGCGTGGTATTTTAATGGGATTGAAAATTAATAATTTAAAGTATAAACGATATAAAAAAATTATTTTTAGTGATTTAAATTTTAGTGTTGATAGTCAAGAAGTTTTGGGGACTCATTTTGAGAATAAGTTTTCACAATTATATTTTTTAAAATTGTTATTGGGAAAGAAAAAACCACGTAATGGAAAGATTTATTTAAATAATAGAAATATAACAACTTTATTACCAAAAGAACGTAGAATTGGTTATGTATCACCCGGCCCATTAAGATTAGCTTTTTTACCAACAAAATTACGTTTGGCTTATCATATTTTAAAAACGCCAAAATTTTTACATGATAGTTCATTTAAATATAATAAAAATAAATATTTTTATAAAAATTTAGTTTTTATTGGTAATAATTTAAATAAACAAGATTTAATATTAAAAATAGATAAAATCATTAATGAATATTTTAATAATTCAATTCATATTAAAGAAGAATGAATTGAGACTTATTTAACTCAAATTAGTGAATTCCATAAAAAAGAAATTAGTAAAATTTTAGATGATGATAAAGATTCAATTTTTATTCAAAGTTTACATACTTATACTTATAAAAGAGAAGAAATTCGTGTATATGAAGGTTATCTTGCATTTTTACAAGCTTTATGAGATAAAATTTATTATATTTCTGACTTAGATTATTTGTGTGATTGTTATGAAATTTCTAAAAAAAGAAAACTTAAAGATAAAAGTTTTGGTTTTATTGGGGCAAAATTAGTTTGTGAAAAGTATTTAAAAATATTGCAGACTAAAATTACATATGAACGTTATCTTTTAATTAAAGCACGAAAAGCATTAAAAAAATATCGTCTTAATGTTATAAATATGGTTTTAAAAGATAGTAAACATAAGAGTGTTATTAAAGGAATTTTAAATAAAAGTAATTCCTCAAATATAATTACTTGAACAAAATTATCAGAAGATCAATGATTTAACTATAATCAAAAACAAGAACAATTAATTGCAAATTTATTACCAGATGAAGCAACAATTATTAAGGGAAAAGTTTTAGAATATTTTCATAAATATCATTTGGAATTATTAAATAATACATTAGAAACTCGTGAAAAAGATAATTCACTTACTATTGAAGAAGCAAATGAAAAAGTTGTAACAGTTTATAATCAAGCTTTTGAAGAAGTTAAAAAATTAATGAGTAATTTAAATATTAAAATGAATTCATTTAAACTTACTAAAAATTTAAGTAGTTTTGATCATACTAAAATTAGATTGATTAATGCCATTTTAATTAAGAAAGAATTAATTATTTTACATAATACTTTTGACAATTTAACTCATAATGAAGCAAATGAATTAAATGAAATTTTACTTAGTTTAAAAAATTATAATCCACAGTTAACTTTTTTAGTTTTAACAAAGAACATTGAGAATATTAAAAATTATGTTACACAATTATTATTTTTTGATAAGGATAATAATTACAAATTGATGTCAAAAAATCATGCTGAATTTTTACCTAATACAATTAATTTATATCAAATAATGTATAATAGTTCAGAAAATGTTTTTAGCATGAAATATTCTATAACAGAAAATGTTTTAGAAAATGAAAAAATTAAGATTAAATTACCTAAAGGAACTAAATTAATTGATCAAAAAGAATATTATTTAGCAGTTAATCCAAACTTAATCTCATTCCAAAAGACAAAGGAATTTAACAAAGATTTACATTTATTATATAAAGGACATGTTAAGTCAATTAAAAAAGTCTTTAAATCAATTGTTTGCTTTTTTGAAGTTAATGATGAAGTTATTTTTAAAATTTTAGTATCAGAAAAAGAACTAAATTTAAAAAAAACAACAACAATATATTTTGAAAAGAATGCATTATTAGTTTATGATAAAGTTAACAATAATTTAGCTGCTAACATATAAGCGAGGAAAAAAATGCAAGATTTAAAAGGAATTATTTTACAAAAAATTAAAGATTATAAGACAATTATTTGTTTACGTCATATTTCACCAGATGGTGATGCATATGGTTCAGCATTTGGATTAGCACAATTCATTAAAGATAATTTTCCAAATAAGAGGGTATTAGTTGATGGTGCACCAAATGATTTTTTAGCCTTCTTAGCAACACCTGATCTTCTTCAAGCAGAAGATTATAAAGATGCATTAGTAATTGTGACTGATACAGCGAACATTGAACGAATTGATAGTAAATATTGACAGAAAGCAAAAGAAGTTATTAAAATTGATCATCATCCTAATGTTACGCCATTTGGTGATATACAATGAATTGATGAAACTAAAATTGCAGTTTCAGAAATGATTGCTGAGTTAGTTTTAACATCAAAATTAATAGTAACACCAGAGGCAGCCAAATTAATTTTTACTGGAATTGTAACAGATTCAAATCGTTTTATGTATAGTAAAACTTGCCACAATACTTTTATGTTAGCGGGGCAATTAGTTGCGACAGGTTTTGATTTGCAATCAATTTATCAAAATTTATATGAAAAATCATGAGTTAATGTACGCTTTAAAAATTATTTGTTATCGCAAGTAGTTATTTATGATAAAGAAATTAGTTATGTTAAGATAACTGACAAAATGTTAAAAGAACATAATATGAGTTATGAGACTGTTAAACCATGGGTTAATATTATGAGTAATATTAAAGAATTTAAAATTTGAATTTGAGTAATTGAAAATAAAGCAGAGGGTTATATAAACCTTAGCATTCGTAGTAATACTTATATTATTAATAAAGTAGCAGAAAAGTACTGTGGTGGTGGTCATCAGTTAGCAAGCGGTGCAAAAATTTATCAGTGAAAAGATTTAAAACGAGTTTTAAAAGACTTAAGTTTTGTAATTAAAAATAACATTAAATATATGGGAGGTTAAGAATGTATTTTTTAAATAGTAAAGCTCAAATAGACTGAATAGAAGTTATCACTGGTTATATGTTTGCTGGAAAAACCGAAGAGTTTATTTGCCGCTTAGTTCGCCTAGGTTATGCTAAATTTGAAATTCAAGTTTTTAAACCAACAATTGATAATCGTTATAGTGAAAACCAAGTTGTTAGTCATAGCAAAAAAGCAGTTGAAGCAATATCAGTTAAGAATTCTGAAGAGTTATTAACAAACCTTAAACCAACAACAAATTTTGTTGGGATTGATGAAGTCCAATTTTTTGATAATAATATTGTTAAACTTGCTGATTCTTTAGCAGATAAAGGAATTATTGTTATTGTTAATGGTTTAGATAAAGATTTTCGAGGTGAAGCTTTTATTAATGTTGAACAATTAATGACACGAGCAGAAGAGGTTAAGAAATTGCATGCAATTTGTGTTAAATGTGGAAATTTAGCAAATAGAACCCAACATTTAATTAATGGGAAAACAGCTAATTATTATGATCCAATTGTTTTAATTGGTGAAAAGGATAAATATGAAGCTCGCTGTCGTCATTGTCATGAAGTAACATCTTAATGTAGGAGGAAAAAATGTTAACAAAAATTGGATTAAATGCTGAAGTTTATTTTATTATAAATAGTAAGCCAAAAAATATAAAAAAAATTAAAGCTCATTTTGTTGAAAATTTGCCAATTAATTCCAAAATAATAATTTTAGAAGACTTATTAATTAAGGAAAATGACAATGTTATTGTTAATGGTAATGTTTTTAAAATTAGCCAAAAAATTATTCATAAACATTTCATTAAAAAAACAATTGAAAGTTGTGAATATCGTTTAACTTTAGTCGACCAATTAAAAAATTTGCCAAAATTTCAAACATTAATTTCAAATCAGTAAAAAGTCATTAATTATTATGATTTTTTTATTATAATAAATTAAATTAATCATTATTATTCAAAATATATTATAATTGTTAAGTGTCTAAAAAAGAGGTGAAGCAAATGAATCAAAAAACAATTGAACGATTAGAAACGATGTTAAAGCGGTGAAATTTAATTAATGAAGAATTAACAAAACCAGAAATAGTTAATGATGTAAAAAAGTTAACTAGTTTAGCAAAAGAACAAGCACAATTAGAGGAAACCCTTGCTTTATACTTAAATTATAAAAATGTTTTAAATAATATTAATGAAGCAAAATTAATTTTAGAGACAGAAAAGGATTATGAGTTAATTGAATTAGCAAAAGAAGAATTAAAAACCTCAGAAATAAGAAAAGAACAACTTACAGCAGAGTTAAAAGTAATGTTATTGCCAAAAGATCCTAATGATGATAAGAATGTTATTTTTGAAATTCGTGGAGCAGCAGGTGGTGATGAAGGAAACATTTTTGCTGGTGATTTATATCGAATGTATATAAAATATGCAGAACAACAACATTGAAAAGTAGAATTAATTGAAGCAAATGAATCAGAAGCAGGTGGCTTTTCTACAATTTTCTTTATGGTTAAAGGAGATTGTGTTTATTCAAAAATGAAATTTGAATCAGGAGCACATCGTGTTCAACGAATTCCAAAAACAGAAAGTAAAGGGCGAGTACATACATCAACAGCAACCGTTGCTGTTTTACCAGAAATTGAAGAAGTTGATTTTGAAATTAAAACTGCTGATTTAAAAATTGATACTTACCGTGCTTCAGGAGCAGGGGGACAACATGTTAATACAACTGATTCAGCTGTTCGAATTACTCATTTACCAACAGGAGTTGTTGTAACTTCCCAAGATGGCCGTAGTCAACATGATAATAAGGCATTAGCAATGCAACATTTACGAAGTAAATTATATGAAGAACAGCAACGTAAAATTAATGAAGAGCGTGGAAGATTAAGAAAAGATGCAGTAGGAACAGGCGAGCGGAGTGAAAAAATTCGAACATATAATTATCCTCAGAATCGGGTTACTGATCATCGTATTAATTTAACACTACAAAAATTAGACCAAATTATGGAAGGTAATTTAGATGAAATTGTAGTAGTATTAATTAATGAAGAACAAAGATTGAAAATGGAAGGAAACTAATGACAGTTAATGAATTAATTCAAAAGTCAGAAGATTATTTGAAAGACTCGAATAATGCTAATTATCTTGTCGATATTAAAATTTTAATAGCATTTTTTATGAAAACTTCATTAGCAAAATTATATGCAATTCAAAATGATAAAATTAATTTTAAGATTGATGATTATTGACAACAGTTAATGGCATATCGTAATGGAAAACCAATCCAACATATTACTAATTTACAAAATTTTTATGGATATGATTTTTATGTTAATTATAATGTTTTAATTCCTCGCTATGAAACAGAAGAATTAGTTGATAATATTAATATTATAATTGATGAAATATTGCTTAATAATGGTGATAAACCATTAACTTTAATTGATATTGGAACTGGGAGCGGAGCAATTGCAATTAGTTTAGGCTTAGAAAATCCAAGTTTAACAATTTATGCTAGTGATATTTCAACTGAAGCATTAAAAGTAACAAAAAGAAATATTAAGCAGTTAAATTGCAAAAATGTTAAATTATTGGAAGGTGATATGCTAGAACCATTTATTAAAAATAAGATTAAAGCTGATCTGCTAGTTTGTAATCCACCTTATATTCCAAAGAATCAAAATATTAGTAATCGTGTTAAAAATTATGAGCCACATGTTGCTTTGTTTGGTGATATTGATGGCCTATATTTTTATCGAGAAATTTTTCAAAATTGACAGAAGGTTGTTAAAAAAAATGGCATTTTATGTTTTGAACATGGTTATGACCAAAAAAAGATTTAGAAAAATTAGTAAAAGAATATTTTCCAAATCAGAAATATTATTTTCAAAAAGATATAAATAAAAAATGACGAATGTTATTTATTAATATTTTGTAATAAAATAAAAGAAACTTAAGTGTGAGGTGCAGGATATGGAAGATAAACTTAAAAATATTAAAAGAACTCGCATTATTAGTATTGCTTTTTTATTAGTTTTATTTATTATGGTCCCATATTTTACTTTTATATATGTATCACATAGTGATCAACTTTTAAAAAAATACTTTAATTTTATTGCAACAGTACCTAATGATGTGTTAACAACATTTACAACACCTAATCTACCAAATGAGTTTTTAATCTTTGGTTTGCCATATATTGCATTAGGAACATTAGCAGGTGCCATTATTAGTAGTGTTTTTTACATTCATCATCAAAAACGAACAGTTAATTTTAATAATAGAATGTTGTTAATTGGAACAGTTTTTATTATCTCTTTTTTATTTAGTGCTTGTTTATTATTTTCACTTGCAGAATATTATTATAATTTATTTACAGAGTGATGTCGTTCTTTAAGAGGTGGTTATACTGGTCCTGAGTTTGTTAAAAATATTCAAGATATGATTCATAAAGATATTTTAAATCGAGATGCAATTGTTAAAGCATTAATTAATTTAGCAACAGGGCCTGGAACAAACAATAAATATCCATTAACATGAATTAATCTTAATGCTATTTGATGAATTACAGGATTACAAATGATTTTTATTATTTTTATTATGTTGAAAGTTAGTTTTAAATTAGAATGATTATTAAATGATAATATTAATCCAACTAAAAAAGAAGAATTATTTGTTTTAAAAGATACATTTAATCAAAGTCGTCTTAAAAAGTTTATTAGTCTATATTTAATTCCAAATGAATTTAATATTTCACTATGAGTCGTTTTTTTTTCAAGTATGGTTTTTATTCCCCAATTTGTTTATACAATTATTATTGGCAGTAGTTTTACTGATGCAAATCGGTTTTTTTTATTTTCTTACTTTTATCCACAATTAATAATTAATGCTATTATACCGAATACAACTAGTATTTTAGATCAACCAAATATTGATTATTTTAAGATGACAATGAATATGCCCGGGTCAGGAATTTTTATTAGTGTTGTACCAATTGTTTCTTCTGCTTTAATTATTTCAATGTTATTTGCATTTACTTTTGTAATGTTGAAAAAACCAAATTTAACTAAAAAAGGTTTTATTAGTTTTTATGTTAGTTTTTTAATTGTAACTGGGACTTCACTAGTAATGTTTTTGGTTTCTCAATATGAATTAACAAAAGCAGTTGATTATTGAAATAGTCAAAGTGATAATTTTAAAGAAACAGTAATGGAGCCACTTTTTAAAACAACACATTTAGATTACTTTTGATTACAAGGAAATGAATTATTAGCAAGTGGTATTCTATTATCTGCTTTCATTACTGTTTTATCAATTATTGCTCTTTCACATATTTCAAAAATTAAAAGTAATCATATTAGCAATAAACAAATTAAATCAAATTCAAAGGGTTCATAAGAAAGGAGGCTAATTATATATGAAAGTATATACTGTAAAAGATCGCAAAGAGATTATTGCTGGTTATTTAGCAGAAAAAATTATTATTGTTCCAACAGATACTATTTATGGCATGACGTGTATTATTAGTTCACCAGTAGCAAAAGCGATAATTTTTAAAGTTAAAGGACGATCAGAAAAAATGTATTTATCAGTTATTGTTAGTTCAGTTCGTATGGCGAAGAATTTTATTGACTTGCCACGTGATGATTTAAAACTCTTTAAAAAGAATGAAACTATTACTATAATAGGTAACATAAAAGATAATATTAATAAGCTTTATAACATTACAGAAGATAATACAATTGGGATTAGAATTACAAAATCAAAATGATTAAAAAAAATTATTAATAAGGTTGGGCCAATTTATGGGACAAGTGTAAATATTAGCGGTCAAAATTATGCTAAAGAATTTAATGATCTTCAAAAATTTAATGTTGATATTATTGTTGACGTTGGTTATTTAGATAATCGTCCTTCAAAGATTTATAATTCTTTAACAAAAGAATTTATTAGATAAGGAGGCAAAAAATGGCAAAAAAATAAATAAAAAACAATGATCATGATATCGAATTATTAATGTTGTTCTTTTATGTATCTTAATTTTGTTAACATGTATTTTTACTGTTTTATTTATTATTAACCAAGAAAAATATACTATTGATTTCTTAATTACAATCTTATTTTTAGGTGTATGAGTTATTGGTTACTTTATGGGGAATTTCTTTTTTATGAATAAAGATAATCTTCAAATTGGGACAAGAAAAATAATGAGGGACTATCGTAAAAAAGATGATGATGGTAGCAATCCACCCTTAGGAAACAAGGAAGAAAGAATTAAACAATTAGAACAAGAACTTGCGGATTTAAAGAAAGAGCACAATGGTTAATTTTAGAAAAGAATAATATCATACCAAATTGCATTTCATAATGCAATTTTTTTATATTTTTTTTAGAAATATGATATAATTTAAATATAAATAAACGAAGCAGGAGGACTACGCGATGTATATCAATCCATTCGAAAGAATGAAAAATATGAAATTAAATACTGATGAAACAAATACAATAAATATGAAAAGTAATGGCCGAAATATAAATTTATTACAAGGTAACAATGAAGATGAGGAACTGACAGGAGACTTTTTAAAGAATAGTAATCATAATATTAAAACTGATGAACTTAAGATTGATGGAATTACATTATAAAGTTTTGAAATTATTCGTGATTTAATGAAAATTTTTAAAGAAAAAAATAACGAAATGCAATTTTTCTTAGCAGTTATGGATAAAGAAAATTGTGATTCAATGTCTGAAATTGCTACTTCTTTTTTCAATGCCGCTTGTTAATATTGATTTATTACGTATTGAATTATATGCTTCACCATTTTTATTTTTACTTAAAAAAAATATTAAGGGACTACCAAAAGTTAGTTTAGAGGATAAAAAAGTTTTATGAGATCGTGTTAAATTATTTGCACGAACTTTAACAAAGTGAATCATTAGAACAAGTTAATGATTCTAATTCAATTGTAATTCTTAATAAGTTAGAATTTGATGATCCATTAGAGTATATTAGAAGAGAATTTGAAGAAATTTTACGTGCTTATGACATCAAAGAAAATATTGTAGTAATTTTTAATAATATTGATTTAGTGGGATATGTTAAATTTAAACAAATATTTAGCTTAGTACAAGCTATTTTTAAAGGAATTTTACAGTTTAAATTTATTGCTGGATTAAATCCACTTTTAATTGAAACTTATGTTAAACAGATGTATGGCAATTATGCAACAGACCAATTGGTTGCGCATCAAGTTAGTGCTTATAACAAACGATATATTATTAAAAATGAAAATGATAATGTCGTTACTAAAGAACCAACAAAAGAAGCAGTTGATTCTTATCATCCAATGTCAGATTTTGCTTCTGTTTCAACAGAAGATGAGAATGATGAAAAAATTGGCTTTGATTATTGAGCTATGCGCGGTGGAAAGTAGATAGAGGAGGATAATTAAAATGTTTGTGTTTTTAGTAACATTAGGTGAAGTTTAATTATAATTGGAGCGATAGTTCAAATTTTTACTGCTATTTTAAACTTTTTGGTAATACAATCTGTTGCGCTTTCATCAATTTTAAATTCAATGAATCATATTTTTTAAACATCAATTTTAAAACAAGAACAAATTTTAAGTTATTTGACAGGAGATATTTGAGGATACACAATTATTGCTTTAACAATTTTTGTTGCATTATTAGTTATTACACTAGTATCAGTTCAACTGCATCGTGTTAAAAAAGGACAATTAATTGCAAAACCATATATTAAAATGATATTTGTTACATTAATTATTGCAGTATTAATTTATGAAAAAGTAGCAGTATTAATATTAGCAGCATTAATGTTTATTGGTTTATTATTTATTGAATCATCATTATTTGATGTTGAGTCTTTACAAAATTTTGTTGAAAAACGAAATATGATTGTTATTTACCACCAAGATAAAAAACTTGAAAGAGAGGTAAAAAAAGAGGGAAAGTATCATGGAAGCGCAACTTTGGGAGTTGACGCGACTATCGCAGGGATTGGAGAAACCGAAAGAGATTTCAAAAACAATGATTACGCAAAAGAGGATGATAGTAAAAAGTTATCTTATCAAAAATCAAATTCGATTTTTTCATCAAATGAATTAAATAATTTATTTAATTCTAATAAAAATGATGTTGATGAACATGAATTAACAAATTTAATTAATGATATGACACAAACTATGACAAATCCGCAAAAACCAGCGGTTTTTGAAACAAAATCAAATACAACGGAAACTGATTTAAAACAAAGTAAATCAAAAGAATTATAAAAACCACCAGTTGTTAATAAAGTCAAGCAACAAAAAAAATCAAACTTGGAATCAGACCAATTAGAAGATCAAAATTCAGCAAATGATGCTCCACAAAATGAATGAGTTGAGGAAATTCCTGCTCCATTCTTGGATGTAAAACCAAATGCTGATTATAAGTTTAATGCTGATATTAAAAGTTTTGCTGATAAAACAAGCGCTGTAAACGAAAATGATGTTTTTAATGCAGCAGAAGATGAAAAACCAAATTTTTCTTTTTTAGATGATGAATTCAAAAATTCATCATGAACATCAGAGAAACCAATGACAAGAAAACAAAAAAACTTTATAATAAATGAAGTGAAATGTATCAACAAGCACTTAATATTAAACAAATGGTAGAAGAAGTAGAAATAGCAGAAGTAAAAACTAAATTCATTAAAAAGAAAGCTAAAATTTATAATGTTCTTGCTAAACAAGCAAATGGATTAGTAAGAAAATTAAAGTTAGAACCAGAGCATGAATTAAAATTAATGCGTATTGCTGAAATATTTACTAATAATTCACAAGCCATGGTTGATTTTCTTAATGATCAAATTTTAGGTAGTCGGAAAAAAGTTGAGGTTTTATAAAAATTATAAATAAAGTAATTAAATACAAATTAAAGTAATCGCTTATTAGAGCGATTTTTTTATTTGCATTATTCATCAGATAGTATCTTTAAAATTAAAAATTAACCTATTTTTTCCCTACAAATTAGTTAATTTTTATAATTTCCTTTCTGTGATTTATTATATTTTTTCGGTTTAACAACTAATAATATCATTTTTAATAAAGATACTATCTGATGAATAATGCAATCTAAAACTTAATATTTTTTGATGCTTAAAGATGGATAACTCATCTATAGCACGAAGCATTAAAGAAAGTGTGAAAGCGATTGGATTTACTACTCCTATTTATTTCTTTAATTCTCGGCAAGATTAATCACTTGCGAAATGTCAGAGCATGTGTTTTTTGGCTTGTTTTCATAAAAAAAGTGCTGTTAAATCGAAAAAAACAATATCGGACACTAAAAAACAAGAGGGTTGGAACTCCAAAAGGTTATTTTCTTTATATAAAGTTGTGTAGGGATGGATGAAGCGTAATTAATAACTGGGTAAACTGTTTTGTTTATTTCCGTATGGGGGATAAACTCTATCAAAATATCCTATCCGCCCCCTCCCCCTCTCACTCCCCAAAGTGAAGCGGGCGGCGAAGTAATTAAATACTAAAATAAATTATTTACTAAATATCAAAATATTAACAAATAAAGGAATATTATGTTCTTCTTACAGAAGGAAAAATATTTGATGAAAAAATAAAATAAAAAAATTAAAAATAAATTACAAGAATTAATGATACGAGCTTATCCAGTAACGGTAAATGATATTAATGATGAAATTTGAGCAACAAATAAAAAGAATTAAGGAGTATAGATAAAATGACAGAATATAAAAGCAAATATATTAATAAAACTTGAAATGAAATAACAACATCATTTGATTGAGTTAATTGTCAACCTATTAATTGTCGTATTTTACATCATAAAAAGCATTATGATTTGCAATGTTTAGAATGAGCCAAAATGTACTTAAATTTATTTAAAAACAAGTGAGATGTTATTGTTTCATATATGCAATATTATAAAATTAACGATATTTTAGATTTAACATCTGATGGATGAAAAATATTACAAATTGACAAAAAAATAAAACAAATAAATTAAAATATATTATTGCAATTGACCCTGCTGGAGTTGGTCAAACTGGTATTATTATTTATAATGTTTTGCAAAAGAAAATAATTAATAATATTACTTTTAATTCCAAAAATGAAGAAGCAATAAATAATATATATTTAATATTAAATCAATTTAAAAATAAAATTTGTTCTTATTTAAATAAAGTTGTTGTAATAATTGAAGATTATCAACTTCATAAAGGTTTAAAAATAAAAAATCCATTATCTACTCCTAAATTCATTGGTGGTTTAAAAGTTTTATGTAAATATCTATTTAATTTAAATTATGTTTTACAATCGCCAGTTGTTAAAAAAATTATATTTATAAAGGAAATATTAAAATGTCAGAGCACGAATTAGATGCTTGAAAACATTTACAATATTTTTTAAAAAAGGAAGTGATAAATAATGACTATAACAGAATCAATTAAATTTAACAAAATTAAAGAAGAAAATGAAACACTTAAAAAAGAACTTGCTGAAAAAGATAAAGAAATATCTAAATTAAAACAAGATGTGGCAGATTTAGAATGTAATCAATATACTTTAGAAGCAAAACAATTATATAAAGAAGATTTTTACAAAAATCCATATTCAACAGGTTCTATCGATTGAATATTAGTTGACAGTTCAAAATATTACAAATTATCTAATAAGGATGTTAAATAATGTCTCAAACAAAAAGTAATTTACCTAAAAATTCTAATAACTGTAAACCTAAAATAAAAAAAGTTAATAAGTTAGAATTAACTGTTAGATTACATGAAAATTCTATTAAAACAAAAATTAAGACTCTTGTTGCTGGTGGTGTTGAAGTTGATGCTTGTTCGGCTAAATGTCAGTGAGAAGGATTAAATTACTCAACATTATCAATATATAACCCATCTGTTTTAACTGAGTTTTTGAAATTAAAAAAAATGATGAGATAAAAATTAAAGGCTCAGTATTTAATCAGTTAAATATAAAAACTAAGCGCTATTTTTTGTCTTTTAGAGTAGATAGTTTTGAAATTATACAAAAAGCGATTAGAAAAAGAATAAATACAAATATTAAAAAATAGGAGGAAAAACAATGGCATTAAAAAATGTAAAATATGTTCTTATTGATGAAAATAGTGAACCTATTAAAAATGAAGATGGTAGTTTAGATATTAAAACTGCTGAAATTATTTTAGAAAATACTGCTGAAGTTCAAGAATTTAATGCAAGTAATTTAGAAAATAATAATCAGCAAATCAACGAACTACAAACAAAAAATACTGAATTAACTTCACAAATTGAACAACAAACAATTCAATTAAAACAAATTGAAATAATTGACTTTATTAATTCTTTAACTGATAATGAAGAATTTAAAAATGTTTTATTAAAGTCTTATGATATTACTGATGATATTGAAATCATTAAAGCACAATTGCAAAGTGTTTATGATGAATTAATTAAGGTACAAACAGTTAATACTGGTGGGGCGTACCAAAAGTAGAAAACAAAGAAAACAATATTTTAGATACAGACAATGTATTTAATAAATAGAAAGAAGGAAGTAAATTATAACACAAAACCCACAAAAAATTTTCGGAGATATTGCTAATCAAGCAACAAAACGAGACCGAGAAACATTTGAACAATGATATTTACAAACTTATCAACAAAAATTTAGTTGAGAAGCTTTATTTGCGTGAAAAGAATCAAATAAATTTGGTTTAACATATAAAAGAAAGAAAAATATTAAATATAATGAAGGTTTGGGAGCAAACGGTCAAGTATTTAATACTGATGATAACCTACTAAAATATTCAACAGTGGAATTTGAAGATGGAATTGTTGAATTAGATACAATTTTAACTTTTGCTCGTAAATTAGATCCCATAAAAAGTGATTTTAATCCTAATCTTTGAGCAGATGATATTGAACAAGCAATGGATACTGAAGTTGCTTATAAACGTAATAAAATTTTAGAAATTATTAATAAAGGAACAGTTACAACTATTCAAGGCAAAAAAGCAGATGATACAAATGCTTTACAAATTCATGATGAAATTATGGATAAAATATATGAAAACGGCTTTACTCCATCAGAAACAATTGTTTTAGGTTCGGCTGATTTTATTCGTGGAATTCGTAATAAATTACAGTTACAACTTGGAGCAAACGACCAAATAAATAGTGTAATCACAACAAGTGGAGCAATGAAAACTGTTGAAGGAACAACATACTATATGGTTCCTAAAAAATTACCAATTATTAATAAAGATGGTTCAGAAGGAACAATTGAATTATTACCAAATGGAGTTAATGCAATTGCCTTTAAGTTTAGCAAAAAATATGACCCTCTTATTTTACGCAAAAAAGACCATACTCCGTTAAGAGTTGGTGCTGCTGCGTTAGGTACTGGTATGGGTAATACTTTGATTATGGAAAGAGTTTTATATTTAGGTGGAGCAGTAGTTGAACCTAAGGGAATTATTAAACATATTGTTGCAAAAATTGATATTAGTAAAATTAATAAAATAGATAAACCAACTATACATGTTACAGACCCAACAAAAGCAACAGCCGAACAGTTAAAACCACAATTTAAAGATGTTGTTTTAAAAGCAGTAAAAGCAGTAAATAGTTCTTTAACTGAAAGTGATTTTGATTACTTTATTGAAAGTAAAGGTGAAGACTGACCAATTAATATTACAAATGATAAAACAGTTGCAGTTCAAATTGAAGGTAAAAACAACGCTACTGGTCAAACAAATCCGATTGATGTTAAAATTAAAAATTCTTAATAGTACTAAAAAATAGTACTTTTTTGTTTGATAAATGATATGCCAATTGGAACATCTAAAACAACCCTTATTTATACTGTTAAAAAAAATCCAACTAGATTGTCAATCCAACAACAAGAAAAAAGTTTTGGTTTACAGTTATTAGAATTTTTAGGAATTCAAGTTTTAGCTCTTGGTTTATCAGTTTTAACTGGTGGTATTGCTTCGGCTGTTGGCTTGGTGCGGGATTATCTAATTTTGCCGCAGCATTTATCTTGTTTGGAGTAGAAACAGCAACCGATTTTGCCGTAAATCAAATATATGATAAATTAACATCAGAAGTAACAGCAAAAAGTACCGCCTTAAATTTGTTACCAGCAATTGGCGGAATTTGTAAATTAACGCCTGCTGTTAGAACAACTAGAATTTTAAAATTAGCAAAAGAAACTAAACTACTTGAAAAATTAGGTGTAATAACTGCTAATAATTTAGAAGATGTTGTAAGGCAAGTTACAGATAAAAAGATTTTATCTTCTAAATTAATATTTTATTTTACAAAGCAGGCTAATAATGAAACTTTATTATATACAATTGGAAAATTAGCCAGAAATGATTTTTATAAAGGTTTTAAAGTTTCTAATTTAGAAACAATTAATAATTTATTAAAAATTGAGAAAAATATTCAAAAAATAAGTCCTAAATTAGTTCAAAAAATACCACGCGTGAATAAAAAAATGCTAATAAATGATTGTCTGAATATGGATTAAATATTGATAAAATAAGTAAAATTAATACTAATGAGTGATATAACATTATGACTAAATCTTCATAAAAAAGGTGTTGGTAAAAATCTACTATTAAATGCTAATTTAATGCGGGGCAGTAAAATATATAATAATAAATTATTAAATATTTTTCATCAAACACCAATTAAATTAAATAAAATTTTAAATCATTTAAACCCAAATTTTTATATTCAAAAAGTAACTAAAAAATTATTAGCACCTATGGAAAAAAACAAATAATTACTATTAAACAAAAAATAATTAGTAAAATTACTGATAAAACTAAAAAAATATTATCTAAATTTGAAACTAAGGCTATTAAAAAAGGTCAATTATTACCTTTTGCTTATGGTTCTGATGTTTTTTTAGCAGTTAAAATTGTTCCTTTATCAGTTGCGGGTGAAGTTGCTTTAACAATATATTATAAAAATCCTAAATATGTCCCTATTGTCGTTATGACAACTTTAATCAAAGCAGAACAGTTTGTTTTGGCTCCTGAACCGTTTAAATTCTATATGAACAGTGAGTGGTTTATTGGTTGGGGATTTAAAAAAACAAGTTTGTTTAATTTAGTTTCTTTTGCCCCACTTGCTTATCAGCAAGTAGTAAAAGATAGTTTTAAAATATATAGGACAATTGCTAAGATATTAAAAATGCAAGAACAATTTAAAAATAACTTTAATAAAGATAAATTATTAAATACGCTAGAAGATAGTGCAATTACTAGTTTATTGGGTAATGGACTAGTATTTCAAGCATATAAACAACTCAGAACAAAACAAGATTTAAACAAAACAATTAAAACAAAAACACTATCAAGTAGTAAAAAGTTTATCTTAAATAAAATCAAATCAAAAAGAAATAAATGATAAGGAGATGATTAAATGTTAAATGAATTATGACAAAATGTTACTTTGGAAAATTATAATAATTTTATTCCAATGACAGGTAAAATTACAAAAGTTCCAGTTCGTTATAATAAGTTCTTTAAAGGTGATGTAGAATTATGATTTAAAATATTTGCTTTAAGAGCCAAAAATATGATTAATTCTTACTTAAACTATCCATTTTCAAAGCTAAAATTTGAAACATTTAAAGACCCATTATTAAAGAAAATTTGTATTAATATGGTGTTTATTACGATTGAACATTGAACATTTAATCGCATTCCAATTGAATTTTTTACTTCGGCAAATATGAGTGTTGGTGATATTAATTATTCTTCACAAAATGCCCCTATGGCAACATGACAAGGTCTATTGCCTAGCTATGCAAAATCATTGGCTAATTTAACAACTTTAAAGAAAATGTTTCTTACTTTTCAAGAAGAAGGTATTGATTTAACAATGATTGATTTAGAAGAATATTATACTCAATTAGAAGTAGATGCTTTAATAGAAAAAGAAAAAACTAAGATTGACAATAAAACTATTGTTAAAAATAACAATAATGAAATAAATGTTCCCTTTGATAATGATACTATTTATAAAAAATGGTGTATGAAAAGCAAAACAAAGTGGCGGTAGAGTGATATTAAAATTGATAATAAAACAATTATTAAAAATACTGTTGATGAATTAATGGTTTCAGATTTAAAGCAAAATAAAATAACTTTATTACCTAATAGTAGTGGTCGTGTTAATGTTGATTTTAATGCTGAAAACGGGGAATTAAGAATTTGAGACCCTAGTTTTGAAGGTGGTAAAAATACTGCTGATTATATGATTATTGATAATACAGTTGCGGGAATTGAAAGTACTGATGATACATTTAGTACTACTAAATATTTAGATAAATTTTATTTACAGAAAAAAGATTTACCTAAAATATCAAATGATTGAAAAGTTGTTGATACTAGTGATTTTGTTCAAGATTCTAAAGGATATAAAATTAAAAATTTTAATAAGTCAGAATATTATTATCGTTTATGGTGTTATACAACGCTTGAGATAGAACTATATATAATTACGCATATAAACTTTAAAGGTCAATTAGCAAGTGGAATATCATATGGAAATAATCCAAGTCGTTGAATTACCATTCAATTATTTTCCAACGGTAAGTTTAAATTATCATCAATATCAAATAGTGTTGAAATTAAAGGATTGTATATTGAAAGAAAAAAAGTAAGTTAGGAAGGAGATGGTATTATGTCAAAAGTAACTATTAAAGATATGATTATGTTTTTGAAAATCTTTGGAGTTTCATCATTGTTTTTTATTGCCGGAATTATTATTTGTTTTATCGGAGAAAAAACATTAGGTATTTCTTGACCAGCATATGTTATTGTTTCAGCAATGCTTATTGGAGCAGGAATTATAGTTTTAATTATTGAAACTATTAGATTTATCAAAACTCATAACAAACAACAAAAAGAAGATAGTATTGAAGATGTTATTAAAAAAGAAGATACGAAATAAAGAGGTGATATAAATGGGATTGTTACCAGCAAAAAAGAAATTAAAAAAAGAATATGATATTGATAGTTATTATCTTAATTTAGCATCAACGATTACTAATCGTAAAAATGTTATTGTTCAAAAACATAATGAGATTTTAGAAAAAAGAATTTGTGAAGATAATGCTAATTTTTTAAATCCACGAGATTTAGAAATTAGCATTTATAATCCTATTACTAATCAACAAATAAACTCTAAATTAATTAATATCTTTTTAAAAATGCAAGACTTTACTAATAAGAATTGATATAACGAATATAAAATTAATAAAAATGGTAGGGTGCATATTTTATTTTTGCTAATAATTCAAAACTTAATTTTATTACTATTGATTTTTACAATGACCAGTATGATGAATTAGGTAATTTAGTATCTTGCACTTTTGATTATGACCCTTATATTAAAAATGACCAGAGTATTTTTATTACTGAAAAATTAGAGATTGATTCTGTAACTAAATAAGTAAAAGTTATTAGAAAGTTAAAAACACGATTATATAGTACTATTACCGACTTATATATTGATGATGTTAAATCAAATAACTATACAACTTTACAAAGAGAAGAAATATTGCCACTTAATTTTATACCAATTGAAATTATTCCTAATAACCCTAATTTTGAGCCTTTTGCTCGTTATGGTAAACAATTTGCTAGTATTTTAGATATTATTGCTGAAAAGATAATGTTAGATCCATTATTAAATAGTGGTAAATTTACCATTAATACTAATGGAGTTACTGGTGTGGTTGACCAAGAAATTAGTAAAATGCTGGCATCATTTATTGAAAATGACTTGTTATTAGTTGAAGGAGACCCTGATAGTAATTTTCAACCAGTAGACTATATTGCTGGTAATTTTAAAGGTGAATAATTAACCAAAATATATGATTGATTATTAACTAATTACTATAAAATAAATCGCCATCATGTTCCCGCAATCACCAAGGGAGCCCAACAAACGCAAGCAGAAGTTGCTGGTGTAAATATTCAAACAAATGCATCATACGAACAAATGATATACATTAGAGAGATTAAATTAACTGAATTTATTATTAAGTTAATTAAATATGATAATGCTGTTTTAAATAGTAGAACATTCAATATTAAAAATATTGATGAGTTAATTGTTGATGTTCGCTTACCAGTAAATGCTACTTTAAACAGACAATTAAAAAACAACGAAACTATTATCAATATTCCTAATGAAGAAGGAGAACAAGAATAATGTTAAAACCATCTGAAAAAATGTTAGCAAAATTAACAGAAAATGATGAACCAATTGATTATTCAATTGATAGTATTCCGTTAGATTTTGCTATTCAATCACAGTATAGCGACCCCGATTTAGAACAATTATTTAGTGAAGACCGTGCTAGAACCCTTTATATTTATAAAATTAATAATCTTGTTAAGACAAACAAAAACCAATCTTAAACTACTCTCAAAATAGCGTTAAAATAGGTTTTATTGACAAAGATGAATATATTAAAATAACTGGTTATGAAATTAGTGATTTTAATTTTAAATTACAAATTCAACAAAATACCACAGTCCAAGATAATAGCACAAGTTATGTAATGATTGATGAAAAAGATATTTTAATTAATAATATTTCAAAACAAGACAAAGAATTTTTAGAAGCATTAGACTTAAAAATAGTATCTATTAATGAACCAATTAGTGAAGAAAATAAAAATGAATACTATATTATCGAAGAATATAAACGACCTTATACACCCGATGGTGTTAATATTATTAAATCTATGCATTTAGTTAAAATAACTGATTTTAAGTGAAAAAACCAAAATAGTATTCATTTAGTATTACAAAAATCATTACCCGAAGACACAGTATTTACTGGGATTGAAATTAAATACCCTAAATCAATGTTATTTGGAAATATTAAGTGTTGAGGCAATGTTAATGGTGTTTATTCTTATCCATCATCAATAGTTGAAAACGCTAGTTTAATAACTTTACTATCAATGCCCATTGAAAGAAACCCTAATGTAAGAATATTTCAGTATTGATTTACTGAAAGTTTTTTACCATGAAGTATAGCCAAAAACTATATTCAAGGAAAAGATATTTTAGATTTGATAAATAAAAATGGTTTAGAAAAAGTTTTATTAAATTATTTAACATATCGTTATAATTATGACCGTAAATTTCAAGGAGCAAAATACGATGAAAAAGGTAATCCTACCAATAAAGCGGCTGAACTGTGCCAAAAATTTGAAGGACAAAAACCAGAAGATGTAATTGATGGTTTATTTGAAAATTGAAAATTAGATAATCCGACATCTCTTAATGAAAATGTTGTCAAAAGATTTAAACAAATTATTTATATGTTATCAAATTATACATATAGTAAATATGCAATTAATAAAGGTTATAATGATAATATTAAATTATTTTCTTCGTATTATTTTGAATTAATTTCTTCACCTAAACCTAATTCAAAAGAAAATGGATACTGGGAATTTGAATATTGTAAAGTTCAATTAAATTCCTCATATTTTAATTTTGGCGGTGAACCGATTCTTCCAGAACCAATAAATTATTGAAAAGAAGTTTATCCAAATGAAAAACCATTTGATACAGCAGATAATAAATATTATTTTATAGTTTGAAAAAAGATGAATGAGAAATAATTAAGATTTTAAAAAATTATCCTGTTGAGGTAGGCAAAGAATATATTATATATAAAGATAGTAATTATGAATTAAAGTTTTTTAAAGGTATTATTTGTTTTTAGAAGATGAGGCGAAAAAAATTCTGATTATATAAATTATATTAAATCAGTTTATCGTTGAGAATCAATAAATATACCATAAAATATACCTAAAATTAATCAAAAAACAGGACAAATTACATGAAATTCAGAAAATCAAAGTAATAGAAATAAAAATGTTGATTTTAAAATAAATATTAAAAACAAAAATATTTCAGAAAACCCTGTTTATCAATTAGAAGTAAATTTTTTTAATTGATTATTAATAACAAATGAATTAGAAACAAATAATATTCCTTCTCTTATTCCTGCTGAAATTAGATTATCCGATGGCGAATATGGCAAATACTTAATTAATTTGATTATTTCTAACGATAAAATATAAAAATATTTTAAATATTTTTCGCAATAATATCGTTTAATTTATTCAAAAGCAGTTTGAATGAATATGACTAAAGATTTAGTTGAAGGTAGTATTAAAATAACTTATGACAAAAAACTATTTGCTTTAAATCAAATTGAAATATCTGGAATATGAGGATATGGAAAACTATGATATTACAATTTTTACAGAAAAAGAACAAATTAATATTAATAATTTACAATTATTTAATAAGAACAATGAAAAATTATCATTAATTAATTTAAAAATATAAAAAATTCATTTTAAATAAAATGAATTTTTTATATTTATTTATATTCTTCTTAAAGTTTTATTTCACCAGTTTTAGAATCAACAACTAAATTAGGAATATTTTTATCTAAATTTCAACGATAAACTGATTTAATATAATTTATATAATCAGAATTTTTTTCGCCTCATCTTCTAAAAACAAAAGGATTATTACTAGCATAAAATAAAGATGTATCTTTTATTTTATTTGTATTACTAATACCTTTAAAAAACTTTAATTTATAATTACTATCTTTATATATAATATATTCTTTGCCTACCTCAACAGGACAATTTTTTAAAATCTTAATTATTTCTCATTCATCTTTTTTCAAACTATAAAATAATATTTATTATCTGCTGTATCAAATGGTTTTTCTTGTGGTGCTATTCATTCTAAAACACCATCTTTTGTATTTATCTGATTTTTTTCTTTTAGTTTTTTTAAATCTTCTGGTGTATATGATACATTATCACAAGCAACTAAACTGGTTGTGTTTGTTCCAATTAAAGTGATTGTTCCTAAAAGACTTAATATATTTTTCATATTTTTATCTCTTTCTATTTTTGATAATTTAATTAAAAATGGAAATAAATTAATAATTTATTTCCATAAATATTTTTTAATTTTTAACTTCATTAAATTCAATATTACCATCAAATCCTTGTTTTAATGATCTATTTGCTTTTCCGTTAAAAGTTATACTACTATCATTAATAGTAATTTCTTGTGGTAAAAAATTATATTGTTGTAATTTTTGCATTAATTCTTTAATTGATACTGTAATATTTTCTTCATTATTTAATAAAGTTATTATTTTTGCATTAATAAATCCGTAAACATCTTGTTTTAAATTTAATGTTACTTGTGCTATAACTTCTTCTAATGAAGCTGTAACTTTAATTTTTTGATTTGGATTTACTGATATTTCTTGAGATGGCAATTCTACTTCTAAACTTTCTTTATATTCATTTGTTTTGCTATCTGAAAAATTAAATGTATTACTTAAAGTTTTTGTTTCTGAAGATCCATATTCTCCGCCAGCCCCAACCTTTGTATTAATATCTGTTGAAACTTTAGAAAATGGTCATACACCAGCTTCTCCATGTACATTAACACCTAATTCAAAACTTCAATTATTTTTTATATCTGTTGTTTGTGAATTTGTTTCTTCTTTACCTAAACCTTTTGTAATTTGATTACTTATAACTGTTTCTTTTGTATACTTACAGTTTGGAGTTTTCATATTTTGTTTTTCAGATAAATTATGAAATAATGTTGTTGTTCCTAAACAAATACTTTTGTTATTTTTATTATAAATTGGCTCAATGCTTTTTGTTGCTGTTACATTTGAATATATTAAATTACTTGTATTAACATTTTTTATTTCTTTAAAAATTAAACTAGGATTATCATCACGAAATTTAAAAAAGATTGCTTTTTTAATTAGTTCTTTTAAGTTGATAATTTTATTTTGTTGATTTTCTATTTTATAAAATTTCTTTTCACCAAAATATTTGATACTATTTTCTTTTGCTTTGATTGTAGCTGATGTGTTAGTTTTGTTAATTACATATAGTTGCGAAATATCTAAGCTAGGATTTAAATAATTTAATTCATTTAAAATAGAATTATCAGAAAAATTATTTATTTTTAAAATATTTTCTTTAAAAAAGTTACTTAAATTAGTTTTTGTAATTAAATAAATGTGATCTCCACCAGCGTCAAAAATCATTTTAATAACTGGTTCATTTATTCCTGAAATTTTAGTTGTATTTCACCCAACACGAGGAATATAATAAACCCCATTATTTGTTGCAATATAAGTTTCATTAATAAATCTTTTTTACACGATTTAATACTTTAGTTTCTTCTTTTTGATAAGGGCTGGCAGCAATTGTTGTTGGTACAACAGTTCCACTAATAGTTAATACACTTAATAAACTTAACAGTTTTTTCATTTTATTTAATTTCTCTTCTTTAATCTTGAAACTTTTTATCAAGATCTATTGACATTATATATATATATATATATATGCAAGTCAAGTATTTTTAAATCTATTTAGAAAGGAGATTATTTGATATGATTATTATTCTGATTATATTGTATTAATCTAATCTGGGCTCGCGGTGATTTTCATAAGTTTGTGAAAAATGCCTTACAAGTTAAAAAAGTTTTGCCGCGCTTTTCAAAATACTTGGGAAAAATTCTAAGCGTAAAGCGAAGAATTTTATAAAGGTTCCCAAATTTGTTTAAAAGAACCTCAAAACTTTTTTAACTTGTAAGGAATTTTATCACAAAAATTTAAGAAAATCAACCGCTCGCCCAAAACCTCAAAAAACTATATAATTAGCTTTCTATATAAAAGAAAGGATTTTTTAAAATGGATAAAACAAAGTATCATTTTACTTTTAAAGAAAGAGTAATGTTAAAAGATTTATTAGAACTTGATTCTTTAAAAAGAAAAAATGGTAAATCCAATATATCTAAAATAGCAAAAATATTGCATAAAAATCGCAATACAATTAGACGAGAAATAAAAAGGTTAAAAGATAATGAATATGACGCTAAATTAGCACACGAAGATTATTTACAAAAACGATAAAAATGTTTTAAAAAATAATTATTATTGCTAAATATTTTAGAATGACTAGATGAAAAATATAACAAATTTCATGATTCACCAGAACAAATCTGTAAAAAATATGAAAAAGAGTTTGGTATTAAATTTCCGGTATGTTTTAAAACTTTATATAAATATATTCATTTGGGATTTTTAAATTTCAAGAAAGATAATTTGTATTTTTATGGTAGAAAATATAAAACAAAAAGAAGAAGCAAAACATGATAAAAATGAATTTGGTTGATTTCAAATGGATACTATGGTTGGTAAAAATAATAGTGTTTGTTTAGTTTTAATCGAAGAATTAACCCAATTTAAAATTATTGAACCATTTAAAAAAAAAAAAAAAACAACAAAAGAAGTTACAAACGAATTAAAACGAATTTTTTCTAACAGATTTTTTAAAGATAGATGCAAAGGAATAATAACAGATCAAGGCAAAGAATTTGCTGATTGAGAAAAAAATGAAAAAATAACAACAAATGCTAAAGTATATTTTTGTGATGCTGGAACTCCAACTCAAAAACCCAAAGTTGAAAGAGCAATTCGTGATTTTAGACATTGATTTTCCAAAGGAATTGATTTAAGTATTTATTCAAGAAATTATTATCAAGAAGTTGCTAATATAATAAACTCTAAACTTAAAAAATTTTTACATTGACTATCTTCAAAAGAAGTTTTTTTATACAAATGTTTAATTTTTAATATAATTACCTATAAAAATTTTAATCATTTTATTTTTCAGTGTGCTAAAATTCATAAATTTAAAACAAAAATACTAAATTTTTTTAAAATAAATTATATTGAACATTTATTTTATTGATGTTATAATAATAAATAAACTGCTACACTTCATAGTACAATTTACAATTTAAAAAGTAGTTTTTTTCTTTTCATTTGTTTAAAAATATGTTAAAAATAAATTGGCAATGAAATATTACATTGTTAGGGCATTAAACATAGTAATTTAATTATGAAAGGAAATATTCAATTGCCGAATAATAATTAATTAAAAAATATAATTTATTAGTAATAAAAGGTAGGAAATAAACAATGAGAAAATTGCTCAGTGTTTTTGTAGCATCAACTTTGATAAATGGTTCGAGTCTTTTTCTTGTTGCATGTGTTAAAAATATTATATGGAAGTAGCCAAAATATTCATTTAGGAATGGATCCCCAAAAACCATTAGCAACAAATGTTGTTGGAATAAGTTATGAAGCTGAATTATCGGGATTTTTTGCAGGAATTGCAACAGCATTATGATTAAATGCTAATCAAAGCAAATATCCTTCAGGTTTAAAAATATCTACATATGGTGGAATGGATAATCCTGGTGCTGTTTCAAATTATATGTGAGGATTTTTAGTGGCTGCTGATATTTTTAATGCAATCATTAGCAACAGCAATTTGCCAAACTTATTTAACATTAGAACAGATCTTTTAGCACAAATTAAAAAAATGAATCCAGCAGTAACTGCTTTACAAAAAATTGAAAAAGTACAAAATGTTATAAAAAATAATGAATCATGATTTTCACAATCATTTGAAATTGGACATGGGAAAGATATTTCAGATGAATTACTTTCTCGTGGAGCAAGTATTATTTTCCCTGTTGCAGGTCCGCAAACCCAAGATACTATTGGCCGAATTAAATATAATAAATCACCAGCTAAAGTTATTGGTGTTGATACCGAACAATCTAAAATTTATGGAGAAGACATAATCGTAACAAGTGCCTTAAAAGAAATTGCAACTTCAACTCAAGAAGCTCTCAAGAATATTTATTCAGATAAATGTGGTTATTCATCTATATAGTAATACTTGAGACAATAATCATGTGACACCGGAATGTTGAATTAATACTGATCAATCATCAATTCAGCATCCAACTTGGACAGGGATTGAAACAACAAAGTCAATTAATGAAGATACTGTTAATTTTATTCATAATAAAACTGATGATTTAACAAAGGATACAGCATTTGATAAAATTATTAAAGTATTACAAGATGTTTATTCCCGAGGAATTGATGATGTCCCTCCTGTAGCAGCAAAGGTATTTACAACAACATTAGCAAATACTTATCAAAATAGTGATACATTGAAAACTTATATTTTAAATGCAATTGAAACCGCTTTGCAATAGAAGGAAAGGACATAATATGAAAAACAATAATGAATATGCAATAGAAATGAATAATATTACCAAGGTCTTTGGTGATTTAATTGCTATTTCCCATAAATTAGATGAAGTGAAAAAAATGCTGATCGGGCAACAGTTATTCGACGTGGAAAAGTTGTCGAAACTTTTAATGTGCAAGATAAAAATGAGAAAGAAATTGCTGAAGCAATGGTTGGCCGTAATTTAGTTGAAATTAAAAATTCATGGCAAGCACCACGAGAAGAAGTTTTATTAAGAATTGAAAACTTATCAGTAAAGAAAAGAGGCCTAACGCGTTTAATGGCTTTAGATGATTTTAATTTAACCGTTCATGCAGGAGAAATTGTTGCAATTGCTGGAGTAGAAGGAAATGGGCAGACTGAATTAGTAAATGTTCTAACCGGATTAGAAAAAGGAGCCTTTGGAGAAATAATTTTTAATAATATTAATGTGACCAAAAAAAGTATTTATAAACGCTATCAAAATGGAATGTCTCATATTCCTGAAGATCGTCATAAATATGGTTTAATCTTAGAATTCAATGCAATTGATAATGTTGTTTTACAAAATATTAATCAAAAACCATTTTCAAATTATGGTTTAATTATGGTTTATTAGATAAAGGAGCAATTCAATTATATGCTCAACAAATTGTTAATAAATATGATGTACGAGGTGCAAATTCTGGTTTTGCTGTTACACGCAGCTTATCAGGAGGTAATCAGCAAAAATTAGTTATTGGGCGAGAACTATCACGACAACATAATATTTTAGTTGTTGTTCAACCAACAAGGGGTTTAGATGTTGGAGCAATTAAATATATTCATAATAAAATTTTGGAAGAAAAAGCACAAGGGAAAGCAGTCTTATTAGTTTCATATGAATTAGAAGAAATTATGAGTTTAGCTGACCGTATTGTTGTTTTACATAATGAACGCATTACTGGTGAAGTTACTGGCAATAAAATTAAACGTGAAGAAATTGGTTTAATGATGGCAGGAAGATATCAAAAGAAAGGAATAAAAATTAATGCAAACACAAATTAAAAATTATGGATGATTATTAAAACAGAAAACAAGAATTTTCTTTCGTTCAAATGAATTTAAAACTAAAATGAACTATTTTAAGGCATCTATTTGTGCAATTATTGCAGGAGTTCTGCTTAGTTTTATTATTATCGGTGCAAATGCATCAGATCCATTATTATTTTTTAGTTATGTTTTTCGACTAGCTTTTCACCCATTATTTAAAAGATTCGACATTAACTTATTGAGCAATTTATATTGTTGCGGGATTAGCTGTTGCGGTTGGTTTTAAAGCTGGATTATTTAATATTGGTGTTCCTGGACAAATGTTATTAGCAGGTAGTATGACAATTGTTTTAGGTTTAAAGAATCCCACAATTAGTCAAGGAGCTGGCGTAATTGGAGCTTTATTTATTTCAATTCTTGTTGGTGCAATGTTAGCAGCAATTGCTGAAGCATTAAAAGCTTATTTTAATATTCATGAAGTTGTTTCAACAATTATGTTAAATTGAATTGTTTGGTATGTTATGAAATGAATGTTTATGAATCCAGCGCATGGGATGTGAAATTCAAATCAAAATTCAACAATTGATATTGTTACAACAGTCCCAAATTTTAATTTAGTATTGAATGGGCAATTATGAATTATTCCATTTATTATTGCAATCTTATTATTAGGAATAATTATTTTTATTATGAATTATACTGTTTTAGGTTTTCAAATTAAAGCGGTTGGAAAATCAAAAAATGCTTCTTTATACGCTGGAACAAATGTTAAAGCATATACTATTGTTTCAATGGCATTATCAGGTGCTTTAGCAGGCGTGTTAGGAATGTTATATTATATGACACAATCAACAGTATTACAATTTACAACTGATGCATTACCAGTTGTCGGTTTTGATGCAATTGCTGTTGCATTAGTTGCTTTTACAAATGTGTTTGCTATTTTACCAATTGCTTTATTATGAGGAATTATTAAAACAGCTGCTTTGCAAGCAACGCAATTACCTGATTTTCAAATGTCAAAACAAATGGGACAATTGATTTTCGGAATCATTATTTATATGTCTGCAATTTCTACATTATTTATTTACTTTAAACCGATCTTTTGATTGCGTCGTTGATGAAATATTCAACACAATGTAGAATGAAAGCAAGAATATAATAAATATCAAAAACAAATTAAGGACTATCAAAAACAAATTAAAAATACGAATAAAATATATCGAATTAAAATGCAAGAATTAAAAAAAGAAGGAACTAAAGAAGAAATTAAAGCATATCGGAATGAAATTAATGATCAATTAACGTTATATGCTGGGAAAATTACCACTTTAAAAACAGAAATTTGTTTTTTTGAAAATTTAAAATATAAGAAAGCAACAAAAATTGGGCAACGTGGTCTTAAAACAAAATATAAATTAGCAACATTTATTGCCCTTGGTTCCGCATTAGACCATTTTGTACAAGTAAAAAATGAATATTTATTAAAAAAACAAGAAATTAGTTTTTTAAAAAATAATTATTATCAAGTCGTATGAAAAGTAAAAGGGCAAGCAAAACAAGAATTATCACAGTTTTATAATAATTTGCCGAAAAAAGAATTATATGCTAAATTATCACATTTACAGTCGCAATATGGTGATTTAGTTTTAAAGCAAGAGGAAGCTATTAAAAAATTACGTGAAAGTTATTATCTTATTTTTAATCAAATTCAACAAAAATATGGAAATGATTTTAAAAGATTGCAAAAAGAAGAAGCACTGATTACTAAAAAATTAAATCAAGAAATTAAAGCATTAAAACGCCAACAAGGTCGTGAAATGTATCAATTTAAAATAGCAAATTATCAAAGCAAGAAAAAAATTAAACGGGAATTAAGAATAATTAATCGTCAAGTAAAAGCAGATGTTAAGATTCAACAAGAAGTGACTGTGTTAAAAAAAATTTAAAACTGCAATTAAAAGAGATGAAACAACAATTTAATCTTGAATATCAAGCTATGCGAAAAAAACATAAAAGAGAGATGCCACAGTGGAAAAAGGAATTAAATCAAAAATTAAAACATATTCAAAAAGTTGTTTCAGAAGATAATAAAATTTTAAAAGCAGAATATCATCGTCAAAATGCCACTTATCAAATGCAAAAAGGAGGAAAAAAATAATGGAAGCAGTTTCACAATTATTTGCTAATGGTTCAATTCTTTTTGCAGTATTGTTAATTGCGGCAATGGCTGGTTTGTATTCAGAACGCGCAGGAGTTGTTAATATTGCTATTGATGGAATGATGATCATTGGTGCGTTAGTTTATGCGTTACTTGGTAAAGTATTATCACAATATGGTAATGGAATGCAAATTATTGCTTTATTAATTTCCACAATTTGTGGTGGGACTTTTGCCTTATTACATGGTTTTGCTTCAATTACTTTAAAAGCACAACAAGTAATTTCTGGAACAGCGCTAAATTTATTAGCAACTGGAATCGGATTATTTTTTGTAAGCATTCCATCCTTAGCGGCTGGAAATATGATTCAAACAGGTTTTAGTACAATTGGGGTTGATTCATATCAAATTATTAATATTTTCTTAATTATTGCAATTGTTTTAGCAGGTTTTACCTTTATTTTCTTTAGATTTACAAAAACAGGACTACGCTATGTTGGGTGCGGTGAGAATCCTAATGCAGTTGATGCAGCTGGAATTAATGTAATTAAAACAAGATATAAGGCAGTTATTATTTCTGGATGCTTAGCAGGCCTAGCAGGGGCAATGTTCACTCATTATGTTTCTGGGCAATTTCGTGGTGACGTCCAAGGACAAGGATATATTGCATTGGCAATTATGATTTTTGGGCAATGACGAATTCAATATATTACATTGGGAGCAGTCTTATTCAGCTTTTTAATTGCTTTAGCAGGAACATTATGACGTTTTGCGGGTTGAAATATTGCTGATCCATCAAATCAGTTATTAAAAATTTTACCATTTGTCTTTGCATTAATAACAATGGTTATTTTCTCAAAAAATTCAAAAGTACCAAAAGCATCAGAATTCCATTTGATAAGTCATTATGATAAAAACAACCAATATCGGTTGTTTTTATTTACATTTTCTTATTTTTTTTCTATAATTAATGTATTCTGAGGATATATTCTGTAAAAAATAAGGGAAAAAACTATTTATGAAAAAACTATTCATTATTTTTAGTGTTGTCGGATTATTTACTACTGGCATAACTAGTAAAATTACAAGTTGTCGAATGATAAAATATCGTGATACTAATTATACTAATTCAAATTTACAAAATGAGATGTTAATTTGAATGAAAATTGCCAGTGATGTTAGTAATGAGATAACAAATTATGATAGCAATGGAAATATTAAAAATTCAAACGAATTTCCAGAATTAAATCAATTTTATGATTTAGTTAATCAACGTAACCAGTTGGTTGTTCTTGACCGTTCAAATACGCAGATTAATTTAGGATTAAAAAAATTTCAAAATGAATGTAAAGAAATATTTAAGAAATTAAATGTTAAAATTAGTGAAACATATCCAAATTATTTTAATACTTTAAAGAAAAAACCATTGTATCACCTTGAAGAAGCAGATAAATTTACTTTAACTTATGTTGATTTAGATAAAATTAATAAATTAACTAATACCACAACGACTGGTGTTCGGGCAGTTCAAATTCAGTATGAATTTATGTTAGATTTAAGTTTTAAATCCTTAAGACAAATGCGCCCATTTACAGTTACTTATGTTATTACAAATGAACCAGATGAAATTAAAAAAATTTTAGAAAAATCAATTGCAAAAATCAAAAAATATTTAATTAACTTTTTTAATAATTATGAAAATGTCATAATTGATCAAAACAATGAATTCAAATCAATTTATGATGATTTTGAAATTAATTATAATACTAATCTTAAACCATTAGATAAAATTTTTATTCAACAATTTAATGAAAAAATTAAGAAAAATAATGCAATTAACCAAGAAATTCGTGTGGGAATTGCTTTTGATAAAACTGGTAATAAATCTTTAATGCGCCTAATTTTAGGAACGGTAACAGCTGAAAATTCAGGACAATTACCTGAAACAGCTGACATTGGTAATTATCAACCAGCCTTATGGGCAGGAGAGGGAATAAATCCATCGGGCTTAACAGCTGAAAATTTTGTTACAGCTTATAAAAAAAGTTTACCTATTTTTAATGTCAATGATAATCATATGATGATAGCTAGATTATGTGTTAATTTAAATTTTATTTCACTATATGGTTTTCCATTAGCTGGAACATTAAAAATCGATGGTAAAAATTTTGAAAGTAATATTTTAATTAGTCGTCAAGGTTTAGATACTAAATTAATAAATTTTGGAAAAATAATTGTTGCGTTTCATAAATATTATCAAGTTGAAATTAAAAAACGAGTTTCAACTGATTTTAAAGATGAAAATAATTTTAAGCATACTAGTGTATTTCATGTTGGTGAAAAGTTATTTAATAAATTTAAAAGAAATACACATAGTGCTAATGCAATTTTTAAAGAATTATTAAGTAATTTTAAAAAAAGTTCAAATGTAGAGAATTTACCTGATCTTAAGTTATTTAATGCTTATAATTTGGTCAAAGATAAAGCCGTTTGAGTTGGAAATAATAATAATAATTATGAAACCATTCGAAATCGAATTGTATTCAATTATTGTTGAGGTTCATTTTGTTTAGCATTTACATTTGGTTTAAATCGAACAAATTCAATTTTCTATGCAGCCTACGGTTCAAATGGTGGCGATATTGATATTGCCCATGGATGATGAGCATGAATTTTAATTGATAAGTAATTTAGTTTTACAACTTTATTATTTTTTAGTAAAATTAAAATAATATATAAGGAGGTCTTAAGCAATGACGAATTTTAATTCAAAATGTTTTAAATGTATTGCCGAACAAGAAAAACAAGGTGTTGGTGGCGGAACTGCTGGAGTCTTATTTGAAAAAATGAAAAAAGCAATGGTTGGTAGTTGATGATGAAATTTTTATTTGTGATCGTCATAAGTAAGAATTAATATAAGGAAAAAAGCAGTTGATGCTTTTTTTAATTTTTAATAAAAAGAATTGACTTTTGTGTCAAACCAATATAAAATTTACAAGCGTATATTGTGAAAAGTGAGGTTAATAATTAATGGCATTAAAAGAAAAAGAATTTGGGCATTACGCTAAAAGAATTGATTACACAAAAGTAAGTGGGAATTTAGATTTACCAAACTTAATTGAAATTCAAACTGAAACATATGATTGATTCAAGAAAACAGGGATTAGCGAAGTGTTCGGGGAGGTATTTCCGATTGTTGGACATGAAGGGAATATCGTTTTAGAGATGTTAGATTGAGAATTTAGAGAGCCACGAAGAACAATTTCTCAAGCAAAAGATGAGTCAAAAATCTTTGAAGCACCAATTTATTCAAATTTAAAATTAACAATTAATTCAAAAGATTTAGAAGTTGAAAAAGCAATTGTTAAGGGAGAACCCGAATTAATTAAAGCGTGAATTGAAGAATGTGTTGGGCATATGATTACAATTTTAAAAAAATCAACTGATGTTATTTATTATGATATTCATTTTGGCGATGAAACAGCAACATGTACAGTAACAATTAAAGAAAGATTAGATGATAAACTAATTATTGATATTACAATTGAAAAAGAAGGCGAAGTCTTTTTTGGTGATTTTCCACTAATGACAGGAAAAGGAACTTTTATTGTTAATGGTTCAGAAAAAGTCGTTGTTTCACAATTAGTTCGTTCACCAGGAGCATATTATAAAATTGATTTAAATCGTAAAAATGGAGAAAATGTTTACTATGTTGATTTAATTCCATCACGAGGGACATGGTTAGAGTTTGAATCAGATCATAAAAAAATTAAAGTTGGAAAAGAAGAAAAATTTGAGAATGTTTTTTATGTAAAAATAGATAAATCTAGAAAAGTATCGGTTGCTAATTTCTTAACAGCGTTAGGAATTATTAAAGAAGATGCTCTAGAAATTTTTGGCGATAATAAATTAGTAAAAAGCACCTATGAATTAGATCCATACACAGATGATATTTCATATGACCAAAGTATTGCTGTTCAAGAAATTTATAAAAAAATTCGTTCAGGAGAAACAGCAACTCCAGATGGTGCGACAAAATATTTATATGGATTATTATTTGATAAACGTAAGTATGATTTAACCAAAGCAGGACGTTTTAAATTAATTCAAAAATTATCAGTTGAAAATCGAATTTATAACAAAATATTAGCTGAAGACATTAAAGATGTAAATGGTAAAGTTGTTTTTACCGAGGGAACGTTAATGAATAAAGAAGCTATTAACAAGTTAAAAGGAATTTTAAAAGCAGGAGCTTGTTTACAAGAAGTTAAATTTAGTGATGAAATTATTTGTTATAATAAAATCCAAAAAATTAAAGTGTATGTTGATAATGAAGTTCTTTCACGTGTAGCGAATATTATTGGAATTGATCCTAATGCAACTGATGAATATATAACAGTGCCTGATGTTTTGGCGACATTTTCATATTTATTAAATTTAACAGATGGAATTGGGGAAGTTGATGATATTGACCACTTAGGAAATCGTCGTGTTCGAACAATTGGGGAATTATTGCAAAATCAATTTCGAATTGGTTTACTAAGAATTGAAAAAAATGTTAAAGAAAAAATGTCAACTTCAAATTTATTTAAAATAAAACCTTCAAATATTATTAATAATAAGCCATTATCAGCAATTATTGGTGAATTTTTCAATTTATCACAATTATCACAATTTATGGATCAGACAAATCCTTTAGCTGAATTAACAAATAAACGTCGATTAACAGCCCTAGGACCAGGAGGATTATCAAGAGAACGTGCTGGGTTAGAGGTCCGAGATGTTCACTACTCACATTATGGTCGTATTTGTCCAATTGAGACCCCAGAAGGGCCTAATATTGGGTTAATTAATAACTTAGCAACATATGCCAAAATTAATTCATATGGTTTTATTGAAACACCATATCGTCGTGTTATTGGTTGCAAAGTTACAATGGAAAATGATTATTTAACAGCTGATGAAGAAAAAAATTATGTTGTTGCACAAGCTAATATTCGTTTAAGTGATAAGGGTGAAATTTTAGATGAACAAGTGGTTGCACGTTTCCAAGGAGAAAATATTATTGCTGGACGAAACGATGTTGACTATGTTGATGTTTCACCAAAACAAATTGTTTCAATTGCAACAAGTTGTATTCCATTTTTAGAAAATGATGATGCCAATCGTGCTTTAATGGGTGCTAATATGCAACGACAAGCAATTCCTTTAATTGCGCCAAATTCACCATATGTAGGAACAGGAGTTGAATATGCTGCTGCTCGTGACTCGGGATTAGCAATTGTTTCACAATATGATGGAACTGTTGATTTTGTTGATGCAACAAGAATTGTTTTAAAAACAAAAGAAGGATTAAAAAATTATAATTTAGACACTTTTGTTCGTAGTAACCAAGGAACATCATTAACTCATGTCCCATTAGTACGTCAAGGACAAAAAATTGAAAAAGGACAAGTTTTAGCTGATGGACCATCAATTGATAAAGGAGAACTAGCATTAGGACAAAATGTAATAGTTGCTTTTACAACATGAAATGGTTACAACTATGAAGATGCAATTATTGTTTCAGAACGGTTAGTATCCGAAGATGTTTTTACATCAATTCATATTGAAGAATATACAATTGAACGTCGTCAAACAAAACAGGGTCCAGAAGAGATTACTCGTGAGATTCCGAATATTTCTGAAAATGCACGAAAATTTTTAGATGATGATGGATTAGTTATTATTGGGACAGAAGTTAAACCCGGTGATATTTTAGTTGGAAAAGTAACACCAAAAGGACAAACCCAATTATCACCAGAAGATAAATTATTACAAGCAATTTTTGGTGAAAAATCAAAAAATGTTAAAGATAATTCATTACGAGTTCCAAATGGTGGTGAAGGAATTATCCAAGCAATTAAACGCTTTTCACGAGAAAAATATGAATTATCAGCTGATGTTTTAGAAGTTATTAAAGTTTATATTGTTCAAAAACGAAAAATCCAAGAAGGAGATAAAATGGCTGGTCGTCACGGTAACAAAGGGGTTATTTCGAAAATTTTACCGTTGGAAGATATGCCACATATGGAAGATGGAACACCAATTGATATTATGTTAAATCCATTAGGGGTACCATCACGGATGAATATTGGACAAGTGTTAGAAATTCATTTGGGAATGGCAGCGAAAAAGTTGGGACAAAAAATTTCAACTCCTGTTTTTGATGGAATGACAAATGAAGAATTAATTGAAATTATGGATAAAGCAGGAATGAAAAACTTTGGGAAAGAAATTTTAATTGACGGTCGAACAGGTGAAAAATTTGATAATCCAGTTTCGGTAGGAGTAATGTATATGTTGAAATTATCACACATGGTTGATGATAAATTACATGCAAGAAATGTTGGACCATATTCATTAATTACACAACAACCATTAGGAGGAAAAGCCCAAAATGGGGGACAACGTTTTGGAGAAATGGAAGTATGAGCGTTAGAAGCTTATGGTGCAGCTCATACATTACGTGAAATTTTAACAATTAAGTCTGATGATATTAAAGGAAGAACACGTGCTTATGAATCAATTGTGAAAGATAAAAAGATTCCAGAACCAGGAATTCCAGAATCATTTAATGTGCTAACTCGTGAAATTCAAGGGTTAGGATTTAATATTCATATGATTGACGAAAAAGGAAACATTAAGAATATTAAGAGTTATGATGAGACAGATTATGTTGATGAAGACTTATTAACAGATAGTGATGAATTTGAAAATGAATTTGATATTGATAACTTTATTTTAAGTACTAATCGTGAGCCACAAAAAAATGATAATTTAGATGAATTTGTTAAAGTTGAAGATAGTTTTGACTTGGTAGATAATTTAGACGATGATGAGTTAGATGACATTGATGATGAACTTGATGATGAACTTGATGAAATTAATGATCAAGATGAATTAGATTAAGGGGAAAGAAAAAATGATTGAAAATAATGAAAAAAATAATCGTATGATTAAAATCGGCTTAGCAAACCCTGATGATATTCGTAGTTGATCATATGGGGAAGTAAAAAAACCAGAAACAATTAATTATAAAACATTAAAACCAGAACGCGATGGATTATTTGATGAAAAGATTTTTGGTCCAACCAAAAATTTTGAATGTGCTTGTGGGAAGTACAAAAAATCAAAAAATAAGGGAAAAATTTGTGAACGTTGTGGAGTAGAAATTACTGAAGCGATTGTTCGTCGTGAACGAATGGGACATATTGAATTAGAAGAACCAGTAACACATATTTGAATGTTAAAAGCAGCACCTAGTCGAATTGCTTTAATTTTAGATATGAAAACAAAAGAACTTGAAGAAGTTGTTTACTTTGTTTCATATATTGTATTAGATGCTGGTGATGCAAAATCATTGAAACAAAAAATGGTATTAGATTTAGGAAATTCTAAAACATCAGCACAAACACGTCAACGATTAACAAAGACATTGTGTGAAATTTTAGATACACTAGAACCTAACACAATTGCTTATGAAGTGGGAGAAACAATGATTGAAGATTTAAAAAATACTTCATTGCCATTTTCAATGGATGAATGTGCTCAGTTCATTAATCGTCATACTAATGCACGATTTGGAATTGGAGCAGAAGCTGTTGAAGTATTATTAAAAAATCTAAACATTGATGATGAAATTGAAAAAATTAAGCAAGATTTAAAAGAAAAAAAAACACAATTAGATCAAAATAAATTAATGAAACGTTTAGAAGTTTTAGATTCATTAAAAAAATCAGGTTCACGACCAGAATGAATGATTTTACGAGCAGTGCCAGTCATTCCACCAGATATTCGTCCAATTATTCAATTAGATGGTGGTCGTTTTACAACATCAGAAATTAATGATTTATATCGTCGAATTATTATTCGAAATGAACGATTAAAAAAAGTTAAAGCAATGGGAGCACCAAGTGTTATTGTTAATAATGAAAAAAGGATGCTACAAGAAGCTGTTGATGCTTTATTAGATAATGAACGTAAGGCACGACCAGTAACGGGAAAAGATAAGCGACCATTAAAATCATTAACAAGTATTTTAAAAGGAAAACAAGGTCGTTTCCGTCAAAACTTATTAGGAAAACGAGTTGACTATTCAGGACGGTCAGTTATTGCAATTGGACCCGACTTAAAAATGTATCAATGTGGGTTGCCACGTGATATGGCCATTACATTATTTAAACCGTTTGTTATTAGCAAATTAGTTAAAGATGGTTTAGCAGCAAATATTAAAGTTGCGGAAAAATTAATTTTAAATCAAGATGATAAAGTATGAGAAGTTTTAGAAGAAGTTATTAAGACTCGTCCAGTGTTATTAAACCGTGCGCCAACGTTACATCGATTAGGAATTCAAGCATTTGAACCAAAATTAGTCAAAGGAAAAGCAATTAGATTACATCCATTAGTAACAACTGCTTTTAATGCTGACTTTGATGGTGACCAAATGGCGGTTCATGTCCCAATTACAGAAGAATCAGTTGCTGAAGCACGAAGTTTAATGTTAGGAAGTCGAAATATTTTAGGACCAAAAGATGGTAAACCAATTGTTACACCAACCCAAGATATGGTGTTAGGGAATTATTATTTAACATATGAAGAAAAAGGACAATTAGGGGAAGGAACAATATTTAAAGATTTAAATGAAGCTGTTATTGCATATGAAACTGGAGCTGTTGCTTTACATGCTTTAGTTGCTATTCCTGTTGTTGGTTTTGTAAATAAAAAATTCAAGCCAGAACAAATGAAAGATTATATTATTACAACCCCAGGAAAAATTATTTTTAATCAGATTTTTAAAGAAGAGTTTCCATACTTAAATGAACCGAATGTTGAAAATTTAACAGCATTACCTGCTCCCTCATTAATTAAAGACAATGTTAATTTAGTCGAATATTTAGCGAGTTGAAAAGTTAATCCACCATTTAAGAAAAAAGATTTATCAAATATTATTGACCGCTACTTTAAACAATATGGAGCTAATAAGACTGCTGAAATGTTAGATAACATGAAAAATCTTGGTTTCAAATATTCAGGGAAATCAGGAGTAACAGTATCAGCAGGCGATGTTAAAGTTTACGATAAAAAACAAGAAGAATTTAAAGCGGCAGATCAAAAGGTAAAAGAAATTAATGATTACTTTAAAATGGGAATGTTGACCAGCCGTGAAAAACAACACCGCATTATTAGTGTATGATCAAAAGTTAAAGATAATATTCAAACTAAATTAGAACATGTTTTACGTGAAGACCCAAAAAATCCAATCTTTATGATGGCGGATTCAGGAGCACGGGGAAATGTTTCAAACTTTACCCAATTAGTTGGGATGCGGGGGTTAATGAATAATCCAAAAGGAGACATTATTGAATTACCAATTAAGTCTTCGTTCCGTGAAGGTTTAACAGTGTCAGAATTCTTTATTTCAACCCATGGGGCACGAAAAGGGATGGCTGATGTTGCTTTAAAAACAGCTGACTCGGGATATTTAACAAGACGATTAGTTGATGTTTCACAAGAAATTATTATTACAATGAAAGATTGTAATGCTCGTCGTGGTTTTGTTGTATCAGATATTATTGAGCAAAAACATGCTAACATTATTGTGCCATTATTTGACCGTTTAGTTGGTCGCTATAATTTAAAAGATATTAAATTAAAAAATGGTGAAGTTATTGCTGCTAATACATTATTGACTGAAGAAGATAGTCGAAAAATTGTTGATAATGATATTAAGGAAGTTATTATCCGTTCTGTTTTAACTTGTGAAGCAGAAAAAGGTGTTTGCCAACGTTGTTATGGGAAAAACCTTGCTACAGGAATGGAAGTTGAAATTGGTGAGGCAGTTGGAACAATTGCTGCGCAATCAATTGGAGAACCAGGAACACAGTTAACAATGCGAACATTCCATACTGGTGGTGTTGCTGGGGGAGCTGATATTACCCAAGGGCTACCACGGATTAAAGAATTATTAGATGTAACCACACCAAAAGGATCAATTGCTGTTATTTCTGAAATTGATGGAAAAATTAGTGATATTCGTGATGAAGGTGGAATTCATACCATTTATGTTAAATCAGATAGTGATGAACGAAAATATAAAACGCAATATAATGCTGTTTTAAGAGTTAAAATTGGTGACAAAGTTGCTCGTGGTCAAAAATTGACGGAAGGTTCAATTAATATTAAAGAATTATTAGAAGTTGCCAAAATTGAAGATGTTCATAATTATATTTTAAAAGAAGTACAACGAGTTTATCGTTTACAAGGAATTGAAATTTCTGATAAATATATTGAAATTATTATTAAACAAATGTTAAATAAAGTTAAAATTATTGATGCTGGTGATACTGAATTATTACCAGGAGAAATTGTAACAATTAAACGCTATCGTAATGAAACAATTAACGCTGTTCGTTCAATGAAAAAACCGCCGACAGCAAAACATGTTATTTTTGGAATTAAAAAAGCACCATTAGAATCTGAGTCATTCTTATCATCAGCGTCATTCCAAGATACAACACGAGTATTGGTTAAAGCGATTATTAAAGGTAAAGTTGATTGTTTAGAAGGTTTAAAAGAAAACATTATGTTAGGACATTTAATTCCGGCGGGAACAGGATTAAAAAATACCAAAGATATTATTACGGCTGGAATTACAGCAAAAGCTGAAGAATACTAAAAAGACCATTAGGTCTTTTTTGGGAATATTTAGAATAAATCTTGACTTAATTTTTTGTTTTATGTAATATTACATATGGATTGTATTCTTTGATACACTCGGATATGTGAAACAGAAAGGAGAAAGCTTAATGCCAACAATTAATCAATTAGTGCGTAAACCACGTAAAGATAAAGTGTGAAAAACAAAAGCTCCTGCTTTAAACAGAGGGCTAAACTCTTTACAAAAAAAACCTACTAATGTTACAGCACCACAAAAAAGAGGTGTTTGTACAAGGGTTGCAACAATGACACCAAAAAAACCGAACTCAGCGTTACGAAAATATGCTCGTGTTCGTTTAACAAACGGAATGGAAGTAACAGCATATATTCCTGGTGAAGGACATAACTTACAAGAACATAGTGTTGTATTAATCCGTGGTGGAAGGGTTAAAGACTTACCAGGGGTTCGTTACCATATTATTCGTGGTACTTTAGATACTGCTGGAGTTAATAACCGCCAACAAGGAAGATCACTATATGGAACAAAAAGACCAAAAGCTGCAAAAGCTTAATTAAACAGAAAGGAGGATTATTACGATGCGTAAACGCCAAGCAGAGAAAAGAGATGTTTTATCAGATCCAATTTATAGTTCAAAATTAGTAACACGTGCAATTAATAAAATTATGATTGATGGGAAAAGAGGAGTTGCTCAAACAATTTTATATGGAGCATTTGAGATTGTTAAAGAAAAAACAAAGACTGAACCGTTAGAAATTTTTAATAAAGCAATTGAAAATATTACGCCACATTTAGAATTAAAAGTTCGCCGAATTGGGGGAGCTAATTACCAAGTTCCAATTGAAGTAAATGAAGATCGTAAAGTTACGTTAGGATTAAGATGATTAATTAATTATGCAAGATTACGTAATGAAAAAAGTATGATTGATCGTTTAGCAAATGAAATTATTGATGCTTCAAATGGAATTGGGGGAGCAGTTAAGAAAAAAGATGATACTCATAAAATGGCGGAAGCTAATAAGGCTTTTGCTCATTATCGTTGATAAAAAATAGAAAGGAAAAGAAAAATGGCAAGAGAATATTCTCTAGAAAATACGAGAAATATTGGAATTATGGCACATATTGATGCTGGAAAAACTACAACAACAGAACGCATTTTGTTCCATACTGGGAAAATTCATAAAATTGGTGAAACCCATGATGGAGCTAGCCAAATGGATTGAATGGCTCAAGAACAAGAACGTGGAATTACAATTACTTCTGCGGCAACAACGGCGTTTTGGGAAAATATGCGCTTAAATATTATTGATACTCCAGGACACGTTGATTTTACTGTTGAAGTAGAAAGATCATTACGTGTCTTAGATGGAGCAGTAGCTGTTCTTGATGGACAATCAGGAGTTGAACCCCAAACAGAAACGGTTTGACGTCAAGCAACCACATATGGTGTACCACGTATTGTCTTTGTTAATAAAATGGATAAAATTGGAGCTGACTTTTTATACTCAGTAAAAACAATTCATGACCGTTTACAAGCAAATGCTCATCCAGTTCAAATTCCAATTGGAGCTGAAGACCAGTTTACAGGAATTATTGATATCGTTGAACGAAAAGCTTATCATTATGATGGAGCAGCAAACGAAGAAGCAAAAGAAATTCCAATCCCAGATGATTTAAAAGACTTAGTTGAAGAATACCGAATGAAATTAATTGAAGCAGCGGTTAACTTTGATGAAGAGTTAATGATGAAATACTTGGATGGTAATGATATTTCAATTTCAGAAATTAAAAGTGCAATTCGTACTGCAACATTAACTGATGATTTTTTCCCAGTTTTTTGTGGAAGTGCTTTTAAAAACAAAGGAGTTAAATTAATGTTGGATGGGGTAATTGATTATTTACCTTCACCACTTGATATTCCATCAATTAAAGGTGTTCTAGAAGATGGGACTGAAGTTGAACGTCATGCTGCTGATAGTGAACCATTTTCAGCATTAGCATTTAAAATTATGACAGACCCATTTGTTGGGAAATTAACATTCTTCCGGGTTTACTCTGGAGTGTTAAAAAAAGGAAGTTCTGTATTAAACTCAACAAAAGATAAAACAGAACGTATTGGTCGTTTGTTAAAAATGCATGCTAATAATCGTGAAGAAATTGAAGCAGTGTATGCTGGTGATATTGCAGCAGCAGTTGGTTTGAAATTAACAACAACAGGAGATACGCTTTGTGATGAAAAAAATGAAGTAATCTTAGAATCAATGGTTTTCCCAGAACCAGTTATTAACTTAGCTTTAGAACCAAAAACAAAAGCTGACCAAGAAAAAATGAGTTTAGCATTACAAAAATTAGCAGAAGAAGATCCAACTTTCCGAACATGAACAGATGAAGAAACAGGACAAACAATTATTGCTGGAATGGGAGAACTCCACTTGGATATTTTAGTTGATCGAATGAAACGTGAATTTAAAGTGGAAACTAATGTTGGAGCACCACAAGTTTCATATCGTGAAACATTTAAAGATAGTGCTGAAGTAGAAGGAAAATACATTAAACAATCAGGAGGACGTGGACAATATGGACACGTATGAATTAAGTTTGAACCAAATCATGATAAAGGATTTGAGTTTGTTGACGCAATTGTTGGTGGAAAAATTCCAAAAGAATTCATTGGTTCAGTTAAAAAAGGTTTAGAAGAGTCAATGCAAACAGGAAAATTAGCAGGATATCCAATGATTGATATTAAAGCAACATTATATGATGGGTCATACCATGATGTCGATTCATCACAAATGGCTTATGAGTTTGCCGCTAGTTTAGCTTTAAAAGAAGCCGCTAAAAAATGTAAACCAGTTATTTTAGAACCAATTATGGCTGTTGAAGTTACTGTTCCAGAAGAATACTATGGGGATGTAATGGGAAACTTATCTTCACGTCGTGGTCAAATTGAAGGAAATGATCAACGTGGGAATGCCCAAGTTGTAAAGGTAAAAGTTCCATTATCAGAAATGTTTGGATATGCAACTGACTTACGAAGCTTTACCCAAGGACGGGGAACTTATACAATGTTGTTTTCACATTACCAAGAAGCACCAAAATCAATTACCGAAGAAATTATTAAAAAAGCAGGAAAATCAACAGATTAATTATTACACAATGGTTTAATCTACCATTACTAAAAAAAGATTGCAAAGTAAAAAGAATTAATTTATAATAGTTATGACATTTGTCTATTAATTAAAAATATAGGAGGAAAAGATTAAAATGGCAAAACAAAAATTTGATAGAAGTTTACCACACGTAAATGTTGGAACAATTGGCCACGTTGACCATGGTAAAACTACTTTAACAGCAGCTATTACAACTGTATTAGCTAAAAAAGGATTTGCAGAAGCCCAAAAATATGACAATATTGATAAAGCTCCTGAAGAAAAAGAACGTGGGATTACAATTAATACTTCACATGTTGAATATCGTACTGATAAAAGACACTATGCGCACGTAGACTGTCCTGGACATGCCGATTATGTTAAAAACATGATTACAGGTGCTGCACAAATGGATGGTGCGATTTTAGTTGTTGCAGCAACAGATGGGCCAATGCCTCAAACAAGAGAACATATCTTATTATCAAGACAAGTTGGTGTACCAAAAATGGTTGTTTTCTTAAACAAATGTGATATGATGGATGGAGATACTGAAATGATGGATTTAATCGAAATGGAAGTTAGAGATCTATTAAGCGAATATGGTTTTGATGGTGAAAAAACACCAGTTATTAGAGGATCAGCTTTAAAAGCTCTTGAAGGTGATACTCAATGAGAAGAAAAAATTATGGAATTAATGAACGCAATTGATGAATGAATTCCAGAACCAGAAAGAGATACTGCTAAACCATTTATGATGCCAGTTGAAGATGTTTTCACAATTACAGGTCGTGGAACAGTGGCAACAGGTCGTGTTGAACGTGGAATTATTAAAGTTAATGAAGAAGTTGAAATCGTTGGATTAAAAAATGAAACTAAAAAAGTTGTTGCAACAGGTTTAGAAATGTTTAGAAAATTATTAGATGATGCTAAAGCTGGAGATAATGTTGGGGTTTTATTACGTGGAGTTGATCGTAGTGATGTTGAACGTGGGCAAGTTATTGCTAAACCAGGTTCAGTTAAACCACATAAAGAATTTAAAGCACAAGTTTATGTTTTAACAAAAGAAGAAGGTGGACGTCATACACCATTCTTCGGAAACTACCGTCCACAATTTTACTTCCGTACAACGGATGTTACAGGTTCAATTAAATTACCAAGCGGTGTTGAAATGGTTATGCCAGGGGATAATATTGAAATGACAGTTGAATTAATTGCCCCAGTTGCGATTGAAGAAGGAACAAAATTCTCAATTCGTGAAGGTGGACGTACAATTGGTGCCGGAACAGTTGTTTCAATTAGTAAATAATAACATTAAAAAATAATTCAAAGAGAGTTATTTTTTAATTAATTATAATTAATCTTGTTTTTATATTTTTTTCTTATATAATATTAGATAAGTTTTGAAAGGAGTAGTAACAATTAACAGTGTAATTGAATTACAAGCAGGAATTAGAGATTGTGAAGAGATAATATTGCCGCTGCACGACGTTTTTATAATTCAACAGTTTGTGACTTTAATGCGAGTTTAAAAACATGGCGATCAAATGTTGCAGCAAGTTCATTAAAATTGAGTACATTCTTATATTTTGAAGTTAATGCTGCTGATCGTCAAGATGTTAAGATAGATTTAGGCCAATAATTATTTTGGTTTAATTCTATTTTTTAATTAATTAAAAAAATATAATTTTCAAATGTTAATGCAAAAACATAAACTAAAAAATCTTAATTTTAAATATTTTTAAAAACGGTATATCTTTTTGAATTTTATCTTAGTTGTTATTACTTTTTTCTTGTGGTTTTTATTATTAGCAATAATTATGGGAATGCCACTTAGTTTTTTAAAAGGATTATTAGAATTAGGTATTGCTGGCAAAATTATTTTAGTTTTTAGTAGTTTAGTTACTTTAAGTTTAGGGATTTGATTATTTACAAAGTATTATCAAGCAGCAAAATTACAAAAAATTATTATGCAAGAACTACCGTTTGAGAAATTTTATCAAATTGGTCTTAATGCTTTGGCAAAAAAACAATATCAAATTGCTACTATTACTCAAAAATTTAATCTTTTTTCACACATGGGAGTACATAATACGAAAGATCTTAAAGAAGACTATGTTATTAATTTTTATGAAAATGATATTAATTACTCATTTGTAACATTGACACGACGCGAAGTGAATGGTTGAGGTAAAGATGAAGAAGTTACTTATACGCGATATCCATATTTGACGTTTGATGTTAAGCAAATGCCAGAATTAGTTGCTACAATTAAAGCATTGTATACATTCTTAAAAATTTTTAAAACAAGGGATAATACAACATTATAATCAACAGAATTTGAAAAAATGTTTGCTGTTAATGCAAATGACCAAATTTTAATACGAAAATTATTAACACCAAAAGTAATAGTCAATTTAATTGAGTTAGCAAAAGAAGAAACAAAAATCCCAATAATGCACTTTGATGATGGGAGCTTGACAATTGTTTTTGATAATTATTTTGTTAATAGTTTTGATAACCCAAAAGGACGACTACTCGGATTCTATTTTATTGGAACTTATCAAGATATTTTGACAAATATTATTGATGTTATTCATCAAGACATTAAATGATTATTGACTGTTTTGCAATGAGTTTTAGTGTATGATTTTAGGTAGTAGATTTTTGTGGTGGAATGGGTTTATTTAAAATAATTAAATTAATGGTATTAAATCCACCAATAATACTACAACTTCATAAAGCATATACTAAGCCAACATATCATAATCGCTTAATTACAAAACTAAAAATTGTTTTTAAAATTAGTTAGATGGAAATTAAAGTTAAAAAGAAGAAAACAATTCTAATGATTAAAACAAAAAAATAAAAATATAAACTTAAACGTAATCGATTTTTGTTGTTGTCATAATAATAAATTTTTGAAAAAATAAAGGGGTTTTTAATAATTAAATAATTAATAAATAATATAATTAAATTAATCACAAGAAAAATTGAACAATAAATTAATTTATCTTGTCATGGCATGTTTTTTAATGCTAGGAAAATAATTATAAAAATAATTGTTACAATACCTAATGCAGCAAAAAGTCATAATAAATGCCATTTAATTTTTTTAAAATAACTTCGAATACGAATAATTTCCATTGTTGACTCAAATCATTTTATTAGTTAAATATATCTTACTATAAATTTTAATGATAATATTATTTAATGATAATATTATTTTTTCAGTTTTTGTGGTTTAATATAATAGAAAAACTGAGGAGGACATTTATGTATAAAGTAATTAAAGTGACACCATATTTTTCAGAACGTTTATGAGGGGGGCAAAAATTAGCGGATTTTGGTTTTCAATTGCCAACAGATGACTTATATGGTAAAGCATGAGTGATTAGTGCATTAGATAATGGAATGAGTTATATTGCGAATGGTTCTGAGACGGGAGTATCATTAAAAACATTTTTTGCAAATCATCCAGAATATTTTGGAACTACTGATAAAGAATTTCCTTTATTATCCAAAATTATTACAGCAAATGATTATTTATCAGTTCAAGTTCATCCTGATGATGAATATAGCTTAAAACATAACAAAATGTTAGGTAAACCCGAATGTTGATATATCCTTGATTGCCCTATTGATGCTAAAATGATTTATGGACATTATGCTCAAACAAAAGCAGAATTAATTCAATTGGTTGAAAAAAAGGCATGAGCACAATTATTTACAGAAGTAAAAATACAAAAAGGGGATTTTTTATATGTTCCTCCAGGTAAAGTTCATGCCATTACCCCAGGTGTAACAGTTTTTGAATTACAACGTTCATCAGATATAACATATCGTTTTTTTGACTTTGATCGTGCTGATAAAGAAGGAAACTTTCATCCGCTTCATTTACAAGAATGTTTTGATGTAACAACAGTTCCTGATTCAACTAATCAAATTGTTTATCGTAATGAAGGAATTTTAATTGATAATGAATATTTTACATTATATTTGTTAACAAAAACACGAGAACTTGATTTAAATACTATAAAATGAGCACAAGTAACAGTTGTTGAAGGAAAAATAACCATCGGAACAACAGAACTTTTAGCAGGTGAATCAGCAATAATTGTGGAATTAGCACAAAAATTAACAATAAATGTTAAGGGTAAAGTATTATTAAGTTATAAAAGATAAATTTAAAAAGAGCAAAAATTCAAATTTTTGCTCTTTTTTTAACTAAAAAAAATGACACCTATTAAATTTTAATTTTATAGAAAAAAATTCCATTTTATATTTAAAAATAGATTTTTTTAAATAAAATTATTGAGTTTTAATTTTAAAATAGTAAACTATAAATGGAAGGATGAAAAACTATATGTATAATAACATTTTTAATGAAAAACATATTATTTTAGATTCAACAGCTAAAACTAAAGAAGAAGCTTTTTTAGAACTTGCTCAATTAGCTGAAAATCTTGGATATGTTTCTGATCGCAATGAACTTGTTAAAGGTTTTGAGACTCGAGAAAAAGAATCTTCAACAGGTTTTGAAGATGGCTTTGCAATTCCTCATGCATCAATTAGTGCTGTTACAAATGCAGCGGTTTTATTTATTCGTTTCAAAAATGATGTTGATTGAAATGCAATGGATGGAAAACCAACGAAAGTTGCCATTGCTTTAATTATTCCTGAAGCTAAATTAGGAGAAATTCATTTAGGAATTTTAAGTGAAGTAGCACAAAAATTAATGGATGAAGATTTTAAAAAAGCAATGAAAGTTGAAACAGACAAAGCAAAAATTTCAACAGCATTATTAACTGGGATTGGAAAAGAAGAGGTTCCAACCAAAACGACTCCAACTGGTCAAAAGCCGTTGCTTTTAGCAATGACAGCTTGTGCAACAGGAGTAGCGCATACTTTTTTAGCTGCGGATAAGTTAAACCAAACTGCTCCTAAAATGGGATACGACATTAAAGTTGAAACACATGGAGCTGGCTGAAGGTGTTCGCAATGATTTTACAGAGAGAGAAATTAAAGAAGCCGAAGTAATCATTGCTGCAACGGATATTGGACTTGATATGGAAAGATTTAAAAGAAGGAAAAGTGCAACCAACTGGAGAATTTATTACTAAGGGTGCTAATGGTAGCAACCAAAAAGTTGGAGTAATGAAACACTTAATGGCTTGGGTTTCATATATGGTTCCAATTGTTATTTTAGGAGGAATTTTTATTGCTATTTCATTAGGATTAGCAAAAGCAATTTATGGTCCCAACTATGAGAATTTTCATGGTTCATTAAAAGGAATGGGTTGAATTCCTAATGCTAGCGGAACAACAGCACATTGAGGAGAAATATTTTATACTGACCCATTAACTGACCCAAAAAACTTTTTCTATTATCTTAATGTTATAGGGGTATTAGCCTTTACATTAATGATTCCAATTTTGGGAGCATTTATTGCTAATTCAATTGCTGGTCGTTCAGCAATTGCTCCAGCTTTAGTTGTTTCATTTATTGGAAATAATTCTGCTAACTTTTATCCTTTACCAGGAAATGAAGCAGTTAATACTCCAACTTTGGATTCGTTGGAGCAATTGCAGCCGGATTAGCGGTTGGATATACTGTTAAATGAATTAATACTTAAAATGTTCCAAAAGGATTAAAACCAGTAATGCCAATCTTCTTTATTTCAATTGTTGTCGGCTTTATCTATGGAATGATTATGATGTTTGTGATTGGTTCAACTGTTGGTTGAGTAATGGGTAAATTCTAAGATTGAATTTCACGAACATGAGGTAATACTTCCAATGCTGCTAATGTAGCAATTGGATTAGGCTTTGGACTATTGATTCGGAGCAATGGCTGGTTTTGATATGGGTGGACCAATTAATAAAGTTGCATTCTTAGCATGTACAGGTTTAATTGGTTCAAAAATTTATACACCAATGGGGGCAATGGCAGCTGCAATTCCAGTTGCACCAATAAGAATGGGAATTGCAACATGAATTTTTAAACCATTCTATAATAAAGAACAACGCACAATGGGTTCAACAGCATTCTTTATGGGATGTATTGGAATCTCAGAAGGAGCAATTCCATTTGCAGTTAATGATCCAAAACGTGTTATTCGAAGTAACATTGTTGGTTCAGCAATTACGGGTGCTTTAGCTGGTGCTGTAGGAATTGCTGATTTGGCTGGTCATGGTGGACCAATTGTTGGATTCCTATCAGCGTTAGGTCGTGGTAATGGTGATGCTGGAGTTTATGGATGAGCTAGTGCTTGAGGATGGACATTACTAGAGCATTCTTATTTATGATTATTGGGGCTTTAATTACTGCCTTTATGTATGGTTTCTGACAAGTTGTAGATAAAAAATATACTGGTGAAACAATTTCAATGAAACAATTTGTGGTAAAAAAACATACTAATAAAAAAAGAACATAATCACCGCCATATAACAAAAAAGTAATCATCAAACCCAAATTAAAAAAAGATTAATAATAAGGATTATTAATCTTTTTATTTTTTGTGTATAATAGAAAATATTAATATAAAAGGAGGACAAGACAATGCATTTGTTAGTAAAATCATTATTCGATGTTCTTCCATGATGAGTTGCTTTATTAATTTCAATAATAATTTTGATGCTTATAATTGGATTAGTTATTTTTTCAAACGAAGAACTGATCAAGTTGCAAATCATAGTGAAAATAAAAAATTAGAAAGTTTATGGCAAAAAATTGGTAAGTCAAGAAAAAAACACAAAAAATAATTTTTTTGCAAGTTCAATTCAAAAAATGTCCATGGTTATCAAGAACTATTTAATGAGATTAAATATATTTTTGGAGCAGATAATGTTTATCATGTAAAAGCAGTTTGAGATAGTTGGGGTTTAGGAAATTATGTTGGATATCACATTATACAGCAGGACAATTAGCAATTAATGGAGTTGCTGCCTCTAACCAACTTTATTTTATTATGTTTGCAATTCTAAGCGGAGTTTGTTATGGTTTTGGAGTTTTTAATGCACAATATTATGGTGCTGAAAAGTATAAAGAATTACAACAAGTAACATTATTAAAAATTTATATTTGTTTAATCATTTGCCTTATTGTATTAATTTTATCGCAGGTTTGTGGTTATGAAATGATTAGTTTTACTACAACACCAAAATATGCTCCTCGCCCTGAGATAGTTTCACAATTAAAATCTGAGGATAAAGATTTAGCAATTCAGTGGTTTAAATATTTTGAATATAGAGCAGCGTCAATTTCAACATTAGAAGGAGCAGAGTATTTTAAAATAGTTGCTTTATCATATCCATTGTTAGCAATTAACATTGCTTTCATTACGACTTTACTTGAAACTGGTCGAGCAGGTTTGGCAGTATGAATTTCAGTTATTGCTTTAAGTACGAATTGTTTTATGAATCCATTTTTAATTGAACCAAATTTTATTGCAAATTTTAATGGAATTGGTGCACAAGTAGCCGCAATTGCTACGTCAGCTTCACGTATTTTGCAACTTGTTTTCATAATAGTTTTATTTTCATATAAACGGTATAAATTTATTATTCGAAATTGATGACACTTTGATGGTTATGTTACAAAACGAGCGTTTCAAAAAGCTTGACCAATTGTTTTAAATGAAATTTTTTGATCAGTCGGAATGGTAGTACAAGTTAAATTACGAGCATATTATAGTTTAGATGCTTTAACAGCAAATGCGATTTTTTCAACAATTATTGCTGCTTTATATACGCCGCTGTATCATGGATTTGCTGCGGGAACTTAAGTTTTAGTTGGCAGCCGGTTAGGGGATAATAATTTAGAAGAGGCAGAATATAATGGTAAACATTTAGTTATTTTGTCTTTTCTAGTTGGAATTATTGCGGGATTAATTTTAGTTGCCGGAGGATGATTTTTACCAGAATTATTGTTTGTAAATAATACGCCAGAAACATTTAGAATTGCACATTGGATGCTTTTTGCTTATGGATTATGATATCCTTGTTTAATGATTGCTGCAACAAGTTATGCCATTATTAGAACAGGTGGTGCTGTGATGAATGCCTTTGTTTTAGATGCTTTATTCACATGATTAGTGTCAGTACCATTATTCGCAATTTTAATTTTTACTTCAAATTTAGATATTATTTATATTGTATTAATTATGCAATCAGTTGACAGTTTAAAAGCAATTTGAGCATTGATGATTTTAAAACGAAAAAATGGGTAAAAAATTTAACAGAAACTAAGCATATTACAGAATTTGATAATAAAGTAAAAAGGATAAAAAGAAATGCGAAAGAAATGTAAAAATTTTTCATTTTTTTTTTTTTTTTGTGTATAATGTTATTTCTCATTTTAATACTAAAAAACAGTGAATGTATGATATAATTACTTTGTAATAAAATGGGTATAAAAGTGGCTAAACTAAATTTAATAAAACATATTAAGTTTTTTTGAATGGGGTAATCAGAAACAATGAAAAAAATTAGAGTATTAACGTTAGAAAAAAAAAGAATTTTAAAAAAATTCTTATATCAGAATGAAGAAGTTAAATTAGGTGATAAAATTGCTTTAATTGAAACTGAAAATGGTGAATCTATTATTACAGCCCCAATGGATGGAATTATTGTTAAGCCAATTAAAGAAGGCACTAAAATTAAACCCAATGCTGTTATTGCTAATTTGCTAACAACTGAAGATGAAATTGAAAAGTATTATTTTAAACGTCTTGAAGATAACGAATTTACTCGTTTAAATAAAAAAGGGGCAAAATTTTCGACAACAAAAAATGGTCAATTTGGAACAAAATGAAATGATATTGAAGAAGATGATTATTGAGGAATTAGTATTGGGAATGAAAATACTTTACATCCAACTTTTACGCCACCTTTATTGAATCAGCAACAAGTTTACAATAATGAAAACATTATTAATTCAAGAGCTGTATTAATTAATGAACAACATCCATATGATACTTCGATATTATCACAAAATTTTAACCAAAATGGTGGAACTCCCTTTTCTAAAGATAATACTATTAATAATAGTTCTTATTTTTCAACAAATATTGAACAAAATCAATCTATTAATTTTCAGCAACAAAACAATTCATCATCACAAAAACAACTTTTTGAACAACCCACTAAAATAACACAAGAAGAACAGAAACGATGGGATGAAACAGCATTATCTTTTGGTCCTAAGAAAACACGAAGATTATCATTTAAAAATTTAAAAATTAATGATAATGATATTATTAATAATCGAGAAAAAATTCCTTCAATTGATACAATTAAAAACCCAATGAATAAAGAAATAAAAAGTGAGGCGAAGACAACAATGGTTAATATTCCTGATTTGAATAGTAATATGTTTCAAGATGGTAACTTTGAATCACAAACAAATAGTTTGAATCAACCACCTTCTATTCCCAACCAAAATATTATAATGAATGCTATTCCAATTGGACAAAGAAAATTAACAGAAGAAAATCAAGCAAAAGAATATGCAAAATATTTAGTTAATAAAACAAAGCATCAAGATGAAGCACCAATTAATGCAGCAGCATTTTTTGGTGGTCAAAATGAAAATACTAGTTTTCGTAATCTTGTAAATCAACGTCGTGAGCAATTACATAATAATAATGATTTTCATGAGTTATCATTAGAAAGTGATAATTCCAAAAATTCAATAGATTTTTTAGATGAAGATGGACGTCCTAAAATTTTACGTAATATTGTCCAAGAAAGAATGAATGATTTAATTAAAAGAAATGTATCATCAGAAGTACAAACTGGGTATAGTAGTTCTGCTTCTAATTATAATGATAATGTTAATACTTTTAAAACAAATGACAAAAAATTATCTGATAAAGCTTATATTTCTGCTGATGGTTACACAATTGATCCAAATGAGTCAAATGAAGCGAAAGAAAAAAAACAAGGACATTTTTCTCCATTAAAATCTTATCGTGATCGTTTATATGAAAAATTAAATGATAATGGGCAACGAGAAAAAATTTTAAAAACAAGAAATCAACGAGAGTTAATTAAGAAAAGAATGGAACAAATTGCAAAAGGAAATGTTGAAGTTGATTCTGTTTTAGGAGGAATTAGTAATTATCAGCGTCCTTCTTTTGAGGAAGTTGAATCACAATATAAAATATTAGATAATGAATATTATGATAATAATTCGCAGCAGAAAAAAACAAATGATGATATAGTTAAACCATCTTTATCATATGAAAAACAACAATCATCTAAGCAACTAACTCAACTTGAAAACAGTGATGAAAGTAACTGTAGTTTAAAAGGTACAATTGATAATAATGTAATGATTGAATTGGCAATTTTAAAAGAACGCTTAGCTAATCAAGAACAAAATAATCGTCAAAATGAATTATTACGAGAAATTCAAAGTTTACGTCAAGTAAATAATAATAATAATACAGATGGAACAAACATTGAAAAAATGATGCAATATATGTTAATGCAACAAATGTTAAAAACAATGAATGACTCAGATCCTGTTTTAAAAGAGATGTTAAAAGAATTTAAATTTAATAATAAACAAGAGCCTGAATTAAAAACTGAACATAATTGTGAAACACATAATTTACAAGTTAAAAAATTTAATTCCACAGAAACTACAATTCCTAATACTTATGGAAACTTGGTACAACCATTAAATAACAATTTAAATATTATTAATAGTAATAGTCAAGTTGAACCACAGGGATTAGAAACAAGAGAAGAAATTAAATCAATAAGATATCCTGCGATTCAATCAATGATTATGTCTCAAGCACATGTACCACCATTAACAATTAATACTGAAATTGATATGTCAGCAATTATTGATCAACAACGAAAATTAAAAAATGCTAATGCTGAGCATGGTGTTCGATTTTCGACAATGAGTTTTTTAGTAAAAGCAGTTTCGTTAGCTTTAAGTGAATATCCAAAATTAAATTCATATTATGATTCAAAAACAAATCAAATTGTAATTAAAAATTCACAACACATTGGGTTAGCAACAGAAACTAGTGAGGGATTAGTTATTCCAGTTATTAAATTTGCTGAACGAATGAGTTTAAAACAAATTGCAATTAACATTCAAGAAACAATTGAACGTTTACGTCAAGGTGAATTATATGATTATGAATTAAAAGGAAGTACTATTACTATTGCCAACTATGGAATGGTTGGAGCAGTTAATGCAACACCAACAATTTTTTATCCTAATTCAGCAGTAATTGGTGTTGGGCGTATTGTTCGTAAACCAATTGTCATAAAAGGGGATAAACTAGTAATTCGTTCAATAATGAATCTTGCTTTAACAATTGATCAACGAATTATTGATGCTGCAGAAGCAGGAATTTTCTTAACACGGTTAAAAGAAATTTTAGAATCACCAGAATTAATTACGTTGTCATAAAAAAATCTTATTAATTTTTAATTAATAAGATTTTTTAAAATTTTATAACTATAGATTTTTCCTTTAATAATTAAATTATCTAATTCAATTAGTACACTGTTGTTACGATCAATAATTATAGTAAAAATTAAGTCACCACGATAAATTAACCTAGATATAATATTAATTTTATTTTTGTCTAAAAGTTCTCGTAAAAATACTTCATTTAATGGGAGTAATAAAATTCCAATTTTAATTTGTTCATTAATTTTTTCTAACTGAGCAGAATTTAAAATAATACACGTAATTGTTGCATATCCATTTTTAATTCAATCTTCGAGTAAACTGTAAATTGGATTAAAATACCGAAGAACTAGAACAATAATATTTGCTATATTTTTTTCAAGAATATTTTCTAAGATAGTTTTTCCTGCAATATGTCGTGTTTCACCATTATCGGTTTTGTAAATATTTTCACGACGATTCCCAATGAGATATGCATATACATTATGGTTTGCTTTTTTATCTTTATACTTTTTTAAAAAGTTAATAACATCTGTTTCAGTTTGAACGTAACTAGCAAAACAAAGAAATTTAACATTACGAATTATTAATTCTTTAGTTAAAATTTTATTTTTCTTAATTATATACATTTTGTTATTCTTTTTCTATTTTTACTCCCTTGGGTACTACATAGCTGTACCTAATATATTATATAATATAAAATTAATGATAAGATTTATTAACATAATAATCCTTTTTAAAGTAATATCTTATTTATTTTAATGTTATAAAAAATATGTTTTTAAGATGTAGGAATAATTCTATTTACATTTTTTTGTTTTAAGTTATAATAAATAGGGTTATTTATATAATCAGATATGGCGGTTGTGGCGAAGAGGTTAACGCTCCGGATTGTGGCTCCGGCATTCGTGGGTTCAAGTCCCATCAGCCGCCCCATTTTTAACTACAAAAGTAGTTTTTTTATTTTTAAAAAGAAAAAATATCAAATCTAACATAATATCTCCCCTATTAAAATTATCAAACAAATAGGGGACATTTTTACTTAACTATAAGGTCTTGTAAAAAGCAATATATAAATTTATAATTTCCAAAATAATTTATTTCCAATAAAAAAATTTCTAATTAGTTAAAGCCTGTCTATTTACTTAATAAATACAACTGATATAATGAAAATGTTGACGTATTTAAAATAGCATTTTATTTTAAAGTAATTAATATCAAAATAAAATTAAATATTATGGCAATTTAAATTTAATAATTTTACATAATTTTTAATTGTATTATTTTTAGTTGTTTTTTTGCTGTAATTTTAAAAAAGTAAATTATGGGAGGTAACATTATGGACTCGTTACAAGTTGGAGATAGTGTCTTAGTACATGCTTATAAACATAATGGTTCAGTTTACCGTAGTTGAGAATTAGCAGTTATTTTATTACTAGAAGAAGAATATATTGTTTTAGTAAATGAAAATGTTACTGTTACAGAATTGAATGGTAGAAAATGAAAAACAAATGAACCAGCAATCTGGATTTTTAATCGGAAAAATTGAAGTAATATTATTTGTATGCTTAAAGATACCGGGATAAATTATTATTGTAATATTGCATCACCATTTATTATGGAGCAAAAAACAATTAAGTATATTGATTATGATTTAGACATTAAAGTTTTTGCCGATGGTAGTTATAAAATTTTAGATTTAAAAGAGTTTAATCGAAATCGCATTGCTTGAAAATATAGTCGTGATATTGTTAATGCAATTTGAACAGAAATTGATAATTTAAAGCATTTAATTAAAAATAAACTTTTTATTTTTGAACATAGTCGTGTAGAAACATTATGGAAACAATATTTAGTATTAAAATCCAAATTACTTAAATAATGTTTTATTGTTTATTCTCTAAATAATAGATATAATAAAAGTGTTTTAGAGAGAATATTTCTAATGGGGCAGTATAATTTTTAAAAAAATTTTTTATGAGGTAGTGCTTTTTCTGGTCCGCAAACAGAAGGGGCATCTTTGAAAGATGGGAAATCTGCATCAAATTGAGATCATTGATTTAAGTTAGAAAAATACCGTTTTTTTAATCAACAACCTTGTTTGAATGATTTTTACCATCGTTATCAAGAAGATATTAAAATTGCAAGGGAGTTAAATTTTAATTCATTACTAACATCAATTCAATGAACTAGATTAATTCCTGATGGAAAAACAGTTAATCCAAAAGGAATTGAATTTTACAATAATGTAATTAATGAAATGTTAAAAAATAATATTAAACCAATTATTAATTTATTTCATTTTGATATGCCATATTGAGCACAACAAAAAGGTGGTTGACTTTGACGAGAAGTCGTTGATGCTTTTGTTTTTTATGCAAAAACTTGTTTTGAATTATTTGGTGATCGAGTTGAAATGTTTATTACTTTTAATGAACCAATTGTTGTAATTGAAGGTAGTTATTGATATGATTGACATTTTCCAAATGAAGTTAATATGCAACATGGTATGCAAGCTCAATGGAATACTTTAATTGCTGATTTAAAAGCAATTAAAGTATTTCGACAATTAAAATTAAAAGGAAAAATTGGGTGCATTTTAAGCATTTTACCATCAATTCCTCGTAGTAAAAATAAAGCTGATTTAGAAGCAGCAAAATGACATGATTTGTTTACAATTAATTGTTTTTTAGATCCAATGGTTAAAAATGTTTATCTACAAGAATTAAAAGAAGTTGCTAAAAAATATAACTTTATGTGACAAATTGTTGATGGAGATGAAGAATTAATTCAAGATGAGAACTTAAAAATTGATTTCTTAGGAGTTAATTTTTATCAACCAGCTCGAGTAAAAGGCGTTGATTTTATTCCAGATTTTATTAATGGAGCAATTACACCACACTATTTTTACCAACCTTATGAAATACCGGGGCGTCGTATTAATCCATACCGAGGATGAGAAATTTTTCCTAAGGCAATTTATATCACATTAATGAATTTAAAAGAACATTATAATAACATTCCAGTTTATATTTCAAAAAACGGAATGGGAGTTGAGAATGAAGAGCGTTTTTTAGAACATGGTATTATTAATGATCAATATCGCATTGATTTTACTAAAGAACATTTAGTTTGAGTTCATCAAGCAATTAAAGAAAGTTCTAATTGTTTTGGTTATCATTCTTGAGCTTATATTGACAATTGATCATGAATGAATGCGTATAAAAATTGTTATGGATTTGTTCAATTAGATTTAACTAATAACGGTAAAAGGGTTTTAAAAAAATCAGCTAATTTTATTGCTGAAACTGCTAAAACAGGTATATTTGAATATGAAACAGAAGTAATTTAAGGATTTAAAATGAAAATTATAGATTCAGAGCGTCTAATTGTTTTACAAAAAGAATATGATGATAATCATAGCAAATTTAATCAACAAGTGTATGTTTCACGGTATAGTGAAGCATCACGAATTTTAAAGTTAATTCAGGTAATTAAAGTTAAAAAACCATTGGGTCAAACTTTTCATATGTTATTAACAATGTTGGCGCATGATATGAATGCTAACCTAACATATGATGATTTAGAAAATGATGCTTTTTACCGAGCAGGAACAAAGGATAAGAAACGAGAAATGCATTTAGCTTGTTTAAATGAAAATGAGGAAGTAACACTAGAATGATTCACATCCGAAGCTTGGATTAGTAAAAATTTTCGTTTTCTTAGTAAAAAAATGGACAAGAAACAAAGATTATTTATTTAGAAATTGTTAAAAGTTTAAAAGCAAAAACAGGTTATTTAGAACAAATTATGCGGAATAATTATCTTAAAGCTGAGGTTATTCTCTTTGATATGCAAATGTATGAGTTAAAACGAAATTTAGACTTATTATCACCAAAACAATTAGCTAATTATGAGATTAAAATGAGTAAATATAAAAAAGGATTGGCAACAATTCGGTTATTTTCTAAATAAAAGATTAAAAGAAGATATATTGTAATATATCTTCTTTTTTAATAAAATTCTATTACTAAATCATATTGTTGTGGTTTAGGTTTTTATTAATTAAAGAACTATTAATTTTAAAATATGGAACATTTAATCAGTATTAACCATTCCGCTTTTACTTACAAAAATATTATTATTTTTAAATAATCAAAAGAAAGGAAAATAATGATGAAAAAAATTTTATATTTATTAACAATGCTAACATTTACAATCGAAATTGTGCAGGGAACTACTGCTATTACAAGTTTTGAAAAACAAAAGGCTCGGAAATTATTTAATATTATTGATAATAATGAGTTAACTGTTATTTTATATGAAAATGAAGAATTAACATTACAAAAAATTAAAAATAGTCTTCAATTTTTTTTTTTTTTTTAGATATTAGTAAAATTAATGTTGAAGAATGTGAAAATAAAAATATTAAAATTATTACTAATGATACAAGTGTTTATACTGGTGAAGCAATTATGAGAGTTAATGTTTTTAGACCAACTAAGTTGAATAAGATAGTACCAAATAATGTTGATTTAGGAGTATTAAACTTTAACAATAGGGTTTCTAGTACAAAAGATTATATTATTATGATAAAAAATGTTTTGGCAATTCAATATCCGCAATTAAATCTTGATAAAATAGGAATTGCTTTATCACCTAATTTTAGTTCTGGATCACTTTTTTTATTATCAGAGATAGTTTATACTGGGATAGTAAATTTTACTTTCAGTGTTAATAATTAAACAATGATAAAAAATAATATTAGACAATAAAAGCAACAATAATAAATATAAATAACGATGAAAACTTTTCTCAATAATACGAATTCTCATTCAAAATAATAAAGAATATTGTAGCTGGAATAAAAGCAAAATAAATTATAAAAGATGGTACCATATTATTTTTACCTTTCTCTTGGAAAATTATATCAGAAAAATAAAATAATTTTTTTATTTTTTAAAGGACATAATATATAATTGAGGCAAAGGTAATTTGATTAGAAAGGTGGCATGTTATGAAAAAAATTTTACTAGTATGTTCAGCTGGAATGAGTACTTCAATTTTAGTTAAAAAAAATGGAAGAAGCAGCTAAAATAATGAATGTTGATGTTCATGTTGAAGCAAAAGCAATGGCTGAGGCACAATCTGTATTAGAAAATTATGATGTAATTTTACTTGGTCCACAAGTAAAATATATTGAAAATAATATTAAAAGTATGACAGAAAATCCTATTTCAGTTATTCCAGCGAATCTTTATGCGCTAGGAAAGGGAAAAGAAGTTCTTGAATTAGTTTTACAATTAATTGGGTAATTTTAGGAAGATAAGTATTATTTTTAGAAAGGAATTTTCAAGATAATGGAAAAGAGTAATGATAAATTTAATCCAGAAAAGGGTAAAAAAAGCAAGAGTATGGATTTTAAAAGTTGATGAAATAATAAGTCATTGCCAACAATGTCTAAATTAGGAAATCAACGTCATTTATCAGCAATTCGTGATGCATTTGGAACAATGATTCCATTAATTATTGCAGGAGGAATTGGTTTATTAATTGATGCAATTATCTTGGGAGGAGCTGGTTCAGGAAAAGTATCATTATTAGGACTTTTTGCCAGGGCAGCCGGATATAGTTGGGATTTAATAGGAGGTTTATTTGCTGATACATCAACTAGTTGAGGAAAAGCCTCATCAATTGGAGCATTAGCTTTTGGGCAAATTCAAATTGCAACAATTGGAGCAATGTCATTGTATTTTGCATTTTTATTAGGTTATTTCTTAGTCTTATCAAGAAATTATAAATCACCGGTTATTGCTGGTTTATCATCATTTGCCGGATTCATTATTGCAAGTATGGGACAAGAGTTTCCTTCTTTATGGATTCGAAGGGGTTATTTACCGCTTTAATTATTGGGATAGCAACAACTGAACTATTTGTTTGGTTTGGAAATATGAAAAAATTAGAAATTCAATTACCTGCTGGTGGTACACCAGCGGTGGAAAAATCATTTGCAGTATTTTTACCAATGGTTTTCACATTAAGTATTATTGGTGTTTTTAATATTTTATTTTTAGCACCAGCAATTGCATTACCAAATATTGGTTTTGAAGTTGAAGAATGAAATACTCTTGTTTCATCAGGAAACTTATGAGATCCAACATTAGGTGCAAATGTAACACTTAATAGTTTTGCAGATTTCTTATCTTCTACTTATGGTATTGAAATTTTTGCTAAACTTCCTAATGGTAGTTGAGACTTAGCAACAAAAGGAGCTGGATGGGCTTTGATTTTTGGTCAAGCTGATTTAAAAGCAGTTGAAACTGCAATTAGTAATTTTGGACTTGGAGATCAAAGCGCAATGGAAGCGTGATTTGCAAGTTTTGATCCAAGAAATGCTGATGGTTTAATGACCCAAACAGGCTGAAATTCGTTAGGTCAATTTATTTTGGCCAAAGGTGGCAATTTTGGTGGAACTATTTTAGGAAATAAAGGAATTGAATATTTATAAGCAAATATGTTTTTTTCAACTAATGCTGCTGGTGAAGCATTTTTAACAGTTTCTTTACGTTATGTAACAGTTCCAATTGCATCTAATGCATTTGGATTTGGGGCAGCCATTTACCGATTCTTTACTTCATCATTTATTGGTTTTGCCAGAGGGAATGGTGGTATAGAATTAGCAGTTCTTTATGTATTCTTTATTTCATTCTTCTGATTCTTTGGAGTTCATGGTTCAAACATTATGGCGGCTATTTTTGAACCAATTTGATGAATGATTATTGGAGTTAATACAGCATTAATTTCGGCGGGATTATCAGCAAGAACAAATTTAAATGATCAAGTTGGAATCTTTGGAAAACCATTCTTTGATATTTATATGAATATTGGAGGATCAGGAGCTACATTAGGATTATTAATTATGGTCTTAATTTTATCTCGTCGTCGTGAATTAAAAGAAGTTTTAAAATATGCACTACCGGCAGGATGTTTTAATATTAATGAACCAGTTATTTTTGGATTTCCATTAGTATTAAATCCAACTTATCTTGTGCCATTTATTTTATCACCAATGACTGCAATAATAATTGGTTGAGTGGCAACAGGACTTTTACATATTGTTAATGTTGTCTATGTAACGGTTCCTTGAACAACACCTTGATTTTTAAGAGCACTTTTAGCAACTGTTGACCCAATGGCGATTCTGATTGCACTAATTTGTTTTGCTGTTTCAACAACAATTTGGATTCCATTTATTTTATTAGATAATTATACTTATTATCGTAAATTGAAAAAAACAGATCCTGTTGCATATGAAGAAGAAATGAAATATTTGCATGATAAAGAATATCGTAATCAGGTTAAAGCAGAAGCAAAAGCTGAAAAACAAAAAGCAAAAGAAGAATTAAAAAAAGCTCGGGAAGCAAAAAAAGCATTAGTATCATCTGCTTTTTGGCCTTGAATGGTTGTAACTACTCCTTTATTAATAATTTCTAAAATTTTATTACGTTTATAAGCAACCTCAGTATTCATTGCTTGTTCAATATCAGCAGCCCAAAGATTAGGGTTAAAATCACTTTCTACAGGGTCTAATTTACGAGCAAAAGTTAAAATTGTATTTAATTGAACAATTCCATCATCAAATTCTACTTCTGAATAATTTAATAATTTATCATCAGTATTAAATACTTTCCCATCTTTACCAGAACCTTCATTATATTTAATATTTTTCTTTCTTTTATATGCTAAACTAAATTTACTTGCATCTTTTCATGCAAATAATGCTTCTCAACTAAATTTTTGTTGATAAGTTTGTAAATATCATTGTTCAAATGTTTCTCGATCTCGTTTTCTTGCTTGATTAGTAATATCTCCGAAAATTCTTTGTGGGTTTTGTGCCATAATTTACTTCCTTCTTTCTATTTATTAAATACATTGTCTGTATCTAAAATATTGTTTTCTTTGTTTTCTACTTTTGGTACGCCCCCAGTATTAACTGTTTGTACCTTAATTAATTCATCATAAACACTTTGCAATTGTGTTTTAATGATTTCAATATCATCAGTAATATCATAAGACTTTAATAAAACATTTTTAAATTCTTCATTATCAGTTAAAGAATTAATAAAGTCAATTACTTCAATTTGTTTTAATTGAATTGTTTGTTCTTCAATTTGTGAAGTTAATTCAGTATTTTTTGTTTGTAGTTCGTTGATTTGCTGATTATTATTTTCTAAATTACTTGCATTAAATTCTTCAACTTCAGCAGTATTTTCTAAAATAATTTCAGCAGTTTTAATATCTAAACTACCATCTTCATTTTTAATAGGTTCACTATTTTCATTAATAAGAACATATTTTACATTTTTTAATGCCATTGTTTTTCCTCCTATTTTTTAATATTTGTATTTGTTCTTTTTCTAATCAATTTTTGTATAATTTCAAAACTGTTTGCTCTAAAAGACAAAAAATAGCGTTTAGTTTTTATATTTAACTGATTAAATACTGAGCCTTTAATTTTTATCTCATCATCTTTTTTTAATTTCAAAAACTCAGTTAAAATAGATGGGTTATATATTGATGATGTTGAGTAATTTAATCCTTCTCACTGACATTTAGCCGAACAAGCATCAACTTCAACACCACCAGCAACCAGTGCCTTAATCTTAGTTTTAATCGGATTTTCATGTAATATAACAGTTAATTCTAACTTATTAACTTTTTTATTTTTTATTTTAGGTTTATTAGTTATTGATTTTTTAGGTAAATTACTTTTTGTTTGTGCCATTTTTATCAACTCCTTTTGCTAAAAAATACTGTAAATGTTTTCAAGCATCGTGTTCGTGCTCTGACATTTTAATATTTCCTTTATAAATATAATTTTTCTTAATTACTGGTGATTGTAAAATATATTTTAAATTAAATAGATATTTGCATAAAACTTTTAAACCACCAATAAATTTAGGAGTAGATAATGGATTTTTTATTTTTAAACCCTTATGAAGTTGATAATCTTCAATTATTACAATAACTTTATTTAAATAAGAACAAATTTTATTTTTAAACTCATTTAATATTAAATACATATTATTTATTGCTTCTTCATTTTTGAAATTAAAAGTAATATTATTAATTATTTTCTTTTGCAAAACATTATAAATAATAATACCAGTTTGTCCAATTCCAGCAGGGTCAATTGCAATAATATATTTTAATTTATTTGTTTTATTTTTTTATCAATTTGTAATATTTTTCATCCATCGGATGCTAAATCTAAAATATCGTTAATTTTATAATATTGCATATATGAAACAATAATATCTCACTTGTCTTTAAATAAATTTAAGTACATTTTGGCTCATTCTAAACATTGCAAATCATAATTCTTTTTATAATCTGAAATACGACAATTAATAGGTTGACAATTAACTCAATCAAATCATGTTGTTATTTCATTTCAAGTTTTATTAATATATTTACTTTTATATTCTGTCATTTATCTATACTCCTTAATTCTTTTTATTTGTTGCTCAAATTTCATAATTAAATATCATTTACTGTTACCAGATAAGCTTCTATCATTAATTCTTGTAATTTATTTTTAATTTTTTTATTTCATTTTTTCATCAAATATTTTCCTTTCTGTAAAAAAACATAATATTCCTTTATTGGTTAATATTTTGATATTTAGTAAATAATTTATTTTAATATTTAATTACTTCGCCGTCCGCTCCACTTTGAAGGTAAGCGGGGGCGGATAGGATATTTTGATAGAGTTTACCCCCATACGGAAATAAACAAAAAACAGTTTACCCAGTTATTAATTACGCTTCATCCATCCCTACACAACTTTATATAAAGAAAATAACCTTTTGGAGTTCCAATCTTCTTGTTTTTTTAGTGTCCGATATTGTTTTTTCGGTTTAACAACACTCTTTTTATGAAAACAAGCCAAAAAACACATGCTCTGACATTTCGCAAGTGATTAATCTTGCCGAAAATTAAAGAAATAAATAGGAGTAGTAAATCCAATCGCTTTCACACTTTCTTTAAGGTTTCGTGCCATAGATGAGTTATCCATCTTTAAGCATCAAAAAATATTAAGTTTTAAAGATTGAATTTTGGATTAATCGTTAGATAGTATCTTTATTTTTTTTATCTCATTATCTTTTTTAATTCTTTGTTTATTAAATATATTTTTTAGTAATTATATTTAACAATTAACTAACAACTAAATAAAACAATTATTCAAAATTTTTTAAGAAAAGAAAGGATGGATTTTTCTGAAAAACATATTTTATTAAGTGTAAAAGATACTATCTAACGATTAATCCAATAAATATAAGTATTTTTTACAAAATAAAAAGCACTTTATTCTTTTTCAATAAAGTGCTACATTTGCATTTACAATTTACAAATAAGCGCTGTAAACGAAAATGCTGATTTTAATACAGCAGAAGATGAAAAACTAAATTTTTCTTTTTTAGATGATGAATTTTTGAATTCATCATGAACATCAGAGAAACCAATGACAAGAAAACAAAAAAACTTTATAATAAATGAAGTGAAATGCATCAACAAGCACTTAATATTAAACAAATGGTAGAAGAAGAAGTAGAAATAGCAGAAGTAAAACCTAAATTCATTAAAAAGAAAGAAAAAATTTATAATGTTCTTGCTAAACAAGCAAATGGATTAGTAAGAAAATTAAAGTTAGAACCAGAGCATGAATTAAAATTAATGCGTATTGATGAAATATTTAGTAATAATTCACAAGCCACAGTTGATTTTCTTAATGATCAAATTTTAGCAACAGATAATAATGTAATTGATAATGTCTTGAATGACAACATTAATGAATCATCAGAAAATATTAGTTTAGAAATTAATACTTTTAATAATGTTGTAGATAATGGTAAAACAAAAAAAGAGATAGAAATTATGAATAACAATATTAAGCTAGCAAACCAAGAATCACAAGGGACAGTAATTATATTTATTCCATCTGATCATAATATTGATAAATTAAAAGGAGAATTATTACCTGATATTAAAACATCAGATGATGAAGAAACAAAAACAGATAATGTATCAGATAATTATGATTACCCTTTTGCTGAACTAGCCGGGTTAGATGATTCACAAGTTGGGCATCTTGATAAAATTGATTCAGTTGCAAATGAAGATAATTATGATGATGAAATACAATCTTCTGAAAACAATGAGCTTTCAGACCTATCAGTTGAACAACAAACAGTAGAACAAATAGAAAATAATATGGCAACGCTAGTTGAAGATGAAATCTTAAGAACTAATGAAGTAAAACCCGAGCATGAGATAAAAAATGATGCAATTAATTTAGAATTAACTCCTGAACCACTAGATACAACAGAACCAAACAATGTGGAAGCAGATATGTTTAATATCTCAATGAATGAAAAACAAAATACTATTTTAACAGAAACAGAAGATAGTGTACCTGCAGAAATATTTACAACAGATGTTAAAAGAACAAATCAATTAGAAGTTAACGCAGATGAATTAAATAAGAATAAAATAGAAGATCATCAAAGTCATTTATTACATGATGTTGTTACAAATGAAACAAATAAATCGTTGCAACCAGAAATTCGACCAATTTTAAAAGACGAAGTATCGTATAGTTTAGATGAATTAGATGATAAAATTATGAATGGTGATTTTTCAAATTTAGATGATGAAGTAATTGAATACTTTAATCAGGAAAAGCCAGAACCAATTAAGGAAACACCATTTGTAGAAGAACCACCATTACAACAAGTTATTTCAAATGATTTTGAATATCGTTTTGAAAAAATTGAAGAATTAATTAAGGATTCAATTAACTTATATACAACATACACAAAAACATTAGGAGAAGTGCAAAATCACTTAAAAAATTTAACTTTAAAAGTTGAATCGTTAGAGGCAAAATCAGCAGATTTTGCAAAAAAATTAACGATGTTGAAACTAAAAAATATATTAAGCATCACGGTGTTGTACCAATTGATCAGTTTTATCCTCAAATTAGTGATATTAACTTAGTATCAACACGTTATAATTTATATAATAAAAAAGGTTATTCTAACACATATGGTGTTGCTAACTCAAGTGAAAGTTCATATGGTTTAGGCAATTATTATCGAACTAAAAATAGTAATTTATCTCAAGAAGAAATAAGGGAAAATAATAATCAATTTGCTGATTATAATCATCTTAATTTACATAATATTTCTAAATATACTAAACAAGATATTCCATTTGAAACAAATTGTTCATTTTGTAAAAAGAATAACAAATAAAAATTATTATTTTATTGGTTAATATTATAAATAAATTTATTAAAAAAGGGTAGTATTCATTATTCTTAGGTTTTTAATAAAATTAAGTAATTAGAAACAAATTAAGTTTCGCTTATGAGTAAATGATAACAAAATTTATAAAAAATTCAACTTTTTTTAAAAATATAATTTTTAGTTGAAAAAATAATTTATAAAATTATGAATTTTGACATACTAAAAAATACTTTTTAAAGTTATTGCTAATTTTAAAAGGTTTTTTATTTTTTATAAAGATAAAAATTGATTTTGAGATTGATTTAAATTAAATATATTAAATTCAATCTTTTCTTTATTTTTATTAGTTTTATCAACTTTCTCATCATTAATTTGATTATTAAGTCTTAACATAGAAGCAATTAACATATTGATAAATGTTTCTTTACAATATATTTTTGCGCCTCGCCCTTTAACAGCCTTAATATAATGCGATACATCACCTTCAACATGACAACCAATATTATATTCTAATGCTTGATTTTCAATTCCTTCTTTATTATTTTTAATTAGTTCAATAGTTTCTAATAAAAATTTCTTTTTATTATCAATAACATAAGGTAAGTGACACATTAAAAAATCTAATAATACTTTATAATTTCCAGTAAAAAAATATATTTTTGATAATTTATATTTTAATCTATGAATTCGGTTTTTCTTACGATTTGGGAATAATTCTTTAAATCTTTTTACTAAATGAAATCTATCTAAACTATATGATACAGTGTTATTTTTATATTTTGCTTTTATTGCTTTATAAATTTTTTTAATTTGTTTTTCACCATCACTTAATATTAATATTTTAGTATCTTCATTAATATCATAAGTATCCATTGATTTAAAAATTTTATCAATAAAATTATCAATATTAGATTTATTATTTTTATTCTTATGATTTTTATTCATCATTTGGAAAACGCCTTTTTTCTTTTTCATTTTTATTTTGGTTTTTGTTGACTTTTCTTCATCAACACCAACATGCATAGTTGAAAAAAACATTTTATTTTCAACTCTTTTTTTATTTTCTCGCATTGGTTCAAAAGCACCGTCAATTTGAATATATAAAACATTATTTGGAATTTTAATTTTATTGTTATTTTTATTACTAATGTAATCGGTTTCTTCTAAATCGGCATTTTTAAAAATATTATATATTGTTCTTTCACTAATATTTGCATTCTCTGTTGTATGTAAAATATCTTTATATCTTTTTCCATCACCCAAAAAAGACATATATTTATTTTTTAAATTTTTTTCAATTCTTTCGTATTTTTTTTAAACCTAATTCTTCGTCTAAAGGATAACGATTTATATTTTCTTTTTTTTCTTCATCATATTTAACATATAATCTTCTTTTTAAAGGGATATCCCCATCTTCTGTTTTAATTGTTTTTGGTAATTTTGATACAACTTTATATCTTTGTAATATTTTTCCTTGTTGATATAATTTAAATATCTCATTATCTCTTTCAATCAAGAAATTTTTAGTTTCATTGTTTGTTTCTATTATTTTATCCTTTTTATAATCTTCTAATAAATTTTGTTTTAATTCCATTTTATAATTTCCTTTCTTCATTAAATAAATTATTTTAAATTATGCTAGTTAATAAATTATGATATTTAATACTTAATATTATTTTATCAAAAATGGGGGGTGCATTAAAAATGCAGGATTTTACCAAAATTAATAACAAAAAACGAATTACTAGTTATGAACATTTAAATAAAAAATATGATTTAAATTTTAGTGACTATAATTTTGGTTTTGATTGAGAAATATTTAAAGATTTTGTTGGTGATAGTTATGCAAGATATTTTACTTCGCCAAGTTTTTTTAAATTTGTTTCAGCTGGTTGGGGCACTAATAAAACATGAAATCATTTAGCCGAAAAATTATTTTTTGCCTGTAATTTTACCGATTCTTCATCTAACATTTTACGAAGATATGCCAACACACACGAAGATACTACATTTGGCGATACAATTAATGTATGTAATTATCTATACGATAAATATGGCATCAATATAGGACCTGAAAATGAAAATGGCATTGTTTGACCTAAAAATGTTAAAGAAGGTGGAGAGATTGTTTTTCCTAGTGGTGTTCGCATTGCTTTTGCGGGTTATGCTAATGGTAATAAAATTATGGGAAAAGTTGGTAAAGGTAGTGGTATTATATCGGCGTAAACAGATGAAATGATACATGCTGAAGAAAAAGAAATTTTAACTGATAAAGAACTAGATAAAAGATATAATAATTTAAGAATTTCAATGTTTCGTTCTAAAAGTTTAAAAGTATCTTATGAAAAATACACGGATGAAAATGATAATGAACAATATAATTTAGATAATCCTATTCCAGTAAAAGAATTATCTTGGACATTTCAAGAATGAGACAACATAGCAAAACAATACATAACAGTAACAACATATTTTCATAAAACATATTCTAATCAATTTACTTTTAATCCTTTTGATAAATACCATGTCTTTTATGAAAAATTTGTAACTCCACATTTACCCTTAAATGAAAGAATTAAAAATATTTTAAAAGAACACAATCAAGTATATTTAGAAAACAAACAAGCATTTAATGGTTTGGGTATTTTTAATTTACGATTAACAATGGGTGCTGTTTGAAATAAAATACCTAATATTACTAAAAAACTTGTTTTAACAAACAAAGAAGAACGACCTGATTTATTTGAACTTGAATACTACGGATTTGAATATAACGATAATGACCCCAGTATTTATGTTTTACGAAATTATCGTAAATATATTAAAGAGTATAATTTACAAGATTTTTATAATTCCAATACAAAACAGTATCAATTTGATAGTTATTCAATTGGTGTTGATTATGCTAACGGTAGTGAAGACCATACGGTATTTTTATTTAGTGGTTATAAAATTAATAAAAATAATGAATATGATAAGTATTTAATTGAAGAAAATGTTGTTACACCAAAAAACGCAATGAATTTAAATGAAATAGTTGAACATTACGGACAATGAATAATTAATACATTTGATAAATTTGATGGTTTTGAATATGCAACATTTCATTATGATATTAATGCCCACGACTTTATGCAAAAATTACAAGAAGATATTTTCCCTTATTTAGGCTATAAAATTAAAATGTTTAAAGCCAAAAAACATCAGACATCTCTTAATAAAGAAGCAGGTATAATCAATCGCGTAACATGAATAAGAAAAATGTTTGTTCAAGGCAAAATATATGGTATGTTAGATAACTTCCCATTTTTAGATAAGTGCATTAGTGAACTAAGATTTAGTGATACCAAAACAAACACACCCGATAGTAAAATGTACCATGACCCATATGATGCTTTGTTTTATGGTTCTTATCCATATCGTTTTAAAATGGGAATATAAAAAGGTTTTAAAAACCTTCTAAAATTTATAAATTTTATTTACTTTTTATTTATTAAATAATTGGTATTTAATGTTTTTTCTAAATTAGGTGATTTTTCTTGTTTTTCATTAATATCATCATTTTTTAATAGTTCAGAATGACAATTTTTATAACTTAATTTAAGATGTTTTCTAACTGTATTAAAATCAAGTATCTCAACTTCTATTTCATTACCAACAGTGAAAAAATCTCTAATATCTCTAACAAAGAAATCTGAAATCTCACTAATATGAATTAAACCATCAGCCTTTTCTGCTCTACAAAAAGCACCATAAGGTGTAATGTTAGTTATTTTAACATTAACTTTATTTCCTTTTTTATACATAAAATTAAATATACTTCTTTTCTTTAAATGCATTAATTATATCATTAAGACTATAAAAATCATTTGCAGGAATTGGGCGAGCGGTTGATTTTCTTAAATTTTTGTGATAAAATGACTTACAAGTTAAAAAAGTTTTGAGATTTTTTCAAACAAATTTGGGAACCTTTATAAAATTCTTCGCTTAACGCTTAGAATTTTTCCCAAGTATTTTGAAAAGCGCGGCAAAAGTTTTTTTAAACTTTAAGTAATTTTTCGCAAAACTTATGGAAATCACCGCGAGCCCAGATTATATCAATATCAAATAATAAATTTGAGTAAAGGAATGATGGTATGAGATATTTAATTTTATCAATAAGGTGTTTTCCCCTAAAAATAGGTCAAGCAATAATTGATTATAAAACAGAAAGTGATGAAAATAATTCCAATGATATATTTAAAAATAATAATAAATACACTATATTTTTATGGTGTACAGACGAAACTAATTTAAATTTTGATAAAGTATATAATGTTGTTTACTCATTATTTTATTTGAAATATAAAAATATGATGAATTTAAAAAAATTTTCAATCAAAAGAATTGAATGAGAAATTTATTCAAAAGAATGAGATAAAAAATATATTTTAGATAATAAAAAATATGATAGTTATTTTATAAATTAAAAAGTTATTTTTAGAATGTAGTCTAAAAATAACTTTTTATATTTCTAATGTAATTAATGATAATTTTCCATTGTTTTTATTAAATAATTCTAAATTATTAATAGTAATTTGTTTATTTTGTGTAAAAATTATAATATCATAATTTCCATATCCTCATATTCCCGATATTTCAATTTTATTTAAAACATTAATATTTTGTGAAAAAAGTATTTTCATATTATTTTCAACAAAATTATTAATTAAATTTAATCATTCTGATTTTGAATATACTGTTCCTTTTTTATGATAGGCATATAATTCATTTAAAACTTGTTGTACTTTATCATTAGAAATTATTAAATTAGTTAAATATTTACCATATTCGCCATCTGATAATTTAATTTTAGCAGGAATAAGAGAAGGAATGTTATTTGTTTCTAGTTCATTTGTTACGGATAATCAATTAAAATAATTTGCTTCTAATTGATAAATAGGATTTTCTGAAATATCATTATTTATAACTTTTATATTACTTGTTTCCATTTCATAATAATTCTTATTTTTTAAATCAGAAAAATCAAAATATGATGATTTTAACTGTACTATACAATCTTTAAACTCGTAGTATGCTTCTTTTCCTTTGCCTTCTTTAATTTTTGGCTCAGAAAGTAACTCAAAATAATAAGGAGAAACTAATTTAATATCATCATTATAACCTTTCATATTACTATATACATAATTTGACAACATATATACAACTTGCTTAAATCTTTTTACTGCAATATCAGATAAATAAGTTGGATTATTAAACTTTCAGTTTTCAAATAAACCATCAATAACATTTTCGGGTTTTTGTCCTTCGAATAATTGTTTTACTATTGCACTTTCATTTGTGGGATTACCTTTTTCATCATATTTTGCACCGCGAAATTTTCTATCATAATTATAACGATATGTTAACATATCTCTTAATACTTCTTCTAAATCTCCGTTTAGAGGAGAAGATTGTATTTCGATTAATAAATCACCATATTGAGGAAAATTATTTTGTCATATTGGTGGAAGTAATGAAATAGATGGTGTTTATGGCATTTTATCAGGTATTTTAACATCATATGAATATTTGCCAGGAGGATTATAATATGCAACAATATTACCTTCTAAAATTCTTGCATTTTTAATCACTTGTTTTCTTGGTTCTTCATCATGGTCACCAATACTAACTAAAATTAAACAATCATTTGGAGTAGAAAAATGTCTTGCTATTTCAAATGGTAAAAAACTATATCCTAATCAATATTGAAATATTCGTACATTAGGATTTGTTTCAATTGGCATTGATAATAATGGTACTAAACTAGCATTTTGAATAATAGATTGTGGATAAGAATAAACATCATTGATATTACCTCAACACTTAATATTTCCAAACAACATTGATTTAGGGTATTTAATTTCAATCCCAGTAAATACTGTATCTTTGGGTAATGATTTTTGTAATACTAAATGAATACTATTTTGGTTTTTTCATTTAAAATCAGTCACCTTAACTAAATGAGTAGATTTAATAATATCAACACCATCAGGTGAATAAGGGCGTTTGTATTCTTCAATGATATAGCATTCATTTTTGTTATCTTCACTAATTGGTTCATTAATAGATACTATTTTTAAGTCTAATGTTTCTAAAAATTCTTTGTCTTGTTTTGAAATATTATTAATTAAAATATCTTTTTCATCAATCATTACATAACTAGTGCTATTATCTTGAACTGTAGTATTTTGTTGAATTTGTAATTTAAAATTAAAGTCGCTAATTTCATAACCCGTTATTTTAATATATTCATCTTTGTCAATAAAACCTATTTTAACGCTATTTTGAGAATAGTTTAAGGTTGGTTTTTGTTTTGTCTTAACAAGATTATTAATTTTATAAATATATAAGGTTTTTGCACGGGCTTCTGTAAATAATTGTTCTAAATCAGGGTCGCTGTACTGCGATTGACTAGCAAAATCTAACGGAATACTATCAATTGAATAGTCAATTGGTTCATCATTTTCTGCTAATTGTGCTAACATTTTTTCAGATGGTTTTAACATTATTCTTGTTATCCTTCTTCATTAGGCATATTGATAATAGTTTCGTTGTTTTTTAATTGTCTGTTTAAAGTAGCATTTACTGGTAAGCGAACATCAACAATTAACTCGTCAATATTTTTAATAGTGAATGTTCTACTATTTAAAATAGCATTATCATATTTAATTAACTTAATAATAAATTCAGTTAATTTAATTTCTCTAATATATATCATTTGTTCGTATAATGCGTTTGTTTGAATATTTACACCAGCAACTTCTGCCTGAGTTTGTTGTGCTCCCTTAGCAATGGCGGGAACATGATGTCGATTTATTTTATAGTAATTTGTTAATAATCAATCATATATTTTAGTTAATTGCTCACCTTTAAAATTACCAGCAATATAGTCTACTGGTTGAAAATTACTATCAGGGTCTCCTTCAACTAATAACAAGTCATTTTCAATAAATGAAGCCAACATTTTACTAATTTCTTGGTCAACTACACCAGTCACGCCGTTAGTATTAATGGTAAATTTACCACTATTTAATAATGGGTCTAACATAATCTTTTCCGTAATAATATCTAAAATACTAGCAAATTGTTTACCATAACGAGCAGAAGGTTCAAAATTAGGATTATTAGGAATAATTTCAATTGGAATAAAATTAAGTGGTAATATTTCTTCTCTTTGTAATGTTGTATAGTTATTTCATTTAGCATCATCAATATATAAGTCGGTAATAGTACTGTATAATCGTGTTTTTAACTTTCTAATAACTTTTATTTGTTTAGTTACATAATCAATTTCTAATTTTTCAGTAATAAAAACACTCTGGTCATTTTTAATATAAGGGTCATAATCAAAAGTACAAGATACTAAATTACCTAATTCATCATACTGGTCATTATAAAAATCAATAGTAATAAAATTAAGTTTTGAATTATTAGCAAAAATAAAATATGCACCTTTACCATTCTTATTAGTAAAGTCTTGCATTTTTAAAAAGTTATTAATTAATTTAGTATCTATCTGTTTATTATTAATTGGATTATAAATGCTAATTTCTAAATCACGTGGATTTAAAAAATTAGCATTATCTTCACAAATTCTTTTTTCTAAAATCTCATTATGTTTTTGAACAGTAACATTTTTACGATTAGTAATCGTTGATGCTAAATTAAAATAATAACTATCAATATCATATCGTTTTTTTAATTTCTTTTTTGCTGGTAACATTCCCATTTATAACACCTTTTTATTTTGTGTCTTCTTTTTTAATAACATCTTCAATACTATCTTGTTTTTTATCTTTTTTAAAAAATTCAAAAATTTTATCAATTAAATATACTAAAACACCGCTAATAAGTAATGATAAGCCAATATAAAAATATTTTGGTCATGAAATTTCAATTACTTTAAATGCTTTACAAAAAATAACACAATTGCACTTATTATTAAAATTGCTCCTAATCCCCAAATAAATATTTTGCGAATTAATAATAAAATTTCTGATTTATACTCTTTTAAATTCATTTATAACACTCCACTTTCTTTCTAAATTATTTTTTTCTTTTAATAAATTAGCATTCATTTGTAATTAATTATTATTTTTAATTGTAATATTTTTATTAACCATAATTTTATCTTCGTTAATTTATTGTAACTCTTCTAATTTTAGAATTGTTGGTGAATATTCATCACCTGTCATTGAAATTATTACTCTATGATTATTAGGAGAATTATCTGCACTTAAAAAACCAATTCTTGTTGCCCCACCTTTTCCCAAGGCCAAACTAGTTGAAATAGTTTGCAAACCACCACCATTATTTTTACATTCAAAACAAGTTGTTATAACAAAATCTGCGGTTGGTCGTTCTCAAATAAAATGAACTTTATATTTTTTCCCTAAAATAAATTTATATTTAATTACTTTTTCGTTTACTCTTTCTCCAACTTCTTTTCACTGCTCAATATTTTCTTTTAAAGCATAATGTTCATTAATATATTTAGTAGTTGGTAATGTGTCATCTGTTGCTTCTAGTCCGGTCGTTTTGTTTGTTTTAATAACACTAAAATCTGCAACTTGGTTATTATTTTGAAAGCTTGGGTTTCATATTCTTAATTCACCAGTTTCAGTATTAAAATCAGCATTATTACGCTTACTAGCATTTGACATTAAAGTAATTTTATTTTGTTTTAAATCTGAAACCACAATTTCTCCATCATTATTTTTAATAATACTTTTATTATCAAATGGAACACTTATTTCATTTTTGTTATTTTTAATAATACTTTTATTATCAATCTTAGTTTTTTCTTTTTCTAATAAAGCATCAACTTCTAATTGAGTATAATATGCTTTTAAATCTATCATCGTTAAATCAATACTTTCTTCTTGAAAAGTACGAAACACTTTCTTTAAAGTTGTTAAATTAGCCAATGATTTTGCATAGCTAGGCAATAGACCTTGTCATGTTGCCATAGGGTCATTTTGTGAAGAATAATTAATATCACCAACACTCATATTTGCCGAAGTAAAAAACTCAATCGGAATCCGGTTAAATGTTCAATGCTCAATCGTAATAAACACCATATTAATACAAATTTTCTTTAATAATGGGTCTTTAAATGTTTCAAATTTTAATTTTGAAAATGGATAGTTTAAGTAAGAATTAATCATATTTTGGGCTCTTAAAGCAAATGTTTTAAATCATAATTCTACATCACCTTTAAAGAACTTATTATAACGAACTGGAACTTGTGTAATTTTACCTGTCATTGGATTAAAATTATTATAATTTTCCAAAGTAACATTTTGTCATAATTCATTTAACATTTAATCATCTCTTTATCATTTACTTTTTTTAGAATATATTTTATTTAAAATAAACTTTTTACTATTTAATAGTGTTTTTGTTTTAATTGTTTTGTTTAAATATTGTTTTGTTCTGAGTTGTTTATATGCTTGAAATACTAGTCCATTACCCAATAAACTAGTAACCGCACTATCTTCTAGCGTATTTAACAATTTATCTTTATTAAAGTTATTTTTAAATTGTTCTTGCATTTTTAATATCTTAGCAATTGTCCGATATATTTTAAAACTATCTTTTACTACTTGCTGATAAGCAAGTGGGGCAAAAGAAACTAAATTAAACAAACTTGTTTTTTTAAATCCCCAACCAATAAACCACTCACTGTTCATATAGAATTTAAACGGTTCGGGAGCCAAAACAAACTGTTCTGCTTTGATTAAAGTTGTCATAACAACAATAGGGCCATATTTAGGGTTTTTATAATATATTGTTAAAGCAACTTCGCCCACAACTGATAATGGAACAATTTTTACTGCTAAAAAAAACATCAGAACCATAAGCAAAAGGTAATAATTGACCTTTTTGAATGGCCTTTGTTTCAAATTTAGACAATATTTTTTTAGTTTTATCAGTAATTTTATTAATTACTTTTTGTTTAATAGTAATTATTTGTTTTTCAATTGGGGCTAATAATTTTTTAGTTACTTTTTGAATATAAAAATTTGGGTTTAAATGATTTAAAATTTTATTTAATTTAATTGGTGTTTGATGCAAAATATTTAATAATTTATTATTATATATTTTACTGCCGCGCATTAAATTAGCATTTAATAGTAGATTTTTACCAACACCTTTTTTATGAAGATTAGTCATAATGTTATATCATTCATTAGTACTAATTTTGCTTATTTTATCAATATTTAATCCATATTCTGATAATCATTTATTGGCATTTTTTTCATTTACGCGTGGTATTTTTTGAACCAATGTAGGGCTTATTTTTTGTATATTTTTTTCAATTTTTAATAAATTATTAATTGTTTCTAAATCAGAAACTTTAAAACCTTTATAAAAATCATTTCGTGCTAATTTTCTAATTGTATATAACAAAGTCTCATTATTAGCTTGTTTTGTAAAATCAAATATTAATTTATCAGATAAAATCTTTTTACCTGTAACTTGTCTGACAGCATCCTCTAAGTTATTAGCATTTATTATACCTAATTTTTCAAGTAGTTTAGTTTCTTTTGCTAATTTTAAAATTCTAGTTGTTCGAGCAGCACGCGTTAATTTACCAACACCGCCAATTGCTGGTAACAAATTTAAGACAGTACTTTTTGCAGTTACTTCTGATGTTAAACTATCATATATTTGATTTACGGCAAAATCGGTTGCTGTTTCTACTCCAAATGAGATAAAGGCTGCGGCAAAATTAGATAATCCCGCACCAAGACCAACAGCCGAAGCAATACCACCAGTTAAAACTGATAAACCAAGGGCTAAAACTTGAATTCCTAAAAATTCTAATAACTGTAAACCAAAAATTTTTTCTTGTTGTTGGATTGACAATCTAGTTGGATTTTTTTTAACAACATAAATAAAGGCTGTTTTAGATGTTCCAATTGGCATATCTATCAAACGAAAAAGTACTATTTTTTAGTACTATTAAGAATTTTTAATTTTAACATCAATTGGTTTTGTTTGACCAGTAGCGTTATTTTTACCTTCAATTTGAACAGAAACGGTTTTATCATTTGTAATATCAATAGGTCAATCTTCACCTTTGCTTTCAATAAAGTAATCAAAATCACTTTCATTTAAAGAACTATTTATGACTTTTACTGCTTTTAAAACAACATTTTTAAATTGTGGTTTTAACTGTTCTGCTGTTGTTTGTGTTGGATTTGCAACATGAATAGTTGGTTTATCTAATTTATTAATTTTACTAATATCAGTTTTTGTAACAATGTGTTTAATAATTCCTTTGGGTTCAACTACTGCTTCACCTAAATATAAAACTCTTTCCATAATCAAAGTATTACCCATACCAGTACCTAACGCAGCAGCACCAACTCTTAACGGAGTATGATCTTTTTTACGTAAAATAAGCGGGTCATATTTTTTGCTAAATTTAAAGGCAATTGCATTAACACCTTCTGGTAATAGTTTAATTGTTCCTTCTGAACCATCTTTATTAATAATTGGTAATTTTTTAGGAACCATATAGTATGTTGTTCCTTCAACAGTTTTCATTGCTCCGCTTGTTTCAATTACATTGTTTATTTGGTCGTTTGCTCCAAGTTGTAACTGTAATTTATTACGAATTCCACGAATAAAATCAGCCGAACCTAATACAACTGTTTCTGATGGAGTAAAGCCATTTTCATATATTTTATCCATAATTTCATCATGAATTTGTAAAGCATTTGTATCATCTGCTTTTTGGCCTTGAATAGTTGTAACTGTTTCTTTATTAATAATTTCTAAAATTTTATTGCGTTTATAAGCAACCTCAGTATCCATTGCTTGCTCAATATCAGCAGCCCAAAGATTAGGATTAAAATCACTTTCTACAGGGTCTAATTTACGAGCAAAAGTTAAAATTGTATCTAATTCAACAACTCCATCTTCAAATTCCACTGTTGAATATTTTAGTAGATTATCATCAGTATTAAATACTTGACCGTTTGCTCCCAAACCTTCATTATATTTAATATTTTTCTTTCTTTTATATGTTAAACCAAACTTTTTGGCTTCTTTTCACGCAAATAATGCTTCTCAGCCTAATTTTTGTTGATAAGTTTGTAAATATCATTGATCAAATGTTTCTCGGTCTCGTTTTGTTGCTTGATTAGCAATATCTCCGAAAATTCTTTGTGGGTTTTGTGCCATAATTTACTTCCTTCTTTCTATTTATTAAATACATTGTCTATATCTAAAATATTGTTTTCTTTGTTTTCTACTTTTGGTACGCCCCCAGTATTAACTGTTTGTACCTTAATTAATTCATCATAAACACTTTGCAATTGTGCTTTAATGATTTCAATATCATCGCTAATATCATAAGACTTTAATAAAACATTTTTAAATTCTTCATTATCAGTTAAAGAATTAATAAAGTCAATTACATCAATTTGTTTTAATTGAATTGTTTGTTGTTCAACTTGTGAAGTTAATTCAGTATTTTTTGTTTGTAGTTCGTTGATTTGTTGATTACTATTTTCTAAATTACTTGCATTAAATTCTTCAACTTCAGCAGTATTTTCTAAAATAATTTCAGCAGTTTTAATATCTAAACTACCATCTTCATTTTTAATAGGTTCACTATTTTCATTAATAAGAACATATAATTCTAATTTATTAACTTTTTTATTTTTTATTTTAGGTTTATTGGTTATTGATTTTTTAGGTAAATTACTTTTTGTTTGTGCCATTTTTATCAACTTCTTTTGCTAAAAAATACTGTAAATGTTTTCAAGCATCGTGTTCGTGCTCTGACATTTTAATATTTCCTTTATAAATATAATTTTTCTTAACAACTGGCGATTGTAAAACATAATTTAAATTAAATAGATATTTGCATAAAACTTTTAAACCACCAATAAATTTAGGAGTAGATAATGGATTTTTTATTTTTAAACCCTTATGAAGTTGATAATCTTCAATTATTACAATAATTTTATTTAAATAAGAACAAATTTTATTTTTAAACTCATTTAATATTAAATACATATTATTTATTGCTTCTTCTTCATTTTTGGAATTAAAAGTAATATTATTAATTATTTTCTTTTGCAAAACATTATAAATAATATTACCAGTTTGTCCAATTCCAGCAGGGTCAATTGCAATAATATATTTTAATTTATTTGTTTTATTTTTTTGTCAATTTGTAATATTTTTCATCCATCTGATGCTAAATCTAAAATATCGTTAATTTTATAATATTGCATATAAGAAGCAATAACATCTCACTTGTCTTTAAATAAATTTAAGTACATTTTGGCTCATTCTAAACATTGCAAATCATAATGCTTTTTATGATGTGAAATACGACAATTAACAGGCTGACAATTAGCTCATTCAAAAGATGTTGTTATTTCATTTCAAGTTTTATTAATATACAAACTTTTATATTCTGTCATTATTCAATACTCCTTAATTCTTTTTATTTGTTGCTCAAATTTCATCATTAATATCATTTACCGTTACTGGATAAGCTCGTATCATTAATTCTTGTAATTTATTTTTAATTTTTTTATTTCATTTTTTCATCAAATATTTTCCTTTCTGTAAAAAAACATAATATTCCTTTATTGGTTAATATTTTGATATTTAGTAAATAATTTATTTTAGTATTTAATTACTTCGCCGCCCCCTTCACTTTGAAGGTGAGCGGGGGCGGATAGGATATTTTGATAGAGTTTACCCCCATACGGAAATAAACAAAAAACAGTTTACCGAGTTATTAATTACGCTTCATCCATCCCTAGACAACTTTATATAAAGAAAATAACCTTTTGGAGTTCCAACTCTCTTGTTTTTTTAGTGTCCGATATTGTTTTTTTCGGTTTAACAGCACTTTTTTTATGAAAACAAGCCAAAAAACACATGCTCTGACATTTCGCAAGTGATTAATCTTGCCGAGAATTAAAGAAATAAATAGGAATAGTAAATCCAATCGCTTTCACACTTTCTTTAAAACTTCGTGCCATAGATGAGTTATCCATCTTTAAGCATCAAAATATTAAGTTTTAGATTGCATTGCATTATTCATCAGATAGTACCTTTATTTAAAAATGATATTATTAGTTGTTAAACCGAAAAAATATAATAAATCACAGAAAGGAAATTATAAAAATTAACTAATTTGTAGGGTAAAATAGGTTAATTTTTAATTTTAAAGATACTATCTGATGAATAATGCAAATAAAAAAATCGCTCTAATAAGCGATTAATTTAATTTGTATTTAATTACTTTATTTATAATTTTTATAAAACCTAAGATTTTTTCCGACTACCAAAACATTAAAATTGAAGCAATAATTGCGATGCTATTGATTGTACTGTCAAAAATATGAGCAATAGGTTGGTTTAAATAAACATAATCTGTTTTTACTAATGCATAATGAAAAACTGGAATTTCATAATATCAAGCAATCGCAAGAATAGCACAAATACCTAAAGAAATTGGTAAAATTATTCCTCATTTTGAGTTTCAAATGTTTAATGAGGAATCTTGTTCAAAAATAAAAGTTTTTTGTCATGTATATCAACCAATAAATTAAAATGGTAAATAAAAAAAATTTAATTGAGCATAACCAGTATAACCAAAACCAAATGAAAAAAGACCAAATGTAGTCACACTAATTAATCCTCAAAAATAATTGCTCATTTTACCAAAACTAATTAAAACAACATTTAAAATACTTGTAAAACTGACTAAACCACTTAATGAATAAAGTGTAGCGTCAATTCATTTAGGAATATTTCCTAAATAAGGTTTGGGAGTATTTAAGATATTAACAATACTAAAAAAAAGAAGGATTGTGGTTAGCATCAATAAAATGATTAAAATCAAAAAAAGATAAAAAAGTAACAATAATCCCAATGCAAATTAAAAGAATTTTAAAAGTTTTTGGTAACTCTTTGATATATTTACCAATTGTTTTGATTCCTAAAAAGTTAATTGGTTTTGTAATAATAAATTATTTTTGCTGTTCATTTTTCATTTTTTGTATAAGTATCTTGTTTCTTTCTTTCATTATTTATCAAGTCTATAACTATATCTTAACAAAAAATAATATGTTTTATTCTTTTAAATAATATCTTTTTGAAGATATAACTCATAAAAAATAAAAAATCCTAAAAATAGTTGCTTGTTTTTTTATTTTTAGTATATAATGAGTAAGGCTAAAAAGATATGCCATGCCTAGTTAGCTCAGTAGGTAGAGCACTCGGCTGTTAACCGATCGGTCGCAGGTTCGAGTCCTGCACTAGGCGCCATTATTTTTTTGAAAATTTTTATTGATATTTACCGGCCTGTTGGTGAAGCGGTTAACACACATGCCTTTCACGCATGCATTCACGGGTTCAAACCCCGTACAGGTCACCATTTTCGGGTGTTAGCTCAGTTGGGAGAGCGCCTGCCTTACAAGCAGGTGGTCAGCGGTTCAAGTCCGTTACACCCGACCATTTTTTATATTAATAAGCTGGCTTAGCTCAATAGGAAGAGCAACTGACTTGTAATCAGTAGGTTGGGAGTTCAATTCTTCTAGCCAGCACCATTGCCTGTCTCCTGTTAGCTCAGTAGGTAGAGCAACTGGCTTTTAACCAGTGGGTCAAAGGTTCAAGTCCTTTACAGGAGACCATTTTTAAAACAGAGTAACCGGGTGTGGCGGAATTGGCAGACGCACCAGACTTAGGATCTGGCGGGGTAACTCGTGGGGGTTCAAGTCCCTTCACCCGGACCATAATTAAAAAACAAATTAGCACTTTCAGAGTGTTTTTTATTTGTAAAATTATGAATATAAATATAATACTTAAAAAATAATTTAGATCATTATTTTAATTTAAATACATATAACAATTATAGCCTTTTGAACAATTAATATTTTATTAAATAATAATAATTTTAACGAAAGGGAATATCTAAAAATGAAAAAAATAGTGAATTTATTAATCGGTATTAGTTTAATAGGAAGTAGTTGACCAATGGCCAATGCTAATAGTAGTTATAATCCACAAGTACAAATATTAAACCGAAGTAAACGACAAGGAAATTTTAAAGCATTAAATGAAGAAATTAAAAATTGAATCTTAGGTGAGTTAGTTGATAATTTGCCAGAAACAATTTTTTAAAAAATATATAAATTAAATAAAAAAATTTAAAAAAATAGTTTAAGAATAATTAATGTTAGGGAAAACGTAGCTAGAATAATTTGAGATGAAGATGTTGATAGCACAACAAATTTTACTGATGTTTATTTTACAGTTTATGATTCAAGTAATTCAGTATTTTATAATGATAATCCAAGTTTAGAAACTTGTCAGTCTTTAGCGTCTACTTCACATGAAGAAACTAACAAAAATCAAATTGGAGAACCAATTTATGCAACAGTTTTGCCAAAAAGTCAAAGAAATAAGCAAGATAATGTTGCGTCACTGGTTCCACCTCGAAAATTAAATAATCTTTTATTAAATACAGAATTAGGTGATTTACCGGATAATTTACCAGAAACAATTTTTGAAAGAGTAATACTTTTAAATACGGATATTGATTTATATGAGGTTGTTATTCATGACATTACACATGATTTAACAATAATTAGTAGTAATTCAAATAGCACTAGATATTATGGCAGAGTTATTGTTCATTTTACTTTAAATAATAAGGAAGTAAAAACAATTAAAGAAAATAAAAATAAACAAGATCCAAATTCGGATGCTAATGATAGTGTTAATAAATTAATTAGTAAATTTAATAAATTATGTTCAAATAATGAAATTAATAATTTAAATTCTAAAAAAGTTCTAACGGGAAATACTAGTGGTGGTCGTTTACATGCAGGAGATACATATCTTGGGACAAACAATGGTATTTATTTAAAACATGGTCATAATAAAATTGACAAGTTTGATGACTTAGAGTTTCCTATAATTGCAATTGAATTAGATAATAAAAGAAGCGCTTATGTTTTAAACAATACTGGTAAAATTTATCATTTGGATTTATATGGTTGAGGACATTACCAAGTGTCAAAAATAATCACAAACAATATAAACTTAAATTGAAAAATAATGGGGCCAATAACAGATGATACAAAGTATGAGAAAAAACAATAAATTTAATTAAATGGCCAGACTATGCTAATAGTTTGCAAGAATTTAAAGAAAAATATAAGTATATTGAAATTAATAATGTTAATTCTTCTGCAGGTGGTCAGGGGACAACAATTTCTAATATTAAAACAAATATTAAGTTTAATACAGAAAATATTAAGGAAAATTGAAATTCTAATCAAAATCATGTTTCTCTTTTAAAGTACAATATTAAATGATAATCATCGGTTTAGTCGGTTAACAAAAAAACAGTTAATTCAATTCAAAAAAAGGAATCCCTTTTGTTGTTACAACAGGGCACCTAGCTAATGATGCAATTCGTCAAGCGCGAAAACTAAAAGTTCATAAGTATGATGGTTATTTTTTGGCAAATAATGGAGCAAGTGCTTATTTTTTAAAAACTAATAGTTTTTTATGAATGATGATTTTTACAACAGCAGAAATTAAAACCATTTTTGATTTTACTTATCGCAAATATAAAGTTCATTTTTTTAGTAATAATAGTACTTATGTTTACGAATATGGTGAGAATTCTTATTATTGATCAAAAATAATGCGAACAAAATATAAAATTATCACCAAGGTCGCTTATATTACAGAGGATATTACACATTCTAGTGTTATTGCCCATCAGTCCTTAGATGATAAGGGTGCTAGTGAATTAATGACAAAGTTACGACAATTATTACCGCAATTAGATATTACTCAATATAATAATCGTGTTTTTGAAATTGCTTGCAAGGGGATTTCAAAAGGTAGTGCCTTGCAATTTTTATCCCATCATATTGGAATTAATATTAGTTAAACTTATTCATTTGGTGATTCTTATAATGATCTTGAATTAATTCGCCAAGCTGGAGTTGGGATTGCGGTTAGCAATACGATTGATGAGTTAAAAACAATGGCAAATGAAGTAACATTATCAAATCGCGAAAATGGGACAGCAAAATATTTGCAACAGTTTTTCTTAAAAAAATAGTACTTTTATGATATGATAAAAAAGCAAGAGAATTCAGTAAAGGAGAGAATTAAAATGGCTGTAAATGAAGTAAAAAATATTGATGAATTCGAAAAAACAATTAGTGATGCAAAGTTAACTTTAGTTGATTTTTATGCTGATTGATGTGGACCATGTAAAATGATTGCTCCAATTATTAATGAATTAGCAAAAACGCGTAGTGATGTTAATTTTATTAAAGTTAATGTTGATGTTTTACAAGATCTTGCTCAGCATTATGGAATTTTATCAATCCCAGCATTAATTACCTTTCAAAATGGAAATGAATTAAAACGTAAAACAGGATTTGTAACTGCTAACGAAATTGAACAAGATTTATTAAGTTAACAAAGTTTTTACTAATAATTTAAAAAAGAGAAGGTGAATAAAAAATGGCAATGTCAATGAAGAAACGTCGTCGTTTAATGGCAGAAAAAAAGCGGCGAAAATCTTGACTCGTAAAGAAGCTGCAAAAAAACAAAAAGAAGAAACAAAAGTTTCAAAGTAGGATATTTAATCTTTAATGGATAATGTTTAATTTAATGAAGATATAGTAATGAACTTTTTAAATCAAAAATTTATTAAATCATTAATTGTAACCCTAATTTATCTAAGGATTTTTATAAAATTAAAAAATATTTTACAATAAAAAACACTTAATTATGTTAAATTTTTTAAATATAATTAAGTGTTTTTTTATTTAAAAACAGTTTATAAAATAGTAATAATTTAAAATAATAAATTTAGAAATAAAAAAGTAGTTTTTATTTTATCCTAAAATAGAAAACACAACAGCAGAAATTAAAGCAAAACCAAAGTTAATTCCAAGCGTAGCAAGCAGAATAAAACCTTTTTTCTTTAAATATCAGACATAACCATTATATTCCGTTTTCAAATGTGAATATTTTGTAATAATATGAAAACCAAGGTCTGCTTGTCAGGGTGCTAATTCTTTTGTTGTATTTAGTTTTCGGAGTGGATTTTTAACTAAAATTCAGTTAGTAATAAACATTACTAAAATAATAATAATTAGAATACCAAAGAAAATTTGCGATAAGTCACTATTACTTAACTGTAATTGTTTTTTACATAATATTAGTGGCGTCATGATGCTAACTTGGATTAATAAAAAAATAATATTAGTAATTAAACTAATAATTCAAAAATTTTTAAGAGATTTTTTCATTAGTTAATTAAATTTTTTAGGAAAATTTTTATTAAGTAAGTTAAAAAATGCTAACAAATTCATCCTCAGCAATTCGTAAGCGAGGGAAACTTGTTCCTTTGACATTATCATCATAATATCCAAATAACATTCCTAACGATAAATGTCATTTTGTTGGGTCTACAATATTATGTTCTGTAAAAAATGAGGTTGCTTGCAGTGGCGTAATTCCGCCCATAATACTTGATCCAATTTTTAATTCAGCAGCTTGTAATGCCATAAAACTAGCGACAAGATGTGTTTGTTCATCCGAAAACATATCTGGACTTGGATAACTTTTTAAGTAATTATTCATTCCTCGCACATTTGTTTTTAATGTTTCACCACTAAAAATTCGTTCTAAGCGATTGGTTAAAAATTCTTCAGATGTTAAATAATCATCATTTGCTCCTAATAGTAATGCTAAAATTGGGGCATCCTTTACTTTTTGCTGATTGCCAGACATAAAACAGTTTAATGCTGCTTGTTCTTTTAATTTCTGATCTTTGATAATAATAACTTTTACTGGTTCTAAGCCATTAGAACTAGGTGCTAAGGCTCCAGTTGTTAAAATTGTTTTTAAATCACTTTCACTAACTGCTTTTGTTTTATCATAGATTTTAATTGCTTTTCGAAACTTTGCTGCTTCTTGTACGCTCATAATTTTCTCCCATTCTGTAATTTATTTATAAATTTATTATACGCTAATAAAAATGTAATTAAAAGTGCTTAAATTACTAACAAATTTTGGAACAATGTTATAATTAAAAAGATAAAAATTTAGAAAGGGTAATAAAGATGGAATTTTCGCATAAAGCAATTGAACAAAAATGACAACAATATTGAGAAGAACATCAAACTTTTAAAACAACAAATAATTCAGAGCAGAAAGCTTATATTTTAGATATGTTTCCATACCCATCAGGAGCAGGTTTACATGTTGGACATCCAAAAGGATATGTTGCAACTGATGTAATTAGTCGTATGCGAAAATTGCAAGGTTATGATGTTTTGCATCCAATTGGTTGAGATGCATTTGGTTTACCAGCTGAACAATATGCTTTACAAACAGGGAATGATCCAGCAGAATTTACTTTGCAAAACATTGCTAATTTTCATAACCAATTAAAAGCACTTGGCTTTAGTTATGACTATGAAAAAGAAGTTAATACTTCTTCACCAGAGTTTTTTAAAACAACACAATTAATTTTTGAATTATTATATCAAAATGGATTAGCTGAGATGCGTGATATTGATGTTAATTGATGTCCTGAATTAGGCACAGTCTTAGCTAATGAAGAAGTCTTAAATATTAATGGAAAAATGGTTTCTGAACGTGGACATTTTCCAGTTTTTAAAAAACCAATGCGACAATGGGTTTTAAAAATTACTGCCTATGCAGAAAAATTATTAGCAGGATTAGATGAAGTTGATTGGCCAGAATCAGTTAAAGAGTTACAACGAAATTGAATTGGAAAATCAGTTGGTGCTGAAATTAAGTTTGCGGTTCAAAATAATCCAGAAATTATTAATGTTTTTACAACCCGTGCTGATACAATTTTTGGTGTTGAGTATCTTGTTTTAGCACCTGAGCATCCATTAGTCTCAAAATTAACAACATTTGAATATGAAGCTGCTGTTACAAAATTTTTAGCAGCAACAAAAGCAAAAACTGACTTAGATCGGCAAGATATTAGTAAAGAAAAAAATGGAATGTTTATTGGTAGTTATGCTATTAACCCAATTAATGAAAAACTTATTCCAATTTGAATTGCTGATTATGTGTTACCATTTTATGCAACTGGTGCTGTGATGGCTGTGCCAGGTCATAATGAACGGGATTATTTATTTGCTTTAAAATATCATTTACCAATTAGTTATGTTATTGAAGGAGAACATCATAATAAATTACATAATAAAGATGGTAAACATATTAATTCTGATTTTTTGAATGGTTTAATGACAGAAGAAGCAACAAAAAAAGCAATTGATATTTTAACAGCAGCTGGAAAAGCAAAAGTTAAAACTACTTATAAACTTCGTGATTGGTTATTTTCTCGTCAACGATATTGAGGAGAACCTTTTCCAATTATTCATTGAGAAGACGGTTCAATTAGTTTAGTTCATGAAACAGAATTACCGTTAGAATTACCAAAAATGACAAATATTAAACCATCACAAACGGGAGAATCACCATTAGCTAATGCCACAGAATGATTAACTGTTATTGAAAGTACTGGAAAAAAAGGACGCCGAGAAACTAATACGATGCCGCAATGAGCGGGTAGTTGTTGATATTATTTAGCTTATATTTTAATGGAAGATAAGCAACTGTTAGACTTACGTAGTGCTAAAGCACAAGCTTTGTTTAAAAAATGATTACCAGTTGATTTATATGTTGGTGGCCAAGAACATGCTGTTTTGCATTTATTATATTCACGTTTTTGACATAAATTTTTATATGACCAAAAATTAGTTCCAACTTCTGAACCATTTTATAAATTAGTTAATCAAGGGATGATTTTAGGGACAGATGGTTCAAAAATGAGTAAATCAAAAGGAAATGTGATTAATCCTGATGATATTATTAAATCACATGGGGCTGATACATTACGTTTATATGAAATGTTTATGGGACCAATTGAAGCATCATTGCCTTGAAATCCAAATGGGTTAGATTCAGCACGAAAATGATTAGATCGCGTTTATCGTCTTATTAAAAATAATAATTTTTCGCATGATAATAATCATGAGTTAGATTTTGTTTATCATAGAATGGTTAAAAACAGCACAGAAATGTTAGAAAAATTAAGTTTTAATACAGCAATTTCACAACTAATGGTCTTTATTAATGCTTGTTATAAAATAAAAGGTCCAATTTATCAACCGTATTTTGAAGGGTTTACTAAAATGTTAAGTTTGTTTGCTCCACATTTAGCAGAAGAAATTTGAACAAAATTAAATCAACCATCATCAGTTGCATTGTCAACATGACCAACATATGATGAAAAATATTTACAAAAAAATGAGGTTATAATTGCAGTTCAAGTTAATGGTAAATTACGTGCTAAATTAGAAGTACCACTTGATACATCAGAAGAAGAATTATCAGCTTTGGCTAAAGCTAATAGCAATGTTCAAATCTTTTTAGATAAGCATGAGATTATTAAAGAAATTATTATTAAAAATAAAATTGTTAATTTTGTTATAAAATAAATAGAAAAGATATTAATTATTTAATCAAAGGAGAAAAGTAATGCAATTTGTTCGTTCTAGCAATGGACCATGAGGTTTTTTGATCCAGCAGGTTCATATTATCTGCCAGGGGCTGATTGAACTGACCAGTGATTTTTTAAAGGTGATAATTATGTTTTTCAATTAGTTGGCATTAGTATTTTTGTTTTAATTATTGGTTCATTTTTTGTTTGCAGAAAGTATTATGCAAAAACTGTTAATTGACAATGGTTTCGGATTTCAATCGGGATTTATCAAATTATAACTTATTTCTTAACATATGCGATTTGAGTAACTTATTTAGCAGTTGTTTTAAAAACAGAGTGAATTTGAGGACCGGTGGGACCTTCGCAAATTCGTGGTTTAAGTGAAGTTATGCCATTACACTTATGTAGTTTACACCAGTTATTATCGGGCTTTATTTTAATTTTTCCTAGTCGAAAATTTTTTGAAGTTGTTGCTCCTTCAGCAATTGTTTTACCAATTTTACCAATTATAACGTCGGTTAATGGTTATTGAAGTTTAGATAATTTCTTTTACTATAATTACTTTATTCTTCATACATTAATTATTTTTGCTTATTTATATGTTTATAAATATGGTTTAGTGGGAAAGCCTTATAGTGGTTTATTATTTAAATGACAGTTATTATGATTAACATTATTTTCTGTTATTGCAGTAATTTGAGACTGAATTTTTAAAACAAACCAATTATTTGTGGAGCCAAGTAGCGGTGAACCATGGAACAATGGTGGTTTTAATGTTGGTGGTTGAAATACAAACTTTATTGGTGCAAAATATATGTGGCCATTTGCTTGATTACCAATGTTTTTCTTAGGGATTGTAATTGTTTCATTAACCCATATTTTATTATTTTATCTACCACAAAGTTTTTTATATGTGTAAATTGTAAATGCAAATGTAGCACTTTATTGAAAAAGAATAAAGTGCTTTTTATTTTGTAAAAAATACTTATATTTATTGGATTAATCGTTAGATAGTATCTTTTACACTTAATAAAATATGTTTTTTCAGAAAAATCCATCCTTTCTTTTCTTAAAAAATTTTGAATAATTGTTTTATTTAGTTGTTAGTTAATTGTTAAATATAATTACTAAAAAAATATATTTAATAAACAAAGAATTAAAAAAGATAATGAGATAAAAAAATAAAGATACTATCTAACGATTAATCCAAAATTCAATCTTTAAAACTTAATATTTTTTGATGCTTAAAGATGGATAACTCATATGGCACGAAGCCTTAAAGAAAGTGTGAAAGCGATTGGATTTACTACTCCTATTTATTTCTTTAATTCTCGGCAAGATTAATCACTTGCGAAATGTCAGAGCATGTGTTTTTTGGTTTGTTTTCATAAAAAGAGTGCTGTTAAACCGAAAAAAACAATATCGGACACTAAAAAAACAAGAGGGTTGGAACTCCAAAAGGTTATTTTCTTTATATAAAGTTGTGTAGGGATGGATGAAGCGTAATTAATAACTGGGTAAACTGTTTTTTTTATTTCCGTATGGGGGTAAACTCTATCAAAATATCCTATCCGCCCCCGCTCACCTTCAAAGTGGAGCGGGCGGCGAAGTAATTAAATATTAAAATAAATTATTTACTAAATATCAAAATATTAACCAATAAAGGAATGTTATGTTTTTTGCAGAAAGGAAAATATTTGATGAAAAAATGAAATAAAAAAATTAAAAATAAATTACAAGAATTAAAATGATACAAGCTTATCTGGTAACAGTAAATGATATTAATGATGAAATTTGAGCAACAAATAAAAAGAATTAAGGAGTATAGATAAATGACAGAATATAAAAGTAAATATATTAATAAAACTTGAAATGAAATAACAACATCATTTGATTGAGTTAATTGTCAACCTATTAATTGTCGTATTTCACATCATAAAAATCATTATGATTTACAATGTTTAGAATGAGCCAAAATGTACTTAAATTTATTTAAAGACAAGTGAGATGTTATTGTTTCATATATGCAATATTATAAAATTAACGATATTTTAGATTTAGCATCCGATGGATGAAAAATATTACAAATTGACAAAAAAATAAAACAAATAAATTAAAATATATTATTGCAATTGATCCTGCTGGAATTGGACAAACTGGTATTATTATTTATAATGTTTTGCAAAAGAAAATAATTAATAATATTACTTTTAATTCCAAAAATGAAGAAGAAGCAATAAATAATATGTATTTAATATTAAATGAGTTTAAAAATAAAATTTGTTCTTATTTAAATAAAGTTATTGTAATAATTGAAGATTATCAACCTCATAAGGGTTTAAAAATAAAAAATCCATTATCTACTCCTAAATTTATTGGTGGTTTAAAAGTTTTATGCAAATATTTATTTAATTTAAATTATGTTTTACAATCACCAGTTGTTAAGAAAAATTATATTTATAAAGGAAATATTAAAATGACAGAGCACGAATTAGATGCTTGAAAACATTTACAATATTTTTTAAAAAAGAAAGTGATAAATAATGACAATAACAGAATCAATTAAATTTAACAAACTTAAAGAAGAAAATGAAACACTTAAAAAAGAACTTGCTGAAAAAGAGCAAGAAATAAATAGTTTTAAACAACAAATAGATATGGCACATAATTTTAATCAAAATTTAGGTAGTGAAATTGAAGAATTAAAACAACAATAATTATATAAAGAAGATTTTTACAAAAATCCATATTCAACAGGTTCTATCGATTGAATATTAGTTGACAGTTCAAAATATGACAAATTATCTAATAAGGATGTTAAATAATGTCTCAAACAAAAAGTAATTTACCTAAAAAATCAATAACTAATAAACCTAAAATAAAAAATAAAAAAGTTAATAAGTTAGAATTAACTGTTAGATTACATGAAAATCCTATTAAAACAAAAATTAAGGCTCTTGTTGCTGGTGGGGTTTAGGTTGATGCTTGTTCGGCTAAATGTCAGTGAGAAGGATTAAATTACTCAACATTATCAATATATAACCCATCTGTTTTAACTGAGTTTTTGAAATTAAAAAAAGATGATGAGATAAAAATTAAAGGCTCAGTATTTAATCAGTTAAATATAAAAACTAAACGCTATTTTTTGTCTTTTAGAGTAGAAAGTTTTGAAATTATACAAAAAGCGATTAGAAAAAGAACAAATACAAATATTAAAAAATAGGAGGAAAAGATTAAAATGGCATTAAAAAATGTAAAATATGTTCTTATTAATGAAAATAGTGAACCTATTAAAAATGAAGATGGTAGTTTAGATATTAAAACTGCTGAAATTATTTTAGAAAATACTGCTGAAGTTGAAGAATTTAATGCAATTAATTTAGAAAATAGTAATCAGCAAATCAACGAACTACAAACAAAAAATACTGAATTAACTTCACAAATTGAACAACAAACAATTCAATTAAAACAAATTGAAGTAATTGACTTTATTAATTCTTTAACTGATAATGAAGAATTTAAAAATGTTTTATTAAAGTCTTATGATATTACTGATGATATTGAAATCATTAAAACACAATTGCAAAGTGTTTATGATGAATTAATTAAGGTACAAACAGTTAATACTGGGGGCGTACCAAAAGTAGAAAACAAAGAAAACAATATTTTAGATACAGACAATGTATTTAATAAATAGAAAGAAGGAAGTAAATTATGGCACAAGACCCACAAAAAATTTTCGGAGATATTGCTAATCAAGCAACAAAACGAGATCGAGAAACATTTGAACAATGATATTTACAAACTTATCAACAAAAATTTAGTTGAGAAGCATTATTTGCATTAAAAGATGCAAGTAAATTTAGTTTAGCATATAAAAGAAAGAAAAATATTAAATATAATGAAGGTTCTGGTAAAGATGGGAAAGTATTTAATGCTGATGATAAATTATTAAATTATTCAGAAGTAGAATTTGATGATAAAATTGTTGAATTAGATACAATTTTAACTTTTGCTCGTAAATTAGACCCTGTAGAAAATGATTTTAATCCTAATCTTTGGGCTGCCGATATTGAGCAAGCAATGGATACTGAGGTTGCTTATAAACGTAATAAAATTTTAGAAATTATTAATAAAAGAGTAGTTACAACCATTCAAGACCAAAAAGCAGATAATACTAATGCTTTACAAATTCACGATAAAATTATGGATAAAATATATGAAAATGGATTTACCCCATCAGAAACAGTTGTCTTGGGTTCGGCTGATTTTATTCGTGGAATTCGTAATAAATTACAGTTACAACTTGGAGCAAATGACCAAATAAACAATGTAATTGAAACAAGCGGAGCAATGAAAACTGTTGAAGGAACAACATATTATATGGTTCCTAAAAAATTACCAATTATTAATAAAGATGGTTCAGAAGGAACAATTACTCTATTACCAGATGGTGTTAATGCAATTGCCTTTAAATTTAGTAAAAAATATGACCCTCTTATCTTACGCAAAAAAGACCATACTCCATTAAGAGTTGGTGCAGCTGCATTGGGTACTGGAATGGGTAATACTTTGATTATGGAAAGAGTTTTATATTTAGGTGGGGCAGTAGTTGAACCTAAGGGAATTATTAAACATATTGTTTCAAAAATTGATATTAGTAAAATTAATAAAATAGATAAACCAAATATTCATGTTACAGACCCAACAAAAGCAACAGCCGAACAGTTAAAATCACAATTTAAAGATGTTGTTTTAAAAGCAGTAAAAGCAGTAAATAGTTCTTTAACTGAAAGTGATTTTGATTACTTTATTGAAAGTAAAGGTGAAGACTGACCAATTAATATTACAAATGATAAAACTGTTGAAGTTCAAATTGAAGGTAAAAACAACGCTACTGGTCAAACAAATCCGATTGATGTTAAAATTAAAAATTCTTAATAGTACTAAAAAATAGTACTTTTTCGTTTGATATATATGCCAATTGGAACATCTAAAACAGCCCTTATTTATGCTGTTAAAAAAAATACAACTAGATTGTCAATCCAACAACAAGAAAAAAATTTTGGTTTACAGTTATTAGAATTTTTAGGAATTCAAGTTTTAGCACTTGGTTTATCAGTTTTAACTGGTGGTATTGCTTCGGCTGTTGGTTTTGGTGCGGGATTATCTAATTTTGCCGCAGCATTTATCTCATTTGGAGTAGAAACAGCAACCGATTTTGCCGTAAATCAAATATACGATAAATTAACATCAGAAGTGACAGTAAAAAGTACTGCCTTAAATTTGCTACCTGCAATTGGTGGTATTGGAAAATTAACGCGTGCTGCTCGAACAACTAAAATTTTAAAATTAGCGAAAGAAACTAAACTACTTGAAAAATTAGGTGTAATAACTGATAATAATTTAGAAGATGTTGTAAGACAAGTTAGAGGTAAAAAGATTTTATCTGATAAATTAATATTTGATTTTACAAAACAAGCTAATAATGAAACTTTATTATATACAATTGGAAAATTAGCCCGAAATAATTTTTATAAGGGTTTTAAAGTTTCTAAATTAGAAACAATTAATAATTTATTAAAAATTGAAAAAAATATTCAAAAAATAAGTCCTACATTAGTTCAAAAAATACCACGCATAAATGAAATAAATGCTAATAAATGATTGTCTGAATATGGATTAAATATTGATAAAATAAGCAAAATTAATACTAATGAGTGATATAACATAATGACTAATCTTCATAAAAAAGGTGTTGGTAAAAACCTGATATTAAATGCTAATTTAATGCGGGGCAGTAAAATATATAATAATAAATTATTAAATATTTTTCATCAAACACCAATTAAATTAAATAAAATTTTAAATCATTTAAACCCAAATTTTTATATTCAAAAAGTAACTAAAAATTATTAGCCCCAATTGAAAAACAAATAATTACTATTAAACAAAAAGTAATTAGTAAAATTACTGATAAAACTAAAAAAATATTATCTAAATTTGAAACTAAGGCTATTAAAAAAGGTCAATTATTACCTCTTGCTTATGGTTCTGATGTTTTTTTAGCAGTTAAAATTGTTCCTTTATCAGTTGCGGGTGAAGTTGCTTTAACAATATATTATAAAAATCCTAAATATGCCCCTATTGTCGTTATGACAACTTTAATCAAAGCAGAACAGTTTGCTTTGGCTCCTGAACCGTTTAAATTCTATATGAACAGTGAGTGGTTTATTGGTTGGGGATTTTAAAAAAACAAGTTTGTTTAATTTAGTTTCTTTTGCCCCACTTGTTTATCAGCAAGTAGTAAAAGATAGTTTTAAAATATATCGGACAATTGCTAAGATATTAAAAATGCAAGAACAATTTAAAAATAACTTTAATAAATATAAATTGTTAAATACGCTAGAAGATAGTGCGGTTACTAGTTTGTTAGGTAATGGACTAGTATTTCAAGCATATAAACAACTCAGAACAAAACAAGATTTAAACAAAACAATTAAAACAAAAACATTACTAAATAGTAAAAAATTTATATTAAAGAAAATATATTCTAAAAAAGTAAATGATAAGGAGATGATTAAATGTTAAATGAATTATGACAAAATGTTACTTTGGAAAATTATAATAATTTTATTCCAATGACAGGTAAAATTACACAAGTTCCAGTTCGTTATAATAAGTTTTTTAAAGATGATGTAGAATTATGATTTAAAACATTTGCTTTAAGAGCCCAAAATATGATTAATTCTTACTTAAACTATCCATTTTCAAAACTAAAGTTTGAAACATTTAAAGATCCATTATTAAAGAAAATTTGTATTAATATGGTGTTTATTACGATTGAGCATTGAACATTTAATCGCATTCCAATTGAATTTTTTACTTCGGCAAATATGAGTGTTGGTGATATTAATTATTCATCGCAAAATGACCCTATGATTACTTGACAAGGTATATTGCCTACCTATGCAAAATAATTGGCTAATTTAACAACTTTAAAGAAAATGTTTCGTACTTTTCAAGAAGAAGGTATTGATTTAACAATGATTGATTTAGAAGCATATTATACTCAATTAGAAGTTGATGCTTTAATAGAAAAAGAAAAAACTAAGATTGACAATAAAACTATTGTTAAAAATAACAATAATGAAATAAATGTTCCCTTTGATAATGATACTATTTATGAAAAAATGGTGTCTGAAAAGCAAAACAAAGTGGCGGTAGTGATATTAAAATTGATAATAAAACAATTATTAAAAATACTGCTGATGAATTAATGGTTTCAGATTTAAAACAAAATAAAATAACTTTATTACCTAATAGTAGTGGTCGTGTTAATGCTGATTTTAATGTTGAAAACGGGGAATTAAGAATTTGAGACCCTAGTTTTGAAGGTGGTAAAAATACTGCTGATTATATGATTATTGATAGTACAGTTGCGGGAATTGAAAGTACTGATGATACATTTGGTACTACTAAATATTTAGATAAATTTTATTTACAGAAAAAAGATTTACCTAAAATATCAAATGATTGAAAAGTTGTTGATACTAGTGATTTTGTTCAAGATTCTAAAGGATATAAAATTAAAAATTTTAATAAGTCAGAATATTATTATCGTTTATGGTGTTATACAACGCTTGAGATAGAACTATATATAATTACGAATATAAACTTTAAAGGTCAATTAGCAAGTGGAATATCATATGGAAATAATCCAAGTCGTTGAATTACCATTCAATTATTTTCCAACGGTGAGTTTAAATTATCATCAATATCAAATAGTGTTGAAATTAAAGGATTGTATATTGAAAGAAAAAAAGTAAGTTAGGAAGGAGATGGTATTATGCCAAAAGTAACTATTAAAGATATGATTATGTTTTTGAAAATCTTTGGAGTTTCATCATTGTTTTTTATTGCCGGAATTATTATTTGTTTTATCGGAGAAAAAACATTAGGTATTTCTTGACCAGCATATGTTATTGTTTCAGCAATGCTTATTGGAGCAGGAATTATAGTTTTAATTATTGAAACTATTAGATTTATCAAAACTCAAAACAAACAACAAAAACAAGATAGTATTGAAGATGTTATTAAAAAAGAAGATACGAAATAAAGAGGTGATATAAATGGGATTGTTACCAGTAAAAAAGAAATTAAAAAAAGAATATGATATTGATAGTTATTATCTTAATTTAGCATCAACGATTACTAATCGTAAAAATGTTACTGTTCAAAAACATAATGAAATTTTAGAAAAAAGAATTTGTGAAGATAATGCTAATTTTTTAAATCCACGTGATTTAGAAATTAGCATTTATAATCCAATTAATAATAAACAGATAGATACTAAATTAATTAATAACTTTTTAAAAATACAAGACTTTACTAATAAGAATTGATATAACGAATATAAAATTAATAAGAATGGTAAAGGTGCATATTTTATTTTTGCTAATAATTCAAAACTTAATTTTATTACGATTGATTTTTACAATGACCAATATGACGAATTAGGTAATTTAGTTTCGTGTACTTTTGATTATGACCCTTATATTAAAAATGACCAGAGTGTTTTTATTACTGAAAAATTAGAAATTAATTATGTAACTAAACAAGTAAAAGTTATTAGAAAGTTAAAAACACGATTATACAGTACTATTACCGACTTATATATTGATGATACTAAATGAAATAACTATACAACATTACAAAGAGAGGAAATATTGCCACTTAATTTTATTCCGATTGAAATTATTCCTAATAACCCTAATTTTGAACCTTCTGCTCGTTATGGTAAACAATTTGCTAGTATTTTAGATATTATTGCGGAAAAGATTATGTTAGACCCATTATTAAATAGTGGTAAATTTACCATTAATACTAATGGAGTTACTGGTGTTGTTGACCAAGAAATTAGTAAAATGTTAGCTTCGTTTATTGAAAATGACTTGTTATTAGTTGAAGGAGACCCCGATAGTAATTTTCAACCAGTAGACTATATTGCTGGTAATTTTAAAGGTGAACAATTAACCAAAATATATGATTGATTATTAACTAATTACTATAAAATAAATCGCCACCATGTTCCCGCAATCGCTAAGGGGGCTCAACAAACACAAGCGGAAGTTGCTGGTGTTAATATTCAAACAAACGCTTCGTATGAACAAATGATATATATCAGAGAAATTAAATTAACTGAATTCATTATTAAGTTAATTAAATATGATAATGCTATTTTAAATAGTAGAACATTTAATATTAAAAATATTGATGATTTAATTGTTGATGTTCGCTTACCAGTAAATGCAACTTTAAACAGACAATTAAATAACAATGAAACTATTATAAATATACCTAATGAAGAACAAGGAGAACAAAAATAATGTTAAAACCATCAGAAAAAATGTTAGCACAATTAGCGGAAAATGATGAACCAATTGACTATTCAATCGATAGTATTTCGTTAGATTTTGCTGCTCAATCGCAGTACAGCAACCCTGACTTAGAACAATTATTTACTGAAGACCGTGCAAGAACCTTATATATTTATAAAATTAATAATCTTGTTAAGACAAAGCAAAAACCAATCTTAAATTACTCTCAAAATAGCGTTAAAATAGGTTTTATTGACAAAGATGAATATATTAAAATAACTGGTTATGAAATTAGTGATTTTAACTTTAAATTACAAATTCAACAAAATACCACAGTCCAAGATAATAGCACAAGTTATGTAATGATTGATGAAAAAGATATTTTAATTAATGATATTTCAAAACAAGACAAAGAATTTTTAGAAACATTAGACTTAAAAATAGTATTTATTAATGAACAAATTACAGAAGACAACAAAAATGAATGTTACATCATTGAAGAATACAAACGTGGTCGCATGTAAAAAAGAAGGGTTTTAACAAATACATAGAAATTGAATAAAAATAATAAACCATTTACTAAAATGGTTTTTTTATTTGTAAAACCAAAATTATTAATTGATTCAGAGAAAGGACAGCATCTTAAATTCTTAAAATAGAAACTTTTTATTACAACTTTTTGATACCCTCTTTAAGTTGTTTACACATTTATTAAATATCTTAGAAATCTTTATAAAGTGTACCTGTTTTTTCTCCAATTTTAAGGTGTTGTCCTTTCTCTGTTTCAGTTAATTAATTTGCTAATAAAAAACTTAATAAAGGAAGGAGTAGGTAATGAAAATTAATAAGCAACAAACAATATGTGATGTTGATAATTGCTATAAAGCAATATCATTCATTACCGAAGAATTTTTATCAAATAAAGTTTTATGAACTTGTGAAAAACATAAAGATTTATTGAATAAAGTAAAAGATAAAACACAAAAGCGGTTTTATAAACGCCTAGAAAATTCAAAAATTATCTTTGATTATGAAACTGGTTTATTAAAACTTAAATTTTATAAAACAACTTAATGCAGAGCGAAACGGTTATTTTAAATAACTAAGTGTTTTTATTCCACAGCCGGCCGAGGCAAGTACTGAAATAGTGTATGAGGAAAAATGTAAATCGGCGCTGGTTCATTAGAACTAAGCGATAGTCGTGATAAGTCCAAGGTTAATATCAAACGACAATAAAAATAGAGATAGTGACTTTACAATTAAATTTGCGAAAAGTGTGGTTGGTTGGAGTTTTATAGCATTTGGTCCTTTAAAATGCGAGTGAATTTTTAATTTAAAAACTGAACGTCAAATCCCAGAGCAAAAGCACAAATGGGCACGGATAAAGGAAGACATATATATGTCTGGCGTCAATATTAAAAAAACAACTGTGGATTATTAAACATTCAAACAATTAACATATCGCCACCGCTCACCCCCAGTGAGGCGGATGGCGTAGTAAGTAAATAGATAAATACTTATATAACTAATTCTCGCTTGGCACTTTCACTTGGGAGTGAGTGCCAGCGAGTTAAAACTAGGAGGAAAAAATAAATGACAGAATATAAAAGTAAATATATTAATAAAACTTGAAATGAAATAACAACATCATTTTATTGAGTTAATTGTCAACCTATTAATTGTCGTATTTCACATCATAAAAAACATTATGATTTGCAATGTTTAGAATGAGCCAAAATGTACTTAAATTTATTTAAAGATAAATGAGATGTTATTGCTTCTTATATGCAATATTACAAAATTAACGATATTTTAGATTTAGCTTCTGATGGTTGAAAAATATTACAAATTGACCAAAAAATCAAAGGAATAATTTAGGAGGTTTATATGAAAAAGTTAAATAAAATTTGTCTTAAAAAAAGATATTGAGGTTATTGCTTTAAATGTAATCAAGAAAATAAATTAAATGAATTAATGCTTAAAAGTTATTCAGTATCATTTGAAGATATGACTGATGAACATTGAGCATTAGGAAAACAAAATTAGGAGGAAATAAAAAATGATATGTAATAAAGCATTAAAAATTACCAATAAAGATATTATTTATGCACAAATTGATAGTGATTATTCAGATAATTTAGAGTTAAATTTATATCTTAAATTTGGTGATGAGGAACGACATGTGGGTAATATTTCATTGCCAACAAATTTTGACTTAAATTGCAAATGATATGAAATTGATGAAGTTAAAAGTTTAATTAGTGATTATTTAGCAGATGAAGAAGCAGATTATGAGGTGATAAATTATGAATAAAAGATACTTATTAGTAACAAAAGATAAATATAGCTTAAATACTACATATTTTTATACATTTGATGAGGCAAGAATTTATTCTGAAAATTTAAATTATTGTAAAACTACAATTATTGATTTAGAAAACAAAAATATTAAATGACAAGGATGTGAGTAAATATGTGAAAAGATGAAGATGGTAAGGTTTATACCGAAGAAGACTTATTTAATATAGCATTAGAAAAATGTCACTCAGAAGACGGTGCTTATGAGTATATTGATAATTTAATTATGAATATGAATTTGGAGGAAATTTAATTATGGAAGACTTAAAATTAAATAATGAAGTTAAAAATATTACTTATCCATTTTATTTAAAAGGAAATGATTTTAAAGAATTAAGTTTAAAAGCATTAACAATTAAAAAATGAATTGATGAAAATGGGCAAGAATTAGCAGAATTTATATATCGACAACAAGCTTGATTAATAAATGGAGAATATAAATCACAATCACTAAAAGATTTAAAACTAGTAGTTTCAAAAATTGATTATATTTTTAGAGAACCATTAGAATTAATAAAAAATTTTAAAGATGAATTAAATTTTATTAGAAAAGATATTTTGAATTTAGAAAATAATATTAAAAGTAATCATGATTCTTTTAAAAATAGTGTTATTAATATTCAATTTCAAAAACAAAATGAAATTATTGAAAATCACAAAAAAGAACAATTTTTAGAAATTAAAAGTGTAGCAAAACAAATGCAAGAATTAAAAATTATTACTAGTAATTTTCGTAAAGAAAAATTATTAGTTAAAGATATTGAAGTTATAGGTATTAATGATGATTTTTTACAAAAAGCTGATAAATTAGAACTTATTAATCTTATTAAAAACTATTTAATTGTTGATGAACAAATTGTTAAAAATGAAATTAAAGAACAATGAGATAGTAATAAAGATATTAATTTAATTGGTATTAAAGGTATTAATTTTAAAATAAATAAAGGAGAAAAATAATATGGCAAATATTGTTGAATTTTTAAGAACAGATAAAGCAACAGAATGAATAAAAAGTAAATTTTCAAATGAAAATGAAATTGCAAGATTTAAGAGTAATATAGTTTCAATATCAAACAGTAATGAATTATTACAAAAAGCAGACCCAAAAACAATTATGACCGCTTGTTATCAAGGTGTTTTATTAAATTTACCTATGGAAAAGCAATTCGGATATGCTTATGTCGTTCCATATAATACTAAAATAACAAGAATTATTAATGGTCGTGAAATCCAAGAATGAATTAATCAAGCACAATTTCAAATGGGTTATAAAGGTTATATTCAATTAGCTCAAAGAAGCGGTCAATATTTAGATATGTCAGTATCAGACGTCAGAGAAAATGAATTAGTAAATTATGATAGATTAAAAGGAACTAGTTTTAATTGAATACAAAATGAAGATGAAAGAGAAAAATTACCAATTATAGGTTATGTAGCATATTTTAAAATGGTTAATGGTTTTGAAAAAACATTATATATGACAAAAGAACAAATGGAAAATCATTTTATGAAATATTCTAAAACTTATGCTAAAAATAAATCATTTTATATTGCTAGTTTTGATGAAATGGCACTTAAAACAGTATTAACTAGTTTATTGCGAAAATGAGGTATTATGTCAGTCGAATTACAACAAGCTTATAAATCAGACCAAGCAGTTATTACAACTAATGATGAAAAGATTTATATTGATAATGATAATAATATAAACATAAATAAGAGTCAAATTAGCAACGAAAATATATCAAATAATAATTTATTACATGAATCAAATGAAAGATTGACAGATAATAATGTAGTAAAAGAAGAAGATATATCAAATGTATTACCAACAGTTAACAACGATGAGGAATGAGCGACTTGATAAAAATAGGTATTGACCCATCAGGAACTGGCACTACGGCCGTTGCTATTTTTGAAGATAATAAATTAATTGATAAATCTGAATATACAAATCATTATTGAATTACACAAACCGATATTATTTTAGATAAGTTAAAACAAGATGCAATTATTAATATTGAAGATTGTTTATATACAAATGCTAATGGTTCAAAAGACCGTGATGATTTATTAAAAATAATTGGAGTAATTAAATATGATACACACGAATTAAATAATGTTAATTGAGTATCACCAAAACATACTAAATCAGTTGTTAAAAATATGGAAAATTTAAGTAAATATAATGATAGTTGTATATGAAAATATGATAAAGATAATAATTTAACTTATCAATATGGTAAAGGTTGATTCTATAATAATGAGAAAATAAGTAATCATTTACGAGATGCCATTATTATTGCTAATTATGAAGGTTAATATTATGAAAAATTCATATAATCAAAAAACAGAAAAATATTATTCTAAATTAATTCGTAATGTTAATATTTACTTAAATGAAAATGAAGAAAAAGTTTGAAATGAATTTAATGGCCTTACTTATTCACAACGAATAGAACATCTTATTAATTTTTATATAAAACACAATAAAGAAAAATAAAAAATAACCTTAATTGGTTATTTTTTAAATGCTATTTGTTAGTTGTCTAATAGCATCTTTTTGTTGTTGTTTTTTGTCATTTACTTTAACTTGTTTTTTAACATTTTTAATTTGACCTGTTTTTAATGCTAATTCTGTTGCATAATCAGGCCCTCGTAAATGTTTTTCGTGGGCAATAACAGCAGTTCTTAATTCTCTAATTTCTGCTTTATATTTTTTAATTTTTTTAGCAGATAATCCAAGAATACCAAGACTACCCATTCCGCCTGCACCTGCTAATACAAGTAAAGCAATTACTATTTCATTACTAATTTCCATTTTAATATTTCCTTTCTTATCCTTACTCAAACAGTGGCCATCTATTTTTTCAAAACAAAATAATTTATAAATTAAACTATATAACCACCCAAAAATATCAACCACCCCTAATATATAGTCTATTTTAAATTTAATTCTTTGTTATTTTCTTATGTTATACCATCTAAATTATTTCATTGTTTTGCTATTCTTGGTTGAATAACACGCGGATTAATTCGACATTCTAAACAATGTCTTAAATGGTCTTTTTTTCATTTTGATTTATCAATTCAAATAATAATTAAAGAAATTATTAAAGTAATTAAAGGTAATATTGTAAATACTAATCCCATTTTAGATATTTTTAATCGTGGTATATCAATTTTCATATCTACTTTTGGTTTACTACTAGCAACAAATATACCCTGAATTCCGTGTGTAAATAAAGGGGTTAATAATATGGCAATTCCATTACCTCAATATTGACCATAATTATATCAATTAATATTATCTTTTATTGCATTAATCATGCCATATTCTAATCAACAATTTAATGCTAAAAATATCAATGTATAAAAACTAACTACTCAACTACGAATTTTATATTTCCTTTCTCATTCTCTAATATCTTTATGAGTTCAATTATAAGTCGGAATAGGGTCTTTTTTAAATCAATTTCAAGGTAAGACACCCTTTAATCAAGTCATTTTATCTTGTTTCATAATTATTTACCTCATTTAATTTTTTATTCATTTTTATTTAATTCTAATCATTTTTTGTTAAATAATTCTTTAATATCATTTCTATTATTTGAAATAATTCTTCATACTGGGTGTTTTTCAAGTAAGTTTAATTCATTAATAGTTGTTGCACTATTTATTTTTCTTATCAATATATCATAAGAATCCGATGTTTCTTTTGAAAAATCAGTATCCATATCACGCTTATAAATAGAATGTGGTTCATCTGCCCTTAATTCGCTATTATTTATTAATTTTCTTTTAATTGTTAAATCTTTAATAACAATATTATTTGTGTAATTTGAAATTGAGCCGTCTTGCTTAATTGTTATTCTTTCATATGAATTATCTGCTAAAAATGTAAAAATTGATTTTTGTGATATTGTTTCAAAATAATATGTTACAAATTTATTAGCAGATGCATAATCTGTTATTGAAATTGATATTTTATAGTAATATTTTGTTAAATCATAATTTGGAATTTTAAATGTTAATTTTTCGTTTGCTTCTGGATAATTAATTAATTCTCAATCATTGCCACCACTAATAGATATATCACCACTGCCTAATAATGAAGAACCATTAATAGTTTTAATATTTGTACCGCTTACTAATTTATCTTGTTTAAGATTAATATCTTGTGATGTTTTTACAATATATTTACCATCAACTTTTTCAATATAATTTTTATTTAAATCACTATCTTTAATAATATCTGTTGGAATATCGCCACTTTGTTTTGCTTTTCAGACATTATTTTCATAATAAATACTATCATTATCAAATGGAACAATAAGTTTAATATATTCGTTATAATCAATTTTAGAAAAATCATTAACAGTTGGATAAAAAATATTTATTGAATTATCTGTTTGCAATCGTTCTTTTAATCAAAATAATAATGTTGGATAAAAAGTTTTTTTACTAATATGTTTATATTCTTCTTCTCATGAATGAGCATAATTATCTAAACTATAATTATATGGTCTAGATACTGTTTTACTAGATATAATATCAATTATTTCACCTGCTAATTTTAAAGCATTTTTAACATCTCTGGTAATATTTTCATTTGCTTCAGGGTCATTAGTTTGTGAATAAGCAACTCCACCTTGTGAAAATGATGCACTACCAGTTAAATCATTTACTCCTTTTGGTAAATATCAATTAATAACTGCTAATAAACAAGCAGATTGAATATAACTTAATCATTTATCATATTCAATTAAACCAGTATTATCTTTTTTTACTCATGGAAATAATTCTTTTTTATTAATCTTATCGGAAATTGTTCCACCTGATAATCTATCCATTCATAAACTAGTTTTTAAAATAGCATTATAAATTAAATTATCATTATAAGCAGATTGTTTTCTTTCATTAATAGGTTGTCAAAGTTTACTTTCTTTAACATCTTCAACTGTTATAAATAATAAATTATTTAAATTATTTTTCATATAATACACCTCTTAATTTATTACGATATTTATTTTTTAAATTACTTGGCTTATAACTATTAACTCTTGCTTTTGCTTTCTTAATTTTTTTAATAGTTTGATTAGTTTTGTAAAAAATATTTTTAACTGGTGTTTTATATAAATTCTTAATATTTTTAACATCACTTCGGCGTTCACGATATCATTTTTTATTATTAATTTCACCAGCAAAATTAAAATTAAAATGTCCAATTTTTAAATTATTAATAAACTTTTTAATTTGTTGTAATTTTTGAACTGTTGGTAATGTTAATTTAGTAGTTCCTTTGGGATATTTTTCTTTTAATGCTTGTGGTAATCGTTTTTTAATATAATATCTTAAATGATTAGGTAATCATTTTCTTAATCAATAACGCCAAAATAAAGATCCTGCATTAGATACAGCATTACTTAATAATTTTCATATTTCAACTGGAACACTAGGATAAACATAAGGTCCATAAAATTTCGGATGTTTTGCTGTTTTTGTATATATTAAAATAGTTAAATTACCTGTTAAAGTTAATTTATTTGTAATATTAAACATACCACTATCAAGTCAACTACTATTTAAAGGTTGTCAATTAGTATTTAAATAATTTTCATTTTTAAATTGTTTTCTATTTTTAATATTATTATCTTTTTCTAATTGACTTAATATTTGTTGAATTTCTTTTTTATGACCTTTTTTAATTAAATCTAAATAAGTAAATGGATTTAATCACTGATAAATATCTTCAACTTTATTTGTAATTTTATTATATTTATCACTAATATAATTAATTGGCTTTAATATTTTATTTTTAACTTGATTAACTCTATTAATTAAATTTACAAATTTACTTATTAAAGGTTTATTTTCTAAATTAGATACTAATAAAGTTAAAACGCGTAATATTAGTAAATTCATTTTATATTAACCTTGATTATTTGGTTTTGATTCTGGTTTTGATGCTGAAATTAGATAATCAACTGGAACTCTAAAAGTTTTATTTAGATTACTTTTAGCGGCAGTAATTTCATCTTGGCTTGGTTGTTTTTCCAAAATAATTTTACATGTTTTAGGATATAAAATAGTTGGTGTTGCATATTGAACTTTACCAATTCATTTAGGATTAGCAGTATCATTATCTAAAACTTGTTGAATAGTATCCATATTAATTGGATAAGCTCATACTTGTTTATTAATAATTAAACCATTTACATTAGTAAAATTATAACCTTTATCACGGTTAACTTGTCCTTTTGTATATGTTTTTTCTAAATGAAAGCTTTTTGATACTGGAATACCCATTGCTGTATTTTCATATAATTCACCATTAACCATCGATTTTAGTTGTGCTTGTGAACCAATTACTTTTAAAAAAGCAGGTGTTAATCCTAAATATGATCTTCGACCTAAAACCATAAACATTTTATCTGTTGGTAAACCAAAATATAAATTACTAATTTGATTTGTTAATTCAATCAAAGTTTCATTTAATGTAAAGAATGCTTTATTTGCATCATCTGCATTTTCTGCTGTATAACTACGAAATGGAATTACTTCATATTGACCATCTGCTAAACAATAATCATAAATAGCCTGAATTAATTCACATTCTAAATTAACAAATTTATTCTGTACAACACTAGAAATAGCATCAGCAATAACACCATTTTTAATATTTTGTTCTATTAATGCTAAGTCAAAAGCTTCATTCATTAATTTTAAATTAAATCTTTTATCAATAGGAACTGGAATTCTTGTTAATCCCATTGTTTGAGTTGTCCCACCATTTGGTAATGAATAATCATCTTGTCATACCACACGATGAGTTAAATTATATAGTGCTTGTCCTGCATTTGGTAATCAAGCAACTTGTTCTGCGGTTGCAGTAGCATACTGCATAATACTTGCATATTCATTATATAAAGGTCCACGCAATAAAGCATTAACCATATCAACATACGCTTTTTGGTCTGTTGTATTACCTTGTAATATAAAAGGTACTTGTGGCAAGTTAATTGTTGCCATAATATTTCACTCCCTTATTATCTAAGGTTTTTAAGTGTATAATCAGTTATTTTTTTAATTTCATCAGGAGTATATGCTCCTTTTTCTTTAATAGTTTCAATTTCTTCATTTTTATTTTCACTAGATTTTTCAATCATATCTTTAATAAAATTAGTTGGTGAAACTGATGGTTGTTCTTCAACAAACAAATCAGGTTTTAATTCTTTTAAAGTTTGCATTTTTTCAGATAAAGAATTACCACTAACTTTATCTAAATTAGTTTTAATATCTTCAATTTTAGTAGATGGAACATCTTTAAATGCTTTTAATTCATCTAATTCATTAGATAATTTAATAAAGTCTTCTTTTGATATAACATCTTCGCGTTTTTGCACACTTTCTCTAATTTGCTTTGCTTCATTATTAAACTGATTTAAGATATTTTCCGCAATCTCTTCACTTAAACCTTGTTCTATTAATTGTTCTTTTGTAAGTGCCATTTTATAAACTCCTCTTTTTTTATCCTTGTTCGATTAACAAGTCAGCATAACTCTTTTTACGGAAAAAGATTAAACCTATGCTTTTATTATATATTAATATTTTACTAATACAATACTTTTTATATAACCCCTAAACTTAATATCTTTGCTTGCATATATATATATATATATAATGCAGGTAGATCTTGATAAAAAGTTTCAAGATTAAGAAAAGGAGAAAAACAAGTATGAAAAAATTACTTAGGAAGTGTTTTTCTTAAAACAAATAACTTAAAATATCATTTAAATTTACACGGATGAGACTTTAAAAAAGTTTGTGAAACAAACGAAAAAGCTAATATACTTTTGAAAGATTCTTCTATCGGAAGTGTTGGTGGGCTTTTGACGGGTGCAGTAGTTGGTAGTTTTGTTCCAGTTATTGGTACTTTAGTTGGTGGATTTATTGGTGTTGTATTAGGCACTGGAGTTGGCACATCTTATTCTGTTGTAGATTTAATTAATGAATGTTATTAAAATATAATCAATTATATTTTAGTTTAAATACTATAAATTAGTTATATTAAATATATGTAGTTTATATATATTATTAATGTAAAAATATTTTAAGAAGGGGTGGGTACTAAAATTAAAAAAATATTAGGTATTTTAGTAACAGTCACTTTAACAGCAACAAGTACAACTAAACTAGTTGTACTTGTTCCAATTAAAGTAATTGCTCCTATGATACTTAATATTTTTTTCATATTTTAATTCCACTATACTATAGCTGCTATTAATTCTGGTTCTGTCATTTCTCAAATTGATGAAAAAATACTAATAGCTTTTTCACAAAATAATTGAAAAACATCTTCATGTATTAGTACGATACCGTTTTCTATTTGATTAAATAAAATATTAAAAATTTGTTCCCCCGTCATTGAAATTTCTGTAGTTTGATCTGGAATAAATTCACCTTCACTGTCTCTTCATGGGTCTCTAACATAATAAGTATCTTCAAGTATATTTTCTTTATTTGGTTTGATTCCAACAATTAATGCAGCATGAAAACTGCTACCATATCTTTCGCCAAAATCAAATAAACCATCAAACATAACAGGAACTTGTCTAGAAAGAGTTTCCCATATTAAATGTCTTATCCACATTCTTTTTTCTATATCATTTAATCTATTTCAAAATCATTGATTTAAATCAATATTCTTTAAATTAAATCCCAAATTTTTCTCAATTATCGGGTTTAATTTTAATAGTTCAATTACTTCTGAAAATTTAACACCATTATTTACATTTATTTCTGAAAAAAAACTTGCAATTTCTTCTTGTTCTATTTCTTTAAGATCTTTATTATTAAGAATATTATTATCAAATATATTTTTTAAAACTGCAATAACACATCATGAATTAGTTATTTGAAATTGCATTGGTTTTTTCATGCTAGTTTTTCTTAAATCAATTAACACATCTTCTAATATTGGATATGTTATTTCTTGTCTTTTAACTCTATTTAAATTTTTTAAATTATTTGTTTGTAAAATTTTACTTTTAAAGAAAGAATAATGTTAAAAGATTTATTAGAACTTGATTTTTTAAAAAGAAAAAATGGTAAATCCAATATATCTAAAATAGCAAAAATATTGCATAAAAATCGCAATACAATTAGACGAGAAATAAAAAGGTTAAAAGATAATGAATATGACGCTAAATTAGCACACGAAGATTATTTACAAAAACGACAAAAATGTTTTAAAAAATAATCATTATTGCTAAATATTTTAGAATGACTAAATGAAAAATATAACAAATTTCATGATTCACCAGAACAAATTTGTAAAAAATATGAAAAAGAATTTGGTATTAAATTTCCAGTATGTTTTAAAACTTTATATAAATATATTCATTTGGGATTTTTAAATTTCAAGAAATATAATTTGTATTTTCATGGTAGAAAATATAAAACAAAAAATAGGATTGATAATCGCGGTAAAATAAGAAATTTTAGAACTATTGAAGAAGCAAAACATGATAAATATGAATTTGGTTGATTTCAAATGGACACTATGGTTGGTAAAAATAATAGTGTTTGTTTAGTTTTAATCGAAGAATTAACCCAATTTAAAATCATTGAACCATTAAAAGAAAAAACAACAAAAGAAGTTACAAATGCAGTAGAACGAATTTTTTCTAACAGATTTTTTAAAGATAGATGTAAAGGAATAATAACAGATTAAGGCAAAGAATTTGCTGATTGAGAAAAAATTGAAAAAATAACAAATTCTAAAGTTTATTTTTGTGATGCTGGAACTCCAACACAAAAATCCAAAGTTGAAAGAGCAATCCGCGATTTTAGATATTGATTTTTCAAAGGAATTGATTTAAGTATTTATTCAAAAAATTATTATCAAGAAGTTGCTAATATAATAAACTCTAAACTTAAAAAATCTTTACATTGACTATCTTCAAAAGAAGTTTTTATACAAATGTTTAATTTTTAATATAATTACTTATAAAATTTTAATCATTTTATTTTTTGGTGTGTCAAAATTCATAAATTTAAGACAAAACTACTAAATTTTTTTTAAAATAAATTATATTGGACATTTATTTTATTGGTGTTATAATGATAATAAATAAACTGCTACACTTCATAGTACAATTTACAATGATAAAAAAACAAAAAAATTAGAATCTGTTCCTTGCGGCGTATGTAATAAATTTCATACTAAAGAAGGATTAACTTACATTACTTTTACTTTTAAATATATTTTTTGATCAGATAATAAAACTCATTATCATCTTAATCAAACTAATTTATTAAAATTTACTGATATTGAATTATTAACAATTCGCAATAAGAATCATAGTTAGCAAAGCTAACTATTTTTTATTTAATTAAGTTTTCAATTTAAAATAAAGGTATAATATAATTAAATGAAAGAAAAGGTGGCGAGAACAATGGTTAAATATGCAATTATTGCAAATGATTATCAAGAATCAACAAAGTTAGTTAATAAAATTAATAAACTTTTACAAGAAAATGAATTAAAAGAAGTTCTTAGTAACCCACAGTATGTTTTTATCATTGGCGGGGATGGAACTTTATTAAGAGCAGTTAATAAATTTCAAGATATTATTGATAAAGTTTTTTTTATTGTAATTAAATCTGGTTCATTAGGATTTTATGCCAACTATGATGAAAATACTTATCCTAAAGCAATTAAAGCAATTATTAATAATAAAGTTCATATTCGCCAAATGCCATTATTAGAAATTAAATATAATGGTAATCTTATTCGCTATGCATTAAATGAAGCAAAAGTTGTTGACCATGTTAAAACAATTCGTACTGGCATTTATGTTAATAATGATTTATTGGAGCATTTCCGGGGAAGTGGGCTTGTTTTTGCAACTAAAACTGGTTCAACAGGTTATATGCGAGCAATTAATGGTTCCATTATTGCATCTAATATTTCCACTCTATGGCAATTAAAAGAAATTGCTCCGGTGGCAAATTCAACTTTTTCCACAATTAACGCTTCAATTATTTTAGATCAAGATCAAATAATAAGGTTAAATGGTGAGTTGAAAGGAAAAAGTTTAGTGATTGATACTTATGAATCAGAAATTTTAAGTTCCGATGTAGAGTTAAAAATTAGTCAAAAAACATTGAACTTATGCTATGATAAAGAAAATGATTTGAGTCTAATTGCGAAGATCAAGTTATTATTTGCTCATTGCAATGATAACAGAGGAGATGATTAATAATGCAAACTGAATATATTATTATCATTGTTGTGGCAATGATTTTAATGCTGTTGTTTATTTTAATGATGATTTTTCGGAAAAAGATTTTTAATTTTCAAAAAATTCTTGTTCCAAAACAAACGATTTCTTTTTCTATTAATGATTTAATTAGTATTTTAGGAACAAAAACAAATATTACAATGGTTAAAGCAACCTTAACTCGGTTGCGAGTAACAGTAAAAGATTTAGACGAAGTTGATTTGGTTTTGTTAAAAACTAAATTTAAATTAAAAAATATTGATATTGTTGCCCAAACTGTTATTTTGCCATTTGGCAATATCAGTTTAGCAATAAAAGATGAAATGAATAAAATTATTGGAACATAATTATTACAATTTTTTATTATTGTTTATTTTTATCTGCAAATAATTTGTTAAAAGCACTTTCGTGCTTTTTTTGTTACTTTTAAGAGATAATTTAATTATAAAGTGGAGGAAGAATTGCAATGATATTTGAGGCTGTATGTATTATTTAAGGGTTTTAATTAATATCTTAGAAATTGTGGAATAAAAATACCACTTACTTATTTAAATTATATTACTTTTAATTTTATTGTCAACAACATTTTAACATTTTTTAAATTTTTCCACAACAAAAATACATGTTTATTAAAGTTATTTAATTTATTAGATAAAATTAATAAAAATATAAGTTTGGTTGTAAATTATTATTTACAAAATTATTAACTAAATAATTAATTCTATTTTCTTCTAATGGTTCATTAGTATTAAATAAATTAATTTTATTTTTAAAATTCATCATACTAGTATTTAATTTATTTTTAAGAGTTTTTTCATGATAAGTTGCTTTTTTAACCAAAACACCTTTACAGTAATGTGATATATCACCCTCAATATGACAACCAATATTATTTCATAATGTTTGATTTCTGACACCTTCTTCATTATTTTTAATTAATTTAATTGTTTCTTTTAAGAATTTCATTTTTGATTCTTTTATAAAAGAAGCACTGTTTTCTAAACATTCTAATAATTCTTCATATTTAGCATTAAAAAAATAATCGACTGCTTTATGGTATGTTTCTCTGTTTTCTTTGTTTTTACTTTGATAAGGATATAATTTTTTAAATCTATTTGTAAGGTGGAATTTATCTATCGTGTAATGTACTTTATTTTTAGGAAAATATTCTTGAATAAATTTTACAATATTTTTAATTCAAAGTGCGCCATCTCCTAATACCATAAATTCAATATTGTCATTAACATCATAATAACTTGTAATTAATGTAAGTAATTTATTAACAAAATTAGTTAATTTACTATTTTTTTTAATATATTCTGGAATATTATCTAGCTCTATAACACCTAATTTATCTTGAATTACAGGTCTTTTTTTCGTTGATTTTACCTTATCAAAACCAGTATGAACAGTTGAAAATATACTATGTTTTTTTATTTTTTCTTTTCCTTTTTTCTTTTCATTTCACATTTTTAAATAAGTCCCATCAATTTGAATATATAAAGTATGAGGTATCTTTATTTTTTTATCAGTTTTATTAAGGTAATATTCTTTATCAGTTTTTGCATTTTTCATAATATTTGAAATTGTTTTTATACAAATTTTTACATGTTCCATAGTATCTAAAATATCTTGATATGTTTTTTTCTTGCCAATAAATGATAATATTTTTTCTTTAACAGAATTATTTATTCTTTGTCATTTTTCAATTCCTAAAAGTTTATCCAAAGGAAAAATATATTCTTCTTTACCTGTTTCTGGATTAATTTTATAATATTTTCTTCTTTTAAAAGTTATTTTCCCATTTAAAATAGTTAATGTTCTTGGTTTTATTTCTTTTACTTTATAATCTTTAAATTTTTTTAAAGTTTCATCAATTTTATAATTTTTAAAAATTCATTCATCACAATCTTCTAAATTTTGTTGAATAATTTCAATACTTTGTATATATAACAAATTATTAAAATTCTTAAAAAAATTGTTATCAATATTTATCATTTTTTTACCCTCTTTCCTTAGTTCTACACATTAACACAAAAATAATAAAAATGCAAAAAAAGATATTATTTTTTATTTATTGTGTTATAATTTAATTGTTAATTATTAGCAAATTAATTTAACTGAAAAAAGTAAATTACTTTACTTTTTTTTATTTTGATGTAAAATTATAAATAATAAAAAAAGAACCGTGTCAAGTTCTTCAGTACATGTTTTTCTCTACTTATATTTAACCATATAAAGGAGTAAAAAATGAAAGAATTTAATCCAAAAACAGCAAGTTTACGAACATTTTATCGTAAAATAGATGAATTTTGGCAAAATAAATCACCTAATAAACCATATACTTTGAACGATTTAACCAATGAATTCAATCTTTCTCGCAAGTGAAGATATGATACTTATGCGAGCGAAAAGATAGTTCCTTTGCTTGAAAAACAAGTTGATAGAATAGAAAGTGAAATAATTAACTTTATGATGAAATCACCTGATGGTGCTAAATTATATTGACAACGAGCATTTAATTATAAATATTCACTGCAAGAAAAACAGTTGGAACAAGAATTAAACTTAAATATTCAAGAACCAATAATAGTTAATTTACAAACGGATATTAGAGATATTAAAAAAGAAAGTGATAATAATGCTTAATCATTTTACTTATTTGTTAGAAACGCCTTATTGGTTGTTACAAAATAGTAGTATTGGTAATAAATATCCATTTGCTAAGAAATATGAATTAGTTAATGAAATTAATCAAATTGGGACGCGATATAGTGGTAAAACTATATCAAATATTAAAATGTTTGGTGAATTATTAAAAATTAGTTTATTAATTAAAGAACCAATTTGTATCATTGCTAGTATGTATTGGAGTAAAGATTTAAAAGATAGTGTATTTCAAAATATCTGAAATATGTTAGATGAAAATAATATACCTTATACTATTAATTTATCAAATTTTACTTTTACTTTATCAAATGGGAGCAAAATATATTGTAAAGGATTGCATTCACCAAGTCGGAAAGAAAAATTAAAAGCCTTTGCTGATTTGAATAAATATAAATTAGTTATTGATTGACGAGAAGAATGTGACCAATTTCAACAAAAAGATTTAAGTGATTTAGAATTTGCTATTCGTGGTTATCAAAATAAAATAACAATTAATACATGTAATCCTGAAAGTTTAAAAAGATATATTGTTGGTTATTGTAATGAATTATTACCTTTTAATGAAGAAATAATGCGTAGTAAATATGAGCAAATTAAATATATTGAAAAATGAAATATGAAAATTATTATTCATTATTCTAGTTGAAGATTAAATTATGAATTACCACAAGATAAAGTTAATGAACAATTAAGATTAGAACAATTAGATATTGAAAGAGCAAGAGTATGGAGTTGAGGACTTCCTGGCAATACTAGTGGATCAATCTTTGCAAGATATATTGATATTATGAAAGCAACAGATATTATTCAACCAACTAAATTATTAGGTGGTGTTGATATTGCTAATGCTACTAGTCCTAAAGGACATACAACAGCGGCTAGTTTTTGAATATATAACTCATTTGATAAAAAAGCCTATAAAGTTGCTGAATATACTCATTCAAATGCTACACAACAATTTAAAACTGAATTAGAACAAGTTAAAGATATTTTAGATTTTTATAACAATCAATTAAATCAATACTTTAATTTAATACAACAAGGAATATCAATTAATGTTGATGATAGTGCTTATTCAACATTGCAAAGTTTAAACCGAGAAAAATATAATTATTCTTTTGGTCAATATATGACATTTAAACCAGCACAAAAACAAAAATTTAAAGTAAGACATCGTGTAGAGGCATTCACAATGTTAATAAATACTAATCAATTAAAATGATTATGAGAAAAATGTCCTGTAAGTAAAACCCAATATGAATTAATACAATGAGAAGATAAGCCTGAAGCAAGAGAAGAAAAAGTATTAGACTTATATGATGATACATTTGATAGTGATTTTTATGCTTTACATTTTAAATTAATACCAATGGTTAAGCATAATAGTTCAGCAGATTATAAATTATGACAACAAAGGGAGTGAATAAATTAATGAAAAAAGATATTTATGTAATACATGATGAGCGTGTAATAAATGCAAAAAGACCTTATATGTCTGTTTGTGGACAAGTTAAAAAAAGACTTTGTCAAGAATTAAAAAAAGATAATATCGCAATATGTAAATTAAATTTATATAATGAATATATTAAAAAATATCGAAAAGTTAAAGTATGTGTTCAAGTTTTGGCAAATGAACCAAATTTATTAACAGTAAATATTATTAATTATGCACTTATCTTAAAATTAAAGGAGCAAAATAACAATGCATAATACTTTCCCTAGTTTACCAAACTTAAATGATATTAATAGTGTTTTAAAATTTTATAATTATGATTGAACAATTAATTTGGCCAATATTATTGCTCGCCATCAAATGCGATTAGTAAATGGTAAAGATATTTTATTTAAATCTCATCGTAAAGATATTTTAAAAAAATTAAATTGATGATATGAAACTTATAAAATAAAAGAAAAATTAGATAAAAATGAATTAACAGCAAGTTTAATGGGTAAAACTATCTTTGGTTTATTAGAAACTAGTGATGGCAATATTGATTTATGAATTAACCCTTTTAACTTTACATCTCGTGTAAGTAAAATAAATGAAATTGAACAAGGTGCTGATATTTGATTAAATTATCATCAATCAGATAGTGGTTTTATTTTAAATTTAATTTGTACCAAAGATAAAATAGTTATTAAAGGTTGACCTAAAAATAATGAAGTAGTTGTTGGTCAAAGTAAAACACAAATTAAAGATGATGTTAGACCTGTTTTAGTACAAGAATTTAAAAATAAATTAGGTATTGTACCTTTTTGAGAAATGATTAATGAATCTAATCCTTTATTTTTATCAACATCAACAACTTTAAATCCATGACCTACAATGGCAAATTGTTATAAATTACAATTTGATTTAGAAGATAGTTTTAATATTAAATCAAAAGAAAGATATGCAAATCGTACGCATTGATATGGGATACTAAGTGATGATTTAATGACTGCTTATAACAAAGGCAATAAAAAAGTACTACAAGATGTATTTGATGATATTTTTGTTCAATCAAGTTCATCAACAGTAGATGGTCAATTATCCCAATCTTTACAAGTAGTACAAGGTACACCAACATTAGAAACATATACCGAAGACCAAAAATCAATTATTGAACAAGTATACTTAGCATGTCATTTTTCTAGTCCATTTGGTGATAAATCAGATAATGATCAAAATAAAACACAGTCATTATTAACTAAAACAAAAGATTTAGAAAAACAAGCATATTTACAAGCATATCGTAAACAATATTATACTAAAATGTTTGATACAGTTTTAAAATATTATGATTTATGAGATGGAAATGGTGAACGCCCTTATGGATTTGATTTTGTTAGTGCTAGTTTAGTAGATCAAATTCGACAAAATGAATTAATTACTGCTAGATTAGATAATGGTACAATGGAACCAATAAGAGCAATTACTGAATATGATAATATTGATGAATTAGAAGCAACCAAATATTTTGAAAAAGTAGAAGCATGACAAGATAAAATGCAAGCCAAAGAAATAGAACATAATAATAAATTACTAGAATATGATGAAACTGGTAATAATCAAAATGCCTTACAAGGTAGAACAGAAATTAAGGAGAATTAATAAATGAGTAGAATTAACCCAGGTGTTATGGAAGAATTAAGAAGACAAGCCCATGATACTTTAATAGATATCAGAGAAAATATAAGAGATAACAGACATTGAATGGTATTTCCTTTTAATGTTTATAGTTCATATATCCCTGATACTGAAACAGGTTGAAAACCTAATAATGCAAAACCAAGTGACTATGGTAGTTATTCACGAATATTTGATAATATGGAAAGTACTATTGCACAATGACAAGGTAGTTTAAAAATAGTCCAAAAATATAAAGGTGAAGAAATTACTATCTTAACGATTGATGATTTTAATAAACAACCTATTAATTCAACAATATGAGCAAATATTGAAACACCTTTTGCTATAAAATTAAAAGATGAAAATAATAATGTTTATTGAAAATTGATTGATGGTGAAAATATTTATGATATTAATAGAATGTTGGAATACTTAAACCAATATAAATTAAGTTATTTTATTAATAATGATAATAAAGCTGATAACTTTTATACAAAAGAGGTTAAAGTTGGTAAATATTGAGATGCTTATATGATTGATGATAGAAGTTCAATCCAATTCGGTGAAGCTAAATTCGAACAAGTATTTACTCAACAATCAACTGAAAGACAATATACTTTATTAATTTTAGATGAAGATGTCGATAAATTAAATATTAATGATTATTATAATTTTTATACAGTCTTTAATGACCGTGGATTAAATATTGGTGGTGGTGATATTAATTCTGCACCCCAAGATAGACAATGATTATATCCATCAAATGTTATTAATTATTATTCACCTTATGATGGTAGTTTTTTATGACAAGAAATTACCTTTTCAAGTATTAATGACAAAATTAGTAATAGTGGTTTATCAGTACGACAATTTATACAAACAAGTGCCCCAGGGGAAGGTTATTGTTTTCCTAAAATAACTTATGATGAAAAACTAAATAAAGGAATTGTTGAATTAGATGAGATTTTATTAAAAGACCCCGGTGTTAGAGCAATGGCAGTTAAAATTTATGGTAATCCAATCTTTTTTGATATGCCAGTTATTGGTCGACCAATTATTAAAGGTCAATTTAATAAAAAAGTAATGAATTCAAGAGACTTATTAATGTATAACATGTTTCCTGCACCACCTGATAAAATAAATACTTATGCATCACCCGAAGTAAGTTGATATAACATTCAAGGGATACAACCAACTATGATAACTGGTTATGAAGACTGAAAAAAAGATATGGAAAGTAGATATGACTTTTGAAAACAGAAAAATAGTGAAGGTATTGTTATAACTGACCCTACCACTACATCAGCAACTAACTCTACTGTTGGTCGAAATATTCATAAAGAAGATAAGGATTCTAAGTTTTATTGGTCTAAAGATTGAAAAATAACACCACCAAGCAAAATAAAAACAAACGGTGGTACAGTTGATAATATCATTAGTACCCAAGCATCATCATATTTTAGAAGAAAAGATGAATTTGGTAATACTGTCGGACAAGTTCAAATTGAATATAATAAAATGGGTAAATGTAATGTTTGAGATATTTTAAATATGAATAATTTTATTAATCGCCAAATTACTGTATTACCTTTAAACTATACACAAAAATTAGTATTTAATCCTTTTACGATACCAGGTGGAGTTGGTAAATTCTTAAACTTTATTTCATTTGGTATTCCATGAGGATGAGTAATTAATCAAAATGAAAAAACCTGACCTAATTTTCAATGACTTAATGGCTTTATGAGTGCTAATATTTATAGTTTTTATAATGATGCATTTTGGTCTGAAAAATCAAAAGGTAAAGGTTATTTACCATTTGAAATATTTAGAGAACAAGGAAATGATAAAGTTGGTGCTATTTTTGGAGCTAATGCTACTAGTTTTAGTTTTACAACTTTATTAACAGATAAATTAAAAGGTACTGTTTTAAATAAAGATGGTAAACCAACAGAAGAATTAGTTTATTCAACTTACAATTTAAAACAATTAAATGAAAAAACTAACAGAGTTTACTTAATTAATGAGCAAACCAAAACAGTAGATGCTCAAACACCAGTTAGCGACAGTGAAAAAGATAATGATTTAAAATTCTTACAAACACCCGATGGGACAAATTGTAGTTATATAATTGATATGTTTTCAATTCAAGCTTTATATAAAGGTAATTTTGAAATTATCTTTTATGCTGATAACCCATATACCAATAATGAAGAAGATTATTTGCGCTTATCAGTATGGAGTTTTCGTGGTAAAACAAAAAGTGTATTAAATAATTATTTGCGCGATATGACAACTAATTATAAAACTAGTTTCTTATTGCCTCATGACTATGAAATACCAATATTTAATTACCCACAATATGTATTACCGCCAGTTCCGTATAACTATCCAGAGTATACCAAAGATATTATTCCTGCTAATGCAAAATTACCTATATTATTTAATGCAATTCAATCAGGACAATGTAAAAAAACAACACCACCGTATAATATTGCACATAATAATTTTTTTGATGAAAATACAGAATATTTTGGATATTCTGAAATAGAACTTGACTTAAAAAAAATTGACCCAACAATTCAAAGTATTGATAAATTTATTAGTTCTTATAAAACAATAGAAATAAGTAATTTAGGTAATTTGCAAGTAGAATGTGGACCACCTAATATAGAAAATTTTATTCCTAATAGAAATGTTGAAATTTTAGTTGGTAGAACAGGATGTTCAGATTATTTAGGTAATTTGGATGGTGTAAAAATAGATACACAAGGAATGGAACAAATTGATAAAGTTAATTTTGAAAATACAATTATTTTATATACTGATAATATAATAATAAATGATATTCAAACAGTTGCTACTGTTTATACTAATGGATTAATAAATAAAGAATATAGAACTAAATATAAAACTAAGTTAGGTGAAGCGTTTATTTATTTATTGTTGCAAATAACAAAATTATATAATAATGATAACGAAAAAATTAAAGAAACTAAACTTCAAGTATATTATACTAATAATATGAAATTAAAAATTAGAATATCAAAAAGTATGATTCCTAAATTATTGGGGGTTGAGGGATATGGAGATATTTTATATTGAGGTACAACTGAATATGAAACCCCCATTTCAGATGGAAGTATAAAATTTAATATAAATAATCCAAATGTTTTGGGAATTAGAAATAGTAGCAATAACCCTGTTAAAATAACAATTAAACCAAGGTAAAATAAAAAAGAGATTTAATTATCTCTTTTTTATACATCAACTTTTATTATATTTCCTTTATGATCAATAATTAAATCAGGTTCCTTAGTATCTAAATTTCAACGATAAACTGATTTAAAATAATCATCATTTTTATTTTTTCAATAATGAAACTTAGTTTCTTTTCCTTGATAAGTTTCATATATATATAACAAATTCAAATCAACGTCTAATCTTAAATAAAAGTGGTTAGTACCGTCATTAATTATTGGTTCATCTTTGTGCATAATATTTTTAAATTTGTTTAAATGATATTTATTTTCACCTTTTCATACTACATAATATCATTTATTATCCACTTGATTAAATGGTTTTTCTTGTGGTTCTATTCATTCTAAATTTTCTCTGATTTCTTGGTTAACAGTATTTATTTTATTCTTTTCTTTTAGTTCTTTTAATTCTTTGGTTGTATATTCTTGTAGTGTATTACAAGCCACTAAACTTGTTGTACTTGTTCCAACTAAAGTGATTGTGCTTAAAAGACTTAATATTTTTTTCATTTTTTTATCTTTTTGTTTTTTAATAGTTTAATTAAAAATGGAAATAAAATTAATTACTTCTATAATTTTTTTTATTTCTGTAAATTGTACTATGAAGTGTAGCATTTTTTATAAAAAATTAACTTATATAATAGCAAGAAATTGCTGTAATTGTTGCACCAGCAACTCCTCCAAATGTACCAACAGCAGCACAGCCAGCAGTAATTATAATTTTTTTAAGTTTATTATAAAAACTAGAATCATCAATACTGTCAGGAAGACGTGATGATAAAATAACAAAATTATCAGAATTACTTAAAGTAGACAAAGAAAACCAATTATAATTATTGTTTATTTGAATAAATTCATCTATTTTTGTATAATTTTGAAAAATAACATTAATTAATGAATTAACTTCTCGAACATATCCATTAGCCTGAAAAAAACCAGTAACACTTGAATCTAAAGTAGTAATATTTGTTTTTTCAAAAATATTTTCTTTAATATAATTTGAAAAAACTTCCCAACTATTGTCAATGCCATGACTATCAAAATGATGTTCATTATGTATTTTTTGAGCTTGAAATTTTATATCATTCCATGTGTTTTTATTAAAAGTATAATAAATAACATCATTTTTAGATTTTAAAATATCAAGAGATCTTTTGTTTCTAATTAAATTTTCTAAATTATTTGTTTGTGAAGAATTAATTTCACTATTTAACGCTTCTTCATTTTGATAAGGACTAACGGCAATTGTTGTTGGTACAGTAGTTCCACTAATTGTTAATACACTTAATAAACTAAGTAATTTTTTCATACTTGTTTTTCTCCTTTTCTTAATCTTGAAACTTTTTATTTTTTATTTATCAAGATTTACCCTCATTATATATATATATATATATATATACAAGGAAAATTAGGAATTATTTTAATAATTTTATCTTGTTAAATACCCATTATTACGCGTTTTAAGGGGTAAATTAGGAATTAAATATATTAAGTTTAGATTTTTTTGTATATATAAAAAGTATTGTATTGGTAAAATAGTATGATATTATTACTTTAGTTAAATAAAAAAGATAATGACCCGACATCATTCTTGCTTTATATTATATATCAATAAATAATTATTTCAATTTCATTATAACACTTTTATCTTATTTGTTTAGTATTTGTATACAAAATATATTGCATTTGTGAACTATTGGTATATAATTAGAAACATAGGTTTAATCTTTTTCCGTAAAAAAGAGTTATGCTGACTTGTTAATCGGACAAGGATAAAAAAAGAGGAGTTTATAAAATGGCACTTACAAAAGAACAATTAATCGAACAAGGTTTAAGTGAAGAAATTGCTGAAAATATTTTAAATCAGTTTAATAATGAAGCAAAGCAAATTAGAGAAAGTGTGCAAAAACGCGAAGATGTTATATCAAAAGAAGACTTTATTAAATTATCTAATGAATTAAATGAATTAAAAGCATTTAAAGATGTTCCATCTACTAAAATTGAAGATATTAAAACTAATTTAGATAAAGTTAATGGTAATTCTTTATCTGAAAAAATGCAAACTTTAAAAGAATTAAAACCTGATTTGTTTGTTGAAGAGCAACCATCAGTTTCACCAACTAATTTTATTAAAGATATGATTGAAAAATCGGTTGAAAATAAAAATGATGAAATTGAAACTATTAAAGAAAAAGGAGCATATACTCCTGATGAAATTAAAAAAATAACTGATTATACACTTAAAAACCTTAGATAATAAGGGAGTGAAATATTATGGCAACAATTAATTTGCCACAAGTACCTTTTACATTACAAGGTAATACAACAGGCCAAAAAGCGTATGTTGATATGGTTAATGCTTTATTGCGTGGACCTTTATATAATGAATATGCAAGTATTATGCAGTATGCAACAGCAACCGCAGAACAAGTTGCTTGATTACCTAATGCTGGTCAAGCACTATATAATTTAACTCATCGTGTGGTATGACAAGATGATTATTCATTGCCAAATGGTGGGACAACTCAAACAATGGGATTAACAAGAATTCCAGTTCCTATTGATAAAAGATTTAATTTAAAATTAATGAATGAGGCTTTTGACTTAGCATTAATAGAACAAAATATTAAAAATGGCGTTATTGCTGATGCTATTTCTAGTGTTGTACAGAATAAATTTGTTAATTTAGAATGTGAATTAATTCAGGCTATTTATGATTATTGTTTAGCAGATGGTCAATATGAAGTAATTCCATTTCGTAGTTATACAGCAGAAAATGCAGATGATGCAAATAAAGCATTCTTTACATTAAATGAAACTTTGATTGAATTAACAAATCAAATTAGTAATTTATATTTTGGTTTACCAACAGATAAAATGTTTATGGTTTTAGGTCGAAGATCATATTTAGGATTAACACCTGCTTTTTTAAAAGTAATTGGTTCACAAGCACAACTAAAATCGATGGTTAATGGTGAATTATATGAAAATACAGCAATGGGTATTCCAGTATCAAAAAGCTTTCATTTAGAAAAAACATATACAAAAGGACAAGTTAACCGTGATAAAGGTTATAATTTTACTAATGTAAATGGTTTAATTATTAATAAACAAGTATGAGCTTATCCAATTAATATGGATACTATTCAACAAGTTTTAGATAATGATACTGCTAATCCTAAATGAATTGGTAAAGTTCAATATGCAACACCAACTATTTTATATCCTAAAACATGTAAAATTATTTTGGAAAAACAACCAAGCCAAGATGAAATTACTGCCGCTAAAAGTAATCTAAATAAAACTTTTAGAGTTCCAGTTGATTATCTAATTTCAGCATCAAAACCAGAATCAAAACCAAATAATCAAGGTTAATATAAAATGAATTTACTAATATTACGCGTTTTAACTTTATTAGTATCTAATTTAGAAAATAAACCTTTAATAAGTAAATTTGTAAATTTAATTAATAGAGTTAATCAAGTTAAAAATAAAATATTAAAGCCAATTAATTATATTAGTGATAAATATAATAAAATTACAAATAAAGTTGAAGATATTTATCAGTGATTAAATCCATTTACTTATTTAGATTTAATTAAAAAAGGTCATAAAAAAGAAATTCAACAAATATTAAGTCAATTAGAAAAAGATAATAATATTAAAAATAGAAAACAATTTAAAAATGAAAATTATTTAAATACTAATTGACAACCTTTAAATAGTAGTTGACTTGATAGTGGTATGTTTAATATTACAAATAAATTAACTTTAACAGGTAATTTAACTATTTTAATATATACAAAAACAGCAAAACATCCGAAATTTTATGGACCTTATGTTTATCCTAGTGTTCCAGTTGAAATATGAAAATTATTAAGTAATGCTGTATCTAATGCAGGATCTTTATTTTGGCGTTATTGATTAAGAAAATGATTACCTAATCATTTAAGATATTATATTAAAAAACGATTACCACAAGCATTAAAAGAAAAATATCCCAAAGGAACTACTAAATTAACATTACCAACAGTTCAAAAATTACAACAAATTAAAAAGTTTATTAATAATTTAAAAATTGGACATTTTAATTTTAATTTTGCTGGTGAAATTAATAATAAAAAATGATATCGTGAACGCCGAAGTGATGTTAAAAATATTAAGAATTTATATAAAACACCAGTTAAAAATATTTTTTACAAAACTAATCAAACTATTAAAAAAATTAAGAAAGCAAAAGCAAGAGTTAATAGTTATAAGCCAAGTAATTTAAAAAATAAATATCGTAATAAATTAAGAGGTGTATTATATGAAAAATAATTTAAATAATTTATTATTTATAACAGTTGAAGATGTTAAAGAAAGTAAACTTTGACAACCTATTAATGAAAGAAAACAATCTGCTTATAATGATAATTTAATTTATAATGCTATTTTAAAAACTAGTTTATGAATGGATAGATTATCAGGTGGAACAATTTCCGATAAGATTAATAAAAAAGAATTATTTCCATGAGTAAAAAAAGATAATACTGGTTTAATTGAATATGATAAATGATTAAGTTATATTCAATCTGCTTGTTTATTAGCAGTTATTAATTGATATTTACCAAAAGGAGTAAATGATTTAACTGGTAGTGCATCATTTTCACAAGGTGGAGTTGCTTATTCACAAACTAATGACCCTGAAGCAAATGAAAATATTACCAGAGATGTTAAAAATGCTTTAAAATTAGCAGGTGAAATAATTGATATTATATCTAGTAAAACAGTATCTAGACCATATAATTATAGTTTAGATAATTATGCTCATTCATGAGAAGAAGAATATAAACATATTAGTAAAAAAACTTTTTATCCAACATTATTATTTTGATTAAAAGAACGATTGCAAACAGATAATTCAATAAATATTTTTTATCCAACTGTTAATGATTTTTCTAAAATTGATTATAACGAATATATTAAACTTATTGTTCCATTTGATAATGATAGTATTTATTATGAAAATAATGTCTGAAAAGCAAAACAAAGTGGCGATATTCCAACAGATATTATTAAAGATAGTGATTTAAATAAAAATTATATTGAAAAAGTTGATGGTAAATATATTGTAAAAACATCACAAGATATTAATCTTAAACAAGATAAATTAGTAAGCGGTACAAATATTAAAACTATTAATGGTTCTTCATTATTAGGCAGTGGTGATATTCCAACAGATATTATTAAAGATAGTGATTTAAATAAAAATTATATTGAAAAAGTTGATGGTAAATATATTGTAAAAACATCACAAGATATTAATCTTAAACAAGATAAATTAGTAAGCGGTACAAATATTAAAACTATTAATGGTTCTTCATTATTAGGCAGTGGTGATATATCTATTAGTGGTGGCAATGATTGAGAAGTTGTTAATACTAGTGATTTTGTATCTTTTTCTGACAAAAAATATCAAATTAGAAATTATGATTCTACAAAATATATATATAAACTATGAATTGGTGTTAATCAAAATGACGGAGATATTATTAATATTATGTTTGAAACATATAAAAATCATTATGAATTTAATTTATTTGCTGCCTTTAATAGTATAAAACTTAAAAAAAATGGCGAAATAATTTCTGAAAATAATAAATTAATGGCATTACATGTTGAAAGAAAAAAATAAATTATTCAAATAATACAGAATTAATGACTGATGAACCGCATTCTATTTATAAGCGTGATATGGATACTGATTTTTCAAAAGAAACATCGGATTCTTATGATATAGTGATAAGAAAAATAAAGAGTGCAACAACTATTAATGAATTAAATTTATTTGAAAAACATCCAATATGAAGAATTATTTCAAATAATAGAAATGATATTAAAGAATTATTCAATAAAAAATGATTAGAATTAAATAAAAATGAATAAAAAATTAAATGAGGTAAATAATTATGAAACAAGATAAAACAACTTGATTAAAGGGTGCCTTACCTTGAAATTGATTTAAAAAAGACCCTATTCCGACTTATAATTGAACTCATAAAGATATTAGAGAATGAGAAAGGAAATATAAAATTCGTAGTTGAGTAGTTAGTTTTTATACATTGATATTTTTAGCATTAAATTGTTGATTAGAATATGGCATGATTAATGCAATAAAAGATAATATTAATTGATATAATTATGGTCAATATTGAGGTAATGGAATTGCCATATTATTAACCCCTTTATTTACACACGGAATTCAGGGTATATTTGTTGCTAGTAGTAAACCAAAAGTAGATATGAAAATTGATATACCACGATTAAAAATATCTAAAATGGGATTAGTATTTACAATATTACCTTTAATTACTTTAATAATTTCTTTAATTATTATTTGAATTGATAAATCAAAATGAAAAAAAGACCATTTAAGACATTGTTTAGAATGTCGAATTAATCCGCGTGTTATTCAACCAAGAATAGCAAAACAATGAAATAATTTAGATGGTATAACATAAGAAAATAACAAAGAATTAAATTTAAAATAGACTATATATTAGGGGTGGTTGATATTTTTGGGTGGTTATATAGTTTAATTTATAAATTATTTTGTTTTGAAAAAATAGATGGCCACTGTTTGAGTAAGGATAAGAAAGGAAATATTAAAATGGAAATTAGTAATGAAATAGTAATTGCTTTACTTGTATTAGCAGGTGCAGGCGGAATGGGTAGTCTTGGTATTCTTGGATTATCTGCTAAAAAAATTAAAAAATATAAAGCAGAAATTAGAGAATTAAGAACTGCTGTTATTGCCCACGAAAAACATTTACGAGGGCCTGATTATGCAACAGAATTAGCATTAAAAACAGGTCAAATTAAAAATGTTAAAAAACAAGTTAAAGTAAATGACAAAAAACAACAACAAAAAGATGCTATTAGACAACTAACAAATAGCATTTAAAAAATAACCAATTAAGGTTATTTTTTATTTTTCTTTATTGTGTTTTATATAAAAATTAATAAGATGTTCTATTCGTTGTGAATAAGTAAGGCCATTAAATTCATTTCAAACTTTTTCTTCATTTTCATTTAAGTAAATATTAACATTACGAATTAATTTAGAATAATATTTTTCTGTTTTTTGATTATATGAATTTTTCATAATATTAACCTTCATAATTAGCAATAATAATGGCATCTCGTAAATGATTACTTATTTTCTCATTATTATAGAATCAACCTTTACCATATTGATAAGTTAAATTATTATCTTTATCATATTTTCATATACAACTATCATTATATTTACTTAAATTTTCCATATTTTTAACAACTGATTTAGTATGTTTTGGTGATACTCAATTAACATTATTTAATTCGTGTGTATCATATTTAATTACTCCAATTATTTTTAATAAATCATCACGGTCTTTTGAACCATTAGCATTTGTATATAAACAATCTTCAATATTAATAATTGCATCTTGTTTTAACTTATCTAAAATAATATCGGTTTGTGTAATTCAATAATGATTTGTATATTCAGATTTATCAATTAATTTATTATCTTCAAAAATAGCAACGGCCGTAGTGCCAGTTCCTGATGGGTCAATACCTATTTTTATCAAGTCGCTCATTCCTCATCGTTGTTAACTGTTGGTAATACATTTGATATATCTTCTTCTTTTACTACATTATTATCTGTCAATCTTTCATTTGATTCATGTAATAAATTATTATTTGATATATTTTCGTTGCTAATTTGACTCTTATTTATGTTTATATTATTATCATTATCAATATAAATCTTTTCATCATTAGTTGTAATAACTGCTTGGTCTGATTTATAAGCTTGTTGTAATTCGACTGACATAATACCTCATTTTCGCAATAAACTAGTTAATACTGTTTTAAGTGCCATTTCATCAAAACTAGCAATATAAAATGATTTATTTTTAGCATAAGTTTTAGAATATTTCATAAAATGATTTTCCATTTGTTCTTTTGTCATATATAATGTTTTTTCAAAACCATTAACCATTTTAAAATATGCTACATAACCTATAATTGGTAATTTTTCTCTTTCATCTTCATTTTGTATTCAATTAAAACTAGTTCCTTTTAATCTATCATAATTTACTAATTCATTTTCTCTGACGTCTGATACTGACATATCTAAATATTGACCGCTTCTTTGAGCTAATTGAATATAACCTTTATAACCCATTTGAAATTGTGCTTGATTAATTCATTCTTGGATTTCACGACCATTAATAATTCTTGTTATTTTAGTATTATATGGAACGACATAAGCATATCCGAATTGCTTTTCCATAGGTAAATTTAATAAAACACCTTGATAACAAGCGGTCATAATTGTTTTTGGGTCTGCTTTTTGTAATAATTCATTACTGTTTGATATTGAAACTATATTACTCTTAAATCTTGCAATTTCATTTTCATTTGAAAATTTACTTTTTATTCATTCTGTTGCTTTATCTGTTCTTAAAAATTCAACAATATTTGCCATATTATTTTTCTCCTTTATTTATTTTAAAATTAATACCTTTAATACCAATTAAATTAATATCTTTATTACTATCTCATTGTTCTTTAATTTCATTTTTAACAATTTGTTCATCAACAATTAAATAGTTTTTAATAAGATTAATAAGTTCTAATTTATCAGCTTTTTGTAAAAAATCATCATTAATACCTATAACTTCAATATCTTTAACTAATAATTTTTCTTTACGAAAATTACTAGTAATAATTTTTAATTCTTGCATTTGTTTTGCTACACTTTTAATTTCTAAAAATTGTTCTTTTTTGTGATTTTCAATAATTTCATTTTGTTTTTGAAATTGAATATTAATAACACTATTTTTAAAAGAATCATGATTACTTTTAATATTATTTTCTAAATTCAAAATATCTTTTCTAATAAAATTTAATTCATCTTTAAAATTTTTTATTAATTCTAATGGTTCTCTAAAAATATAATCAATTTTTGAAACTACTAGTTTTAAATCTTTTAGTGATTGTGATTTATATTCTCCATTTATTAATCAAGCTTGTTGTCGATATATAAATTCTGCTAATTCTTGCCCATTTTCATCAATTCATTTTTTAATTGTTAATGCTTTTAAACTTAATTCTTTAAAATCATTTCCTTTTAAATAAAATGGATAAGTAATATTTTTAACTTCATTATTTAATTTTAAGTCTTCCATAATTAAATTTCCTCCAAATTCATATTCATAATTAAATTATCAATATACTCATAAGCACCGTCTTCTGAGTGACATTCTTCTAATGCTATATTAAATAAGTCTTCTTCGGTATAAACCTTACCATCTTCATCTTTTCACATATTTACTCACATCCTTGTCATTTAATATTTTTGTTTTCTAAATCAATAATTGTAGTTTTACAATAATTTAAATTTTCAGAATAAATTCTTGCCTCATCAAATGTATAAAAATATGTAGTATTTAAGCTATATTTATCTTTTGTTACTAATAAGTATCTTTTATTCATAATTTATCACCTCATAATCTGCTTCTTCATCTGCTAAATAATCACTAATTAAACTTTTAACTTCATCAATTTCATATCATTTGCAATTTAAGTCAAAATTTGTTGGCAATGAAATATTACCCACATGTCGTTCCTCATCACCAAATTTAAGATATAAATTTAACTCTAAATTATCTGAATAATCACTATCAATTTGTGCATAAATAATATCTTTATTGGTAATTTTTAATGCTTTATTACATATCATTTTTTATTTCCTCCTAATTTTGTTTTCCTAATGCTCAATGTTCATCAGTCATATCTTCAAATGATACTGAATAACTTTTAAGCATTAATTCATTTAATTTATTTTCTTGATTACATTTAAAGCAATAACCTCAATATCTTTTTTTAAGACAAATTTTATTTAACTTTTTCATATAAACCTCCTAAATTATTCCTTTGATTTTTTGGTCAATTTGTAATATTTTTCAACCATCAGAAGCTAAATCTAAAATATCGTTAATTTTGTAATATTGCATATAAGAAGCAATAACATCTCATTTATCTTTAAATAAATTTAAGTACATTTTGGCTCATTCTAAACATTGCAAATCATAATGTTTTTTATGATGTGAAATACGACAATTAATAGGTTGACAATTAACTCAATAAAATGATGTTGTTATTTCATTTCAAGTTTTATTAATATATTTACTTTTATATTCTGTCATTTATTTTTTCCTCCTAGTTTTAACTCGCTGGCACTCACTCCCAAGTGAAAGTGCCAAGCGAGAATTAGTTATATAAGTATTTATCTATTTACTTACTACGCCATCCGCCTCACTGGGGGTGAGCGGTGGCGATATGTTAATTGTTTGAATGTTTAATAATCCACAGTTGTTTTTTTAATATTGACGCCAGACATATATATGTCTTCCTTTATCCGTGCCCATTTGTGCTTTTGCTCTGGGATTTGACGTTCAGTTTTTAAATTAAAAATTCACTCGCATTTTAAAGGACCAAATGCTATAAAACTCCAACCAACCACACTTTTCGCAAATTTAATTGTAAAGTCACTATCTCTATTTTTATTGTCGTTTGATATTAACCTTGGACTTATCACGACTATCGCTTAGTTCTAATGAACCAGCGCCGATTTACATTTTTCCTCATACACTATTTCAGTACTTGCCTCGGCCGGCTGTGGAATAAAAACACTTAGTTATTTAAAATAACCGTTTCGCTCTGCATTAAGTTGTTTTATAAAATTTAAGTTTTAATAAACCAGTTTCATAATCAAAGATAATTTTTGAATTTTCTAGGCGTTTATAAAACCGCTTTTGTGTTTTATCTTTTACTTTATTCAATAAATCTTTATGTTTTTCACAAGTTCATAAAACTTTATTTGATAAAAATTCTTCGGTAATGAATGATATTGCTTTATAGCAATTATCAACATCACATATTGTTTGTTGCTTATTAATTTTCATTACCTACTCCTTCCTTTATTAAGTTTTTTTATTAGCAAATTAATTAACTGAAACAGAGAAAGGACAACACCTTAAAATTGGAGAAAAAACAGGTACACTTTATAAAGATTTCTAAGATATTTAATAAATGTGTAAACAACTTAAAGAGGGTATCAAAAAGTTGTAATAAAAAGTTTCTATTTTAAGAATTTAAGATGCTGTCCTTTCTCTGAATCAATTAATAATTTTGGTTTTACAAATAAAAAAACCATTTTAGTAAATGGTTTATTATTTTTATTCAATTTCTATGTATTTGTTAAAACCCTTCTTTTTTACATGCGACCATATTGGCTGTATGTATTATTTAAGGGTTTTAATTAATATCTTAGAAATTGTGGAATAAAAATACCACTTACTTATTTAAATTATATTACTTTTAATTTTATTGTCAACAACATTTTAACATTTTTTAAATTTTTCCACAACAAAAATACATGTTTATTAAAGTTATTTAATTTATTAGATAAAATTAATAAAAATATAAGTTTGGTTGTAAATTATTATTTACAAAATTATTAACTAAATAATTAATTCTATTTTCTTCTAATGGTTCATTAGTATTAAATAAATTAATTTTATTTTTAAAATTCATCATACTAGTATTTAATTTATTTTTAAGAGTTTTTTCATGATAAGTTGCTTTTTTAACCAAAACACCTTTACAGTAATGTGATATATCACCCTCAATATGACAACCAATATTATTTCATAATGTTTGATTTCTGACACCTTCTTCATTATTTTTAATTAATTTAATTGTTTCTTTTAAGAATTTCATTTTTGATTCTTTTATAAAAGAAGCACTGTTTTCTAAACATTCTAATAATTCTTCATATTTAGCATTAAAAAAATAATCGACTGCTTTATGGTATGTTTCTCTGTTTTCTTTGTTTTTACTTTGATAAGGATATAATTTTTTAAATCTATTTGTAAGGTGGAATTTATCTATCGTGTAATGTACTTTATTTTTAGGAAAATATTCTTGAATAAATTTTACAATATTTTTAATTCAAAGTGCGCCATCTCCTAATACCATAAATTCAATATTGTCATTAACATCATAATAACTTGTAATTAATGTAAGTAATTTATTAACAAAATTAGTTAATTTACTATTTTTTTTAATATATTCTGGAATATTATCTAGCTCTATAACACCTAATTTATCTTGAATTACAGGTCTTTTTTTCGTTGATTTTACCTTATCAAAACCAGTATGAACAGTTGAAAATATACTATGTTTTTTTATTTTTTCTTTTCCTTTTTTCTTTTCATTTCACATTTTTAAATAAGTCCCATCAATTTGAATATATAAAGTATGAGGTATCTTTATTTTTTTATCAGTTTTATTAAGGTAATATTCTTTATCAGTTTTTGCATTTTTCATAATATTTGAAATTGTTTTTATACAAATTTTTACATGTTCCATAGTATCTAAAATATCTTGATATGTTTTTTTCTTGCCAATAAATGATAATATTTTTTCTTTAACAGAATTATTTATTCTTTGTCATTTTTCAATTCCTAAAAGTTTATCCAAAGGAAAAATATATTCTTCTTTACCTGTTTCTGGATTAATTTTATAATATTTTCTTCTTTTAAAAGTTATTTTCCCATTTAAAATAGTTAATGTTCTTGGTTTTATTTCTTTTACTTTATAATCTTTAAATTTTTTTAAAGTTTCATCAATTTTATAATTTTTAAAAATTCATTCATCACAATCTTCTAAATTTTGTTGAATAATTTCAATACTTTGTATATATAACAAATTATTAAAATTCTTAAAAAAATTGTTATCAATATTTATCATTTTTTTACCCTCTTTCCTTAGTTCTACACATTAACACAAAAATAATAAAAATGCAAAAAAAGATATTATTTTTTATTTATTGTGTTATAATTTAATTGTTAATTATTAGCAAATTAATTTAACTGAAAAAAGTAAATTACTTTACTTTTTTTTATTTTGATGTAAAATTATAAATAATAAAAAAAGAACCGTGTCAAGTTCTTCAGTACATGTTTTTCTCTACTTATATTTAACCATATAAAGGAGTAAAAAATGAAAGAATTTAATCCAAAAACAGCAAGTTTACGAACATTTTATCGTAAAATAGATGAATTTTGGCAAAATAAATCACCTAATAAACCATATACTTTGAACGATTTAACCAATGAATTCAATCTTTCTCGCAAGTGAAGATATGATACTTATGCGAGCGAAAAGATAGTTCCTTTGCTTGAAAAACAAGTTGATAGAATAGAAAGTGAAATAATTAACTTTATGATGAAATCACCTGATGGTGCTAAATTATATTGACAACGAGCATTTAATTATAAATATTCACTGCAAGAAAAACAGTTGGAACAAGAATTAAACTTAAATATTCAAGAACCAATAATAGTTAATTTACAAACGGATATTAGAGATATTAAAAAAGAAAGTGATAATAATGCTTAATCATTTTACTTATTTGTTAGAAACGCCTTATTGGTTGTTACAAAATAGTAGTATTGGTAATAAATATCCATTTGCTAAGAAATATGAATTAGTTAATGAAATTAATCAAATTGGGACGCGATATAGTGGTAAAACTATATCAAATATTAAAATGTTTGGTGAATTATTAAAAATTAGTTTATTAATTAAAGAACCAATTTGTATCATTGCTAGTATGTATTGGAGTAAAGATTTAAAAGATAGTGTATTTCAAAATATCTGAAATATGTTAGATGAAAATAATATACCTTATACTATTAATTTATCAAATTTTACTTTTACTTTATCAAATGGGAGCAAAATATATTGTAAAGGATTGCATTCACCAAGTCGGAAAGAAAAATTAAAAGCCTTTGCTGATTTGAATAAATATAAATTAGTTATTGATTGACGAGAAGAATGTGACCAATTTCAACAAAAAGATTTAAGTGATTTAGAATTTGCTATTCGTGGTTATCAAAATAAAATAACAATTAATACATGTAATCCTGAAAGTTTAAAAAGATATATTGTTGGTTATTGTAATGAATTATTACCTTTTAATGAAGAAATAATGCGTAGTAAATATGAGCAAATTAAATATATTGAAAAATGAAATATGAAAATTATTATTCATTATTCTAGTTGAAGATTAAATTATGAATTACCACAAGATAAAGTTAATGAACAATTAAGATTAGAACAATTAGATATTGAAAGAGCAAGAGTATGGAGTTGAGGACTTCCTGGCAATACTAGTGGATCAATCTTTGCAAGATATATTGATATTATGAAAGCAACAGATATTATTCAACCAACTAAATTATTAGGTGGTGTTGATATTGCTAATGCTACTAGTCCTAAAGGACATACAACAGCGGCTAGTTTTTGAATATATAACTCATTTGATAAAAAAGCCTATAAAGTTGCTGAATATACTCATTCAAATGCTACACAACAATTTAAAACTGAATTAGAACAAGTTAAAGATATTTTAGATTTTTATAACAATCAATTAAATCAATACTTTAATTTAATACAACAAGGAATATCAATTAATGTTGATGATAGTGCTTATTCAACATTGCAAAGTTTAAACCGAGAAAAATATAATTATTCTTTTGGTCAATATATGACATTTAAACCAGCACAAAAACAAAAATTTAAAGTAAGACATCGTGTAGAGGCATTCACAATGTTAATAAATACTAATCAATTAAAATGATTATGAGAAAAATGTCCTGTAAGTAAAACCCAATATGAATTAATACAATGAGAAGATAAGCCTGAAGCAAGAGAAGAAAAAGTATTAGACTTATATGATGATACATTTGATAGTGATTTTTATGCTTTACATTTTAAATTAATACCAATGGTTAAGCATAATAGTTCAGCAGATTATAAATTATGACAACAAAGGGAGTGAATAAATTAATGAAAAAAGATATTTATGTAATACATGATGAGCGTGTAATAAATGCAAAAAGACCTTATATGTCTGTTTGTGGACAAGTTAAAAAAAGACTTTGTCAAGAATTAAAAAAAGATAATATCGCAATATGTAAATTAAATTTATATAATGAATATATTAAAAAATATCGAAAAGTTAAAGTATGTGTTCAAGTTTTGGCAAATGAACCAAATTTATTAACAGTAAATATTATTAATTATGCACTTATCTTAAAATTAAAGGAGCAAAATAACAATGCATAATACTTTCCCTAGTTTACCAAACTTAAATGATATTAATAGTGTTTTAAAATTTTATAATTATGATTGAACAATTAATTTGGCCAATATTATTGCTCGCCATCAAATGCGATTAGTAAATGGTAAAGATATTTTATTTAAATCTCATCGTAAAGATATTTTAAAAAAATTAAATTGATGATATGAAACTTATAAAATAAAAGAAAAATTAGATAAAAATGAATTAACAGCAAGTTTAATGGGTAAAACTATCTTTGGTTTATTAGAAACTAGTGATGGCAATATTGATTTATGAATTAACCCTTTTAACTTTACATCTCGTGTAAGTAAAATAAATGAAATTGAACAAGGTGCTGATATTTGATTAAATTATCATCAATCAGATAGTGGTTTTATTTTAAATTTAATTTGTACCAAAGATAAAATAGTTATTAAAGGTTGACCTAAAAATAATGAAGTAGTTGTTGGTCAAAGTAAAACACAAATTAAAGATGATGTTAGACCTGTTTTAGTACAAGAATTTAAAAATAAATTAGGTATTGTACCTTTTTGAGAAATGATTAATGAATCTAATCCTTTATTTTTATCAACATCAACAACTTTAAATCCATGACCTACAATGGCAAATTGTTATAAATTACAATTTGATTTAGAAGATAGTTTTAATATTAAATCAAAAGAAAGATATGCAAATCGTACGCATTGATATGGGATACTAAGTGATGATTTAATGACTGCTTATAACAAAGGCAATAAAAAAGTACTACAAGATGTATTTGATGATATTTTTGTTCAATCAAGTTCATCAACAGTAGATGGTCAATTATCCCAATCTTTACAAGTAGTACAAGGTACACCAACATTAGAAACATATACCGAAGACCAAAAATCAATTATTGAACAAGTATACTTAGCATGTCATTTTTCTAGTCCATTTGGTGATAAATCAGATAATGATCAAAATAAAACACAGTCATTATTAACTAAAACAAAAGATTTAGAAAAACAAGCATATTTACAAGCATATCGTAAACAATATTATACTAAAATGTTTGATACAGTTTTAAAATATTATGATTTATGAGATGGAAATGGTGAACGCCCTTATGGATTTGATTTTGTTAGTGCTAGTTTAGTAGATCAAATTCGACAAAATGAATTAATTACTGCTAGATTAGATAATGGTACAATGGAACCAATAAGAGCAATTACTGAATATGATAATATTGATGAATTAGAAGCAACCAAATATTTTGAAAAAGTAGAAGCATGACAAGATAAAATGCAAGCCAAAGAAATAGAACATAATAATAAATTACTAGAATATGATGAAACTGGTAATAATCAAAATGCCTTACAAGGTAGAACAGAAATTAAGGAGAATTAATAAATGAGTAGAATTAACCCAGGTGTTATGGAAGAATTAAGAAGACAAGCCCATGATACTTTAATAGATATCAGAGAAAATATAAGAGATAACAGACATTGAATGGTATTTCCTTTTAATGTTTATAGTTCATATATCCCTGATACTGAAACAGGTTGAAAACCTAATAATGCAAAACCAAGTGACTATGGTAGTTATTCACGAATATTTGATAATATGGAAAGTACTATTGCACAATGACAAGGTAGTTTAAAAATAGTCCAAAAATATAAAGGTGAAGAAATTACTATCTTAACGATTGATGATTTTAATAAACAACCTATTAATTCAACAATATGAGCAAATATTGAAACACCTTTTGCTATAAAATTAAAAGATGAAAATAATAATGTTTATTGAAAATTGATTGATGGTGAAAATATTTATGATATTAATAGAATGTTGGAATACTTAAACCAATATAAATTAAGTTATTTTATTAATAATGATAATAAAGCTGATAACTTTTATACAAAAGAGGTTAAAGTTGGTAAATATTGAGATGCTTATATGATTGATGATAGAAGTTCAATCCAATTCGGTGAAGCTAAATTCGAACAAGTATTTACTCAACAATCAACTGAAAGACAATATACTTTATTAATTTTAGATGAAGATGTCGATAAATTAAATATTAATGATTATTATAATTTTTATACAGTCTTTAATGACCGTGGATTAAATATTGGTGGTGGTGATATTAATTCTGCACCCCAAGATAGACAATGATTATATCCATCAAATGTTATTAATTATTATTCACCTTATGATGGTAGTTTTTTATGACAAGAAATTACCTTTTCAAGTATTAATGACAAAATTAGTAATAGTGGTTTATCAGTACGACAATTTATACAAACAAGTGCCCCAGGGGAAGGTTATTGTTTTCCTAAAATAACTTATGATGAAAAACTAAATAAAGGAATTGTTGAATTAGATGAGATTTTATTAAAAGACCCCGGTGTTAGAGCAATGGCAGTTAAAATTTATGGTAATCCAATCTTTTTTGATATGCCAGTTATTGGTCGACCAATTATTAAAGGTCAATTTAATAAAAAAGTAATGAATTCAAGAGACTTATTAATGTATAACATGTTTCCTGCACCACCTGATAAAATAAATACTTATGCATCACCCGAAGTAAGTTGATATAACATTCAAGGGATACAACCAACTATGATAACTGGTTATGAAGACTGAAAAAAAGATATGGAAAGTAGATATGACTTTTGAAAACAGAAAAATAGTGAAGGTATTGTTATAACTGACCCTACCACTACATCAGCAACTAACTCTACTGTTGGTCGAAATATTCATAAAGAAGATAAGGATTCTAAGTTTTATTGGTCTAAAGATTGAAAAATAACACCACCAAGCAAAATAAAAACAAACGGTGGTACAGTTGATAATATCATTAGTACCCAAGCATCATCATATTTTAGAAGAAAAGATGAATTTGGTAATACTGTCGGACAAGTTCAAATTGAATATAATAAAATGGGTAAATGTAATGTTTGAGATATTTTAAATATGAATAATTTTATTAATCGCCAAATTACTGTATTACCTTTAAACTATACACAAAAATTAGTATTTAATCCTTTTACGATACCAGGTGGAGTTGGTAAATTCTTAAACTTTATTTCATTTGGTATTCCATGAGGATGAGTAATTAATCAAAATGAAAAAACCTGACCTAATTTTCAATGACTTAATGGCTTTATGAGTGCTAATATTTATAGTTTTTATAATGATGCATTTTGGTCTGAAAAATCAAAAGGTAAAGGTTATTTACCATTTGAAATATTTAGAGAACAAGGAAATGATAAAGTTGGTGCTATTTTTGGAGCTAATGCTACTAGTTTTAGTTTTACAACTTTATTAACAGATAAATTAAAAGGTACTGTTTTAAATAAAGATGGTAAACCAACAGAAGAATTAGTTTATTCAACTTACAATTTAAAACAATTAAATGAAAAAACTAACAGAGTTTACTTAATTAATGAGCAAACCAAAACAGTAGATGCTCAAACACCAGTTAGCGACAGTGAAAAAGATAATGATTTAAAATTCTTACAAACACCCGATGGGACAAATTGTAGTTATATAATTGATATGTTTTCAATTCAAGCTTTATATAAAGGTAATTTTGAAATTATCTTTTATGCTGATAACCCATATACCAATAATGAAGAAGATTATTTGCGCTTATCAGTATGGAGTTTTCGTGGTAAAACAAAAAGTGTATTAAATAATTATTTGCGCGATATGACAACTAATTATAAAACTAGTTTCTTATTGCCTCATGACTATGAAATACCAATATTTAATTACCCACAATATGTATTACCGCCAGTTCCGTATAACTATCCAGAGTATACCAAAGATATTATTCCTGCTAATGCAAAATTACCTATATTATTTAATGCAATTCAATCAGGACAATGTAAAAAAACAACACCACCGTATAATATTGCACATAATAATTTTTTTGATGAAAATACAGAATATTTTGGATATTCTGAAATAGAACTTGACTTAAAAAAAATTGACCCAACAATTCAAAGTATTGATAAATTTATTAGTTCTTATAAAACAATAGAAATAAGTAATTTAGGTAATTTGCAAGTAGAATGTGGACCACCTAATATAGAAAATTTTATTCCTAATAGAAATGTTGAAATTTTAGTTGGTAGAACAGGATGTTCAGATTATTTAGGTAATTTGGATGGTGTAAAAATAGATACACAAGGAATGGAACAAATTGATAAAGTTAATTTTGAAAATACAATTATTTTATATACTGATAATATAATAATAAATGATATTCAAACAGTTGCTACTGTTTATACTAATGGATTAATAAATAAAGAATATAGAACTAAATATAAAACTAAGTTAGGTGAAGCGTTTATTTATTTATTGTTGCAAATAACAAAATTATATAATAATGATAACGAAAAAATTAAAGAAACTAAACTTCAAGTATATTATACTAATAATATGAAATTAAAAATTAGAATATCAAAAAGTATGATTCCTAAATTATTGGGGGTTGAGGGATATGGAGATATTTTATATTGAGGTACAACTGAATATGAAACCCCCATTTCAGATGGAAGTATAAAATTTAATATAAATAATCCAAATGTTTTGGGAATTAGAAATAGTAGCAATAACCCTGTTAAAATAACAATTAAACCAAGGTAAAATAAAAAAGAGATTTAATTATCTCTTTTTTATACATCAACTTTTATTATATTTCCTTTATGATCAATAATTAAATCAGGTTCCTTAGTATCTAAATTTCAACGATAAACTGATTTAAAATAATCATCATTTTTATTTTTTCAATAATGAAACTTAGTTTCTTTTCCTTGATAAGTTTCATATATATATAACAAATTCAAATCAACGTCTAATCTTAAATAAAAGTGGTTAGTACCGTCATTAATTATTGGTTCATCTTTGTGCATAATATTTTTAAATTTGTTTAAATGATATTTATTTTCACCTTTTCATACTACATAATATCATTTATTATCCACTTGATTAAATGGTTTTTCTTGTGGTTCTATTCATTCTAAATTTTCTCTGATTTCTTGGTTAACAGTATTTATTTTATTCTTTTCTTTTAGTTCTTTTAATTCTTTGGTTGTATATTCTTGTAGTGTATTACAAGCCACTAAACTTGTTGTACTTGTTCCAACTAAAGTGATTGTGCTTAAAAGACTTAATATTTTTTTCATTTTTTTATCTTTTTGTTTTTTAATAGTTTAATTAAAAATGGAAATAAAATTAATTACTTCTATAATTTTTTTTATTTCTGTAAATTGTACTATGAAGTGTAGCATTTTTTATAAAAAATTAACTTATATAATAGCAAGAAATTGCTGTAATTGTTGCACCAGCAACTCCTCCAAATGTACCAACAGCAGCACAGCCAGCAGTAATTATAATTTTTTTAAGTTTATTATAAAAACTAGAATCATCAATACTGTCAGGAAGACGTGATGATAAAATAACAAAATTATCAGAATTACTTAAAGTAGACAAAGAAAACCAATTATAATTATTGTTTATTTGAATAAATTCATCTATTTTTGTATAATTTTGAAAAATAACATTAATTAATGAATTAACTTCTCGAACATATCCATTAGCCTGAAAAAAACCAGTAACACTTGAATCTAAAGTAGTAATATTTGTTTTTTCAAAAATATTTTCTTTAATATAATTTGAAAAAACTTCCCAACTATTGTCAATGCCATGACTATCAAAATGATGTTCATTATGTATTTTTTGAGCTTGAAATTTTATATCATTCCATGTGTTTTTATTAAAAGTATAATAAATAACATCATTTTTAGATTTTAAAATATCAAGAGATCTTTTGTTTCTAATTAAATTTTCTAAATTATTTGTTTGTGAAGAATTAATTTCACTATTTAACGCTTCTTCATTTTGATAAGGACTAACGGCAATTGTTGTTGGTACAGTAGTTCCACTAATTGTTAATACACTTAATAAACTAAGTAATTTTTTCATACTTGTTTTTCTCCTTTTCTTAATCTTGAAACTTTTTATTTTTTATTTATCAAGATTTACCCTCATTATATATATATATATATATATATACAAGGAAAATTAGGAATTATTTTAATAATTTTATCTTGTTAAATACCCATTATTACGCGTTTTAAGGGGTAAATTAGGAATTAAATATATTAAGTTTAGATTTTTTTGTATATATAAAAAGTATTGTATTGGTAAAATAGTATGATATTATTACTTTAGTTAAATAAAAAAGATAATGACCCGACATCATTCTTGCTTTATATTATATATCAATAAATAATTATTTCAATTTCATTATAACACTTTTATCTTATTTGTTTAGTATTTGTATACAAAATATATTGCATTTGTGAACTATTGGTATATAATTAGAAACATAGGTTTAATCTTTTTCCGTAAAAAAGAGTTATGCTGACTTGTTAATCGGACAAGGATAAAAAAAGAGGAGTTTATAAAATGGCACTTACAAAAGAACAATTAATCGAACAAGGTTTAAGTGAAGAAATTGCTGAAAATATTTTAAATCAGTTTAATAATGAAGCAAAGCAAATTAGAGAAAGTGTGCAAAAACGCGAAGATGTTATATCAAAAGAAGACTTTATTAAATTATCTAATGAATTAAATGAATTAAAAGCATTTAAAGATGTTCCATCTACTAAAATTGAAGATATTAAAACTAATTTAGATAAAGTTAATGGTAATTCTTTATCTGAAAAAATGCAAACTTTAAAAGAATTAAAACCTGATTTGTTTGTTGAAGAGCAACCATCAGTTTCACCAACTAATTTTATTAAAGATATGATTGAAAAATCGGTTGAAAATAAAAATGATGAAATTGAAACTATTAAAGAAAAAGGAGCATATACTCCTGATGAAATTAAAAAAATAACTGATTATACACTTAAAAACCTTAGATAATAAGGGAGTGAAATATTATGGCAACAATTAATTTGCCACAAGTACCTTTTACATTACAAGGTAATACAACAGGCCAAAAAGCGTATGTTGATATGGTTAATGCTTTATTGCGTGGACCTTTATATAATGAATATGCAAGTATTATGCAGTATGCAACAGCAACCGCAGAACAAGTTGCTTGATTACCTAATGCTGGTCAAGCACTATATAATTTAACTCATCGTGTGGTATGACAAGATGATTATTCATTGCCAAATGGTGGGACAACTCAAACAATGGGATTAACAAGAATTCCAGTTCCTATTGATAAAAGATTTAATTTAAAATTAATGAATGAGGCTTTTGACTTAGCATTAATAGAACAAAATATTAAAAATGGCGTTATTGCTGATGCTATTTCTAGTGTTGTACAGAATAAATTTGTTAATTTAGAATGTGAATTAATTCAGGCTATTTATGATTATTGTTTAGCAGATGGTCAATATGAAGTAATTCCATTTCGTAGTTATACAGCAGAAAATGCAGATGATGCAAATAAAGCATTCTTTACATTAAATGAAACTTTGATTGAATTAACAAATCAAATTAGTAATTTATATTTTGGTTTACCAACAGATAAAATGTTTATGGTTTTAGGTCGAAGATCATATTTAGGATTAACACCTGCTTTTTTAAAAGTAATTGGTTCACAAGCACAACTAAAATCGATGGTTAATGGTGAATTATATGAAAATACAGCAATGGGTATTCCAGTATCAAAAAGCTTTCATTTAGAAAAAACATATACAAAAGGACAAGTTAACCGTGATAAAGGTTATAATTTTACTAATGTAAATGGTTTAATTATTAATAAACAAGTATGAGCTTATCCAATTAATATGGATACTATTCAACAAGTTTTAGATAATGATACTGCTAATCCTAAATGAATTGGTAAAGTTCAATATGCAACACCAACTATTTTATATCCTAAAACATGTAAAATTATTTTGGAAAAACAACCAAGCCAAGATGAAATTACTGCCGCTAAAAGTAATCTAAATAAAACTTTTAGAGTTCCAGTTGATTATCTAATTTCAGCATCAAAACCAGAATCAAAACCAAATAATCAAGGTTAATATAAAATGAATTTACTAATATTACGCGTTTTAACTTTATTAGTATCTAATTTAGAAAATAAACCTTTAATAAGTAAATTTGTAAATTTAATTAATAGAGTTAATCAAGTTAAAAATAAAATATTAAAGCCAATTAATTATATTAGTGATAAATATAATAAAATTACAAATAAAGTTGAAGATATTTATCAGTGATTAAATCCATTTACTTATTTAGATTTAATTAAAAAAGGTCATAAAAAAGAAATTCAACAAATATTAAGTCAATTAGAAAAAGATAATAATATTAAAAATAGAAAACAATTTAAAAATGAAAATTATTTAAATACTAATTGACAACCTTTAAATAGTAGTTGACTTGATAGTGGTATGTTTAATATTACAAATAAATTAACTTTAACAGGTAATTTAACTATTTTAATATATACAAAAACAGCAAAACATCCGAAATTTTATGGACCTTATGTTTATCCTAGTGTTCCAGTTGAAATATGAAAATTATTAAGTAATGCTGTATCTAATGCAGGATCTTTATTTTGGCGTTATTGATTAAGAAAATGATTACCTAATCATTTAAGATATTATATTAAAAAACGATTACCACAAGCATTAAAAGAAAAATATCCCAAAGGAACTACTAAATTAACATTACCAACAGTTCAAAAATTACAACAAATTAAAAAGTTTATTAATAATTTAAAAATTGGACATTTTAATTTTAATTTTGCTGGTGAAATTAATAATAAAAAATGATATCGTGAACGCCGAAGTGATGTTAAAAATATTAAGAATTTATATAAAACACCAGTTAAAAATATTTTTTACAAAACTAATCAAACTATTAAAAAAATTAAGAAAGCAAAAGCAAGAGTTAATAGTTATAAGCCAAGTAATTTAAAAAATAAATATCGTAATAAATTAAGAGGTGTATTATATGAAAAATAATTTAAATAATTTATTATTTATAACAGTTGAAGATGTTAAAGAAAGTAAACTTTGACAACCTATTAATGAAAGAAAACAATCTGCTTATAATGATAATTTAATTTATAATGCTATTTTAAAAACTAGTTTATGAATGGATAGATTATCAGGTGGAACAATTTCCGATAAGATTAATAAAAAAGAATTATTTCCATGAGTAAAAAAAGATAATACTGGTTTAATTGAATATGATAAATGATTAAGTTATATTCAATCTGCTTGTTTATTAGCAGTTATTAATTGATATTTACCAAAAGGAGTAAATGATTTAACTGGTAGTGCATCATTTTCACAAGGTGGAGTTGCTTATTCACAAACTAATGACCCTGAAGCAAATGAAAATATTACCAGAGATGTTAAAAATGCTTTAAAATTAGCAGGTGAAATAATTGATATTATATCTAGTAAAACAGTATCTAGACCATATAATTATAGTTTAGATAATTATGCTCATTCATGAGAAGAAGAATATAAACATATTAGTAAAAAAACTTTTTATCCAACATTATTATTTTGATTAAAAGAACGATTGCAAACAGATAATTCAATAAATATTTTTTATCCAACTGTTAATGATTTTTCTAAAATTGATTATAACGAATATATTAAACTTATTGTTCCATTTGATAATGATAGTATTTATTATGAAAATAATGTCTGAAAAGCAAAACAAAGTGGCGATATTCCAACAGATATTATTAAAGATAGTGATTTAAATAAAAATTATATTGAAAAAGTTGATGGTAAATATATTGTAAAAACATCACAAGATATTAATCTTAAACAAGATAAATTAGTAAGCGGTACAAATATTAAAACTATTAATGGTTCTTCATTATTAGGCAGTGGTGATATTCCAACAGATATTATTAAAGATAGTGATTTAAATAAAAATTATATTGAAAAAGTTGATGGTAAATATATTGTAAAAACATCACAAGATATTAATCTTAAACAAGATAAATTAGTAAGCGGTACAAATATTAAAACTATTAATGGTTCTTCATTATTAGGCAGTGGTGATATATCTATTAGTGGTGGCAATGATTGAGAAGTTGTTAATACTAGTGATTTTGTATCTTTTTCTGACAAAAAATATCAAATTAGAAATTATGATTCTACAAAATATATATATAAACTATGAATTGGTGTTAATCAAAATGACGGAGATATTATTAATATTATGTTTGAAACATATAAAAATCATTATGAATTTAATTTATTTGCTGCCTTTAATAGTATAAAACTTAAAAAAAATGGCGAAATAATTTCTGAAAATAATAAATTAATGGCATTACATGTTGAAAGAAAAAAATAAATTATTCAAATAATACAGAATTAATGACTGATGAACCGCATTCTATTTATAAGCGTGATATGGATACTGATTTTTCAAAAGAAACATCGGATTCTTATGATATAGTGATAAGAAAAATAAAGAGTGCAACAACTATTAATGAATTAAATTTATTTGAAAAACATCCAATATGAAGAATTATTTCAAATAATAGAAATGATATTAAAGAATTATTCAATAAAAAATGATTAGAATTAAATAAAAATGAATAAAAAATTAAATGAGGTAAATAATTATGAAACAAGATAAAACAACTTGATTAAAGGGTGCCTTACCTTGAAATTGATTTAAAAAAGACCCTATTCCGACTTATAATTGAACTCATAAAGATATTAGAGAATGAGAAAGGAAATATAAAATTCGTAGTTGAGTAGTTAGTTTTTATACATTGATATTTTTAGCATTAAATTGTTGATTAGAATATGGCATGATTAATGCAATAAAAGATAATATTAATTGATATAATTATGGTCAATATTGAGGTAATGGAATTGCCATATTATTAACCCCTTTATTTACACACGGAATTCAGGGTATATTTGTTGCTAGTAGTAAACCAAAAGTAGATATGAAAATTGATATACCACGATTAAAAATATCTAAAATGGGATTAGTATTTACAATATTACCTTTAATTACTTTAATAATTTCTTTAATTATTATTTGAATTGATAAATCAAAATGAAAAAAAGACCATTTAAGACATTGTTTAGAATGTCGAATTAATCCGCGTGTTATTCAACCAAGAATAGCAAAACAATGAAATAATTTAGATGGTATAACATAAGAAAATAACAAAGAATTAAATTTAAAATAGACTATATATTAGGGGTGGTTGATATTTTTGGGTGGTTATATAGTTTAATTTATAAATTATTTTGTTTTGAAAAAATAGATGGCCACTGTTTGAGTAAGGATAAGAAAGGAAATATTAAAATGGAAATTAGTAATGAAATAGTAATTGCTTTACTTGTATTAGCAGGTGCAGGCGGAATGGGTAGTCTTGGTATTCTTGGATTATCTGCTAAAAAAATTAAAAAATATAAAGCAGAAATTAGAGAATTAAGAACTGCTGTTATTGCCCACGAAAAACATTTACGAGGGCCTGATTATGCAACAGAATTAGCATTAAAAACAGGTCAAATTAAAAATGTTAAAAAACAAGTTAAAGTAAATGACAAAAAACAACAACAAAAAGATGCTATTAGACAACTAACAAATAGCATTTAAAAAATAACCAATTAAGGTTATTTTTTATTTTTCTTTATTGTGTTTTATATAAAAATTAATAAGATGTTCTATTCGTTGTGAATAAGTAAGGCCATTAAATTCATTTCAAACTTTTTCTTCATTTTCATTTAAGTAAATATTAACATTACGAATTAATTTAGAATAATATTTTTCTGTTTTTTGATTATATGAATTTTTCATAATATTAACCTTCATAATTAGCAATAATAATGGCATCTCGTAAATGATTACTTATTTTCTCATTATTATAGAATCAACCTTTACCATATTGATAAGTTAAATTATTATCTTTATCATATTTTCATATACAACTATCATTATATTTACTTAAATTTTCCATATTTTTAACAACTGATTTAGTATGTTTTGGTGATACTCAATTAACATTATTTAATTCGTGTGTATCATATTTAATTACTCCAATTATTTTTAATAAATCATCACGGTCTTTTGAACCATTAGCATTTGTATATAAACAATCTTCAATATTAATAATTGCATCTTGTTTTAACTTATCTAAAATAATATCGGTTTGTGTAATTCAATAATGATTTGTATATTCAGATTTATCAATTAATTTATTATCTTCAAAAATAGCAACGGCCGTAGTGCCAGTTCCTGATGGGTCAATACCTATTTTTATCAAGTCGCTCATTCCTCATCGTTGTTAACTGTTGGTAATACATTTGATATATCTTCTTCTTTTACTACATTATTATCTGTCAATCTTTCATTTGATTCATGTAATAAATTATTATTTGATATATTTTCGTTGCTAATTTGACTCTTATTTATGTTTATATTATTATCATTATCAATATAAATCTTTTCATCATTAGTTGTAATAACTGCTTGGTCTGATTTATAAGCTTGTTGTAATTCGACTGACATAATACCTCATTTTCGCAATAAACTAGTTAATACTGTTTTAAGTGCCATTTCATCAAAACTAGCAATATAAAATGATTTATTTTTAGCATAAGTTTTAGAATATTTCATAAAATGATTTTCCATTTGTTCTTTTGTCATATATAATGTTTTTTCAAAACCATTAACCATTTTAAAATATGCTACATAACCTATAATTGGTAATTTTTCTCTTTCATCTTCATTTTGTATTCAATTAAAACTAGTTCCTTTTAATCTATCATAATTTACTAATTCATTTTCTCTGACGTCTGATACTGACATATCTAAATATTGACCGCTTCTTTGAGCTAATTGAATATAACCTTTATAACCCATTTGAAATTGTGCTTGATTAATTCATTCTTGGATTTCACGACCATTAATAATTCTTGTTATTTTAGTATTATATGGAACGACATAAGCATATCCGAATTGCTTTTCCATAGGTAAATTTAATAAAACACCTTGATAACAAGCGGTCATAATTGTTTTTGGGTCTGCTTTTTGTAATAATTCATTACTGTTTGATATTGAAACTATATTACTCTTAAATCTTGCAATTTCATTTTCATTTGAAAATTTACTTTTTATTCATTCTGTTGCTTTATCTGTTCTTAAAAATTCAACAATATTTGCCATATTATTTTTCTCCTTTATTTATTTTAAAATTAATACCTTTAATACCAATTAAATTAATATCTTTATTACTATCTCATTGTTCTTTAATTTCATTTTTAACAATTTGTTCATCAACAATTAAATAGTTTTTAATAAGATTAATAAGTTCTAATTTATCAGCTTTTTGTAAAAAATCATCATTAATACCTATAACTTCAATATCTTTAACTAATAATTTTTCTTTACGAAAATTACTAGTAATAATTTTTAATTCTTGCATTTGTTTTGCTACACTTTTAATTTCTAAAAATTGTTCTTTTTTGTGATTTTCAATAATTTCATTTTGTTTTTGAAATTGAATATTAATAACACTATTTTTAAAAGAATCATGATTACTTTTAATATTATTTTCTAAATTCAAAATATCTTTTCTAATAAAATTTAATTCATCTTTAAAATTTTTTATTAATTCTAATGGTTCTCTAAAAATATAATCAATTTTTGAAACTACTAGTTTTAAATCTTTTAGTGATTGTGATTTATATTCTCCATTTATTAATCAAGCTTGTTGTCGATATATAAATTCTGCTAATTCTTGCCCATTTTCATCAATTCATTTTTTAATTGTTAATGCTTTTAAACTTAATTCTTTAAAATCATTTCCTTTTAAATAAAATGGATAAGTAATATTTTTAACTTCATTATTTAATTTTAAGTCTTCCATAATTAAATTTCCTCCAAATTCATATTCATAATTAAATTATCAATATACTCATAAGCACCGTCTTCTGAGTGACATTCTTCTAATGCTATATTAAATAAGTCTTCTTCGGTATAAACCTTACCATCTTCATCTTTTCACATATTTACTCACATCCTTGTCATTTAATATTTTTGTTTTCTAAATCAATAATTGTAGTTTTACAATAATTTAAATTTTCAGAATAAATTCTTGCCTCATCAAATGTATAAAAATATGTAGTATTTAAGCTATATTTATCTTTTGTTACTAATAAGTATCTTTTATTCATAATTTATCACCTCATAATCTGCTTCTTCATCTGCTAAATAATCACTAATTAAACTTTTAACTTCATCAATTTCATATCATTTGCAATTTAAGTCAAAATTTGTTGGCAATGAAATATTACCCACATGTCGTTCCTCATCACCAAATTTAAGATATAAATTTAACTCTAAATTATCTGAATAATCACTATCAATTTGTGCATAAATAATATCTTTATTGGTAATTTTTAATGCTTTATTACATATCATTTTTTATTTCCTCCTAATTTTGTTTTCCTAATGCTCAATGTTCATCAGTCATATCTTCAAATGATACTGAATAACTTTTAAGCATTAATTCATTTAATTTATTTTCTTGATTACATTTAAAGCAATAACCTCAATATCTTTTTTTAAGACAAATTTTATTTAACTTTTTCATATAAACCTCCTAAATTATTCCTTTGATTTTTTGGTCAATTTGTAATATTTTTCAACCATCAGAAGCTAAATCTAAAATATCGTTAATTTTGTAATATTGCATATAAGAAGCAATAACATCTCATTTATCTTTAAATAAATTTAAGTACATTTTGGCTCATTCTAAACATTGCAAATCATAATGTTTTTTATGATGTGAAATACGACAATTAATAGGTTGACAATTAACTCAATAAAATGATGTTGTTATTTCATTTCAAGTTTTATTAATATATTTACTTTTATATTCTGTCATTTATTTTTTCCTCCTAGTTTTAACTCGCTGGCACTCACTCCCAAGTGAAAGTGCCAAGCGAGAATTAGTTATATAAGTATTTATCTATTTACTTACTACGCCATCCGCCTCACTGGGGGTGAGCGGTGGCGATATGTTAATTGTTTGAATGTTTAATAATCCACAGTTGTTTTTTTAATATTGACGCCAGACATATATATGTCTTCCTTTATCCGTGCCCATTTGTGCTTTTGCTCTGGGATTTGACGTTCAGTTTTTAAATTAAAAATTCACTCGCATTTTAAAGGACCAAATGCTATAAAACTCCAACCAACCACACTTTTCGCAAATTTAATTGTAAAGTCACTATCTCTATTTTTATTGTCGTTTGATATTAACCTTGGACTTATCACGACTATCGCTTAGTTCTAATGAACCAGCGCCGATTTACATTTTTCCTCATACACTATTTCAGTACTTGCCTCGGCCGGCTGTGGAATAAAAACACTTAGTTATTTAAAATAACCGTTTCGCTCTGCATTAAGTTGTTTTATAAAATTTAAGTTTTAATAAACCAGTTTCATAATCAAAGATAATTTTTGAATTTTCTAGGCGTTTATAAAACCGCTTTTGTGTTTTATCTTTTACTTTATTCAATAAATCTTTATGTTTTTCACAAGTTCATAAAACTTTATTTGATAAAAATTCTTCGGTAATGAATGATATTGCTTTATAGCAATTATCAACATCACATATTGTTTGTTGCTTATTAATTTTCATTACCTACTCCTTCCTTTATTAAGTTTTTTTATTAGCAAATTAATTAACTGAAACAGAGAAAGGACAACACCTTAAAATTGGAGAAAAAACAGGTACACTTTATAAAGATTTCTAAGATATTTAATAAATGTGTAAACAACTTAAAGAGGGTATCAAAAAGTTGTAATAAAAAGTTTCTATTTTAAGAATTTAAGATGCTGTCCTTTCTCTGAATCAATTAATAATTTTGGTTTTACAAATAAAAAAACCATTTTAGTAAATGGTTTATTATTTTTATTCAATTTCTATGTATTTGTTAAAACCCTTCTTTTTTACATGCGACCATATTTGAAGAGTTTATTTTTTATGTACCAGCGTGAGGACGATTAAAGCAACCTTTCAATAAAAAATTTAATAAAAATCGACGCCACTATAAAGACATACATGAAGAAGCAAGGAAATGGCGGAAGACAATTATATAATGATTGAGAAAATAAATTAACAAAAAATGAGAAAAAGGAATTCAAGGAGTATTTGGAACAATATACCGGAAGTCATTATGAACCAATTAATGAATATTTACGAAAGACAAATGGAAAAATATATCATGATATTGAAGCTATTCCAACTGAACTTAAATTTACAAAAAATGATTTAAAGAAAGTTAATGATAAAATTTTAAAATTAGATAAATCATTTCAAAAAGCAAAAACAAATGAAAAATTAGTTGTTTTTCATGGGGTTAGTGGCTATCAATTTTCAGACCATGACCTTAATTTACGTGATGCAAATAATAAAATTAATCGTGATTTATTTACGCAAATTCGGCAAGACTATACCGGTGAAAAATTTACGCAACATAGTTTTTTAAGTACGTCTTTATCAAAAGACCCTCATAAATCATATTCTGGGGAGCGTTATCCAATTTTGTTAAGAATTTTAGTTTACCAAAAGGAACAAAAGCAATTTATGTTGATGAAATTAGTAAGTATTATGGTCAAAATGAATTATTGTTAAATCGTGGTTATACCTTTCGTTATCATAACTTCCTTATTGTTAAAGATAAAACCACAGGTAAAAAAAGTATTAAAGTTGAGGTTTCTTTAGCACGAGAAGATAAAAAATTTTAAATAATAAAGCAAAGAATGAAAAGAAGAAGTAAATATTATGGAAAAAAATACAGATATTGATAATATTAAACAACAAAGTTTTTACCTTAACAGTGATTGTGAGCATGCGTTAGATAGTGATGATGATGGCATTCCTGATTGTTGAGAAATCAATGGTTATACAGTTGAAGGGGGATTAATTGTTCCTTGAAATGATAAAAAACACAAACCAGGTAAATTTATAAAATATAAATCAGACCCGTATAATAGTCATACCACGGGAGATCCTTATTCGGATGCTGAAAAAGTATTAGGAAAAATTGACCAAGGAGTTTTACCAGAAGCACGTCATCCGCTTGTTGCTGCTTATCCTAAAATTGGAGTAATGATGAATAAAATGATTTTATCTAACAATTTTAATGTTACAAATGAGCAAGAAAGATCAGTTGACCAACAAAAAAGTAATACTATTAGTGTTTCAACTTCTAGTAGTAATACTGAAGCAACAACTGTTGGAGCATCGGTTTCAGCAGGAAATTTCTTTTTTTCCGAGTCTTTCTGTTAGTACTAATATTTCACATGAATGATCTAGTACGGTATCTTCTGAACATTCTAGTTCTAATACATCATCGCAAGAACAAGGACAAACATGAACACATTCATTAGGAATTAATACTTCTGAAGTTGCATTTTTAAATGGGAATGTTAAGTATTTAAATGTTGGAACAGCGCCAATTTATGAAGTTCGTCCAACGCTTAATTTTGTATTAGGAATTGGTGAATTATCAAATACAATTGCTACAATTATTGCAAAAAGTAATACTACAGCAAATGTCATTTTACCAGGAGCAATTTTCCCTGATAAAGTTTAAAATTCAATTGCTTGAAATACCATTGATGATTTTAATTCACAGCCAATTAAATTGAATTATAAACAAGTTGAAGCATTACAAACTGGTGTCCCGTTACAGATTCAAACAATTCAAACATCAGGATTGTATAAAACATATACTGCTGATATGTTACTAATGGTGAATGAATATCAAAAATGAGACCATATTATGGTGGATATTTATAATCGTACTGCTTGTTTAACCTTAATTTTTGAAAATGGTGATATTCAAGAAAGACGGGTTTCTGCTCGCAAAGAAGATAACTATGATGACCAATCCCAACCAGAATTGACTTTAGGTGAAGCATTTGAAATTGCTTTTAATAATGCCAAAGTTAATAATGATGTTTTAGTTTATAACAATACTAAGTTTATCTTGCAAGGTAATATTAATATTATTTTAGATGAAAGAACTTTAGCTTTATTAAAAAAACAAATTAAAAAATATGATTTGAAAAATCTTTTTAATATTAGATTAATACAAGGAATGAAAATTATTTTTAAAGAAAATAATGACAAAGACACTATGGTTAATAGATATTTTGCTGAAATTCGTTCAATAATTGAGGAAAAAGTTCATGTTTTAGCACTTATGAATCTTGTCAGCAAAGAAGGTCCAAAACTGCGAGGATTAATGTATATTAAAAAAATAATTCAAGAAAATAGTGGTGATATTACTCAACATTTCCTTGATGAATTAAAAATTAATATTCAATCTGACTTTAAGGTAGGTTTACAATATAAAGATAAACATAGTGAAACTTTTTCATTAAAAAATGAACTTGATGATTTGTTTAGTTAATTACGTAATTGAAGCATTATTTTAATATAATTAACTTTTTACTGGAATTTAATGTAAGTTAAATTCCAGTTTTATTTTTTTATTAGGGACCGTTGCAAAGATACGGGTTGTTAGTTAAAAACAAGATATAATCTTGTTTTTTCTTTTGTGTATAGAAAATTTAATTTAAGGAGTTGAAATTATGCAAACAAAACATTATTTTCTTTTGCGGTCCTTAATAATTAAGTATGGAAAAGATAATGTTATTAATACTGTTAATAAGATAGTAACTAATAATGTAAAAGAAAATGAATAAATTATCCACGTAATTTATTAGCAGTAATTTATTCAATATTATTTATTTTTGAGCGTAGCGAACACGCGGAGCGTGCCGCGCAAGCTAAATTTTTAGGAGGAATTAAATTATGCCAGTATGGTTAACATGAATATTTAGTATTGTTATTGTTTTAGGAATTCTTGCTTGAATTGGTTTATCGATTTATCAAAAAATTCGTCAAATTCGAGGTAAGAAAAAAGATAAAAAAAATTGAAAACAAGGAGGATAAAGAATAATGTTAGGTATGTATTTAACAACAGCTGTTAATTTTCTAGCTACAGATACTCCTATTATTTCAGGTGGAATGGATTTTATTTGAAGTGATTTGGGACAAGCAATGATGAAAGTTAAAGATGCTGTTTATGCTGTGTTACCACAATTAATGACCTTTTTGGGTGATGCTTGAATTATTTTAATTCCATTTGGAATTTGAGTAATTATTAAAATATTAAACTTTTTCCGTGTCATGGTTAAAGGCTTTTAATATTTATTATAACTGATCCATTCATATATTTTAGCTATGGCACACTAGCTTTTATGTGAGTTGATTAATTATAAACGTATAATTTTATATTTTAATAGCTATTAGTTAAAACTAAGTAGTTATTTTCAGTGTGCCTTAATTTTTAATTTTATATATTTAACAATGTTTATTACAATACATATACATTATTTAAACATTTTATAGTAAAGGAGGATTAGAATGAAATTTATTAGTCCGTTGTCTTGGCCAGGTGGAAAAGCTAAACACTTTGAAAAAATTAAAGCATTATTACCGGCTAAATTTGATAAATTTATAGATTTATTTTGTGGTGGTGCTTCAGTTGGCTTAAATGTGTTAGACCAGCAGTTATGTAACAAAGTAGTTTTTAATGATTTGCATACTAGTTTAATTGAATTTTGACAATATGGTATTCATTTAATTGAATTGAATTATTTGAAAAAATTAGCATATCCTAATTCAAAAATTATTAATAAATTGAAAGAAAAAATGTTTGATGATTATTGTTTAAATTTTGGTAGTCGGAAAAAAGCTTAGGTTTTATAAAAATTATAAATAAAGTAATTAAATACAAATTAAAGTAATCGCTTATTAGAACCATTTTTTTATTTGCATTATTCATCAGATAGTATCTTTAAAATTAAAAATTAACCTATTTTGCACTACAAACTAGTTAATTTTTATAATTTCCTTTCTGTGATTTATTATATTTTTTCGGTTTAACAACTAATAATATCATTTTTAATAAAGGTACTATCTGATGAATAATGCAATACTAAAACTTAATATTTTGATGCTTAAAGATGGATAACTCATCTATGGGACGAAGTCTTAAAAAAGTGTGAAAGCGATTGGATTTACTCTCCTATTTATTTCTTTAATTCTCGACAAGATTAATCACTTTTGAAATGTCAGAGCATGTGTTTTTTGGCTTGTTTTCATAAAAAGTGCTGTTAAACCGAAAAAAAGAATATCGGACACTAAAAAAACAAGAGGGTTGGAACTCCAAAAGGTTATTTTCTTTATATAAAGTTGTGTAGGGATGGATGAAGCGTAATTAATAACTAGGTAAACTGTTTTTTGTTTATTTCCGTATGGGGGATAAACTCTATCAAAATATCCTATCCGCCCCGGCTTCACTCCCCAAAGTGAAGCGGGCAGCGAAGTAATTAAATACTAAAATAAATTACAAGAATTAATGATATGTGCTTATCCAGTAACTGCAAATAATATTAATGATGAAATTTGTTCAACAAATAAAAAAATTAAGGAGTATATATAATGACAGAATATATAATGAAGATTTTAAAAATATTTTATTAAAATCTTATGATATTATTGATGATATTGAAATCATTAAAACACAATTGCAAAGTGTTTATGATGAATTAATTAAGGTACAAACAGTTAATACTGGGGGCGTACCAAAAGTAGTAAACAAAAAAATAATATTTTAGATACAGACAATGTATTTAATAAATAGAAAGAAGGAATAAAAATATGGATCAAAAAACAATTTTTGGCGATATTGCTAATCAAGCAACACAAAGAGACTGAGAAACATTTGAACAATGATATTTACAAACTTATCAACAAAAATTTAGTTGAGAAGCTTTATTTGCGTGAAAAGAAGAAAATAAATTTGGTTTAACATATAAAAGAAAGAAAAATATTAAATATAATGAAGATTTCGGAAAAGATGGACAAGTATTTAATACCGATGATAATCTTCTAAAATATTCAACAGTAGAATTTGAAGATGGAACAGTTGAATTAGATACAATTTTAACTTTTGCTCGTAAATTAGACCCTGTAGAAAATGATTTTAATCCTAATCTTTGAGCTGCCGATATTGAGCAAGCAATGGATACTGAGGTTGCTTATAAACGCAATAAAATTTTAGAAATTATTAATAAAGGAACAGTTACAACTATTCAAGGCAAAAAAGCAGATGATACAAATGCTTTACAAATTCATGATGAAATTATGGATAAAATATATGAAAGCGGCTTTACTCCATCAGAAACAATTGTTTTAGGTTCGGCTGATTTTATTCGTGGAATTCGTAATAAATTAGAGTTACAACTTGGAGCAAACAACCAAATAAATAGTGTAATCACAACAAGTAGAGTAATAAAAACTGTTAAAGGAACAACATACTATATGGTTCCTAAAAAATTACCAATTATTAATAAAGATGGTTCAGAAGGAACAATTGAATTATTGCCAGATGGTGTTAATGCAATTGCCTTTAAGTTTAGCAAAAAATATGACCCTCTTATTTTACGCAAAAAAGATCATACTCCGTTAAGAGTTGGTGCTGCTGCGTTAGGTATTGGAATGGGTAATACTTTGATTATGGAAAGAGTTTTATATTTAGGTGGAGCAGTGGTTGAACCAAAAGGAATTATTAAACATATTGTTTCAAAAATTGATATTAGTAAAATTAATAAATTAGATAAACCAACTATTTATGTTGCAGGCCCAACAAAAGCAACAGCCGAACAGTTAAAACCACAATTTAAAGATGTTGTTTTAAAACCAGTAAAAGCAGTAAATAGTTCTTTAACTGAAAGTGATTTTGATTACTTTATTGAAAGTGATGGTGTTGATTGACCAATAAATATTACAAATGATACCAAGGTTTTTGTCCAAATTGAAGGTAAAAACAACGATACTGGTCAAACAAATCCGATTGATGTTAAAATTAAAAATTCTTAATAGTACTAAAAAATAGTACTTTTTCGTTTGATAAATGATATTCCAATTGGAACATCTAAAACAGTCCTTATTTATGCTGTTAAAAAAATCCAACTAGATTGTCAATCCAACAACAAGAAAAAAGTTTTGGTTTACAGTTATTAGAATTTTTAGGAATTCAAGTTTTAGCTCTTGGTTTATCAGTTTTAACTGGTGGTATTGCTTCGGCTGTTGGTCTTGGTGCGGGATTATCTAATTTTGCCGCAGCATTTATCTTGTTTGGAGTAGAAACAGCAACCGATTTTGCCGTAAATCAAATATATGATAAATTAACATCAGAAGTAACAGCAAAAAGTGCCGCCTTAAATTTGTTACCAGCAATTGGTGGAATTGGTAAATTAACGCGTGCTGTTTGAACAACTAGAATTTTAAAATTAGCAAAAGAAACTAAACTACTTGAAAAATTAGGTGTAATAACTGCTAATAATTTAGAAGATGTTGTAAGGCAAGTTACAGGTAAAAAGATTTTATCTTCTAAATTAATATTTGATTTTACAAAGCAGGCTAATAATGAAATTTTATTATATACAATTAAAAAATTAGCCCAAAATGATTTTTATAAAGGTTTTAAAATTTCTAATTTAGAAACAATTAATAATTTATTAAAAATTGAGAAAAATATTCAAAAAATAAGTCCTAAATTAGTTTAAAAAATACCACGCGTGAATGAAAAAAATGCTAATAAATGATTGTCTGAATATAGATTAAATATTGATAAAATAAGTAAAATTAATACTAATGAGTGATATAACATTATAACTAATCTTCATAAAAAAGGTGTTGGTAAAAACCTAATATTAAATGCTAATTTAATGCGGGGCAGTAAAATATATAATAATAAATTATTAAATATTTTTCATCAAACACCAATTAAATTAAATAAAATTTTAAATCATTTAAACCCAAATTTTTATATTCAAAAAGTAACTAAAAAATTATTAGCCCCAATTGAAAAACAAATAATTACTATTAAACAAAAAGTAATTAGTAAAATTACTGATAAAACTAAAAAAATATTGTCTAAATTTGAAACAAAGGCCATTCAAAAAGGTCAATTATTACCTTTTGCTTATGGTTCTGATGTTTTTTTAGCAGTTAAGATTGTTCCTTTATCAGTTGCGGGTGAAGTTGCTTTAACAATATATTATAAAAATCCTAAATATGTCCCTATTGTCGTTATGACAACTTTAATCAAAGCAGAACAGTTTGTTTTGGCTCCTGAACCGTTTAAATTCTATATGAACAGTGAGTGGTTTATTGGTTGGGGATTTAAAAAAACAAGTTTGTTTAATTTAGTTTCTTTTGCCCCACTTGCTTATCAGCAAGTAGTAAAAGATAGTTTTAAAATATATTGGACAATTGCTAAGATATTAAAAATACAAGAACAATTTAAAAATAACTTTAATAAAGATAAATTGTTAAATACGCTAGAAGATAGTGCAATTACTAGTTTATTGGGTAATGGACTAGTATTTCAAGCATATAAACAACTCAGAACAAAACAAGATTTAAACAAAAAAATTAAAACAAAAACATTACTAAATAGTAAAAAAATTATATTAAAGAAAATATATTCTAAAAAAAGTAAATGATAAGGAGATGATTAAATGTTAAATGAATTATGACAAAATGTTACTTTGGAAAATTATGTAGAAACCACATACATTTTGTATTTTTGTGGTATTTACATTTTTACAAAATAAATTTTATTAATATTTTAAATAAGGAGTTAAAATTATGCAAACAAAGCAATATTTAATTTTGCGGTCATTAGTGAAAAAGTATGGTAAAGATATTGTTATTAATACTGTTAATAAGATTGTAAAAGATATTGAAATTAAAAAGTAAAAGAATAAATTATTCCGCGTAATTTATTAGCGGATAATTTATTCAATAATGTTTTTAAGTGGAGCGAAGCGACAACGAGCAGAGCGAGTTTGCAAATTTCAATTTTTTAATTTATGAAAGGAGTTATATCATGTCAGTATGATTAACATGAATATTTAGTATTTTGATTTTGTTAGGTATTTTTGCGTGAATTGGTTTATCAATTTATCAAAAAGTTAGACAAATTCAAGATAAGAAAAAAGAAAAAAAAGAATTTGAAAAAAAGGAGGATAGAAAATAATGAATTTATTAACTGAAACAGTTACAAAAATCGGTTTTGGTGATGGAATGAATTCCATTTGAACTGGTTTAGGTAATGCAATGGATAAAGTAAAAGATGCTGTATATGGTATTTTACCGCAATTAATGACCTTTTTAGGTGATGCGTGAATTATTTTAATTCCATTTGGATTATTTATTATTATTAAGATATTAAACTTTTTCCGTCATATGGTTAAAGGATTTTAATAGAGTATATTACTCTAATATTCAAAGTATTTTAACAAAAACTAAGGTACACTAGTTTATTTATTTTTTATTAATTTATTTTATATAACTATTACTTTAAAACTTAATAGTATTTTTCAGTGTGCCAATTTTTATTATTTTATATATTATGTATAACATTGTTAATAATCAGTGTTTTTATCAAAAATAAGCAATATATAAACATTAAATATAACATTGTTTATTAAACAAATAATTAGTTAGGAGTTGATAAAATTGAATAATTTTTATAAGAAAAATCAGAATATAGCAAATTATTTTATTTCTAAGAAACTTATTGCTTTTGAAATAGATAAAGCAAGTTTTATAAATTTACCTAATCATAATCGTCATATTGGTTTTTGATTGAGTAATAAATTTATTTATTCGAGTGAAAAATACTCAGAACAAGTAGCAATTGGTTTGATTTATGATAATTCTTATCGTATTGTAAAATATGATGAAAATTTAAAACAACACGATTGAAAATATTTAACTGGAACAGAAATAATTGATTTGTATAATCAATATAAACAAAACTATTTTACGCGTATGCATAAAGCATTATTTCAAAATGAACCTAAAAAAGTAAAAACAAATAACAATAATAATTTAACAAATTGAAGTGATGAAAAAGTACAACAATTAATTAATGACTTAGAAAGTTTAAATTAAATGAGTTTATATAATTATTGAGTTCAATTTGTTAGTTATATTATTGGTTCAAATGCCTCTGAATTTTTATATGTCATATCGTTTGTATTATTTATAGTTTTATTTTTTGGAATTTTTTTCAAACTTATTCAAAAAATGTGAAGTTTTTAAAACTGCAAAATGATTGAGAAAAATTAAAAGAGTTTTTTATTCATATATTTTTATTTATAAATAAATCTAATGTTGAAACTATTACAACTTGAAATTTAACACAAAATGAATATTTAACTTTAATGATTGGTGTTTGAATTGTAATTTTGTTTTTAACTTGGTTCTTATTGTGAATGATTTTTAAAATAGTTGGGTATTTTAAGTAATGAAAAAGTTTGTATTTTTTCTAATAAATTTTTGTTTTATTAATAGTTCAATGGTTTTGTTTAGTTTAATTGATTTATTACTTTGAATAATTTCATTAAATTATACTGGTTTAGTATTTTGACTTTTATTTGCTTTGCAGTGTGTTTATTTTGTTTGGTGAATTTGAAAAAATGTTTTTTATCAGTTAAATGTTTTTCGTTTAGTTTACTTTATTTGAGATAATCCGTTATCAGTAATTATTGGTAAATTAGGAACTGGTAAAACATTACTTTTAACTTTTTTATCACAAGTTATGAAACTTTTAACAAAGAAAATTTATAGTAATTATCCAATTGAAGATGATGCAATAAAACTTTTAACTTTTAATAATTTAGATTTTACTGATAGAACTAAATTAGTACCGCCTGACGATAGTTTAATTTTGTTTGATGAAAGTTTTTTATATATTGATAGAACTAGTCCCCACGAAGTTAAAAAAGTTCATGGTGGTAAAAGTGTGTGGATTGTTTTAGCAAGACATTTTAAAAATAGAGCGATTTTTACCGTACAGCGTGAGGGAATGATGTGAAATAATATTCGTCATTTAGCAAGTGGTATTATTATTCCGATTTCATTGAAAAAACCCGTTAAATCTAAATTAGGTAATATTTTTAATCGTAGTTTTGTTATGCGAATTGGTATTTTTCAAGATATTACAGATTATGAAATTTGAAAAACAAAATCAGTAGAACGAATAGCAGAAGGTAAAAGAGCAAAACATAAGTCGGATGTTGGATTAGGAATTCGATTTTTTAAAATAATTATTCCGCTTGAATTTGCAAATAAATACGATAGTCATTGATTAAGTTTTGTCCGTGATTTAAAAAATGATGAAGTTGTTAATAAAAAAGAATATTTTTGAAAAGATATATCAAAATTAAATAATAAACAACGCTTAGAATTGTTTGATATTGATATTTTGAAAGAAAATTTAAAAGCAAAAAAAGGGAAAGGAAAGATAAAAAATGAGTAATTTATTAAGTGAAAGCGTTAATAACGATAATTGAAATAAGATTTTTAGTTTTATTTTTGATACTTTTTTATTTGTTTTTGATGTAATTTGAAATACTAAATTGCCAATGACAAATATAACGATTGCTTATTTTTTAATCTTTTTTATGGTTATTAAGTTATCAATTTATGCTATTCATGGAACATCAACTAATTATAACGATTTAGGTTCAACAGTTAAAAGTGGTGTTATTAATAGTTCTAAACTATATGGTGCTACTGTTCGGAGTGTTTCTAGTACTAAACAAGGTTTACAAAAACATATTAAAGAATGAAAACAATTTAAAGTTAGTCGCAATAAACAACAGTTATCAAGTTTAGCAAGACAAGCAAAAACAAGAGAACAAGGATTTAAAAGAATTCATAGCACTAAAAGAATAAAAAAATAAGTAAGGAGTTGATTTTATATGATTAAGTTAGTTTTATTGGTAGTGGCAATCGCTATATTCGGTACAGGTTTTATAACAATTATTATAAATCAATTAACATCAGCAAAAAATATTATTATGGATTTATATAATTCTGATACTTGATTATTATCTATTTTTGGTAAAATGGCCATTTTATTTAGTCATCCGTTAATGTTAACAATATCAAGTTTATATATTATTGGTTTTATTATTTCAAAAACATTATATAGTTAGGAGTTGAATTTATGAAAAGTAATGTAGAAAATAAAAAAGAAAAGAAACAAAATGGTTTGTTTATTTCTTGGGTTGATTTGATTTTGTATCTTATTATAAGTTTTTTGTTAACGCTTGTATGTATTTTAGATACAGTTTCAACGATTGAAGAATTAAAAGAAAAATATGCTGGTATAAATTTTTATATAATTTATGGTTTATGATTTGATATATTGTGATATATCTTAATAATTCATTATTTTTATGGTTATTTATTTAATGAAATTATTAAATTAATAAAAGAAAATTGTAAAAATAAATTGGTAAAAAATAATGCGTAAGTTTTTAGTATTATTTTCGTTTATACCAATTTTATTGATTTCTTTTTTCTCATTAGGGGCGATGACATTACAACAAAACCATCAATCACAACAAACAGAAGAAAAAGCAAGAACAAAGCGAAGTGTAGAAACTGGTATAAATGAAACTGATTTTATTAATACAATGTTTTTACGCAGTATTTTTTTCGAAAATTGAAGTGATACCAATTATTTTATTAATCCTACTTTAAAAACATCAAAATCATTAATTTATAACGATAAATGATATTTAGATTTTTTAAAGGATAGTTATTCAACTGGTGTTTCTTACAATAAAACTAGTGATAAGTTTATGGATTTATATAAAAATTGAGATACTTATGTTAAACAATATAACATTAATAAATTTTATGATGTTGATAAAAAACAATTTTTAAGAGAATTAACAAATTTTATTTGTTCTTTTACAACTAAATATAATTTAACGCAAATGTTAAATAAATTAAAAACAAATATAAATGATTTACAATCAGTTAATTTAATAGAAGATAATTGAAAATTAATTACTAATTATAATTCATTTGTTTTTAATAAAGAAAATAAATTTTATTTTTTTGTTTTTCAACCTTTTAATGGTAAACAATGAAAAATATTAAAATTTAAACATGATACAGATTTTGCTAAAGAAATAGATGGTATTCCTTTTATTCCTAGTGATATAAAAGTTTATGCTGAAGCAAGTAAATTAAAAGGTCTTTATCGTTGAGATGATAATGGTGAACCACAAATACCAGCAATTAATAAAACCATTGGTGAAATTACAGATTGAAATATTAATAGTCAAAATAAGATTAAAGATTTTTTAAATAATTACTTAGATGTTATTATTCAAGAAAATATTAGAGTACAGCAAGGCGGTAATCCTGATTATGAGATTCCCATTGTTGGAACACAACGAATAATCTTTGATTTTGAAATTATTAATAATTTGGACAAGTCTAGTATTGATACTATTTTAACTAAAAAATCAATTTATCGGATGGTTTTAACAATTGATAAAGATAATAATATTATTGCTGGTAGTTTAGAATTAATACATCTTAAACAATATTGGAATGGATATGATTATAATAGTTATCGATATACTGATGATTTAGGTTTTTTATTTTCTTTTATGAAAGATAAAGAAAATACATTTAATTTTAGTGCTGAAACATATAATTATTATCAGGGTAATACTCCTAATACTGGTAAAGAAGTTTTTGAACAGATGAAAGGTCAAATTGATATTAATAAATTTTTAAAAGCCTTTTTTGCATATGCTTTGGTACCTGTGTTTCAAAATCGTAGTAATTTTATTGAAAGTGGTTATATTGATAATTTACAATATGATACTGTTTTAATTAATTTTTTTGGTTTAAAATTAGTTAATTTTAGAGATGTTTTAATTGATGAAAATAATATTAATAAAAATCGATTTGAAAAATTATTAAATAGTATGTTTACAGTTTCACAAAACTTTTATAAAGATTATTTACGAACAATTTTTGATTTAGAAAATAATACTTATACACAAGGATATAATAAAAAATATGGTTTATTAGCAAATAATGGTTTTAAAATTTATCCTCGTTACTTTTATTTTTCTGATAAATATAAATCATTAGATTTTAAGATGTATTCTGCTTATAAAAATCGATTTTATAACACTAATTATGGAGATGTATTTAATTATGATTTTTCTGTTGCAAATGATTATAATATTAATCAAAATGAGGATTATGTTTTTGAAGGAACTTTAAAAAACAAGTATGGTTTAAAATATAAGAAAATGGAAGAACAAAAAATCGGTTATAATGTTTTTGAATTACAAGCACAAAAAGATAATGATATGTATTATTATTATGATTTTAATTTTGGTATTTATAACTGACAAGAAATTAATAACGGTGGATTATTTCCTGATAGTCAATGATGACAAGCACAATATGAAAGTTGTAGTTGATATAATTTAGCGTGTCATATCAGAAATGTGGCAATTTGAATAGTTAATAATATCCCTGGTATTAAACAAGTAAACGAACTAGCGAGTGGTGTTGGTAAGATTTTTCAAACAATTTATAGTTTTTTTAGTCAAACATTTGAAGTATGAAAATTTAGTCCTGCATTGTATAGTGCAATAACTAATTTATTTTTATTAATTATATTTATGAAATTTGTGCGATTAATTTAAAAAGGAACTTAAAAATAGTTCCTTTTTAACCTTTTCAATCTGTAATTTAACCAATGGTTTTATTAATTGCTGGTATTTGTGGTTCACCATTATCATCTCAACGATAAAGACCTTTTAATTTACTTGCTTCAGCATAAACTTTTATATCACTAGGAATAAAAGGAATACCATCTATTTCTTTAGCAAAATCTCTATCATGTTTAAATTTTAATATTTTTCATTGTTTACCATTGAAAGGTTGAAAAACAAAAAAATAAAATTTATTTTCTTTATTAAAAACAAATGAATTATAATCATTAACTAATTTTCAATTACTATTTTTTGGTGGTTGTTGTGGATTATATGATGGTTCTGGTTTATTGCCCTCCCCGTTTTCACTATTATTTGGTTTTTCACAACTAATTAATGATGTTGTGCTTGTTCCAGTTAAAATGATTGTTCCTAAAAGACTTAATATTTTTTTCATATTTTTAATTCTATAAAATATTAACCAAAATGATAAGAGTCTGTTGTATCTGCGTAAATGGCTTTTTGTCTTTCATCAGAACTTAAATTTGATCAACCATAAGTATTTCGTGTTACAACAAAAATTGATTTATTGTCAGGATTACCACTTTTAACTAGGTTAATCACCTCGTTATGAAATTCAAAAAATCCTGAGTAAATAATATCTACAATATAATTTATATACCCCGTCTCCATATTTTCGGCTGAAAATCTTATTGGTAATTTTGAAATTAATTTAAATAAATATGATTTAAAATCAGACGTACTTCTTTCAAAGAAAATTTTTTCAATAACGCGAGAAGTATTTAATGATAATTTAACTACGAGTCCATTATGACCATAATTTCAAATTATTTTAAAAAAATCATTTTTAGAATCATAATATGGATTTTCATCACTAATTGGTAAACAAGTTAAACTACCATTATCATTAAAACCACTATCTCTTAGTTTTTTATTTTTAAAAATTTCGGTAAGAACTCAGGCAGAACCATCATTATCAACAGTGATTGATTGAATTGGTTCATTTAGGCCAGATACTTTTTTTACTTCATCACTACCATTGCCTTTTCTATAATAAACACCATTTGTTGTTCCAAAATAAGCTGCGTTTGTTTTTAATTCACCAGCACTATCCTTATGTAATAAAGCCATTGAAGTAACATTGTCTGGAATACTTGGTAGCAAATAAGCATCTCTATCTAAAAGATTATAACCAACCAAATATACTTTACCACTTTGTGTGACCCCACTTGATTCTCTTATACTTCTAATATTTTCATTTGAACAATAATTTTGTAATGGAAATGTAATACTACTCATTAATCTATAATCACAATCCATTAATTTTTCTAATTTTAAAACATTCCCATTTTTATTACGGATTAAATACAAGTCCTCAGTGGTTCTGATATAAGCATCTCTAACCTCTCTATCTACAGCCTTAGTATTTTTATCTAAAATTTGGACTGAAATTATATCTCCCTTAATTTTTGCAATATCTGATTCTAAATCACAAAATTTTTGATTTAAATTATCATTTATATCTCTTTTTGGTTTGATCCATGATGGCATGAGGTAGTTATATAATTAACAGCTATTAAAAATAAAATTCTTAAAGTATGGGAATTATAAATTTCATCTGAAAATACATTTATTGGTGTATAAGATAGTACTTGTTCATAAAATCAATTTCTTCATGTGTTTCTATATATTTCTATTAATAACTCCTATTGGCTGATGATTTTCGTCAAAATAATTACTGTACGGGTGGCTTTGAATACCATAATTTCAACGTTCTCAAGCTAATCTCAAAATACTGCTACCTTGTTGATTTTAGTCCATTGCAATTTTATAAAGATTTTCTTCTGTTTGCTCACCTTTCCCAAAAACAATAGATTGTTTATTTTCAATAACTTTATTGTTAATTTCATTATTTATTTTTCTAAATCGTCAATTCTCTGCAACAACTACAGCAATTATCCCTAAAGAATTTCTAATATCTCTATTAATTTCTCCTTGGTAGTTAGATAATGTTTTAAAGGAATTAACAATTGTGCTTCAATTAATATTTAAATTAATTCCATTTCCGTTTCCATCAACGAAAAGATCTCTATAATCAGCTTTAAATTTCAAAGGAGTGGAACTACTAATATTAATATTATCTATAGAATCTATATGTCTTATATCAGCTTCTGAAAAATAATAATATTTATTTTTTACAGTAAACCCCTCCAAATAAAGATCCTTAGTTCTAAAAACTAAATCAATTCTTTGAGATTGTGAATTTTCCTCAATAATAACAGGAACAGTAAAACCGTTGTAGGGTGTGCCTACAAACTTATATGTTGGTTTACCTCTTACTGAACCTTTAAATCTATCTCCCATTTTGGGTGTAGTATTATCTTCAACTTTAAATCTATTTAAGACAACAATCTCACTATTATCATTTATAACAGTACTTGTACTAGGCTGATCATTCTCTATATTAAATATAACACGTAGTATGTCAGCTTGTATTAAAGCACGAAAAACTTTATTATGTCAATTTTTAAAAGAATTAGGATTATTTATGTTAATTCTTATATCTTCTAAATTAACATTAAATAAATTATTGTTTTCTCTTTTATTTCTGATTAAATTTTCTAAATTATTTTCTTGCTTTTCATATGTACTTGTAGCTGTACTTGTAGCAATTGTTGTTTGTATTACAGTTCCATTAATTGTTAATATACTTAATAAATTTAAAAGTTTTTTCATTATTTGTATTTTCCCTTTTTTATCTTGAAACTTTTTATCAAGATCTATTGACATTATATATATAAGCATTTTTAAATATATTTTAGAAACGATACTTACTTATGATTATGATTGTTTAAAAAAGTTTGAAGTTTTATAAAAATTATTTTAAATGATATAACTATACTATATTATTTTTTAAAAAAAATGAGGTGAATTAATGAAATATATTATTAATGATTCTAATTTAAGTGATTTACAAGCAAAATTGCAAGATTTTTTAAGTAAAAATTGTCAAAATAAATATTATAAAAGAATAAAAAAGAAAATATTTGCATATATTAATTTATGTAAGGAGTTTTTTCTTGAAACTAAGTTGTTATTAAAAGATTTAATTAAAAAATATTTTAAAAATAAATTTTCAACTTTTTATTATTGAGCAAATAAAATTTTACTTGCATATGCAAATAATAATTTTAAAGATTTATTATTAAAATCAACAGTTCCTAATAATATTAATTATCAATATGGTGAAGATACTCGAAAAAATATATGTGATTTATATTTTGAGTATTGTAATAAACACGGTGGCGGTGTTTTATCTTTGTTTTATAATTTAAAAAAGGAATTCACGGCGAAGAATTAAAAAGTGAAGCACCAAAAAATTTAAAAACATTTTTTCGTTGACTTAAAAAAGATAAACGTTGATTAAAAATAAAAAATAAAATTAAAGAAATTAAAAGACAACACCCAAGATATGAAGTTAAAGAATTAGGATTATTACAAATGGATGCTAAATATTTTATGCCAAGTAAATTTCCAGTTGATAAAAAGTATTATGTTTATGATTTTATTGATGAAAGAATCAGAGGAGTATTCGGTTATATTTATGATAAATTATGCACTGAGAATGCTATTGATGCTGTTAAAAGAGCAATCCGTGATTTTAAAAAAATATTTGGTATTAAAATAACACGAATTAGAACTGATAACGGTTCTGAATTTATTAATAGTCATCGGAATAATCAAAAAAGTACTGTTAAAGAAAATAATTTTACTCAATTTTTAACAGATAAAAATATTTTACATCAAACAACACCCGTTCGTTCTCCGCAGTCAAACGGTAAAATTGAAAGATTTCATCAAAATTATACTAAGTTATTTGTATTTGATAAAAAAATATTGGATGCAGCTGGTTTACAAAATAAACTAAATGATTATTATTACTTTTATAATTTTGAAAGAGTGCATAAATCTTTGAATTTTCAGACACCATTTGAATTTTTAAATAATTTAACTAAATAATTTTAAATTTATAAAGTTTTATTTAAACTATTTTTTAGTGTGTCAATTTTAAAATTTTTATTTAAATATGTATCATTTTTAATGATGTTTTTATATTTTAAATTATATATTTTATTATTTTTTCTTGTTTTCTTGCAATCTCCAAAATGTGTGTGGTATACTACATACTTTGGAAAATTATAATAATTTTATTCCAATGACAGGTAAAATTACAAAAGTTCCAGTTCGTTATAATAAGTTCTTTAAAGGTGATATAGAATTATGATTTAAAACATTTGCTTTAAAAACCCAAAATATGATTAATTCTTACTTAAACTATCCATTTTCAAAGCTAAAGTTTGAAACATTTAAAGATCCATTATTAAAGAAAATTTGTATTAATATGGTGTTTATTACGATTGAACATTGAACATTTAACCGTATTTCAATTGAGTTTTTTGCTTCGGCAAATATGAGTGTTGGTGATATTAATTATTCTTCACAAAATGACCCTATGGCAACATGACAAGGTCTATTGTCTACCTATGCAAAATCATTGGCTAATTTAACAACTTTAAAGAAAATGTTTCGTACTTTTCAAGAAGAAGGTATTGATTTAACAATGATTGATTTAGAAGCATATTATACTCAATTAGAAGTTGATGCTTTATTAGATAAACTTGTTATAGAAAAAATTAAAGATGAAAAACTTGCAAAAATAAAAGAAGAAATTTTAGATGAATTAAAAAAATCAATTGTTATACCAAAAGTTCCAGATTGAGAAATTGTTGATACTAGTGATTTTATAGTTGGCCAAACTGGATATAATATTCCTAATTTTGATAAAGAAAATTATATTTATAGAATTTGAGCCTCAGGAAAAAATAACAAAGGAGATTTAAAAAGTCAAGAGATGTTGTAAACAAGGCATAGTTTTAGACAAACAATAAGTGTTATATATAATCAAATAGGTGTTAATAGTGCATGTTTAGCATTATCTATTAATCCTGATGGATTGATTAATATTGGAGTTAATGGTCCAGCAACATTTAAACCTTTGGGATTTGTGTTTATTGAAAGAAAAAAGGTAAATTAGAAAGGAGATGTTATTATGCCAAAAGTAGAAGTTAAAGATGTAATTATGTTTTTGAAAATATTTGGAGTTTCATCATTGTTTTTTATTGCAGGAATTATTATTTGTTTTATAGGAGAAAAAACATTAGGTATTTCTTGACGAGCATATGTTATTGTTTCAGCAATGCTTATCGGAGCTGGAATTATAGTTTTGATTATTGAAACAATTAGATTTATCAAAACACATAACAAAGAACAAAAACAAGATAGTATTGAAGATGTTATTAAAAAAGAAGATACAAAATAAAGAGGTGTTATAAATGGGATTATTATCAGCAAAAAAGAAATTAAAAAAATATGATATTGATAGTTATTATCTTAATTTAGCATCAACGATTACTAATTGCAAAAATGTTACTGTTCAAAAACATAATGAGATTTTAGAAAAAAGAATTTGTGAAGATAATGCTAATTTTTTAAATCCGCGAGATTTATAATCCACTTACTAATCAAAAAATAGATACTAAATTAATTAATAGCTTTTTAAAAATGCAGGACTTTACCAATAAGAATTGATATAACGAATATAAAATTAATAAGAATCGTAAAGGTGCATATTTTATTTTTGCTAATAATTCAAAAATTAATTTTATTACTATTAATTTTTACAATGACCAGTATTATGAATTAGGTAATTTAGTATCTTGCACTTTTGATTATGACCCTTATATTAAAAATGATTAGAGTATTTTTATTACTGAAAAATTAGAGATTGATGCTGTAACTAAACAAGTTAAAGTTATTAGAAAGTTAAAAACACGATTATATAGTACTATTACCGACTTATATATTGATGATGCTAAATGAAATAACTATACAACTTTACAAAGAGAAGAAATATTATTACTTAATTTTATTCCAATTCAAATTATTCCTAATAACCCTAATTTTGATCCTTCTGCTCCTTATGGCAAACAATTTGCTAGTATTTTAGATATTATTGCTGAAAAGATAATGTTAGATCCATTATTAAATAGTGGTAAATTTACTATTAATACTAATGGAGTTACTGGTGTGGTTGACCAAGAAATTAGTAAAATGCTGGCATCATTTATTGAAAATGACTTGTTATTAGTTGAAGGAGACCCTGATAGTAATTTTCAACCAGTAGACTATATTGCTGGTAATTTTAAAGGTGAGCAATTAACTAAAATATATGATTGATTATTAACAAATTACTATAAAATAAATCGACATCATGTTCCCGCCATTGCTAAGGGCGCACAACAAACTCAGGCAGAAGTTGCTGGTGTAAATATTCAAACAAATGCATCATACGAACAAATGATATATATTAGAGAAATTAAATTAACTGAATTTATTATTAAGTTAATTAAATATGATAATGCTATTTTAAACAGTAGAACATTCAATATTAAAAATATTGACGAGTTTATTGTTGATGTTCGCTTACCAGTAAATGCTACATTAAACAGACAATTAAAAAACAACGAAACTATTATCAATATGCCTAATGAAAAAGGAGAACAAGAATAATGTTAAAACCATCTGAAAAAATGTTAGCACAATTAGCAGAAAATAATGAACCAATTGACTATTCAATTGATAGTATTCCGTTAGATTTTGCTAGTCAATCGCAGTACAGCGACCATGATTTAGAACAATTATTTACAGAAGCCCGTGCAAGAACCTTATATATTTATAAAATTAATAAATCTTGTTAAAACAAAAAAACCAACCTTAAACTATTCTCAAAATAGCGTTAAAATAGGTTTTATTGACAAAGATGAATATATTAAAATAACTGGTTATGAAATTAGTGATTTTAATTTTAAATTACAAATTCAACAAAACACCACAGTCCAAGATAATAGCACAAGTTATGTAATGATTGATGAAAAAGATATTTTAATCAATGATATTTCAAAACAAGATAAAGAATTTTTAGAATCCTATGACTTAAAAATAGTTTCTATTAATGAACCAATTACCGAAAACAATAAAAATGAATGTTATATTATTGAAGAATATAAGCGTCCTTATTCACCTGATGGCATTGATATTATTAAATCTACCCACTTAGTTAAAATAACTGATTTTAAGTGAAAAAAACAGAATAGTATTCATTTAGTTTTACAAAAATCATTGCCAGAAGATACAGTATTTACTGGCATTGAAATTAAATACCCTAAATCAATGTTATTTGGAAATATTAAGTGTTGAGGCAATATCAATGGTGTTTATTCTTATCCAACATCAAATATTGAAAATGCTAGTTTAGTACCTTTGTTATCAATGCCAATTGAAACAAACCCTAATTTAAGAGTATTTCAATAAAAAACTATATTCAAGGTAAAGATATTTTAGATTTAATAAATAAAAATGCTTTAGATAAAGTTTTATTTAATTATTTAACATATCGTTATAATTATGACCGTAAATTTCAAGGAGCAAAATACAACGAAATCAAATGTATTAATTATTCATTGCCCGTAATGTTCAACTATTTAATTTAAATTCATTATTATCTTATCATCATTAAATTTAATGTCAATAATTTACTTTTATTTTTTTTATTGTATTATGTAAATATTTTAAAAAAGGGTAGCAAAAAATGAAAAAGTTTAAACATTTAAGTTTTATTGAAAGATGTAATTTAAAAGAATCGTTAGAATCTGATATTTTTAAGAAAAAAATGGCACTCTTAATATATCAAAAATAGCAAGATATATGGGTCGTAATAAAAGTACTATTAAATATCACTTAAAACATTATAAACATATTAAACGATATTATCCTATGCAAGAACATAAACGATATTTAGAAAATCGTAAAAATTGTATAAAGAAAACTACTTTAACTTTTAAACAATTATTATGATTAGATGAAAAATTTAATAAATTTCATTATACACCTAAACAAATATGTAAATTATATGAAATTGAATTTAATGATAAATTCCCTATGTGTTTTAAAACACTTTATAAATATATTTATTTAGGTTTATTTGGTTTAAATAAACGTAATTTGTATTTTCATAGTAAAAAAAGATACATAAAGGGAAAAAATATAAACGTGGTAATTTAAGCAATGATTTTAAAATTATTAAACAAGCAAAACATGAAAAAGGTACTTTTGGTTGATTTCAAATGGATACTATTGTTGGTAAAGATAAGAAATCAACATGTTTAACATTAACAGAAGAATTTACTAAATTTACCTTTTTTAAAAATTAAAAGAAAAAAATTCAACAGAAGTATTAAAAACTTTAAAACAAATTTTTAAAAATAAACTTTTAAAAAAACATTTAAAGGGAATTATAACTGATCAAGGAAAAGAATTTTGAAATTGAAAAGATATTGAAAAACATCTTAAAACAAATGTATATTTTTGTGATAAAGGTAGTCCTACACAAAAACCAATTGTAGAAAGAATGAATAGAGATATAAGGCGAGAATTACCCAAAAGTACTGATTTTAGAATTATTAAACAAGATAAAATAGATTGAATAATTAATACAATTAATGATAAGATAAGACCTTGTTTAAATTGAGAAACACCAACACAGTTATTTAATAAATATATTAAATAAATTTATTAATTGGCAATACCGGATATATTAAAGTAACTTTACCACAACTTACAAAAATAGAAAAAGTTGATATTTCTTCTCGCGAGGGTACTATTCCATATAGTGCTTTAGAAATTAAAGCAGCGAATCCAAATGCGACAACTATTAATGAATTAGAAAAAATTAATATTGAAGCAACGCTTGTTGCTAAAGTGCTAAAAATTGTGAAAGATATAGTATAAGCAGTAACTGCTGAGAATTATACAATTACAAATAATGCTTAGCCAGATGATTATTCAAAGCAAAAAGAAGTCATAATTTTAGTTAAAGCAAAAGACACTTCAAAATATATTTCTGGAAAATTTGCTTTTAAGGGTTATGTAAAAGCTATCAAATAATATTTTCACTTTATTTAAAAAGATTAACACGATAAAAAGTTAATCTTTTTTATTTCATATGATAATTTATAATAAAAATTATTTTGATTTTAAATTTTAATTTGTTGCAGTTTATATTAGAGTTTACATACTAATAAAAAATAAAAAAATTTGCTAATTATAAATAGTTTTTCATAAATTAATAGTATAATTTAAATACCTTAAAGCACAAAATAATTTATTTTAATCAAAAACAGCAATCATTAGGAGGTTATAAGATATGGCCAAATATTAGAAAATATTTGATAATTAGTATTTGTTATTTTAAATTTATGCTTTATTAAAAGTAGTTTTTATTACAATTAATTTTATTTTTAATTAGTATGTTGGTTATCAACAATAAATTTTTAATATATTAAAAGGAGAAAAAATTATGGGAAAGTTTCATACAATAGCAAGTAGTTTATTAGTGTTTGGAACTATTAATATGACATTTGTACCTACTTCTAGTTTTATTAATCAAAAGGGATATATTACAGAACTATCACCAACAGCAGTTTCATCACTTGACAAAGATAATTTTATTTATTCAGGCTATTTATTACAGTATTTTATTTATAAGTCTTCCAATATTGTCCAAAACAAAACAGTAAAAATGATAGAAAACAATATTGTTGCTAATAAAGATATAATTTATAATACTAAAACTAATATTAATAATGTGAGAATCGATACGAAAGAATTATTTGAAATGTCATTAATGGCCTCGATTATTAATACTAGTATTTATGGAATGAAAACTTGGAAAGAATTTTTTGCCGAAGCATATTCAAAATGAATGACAATGCCAAACGAAATGAAAAATAAAAGCTGAGAGATTTTAAATAATTTTTTTATTGATATTTATACTCCGCTTCAAAAAGAGAATTTTGGTTCCCGAATTACTTCTTTACAAAAACAACGTGCTAAAATTGATCAGTATGTTGCAAAGTCAAATATTAGTTATAATACTAATTTAACAACTAAACCAATTTATGCAGTTGATTTAAAATATTTTTTGCCATCTTTTGAACTTGGTTTACAACAATTAATTCCCCAAAATAGGAAATTATGAGCACGGAATTATACTTTTAATGCTCTTAAAACAAGTTTAATTATGTGGCAGTCAAGTGGAATGCAAGATATTGAAACTGATAATGTTAGTTTTGACGGAAATATTCTACGAAATAGCATTATTAATAATGGTAATCAGGATTTAACAGCGGAATTAGGAAATATGATGAATGATTCATATACGCAAGCATCACAATCAGCGATTATAAAATTTGAAAATTTTATGAATACTAGTAAACAGCAATATTATTTATCATTTGATAAGTTAGATGAAGATTTAAAAAAGATAACAGAATATGAAAATAATTATTATCATGAAAAAGGGAGCACTATTTTCTTAAAAGATAGCGTGCAAGCAATGCAAAAATATTATCAATGAACTGATGAACTGACGGAGTTTCTTAAAGAACAAATTTTAAATTTATTTAATATGACTTATGCAATAACTGGTGACAATTTTAAATATTTTTTAACGGGATTTTTATTTTCTCCTGATGCTCCATTGTTAGAAAAAGGTAGACAAACAGCAGCTTATACAAATTATTCTTTTCAATTATTACCAGGGTCAAATCGTTTTATTTCAACTAGACGGGCTTATATCGTTATTTCTGCAAAAGAATTTGATAATGTTTTGCAGGGAAAAACTATTTTTGAATATTTAATTGGATGATGAAGCTCACCAAATGTTTTTTGTACTTTGAACCATGAGATGGGGCATGCTGTTGATGCCTACTATGGAATGATTAAAGAAGCACGAAATGTTGCATCAAAATATTTTAAGAATCTTGTAAATAGTTTAGGAATTAAAGGGCAATATATGGGTAACATTTTTGGCTATGATGATATTGCAAGTTATAATCAAAAGGTTAACATTATTAAAATTCTTTTTATTATTATGTTTGGTGCTTTTTGCACAAGTATTATTATTGCCGTTGTTTGATGTACTAGTCGTAAGATTAGACCTCAAAAGAAATTGTAAATTGTAAATGTAAATGTAGCACTTTATTGAAAAAAAGTGCTTTTTATTTTGTAAAAAATACTTATATTTATTGAATTAATCGTTAGATAGTATCTTTTACACTTAATAAAATATGTTTTTTCAGAAAAATCCATCCTTTCTTTTCTTAAAAAATTTTGAATAATTGTTTTATTTAGTTGTTAGTTAATTGTTAAATATAATTACTAAAAAATATATTTAATAAACAAAGAATTAAAAAAGATAATGAGATAAAAAAAGATACTATCTAACGATTAATCCAAAATTCAATCTTTAAAACTTAATATTTTTTGATGCTTAAAGATGGATAACTCATCTATGGCACGAAGCCTTAAAGAAAGTGTAAAAGCGATTGGATTTACTACTCCTATTTATTTCTTTAATTCTCGGCAAGATTAATCACTTGCGAAATGTCAGAGCATGTGTTTTTTGGCTTGTTTTCATAAAAAGAGTCTTGTTAAATCGAAAAAAACAATATCGGACACTAAAAAAACAAGAGGGTTGGAACTCCAAAAGGTTATTTTCTTTATATAAGTTGTGTAGGGATGGATAAGGCGTAATTAATAACTGGGTAAACTGTTTTTTGTTTATTTCCGTATGGGGGTAAACTCTATCAAAATATCCTATCCGCCCCCGCCCACCTTCAAAGTGGAGCGGGCGGCGAAGTAATTAAATATTAAAATAAATTATTTACTAAATATCAAAATATTAACCAATAAAGGAATATTATTTTTTTTACAGAAAGGAAAATATTTGATGAAAAAATGAAATAAAAAAATTAAAAATAAATTACAAGAATTAATGATACAAGCTTATCTGGTAACAGTAAATGATATTAATGGTGAAATTTAAACAACAAATAAAAAGAATTAAGGAGTATAGATAAATGACAGAATATAAAAGTAAATATATTAATAAAACTTGAAATGAAATAACAACATCATTTGATTGAGTTAATTGTCAACCTATTAATTGTCGTATTTCATATCATAAAAAGCATTATGATTTGCAATGTTTAGAATGAGCCAAAATGTACTTAAATTTATTTAAAGACAAGTGAGATATTATTGCTTCTTATATGCAACATTACAAAATTAACGATATTTTAGATTTAGTATCAGATGGATGAAAAATATTACAAATTGACAAAAAAATAAACCAGATAAATTAAAATATATTATTGCAATTGACCCTGCTGGAATTGGAAAAACTGGTATTATTATTTATAATGTTTTGCAAAAGAAAATAATTAATAATATTACTTTTAATTTCAAAAATGAAGAAGAAGCAATAAATAATATGTATTTAATATTAAATGAGTTTAAAAATAAAATTTGTTCTTATTTAAAAAAAGTTATTGTAATAATTGAAGATTATCAACTTCATAAGGGTTTAAAAATAAAAAATCCATTATCTACTCCTAAATTTATTGGTGGTTTAAAAGTTTTATGCAAATATCTATTACCAGATGGTGTTAATGCAATTGCCTTTAAATTTAGTAAAAAATATGACCCTCTTATCTTACGTAAAAAAGACCATACTCCATTAAGAGTTGGTACAGCTGCATTGGGTACTGGAATGGGTAATACTTTGATTATGGAAAGAGTTTTATATTTAGGTGGGGCAGTAGTTGAACCTAAGGGAATTATTAAACATATTGTTTCAAAAATTGATATTAGTAAAATTAATAAAATAGATAAACCAAATATTCATGTTACAGACCCAACAAAAGCAACAGCCGAACAGTTAAAATCACAATTTAAAGATGTTGTTTTAAAAGCAGTAAAAGCAGTAAATAGTTCTTTAACTGAAAGTGATTTTGATTACTTTATTGAAAGTAAATGTGAAGACTGACCAATTAATATTACAAATTATAAAACTGTTGAAGTTCAAATTGATGGTAAAAACAACGCTACTGGTCAAACAAATCCGATTGATGTTAAAATTAAAAATTCTTAATAGTACTAAAAAATAGTACTTTTTTGTTTGATAGATATGCCAATTGGAACATCTAAAACAGCCCTTATTTATGCTGTTAAAAAAATCCAACTAGATTGTCAATCCAACAACAAGAAAAAAATTTTTGTTTACAGTTATTAGAATTTTTAGGAATTCAAGTTTTAGCACTTGGTTTATTAGTTTTAACTGGTGGTATTGCTTCGACTGTTGGTCTTGGTGCGGGATTATCTAATTTTGCCGCAGCATTTATCTCATTTGGAGTAAAAACAGCAACCGATTTTGCCGTAAATCAAATATAGGATAAATTAACATCAGAAGTAACAGTAAAAAGTACTGCCTTAAATTTGCTACCAGCAATTGGTGGTATTGGAAAATTAACGCGTGCTGCTCGAACAACTAAAATTTTAAAATTAGCGAAAGAAACTAAACTACTTGAAAAATTAGGTATAATAACTGCTAATAATTTAGAAGATGTTGTAAGACAAGTTAGAGGTAAAAAGATTTTATCTGATAAATTAATATTTTATTTTACAAAGCAGGCTAATAATGAAACTTTATTATATACAATTGGAAAATTAGCCCGAAATGATTTTTATAAGGGTTTTAAAGTTTCTAAATTAGAAACAATTAATAATTTATTAAAAATTGAAAAAAATATTCAAAAAATAAGTCCTACATTAGTTCAAAAAATACCACGCATAAATGAAATAAATGCTAATAAATGATTGTCTGAATATGAATTAAATATTGATAAAATAAGCAAAATTAATACTAATGAGTGATATAACAAAATGACTAATCTTCATAAAAAGGTGTTGGTAAAAACCTAATATTAAATACTAATTTAATGCGGGGCAGTAAAATATATAATAATAAATTATTAAATATTTTTCATCAAACACAAATTAAATTAAATAAAATTTTAAATCATTTAAACCCAAATTTTTATATTCAAAAAGTAACTAAAAAATTATTAGCACCAATTGAAAAACAAATAATTACTATTAAACAAAAAGTAATTAGTAAAATTACTGATAAAACTAAAAAAATATTATCTAAATTTGAAACTAAGGCTATTAAAAAAGGTCAATTATTACCTTTTGCTTATGGTTCTGATGTTTTTTTAGCAGTTAAAATTGTTCCATTATCAGTTGCGGGTGAAGTTGCTTTAACAATATATTATAAAAATCCTAAATATGCCCCTATTGTCGTTATGACAACTTTAATCAAAGCAGAACAGTTTGTTTTGGCTCCTGAACCGTTTAAATTCTATATGAACAGTGAGTGGTTTATTGGTTGGGGATTTAAAAAAACAAGTTTGTTTAATTTAGTTTCTTTTGCCCCACTTCTTTATCAGTAAGTAGTAAAAGATAGTTTTAAAATATATCGGACAATTGCTAAGATATTAAAAATGCAAGAATAATTTAAAAATAACTTTAATAAAGATAAATTGTTAAATACGCTAGAAGATAGTGCGGTTACTAGTTTGTTAGGTAATGGACTAGTATTTCAAGCATATAAACAACTCAGAACAAAACAAGATTTAAACAAAACAATTAAAACAAAAACATTACTAAATAGTAAAAAATTTATATTAAAGAAAATATATTCTAAAAAAGTAAATGATAAGGAGATGATTAAATGTTAAATGAATTATGATAAAATATTACTTTGGAAAATTATAATAATTTTATTCCAATGACAGGTAAAATTACACAAGTTCCAGTTCGTTATAATAAGTTTTTAAAGGTGATGTAGAATTATGATTTAAAACATTTGCTTTAAGAGCCCAAAATATGATTAATTCTTACTTAAACTATCCATTTTCAAAACTAAAGTTTGAAACATTTAAAGATCCATTATTAAAGAAAATTTGTATTAATATGGTGTTTATTACGATTGAGCATTGAACATTTAACCGCATTCCAATTGAATTTTTTACTTCGGCAAATATGAGTGTTGGTGATATTAATTATTCATCGCAAAATGACCCTATGATTACTTGACAAGGTCTATTGCCTACCTATGCAAAATCATTGGCTAATTTAACAACTTTAAAGAAAATGTTTCGTACTTTTTAAGAAGAAGGTATTGATTTAACAATGATTGATTTAGAATCATATTATACTCAATTAGAAGTTGATGTTTTAATAGAAAAAGAAAAAACTAAGATTGACAATAAAACTATTGTTTAAAATAACAATAATGAAATAAATCTTCCCTTTGATAATGATACTATTTATGAAAAAATGGTGTCTGAAAAGCAAAACAAAGTGGCGGTAGTGATATTAAAATTGATAATAAAACAATTATTAAAAATACTGCTGATGAATTAATGATTTTAGATTTAAAACAAAATAAAATAACTTTATTACCTAATAGTAGTGGTCGTGTTAATGCTGATTTTAATGCTGAAAATGGGGAATTAAGAATTTGAGACCCTAGTTTTGAAGGTGGTAAAAATACTGCTGATTATATGATTATTGATAGTACAGTTGCGGAAATTGAAAGTACTGATGATACATTTGGTACTACTAAATATTTAGATAAATTTTATTTACAGAAAAAAGATTTACCTAAAATATCAAATGATTGAAAAGTTGTTGATACTAGTGATTTTGTTCAAGATTCTAAAGGATATAAAATTAAAAATTTTAATAAGTCAGAATATTATTATCGTTTATGGTGTTATACAACGCTTGAGATAGAACTATATATAATTACGTATATAAACTTTAAAGGTCAATTAGCAAGTGGAATATCATATGGAAATAATCCAAGTCGTTGAATTACCATTCAATTATTTTCCAACGGTTAGTTTAAATTATCATCAATATCAAATAGTGTTGAAATTAAAGGATTGTATATTGAAAGAAAAAAAGTAAGTTAGGAAGGAGATGGTATTATGCCAAAAGTAACTATTAAAGATATGATTATGTTTTTGAAAATCTTTGGAGTTTCATCATTGTTTTTTATTGCCGGAATTATTATTTGTTTTATCGGAGAAAAAACATTGGGTATTTCTTGACCAGCATATGTTATTGTTTCAGCAATGCTTATTGGAGCAGGAATTATAGTTTTAATTATTGAAACTATTAGATTTATTAAAACTCATAACAAACAACAAAAACAAGATAGTATTGAAGATGTTATTAAAAAAGAAGATACGAAATAAAGAGGTGATATAAATGGGATTGTTATTAGCAAAAAAGAAATTAAAAAAAGAATATGATATTGATAGTTATTATCTTAATTTAGCATCAACGATTACTAATCGTAAAAATGTTACTGTTCAAAAACAAAAGGAGATTTTAGAAAAAAGAATTTGTGAAGATAATGCTAATTTTTTAAATCCACAAGATTTAGAAATTAGCATTTATAATCCAATTAATAATAAACAGATAGATACTAAATTAATTAATAACTTTTTAAAAATGCAAGACTTTACTAATAAGAATTGATATAACGAATATAAAATTAATAAGAATGGTAAAGGTGCATATTTTATTTTTGCTAATAATTTAAAACTTAATTTTATTACTATTGATTTTTATAATAACCAATATGACGAATTAGGTAATTTAGTATCTTGTACTTTTGATTATGACCCTTATATTAAAAATGACCAGAGTGTTTTTATTACTGAAAAATTAGAAATTGATTATGTAACTAAACAAGTAAAAGTTATTAGAAAGTTAAAAACACGATTATACAGCACTATTACCGACTTATATATTGATGATGCTAAATGAAATAACTATACAACTTTACAAAGAGAAGAAATATTGCCACTTAATTTTATACCAATTGAAATTATTCCTAATAACCCTAATTTTGAGCCTTTTGCTCGTTATGGTAAACAATTTGCTAGTATTTTAGATATTATTGCTGAAAAGATAATGTTAGATCCATTATTAAATAGTGGTAAATTTACCATTAATACTAATGGTGTTACTGGTGTGGTTGACCAAGAAATTAGTAAAATGTTGGCTTCATTTATTGAAAATGACTTGTTATTAGTTGAAGGAGACTCTGATAGTAATTTTCAACCAGTAGACTATATTGCTGGTAATTTTAAAGGTGAACAATTAACTAAAATATATGATTGATTATTAACTAATTACTATAAAATAAATCGTCATCATGTTCCCGCAATCACCAAGGGAGCCCAACAAACACAAGCAGAAGTTGCTGGTGTAAATATTCAAACAAACGCATCATACGAACAAATTATATATATTAGAGAAATTAAATTAACTGAATTCATTATTAAATTAATTAAATATGATAATGCTATTTTAAACAGTAGAACATTTAATATTAAAAATATTGATGATTTAATTATTGATGTTCGCTTACCAGTAAATGCTACTTTAAACAGACAATTAAATAACAATGAAACTATTATAAATATGACTAATGAAGAAGGAGAATAAGAATAATCTTAAAACCATCTGAAAAAATGTTAGCACAATTAGCAGAAAATAATGAACCAATTGACTATTCAATTAATAGTATTCCATTAGATTTTGCTAGTCAATGGCAGTACAGTGACCCTGATTTAGAACAATTATTTACTGAAGACCGTGCTAGAACCTTATATATTTATAAAATTAATAATCTTGTTTAAGACAAAGCAAAAACCAATCTTAAACTACTCTCAAAATAGCGTTAAAATAGGTTTTGTTGACAAAGATGAATATATTAAAATAACTGGTTATGAAATTAGTGATTTTAATTTTAAATTACAAATTCAACAAAATACCACAGTCCAAGATAATAGCACAAGTTATGTAATGATTGAAGAAAAAGATATTTTAATTAATGATATTTCAAAAAAAGACAAAGAATTTTTAGAATCCTATGACTTAAAAATAGTATCTATTAATGAACCCCAATTACCGAAGACAATAAAAATGAATGTTATATTATCGAAGAATATAAAAGACCTTATTCACCTGATGGTGTTGATATTATATTGATTTACCGAAAGTTTTTTACCGTGGTTTATTGCAAAAATATATATTCAACCAGATGATATTTTAAGTTTAATAAAAAATAATGGTTTAGAAAAAGTTTTATTAAATTATTTAACTTATCGCTATAATTATGATCGAAAATTTCAAGGTGCAAAATATGAAGAAAAAGGAAATCCCACTAATAAAGCGGCTGAATTACGTCAAAAATTTGAAGGACAAAAACCAGAAGATGTTATTGATGGTTTATTTGAAAATTGAAAATTAGACAATCCAAGTGAATTACATAAAAGATATATAAAAAGAATTAAACAAGTTATATACATGTTATCAAATTATACATATAGTAAATATGCAATTAATAAAGGCTATAATGATGATGTTAAATTATTTGCCCCTTATTATTTTGAATTAATATCTAATCCAAGAGAGGTAGAAACTGGATATTGAGAGTTTGAACATTGCAAAGTTAAATTAAATTCATCATATTTTAATTTTACTGGTGATTCTATTCCAACAACACCAATAAATTATTGAGAAGAGGTTTATTCAAATGACAAACCATTTAATGAGAAAGATGATAAATGATATTTTGCTGTGTGGCGTGGTGAAAAAAATGCTGATTGGCGTATTATTAAGTTTAAAAATAATGAAATGACTATTAAAATTGATAATTCTAATAATCGGCAATTACAGAAAACTGATTTAGGTATGGGAAGAGATTTATATATTACAAATGATTCAGGGTTTGTTAAATATGTGACACATTGAACAGATGATAATGGTTCTTACTTTAAATCAGTTTATTGTTGAAATAATGATAGCGAACCAAATACACGGTTTATTTTACCTAAAACAGGACAAATTACAGATTGAAATTTAAAAAATCAAAATAATATTAATAAAAATGATGAAATTAAAGTAACTGTTAAAAACAAAGATATTTCAGAAAACTATATTTATCAATTAGAAGCAAATTACTTTAATTGATTATTTATAACAAGTGAATTAGAAACAAATAATATACCTTCTCTTATTCCTGCTGAAATTAAACTATCTGATGGTCAATATGGCAAATATTTAACTAATTTAATTGTTTCTAATGACAAAATAAAAGATTATTTAAACTATTTTTCTCAATGAAATAAATTACTTTATTCTAAATCAAATTGAGTGAGTATAACTAAAAATTTAGTTGAGGACAGTATTAAAATAACATTTTTAAAACACGAAAAACTATTTAATTTAAATCAAATCGAAATATCTGGCATATGATGTTATGGGAATTATGATATAAATATTTTTATTGAAAAAATAAATGAAAAAATTACTGAAGGAAAAGATATTAACTTAGAATTAATCAAAAATTGTCCTATCGGAACTAAAGTCAGTGGAAAAGACAGAAATACATATTTACAATTAATCGAAGATAATGAATGATATTTGTATAAAAATGGCATTGAAGATGAAAACTCATATTCAAATATCGCAGTTGTTAATTTTTTAAAACAATCAAATAGTTTAATATTTTCCTATCCATCCACAAAAGAACAAATTAATATTAATAATTTACAATTATTTAATAAAAATAATGAAAAATTATCATTAATTACATTAGAAATATAAAAAGTTATTTTCAACATATATATTTGGTTCGCTATCATTATTTCAACGATAAACTGATTTAAAGTAAGAACCATTATCATCTGTTCAATGTGTCACATATTTAACAAACCCTGAATCATTTGTAATATATAAATCTCTTCCCATACCTAAATCAGTTTTCTGTAATTGCCGATTATTAGAATTATCAATTTTAATAGTCATTTCATTATTTTTAAACTTAATAATACGCCAATCAGCACTTTCATCAACACCCTGTAGTATACCACACACATTTTGGAGATTGCAAGAAAACAAGAAAAAATAATAAAATATATAATTTAAAATATAAAAACATCATTAAAAATGATACATATTTAAATAAAAATTCTAAAATTGACACACTAAAAAATAGTTTAAATAAAACTTTATAAATTTAAAATTATTTAGTTAAATTATTTAAAAATTCAAATGGTGTCTGAAAATTCAAAGATTTATGCACTCTTTCAAAATTATAAAAGTAATAATAATCATTTAGTTTATTTTGTAAACCAGCTGCATCCAATATTTTTTTATCAAATACAAATAACTTAGTATAATTTTGATGAAATCTTTCAATTTTACCGTTTGACTGCGGAGAACGAACGGGTGTTGTTTGATGTAAAATATTTTTATCTGTTAAAAATTGAGTAAAATTATTTTCTTTAACAGTACTTTTTTGATTATTCCGATGACTATTAATAAATTCAGAACCGTTATCAGTTCTAATTCGTGTTATTTTAATACCAAATATTTTTTTAAAATCACGGATTGCTCTTTTAACAGCATCAATAGCATTCTCAGTGCATAATTTATCATAAATATAACCGAATACTCCTCTGATTCTTTCATCAATAAAATCATAAACATAATACTTTTTATCAACTGGAAATTTACTTGGCATAAAATATTTAGCATCCATTTGTAATAATCCTAATTCTTTAACTTCATATCTTGAGTGTTGTCTTTTAATTTCTTTAATTTTATTTTTTATTTTTAATCAACGTTTATCTTTTTTAAGTCAACGAAAAAATGTTTTTAAATTTTTTGGTGCTTCACTTTTTAATTCTTCGCCGTGAATTCCTTTTTTAAATTATAAAACAAAGATAAAACACCGCCACCGTGTTTATTACAATACTCAAAATATAAATCACATATATTTTTTCGAGTATCTTCACCATATTGATAATTAATATTATTAGGAACTGTTGATTTTAATAATAAATCTTCAAAATTATTATTTGCATATGCAAGTAAAATTTTATTTGCTCAATAATAAAAAGTTGAAAATTTATTTTTAAAATATTTTTTAATTAAATCTTTTAATAACAACTTAGTTTCAAGAAAAAACTCCTTACATAAATTAATATATGCAAATATTTTCTTTTTTATTCTTTTATAATATTTATTTTGACAATTTTTACTTAAAAAATCTTGCAATTTTGCTTGTAAATCACTTAAATTAGAATCATTAATAATATATTTCATTAATTCACCTCATTTTTTTTAAAAAATAATATAGTATAGTTATATCATTTAAAATAATTTTTATAAAACTTCAAACTTTTTTAAACAATCATAATCATAAGTAAGTATCGTTTCTAAAATATATTTAAAAATGCTTATATATATATAATGTCAATAGATCTTGATAAAAAGTTTCAAGATAAAAAAGGGAAAATACAAATAATGAAAAAACTTTTAAATTTATTAAGTATATTAACAATTAATGGAACTGTAATACAAACAACAATTGCTACAAGTACAGCTACAAGTACATATGAAAAGCAAGAAAATAATTTAGAAAATTTAATCAGAAATAAAAGAGAAAACAATAATTTATTTAATGTTAATTTAGAAGATATAAGAATTAACATAAATAATCCTAATTCTTTTAAAAATTGACATAATAAAGTTTTTCGTGCTTTAATACAAGCTGACATACTACGTGTTATATTTAATATAGAGAATGATCAGCCTAGTACAAGTACTGTTATAAATGATAATAGTGAGATTGTTGTCTTAAATAGATTTAAAGTTGAAGATAATACTACACCCAAAATGGGAGATAGATTTAAAGGTTCAGTAAGAGGTAAACCAACATATAAGTTTGTAGGCACACCCTACAACGGTTTTACTGTTCCTGTTATTATTGAGGAAAATTCACAATCTCAAAGAATTGATTTAGTTTTTAGAACTAGGGATCTTTATTTGGAGGGGTTTACTGTAAAAAATAAATATTATTATTTTTCAGAAGCTGATATAAGACATATAGATTCTATAGATAATATTAATATTAGTAGTTCCACTCCTTTGAAATTTAAAGCTGATTATAGAGATCTTTTCGTTGATGGAAACGGAAATGGAATTAATTTAAATATTAATTGAAGCACAATTGTTAATTCCTTTAAAACATTATCTAACTACCAAGGAGAAATTAATAGAGATATTAGAAATTCTTTAGGGATAATTGCTGTAGTTGTTGCAGAGAATTGACGATTTAGAAAAATAAATAATGAAATTAACAATAAAGTTATTGAAAATAAACAATCTATTGTTTTTGGGAAAGGTGAGCAAACAGAAGAAAATCTTTATAAAATTGCAATGGACTAAAATCAACAAGGTAGCAGTATTTTGAGATTAGCTTGAGAACGTTGAAATTATGGTATTCAAAGCCACCCGTACAGTAATTATTTTGACGAAAATCATCAGCCAATAGGAGTTATTAATAGAAATATATAGAAACACATGAAGAAATTGATTTTATGAACAAGTACTATCTTATACACCAATAAATGTATTTTCAGATGAAATTTATAATTCCCATACTTTAAGAATTTTATTTTTAATAGCTGTTAATTATATAACTACCTCATGCCATCATGGATCAAACCCAAAAGAGATATAAATGATAATTTAAATCAAAAATTTTGTGATTTAGAATCAGATATTGCAAAAATTAAGGGAGATATAATTTCAGTCCAAATTTTAGATAAAAATACTAAGGCTGTAGATAGAGAGGTTAGAGATGCTTATATCAGAACCACTGAGGACTTGTATTTAATCCGTAATAAAAATGGGAATGTTTTAAAATTAGAAAAATTAATGGATTGTGATTATAGATTAATGAGTAGTATTACATTTCCATTACAAAATTATTGTTCAAATGAAAATATTAGAAGTATAAGAGAATCAAGTGGGGTCACACAAAGTGGTAAAGTATATTTGGTTGGTTATAATCTTTTAGATAGAGATGCTTATTTGCTACCAAGTATTCCAGACAATGTTACTTCAATGGCTTTATTACATAAGGATAGTGCTGGTGAATTAAAAACAAACGCAGCTTATTTTGGAACAACAAATGGTGTTTATTATAGAAAAGGCAATGGTAGTGATTAAGTAAAAAAAGTATCTGGCCTAAATGAACCAATTCAATCAATCACTGTTGATAATGATGGTTCTGCCTGAGTTCTTACCGAAATTTTTAAAAATAAAAAACTAAGAGATAGTGGTTTTAATGATAATGGTAGTTTAACTTGTTTACCAATTAGTGATGAAAATCCATATTATGATTCTAAAAATGATTTTTTTAAAATAATTTGAAATTATGGTCATAATGGACTCGTAGTTAAATTATCATTAAATACTTCTCGCGTTATTGAAAAAATTTTCTTTGAAAGAAGTACGTCTGATTTTAAATCATATTTATTTAAATTAATTTCAAAATTACCAATAAGATTTTCAGCCGAAAATATGGAGACGGGGTATATAAATTATATTGTAGATATTATTTACTCAGGATTTTTTGAATTTCATAACGAGGTGATTAACCTAGTTAAAAGTGGTAATCCTGACAATAAATCAATTTTTGTTGTAACACGAAATACTTATGGTTGATCAAATTTAAGTTCTGATGAAAGACAAAAAGCCATTTACGCAGATACAACAGACTCTTATCATTTTGGTTAATATTTTATAGAATTAAAAATATGAAAAAAATATTAAGTCTTTTAGGAACAATCATTTTAACTGGAACAAGCACAACATCATTAATTAGTTGTGAAAAACCAAATAATAGTGAAAACGGGGAGGGCAATAAACCAGAACCATCATATAATCCACAACAACCACCAAAAAATAGTAATTGAAAATTAGTTAATGATTATAATTTATTTGTTTTTAATAAAGAAAATAAATTTTATTTTTTTGTTTTTCAACCTTTCAATGGTAAACAATGAAAAATATTAAAATTTAAACATGATAGAGATTTTGCTAAAGAAATAGATGGTATTCCTTTTATTCCTAGTGATATAAAAGTTTATGCTGAAGCAAGTAAATTAAAAGGTCTTTATTGTTGAGATGGTAATGGTGAACCACAAATACCAGCAATTAATAAAACCATTGGTTAAATTACAGATTGAAAAGGTTAAAAAGGAACTATTTTTAAGTTCCTTTTTAAATTAATCGCACAAATTTCATAAATATAATTAATAAAAATAAATTAGTTATTGCACTATACAATGCAGGACTAAATTTTCATACTTCAAATGTTTGACTAAAAAAACTATAAATTGTTTGAAAAATCTTACCAACACCACTCGCTAGTTCGTTTACTTGTTTAATACCAGGGATATTATTAACTATTCAAATTGCCACATTTCTGATATGACACGCTAAATTATATCAACTACAACTTTCATATTGTGCTTGTCATCATTGACTATCAGGAAATAATCCACCGTTATTAATTTCTTGTCAGTTATAAATACCAAAATTAAAATCATAATAATAATACATATCATTATCTTTTTGTGCTTGTAATTCAAAAACATTATAACCGATTTTTTGTTCTTCCATTTTCTTATATTTTAAACCATACTTGTTTTTTAAAGTTCCTTCAAAAACATAATCCTCATTTTGATTAATATTATAATCATTTGCAACAGAAAAATCATAATTAAATACATCTCCATAATTAGTGTTATAAAATCGATTTTTATAAGCAGAATACATCTTAAAATCTAATGATTTATATTTATCAGAAAAATAAAAGTAACGAGGATAAATTTTAAAACCATTATTTGCTAATAAACCATATTTTTTATTATATCCTTGTGTATAAGTATTATTTTCTAAATCAAAAATTGTTCGTAAATAATCTTTATAAAAGTTTTGTGAAACTGTAAACATACTATTTAATAATTTTTCAAATCGATTTTTATTAATATTATTTTCATCAATTAAAACATCTCTAAAATTAACTAATTTTAAACCAAAAAAATTAATTAAAACAGTATCATATTGTAAATTATCAATATAACCACTTTCAATAAAATTACTACGATTTTGAAACACAGGTACCAAAGCATATGCAAAAAAGGCTTTTAAAAATTTATTAATATCAATTTGACCTTTCATCTGTTCAAAAACTTCTTTACCAGTATTAGGAGTATTACCCTGATAATAATTATATGTTTCAGCACTAAAATTAAATGTATTTTCTTTATCTTTCATAAAAGAAAATAAAAAACCTAAATCATCAGTATATCGATAACTATTATAATCATATCCATTCCAATATTGTTTAAGATGTATTAATTCTAAACTACCAGCAATAATATTATTATCTTTATCAATTGTTAAAACCATCCGATAAATTGATTTTTTAGTTAAAATAGTATCAATACTAGACTTGTCCAAATTATTAATAATTTCAAAATCAAAGATTATTCGTTGTGTTCCAACAATGGGAATCTCATAATCAGGATTACCGCCTTGCTGTACTCTAATATTTTCTTGAATAATAACATCTAAGTAATTATTTAAAAAATCTTTAATCTTATTTTGACTATTAATATTTCAATCTGTAATTTCACCAATGGTTTTATTAATTGCTGGTATTTGTGGTTCACCATTATCATCTCAACGATAAAGACCTTTTAATTTACTTGCTTCAGCATAAACTTTTATATCACTAGGAATAAAAGGAATACCATCTATTTCTTTAGCAAAATCTGTATCATGTTTAAATTTTAATATTTTTCATTGTTTACCATTAAAAGGTTGAAAAACAAAAAAATAAAATTTATTTTCTTTATTAAAAACAAATGAATTATAATTAGTAATTAATTTTCAATTATCTTCTATTAAATTAACTGATTGTAAATCATTTATATTTGTTTTTAATTTATTTAACATTTGCGTTAAATTATATTTAGTTGTAAAAGAACAAATAAAATTTGTTAATTCTCTTAAAAATTGTTTTTTATCAACATCATAAAATTTATTAATGTTATATTGTTTAACATAAGTATCTCAATTTTTATATAAATCCATAAACTTATCACTAGTTTTATTGTAAGAAACACCAGTTGAATAACTATCCTTTAAAAAATCTAAATATCATTTATCGTTATAAATTAATGATTTTGATGTTTTTAAAGTAGGATTAATAAAATAATTGGTATCACTTCAATTTTCGAAAAAAATACTGCGTAAAAACATTGTATTAATAAAATCAGTTTCATTTATACCAGTTTTTACACTTCGCTTTGTTCTTGCTTTTTCTTCTGTTTGTTGTGATTGATGGTTTTGTTGTAATGTCATCGCCCCTAATGAGAAAAAAGAAATCAATAAAATTGGTATAAACGAAAATAATACTAAAAACTTACGCATTATTTTTTACCAATTTATTTTTACAATTTTCTTTTATTAATTTAATAATTTCATTAAATAAATAACCATAAAAATAATGAATTATTAAGATATATCACAATATATCAAATCATAAACCATAAATTATATAAAAATTTATACCAGCATATTTTTCTTTTAATTCTTCAATCGTTGAAACTGTATCTAAAATACATACAAGCGTTAACAAAAAACTTATAATAAGATACAAAATCAAATCAACCCAAGAAATAAACAAACCATTTTGTTTCTTTTCTTTTTTATTTTCTACATTACTTTTCATAAATTCAACTCCTAACTATATAATGTTTTTGAAATAATAAAACCAATAATATATAAACTTGATATTGTTAACATTAACGGATGACTAAATAAAATGGCCATTTTACCAAAAATAGATAATAATCAAGTATCAGAATTATATAAATCCATAATAATATTTTTTACTGATGTTAATTGATTTATAATAATTGTTATAAAACCTGTACCGAATATAGCGATTGCCACTACCAATAAAACTAACTTAATTATATAAAATCAACTCCTTACTTATTTTTTTATTCTTTTAGTGCTATGAATTCTTTTAAATCCTTGTTCTCTTGTTTTTGCTTGTCTTGCTAAACTTGATAACTGTTGTTTATTGCGACTAACTTTAAATTGTTTTCATTCTTTAATATGTTTTTGTAAACCTTGTTTAGTACTAGAAACACTCCGAACAGTAGCACCGTATAGTTTAGAACTATTAATAACACCATTTTTAACTGTTGAACCTAAATCGTTATAATTAGTTGATGTTCCATGAATAGCATAAATTGATAACTTAATAACCATAAAAAAGATTAAAAAATAAGCAATCGTTATATTTGTCATTGGCAATTTAGTATTTCAAATTACATCAAAAACAAATAAAAAAGTATCAAAAATAAAACTAAAAATCTTATTTCAATTATCGTTATTAACGCTTTCACTTAATAAATTACTCATTTTTTATCTTTCCTTTCCCTTTTTTTGCTTTTAAATTTTCTTTCAAAATATCAATATTAAACAATTCTAAGCGTTGTTTATTATTTAATTTTGATATATCTTTTCAAAAATATTCTTTTTTATTAACAACTTCATCATTTTTTAAATCACGGACAAAACTTAATCAATGACTATCGTATTTATTTGCAAATTCAAGCGGAATAATTATTTTAAAAAATCGAATTCCTAATCCAACATCCGACTTATGTTTTGCTCTTTTACCTTCTGCTATTCGTTCTACTGATTTTGTTTTTCAAATTTCATAATCTGTAATATCTTGAAAAATACCAATTCGCATAACAAAACTACGATTAAAAATATTACCTAATTTAGATTTAACGGGTTTTTTCAATGAAATCGGAATAATAATACCACTTGCTAAATGACGAATATTATTTCACATCATTCCCTCACGCTGTACGGTAAAAATCGCTCTATTTTTAAAATGTCTTGCTAAAACAATCCACACACTTTTACCACCATGAACTTTTTTAACTTCGTGGGGACTAGTTCTATCAATATATAAAAAACTTTCATCAAACAAAATTAAACTATCGTCAGGCGGTACTAATTTAGTTCTATCAGTAAAATCTAAATTATTAAAAGTTAAAAGTTTTATTGCATCATCTTCAATTGGATAATTACTATAAATTTTCTTTGTTAAAAGTTTCATAACTTGTGATAAAAAAGTTAAAAGTAATGTTTTACCAGTTCCTAATTTACCAATAATTACTGATAACGGATTATCTCAAATAAAGTAAACTAAACGAAAAACATTTAACTGATAAAAAACATTTTTTCAAATTCACCAAACAAAATAAACACACTGCAAAGCAAATAAAAGTCAAAATACTAAACCAGTATAATTTAATGAAATTATTCAAAGTAATAAATCAATTAAACTAAACAAAACCATTGAACTATTAATAAAACAAAAATTTATTAGAAAAAATACAAACTTTTTCATTACTTAAAATACCCAACTATTTTAAAAATCATTCACAATAAGAACCAAGTTAAAAACAAAATTACAATTCAAACACCAATCATTAAAGTTAAATATTCATTTTGTGTTAAATTTCAAGTTGTAATAGTTTCAACATTAGATTTATTTATAAATAAAAATATATGAATAAAAAACTCTTTTAATTTTTCTCAATCATTTTCCAGTTTTAAAAACTTCACATTTTTTGAATAAGTTTGAAAAAAATTCCAAAAAATAAAACTATAAATAATACAAACGATATGACATATAAAAATTCAGGGGCATTTGAAACAATAATATAACTAACAAATTGAACTCAATAATTATATAAACTCATTTAATTTAAACTTTCTAAGTCATTAATTAATTGTTGTACTTTTTCATCACTTCAATTTGTTAAATTATTATTGTTATTTGTTTTTACTTTTTTAGGTTCATTTTGAAATAATGCTTTATGCATACGCGTAAAATAGTTTTGTTTATATTGATTATACAAATCAATTATTTCTGTTCCAGTTAAATATTTTCAATCGTGTTGTTTTAAATTTTCATCATATTTTACAATACGATAAGAATTATCATAAATCAAACCAATTGCTACTTGTTCTGAGTATTTTTCACTCGGATAAATAAATTTATTACTCAATCAAAAACCAATATGACGATTATGATTAGGTAAATTTATAAAACTTGCTTTATCTATTTCAAAAGCAATAAGTTTCTTAGAAATAAAATAATTTGCTATATTCTGATTTTTCTTATAAAAATTATTCAATTTTATCAACTCCTAACTAATTATTTGTTTAATAAACAATGTTATATTTAATGTTTATATATTGCTTATTTTTGATAAAAACACTGATTATTAACAATGTTATACATAATATATAAAATAATAAAAATTGGCACACTGAAAAATACTATTAAGTTTTAAAGTAATAGTTATATAAAATAAATTAATAAAAAATAAATAAACTAGTGTACCTTAGTTTTTGTTAAAATACTTTGAATATTAGAGTAATATACTCTATTAAAATCCTTTAACCATATGACGGAAAAAGTTTAATATCTTAATAATAATAAATAATCCAAATGGAATTAAAATAATTCACGCATCACCTAAAAAGGTCATTAATTGCGGTAAAATACCATATACAGCATCTTTTACTTTACCCATTGCATTACCTAAACCAGTTCAAATGGAATTCATTCCATCACCAAAACCGATTTTTGTAACTGTTTCAGTTAATAAATTCATTATTTTCTATCCTCCTTTTTTTCAAATTCTTTTTTTTCTTTTTTCTTATCTTGAATTTGTCTAACTTTTTGATAAATTGATAAACCAATTCACGCAAAAATACCTAACAAAATCAAAATACTAAATATTCATGTTAATCATACTGGCATGATATAACTCCTTTCATAAATTAAAAAATTGAAATTTGCAAACTCGCTCTGCTCGTTGTCGCTTCGCTCCACTTAAAAACATTATTGAATAAATTATCCGCTAATAAATTACGCGGAATAATTTATTCTTTTACTTTTTAATTTCAATATCTTTTACAATCTTATTAACAGTATTAATAGCAATATCTTTACCATACTTTTTCACTAATGACCGCAAAATTAAATATTGCTTTGTTTGCATAATTTTAACTCCTTATTTAAAATATTAATAAAATTTATTTTGTAAAAATGTAAATACCACAAAAATACAAAATGTATGTGGTTTCTACACTTTCATCAACACGCCACACAACAAAATTTCATTTATTATCAATTTGATTAAATGGTTTTAAGTATCTTCAAGTATATTTTCTTTATTTGGTTTGATTCCAACAATTAATGCAGCATGATAAGAGCTATCACATCCTTCATCATCATATTCGTCGTCATCAAATAAAACACCAAACATACCAAACATAATAGGAGATTGTCTAGAAAGAGATTCCCATATTAAATGTCTTATCCACATTCTTTTTTCTATATTATTTAATCTATTTCAAAATAATCGAGTTAAATCAATTTTCTTTAAATTAAATCCCAAATTTTCCTGAATTATCGGGTTTGTGTTTAATATTTCAATTACCTTTGATAATAAAGCGCCATCATTTGCATTGTTTGGAAAAAACTTGCAATTTCTTCTTGTTCCATTTCTTTAAGATCTTTATTATTAATAATATTATTACTAAATATATTTTTTAAAATTGCAATAACACATCATCAATCATGTATTTGAAATTGCATTGGTTTTTTCATGCTAGTTTTTCTTAAATCAATTAACACATCTTCTAATTTTGAAAAGGACTAGCTGCAATTTTTGTTGGTACAGCAGTTCCACTAATTGTTAATACACTTAATAAACTAAGTAATTTTTTCATTTTTTATAATTTCCTATTTTTTATCTTGAAACTTTTTTCAAGATCTATTGACATTATATATATAAGCACTTTTAAATATATTTTAGAAAGGAAATTATACAAATGATTATTATTGTGATTATATTGTACTAAATCTGGGCTCGCGGAATTTTCATAAGTTTGTGAAAAATGCCTTAAAGTTTAAAAAAACTTTTGCCGCGCTTTTCAAAATACTTGGGAAAAATTCTAAGCGTTAAGCGAAGAATTTTATAAAGGTTCCCAAATTTGTTTGAAAGAACCTCAAAATCTTTTTAACTTGTAAGTTATTTTATCACAAAAATTTAAATAATTAGCTTTGTATATAAAAGAAAGGATTTTTTAAAATGGATAAAACAAAGCATCATTTTACTTTTAAAGAAAGAGTAATGTTAAAAGATTTATTAGAACTTAATTCTTTAAAAAGAAAAAATGGTAAATCCAATATATCTAAAATAGCAAAAATATTGCATAAAAATCGCAATACAATTAGACAAGAAATAAAAAGGTTAAAAGATAATGAATATGACGCTAAATTAGCACAGGAAGATTATTTACAAAAGCGACAAAAATGTTTTAAAAAATCATCATTATTGCTAAATATTTTAGAATGACTAGATGAAAAATATAAAAAATTTCATGATTCACCAGAACAAATCTGTAAAAAATATGAAAAAGAGTTTGGTATTAAATTTCCGGTATGTTTTAAAACTTTATATAAATATATTCATTTGGGATTTTTAAATTTCAAGAAAGATAATTTGTATTTTCATGGTAGAAAATATAAAACAAAAAATAGAATTGATAACCGTGGAAAAATAAGAAATTTTAGAACTATTGAAGAAGCAAAACATGATAAAAATGAATTTGGTTGATTTCAAATGGATACTATGGTTGGCAAAAATAATAGTGTTTGTTTAGTTTTAATCGAAGAATTAACCCAATTTAAAATTATTGAACCATTAAAAGAAAAAAACAACAAAAGAAGTTACAAACGCATTAAAACGAATTTTTTCTAACAGATTTTTTAAAGATAGATGCAAAGGAATAATAACAGATCAAGGCAAAGAATTTGCTGATTGAGAAAAAATTTAAAAAATAACAAATGCTAAAGTATATTTTTGTGATGCTGGAACTCCAACTCAAAAACCCAAAGTTGAAAGAGCAATTCGTGATTTTAGACATTGATTTTCCAAAGGAATTGATTTAAGTATTTATTCAAGAAATTATTATCAAGAAGTTGCTAATATAATAAACTCTAAACTTAAAAAATCTTTACATTGACTATCTTCAAAAGAAGTTTTTATACAAATGTTTAATTTTTAATATAATTACCTATAAAAATTTTAATCATTTTATTTTTCAGTGTGCCAAAATTCATAAATTTAAAACAAAAATACTAAATTTTTTTAAAATAAATTATATTGAACATTTATTTTATTGGTGTTATAATAAAATTAAGTAGGGTGCTACACTTCATAGTACAATTTACAAATAGAAATGGTAAAAATACAACAATATTGCATTTTTTATTTAAAAATAAAGGAGGAAAAAATGAGTAGTAAAAAACAAATGACAAAATTTGGATTTATTGTTTCATCATTAGGTGCAGCAATTGGATTAGGGGTAATTTGAGGATTACCTGGTTATATTAATAAATATGGTGGATTTTATTTTTTCTTAATATATATTTTTGCATTATTAATTGTGGGAGTTCCATTATTAATTTTTGAATTTAACTTAGGAAATCTTCGACGTAAAAGTGTAATTAACATTTTTGATAAAGAAAGTGTTCGCTTTAGTCGCTTTATGGGTTGGTTTCAATCAACTTTAATGATTATTATTCCGATTTATTATGCTGTTTTGGTTGGTTATACTATTATTTCGATTGGAATTGAATTTAGTCCTACCTTGATTAGTAATGTTGATGGAAATATTTTTAACCATCAGATTTTACAGCGTGGTGGTTTTAGCGTAACTAACAATGGTGGTTTTCAATGAATTGTATTTTTAGCTTTTTTATTTGTTGTTTTGTTAGTTGGTCTTGTCTTATTATTTGGAATTAAGGGAATTGAAAAAGTTAATAAGTTTTTTATGCCCTTATTATTTTTAATTATTTTAATTTTAGCAATTTATATTTTAACAGTCCCAGGGAGCCATAAAGGATTAGCAACGTTGTTTTTAACAAATAATTTAGAGAAATTAAAGCAAAGTCAAACATGATCTAGTGTTTTTTCCTTAGCTTTTTTTACAACATCATTAGGAATGGGAATGATGATGCGCTTTGCTGGTGTAGGTCCACATAATCAAGATAATGCTTCAAAAGCTTACTTATTAGTAATTGGAATTTTATTTTTATCCATTACTAACTTAATCTTTATTTTTGGTGCATCAGGGGCTATTGTTAATAATTTGGTTACTGATAAAAATGATATTTTATTATTTCAACAACAAATTGCTACTAAGTTTGGTAATGATTCAATGGTTTTTGTTTTTAATGTTTTGCCAGAAACTTTCCATATTATTAATCAAAATACTGTTGTGGGAGTTGGAAATTTCTTAGGAGTTTTATTCTTTTTAGCTTTATTTATTGCCGGATTAAGTACAACGGTTGGTAATGTTGAAGTTATTGTGGATGCTATTGAAACACAATATGAAATTAGTAATCAAAAAGTAATTTGTGGGATTTGTTTTACAATTATTGTTGTTGGTTTATCACTAGTTTTTGAGAGCACATATCAGGTAATTAATTCCTTTCAATTATTAGCAGCAGGATTAGATTTAATTTTAGTATCTTTAGCACAAGTTATTTTCTTTGTTTGATATGCAAAAAAACTACATATTGTAATTAATTACAATAACCAAGTATCATGAATTAAATTAAATAAGTTATATAAAATTATGATGTATTATTTAATTCCACTTATATTAGTTGTTATTGTTGGTTTTTCAGTTTATAATTTTATTATTAGTTGTACAAAAAATGCTTGATATATCTCAGTATTAGCTTTTGTGTTAGGTATTTTTGTACCAGTCCTAGTTGCAAGTCTGAATAGTTATTATGGCATAAAACGAGAAAAAGGAGGACAGAAACCATGTTAGTTACCATCGTCATTGTTGTTTTATTAGTTTTAGCAATTTTATTAGCAGTTGCTTTTGGCTTTTTTATCTATAAAGATTGACAACGTAGCCAGCATACATTAGAAGTTGATCAGAAATTAGCATTAGAACATGAGTTAGAAGAAGATTTAGAACCAAGTTTAGATCATAAAACTAATGAAAGAAAGTGGTCGCATGGAAAAAAAGAAGGGTTTTAACAAATACATAGAAATTGAATAAAAATAATAAACCATTTACTAAAATGGTTTTTTTATTTGTAAAACCAAAATTATTAATTGATTCAGAGAAAGGACAGCATCTTAAATTCTTAAAATAGAAACTTTTTATTACAACTTTTTGATACCCTCTTTAAGTTGTTTACACATTTATTAAATATCTTAGAAATCTTTATAAAGTGTACCTGTTTTTTCTCCAATTTTAAGGTGTTGTCTTTTCTTTGTTTCAGTTAATTAATTTGCTAATAAAAAAACTTAATAAAGGAAGGAGTAGGTAATGAAAATTAATAAGCAACAAACAATATGTGATGTTGATAATTGCTATAAAGCAATATCATTCATTACCGAAGAATTTTTATCAAATAAAGTTTTATGAACTTGTGAAAAACATAAAGATTTATTGAATAAAGTAAAATATAAAACACAAAAGCGGTTTTATAAACGCTTAGAAAATTCAAAAATTATCTTTGATTATGAAACTGGTTTATTAAAACTTAAATTTTATAAAACAACTTAATGCAGAGCGGAACGGTTATTTTAAATAACTAAGTGTTTTTATTCCACAGCCGGACGAGGCAAGTACTGAAATAGTGTATGAGGAAAAATGTAAATCGGCGCTGGTTCATTAGAACTAAGCGATAGTCGTGATAAGTCCAAGGTTAATATCAAACGACAATAAAAATAGAGATAGTGACTTTACAATTAAATTTGCGAAAAGTGTGGTTGGTTGGAGTTTTATAGCATTTGGTCTTTTAAAATGCGAGTGAATTTTTAATTTAAAAACTGAACGTCAAATCACAGAGCAAAAGCACAAATGGGCACGGATAAAGGAAGACATATATATGTCTGGCGTCAATATTAAAAAAACAACTGTGGATTATTAAACATTCAAACAATTAACATATCGCCACCGCTCACCCCCAGTGAGGCGGATGGCGTAGTAAGTAAATAGATAAATACTTATATAACTAATTCTCGCTTGGAACTTTCACTTGGGAGTGAGTGCCAGCGAGTTAAAACTAGGAGGAAAAAATAAATGACAGAATATAAAAGTAAATATATTAATAAAACTTGAAATGAAATAACAACATCATTTTATTGAGTTAATTGTCAACCTATTAATTGTCGTATTTCACATCATAAAAAACATTATGATTTGCAATGTTTAGAATGAGCCAAAATGTACTTAAATTTATTTAAAGATAAATGAGATGTTATTGCTTCTTATATGCAATATTACAAAATTAACGATATTTTAGATTTAGCTTCTGATGGTTGAAAAATATTGCAATTTGAGAAAAAAATCAAAGGAATAATTTAGGAGGTATATATCAAAAAGTTAAATAAAACTTGTATTAAAAAAAGATATTGAGGTTATTGTTTTCATAAAGAATGCAATCAAGAAAATAAATTAAGTGAATTAATGCTTAAAAGTTATTCAGTATCATTTGAAGATATTACAGATGAACATTGAGCATTAAATACTAAAAAGAATTAGGAGGAATTAAATTATGAATAAAAGATACTTATTGGTAATGAAAAGTAAATATAGTGATTTTAAAACGAGCTGTTTTTATACATTAGAAGAATCAAAAACTACTGCTAATGTTGAAAATAAACAAGAATGATTAACAACTATTATTGATTTAGAAAATGAAAATATTAAATGACAAGGATGTGAATAATATGTGAAAAGATGAAAATGGCAAAGTTTATACCGAAGAAGATTTATTTAATGAAGCATTAGAAGAATGTTATTCAGAAGAAAGTGCTTATGAATATATTAATACTTTAATTGAAGAAAAGAATTTGGAGGAAATTTAATAATGAATAAATTTATTGGAATTGGTATAACAAGAAAAGATATTGAAATTAAGAAAACAAGTAATGGAAAAGAATATATTATTTTTAATTTAGTAATTACTCGCCCATATTCAAAACAAAAAGAAACTGATTTTATTCCTTGTCAAGTTTGAAATAAACAAGCAATTACTTTACAAAAATATTGTCAAAAAGGTAGTCAAATAGCAATTACTGGTGTTTTACAATCTTTTAAAAATAAAGATAATAAAACTGAATGAATAGTTCAAGTATCTAATTATGAATTTTTACATACAAATAATGATTTAAAAAAATCTGATAAACCACAAGAAAAAATAGAATTTAATTCATCTGAGACAAAAGAATTATTTAATAATGATAATCAAAATATTGGTAATGATGAAACAATTTTATGAGATTAGATTTAAAACCTTTATATATTTTTAATGATGAATTACATAAGTATAGTATTTTAATACCTAGTGTAAGTAAAATTGTTAATATTTTAGTGTCAAAAGATTTTTCACAAATTGATGAGAATATTTTAAAATTAGCACAAAATCGTGGAATATGTTTACATAATATGATTGATGTTTGAATAAAAAATAATTTTGATTATGAATTAATTGAATTTATTGATTGTGAAATAAAATCACATCGTGAATTATTTAAAAATTTTACAAAACTATATCAAGAAACTTTTAAAGATATTAAATTTAAATATTATGAAACTGAAAAAACACTTTATAGTCCTTTAATGTGCGGGACAACTGATTTTATTGGAATAACAACTGATAATGAATATATAATATGTGATTGAAAAATTACTAGTTCTAATAAGAAAACAGATATTGAACGCTATATTAGGCAATTAAAACTTTATTATTTATTAGAAAAAGACTTTTGTATAGATAATAAAAAAATATTAATGATAATTATAAATCCAAAATTAAAAATAGTAATTAAAGAAAAAGTTGATATTACTAAACAAAATTTAGAACAAATTAAAGAAGCAATTTTAATATGACAAGAAAGAGAGGAATGAGAAAATGCCAGAAGAAACTAAAAAAACATTAATAGCAAGTATTGGTGAAATACAACACGATTTATCATTATATTTAGAAAAAAACCAAACAATGCAAATGAATGGTAGAACAATTTATAACTATTTTGGTAAAGCACAAGTATTAGAATTAGTTAAAAAAGAATTTAAAAAGCATCATATTACATATATTTGGAGTTATGTGAAAGATACTTTAAAAGTAATTAATGATATACCATATTTTGAAATGGAATTAACTTTATGTAAAGAAACAGAAGAAATTAAAACTTATTGACCTTTTACAGGGAAAAATACTGACCCCGCTAAAAGTATTGGGTCAGCATTAACTTATGGAGTTAAATATGTTTTAAGCAAACTATTAGGTTTACCAACCGAAGAATTAGACCCCAATAATAGTGAAGTAAGTAAAATTAATTTTAAACAAGAAAAAGAACAAACAGAAATTATTAACAATTCAAATCTAAATTGAATGAGTGAACAGCATTTCAATAATATTAAAAATTTTATTACAAATACAAAAATAGAACAAGATATTATTTCAAAAGGTAAAAATTGATTAAAAGAAGAATTAAATGTTGAAAATTATCACCAGTTCTGATTAGAAAACAAAGCGAATATTTTTATTATCAATTTAAAGAAAGATTTTTAAGATAATGATAAAAATAGGTATTGACCTATCAGGAACTGGTACTACGGGTATTATTGTTTACGAAGATAATAAATTAATTGAAAAACAAGAATTTACAAATAAAGATTGAATTTATCAATCTAATTTTATTTTATGTATATTAAATGAAAATGAAATTATTAATATTGAAGATTGTTTATATAGAAATGCTAATGGTTCAAAAGACCGTGATGATTTATTAAAAATAATTGGAGTAATTAAATATGATACACACGAATTAAATAATGTTAATTGAATATCACCCCGTTATACTAAATCAGTGGTTAAAAATATGGAAAATTTAAGTAAGCATAATGATGGTTGTATTCAAGAATTTAGTAAAGATGAAAATTTAACTTATAAATATGGTAAAGGTTGATTTTAAAATAATGAAAAAATAAGTAATCATTTACGCGATGCAATAAGGGTTAATATTATGAAACATTCATTTAATCAAAAAACAGGAAAATATTATTCTAAATTAATTCGTAATGTTAATATTTACTTAAATGAAAATGAAGAAAAAGTTTGAAATAAATTTAATGACTTTACTTATTCACAACGAATTGAACATCTTATTAATTTTTATATAAAACACAAAAAAGAAAAATAAAAAATAACCAATTAAGGTTATTTTTTTAAATACTATTTGTTAGTTGTTTAATAGCATCTTTTTGTTCTTGTTTTTTGTTGTTTACTTTAACTTGTTTTTTAACATTTTTAATTTGACCTGTTTTAAGTGCTAATTCTGTTGCATAATCAGATCCTCGCAAATGTTTTTATGGGCAATAACAGCAGTTCTTAATTCTCTAATTTCTGCTTTATATTTTTTAATTTTTTAGCAGATAAGCCTAGAATACCAAGACTACCCATTCCACCTGCATTTGCTAACACAAGTAAAGCAATCATTAATGTTTCATTCATTTTATTTAATTCCTTTCTTATCCTTACTCAAACAGTGGCCATCTATCCTTTCAGAACAAAATAATTTATAAATTAAACTATATAACCACCCAAAAATATCAACCGCCCCTATATATAGTCTATTTTAATAAAATTTAATTATTATTGTTTATATTTAATTCTTGTTTATTTTCTTCTTGTTTTTGTTTTTTAATATTTTCATTTTGTATATTTTTTAATTTTTCTTTTGTTATACCATCTAAATTATTTCATTGTTTTGCTATTCGTGGTTGAACGACACGCGGATTAATACGGCAGTTCAAACAATGTCGTAAATGGTCTTTTTTTCATTTTGATTTATTAATTCAAATGATAATTAAAGAAATTATTAAAGTAATTAAAGGTAATATTATAAATATTAATCCCATTTTAGATATTTTTAATCTTGGTATATCAATTTTCATGTCTACTTTGGGTTTACTACTAGCAACAAATATACCTTGAATTCCGTGTGTAAATAAAGGTGTTAGTAAAATAGCAATTCCATTACCTCAATATTGACCATAATTATATTAATTAATATTATTTTTTATTGCATTAATCATTCCATATTCTAATCAACAATTTAATACTAAAAATATTAATGTATAAAAACTAACTATTCAACTACGAATTTTATATTTTCTTTCTCATTCTCTAATATCTTTATGAGTTCAATTATAAGTCGGAATAGGGTCTTTTTTAAATCAATTTCAAGGTAAGGCACCCTTTAATCAAGTTGTTTTATCTTGTTTTATAAATATTTACCTCATTTAATTTTTTATTCATTTTTATTTAATTCTAATCATTTTTTATTAAATAATTATTTAATATCATTTCTATTATTTGAAATAATTCTTCATATTGGATGTTTTTCAATTAAATTTAATTCATTAATAGTTGTTGCATTATTTTTTTTCTTATCACTATATCATAAGAATCCGATGTTTCTTTTGGTAAATCAATATCCATATCACGATTATAAATAGAATGTGATTCATCTGACATTAATTCGCTATTATTTATTAATTTTCTTTTAATTGTTAAATCTTTAATAACAATATTATTTGTTTAATTTTTAATTGATCCATCTTGCTTAATTGTTATGCTTTCATAAGAATTAGCTGCTAAAAATGAAAAAATTGATTTTTGTGATATTGTTTCAAAATAATGTGTTACAAATTTATTAGCAGATGAATAGTCTGTTATTGAAATTGATATTTTATAGTAATATTTTGTTAAATCATAATCTGGAATTTTAAATGTTAATTTTTCGTTTGCTTTTGGATAATTAATTAATTCTCAATCATTGCCACTACTAATAGATATATCACCACTACCTAATAATGAATTACCATTAATAGTTTTAATATTTGTTCCACTTATTAATTTATCTTGTTTATTTCCTAAAAAATTATCAACTGCATTTTTATTATAATAATTACTTTTTAAATCTTGTGATGTTTTTACAATATATTTACCATCAACTTTTTCAATATAATCTTTATTTAAATCACTATCTTTAATAACATCTGATGGAATTTCACCACTTTGTTTTGCTTTTCAAACATTATTTTCATAATAAATAGTGTCATTATCAAACGGAACAGTAATTTTAATATATTCGTTATAATCAATTTTAGAAAAATCATTAACAGTTGGATAAAAAATATTTATTGAATTATCTGTTTGTAATCGTTCTTTTAATCAAAATAATAATGTTGGATAAAAAGTTTTTTTACTAATATGCTTATATTCTTCTCATGGATGAGAATAATTATCTAAACTATAATTATAAGGTCTAGATACTGTTTTACTAGATATAATATCAATAATTTCACCTGCTAATTTTAAAGCATTTTTAACATCACGAGTAATATTTTCATTTGCCTCAGGGTCATTAGTTTGTGAATATGCAACTCCACCTTGTGAAAATGATGCACTACCAGTTAAATCATTTACTCCTTTTGGTAAATATCAATTAATAACTGCTAATAAACAAGCAGATTGAATATAACTTAATCATTTATCATATTCAATTAAACCAGTATTATCTTTTTTTACTCATGGAAATAAATCTTTTTTATTAATTTTATCGGAAATTGTCCCACCTCATAATCTATCCATTCATAAACTAGTTTTTAAAATAGCATTATAAATTAAATTATCATTATAAGCAGATTGTTTTCTATCATTAATAGGTTGTCAAAGTTTACTTTCTTTAACATCTTCAACTGTTATAAATAACAAATTACTTAAATTATTTTCCATATAAAACACCTCTTAATTGATTACGATATTTATTTTTTAAATTACTTGACTTATAACTATTAATTCTTGTTCTTCTTTTCTTAATTGTTTTAATAGTTTGATTAGTTTTCTAAAACATATTTTTAACTGGTGTTTTATATAAATTCTTAATATTTTTAACATCACTTCGACGTTCACGATACCATTTTTTATTATTAATTTCACCAGCAAAATTAAAATTAAAATGTCCAATCTTTAAATTATTAATAAAGTTTTTAATTTGTTGTAATTTTTGAACTGTTGGTAATGTTAATTTAGTAGTTCCTTTTGGGTATTTTTCTTTTAATGCTTGCGGTAATCGTTTTTTAATATAATTTCTTAAATGACTAGGTAATCATTTTCTTAATTAATAACGCCAAAATAAAGTTCCTGCATTAGATACAGCATTACTTAATAATTTTCAAATTTCAACTGGAACACTAGGATAAACATATGGACCATAAAATTTCGGATGTTTTGCTGTTTTTGTATATATTAAAATAGTTAAATTACCTGTTAAAGTTAACTTATTTATAATATTAAATATACCACTATCAAGTCAACTACTATTTAAAGGTTGTCAATTAGTATTTAAATAATTTTCATTTTTAAATTGTTCTCTATTTTTAATATTATTATCTTTTTCTAATTGACTTAATATTTGTTGTATTTCTTTTTTATGACCTTTTTTAATTAAATCTAAATAAGTAAATAGATTTAATCACTGATAAATATCTTCAACTTTATTTGTAATTTTATTATATTTATCACTAATATAATTAATTGGCTTTAATATTTTATTTTTAACTTGATTAACTCTATTAATTAAATTTACAAATTTACTTATTAAAGGTTTATTTTCTAAATTAGATACTAATAAAGTTAAAACGCGTAATATTAGTAAATTCATTTTATATTAACCTTGATTATTTGGTTTTGATTCTGGTTTTGATTCTGAAATTAGATAATCAACTGGAACTCTAAAAGTTTTATTTAGATTACTTTTAGCGGCAGTAATTTCATCTTGGCTTGGTTGTTTTTCCAAAATAATTTTACATGTTTTTGGATATAAAATTGTTGGTGTTGCATATTGTACTTTACCAATTCATTTAGGGTTAGCAGTATTATTATCTAAAACTTGTTGAATAGTATCCATATTAATTGGATATGCTCATACTTGTTTATTAATAATTAAACCATTTACATTGGTAAAATTATAACCTTTATCTCAGTTAACTTGTCCTTTTGTATATGTTTTTTCTAAATGAAAGCTTTTTGATACTGGAATACTCATTGCTGTATTTTCATATAATTCACCATTAACCATCGATTTTAATTGTGCTTGTGAACCAATTACTTTTAAATAGGCAGGTGTTAATCCTAAATATGCTCTTCGTCCTAAAACCATAAACATTTTATCGGTTGGCAAACCAAAATATAAATTACTAATTTGATTTGTTAATTCAATCAAAGTTTCATTTAATGTAAAGAATGCTTTATTTGCATCATCAGCATTTTCAGCTGTATAACTACGAAATGGAATTACTTCATATTGACCATCTGCTAAACAATAATCATAAATAGCCTGAATTAATTCACATTCTAAATTAACAAATTTATTCTGTACAACACTAGAAATAGCATCAGCAATAACACCATTTTTAATATTTTGTTCTATTAATGCTAAATCAAAAGCTTCATTCATTAATTTTAAATTAAATCTTTTATCAATAGGTACTGGAATTCTTGTTAATCTCATTGTTTGAGTTGTCCCACCATTTGGCAATGAATAATCATCTTGTCATACCACACGATGAGTTAAATTATATAATGCTTGACAAGCATTAGGTAATCAAGCAACTTATTCTGCTGTTGCTGTTGCATATTGCATAATACTTGCATATTCATTATAAAAAGGTCCACGCAATAAAGCATTAACCATATCAACATAAGCCTTTTTACCTGTTGTATTACCTTCTAATGTAAAAGGTACTTGTGGCAAATTAATTGTTGCCATAATATTTCACTCCCTTATTATCTAAGGTTTTTAAGTGTATAATCAGTTAATTTTTTAATTTCATCAGGAGTATATGCTCCTTTTTCTTTAATAATTTCAATTTCATCATTCTTATTTTCAGTTGATTTTTCAATCATATCTTTAATAAAATTAGTTGGTGAAACTGATGATTGTTCTTCAACAAACAAATCAGGTTTTAATTCTTTTAAAGTTTGCATTTTTTCAATTAAAGAACTACCATTAACTTTTTCTAAATTAGTTTTAATATCTTCAATTTTAGTAAATGGAACATCTTTAAATGCTTTTAATTCATCTAATTCATTAGATAATTTAATAAAGTCTTCTTTTGTTATAACATCTTCGCGTTTTTGCACACTTTCTCTAATTTGCTTTGCTTCATTATTAAACTGATTTAAGATATTTTCTGCAATCTCTTCACTTAAGCCTTGTTCTATTAATTGTTCTTTTGTAAGTGCCTTTTTATAAACCTCTCTTTTTTTATTCTTGTCCGATTAACAAGTCAGCATAAACTCTTTTTTACGGAAAAAAGATTAAACCTATGCTTTTAATTATATACCAATAGTTCACAATTACAATATATTTTGTATACAAATACTAAACAAATAATATAAAAGTATTATAATGAAATTGAAATAATTATTTATTAGTATATAACATAAGGCAAGAATAATGTAGAATCATTTTATTTTTTATTTAACTAAAATAATAATATCATACTATTTTACCAATACAATACTTTAATACAAAAAAAAAAAAAATAAACTTAATATATTTTATTGCTAATTTAGCCCTTAAAACGCGTAATAAGGGTTATTTAACAAGATAAATTTATTAAAATAAGCGCTAATTTTGCTTGTATATATAATACTGGTAAATATTGATAAAAGGTTTCAAGATAAAGAAAAGGAGAAAAACAAGTATGAAAAAATTACTTAGTTTATTAAGTGTATTAACAATTAGTGGAACTGCTGTACCAACAACAATTGCCGCTAGTCCTTATCAAAAAGAAGAAACTAAATTAGAAAATAATGAAATTAGTTATTTACAAACAAATAATTTAAAAAATTTAAATAGAGTTAAAAGACAAGAAATAACATATTCAATATTAGAAGATGTGTTAATTGATTTAAGAAAAACTAGCATGAAAAAACCAATGCAATTTCAAATAACTGATTCATGGTGTGTTATGGCAATTTTAAAAAATATATTTGATAATAATATTCTTAATAATAAAGATCTTAAAGAAACGTAACAAGAAGAAATTGCAAGTTTTTTTCAAAAAATGAAAATTATGGTATTTCATTATCAAATGTAATTAAAATGTTAAAAATAAACCCGATAATTGAGAAAAGTTTGGGATTTAATTTAAATAAAATTGATTTAAAACAATTATTTTGAAATAGATTAAATGATATAGAAAAAAGAATGTGGATAAGACATTTAATATGGGAATCTCTTTCTAAACAAACTCCTGTTATATTTGGTGGTTTATTTGATTAAGAATATGATGAAGAAAAAGCATATAATGGCAACCCTCATGCTGCATTAATTGTTGGAATCAAACCAAATAAAGAAAATATACTTGAAGATACTTAATTATGTTAAAGATCCATGAAGAGACAGTGAAACTAAATTTATTATAGATCAAACTACAGAAATTTCAATGAGAGGGGAACAAATTTTTAATATTTTATTTAATCAAATAGAAAACGGTAGCGTATTAATACATGAAGATGTTTTTCAATTATTTTGTGAAAAAGCTATTAGTATTTTTTCATCAATTTGAGAAAAGGCAGAACCAGAATTAATAGCAGCTATAGTATAGTGGAATTAAAATATGAAAAAATTATTAAGTATCATTAGTACAATATCATTAGTAGCAACAAGTACCACAAGTTTAGTTGCTTGTAATACACAACAAGAATATACACCCGAAGAATTAGCAAAAGAAAAAGAAAAGAGTAAAATAACTACAAAAGATGGTATTTTAGAATGAATAGTGCCCAAAGAAAAACCATTTAAAGAAATTGGCAATAATAAATATTATTTTATTATATGAAAAGGCCTAAAATTAGATAAATGAACATTAAAAAAATATAAAGATGTTGGTTTAGACAGAACCAATAGTTTAATAGATAAATCATATAGTAATGCAGAATTATACAGAGTAAGTAATGATTTACATACAATTGCAAATAAAGAATATAGTAGTTGAAATAAAGACGATGGAACTTACTTAAAATCAATCTATCGTTGAAATGATGAAGAACAAAAATTACCCGACTTAATAATTGATAATGATGGTAATGCAAAAGTTAACGGAGAATAGAAAAAGAGATTTTATATCTCTTTTTATTTTTATCTTGGTTTAATTGTAATTTTAACTGGACTATCGCCTTTATTTCTAATTCCCAAAACATTTGGATTAGAAACATCTATTGTTATATCTTTATTATTACCCCAATAATCTCAATGGGTTTTTGAAGTACCTGCTAATTTGGCAAGTATGGTTTTTGATATTCTAATTTTTAATTTTAAATCATTAGTATAATATGCTTGTAGTTTTGTTTTTTTAATTTCATCTTTATCAGTATTAGATAATTTTGTTATTTGAAGTAAAAAATTAAAGAATATATTTTCTCCCAAAGGCTTGTTTGTTGAATATATATTTTGATAATTTTCACTTGGTAAACCATTAGTATATGCAATAGGTTCAAATGTTTGAATTTCATTAGTTATATTTTTTGTATATAAAGTTCTTATATTATCAAAATTAACTTTATCAGTTTGTGAACGACCACTTTCTTGTAAAGTTATATTGGATAATGACCCCAAATCATCACTACAAATACCTATACCACCTAAAATATTAATATTTCTATCAGGAATAAAATTTTCTATATTAGGTGGTCCACATTCTACTTGTAAATTATTAAGATTACTTATTTCAATAGTTTTATAAGCATCTTGAAATTTACTAATACTTTGAATTCTTGGGTCAATTTCTTTTAAATCAATTTCAATTTCATAATAAGCATTCTTAAATTCATCAGAAAATAAATTATTAAATGAATCTTGTTTACATTGTGCAGGTGCAATAATTTTAGTTTTTAATGATAGTACTACATCGGAAGGCATAACATCTTTGGTATAAGGTTTATAGTTATATGGAACTGGTGGAAGAACATATTGTGGGTAATTAAATGTTGGTATTTCATAATCATGTGGTAATAAGAAACTAGTTTTATAATTCGTTGTCATATCTTGTAAATAATTATTTAATACGCTTTTTTGTTTTACCACGAAAACTTCATACTGATAATTTTAAATAATCTTCTTCATTGTTAGTATATGGGTTATCAGCATAAAATATAATTTCAAAATTACCTTTATATAATGCTTGTATTGAAAACATATCAATAATATAACTACAATTTGTCCCATCAGGTGTTTGTAATAATTCGCAATCATTATCTTTTTCACTATCACTAACTGGTGTTTGAGCATCTACTGATCTTACTAATTCATTAATTAAATATATGCGATTAGTTTTAGGGTTTAATTGTTTTAAATTGTAAGTTAAATAAGTTATTCGTTCTGTTGGTTTACCATCTTTTTCAAAAACATTGCCTTGTATTTTATCAGTTAATAAAGTAGTAAAACTAAAACTAGTCGCATTAGCACCAATCATAGCACCAATTTTATCATATTTGCTTGTTCTCTAAATATTTCAAATGGTAAATAACCTTTAACAGCAGCCTTATCACCTCAAAAGGCATCATTATAAAAACTATAAACATTAGAACTCATAAAACCATTAAGTCACGGGAAATTAGGTCATTTATCATCTTGTGTAATTGTTAAATTACCAATTCAGTCCCAAGGAATACCAAACGAAACAAAGTTTAAAAACTTTTCAATAGAAGGTATCGTAAAAGGATTAAATACTAATTTTTGCGTATAGTTTAAAGGTAATACTGTAATTTGACGATTAATAAAATTATTCATATTTAAGATATCTTAAACATTACATGCACCCATTTTATTATATTCAATTTGAACTTGACCAACAGTATTACCAAATTCATCTTTTCTTCTAAAATATGATGATGCTTGGGTACTAATAATGTTATTAATAGTTCCACTATTTACTTTTACTTTATCTGGTGCAGTAATCATTCAATTTTTAGACCAATAAGGCTTAGAATTTGAATTTTCTTCCTTAATAGTTGTTCCAACAGTTGGATTAGTTGCTGTTGAACTTGCTTTATCTGTTATTATCATACCCTCATTATTTTTTTCAATTCAAAAATCAGACATTGATTGAATATGTTCTTTTCAATCTTTATATCCAGTAATAATAGTTGGTTGTATTCCTTGAATGTTATATCAACTTACTTCGGGTGAAGCATAAGTATTTATTTTATCAGGTGGTGCAGGAAACATGTTATACATTAATAAATCTCTTGAATTCATTACTTTTTTATTAAATTCACCTTTAATAATTGGTCTTACTATAACTGGCATATCAAAAAAGATTGGATTACCATAAAATTTAACTGCCACTGCTCTAACCCCTGGGTCTTTTAATAAAATCTCATCTAATTCAACAATACCTTTATTTAATTTTTCATCATAAGTTATTTTTGGAAAACAATAACCTTCACCTGGGGCACTTGTTTGAATAAATTGTCTTACTGATAAACCACTATTACTAATTTTGTCATTAATACTTGAAAAGGTAATTTCTTGTCATAAGAAATCACCATCTTCTACGGAATAATAATTAATAACATTTGATGGATATAATTATTGTCTATCTTGGGGTGCAGAATTAATATCACTACCACCAATAATATTTAATTTAGTAATATCTTCATCTAAAATTAATAAAGTATATTATCGTTCTGTTGATTGTTGAGTAAATACTTGTTCAAATTTAGCATCACCAAATTTAATAGAACTTACATCATCAACCATATAAGCATCTCAATATTTACCAACTTTTACCTCTTTTGTATAAAAGTTATCGGCTTTATTATCATTATTCATAAAATAACTTAATTTATATTGATTTAAGTATTCTAACATTCTATTAATATCATAAATACTTTCACCATCAATTAATTTTCAATAAATATTATTATTTTCATCTTTTAATTTTATAGTAAAAGGTGTTTCATTATTGGCTCATATAGTTGAGTTAATTGATTTATTTTTAAAATCATCAATCGTTAAAATATTAATTTCTTCACCTTTATATTTTTGGACTATTTTTAAACTGCCTTGTCATTGTGCAATCGTACTTTCCATATTATCAAATATTCGTGAATAACTACCATAATCACTTGGTTTAGCATTATTAGGTTTTCAACCTGTTTCAGTTTCAGGAATATATGAACTATAAACATTAAAAGGAAATACCATTCAATGTCTATGTTCTTTTATACTTTCTCTTATATCTATTGTAGTAGCACCTGCTCCTGTTCTTAATCATTGCATAGCTGCCGGACTAATTTTTTGCATTTGTTAATTCTCCTTTATTTCTGTTCTACCTTGTACGGCATTTTGATTATTACCAGTTTCATTATATTCCATTAATTTATTATTATGTTTTATCTCTTGGGCATGCCTTTTATCTCAGTATTTTTCAATTTTTTCATAATATTTGATTGCTTCTAATTCATCAACATTATCATATTCAGTTACCGCTCTTATTGGCTCCATTGTTCAATTATCTAATCTAGTAGTAATTAATTCATTTTGTCGCATTTGTTCTACTAAACTAGCACTAACAAAATCAAAACCATAAGGGCGTTTACCTTTTCCATCTCATAAACCATAATATTTTAAGACAGTATCAAACATTTTAGTATAATATTATTTACGATATGCTTGTAAATATGCTTGTTTTTCTAAGTCTTTTGTTTTTTTATTAATGATTGGGTTTTATTTTCTTCAGTATCTGAGGCATCACCAAAAGGACTAGAAAAATTACATGCTATATATACTTGTTCAATAATTGCTTTTTGGTCTTGTGTATATGTTTCTAAGGTTGGTGCCCCTTGTACTACTTGTAAAGATTGAGATAATTGACCATCTACGGCTGATTGACCTGATTGAATAAAAATATCATCAAAAGCATCTTGTAATACTTTTTATTGCCTTTGTTATAAGCAGTCATTAAATCATCATCTAATATCCCATATCAATACGTACGATTTGCTCATCTTTCTTTTGATTTAATATTAAAACTATCTTCTAAATCAAATTGTAATTTATAACAATTTACCATTGTAGGTCATGGATTTAAAGTGGTTGATGTTGATAAAAATAAAGGATTAGGTTCATTTATCATTTCTCAAAAGGGGACTATACCTAATTTATTTTTAAATTCTTGAACTAAAACAGGTCTAACATCATCTTTAATTTGTGTTTTACTTTGACCAAGAACTACTTCATTATTTTTAGGTCAACCTTTAATAACTATTTTATCTTTGGTACAAATTAAATTTAAAATAAAACCACTATCTGATTGATGATAATTTAATCAAATATCAGCACCTTGTTCAATTTCGTTTATTTTACTTACGCTTGATGTAAAGTTAAAAGGGTTAATTCATAAATCAATATTTCCATCACTAGTTTCTAATAAACCAAAAATAGTTTTACCCATTAAACTTGCTGTTAATTCATTTTTATCTAATTTTTCTTTTATTTTATAAGTTTCATATCATCAATTTAATTTTTCTAAAATATCTTTACGATGCGACTTAAATAAAATATCTTTACCATTTATTAATCGCATTTGATGACGAGCGATAATATTTGCTAAATTATTGGTTCATTTGATAAAACTTGTACACATACTTTAACTTTTTGATATTTCTTAATATATTCGTTATATAAATTTAAATTACATATTGCGATATTATCTTTTTTTAATTCTTGATAAAGTCTTTTTTTAACTTGTCCACAAACAGACATATAAGGTCTTTTTGCATTTATTACAGGCTCATCATGTATTACATAAATATCTTTTTTCATTAAGTTAATCACTCCCTTTGTTGTCATAATTTATAATCTGCTGAACTATTATGTTCAACCATTGGTACTAATTCAAAGTGTAAAGCATAAAAATCACTATCAAATGTATCATCGTATAAGTCCAACATTCGTTCTTCTCTGGCATCTGGTTTATCTTCTCATTAAATTAATTCATATTGAGTTTTACTTACAGGACATTTTTCTCATAATCATTTTAATTGATTAGTATTTATTAATATTGTGAATGCTTCAATACGATGCTTTATTTTAAATTTCTGCTTTTGTGCTGGTTTAAAATGCATATATTGACCAAAAGAATAATTATATTTTTCTCGGTTTAAACTTTCTAATGTTGCATAAGCACTATCATCAACATTGATTGATATACCTTGCTGTATTAAATTAAAATATTGAAGAAAAGAGGGTATAAAAATGATAAATGTTGATAACAATTTTTAAAAGAATTTTATTAATTTATTAAATATACAAAGTATTGAAATTATTCAACAAAGTTTATAAGATTGTGATGAATGAATTTTTAAAAATTATAAAATTGATGAAACTTTAAAAGAATTTAAAAATTATAAAGTAAAAGAAATAAAACCAAGAAAATTAACTATTTTAAATGGGAAAATAACTTTTAAAAGAAGAAAATATTATAAAATTAATCAAGAAACAGGTAAAGAAGAATATATTTTTCCTTTGAATAAACTTTTAGGAATTAAAAAATGACAAAGAATAGATAATTCTGTTAAAGAAAAAATATTATCATTTATTGACAATAAAAAAACATATCAAGATATTTTAGATACTATGGAACATGTAAAAATTTGTATAAAAACAATTTCAAATATTATGAAAAATGCAAAAATTGATAAAGAATATTATATTAATAAAACTGATAAAAAAATAAAGGTACCTCATACTTTATATATTCAAATTGATGGAACTTATTTAAAAATGTCAAATGAAAATAAAAAGGGGAAAGAAAAAAAAAAAAAAAAAAACATAGTATATTTTTAACTGTTCATATTGGTTTTGATAAAACAAAATCAACTAAAAAAAGACCTGTAATTGCAAATAAATTAGGAGTTATAGAACTAGATAATATTCCAGAATATATTAAAAAAAATAGTAAATTAATTAATTTTGTTAGTAAATTACTTACATTAATTACAAGTTATTATGATATTAATGACAATATTGAATTTATGGTATTAGGAGATGGTGCACCTTGAATTAAAAATATCACAAAATTTATTCAAGAATATTTTCCTAAAAATAAAGTACATTACACGATAGATAAATTTCACCTTACAAGTAGATTTAAAAAATTATATCCATATCAAAGTAAAAACAAAGAAAACAGAGAAACATACCATAAAGCAGTCGATTATTTTTTTAATGGTAAATATGAAGAATTATTAGAACGCTTAGAAAACAGTGCTTCTTTTATAAAAGAAGCAAAAATGAAATTCTTAAAAGAGACAATTAAATTAATTAAAAATAATGAAGAAGGTGTCAGAAATCAAACATTATGAAATAATATTGGTTTTCATATTGAGGGTGATATATCACATTACTGTAAAGGTGTTTTGGTTAAAAAAGTAACTTATCATGAAAAAACTCTTAAAAATAAATTAAATACTAGTATGATAAATTTTAAAAATAAAATTAATTTATTTAATACTAATGAACCATTAGAAGAAAATAGAATTAATTATTCAGTTAATAATTTAGAAAAATATGTGGCAATTGAAATCAAAAAAACCGGAATATTTTTTAAATAATTCAATCACAATTATTAGTAAAAAACTAGGAATAGCAACATCAACAATATCAAGATTATCGAAAAAATAGGATATAAAAATTTTAAAGAACTTAAAATGTTTATTTATGAAAAAATTAAACAAATTAAAAGTAGTTTTAATTTTCAATATAATGATAATTTACCTAATTTAATTCAAAAAATTAAAAATATTAATTTATATTCTATTTTTGAAACAATTAATAACTTAAATTTATTAGAACTAGAAAATATTATTAACTGTATTTTTACTTCTAAACGTATTTTTGTTTTTGGTGTTGGTTCATCTTCTGTTATTTGTTCTGAATTAAATGATAGTTTAATTAAATTAGGATTTAATTCTTATACATCACAAGATTTTCATGGTCAGTTATTGTTTTTAAATTCATTTAATGATAATGATTTATTGATTCTTTTTTAAAAATATGGTCGTACGCGTGAAATTATTGAATTACTTAAATTAAGTAGAAAAAACAATATAAAAACGGTTTTAGTTACAACTAAGCATAATAATAGTGATTTGATTCAACCAGATTATAGAATTTTATATCATTCTTATTTAGATTCAACTTATTTTTCAATTATTTCTAGCAATATTTCGCAACTAATTATAACTAATATTTTAATAACAATGTTAATAGATAAAAAACCATCAATATATGAAGAAATTCAAAAAGGTGTTATTTTAATTAATAATTGAAATAAAAAAGGAACTATAGTATAAAATTAAGAATTAATTTTGTTTCAATTTTTAATTATGTTAGTTCCATGTAAAATTAATTTTTTAAATTGTTTTTTTCTTTCCATAATTTGGTTAAAAATAATATCCACAAATAGCAATTGTGTAATTTTAGAAGATACAGCTGAATAGCGGAAAAGTTGCTCTAATGTTCGAAAAATAATTTTATTATATAAATATTTTTCATAGCCACAATTTAAATTTGAAATTACTAAAGTAATTGGAATTTTATATTTAATTCCATTTTTAATATTTCAAGAATTTCACGCGTACGACCAGATTTTGAAAAAAGAATCAATAAATCATTATCATTAAATGAATTTAAAAACAATAACTGACCATGAAAATCTTGCGATGTATAAGAATTAAATCCTAATTTAATTAAACTATCATTTAATTCAGAACAAATAACAGAAGATGAACCAACTCCAAAAACAAAAATACGTTTAGAAGTAAAAATACAGTTAATAATATTTTCTAGTTCTAATAAATTTAAGTTATTAATTGTTTCAAAAATAGAATATAAATTAATATTTTTAATTTTTTGAATTAAATTAGGTAAATTATCATTATATTGAAAATTAAAACTACTTTTAATTTGTTTAATTTTTTCATAAATAAACATTTTAAGTTCTTTAAAATTTTTATATCCTATTTTTTCGATAATCTTGATATTGTTGATGTTGCTATTCCTAGTTTTTTACTAATAATTGTGATTGAATTATTTAAAAAATATTCCGGTTTTTTTGATTTCAATTGCCACATATTTTTCTAAGGATGTTAAATTATATAAATCCAAAGCAATTATTGGAATCATTTATACCCTCCTTCACTAAAAATTATAATGTATTAAATTTTCAAAAAATTTGCATTTGAATAAAAAAATACAAAAACAAGTAATTTTCTTGTACTTTACTATCTTCTTTCTATAATAAAAAAATAGAAAGGTTTATAGAAAATGAAAATATTTAATGAAAAATTATTTCAATATATTGAAAAACCAATTAATAAATGAGAGCAAGCAATTGAATTAGCATCTGAATTATTAATTACAAATAATTATGTTAAAACTGATTTTCCCACTAAAATTATTGAAATAACAAATGATTTAGGTCCTTATTATGTTGTGGCACCAAAATTAGCATTATTGCATATTATGCCTGACTCAACAATTTTAAAAACTGGAATAAGTTTTACATATTTTAAAATTCCAGTTAAATTTCAAAAAGAAGACAAATACCATATTAAATATTGCTTAGCTCTTGCTGCAGAAAATAATTTTTCACATATAGAATTACTTCAATCGATTGCTAAACTATTTGCAAAAAAAGAATTTTTAACTAGTATAAAAAACTGCTCATCATCAATAGAATTAATTGAAATTATCAAACAGCATGATAATTAAAAAATATTAAATTTACTTTCTTTCATTAGTTTTATGATTTAAACTTGGTTATAAATCTTCTTCTAACTCATGTTCTAATGCTAATTTCTGATCAAATTCTAATGTATGCTGGCTACGTTGTCAATCTTTATAGATAAAAAAGCCAAAAGCAACTGCTAATAAAATTGCTAAAACTAATAAAACAACAATGGCGATGGTAACTAACATGGTTTCTGTCCTCCTTTTTCTCGTTTTATGCCATAATAACTATTCAGACTTACAACTAGGACTGGTACAAAAATACCTAACACAAAAGCTAATACTGAGATATATCAAGCGTTTTTTGTACAACTAATAATAAAATCATAAACTGAAAAACAAACAATAACAACTAATATAAGTGGAATTAAATAATACATCATAATTTTATATAACTTATTTAATTTAATTCATGATACTTGGTTATTGTAATTAATTATAATATGTAGTTTTTTTGCATATCAAACAAAGAAAATAACTTGTGCTAAAGATACTAAAATTAAATCTAATCCTGCTGCTAATAATTGAAAGGAATTAATTACCTGATATGTGCTCTCAAAAACTAGTGATAAACCAACAACAATAATTGTTAAACAAATCCCACAAATTACTTTTTGATTACTAATTTCATATTGTGTTTCAATAGCATCCACAATAACTTCAACATTACCAACCGTTGTACTTAATCCGGCAATAAATAAAGCTAAAAAGAATAAAACTCCTAAGAAATTCCCAACTCCCACAACAGTATTTTGATTAATAATATGGAAAGCTTCTGGCAAAACATTAAAAACAAAAACCATTGAATCATTACCAAACTTAGTAGCAATTTGTTGTTGAAATAATAAAATATCATTTTTATCAGTAACCAAATTATTAACAATAGCCCCTGATGCACCAAAAATAAAGATTAAGTTAGTAATGGATAAAAATAAAATCCCAATTACTAATAAGTAAGCTTTTGAAGCATTATCTTGATTATGTGGACCTACACCAGCAAAGCGCATCATCATTCCCATTCCTAATGATGTTGTAAAAAAAAACTAAGGAAAAAACACTACATCATGTTTGACTTTGCTTTAATTTCTCTAAATTATTTGTTAAAAACAACGTTGCTAATCTTTGATGGCTCCCTGGGACTGTTAAAATATAAATTGCTAAAATTAAAATAATTAAAAATAATAAGGGCATAAAAAACTTATTAACTTTTTTAATTCCCTTAATTCCAAATAATAAGACAAGACCAACTAACAAAACAACAAATAAAAAAGCTAAAAATACAATTCATTGAAAACCACCATTGTTAGTTAGGCCAAAACCACCACGATGTAAAATCTGATGGTTAAAAATATTTCCATCAAGATTACTAATCAAGGTAGGACTAAATTCAATTCCAATCGAAATAATAGTATAACCAACCAAAACAGCATAATAAATCGGAATAATAATCATTAAAGTTGATTGAAACCAACCCATAAAGCGACTAAAGCGAACACTTTCTTTATCAAAAATGTTAATTACACTTTTACGTCGAAGATTTCCTAAGTTAAATTCAAAAATTAATAATGCAAAAATATATATTAAGAAAAAATAAAATCCACCATATTTATTAATAAAACCAGGTAATCCTCAAATTACCCCTAATCCAATTGCTGCACCTAATGATGAAACAATAAATCCAAATTTTGTCATTTGTTTTTTACTACTCATTTTTTCTCCTTTATTTTTAAATAAAAAATGTAATATTGTTGCATTTTTACCATTTTTATTTCTTTTGAGGTCTAATCTTACGACTAGTACCTCAAACAACGGCAATAATAATACTTGTGCAAAAAGCACCAAACATAATAATTAAAATAATTTTAATAATGTTAACCTTTTGATTATAACTTGCAATATCATCATAGCCAAAAATGTTACCCATATATTGCCCTTTAATTCCTAAACTATTTACAAGATTCTTAAAATATTTTGATGCAACATTTCGTGCTTCTTTAATCATTCCATAGTAAGCATCAACAGCATGCCCCATCTCATGGTTCAAAGTACAAAAAACATTTGGTGAGCTTCATCATCCAATTAAATATTCAGAAATAGTTTTTCCCTGCAAAACATTATCAAATTCTTTTGCAGAAATAACGATATAAGCCCATCTAGTTGAAATAAAACGATTTGACCCTGGTAATAATTGAAAAGAATAATTTGTATAAGCTGCTGTTTGTCTACCTTCTTCTAACAATGGAGCATCAGGAGAAAATAAAAATCCAGTTAAAAAATATTTAAAATTGTCACCAGTTATTGCATAAGTCATATTAAATAAATTTAAAATTTGTTCTTTAAGAAACTCCGTCAGTTCATCAGTTAATTGATAATATTTTTGCATTGCTTGCACGCTATCTTTTAAGAAAATAGTGCTCCCTTTTTCATGATAATAATTATTTTCATATTCTGTTATCTTTTTTAAATCTTCATCTAACTTATCAAATGATGAATAATATTGCTGTTTACTAGTATTCATAAAATTTTCAAATTTTATAATCGCTGATTGTGATGCTCGCGTATATGAATCATTCATCATATTTCCTAATTCCGCTGTTAAATCGTGCTTACCATTATTAATAATGCTATTTCGTAGAATATTTCCGTCAAAACTAACATTATCAGTTTCAATATCTTGCATTCTACTTGACTGCCACATAATTAAACTTGTTTTAAGAGCATTAAAAGTATAATTTCGTGCTCATAATTTCCTATTTTGGGGAATTAATTGTTGTAAACCAAGTTCAAAAGATGGCAAAAAATATTTTAAATCAACTGCATTAATTGGTTTAGTTGTTAAATTAGTATTATAACTAATATTTGACTTTGCAACATACTGATCAATTTTAGCACGTTGTTTTTGTAAAGAAGTAATTCGGGAACCAAAATTCTCTTTTTGAAGCGGAGTATAAATATCAATAAAAAAATTATTTAAAATCTCTCAGCTTTTATTTTTCATTTGGTTTGGCATTGTCATTCATTTTGAATATGCTTCGGAAAAAAATTCTTTCCAAGTTTTCATTCCATAAATACTAGTATTAATAATCGAGGCCATTAATGACATTTCAAATAATTCTTTCGTATCGATTCTCACATTATTAATATTAGTTTTAGTATTATAAATTATATTTTTATTAGCAACAATATTGTTTTCTATCATTTTTACTGTTTTGTTTTGGTCAATATTGGAAGACTTATAAATAAAATACTGTAATAAATAGCCTGAATAAATAAAATCATCTTCGTCAAGTGATGAAACTGCTGTTGGTGATAGTTCTGTAATATATCCCTTTTGATTAATAAAACTAGAAGTAGGTACAAATGTCATATTAATAGTTCCAAACACTAATAAACTACTTGCTATTGTATGAAACTTTCCCATAATTTTTTCTCCTTTTAATATATTAAAAATTTATTGTTGATAACCAACATACTAATTAAAAATAAAATTAATTGTAATAAAAACTACTTTTAATAAAGCATAAATTTAAAATAACAAATACTAATTATCAAATATTTTCTAATTGTAATAACGATGCTTTCATTTCTAACCCACCACGATAGCGACGTAAAGCATTATTTTTGCCTAAAACACGATGACAGGGAACAAGAATTGTGATGGCATTATTGCCAATTGCTGTCTCCACAGCTCGCATTGCTTGCCGATGTCCAATTTTTTGTGCAATATCAGCATAACAAGTTGTTGTTCCATATGGTATTTTAGCAACTTCTGCTCAAACCTTTTTTTGAAACAAAGTACCAGTGAAATCAAACGCTATAGTAAAAAATGTTCGTTTTCCGATTAAATATTCCGTTAATTGCTCCATAACAAGGTTCGTTTTTCCTTCTTGATCAGCAATTAATAAAATATTTGGTCCCTTTTTCTTCAACCAAGATTCTAATTCATTAAACCCTTTGTTATTAGAACCAATAAAAGTTACACCTTGTTCAGAAACAGCAACATATAAATTTCAATTATTAACCTTTAAATTGTTATAATACTATTTAGTTAACTTTTGTTTGGCCATATCTTATAACCTCCTAATGATTGCTGTTTTTGATTAAAATAAATTATTTTGTGCTTTAAGGTATTTAAATTATACTATTAATTTATGAAAAACTATTTATAATTAGCAAATTTTTTTTATTTTTTATTAGTATGTAAACTGTAATATAAACTGCAACAAATTAAAATTTAAAATCAAAATAATTTTTATTATAAATTATCATATGAAATAAAAAAGATTAACTTTTTATCGTGTTAATCTTTTTAATAAAATGAAAATATTATTTGATAGCTTTTACATAAGCCTTAAAAGCAAATTTTCCAGAAATATATTTTGAAGTGTCTTTTGCTTTAACTAAAATTATGACTTCTTGTTGCTTTGAATAATCACCTGGCTGAGCATTATTTGTAATTGTATAATCCTCAGCAGTTACTGCTTATACTATATCTTTCACAATTTTTAGCACTTTAGCAACAAGCGTTGCTTCAATATTAATTTTTTCTAATTCATTAATAGCTGTCGCATTTGGATTCGCTGCTTTAATTTCTAAAGCACTATATGGAATAGTACCCTCGCGAGAAGAAATATCGACTTTTTCTATTTTTGTAAGTTGTGGTAAAGTTACTTTAATATATCCGGTATTGCCAATAATAACCATACTATCCTGCGCTGCAACAATTTGAACATAAACATCAACTTTACTATCTTGTAAATTAACAGTTTCTAATTCACTGCCATCTTTATCTTTAAAAACATCATAAGTAAAATCAGCTGTTGTGGCCGTTTTATTAATTCATTGTACCGTTGATAAAACAATTGGATCTAATACTATTTTAATCTCAGCTTTTGTAACTCTATTGGGTCCATAACAGTCATTTCTTTTTGTGCTTCAATTATTTTAATTTTTGCTAAATCATTGTTACTTTCAGAGTTGTTACTCTCATCTTTGCTATCACCAACTTTGGTACATGCAACTAATGTTGTTGCGCCAGTTGTTGTTAAACTAAAAATTGATACGATTGATAAAAATTTTTTCATAGTTTATATTTTCTTTTTTATTAAGTAGTGATTTTATAAAAACAAACATAATTAAAAAATACATGAATAAGAGAAAAAACATTAACAATTATTTTAATTACTTTTAACCCTACTTTGTATAGTGTAAATGCAATTAGTTATTTCCTACTCTTATTAATTAAAATAATAGCACTTAAAAATAAGTTTGTAAGTATTTTAAAATTATTTTTTTAATTTATTTAAAATTAGTATATTTGGGCACACTAAAAAATAATTTATTAAGTTTTTTTATTTAATAAATTTATTTAATATATTTATTAAATAACTGTGTTGGTGTTTCTCAATTTAAACAAGGTCTTATCTTATCATTAATTGTATTAATTATTCAATCTATTTTATCTTGTTTAATAATTCTAAAATCAGTACTTTTGGGTAATTCTCGCCTTATATCTCTATTCATTCTTTCAACTTTGGGTTTTTGTGTTGGAGTTCCAGCATCACAAAAGTATACATTTGTATTAGTAATCTTTTCAATTTTTTTCATTTACTAAATTCTTTACCTTGATTAGTTATTATTCCTTTTATATTTTCCTTATTAAAGTTTATTTTTAAAAATACTTTTAATGGCTTTATTAACCTCTTCTGAATTATGGTGGTCTAATTTAAAACAAATCGTATATAAACTTTTTTCTTCTGTAAAAGTTAAACAAGCAGATTGATGGTCTTTACCTACTATACAGTTCATTTGAAATCAACCAAAAGTACCTTTTTCATGTTCTGCTTCTTCAATAAATCTAATATTAGTTAATTGACTACGATCATCTTTTCTCTTTTTTGTTTTAAACTTTTTACCTTTAAATGGCAGTTTTTTCTTAATTTCAGTATTTTCATCATCAAAAACTCCATATTCAATATATTTGTAAAGTGTCACATGTGAAAATGGAAACTTTTCATTATACTTTTTTTCATATTCAAAAATAATTAACATTGGTGAATAGCGTCTTTTACTTAAAATTTTTCTTATATGATTTACAACTTTTTTCTAATTGTAGTATATTTTATAGATTTTTTCTTTTATTTTTATAATCATCATTCGCTTTTTTAGGATCGTATTCTTCTTTAAGTCTTTTAGCCTCTAATCTAATTGTATTAGGACTTTTATTCATTACTTTTCCTATTTTAGAATAATTAGGTGTGCTATCTTTCTTTTTAAATTTTTCGTATATTAAATATTCTTTTAAGTCATTTCTTTCTGCTAAATTAAAATGTTTAAATTTTTTCTTTTCTTTTTTCATAAGACAACCTAGCCCTTTCTATTAAAATATTTATACACTAAAAATTAAAATTTTGTTGACAATACTTTAAATGATGATAGGATGGTGATGTAATTTAATACAAGTAGGATTTACTAGCCCTTAATCGCTTATTTTAAAATTACTAAAAAATAGAGACTTGAAAAAGTCTTTTTTTAATTTATTTTACTTTTTGATATTTTTTTGTAGAATGGTGATGACAAAAAGAGGTAAAAAAATGGCAAAAGTAGATAAAAAGTGATGAATAATGGCAAATTTAACAAAAATAAAGCAAAAATTAACAAAATTTGATGAATATTGTAAAGAAAATAATATCAAACTTGCCACAAAAGAAACCTTATTAATCTTTTGTAATTTAGAAGAAGATGAATATAATGACTTAAAAGACACTAATTTATTAGCATTTAATAAACTTAAAATGAAAATAAGAATATTAGGAAAATAATATAAAATTACATCTCTTAAACGAAACTAAGGGGGGTGTATCGGTATATGCACAGTATTATGGTCGTGAAAATGAAACTGAAATAAATTATGCTCCACCAGTAATTAACATAACAGATAGGAGAAAAATATAATGGCAATGTTATATGAATATAGTTATCTTAATGAAATAGTAGTTAGTTTATTAAATAATACAGAGTATATTGCAGATGAGATTAATTTAGCAGGTAGTCGTAAAGCAGGTAAAACATATTCTATTGATGAATTAATAGCATTATTTAAGTTGTATTGTATTAGCAAATAAAGATAAAAAAATAGCAATATATGGTTTTAGATTAAATAGTGCAGATACTGCTGAAATGCAACAAGATATTCAAGATGCCTTAGATAAAGTTGGTTTAATACTTAATCCTACTAAAAAATGAAAAGGTGATCATTATCAATATAATGCTAGATTTAATAAACCTACTTGAACATTTCCTAATGGTAGTTTTATTAAATTACAAGGGGCTAGAAAAAGCAATTCATCGCAAGTATTAGGGAAAAAGGAACAGCACGAGCAAATGGTGCTGATTTATGTATTATTTGGCTTGAAGAAGCTAATGAATTTAGTAAATCAGAAAAAGAAGCAATTATGCAAGCAGTTCGTGATTATAAAAAATTAATATTAATTACAAGTACTAACCCTGATAGTATTTATCAAGATCATATAGATTATTTAAATAAATTATTACCTTTTAATCGTAAAGAATTGGAAAGTAAAGGAGAACAAATATCTAAATTAATAGTTCCAGTATTAGATCATAAAACAGGACAAAAAGCATATGATAAAAAAGTAATTAATCATTATACTAATTATTTAATTAATAAAGATAATTTAAACTATGATGAATTAATGAAATTATATAAATTAAAAGCAGAATGACCTAAAAAAATATGATGTATGAGAAATTGGAATGCCTGGAGCATTAGATGGTAGTATTTTTGCTAATTATTTATTTAGTAAATTATACGATTTTGAACCAGTTAATTTTAAAGCAGGTTTAAATTTAGGTTATGCAGATAGTTCATTGGGACATGCAACTCATGCTATTTTAATGGGATTAGATAGAGAATATAAAAAAATGACACCATTAATGGAATATAAACATAGTAATGCTAAAATGATACATAAAGATACAACTAAGATTTTATTTGAAATAGTACACTTTTTTATAACTGCTTCTATAAAATGAGATTATTTACAAGATGGTTTAGATGTAAATGTTGACTATGGAAATGGTGGTTTAGTTTCTATTGATACATTAAACAATATTCGGCGACAATATTATCCTGAGCTAATTGATTAAGATTTAAACCAGTAGTAAAAGATGTTTGATATAGAACTGATAGAATTCATGCTATAATCATCCTGCTAAATAAGAATTATTTACAAATTAGTCAACGATTAACACCAAAGTTATTTAAGGATATGTTAAAAATGGAATGAAGAAAACCACCTACAAATAAATCTACTTATAAATTAGAAAATAATAAATTATTTGATGATGGTTTTGATGCTATGACTTATGCTGTTATGGATATAATGGAATATTTTATTAAAACATTAGATAATCCATTTTTAATAAGTAAACAATTCGGAAAGCGAGATTAAAATTATGGCATTTTGAAATAAAAATAACTATGTAATTGATTTAGAAAAAAAGAATTATAAAGAATATATATTATTTAAGTGAGATAGATTTATGAGTGAATTTACTTATTTATGATGGGCATTACTTTATAATACATTTTTTGCAATTAGATTGAACCTGAGCAGTTAAAAGTGGTGAATTTGATGGTTTTAGTTGAGATAGTATTATGTCATCAAGTAATATTATTGGTTTAGGATTTGGCCATATTACTTTATTAGGTATTCAAGGTATTTTAATGTGAATTGGTCGTAAACCTAAAATAGATAAAAATATTAAATCACAAGGTAATCATTTAATTAGAAAAAGAAAATTAGGTATTGTATTTATTATTTTAGGGTTAATGCCTTTAATTATTTGATCTATTGGAAGATTAATTATTATCTTTATGTGTAAAGCATATTTAAAAGCAAATAATAGTTATGAAAGAATTGAAAATAAATTTATTAAAGATTTAGAAATTAAAAAAGTAGATAAAGATACAGCAATAGAAACTGTTTCACAATTTGCAGAGAAAATATTGAAAGGAAAAGATTAATTATGGCAAAGAAACAAATTAAAAAAAATATTGAAAAAATGCGAATAAATAAAAATATTTGTTGAATGATAATTGATGGTAAAGAGTGTTTTTAAAAAGTAAGTAAAAATTGAAATGGTATTTATGTTCCTACGTGTGAAGAACATATTAAAATATTCCAAGAATTAATGAAAGAAACTTATGATTATGGTGTTAATAATCAAAAAGAATATTTAGATCAATATGAAAAAGGTTTTAAAAAAGGTATTGAAGAAACTAGAACTGAAATTAAGAAAAAATATACACAAGTTTACAAAAATTAAAATGATGGTAAGATGGTGACGATAGTTTTTAAAATTTTCTATAAAAAAATAATGGAGGGATTAAAGTTATGTCAAACTTTAAATATGAATATAAAGAAAATATGACATAAGATGAAATTAATGCTTTATTAGAACAAAAAGAAAAACAAGTATTATCTAGTGTCTTACCAAGTGCAGAAACTCGTATAAAATCAAAAACTGAAAAAGAATATTTAAAAGAAATTAATAATTATCAGTCAAAAATAAAAGAATATGAGTTATCACAAGTACCACAAGAAAATCGTAAATTAGTTGAAGAACTATTAAATAGTGGTAAAGATATGGAATATATTAAAACTAATTTTAAAGATTTAGTTGAGAAAAAACCTACATTAGATATGAAAAATCTAATGAATGGTGAAATTCAAATTAAAGATGAAAATATGTTTATTGAAGAATTATCACAAAAAATAAAAGAAAATTTACAAGATAATCATAATATTTCTATTAATGAAAGAATTAAAAACTTAGTTCAAAAAGAATATCAGAAAGGAAAATAAAATATGGCATCAATTATAGGATTACATGAGGGATTTGTTATTGGTAATGGTGTAGCAAATTTAACAAAAGAAGGACATTTATTATTATCAGCACAAGAAATGCGAGTAAAAGATATTTTATCAAATCCTGATTATTATACTTTTCATCGTTTAACAGCAACAGCACAATCAAGTCCTAATATGGAAAGTGCAGATTATGCAGTTGCAATTTATACAATACCTGAACGATTATTTTATGGTGATTCAGAATGAAACCACGAAAAAGGAAACCCAAAACAAAATCAAAATGCTAAGCGTGGTCGTTTAGTAATTGATCATACTATTGGTTTAAAAACACAATGAAGAAGATTTGATTTATCTCGTTTAAAAAATACTGGCCCATCATTACGCGGTGAATTAGTAGCAAAATGAACTGGTTCAATTACAGAAAATATGATGTTTAATTTAGAATTATACTTTTTAAAAGGTGTAATTGATAATTATATTGCTAGATCTAAATTTAATAAAGATTATGCTTTTGTTTATAATATAACTAAAATTAAAACTCAACAAGATGCATTAGATTTAATGTATAAATTAGGACATCGTATGACAGATGAAACAAGAAAAATTAATGCATCTCAAATCGGTACAAATACTAGTGATTGAGAAATGATATGAGAACCACATTCATATCTAGATTTAACACGAGCATATACTCAATTAATCGGTGAAAATATTTCAGCAAATACAATGGTAACAGGTACTTTATTCCAAGATAAAGTTTTAGGTTATATGGTTTCTAAATCATTATGACTTGGTCAAAATATTAAACTTTTACATGGTAAAACATCAGATAGGCAATTAGAGATTAATTTACAAGGAATGAATAGAACTCGTGGCTTTGATTTATCTATTAATAATAAAATAGAAGCATTAGTTATTCATAGAGATTTAGTTATGTTGATAATGATACACAAGAACCTGCATTTACTAGTCGTGTATTATTTTCATTACCTGCTTTAACAAGACCTGAATTATGTTTCTTAATTATTAAAGAAATGTTTACAGAACAAGAACAAATGGATGCTATTGCTTGCTTATGAGATAATACAAATCCAACTGGTAATTCATGACAAAAATATAATTAATTTACAGCTGAATGAGAAAATGAATTAACTTATTAATTATTAGATTATGATCCAAATTTTAGTATTAAATAAATTAATTTTATTTTTAAAATTCATCATACTAGTATTTAATTTATTTTTAAGAGTTTTTTCATGATAAGTTGCTTTTTTAACTAAAACACCTTTACAGTAATGTGATATATCACCCTCAATATGACAACCAATATTATTTCATAATGTTTGATTTCTGACACCTTCTTCATTATTTTTAATTAATTTAATTGTCTCTTTTAAGAATTTCATTTTTGATTCTTTTATAAAAGAAGCACTGTTTTCTAAACATTCTAATAATTCTTCAAATGATAATATTTTTTCTTTAACAGAATTATCTATTCTTTGTTATTTTTCAATTCCTAAAAGTTTATCCAAAGGAAAAATATATTCTTCTTTACCTGTTTCTGGATTAATTTTATAATATTTTCTTCTTTTAAAAGTTATTTTCCCATTTAAAATAGTTAATGTTCTTGGTTTTATTTCTTTTACTTTATAATCTTTAAATTTTTTTAAAGTTTCATCAATTTTATAATTTTTTAAAATTCATTCATCACAATCTTCTAAATTTTGTTGAATAATTTCAATACTTTGTATATATAACAAATTATTAAAATTCTTAAAAAAATTGTTATCAATATTTATCATTTTTTTACCCTCTTTCCTTAGTTCTACACATTAACACAAAAATAATAAAAATGCAAAAAAAGATATTATTTTTTATTTATTGTGTTATAATTTAATTTTTAATTATTAGCAAATTAATTTAACTGAAAAAAGTAAATTACTTTACTTTTTTTATTTTGATGTAAAATTATAAATAATAAAAAAAGAACCGTATCAAGTTCTTCAGTACATGTTTTTCTCTACTTATATTTAACCATATAAAGGAGTAAAAAATGAAAGAATTTAATCCAAAAACAGCAAGTTTACGAACATTTTATCGTAAAATAGATGAATTTTGGCAAAATAAATCACCTAATAAACCATATACTTTGAACAATTTAACCAATGAATTCAATCTTTCTCGCAAGTGAAGATATGATACTTATGCGAGCGAAAAGATAGTTCCTTTGCTTGAAAAACAAGTTGATAGAATAGAAAGTGAAATAATTAACTTTATGATGAAAACACCTGATGGTGCTAAATTATATTGACAACGAGCATTTAATTATAAATATTCACTGCAAGAAAAACAGTTGGAACAAGAATTAAACTTAAATAATCAACAACCAATAATAGTTAATTTACAAACGGATATTAGAGATATTAAAAAAGAAAGTGATAATAATGCTTAATCATTTTACTTATTTGTTAGAAACGCCTTATTGGTTGTTACAAAATAGTAGTATTGGTAATAAATATCCATTTACTAAGAAATATGAATTAGTTAATGAAATTAATCAAATTGGGACGTGATATAGTGGTAAAACTATATCAAATATTAAAATGTTTGGTGAATTATTAAAAATTAGTTTATTAATTAAAGAACCAATTTGTATCATTGCTAGTATGTATTGGAGTAAAGATTTAAAAGATAGTGTATTTCAAAATATATGAAATATGTTAGATGAAAATCATATTCCTTATAATATAAATTTATCAAATTTTACTTTTACTTTATCAAATGGGAGCAAAATATATTGTAAAGGATTGCATTCACCAAGTCGGAAAGAAAAATTAAAAGCCTTTGCTGATTTGAATAAATATAAATTAGTTATTGATTGACGAGAAGAATGTGACCAATTTCAACAAAAAGATTTAAGTGATTTAGAATTTGCTATTCGTGGTTATCAAAATAAAATAACAATTAATACATGTAATCCTGAAAGTTTAAAAAGATATATTGTTGGTTATTGTAATGAATTATTACCTTTTAATGAAGAAATAATGCGTAGTAAATATGAGCAAATTAAATATATTGAAAAATGAAATATGAAAATTATTATTCATTATTCTAGTTGAAGATTAAATTATGAATTACCACAAGATAAAGTTAATGAACAATTAAGATTAGAACAGTTAGATATTGAAAGAGCAAGAGTATGGAGTTGAGGATTGCCTGGCAATACAAGTGGGTCAATTTTTGTTAGATATATTGATATTATGCAAGCAACAGATATTATTCAACCAACTAAATTATTAGGTGGTGTTGATATTGCTAATGCTACTAGTTCTAAAGGACATACAACAGCAGCTAGTTTTTCAATATATAACTCATTTGATAAAAAAGCCTATAAAGTTGCTGAATATACTCATTCAAATGCTACACAACAATTTAAAACTGAATTAGAACAAGTTAAAGATATTTTAGATTTTTATAACAATCAATTAAATCAATACTTTAATTTAATACAACAAGGAATATCAATTAATGTTGTTGATAGTGCTTATTCAACATTGCAAAGTTTAAACCGAGAAAAATATAATTATTCTTTTGGTCAATATATGACATTTAAACCAGCACAAAAACAAAAATTTAAAGTAAGACATAGTGTAGAGGCATTCACAATGTTAATAAATACTAATCAATTAAAATGATTATGAGAAAAATGTCCTGTAAGTAAAACCCAATATGAATTAATACAATGAGAAGATAAGCCTGAAGCAAGAGAAGAAAAAGTATTAGACTTATATGATGATACATTTGATAGTGATTTTTATGCTTTACATTTTGAATTAATACCAATGGTTAAGCATAATAGTTCAGCAGATTATAAATTATGACAACAAAGGGAGTGAATAAATTAATGAAAAAAGATATTTATGTAATACATGATGAGCGTGTAATAAATGCAAAAAGACCTTATATGTCTGTTTGTGGACAAGTTAAAAAAAGACTTTGTCAAGAATTAAAAAAAGATAATATAGCAATGTGTAAATTAAATTTATATAATGAATATATTAAAAAATATCAAAAAGTTAAAGTATTTGTACAAGTTTTAGCAAATGAACCTAGTTTATTAATAGTGTTTTAAAATTCTATAATTATGATTGAACTATTAATTTAGCAAATATTATTGCTCGCCATCAAATGCGATTAATAAATGGTAAAGATATTTTATTTAAGTCGCATCGTAAAGACATTTTAGAAAAATTAAATTGATGATATGAAACTTATAAAATAAAAGAAAAATTAGATAAGAATGAATTAACAGCAAGTTTAATGGGTAAAACTATCTTTGGTTTATTAGAAACTAGTGATGGCAATATTGATTTATGAATTAACCCTTTTAACTTTACATCTCGTGTAAGTAAAATAAATGAAATTGAACAGGGTGCTGATATTTGATTAAATTATCATCAATCAGATAGTGGTTTTATTTTAAATTTAATTTGTACCAAAGATAAAATAGTCATTAAAGGTTGACCTAAAAATAATGAAGTAGTTCTTGGTCAAAGTAAAACACAAATTAAGGATGATGTTAGACCTGTTTTAGTACAAGAATTTAAAAATAAATTAGGTATAGTCCCCTTTTGAGAAATTATAAATGAACCTAATCCTTTATTTTTATCAACATCAACCACTTTAAATCCATGACCAACTATGGCAAATTGTTATAAATTACAATTTGATTTAGAAGATAGTTTTAATATTAAATCAAAAGAAAGATATGCAAATCGTACGCATTGATATGGGATACTAAGTGATGATTTAATGACTGCTTATAACAAAGGCAATAAAAAAGTGCTACAAGATGTATTTGATGATATTTTTGTTCAATCAAGTTCATCAACAGTAGATGGTTAATTATCCCAATCTTTATAAGTAGTACAAGGTACACCAACCTTAGAAACATATACCGAAGACCAAAAATCTATTATTGAACAAGTATACTTAGCATGTCATTTTTCTAGTCCTTTTGGTGATAAATCAGATAATGACCAAAATAAAACACAATCATTATTAACTAAAACCAAAGATTTAAAAAAACAAGCATATTTACAATCATATCGTAAACAATATTATACTAAAATGTTTGATACTGTTTTAAAATATTATGGTTTATGAGATGGAAATGGTGAACGCCCTTATGGATTTGATTTTGTTAGTGCTAGTTTAATAGACCAAATGCGACAAAATGAATTAATTACTGCTAGATTAGAAAATGGCACAATGGAGCCAATAAGAGCAATAACTGAATATGATAATATTGATGAATTAGAAGCAACCAAATATTTTGAAAAAGTAGAAAAATGACAAGATAAAATGCAAGCCAAAGAAATTGAACATAATAATAAATTACTAGAATATGATGAAACTGGTAATAATCAAAATGCCGTACAAGGTAGAACAGAAATTAAGGAGAATTAATAAATGCAAAAAATTAGTCCAGCAGCTATGCAATGATTAAGAACAGGAGCAGGTGCTACTGCAATAGATATAAGAGAAAGTATAAAAGAACATAGACATTGAATGGTATTTCCTTTTAATGTTTATAGTTCATATATTCCTGATACTGAAACAGGTTGAAAACCTAATAATGCTAAACCAAGTGATTATGGTAGTTATTCAAGAATATTTGATAATATGGAAAGTACGATTGCTCAATGACAAGGTAGTTTAAAAATAGTCCAAAAATATAAAGGTGAAGAAATTACTATCTTAACGATTGATGATTTTAATAAAGAACCTATTAATTCAACAATATGAGCAAATAATGAAACACCTTTTGCTATAAAATTAAAAGATGAAAATAATAATGTTTATTGAAAATTAATTGATGGTGAAAATATTTATGATATTAATAGAATGTTAGAATACTTAAATCAATATAAATTAAGTTATTTTATGAATAATGATAATAAAGCCAATAACTTTTATACAAAAGAGGTAAAAGTTGGTAAATATTGAGATGCTTATCAGGTGAAGGTTATTGTTTTTCAAAAATAACTTATGATGAAAAACTAAATAAAGGTATTGTTGAATTAGATGAGATTTTATTAAAAGACCCAGGGGTTATAGCAGTGGCAGTTAAATTTTATGGTAATCCTATCTTTTTTGATATGCTTGTTATTGGGAGACCAATTATTAAAGGTGAATTTAATAAAAAAGTAATGAATTCTCGTGATTTATTAATGTATAACATATTTCCTGCACCACCTGATAAAATAAATACTTATGCTTCACCCGAAGTAAGTTGATATAACATTCAAGGTATTCAACCAACTATTATTACTGGATATAAAGATTGAAAAGAACATATTCAATCAATGTCTGATTTTTGAATTGAAAAAAATAATGAGGGTATGATAATAACAGATAAAGCAAGTTCAACAGCAACCAATCCGACTGTTGGAACAACTATTAAGGAAGAAGACAAAAATTTTAAGCCTTATTGGTCTAAAAATTGAATGATTACTCCACCAGATAAAGTAAAAGTAAATAGTGGAACTATTAATAATATTATTAGTACCCAAGCTTCATCATATTTTAGAAGAAAAGATGAATTCGGTAATACAGTTGGTAATGTTCAAATTGAATATAATAAAATGGGTAAATGTAATGTTTGAGATATTTTAAATATGAATAATTTTATTAATCGCCAAATTACAGTATTACCTTTAAACTATACGCAAAAATTAGTATTTAATCCTTTTACGATACCTGCTATTGGAAAGTTTTTAAACTTTGTTTCGTTTGGTATTCCTTGGGACTGAATTGGTAATTTAACAATTACCCAAGATGATAAATGACCTAATTTCCCATGACTTAATGGCTTTATGAGTGCTAATGTTTATAGTTTTTATAATGATGCCCTTTTGAGGTGATAAGTCTGCTGGTAAAGGTTATTTACCATTTGAAATATTTAGAGAACAAGGAAATGATAAAATTGGTGCTATGATTGGTGCTAATGCTACTAGTTTTAGTTTTACTACTTTATTAACTGATAAAATACAAGGCAATGTTTTTGAAAAAGATGGTAAACCAACAGAACGAATAATTTATTCAACTTATAATTTAAAACAATTAAACCCTTAAACTAATCGTATTTATTTAATTAATGAATTAGTAAGAGCAGTAGATGCTCAAACACCAGTTAGTGATAGTGAAAAAGATAATGATTGCGAATTCTTACAAACACCTGATGGTACAAATTGTAGTTATATTATTCATATGTTTTCAATACAAGCATTATATAAAGGTAATTTTGAAATTATCTTTTATGCTGATAACCCATATACTAACAATGAAGAAGATTATTTAAAATTATCAGTATGAAGTTTTTGTGGTAAAACAAAAAGCGTATTAAATAATTATTTACGAGATATGAGAACGAATTATAAAACTAGTTTCTTATTACCACATGATTATGAAATACCAACATTTAATTACCCACAATATGTTCTTCCACCAGTTCCATATAACTATAAACCTTATACCAAAGATATTATGCCTTCCGATGTAGTACTATCATTAAAAACTAAAATTATTGCATCTGCACAATGTAAACAAGATTCATTTAATAATTTATTTTCTGATGAATTTAAGAATGCTTATTATGAAATTGAAATTGATTTAAAACAAATTGACCCAACAATTCAAAGTATTAGTAAATTTCAAGATGCTTATAAAACTATTGAAATAAGTAATCTTAATAATTTACAAGTAGAATGTAAACCACCTAATATAGAAAATTTTATTCCTGATAGAAATATTAATATTTTAGGTGGTATAGGTATTTGTAGTGATGATTTGGGGTCATTAGCAAATATAACTTTACAAGAAAGTGGTCGTTCAGAAACAGATAAAGTTAATTTTGATAATATAAGAACTTTATATACAAAAAATATAACTAATGAAATTCAAACATTTGAACCTATTGCATATACTAATAGTTTACCAAGTGGAAATTATCAAAATATATATTCAACAAACAAGCCTTTGGGAGAAAATATATTCTTTAATTTTTTACTTCAAATAACAAAATTATCTAATACTGATAAAGATGAAATTAAAAAAACAAAACTACAAGCATATTATACTAATGATTTAAAATTAAAAATTAGAATATCAAAAAGCATACTTGCCAAATTAGCAGGTACTTCAAAAACCCATTGAGATTATTGGGGTAATAATAAAGATATAACAATAGATGTTTCTAATCCAAATGTTTTGGGAATTAGAAATAAAGGCGATAGTACAGTTAAAATTACAATTAAACCAAGATAAAAATAAAAAGAGATGTAAAATCTCTTTTTCTATTCTCCGTTAACTTTTACATTACCATCATTATCAATTATTAAGTCGGGTAATTTTTGTTCTTCACCATTTCAACGATAGATTGATTTAAAGTAAGTTCCATCGTCTTTATTTCAACTACTATATTCTTTATTTGCAATTGTATGTAAATCATTACTTACTCTGTGTAATTCTGCATTACTATATGATTTATCTATTAAACTATTGGTTCTGTCTAAACCAACATCTTTATATTTTTTTAATGTTCATTTATCTAATTTTAGGCCTTTTCATATAATAAAATAATATTTATTATTGCCAATTTCTTTAAATGGTTTTTCTTTGGGCACTATTCATTCTAAAATACCATCTTTTGTAGTTATTTTATTCTTTTCTTTTTCTTTTGCTAATTCTTCGGGTGTATATTCTTGTTGTGTATTACAAGCAACTAAACTTGTGGTACTTGTTCCTACTAATGATATTGTACTAATGATACTTAATAATTTTTTCATATTTTAATTCCACTATACTATAGCTGCTATTAATTCTGGTTCTGCCATTTCTCAAATTGATGAAAAAATACTAATAGCTTTTTCACAAAATAATTGAAAAACATCTTCATGTATTAATACGCTACCGTTTTCTATTTGATTAAATAAAATATTAAAAATTTGTTCCCCTGTCATTCAAATTTCTGTAGTTTGATCTATAATAAATTCAGCTTCACTGTCTCTTAATGGATCTCTAACATAATAAGTATCTTCAAGTATATTTTCTTTATTTGGTTTGATTCCAACAATTAATGCAGCATGAGGGTTGCTATTATATGCTTCTTCTTCTTCATCATATTCTTCATTAAATAAACCACCAAATATAACAGGAGTTTGTCTAGAAAGAGATTCCCATATTAAATGTCTTATCCACATTCTTTTTTCTATATCATTTAATCTATTTCAAAATAATTGTTTTAAATCAATTTTATTTAAATTAAATACGAAACTTTTCTCAATTATCGGGTTTATTTTTAACATTTCAATTACATTTGATAATGAAATACCATCATTTTCATTTTTTTGAAAAAAACTTACAATTTCTTTTTGTTCCGTTTCTTTAAGATCTTTATTATTAAGAATATTATTATCAAATATATTTTTTAAAATTGCCATAACACACCATGAATCAGTTATTTGAAATTGCATTGGTTTTTTCATGCTAGTTTTTCTTAAATCAATTAACACATCTTCTAATATTGGATATGTTATTTCTTGTCTTTTAACTCTATTTAAATTTTTTAAATTATTTGTTTGTAAATAACTAATTTCATTATTTTCTAATTTAGTTTCTTCTTTTTGATAAGGACTAGCGGCAATTGTTGTTGGTACAGCGCTTCCACTAATTGTTAATACACTTAATAAACTAAGTAATTTTTTCATACTTGTTTTTCTCCTTTTCTTTATCTTGAAACCTTTTATCAAGATTTACCAGTATTGTATATGTATATATATATATATACAAGCAAAATTAGCGCTTATTTTAATAAATTTATCTTTTAAAATACTCTTAATTACGCGTTTTAAGGGCTAAATTAGCAATAAAATATATTAAGTTTATTTTTTTTTTTTTTTTGTATTAAAGTATTGTATTGGTAAAATAGTATGATATTATTATTTTAGTTAAATAAAAAATAAAATGACCCTACATTATTCTTGCCTTATGTTATATACTAATAAATAATTATTTCAATTTCATTATAATACTTTTATATTATTTGTTTAGTATTTGTATACAAAATATATTGTAATTGTGAACTATTGGTATATAATTAAAAGCATAGGTTTAATCTTTTTTCCGTAAAAAAGACTTATGCTGACTTGTTATTCGAACAAGAATAAAAAAAGAGAGGTTTATAAAATGGCACTTACAAAAGAACAATTAATCGAACAAGGTTTAAGTGAAGAAATTGCAGATAATATTTTAAATGAATTTCATAATGAAACAAAACAAATTAAGATATGATTGAAAAATCAACTGAAAATAAGAATGATGAAATTGAAACTATTAAAGAAAAAGGAGCATATACTCCTGATGAAATTAAAAAAATAACTGATTATACACTTAAAAACCTTAGATAATAAGGGAGTGAAATATTATGGCAACAATTAATTTGCCACAAGTATCTTTTACATACAAGGTAATACAACAGGTCAAAAAGCCTATGTTGATATGGTTAATGCATTATTGCGTGGACCTTTATATAATGAATATGCAAGTATTATGCAGTATGCAACAGCAACCGCAGAACAAGTTGCTTGATTACCAAATGCAGGATAAGTACTATATAATTTAACTCATCGTGTAGTATGACAAGATGATTATTCATTACCAAATGGTGGGACAACTCAAACAATGGGATTAACAAGAATTCCAGTTCCTATTAATAAAAGATTTAATTTAAAATTAATGAATGAAGCTTTTGACTTAGCATTAATAGAACAAAATAAATTTGTTAATTTAGAATGTGAATTAATTCAGGCTATTTATGATTATTGTTTAGCAGATGGTCAATATGAAGTAATTCCATTTCGTAGTTATATAGCTGAAAATGCTGATGATGCAAATAAAGCATTCTTTACATTAAATGAAACTTTGATTGAATTAACAAATCAAATTAGTAATTTATATTTTGGTTTACCAACAGATAAAATGTTTATGGTTTTAGGACGAAGAGAATATTTAGGATTAACACCTGCTTATTTAAAAGTAATTGGTTCACAAGCTCAATTAAAAGCAATGGTTAATGGTGAATTATATGAAAATACTGCAATGGGTATTCCAGTATCAAAAAGCTTTTATTTAGAAAAAACATATACAAAAGGACAAGTTAATCGTGATAAAGGTTATAATTTTACTAATGTAAATGGTTTAATTATTAATAAACAAGTATGAGCTTATCCAATTAATATGGATACTATATTAGTATCTAATTTAGAAAATAAACCTTTAATAAGTAAATTTGTAAATTTAATTAATAGAGTTAATCAAGTTAAAAATAAAATATTAAAGCCAATTAATTATATTAGTGATAAATATAATAAAATTACAAATAAAGTTGAAGATATTTATCAGTGATTAAATCTATTTACTTATTTAGATTTAATTAAAAAAGGTCATAAAAAAGAAATACAACAAATATTAAGTCAATTAGAAAAAGATAATAATATTAAAAATAGAGAACAATTTAAAAATGAAAATTATTTAAATACTAATTGACAACCTTTAAATAGTAGTTGACTTGATAGTGGTATATTTAATATTATAAATAAGTTAACTTTAACAGGTAATTTAACTATTTTAATATATACAAAAACAGCAAAACATCCGAAATTTTATAGTCCATATGTTTATCCTAGTGTTCCAGTTGAAATTTGAAAATTATTAAGTAATGCTGTATCTAATGCAGGAACTTTATTTTAACGTTATTGATTAAGAAAATGATTACCTAGTCATTTAAGAAATTATATTAAAAAACGATTACCGCAAGCATTAAAAGAAAAATACCCCAAAGGAACTACTAAATTAACATTACCAACAGTTCAAAAATTACAACAAATTAAAAACTTTATTAATAATTTAAAGATTGGACATTTTAATTTTAATTTTGCTGGTGAAATTAATAATAAAAAATGGTATCGTGAACGTCGAAGTGATGTTAAAAATATTAAGAATTTATATAAAACACCAGTTAAAAATATGTTTTAGAAAACTAATCAAACTATTAAAACAATTAAGAAAAGAAGAACAAGAATTAATAGTTATAAGTCAAGTAATTTAAAAAATAAATATCGTAATCAATTAAGAGGTGTTTTATATGGAAAATAATTTAAGTAATTTGTTATTTATAACAGTTGAAGATGTTAAAGAAAGTAAACTTTGACAACCTATTAATGATAGAAAACAATCTGCTTATAATGATAATTTAATTTATAATGCTATTTTAAAAACTAGTTTATGAATGGATAGATTATGAGGTGGGACAATTTCCGATAAAATTAATAAAAAAGATTTATTTCCATGAGTAAAAAAAGATAATACTGGTTTAATTGAATATGATAAATGATTAAGTTATATTCAATCTGCTTGTTTATTAGCAGTTATTAATTGATATTTACCAAAAGGAGTAAATGATTTAACTGGTAGTGCATCATTTTCACAAGGTGGAGTTGCATATTCACAAACTAATGACCCTGAGGCAAATGAAAATATTACTCGTGATGTTAAAAATGCTTTAAAATTAGCAGGTGAAATTATTGATATTATATCTAGTAAAACAGTATCTAGACCTTATAATTATAGTTTAGATAATTATTCTCATCCATGAGAAGAATATAAACATATTAGTAAAAAACTTTTTATCCAACATTATTATTTTGATTAAAAGAACGATTGCAAACAGATAATTCAATAAATATTTTTTATCCAACTGTTAATGATTTTTCTAAAATTGATTATAACGAATATATTAAACTTATTGTTCCATTTGATAATGATAGTATTTATTATGAAAATAATGTCTGAAAAACAAAACAAGGTGGTGATATCCCAACAAATATTATTAAAGATAGTGATTTAAATAAAAATTATATTGAAAAAGTTGATGGTAAATATATTGTAAAAACATCACAAGATATTAATCTTAAACAAGATAAATTAATAAGTGGAACAAATATTAAAACTATTAATGGTAATTCATTATTAATGGTAATTCATTATTAGGTAGTGGTGATATACCTATTAATGATGATAGTTGAGAATTAATTAATTATCCAGAAGCAAACGAAAAATTAACATTTAAAATTCCAAATTATGATTTAAAAAAATATTACTATAAAATATCAATTTCAATAACAGATTATGCATCTGCTAATAAATTTGTAACATATTATTTTGAAACAATATCACAAAAATCAATTTTTATATTTTTAGCAGATAATTCATATGAAAGAATAATGATTAAGCAAGATGGATCAATTAAAAATGAAACAAATAATATTGTTATTAAAGATTTAACAATTAAAAGAAAATTAATAAATAATAGCGAATTAATGTCAGATGAACCACATTCTATTTATAATCGTGATATGGATACTGATTTTTCAAAAGAAACATCGGATTCTTATGATATAGTGATAAGAAAAATAAATAGTGCAACAACTATTAATGAATTAAACTTACTTGAAAAACACCCAGTATGAAGAATTATTTCAAATAATAGAAATGATATTAAAGAATTATTTAATAAAAAATGATTAGAATTAAATAAAAATGAATAAAAAATTAAATGAGGTAAATAATTATGAAACAAGATAAAACAACTTGATTAAAGGATGCCTTACCTTGAAATTGATTTAAAAAAGACCCTATTCCGACTTATAATTGAACTCATAAAGATATTAGAGAATGAGAAAGGAAATATAAAATTCGTAGTTGAGTAGTTAGTTTTTATACATTGATATTTTTAGCATTAAATTGTTGATTAGAATATGGCATGATTAATGCAATAAAAGATAATATTAATTGATATAATTATGGTCAATATTGAGGTAATGGAATTGCCATATTATTAACACCTTTATTTACACACGGAATTCAGGATATATTTGTTGCTAGTAGTAAACCAAAAGTAGATATGAAAATTGATATTCCACGATTAAAAGTTTCTAAAACGGGATTAGTATTTACAATATTACCTTTAATTACTTTAATAATTTCTTTAATTATCATTTGAATTGATAAATCAAAATAAAAAAAAGACCATTTACGACATTGTTTGGACTGCCGTATTAATCCGTGTGTCATTCAACCACGAATAGCAAAACAATGAAATAATTTAGATGGCATAACAGAAGAAAAATTAAAAAATATACAAAATGAAAATATTAAAAAACAAAAACAAGAAGAAAATAAACAAGAATTAAATATAAACAATAATAATTAAATTTTATTAAAATAGACTATATATAGGGGCGGTTGATATTTTTGGGTGGTTATATAGTTTATTTTATAAATTATTTTGTTCTGAAAGGATAGATGGCCACTGTTTGAGTAAGGATAAGAAAGGAATTAAATAAAATGAATGAAACATTAATGATTGCTTTACTTGTGTTAGCAGGTGCAGGTGGAATGGGTAGTCTTGGTATTCTTGGATTATCTGCTAAAAAAATTAAAAAATATAAAGCAGAAATTAGAGAATTAAGAACTGCTGTTATTGCCCACGAAAAACATTTACTAGGACCTGAATATGCAACAAAATTAGCATTAAAAATAGGTCAAATTAAAAATGTTAAAAAGCAAGTTAAAGTAAACAACAAAAAACAAGAACAAAAAGATGCTATTAGACAACTAACAAATAGTATTTAAAAAAATAACCAATTAAGGTTATTTTTTATTTGTTTTTAAGATAATTAAATTATTTTCACCATATTTATTGATTAAATATTCTCAGTCTCAGGTTGAATTGATATTTACATCTTCAATATCAGTACCAGTTATATATTCACCAAGGGGATTTTTACAAGGGCGATTACCTTGTTCTGAACGATAACATAAAATATATTTATTCATGTTTATCAACGCCTTTATTGTGTTTTATATAAAAATTAATAAGATATTCTATTCGTTGTGAATAAGTAAAGTCATTGAATTCATTTCAAACTTTTTCTTCATTTTCATTTAAGTAAATATTAACATTACGAATTTTGCAAGAATAATATTTTCCTGTTTTTTGATTAAATGAATGTTTCATAATATTAACCCTTATAATTAGCAATAATAATGGCATCTCCTATATGATGAGATATTTTTTCATTATTATATTTTCAACCTTTACCATATTGATAAGTTAAATTATTATCTTTACTAAATTCTTGAATACAATTATATTTACTTAAATTTTCTATATTTTTAACAACTGATTTAGTATGGCGTGGTGATATTCAATTAATATATATTTCTCATTCAGTAAAATATCATTCTGCTTCTCCTAATAATCTTAATAAATCATCGCGGTCTTTTGAACCATTAGCATTTGTGTATAAGCAATTTTCAATATTCACAATTGCTGTGCAACTTTCAAGAATTAAATAGTTATTTTCATCATCAGCATAATAATATTTATCTACTAAATCATAAATAAATTCATAATGTTTTTTTCAATCTTTATTTATAACTTCTTTTTTGTCTAATAAAATATTATCTTGATATATAAGAATAGCAGTAGTACCAGTACCTGATGGGTCAATACCAATTTTTATCATTATCTTAAAAATCTTTCTTTAAATTGATAATAAAAATCTTCACTTTGTTTTCTAATCAGAACTGGTGATAATTTTTCAACATTTAATTCTTCTTTTAATCAATTTTTACCTTTTGAAATAATATCTTGTTTTATTTTTGTATTTGTAATAAAATCTTTAATATTATTAAAATGCTGTTCACTCATTCAATTTGGATTTAAATTGTTAATAATTTCTTTAATAACTTGATTACTATTTTCTTTACTTATTTCAGTAGAATCAGGGTCTAATTCATCGGTTGCTATTCCAAAAGTTTTACATAATCAATAATGAGCCCTATAAGTTAAAGCACTACCAATTGCTTTTACAATATCTGAATTTTGTGCTGATAAAATAATTCCTAATTCTAATTTTTCACTACCTTTATAAAGTGTTAATAATCCTTTTGAATAATAATTTGTTAATTTTCCACCTTTACTACTTTGTGTTTCTGTAAAAGTTGGTTCTCCAACTGCTTGAATAGTATAAGTTATACCTTGTTTACGTAATTGTGGTTTTAAAGTTTGATAGAGGTCACTTTCTGTAAAATAATTATAATTATTATGTTCATTTCTGGCATTTTTACCAACAAAAAGATTTATATCAGATTGAATTTCTCCAATACTTTCAATTAATGTTTTTGTTTTAGTTTCTTGTGGCATTTTCTCATTCCTCTCTTTCTTGTCAGATTAAAATTGCTTCTTTAATTTGTTCTAAATTTTGTTTAGTAAGGCGCTGTGTAGATATAAACGGCAAATTTATATCTTGTTAAGTTAATAATAAAATATTTTTAATAAATTGCAACAACTTTTTCAGAAAAAATTAAATTTTTGTAATTTTATCTTATTTTATTCATATTTAAGCACACTAAAAAATAATTTATTAAATTTTAACTAATAAATTTATTTAAAATTTTGTAAAAACATTGTCTTTGCACTTAGTCAATTTAAACATGGTCGGAGTTTATCATTTATAACATTAACTACTCAATCTATCATTTTTTGACTAATATTATTAAAATCAATTCCCTTAGAAAGTCAATATCTAAATTCACCGTTCATATGCTCAATTAATGGTTTTTGTTGTGGTTTACCGGAGTCACAAAAATAAACTTGTGTCTCAGCAAATATTTCCATTTCTTTTCATTTACTAAATTCTTTTCCACGATCTGTTATTATTCCTTTAATTTTTCCAATTAAATTATTATTTTTAGTAATATCTTTAAATTTTTCTAAAACTTCATTAGCAGTATTATTTTTTAATTTCATTACAAAATAATTTTTACTTGATTGTTCTACTAAAACTAAATTACTAGATTGATGGTCTTTTCCTACAACAGTATCCATTTAAAATCATCCAACATTAGAAACTTTATTTTCAATATCTCAAATTGATTTAAAGTTAATTAATTTACCACGATTATCAGTTTTTCCTTTTGTTTTATATTTTTTACCACGATGGGGTAAATTTTCTTTTTTTAATCCAAATTCACCTAAGCGAATTCATTTATACAATGTTTTAACACAAGCAGGAAATTTAACACCAAACTCCAAGAAATAACGATAAATTAATTGTTTGGGTGTATCGTGGTATTTATTAAATCTTATTTTAATAAAATCTAACTGCTCTTTTGTAAATCTAGGTAGTTTTTTAATGCATTTTTTACGTTTTTGTTTATAATCTTTTTGTGCTTGATATGGATTATAATCTTGTATATTTTTAAATCGATTTATTTCTCTTTTAACAGTATTAACTCCACGACCCGTTTGTCGTCATATTTCAGATAAATTAATTGTGCCATTTTTCTTTTTACAAGTATCAAATAATAATAAATCCTTAAATAAATCTCATTCATCAAATATTAAATGTTTAAATTTTCTCATTTTTATACAAATTCCCTTCATTTTTTCTTATAATCTATTATATATAAAATAAAGAGGTTAATAAATATGCAACAATTTAGTAAAGTTAACAACAAAAAACGGATTACTAGTTATAAATATTTAAATAAAAAATATGATTTGAATTTTAGTGACTATAATTTTGGTTTTGATTAAGAAGTATTTAAAGACTTTGTTGGTGATAGTTATGCCCGATATTTTACTTCACCAACTTTTTTTAAGTTTGTTTCAGCGGGTCCTGGTACTAATAAAACATGAAATCATTTAGCAGAAAAATTATTTTTTGCTTGTAATTTTACTGATGCTTCATCTAATATTTTGTGAAGATACGCCAACACCCACGAAGATACTACATTTGGCGATACAATTAATGTGTGTAACTATCTATATGATAAATATGGGATTGATATAGGACCCAACAATGAAAATGGCATTGTTTGACCTAAAAATGTTAAAGAAGGTGGCGAAATTGTTTTTCCTAGTGGTGTTCGAATTGCTTTTGCGGGTTATTCTAATGGTAATAAAATTATGGGGAAAGTTGGTAAAGGTAGTGGTATTATATCAGCATGAACTGACGAAATGATACATGCTGAAGAAAAAGAAATATTAACTGATAAAGAACTAGATAAAAGATATAATAATTTAAGAGTTTCAATGTTTCGTTCTAAAAGTTTAAAAGTATCTTATGAAAAATATACTGATGATGATGGTAAAAAACAATATAATTTAGATAATCCTATTCCTATAAAAGAATTATCTTGGACATTTCAAGAATGAGATAATATAACAAAAAAATATATAACAGTAACAACATATTTTCATAAAACATATTCTAATCAATTTACTTTTAATCCTTTTGATAAATACCATGTTTTTTATAAAAAATTTGTAACACCATTTTTACCTTTAAATGAAAGAATTAAAAATATTTTAAAAGAACACAATCAGGTATATTCAGAAAACAAACAAGCATTTAATGGTTCGGGTATTTTTAATTTGCGTTTAACTATGGGTGCTGTTTGAAATAAAATACCTGATATTACTAAAAAAATTGTTTTAGCAAATAAAGAAGAACGACCCGATTTATTTGAACTTGAATACTACGGTTTTGAATATAACGATAATGACCCCAGTATTTATGTTTTACGAAATTATCGTAAATATATTAAAGAATATAATTTACAAGATTTTTATAATGTAGTTAAGACCACACGGTGTTTTTATTTAGTGGTTATAAAATTAATGAAAATAATGAATATGATAAATATTTAATTGAAGAAAATATTGTTACACCAAAAAACGCAATGAATTTAAATGAAATAGTTAAACATTACGGGGAATGAATAATTAATACATTTGATAAATTTGATGGTTTTGAATATGCTACATTTCATTATGATATTAATGCACACGACTTTATGCAAAAATTACAAGAAGATATTTACCCTTATTTGGGTTATAAAATTAAAATGTTTAAAGCTAAAAAACATCAGACATCCCTTAACAAAGAAGCAGGTATAATCAATCGTGTGACATGAATAAGAAAAATGTTTGTTCAAGGCAAAATATATGGCATGTTGGATAACTTCCCATTTTTAGATAAGTGTATTAGTGAACTAAGATTTAATGATACCAAAACAAACACACCTGATATTAAAATGTACCATGACCCATATGATGCTTTGTTTTATGGTTCTTATCCGTATCATTTTAAAATGGGAATTTAAAATATTTATGTTAATACTATTGAAATAAAATTAAAGAATATTTCACTTAACTTTTATCTATATGTTTATTAAATCTGAAATAGCAGATTTTTTTAGGTTTTGGGCGAGCGGTTGATTTTCTTAAATTTTTGTGATAAAATAATTTACAAGTTAAAAAAGATTTTGAGGTTCTTTCAAACAAATTTGGGAACCTTTATAAAATTCTTCGCTTAACGCTTAGAATTTTTCCCAAGTATTTTAAAAAGCGCGGCAAAAGTTTTTTTAAACTTTAAGGCATTTTTCACAAACTTATGAAAATAACCGCGAGCCCAAATTAGTAATAAAATATAATTATAATAACAATCATTCTAAACAATCTCCTTTCTAAAACATATTTAAAAATGCTTATATATATATATAATGTCAATAGATCTTGATAAAAAGTTTCAAGATAAAAAAGGGAAAATACAAATAATGAAAAAACTTTTAAGTTTATTAAGTGTATTAACAATTAGTAGCTCTGCAATCCCAACAACAATTGCTGCAAGGCCTTATCAAAAAGAAAATAATAACAACAATCTAAGAGAAACAATGGAATCAGATTCAAATAATTTAGAAACTTCAAATAGAAATAAAAGAGAAGATGAAATTACTTACGTTTCCGAACTTTTAGATATTAACTTAGAAGTAGCAGTATCAACTGTTGCTCAAACAGAATCTTTATCTTGTGGCCCAGTAATAGCAGAGTCAATTTTAAGATCTTTAGGTCTTAGAAATTTTAGAACGCCAGATACTCTATTATATTCATGTCAACAACATTTAATTGGTAATATGGAAACAACATTGCAAACAGTAGCTAATTTCATTAGCTTTAACAATTAGAGTTGTTAAATGTGATTAAATGAAAAAAATATTAAGTCCTTTAAGTTCAATCACTTTAATTTGAACAAGTAAAACAAGTTTAGTTGCTTGTAATACAACACAAGAATATACAAAAGAACAATTAGCAAAATTAAAAGAAGAAAATCAAATAAATACAAATAAGCAAGAAATAAAAGACAATTTAGAATGAATGGCGCCCCAAGAAAAACCATTTAACAAAATTGATAATAAATGATATTTTGTTGTGTGGCATGGTAATGTAAATGATGATTGAAAAATTATTAAATTTAAATATGATAAGTATGAAAAAAATAAAGTACTTGATAAGTATAATAATTATGAACTTCAATTATTTCAAACCGGAAAAGCAGGACAAGGTTATTGAAAAAGTATTTGTTTAGTTGATAATAATGGAATATCCAAATATTTTGCGTGAAGTTTTTATCCTAATTATTTTAAATCAGTTTATCGTTGAAATAATGATAGTAAACCAAACACACTAATTATTGATCCAAAAACCGGACAAATAAAAGTTAAAAGAGAATAAAAAAATATAAAAAGTCATTTATTAAAATGACTTTTTATATTTCTAATGTAATTAATGAAATTTTTTCATTATTTTTATTAAATAATTGTAAATTATTAATATTAATTTGTTCTTTTTCAGTAAAAATTGTAATATCATAATTTCCATAATCCCATATCCCAGATATTTCAATTTGATTTAAAATAAATAGTTTAACATCATAAGTTATTTTAATACTATTTTCAACTAAATTTTTAGTCATACTTGTCCAAACCGCCTTAGAATAAATTAATCTATATCGTTGTGAAAAATAGTTTAAATATTCTTCTATTTTGTAGTTAGAAACAATTAAATTAGTTAAATATTTGCCATATTCTCCATCTGATAATTTAATTTCAGCAGGAATAAGAGAAGGAATACTATTTGTTTCTAATTTATTTGTTATTGATAATCAATTAAAATAATTTGCTTCTAATTGATAAATGGGGTTTTCTGAAATATCATTATTTTTAACATTTACTTTAATTTCATTATTTTTGTTGTTATTAATATTAACTTGTTGCTTTAAATTTCAATCTGTAATTTGCCCAGTTTTAGGTGAAATAAAAGGTAGATTTGGCTCAATATCATTATTTCAACGATAAACTGATTTAAAATAATAGGATAAAAACTTCACGCAAAATATTTGGATATTCCATTATTATCAACTAAACAAATACTTTTTCAATAACCTTGTCCTGCTTTTCCGGTTTGAAATAATTGAAGTTCATAATTATTATACTTATCAAGTACTTTATTTTTTTCATACTTATCATATTTAAATTTAATAATTTTTCAATCATCATTTACATTACCATGCCACACAACAAAATAATATTTATCATCAATTTTGTTAAATGGTTTTTCCGTTGCATTAACTTCTTCTAAATAATTTATTGATGTTGGTGGAGTAGAGCCACCACTAAAATTAAAATATGATGAATTTAATTTAACTTTACAATGTTCAAATTCTCAATATCCAGTTTCTACCTCTCTTGGATTAAATATTAATTCAAAATAATAAGGGGCAAATAATTTAACATCATCATTATAGCCTTTATTAATTGCATATTTACTATATTTGTAGGATTACCTTTTTTATCGTATTTTGCCCCTTGAAATTTTCTATCATAATTATATCGATATGTTAAATAATTTAATAAAACTTTTTCTAAACCATTATTTTTTATTAAACTTAAAATATCATCTGGTTGAATATATATTTTTGCAATAAACCACGGTAAAAAACTTTCGGTAAATCAATATTGAAATATTCGTACATTAGGTTTTGTTTCAATTGGCATTGATAGTAAGGGTACTAAGTTAGCATTTTGAATAATTGATTGTGGATAAGAATAAACACCATTGATATTGCCTCAACACTTAATATTTCCAAATAACATTGATTTAGGGTATTTAATTTCAATGCCAGTAAATACTGTATCTTCTGGCAATGATTTTTGTAAAACTAAATGAATACTATTCTGATTTTTTCACTTAAAATCAGTTATTTTAACTAAGTGGGTAGATTTAATAATATCAATGCCTTCAGGTGAATAAGGACGCTTATATTCTTCAATAATATAACATTCATTTTTATTGTTTTCGGTAATTGGTTCATTAATAGAAACTATTTTTAAGTCATAGGATTCTAAAAATTCTTTATCTTGTTTTGAAATATCATTGATTAAAATATCTTTTTCATCAATCATTACATAACTTGTGCTATTATCTTGGACTGTGGTGTTTTGTTGAATTTGTAATTTAAAATTAAAATCACTAATTTCATAACCAGTTATTTTAATATATTCATCTTTGTCAATAAAACCTATTTTAACGCTATTTTGAGAATAGTTTAAGGTTGCTTTTTGTTTTGTCTTAACAAGATTATTAATTTTATAAATATATAAGGTTCTTGCACGGGCTTCTGTAAATAATTGTTCTAAATCGGGGTCGCTGTACTGCGATTGACTAGCAAAATCTAACGGAATACTATCAATTGAATAGTCAATTGGTTCATCTTTTTCTGCTAATTGTGCTAACATTTTTTCAGATGGTTTTAACATTATTCTTGTTCTCCTTCTTCATTATGAATATTGATAATAGTTTCGTTGTTTTTTAATTGTCTGTTTAAAGCAGCATTTACTGGTAAGCGAACATCAACAATATATATCATTTGTTCGTATGATGCGTTTGTTTGAATATTTACACCAGCAACTTCTGCCTGAGTTTGTTGTGCTCCCTTAGCAATGGCGGGAACATGATGTCGATTTATTTTATAGTAATTTGTTAATAATCAATCATATATTTTAGTTAATTGCTCACCTTTAAAATTACCAGCAATATAGTCTACTGGTTGAAAATTACTATCAGGGTCTCCTTCAACTAATAACAAGTCATTTTCAATAAATGATGCCAGCATTTTACTAATTTCTTGGTCAACCACACCAGTAACTCCATTAGTATTAATAGTAAATTTACCACTATTTAATAATGGATCTAACATTATCTTTTGAGCAATAATATCTAAAATACTAGCAAATTGTTTACCATAACGAGCAGAAGGCTCAAAATTAGGGTTATTAGGAATAATTTGAATTGGAATAAAATTAAGTGGTAATATTTCTTCTCTTTGTAAAGTTGTATAGTTATTTCATTTAACATCATCAATATATAAATCGGTAATAGTACTATATAATCGTGTTTTTAACTTTCTAATAACTTTAACTTGTTTAGTTACAGCATCAATCTCTAATTTTTCAGTAATAAAAATACTCTGGTCATTTTTAATATAAGGGTCATAATCAAAAGTGCAAGATACTAAATTACCTAATTCATCATACTGGTCATTGTAAAAATCAATAGTAATAAAATTAAGTTTTGAATTATTAGCAAAAATAAAATATGCACCGTTACCCTTCTTATTAATTTTATATTCGTTATATCAATTCTTATTGGTAAAGTCCTGCATTTTTTAAAAGCTATTAATTAATTTAGTATCTATTTTTTGATTAGTAAGTGGATTATAAATGCTAATTTCTAAATCTCGCGGATTTAAAAAATTAGCATTATCTTCACAAATTCTTTTTTCTAAAATCTCATTATGTTTTTGAACAGTAACATTTTTACGATTAGTAATCGTTGATGCTAAATTAAGATAATAACTATCAATATCATATTCTTTTTTTAATTTCTTTTTTGCTAATAACAATCCCATTTATATCACCTCTTTATTTTTTATCTTCTTTTTTAATAACATCTTCAATACTATCTTGTTTTTGTTGTTTGTTATGAGTTTTGATAAATCTAATAGTTTCAATAATTAAAACTATAATTCCTGCTCCAATAAGCATTGCTGAAACAATAACATATGCTGGTCAAGAAATATCCAATGTTTTTTCTCCGATAAAACAAATAATAATTCCGGCAATAAAAAACAATGATGAAACTCCAAAGATTTTCAAAAACATAATCATATCTTTAATAGTTACTTTTGGCATAATACCATCTCCTTCCTAACTTACTTTTTTTCTTTCAATATACAATCCTTTAATTTCAACACTATTTGATATTGATGATAATTTAAACTCACCGTCGGAAAATAATTGAATGGTAATTCAACGACTTGGATTATTTCCATATGATATTCCACTTGCTAATTGACCTTTAAAGTTTATATGCGTAATTATATATAGTTCTATCTCAAGCGTTGTATAACACCATAAACGATAATAATATTCTGACTTATTAAAATTTTTAATTTTATATCCTTTAGAATCTTGAACAAAATCACTAGTATCAACAACTTTTCAATCATTTGATATTTTAGGTAAATTTTTTTTCTGTAAATAAAATTTATCTAAATATTTAGTAGTACCAAATGTATAATCAGTACTTTCAATTCCCGCAACTGTACTATCAATAATCATATAATCAGCAGTATTTTTACCACCTTCAAAACTAGGGTCTCAAATTCTTAATTCCCCGTTTTCAGCATTAAAATCAGCATTAACACGACCACTACTATTAGGTAATAAAGTTATTTTATTTTGTTTTAAATCTGAAACCATTAATTCATAAGCAGTATTTTTAATAATTGTTTTATTATCAATTTTAATATCACTACCGCCACTTTGTTTTGTTTTTCAGACACCATTTTTTCATAAATAGTATCATTATCAAAGGGAATATTTATTTCATTATTGTTATTTTTAACAATAGTTTTATTGTCAATCTTAGTTTTTTCTTTTTCTATTAAAGCATCAACTTCTAATTGAGTATAATATGCTTCTAAATCAATCATTGTTAAATCAATACCTTCTTCTTGAAAAGTACGAAACATTTTCTTTAAAGTTGTTAAATTAGCCAATGATTTTGCATAGATAGGCAATAGACCTTGTCAAGTAATCATAGGGTCATTTTGCGATGAATAATTAATATCACCAACACTCATATTTGCCGAAGTAAAAAATTCAATTGGAATGCGGTTAAATGTTTAATGCTCAATCGTAATAAACACCATATTAATACAAATTTTCTTTAATAATGGATCTTTAAATGTTTCAAACTTTAGTTTTGAAAATGGATAGTTTAAGTAAGAATTAATCATATTTTGGGCTCTTAAAGCAAATGTTTTAAATCATAATTCTACATCACCTTTTAAAAACTTATTATAACGAACTGGAACTTGTGTAATTTTACCTGTCATTGGAATAAAATTATTATAATTTTCCAAAGTAATATTTTGTCATAATTCATTTAACATTTAATCATCTCCTTATCATTTACTTTTTTAGAATATATTTTCTTTAATATAAATTTTTTACTATTTAGTAATGTTTTTGTTTTAATTGTTTTGTTTAAATCTTGTTTTGTTCTGAGTTGTTTATATGCTTGAAATACTAGTCCATTACCTAACAAACTAGTAACCACACTATCTTCTAGCGTATTTAACAATTTATCTTTATTAAAGTTATTTTTAAATTGTTCTTGCATTTTTAATATCTTAGCAATTGTCCGATATATTTTAAAACTATCTTTTACTACTTGCTGATAAACAAGTGGGGCAAAAGAAACTAAATTAAACAAACTTGTTTTTTTAAATCCCCAACAAATAAACCACTCACTGTTCATATAGAATTTAAACCGTTCAGGAGCCAAAACAAACTGTTCTGCTTTGATTAAAGTTGTCATAACGACAATAGGGACATATTTAGGATTTTTATAATATATTGTTAAAGCAACTTCGCCCGCAACTGATAAAGGAACAATTTTAACTGCTAAAAAAAATCAGAACCATAAGCAAAAGGTAATAATTGACCTTTTTTAATAGCCTTAGTTTCAAATTTAGATAATATTTTTTTAGTTTTATCAGTAATTTTACTAATTACTTTTTGTTTAATAGTAATTATTTGTTTTTCAATTGGGGCTAATAATTTTTTAGTTACTTTTTGAATATAAAAATTTGGGTTTAAATGATTTAAAATTTTATTTAATTTAATTGGTGTTTGATGAAAAATATTTAATAATTTATTATTATATATTTTACTGTTCCTCATTAAATTAGCATTTAATAGTAGATTTTTACCAACACCTTTTTTATGAAGATTAGTCATAATGTTATATAATTCATTAGTATTAATTTTACTTATTTTATCAATATTTAATCCATATTCAGACAATCATTTATTAGCATTTATTTCATTTATGCGTGGTATTTTTTGAACTAATGTAGGACTTATTTTTTGAATATTTTTTTCAATTTTTAATAAATTATTAATTGTCTCTAAATTAGAAACTTTAAAACCTTTATAAAAATCATTTCGGGCTAATTTTCCAATTGTATATAATAAAGTTTCATTATTAGCCTGCTTTGTAAAATCAAATATTAATTTATCAGATAAAATCTTTTTACCTGTAACTTGCCTTACAACATCTTCTAAGTTATTAGCAGTTATTAAACCTAATTTTTCAAGTAGTTTAGTTTCTTTTGCTAATTTTAAAATTCTAGTTGTTCGAACAGCACGCGTTAATTTGCCAATTCCCCCAATTGCTGGTAACAAATTTAAGGCGGTACTTTTTGCTGTTACTTCTGATGTTAATTTATCATATATTTGATTTACGGCAAAATCGGTTGCTGTTTCTACTCCAAACGAGATAAATGCTGCGGCAAAATTAGATAATCCCGCACCAAGACCAACAGCCGAAGCAATACCACCAGTTAAAACTGATAAACCAAGAGCTAAAACTTGAATTCCTAAAAATTCTAATAACTGTAAACCAAAACTTTTTTCTTGTTGTTGGATTAACAATCTAGTTGGAATTTTTTTAACAGCATAAATAAGGGCTGTTTTAGATGTTCCAATTGGCATATCATTTATCAAACGAAAAAGTACTATTTTTTAGTACTATTAAGAATTTTTAATTTTAACATCAATCGGATTTGTTTGACCAGTAGCGTTGTTTTTATCTTCAATTTGCACTGCAACTGTTTTATCATTTGTAATATCAATTGGTCAATCTTCACTTTTACTTTCAATAAAGTAATCAAAATCATTTTCAGTTAAAGAAACATCTACTGCTTTAACTGCTTTTAAAACAACATCTTTAAATTGTGGTTTTAACTGTTCGGCTTTTGCTTTTGTTGGGTCTGTAACATGAATATTTGGTTTATTTATTTTATTAATTTTACTAATATCAATTTTTGAAACAATATGTTTAATAATTCCTTTTGGTTCAACCAGTGCTCCACCTAAATATAAAACTCTTTCCATAATCAAAGTATTACCCATTCCAGCACCCAATGCAGCTGCACCAACTCTTAATGGAGTATGGTCTTTTTTGTGTAAGATAAGAGGGTCATATTTTTTACTAAATTTAAAGGCAATTGCATTAACACCATCTGGTAAAAGAGTAATTGTTCCTTCTGTACCATTTTTATTAATAATTGGTAATTTTTTAGGAACCATATAATATGTTGTTTCTTCAACAGTTTTCATTGCTCCGCTTGTTTCAATTACATTGTTTATTTGGTCATTTGCTCCAAGTTGTAACTGTAATTTATTACGAATTCCACGAATAAAATCAGCCGAACCTAAAACAACTGTTTCTGAAGGGGTAAATCCATTTTCATATATTTTATTCATAATTTCATCGTGAATTTGTAAAACATTAGTATCATCTGCTTTTTGGCCTTGAATGGTTGTAACTACTCCTTTATTAATAATTTCTAAAATTTTATTACGTTTATAAGCAACCTCAGTATCCATTGCTTGTTCAATATCAGCAGCCCAAAGATTAGGGTCAAAATCACTTTCTACAGGGTCTAATTTACGAGCAAAAGTTAAAATTGTATCTAATTCAACAATTCCATCATCAAATTCTACTTCTGAATAATTTAATAATTTATCATCAGTATTAAATACTTTCTCATCTTTACCAAAACCTTCATTATATTTAATATTTTTCTTTCTTTTATATGATAAACTAAATTTACTTGCATCTTTTCATGCAAATAATGCTTCTCAACTAAATTTTTGTTGATAAGTTTGTAAATATCATTGTTCAAATGTTTCTTGATCTCGTTTTGTTGCTTGATTAGCAATATCTCCGAAAATTCTTTGTGGGTTTTGTGCCATAATTTACTTCCTTCTTTCTATTTATTAAATACATTGTCTGTATCTAAAATATTGTTTTCTTTGTTTTCTACTTTTGGTACGCCCCCAGTATTAACTGTTTGTACCTTAATTAATTCATCATAAACACTTTGCAATTGTGTTTTAATGATTTCAATATCATCAGTAATATAATAAGACTTTAATAAAACATTTTTAAATTCTTAATTATCAGTTAAAGAATTAATAAAGTCAATTACTTCAATTTGCTTTAATTGAATTGTTTCTTGTTCAATTTGTGAAGTTAATTCAGTATTTTTTGTTTGTAGTTCGTTGGTTTGCTGATTACTATTTTCTAAATTAATTGCATTAAATTCTTCAACTTCAGCAGTATTTTCTAAAATAATTTCAGCAGTTTTAATATCTAAACTACCATCTTAATTTTTAATAGGTTCACTATTTTCATTAATAAGAACATATTTTACATTTTTTAATGCCATTGTTTTTCCTCCTATTTTTTAATATTTGTATTTGTTCTTTTTCTAATCGCTTTTTGTATAATTTCAAAACTGTCTACTCTAAAAGACAAAAAATAGCGTTTAGTTTTTATATTTAACTGATTAAATACTGAGCCTTTAATTTTTATCTCATCATCTTTTTTTAATTTCAAAAACTCAGTTAAAATAGATGGGTTATATATTGATAATGTTGAGTAATTTAATCTTTCTCACTGACATTTAGCTGAACAAGCATCAACTTCAAAACCACCAGAAACCAGTGCCTTAATCTTAGTTTTAATCGGATTTTCATGTAATCTAACAGTTAATTCTAACTTATTAACTTTTTTATTTTTTATTTTAGGTTTATTAGTTATTGATTTTTTAGGTAAATTACTTTTTGTTTGTGCCATTTTTTTCTACTCCTTTTGCTAAAAAATACTGTAAATGTTTTCAAGCATCGTGTTCGTGTTCTGACATTTTAATATTTCCTTTATAAATATAATTTTTCTTAATGACTGGTGATTGTAAAATATATTTTAAATTAAATAGATATTTGCATAAAACTTTTAAACCACCAATAAATTTAGGAGTAGATAATGGATTTTTTATTTTTAAACCCTTATGAAGTTGATAATCTTCAATTATTACAATAACTTTATTTAAATAAGAACAAATTTTATTTTTAAACTCATTTAATATTAAATACATATTATTTATTACTTCTTTTTCATTTTTGGAATTAAAAGTAATATTATTAATTATTTTCTTTTGCAAAACATTATAAATAATAATACAAGTTTGTCCAATTCCAGCAGGTCAATTGCAATAATATATTTTAATTTATTTGTTTTATTTTTTTGTCAATTTGTAATATTTTTCATCCATCGGATGCTAAATCTAAAATATCGTTAATTTTATAATATTGCATATATGAAACAATAACATCTCACTTGTCTTTAAATAAATTTAAGTACATTTTGGCTCATTCTAAACATTGCAAATCATAATGCTTTTTATGATGTGAAATACGACAATTAATAGGTTGACAATTAACTCAATCAAATGATGTTGTTATTTCATTTCAAGTTTTATTAATATATTTACTTTTATATTCTGTCATTTATCTATACTCCTTAATTCTTTTTATTTGTTGTTCAAATTTCATCATTAATATCATTTACTGTTACCAGATAAGCTTGTATCATTAATTTTTGTAATTTATTTTTAATTTTTTTATTTCATTTTTTCATCAAATATTTTTCTTTCTGTAAAAAAATATAATATTCCTTTATTGGTTAATATTTTGATATTTAGTAAATAATTTATTTTAATATTTAATTACTTCGCCGCCGGCTCCACTTTGAAGGTGGGCGGGGGCGGATAGGATATTTTGATAGAGTTTACCCCCATACGGAAATAAACAAAAAACAGTTTACCCAGTTATTAATTACGCTTGATCCATCCCTACACAACTTTATATAAAGAAAATAACCTTTTGGAGTTCCAACCCTCTTGTTTTTTAGTGTCCGATATAGTTTTTGGGTTTAACAACACTCTTTTTATGAAAACAAGCCAAAAAACACATGCTCTGACATTTCGCGAGTGATTAATCTTGCCGAGAATTAAAGAAATAAATAGTAGTAGTAAATCCAATCGCTTTCACACTTTCTTTGAGGCTTTGTGCCATAGATGAGTTATCCATCTTTAAGCATCAAAATATTAAATTTTAAGTGCCGCATTATTCATCGGATAATACCTTTATTGAAAGGATTTATAAAAATATCGTTTATTTTGTGGAGGAAAAACAGAATTTAATCTGTTTTTTTATAATAAAAGTTCTAAATTTAAAGATACTATCCGATGAATAATGCAAATAAATTTATGTTTTTTAATATAAAAATAAAAAAAACAATCTCACAAGAGTTGTTTTTTGCCGGTTCATCGTACAGGACGCCTTTTAATAAAATTTTTACTTGTTTCCTGTTTAATTCTTCATTATATTTTAAGATAATGTGTTGATTATTATAACTTACTTTGTATAAATTTAATAATAAATAGAAAATAAAAATAAGAATCATTAACATTAGTTTAGTAATTAAAGATAAATGATTTAATGATATTAATAATAAAGGCATAATAAGAATAAAATAAACACTTAAAACTGAACAATAATAAATTCACTCTCTTTTTAAATTAACTACAATACTAGTTTGTTCTGTCAATGAACTAAAATTTTGGGAATAGGTACGGTTTTTCATTATTTTAAATAAAAATTTTTGTTTATCATTTTTAATTATATATAGTTGTAAATATCAATCCATAACATTAACAATTACACTGATACTTATTAATATTAAAATGTTAATAATAAATCAATGCCAATTAATCTTTCAACTATAATGAATTAAAAGTGAAAAAAATAAAATTATTAATATTGTTGTAATTAGACGCGATAATAAACTATTTTTAAAGTTATTTTTATTAATAATCATCAAAATCTTATTGATTTCAACAACCAGTTATAACTGGTGGAAATCATAGCATTCTAAAAATTACCCCATTTTTTAATCAAAATTGACGCCCTAGTAAACAACCTGCAACTTGAACTCCTCGTGTGTTGTTTATACATTAAAATAATTAATATTCTTTTCATTATTAACTTTCCTTTCCTTTTGAATTTAGCATTATTTTTAAAAATTATTGTGTTAGTAAAGTGAAAAATCATAACTTTCTCTTAAGTTTATTATAACAAATACAAGTCGTTTATATAGGGGCAAGATATCTTAGAAAAGAACTGAAAATATGATGTAACACTTTATTTTTATTCTACCTTTCCTAATTTATCTTCTTAATTTTGTTGCATTTTTATTAATAAGGTATTATAATAATAAAGTAATTAAAATAGGTCAAGAAAGAGCACAATTGTGCTCTTTCTTTAATGCCATAAATTTAGTTATGTTTGATTAAGAAAGGATGGTGTTGAATGGAACATTTTATACAACAAGAAACAAAATTGAAAGCAGCTTTGGAAAATTATTTAGCAAAGCAAAATTTAACTTTGTTTGCAATTAATTATTTACAAGAGTTTGACACAAATGTTGTACAAGTGTTAATTGAAGATAAAACAACTGTGCTTGATTTAGATCACCTAACAGTTATTAGTGAAGAAATTAATGAATTGGTTGATAGTCTTGATTTATTTTCAGAAGAATACTTGTTAGAGGTTTCAACAACAGGTGCTGAGCGACCATTACGAAATTGAAATGAACTACAACAACATGTTAAGGAGTATGTTTATTTAGAATTTAACGAAAAAGTCAATAATTTAGTTGAAGTTACTGGTGAATTATCAATGGTTGATCAGCAACAAAATCTTACTATTACTTATTTTGTTAAAGGTGCTCGCAAAACCTTACAAACAAATTATCAAAATATTAAATTTGCGCGTTGTGCGGTTAAATTTTAAGAAAGGAATGTTATATAGCATGATTGATGGTGCAAAATTATTGGCAACAATTGATGAAATTGTTAGTGAAAAACAAATTAGCCGTGATTTAATTTTAGATTCAATTAAAGAAGGAATTAGGAAGGCTTATGAAAAACATTTTGATCCAGAAGCAACAATTATTGTTGAGATTGATCAAAAAACAGGACAAATTAAAGTTGAAAAAGAATTAACTGTTGTTAAAAAAGTAGAAGATGATTTATTAGAAATTGGTCTAAATGAAGCCAAAGAAAAATATGGTGAGCAAATTACAATTGATAATAAAGTTTATGAATCAGTTAATTCAGAAGAATTTTCACGATTAGCAATTTTCCAAGTTGGCCAAATTATTAAACAACAAATTAAAGAAGCAGAAAAGGATTCAATTTTTGATGAATATATTATCCAAAAAGGGCACTTAATGACAGGTGTTGTTATTGCTGCTGAAGAAAAATACTTATTAGTTGAAGTCGAACGAACATTTGCTTATATTCCTCGAAAAAATTTGATCTTTTCTGACCATTTTGAAGTTGGCCAACCAATTACTTTTTTAGCAGAAGATGTTGTTAAATCAAAAAATGCAGGACAAATTACTGGTTCACGAACAAGCAATGATTTTTTATATCGTTTATTAGAACGTGAGATTCCAGAAATTTTTGAGCAAGTAATTGAAGTAAAAGCAATTGCTCGTGATCCTGGGCGTCGTAGTAAGATTGCTGTTTATAGTACAAATGAAAATATTGATCCAATTGGTGCTTGTGTTGGTAGCAAGGGCAGTCGAATTAATAAAGTAACAGCTGAATTACAAGATGAAAAAATTGATATTTGTATTTATAATGATAATAGTCAACAATTTATTATTAACTCATTATCCCCCGTAAAAGTAATTTCAATTACAACTAATGATGAAGGAAAAGAAGCTGACGTTGTTGTTCCTGATGAGCAATTATCATTAGCAATTGGAAAAGGCGGAAGTGCCGCAAAATTAGTTGCAAAGTTAACAAAATGAAAACTAAATATTATGAGTTATAGTGAAGCGTTAACGAAACAAGTTGAAATTTTATGAAATGGAAATTTAACAACTGATGAACTTAGTGCGTTACAAGTTAAATTAAAAGATAAAATTAAACCAAAAGCCAATGTTGAAACAAATACTGTTGATATAACAGCCAGTTTACCAGTTGAAGAATTTGAAATTATTGAAGAACAAATGGCTGAAGAAACAATGATTTTAGATGAAGAAAATTATCATGTTGATGATTTAACAGAATCAACTCCTAAAGTATTAGAAAATGAAATTCAAGAAATTGAAGACAATCTTTCTTATTTTGAGAGTGAACAATTTGAAAATCAAGATGATGATGACGATGAAATTAATTATAACGACTATGATAATTATTATGATCAAGATAAGTAATTAACTAGGAGGGATATCGATGACAAATCATAAAAAAATTCCCTTACGAAAATGTGTTGTTTCACAACAAATGTTACCAAAAAAAGAATTGGTACGAATTGTTAAGACATCAAACGGGGAAATTATTATTGATCCAACCGGAAAGGCCAATGGACACGGTGCTTATTTACGACCAACATTAGAGATTTATGAAAAAGCAAAAAAGAGTCACGCGTTAGAACGTGCTTTAAAAACAAAGTTAACCGATCAATTTTACGAAATGTTATATTGTGAAATTAGCGAAGGTTGAGATTAACGATGATAGATCAAAAAGGATATAGTTATCTTGGTCTAGCCAAACGAGGGGGTAAACTAATCAGAGGGGCTTGTTTGTTAACTGCCATTCAACAAAAAACTGTTTATTTAGTATTAACAAGCAGTGATGTTGGTGCTACGCAAGCAAAAAAATATCAACAAAAATGTTTTTATTATAAGATCCCTTATTTTAATTGCCTTGATTTCAATTTAACCCAACAAGCTTTAGGAACAAATAATGTTAAAATGATTGGTATTAGTGACCAACATCTTGCCCAACGGTTGCTGACATTATTAAATAATTCTTAAAATTCAAAAAGGAGGAGGAACAGATGAGTAGTCAAAATAACAAACAAAATAAAAAAACATTAGCTAAAAAGCAACGAAATCGGATTCAATCACAATTAAAAAGGGTCGAAGCACATGTTACCGAAGGAGTTTTTGTTTATGATGAGGAATTAACTATTGCTGAGTTTGCCCAAAAAATTAATAAACCCGTTAGTGAAATTATTAAATACTTTTTTAGTAAGGGGATAATGTTAAATCAAAATACTTTTTTAACTGAAGATCAATTGGGAGAGTTATGTTTAGAATTCGGGTTAGATTTTAAACGTGAAAAATCAGTAACACATGAAAACTTAATTGAAAGTTTTGAAGTTAATGATGACCCTGCTTCGTTAGAAAAACGACCACCAATTGTCACAATTATGGGCCATGTTGATCATGGGAAAACAACTCTATTAGATACCATTCGTAATACTAATGTGGTAAGTACAGAACATGGGGGAATTACACAACATATTGGGGCTTATCAAATTAAAACGAAACATGGTGAAAAGATTACCTTTGTTGATACTCCTGGACATGAAGCTTTTACACAAATGCGCGCACGAGGGAGTGCAGTAACAGATATTGTTGTCCTAGTTGTTGCCGCTGATGATGGTGTAATGTTGCAAACTAAAGAAGCCATTGATCATGCCAAAGCAGCTGGCGTACCAATTATTGTTTTTGTTAATAAAATGGATAAAGTTGGAGTAAATTTAGATAATATTTTAATGCAATTATCACAAGAAGAATTAACTCCAGAAGAGTGAGGAGGAACAACTCCTTATGTTAAAGGAAGTGCTAAACAAAAACAAGGAATTGATGAATTATTAGATACAATTTTATTAATGGCTGATTTAATGGAATTAAAAGCAAATCCAAATCGTTTTGCGTTAGGAACAGTGCTTGAATCACACTTAAATCGTGGCTTAGGACCAGTTGCAACACTATTGGTGCAATCAGGAACATTGAATATTAAAGATGCCTTAGTTGTTGGTTATACTTTTGGTTATGTTCGTGATTTATCTGATGAGAGTGGTAAAAAAATTAAATCAGCAGGACCATCAACTCCAGTTATGATTCATGGTTTAAATGAAGTACCAAATGCTGGTGACCGTTTTATGGTTTTTCGAGATGAAAAATTAGCACGTGAAATTGCTTTAAAACGAAAAACAATTGATACAATGAATAAACGTTATAAAAATCAAAATTTCTCGTTAGAAAGTTTATCAGCCCAAATTAAAGATGGACAATTAAAACAAATTAATATTATTTTAAAAGCTGATACTCAAGGAACAGTTGAAGCGGTAAAAGCAAGTCTATTAAAAATTAATATTCCAGGTGTAAGAATTAATGTTTTACGAGCAACTGTTGGGGCAATTTCTGAAAGTGATGTAACATTAGGTTTAGCTAGTCAAGCATTTATTGTTGGTTTTAATGTTCGTCCAACAGCTCATGTTCGGAAAAAAGCCGAAGATGAAGGTGTTGCAATTCGTTTGCATACAATTATTTATAAATTAACTGAAGAAATAGTTGCCGCAGCGGAAGGAATGTTAGATCCAGAAATGGTTGAAGAAGTGTTAGGACAAGCGGAAGTACGTCAAATTTTCCGTCATTCTGATATTGGAACTATTGCTGGTTGTTATGTTACTGATGGTATTATTCCACGAAAATCACGAGTTCGAGTTTTACGTGATGGAGTTATTGTCTATAGTGGTAAATTGGCATCATTAAAACATGTTAAAAATGATATTAAAGAAGCCAAAACAGGGGCTGAATGTGGGTTAACAATTAAAAACTATAATGATTTAAAAGAGCAAGATGTTATTGAAGCTTATACTGAGAAAGCCGTTACAAAGTAATGGTTTTTTTGGTTGTTTTATGTTATTTTTGGTTGTTTTTGGTTAAAAATAATATATAATTACAATTGGTGAGAAGATATTGCAGTTATCACCAACAACATTACGCCGTGATTTAACGGAAATGGAGCAACAAGGGTTATTAAAACGAGTCCATGATGGTGGTATTAAATTACAAAAGAGTTATGAGGTTCGGATAGAAAAACAATTAAATGAAAAAATCCAACAGCATGCAAAAGAAAAATATTTAATTGCTCGCCATGCGGTTAAAAAAATTAAACCAAAAATGTGTCTTTATTTGGATGTTGGTTCATTAACCTTAGCATTAATTAAGTTATTACAAACAGCAGATGATTTAATAATTATTACTAATTCAATCTTCCATGTAGAACTATTAGCTTTAGGAGGATTTAATAATGTTTATGTCTTGGGAGGAAAATATAAACACCAAACAGGAGCATTATATTGGTTGAGAAGCCATTACGACTTTACAAAAATATCAAATTGATTGTGCTTTTTAAAGCGTGAATGGGATTAATGGTCAGGATTTATCTACGACCGACCCAGATGAAGCAATGATTAAAGCAGAGGTTATTAAACGAGCAACAAAAAGTTATATTCTTGTTGATTCATCAAAATTTAACATTAAATCATTAGTAAAATTCGCTTCTCGTTCGGAAGTTGAAATTATTACAAGTTCATAGAAAGGATCAAAGGATAAAAAAATATGAAAATAATTGATTATTTTACTGAAGCAACAACCTTTTTAAAAACTTCTGCGACAGATAAAGCTGAAGTCTTTGCAACATTAGCAACAGCATTAGTTAACAATGAAACAGTTACTGATTCAGCAAAGCTAATTAAAGCTTTAGAAAAACGTGAAACAGAAGGTCCAACGGGGGTTGGTGATGGTTTAGCAATTCCCCACTGTTCAAGTAGTAGTGTTACTAAACCATCAATTGCAATTATGACATTAGAAAAGGCAGTTGATTGACAAAGTTTAGATAACAAACCAGTTGATATCATTTTTATGATTACTACGCCAGAACAAGGAGGAGAGCAACATTTACAAGCACTAGCAAAATTAGCTGGTTTTTTAGGAAAAAATGAAGTTGTAACCCAAATTCGTGCGGCAAAAACTTTTGCTGATATTCTTAAAGCATTTATTGAACCATTTACTAACCACGATAAAGTGAAAACCAATGGTCACTATGATGTTATTGGTATTACAGCTTGTCCAACTGGAATTGCCCATACTTATATGGCAAAAGAAAAAATGGAAGAAGCAGCAAAGACAATGGGCTTAACAATTAAAGTTGAAACGCAAGGGCGTAGCGGTAATGAAAATGTTTTAACAACAACCGACATTGCTAATGCAAAAGCAATTATTCTTGGGATTGATAAAAAAATTACGGGAATGGATCGTTTTAAGGGTGTTTCATATTTAGAAACAAGTACAAAAGATGTTATTTACCATGGCTCTAATGTTATTCAAGATGCTTTGAATGGTAAACGTTTAACAATTGGCAAAGGTGGCAAAGGTGGTAACCATGAAGTTGGTGAATTAAGTTTAAAAAACTTTAAAGATGTAACAAAAAACCTCTTAGGAGGAGTTTCACGAATGTTACCATTTGTGGTTGCTGGAGGAATTATTTTAGGAATTGGTTTCTTATTAGATTCAGGTAAAACAGGAAAAGATTTTGGAGTAACTCGTGATATTGCTGCATGATTTTCAGGATTAGGAAAAGTAATCTTTGGTATGATGGTTCCAATTTTAGGTGCTTATGTATGTTACTCGATTGTGGGATCACAAGGATTATTACCCGGAATGACAGCAGGATTAATTGCTAATGCTCCTGGAATGTTATATGATGCAGAAAATAAAACGGGATGAGCAAATACATGAGGGCGATTATTCCCTGATTCAATTTCAAACTTTAACTCAGGATTTTTTGGAGCCTTAATTGGTGCTTATCTTGTTGCCTTTGCTGTATATGGATGTCAAAAAGGATTTGCTCGGTTCCACCCATCACTACGAGGAGTTCGTGATATTGTATTAATCCCTGTTCTAACAGCTTTAGCAGCAGGAGTCTTAATGTTTGGTTTAAATATCCCACTAGGATATTTAAACTACGGTTTAAGTTTAGGTTTAAAAGCAATTGCTGATTATAATTTAAATGCTTTAATTGGAATTATTATTGGTTTAATGATGGCTGCTGATATGGGTGGACCAATTAATAAAGCTGCCTATGTGTTTGGAACCTTAACAATTGATGCTACACAAACAGCTTATGAAGGAATTCGCTCAACGAATGGGGGAACAGTCTTTATGGCTTGTGCAATGTTAGCAGGAATGGTACCACCATTAGCATTAGCCCTATGTACAAGAATGTTTAAAAAATATTGAACAAAAAAAGATGTTGAGCAAGGAAATACTAACTATTTCTTAGCCGCATGTTTTATTACCGAAGGGGCAATTCCATTTGCTGCTGCTGACCCAAAACGAACAATTCCATCAATTATGGCTGGAAGTGCTATTACTAGCACAATTGTTAGTGGTTTTGGTGTAACCTTAGCAGCACCGCACGGAGGGGTTTTTGTCTTTCCGCTATTGCAAATTCAAGATAATGGTAAAAATTGATTTAGTATTGCTAATCATGGTGCTTCAATTGGAGTAGCAGTCTTAATTTCAGTTATTGCACTAATTATTGGAAGCTTTATTAGTGCCTTGATTCTTGGATTTTGAAGAATGCATGATGTTAAAAACAATAAAATTACTTTAGCAATTTAATTTAAAAAGTAAAAACCCAACTCATTGGGTTTTTATAATACTAAAATAAAAAGGGAAGGAGTACGAAAAAATGATTTATACATTAACATTAAATCCCGCAATTGACCAAGTTATTGAAGTCTCTAATTTCCAGGTAGGAGAAACTAATAAAGCGATTAGTGAGTATGAGGTAATTGGTGGCAAAGGAATTAATGTTGCCGTAATGTTGCAACATTTAGGATATTCAACTACAGCATTAGGCTTTTTGGGGCGTGATAATATGGAAATGTTTAAACATTATTTGATAGAGCAAAAGGTTGGTGCTTGTTTTCATGAAGTTAATGGCAAAAACCGAACTAATATAAAAATTAAAAGTTTAGAAATAAAACAAGAAACAGAATTAAATGGTCTTGCTTTTTCTGTTAGTGCTGATGATGTTATGGCATTGTTAACAATTCTTAAAACAGAATTAACCAAAAATGATTGTTTAATTATTTCTGGTTCATTACCACGCAATTGTCTATCTGATTTATATCAAACAATTAGTACTTACTGTGAAGAAAATGAAATCTTACTTGTTGTTGATGCAACAAAGGATGTTTTATTATCAACTTTATCAGCTAAACCATTCTTAATTAAACCAAATTTAGCGGAATTAAATGAACTATTTGAAACAAATTACCAATTTACTCAAAAAGCAGAAATTGTTGCTTTAGGAAAAAGATTGCAAGAACAAGGGGCACAGAATGTTTTAATTAGTAGTGGTAAGGATGGGAGCATTTTAATTACTCCAACAAATGTTTATGTTGGTAATACTGCAACAGGACAATTAATTAATTCAGTTGGCGCTGGTGATTCAATGGTTGCTGGATTTGTTGGAGCATATTTAGCAACAGATGATTATCAAGAAGCAATGTTAACTGGTATTTGTGCTGGATCAGCGACAGCATTTAGTCAAGGGATTGCTGACAAATTGTTAGTGGAAAGTTTAAAACAACAAATCAAAATTAGTACTTTTAAATAAAAAAATGATATTTAATAATATCATTTTTTTATTTTATGTCATATTGTTCATTGCTGTTACAATTATGGTTTATGCCCAAAATATATCTTTTTAAATCTTGTTAATGAATATTTATGATACCAAAAATTGTTGGAATTGAGAATTTTACTTTCCTAAGATCAATTATAATACTTCTTTGGAGAGTATAAAATGAAATCTTTTTTCTTGAAAATGGTATAGTTTGGCAAATTACGCTTTATTTACGATAAAGTTAAAATGAAAATCTTTTCCTTAATGGTAAAATAAGGAAAAATTTACTTTAAAGTAGGAGGATTTTATGGCAATTATCTTAGAAGCCAAAGCTATTAGCAAAAAATACCATTAAAAATTTTTTTAAAAAGATGTTAATATAATCCATCAACATGAAAAAATTGGTTTAATTGGTGCTAATGGAAGTGGTAAAACAACATTAAGCGAGATTATTGCTGGTGTGCGAAAGCCTAATAATGATGAAATTATTTATTAACCAAATTTAACCACTGGAATGCAGTTTCAAAATTCCCAATATCCACCTGGGTCAACAATAATGGATATGATTAAATATTATTGTAAAGTATTTCAGTTATCTTTCCAGCAGGATGAAATTAAACAATTAATTAGCACTTATCAGTTAACAGAAGTTGCTAAAAAAAGATTGTTAAATTATTAGGAGGTCAGCAACAGCGATTAAACATTTTATTGTCAGTTATTCATCAGCCACAATTACTAATTTTGGATGAAGTTTCAACTGGCTTAGATATTGCAGTTAAAGAAACTATTTTTCAATTTTTAGAACAAAATATTATTAATCAACGAGCAATGTTGCTCGTATCAGACAATATGGAAGAAATTGAACGTTTTTGTGAGCGGGTTATCTATTTATCTGCAGGAAAAATTAAAGCTGATTTAGCAGTAACTGATATTCTTCAAAAGTATGGTAGTGTTTTTAACTATACAAAAGAGATGTTTGAAAATGAACAAAATAAAGACTCTTTTAATTAAGAGTCTTTATTTTTATTAGCACTTTGATTGTAGTCTTCGGTAATTGCGTTAGCCGCCTTAATCTTATTTTCTAAATTTGGATGAATTTTTAATAAACTTCGAAAAATGATATCAGATATTAAAATTTGAAAAGTATTTTTATTATATGTTAACAGAGACAACATAGAAACTGCTTTCATCAACCGTACCATGAAAGTTATTTTCATAATATTAACTAATTCTATTTTACAACATATTATACGAATAATAAAGTGGAAAATAATTTGTTAATTTAATAAAAAATGCAAATTATGAATATTTTTCAATAAAATTATTCTATAATGTAATTATAAAATAATGAAAATTTATATAAAAATCCAAATGTAAGCAAGTTATTTTAATAGAAAGAGTAAAAAAAGACAATGATGTTAAGTTTATCGCCACAACATATTACCTATTTATCAATTTTAATTTTTGGAATTATCGTGGGGACAATATTGTTAATTAATTGAATTTTCCAAAAGAAACGATTAGCTAATAGCGGAGATTATTATGCTAAAAATAATAAAAATTTAGATTTATGAAATTATATTAAACGTAATATTGCGTTATATAGTTCTTTTTTTTATTATGTTATTAGTATTTCCGCTTTTTTTATTGGTTTTATAAAATTATCATTATTTTAAAAAAAGAAAAAACTTTGCTTTGTAGTAATTAACCTAACTTTAAGTTAGTTAAATTATATAATTATTTAGGAAATATTAATTTATTATTTTAAAAGGAGAAATCAAAAATGAGTGAGAAAGCCAAGCTTAAACCTTTTATGTCAAAGGCTTGATGAAAACAATCAAATCAAAGGACAATGGGGACTTTAAGTAAATTAAGTAAAGCATTTTTATTACCAATTGCGTTGTTAACAATTGCTGGAATCTTCTTAGGAGTTGATGCGACTATTTCATCAAAAGTTGATCCTGCTTCAGCAGCTTGATACTTTGGAAATTTTTTAAATAAAATGGGAGATATTACCTTTGGCAATTTGCCAGTATTATTTTGTATTTCTGTTGCAATGGCCTATACGGAGGATGCTGGAGTAGCAGCATTGACTTCAGTGGTCGGGTTTTTAGTTTTTAATGCAATTCAGTTGTCATTATTAAATGAGGCATATGCTCATATTCAATATGTTGTTAATATTGAGAGGGGTGCTTCACCAATTATGGGATTAACTGTTGAAGGTTTAACATCAGCCAGTCCAACTTTACTAACGGGTGAACAATTATTGGAATAAATGAGAACCAATGATATTTATAAAGAATTAGTGAAAGGGAATGTTACTGTCACAATTGTTAGTTCAGCACGAGTAACTGATCAATTTAACTTGTTATTTTACACTGGTCAAACATGAGCAGTTCAAAATAAATTATTAACTTCTAATTTAGGAATTAATTCATTAAATACTGGTGTTTTTGGAAGGATTTTTGTTGGAGCGATTGCGGCTTTCGCTTATAATCGTTTTCATAAAACACAATTACCTTCAGCGTTGAGTTTTTTTAGTGGGACAAAATTAGTTCCAATTATTATGTTTATGGCAGTAATTCCATTAGCTTTTATTTTTATGATTATTTGACCATTAATTGAAACTGGACTAGCATGATTTGAAAATAACTTAGGAAAATTACCAGTAGGGTTAGATTCTTTAATCTTTGAGATTTTTGAGCGATCATTAGTGCCATTTGGCTTACATCATGTGTTCTATTCACCATTATGATGAACACAAGCCGGGGGGAAGTATGGCAGATTTAATCGCTAATGTTTCAAAAGACCCTTTAAGTTATATGGCTTTCCTTAAAGATTTACAAGGAGCTGGGGTTATATTGATGCTAATATTGATTTAAGTACAATTACAGTTAGAGCAGCACAAGCAGCAATTACTAGTTGAGTATCAGAACTAAATGCTTCAACAATAGCAGCAGTTGGTGATTAAACAATTATGTATAAAGTTATTGCTAATCCAAAAATTACCTTTACAATGGTTCAACATATGGAGTTAAATTTAGGACGATTCCAAACTGGGAAGTTCCCATTTATAATGTTTGGATTATCAGCAGCAGCAGGAATGTACTTTAGTGTTCCAAAAGAAAATCGAAAACAAGTAATGGGAATTTACTTTTCAGCAGCCTTTACTTGCTTCTTAACAGGAATTACAGAACCAATTGAATTTACTTTCTTATTTGTAGCACCATGGTTATTTTATGGTGTTCATATGCCTTTATGTGCAATTTCATTTATGTTAATGGGATTATTACATGTGCATACATCAATGACCGTTTCAGGTGGATTTATTGACTTTATTGTCTTTGGTATTATTCCATTTGTTGGTGGTAAAGGAACAAACTTCTATTAAATTTTTGCAGTTGGAATTACATATATTGGAATTTATTTTGCAGCTTTCTACTTCGCAATTAAATATGGGAAAGTTCAAATTCCTGGTCGTGATGGTATCACAAAACTATATACTAAAGCTGATTTTAAAGCAAAAAAAGTACTAATGAAACAACTTCATCAGCACCAGCAAAGGGTGATGCGGCAAAAAGAGAAAGAGCACGTAAAATTATTGAATTTTTAGGTGGTGCTGATAATATTATGGCAGTTGACTCATGTGCATCACGTTTACGAATTACAGTTGTTGATAGTAAACTTGTCAATCAAGATGGAATTAAAGGATTAGGTGGCAGCACCGGAATGCTTATTCGTGGTCAATCGGTTCAAATTATTTATGGTGGAGAACAAGAAGTAATTAAACCGTATATGCGTGAATTATTAGCTGAAATGCGTAATAATAAAGAGACAGCGAATTTAAATTCAAAACAGGGTTAAAATTAAATAGATATCAAAAAAACATTAATTTTTTAATTAATGTTTTTTTGTCTATTTTAACAAATGCTATTTTGTGATAAAATTATAATATATAAAAATGGAGTGGAAAATAATGACATCAATTTTTGGATATCCAAAAGAGGAATTACAATTAGATTTAGTTGCGCATGGTTTTAAGAAGTATTTAGCAGAGCAAATCTTTGATTGAATATATGTCAAAAACATATATTCTTTTGATGAAATGACAAATATTTCTAAAACTGATCGTAATAAATTACAAGAATACTATACGATTGAGCCATTAAAAATTGTTGTTCAACAACAGTCAAAAGATGGAACAGTAAAGTTTTTGTTTCAGTTAGCAGATGGTTATAAAATTGAAACAGTTTTAATGCCTCAAAGTTATGGTAATTCTGTTTGTGTTACAACACAAGTTGATTGTAATATGGCGTGCACTTTTTGTGCCTCAGGACTATTTAAAAAACCCAGAATTTATCAAATGCCGAAATTGTTCAACAAGTTATGATGGTTAATCGTTATTTAGCAACAACAAATGAACGTGTAAGCCATGTTGTTGTAATGGGAATTGGCGAACCATTTGATAATTTTGATAATACGCTTAAGTTTGTCATCATTATTAATGACTCAAAAGGTTATGAAATTGGTGCGCGCCATATTACAATTTCTACTTGTGGGTTAGTTCCAAAAATTAAACAATTTGCAGAATTAAAGACCCAAGTTAATTTAGCAATTTCATTACATGCTCCAAATAATACGATTCGTAATCAATTAATGCCAATTAATAAAGCTTATTCAGTAGAAAAATTAATGGATACAGTTCGTTATTATATTGAGTTAACTAATCGGCGTGTTACTTTTCAGTATATTTTAATTGAGGATGTTAATGATAGTCGTGAAACAGCATTAGAATTAGCAAAGTTAATTCAAGGATTAAATGCTTATGTTAATTTAATTCCTTATAATACAGTTGCAGAAAATGGGTGTCAACGCAGTACAAAAATTAATCAATTTTTTTAAACTTTATAATAGCAAAAAATTAATTGTATTGTTCGTCGTGAATTTGGGCACGATATTGATGCTGCTTGTGGTCAATTACAAGCTAAAAATGAAGGGATTATTAGAAAATAATTATGCAAATACGGTTTGGATACAAAACTGATATTGGTGCTTATCGTAGTAGTAATCAAGATTACTTTGATTTTGCCAATAATAGTTTTAACAATTATATTGCCATTGTTTGTGATGGGATGGGTGGTCATCAACATGGCGAAGTTGCCAGTAAAATGGCTGTTGATAGTTTGGTGGAACATTTTAAACGGACAAATTTTAATCATTTGTCCGATGAAGAAATTAATAAATGGTTTCGTCAAACAATTTTAGCAATTCAACAGGAAATGGTTACTTATGCTCAAATTTATCCTGATACAAGTGATATGGGAACAACAGTTGTTGCTGCCTTAATTGCTAATGGAAAAGTATATGTTATTAATATTGGTGATTCACGGTTATATAAATTACATCATGATAAAATTTATCAAATTACTACTGACCAAAATATGGAAAATTCAACAGAATATCGAGAAAAACAAGAATTAGAATTTCAAGGTCAATATAAAAAACAATATAATATGCATACTTTTTGAAAAGTATTAACAAGTGCTTTAGGACCAACAAAGAATTTAAAAATTGATACTTATGTTATTGAAGATATTAAAGGACAGTATTTATTAACCACCGATGGAATTCATGATTATGTTGATAAAATTGATTTAATTGAAACATTAAAATCAGCAAATAAATTAAACGATAAGGTTAAAATTTTAATTGATCGGGCATTAGAAAATCTATCAACTGATAATTTAACCGGAATTGTTTTTGAAATAACAGATTAAAGCACTGTTATTTTTATTTGTTGTTTTTTTTCTTTTTAGTTTTTTGTGTTATGATGTTTACAAGTTAAAATAATAAGGTAAAAGGGTGCAGAAAATGGAACAAATCACAATTGGAACAGTGTTACACAATCGTTATCAGGTTTTAGCTAAAATTGCAGATGGTGGTATGGCTGAAGTTTTTGAAGGATATGATATGTTATTAAAGCGGCATGTTGCAATTAAAATTATGACATTAACATTATCAAAAAATAAAGAAGCAGTAGAACGTTTTAATAAAGAATATAATTCAATTGCGCAGTTTTTCCATAATAATGTGGTTAAAGTTTATGGTTCATTTCAGGCGTATGATCGTCATTGTTTAGTTTTGGAATTAGTTAAAGGTTATACTTTGAAAGATCGTTTACTAACATTAGGTCCTTGCACTGTTAAAGAATTATTATATTTTTTTGATGAAATTAATTTAGCTATTACGGAAGCTCATCATAATGATATTATTCATCGTGATATTAAACCAGAAAATATTTTGATTTCATATGATGGTAAAATCAAGGTTGCTGATTTTGGGGTTGCAATTTTAGAAAATAGTGAAGATTTAGAATGTGGCAAAATCATTGGAACATCAAAATATATGGCACCAGAAATTGTCCACCAATCAAAACCAGCAACAAAACGCAGTGATATTTATGCTTTAGGCATTATGTTATATGAGTTAGCTGTTGGGATGGCTCCTTTTGTTGGAAAAAATCCAACTTTTGTTGCAGTTAAACATGTTAAAGAATTGCCACTACGACCACGGTTAGTAAATCCCTTAATTCCACAAAGTTTAGAAAATGTTATTTTAAAAGCAATTGCGAAAGATCCAAGTGAGCGGTTTCAGACAGTAGTAGATTTTAATACTAGTTTACAAGCAATTGAAACATCAGAACATCGCTCGGAAAAACCTTTAAAGTTATCAAATATGTTTGAAGTAAAAGGTAAGCAGTGTAAGATTTATGATCGGTATTATTCTTATCCATGATTTTTAAGAATTAAGGTTGCTTGATGATTTAGTTTCTTACTAGTTTGTTTCATTATTGCCTTAGTTTGTCTTTGCTTGTTTTTACCAGGGTAGAATAATATGCATGAAACAGGAATGATTATTTGCATTGTTAGCGAGTTTTGTTATGTTAAAAATGATATTGACCATCAAATTTATGCTTGCAAAGCAAAAGGATTATTTCGTCATCAAGAAATTAAACCAGTTGTTGGTGATTATGTTCAATTTGAAATTCAAAATGACAAGCAAGGAATTATTTATCAAATTGAACCGCGTAAAAATGAATTATACCGGCCACGAATTGCTAATGTTGATCAAGTTATTATTATTACAGCAATGGCAGAACCGGCTTTTAATTCATATTTATTAAATAAATATTTAGTATTTATTGAATACAAAAGTTTAAAACCAGTTATTGTTTTTACTAAAAAAGATTTAGTGAAAACAGATGAACTTTATCAAAAATATTTTAACTGATATCCAAAGTTAGGTTATGAAGTTTATTTTATTAGTAATAAAAAAGATGATAAAAAAGTATGACAACAATTTGAACAACTTTTTCAGAATAAAATCACAGTGTTAACTGGGCAAACTGGTAGTGGGAAAACATCAACTCTAAATACGCTATTACAAGCAGAGATAATTAAAACGCAAGAAATTTCTAAAGCATTAGGCCGCGGTAAACATACAACGACGGCTAGTGCATTATATGAGTTATTAGATGGAATGATTGCTGATACACCAGGTTTTTCAACATTTGATTTAAGAGATTATAAAAAAGGAGGATTAGCCCGCTCTTATCATTTATTTAATCAATATGCTAATGAATGTAAGTTTCGAACTTGCTTGCATTTACATGAGCCACATTGCAAAATAAAAGCATTAGTTCAAGCAGATGTTATTCCACAATTTTTTTATAATGATTATGTTTGCATTATGCAAAAACAATAGAAAGAGGTAATGATGAAAAAATATTTTGTTGCACCAAGTGTTTTAAGTGCAAATTATTTAATCCTACAAGAAGAGTTAGCAGCAATTAAGAAAGCAGGTGCTCAATGAATTCATTTTGATGTAATGGATGGTGATTTTGTACCAAATTTAACTTTTGGTTCAAAGATTTTAGCTGATATTACTAGTTATAGCGATTTATATCTTGATTGTCACTTAATGGTTAAAATTAAAAATAGTAGTGTTGAAAATTACTTGCTGCCCTTTATTAAAGCAGGTGCATCAGCAATTACTTTGCATTATGAAGCATTAATTGAACCACAATTAACTGAATTTTTAAGTTTACGAACAAAATTAAACATAAAAATTGGGTTAGCAATTAAACCATCAACTCCAGTTGAAATTATTTACCCGTATTTAAATTGTCTTGACTTAGTCTTAGTAATGACAGTAGAACCTGGTTTTGGTGGTCAAGCTTTTATTCCAGCAGCAGCAGCAAAGATTAAAATTTTACGACATTATCTTGATCAAAATAATGGCAAAACACTAATTGAAGTTGATGGGGGAATTAATGCTGAAACTGCAACCCTTTGTAAACAATATGGGGTTGATGTGTTAGTAGCGGGTAGTTATTTATTTGGCCATGTTGATTTAGCAGCAAGGTTGAAAGGATTATTAGCAGATGAAAGCAAATAAAGTTTTAATTGTTTGTTCAGAAACAAATTTAGATTTACAGCAGTATCAAGATTATTATAAAATTGGTGTGGAACGAGGTGCCTTAGATTTAATTAAAACTTTTGATACTTTTGATCTTTTTTGTTGTGACCAAGATAGTTTAACAACAACAGAAGCAAAACTAATTACTAGTAAAGCAAAAGAGTTATTAATAGTTTCCCAAATTAAAGATTATATTGATGGTGAATTAGCCTTACAAGAAGCGTTAAAATTAAAACCACAAGAAATTATTTTTATTGCACAAGGTAATCGCTTTGATATGGAGTTAAGTTGTTTTAACTTTATTTATCGCTATAATATTATTTTTATGAATGATAATACTTATGCTTATTTATTAAAACCAGGAATGAATGAAGTTTATCAAAAGGCAGGTTATCGTTATTTTTCATTATTTAGTTTGCAAGCAGCAACTGTGACAATTAGTAATTTAAAATATAATGTTAACCAATTAAAATTGTCAGAATTATCGCTTAATGCAGTTAGTAATGAATTTCTTACGTCAGTCGGGAATATTGATGTTTTAACAGGACAAGTTGTTGCAATTTATAGTAAATAAAAATCGGTTTTAAAAACCGATTATTTTTTGCTTTAAAATTTGGTACCCATGATCGGGCTCGAACCGATACGAATTTCTTCGGTAGATTTTGAGTCTACTGCGTCTGCCAATTCCGCCACATGGGCATTTGTACCTTTAAATTTTATCGTATTTTAGAGAAAAAAAGCATAAATTTTAAAATTTATGCTTTCTTTTTTATTATTTTGTGACTGTGTCCTTGAACTTTATTTATTGCGCAATTTGACCTTTACGCTTTAATGCTTTTAAAGTTCTTGTTGCAACACGTAATGTTTTAACTTCACCATCAACAATAATGCTTACTTTTTGTAAATTAACATTTCATTTACGACGAGTTGCATTTAACGCGTGTGAACGTTTGTTTCCTTGTAAAGCGCTTTTACCAGTAATTTCACATTTTCTTGCCATAATTTCACTCCTTTATATCTACATACAATAAAATAATAACTAATTTTTAAATTAAAAGCAAGTATAAATATAATTTGGGTGAGTATAATTTTTATAAAAACCTTTAGTTTTTGCTAAATTTAAATTAAAAAATGGATAAAACTATTGTTAAGAGTGTTATCTATCTTTATCTTATCTTGAATTTTCTTCAACTTGTGTTACCTGTTCTGGTTGATTTTCTTGTTAATTCATATTTTTTACTTGTTTGTTAATTGTAATAATACTCTTTTTTTGTAAATCTGTTAAATGTGGTTTGGGAGGAACAGGTGGTTTGCTTTTTTGATTGTCTTGTGCTTGAATCGTACTTGGTCCTGTTTGTGATTCTAAATTTAATAATTCTTGATTAGATAATTTTAAACGTGGTGGTTTTGCAATTGGATTTATTTTTGATTTAGTTAAATATCATTGGGTATTTTTTGTGCATCAATTATTGCTTTGTCTGTATTTAATACAAAGTTATTAAGTTTAGTTCTTAAATTTTGATAAGTACCACAAATTGTTTCAATAATTTCTTTTCCATTTGGAATAATTTCTTCATTTTTATGTTGAAAATGAGGAAAAATTACTTCTTTATATAATTCATTTGCAACATTTTTAATATCTGATAATTCTTCTAAATTTATTGTTTCTTTTAGATTTTTATCTTTTTTTATTATTTTAAGATATTTATTTTCTAACTTGTTAAAATCTTTTAAAATCACTATCCACTTTATCTAAAATAAATAAAAATTTTATTTTGTTAATATGTTTACACCTTTTTTATTGTACAGTAACGTTATTTACTAATTAAAATAGTCATACACTACTTAATATAATAACTCATTTTATTAAAAAATAATATTTTTTATAATATCGTAAGTTATTTTATAATTGAAAATTGTTTAGTTACTTAGTATTTAGTAAATATTTTACTTAATGATTGAATTTTAAAAGGTGGTAATTAACTTTAATTTATAGTAAGATTACATCTAGGAGGGAAAATGTTATGATTGAAATGACAGTACAAAAAACAAGTGAACAAGGGAATAATCATTATTCTTTTACTCAAACTTTATCATTTGATAATACAATTGGAGGAAAACGTAATCAAGAATCATTAAACCATAGTATTGCTCATGCAATAGCTTCTTTAAGAGTACAACATGGATTTTCTTGAGAGGATATTAATGAATGTATTAAAATTAATAATGTTAATTTAGTTTAGTGGTGATTTTTATGATTGAAAAAATTAATGTAGCTAAAATTGCAGATTTAGTTCATGCAGCAGTAATTACAGTTCCTGGGGTCGCTGGATTCGCAAAGGTTGATGATACTGAAAATAATGAAGATAATGTGATAATGCTACTTAAAGATTACCCACAGTCAATTAAATTGAGACAAGATGGTCGTAATTTTTATATAGATATCTTTATTATTTTGCTAAAAGGAGTAAATATTAAAGATATTGCCCGAGAAATACAAATTAGGATTAAATATGAATTAGAAAAACTGGATATTTATTCGAACGATATTATGATTTATGTGAATGTAAATATTCAAGACTTATTAATTTAGGTAGGAAATTTATTAAAATGAGATATTTGAATGATGCAAGATTTACAGTTATATCACTTAGGAGAACTAAAAAAGGGAAATTAATTGATGAAAAATGTAAAGGTGATAGAAATGGAATTTAATGCAAAATCTTTTAAAGATTCACTGATCAGCGGTTATAATAATTTATATAATTTTTATCCAGAAATTGATAAATTAAATGTTTTTCCAGTTCCTGATGGCGATACGGGAACAAATATGAATTTAACGATGACTAATGCTGTTAAGGAAATTAATGAACTCAATTCGGAGTCAATTAGTAAGGTTGCTGATGTTTTTGCACGTGGCTTAATTATGGGAGCTCGTGGTAATTCAGGTGTTATTTTGTCACAGATCTTTCGTGGTTTTGCCAATGGTTTAAAAGAATTTGATGAATTAAATTTTGATTCAGTTAAAGCAGGAATTTCACAAGCAAATGAGGTTGCTTATAAAGCGGTAATGAAACCGGTTGAAGGAACAATTTTAACTGTAATTCGTGAAACTGCGGAACATGTTTCAACATTAGAAAAAGAAATTCCTGTTCCAGAGTTATTCCAAAATATTGTTGATTTTGCAACTGAGTCATTGAATCATACTCCGGAGTTACTGCCAGTTTTAAAAGAAGTTGGTGTTGTTGATTCAGGTGGTTTTGGTTTAGTAAAAATATTTGAAGGCATTACAGAATATTGAAAAACAGGAAAAATTGTGCCACAACGAAAAAAACAGGTTGAAAATACTGGTGAAAATGTTGTTATGGATTTACAAAATGAAGAATTTGGTTATTGTACTGAAGCAATTGTAATGTTAGATCATAAGCATATTAATAAAATTAATGTAATGCAAATTCGCCAAACATTAGAAGATCAAGGTGGAAAATCAATTGTTGCAGTTGTTGATAATGATATTTTAAAAGTTCATGTCCATACTTTACTTCCTGGTTATATTTTAACTTTTTTACAACAACATGGTGAGTTTAAGAATATTAAAATTGAAAATATGAATTTACAAGCAGCCAAACATGTTAAAACAATTAAAATTGATCGGCAATTGAAAAATCCGGCCGCTATTATTGCTGTCACACCATCAAATGGCATTGCTAATTTTTTCAAAACTGATTTAAATATTCAATTTACAGTTAATGGTGGAGCATCAATGAATCCATCAACGGATGATTATTTAAGTGCAATTGAAGCAGTTGATGCGGTTGATGTCTTTATTTTACCAAACAATAGTAACGCAATTTTAGCAGCGCAACAAGCAGCAAAAGTTGAACGTAAGTCCAATGTCTATGTTGTGCCAACAACATCAATTCAAGAAGGAATGGTAGCAGCTTTATCATTTGAACCGGGAGAGACACCGAAAAAGATTTATTCAACATTAAAAGCAAGTCTTAAAAATGTGACAAGTTTGTCAATTACTGTTTCAGCAAAAACAACTTCAATTGATGGTGTTAAAATTAACAAAGGAGAATATATGGGAATTATTAATAAAAAAATTATTTGTTCATTTCCAACCTTATCACAAACAATGAAATACTTGTTTGGCCGAGCAATTACAAAATCAACAGAAATTGTTACAATTTTTGCTGGTGAAGAAGCAGAAACACTCGATATTAATGCAATTCGAAAATATTTAGATGAAAGTTTTGATGTTGAATATGAATTTATTGATGGTGATCAAACATTATACCAGTTTTTAATTGCTGTAGAATAAATAAAAATAATAGAATGAATTTAAGTTTTTTATTTATTTATCTTGAAATGAATTATGAATATGATAATATAGTAGGGGTTTAGATTTTATGGCACTATAGCCAAGGTGGCTAAGGCATGGGACTGCAACTCCCCGATCGTCGGTTCGAATCCGACTAGTGCCTCCATTTAAATCTGCTCAACATTTAAATACTGCTTTATTTCTTATGCGCCCATAGATCAATTGGATAGATCGTTTGACTACGGATCAAAAGGTTGAGGGTTCAAATCCTTCTGGGCGCGCCATTTATTTAAATGTTATTTTTTTCGGAAAGTAGCTTAGCTTGGTAGAGCACTCGGTTTGGGACCGAGGGGTCGCAGGTTCGAATCCTGTCTTTCCGACCATTTTTTATACTATTTTGGGCCCGTAGCTCAGCTGGGAGAGCACCTGCCTTGCACGCAGGGGGTCAACGGTTCGATCCCGTTCGGGTCCACCATTAACTTTAGTAAAGCAATTAAACTTGATATGGCGGGATAGCTCAGCTGGTTAGAGCGCTCGGCTCATACCCGAGAGGTCAAGAGTTCAAGTCTCTTTCTCGCTTCCATGGACCCTTAGCTCAGTTGGTTAGAGCATCCGGCTCATAACCGGATGGTCACTGGTTCAAGTCCAGTAGGGTCCACCATTTATTATTTAGTTGCTTTCCAAGCATTTTTTGGAAGATTACCCAAGTCTGGTTGAAGGGATCGGTCTTGAAAACCGACAGGCGGTGAAATCCGCGCGGGGGTTCGAATCCCTCATCTTCCGCCATTTTTTAAAAAAACTTGCAATTAAAAGTTAAGTTATGATAGTATTAAAATTGTGGGGTGGAGCAGTGGTAGCTCGTTGGGCTCATAACCCAAAGGTCGCAGGTTCAAGTCCTGCCCCCGCAACCAATGGTCTTGTAGTGAAGTGGTTATCATGCCTCTCTGTCACAGAGGAGATCGCGGGTTCAAGTCCCGTCAAGACCGCCAATCGTGGTTCAGTAGCTCAGTTGGTAGAGCATTTGATTGAAGCTCAAAGTGTCGGCAGTTCAATTCTGTCCTGAACCACCATTGAATTTAGTTAAAAATAACCCTAGACTCTAAATTAATCGTAGATTAGTTTAGAGTTTTTTATTTTTGTTATATAATTAATAAAGGTGATGGGAATGTTTTCAAGATTGACAAAAGATATAACCTTTTATTTAAAACGTGAAGAGTGAAAGTTTGCGTTAAATGAAGACAATTTTAAATATAACCACGCTTTGTCTTAGACCGTTATCAGAAAAAGATGGGAACTAAGAATTTCCGTAATTTTAAATATTGAATTTTTAAACGTTGAATTTTAAAAAATTTTGCTTATACCCAAGATTTTATTCATCGGTTTTATAAATATCAACGGAAATTAGATTTAGTGCTAACTGGTCGTGAACAAGAGTTTATTTATAATGTTGAAGAAGTTAATTTTACATTATGACGTCCCTTAAAAGTTTTACCAGTGGCATTTGATTTACAACCAAAGGAAAAGTGCCATTTTAAAAATAATTCTATTAATATTCATCTTTTTACAACCCATAAAGATATTAAGTTTTTTTGTAAGGGTGTTCTATTAATTACTAATAAGCGGTTTATTATTGATGGTTTAGATAAGAATAATAATAAGAAAGTAGTTCAATTTAATTTAACAGATATTTCAAATGTTGAATTTATTGATATTGGTGTTAAAATTACGGTTGGAAAGCAAACTTATTTGATTCGGGAAAATAATCATATGTTAATTTTAGCATTGCTTTTTCGTTACTTGGGGCATAAGAAAGTTATCTTTGATCTTAAAAAACTACCACTAAATTTTAAGTTTTAAGATAGAAAGATGAGAGAGACAAAATGATTTTAAAAAATGCGAAAATAATTTGTGAAGAAGAAGTAATTTCAAATGGTTGAATTGAAATTAAAGATAATAAAATTATTAAAATTACAGCAGGTCATACTGACCAAAGAGGTTATGATTTACAACAAGCAATTATTATGCCTGGTTTTATTGACTGTCATGTGCATGGTGGATATGGTGAAGATACTGAAAAAGGCACAATTGCTAGTTTTTAAAAATTTGATCAAGCAGTACCACAAGAAGGAATTGCCAAATATTGCCAAGCAATTATTACTGGCAGTGATGATACTTTAACAAAAATTTTAACGGTATATCAAGATTATATGAAAAATTATAATAAGGGCCCGCAAGCACGACAAATTGGTGCCCATTTAGAAGGACCTTTTATTTTCCATAATTTTAAAGGTGCACATGATGAAACATTATTACAAGAACCAAACATTCACCTGTTAGAAAAATGAATAGAAGCTTCAAGTAATAACATTCGGATTGTCACATATGCGCCTGGAGAAGAAAATGGTACTTTTACAAAGTTTTTATTAGAACATCAAATTTTACCATCAATTGGACATTCAAATGCAACATATGATTTAGTCGCAAAACGAATAGCAATGGGAGTCCACCATGTAACACACTTATATAATGCTATGAGCAAATATGATCATCGTCAGCCTGGTGTTGTTCCTGCTGCATTAAATTTTGATGAAATTTTATGTGAATTAATTAGTGATGGAATTCATATTAATCCAAACATCATTAATTTAACTTATAAAATTAAAGGAGCAAAAGGAATTTGCTTAGTAACTGATGCAATGCTTGCAAAAGGATTACCTGATGGTGAATATCAATTTGGGCCATTGCCAGTTGTTAAAACTGGACAATAAGTTGTCATTAAAGGCGCAACTACAATTGCGGGGTCAGTTGCAACCTATGATTATTGTGTTCGTAATTTTCAGCAGTTTACTAATTGTTCATTCCAAGATTTAGCATTAGTTACTAGTACTAATATTGCTAAACAATTAGGAATTTATTCAACGACTGGTTTAATCGCTGTTGGTAAATTAGCAGATTTAGTTGTGTTAGATGCTGACTTAAAAGTTTTAATGACCTTATGTGAAGGTGAAATTGCTTATTCACAACATCATTTAACACAAAAATAGAAATTTGTTTTAATAAATTATAAAACAATAGGGAGGAATAAAAAATGAAATTAATTATTGTTAAAGATAAAAATGCAATTGGGAAAGTTGTTGGACAAATTTTTGTAAATTATGTGCAGCAAAATCCAAAAGTTGTTTTTGGTTTAGCAACTGGTTCATCACCAGAAACAACTTATCAATATATTATTGAAGATTATAAAAAAATAAGACAGACTGTAATAAAGTAACAACTTTTAACTTAGATGAATACATTGGTTTAGAACCAAGCCATCCACAAAGTTATCGTTACTTTATGAATGAAAAATTATTTAATCACTTAAATATTAATAAAAAGCATACTTATGTACCATTAGGGACAGGTGATTATATTGCTTATGCGAAAGAATATGATAATTTAATTGCAAAAGCAGGGGGAATTGACTTACAATTATTAGGTCTTGGTACTAATGGGCATGTTGGTTTTAATGAACCACCAGCAGATTTTAATTCTTTAACAGGTGTTGTTGATTTAGTTCCTTCAACAATTGAAGCTAATGCTCGTTTTTTACTTCACCAGGTGATGTTCCCAGCAAGCAGTGTCAATGGGCATTAAATCAATTTTAAATGCAAAAAAAATTATTTTAATTGCTAATGGTAAAAAAAGCACACGCGGTTAAGCAACTAGTTGAAGGTAAAATTAGTAAGTTATGACCTTGTACAGCTTTGCAAATGCATCAAGATGTTAGTGTTGTAGTTAATAAAGGAGCTGCTGGATTATTACAAACACGAGGAATTAATCTTAGTTAAAAATGAATTGAAAGAAAATTTAATAATTTTAACAAAAACCTTTTTTGTTCAAAGAAATACTTTTTTAGCAGAAGTATAACAATATCAGTGAAAAAAATTGGACCTAGTAATTATTCAAAATAGTTTTTTATTAAAACTTTTTTGAGTGATACACTTTATAAGTACTATTTACTAAATAGATAATAATTAAAACACGCTCTTAATTTCAAGATTGGGAGTATGCTCTATCACTGAAATTGAACAATTATTATCACAGTCATATGCTGAATGAGTTAATTATTTATTAAAAAAATATGGGCCAGTTGCAAAAGATTACTTTTCTGATTTTGGTTATACTAAAAAGACAAGTGAAATCACGCGGGGAAATGAAGGCTTATATATTCATCATATTGATGAAGAAAAAGCAATTATGTTATCAACTGCGACATATGCAAAGAAAAATCCATTTGATTATCAAAAAGCTGATCATTTAGTCTATTGCAATTTATTAGAATATTTAGTTTTACATATTAAAATTGTTGAATATCCAAATCCAGCCCAAAATCCGGGTGAAACCTGTGGGGTAGGCGGAATCTATAATTATATTGTTCCTGAATTAAATGATATTTATAGTGGAATTGTTTATAAACAAGCTTGAAAACAAAAAGTGACAGAAATTATTTTGCCACTTAAAAATGATTATTTTAAATGCATCAAACAACTAGTAAATCTTAATTTTGATTATGCTTTACTAAAATCTTTTAATACTAAATATGGTTTGTGAAGTAATGATAAAAATAAACAAATCTATAAAAGATTGAAAAAACTAGGAGCAACAAGCTAATATGTAAAACTTTAATAAATAAAAAAAACATCTCAAAAGAGATGTTTTTTAAACTAAACGGTTGTATCATTCAACAATTAGTGCTTCATTAATATTACTATTTAGTTCTTCACGAAGAGGGAAACGAACATATGTTCCTGTCATTTTAGTTTTATCAAATTTAACAAATTCTAATGTACTAACTTGACTATCTAAACTTTCTAAAATCTTAACATTTTTTTGTGAACTTTCTTTTACACTAATCACATCACCAGGTTTACAATTATACGATGGAATATCAACTTTCTTTCCATTAACAAGAATATGAGCATGATTTACTAATTGACGAGCTCCTGCTCTTGTTTGTGATAGTCCCATACGATGCAGGATGTTATCTAAACGTGATTCTAACATAATTAAGAAGTTTGTTCCGGCAATCCCTTTCATTTTTTTTGATTTACTGTAAGTGTTACGGAATTGACGTTCTGTTAAACCATACATATAACAAACTTTTTGTTTTTCATGTAATTGTAATCCATAATTTGATAATTTTGAACGACGTTGTCCATGTTGACCAGGTGGTGTTGTTCTTTTTTTCCCTTTTGAAAACTCTTTGTCGTTTTCTAAGATACTAAAACCATATCTTCTTGCTTTTTTAAATATACTTCCACGATAACGTGCCATTAAAAAAACCTCCTATATATCATTATGACATACAAAAAAATTCATTGAATTGCTCTAATAAAGGAAATTTTTTGCTTCGCCCGAACAGCTAGGGTTACTTTAACATTAAATCTTAATTAATAAAAAACTAAGAACATTACTATGCAATTCTGCTGCTTCTCTGTATTGTCTAGAAAATATTGTATAATAAAATCAAGGATAATTCAATATTTTTTTCTAATTTTTAATGTAATATCTTTTGCAAGTGCTATAATTCAATTGATATATAGTAATGATTGGGGGCTAGGCAAAATGGAAAATATTATTAATAATCCAATTAAATTAATATTATTAATTTTATTTTTTGTCTGCTTGTTACTATTAATAATAACATTAGTGTTCTGAGGGCAAAAGCGTTATTTAAAAACAATTGAAATTAAAGTTTTACAAAAATTTGATATTTTAAAACGATTACCGTTAAAACATAAAATTTTTCGGATTTCTGAAATTGCTCGTTATAATAATCGCTATGCAAAAGACTTGATTATCTGACGAACAAAGTATGAAATTATTTATGAGAAAAAATTAATAAGTTGTTTAGAAGTATTTCGTAAATTATATCAAATTAATAAAACAACATCCAAGAAAATGCCGAAAGTAGCAGTACAAAAAATTATTCCGTTGTTAAAAGAATTAACTTTATTGGAAGAAGAAGCTCGTCGGTTATTAGATGAAATTAACAGTCAATTGCGAATTGAATTATTACAACGAGATTATATTTTGGCACATAAGAAAATGTTTAATTTTTTGTTAGAAGATGCAGTTAAATTGCAAATGAATGTATCTTTAGATTCTAAAAAAATTAGTGATTTTGAACGAAATATTGAAAGTATGTTTGATGAATTTGAAGATTATTTAACAGCGGGTGATTTTGTTAAAACAGAACAAATTTTATCCAATATTACTACTTCCTTAACTATTTTTGCTGAAATTTTAGACAATATTCCACAAATTAAAACCTTGTTAACAAAAGTGGTTCCAAATAAACTTTCTTTATTAAAAGATAAATATGTTCTTTTTAATAAAGATGAAAGTAGTCGTGATTTATTAAAGTATAGTTTTGATGAATTAATTCAAAAGACTGATAAAACTAAAATTTTAATTTCTAAATATATTGATAACTTGCAATATAAAAAAGCAACCAAGAAAACAATTGAAATTATTAATCAAATTAGTTATTTTGATCAAAGTATTGAACACCAAAAAGCAATTATTTCATGTTTTAAAAAATATTATCAAGTTGTAATAGATTATATTAATAAAATTGAACGGAGTTTTAATGCAATTTCTCGACAAATTGAGGCATTACGTAGTTCATCAACATTAACGGCACATGAAGAAGGCATTTATCGTGAAGCAATGGGAAAAACAAAAAATTTAACACATGATACTAACCGCTTAGTCTTAGAAATTAATCGTAATGGTCGCGATTATGTTAATTTTAATCAAGAATTAGTACATTTATTAGAAAATGCTGTTGTAACTCAAGAAGCATTAGAAAATGTTGTAAAGATTATTGAAAAGCGTAATTTTGCAGAAACTGAAATTCGAAAAACAATTCATTTGTTAGAAGTGGTTTTGTTACAAGCTGAAGTCCGCTTAAATCAATTACAATATAAAAAATTATTAACAAAATATGAAAAAGCAATTAGTGATTATCGACAATCCTTGGAAAAAATTAAACGAATATCATTTGATGTTAATAATCCTAGTGAAGTTGATGAAGTAACAGGTAAACTAAATCGTTTGAAAACAGAAGTTTTAAAATTGTTTGAAAAAATTAAAAATAATATTTTATTAGATTTATTATCACAAGAAACATTAGTTTATGCACAAAAATTTATTTTAACAAATGATGATGTTGATGACCAGTTACGTAATGCTCAGATTGCTTATCGCGATGGTGATTATGATGACTCATTATTTTTAGCGTTAAAAATTATTCATGAAGAACAAGGAAAAATATAGAAAATGGAGTATAAAATGAATTTTGATGTAATATTAATTCGTTATGGAGAATTAACAACCAAAGGGAAAAATCGTAATTATTTTACAAGAGTTTTAGTTAATAATATTAAAACAAAATTAACAGGATATGAAAATCAATATCAAATTAAAAAAGAATTTGATCGTTTATTTATTGAACTATTAGATGCAACGGTTAGTATGGAAATTGTTAACATTGTTAAAAATGTTTTTGGTTCTTCATCGTTATCATTAGCCAAAAAAGTTGCTTGTGATTTATCAGAGATTGCTAATTGTGCAATTAATATCGTAAATTATTATCAACCAGCAACTTTTAAATTAGAAGTGCGCCGAAATGATAAGACTTTTCCACTGACATCAACGGAAATTAAGCAACAATTAGCACCAAAAATATTACAACAAACAAAGGTTAAAGTTGATGTTCATCAATCAGTTTTGCAAATTGATATTGAAGTACGCCGAACATTTACATATGTTTTTGTTAATAAGATTAAAACAATTGGTGGTTTACCAGTTGGAATATCTGGGCGAGGATTAGTAATGTTATCAGGAGGAATTGATTCACCAGTTGCAGCTTTTTTAACAATGAAACGGGGAATGAATATTGAATATTTACATTTTGCGACACCGCCACATACGACAGAAAAAGCATTACAAAAGGTTAAAACTTTAGTTCAAAAATTAAATTATTACGCTGGTCAAAATCAGCAACGATTGCATGTGGTTAATTTTTCAATGTTACAACATGAATTAATGCATATTCCTGATGCTAGTTATCGAATTATTATTATGCGAAGAATGTTTTATCGTATTGCTAATTTATTAGCTAAAGATTTAAAATGTCAGGCAATTATTACTGGAGAATCATTAGGACAAGTTGCTTCTCAAACAATTGAAAGTATTAATACAATCAATGATGTTTCTACATTGCCGATTTTGCGGCCAGTATTGTGTTTTGATAAAAATGAAATTATTGATATTGCAAAACAAATTGATACTTATCAAACATCAATTTTACCGTTTGAAGATTGTTGTAGTTTATTTGTTCCAAAGAATCCTGTTACAAAACCACGTTTAAAACAAGCAGAATTTCAAGAAAAGAATTTAATGTGAACAGAAATTATTGATGTTATAATTAAAAAAAATATAACAACATATGTGGTTGGTAAGGATGTGATTTATGAAGAAGAAAACTAGTTTTTTCAAAAAAGAAAGAAGTAGCAAAACAATTAGTTAATAAATCTGAATTACAAAAAGCAAAACAATCACGAACAAACTTATTAGAAGAAACAATATTAATTGATGAAGAATTTTCAATTATTCGTGATGTTAAAGATAAAGATATTAAAATAATAAATATGAAGAAAGAACAAAATTCTTTTTATAATGAAAATGCAATTGATTTAGAAAAAGAATTATTAAAAGAAATCGTTCCAAAGAAAAAAGCCCGTTTATGACGTTATTTAGTTTTTGGGATCTTAGCGCTTTTAATTGTAATTATGATCATTATTATTGCAATTAAATTATAAAATTAGGTCACAATTGTGGTTTTTATTTTCTTTTTCGCTAGAATGATAGGAGAGTGAGGTAGCAATGATGACAATTTCCCATTTAAATGTTCGAACAAGTTATAGTTTATTATCATCTTTAATTACTTTTGATAAATATTTTAATTATGCTATGACAACTAATTTATCATCATTGGCAATTTGTGATAATAATATGTTTGGGGTTTATGAATTTCACCAGCTTTGTCAAAAAAATAAAATTAAACCAATTATTGGCTTAAATGTTATTATTTTTTTGAATGATATTCCTTATAATATGAATTTATTTGCTCGTAATCAAAATGGTTATTTTAATTTAGTTGAAATTTCATCTTTAATAATGATTAATGCTGAACATAAGCAAAATGTAACATTAGAGGAAATTAGTAAATTTTTAACAACAGATGTTAAGATTATTATTAATTATACAACAGATAATTATCAACCTGAGTTATATCAAACGCTAAGAAAAATTTTAAAAGTTGGAACGGATTTATATTTAGGTATTAATAATGGGAATTTATCGTTGTTAGAGTCGTTGCAAGCATTAGTTGCAAATGAACAAATTATTTGAAATAATAAAGTACAATATTTTACAAGTGAAGATTTTACTGCTTATAAAGTTGTTGATACAATTAAAACACAAACTTTATTTAAAGAAAGTAAGATGAAAGATTTATATGGTTGAGTTTCACCACCGCCCCTTTATCAACAATATTTTGACAATATTAAAACATTTATTACGACAATTGATGTTTTTCCTTTGCATAAAGGGACTATTTTTGATAATTTATTATGTTATCCAACCCCAGAAGGGCAGACCGCACAACAGTTTTTACAAGAAATTTGTCAAACAGCTTTAAAACAAAAAAAAATTAATGGTTCTAAAACAACATATCTGCAACGATTAACTTATGAATTAACGGTGATTAATAAAATGGGTTTTAATGATTATTTTTTAATTGTATGAGATTATGTTCGTTATGCAAAACAACAAAATATTTTTGTTGGTCCTGGCCGCGGTAGTGCTGCTGGTAGTCTTGTAAGTTATTTATTAAATATTACAACAATTGATCCAATTGCTTATAATTTACTTTTTGAACGATTTTTAAATCCAGAGCGAAAAAGTTTACCAGATATTGATATTGATTTTGAAGATGATAAACGAGAAATGGTTGTTGAATATTTATTTGAAAAATATGGTAGTGAACATGTTGCCCATATTATTACTTTTCAAACAATTGGGATGAAAATGGCAATTCGAGATATTTGTCGAATTTTTGATATCGCAATTGAAGAAGCAGATAAAATGAGCAAAGCAGTTCCATTAGAATATAATTATCATTATGAAGAAGCAATTAATGCTAATCCTCTTTTTGAAATTTATCAGAAGAAATATCCCCAAGTGTTTTTGCATTTAAAAAAAATTATTGGTTTACCACGTCAAACAGGGACCCATGCAGCAGGTGTTGTTTTAACACAACAACGCTTACAAACAATTATTCCAATTAAAGAAGGCTATAATGGAATTTATCAAACACAATATTCAATGAATTATTTAGAAGAATTAGGAATTCTAAAAATGGATTTATTAGGATTACGAAATTTAACAATTTTACATGATGTGATTGATAATATTTACCAAGAAACAAAAGTAAAATTAAATATTGACACCTTACCATTAAATGACCAAAAAACTTATCAATTATTAGCGCAAGGGGATACAAAAGGGATTTTTCAATTAGAATCACCAGGGATGACGAAGGTTTTAGTTGATATGGTTCCAGACCAATTAGAAGATATTGTTGCAACGTCTTCATTATATCGTCCTGGTCCACAAGATAATATTCCTTTGTTTATTAAACGAAAAAAAAATTTGGTAAAAGTTACTTATATTGATGAACGTCTAACTGAAATTTTAGTACCAACTTATGGCATTATTGTTTATCAAGAGCAAGTTATGCTAATTGCTCAAAAAGTTGCTAATTTTTCACTAGCTAAAGCTGATGTGCTTCGTCGTGCAATGGGGAAAAAAGATGCATCAATTATGAGCCAAATGAAAACTGAATTTATTGAAGAGGCTGTTAAAAATCATTATGTTGAAAAAATAGCACAAGAAATTTGAGAATTAATTTATAAATTTGCTGACTATGGGTTTAATCGGAGCCATGCAGTTGCATATTCATTGTTAGGTTATCAAATGGCCTATTTAAAAGCAAATTATCCTTCCCAGTTTTTAGCTAGTTTATTGACACATGTTATTGGGGATGAACATAAAACAAATGATTATATTGCTTTAGCAAAAAAGAATCATTTAACAATTGTGCCACCAAATATTAATGCTCTATATTGACAGTATCATACAATTGATAATCAAATTTGTGTTCCATTATTAATTATTAAACAAATTGGTTTTGCTTTTTTTAATAAAATTGCCCAAGAGTATCAAACTAATGGGATGTTTATGGATTTATATGATTTGTTTATTCGTTTATATAAGAAAGGCTTAAATCGAAAAACTTATGAGGCATTATGTTTTTCTGGAGCATTAGATGTTTTTAAGTTGAACCGGATTACCTTATTTAATAATTACCACCGGATTCTTACTTATATTGAGTTGATTAAAACACAAGAAGAGAATGAAAATTTGATTGTTGATTTTTCATTAGCTGAAAAACCAGAACTAGTAATTGAACCAAACGATGAAGTTATATGTCTAGAAAAAGAATATGAATTTTTAGGATTTTATTTATCGAATCATCCATTAAAATATATTCGTGAAAAAGCAGGGTACCAAGATAAAACAACATTAATTAGTAATTTACGTTTAAGTTTAGGATCAACAAATATTTTAGTTCTCGTGAAGCGAGTAAAAGTAATTACTGATAAAAACAACAATAAAATGGCATTCTTAGATTGTTATGATGAAAGTGGCGAAATTAGTATTACTGCTTTTGCTGGTATTTATAAAGATTATGCTAATTTGTTAAAAACTAATAATGTCTTATTATTAAATATTAAGTTAGGAGCATATAATAATAAAATTAATGGGATTATTAATCGCATTAAATTTATTAGTGGAGAGCAAGAATAAATGTTTATTGAAGTTATTGCAAGAAACTACGAAGAATGCCAAATTATTGAACAAGCTGGAAATATTGACCGAATTGAATTATGTGCTGATTTATCGCGCGGAGGGTTAACACCATCTTATGCAGTTATTCAAGAATGTACTGAACGAATTAAAGTTCCTATTCGGATAATGGTTCATCACCGTGATGCTGATTTTTATTGTCCGGCTGATGAATATTTTCAACTTAAAAAAGATATTGCTTATATTAAAACAACAAAGGCAGAAGGTATTGTGGTCGGTATTTTAACACCTACGCATCAAATTGATTTATTACGGATGGAAGAATTAATTGCCTTAGCACATCCATTAGCAATTACTTTTCACAGGTCTTTTGATTTAATTGAAGATAAAATTACTGCTATTCAACAATTAGTTCAATTAGGAATTAGCACAGTTTTAACCCAAGGTGGGATAACTCCAATTATGAAAAATTTAGTAACTTTACAAAGTCTTCGGAATTATGGTGTTCAAATTTAAGGAGATAGTGGTATTAATTTGACTAATTATCGCGAAATTAGTCATTATTATGATGCGATTCATCTTGGCAGTGCTGTGCATTATGACGGGACTTGAAATACTGCCCTTGATATAGTAAAACTTCAACAATTAAAATAGGAAAATTTTTAATTAATTATAATTAATTTGCTACTTTTTCTAAAAACTTTTAAAAAAGTAATATAATTATTTGGTAATGATTAATAGCAGAAAGGAATAAAAAAATGAACATTTTAAAAAACATACTTGAAAAAATTAATACCTTTTCTCACAAAATAAAAATTATTTTTCCAGAAGGAAATTCTGAACTAATTCAAACAGTAGCGAAACAATTAATTGGTACAAATATTACGCCAATTCTTGTTTTTGCAACACGAGCAGAAGTTCCTATAACAATTGATGAATTACAAAGCGAAGTTATTGTTGCCGAAGAGCAAAATGAAACAGAATTAGCAGAATATTTCGTTGAATTACGAAAAGGAAAAATTTCATTATTAGAAGCTAAAGAATTAGTTCGTGAATGTAATTATTTAGCAATTTTATGAGTTAAAAAAGGTCTTGCTGATGGAATGGTTGGTGGGATTACTTATGATACAAAAGATATTATTGGTCCAGCATTGCGAATTATTAAAGCAAAACCAAGTGTAAAATTAGTTTCATCATTTTTTTTTATGGTTCGAAATAATGAATGTTATATTTTTACTGATTGTGCTTTGAATATTGATCCAACGGCTGAGGAATTAGCAGATATTGCTTATTTAGGATATGAAGCTAGTCAAGTTTTTGGTTTTCAAAAGCCAAACATGGCATTATTATCCTTTTCAACAAAAGGTTCATCAGGGCGTGGGACTTCTGTTGATAAAGTCCGTACTGCTTATGAACTTGTCCAAGCAAAGAATTTAAAAAATTGTTCTGTTGATGGTGAGTTTCAATTTGATGCCGCGTGAGATGATGCTATTCGTAATAAAAAAGCGCCGTCATCAGTCTTAAAAGCACCTGTTGATATTTTTGTTTTTCCAAATTTGGATGCGGGAAACATTGGATATAAAATTGCCCAACGATTAGGGGGATTTGAAGCAATTGGTCCAATTGTTATTGGATTAGACCGCCCAGTTAATGATTTATCACGTGGTGCTACTATTAATGACATTTACAATACTGTTTTAGTGACAGCATATTTATGTATATATAAATCAAATGATTAGAAAGGAAAAAAAAGAAAAATGATTTTAGTAATAAATGCGGGTAGTAGTTCAATGAAATTTCAATTATATAAAGTTGATTCAGCAAAAAATTATGAAGTAATTTGTAAAGGATTAGCTGAACGAATTAACATTGATGGAATTTTTACCCTTAAATTTAATGGTCAGGAGTTTCAAACAAAAGAAAATTTTTCAGACCATAAAGCAGCAGCGAAAGTTTTAATCGCTAAATTAAAAGAACATCATATTATTCAAGATTTTACTGACATTCAAGGAATTGGACATCGAATTGTGCATGGTGGTGAAAAGTTTACACAATCAATAATTATTAACGATGAAGTATTTGCAGAAATTAAACGAATGGTAACATTAGCTCCGCTGCATAATCCACCAGCAATTGCTGCCATTGAAGCTTTTCGTAAGATTGTTGATGTTCCAAATGTTGCAGTATTTGATACTTCATTTCATACAACAATTCCTGAAGAAAATTATTTATATTCAGTTCCCTATGAATGATATAGTAATTATCAAGTCCGTCGTTATGGTTTTCATGGCATTTCTTATCGTTATATTACAAAACGATTAGCTGAAATTTTACAAAAACCAATGACTGAAGTTAATGCAATTATTTGTCATTTAGGCAATGGTGCTTCAATTTGTGCAGTTAAAAATGGTAAAAGTTTTAATACTTCAATGGGTTTAACCCCATTAGAAGGATTAATTATGGGGACACGAAGTGGCGATATTGACCCTTCAATCCACCAATTTATTGCAAATCAAACTGGTGCAACATTAGATGAAATAACTAATATTTTAAATAAAGAATCTGGTTTATTAGGAATTTCGGGAGTATCATCTGATTTACGTGATGTTTTTAAAAGTAACACGGATAATCAACGTAGTAAATTAGCATTGTTAATGAGTACAAAAAGAATTGCAAAATATATTGTTAGTTATGCTAATGATTTAAAAACAAAACCAGATGCAATTGTTTTTACCGCTGGAATTGGTGAAAATTCTGATGAAATGCGCCAATTAGTTGTTAATGAAGTTACTTTATTAAACTTAAAATTATCTTCGTCAGCAAATCAAAGGTCATATGAAACGGAAAATCTAATTTCAATTCCAAAAGCAGATGTTCTTGTTTATGCAATGCGAACAAATGAAGAAGTAATGATTTGTGAAGATACTTATCATTTAATTAATTCATAAGATAATTTTATTATTATTTAAAATATAATTCTTCACGATGAAAAGGTTTAGATGCTATTAGCATCTAAACCTTTTCATTTTAGTCCATTTTTTAAATTAAGTGTTTTGCAAAAATTTTATTAATACTAAAATGAACAACTAAAATTATGGCAGTTGAAAAAATAAAGGTAAATGCAGTGTCAGAAATCCAGTGGAATCTTTCCATTACAACAGCAAAATTTATTGCTAAAACATGAATTAATCAAATAATAAAACATAATTTTATTTTTCAGTTAATTTTATTGTTCTGCTTATTTTTTAAAAATAAAAGAATAATTGAGCCAGTACAATATGTAGCATTAATATGACCACTTGGGAAAGCGTATTTTCATGAAGTTTTAAATGTTGGCATATTAACATTACTAAATAAACCAATTGGTGGTTTTCACCAAGGATATTGTCATTCTGAGGGAATATTATTAAGATAACCGTTACCTAAGTTATATCCAAAATGAAAACCCGATTTAAGATAAGCAGCTAAGAATTCAGGATGGGCATCAATTAAATCACCCAAAATAGCATTATAATAATAGATTCGATGTGTTGCACCTTTTAAAATCACAATAATAATATATGTACTAATTAAAAGACTTAATCCTTTAGTTGCTTTTATTCATGTTTGTTCTGTTAACAAACGGTTAGTTTTAACTAACCCATAGCAAACATAATAAAAACCAATTCCAATAAGAATGATTGGTAAAGAAAAACTAAAATAGCACTTGTTAATTTATACTTATAATTATCAAATAGAAGATAGTCAATTCCAGGTCCAAAGCCTTCGTTAAGACTTGGAATTAAGGCTAAATTAACAATATTACCAATAAGTCATGCTCCTATGGCTAGGAAATAATAGATTATAGTAATCAAATAATTTTTTATAAATTTTTGCTTTTCTTGTTTTATTTTAAGCAAAAACCATGTTTCTAATAATATTGTTAGATAAATGATAATTACAATAACAATTTCAGTATTTCCTAATTGATCATAAAAACGGACTCAATATTTAACAAATTCATTTGATAAAGGTTTTGCAAGTTCAGCAGCAATTTGGTAGTCAATTTGATATCATCCCGTTGCAATAAGAACTCCTAAACTAATAAGAGAAATTATGAATAATGGAATTGCAAAAAAATAAATATTTCATTTTTTAATAAAAAAGATGTTATTTTTTTTGTTGCATATAGTTTCCTCGTTTTTTCTTTCATTGTTGTTAATTAAATAGGAATTTAGTAAAAAATATAGGTTCTTTTCTTTTTAATTATATATTAAAAAATAAAATTTTAATTTTAATTTTAAAACTTTTCACGGTATAATTACTTAGAACATGTTATTAATAATTAAAATGATAATTATAATTACTTTAATTATTGGTTCACAATAGGGTTTTAAATTAAATATAATAAAAGATATAATTTAAAATAAAAGGAAATATGTGTGGGTGATTAAAATGAAAACAGATTTCAAAAAGTATTTTCAAGTATTTTTTAATATATATTTTATTTTGTTTACTTTATATTTTGGAATTTCGTTATTTTTGCCTTGTTTTGTACCACATTATACAAATTGAGCATTTGTTAGTATTTCATTAAATTTAACTTATATTGTTTTAATAACGGGTGCTTTTTTATTTTTCTTAGCTGTTTTAATCCAAATTTTAAGTGATTTTAAACATTATAAACGGATCATCTTACAATGATATAATATTTTAAAAGTTAATGTTATTGTAATTTTATTATGATTAGCAAATATTTTTTGATTATCATACACTATTTATTGAAATATTACGATAACAGGATTACTTAGTCGTTTTACACAGTTTTATTTTCAACTTTATCAATCAATTTTAATTTCGTTTTATTTCTTTTATGCTTTATTTATTATTTCCTTTTTTATTGCTTTAGTCATATTACGGATTTATTTAATTTATTGGTATAAAATTAATGATTTAATTTATTTTAATCCGTTTCTTAATCTAAAATTATTTTTAAATATTTTGGAACCGTATCTTTTTATGCGATATCGAATTAATATATTAGTTATTTTTTTATTAAAAAAACTAATTATTATTTCATTTATTATTGCAAATATTATTAAAACATATCGATTAATTCTTTTTAAAAAGGAAATAACCCCACCACAACAGGGCAGTATTATTACCAAAATTTTAACAAAATAATGTTTTTAAAATTAATAAACTAATTTTAATATTAACTATGTAATAAAAATTATTGAAAAACAAAGGAGAATAAAATAATGAAAAAATTAATGATGATTTTAGCATCAGTATCACTAATAAGCCCAATTGTTGGGACAGCAATTGCATGTCATAGTCCTAAAACTGGGGCTGAAATTAATACAACAGGAATACCAACTGTTGGTACTATTAAAGCAAATTTAAAAAAAGCAGGTTATAATGTTGATAACTTAGATGTTGATTTAGCGCCAGGAATGAAAACAGCAATTATTCGTTTTATGCCAGATGTTCCAAATCGCCCATTTTTAACAAAAAAAGTTGATTTAAAATGAACAACAAATGATATTAGTAAAATTATTACTGTTACATCATTGCCATATGATAATGGTTCTGGTACAAAATTAACCATCGATGAAGTGTTAACTGTTGTTAATAGTTTAAATGGAACAAATTTTACTTTTTTTGATATTGAAATAAATCTTGATCAAGAAATTAGTCAATGAGTAATTACGCCAAAAACAGGTGGTAATTTTATTGGTTCAGCAGTTGAAATTGTTAATGAACCAATTACATTTTCGCAAGAATTTCCATTAAAAAATATTGGTGATATTTATCTCGTTGATGCAGTCTGAGCAGATTATAAAAAAGACCCTGAGGGTACAACAATGAATATAACAGCAGCAATTATGGAGTTTGTTGGGGACCGAAATCCTTTCGCAAGTTTATATAAAGATGCAATGTTAAAAGCGATGATGGGAGCTTTAGATCGTGGAATTGAAATATCAATTAATCAAGATAATGGGGAAGGGACTTTAAAAATTACAACGGAAGTTGAGCATGTTATTAATCATTCAACACTAACTGCCAATTTTACAGTCAAGACAACACCACGTAAGTTTTTAACGCAAGATAATGTTAAACCAACAGAAAAATTAATCCCTGTTAAATTAGATAAGATTTATACAAAAGAAACTGAAAACGAACTTCGTTATGATCTTGTTACAAAGCTATTAGGAAAACAATTTGCTGATCAATATCAGGAGATTTGATATAATGAAATTTGAGTAACTTTTAATGAGGATGGTAAAGGAGCAACTATTGAGGCTAAACCAGGTTCAAAAATTTTAGCAGCTTCTGATACTTTAGCTTCTTTAATGACAAAAATCCCAGCTTATAAATTAAATGTTACATTTGAATAAAAAGAAAAAATAAACTCATTAATCTTATGAGTTTATTTTTTTATTTGAACAGGCTATAATTAAAATTATTGCGGAATACAATAAAACATTAAAATATTTAGGGGGGGAATACAATGACAACAATTTCATATGTTTTATTAGGAATTATTTTAGTTATTTTAGTTACTTTTCTAATAATTTATTTAGTAAAAACACATAAAAAACCGCTTGTAAATAATGATTCAGCATTATTACAGAAAGATATTCAAGCATCAAAAGAATTATTAGAGAAACAAGGATTAGGATTACAAAATCAACTTTCTGAACAAAAAAGAGAATTATTAACTTTAATTAGTGAATTTCAAACAAATTCAGTTAAAAATGATACTAAATTTAATCAAAACTTAACAATTTTAAACGAAGGATTAAGTAATTTTCAAAATAACTTGTCAAAGCAAGATACTGACTTAAAAAATAATTTAAACCATCAAGGTGAAATTATTTCTAAATCATTTACTGATGTTTTATCAAATTTAAAAGTTTTAAAAGAATCAACTACAACATTAAAAGAAGTTGAAGAAAAAGTTAAAACTTTAAATGATATTTTTTTAAATAATAAAAAACGAGGTAATTTAGGTGAATATTTATTAGAAAAAGTTTTAAGTGATATGTATGGTGAAAGTCATCAAGGATGAGACCGCCAATATAAATTGCCGACAGGAACTGTTGTTGATGCATTAGTTAAAACTGGTGGAGCAAAAGAAAACATTGCTATTGATGCAAAATTTCCATTAACAAATTATAATAAATACTTAGAAGCAAGTGATACCGCAATTAAAAATAAATATTTAAATCTTTTTAAACAAGATTTAAAAGATCGAATTAATGAAGTTGCTAAGTATATTAATCTTGAAAATGAAATTTCAAGTGCAATTATGTTTGTTCCTTCCGAAGATTTATTCGCATTTATTTATGGCCAATTTCCAGATGATATTATTACTTTTGCATTTAAAAAACGGGTGTGAGTTACTTCACCAACAACATTATCAGCAATTTTATTTGTTTTAAAAAAACATATGCGTGAAGTTGCTTTTAATCAAAATATTGAAGTTATTAAAACTAATTTATTAAAAATAAAAGGCGAATTTGATCGTTGAGTTGAACGTTGACAAGAGTTTACGAAAAATTTTGCAAAATTTAATACTAATATTGAACAATTAAATATCACACATAATAAAATTCATAGTCAATATCAAAAAATTTTAAATGAGCAACAGTTAGAACAACCAGCATATTAAAATGAATGACGATAAAAGAAAAATATCTTAGAAGTAAGATATTTTTTAATAATTTTTGAAATTAATTGTTAACAGAATTTCAATTTTGTTTTCCTTGTTATTGATTTTAATTAAAGTTATAATTATGTAAAGGTCAAAACAAGGAAAGGAAGAATAAAAATGAAAACACTAACAATGAAATTAAAACTTTTTAATGGCGTTGAAATCCCATTAATTGGGTTAGGTACATATAAAATGACTGATGAGCATGAAGTTTATCAAGCTGTTATTGCCGCATTACAAAATGGTTATCGTCATATTGACACTGCTCAAATCTATGGAAATGAAGAATTAATTGGCAAAGCAATCAAAGATAGTGGTGTTCCACGAAAAGAAATCTTTTTAACAAGTAAGATTTGAAATGCTAATCATAAGTACGATGTGGCATTACATGAAGTAGATAACATACTAACACGATTAGATACGGATTATTTAGATTTATGTTTAGTTCATTGGCCCACTGCCGAACGAAATGAATGTTTTCGTGCGTTAGAGACAGAGTATAAAGCAAAAAAAATTCGTGCAATTGGAGTCAGCAATTTTGAAGTTAGCCATTTACAAGAGTTAATTGCAATTAGTAAAATCAAACCAATGGTTAATCAAATTGAATTTCATCCTGGTTTAAATAATACTGATGTTGTTAAATTTTGCCAAGCAAACAACATTATTATTGAATCATGAGCAACTTTAATGCAAGGACAATGTATGACAAATTCAACTGTTCTTAAAATTGCAGAAAAACACCAGAAAAGTACTGCCCAAATTTGTTTAAAATGAGCAATACAACAAAATATTGTTGTTATTCCAAAATCAACCCATAAGGAACGTATTATTGCTAATAGTGAACTAGATGATTTTATGTTAGATGATGAAGATATGGCAGCATTATTTGCTTTACCACAGGTAAGATTAGGAGCTGATCCAAATAATTTTAATTTTTAATCACTATTTTTTGTTATAATTTAAAAGATAGTTTATCAAAAGGAATGATTCGATGAAAAAATTGCTTAGTTTTTTTGGAACGATGATAATGTTTACAACTTCAAGTATTTTAACGATTAGTTGTATTTATCCAGAACATTATTATATTCCAACCCAAGATGCAACATTGCAGCCAGTGGTTGGCAAGTTTTTAACACATTTTATGTTACAACCCATTAATGATCAAGATGAATATTGAGTAAAACATCAAAATGATAATACAATTTTCACAATGTTTTCAAAAGAAAGAAAAGCTCATACTTTATGACCAATTATTAATTATTATTTTAATAATCCTTCAAATGTTCTAGCATTTGAGCTACCAACAACTAATGTTTTATTTAAAACATATATTGCAAGTATGTCAACCCATTTTCCAACAGCTAATCAATTATATCGTGATTTTATTTTGTTTCCGTTAATTCGTAATACAACGGAGTATACTTATACGACGGGACAAACAACAATGGAAGAATATATTTTAGATGGTAGCCATTTTTCAACAACGATTTATTATTTAACAATTAGTTTAAATTCAAATGTTTTTTGAAGTTATGAACTTAATAAAGATTTACAAGAATATTTAATTAATTATATTCAGAATCATTGTGAGAATTAAATGAATTAAAATACCAAATTCAAAACTAAATATAACAAAAATAAACACATAAATTTTATACTTTATGTGTCTATTTTTTATTTAAAGGCTACTTTTTTTTATAATTTAATCCAACAACATTTTTAACTTTTGTTATTTTTTTATTAGCAATTGCTCGTGCTTTTGTTGCTCCTAAATCAATTAATTCATCAATTGTTTGATCTTGCATTAATTTGTGGTATTTTTTTTGAATTGGTTCTAAAACTTCAATAATTGTATTGGCAACTTGTTCTTTTAATTGGTCATAATCGTGTTGAACAAATTCCTTAACAGCTGCTTCAATTGTTACTTTTTTTAAAACAGCATAAATTGTTAAAAGATTACTTACGCCTGGTTTTTGCTCAGGATTATAAGCAATTTTTCCTTCTGAATCAGTTACGGCACTACGGATTTTTTTTCGAATTATTTCGGGTGCATCTAATAAACCAATAAAAGACTTAGGATCATTGGAAGACTTACTCATTTTTTTAGTTGGATTTTGTAAATCCATAATTTTACCACCAATTGGCGGAATAAAGTCGGTCGGAATTTTAAATAAATCTTGTTGATAACGATTATTCATTCGTTCGGCAATATTTCGTGTTAATTCAATGTGTTGTTTTTGGTCTTTTCCAACTGGAACTAAATCAGCATCATATAATAAAATATCCGTGGCCATTAAAGTTGGGTAAGTTAATAATCCGGTTGGAATAAATTCAGTTCCATTTTCTGCTTTCATTTTTATTGATTTGTCTTTAAATTGTGTCATTCGTGATAATTCCCCAATAGTTGTATTGCACAATAAAATATGTGCTAATAAGGTAACTTCTAAGACATCTGATTGAACAAAAATAATTGCTTTTTGTGGGTCCAAACCACATGCATAATATAATGCAACCATATTTTTAATGTTATTTCGTAATTCTTCTTTGCTAATTGGAATTGTAATTGCATGTAAGTTTGCCACAAAAATAATTAAATTATTATCTTTTTGTAATTCAATAAAATTTTTTATCGCCCCAATATAATTTCCTAAAGTTAATTGTCCTGTCGCAGTAATGCCTGAAACAATTGTTGGTTTTTTTTGTTCCATATGTTCTCCCTTCTTGTCCAAATTTAATAACATATTTAATAATATCATAGCAAATATTTTAGTTTTTCCAAAAGAAAAACAATAAAAGTAGTATTTTTCTTGGATTTTCAACCGATTTTGTTTACTATTTTTTGAACAAATAATATAATAACATTATACACTTAGAAGGAGAGTAAAAAATTATGTCGAGAATTGAGAAAATTAATGCTCGTGAAGTAATTGATTCACGAGGAAATCCAACTATTCAAGTTGAAGTTTGAACAGAATTTGGCGGATATGGTTCAGCAATGGTACCATCAGGAGCTTCAACTGGAAGTCGTGAAGCATTAGAATTAAGAGATGGTGATAAAGGACGTTACCAAGGGAAAGGTGTTTTAAAAGCAGTTGGGAATGTTAATACAAAAATTGCCGAACAACTGGTTGGAATGGAAGCAACAAACCAAGTTGAAATTGATCATGCCATGATTACATTAGATGGAACTGATTTTAAAAAGAATTTAGGTGCTAATGCAATGCTAGGAGTATCAATGGCTGTTGCAAAAGCAGCTGCTTCGGAATTAGAAATGCCATTATACAAATATTTAGGTGGTGTAAATGGGAAAAAACTACCTGTTCCAATGTTGAATATTATTAATGGAGGAGAACATGCTGATAGTGCAATTGATTTCCAAGAATTTATGATTATGCCAGTTGGAGCTGAAACTTTTAAAGAAGCTTTAAGATGATCATCAGAAATTTTTCATACTTTAAAAAAATTCTTACATGATAAAGGTGATATTACTGCTGTTGGTGATGAAGGTGGTTTTGCTCCGCATTTTAATTGAGCATATAAAGATCAAACTTTAGTTTCATTTCAAACAAAAACACCAGCTGAGGTTGCCTTAGATTTAATTGTTGAAGCAATTGAAAAAGCAGGATATAAATCAGGCAAAGAAGGTGTTATGATTGCAATGGATTGTGCTTCATCAGAATTATATTTTGATGATAAAAAATATCACTTTAAGAAAATTGAAAAAGTTACTGGTAAAAAATATGCCATGACAACAGAAGAATTAATTAAATATTTAGACAAATTAGTTGATAAATACCCAATTATTTCAATTGAAGATGGTTTAGCAGAAGGTGATTGAGCTGGTTTTGAATTACAAGTAAAAACAATGGGACATAAAATTCAAATTGTTGGTGATGACTTATTTGTTACAAATCCAAAAATTACAGCAGAAGGGATTGCTCGTAACGCCGCAAATTCTGTTTTAATTAAATTAAACCAAATTGGAACAGTTACTGAAACAATTGATACAATTCAATTAGCACAAAAAGCAGGTTGAACAGCAGTTGTTTCACATCGTTCAGGAGAAACAGAAGATTCAACAATTGCTGATTTAGCAGTCGCTTTAAATACTGGTCAAATTAAAACAGGAAGTATGTCACGAAGTGATAGAATTTCAAAATATAATCGTTTATTAGCAATTGAAGATGATTTAGGAACAGTAGCTGAATATGATGGAATCAAAACATTTTATAATTTAAAAAAACATGTTGCTGATTTAAAAAAATAACCTTATAAAAGGTTATTTTTTTATTATGATTATATAAATATTTATGGTGATAAAAGAACGTAACAATACCAAATATTTGAAATTTTAAAAAATAGTTGAAACATCGTTTTGATACTATATGTAATAATATGATAGTATTATATTGTATTGGAGAGGGGTAATAAAAATAAAATTGGCGAGCAATAATTTAAAAAAACAAATTAATAGTAAAATTAAAAATATGGATATTGATTTGAAATATGAAAAGAAAAAATTAGAAATTAATTCTCATAAAATTGTTGTCTCCATAAATGAAATTAAAAACAACCCTATTTTTAAAGAATTATTTATTAATTTATCAGATAAATAAAAAATGTGAGTAAAAATATACTCACATTTTTTTATCTTAAATTTAAAAATATGCTATAAAATTTGATATCATATGCATTTTATTTAAAATTAAAAATATTTTAACTTACTTAATAAGCGTATTAATTTATTCGATCTCTTTTAATCAGTTTAAAGTACGCTTAACAGCAACTTTTCATCCTTTAAATAATTTTGCTACAATTTCTTGTTTTAATTTAGCATGATATTTTTTCTAACAGCGGATATTTTTTTAATTTCTGCTGGTGATGTTCAGAATCCAACAGCTAATCCGGCTAGAAAAGCAGCTCCCATGGCTGTGGTTTCAATATTTTGCGGGCGAATTACTTCAACTTGTGAAATATCAGATTGAAATTGCATTAAATATTCATTTTGACTAGCACCAACGTCAACTTTAATTCGTTTAATTGGCTGTTGTAAATCTTCAGCCATGGCAGTAATGACATCATATGCTTGATAAGCAAGTGATTCTAATGTTGCTTTAACTAAATGTTCTCGTTTTGTTCCACGCTCTAATCCAAAAATTGCACCACGTGAATAAGAATCACAGTAAGGTGATCCTAACCCGGTAAAGGAAGGAACAACATAAACTTGCTGGTCACCTTGAACAAGATTAGTATATCAATCTGTTTCACTAGCATGATAAACAATTTTAATTTGATCACGAAGTCATTGAATAGCAGCTCCAGCAACAAAGACTGACCCTTCTAAGGCATAAGTAATTTTGTTTTGATAATCTAAGGCTATTATTGTTAATAAGCCATTTTTTAATGTAACTGGTTTTTCACCAGTATTCATTAAAATAAAACATCCCGTTCCATAAGTGTTTTAAACTTCCCCTGGCTCTAAACATAATTGCCCAAATAGTTATATGATTTAATAACTTGTAAAAAATAACATTCATAACAGCAATTACAACTAAAATTATAATAATTGCTATAATCGGCCATTTTAAAGCACTTAAATCATTTCCTCTTGCTTCAGGATTATCAGCGTTTCGCATTATTGAAATTAAAATAATAATTAATTTTCAAATTGCAAAAACAACTGCCAAACCCATTATTACTCCCAAAACAACATTGCTTCATAATATAACAACATTCATTATTCCACTAAAATCTTCTGTGTTGTTTGATTTCATATTTTCATCCTCCTTTGTTGTTTTAAAAATTTGCTTTTACTGAATTTGTTTCTTTTTTTATAATAAATATTTTTCTTTTTTCGATAATATTGCTGTTGATTATTAAAGTAATTTTTAATGATTATGAAAGGATTCATGAATTGGGATACCTATAAGAACAAAAAAATAATATATTAATATTGTTTTCATTATAAATATTATGAATATATTTACAAAATGGGCAATTAATCATTTCTGCACCTCTTTCTAAAAACAAGATATTAATTATCTTGTTTTGTGTTATTTTAATTATTTATGTTGTTTTTCTTTTTTATTTTCAATTAGTTCTCAAATAAAAAATAACAAATCAAATATTATTTTTCCAATAAAAAGAATATCCACAGCAACAAGTATAATGTATATCATTAAACAAAAAAAAGCTATCTGTATTCCTCATTCGTTATACTGAAAACTAAATCATGGTCATATTTTAAAATAAAAAAACAAAAATGTTGTTATTGTTATCAATAAACTCGTTAAACAAATTTTAAAAATATCATTTTTTCATACTTTTTTAAAAAATTTTTTCACATTAAATTATTGGCTGTATGTATTATTTAAGGGTTTTAATTAATATCTTAAAAATTGTGGAATAAAAATACCACTTACTTATTTAAGTTATATTACTTTTAATTTTATTGTCAACAATATTTTAACATTTTTTAAATTTTTCCACGACAAAAATACATGTTTATTAAAATTATTTAATTTATTAGATAAAATTAATAAAAATATAAGTTTGGTTGTAAATTATTATTTACAAAATTATTAACTGAATAATTAATTCTATTTTCTTCTAATGGTTTATTAGTATTAAATAAATTAATTTTATTTTTAAAATTTATCATACTAGTATTTAATTTATTTTTAAGAGTTTTTTCATGATAAGTTGCTTTTTTAACCAAAACACCTTTACAGTAATGTGATATATCACCCTCAATATGACAACCAATATTATTTCATAATGTTTGATTTCTGACACCTTCTTCATTATTTTTAATTAATTTAATTGTTTCTTTTAAGAATTTCATTTTTGATTCTTTTATAAAAGAAGCACTGTTTTCTAAGCGTTCTAATAATTCTTCATATTTACCATTTAAAAAATAATCGACTGCTTTATGGTATGTTTCTCTGTTTTCTTTGTTTTTACTTTGTTAAGGATATAATTTTTTAAATCTACTTGTAAGATGAAATTTATCTATCGTGTAATGTACTTTATTTTTAGGAAAATATTCTTAAATAAATTTTGCCATATTTTTAAGTTCAAGGTGCACCATCTCCTAATACCATAAATTCAATATTGTCATTAATATCATAATAACTTGTAATTAATGTAAGTAATTTACTAACAAAATTAATTAATTTACTATTTTTTTAATATATTCTGGAATATTATCTAGTTCTATAACTCCTAATTTATTTGCAATTACAGGTCTTTTTTTAGTTGATTTTGTTTTATCAAAACCAGTATGAACAGTTGAAAATATACTATGTTTTTTTATTTTTTCTTTCCCCTTTTTATTTTCATTTCAAATTTTTAAATAAGTTCCATCAATTTGAATATATAAAGTATGAGGTACATTTATTTTTTTATCAGTTTTATTAATATAATATTCTTTATCAATTTTTGCATTTTTCATAATATTTGAAATTGTTTTTATACAAATTTTTACATGTTTCATAGTATCTAAAATATCTTGATATGTTTTTTTATTGCCAATAAATGATAATATTTTTTCTTTAACATAATTATCTATTCTTTGTCATTTTTTAATTCCTAAAAGTTTATCCAAAGGAAAAATATATTCTTCTTTACCTGTTTCTTGATTAATTTTATAATATTTTCTTCTTTTAAAAGTTATTTTCCCATTTAAAATAGTTAATTTTCTTGGTTTTATTTCTTTTACTTTATAATTTTTAAATTCTTTTAAAGTTTTATCAATTTTATAATTTTTAAAAATTCATTCATCACAATCTTCTAAACTTTGTTGAATAATTTCAATACTTTGTATATTTAATAAATTAATAAAATTCTTTTAAAAATTGTTATCAACATTTATTATTTTTATACCCTCTTTTCTATAGTTTAGGACTTTAGCACAAAAATAATGAAAATGCAAAAAAAGATATTATTTTTTATTTATTGTGTTATAAATAAAGTTTTAATTATTAGCAAATTAATTTAACTGAAAAAAGTAAAATAATTTACTTTTTTTTATTTTGATGTGTAAATTGTAAATTCAAATGTAGCACTTTATTGAAAAAGAATAAAGTGCTTTTTATTTTGTAAAAAATACTTATATTTATTGGATTAATCGTTAGATAGTATCTTTTACACTTAATAAAATATGTTTTTTCAGAAAAATCCATCCTTTCTCTTTTCTTAAAAAATTTTGAATAATTGTTTTATTTAGTTGTTAATTAATTGTTAAATATAATTACTAAAAAATATATTTAATAAACAAAGAATTAAAAAAGATAATGAGATAAAAAAATAAAGATACTATCTAACGATTAATCTAAAATTTAATCTTTAAAACTTAATATTTTTTGATGCTTAAAGATGGATAACTCATCTATGGAACGAAGCCTTAAAGAAAGTGTGAAAGCGATTGGATTTACTACTCCTATTTATTTCTTTAATTCTCGGCAAGATTAATCACTTTCGAAATGTCAGAGCATGTGTTTTTTGGCTTGTTTTTATAAAAAGAGTGTTGTTAAACCGAAAAAAACAATATCGGACACTAAAAAAACAAGAGGGTTGGAACTCCAAAAGGTTATTTTCTTTGTATAAAGTTGTCTAGGGATGGATGAAGCGTAATTAATAACTGGGTAAACTGTTTTTTGTTTATTTCCGTATGGGGGTAAACTCTATCAAAATATCCTATCCGCCCCCGCTCACTCCCCAAAGTGAAGCGAGCGACGAAGTAATTAAATACTAAAATAAATTATTTACTAAATATCAAAATATTAACCAATAAAGGAATATTATGTTTTTTTACAGAAAGGAAAATATTTGATGAAAAAATGAAATAAAAAAATTAAAAATAAATTACAAGAATTAATGATACAAGCTTATCTGGTAACAGTAAATGATATTAATGATGAAATTTGAGCAACAAATAAAAAGAATTAAGGAGTATAGATAAATGACAGAATATAAAAGTAAATATATTAATAAAACTTGAAATGAAATAACAACATCATTTTATTGAGTTAATTGTCAACCTATTAATTGTCGTATTTCACATCATAAAAAGCATTATGATTTGCAATGTTTAGAATGAGCCAAAATGTACTTAAATTTATTTAAAGACAAGTGAGATGTTATTGTTTCATATATGCAATATTATAAAATTAACGATATTTTAGATTTAGCATCCGATGGATGAAAAATATTACAAATTGACAAAAAAATAAAACAAATAAATTAAAATATATTATTGCAATTGACCCTGCTGGAATTGGACAAACTGGTATTATTATTTATAATGTTTTGCAAAAGAAAATAATTAATAATATTACTTTTAATTCCAAAAATGAAGAAGAAGCAATAAATAATATGTATTTAATATTAAATGAGTTTAAAAATAAAATTTGTTCTTATTTAAATAAAGTTATTGTAATAATTAAAGATTATCAACTTCATAAGGGTTTAAAAATAAAAAATTCATTATCTACTCCTAAATTTATTGGTGGTTTAAAAGTTTTATGCAAATATCTATTTAATTTAAAATATATTTTACAATCACCAGTCATTAAGAAAAATTATATTTATAAAGGAAATATTAAAATGTCAGAGCACGAACACGATGCTTGAAAACATTTACAGTATTTTTAGCAAAAGGAGTTGATAAAAATGGCACAAACAAAAAGTAATTTGCCTAAAAAATCAATAACTAATAAACCTAAAATAAAAAATAAAAAAGTTAATAAGTTAGAATTAACTGTTAGATTACATGAAAATCCTATTAAAACTAAGATTAAGGCTCTTGTTGCTGCTGGTGTTGAAGTTGATGCTTGTTCGGCTAAATGCCAGTGAGAAGGATTAAATTACTCAACATTATCAATATATAACCCATCTATTTTAACTGAGTTTTTGAAATCAAAAAAAGATGATGAGATAAAAATTAAAGGCTCAGTATTTAATCAGTTAAATATAAAAACTAAACGCTATTTTTTGTCTTTTAGAGTAGACAGTTTTGAAATTATACAAAAAGCGATTAGAAAAAGAACAAATACAAATATTAAAAAATAGGAGGAAAAACAATGGCATTAAAAAATGTAAAATATGTTCTTATTAATGAAAATAGTGAATCTATTAAAAATGAAGATGGTAGTTTAAATATTAAAACTGCTGAAATTATTTTAGAAAATACTGCTGAAGTTGAAGAATTTAATGCAATTAATTTAGAAAATAGTAATCAGCAAATCAACGAACTACAAACAAAAAATACTGAATTAACTTCACAAATTGAACAACAAATAATTCAATTAAAACAAATGAAGTAATTGACTTTATTAATTCTTTAACTGATAATGAAGAATTTAAAAATGTTTTATTAAAATCTTATGATATTACTGATGATATTGAAATCATTAAAACACAATTGCAAAGTGTTTATGATAAATTAATTAAGGTACAAACAGTTAATACTGGGGGCGTACCAAAAGTAGTAAACAAAGAAAACAATATTTTAGATACAGACAATGTATTTAATAAATAGAAAGAAGGAAGTAAATTATGGCACAAAACCCGCAAAGAATTTTCGGAGATATTGCTAATCAAGCAACAAAACGAGACCGAGAAACATTTGAACAATGATATTTACAAACTTATCAACAAAAATTTAGTTGAGAAGCTTTATTTGCGTGAAAAGAAGCAAATAAATTTGGTTTAACATATAAAAGAAAGAAAAATATTAAATATAATGAAGGTTTGGGAAAAGATGGACAAGTATTTAATACCGATAATAATCTTCTAAAATATTCAACAGTAGAATTTGAAGATGGAGTTGTTGAATTAGATACAATTTTAACTTTTGCTCGTAAATTAGACCCTGTAGAAAATGATTTTAATCCTAATCTTTGGGCTGCCGATATTGAGCAAGCAATGGATACTGAGGTTGCTTATAAACGCAATAAAATTTTAGAAATTATTAATAAAGGAACAGTTAAAACTATTCAAGGCAAAAAAAGCAGATGATACAAATGCTTTACAAATTCATGATGAAATTATGGATAAAATATATGAAAACGGCTTTACTCCATCAGAAACAATTGTTTTAGGTTCGGCTGATTTTATTCGTGGAATTCGTAATAAATTACAGTTACAACTTGGAGCAAACAACCAAATAAATAGTGTAATCACAACAAGTGGAGCAATGAAAACTGTTGAAGGAACAACATACTATATGGTTCCTAAAAAATTACCAATTATTAATAAAGATGGTTCAGAAGGAACAATTGAATTATTACCAGATGGTGTTAATGCAATTGCCTTTAAGTTTAGCAAAAAATATGATCCTCTTATTTTACACAAAAAAGATCATACTCCGTTAAGAGTTAATGCTGCTGCGTTAGCTACTGGAATGGGTAATACTTTGATTATGGAAAGAGTTTTATATTTAGGTGGAGCAGTGGTTGAACCAAAAGGAATTATTAAACATATTGTTTCAAAAATTGATATTAGTAAAATTAATAAATTAGATAAACCAACTATTCATGTTGCAGACCCAACAAAAGCAACAGCCGAACAGTTAAAACCACAATTTAAAGATGTTGTTTTAAAAGCAGTAAAAGCAGTAAATAGTTCTTTAATTGAAAGTGATTTTGATTACTTTATTGAAAGTAAAGGTGAAGACTGACCAATTAATATTACGAATGATAAAACAGTTGCAGTTCAAATTGAAGGTAAAAACAACGCTACTGGTCAAACAAATCCGATTGATGTTAAAATTAAAAATTCTTAATAGTACTAAAAAATAGTACTTTTTCGTTTGATAAATGATATGCCAATTGGAACATCTAAAACAGCCCTTATTTATGCTGTTAAAAAAATCCAACTAGATTGTCGATCCAACAACAAGAAAAAAGTTTTGGTTTACAGTTATTAGAATTTTTAGGAATTCAAGTTTTAGCTCTTGGTTTATCAGTTTTAACTGGTGGTATTGCTTCGACTGTTGGTCTTGGTGCGGGATTATCTAATTTTGCCGCAGCATTTATCTCGTTTGGAGTAGAAACAGCAACTGATTTTGCTGTAAATCAAATATATGATAAATTAACATCAGAAGTAACAGCAAAAAGTACCGCCTTAAATTTGTTACCAGCAATTGGTGGAATTGGTAAATTAACGCGTGCTGTTCGAACAACTAGAATTTTAAAATTAGCAAAAGAAACTAAACTACTTGAAAAATTAGGTGTAATAACTGCTAATAATTTAGAAGATGTTGCAAGGCAAGTTACAGGTAAAAAGATTTTATCTGATAAATTAATATTTGATTTTACAAAGCAGGCTAATAATGAAACTTTATTATATACAATTGGAAAATTAGCCCGAAATGATTTTTTAAAGGTTTTAAAGTTTCTAATTTAGAAACAATTAATAATTTATTAAAAATTGAGAAAAATATTCAAAAAATAAGTCCTAAATTAGTTCAAAAAATACCACGCGTGAATGAAAAAATGCTAATAAATGATTGTCTGAATATGGATTAAATATTGATAAAATAAGTAAAATTAATACTAATGAGTGATATAACATTATGACTAATCTTCATAAAAAAGGTGTTGGTAAAAATCTACTATTAAATGCTAATTTAATGAGGGGCAGTAAAATATATAATAATAAATTATTAAATATTTTTCATCAAACACCAATTAAATTAAATAAAATTTTAAATCATTTAAACCCAAATTTTTATATTCAAAAAGTAACTAAAAAATTATTAACCCCAATTCAAAAACAAATAATTACTATTAAACAAAAAGTAATTAGTAAAATTACTGATAAAACTAAAAAAATATTATCTAAATTTGAAACTAAGGCTATTAAAAAAGGTCAATTATTACCTTTTGCTTATGGTTCTGATGTTTTTTTAGCAGTTAAAATTGTTCCTTTATCAGTTGCGGGTTAAGTTGCTTTAACAATATATTATAAAAATCCTAAATATGTCCCTATTCTCATTATGACAACTTTAATCAAAGCAGAACAGTTTGTTTTGGCTCCTGAACCGTTTAAATTCTATATGAACAGTGAGTGGTTTATTGGTTGGGGATTTAAAAAACAAGTTTGTTTAATTTAGTTTCTTTTGCCCCACTTGCTTATCAGCAAGTAGTAAAAGATAGTTTTAAAATATATCGGACAATTGCTAAGATATTAAAAATGCAAGAACAATTTAAAAATAACTTTAATAAAAATAAATTGTTAAATGCGTTAGAAGATAGTGCAATTACTAGTTTATTGGGTAATGGACTAGATTTCAAGCATATAAACAACTCAGAACAAAACAAGATTTAAACAAAAAAATTAAAACAAAAACATTAATAAATAGTAAAAAATTTATATTAAAGAAAATATATTCTAAAAAAAGTAAATGATAAGGAGATGATTAAATGTTAAATGAATTATGACAAAATGTTACTTTGGAAAATTATAATAATTTTATTCCAATGACAGGTAAAATTTACAAAAGTTCCAGTTCGTTATAATAAGTTCTTTAAAGGTGATGTAGAATTATGATTTAAAACATTTGCTTTAAGAGCCCAAAATATGATTAATTCTTACTTAAACTATCCATTTTCAAAGCTAAAATTTGAAACATTTAAAGACCCATTATTAAAGAAAATTTGTATTAATATGGTGTTTATTTTAATTGAACATTGAACATTTAATCGTATTCCAATTGAGTTTTTTACTTCGGCAAATATGAGTGTTGGTGATATTAATTATTCTTCACAAAATGACCCAATGGCAACATGACAAGGTCTATTGCCTACCTATGCAAAATCATTGGCTAATTTAACAACTTTAAAGAAAATGTTTCGTACTTTTCAAGAAGAAGGTATTGATTTAACAATGATTGATTTAGAAGCATATTATACTCAATTAGAAGTTGATGCTTTATTAGATAAACTTGTTATAGAAAAAATTAAAGATGAAAAACTTGCAAAAATAAAATAAGAAATTTTAGATGAATTAAAAAAATCAATTGTTATACCAAAAGTTCCAGATTGAGAAATTGTTGATACTAGTGATTTTAAAGTTGGTCAAAAAGGATATACTATTCCTAATTTTGATAAAGAAAATTATATTTATAGAATTTGAGCCTCAGGAAAAGATAGCAAAGGAGATTTAAAAAGTCAAGGGATGTTGCAAACAAGGCATAGTTTTAGACAAACAATAGGTGTTATATATGATCAAATAGGTGTTAATAGTGCATGTTTAGCATTATCTATTAATCCTGATGGATTGATTAATATTGGAGTTAATGGTCCAGCAACATTTAGACCTTTGGGATTTGTGTTTATTGAAAGAAAAAAAGTAAATTAGAAAGGAGATGTTATTATTCCAAAAGTAGAAGTTAAAGATGTAATTATGTTTTTGAAAATATTTGGAATTTCATCATTGTTTTTTATTGCAGGAATTATTATTTGTTTTATAGGAGAAAAAACATTAGGTATTTCTTGACCAGCATATGTTATTGTTTCAGCAATGCTTATAGGAGCTGGAATTATAGTTTTGATTATTGAAACAATTAGATTTATCAAAACACATAACAAACAACAAAAACAAGATAGTATTGAAGATGTTATTAAAAAAGAAGATACAAAATAAAGAGGTGTTATAAATGGGATTATTATCAGCAAAAAAGAAATTAAAAAAAGAATATGATATTGATGGTTATTATCTTAATTTAGCATCAACGATTACTAATCGTAAAAATGTTACTGTTCAAAAACATAATGAGATTTTAGAAAAAAGAATTTGTGAAGATAATGCTAATTTTTTAAATCTGCGAGATTTAGAAATTAGCATTTATAATCCACTTACTAATCAAAAAATAGATACTAAATTAATTAATAGCTTTTTAAAAATACAGGACTTTACCAATAAGAATTGATATAACGAATATAAAATTAATAAGAATGGTAAAGGTGCATATTTTATTTTTGCTAATAATTCAAAACTTAATTTTATTACTATTGATTTTTACAATAACCAGTATGATGAATTAGGTAATTTAGTATCTTGCACTTTTGATTATGACCCTTATATTAAAAATGATCAGAGTATTTTTATTACTGAAAAATTAGAGATTGATGCTGTAACTAAACAAGTTAAAGTTATTAGAAAGTTAAAAACACGATTATATAGTACTATTACCGACTTATATATTGATGATGCTAAATGAAATAACTATACAACTTTACAAAGAGAAGAAATATTACCACTTAATTTTATTCCAATTCAAATTATTCATAATAACCCTAATTTTGAGCCTTCTGCTCGTTATGGTAAACAATTTGCTAGTATTTTAGATATTATTGTTGAAAAGATAATGTTAGATCCATTATTAAATAGTGGTAAATTTACTATTAATACTAATGGAGTTACTGGTGTGGTTGAGCAAGAAATTAGTAAAATGCTGGCATCATTTATTGGAAATGACTTGTTATTAGTTGAAGGAAACCCTGATAGTAATTTTCAACCAGTAGACTATATTGCTGGTAATTTTAAAGGTGAGCAATTAACTAAAATATATGATTGATTATTAACAAATTACTATAAAATAAATCGACATCATGTTCCCGCCATTGCTAAGGGAGCACAACAAACTCAGGCAGAAGTTGCTGGTGTAAATATTCAAACAAACGCATCATACGAACAAATGATATATATTAGAGAAATTAAATTAACTGAATTTATTATTAAGTTAATTAAATATGATAATGCTATTTTAAACAGTAAAACATTCAATATTAAAAATATTGACGAGTTAATTGTTGATGTTCGCTTACCAGTAAATGCTACTTTAAACAGACAATTAAAAAACAACGAAACTATTATCAATATGCCTAATGAAGAAGGAAAACAAGAATAATGGCAAAATATTGTAAAAATTGTGAATGTCCAGTTAATTTAATTAACTCTGATTATTGTTTATTTTGTAATACGGTCTTATTGAAAAATGACATCTAAACATATAAACAATTTAGAAAAAATAAAAGAAAAAGAGGAAAAGAATAATGTTGAAACCATCTGAAAAAATGTTAGCACAATTAGCAAAAAATGATGAACCAATTAACTATTCAATTGATAGTATTCCATTAGATTTTGCTAGTCAATCGCAGTACAGCGACCCTGATTTAGAACAATTATTTACTGAAGACCGTGCTATAACCTTATATATTTATAAAATTAATAATCTTGTTAAGACAAAGCAAAAACCAATCTTAAACTACTCTCAAAATAGCGTTAAAATAGGTTTTATTGACAAAGATGAATATATTAAAATAACTGGTTATGAAATTAGCTATTTTAACTTTAAATTAGAAATACAACAAAATACCACAGTACAAGATAATAGCACAATTTATGTAATGATTGATGAAAAAGATATTTTAATTAATGATATTTCAAAAAAGACAAAGAATTTTTAGAATCCTATGACTTAAAAATAGTATCTATTAATGAACCAATTACCGAAGACAATAAAAATGAATGTTATATTATCGAAGAATATGAAAGACCTTATTCATCTGATGGTGTTGATATTATTAAATCTATTCATTTAGTTAAGGTGACTGATTTTAAATGAAAAAACCAAAATAGTATTCATTTAGTATTACAAAAATTATTACCCGAAGATACAGTATTTACTGGGATTGAGATTAAATACCCTAAATCAATGTTATTTGGAAATATTAAATGTTGAGGTAATATTAATGGTGTTTATTCTTATCCTTCATCAATAGTTGAAAATGCTAATTTAGTACCGTTGCTATCTATGTCTATTGAAACAAAACCTAATTTAAGAGTATTTCAATATTGATTTACCGAAAGTTTTTTACCGTGGTTTATTGCAAAAATATATATTCAACCAGATGATATTTTAAGTTTAATAAAAAATAATGGTTTAGAAAAAGTTTTATTAAATTATTTAACTTATCGTTATAATTATGATTGAAAATTTCAAGGTGCAAAATATGATGAAAAAGGAAATCCCACTAATAAAGCGGCTGAATTACGTCAAAAATTTGAAGGACAAAAACCAGAAGATGTTATTGATGGTTTATTTGAAAATTGAAAATTAGACAATCCAAGTGAATTACATAAAAGATATGTAAAAAGAATTAAACAAGTGATATACATGTTATCAAATTATACATATAGTAAATATGCAATTAATAAAGGCTATAATGATGATGTTAAATTATTTGCCCCTTATTATTTTGAATTAATATCTAATCCAAGAGAGGTAGAAACTGGATATTGAGAGTTTGAACATTGCAAAGTTAAATTAAATTCATCATATTTTAATTTTACTGGTGGTTCTATTCCAACAACACCAATAAATTATTGAGAAGAGGTTTATTCAAATGACAAACCATTTAATGAGAAAGATGATAAATGATATTTTGCTGTGTGGCGTGGTGATAAAAATGCTGATTGGCGTATTATTAAGTTTAAAAATAATGAAATGACTATTAAAATTGATAATTCTAATAATCGGCAATTGCAGAAAACTGATTTAGGTATGGGAAGAGATTTATATATTACAAATGATTCAGGGTTTGTTAAATATGTGACACATTGAACAGATGATAATGGTTCTTACTTTAAATCAGTTTATCGTTGAAATAATGATAGCGAACCAAATACACCGTTTATTTTACCTAAAACAGGACAAATTACAGATTGAAATTTAAAAAATCAAAATAATATTAATAAAAATGATGAAATTAAAGTAACTGTTAAAAACAAAGATATTTCAGAAAACTATATTTATCAATTAGAAGCAAATTACTTTAATTGATTATCCATAACAAGTGAATTAGAAACAAATAATATACCTTCTCTTATTCCTGCTGAAATTAAACTATCTGATGGTGAATATGGCAAATATTTAACTAATTTAATTGTTTCTAATGACAAAATAAAAGATTATTTAAACTATTTTTCTCAATGAAATAAATTACTTTATTTTAAATCAAATTGAGTGAGTATAACTAAAAATTTAGTTGAGGACAGTATTAAAATAACTTTTTTAAAACACGAAAAACTATTTAATTTAAATCAAATCGAAATATCTGGCATATGATGTTATGGGAATTATGATATAAATATTTTTATTGAAAAAATAAATGAAAAAATTACTGAAGGAAAAGATATTAACTTAGAATTAATCAAAAATTGTCCTATCGGAACTAAAGTCAGTGGAAAAGACAGAAATACATATTTACAATTAATCGAAGATAATGAATGATATTTGTATAAAAATGGCATTGAAAATGAAAACTCATATTCAAATATCGCAGTTGTTAATTTTTAAAAAAAATCAAATAGTTTAATATTTTCCTATCCACCCACAAAAGAACAAATTAATATTAATAATTTAAAATTATTTAATAAAAATAATGAAAAATTATCATTAATTACATTAGAAATATAAAAAGTTATTTAGATTTATAAATCTAAATAACTTTTTAATTTATTTTCAACATATATATTTGGTTCGCTATCATTATTTCAACGATAAACTGATTTAAAGTAAGAACCATTATCATCTGTTCAATGTGTCACATATTTAACAAACCCTGAATCATTTGTAATATATAAATCTCTTCCCATACCTAAATCAGTTTTTTGCAATTGCCGATTATTAGAATTATCAATTTTAATAGTCATTTCATTATTTTTAAACTTAATAATACGCCAATCAGCACTTTCATCAACACGCCACACAACAAAATATTATTTATTATCAATTTGATTAAATGGTTTTTCTTGATATGCTATTCATTCTAAAATACCATTTTTTGTTTTTATATTATTTTTTTCTTTTAAATCTGCTAATTCTTTTTTGCTATATTGTGGTTTATTAAAAGCAACTAAATTTGTTGTATTTGTTCTAATTAAAGTATTTGTTTCCAAAAGACTTAATATTTTTTTCATATTTTAATTCTACTATACTATAGCTGCTATTAATTCTGGTTCTGCCATTTCTCAAATTGATAAAAAAATACTAATAGCTTTTTCACAAAATAATTGAAAAACATCTTCATGAATTAATACGATACCGTTTTCTATTTGATTAAATAAAATATTAAAAATTTGTTCCCCGTCATTGAAATTTCTGTAGTTTGATCTGGAATAAATTCAGCTTCACTGTCTTTTCATGGATCTCTAACATAATAAGTATCTTCAAGTATATTTTCTTTATTTGGTTTGATTCCAACAATTAATGCAGCATGATAAGAGCTATCACATCCTTCATCATTATATTCGTCGTCATCAAATAAACCACCAAACATAATAGGAGATTGTCTAGAAAGAGATTCCCATATTAAATGTCTTATCCACATTACTTTTTCTATTTCATTTAATTTATTTCAAAATAATCGAGTTAAATCAATTTTCTTTAAATTAAATCCCAAATTTTCCTGAATTATCGGGTTTGTGTTTAATATTTCAATTACCTTTGATAATGAAGCGCCATCATTTGCATTGTTTGGAAAAAAACTTGCAATTTCTTCTTGTTCTATTTCTTTAAGATCTTTATTATTAATAATATTATTACTAAATATATTTTTTAAAATTGCAATAACACATCATCAATCATGTATTTGAAATTCCATTGGTTTTTTCATGCTAGTTTTTCTTAAATCAATTAACACATCTTCTAATATTGGATATGTTATTTCTTGTCTTTTAACTCTATTTAAATTTTTTAAATTATTTGTTTGTAAATAACTAATTTCATTATTTTCTAATTTAGTTTCTTCTTTTTGATAAGGACTAGCGGCAATTTTTGTTGGTACAGCAGTTCCACTAATTGTTAATACACTTAATAAACTAAGTAATTTTTTCATTTTTTATAATTTCCTATCTTTTATCTTGAAACTTTTTTCAAGATCTATTGACATTATATATATAAGCACTTTTAAATCTATTTTAGAAAGAAAATTATACAAATGATTATTATTGTGATTATATTGTACTAAATCTGGGCTCGCGGTGATTTCCATAAGTTTTGCGAAAAATGCCTTAAAATTTAAAAAATTTTTTGCCGCGCTTTTCAAAATATTTGGGAAAAATTCTAAGCGTTAAGCGAAGAATTTTATAAAGGTTCCCAAATTTGTTTGAAAGAACCTCAAAATCTTTTTTAACTTGTAAGTTATTTTATCACAAAAATTTAAGAAAATCAACCGCTCGCCCAAAACCTCAAAAAACTATAAATTAACTTTGTATATAAAAGAAAGGATTTTTTAAAATGGATAAAACAAAGCATCATTTTACTTTTAAAGAAAGAATAATATTAAAAGATTTATTAGAACTTGATTCTTTAAAAAGAAAAAATGGTAAATCCAATATATCTAAAATAGCAAAAATATTGCATAAAAATCGCAATACAATTAGACGAGAAATAAAAAGGTTAAATGATAATGAATATGACGCTAAATTAGCACACGAAGATTATTTACAAAAACGACAAAAATGTTTTAAAAAATAATCATTATTGCTAAATATTTTAGAATGACTAGATGAAAAATATAACAAATTTCATGATTCACCAGAACAAATCTGTAAAAAATATGAAAAAGAGTTTGGTGTTAAATTTCCCATATGTTTTAAAACTTTATATAAATATATTCATTTGGGATTTTTAAATTTCAAGAAAGATAATTTGTATTTTCACGGTAGAAAATATAAAACAAAAAATAGGATTCATAATCGCGGGAAAATAAGAAATTTTAGAATTATTGAAGAAGCAAAACATGATAAATATGAATTTGGTTGATTTCAAATGGACACTATGGTTGGTAAAAACAATAGTATTTGTTTAGTTTTAATCGAAGAATTAACGAAATTTAAAATCATTGAACCATTAAAAGAAAAAACAACAAAAGAAGTTACAAAGGCATTAAAACGAATTTTTTCTAATAGATTTTTTAAAGATAGATGCAAAGGAATAATAACAGATCAAGGCAAAGAATTTGCTGATTGAGAAAAAATTGAAAAAATAACAAATGCTAAAGTATATTTTTGTGATGCTGGAACTCCAACTCAAAAACCCAAAGTTGAAAGAGCAATTCGTGATTTTAGACATTGATTTTCCAAAGGAATTGATTTAAGTATTTATTCAAGAAATTATTATCAAGAAGTTGCTAATATAATAAACTCTAAACTTAAAAAATCTTTACATTGACTATCTTCAAAAGAATTTTTTATACAAATGTTTAATTTTTAATATAATTACCTATAAAAATTTTAATCATTTTATTTTTTAGTGTGCCAAAATTCATAAATTTAAAACAAAACTACTAAATTTTTTTAAAATAAATTATATTGAACATTTATTTTATTGGTGTTATAATAAAATTAAGTAGAGTGTTACACTTCATAGTACAATTTACATAATTATATTTAACAATTAACTAACAACTAAATAAAACAATTATTCAAAATTTTTTAAGAAAAGAAAGGATGGATTTTTCTGAAAAAACATATTTTATTAAGTGTAAAAGATACTATCTAACGATTAATCCAATAAATATAAGTATTTTTTACAAAATAAAAAGCACTTTATTCTTTTTCAATAAAGTGCTACATTTGCATTTACAATTTACAGATGTTTTTATTTTTATTTATAGTATGTAAAGAATAAGGTCAAAGTATTAAACATATCAAATTTAAGGAATTATTATTAATGAAAAAATGAAAAAAACTAATTTATACTATTAATACTGCATTGATTTTACTAGTAATATTTTTACTGAGTTTTATTTTATGAATATTATATACTGTGTTTCACCTAAGCCTAAGCAAGGGAAAAACAGCATTGATTTAGAATATCAATATGTTCTCCTAATTCAACTTGATTTTATTAAAGTGGTTATAATGGCTTATGAATTGATAATTATCAAACAACATATCTTGAAAAAAATTTAACAAATGCTTTTTAAATGCAAGCACAAAATACTGATTTACCATTTTATACGCAAGAAGTTTTTAAGTCTTATGAAGAATTATCTAATTTTTGATATGATGAAACAAAACAAGGATGACAACAAGTTATTAATACTTTTTGTCCAGATTATCAAGAAGAATTAAAAGCATTATTAGTAAAATTTTATAATTTTATTAATAATATTTGATCAAAAGATATTGTTAAAAAATTTGTTAGAATATTAAGAATTAATGATAATCGTGGTTCGGTTGTTGGTTCTACATATTGAGAAGGGTTTAAACAAACTATTACACTTGAACGAAATATCTTGCTTTGTAGTCATAAAGTAAACGAATTTAACTTTTGGCGAAATGGCTGATGAAGCTCTGGTGAAATTTTTAATGTTATTTTTCATGAATTGGGGCATACCGTTGATATTAATTTTAGTCGTCAAGTCAATGTTATTAAAGAAATTAAAGTTTTTTTAGCAAATAAAATTGAGAATAGCCAAGGTTTAACGCAAAAACAAATTTTAAATTTATTTTATTTAAGTAGTTATTCTTTTAATAATCTTGATGATTTTGTTGCAGAAGGATTTGTATATTTATTTTTAGCAAGTTATACTTTGAAAATAAAAGCGTGAGAATTATGACACGAATTTTGAGCATCCTATTTACCAAGATTAATAAAATAAATTACATTTAGTTTTAAATTTCTGGATTATTTTTTTAAGATTAAGTATCTTTTAATTAAGCATTAATTGTATTATAATATACTATAATTATATTATTAAAATAAATTATTAATATTTAGTGAGGCAGAAAAATGAAGATACATCCCCTTGTAAAAGAAATTTTAATTACTACTGAAGAAATTGATGAAAAATGTTTTGAATTAGGCCAACAAATTAGTCATTATTATCTTAATGAATATCCAGCAAAAGATAATACGATTTTATGCTTAGGATTATTAAAAGGATGTATTCCTTTTATGGCAAAATTTATTTCTTATTTAGTTGGTATTGAATGTGAAACGGAATATATGGTTGTTTCATCTTATTTTGGTGGTATTAAGAGTAAAGATACGCCCCAAATTTTACTTGATTTACCAATGCCAATAACAAATCGCGACATTTTATTAGTCGAAGATATTATTGATAGTGGTAAAACAATTAAAATGATTAAAGACTATTTATATCTAAAAGGAGCACGTAGTGTAAAAGTTGTTACTTTATTAGATAAAAAAGCTGGTCGGAAAGTAGATTTAGTTGCTGATTGATATGGATTTGATGTTCCACCTGCTTTTTTAATTGGCTTTGGTTTAGATTATCAAGAACGTTTACGTAATTTGCCATATATTGCGATTGCTGATCAGAAAAAAATAGCAACATGAAAATGAGACATAAAGGACTAATAGACAATTAAATGATTTAGTTATCATTGGAGGAATAAATGAAAAAAGTAACGACAAGAATGATTACAATTAATAGTATTATTATTTCAATTTTTTTATTGTTTGCTTTAGTTCCATCATTAGGATATATTACGATTGGTCCAGTTAGTTTAACCTTAATGCATATTTTATTTTTAATAGGAATGTATGCTTTATATATTACAATGAATTTAAATTTAATTTGAGCAGGTTTAATTTATGGTCTTATTTTTGGTTTATCCTCATTAATTCAAACATTAATTTCACCAGGTCCAACTAGTTTTATTTTTCTTAATCCATTGTTTTCTGTTGTTCCACGGGTTTTAATGGGACTTTGTGTTGGTGTTTTAGCTTATTTTTTAACAAAAACTTCGGTTAAAATTGAAACAAAAATTTATACTAATCAAATTACAGAATTGACTTGATACCAACGACATTATTTAAAAATTTATAATATTATTATTGCTTTTACTGCAGCTACGTTAAATACTATTTTTGTTTTAGTTTTTATATATTTTATTGGTCCTTTAATTTATACTGACCCAGATCAACAACACTTTTTTCACACTTTTACTTGAATTATTTTAGCAACGAATTATTTACCAGAAATATTGTTAGCGGTTGCTATTTTTCCACCAGTTGCATATGCATTAAAAAAACTTTATAATAGTAATTAATATATTGAGTGCACTTTCAGTTTGAATTGTATTATTTAATAGAAAATTATAAAATTAAAATAGAAAGAAGCGAAAAAACAGTGAAACAATCAACAGGTCTTATTTTTATAAAAGTTATTTTATTTTTGTTATTATCTCCAATTTTATATTTTTGATATCTATTATCATGATTATTAGCTTATTTTTTTACTCGATTTCATTCATCAAGTGAGTTTACAGCGCAATTACAAAATAATAATAATAATGAATGACTAAATATTATTGTAATTATTTTGTTATGAATTTTTTGTTCATTTATTATTTCATTTTTATTTTTATTTTATTCTTTAGCGCAATACTTACGAGTTTATCAAACATTGCCTAATGCATTACGTGGTTTATTTGGTTTAGCATGGATTATTTTATTTTTTCAGAAAGTTTTAAAAATTAAATCTTAATTATAATGAAGTAAGATAAAATAATGGTATAATAGAGAGGAAGGTTTGGATGAAAAAGAAAATTGCAATTTTAGGAGATTCACTAGCTTTTGGTTATTTACCGATGGGAACTGGCAAAATGGCAGATGCTGATAATTGACCAGTAAAATTAGAAAATTTATTAACAAAATATTATCAAACAGGAGAAATTAAAATTCAAACTGATGCCCAACCAGGACGAACAATTATTAAGCCATTAATTGATTTTGGTTTTCCCCAAGATAATGGAATCGACAATTTATCAGTTTTATATAAAAAAACACATCCAATTGATTTATTCATGATTTTTTTAGGAACAAATGATTATTTTGGTTATGATGCTTATGCAAAATTAAAAGAAATCCTAGATTATCCAATTGAAACAAAAATTGTTGATTCATTAGGGGAATTGATTAATAAAATGAAAGTATTGCATAAAGATAATAAAAAAGAAGTGAATTATCATGTTTTAGTAGTTTGCCCACCAAAAGTATTATCATTGCATGATGGTGAATTGTTGACATCCTTACCAGAAGCTTATCAAAAATATTGTGCAAAATTAAATATTCCTGTTGTTAATTTACAATTATCAGCAAATCCACATCCCGAAGATCAAAATGAATATGATGGTATTCATTATACACCAATGGAAACAATGCCTGTTGCCCAAACCATTTTTGATGTTATTGTTGCAGAAAATTTATTAAATTTAAATTAATTTTAGTAACAAGCAATTAGAAAGGAATTAAACATAAATGATTATTGGTGTTTATGGTTATATTGAAGTAGGAAAAACAAGTGCCTGTGAATACTTACAAAATAAATATGATTTCACTTATTTAAATGCGGATAAAATTGCAAAAGAAATTATGCAAGAGCCAACCGTTTTACTTTTTTTAGAGCAAACTTTTCCGGGAATAGTTATTAATGGTGTTGTTAATCGTGATCGTTTACGAACAATTATTTTTACTAATCCTCTTGCTAACAATAAGTTGAATAATTATTTATGACCAAAAGTTAATCAACAAATTATCACAATTATTAATAATAATCCAAACCAAAAATTTTTAATTGAAGCAATTGGTTTAAGCACATTAGCGCTTTCTTTTACAGCAAAAATATTTATTACTGCTAGTAAAAAGAACATTATTACGCGAATTAATGCTCGTGATCAACAATCATCAGAACAAACAGAACAGTTATTAAAAATTCAAGCAACTTTTTTTAAACAGATAAAACCCGATTATAAAATAACCACTAACAAATCACTGCCAGAACTGTACCAAGAATTAGATAAGATAATGGAAGACATATTAGGAGATGAACAATAATGCACCGTTTTGCTGCCAATCAATTAGAAAATAATTACTTTATTTTAGCTGAAGATGATGTTAAACAAATTAAACAAGTTTTGCGTTTAAGAGACCAAACACAAATTATTTGCATTTATAATGGTGAACATTATTTAACGATATTAGAAGTACAAACACCACAAAAGTACTTATTTAAATTAATTAAAAAATTACAGCAAAATCATGAAAGTCCAATTAAAGTGCGATTAATTGCAGGTCTAATTCGGAATGCAAAATGAGATTATTTATTACAAAAAGCAACAGAATTAGGAGTTAATGAAATTATTCCCTTTCAGTTTAGTCGTTGTGTGGTACAATTAAAAGGTGAAAATAATTTTAAAAAGATTGAACGTTGAACAAAAATTTGTAAGGAAGCAGCAGAACAATCTTACCGTAATCAAGTACCGTTCGTAAATGATGTTGAAAGTGATTTAAAGGTGTTACAACAATATCAAAGTGATGTTAATCTTGTTTGCTATGAAAACGTTGCAGAAACATTATCAATAAAACAGTTTTTACAACATGATTTTAAAACAATTACAATTGTAATTGGCCCTGAAGGTGGATTTGCTCCACATGAAATTGCGGTTTTATCTTCATATCAATATAACCCCATTTCATTAGGGCAACGAATTTTACGAGCTGAAACAGCACCAGTTGCACTTTTAGCAATGATTATGTATGAAAAAGAATTATAGGAGAAGGCAAAGATGACAAAAGTAGTATCGATTAAAGCACTAGTTAGTGTTGCAAATATAATATTATATACAGCTTTAGTACTAATTTTTCTAATTTTAGGATTACAAAAATGAGATATTGCAGCAGTAACTGGCTACAAAATTGGCTATGTTTTAATTGGTTTTGCTATTATTATTTTTATTATTTATCATTTAGTTCGTATTCATGAGTTAAAAAAGACACCATTTCAATTATTACGCAAACATATTATTTTTATGCAAATTTTTTATATTGGTCAATATTTGATTTTTGTGATTAGTTTATTTTTTTTAATTTTAGCTAATACAAAAGTTTTAAATCCAGCCCAAATTTTTTTTTGATATGTATGATTTCCAACAGTCTTTGTTGGTACAATTGCTTGTTCAATCTTGGAATCAATTGTTCGTGTTGAAGAACGAATTTTTATTGTTAAAAAAAATTGACAAGATTCAGAACAATGAGCAAAAGAACAGGAAAAAAATAATACTATTTTAACAAATGAGCAGCAAGCAAAAAAGAGCGAAAATCCTTTGTTTGATGATGATAAAAATAATAATTAGTTTATAATTAAAAAAAGAGAAATTAATAACGGAGGATCAAAAAATGAAAAAAATATTAAGTTTATTAGGAGCAATAATGATTGGGACTACTATTGGATCAAATGTTGTTGCATGTGTTCCTCCAAGAAATGGTGAGAACAATAATAATATTGTTGGGGACAAATTAGACTTGAATTCATTTTCTTATGATAAAATTATTGCCAAAAAATTTAGTTTAAAAAAAGATAATGCAATCGTTAATGATGAAATTAATTTAACTTCAGCAATTACAAAAGGAATTCAAAATTTATCTCCAGTATATTTGCCTTGAGATGAAGTTAATATTACGGTTAACTTTTTAAATGATAAATTTACTTTTAATCAAGTTTATGTCAAAATGGAAGCAAAACCAGATGCAAAATCAGTAAAAGGTTCAGTAATGTGAGGAAATTTAGAAACAAAATCTTATGTTGATCTTCGTCCAAATTTAAAAAATTGATTATCATTAGCATCACCAAAATTAGAAGTTAAAGATCCAAGTAAATTAGATGCTGTTGCTACTAAGACATTAGGTGGCCCAGCCTTTAACCAAAGTAATTTGGATGGTCTTGGTGGCTTACAAGGAATATATCATGAAGACCAAAAACGTTATATAGTTTCAGTTAAAAGCGGTCAAAGTAACTTTTTCCTAACAAGTGAAATTATTTTTAATGTTAATATGAAATAACTAATTTACCAACACTTAACAAAAATGAAAGGTACATACGTGAGGTGCTTTTATGTTAAAGATTGGAACCATTGGTACAGGCAATATTGTGAGTGAATTTATTGATGCTTGTCGTGATGTACAAGGAGTTAAAATTACTTCCCTTTATTCACGTAGTTTAGAAAAAGCTAAATTTTTTGCTTCAAAAAATAATTTATTAGTCCATATTGTAGATAATTTTGAAGATATGTTAGATTATATTGATATTATTTATATTGCTTCACCAAATGGTTTGCATTATCAACAAGCAAAGTATTTTTTGCAACAACAAAAGCATGTTTTAGTTGAAAAACCGGCAACTTTTTTTGCACATGAATTAATTGAATTAAAACAAATAGCAGAAATTAATAATGTTTTTTTGATGGAAGCTTTTAAACCCTTACATTTGCCAGCTTATCAAATTTTACAAACAAATGTTAATAAAATTAAACCTTTTTTAGCTTGTTTTCATTGTAACCAGTATTCAAGTCGAATGAAAGAAGTTTTATAATTTATCCTGTTGAATTAGCAGTTGCTTTATTTGAACCAGTCAAAGATGTTAAAGCAATGAGTCATAAGTTAAAGAATGGTATTGATATTAATAATGCTGTTCTTTTACAACATAGTAATAATATTTTAACTAGTATTGTTTGTTAAAAAGCATCGACAGGCATTAGTCCTAGTGAAATTTTAAGTTATGATACTACAATTAATGTTATTAATCTAACAAAATTAGAAGCAATTACAAAATATAATCGCCTTACAAATCAAACAACAGTTTTACCATTAGGATCAGAACATAATAATAAAATGTACTATGAATTACAGTATTTTATTAATATAATAAATAGTGAGAACTATTCGGAAATGAAGCGGTTATTAGATTACTCAATTGCGGCGATTCGTGTTTTAGAAGCAGTTCAAATTAATGAAGAACAACAGGGAGAATTATTAAATGAAATTAAATAAATATATTGATCATACTTTATTGAAACCAGATGCAACTATAGTAGAAATTAAAAAATTATGTGCTGAAGCAAAAGAATATGATTTTACATCCATTTGTATTAATCCAACTTATATTCAATTAGCGCATAATTTATTACAAGATACTACAGTTAATGTTTGCATTGTGGTTGGTTTTCCATTGGGGGCGAATGCTACCAAAACAAAAGTGACAGAAATTTCAACAACATTAGCCGATGGAGCAACAGAAATTGATATGGTAATGAATATTAGTTAGTTTAAATCAAATAATTATGATTTAGTTCGTGCCGATATGGCAGCATGTAAAAAAAAGAAGCTGGGCAACAATATTGTAAAAGTAATATTAAAAACATGCTTATTATCTGATACAGAAATTATTAAAGCGTGTCAGTTAGCAGAAGAAGCAGGTCTTGATTTTGTTAAAACTTCAACAGGTTTTAGTAAAGCAGGTGCAACGATTGCCAATGTTAAACTAATGAAAAAAAACAGTTGGAGAACGTATGCAAGTTAAGGCAGTTGGTGGAGTTCGTACTAAAGCTGGTGCTTTAGCAATGATTACAGCAGGAGCAACGCGAATTGGAACAAGTGGAGGTGTTAATATTATGAAAAATAAACCACATCGAACAGGTTATTAGTTGACATAAAGCAGCAAAGGAAAATAAAAAATAATGTATTTTTTAAAAAAACAAAAATTTAGAAGCAACTCTTAGTTCTGATCCGTTTGAATTAATTTCATTAAAAAAAGCTGGGAAGGAATATATTTATCAACAAGATAGTACATGAAAAAATCGTGACCAATTTGCTTTCCAATCACAGGAAAGTTAATTAATAATGAATATCAATTAGCAGATAAAATTTATACGATGATGGGGCACGGTTTTTTTCGTGTAATTACTGCTTGAAAAGTTCTTACTTATACAGCATATACATTAGTGGTTGAATATAGAGCAACAAAAGAATTTTTTCATCAGTATCTATTTTTGTTTAAATTGGAAGTAACATATCAATTAGAAGCAAATAAATTAATTAATAAAGTTAAGATTACTAATCTTGACTTAAAATCATTGCCATATAATTTTGGTTGACATCCAGCATTTATTTGTGATGAGCATACTGGTAAAATTATTTTTGATAATCCACAAATAATTAGCCATATTCCTGATGTGACTTTTTTAGGTTCAGAAATGAAGAAAGAAACAAATTCTCAGTTTTTAATAAATCAATATGATTTTACAACTGGCCAATGTTATGCGTTACTAAAACAAACAACAAACAAAGTTTTAATTGTTGATTCAACTCGAGAAATTAGTTTAACAACAAAAGGTTATCCAAATGTATTAATTTGAAAATGTCAAAATGATGCAAAATATATTTGTGTTAAATCATGAGATGGCCATCAAGATAACATTAATTATCAAACAATTCCACTTGACCAAAAACCATGAATTAATAAGTTACCATCACAACAAACAAAAATATATTGTTTAGAAGTAGAATTTAAAAAATAAAACCTCTTAACAAGTAAGAGGTTTTCATCAAAAATGAATATATTATGTAAAAAATTACAATAAGTTAGCAGGGGGATTTGCTTGGTGTTTAAAGAGGATATTAAGCTGTTCCATATAATCTTAGATTCTTATTGTAAGAGGTTTTTCATTCTTATGTATTAGTTTATAATTTCAGCAGTATTAATTTTGATAACTAAAGTACTAACCATTTTTTATTCATTTTTTAGCATCATAAAAATGAATAGGTGCCACATTATTATTTAACAAATATTTTATAGTTTTGAATAATTTAAGGTTTATATTCTGGTAACATATGGTAAACAAAAACACATTAGATTTTTGTTTTTCATAAAAAGTTATTTCACAAGTAGTTTAAATAATAATCTTGTCAACACCATTAGTATTATCCCGCAAAAACTTGACAAATGATTTTCTTTTTTATTTATTTATGTTTTATTTTGTTGTTAATATTATTAGACTAATTTTATAAAAAACGTGTTGAATGTGATGAGGATGAAAAAAGGGATAAAAATATTGTAGTACCTAAGTGTTTATTTGGCTGTGATGCTTTATTTGAAAAAGGATTTATTTATGTTGACAATGATGGAATAATAAAGAAGGATTTTAATAAAAATGCTACTAGTTATACGAAATCTTTTATTAATAAAATTATTATGAAAAAATGTAATTTATAATGAATCTGTAAATTATAAATACCAACCGATAAAAAGTTAACTATCAATTTAGTTAACTTTTTTAAGTTAGTTTTAAGGAGTTGAAATTATGAAAACAAAGCAATATTTTATTTTGCGGTCGTTAGTGAAAAAGTATGGTAAAGATAATGTTATTAATACTGTCAATAAGATTGCAAATGATATTGAAATTAAAAAGTAAAAGAATAAATTGTCCCGCCTAATTTATTAGCGGGTAATTTATTCAATAATGTTTTTAAGTGGAGCAAAGCGACAACGAGCGGAGCGAGTTTGCAAATTTCAATTTTTTAATTTATTGAAAGGAGATATATTATGCCAGTATGGTTAACATGAATATTTAGTATTGTTATTATTTTAGGAATTCTTGCTTGAATTGGTTTATCGATTTATCAAAAAATTCGTCAAATTCGAGGTAAGAAAAAAGACAAAAAAGAAATTGAAAACAAGGAGGATAAAGAATAATGTTAGGTATGTATTTAACAACAGCTGTTAATTTTCTAGCTACAGATACTCCTACTATTTCAGGTGGAATGGATTCTATTTGAAGCGGTTTGGGACAAGCAATGATGAAAGTCAAAGATGCTGTTTATGCTGTGTTACCACAATTAATGACCTTTTTAGGTGATGCTTGAATTATTTTAATTCCATTTGGAATTTGAGTAATTATTAAAATATTAAACTTTTTCCGTGTCATGGTTAAAGACTTTTAATATTTATTATAACTGATCCATTTTATATTTTAATAGCTATTAGTTAAAACTAAGTAGTTATTTTCAGTGTGCTTTAATTTTTAATTTTATATATTTAACAATGTTTATTATAATACATATACATTATTTAAACATTAGTATAACAATGTTTATTACAATACATATAGATTATTTAAACATTTTATAGTAAAGGAGGATTAGAATGAAATTTATTAGTCCGTTGTCTTGGCGAGGTGGAAAAGCTAAACACTTTGATAAAATTAAAGCATAATTACCGGCTAAATTTGATAAATTTATAGATTTATTTTGTGGCGGTGCTTCAGTTCACTTAAATGTGTTAGATCAGCAGTTATGTAACAAAGTAGTTTTTAATGATTTGCATACTAGTTTAATTGAATTTTGACAATATGGTATTCATTTAATTGAATTGGATTATTTGAAAAAATTAGCATATCCTAATTCAAAAACTATTAATGAATTGAAAGAAAAAATGTTTGATGATTATTGTTTAAATTTTGGTGAAGAATTTTTAATTAAGAACGCATTACCATTTAATGATGAAGAATGAGGTACTTGAACAGATAAAAGATTACAACAAAATTTTAATGTTAATAAATTATTGAGAATTCAAAATGTTAGAAGACTATTAGTTGATCCTAAAAATAATATTGAGTTCTATAATAATTTGGACTATAAAAATATTATTAATAAATATTATATAAATAAAAATATTGTTTGATATTTAGATCCATCATATTTTTATAATGAAGGAAGAGTTTATAAACATTCAAAAATGAACTTTTATGAACTAAAAGATAATATTTTAAATATTAAAGGTAAATGAATTTTAAGTATTGATAATTCTGAATTTATATTAAAGACTTGTTTAAAGAATTTAATATTAATGAATTTAAATGAGTTTATAGTTCTACTAATTGTCATAATAAAAAGCCAAAACTTGGCCAAGAATTAATTATTACAAATTTTATGTAGTGTGATTAATTATTAAACTTAAATCTCAAATTTGTCATTCTATTTTGAATAAAAAATTTGTTGATAGTTTGTTTTGAGTAATGTATCATAAACCAAGTTATAAAAGTTGTTTTAATACGGCATTGTGTAAATATAATATGGAAAGTAAGGTGTTTTTATGAGTTTTTATAAGAAGAATATTAACGTACAAAATTATTTTATTCGAACAGAATTTATAGTTTTTCAAACTGACAAAGCTTAGTTTATAAATTTACCTAACCACAATAAACATATTGGTTTTTGATTAAATAATAATTTTATTTATTTTAGTAAAAAACATTCTGATCAAGTAGCTATTGGTTTGATTTATGATAATTCTTATCCTATTGTGAAATATGATGAAAATTTAAAACGACATGTTTGGAAATATTTAACTGGAACACAAATAATTAATTTGTATAATCAATATAAACAAAATTATTTTATACAAATGAAAAAAGCATTATTCCCTGGTGAACCTCAAAAAGTGTAAATTGTACTACGAAGTGTAACATCCTACTTAATTTTATTATAACACCAATAAAATAAATGTTCAATATAATTTATTTTAAAAAAATTTAGTATTTTTGTTTTAAATTTATAAATTTTGGCACACTGAAAAATAAAATGATTAAAATTTTTATAGGTAATTATATTAAAAATTAAACATTTGTATAAAAACTTCTTTTGAAGATAGTCAATGTAAAGATTTTTTAAGTTTAGAGTTTATTATATTAGCAACTTCTTGATAATAATTTCTTAAATAAATACTTAAATCAATTTCTTTGGAAAATCAATGTCTAAAATCACGAATTGCTCTTTCAACTTTGGGTTTTTGAGTTGGAGTTCCAGCATCACAAAAATATACTTTAGCATTTGTTATTTTTTAAATTTTTTCTCAATCAGCAAATTCTTTGCCTTGATCTGTTATTGTTCCTTTGCATCTATCTTTAAAAAATCTGTTAGAAAAAATTCGTTTTAATGCGTTTGTAACTTCTTTTGTTGTTTTTTCTTTTAATGGTTCAATAATTTTAAATTGGGTTAATTCTTCGATTAAAACTAAACAAACACTATTATTTTTGCCAACCATAGTATCTATTTGAAATCAACCAAATTCATTTTTATCATGTTTTGCTTCTTCAATAGTTCTAAAATTTCTTATTTTTCCACGGTTATCAATTCTATTTTTTGTTTTATATTTTCTACCATGAAAATACAAATTATCTTTCTTGAAATTTAAAAATCCCAAATGAATATATTTATATAAAGTTTTAAAACATACCGGAAATTTAATACCAAACTCTTTTTCATATTTTTTACAGATTTGTTCTGGTGAATCATGAAATTTGTTATATTTTTCATCTAGTCATTCTAAAATATTTAGCAATAATGATGATTTTTTAAAACATTTTTGTCGTTTTTGTAAATAATCTTCGTGTGCTAATTTAGCGTCATATTCATTATCTTTTAACCTTTTTATTTCTTGTCTAATTGTATTGCGATTTTTATGCAATATTTTTGCTATTTTAGATATATTGGATTTACCATTTTTTCTTTTTAAAGAATCAAGTTCTAATAAATCTTTTAACATTACTCTTTCTTTAAAAGTAAAATGATGCTTTGTTTTATCCATTTTAAAAAATCCTTTCTTTTATATACAAAGCTAATTATATAGTTTTTTGAGGTTTTGGGCGAGCGGTTTATTTTCTTAAATTTTTGTGATAATGTGATAAAATGACTTACAAGTTAAAAAAGATTTTGAGGTTCTTTCAAACAAATTTGGGAACCTTTATAAAATTCTTCGCTTAACGCTTAGAATTTTTCCCAAGTATTTCGAAAAGCGCGGCAAAAGTTTTTTTAAACTTTAAGGAATTTTTCACAAACTTATGAAAATTCCGCGAGCCCAGATTTAGTACAATATAATCAGAATAATAATCATTTGTATAATTTCCTTTCTAAAATATATTTAAAAGTGCTTATATATAATGTCAATAGATCTTGAAAAAAGTTTCAAGATAAAAGATAGGAAATTATAAAAAATGAAAAAATTACTTAGTTTATTAAGTGTATTAACAATTAGTGGAACTGCTGTACAAACAAAAATTGCCGCTAGTCCTTATCAAAAAGAAGAAACTAAATTAGAAAATAATGAAATTAGTTATTTACAAACAAATAATTTAAAAAATTTAAATAGAGTTAAAAGACAAGAAATAACATATCCAATATTAGAAGATGTGTTAATTGATTTAAGAAAAACTAGCATGAAAAAACCAATGGAATTTCAAATACATGATTGATGATGTGTTATTGCAATTTTAAAAAATATATTTAGTAATAATATTATTAATAATAAAGATCTTAAAGAAATAGAACAAGAAGAAATTGCAAGTTTTTTTCCAAACAATGCAAATGATGGCGCTTCATTATCAAAGGTAATTGAAATATTAAACACAAACCCGATAATTCAGGAAAATTTGGGATTTAATTTAAAGAAAATTGATTTAACTCGATTATTTTGAAATAAATTAAATGAAATAGAAAAAGTAATGTGGATAAGACATTTAATATGGGAATCTCTTTCTAGACAATCTCCTATTATGTTTGGTGGTTTATTTGATGACGACGAATATGATGATGAAGGATGTGATAGCTCTTATCATGCTGCATTAATTGTTGGAATCAAACCAAATAAAGAAAATATACTTGAAGATACTTATTATGTTAGAGATCCATGAAAAGACAGTGAAGCTGAATTTATTCCAGATCAAACTACAGAAATTTCAATGACGGGGAACAAATTTTTAATATTTTATTTAATCAAATAGAAAACGGTATCGTATTAATTCATGAAGATGTTTTTCAATTATTTTGTGAAAAAGCTATTAGTATTTTTTTATCAATTTGAGAAATGGCAGAACCAGAATTAATAGCAGCTATAGTATAGTAGAATTAAAATATGAAAAAAATATTAAGTCTTTTGGGAACAAATACTTTAATTAGAACAAATACAACAAATTTAGTTGCTTTTAATAAACCACAATATAGCGAAAAAGAATTAGCAGATTTAAAAGAAAAAAATAATATAAAAACAAAAAATGGTATTTTAGAATGAATGGCACCACAAGAAAAACCATTTAATCAAATTGATAATAAATAATATTTTGTTGTGTGGCGTGTTGATGAAAGTGCTGATTGGCGTATTATTAAGTTTAAAAATAATGAAATGACTATTAAAATTGATAATTCTAATAATCGGCAATTGCAAAAAACTGATTTAGGTATGGGAAGAGATTTATATATTACAAATGATTCAGGGTTTGTTAAATATGTGACACATTGAACAGATGATAATGGTTCTTACTTTAAATCAGTTTATCGTTGAAATAATGATAGCGAACCAAATATATATGTTGAAAATAAATTAAAAAGTTATTTAGATTTATAAATCTAAATAACTTTTTATATTTCTAATGTAATTAATGATAATTTTTCATTATTTTTATTAAATAATTTTAAATTATTAATATTAATTTGTTCTTTTGTGGGTGGATAGGAAAATATTAAACTATTTGATTTTTTTTAAAAATTAACAACTGCGATATTTGAATATGAGTTTTCATTTTCAATGCCATTTTTATACAAATATCATTCATTATCTTCGATTAATTGTAAATATGTATTTCTGTCTTTTCCACTGACTTTAGTTCCGATAGAACAATTTTTGATTAATTCTAAGTTAATATCTTTTCCTTCAGTAATTTTTTCATTTATTTTTTCAATAAAAATATTTATATCATAATTCCCATAACATCATATGCCAGATATTTCGATTTGATTTAAATTAAATAGTTTTTCGTGTTTTAAAAAAGTTATTTTAATACTGTCCTCAACTAAATTTTTAGTTATACTCACTCAATTTGATTTAGAATAAAGTAATTTATTTCATTGAGAAAAATAGTTTAAATAATCTTTTATTTTGTCATTAGAAACAATTAAATTAGTTAAATATTTGCCATATTCACCATCAGATAGTTTAATTTCAGCAGGAATAAGAGAAGGTATATTGTTTGTTTCTAATTCATTTGTTATTGATAATCAATTAAAGTAATTTGCTTCTAATTGATAAATATAGTTTTCTGAAATATCTTTGTTTTTAACAGTTACTTTAATTTCATCATTTTTATTAATATTATTTTGATTTTTTAAATTTCAATCTGTAATTTGTCCTGTTTTAGGTAAAATAAACGGTGTATTTGGTTCGCTATCATTATTTCAACGATAAACCTGATTTAAAGTAAGAACCATTATCATCTGTTCAATGTGTCACATATTTAACAAACCCTGAATCATTTGTAATATATAAATCTCTTCCCATACCTAAATCAGTTTTCTGCAATTGCCGATTATTAGAATTATCAATTTTAATAGTCATTTCATTATTTTTAAACTTAATAATACGCCAATCAGCATTTTTTTCACCACGCCACACAGCAAAATATCATTTATCATCTTTCTCATTAAATGGTTTGTCATTTGAATAAACCTCTTCTCAATAATTTATTGGTCTTGTTGGAATAGAACCACCAGTAAAATTAAAATATGATGAATTTAATTTAACTTTGTAATGTACAAACTCTCAATATCCAGTTTCTACCTCTCTTGGATTAGATATTAATTCAAAATAATAAGGGACAAATAATTTAACATCATCATTATAGCCTTTATTAATTGCATATTTACTATATGTATAATTTGATAACATGTATATCACTTGTTTAATTCTTTTTAGATATCTTTTATGTAATTCACTTGGATTGTCTAATTTTCAATTTTCAAATAAACCATCAATAACATCTTCTGGTTTTTGTCCTTCAAATTTTTGACGTAATTCAGCCGCTTTATTAGTGGGATTTCCTTTTTCATCATATTTTGCACCTTGAAATTTTCGATCATAATTATAATGATAAGTTAAATAATTTAATAAAACTTTTTCTAAACCATTATTTTTTATTAAACTTAAAATATCATCTGGTTGAATATATATTTTTGCAATAAACCACGGTAAAAAACTTTCGATAAATCAATATTGAAATACTCTTAAATTAGGTTCTGTTTCAATAAGCATAGATAGCAACGGTACTAAACTAGCATTTTCAACTATTGATGAAGGATAAGAATAAACACCATTAATATTACCTCAACATTTAATATTTCCAAATAGCATAGATTTAGGATATTTAATTTCAATACCAGTAAATACTGTATCTTCAGGCAATGGTTTTTGTAAAACTAAATGAATACTATTTTGGTTTTTTCATTTTTTAAAGTCAGTTATTTTAACTAAATGCGTAGATTTAATAATGTCAACACCATCGGGTGAATAGGGGCGTTTATATTCTTCAATGATATAACATTCATTTTTGTTGTCTTCTGTAATTTGTTCATTAATAGATACTATTTTTAAGTCTAATGTTTCTAAAAATTCTTTGTCTTGTTTTGAAATATCATTAATTAAAATATCTTTTTCATCAATCATGACGTAACTTGTGCTATTATCTTGGACTGTGGTATTTTGTTGAATTTCTAATTTAAAATTAAAATCACTAATTTCATAACCAGTTATTTTAATATATTCATCTTTGTCAATAAAACCTATTTTAACGCTATTTTGAGAATAGTTTAAGGTTGGTTTTTGTTTTGTCTTAACAAGATTATTAATTTTATAAATATATAAGGTTCTAGCACGGTCTTCAGTAAATAATTGTTCTAAATCAGGGTCGCAGTACTGCGATTGACTAGCAAAATCTAATGGAATACTATCAATTGAATAGTCAATTGGTTCATTATTTTCTGCTAATTGTGCTAACATTTTTTCAGATGGTTTTAACATTATTCTTGTTCTCCTTCTTCATTAGGCATATTGATAATAGTTTCGTTGTTTTTTAATTGTCTGTTTAAAGTAGCATTTACTGGTAAGCGAACATCAACAATTAACTCGTCAATATTTTTAATATTGAATGTTCTACTGTTTAAAATGGCATTATCATATTTAATTAACTTAATAATAAATTCAGTTAATTTAATTTCTCTAATATATATCATTTGTTCGTATGATGCGTTTGTTTGAATATTTACACCAGCAACTTCTGCCTGAGTTTGTTGTGCTCTCTTAGCAATGGCGGGAACATGATGTCGATTTATTTTATAGTAATTTGTTAATAATCAATCATATATTTTAGTTAATTGCTCACCTTTAAAATTACCAGCAATATAGTCTACTGGTTGAAAATTACTATCAGGGTCTCCTTCAATTAATAACAAGTCATTTTCAATAAATGATGCCAGCATTTTAATAATTTCTTGGTCAACCACACCAGTAACTCCATTAGTATTAATAGTAAATTTACCACTATTTAATAATGGATCTAACATTATCTTTTCAGCAATAATATCTAAAATACTAGCAAATTGTTTACCATAACGAGCAGAAGGCTCAAAATTAGGGTTATTAGGAATAATTTGAATTGGAATAAAATTAAGTGGTAATATTTCTTCTCTTTGTAAAGTTGTATAGTTATTTAATTTAGCATCATCAATATATAAGTCGGTAATAGTACTATATAATCGTGTTTTTAACTTTCTAATAACTTTTACTTGTTTAGTTACATAATCAATTTCTAATTTTTCAGTAATAAAAATACTCTGGTCATTTTTAATATAAGGGTCATAATCAAAAGTACAAGATACTAAATTACCTAATTCATCATATTGGTCATTGTAAAAATCAATAGTAATAAAATTAAGTTTTGAATTATTAGTAAAAATAAAATATGCACCTTTACCATTCTTATTAATTTTATATTCGTTATATCAATTCTTATTGGTAAAGTCCTGCATTTTTAAAAATTTATTAATTAATTTAGTGTCTAAATACTGTTTATTAATTGGATTATAAATGCTAATTTCTAAATCACGTAGATTTAAAAAATTAGCATTATCTTCACAAATTCTTTTTTCTAAAATCTCATTATGTTTTTGAACAGTAACATTTTTACGATTAATAATCGTTGATGCTAAATTAAGATAATAACTATCAATATCATAACTCTTTTTTAATTTCTTTTTTGCTGGCAACAATCCCATTTATAACACCTCCTTATTTTGTTTCTTCTTTTTTAATAACATCTTCAATACTATCTTCTTTTTGTTTTTTGTTATGTGTTTTGATAAATCTAATTGTTTCAATAATTAAAACTATAATTCCAGCTCTGATAAGCATTGCTGAAACAATAACATATGCTGGCCAAGAAATACCTAATGTTTTTTCTCCTATAAAACAAATAATAATTCCTGCGATAAAAAACAATGATGAAACTCCAAATATTTTCAAAAACATAATTACATCTTTAACTTCTACTTTTGGCATAATAACATCTCCTTTCTAATTTACCTTTTTTCTTTCAATAAACACAAATCCCAAAGGTCTAAATGTTGCTGGACCATTGACTCCAATATTAATCAATCCATCAGGATTAATAGATAATACTAAACATGCACTATTAACACCTATTTGATCATATATAACACCTATTGTTTGTTTAAAACTATGCCTTGTTTGCAACATCCCTTGACTTTTTAAATCTCCTTTGATATTTTTTCCTGAGGCTCAAATTCTATAAATATAATTTTCTTTATCAAAATTAGGAATATTATATCCAGTTTGACCAACTATAAAATCACTAGTATCAACAATTTCTCAATCTGGAACTTTTGGTATAACAATTGATTTTTTTAATTCATCTAAAATTTCTTCTTTTATTTTTGCAAGTTTTTCATCTTTATTTTTTTCTATAACAAGTTTATCTAATAAAGCATCAACTTCTAATTGAGTATAATATGCTTCTAAATCAATCATTGTTAAATCAATACCTTCTTCTTGAAAAGTACGAAACATTTTCTTTAAAGTTGTTAAATTAGCCAATGATTTTGCATAGCTAGGCAATAGACCTTGCCATGTTGCCATAGGGTCATTTTGTGAAGAATAATTAATATCACCAACACTCATATTTGCCGAAGTAAAAAACTCAATTGGAATACGATTAAATGTTCAATGCTCAATCGTAATAAACACCATATTAATACAAATTTTCTTTAATAACGGGTCTTTAAATGTTTCAAACTTTAATTTTGAAAATGGATAGTTTAAGTAAGAATTAATCATATTTTGGGCTCTTAAAGCAAATGTTTTAAATCATAATTCTACATCACCTTTAAAGAACTTATTATAACGAACTGGAATTTGTGTGATTTTACCTGTCATTGGAATAAAATTATTATAATTTTCCAAAGTAACATTTTGTCATAATTCATTTAACATTTAATCATCTCCTTATCATTTACTTTTTTTAGAATATATTTTCTTTAATATAAATTTTTTACTATTTAGTAATGTTTTTGTTTTAATTGTTTTGTTTAAATCTTGTTTTGTTCTGAATTGCTTGTATGTTTGAAATGCTACTCCATTACCCAATAAACTAGTAACCACACTATCTTCTAGCGTATTTAACAATTTATCTTTATTAAAGTTATTTTTAAATTGTTCTTGTAATTTTAATACTTTAGCAATTGTTTGATATATTTTAAAACTATCTTTTACTACTTGTTGATAAGCAAGTGGGGCAAAAGAAACTAAATTAAACAAACTTGTTTTTTAAAATCCCCAACCAATAAATCATTCACTATGCATATAGAATTTAAAAGGTTTGGGGGATAAAACAAATTGTTCTGCTTTGATTAAAGTTGTCATAACGACAATTGGGGCATATTTAGGATTTTTATAATATATTGTTAAAGCAACTTCACCCGCAACTGATAATGGAACAATTTTAACTGCTAAAAAAACATCAGAGCCATAAGCAAAGGGTAATAATTGTCCCTTTTTAATAGCCTTAGTTTCAAATTTAGATAATATTTTTTTAGTTTTATCAGTAATTTTATTAATTACTTTTTGTTTAATAGTAATTATTTGTTTTTCAATTGGGGCTAATAATTTTTTAGTTACTTTTTGAATATAAAAATTTGGGTTTAAATGATTTAAAACTTTATTTAATTTAATTGGTGTTTGATGCAAGATATTTAATAATTTATTATTATATATTTTACTGCTCCGCATTAAATTAGCATTTAATATTAGGTTTTTACCAACACCTTTTTTATGAAGATTGGTCATAATGTTATATCACTCATTAGTATTAATTTTGCTTATTTTATCAATATTTAATCCATATTCAGACAATCATTTATTAGCATTTATTTCATTTATGCGTGGTATTTTTTGAACTAATGTAGGACTTATTTTTTGAATATTTTTTTCAATTTTTAATAAATTATTAATTGTTTCTAATTTAGAAACTTTAAAACCCTTATAAAAATCATTTCGGGCTAATTTTCCAATTGTATATAATAAAGTTTCATTATTAGCTTGTTTTGTAAAATCAAATATTAATTTATCAGATAAAATCTTTTTACCTCTAACTTGTCTTACAACATCTTCTAAATTATTAGCAGTTATTATACCTAATTTTTCAAGTAGTTTAGTTTCTTTCACTAATTTTAAAATTTTAGTTGTTCGAGCAGCACGCGTTAATTTTCCAATACCACCAATTGCTGGTAGCAAATTTAAGGCAGTACTTTTTGCTGTCACTTCTGATGTTAATTTATCGTATATTTGATTTACGGCAAAATCGGTTGCTGTTTCTACTCCAAATGAGATAAATGCTGCGGCAAAATTAGATAATCCCGCACCAAGACCAACAGCCGAAGCAATACCACCAGTTAAAACTAATAAACCAAGAGCTAAAACTTGAATTCCTAAAAATTCTAATAACTGTAAACCAAAATTTTTTTCTTGTTGTTGGATTGACAATCTAGTTGGATTTTTTTAACAGCATAAATAAGGGCTGTTTTAGATGTTCCAATTGGCTATATATCAAACTAAAAAGTACTATTTTTTAGTACTATTAAGAATTTTTAATTTTAACATCAATCGGATTTGTTTGACCAGTAGCATTGTTTTTACCTTCAATTTGAACTTCAACAGTTTTATCATTTGTAATATTAATTGGTCAGTCTTCACCTTTACTTTCAATAAAGTAATCAAAATCACTTTCAGTTAAAGAACTATTTACTGCTTTTACTGCTTTTAAAACAACATCTTTAAATTGTAATTTTAACTGTTCGGCTGTTGTTTTTGTTGGGTCTGTAACATGAATATTTGGTTTATCTATTTTATTAATTTTACTAATATAAATTTTTGAAACAATATGTTTAATAATTCCCTTAGGTTCAACTACTGCCCCACCTAAATATAAAACTTTTTCCATAATCAAAGTATTACCCATACCAGTACCCAATGCAGCTGTACCAACTCTTAATGGAGTATGGTCTTTTTTACGTAAGATAAGAGGGTCATATTTTTTACTAAATTTAAAGGCAATTGCATTAACACCATCTGGTAATAGAGTAATTGTTCCTTCTGAACCATCTTTATTAATAATTGGTAATTTTTTAGGAACCATATAGTATGTTGTTCCTTCAACAGTTTTCATTGCTCCGCTTGTTTCAATTACATTGTTTATTTGGTCATTTGCTCCAAGTTGTAACTGTAATTTATTATGAATTCCACGAATAAAATCAGCCGAACCCAAGACAACTGTTTCTGATGGGGTAAATCCATTTTCATATATTTTATCCATAATTTCATCGTGAATTTGTAAAGCATTAGTATTATCTGCTTTTTGGTCTTGAATGGTTGTAACTACTTTTTTATTAATAATTTCTAAAATTTTATTACGTTTATAAGCAACCTCAGTATCCATTGCTTGTTCAATATCAGCAGCCCAAAGATTAGGGTTAAAATCACTTTCTACAGGGTCTAATTTACAAGCAAAAGTTAAAATTGTATCTAATTCAACAATTTCATCATCAAATTCTACTTCTGAATAATTTAATAATTTATAATCATTATTAAATACTTTCCCATCTTTACCAGAACCTTGATTATATTTAATATTTTTCTTTCTTTTATATGCTAAACTAAATTTACTTGCATCTTTTCACGCAAATAATGCTTCTTAACTAAATTTTTGTTGATAAGTTTGTAAATATCATTGTTCAAATGTTTCTCGATCTCGTTTTGTTGCTTGATTAGCAATATCTCCGAAAATTCTTTGTGGGTTTTGTGCCATAATTTACTTCCTTCTTTCTATTTATTAAATACATTGTCTGTATCTAAAATATTGTTTTCTTTGTTTTCTACTTTTGGTACGCCCCCAGTATTAACTGTTTGTACCTTAATTAATTCATCATAAACACTTTGCAATTGTCTTTTAATGATTTCAATATCATCAGTAATATCATAAGACTTTAATAAAACATTTTTAAATTCTTCATTATCAGTTAAAGAATTAATAAAGTCAATTACTTCAATTTGTTTTAATTGAATTGTTTGTTGTTCAATTTGTGAAGTTAATTCAGTATTTTTTGTTTGTAGTTCGTTGATTTGCTGATTACTATTTTCTAAATTAATTGCATTAAATTCTTGAACTTCAGCAGTATTTTCTAAAATAATTTCAGCAGTTTTAATATCTAAACTACCATCTTCATTTTTAATAGGTTCACTATTTTCATTAATAAGAACATATTTTACATTTTTTAATGCCATTGTTTTTCCTCCTATTTTTTAATATTTGTATTTGTTCTTTTTCTAATCGCTTTTTGTATAATTTCAAAACTGTCTACTCTAAAAGACAAAAAATAGCGTTTAGTTTTTATATTTAACTGATTAAATACTGAGCCTTTAATTTTTTTCTCATCATCTTTTTTTAATTTCAAAAACTCAGTTAAAATAGATGGGTTATATATTGAAAATGTTGAGTAATTTAATCCTTCTCACTGACATTTAGCCGAACAAGAATCAACTTCAACACCACCAGCAACCAGTGCCTTAATCTTAGTTTTAATCGGATTTTTATGTAATCTAACAGTTAATTCTAACTTATTAACTTTTTTATTTTTTATTTTAGGTTTATTAGTTATTGTTTTTTAGGTAAATTACTTTTTGTTTGTGCCATTTTTATCAACTCCTTTTGCTAAAAAATACTGTAAATGTTTTCAAGCATCGTGTTCGTGCTTTGACATTTTAATATTTCCTTTATAAATATAATTTTTCTTAATGACTGGTGATTGTAAAATATATTTTAAATTAAATAGATATTTGCATAAAACTTTTAAACCACCAATAAATTTAGGAGTAGATAATGGATTTTTTATTTTTAAACCTTTGTGAAGTTGATAATCTTCAATTATTACAATAACTTTATTTAGATAAGAACAAATTTTATTTTTAAACTCATTTAATATTAAATACATATTATTTATTGCTTCTTCTTCATTTTTGGAATTAAAAGTAATATTATTAATTATTTTCTTTTGCAAAACATTATAAATAATAATACCAGTTTGTCCAATTCCAGCAGGGTCAATTGCAATAATATATTTTAATTTATTTGTTTTATTTTTTGGTCAATTTGTAATATTTTTCATCCATCAAATGCTAAATCTAAAATATCGTTAATTTTATAATATTGCGTATATGAAACAATAACATCTCACTTGTCTTTAAATAAATTTAAGTACATTTTGGCTCATTCTAAACATTGCAAATCATAATGCTTTTTATGATGTGAAATACGACAATTAATAGGTTGATAATTAACTCAATAAAATGATGTTGTTATTTCATTTCAAGTTTTATTAATATATTTACTTTTATATTCTGTCATTTATTTTTTCCTCCTAGTTTTAACTCGCTGGCACTCACTCCCAAGTGAAAGTGTCAAGCGAGAATTAGTTATATAAGTATTTATCTATTTACTTACTACGCCATCCGCCTCACTGGGGGTGAGCGGTGGCGATATGTTAATTGTTTGAATGTTTAATAATCCACAGTTGTTTTTTAATATTGACGCCAGACATATATATGTCTTCCTTTATCCATGCCCATTTGTGCTTTTGCTCTGGGATTTGACGTTCAGTTTTTAAATTAAAAATTAACTCGCATTTTAAAGGACCAAATGCTATAAAACTCCAACCAACCACACTTTTCGCAAATTTAATTGTAAAGTCACTATCTCTATTTTTATTGTCGTTTGATATTAACTTTGGACTTATCACGACTATCGCTTAGTTCTAATGAACCAGCGCCGATTTACATTTTTCCTCATACACTATTTCAGTACTTGCCTCGGCCGGCTGTGGAATAAAAACACTTAGTTATTTAAAATAACCGTTCCGCTCTGCATTAAGTTGTTTTATAAAATTTAAGTTTTAATAAACCAGTTTCATAATCAAAGATATTTTTTGAATTTTCTAAGCGTTTATAAAACCGCTTTTGTGTTTTATCTTTTACTTTATTCAATAAATCTTTATGTTTTTCACAAGTTCATAAAACTTTATTTGATAAAAATTTTTCGGTAATGAATGATATTGCTTTATAGCAATTATCAACATCACATATTGTTTGTTGCTTATTAATTTTCATTTCCTACTCCTTCCTTTATTAAGTTTTTTTATTAGCAAATTAATTAACTGAAACAGAGAAAGGACAACACCTTAAAATTGGAAAAAAACAGGTACACTTTATAAAGATTTCTAAGATATTTAATAAATGTTTAAACAACTTAAAGAGGGTATCAAAAAGTTGTAATAAAAAGTTTCTATTTTAAGAATTTAAGATGCTGTCCTTTCTCTGAATCAATTAATAATTTTGGTTTTACAAATAAAAAAACCATTTTAGTAAATGGTTTATTATTTTTATTCAATTTCTATGTATTTGTTAAAACCCTTCTTTTTTCCATGCGACCAAAAAATAAAAGAGTATTTTTACATATTCTTTTATTTTTTATTTAAAATTACTGGAATAATCAATGGATTACGACGTTTATAACGGTAAATGAAAGGAGATAATGATTGCTTAATAGCATTTTTAAGAGCGCCAAAAGTTGGTTTTTGGGTTTTTAAAACTTCATTAACTGCTTCGGTTGCTAAACAAATTGATTCATTAATAATATTTCCAGATTCTTTAACATAGAAACTTCCTCTTGAAATAATGCGTGGTGGTGTTAGTAATTGATTATTTAGCGAATCAATTGAAATAACAACAGCAATTAACCCATCTTTTGATAAAATTTCACGGTCACGAACAACAGCGGTTGTTTGCCCTGATAAATCTTTTCCATCAACATAAACAGCTTCAGCTTCAATTCTTTTACCAATTGCTGCTGTTCCATTTAATAGTTCAATTTGATCACCATTAGCACAAATAAAAACATTATCTTTTGGGACATTGACACTAATTGCTGTTTCACCATGTTGGCGAAGCATACGATAGTCACCATGCATTGGCATAAAGTATTTTGGCTTCAATAGGGTAAATAATAATTTTTGTTCTTCTTGTGAAGCATGACCAGACGTATGGATTTGATTTAAAGGACTATTTTCTTGCACAATAGCACCAGCACGAACTAGTTTATTAATAACTCGTTCAACATCAGCTTGATTGCCGGGAATTGGTGATGATGAAAAAATAACAGTATCACCAGGAATAATAGAAATATGTTGATGTTGATTATTTGCAATTCGGGATAATGCTGCCATTGGTTCACCTTGGCTTCCAGTACAAATAATTAATATTTCATTATCTTTATAGTTTTTAGCATCATTAGCTTTAATAAATGCCTTATCAGAAATTTTTAAATGTCCCATTTGACGAATAATTTTAATAATGCGATCTAAACTTCTACCAAACACTAAAATTTTTCGTCCATATTTATTTGCAATTTCAACAATATGTTGAATTCGATGAACATTTGAAGCAAAAGTTGAAATTAAAATTCGCCCCTTAGCTTTAACAAATAATTCACCAATATTTTTAATAATTTTTGTTTCAGTTTGAGTGTAACCCTCAACTTCAGCATTGGTACTATCAGCCATTAATAACATAACACCTTCTTGCCCCATATTTGCCATTCGTTCAATATCAGCACGATGTCCTAATGGTGTTCAGTCAAATTTATAATCACCAGTTGAAACAACTTTTCCATTTGGAGTAACTACTGAAATTCCAAAGGCATCAGGAATACTATGGTTAACAGCAAAAAAGTTAATTTTAAAGTTTTTTGTTTTAATAACACTCATATTATCAACTTCTTTAACAATTGTTGTTTGTTCCAATTTTGCTTCTTTTAGACGATCACGAATTAAAGCAGCTGCTAATCGTGGTGCACAAATAATTGGAATATTAACTTCCCGTAATAAATAGGGAATTCCACCAATATGATCTTCATGGCCGTGTGTAATAAATAATGCTTTTATTTTTCGTTGGTTTTCTTTTAAATAATTATAATTAGGAATAACAGCATCAACTCCAAGCATTGTTGAACTTGGAAATTTAACTCCTGCATCAAGCATAATTAACTCTTCATCATGCTCGATACAATATGTATTTTTTCCAACTTCTTCTAATCCACCTAAAGCAAACACTTTTGTTGGAATTTTATTTTTAACAACATTTTGGATTGGTTGTTTTGTTACTATACTAGTTGGTTTTGTAACTATTGCTTTGTTTTTACTTGTTTTTTTCTTTTCTTCATTCATTGAAATTATCACCTCATAATTCTAAAATTAACGCATAGTTTTTTCTTTATTAAATTGGATATTATTAAAAAGAAAAAAATTAATTTACTAGTATCCAAGAAATTATAACATAAAGATTAGTAAGATTATCAAAAAAACTTTTGTTTTAAAAAAAGTTAAATATTATTTTTATAAAATAATTCAATCACTTTTTTTCATTCAAGGTTCGGTTTTATTAATTAAATCATAATAAAGCTTTCCTTCTAAATGCCCTTGTTCATGTTGAAAAACAATTGCTTCAAGACCATGGGCAGTAATTGTTACTTGTTGTTGTTTTAAATAATCATAACCTTCAATAATAATTCGAAAACTACGAGGGACAAAACCTTCTTTATCACCATTAACGCTTAAACAACCTTCGCCTTCTTCTATACAAGCTTTTTGTTCACTTTTTCCAATAATTTTAGGATTAATCATTGCATGTTCAATTATTTTTTTATCTCCTGTTTCGTCATCTGTCTCTTCAATTCGAATATAATACATTTTAAGATTATGTCCAATTTGAGGAGCGGCTAAACCAACAGCTGGTCTAATTGTATGACCACTATTTTTTTGCGGATCTTGGGAATATCTTACAAAATCAATTAATTTTTGCATTATAAGTTCATTTTCAGGTGCTAATGGTAAAGAGACATCAATTGATGGTTGTCGAATTGATGGTGTATCATCAAATACTAGTCAGTCTTTAGTTGGTATTTCATTTTGCAACACTAAAAATCACCTCTTAAAAAATTATAACATATTCAGCAATTATTAAAGAAAATTCTAAAGTTTTAGTATAATAAAAAAAAGAAAGAGAAGGGTTAAGAAGATGCGCGTAATTAGTGGAAAATATAAGGGTTATAAAATTAAAACATTAGATGGAATGAATACCCGGCCAATGACGGCACGTGTTAAAGAAGATACATTTAATATTTTAGATAATTATTTTATTTATGAAAATAAAATTGGATTAGATATTTTTTCTGGAAGTCGTCAATTAGGAATTGAATGGTTATCAAGGGGGTTACAACAATGTTATTTTAATGATTCGCACCAAGGTGCCTCCAAAATTATTGAAACTAATTTAAATAACTTAAAAATAAATAATGCAAAGGTATTAAATTATGATTATAAAGTTTTATTGAATAACAATATTAAATGTTGTCATTTGATCAATTTAATTTAGTTATGTTACGTTGTAAAACATATAAAAAAAGTATTTGTATATATTAAGATTAGAAAAAGGAGAACGTTAATGTGCAGAAAGAGGGTTTTTTAATTATTTTTTCTGGCCCATCAGGAGTCGGAAAAGGGACAATATGCCAAGAACTTTTTAAATATGAGGAGTTGAATTTGGCTTATTCAGTTTCAATGATAACAAGAACAAAAAGGCAGGATGAAATTGAAGGGGTAAATTATTTTTTTTGTTGACCGACCAACATTTGAAGCTGCAATTAAAAAAGATGAATTATTAGAATATGCTGAATTTGTCGGTAATTATTATGATATACCAAAATCATATTGTATTGAACAAATTAATAATGGAAAAAATGTTTTATTAGAAATTGAAGTACAAGGTGCAACACAAGTGTTACAGAAAGTAACTGATGCAGTTTCAATTTTTTTAATTCCACCAAGTTTAGAGGAATTAAAAAAACGAATTCGAGGCCGAAAAAGTGAATCCGAAGAAGTATTACAAGCACGATTAGCAAAAGCAGCTGATGAACTTCCATTGCAAAGTAATTATAATTATGTTGTGGTAAATAACACTGTAGAACAAGCAGTTGCAGAAATTAAAACAATTTTAGAACAAGAAATTGCTAATCGTTCGTAAGTTTAAAGGATTAAGAAATGCAAGCAAGAGAAATAGCATGAAATATCTTATGAAAAATTTTTGCAAAAAATAAGTTTAGTAATCATTTATTATCAAATATTGTAGAACAAAATGATGATTTTACTGACCAAGATAAAACTTTAATTTATCGAATTGTTTATGGTACTTTAAAAAATAAATTGTATTTAGAATATATTGCTAATCAATTTATTGAATCTGTAAATTGTACTATAAAATAAATGTTCAATATAATTTATTTTAAAAAAATTTAGTAGTTTTGTTTTAAATTTATGAATTTTGGCACACTGAAAAATAAAATGATTAAAATTTTTATAGGTAATTATATTAAAAATTAAACATTTGTATAAAAACTTCTTTTGAAGATAGTCAATGTAAAGATTTTTTAAGTTTAGAGTTTATTATATTATCAACTTCTTGATAATAATTTCTTGAATAAATACTTAAATCAATTCCTTTGGAAAATCAATGTCTAAAATCGCGGATTGCTCTTTCAACTTTGGGTTTTTGAGTTGGAGTTCCAGCATCACAAAAATATACTTTAGCATTTGTTATTTTTTCAATTTTTTCTCAATCAGCAAATTCTTTGCCTTGATCTGTTATTGTTCCTTTGCATCTATCTTTAAAAAATCTGTTAAAAAAAATTCGTTTTAATGCGTTTGTAACTTCTTTTGTTGTTTTTTCTTTTAATGGTTCAATGATTTTAAATTGCGTTAATTCTTCCATTATAAAGTATGAGGTACCTTTATTTTTTATCAGTTTTATTAATATAATATTCTTTATCAATTTTTGCATTTTTCATAATATTTGAAATTGTTTTTATACAAATTTTTACATGTTCCATAGTATCTAAAATATCTTGATATGTTTTTTATTGCCAATAAATGATAATATTTTTTCTTTAACAGAATTATCTATTCTTTGTCATTTTTTAATTTCTAAAAGTTTATCCAAAGGAAAAATATATTCTTCTTTACCTGTTTCTTGATTAATTTTATAATATTTTCTTTTTTTAAAAGTTATTTTCCCATTTAAAATAGTTAATTTTCTTGGTTTTATTTCTTTTACTTTATAATTTTTAAATTCTTTTAAAGTTTCATCAATTTTATAATTTTTAAAAATTCATTCATCACAATCTTTTAAACTTTGTTGAATAATTTCAATACTTTGTATATTTAATAAATTAATAAAATTCTTTAAAAAATTGTTATCTACATTTATCATTTTTATACCCTCTTTTCTATAGTTTAGGACTTTAGCACAAAAATAATGAAAATGCAAAAAAAGATATTATTTTTTATTTATTGTCTTATAATTAAAATGTTAATTATTAGCAAATTAATTTAACTGAAAAAAGTAAAATAATTTACTTTTTTTATTTTGATGTAAAATATAGGTAATAAAAAAAGAACCAAGTTGGTTCTTTTGTTATATTTTCAGGATTAATTACTCTTTTATTTAATCATATTGTTTAAATAATAGCAATTTTAATATGCAAAAAGGAGTAAAAAATGAAAGAATTTAATCCAAAAAAGCAAGTTTAAGCACATTTAAGCGTAAAATAGAAGAATTTTGAATCGATAAAAAACCCAATCAATTATATAAAGAACTTGAACAAGAATTAAACTTAAATAATCAACAACCAATAATTGTTAATTTACAAACGGATATTAGAGATATTAAAAAAGAAAGTGATAATAATTCTTAATCATTTTACTTATTTGTTAGAAATTCCTTATTGGTTATTACAAAATAGTAGTATTGGTAATAAATATCCATTTGCTAAAAATATGAGTTAGTTAATGAAATTAATCAAATTGGGACACGATATAGTGGTAAGACTATTTCAAATATAAAAATGTTTGGTGAATTATTAAAAATTAGTTTATTAATTAAAGAACCAATTTGTATTATTGCTAGTATGTATTGGAGTAAAGATTTAAAAGATAGTGTATTTCAAAATATATGAAATATGTTAGATGAAAATAATATACCTTATACTATTAATTTATCAAATTTTACTTTTACTTTATCAAATGGTAGCAAAATATATTGTAAAGGTTTACATTCACCAAGTCGAAAAGAAAAATTAAAAGCTTTTGCTGATTTGAATAAATATAAATTAGTTATTGATTGAAGAGAAGAATGTGACCAATTTCAACAAAAAGATTTAAGTGATTTAGAATTTGCTATTCGTGGTTATCAAAATAAAATAACAATTAATACCTGTAATCCTGAAAGCTTAAAAAGATATATTGTTGGTTATTGTAATGAATTATTACCTTTTAATGAAGAAATAATGCGTAGTAAATATGAACAAATTAAATATATTGAAAAATGAAATATGAAGATTATTATTCATTATTCTAGTTGAAGACTTAATTATGAATTACCACAAGATAAAATTAATAAGCAATTAAGGTTAGAGCAATTAGATGTTGAAAGATCAAGAGTATAAAGTTGAGGTTTGCCTGGTAATACTAGTGGTTAAATCTTTGCGCGATATATTGATATTATGCATGCAACAGATATTATTCAACCAACTAAATTATTAGGTGATGTTGATTTAGCAAACTCTACTAATCCCAAAGGACATACAACAGCGGCGAGCTTTTGAATATATAATTCATTTGATAAAAAAGCATATAAAGTAGCAGAATATACACACTCAAATGCTACACAACAATTTAAAGGACCATTAGAACAAGTAAAAGATATTTTAGAGTTTTATAACAATCAATTAAACCAATATTTTAATTTAATTCAGCAAGGTATATCAATTAATGTTGATGATAGTGCTTATGCAACATTAGAAAGTTTAAATAGAGAAAAATATAATTATTTTTTTGGTCAATATATGCATTTTAAACCAGCACAAAAGCAGAAGTTTAAAATAAAACATCGTGTAGAAGCATTTACAATGTTAATAAATACTAATCAATTAAAATGATTATGAGAAAAATGTCCTGTAAGTAAAACTTAATATGAATTAATTCAATGAGAAGATAAACCAGATTCCAGAGAAGAACGAATGTTAGACTTATATGATGATACATTTGATAGTGATTTTTATGCTTTACATTTTGAATTAATACCAATGGTTAAACATAATAGTTCAGCAGATTATAAATTATGACAACAAAGGGAGTGATTAACTTAATGAAAAAAGATATATATGTAATACATGATGAGCGTGTAATAAATGCAAAAAGACTATATATGTCTGTTTGCGGACAAGTTAAAAAAAGACTTTGTCAAGAATTAAAAAAAGATAATATCGCAATATGTAAATTAAATTTATATAACGAATATATTAAAAAATATCAAAAAGTTAAAGTATGTGTACAAGTTTTAGCAAATGAACCTAGTTTATTAACAGTAAATATAATTAATTATGCACTTATCTTAAATTTAAAGGAGCAAAATAACTATGAATAATACTTTCCCTAGTTTACCAAACTTAAATGATATTAATAGTGTTTTAAAATTTTATAATTATGATTGAACTATTAATTTAGCCAATATTATTGCTCGTCATCAAATGCGATTAATAAATGGTAAAGATATTTTATTTAAGTCGCATTGTAAAGATATTTTAGAAAAATTAAATTGATGATATGAAACTTATAAAATAAAAGAAAAATTAGATAAAAATGAATTAACAGCAAGTTTAATGGGTAAAACTATCTTTGGTTTATTAGAAACTAGTGATGGAAATATTGATTTATGAATTAACCCCTTTAACTTTACATCAGGCGTAAGTAAAATAAACGAAATTGAACAAGGTGCTGATATTTGATTAAATTATCATCAATCAGATAGTGGTTTTATTTTAAATTTAATTTGTACCAAAGATAAAATAGTTATTAAAGGTTGACCTAAAAATAATGAAGTAGTTGTTGGACAAAGTAAAACACAAATTAAAGATGATGTTAGACCTGTTTTAGTACAAGAATTTAAAAACAAATTAGGTATAGTCCCCTTTTGAAAAATGATAAATGAACCTAATCCTTTATTTTTATCAACATCAACCACTTTAAATTCATGACCTACAATGGCAAATTGTTATAAATTACAATTTGATTTAGAAGATAGTTTTAATATTAAATCAAAAGAAAGATGAGCAAATTGTACGCATTGATATGGGGTATTAGATGATGATTTAATGACTGCTTATAACAAAGGCAATAAAAAAGTATTACAAGATGCTTTTGATGATATTTTTATTCAATCAGGTAAATCAGCCGTAGATGGTCAATTATCCCAATCTTTACAAGTAGTACAAGGGGCACCAACCTTAGAAACATATACACAAGACCAAAAAGCAATTATTGAAGAAGTATATATAGCATGTAATTTTTCTAGTCCTTTTGGTGATGCCTTAGATAGTGAAAAAAATAAAACCCAATCATTAATAAAAAAAACAAAAGATTTAGAAAAACAAGCATATTTACAAGCATATCGTAAACAATATTATACTAAAATGTTTGATACAGTTTTAAAATATTATGGTTTATGAGATGGAAATGGTGAACGCCCTTATGGATTTGATTTTGTTAGTGCTAGTTTAGTAGATCAAATTCGACAAAATGAATTAATTACTGCTAGATTAGATAATGGTACAATGGAACCAATAAGAGCAATTACTGAATATGATAATATTGATGAATTAGAAGCAACCAAATATTTTGAAAAAGTAGAAGCATGACAAGATAAAATGCAAGCCAAAGAAATAGAACATAATAATAAATTACTAGAATATGATGAAACTGGTAATAATCAAAATGCCTTACAAGGTAGAACAGAAATTAAGGAGAATTAACAAATGCAAAAAATTAGTCCAGAAGCTATGCAATGATTAAGAACAGAAGCAGGTGCTACTGCAATAGATATAATAGTTCATATATTCCTGATACTGAGACAGGTTGAAAATCTAATAATGCTAAACCAAGTGATTATGGTAGTTATTCAAGAATATTTGATAATATTGAAAATTAATTGATGGTGAAAACATTTATGATATTAATAGAATGTTAGAATACTTAAATCAATATAAATTAAGTTATTTTATTAATAATGATAATAAATCTGATAACTTTTATACAAAAGAGGTTAAAGTTGGTAAATATTGAGATGCTTATATGGTTGATGATGTAAGTTCTATTAAATTTGGTGATACTAAATTTGAACAAGTATTTACACAGCAATCAACTGAAAGACAATATACTTTATTAATTTTAGATGAAGATATTACTAAATTAAATATTAATGATTATTATAATTTTTATACTGTATTTAATGACCGTGGTTTAAATATTGGTGGTGGTGATATTAATTCTGCACCCCAAGATAGACAATGATTATATCCATCAAATGTTATTAATTATTATTCCGTAGAAGATGGTGATTTCTTGTGACAAGAAATTACTTTTTCAAGTATTAATGACAAAATTAGTAATAGTGGTTTATCAGTACGACAATTTATTCAAACAAGTGCCCCAGATGAAGGTTATTGTTTTCCTAAAATAACTTATGATGAAAAACTAAATAAAGGTATTGTTGAATTAGATGAGATTTTATTAAAAGACCCAGGTGTTAGAGCAATGGCAGTTAAATTTTATGGTAATCCTATCTTTTTTGATATGCCTGTTATTGGGAGACCAATTATTAAAGGTGAATTTAATAAAAAAGTAATGAATTCTCGTGATTTATTAATGTATAACATGTTTCCTGCACCACCTGATAAAATAAATACTTATGCTTCACCCGAAGTAAGTTGATATAACATTCAAGGTATTCAACCAACTATTATTACTGGATATAAAGATTGAAAAGAACATATTCAATCAATGTCTGATTTTTGAATTGAAAAAAATAAACAACTATTAAGGAAGAAGACAAAAATTCTAAGCCTTATTGGTCTAAAAATTGAATGATTACTCCACCAGATAAAGTAAAAGTAAATAGTGGAACTATTAATAATATTATTAGTACCCAAGCCTCATCATATTTTAGAAGAAAAGATGAATTCAATAATACAGTTGGTAATGTTCAAATTGAATATAATAAAATGGGTAAATGTAATGTTTGAGATATTTTAAATATGAATAATTTTATTAATCGCCAAATTACAGTATTACCTTTAAACTATACGCAAAAATTAGTATTTAATCCTTTTACGATACCTGCTATTGGAAAGTTTTTAAACTTTGTTTCGTTTGGTATTCCTTGGGACTGAATTGGTAATTTAACAATTACCCAAGATGATAAATGACCTAATTTCCTATGACTTAATGGCTTTATGAGTGCTAATGTTTATAGTTTTTATAATGATGCCTTTTGAGGTGATAAGTCTGCTGGTAAAGGTTATTTACCATTTGAAATATTTTGAGAACAAGGAAATGATAAAATTGGTGCTAATGCTACTAGTTTTAGTTTTACTACTTTATTAACTGATAAAATACAAGGCAATGTTTTTGAAAAAGATGGTAAACCAACAGAACGAATAACTTATTCAACTTATAATTTAAAACAATTAAACCCTAAAACTAATCATATTTATTTAATTAATGAATTAGTAAGAGCAGTAGATGCTCAAACACCAGTTAGTGATAGTGAAAAAGATAATGATTACGAATTCTTACAAACACCTGATGGTACAAATTGTAGTTATATAATTGATATGTTTTCAATACAAGCATTATATAAAGGTAATTTTGAAATTATCTTTTATGCAGATAATCCATATATTAATAATGAAGAAGATTATTTACGCTTATCAGTATGGAGTTTTCGTGGTAAAACAAAAAGCGTATTAAATAATTATTTACGTGATATGACAACTAATTATAAAACTAGTTTCTTATTACCACACGACTATGAAATACCAACATTTAATTACCCTGAATATGTTCTTCCACCAGTTCCATATAACTATCAACCTTATACCAAAGATATTTGAGATGCAAATGCAATTCAACCATTATTAACTAAAATTACAGCACCAGCACAATGTAAGAAAAAAGAAAAAGATAGATGAGATGTTAATTTATTTGATAATACAGCCAAATATAATGGTTATTATGAAATAGAAATTGATTTAAAACAAATTGACCCAACAATTCAAAGTATTAGTAAATTCTAAGATGCTTATAAAACAATTGAAATAAGTAATCTTAATAATTTACAAGTTTCATGTTCTGAACCCAAGATACAATGATTTATTCCTAATAGAAATGTTAATATAAATGGAGGAATTAATAATTGTAGTAATAATATATGTTCATTAACAGATTTTTCTGTACCAAGGTTGGAGGGTTTGCCACAAGTTGATAATGTTAATTTTGAAAATACAATAACTTTATATACTAAAAATATAAAAGTAAATGATATTCAAACATTTTCTACTGCATATACTAATGGATTGCCACCCAATAGTTATACAAATCGATATGTTGATGATAAAAAAAGAATAACTATGTTATTTTCATTGCAAATAACTGCTTAGTCTAGTAATATTAATAATAAAATTAAAGAAACATATTTACAGGCATATTATACTAATGATGTAAAATTAAAAATTAGATTTTCAAAAACATTACTACCTAAATTATTATTTGGTCTTCTTGAAACAAGATTTAATTCTTTTGGTAATATTCAAGATATAAAATTAAATGTTTCTAACTGAGATAGATTAGGAATTAAAAACAATAGTAATAATCCTATTAAAATTACATTTAAACCAAAATAAAAAGAGAAATTAAATCTCTTTTTATTTTATTCTTAATTAACTTTTATATTACGATTTTCATCAATACCTAAATTAGGTAATTTTTGTTCTTCACCATTCCAGCGATAAACTGAATTAAAGTTTTTATTTTCTTTAATTCTTCTGGTGTATATTCATGTGTTTTATTACAAGCAACTAAACTTGTTGTACTTGTTCCTACTAATGAAATTGTACCAATAATACTTAATAATCTTTTCATTTTTTTAAATTCTTTCTATTTAAATTAATTGTGCAGCAGGCAATTTAAAATTAGGTATTTCTAAATCAAAAACAGGACAGAAAAATAAATAATAAAATTTTCCACTAATAGAAAAATTATTAATTATTTTTTCAGATGATAAATCAACAGGAAAGTTCATATTTTTTATTTTTACCATTTCGTATTTTAAAAGATATTTACTGTTATTATTAAAATTAGGATTTAATCTATCATATTCTTCATAAATTTTTGGTAATAATGCTGTAATTAATTCTTCTTCTGTAACATTTTTAACATCTTTAGCAATTATTTTTTCTGGTGTATTAATTTTTTCTACTTTAAAATTTAATGAAACACCATCAGAACTGGCATTAGGACTAGGACTACTTACAAAAAGTTCATTATTGCTAGTATTTGTTTCAACTTTAAAATGAATTGTTTTTTGGCCACTAAAATTGGCTATAGTAATTACTGCACTATTTTCAGTAATATTTGTAACATTGATGTTTTTTGTATCTAACTGTGGATTTAATTCTATTATTGCTTCTTTAATTTGTTGTTCTGTTGGCTTGTTTAATCCATTATTAGTTTTAAATATATGTTTATCTTGATTATTTTGTGTATCTCTTTTTTAGTTATATTTAAACCTGTTCAATTTAATTCAGATAAATCTTTAATAATTTTTTTTGATAACTACTAGTGGCAATGACATTAGGTATTCATGTTCCTACAATTGTTAAAGTACTTAATAAACTTAGTAATTTTTTCATACTTGTTTTTCTCCTTTTCTTTATCTTGAAACTTTTTATCAAGATTTACTTGCATTATATATATACAAGCAAAATTAGCGCTTATTTTAATAAATTTATCTTTTAAAATACTCTTAATTACGCGTTTTAAGGGCTAAATTAGCAGTAAAATATATTAAGTTATATTTTCTTCTTTTCTTTTTTTCTCTATATTAATAGTTGTATTACTAAAATAATAGTGTAAAATAATGTTAACGGTTTATCCTTTTAACAAAAAAGTAATTTACGGTTTATGCTTTCCGCCTTAAAAAGACTTATGCTGACTTGTTATTCGAACAAGAATAAAAAAAGAGAGGTTTATAAAATGGCACTTACAAAAGAACAATTAATCGAACAAGGTTTAAGTGAAGAAATTGCAGATAATATTTTAAATGAATTTCATAATGAAACAAAACAAATTAAAGATTTAATTTAAAATTAATGAATAAGGCTTTTGACTTAGCATTAATAGAACAAAATATTAAAAATGGTGTTATTGCTGATGCTATTTCTAGTGTTGTACAGAATAAATTTGTTAATTTAGAATGTGAATTAATTCAGGCTATTTATGATTATTGTTTAGCAGATGGTCAATATGAAGTAATTCCATTTCGTAGTTATACAGCTGAAAATGCTGATGATGCAAATAAAGCATTCTTTACATTAAATGAAACTTTGATTCAATTAACAAATCAAATTAGTAATTTATATTTTGGTTTGCCAACCGATAAAATGTTTATGGTTTTAGGACGAAGAGCCTATTTAGGATTAACACCTGCCTATTTAAAAGTAATTGGTTCACAAGCACAATTAAAATCGATGGTTAATGGTGAATTATATGAAAATACAGCAATGGGTATTCCAGTATCAAAAAGCTTTCATTTAGAAAAAACATATACAAAAGGACAAGTTAACCGAGATAAAGGTTATAATTTTACCAATGTAAATGGTTTAATTATTAATAAACAAGTATGAGCATATCCAATTAATATAGATACTATTCAACAAGTTTTAGATAATAATACTGCTAACCCTAAATGAATTAATAAAGTACAATATGCAACACCAACAATTTTATATCCAAAAACATGTAAAATTATTTTGGAAAAACAACCAAGCCAAGATGAAACTACTGCCGCTAAAAGTAATCTAAATAAAACTTTTAGAGTTCCAGTTGATTATCTAATTTCAGCATCAAAACCAGAATTAAAACCAAATAATCAAGGTTAATATAAAATGAATTTACTAATATTACGCGTTTTAACTTTATTAGTATCTAATTTAGAAAATAAACCTTTAATAAGTAAATTTGTAAATTTAATTAATAGAGTTAATCAAGTTAAAAATAAAATATTAAAGCCAATTAATTATATTAGTGATAAATATAATAAAATTACAAATAAAGTTGAAGATATTTATCAGTGATTAAATCCATTTACTTATTTAGATTTAATTAAAAAAGGTCATAAAAAAGAAATACAACAAATATTAAGTCAATTAGAAAAAGATAATAATATTAAAAATAGAGAACAATTTAAAAATGAAAATTATTTAAATACTAATTGACAACCTTTAAATAGTAGTTGACTTGATAGTGGTATGTTTAATATAACTAATAAATTAACTTTAACAGGTAATTTAACTATTTTAATATATACAAAAACAGCAAAAAATCCGAAATTTTATGGTCCATATGTTTATCCTAGTGTTCCGGTTGAAATTTGAAAATTATTAAGTAATGCTGTATATAATGCAGGATCTTTATTTTGTCGTTATTGATTAAGAAAATGATTACCTAGTCATTTAAGAAATTATATTAAAAAGCGATTACCACAAGCATTAAAAGAAAAATATCCCAAAGGAACTACTAAATTAACATTACCAACAGTTCAAAAATTAAATCAAATTAAAAAGTTTATTAATAATTTAAAGATTGGACATTTTAATTTTAATTTTGCTGGTGAAATTAATAATGAAAAATGGTATCGTGAACGCCGAAGTGATGTTAAAAATATTAAGAATTTATATAAAACACCAGTTAAAAATATGTTTTACAAAACTAATCAAACTATTAAAACAATTAAGAAAACAAAAACAAGAGTTAATAGTTATAAGCCAAGTAATTTAAAAAATAAATATCGTAATCAATTAAGAGGTGTTTTATATGGAAAATAATTTAAGTAATTTGTTATTTATAACAGTTGAAGATGTTAAAAAAAGTAAACTTTGACAACCTATTAATGATAGAAAACAATCTGCTTATAATGATAATTTAATTTATAATGCTATTTTAAAAAACTAGTTTATGAATGGATAGATTATCAGGTGGGACAATTTCCGATAAAATTAATAAAAAAGATTTATTTCCATGAGTAAAAAAAGATAATACTGGTTTAATTGAATATGATAAATGATTAAGTTATATTCAATCTGCTTGTTTATTAGCAGTTATTAATTGATATTTACCAAAAGGAGTAAATTATTTAACTGGTAGTGCATTATTTTCACAAGGTGGAGTTGCATATTCACAAACTAATGACCCTGAGGCAAATGAAAATATTACTCGTGATGTTAAAAATGCTTTAAAATTAGCAGGTGAAATTATTGATATTATATCTAGTAAAACAGTATCTAGACCTTATAATTCTAGTTTAGATAATTATTCTCATCCATGAGAAGAAGAATATAAACATATTAGTAAAAAAACTTTTTATCCAACATTATTATTTTGATTAAAAGAACGATTGCAAACAGATAATTCAATAAATATTTTTTATCCAACTGTTAATGATTTTTCTAAAATTGATTATAACGAATATATTAAACTTATTGTTCCATTTGATAATGATAGTATTTATTATGAAAATAATGTCTGAAAAGCAAAACAGGGTCGCGATATTCCAACAGATATTATTAAAGATAGTGATTTAAATAAAAATTATATTGAAAAAGTTGATGGTAAATATATTGTAAAAACATCACAAGATATTAATCTTAAACAAGATAAATTAATAAGTGGAACAAATATTAAAACTATTAATGGTAATTCATTATTAGGTAATGGTGATATACCTATTAATGATGATAGTTGAGAATTAATTAATTATCCAGAAGCAAATGAAAAATTAACATTTAAAATTCCAAATTATGATTTAACAAAATATTACTATAAAATATCAATTTCAATAACAGATTATGCATCTGCTAATAAATTTGTAACATATTATTTTGAAACAATATCACAAAAATCAATTTTTACATTTTTAGCAGATAATTCATATGAAAGAATAATGATTAAGCAAGATGGCTCAATTTCAAATGAAACAAATAATATTGTTATTAAAGATTTAACAATTAAAAGAAAATTAATAAATAATAGCGAATTAAGGGCAGATGAACCGCATTCTATTTATAAGCGTGATATGGATACTGATTTTTCAAAAGAAAAATCGGATTCTTATGATATAGTGATAAGAAAAATAAATAGTGCAACAACTATTAATGAATTAAACTTACTTGAAAAACACCCAGTATGAAGAATTATTTCAAATAATAGAAATGATATTAAAGAATTATTTAATAAAAAATGATTAGAATTAAATAAAAATGAATAAAAAATTAAATGAGGTAAATAATTATGAAACAAGATAAAACAACTTGATTAAAGGGTGCCTTACCTTGAAATTGATTTAAAAAAGACCCTATTCCGACTTATAATTGAACTCATAAAGATATTAGAGAATGAGAAAGGAAATATAAAATTCGTAGTTGAATAGTTAGTTTTTATACATTGATATTTTTAGCATTAAATTGTTGATTAGAATATGGCATGATTAATGCAATAAAAGATAATATTAATTGATATAATTATGGTCAATATTGAGGTAATGGAATTGCCATATTATTAACACCTTTATTTACACACGGAATTCAGGGTATATTTGTCGCTAGTAGTAAACCAAAAGTAGATATGAAAATTGATATTCCACGATTAAAAGTTTCTAAAACGGGATTAGTATTTACAATATTACCTTTAATTACTTTAATAATTTCTTTAATTATCATTTGAATTGATAAATCAAAATGAAAAAAAGACCATTTACGACATTGTTTGGACTGCCGTATTAATCCGCGTGTCATTCAACCACGAATAGCAAAACAATGAAATAATTTAGATGGCATAACAGAAGAAAAATTAAAAAATATACAAAATAAAAATATTAAAAAACAAAAACAAGAAGAAAATAAACAAGAATTAAATATAAACAATAATAATTAAATTTTATTAAAATAGACTATATATAGGGGTGGTTGATATTTTTGGGTGGTTATATAGTTTAATTTATAAATTATTTTGTTCTGAAAGGATAGATGGCCACTGTTTGAGTAAGGATAAGAAAGGAATTAAATAAAATGAATGAAACATTAATGATTGCTTTACTTGTGTTAGCAGGTGCAGGTGGAATGAGTAGTCTTGGTATTCTTGGATTATCTGCTAAAAAAATTAAAAAATATAAAGCAGAAATTAGAGAATTAAGAACTGCTGTTATTGCCCACGAAAAACATTTACGAGGACCTGAATATGCAACAGAATTAGCATTAAAAACAGGTCAAATTAAAAATGTTAAAAAGCAAGTTAAAGTAAACAACAAAAAACAAAAACAAAAAGATGCTATTAGACAACTAACAAATAGTATTTAAAAAAAACCAATTAAGGTTATTTTTTATTTGTTTTTAAGATAATTAAATTATTTTCACCATATTTATTGATTAAATATTCTCAGTCTCAGGTTGAATTGATATTTACATCTTCAATATCAGTACCAGTTATATATTCACCAAGGGGATTTTTACAAGGGCGATTACCTTGTTCTGAACGATAACATAAAATATATTTATTCATGTTTATCAACGCCTTTATTGTGTTTTATATAAAAATTAATAAGATATTCTATTCGTTGTGAATAAGTAAAGTCATTGAATTCATTTCAAACTTTTTCTTCATTTTCATTTAAGTAAATATTAACATTACGAATTTTGCAAGAATAATATTTTCCTGTTTTTTGATTAAATGAATGTTTCATAATATTAACCCTTATAATTAGCAATAATAATGGCATCTCTTATATGATGAGATATTTTTTCATTATTATATTTTCAACCTTTACCATATTGATAAGTTAAATTATTATCTTTACTAAATTCTTGAATACAATTATATTTACTTAAATTTTCTATATTTTTAACAACTGATTTAGTATGGCGTGGTGATATTCAATTAATATATATTTCTCATTCAGTAAAATATTATTCTGCTACTCCTAATAACCTTAATAAATCATCGCGGTCTTTTGAACCATTAGCATTTGTATATAAGCAATTTTCAATATTCAGAATTGCTGTGCAACTTTCAAGAATTAAATAGTTATTTTCATCATCAGCATAATAATATTTATCTACTAAATCATAAATAAATTCATAATGTTTTTTTCAATCTTTATTTATAACTTCTTTTTTGTATAATAAAATATTATCTTGATATATAACAATAGCAGTAGTACCAGTACCTGATGGGTCAATACCAATTTTTATCATTATCTTAAAAATCTTTCTTTAAATTGATAATAAAAATCTTCACTTTGTTTTCTAATCAGAACTGGTGATAATTTTTCAACATTTAATTCTTCTTTTAATCAATTTTTACCTTTTGAAATAATATCTTGTTCTATTTTTGTATTTGTAATAAAATTTTTAATATTATTAAAATGCTGTTCACTCATTCAATTTGGATTTGAATTGTTAATAATTTCTTTAATAACTTGATTACTATTTTCTTTACTTATTTCAGTAGAATCAGGGTCTAATTCATCGGTTGCTATTCCAAAAGTTTTACATAATCAATAACGAGCCCCATAAGTTAAAGCACTACCAATTGCTTTTGCAATATCTGAATTTTGTGCTGATAAAATAATTCCTAATTCTAATTTTTCACTACCTTTATAAAGTGTTAATAATCCTTTTGAATAATAATTTGTTAATTTTCCACCTTTACTACTTTGTGTTTCTGTAAAAGTTGGTTCTCCAACTGCTTGAATAGTATAAGTTATACCTTGTTTACGTAATTGTGGTTTTAAAGTTTGATAGAGGTCACTTTCTGTAAAATAATTATAATTATTATGTTCATTTCTGGCATTTTTACCAACAAAAAGATTTATATCAGATTGAATTTCTCCAATACTTTCAATTAATGTTTTTGTTTTAGTTTCTTGTGGTATTTTCTCATTCCTCTCTTTCTTGTCAGATTAAAATTGCTTCTTTAATTTGTTCTAAATTTTGTTTAGTAATATTAACTTTTTCTTTAATTACTATTTTTAATTTTGGATTTATAATTATCATTAATATTTTTTTATTATCTATACAAAATTCTTTTTCTAATAAATAATAAAGTTTTAATTGTCAAATATAGCGTTCAATATCCGTTTTCTCATTAGAACTAGTAATTTTTCAATCACATATTACATATTCATTATTAGTTGTTATTCCAATAAAATCAGTTGTACCACACATTAAAGGACTATAAAGTGTTTTTTCAGTTTTATAATATTTAAATTTAATATCTTTAAAAGTTTCTTGATATAATTTTGTAAAATTTTTAAATAATTCACGATGTGATTTTATATCACAATCAATAAATTCAATTAATTCATCATCAAAATTATTTTTTATTCAACAATCAATCATATTGTGTATACATATTCCACGAGTTTGTGCTAATTTTAAAATATTCTCATCAATTTGCGAAAAATCTTTTGGTACTAAAATATTAACAATTTGACTTACACTTGGTATTAAAATACTATACTTATGTAATTCATCATTATAAATATATAATGGTTTTAAATCTAATCTCATAAAATTGTTTCATCATTACCAATATTTTGATTATCATTATTAAATAATTCTTTTTTATCAGATGAATTAAATTCTATTTTTTCTTGTGGTTTTTCAGATTTTTTTAAATCATTATTTGTATGTAAAAATTCATAATTAGATACTTGAACTATTCATTCAGTTTTATTATCTTTATTTTTAAAAGATTTTAAAACACCAGTAATTGCTATTTGACTACCTTTTTGACAATATTTTTGTAAAGTAATTGCTTGTTTATTTTAAACTTGACAAGGAATAAAATTAGTTTCTTTTTGTTTTGAATATGGGCGAGTAATTGCTAAATTAAAAATAGTATATTCTTTTCCATTACTTGTTTTCTTAATTTTAATATCTTTTCTTGTTATACCAATTCCAATAAATTTATTCATTATTAAATTTCCTCCAAATTCTTTTCTTCAATTAAACTATGAATATAGTAATAAGCACTTTCTTCTGAATGACATTTTTCTAATGCTTCATTAAATAAATCTTCTTCGGTATAAACTTTGCCATTTTCATCTTTTCACATATTATTCACATCCTTGTCATTTAATATTTTCATTTTCTAAATCAATAATAGTTGTTAATCATTCTTGTTGATTTTCAACATTAGCAGTAGTTTTTGCTTCTTCTAATGTATAAAAACAGCTGGTTTTAAAATCACTATATTTACTTTTCATTACCAATAAGTATCTTTTATTCATAATTTAATTCCTCCTAATAATTCTTTTTAGTATTTAATGCTCAATGTTCATCTGTAATATCTTCAAATAATACTGAATAACTTTTAAGTATTAATTCACTTAATTTATTTTCTTGATTGCATTCTTTATAAAAACAATAACCTCAATATCTTTTTTAATACAAGTTTTATTTAACTTTTTCATATAAACCTCCTAAATTACTCCTTTGATTTTTTTCTCAAATTGCAATATTTTTCAACCATCAGAAGCTAAATCTAAAATATCGTTAATTTTGTAATATTGCATATAAGAAGCAATAACATCTCACTTGTTTTTAAATAAATTTAAGTACATTTTGGCTCATTCTAAACATTGCAAATCATAATGCTTTTTATGATGTGAAATACGACAATTAATAGGTTGACAATTAACTCAATAAAATGATGTTGTTATTTCATTTCAAGTTTTATTAATATATTTACTTTTATATTCTGTCATTTATTTTTTCCTCCTAGTTTTAACTCGCTGGCACTCACTCTCAAGTGAAAGTGCCAAGCGAGAATTAGTTATATAAGTATTTATCTATTTACTTACTACGCCATCCGCCTCACTGGGGGTGAGCGGTGGCGATATGTTAATTGTTTGAATGTTTAATAATCCACAGTTGTTTTTTTAATATTGACGCCAGACATATATATGTCTTCCTTTATCCGTGCCCATTTGTGCTTTTGCTCTGGGATTTGACGTTCAGTTTTTAAATTAAAAATTCACTCTCATTTTAAAGGACCAAATGCTATAAAACTCCAACCAACCACACTTTTCGCAAATTTAATTGTAAAGTCACTATCTCTATTTTTATTGTCGTTTGATATTAACCTTGGACTTATCACGACTATCGCTTAGTTCTAATGAACCAGCGCCGATTTACATTTTTCCTCATACACTATTTCAGTACTTGCCTCGGCCGGCTGTGGAATAAAAACACTTAGTTATTTAAAATAACCCCGTTCCGCTCTGCATTAAGTTGTTTTATAAAATTTAAGTTTTAATAAACCAGTTTTATAATCAAAGATAATTTTTGAATTTTCTAAGCGTTTATAAAACCGCTTTTGTGTTTTATCTTTTACTTTATTCAATAAATCTTTATGTTTTTCACAAGTTCATAAAACTTTATTTGATAAAAATTCTTCGGTAATAAATGATATTGCTTTATAGCAATTATCAACATCACATATTGTTTGTTGCTTATTAATTTTCATTACCTACTCCTTCCTTTATTAAGTTTTTTTATTAGCAAATTAATTAACTGAAACAGAGAAAGGACAACACCTTAAAATTGGAGAAAAAACAGGTATACTTTATAAAGATTTCTAAGATATTTAATAAATGTGTAAACAACTTAAAGAGGGTATCAAAAAGTTGTAATAAAAAGTTTCTATTTTAAGAATTTAAGATGCTGTCCTTTCTCTGAATCAATTAATAATTTTGGTTTTACAAATAAAAAAACCATTTTAGTAAATGGTTTATTATTTTTATTCAATTTCTATGTATTTGTTAAAACCCTTCTTTTTTCCATGCGACCCATTTATTATCAATTTGATTAAATGGTTTTTCTTGATATACTATTCATTCTAAAATACCATTTTTTGTTTTTATATTATTTTTTTCTTTTAAATCTGCTAATTCTTTTTCGCTATATTGTGGTTTATTAAAAGCAACTAAATTTGTTGTACTTTTTCCAATTAAAGTGTTTGTTCCCAAAAGACTTAATATTTTTTTCATATTTTAATTCTACTATACTATAGCTGCTATTAATTCTGGTTCTGCCATTTCTCAAATTGATGAAAAAATACTAATAGCTTTTTCACAAAATAATTGAAAAACATCTTCATGAATTAATACGATACCGTTTTCTATTTGATTAAATAAAATATTAAAAATTTGTTCCCCGTCATTGAAATTTCTGTTAATGAAGCGCCATCATTTGCATTGTTTGGAAAAAAACTTGCAATTTCTTCTTGTTCCATTTCTTTAAGATCTTTATTATTAATAATATTATTACTAAATATATTTTTTAAAATTGCAATAACACATCATCAATCATGTATTTGAAATTCCATTGGTTTTTTCATGCTAGTTTTTCTTAAATCAATTAACACATCTTCTAATATTGGATATGTTATTTCTTGTCTTTTAACTCTATTTAAATTTTTTAAATTATTTGTTTGTAAATAACTAATTTCATTATTTTCTAATTTAGTTTCTTCTTTTTGATAAGGACTAGCCGCAATTTTTGTTGGTACAGCAGTTCCACTAATTGTTAATACACTTAATAAACTAAGTAATTTTTTCATACTTGTTTTTCTCCTTTTCTTAATCTTGAAACTTTTTATCAAGATCTATTGACATTATATATAAGGACTTTTATAAATAAATTTTAGAAAGGAAATTGTTTAAATGATTATTATTGTGATTATATTGTAGCATCAATCTGGGCTCGCGGAATTTTCATAAGTTTGTGAAAAATAACTTAAAGTTTAAAAAAACTTTTGCCGCGCTTTTCAAAATACTTGAAACTATATAATTAACTTTGTATATAAAAGAAAGGATTTTTTAAAATGGATAAAAAAAGCATCATTTTACTTTTAAAGAAAGAGTAATGTTAAAAGATTTATTAGAACTTGATTCTTTAAAAAGAAAAAATGGTAAATCCAATATATCTAAAATAGCAAAAATATTTCATAAAAATCGTAATACAATTAGACGAGAAATAAAAAGGTTAAAAGATAATGAATATGATGTTAAATTAGCAGACGAAGATTATTTACAAAAACGACAAAAATGTTTTTAAAAATCATCATTATTGCTAAATATTTTAAAATGACTAGATGAAAAATATAACAAATTTCATGATTCACCAAAACAAATCTGTAAAAAATATGAAAAAGAGTTTGGTGTTAAATTTCCCATATGTTTTAAAACTTTATATAAATATATTCATTTGGGATTTTTAAATTTCAAGAAAGATAATTTGTATTTTGACGATAGAAAATATAAAACAAAAAATAGGATTGATAATCGCGGGAAAATAAGAAATTTTAGAACTATTGAAGAAGCAAAACATGATAAATATGAATTTGGTTGATTTCAAATGGACACTATGGTTGGTAAAATAATAGTGTTTGTTTAGTTTTAATCGAAGAATTAACGCAATTTAAAATCATTGAACCATTAAAAGAAAAAACAACAAAAGAAGTTACAAAGGCATTAAAACGAATTTTTTCTAATAGATTTTTTAAAGAAAGATGCAAAGGAACAATAACAGATCAAGGCAAAGAATTTGCTGATTGAGAAAAAATTGAAAAAATAACAAATGCTAAAGTATATTTTTGTGACGCTGGAACTCCAACTCAAAAACTCAAAGTTGAAAGAGCAATTCGTGATTTTAGACATTGATTTTCCAAAGGAATTGATTTAAGTATTTATTCAAGAAATTATTATCAAGAAGTTGTCAATATAATAAACTCTAAACTTAAAAAAACTTTACATTGACTATCTTCAAAAGAAGTTTTTATACAAGTGTTTAATTTTTAATATAATTACCTATAAAAATTTTAATCATTTTATTTTTTGGTGTGTCAAAATTAATAAATTTAAGAAAAAACTACTAAATTTTTTTAAAATAAATTATATTGAACATTTATTTTATTGATGTTATAATGATAACAAATAAACTGCTACACTTCATAGTACAATTTACAGCCATTAATTGTATCGCCAAATGTAGTATCTTCATGAATATTGACATATCTTCTAAAAGAAGATTATATAGATGAAGAATTAGGTTTAAAAAAATACGAAAGAATTGAAATAAATTTAAAAAATAAATATATGTCTTTTATAGGTGATGGAAAAAGATATAAAGATATTTTACATACAACAGAGAATGCAAATATTAGTGAAAGAACAATATCTAATATTTTTAAAAATGCCGATTTAGAAGAAACCGATTACATTAGTAATAAAAATAACAATAAAATTAAAATTCCAAATAATGTTTTATATATTCAAATTGACGGAGCTTTTGAACCAATGCGAGAAAATAAAAAAAATGAAAATAAAATATTTCTTGCGACTATGCATGTTGGTGTTGATCAAGAAAAGTCAACAAAAACCAGAATAAAAATGAAAAAGAAAAAAGGCGTTTTTCAAATGATGAATAAAAATAATAAGAATAAAAATAATAAATCTAATTTTGCAAGTTAATATGTTTATTCAAGTTTCAATTTTATTACTAATGTTATTACCAATTGGGTTTTGACAATTAGGTTCAGCATTTTGATTATTATATTTATTTGCTTTATATGTTGGCTTTATCTTTACTTTTATTGTTGGCGGAATTTGATTAGCAATTCCAGATGAAGTATCATCACGAGTGTTAAATATGGTTGTTTTAATGTTTAACTTTGCTTGTGGCTGAATTTTATTTCCAGCTTTTATGTCAAATCCATTCTATAATGCATCATCAAACATTATGCCGTTTACTTATGCAATGCATAATATGGGCAATATTATTTATGGAATTGCTTCTGGAGCAGGACAACTATGATATTATAAAGCAGATATTATTAAGAACTGTTTAGTGTTACTCGCAATGGTGATTGTTATGATTGCAATAACATTAATCACTTTACATATTCGTTTCTTGCGAGCTCATTAAAGATCAGAAGAAAGATATTAAAGAAAAAGTTCAAGAAATCTTGTTTACTAACATTAGTAAAAAGTATTCTTACACAAAACTAAGTAAAAGACAAATTAAAAAAATGGAACTAAATACAATTGATTAAGGAGGTATAGAAAATAAAAAAATTATTATCATTATTAACAACATTTTCTTTATCATCAGCAATTGGAATTAATGTTATTGCTTGTCAAACTAATCCATTTCATGATTTTTCTGGTAATAATCAAGTTGCCAAAACAGCTGCTCCAGCCGTAATTAATGCAGTTAATAACTTTTTAATGTATAACGTTTTATATATGAAAGGCGATTCAGCAGCAGAAAATAAGTTTTATTATAATTATCAAAACATTTCACAAAATCAATGAATGCATTATCCATCGTTAAAGTTATGAAATCCATGAACAAATTATGGCCAAGGGACAGCCGCAGTTAATTCTTTGGCGGTTGTAGTTTATAGTGTTACTTTGTTGGGAAATGAAAAAGATAAACCAACGGGTATTAATGGAGCAGTTGCCCGTATAATGCAGGCTGCTGATGGAACATTGTTTCAAACATCTCAAAATTTATTACCATCAGCAGAATTTATTGATACTGCAATGGTTAATAAAGCAAAAGTTAGTGCAGAAGCAAAGCAAACATTAAAGGGTTATTATCAAATCAATGGTAAAGCAAAAATTCATCAATATAATTATTCAGTTTTACCAGATTTAGGGGCAGTTGATTTTACCATATTAAAAAAGGATTATTTCACAACCAATGAAAGTGAATCTAATATTAAAGGATTTAAGAGTAATTTAACGATTAATAATACTGTGGGTGATTTAAAAAAAGCTGTTCAACAGTATGTTGAAGGAAAATTAGCACTAGCAGTTAAAAAAGATGAAATTCAATATAAAGTTGAAAAAGAAACTGATGATACAAAAAAACTATTAGAACAAGCATATAATGTTATTATTTCAGCACCAGAAAAAGCAACAAGTGTTACTAAAAAAAATGAAATTACAGTTAAGGTTGTTGGTGAACCAATGCTTGATTTATATTTAACAAAGTTTGCAAATAAAATTCCAGATCCTTCATTTTTAAATAATAATTTTAAAGAAGAAGATTTAGAAAAAAATGTTAAAACAGCTGTTATGGAATGATTGCCAAAAGAATACGGTGCTGGAGTTTCTTTAAATACAGCAATTAAGCAGAAACCAACGGGAGCAACTGGTGCTGAGTTAGTAAAGGGAGAATATATTGTAACAATTACACCAGATGGGGGAAAAGTAACGGGTAGTTATGAAATGAAAGTGCAAGTATGCAATTTACAACCAATGAAACAATTGTTCTTTATTGAGTTGGTGTTGATATTCCTGTTGTTAATATTACTAATAGCTAAAAAAGTAAAAGGAATTTTACTTTTTTATTTTTAAAGTAATTATAAGGAAGATTGATATAATTATAGAAAAGCAAAATTATAAAGGAGTAGTGAAATAGTGTTTAAATTAACATCAAATTATTTGCCAGCAGGTGATCAACCCCTGGCAATTGAAAAATTAACTATCAATTTATTAGTAAATAAAAAACATCAAGTTTTATTAGGAGCAACGGGAACTGGAAAAACATTTACAATGGCAAATGTTATTGAAAATTATCAAAAACCAACATTGGTGATGGCACATAATAAAACATTAGCAATGCAATTATATGTTGAGTTAAAAGAAATGTTTCCAGAAAATCGTGTTGAGTATTTTGTTTCAAACTTTGATTTTTATCAACCGGAAGCTTATTTGCCAGGAAAAGATTTATACATTAATAAAGATGCTCGCCAAAATATTAAGTTAGACATGATGCGGTTAAGTGCTTTTAATGCTTTAACAACTCGTAAAGATGTTATTGTCGTGGCTTCTGTTGCTGCAATTTATGGAGCACAAGATCCAAATGAATATAAAAAATCTTTTTTGCAAATTAATCGTAATCAAAAAATTAGTAAAAAAGATTTAGCCAATTTTTTAGTATCTTCAGGATATGTTCGTAATGATATTGAATTGATTCCAGGTAGTTTTAGTGCTAAAGGTGATGTAATTAAAATTGTTCCAGGGTGAAATGTTAAAACTTTTATTCGCATTGATTTGTTTGGAAATGAAATTGATGATTTAGCTTATATTGATGGAATTACTGGTGATGTTACACAGCGGTTATCAACATTAACAATTTTTCCAGCGCAAGATTATATTACTTCTCCAGAACGCTTAGCTGAAGCAATTAAACGAATTGAAGCAGAATTAAAAGTTCGCTTAGATGAATTAGAAGCAGCTGGAAAAATTGTTGAATTACAACGTTTAAAACAACGAACTGAATATGATTTAGATTTACTTCGTGAAAGTGGAATATGTTCTGGAATTGAAAACTATTCACGACATTTAGATTTACGAGAAGAAGGTGAAGCGCCGTATACTTTGATTGATTTTTTGGGCCAAGATTTTTTAACTATTATTGATGAATCACATATGTCATTGCCGCAAATTCGAGCAATGTATAACACAGATCGAAGTCGAAAAGAAACCTTAGTAAATTATGGTTTTCGTTTAAAAAGTGCATTAGATAATCGTTCCTTAAATTTTGATGAATTTAATCAAAAATTAAAAAATGTTATTTATGTTTCAGCAACTCCGGGTGATTATGAATTAGGTTTAGTAAATAATGAAGTGGTTGAACAAATTATTCGTCCAACGGGATTATTAGATCCAACCGTAGAAGTAAAATCAACAGTAGGACAAATTAATGATATTATTGAACAAGTAAAAATTCGTCGGAAAAAAAATGAACGTGTTTTTATTACTACTTTAACAATTCGGATGTCAGAAGATTTAACAAGTTACTTACAAGAACAAAATGTTAAAGTTGCATATTTACATAGTGAATTAAAAACTTTAGAACGTAGTCAAATCTTATTGGATTTACGAAAAGGAGTTTATGATTGTATTGTTGGTGTTAACTTAATTCGTGAAGGAATTGATATTCCAGAAGTATCATTAATTTGTATTCTTGATGCTGATAAGCAAGGATTTTTACGAAATGAACGAAGTTTAATTCAAACAATTGGTCGTGCTGCAAGGAATGCGGTTGGGCATGTTATTTTATATGCTGATAGTGTTTCTGAATCAATGCAAAAAGCAATGCGAGAAACTGCTCGCCGTCGGCAAATTCAAGAGGCATATAATTTGAAATATCATATTACTCCAACAACAATTATTAAGAATATTCGTGATTATACTAATATTAAACGTCAAAATGATAAATTACATAACATTAAAAATAAAAAATCAAAAGAATATAAAACAGCTAAAGAAGGATTACTACAAGATTTACGAAAAGAAATGTATGAGGCAAGTAAAAAACTTGATTTTGAACGAGCTGCAGAATTACGCGATATTATTATTCAAATTGAAGCAGAATAATGATTTGTGATAGTATTAATTTACAGGGAGGAACTGGGAATGACAAAGTTTATTGTAAAAGATATTGTTGATAAATTTGGCTACGAAGTGTTAGCTGGAAGGGAAGGTCTTAAACGACCTATTAAAATTTATGGTCTTAATCGACCAGGATTAGAATTAGCTGGCTTTGATTTTGAAAAAAATAATAGTAATCGTCGGGTAGTTTTGTTATCAAATAAAGAGCAATTATTTGTGAATACCTTAAGTGAAAAAGAAAGAAGAGAGCGCTATGAGTATATTTTAAATGAAAATATTCCAATGATTATTTTAACGGAAAAATTTACTGATAAATTATTATTAGAAATTGCGGAAAAACATAGTTGTCCAGTTGTTCGTGCAAGCAATATTACAACAAGTCGTTTATATCAAATGGTATTAGAATTTTTTGATGAACATTTCGCACCAGTAACAGAAGAACATGCATCATTAATTAATGTTTTTGGGAAAGGAATTTTATTAAAAGGAAAATCAGGAATTGGAAAATCAGAAATGACATTAGAATTAATTAAAAAAAATCATTTGTTTGTTGGTGATGATCGGATTATTATTCAGCAACGAAATAATAGATTATATGGGCAATCACATGAAATGTTAAAAAATTTAATTGAAGTCCGTGGTTTAGGAATCTTAGATTTAAGTAAAATTTATGGTTTGCAAGTGTTATTAGATGAATCAAAAATTGATTTAGTAATTGAATTAATTCATTTAGATGATGAACAATATAAATCAATTGACCGATTAGGATCTAAGTATAAACATATTAAAATTTTAGATACAAAGGTACCAATTGTAACAATTCCAGTTACATATGGGCGTAATGTTAGTGAATTAGTTGAGACAGCAGTTTCAAAATTAAAATTAGATGAAGCGGGAATTTCTTCGATGCAAATTTTACAAGATCGTTTTAAAAAATATTCAAAATAGAATTGAGAAGGAGTTTATAACGTGAATTTAGCAACATGAATTGTTCACGATACTTATGGAAATTGATTTCGTCCTTATTGATTTTTAATTTTTTGTGGTTTTGCAATTACCATTATTTTATCATGAATTAATTTTCGTAAACGTGATATTCCAACGCAAGGATTTTACTGAGGAATTTTTGTGATTACACCGATTGCTTTATTAGGGGCTAGTTTTTTTGGTAAATATGATGTTAAAAATCCAATTTTCTTTTTTACATTATTTGCTTTCTGAGAACCAGGAATGAGTATTTATGGGGGGCTAATTTTTGGTTTAATTGCCGGCTGAATTTGATTTGGTTTTGAATCACGAAAACATAATATTTCGTTATGAGTATATGCTGATTTAATTGTTCCAAATATTTTGTTAGCACAAGCAATTGGGCGATGAGGTAATTTTTTTAATCATGAATTATTAGGAGCACCAATTGCACGCGAACAATTAATGTGATTGCCAAGTTTTATTCGTGATAATTTATTTAAATGATATGTCCCAACTCCGGTACCAAATAATTTTCATCCAAAAGAGGCAATTGGGATTAACGGAAACCCTGTTGACCCAACTGATTTTAATAATGTGCAATATTTTCAACCAATTTTTCTATATGAATCATTGGCTAATATTTTATTATGATTCTTGATTGTGATTGCATTACCATTAATATTTCGTTATAGTTATTATTGAAGGTTTAAAAAAGAAGAACCCGATTTTATGCAGTTATCGTGAAAAGGTGTTTGAGCAAAATGATACTATGATATCAAACCCGATCCAATGGTTGTTAATAATTTATCACAACAAGTAAATTTGAAAAAAGTTTATTTTAAAAATAAACATAAGATGACAAAAAAACAAGTGATGAAAGCACATTGGAAATATTGTGGTGCACGATTAAAACAAATTTTTACAGCTGATGTCCGAGAATTAGAAAAAATAGAAAACCCTCATCGTTTAAAAATTTTCCGTTGTGGAATTAAAACTGGGATGTATATTGCTGGTTATAATTTCATTCGGATTATTTTAGAAACACAACGAGATGATCATAATTTATTTTTAAAAAATATGCGAACATTGGATTATGTTATTCTTAGTTTAATGATTGTAATTGGTATTATTTTAATATTATTTGCCCAATGGATAGCTGTTATAAAATGAAGAAAAGGCGGATGATTATATGAAAAACAATACTAATGAAATATATGATATTTTAATTATTGGAGCTGGTCCTGGTGGGATGACAGCAGGAATTTATGCTGCACGAGCAATGGCAAATATTGCAATGATTGAAAAAGGAGCACCAGGAGGAAAAGCAACAAAGACAAGTGAAATTGAAAATTATCCTGGTTTTGATAATATTCAAGGCTATGAATTAGCCATGAAAATGTTTGAACAAACCCAAAAATTAAAAATCCCATATATTGCTGATCGTGTGACAAATATTATAAGACAAGATAATTTGTTTAAATTAGAGTTATTTTCAAAAAAAATCTTATTAGCAAAAGCAGTTATTGTTGCAACCGGAACAGTTGAACGTAAATTAGGAGTGCCTGGTGAATTTGAATTAGAAGGACATGGAGTTTCATATTGTGCAGTTTGTGATGGCGCTTTATATAAAGAAAAAGATGTAGTTGTTGTTGGGGGAGGTTATGCTGCTCTTGAAGAAGCTCTTTATTTAGCGCGCTTTGTTAATAAAGTTTATCTAATTCATCGTCGTGATGAATTTCGTGCTGATAATAATATTGTGAATAAAGTAAAAGCACATCCTAAAATTAATTTTATTGTTGATACAATAGTAACTGAAATTAAGGATATGACCGAAAAACGGGTGACAATAGTTGTTATTAAAAATGTAAAAACAGGTAAAATTGATAATTTACCAGTTAGTGCTATTTTCCCATATATTGGGGCGATTCCAATTAGTGATTTTGCAAAAAACTTAGGAGTTTTAAATGAAGAAGGCTATTTTATTGTTAATAATAAATGTTTAACAGCATTGCCAGGATTATATGCCGCTGGTGATGTGACAAATACAACATTACGACAAATTGCAACTGCGATTAGTGATGGAGCAAAAGCAGCGCAATTTGCCTTAGAATACCTTAATAGTTGTCATTAAAAAGGTATTTTTTGCGGTAAGATATATATTGGATAAAGATGAAAAAGAAAGTGAGAAGGATTTATGACAAACAAAAAAGAATTAAAAGATGTTCAAGTTAAAGGAAAAAAAGTTTTAGTCCGTGTTGATTTTAATGTTCCAATGAAGGATGGGCAAGTTACTGATGATAATCGGATTACTGCAGCTTTATCCACAATTAAATATTTGTTAGCACAAGAAGCAAAAGTAATTTTATTTTCTCATTTAGGGAAAGTTAAAACAGCTGATGATTTAGAAAAACGTGATATGGCGCCAGTGGCAAAGGTATTAGAACAAAAATTAGGACAACCAGTTAAGTTTATTAATGCTTTTGAAGGAAAACAATTGGAAGAAGCTATTGATGAAATGCATAATCAAGATGTAATTTTATTTCAAAATACACGCTTTGCTGATATTATTAATAGTAATGGTCAAATTAGTGTTGATAGTGATGGTAAAGCAACTGCAAAACGAGAAAGCAAAAATGATCCTGCTTTAGGGAAATATTGAGCAAGTTTAGGTGATGTTTTTGTTAATGATGCATTTGGAACTGCGCATCGTGCTCATGCTTCAAATGTTGGGATTGCAGAAAATATTGCTGAATCATGTTTAGGATTTTTAGTGGAAAAAGAAGTAAAAATGTTGTCACAAGGAGTAGACAATCCAGTTAAACCATTTGTTGCTATTATTGGTGGCGCAAAGGTTTCTGATAAAATTGGGGTAATTGAACATTTATTAACAAAAGCAGATAAGATTTTAATTGGTGGTGGAATGGCATATACTTTTTTTGCTGCTCAAGGTCACAAAATTGGAAATTCATTATTAGAAGTTGATAAAGTTGAAATTGCTAAAATCTTTTTAGCAAAAGGAAAAGGAAAAATTATTTTACCAATTGATGCATTAGAAGCACCTGAATTTGCTGATGTACCAGCAAAAGTTACAACAGGTTTGGAAATTGATGATGGTTATATGGGATTAGATATTGGTTCCAAAACAATTGAATTATTTAAAAAAGAATTAGCGGATGCAAAAACAGTTGCTTGAAATGGACCAATGGGAGTTTTTGAATTTAAAAATTATAGTATTGGAACAAAAGCTGTTTGTGAAGCAATTGCTGAATTAAAAGGAGCCTTTACTTTAATTGGAGGAGGCGATTCAGCTGCAGCGGCAATTCAATTAGGATATAAAGATAAATTTACGCATATTTCAACTGGTGGTGGTGCTAGTTTAGAATATATGGAAGGAAAACCACTGCCTGGCATTGAAGCTGTTCAAAATAAATAATATAATAAAACGACAAAATGTCGTTTTTTTGTCAAAATGGAATAACTATGCCAACTATTGTTTTTTATGATAGAATAAATGTGAATGTTTATAATTATATAGAATAGAGGAGATAGTTGAATGGCAGTTAGCGATCGTAAAATTGTAAAAAAACATGGGAAAATAGCAGATAAAATTATGGCGTTAGATGAAACAATGCGAGCATTGTCTGATGATGCATTAAAAGAAAAGACAAATGAATTTAAAACGAAGTTAGCAGAAGGTGCTACATTAGATGATATTTTAGTTGAAGCATTTGCTGTTGCCCGTGAAGCAGCTCGTCGAATTTTAGGATTACATGCTTATCGTGTCCAACTAATTGGGGGCATTGTTCTTCATGAAGGTGATGTGGCTGAAATGAAAACAGGAGAAGGAAAAACTTTAACTGCTTTAATGCCAACATATTTGAATGGTTTAACTGATAAGGGTGTTCATGTTATTACTGTTAATGAATATTTATCAAGACGGGATTCAGAAATTAATGGTCAAGTTTTTAGTTTTTTAGGTTTAACAGTTGGTTTAAATTCTCGTGATATCACTAAAGATGCAAAAAGAGAAGCATATAGTTGTGATATTACTTATACTACTAATGCTGAATTAGGATTTGATTATTTACGAGATAATATGGTAAAAGTTTACAGTGAGAAAGTCCAACGAGGATTAAATTATGCCATTATTGATGAGGCTGACTCAATTTTAATTGATGAATCAAGAACACCATTAATTATTTCGGGGGGACGTCAAAACCGAACACCGCAATATCAAGCAGCTGATCATTTTGTAAAATCATTATCACGAGAGAATGATCTTGAAATTGATTTAGAAACAAAACAAGTTTATTTAACTCCAGAAGGAATTACTAAAGCAGAAAAAATATTTTCAATTAATTCTTTATTTGATATTAAAAATACTGAATTATACCATTTAATCCTAAATGCTTTAAAAGCTAATTTTGTTTTTAAAAATGGTGTTGAATATGTTGTTCAAAATAATGAAATTATTTTAATTGATCAGTTTACTGGCCGTTTAATGCCGGGACGTGCTTATAGTGATGGTTTGCAACAATCATTACAAGCAAAGGAACGTGTTGATATTGAAGAAGAAACAGTGACAATGGCAACAATTACTTACCAAAACTTTTTCCGATTATATAATAAATTAAGTGGGATGACTGGTACTGCAAAAACAGAGGAAGAAGAATTTATTAAAATTTATAATATGCGTGTAATTCAAGTTCCGACTAATCACCCATTAATTCGTCGTGATGAAGCTGATTATATGTTTGCAAATCGTGATGTAAAAATGCAAGCAATGATGAAAGAAATTATTGCCTTGCATGAAAAGGGACAACCAATTTTAATTGGAACAACTTCAGTTGATTCATCAGAAATTGTGTCGCATTATTTAGGAAATTCTAACTTAAAATTTGAAATGTTAAATGCGAAAAATCATGAGCGTGAAGCAGACATTATTGCAAAAGCTGGTGAAAAAGGAGCTATTACTTTAGCAACAAATATGGCTGGTCGGGGAACAGACATTAAGTTAGGTGATGGTGTTAAAGAAATTGGAGGATTAGCTGTTTTTGGGGTTGAACGAAACGAAGCACGTCGAATTGATAACCAGTTACGAGGGCGAGCAGGACGACAAGGAGATCCTGGTTTTTCACGGTTTTATGTAGCTATGGATGATGAATTAATGAAGCGTTTTGGTGGGGATCGCCTACGTCGAATTTTTGCTCGGTTAGGTTCGGATTTTATTCAATCACGAATGTTAACAAGAGCAATTTCTAATGCACAAAAAAAAGTTGAGGGAATGAATTTTGATCAACGAAAACATATTTTAGATTATGATAATGTTTTAGCACAACATCGTGAAGCAATGTATGCACGACGTGATCAAATTTTAACAGCAACTGATTTAAAACCAATTATTAAAAAAATGCAATATTCGGCAGCTTATGATTTAACCAAAATGTTTGGTAATGAATCGCATGAGGAATGATTTATTCATTATGATGACTTAATTAAGGGGATTAGTGATAAAGTTGTTGCAGCTAATGTGTTAGATAAAGCATCCATGGAAAAAATGAAGCGAGAAGAAGTTGCAAAATATGTGGCAACAAAAATGAATGAATTTTATTTAGCGCGAACAGAAGATGTTCCTGCTGATGTTATTAATCAAATTGAACGAAGTGCAATTATTACTTCGTTTGATGATTATTGAACAAAACATATTGATCAAGCAAGTAAATTACGAAGTGCAATTTATTTACGAAGTTATGCTCAAACAAATCCATTACACGCTTATGTTGAAGAAGCTGCAAAATTATTTGAGCATATGCAATTATCAATTGCACATGAAGTTGTAATTAAATTAGCAAATGTTGTTATTCGCAAAATTGATGGTGATATTAAAGCTGAACCGTTTCATGATTTAGAACAAGAAATTCGAGAATTTAAACAAAAAGGGTAATTAATAAACCACTATGCTAAAGTAGTGGTTTTTCTGTATTATTAAATTAGAATGGGGGATAAAGATGAGCTTTGCGTTGGAAGCAAAAGAGGAAATTGTTAGAAAAGAATTTGACCAAATGTGTCAGAAAGCTTTTTTAACTGGTTTTGTTAAATATAATATGACATTAAATATTAGTAATCATTTTTTTAACTTTGAAGTAACCTCAATTAGTAATCTAATTATTCGAACAATTTATACGTTTTTAAAAAATTTATATCAAGTTAAAATTGACATCATTATTGTTCAAGGTACAAAATTAAAAAATAGCAAAACCTTCAGTTTACGAATTAAAGAACGAGCTACTGAAATATTAAAAGACCTACAAATTTTTGATGCAGAAACTAATCAAAAAATTGTTGCCATTCCATCAGAATGAAATGAACGACAACAACGTGCTTATATTGCAGGCATTTTTGTTGCTTGTGGTAGTGTTAATTCACCAGAAACAAGTAATTATCATTTAGAAGTTCAGTTTAATGATGAAGTTTCAGCACAATATTTTCAAAAATTATTGCATAAATTTCATTTTCCATTTAAGATAATTGTTCGTCATGATCGTTATGTTTGTTATTTAAAAAAATCAATTTTAGTTTCAGATTTCTTAAAATTAATTGATGCAATTAATAGTGTCCTTGCTTTTGAAAATACTCGTATTTCAAGGGATATGGTTAATAGTATTAATCGTTTAAATAATATTGAAATTTCAAATCAACAAAAAGCAATTAAAGCTGGGGAAGAACAAGTTGCAATGATTAATTATTTACTTGAACATGATTTGTTTGATGAACTAAATGAAAATACCAAAAAAGTAGCTTTATTACGAATTGCTTATCCCGATGCATCGTTGCAAGATTTGTCAGCATTATTAGAAAATGAAACTAGTATTGAAATTTCAAAATCGGGAGTAAACCACTTATTTCGTGAAATTAAGAAAAAATATTATGAAAATATAAAATAATTTATGTTATAATTCACTTATTATTTTTTATTAAAATAGGTCATTAAAAATGGAGGAAAAACTAATGGGAAAGCCTAAAAAGCACGTTAAATTTTTTGAATTTTTAACTGTTTTTTCAACAGCGGTTGGAATTACAATTGGAATTGGAATTTATTTAAAAAATGATACTTCAGAAGGACATCTTTTATATTTTACTCAAAATCCTTATTTATCAATTGGATTATGGATTTTAGTTGGAATTTTAGGAATGGCAATGATTATGGTCTTTATTGAAGTTACATCAGTAAAAACTAAAAGTGGACATGGGACATTACCATCATGGGCTAATATTTTAATTGGTCGGCAAGTTGGTAGTTTAATAGCATTATTTTATATCTTTTTTTATTTCCCAATTTTATTGGGTCTTTTCCCAATTTTTAGTATTAATGCAATGTTTGATGCACTAGAAGTGCAAAGCATTAGTAAGGAAACACAACATATAATTGCGATTGCTGTTGGACTTGTTATTTTAATTTTATTTTACTTAATAAATATTTTTTTCCGAAATGTTGGTAAATGAGTTCAAACAATTGGAACATTTATTAAATTTATTCCTTTACTAGTTAGTCTAGTTATAGGCTTTGTTGCTCCAATTGAAAATAATGTTTTTGATAAATATAGGGAATTAAAGTTTGGTAACTTCTTTATGGGGATTTTACCAGTATTATTTTCATTTGATGGTTTTATTTATGCTGCAGGATTACAAAAAGAAGTTTCTAACAAAAATGTTGTTCCAAAAGCATTATTTGCTGCAATGTTATTTATTACTATTTTTTATATTTTAGAAGTTATTTCTTTATTTTTAGGAACAAATGATGGTAGTGTTTTTACTTTATTTAAAAATCTCCTTGGTGGTCCAATTGCAAAAGTCTTAATGTGATTTATTATGTTAACAGCATTAATGAGTATTAATGGTTTAACCTTTGTAGCTCCTTCATTTGGACATACAGTGCAAGAAGAAAATCTTGTTTATATTGGAAAGAAAGAATTAAGTTATCAACAAATTGGTTTGATTCAAATGGCAATTACTGTTTGTTTCAATTTAATATTACTGGGACTTAGTCTTGGCGTTATAGGTGATCCAATGTATTTATTAGATCTTTCTTCTAATGCCGTTAGTTTTACTACTTTTCTATGTTATATTAGTTTAATTATTGCTGTTTGTGTTAATCGTTATACAAAGCGAGTAGAAGTAGCAAAAGTAAAAGGAATGTATTATTATGCTGGTTTTTCTCTTTTCTTGCTAATAGATTTAATAGGTTATATTATGTATAATTTCTTTGCTTATAGTAGTAATCATAAAACTTTATATAGTTTATTAATTATTATTGGGGGAACATTAGTAATATGAGGTATTAATGAATTATTATTATGGCATAAAGCAACACCACCTACTGGTGAAGTAAAAATAAAAACCCCATTGATTAATAATGTTAATCAATAGGATTATAAGTAAGAATTTTATCAAGTTCATCAGTTTGATGAACTTTTTTCATCCACCAAGAAGAATATAAACTTTAAAATTATGTTTTTTTAATAAACGGTATAAATCTAAATGAGAATGGCCAGCACTTGAAACAAAAAGAATTTTTTTATTTTTAGTTACTTTTTTTGAATAAATTAAACGAAAAAGATGATGAGGAATATTAATACTATTAATAATATGACTTTCAATTCATTCTTCTTTTGAACGAATATCAATAATTAACCATTTATCTGAATTATTAATTTTTGGTAGTCTTTTAATTGATTTAGTATTGTATTTCATTTCAAATGCTGATAAAAACATCTTTTGACCTCTATGAAAACATTATAACATTAAGAAAGTTAATATTTTATTAAGAAATCATTAAAATTTAAGTATATAATTAAAATGTTAGATAGAAACGAGGGAGAAGAATGCGAAAACCAATTATTATTGGAAATTGAAAAATGCATAAAGCAACGGATGAAACAATTGACTTTTTAAAACAAGTTGATAATGTATGTCATGATTTAAAACTTGAAGCTGGTATTGCAGTACCATTTGTTAATTTAGCAGTGGCAAAACAACATGCGCATCATTTAATTATTGCGGCTCAAAATTGTCATTATGAAGATTTTGGGGCTTTTACTGGTGAAATTTCAGTTGAAATGTTGCAATCTTTAAAGATTACGCATGTTATTATTGGACACTCAGAACGTCGTGAAATGTTTAATGAGACAAATGAAACAATAAACTTAAAAGCAAAAAAAATCTTAGCAAAAGGGATGATGCCGATTATTTGCTGTGGTGAAACATTACAACAATATGAAAACAATGAAACACAGCAAATTGTTGAAACACAAATTGAAAAAGCATTACAAGGTATTGATTTTGAAGATGCAAAAACAATTGTTATTGCTTATGAACCAATTTGAGCAATTGGAACAGGGAAAACAGCAACAGCTGAGATTGCACAAAATGTTTGTGCAATAATCCGAGCAAAAATTGCTAATCTTTATGATGAAGTAGTAGCAAATATGATACGAATTCAATATGGAGGTAGTGTTAAACCGGAAAATATTCAAGAATTATTAGCTCAACCAGATATTGATGGTGCTTTGGTTGGCGGTGCTAGTTTAGAATCAAAAACTTTTTTAGGGTTAGTAAAATAATTAATAATAAAAAATAATAAATAAGATTTTATTTTCAGAAGTTAACTTTGATAGATTTAACTTTTTTTATTTTTCTTAAAATAAGATATAATTATATCTTGGAATAAAGGATTGAGGTTAAAATGAGTTTAATTAATATTGAAAATTTAAGTCATGCTAATGGTGGGAAAGTTTTATATAAAAATTCAGCAATTCGAATTAATAAAGGTGAACATTTAGCTTTAATTGGAGCAAATGGAACAGGGAAAACAACATTATTAAGTATTATTTATGGAAAACTTACTCCTGATGAAGCAGATATTAAGTTGCATCCAAGGGTAAAAATTGGTTATTTAGACCAACACCAAGAGTTAGATGGAACATTAACAGTTGATCAATTTTTAAAATTAACATATCAACATTTATTTGAAATTGAGGAAAAAATTCATGCAATTTATGAAAAAATGAGTCTTAATTATGATGAAGATGAACTTGTCAAAGCACTGAAATTACAAGAACACTTAGATCAAAATGGTTTTGAAACAATTGATAAGGAAATTCGTAGTTTAGTTGATGGTTTAGGAATTGATCCAGAAAAATTGAATGTTAAATTATCCGAATTATCAGGTGGTCAACGAGGAAAAGTTATCCTAGCAAAGTTATTATTATCAGAAAATGATTTTTTGTTATTAGATGAACCAACTAACTTTTTAGATTTAGAACAAGTTGAATGATTAGCCAAATTTTTACAAAATTATGAAAAAGCGTTTCTAGTTGTTTCTCATGATATTGATTTTATTAATAAAGTAGCAAAAGTGATTTATGCTATTGAAAACCTAAGCATTAATGGCTATGTTGGTAATTATCAACAATATTTAGCATTAAGTGAATTAAAAAATGAACAATATGATAAAGCACAAAAAGGTCAAGAACGTCTAATTAAAAAATTGGAAACTTATGTCGCAAAAAATAAGGCGCGTGCTTCAACAGCAAGAAGCGCCCAGTCACGACAAAAACAAATTGATAAAATTGAGGTAATGGATAAACGGCATGAATTAACAAAACCAAAATTTGTTTTTAAATATAAGAGACCAGCTAGTACGACTATTATTAGTGCAGAGCAATTAGCAATAGGATATCAGTTTCCTTTAATTAAGCAATTAACATTTGATATTCGTGATGGTGAAAAATGTATTGTGCGAGGATATAATGGAATTGGAAAAACAACCTTTCTAAATACTTTAGCAGGAAATATTCCTAAGTTAGGTGGAACATTAAAAATTGGTAATGGAGTAGTTATTGCGTATTTTCATCAAATTGAACAATTAATGGATATGACACCAATTGAATATTTAAAAAACTTATATCCAGACTTGGAAGAAGGGCGAATTCGAAGTATTTTAGCCAACTTTGGCGTTAAAAGTACTTTAATGCAAAATCAGATGACAAAGTTGTCGGGTGGTGAACAAACAAAGGTTCGGTTATCGGTATTATCTTTACAACCATGTAGTTTACTAATTTTAGATGAACCAACAAACCATATTGATGTTTTGACCAAAGAAGCATTGTTAGAAGCAATTCAAGCCTTTAATGGAACAGTTCTAATTACAACGCATGATATTAATTTAAATGTTAATTGAGCTGACAAAGTGCTTAATTTTGAAACGATGGTTTAGCAATATGATGCAAAAACATTATTTTTATGTCTTATTCTGTGCTGATGAAACACTCTATGCTGGTTATACGGTTGATTTAAGACGGTGCGAAAAAGAAGATAATATGGGCATTGGGGCAAAATATACCGCTTTAGCAAAACGACGACCAGTCAAAATAATTTATAGTGAAGAATATGCAACTCGTTCTGCAGAAATGCAACGTGAAGTCGCTTTTAAGCAATTATCACGGTTAGAAAAAATTATCTTTTTGCAAAAACATAATATTAATTTACCATTTGTAATTTCATCAGATATGGTAAAATCATAATAGGAGCATGAAGCGGGGGTAGGATGGATAGTAATATTAAAGTTTTAGTTGATGAATTAACTAAACTATATCATCGTTATCAAACAGAATCACTGCGTAATGATATTATGATTTTAATGACAAAAATAATCAAATTTTTATTGGTTATGTCGTACGAGTTTTGTTTATTGTAACAGTAAAGGTTGAAGAAAATATTGATTTAACAACGGATTTATCAAATTTAGTTGCTAAAGGATATACAACTGGTAATCATCGTAATATTTTTCGTCGCAAAAAGTCAAAAAATACTAATGATTTTGAAAAAGAAGTTGAATTTTATATTAAACGAAATTATTTTGATGATGAATATGAGCGTTTACAACGATTACTTTTAAAAAGGAAGGCCAAACTAATTGGCCCCGTAAATGATTCTTTAGCAGGCTTTAATTATGAAAAAATATTAACTAATGCTATTCAATTATTAGATAATCAAGAATTAGTATTAAGATTACAAAATGTTGTAATTCTAATTTTAAAACCATTTGAAATTGAAAAAAATGAATTTTTAACGAAAGAAACATTAATTAGTAAGCAATTGCTTGCAATTAATGAACATCGTGCTAAATATTTGAAGCAATATAACAAATTATTTCTTCAAACAAATAATTAATTTATATAGTACAATATAAGTAGTTTAAACAAGGGAGGAAGTTATGAAACCAGAATTAAAGGAATTATTATTAAAAATTAAAACTAAAATTAATGATGATAAACTTTTTCGTGATTTTATTGGCGAAGTTCTAAATGAAGCTAATTACAATAATTATTATGAACAATCAGTTGCTGATGAAGAAATTGCAGAGCAATTAGTTGAAATCTATTTTATTGAAAATTATAGTAGTGATGAAGAAGTTTCAGATCTAAAAGAAAAAATCATGAAAATTTTATTCTTTTTAGAAGGACAAGAAGAATTAATTAAAGAATATGCTTATTTTGTTGAAACCAAAGTAAGTCAAATTGTGACAGAACTTAACTAATTTTATTAATCTGACAGTTAATGTTAGATTTTTTAAATTTAGATTTAATCATTTGTACATATTAAAAATTTACAATTTTCTTTTTTAAAAATAAGATTATTTTATGATGCTAATTTACAAAAAACTAATTAAGAGGGTGAGAGAATGAGAAAAGATTGAATCGTTGTTAAAGGCGCTCGAGAGAATAATTTAAAGAATATTGATGTTAAGGTACCTAAAGATAAATTAGTTGTTTTTACTGGTTTATCAGGAAGTGGAAAATCATCATTAGCTTTTAATACCATTTATGCAGAAGGAAGACGCCGTTATATTGAAAGTCTATCAAGTTATGCTCGCCAATTTTTAGGTGGAAATGAAAAACCTGATGTTGATGCAATTGAAGGTTTGTCACCAGCGATTTCTATTGATCAAAAAACAACTAGTCATAATCCTCGCAGTACTGTTGGAACAGTTACTGAAATTTATGATTATTTACGTTTATTATATGCTCGCGTTGGGACACCATATTGTATTAATGGTCATGGGGTTATTAAATCAGTAACAGTTAAAGAAATAATAAATAATTTAAAACAACTTTTAACAGAAGGTGAAAAATTTATGATTTTGTCGCCAGTAGTTCGTGATAAGAAAGGTAGTTTTAAAGATTTATTTGCACGTTTAAAACAAGAAAGTTTTATTCGTGTCAAGGTTAATGATGAAATCAAAACTTTAGATGAAGAAATTGAATTAGATAAAAATAAACGACAAAATATTGATATTATTATTGACCGTTTGATTTATAAAGAATCAGCAGATTTATTAAGTCGAATTCATGATGCAATTGAAGTAGCGTTAAAATATGGTAATGCATTAGTAAAAATTGATTTTGCTGATCAAAAAAAGGAAATGCTTTTTTCAACTAATTATTCATGTAGTATTTGTGGTTTTGTTATTTCGGAATTAGAACCACGATTATTTTCATTTAATTCACCCTCAGGAGCTTGTAGTGAATGTAAAGGATTGGGAATAAAATTAGAAGTTGATGAAGATTTATTGATACCTAATCGGTCATTATCAATTTTACAATGGGCAATTATTTATTTAAAAAATATTGTTAATACAACAAATATTGAATGGAAAAAGTTTAAAGTTTTAGCTAATCATTATCATATTGTGTTAGAACAACCCGTCAGTGATTTGACAAAAGAGCAACTAGAATATTTGATTCGTGGTAGTGATGAACCAATTGAATATAATTTAAAAACAGCTGGTGGGAACATTATGCGGGGATATGATTATATTGAAGGAATTGGGCAGTTAATTGAACGTCGCTATACGGAAACATCAAGTGAATCACAACGTAAATATTATAAACAATTTATGACAGATAAAAAATGTGGAACTTGTTTAGGAAAGCGATTAAATGAAATTCCTTTATCAGTTAAGATTAATAATATTAGTATTTCTGAATTTACTGATTTATCTGTTGAAGATGAATTAAAAGAAGTTTTGAATTTAAAATTAACAGAATCACAACAAGAAATTGCACGATTAATTATTAATGAATTAGTTAATCGTTTGGATTTTTTAAGTCGTGTTGGATTAGGTTATTTAACGTTATCACGTAATACTTCAACATTATCAGGTGGAGAAGCTCAACGAATTCGATTAGCAACGCAAATTGGTAGTCAATTAACAGGGGTTTTGTATGTTCTCGATGAACCTTCAATTGGATTACACCAACGAGATAATGATAAATTAATTGAAACATTAAAAAGTTTACGTGATTTAGGAAATACTTTAATTGTTGTTGAGCACGATGAAGATACGATTCGTGCTAGTGATTATATTATTGACATTGGTCCACGTGCAGGAATTAATGGGGGGCAAGTTGTTGCTGTGGGAAGTATTGATGATATTCAACAAAACCCAAATTCAATTACTGGTAAATATTTAACTGGTGAATTAGCAATTGATGTGCCAAAAAAACGGCGTGGTGGTAATGGCTTAGTATTAGAAATTAAAGGAGCACGAGAAAACAATTTAAAAAATATTAATGTTACAATTCCTTTAAATAAATTTGTTTGTTTAACAGGTGTTTCAGGAAGTGGTAAATCAACTTTAATGAATGAAATTTTATGAAAGGGTATTAAGAAAAATTTAGGGTTAGCAACTGAACGACCAGGGGCACATGATAAAATCGTTGGGATTGATAACATTGATAAAGTAATTAATATTTCCCAAGATCCAATTGGGAAAACACCACGGAGTAATCCAGTAACTTATACATCAGTTTTTGATGATATTCGTGATTTATTTGCCAATACAAATGAAGCTAAAGCACGAGGGTATTTGAAGGGTCGTTTTTCGTTTAATATGCCAGGTGGACGTTGTGAACATTGTCAAGGTGATGGAATTATTAAGATTTCAATGCACTTTCTACCAACGGTTTATGTTTCTTGTGAAGTTTGTGAAGGGAAACGTTATAATGATGAAACATTATTAGTTAAATTCAAAGATAAAAATATTTATGATGTTTTAGAAATGACAGTTGACCAAGCTTGTGATTTTTTTGCGGCACAACCAAAAATTAGTCAGAAGTTAGGAACAATGCAAGAGGTTGGGTTAGGTTATATTAAATTAGGTCAATCAGCAACAGAATTGTCTGGTGGAGAAGCCCAACGAGTTAAGTTATCAACCTTCTTGTTAAAACGGACAACGGGAAAAACTTTATTTTTATTAGATGAACCAACAACGGGATTACATGTTGATGATGTTAAAAGATTGTTAGTAGTTTTGAATAAAATTGTTGATAATGGTGATACTGTTATTACGATTGAACATAATTTAGATGTTATTAAAATGGCTGATTATATTATTGATTTAGGACCAGAAGGTGGCGTTGGTGATGGCATGATTGTTGCAACAGGAACACCAGAACAACTTGTTTTAAAAAGTGGCACTAGTTATACAGCGCAATATTTAAAACCTTTATTAAAGTAAGAGGTTACAATGGATGTTAAAAAACAACTTTTTAAGGCAACGTTTTTTCAAAAAAAATATAATTTGGCAAAATTATTAACAGAAAAATATGCGGATGCACAAAATAAAATTAAAGTAATTAATGTTGTTGGTACAAACGGAAAGGGATCAGTTTCAAATTACTTACACCGCCAGTTAATGTTAAAATATCACCGGGTAGGTCTTTTTACATCACCAGCATTTTCAAAACATAATGAACGAATTAAAATTAATAGCAAGATGATTAGTGATAGTGATTTAAAACGAATTATCAAAGAAATTAAAAAAGAAATTAAAACTTATCAATTAACTTTTTTTGAAATTTGAGTTTTAATTTGTATTAAATATTTTTTAGAGCAAAAAATTGATATTGCAATTATTGAAGCTGGAATTGGTGGCTGTTTAGATGTAACGAATGTTTTTAATAATCAATTAGCTGTTTTATTAACTTCAATTGATTATGAACATACTGAGATATTAGGCAATACTTTGGATAGTATTATTCAAAATAAAGTTAGAATTGCAAAAAACAATTGTCAACTTTTTATTAGTGCTAGTTGTAAAAAACATTTTAATTTAATTGCAAAATATTATAATTCGGATAATATTATTATAAGTGAAGTTTACCCACAAGCAATTAATTATTACCAAGAATTTAATGTTGGCTTAGTTATTAAGTTTTTAAAAATTTTTAAGTTTAAAATTAATTATGAGCTTTTTAAAGTAAACCCAGTCTTAGGACGTTTTACCCAACTAAGTAAAAATCCGTATTTTATTATTGATGGAGCACATAATCCAGAAGGAATTCGTGCCTGTATTCATACTTTTGAAATGTTACATAATTTGAATCGAAATGAAGTATTAGTATTGTATGCTTCTTCACAAAAAAAAGATTATATGCAAAATTTAATTTTATTGAAGGAACATTTTGACAATAATTTATATATTACGGAATTTCAGCATCCAATATCCTGAGACATTAATAATATTAAGATACAGAACAAAGTTAAAAATTGGAAAAAATTATTATTACGAAATAAAACAAAAAATATTTTAGTTTGTGGGTCTTTATATTTTATTCCATTGGTTTATCAGTTTTATTTAGAGAGGGTGTAAAATATGCTATATATATTAACAAATATTGGTGCTTGTTTAGGAATTGCTATTTTATTTTATGTTGGGGTATTATTAGATTATAAAAATTGAAAAAAAATTAGTATTTTAACAATTACAATTATAAGTTTATTAATTACATTATCTGTTATTTTAACAAATGTCATTAGTTATACTATTCCGTTTTCATTTATGGGAGGGGGAGTAATTCAATTAGCATTAGGTAACTTTTTAATTTTTGTGATTGGAATGTTATTTGGACCATTTTTGGGTGTATTGAGTGGTCTTGCTACTGATGCTTTAGGGGCTTTGGCAAATATTGGTGGAACATATCATAGTGGTTTTTCCTTTAATCTTGCTTTATATGGTTTTTTAGGAAGTATGGTTTTTTTATTTAAAAGTGATAAATTTTGAATATTAAAAACAATTATTTTATATGCAATAGGGTTTGCTTTAATTTCATTTGCATTTAATGTTTTATGATTATATGCAATCGGTCTAAAACAAGTTCTTTTCCCAATGGCTTTTGTTATTAAAGCAATTAAGTTTCCAATTCAATTGGCAATTTATTTACCAATCGTTATTTCAAGTTTTACTATTTTATATAAATTAATTACTTCACGTCATAATCTTGCTTTATGATGCACCCAAAAAGGATTATTAGTTTTAACACCAATTAAATTTAAAAAACAGAAAAAATATAATAGTTAAAAGTTGTTTATATGTGGAAAAGTTTTAAAAACTTAATAATTATAACTGTTTTATTTAAAAAAGATTGTGGATAAGTCAGTTAATAGCATTATTTTAACAAATTATATTTACTTATTAATTGTTCATTGTAATATTATTAATGATTAAACAAAGAGGAACGGGAAAATGATGGAAAAAGAAACTACTTATTTAATTAAACAAGAATATCAATTGTCAGATGATGAACGTATGTTACTTTTATGTTTATATCGGCCAATTATTGGCGATAAAGCACATATGTTATATATTGCCTTAACAGCACAAGATTTCATCTTAGAATTAAATACTAAATATCATTTAGAGAATCTTTTAACATTATTACAAATATCATATGATGAATTTTTAGTAGCAAAAAGTAAATTAGAAACAATTGGTTTATTAAAGATTTTAAAACGTGAAAAAGGAAAGCATTATATTTTAAAACCACAATTACCAATTTCCGCAATTGCTTTTTTTGAAAATCAAATTTTAAGAAATTATTTATTGAATATTGTAGGAGAAAAATCTTTTGCAATTATTAAAGCTAAATTTATTGTTAATCAGCAAGAGGGTAAACAGAAGCATAATGATTTATCTGGTCAATTAAGTGATGAAACAATGACATTTGATTTTGTTTATATTGATAAATACTTAGCATCAAAAAATGCAAATCATAAATTATATTTACCATATCGTGAAAAAATTATCCAGTTAGCAAATTATTACAATGTTTTAACAAATAATCTTGCTATTTTTATTTATAAAAGTATTGAGTTAACTGCCAAAGAACGAATTTTTAATTATGAAACATTTCAACATTTACTATCTGATTTTCAACAAAAAGCAATATTAAAAAAACAATTTAATGGAGAACAATTAAATTTAATTGTTAATGATGAAAATGTTATTAAACCAACTAATATGTTAGAAGCAAAAATTAATGAAATGGTTTCAATTGATCCAATTCAATATTTAACTTTACTACGAGAAAATAAGAAGCCAACACCAATTGAAATTGAATTAATTCGCGATTTAATTATTAATTATTCATTGAGACCAGGGGTAGTTAATTGCTTAATTGAATATGTTTGATTTAAAAATGCTCATCGAATTGAAAAAAAGTATTGTGAAAAAATTGCAAACACTTTTCATCAATTACAAATTAATACTGTTGATAAAGCAATGGAGCATTTACGCGATGCTTATGCAAAAACACAAAAAAGTAAAGTTACAAAAGATGCTATTAAAGCAAAAACATATCAATGGAAAGAAAAAGCAGTTAAACATAATATGGCTGAATTAGAATATAATAAAATTTATGAACAAAAACGGCAAGAACAAGGAATTAAAAAAGTTGATCTTACACAATTATTAGATGATTTAAAAAATTTATAATAGTAAAAATGAAAGAGAGATGGGGGCAATGTCAAAACTAAATTTATTAAAACAACTTCAAAACAATGCAGAGTTAATACTTAATTTACAAGAAATTGCGTTTGATATTAATAATTATCAACAGTTTGAGACACTCTTTCAAGAATATTTAAAAAATTATCATCAATGTGAAAAAACATCATTTTTATCTTTATGCCAACAATCCTTTAAAGGATACAAATATTATATTAAAAAAGAAAATAATAATTTGTTTTTAACACGAGTTGAATGTAATCATACAATAGCTATTAAAGAAAAAAATAAAATTAAAAATAATTATCTTTATTATGACTTTAGTGATGAATTATTAAAACTACGATTAAATGATATTAAAAAAGATGAAAATTTTAATAATATGCATCTTATTATTGGCGAAATGGTTAAATTTGTTAAAGGTCAACGAAAAAAAGGTTTATATATTCATGGCCAGCCAGGAGTTGGCAAAACTTATTTATTAATTCGCTTAGCTAATGTTTTAGCAAATAATAATCGTAAAGTTGCTTTTATTTCAGTAATTAATTTAATTAATCGAGTAAAGGAATCATTTAATCTTTTTAATAGTGAATCATCATTAGTAGAAATTTTATTAGGAGCGGATGTTTTATTTTTAGATGATATTGGTGGAGAAACAGTTTCTCCATGAGTTCGTGATGATTTATTATTTCGTATTCTAAATGACCGTATTAGTCGTCGACTGCCAACTTTTTTTTCATCAAATTTTACAACAACAGCTTTAACAACGATTTATGCAAATGTTAAAACTGAAATTAATGATAAAGAAATTAATAAAGTAAAAGCATTAAGAATTGTTGATCGGATTCGAGGGTTAGCAACCGAATTAGAATTGTTGGGAAATAGTAGGAGAACTGATGAGGATTATGTGGAAAAGTTAACAGTCTAGGAATGTTGTCTGTTGGGGGGTGCTTGCTACAAATAATTTTAATTAAGATTGGAAGTAATTAACAATATAAAGTTTTTAGTTAATAAAGTATTTATAAAGAAGGTACTATATTAACTTTTTAATTTTATGGAATTTTTTTGCTAATTTATTTTAAAATGGAAATAAATTTGATAAAATATTACTTTTCTTGCATTTTGCTTTATTTTAAGTAATTATTATTCCATAAACAGTTTTTATGATTTCTATTTTAACTGTTTAATAGTGAGTAATATTAATAAATTACTAAAATAATTTGGAGGATATGATTTGAAAAAAATTTTATGATTACTATCAACACTAATGTTAAGCGGTACGAGTGCTATTAGTGTTATTAGTTGTCAACAAAAACAAACTTTTTTGTTTGGTGGTTCAACTTCGGTCCAAGGATTAATGAATTCTGTTTTAAAAAAATTTAACCAAGAACATAATATTAGGGTTGCTTATAATAGTAGTGGCTCTAGCGGAGGTGAAACAGGAATTAAAAACAATACCTTAGTTTTTGGTTTTACTTCACGAGCTTTAAAGACAGAATTTAGAAAAGATCCATATGCTGGTTTAAAATTTGCTGTTGACGGCATTTTGTTAATTGCTAATTTACCATCAGATTGTCAAGGATCAAATTTAGAGTTAGATTTGATTAGTAGTAAAGTTGACGTTTTAAAGTAAATTTATGAAGGGGAAACAAAAACTTGAGGTGATTTGTTAGAATGTCAATCAACAACAAAAGTTACCCCTATTAATCGTGAACAAAATTCAGGTACACGTGATGTTTTCCAAGAAAAATTACAAATTAAAGAATTTGATTTGCAATTACGAATAGCTAATAATACTGCAGCAGCAATTAAGAAGGTAAAGGATAATTCAGGGTCAATAGGATATGTTTCATATAGCGCTAAAAAATTAGTAGAGGAAAATAAGTTGAGTATTTTAAAATATAAAGGAATTGTAGCATCGCCAACAACTTTACAAGAAAATTATGAATTAAAGCGTTATTTTGAATTAACATTTCATTTAAAGGGTGATAATTTATCATTAGTTAAGAATTTTTTATTATTTTTAAAAAATGAAGCTAAGGGACAATCAATCATTCAAGCTGATAAATTAATTCCAGCTTGAGAATGATATGGTACAAATCCTTTTTCTGATTTATCCACATTAGATTAATTTATGAATCAAATTAGTACAAATATTTTTAAATGCAAGCAAATTACTGATCATCTTGCAAAAGTAATGATTAGTTTATTTTCATTGTCTGCGATTATTGCTGTATTTTTAATTATTTATTTCATTGTTATTAGTGCTATTCCTGATTTACGTTATCAAGGATTTTGAAACTTTTTAACAGGGACGAAGTGAATTATTAATAATGAAACAGGAGAATACCAATTTGGCGCTTTAGCATTTATTCTTGGTACTATTTTAGTTTTAACATTAGCGATTATTATTACTGCACTATTAGCAATTTTAACCGCTCTTTTTGTCACAGAATTTTTATCAAGACAAATAAGAAATATTATTATTTTTGTTATTGAATTATTAGCCGGAATTCCGCCAGTTTTATTTGTGGTGTTTAGACGAGAAACAATTGGTATGTTATTTGTTCGGGCGGGAGCTAGCGGACCAACAAATTTATTAACAGCAGGGGTTATCCTAGCTCTTTTAGCTTTGCCAACCATTTTTGCTATCGGGCCAAATGCTTTTTTAAGTGTTCCGAAATCATATCGTTTTGCAGCTCTAGCAATGGGTGCATCTCGTACATATACTGCTTTTAAAGTGGTAAAAACAGCTGCAAGAACAAAAATTATTGGTGCTGTTATTTTTGAAATGTGCCGTGTTATTGGTGAAGTTACTGCTATGATTTTATTAACAGGAATGGCGGCACAAATTCCTAATTTAAGGCAAGGATTTTGAAGTTTTTTTTAGTCCAATTGCAACATTAACAACCCAAATTGGAATTGAATTACCTGAACATGTTGCTAGTTTACATCGTTTAGCTTTATTTGCTTTAGGCTTAATTCTATTAATGATGGTTTCAATTTTAAATATTATTATTTTAACTACTTATAAAATTCAACGACAAAAAGAACAAGGGAAGCATTTAATTCGTAGATGAAAGCGAAAACATTCTCAACGAGCAAGCAATTCATTAGCAGAAGGAAGTAATTCAACTTGATTAACAGACAAAGATTTTCTCATGTTAATTAATAAAAAGATAAAAACTAATTATTATAATAAAACAATAAATTATTCTCGAATTTTTTGAATGATATTAACTTGTTTGCTTATACTTAGTTTTTCTGCATGGATTATTTTAAATATTATTATTAATGGTTTTGCGGCAATTAGTTATTTAGCACAGTTTGATTCAAGCTCTTTTATTGGTTATTATGAGTTACCAACACTTATTATTTTAACTTTTATGTTAATTTTCACGGGAATTTTTTTTCAATTCCGATTAGCATCATTACAGCAATTTATTTGAGTGAATATGCGCGAAAAAATAGTCGATTAGTAGCATTAATTCAATTTTCAACTGATGCTTTAGTTGCAACACCATCAATTGTTTTTGCTATTTTTGGATATGTTGTTCTTGTTGTTGGGTTGGAACTTGGACATAATTTTTGATCAGCCGGGTTAATGTTTTTTATAATGACGTTGCCAATTATTATTCGAGTAGTTGAGCATGCCCTGCATGATGTTCCTCAAGAATATCGTGATGCTGCTTTTTGATAAATAGGGTTTTCTGAAATATCTTTGTTTTTAATAGTTACTTTAATTTCATCATTACCATTAATATTATTTTGTTGCTTTAAATTTCAGTCTATAATTTGCCCTGTTTTAGGTGAAATAAATCGTGTATTTGGTTCTTTATCATCATTTCAACAATAAACAAATTTAAAATAATTATCATTTTTAACTCATAAATGTGTAAAACCAGTAAATCCCGGTTGGTGTATATATAAATTAACAGCACGTACACCAAAATAACTGCCTAAAATTAAATAATATTGATCTTTTAAATTATTAATTGTCTTTTGTGAAGAACCTACATCTGTATCATTTTTAAATTTAATAATACGTTAATCAAAATTTTCATCACCACGTCATATTACAAAATAATATTTATTATCTAATTGTTTAAAAGGTTTTTCATTTGCATCAACGTTATTTCAATAATTTATTGGCTGTGGTGGAATAGACCCGCCACTAAAATTAAAATATGATGAATTTAATTTAACTTTATAATGTTCAAATTCTCAATACCCAGTTTCTAGTTCTCTTGGATTAGATATTAATTCAAAATAATAGGGAGAAAATAATTTAACATCATCATTATAACCTTTATTAATAGCGTATTTACTATATGTATAATTTTATAACATATATATAACTTGTTTAATTCTTTTTACATATGTTTTATGTAATTCACTTGGATTGTCTAATTTTCAGTTTTCAAATAAACCATCAATTACATCTTCTGGTTTTTGTCCTTCGAATTTTTGGCGTAATTCTGCTGCTTTATTAGTAGGATTACCTTTTTCATCATATGTTGCCCCTTGAAATTTTCAATCATAATTATAACGATATGTTAAATAATTTAATAAAACTTTTTCTAAACCATTATTTTTTATTAAACTTAAAATATCATCTGGTTGAATATATATTTTTGCAATAAACCATGGTAAAAAACTTTCCGTAAATCAATACTGAAATATTCGTACATTAGGTTCTGTCTCAATTGGCATTGATAATAAAGGTACTAAACTAGCATTTTCAACAATTGAAGATGGATAAGAATAAACACCATTCACATTTCCTCAACATTTAATATTTCCAAATAACATAGATTTAGGGTATTTAATTTCAATTCCAGTAAATACTGTGTCTTCTGGCAATGATTTTTGTAAAACTAAATGAATACTATTCTGATTTTTTCACTTAAAATCAGTTATTTTAACTAAGTGGGTAGATTTAATAATATCAATGCCATCAGGTGAATAAGGGCGTTTGTATTCTTCAATGATGTAACATTCATTTTTGTTGTCTTCTGTAATTTGTTCATTAATAGATACTATTTTTAAGTCTAATGTTTCTAAAAATTCTTTGTCTTGTTTTGAAATATCATTAATTAAAATATCTTTTTCATCAATCATTACATAACTTGTGCTATTATCTTGGACTGTGGTGTTTTGTTGAATTTGTAATTTAAAATTAAAATCACTAATTTCATAACCAGTTATTTTAATATATTCATCTTTGTCAATAAAACCTATTTTAACGCTATTTTGAGAATAGTTTAAGGTTGGTTTTTGTTTTGTCTTAACAAGATTATTAATTTTATAAATATATAAGGTTCTTGCACGGGCTTCTGTAAATAATTGTTCTAAATCAGGGTCGCTGTACTGCGATTGACTAGCAAAATCTAACGGAATACTATCAATTGAATAGTCAATTGGTTCATGATTTTCTGCTAATTGTGCTAACATTTTTTCAGATGGTTTTAACATTATTCTTGTTCTCCTTCTTCATTAGGCATATTGATAATAGTTTCGTTGTTTTTTAATTGTTTGTTTAAAGTAGCATTTACTGGTAAGCGAATATCAACAATTAACTCGTCAATATTTTTAATATTGAATGTTTTACTGTTTAAAATAGCATTATCATATTTAATTAACTTAATAATAAATTCAGTTAATTTAATTTCTCTAATATATATCATTTGTTCGTATGATTCGTTTGTTTGAATATTTACACCAGCAACTTCTGCCTGAGTTTGTTGTGCTCCCTTAGCAATGGCGGGAACATGATGTCGATTTATTTTATAGTAATTTGTTAATAATCAATCATATATTTTAGTTAATTGCTCACCTTTAAAATTACCAGCAATATAGTCTACTGGTTGAAAATTACTATCGGGGTCTCCTTCAACTAATAACAAGTCATTTTCAATAAATGATGCCATCATTTTACTAATTTCTTGGTCAACCACACCAGTAACTCCATTAGTATTAATAGTAAATTTAACACTATTTAATAATGGATCTAACATTATCTTTTCAGCAATAATATCTAAAATACTAGCAAATTGTTTACCATAACGAGCAGAAGGTTCGAAATTAGGGTTATTAGGAATAATTTCAATTGGAATAAAATTAAGTGGTAATATTTCTTCTTTTTGTAATGTTGTATAGTTATTTCATTTAATATCATCAATATATAAGTCGGTAATAGTACTGTATAATCGTGTTTTTAACTTTCTAATAACTTTTACTTGTTTAGTTACAGCATCAATCTCTAATTTTTCAGTAATAAAAATACTATGGTCATTTTTAATATAAGGGTCATAATCAAAAGTGCAAGATACTAAATTACCTAATTCATCATATTGGTCATTGTAAAAATCAATAGTAATAAAATTAAGTTTTGAATTATTAGCAAAAATAAAATATGCATCTTTACCATTCTTATTAATTTTATATTCGTTATATCAATTCTTATTGGTAAAGTCCTGCATTTTTAAAAAGCTATTAATTAATTTAGTATCTATTTTTTGATTAGTAAGTGGATTATAAATGCTAATTTCTAAATCTCGTGGATTTAAAAAATTAGCATTATCTTCACAAATTCTTTTTTCTAAAATTTCATTATGTTTTTGAACAGTAACATTTTTACGATTAGTAATCGTTGATGCTAAATTAAGATAATAACTATCAATATCATATTCTTTTTTTAATTTCTTTTTTGCTGGTAATAATCCCATTTAGTATCTTTTCTTTATTTTTATCACCCTTTTTAATAACATCTTCAATACTATCTTGTTTTTGTTGTTTGTTATGTGTTTTGATAAATCTAATTGTTTCAATAATCAAAACTATAATTCCAGTTCCGATAAGCATTGCTGAAACAATAACATATGCTGGTCAAGAAATACCTAATGTTTTTTTTCCTATAAAACAAATAATAATTCCTGCGATAAAAAACAATGATGAAACTCCAAAGATTTTTAAAAACATAACTACATCTTTAATATTTACTTTTAGCATAAAATCATCTCCTTTCTAACTTACTTTTTTTCTTTTAATATATAATTTAGTCATTTTAGCAGCAGCATTTTTTGAATATATTATAATTTTTCCATTATTTCTTAATTGTGCAATTTGATTTTCATTACCAGTAGTTGTTATTCCACTTGATATATTTCCTGTAAATCCTTTATAAGTTGATAAATAAAAACTATTTAAAAATTGATTATTAACTTATACTTTATATTTATATTTATTTTTATCTCAATCTTTTATTTGATATTCACTAACATTAGGAGTTCAATCAGTAATATCTACAATTTCTCAATCACTACTTTTAATTTGATAATGTTCATTAATATATTTTGTAGTTGGTAATGTGTCATCAGTTATTTTTAATTCTGATGTTGTACTTTTTTAATAATTTCAAAGTTAGCAGTTATATCATTATTTTTAAATGAAGGGTCTCAAATTTCTAATTCACCTGTTTTTTGATTAAATGAAGCATTCGCTTTACCACTTTGAGTAGGCATTAATTTAATTCCAATTTGTCGTGTTCTCATATAATTAACAAACTCACCGCCACTAGTTGGATCATCAATTGCTAATTCATCATTGTAACCGTTTGTTACAGATATTTTACCTTTATTATTACCACCCTCAGTAATAACAAAATCATTATGATTTAATGTTTTCATTATAGAATCTCGATTAATAATATTAGCAGTATTAGATTTTCAAACTTTATTAGTTTTATCATAAAAAATAGTATCATTATCAAAGGGAACATTTATTTTATTATTGTTATTTTTAACAATAGTTTTATTTTCAATCTTAGTTTTTTCTTTTTCTATTAAAGCATCAACTTCTAATTGAGTATAATATGATTCTAAATCAATCATTGTTAAATCAATACCTTCTTCTTAAAAAGTACGAAACATTTTCTTTAAAGTTGTTAAATTAGCGAATGATTTTGCATAGGTAGGCAATAGACCTTGTCAAATAATCATGGGGTCATTTTGCGATGAATAATTAATATCACCAACACTCATATTTGCCGAAGTAAAAAATTCAATTGGAATGCGGTTAAATGTTTAATCGTAATAAACACCATATTAATACAAATTTTCTTTAATAATGGATCTTTAAATGTTTCAAACTTTAGTTTTGAAAATGGATAGTTTAAGTAAGAATTAATCATATTTTGGGCTCTTAAAGCAAATGTTTTAAATCATAATTCTATATCACCTTTAAAAAACTTATTATAACAAACTGGAACTTGTGTAATTTTACCTGTCATTGAAATAAAATTATTATAATTTTCCAAAGTAACATTTTGTCATAATTCATTTAACATTTAATCATCTCCTTATCATTTACTTTTTTTAGAATATATTTTCTTTAATATAATTTTTTTACTATTTAGTAATGTTTTTGTTTTAATTGTTTTGTTTAAATCTTGTTTTGTTCTGAGTTGTTTATATGCTTGAAATGCTAGTCCATTACCTAACAAACTAGTAACCGCACTATCTTCTAACGTATTTAACAATTTATCTTTATTAAAGTTATTTTTAAATTGTTCTTGAATTTTTAATATCTTAGCAATTGTCCGATATATTTTAAAACTATTTTTTACTACTTGCTGATAAACAAATGGGGCAAAAGAAACTAAATTAAACAAACTTGTTTTTTTAAATCCCCAACCAATAAACCACTCACTGTTCATATAGAATTTAAATGGTTCAGGAGCCAAAACAAACTGTTTTGCTTTGATTAAAGTTGTCATAACGACAATAGGGGCATATTTAGGATTTTTATAATATATTGTTAAAGCAACTTCACCCGCAACTGATAATGGAACAATTTTAACTGCTAAAAAAACATCAGAACCATAAGCAAAAGGTAATAATTGACCTTTTTTAATAGCCTTAGTTTCAAATTTAGATAATATTTTTTTAGTTTTATCAGTAATTTTACTAATTACTTTTTGTTTAATAGTAATTATTTGTTTTTCAATAGGGTCTAATAATTTTTTAGTTACTTTTTGAATATAAAAATTTGGGTTTAAATGATTTAAAATTTTATTTAATTTAATTGGTGTTTGATAAAAAATATTTAATAATTTATTATTATGTATTTTACTGCCCCGCATTAAATTAGCATTTAATAGTAGATTTTTACCAACACCTTTTTTATGAAGATTAGTCATAATGTTATATCACTCATTAGTATTAATTTTACTTATTTTATTAATATTTAATCCATATTCAGACAATCATTTATTAGCATTTTTTTCATTCACGCGTGGTATTTTTTGAACTAATTTAGGACTTATTTTTTGAATATTTTTCTCAATTTTTAATAAATTATTAATTGTTTCTAAATTAGAAACTTTAAAACCTTTATAAAAATCATTTCGGGCTAATTTTCCAATTGTATATAATAAAGTTTCATTATTAGCCTGCTTTGTAAAATCAAATATTAATTTAGAAGATAAAATCTTTTTACCTGTAACTTGCCTTACAACATCTTCTAAATTATTAGCAGTTATTACACCTAATTTTTCAAGTAGTTTAGTTTCTTTTGCTAATTTTAAAATTCTAGTTGTTCGAACAGCACGCGTTAATTTACCAATTCCACCAATTGCTGGTAACAAATTTAAGGCAGTACTTTTTGCTGTTACTTCTGATGTTAATTTATCATATATTTGATTTACGGCAAAATCGGTTGCTGTTTCTACTCCAAACGAGATAAATGCTGCGGCAAAATTAGATAATCCCGCACCAAGACCAACAGCCGAAGCAATACCACCAGTTAAAACTGATAAACCAAGAGCTAAAACTTGAATTCCTAAAAATTCTAATAACTGTAAACCAAAATTTTTTTCTTGTTGTTGGATTGACAATCTAGTTGGATTTTTTAACAGCATAAATAAGGGTTGTTTTAGATGTTCCAATTGGCATATCATTTATCAAACGAAAAAGTACTATTTTTTAGTACTATTAAGAATTTTTAATTTTAACATCAATCGGATTTGTTTGACCAGTAGTGTTGTTTTTATCTTCAATTTGGACAAAAACCTTGGTATCATTTGTAATATTTATTGGTCAATCAACACCAGCACTTTCAATAAAGTAATCAAAATCACTTTCAGTTAAAGAACTATTTACTGCTTTTACTGCTTTTAAAACACCATCTTTAAATTGTAGTTTTAACTGTTCGGCTGTTGCTTTTGTTGGGTCTGCAACATGAATAGTTGGTTTATCTAATTTATTGATTTTACTAATATCAATTTTTGAAACAATATGTTTAATAATTCCTTTTAGTTCAACCACTGCTCCACCTAAATATAAAACTCTTTCCATAATCAAAGTATTACCCATACCAGTACCTAACGCAGCAGCACCAACTCTTAACGGAGTATGATCTTTTTTGCGTAAAATAAGAGGGTCATATTTTTTGCTAAACTTAAAGGCAATTGCATTAACACCATCTGGCAATAATTTAATTGTTCCTTCTGAACCATCTTTATTAATAATTGGTAATTTTTTAGGAACCATATAGTATGTTGTTCCTTTAACAGTTTTTATTGCTCCACTTGTTGTGATTACACTATTTATTTGGTCATTTGCTCCAAGTTGTAACTGTAATTTATTACGAATTCCACGAATAAAATCAGCCGAACCTAAAACAATTGTTTCTGATGGAGTAAAGCCGTTTTCATATATTTTATCCATAATTTCATCATGAATTTGTAAAGCATTTGTATCATCTGCTTTTTTGCCTTGAATAGTTGTAACTGTTCCTTTATTAATAATTTCTAAAATTTTATTGCGTTTATAAGCAACCTCAGTATTCATTGCTTGCTCAATATCGGTAGCCCAAAGATTAGGATTAAAATCATTTTCTACAGGATCTAATTTACGAGCAAAAGTTAAAATTGTATCTAATTCAACAACTCCATCTTCAAATTCTACTGTTGAATATTTTAGAAGATTATCATCGGTATTAAATACTTGTCCATCTTTTCCCAAACCTTCATTATATTTAATATTTTTCTTTCTTTTATATGTTAAACCAAATTTATTTGCTTCTTTTCACGCAAATAAAGTTTCTCAACTAAATTTTTGTTGATAAGTTTGTAAATATCATTGTTCAAATGTTTCTCGGTCTCTTTGTGTTGCTTGATTAGCAATATCGCCAAAAATTGTTTTTGGATCCATATTTTTATTCCTTCTTTCTATTTATTAAATACATTGCCTGTATCTAAAATATTGTTTTCTTTGTTTTCTACTTTTGGTACGCCCCCAGTATTAACTGTTTGTACCTTAATTAATTCATCATAAACATTTTGCAATTGTGTTTTAATGATTTCAATATCATCAGTAATATCATAAGATTTTAATAAAACATTTTTAAAATCTTCATTATCAGTTGAAGAATTAATAAAATCAATTACTTCAATTTGTTTTAGTTGAATTGTTTGTTGTTCAATTTGTAAAGTTAACTCAGTATTTTTTGTTTGTAGTTCGTTGATTTGCTGATTATTATTTTCTAAATTACTTGAATTAAATTCTTCAACTTCAGCAGTATTTTTTAAAATAATTTCAGCAGTTTTAATATCTAAACTACCATCTTCATTTTTAATAGGTTCATTATTTTCATTTATAAGAACATATTTTACATTTTTTAATGCCATTGTTTTTCCTCCTATTTTTTAATATTTGTATTTGTTCTTTTTCTAATCGCTTTTTGTATAATTTCAAAACTATCTACTCTAAAAGACAAAAAAATAGCGTTTAGTTTTTATATTTAACTGATTAAATACTGAGCTTTTAATTTTTATCTCATCATCTTTTTTTAATTTCAAAAACTAATTTAAAACAGATGGGTTATATATTGATAATGTTGAGTAATTTAATCCTTCTCACTGACATTTAGCCGAACAAGCATCAACTTCAACACCACCAGCAACAAGAGCCTTAATTTTTGTTTTAATAGGATTTTTATGTAATCTAACAGTTAATTCTAACTTATTAACTTTTTTATTTTTTATTTTAGGTTTATTAGTTATTGATTTTTTAGGTAAATTATTTTTTGTTTGAGACATTATTTAACATCCTTATTAGATAATTTGTCATATTTTGAACTGTCAACTAATATTCAATCGATAGAACCTGTTGAATATGGATTTTTGTAAAAATCTTCTTTATATAATTGTTGTTGTTTTAATTCTTCAATTTCACTACCTAAATTTTGATTAAAATTATGTGCCATATCTATTTGTTGTTTGAAACTATTTATTTCTTGTTCTTTTTTAGCAAGTTCTTTTTTAAGTGTTTCATTTTCTTCTTTAAGTTTGTTAAATTTAATTGATTCTGTTATTGTCATTATTTATCACTTTCTTTTTTAAAAAATATTGTAAATGTTTTCAAGCATCTAATTCCTGCTCTGTCATTTTAATATTTCCTTTATAAATATAATTTTTCTTAACAACTGGTGATTGTAAAACATAATTTAAATTAAGTAGATATTTGCATAAAACTTTTAAACCACCAATGAATTTAGGAGTAGATAATTGATTTTTTATTTTTAAACCTTTGTGAAGTTGATAATCTTCAATTATTACAATAACTTTATTTAAATAAGAACAAATTTTATTTTTAAACTCATTTAATATTAAATACATATTATTTATTGCTTCTTCTTCATTTTTGGAATTAAAAGTAATGTTATTAATTATTTTATTTTGTAAAACATTATAAATAATAATACCAGTTTGACCAATTCCAGCAGGGTCAATTGCAATAATATATTTTAATTTATCTGGTTTATTTTTTTGTCAATTTGTCATATTTTTCATCCATCTGATGCTAAATCTAAAATATCGTTAATTTTGTAATGTTGCATATAAGAAGCAATAATATCTCATTTGTTTTCAAATAAAATTAAGTACATTTTTGCTCATTCTAAACATTGCAAATCATAATGCTTTTTATGATGTGAAATACGACAATTAATAGGTTGACAATTAACTCAATCAAATGATGTTGTTATTTCATTTCAAGTTTTATTAATATATTTACTTTTATATTCTGTCATTTATCTATACTCCTTAATTTTTTTATTTGTTGATTAAATTTCATCATTAATATTATTTGCAGTTACTGGATAAGCACATATCATTAATTCTTGTAATTTATTTTAGTATTTAATTACTTCACCGCCCGCTCCACTTTGGGGAGTGAGCGGGGGCGGATAGGATATTTTGATAGAGTTTATCCCCATACGGAAATAAACAAAAAACAGTTTACCCAGTTATTAATTACGCTTCATCCATCCCTGCACAACTTTATATAAAGAAAATAACCTTTTGGAGTTCCAACCCTCTTGTTTTTTAGTGTCCGATATTGTTTTTTTCGGTTTAACAACACTCTTTTTATGAAAACAAGCCAAAAAACACATGCTCTGACATTTTGCAAGTGATTAATCTTGCCGAGAATTAAAGAAATAAATAGGAGTAGTAAATCCAATCGCTTTCACACTTTCTTTAAGGCTTCGTGCCATAGATGAGTTATCCATCTTTAAGCATCAAAAAATATTAAGTTTTAAAGATTGAATTTTGGATTAATCGTTAGATAGTAACTTTATTTTTTTATTTCATTATCTTTTTTAATTCTTTGTTTATTAAATATATTTTTTAGTAATTATATTTAATAATTAACTAACAACTAAATAAAACAATTATTCAAAATTTTTTAATAAAAGAAAAGATGGATTTTTCTGAAAAAACATATTTTATTAAGTGCAAAAGATACTATCTAACGATTAATCCAATAAATAAAAGTATTTTTTACAAAATAAAAAGCACTTTATTCTTTTTCAATAAAGTGCTACATTTGCATTTACAATTTACAGTCTTAAATATTTTTGTTAAAGTTATTGGTTTATTTGAAAATAATCACCAACCAAAATGGTGAATAACAATTAGTATTTTAATTAAATGTTATTGTGGTTCTTTGCTAACTAAAAAAATGCTTGGAAAAACGACTTCAAAAAAATTCACATAACTCAAAAAAGTTAAGAACATCATAACAAAACTAATAGATTACGATAATCAATTACTAAAAGAATATCAAACAAAGTTAACAAAATTAAAAACCCAATTAACAAATACGCATCAGCAGAAAAAGAAGGATAATTATCAGCTATCAATTAGTGCTTTAGAACAAAAGATTCAAAATTTACAAGAGGAAATGGAACAAATTTATGATAACAAAAACAACAAAATCTTTTAACAATAAAATTAAAGAATGATTTAAAAAAATTTTTCGCCGCTTAATAAATCAACATCAACATACATTATTAAAAAATCCAACTCCGTTACAAAAAAATACTGTTTTAGGAATTGAGAAATTTGATTTTTATTATAATTTTGGAACCAAACAAGCATTGTTTAATATTAACTTAAATATTTTGCAAAACAAAGTAACAGCTTTAATTGGACCATCAGGATGTGGAAAATCAACTTTGTTACGAGCAATTAATTGAATGAATGATTTAATTGAAGGTACAAGAGTTAATGGTACAATTATATATAATAATTGTAAAAACATTTATCAGTATCATCAAAATATTATTTCATTGCGAACAAAAATTGGAATGGTTTTTCAAAAACCGAATCCATTTCCAAAGTCAATTTATGAAAACATTGCCTTTGGATTAAAAAGTTTAGGAATTTTTGATAAAAGAATTCTCGACCAAACGGTGGAATCATCATTACAACAAGCCGCATTATGAGATGAGGTTAAGGATAACTTGCAGGATTCAGCATTAAGTTTGTCGGGAGGACAACAACAACGATTATGTATTGCTCCTGCAATTGCGTTAAAGCCAGAAATTTTGTTAATGGATGAACCAACAAGTGCATTAGATCCAATTGCAACTGCGAAAGTTGAAGAGTTAATTTTGGATTTAAAAAAGAATTTTACAATTATTATTGTAACGCACTCTTTACAACAAGCGGCACGAATTTCTGATTATACTGCATTTTTTGAATGGGACAGTTAATAGAATATAATAAAACAGCATTATTGTTTTCTCATCCTCGTGAATCAAAAACAGAAGATTATATTACAGGTCGTTTTGGTTAAAAAGATTAAATTTATTATTTGGTTCTATTTTGATGATAAAGTAACCTTTAATTTGGATATTTTCTAATTTTCTTGCAAATTGACTCTATAGGTTATAAAATATATAGTAAGTATGCAATATTTTTATTGCAGACTAAGAAGGTATCAAATATATGTAAAGGAGAAAAAGTAGATGACAAAAATTGCAATTAACGGGTTTGGGCGTATTGGCCGTTTAGCTTTTAGAAGATTATTTGACGAAAAAAATGTTGAAATTGTCGCAATTAACGATTTAACTGCAGCAAAAACTTTAGCAACATTATTAGAACTTGATTCAGCCCAAGGAGGATGAAAAAGAGGAAAAATTTCTTCAGAAGAAGGCGTTATTATTGTTGATGGGAAAAAAATAAATGTTTATGCCAAAAAAGATCCTGCTGAGTTACCATGAGGTAAATTAGGCATTGATGTTGTTGTTGAATCAACAGGATTCTTTGCTGATCGTGCTGGTGCTTCAAAACACCTTACAGCCGGAGCAAAAAAAGTTTTAATCTCAGCTCCAGCAAAAGGAACCGATGTTAAAACAATTGTTTATAATGTAAACCATAAGAAAATTAAAAAAGAAGATACTATTATTTCAGGGGCAAGCTGTACAACTAACTGTTTAGCACCAATGGCAAAAGTATTAGACGAAAAATTTGGAATTGAAAAAGGATATATGACAACTGTTCATGCGATAACAAATGATCAAAGATTGTTGGACTTAGCACATGATGATTTAAGAAGAGCACGTGCTGCTTTTTCAAATATTGTTCCAACTAAAACGGGAGCAGCAGCAGCAGTTGCATTAGTATTACCACAATTGGAAGGTCGATTTGATGGAATGGCTTTACGTGTTCCAACTATTACTGGTTCAATTGTTGACTTAGCAGTTGAATTGAAAAAAACAACAACAGTTGAAGAAATTAATAATGCAATGAAAGCAGCAGCTTCAGAAACTTTTGGTTATAATACACAACCAATTGTTTCATCAGATATTATTGGTGAAACACACGGATCAATTTTTGATGCAACATTAACAAAAATTATTGAACGTGATGGTAAACAATTAGTTAAAGTATATGCATGATATGATAATGAAATGTCATATGTATCACAAATGGTACGTACATTATTATACTTTGCGACAGTCTAATTAAAATATACAAAACACTAAAATATTTTTTAGTGTTTTTTTATTTTTCTAAAAAAAGATATTTCTTATGCTATGATATTTATATAAGAATTACTCTTATAAAAATAATCTAACAAACTATAGTTAATATCCGTTTGTTTATTTACTATTGATAATGGAGACAATTAAAGCAATTAAGGAGAGCAAAAAATGAAAAATCCTATTTTAGAAAAGCATTTTAGTAATATTCGTGATCAACTAAAATTAGTTTTAAATACAGAAAAAATTCATGACTCAACAAACCCAATCCAATTATTATTTGATAATGTTCTTTTAATTCGGAACAATGGACGCGTTATTACCGATGAGGATTTTACATATCGTTTAGAATTAGCCTTGGCAGATACTTATAAAACACTGTCATTACGAATTGATTCATTATTACAAAATGCTAAAACATTAGCTTTTAGTTATTTTAAAGAAAAATTAGATATTAAAAAATGACGTGATGATTTATATGCTGATGCTGTTGAAATATTAAATGAAAAATATACTGATAAACTAATGCAAATAGATTTTATTTATATTCCTTATCAGATAACAGAAATGTTAAATGAAGGTTTACGCAATATTTCTTCACGAAAATTACATGAAGTAACAGCATAAAAATAAGTTTTATTTATGAATAAATAGTTATGGAAATAACTATTTTATTTTAGTAATTTTCAAAGACCTTAATTGTCTTTAAAAAACCCTTATTTTATTGGCAAAAATGCGATATAATTTATATTATTAAAATGTATAACAATGAGAGGGATATATTATGAGTCAAAACAAGAAATTATTTTATGTTACAACCCCAATTTATTATCCAAGTGCGCAATTACATATTGGACATGCATATACTACTACATTAGCTGATATTATTAATCGTTATAAAAAAATGGCTGGTTATGAAACTTTCTTTTTAACAGGCAGCGATGAACATGGTGAAAAAATTGAAAAGAAAGCAAAAGCAGCAGGGGTAACACCATATCAATTTACAACAATGATTGTTTATAATTTTAAATTATTATGAAATAAATTAGGAATTGAATATTCAAAGTTTATTCGTACTACTGATAAAGAGCATGAAGTTGGAGTCCAAAAAATTTTTAGTAAATTATATAATAATGGAGATATTTACTTAGGAGAATATGAAGGTTTATATTGTGTTAGTTGTGAAGAATTTTTAACTGAAGCACAAATTGATAAAGTAACAAACCAGTGCTTAGTTTGTGGTAATAAACCACAAAAAGTAAAGGAAGAAACATATTTTTTTAAAGTCTCAAAATATAGTCAATTTTTAATTAATTATTATAATAATCATCCTGGTTTTATTGAACCAGAACCAAGAAAAAATGAAATGTTAAATAATTTTATTTTACCAGCCTTAACTGATTTATCTGTTACTAGAACAACTTTTTCCTGAGGAATTAAAACCTTAGAAAATGATAAACACATTATTTATGTTTGAATTGATGCATTATCAAATTATTTAACAGCATTAGGTTATTTATCAAATGATGAAACATTATTTAATAAATTTTGAAATAATGAGGATGTTGAGATTTTGCAACTATTAGGAAAAGAAATCGCTCGTTTTCACACGATTTATTGGCCAAGTATGCTAGAAAGTTTAGGGTTACGTCATCCTAATAAACTTTTATCGCATGGTTGAATTTTATTTAAAGATACTAAAATGAGTAAATCAATTGGAAATGTTGTTGATCCATTATATTTAATTGATAAATATGATCGAGATACATTACGGTTTTATTTAGGATATGAAATTCCAACTGAAAATGATGGAAAATTTTCTTATGAAATGTTTTTAGAATCATATAATGCTCATTTAGTTAATAATATAGGGAACTTGGTATCACGAGTAAGTAATATGATTAGTAAATATTTTAATGGTCAGTTAGTAAAACAACAACAATTGGATAATGTGCTAATTAAAAGTTGTATCCAAGCGGTCCAGAATTATCAGCAGGCAATGGATGCTTATCAAATTTCAGCAGGACTAAACATTATTTTGGAATTATGTAATAAGGCGAATAAATATATTGAAGAAAATAAACCTTGAGAGTTAGAAAAAAACGAAAAGATGGAGCAATTATATGAAACTTTAGCAAGTTTAGCTTATACTATTATTGTTAGTGCTTTTTTATTGCAGCCAGTTTTAGTTGATAATGCGCAAAAAATTGCCGATTATTTTAATGTTAATTTAACTGATTTAACATTTGAAACAATTTTAACGCAAGAAATCATTTATAATAAAACAATAGAGAAAAAAGAAAACTTATTTAATCGTGTTAATGTAGAACAAGAATTAAAACAAATTGAAGCAGAATTAAATTAATAAAACTAGTAAAGGAGGGAGTTTAATGAAAAAATATGATGTAATTGTAATTGGTGCTGGTCATGCTGGCGTCGAAGCAAGTTTAGCTGCAGCAAGAATGAAAAAAAAGACATTATTAGTTACTTTGCATAAAGATAAAATTGCATTAATGCCATGTAATCCCTCAATTGGTGGTCCAGCTAAAGGGATTGTTGTTCGTGAAATTGATGCCATTGGTGGTGAAATGGCAAAGGCAGCTGATGCAACAGCTTTACAAATGAAATTATTAAATTCTTCACGTGGTCCTGCTGTATGAGCATTACGCGCTCAATCAGATAAGATTGAATATGCAAAATATATGCAAAAAGTAATTGAAAAGCAAGATAATTTAGATTTATATGAAGGAGCAGTTCAATCTTTATTGGTTGATGATCACAATAATTGCTATGGAGTAATGTTAAAAGATCAAACACAATTTTTTGCAAAAAAAGTTATTTTAACAACAGGAACATATATGCAATCTTTAGTGTTACAAGGAATGACAAAAAAAGCAGAAGGACCTGATGGCGACATTACAACAGCAGGATTATCAACCCAGTTAAAACATTTAGGGTTTGAGTTATTTCGTTTAAAAACTGGTACACCAGCACGTGTTCTTAATACTTCAATTGATTATAGTAAAGCACAACCAGAATCAGGGAGTGATTTGCAACTAGCTTTTTCTTATTCAACAAAAACCTTTACACCGTTACAAGAGCAAGAATTATGTTGATTAATTCATTCAACACCAAAAACACATAATATTGTGCAAAAAAATTTAACAGCATCATCAATGTATTCTGGAAATGTAAAAGGAACAGGGCCACGTTATTGCCCAAGTTTTGAAGATAAAATTGTGCGGTTTGCTGATAAACCACGTCATCAAATTTTCTTAGAGCCAGAATCAAAGAGTTTAAATACAATTTATGTGCAAGGATTTTCAACTTCAATGCCAATTGATGTACAAGAAAAGATGCTACGTTCCTTGCCAGGATTTGAAAATGTTGAAGTTTTAAAATGAGCTTATGCAATTGAATATGATGCAATTGTACCAACACAATTAAAACATACGTTAGAAACAAAAAAAATTAAAAATTTATATACGGCGGGTCAAATTAATGGAACAAGTGGCTATGAAGAAGCTGCTTGCCAAGGTTTAATGGCTGGAATTAATGTTGTTTTAAGTATTGACCAAAAAGAACCTTTCATTTTACGTCGTGACCAAGCTTATATTGGAGTGCTAATTGATGATCTAATTACAAAAGGGACAGAAGAGCCTTACCGCTTATTAACTTCTCGTGCTGAATATCGTTTATTATTGCGTAATGATAATGCTGAAGAACGATTAAAAAATTATGCTTATCAATTTAGTTTAATTGATCAAAAAAGTTGAATTGAATATCAAAATAATGTGCAAAGTTATAATGAAATAATGCAATTGTTAAAAGAAACTTATTTTACGGCAAAATCACCATTAATTCAAAAACTAACTAAATTAGGTGTTGTCAACATTACAGAACGCATTTCTGGTTATAATTTATTAAAACGACCAAATATTGAGTTAAAATATTTAGAGGAGGAGTTACCACCGTTAAATAATTTAAAATCATTTTTAAAACAAAATTTATTAATTAATATTCGTTTTGAAGGATATATTAAAAAAGAACAAGAAATTGCTTTAAAAACAATTAAGTTGGAAAATAAATTAATTCCAGTTAATTTGAATTATGATTTGGTAGATAACTTGGCACTTGAAGCACGAGAAAAATTTAAAAAGATTAGACCAATTTCAATTGGTCAAGCGAATCGAATTTCAGGAATTAATCCAGCTGATATTCAAATGCTGTTATTTCATTTAAAAAATGGAATTGGATGCAAATAGATAAGAGGGTGAAGTATGAAATTATATAATACTTTGACTCGTAATTTTACAGATTATGGTCAAGCAAAAAAAATTAATATTTATGGTTGTGGACCAACTGTCTATAATTACATTCATATCGGTAATGCCCGTGCAATTATTACTGTTGATTTATTAGTTAGTTTTTTACAATTTCAACATATTGAGGTTAATTATATTCAAAATTACACGGATATTGATGATAAGATTATTGCTAAAGCAGCAACAGAACATAAAACTGAACAAGAAATTGCAGAATTTTATATTAAAACTTTTGAAGAAGATGTTTTTAATTTAAATGTTAGAAGACCAGCAAAGCGAGTACGAGTAACAGACCATGTTAAAGATATTATTACTTTTATTCAAAAATTAGTTAAACTTAATGCTGCATATGAAGTTAATGGTAGTGTATATTTTGATATTGCAAAATATCAAGCACAATATGGACAATTAGCTAATAAAAAAATTTCAGAATTAGAAACTAATATTCGAATTGAACATGATGCTAATAAGCATAGTCAATATGATTTTGCTTTATGAAAGCAAACAACCGAAGGAATTTCTTTTCCCTTTTATGATCAAACGGGTAAATTATATCAAGGTCGCCCAGGTTGACATACAGAATGTGCTGTCTTAATTGATAAATTTTTTCATAAAAAAAGAATTGATATTCATGCCGGCGGAATTGATTTAGTTTTTCCTCATCATGAAAATGAACGAATTCAATTTTTAGCAAAAAATAATAAGGAAATTGCAAACATTTGAATGCATAATGGGCATTTAAATGTTGCTAATAAAAAAATGAGTAAATCATTAAATAATACTATTTTAGTTCGTGATTTTATTAAATTATACGGAGCAAATATATTACGTTATTTGTTATATGCGACTAATTATACACAACCATTAAATGTAACAGAAACTTTAATTATTAGTGCACAAGGTGAAATCGAAAAGATTTTTAAAGTCTTAAAAGCAGTAAATTTATATTTAGCTGAATATAACTTAAATTATAATTTAGCACAACATGGTGACAATGTTAAGAAAGTTCTTACTGAGTTAGCAAATAATTTAAATAGTCCAAATGTTTTAACTATTATTAGTAAAATGACTAAAATTATTAATACTCAATTACGTGATAAAAAACTTAATTTGCAACTTGCTAGTGATTTTTATAATATTATTTTTAATATTATGAATTTTAATTTTAAGTTACCAGTGATTAGTGGTGAAATTCGTAAATATTTATTAGAATGAATTAAGTCAAAAAAAAATAAAGATTTTGTCAAAGCAGATGAGCTTCGTAAGGTTTTAGTAGAAAAAGATATTTTGTAACGGAATGAAACAAAAAGAAATTAATATTATTGGTGCTGGGTTAGCAGGTTGTGAAATTGCTTACCAATTAGCAAAACGTGGTTTAAAAGTAAAATTATATGAAGCAAAAACATTATTTAAAAATCCAGTTCAAAAATTAGATACATTTGCAGAATTAGTTTGTTCTAATTCTTTTCGTAGTGTTTCAAGAGAAAATGCAATTGGAATTTTAAAAGAAGAATTAAAGTTATTAAATTCTTTCATTTTAAAAACAGCTTATGATGTTCAAGTTCCTGCTGATGATGCACTTAGTGTTGACCGGGAGTTATTTTCACAAAAAGTTACAGCAACTTTAATAAAACATTCTAATATTACCATTATTTATGATGAATTTATTAAAATAGATCCAAAAAAATTACTATTATTGCTGTTGGACCATTAGTGACAACAAATTTTGCTCTTGAGCTTAAAAAGTTAGTTGGTAAGAAAGTATTGTATTATTATGATGGTTCAGCCCCAATTGTAACAAAAGCTAAAATTGATTTTTCAAAAGCATATTATGGCGCACGACATTCAGAACAAAAAGATTATATTATTTGTCCATTAACAGAAGATGAGTTTAATCAATTACTTACAGAATTAGTAACGGCAAAACGAGTTCCTATTGCAGATTTTGAAAAATATTTTAGAGCTTGTCAACCAATTGAGATTATGGCACAAACATAACGAAAAATTCTTTTGAATGGACCAATGAGTAATAATAATTTACCAGACAAAAATGGTAAGCAGCCATTTGCAGTGATTCAATTACGACAAGATAATGTCATTGATAGTTTATATAATATTGTAGGTTGACAGACGAATTTAACATGGCCAGAACAAAAACAAATTATTACACAATTTATTCCAGGTTTAGCAAAAGTAGATATTGTTCGATATGGAGTTTTACATAAAAATAATTATATTAATTCACCAAAAGTTTTAAATCAATTTTTACAATATAAACAAAATAATAATATTTTTTTTGCTGATCAAATTATTGGGGTAGAAGGTTATTTAGAATCAGCGGCAGCAGGTTTATTATGTGCTTTAAATGTCTATTAATATGTAATGGATTTACCATTAATTAAATTTCCTTCAGAAACTGTATTAGGAGCATTAGTCAACTATGTTACAAATTCAAAACAACGAGATTTAAAACCAATGAAAGCAAATCTTGGCATTATGCCAACTTTAACAACTAAGTTTAAAAATAAACCAGAGAAAAATTTAGCACTTTATTCTCGGGCAATAAAAAAAAAAAAAAAAAGAAACTATTAAAAAATATAAAATTAAATTATAATACTTATAAAGAAATTTATTAATATAGGTTATGAATAATAAAACAGGAAAAGGAAGAAAATATGCAAGTATATATATACATTTACGGAATTAATCCTGTTTTGGAGTCATTACTAAATCCAGCAGTGAAAATTAATAAACTTTATTTATTACCACAAGGGAAAAATAATGATTATTATTTGAAACTAGCTAAAAGTCGTCAAATTAAAGTTGTCTTTTGTTCAACAGATAAAATGACAGCTCTTGTACAAACTAGTAAGCATCAAAGTCTGGTATTGGAAATTTGCAAGCCAGAAAATTATTCATTAACTGCAATAACAACAAAAGCATTACAAAATAGGCATCCATTTTTATTAGTCCTTGATCAAATTTCTGACCCACATAATTTTGGGGCAATTTTGCGTACTTGTGATTTGTTTAATGTTGATGGGGTTATTATTCTAGAAAAACGCCAAGTTGATATTAATGCTACTGTTGTCAAAACCTCTGCAGGTGCTTTTAATTATGTTCCAGTTTGTCGAGTAAATAATTTAACTAATGCAATTGAATATTTAAAAAAACAAGGGTTTTGAATTTATGCAACAAGTTTAACTACAACAGCCCACAATGTAAGTGAATTAAAATATGATACGCCAATTTGTCTAATCGTGGGTAATGAAGGAACAGGGATTAGCGCAAAATTATTAAAGCATTCTGATTTTAATATTTATATTCCAACAACAGGTCATCTTGATTCTTTAAATGTATCGGTTGCTAGTGCTATTTTAATTTATCAAATTAAAATGTTGCAACAATAAAATTTAATTTAGAAAGGATTTGACTATTGTTACGATGAATGAATATGAATTACTTTATTTATTTCAAGAAGGTCATAATCAAACAGCATTATTTAGTTTATATAAATTATATGTACCCTTTCTAGAAGATGTTAAGCGCCGAACTTTTTATAAGTATTTTGGTTTACCAATTGAATTAGCTGATTTAGAAAGTTTAAAGTATTTTTCAGTATTAGAAAGTGCCAAAATGTATAATCCCCATTCGTCAAAAAAATTAAAAGATTTTATTTTTCAACGTTACACATGAGATATTCATAAACAAATTCGTTAATTTTTTAATATAAAAAATAAAGTTTTAAATTATTACATTAAATTAACTAATGAAAATATTACTAATCAAGATGAAAATTTTTCAAATAAAATTGCTTGTTTTGATGAACAAAAACAAATTATTAAAATATTTTATCAACGATTATCACCATTAGAAAAAGAAGTATTTCGGTTATGATTTGCTGGTGAAAATATTTATAATATTCACCACTTATTAGGGTTAAATTATCGGCAAGTTGATAATGCAATGCAACGAATTATGCAAAAAACAAGAGATTTTTACAAAAATAGTTAATTAAATATATGAATATTGTTGTTAATATACTATAATTAATTATGGTGAATATTATGCGCGAAAAGATTATATTAGTATGTTCAGAATGTTTAAATCGAAACTATACAACATTTAAAAACAAAATGACACAAAAAGAACGATTAGAAATAAATAAGTTTTGTAAAACATGTAATAAACATACTAAACATAAAGAAACAAGGTAGAGGTGTTTGCAATGAAAAAAAATGAAAAATCAAAAAAGAATGTTAAAACAGTTTTAACAAAAGAAGAAAAAAAAGCGTTAAAAATTCAAAAGAAAAATGAAAAAGCAGTGCTAATTTTTCAAAAAAAAGCAAGTAAAACAGCACCAATTCAAGTTGGGACAAAAAAAGTAAGCACAACACCAGAGGTTGATGAGAATGGTGAACCAATTAAAAAAGGTCTTTTTAAGCGTAAAAATTCAAATAAAAGTAAAAAAACAAATTGAAAATTAGCTTTTCGTGAATTTCCTGTCAAAATGGCAAAAGAAGTCACAAGAATTCGATGAACAAGTAAGGGTAGTTTAGGACGCAAGTTTTTAATCACAATTTTATTTATTATTGCTTTTGCGGTGTTTTATTTAGTATTAGATTTAGTTTTATATCATTTACTAACTGTTGCTCGCATTATATAATAGATAAGTTTAAAAGGAGTAAAGTAAGGTAATGTTAGGAAAAAACACAATAACAGATGAAATCATTGATAATGATAAAAGTGAAGACAGAGAATCTTTAGAAGATGTTACAAAGTATCCTGGAAAATGATATGTAATTAATTGTTATTCTGGACATGAAGACCGTGTTCGTGATGACTTAATTCAACGGGTAGAATCATTAAATATGAAAGATGTTGTTTTTGATATTAGAGTTGTAAAAGAGATAGTTTCAGCCAAAAAAGGTGGAAAACTAATAGAAAAAGAAAAAAATGTTTATCCAGGTTATATTTTTATTAATATGATTATGAACGATGAAGCTTGATATATTGTTCGGAACACAACAGGGGTTACTGGATTTATTGGCTCATCAGGGCGAGGAACAAAACCTTTTCCTTTAACAGATCAAGAAGCAAGGACAATGCTTTCAAAATCATTGGCAGCTAAAAAAACAGCAACACAGCAAGGGAAAAAAGTTAAAAAAGTATTTGTGGCAAACTTTGGAGTGAATGATTATGTTCGAATTTTATTAGGAACTTTTACTGATATGGAAGGACAAGTAACAAAAATTGACACTTCAAAAGGGATTGCGATAGTAAATTTAGAAATGTTTGGTCGTTTGACACCTACTGAAGTTGAATTTGACCAATGTAAAAAAATTGGTTAGGTTAGCATAGCAAATTAATATTAATTTTTGTTATGCTTTTTTTAAAATGATAAATGTAAACCGTTTAACTGAGGATACTTTTTTTATGCGAAATGCTATTGTTGTTGCACGCGAACTATTAGGAAAATATTTAGTTCGAATTATTGATGGGAAAAAAATTATTTGTAAAATTATTGAAACTGAAGCTTATGATGGACCCGAAGATGATGCTAATCATGGTTTTAATAATAAACGTAGTTCTCGTAATGAAACACTTTTTTGAAAAGGTGGCTTTGCACATGTTTTTCTCATTTATGGGATGTATCATTGTTTTAATATTGTTACTGACCAAGTTGATTTTCCAAGTGCAGTTTTATTACGCGCTGGTGAAATTATTATTGATGAAACTGTTCCTGACTTTGTTTCAACACCACGGTTAGCAAATGGTCCTGGAAAGTTATCACGCTATTTAAAAATTACTAAAGCTGATGATGGACTTTTTTTGCTAGAAAGTTCAGTTTTATATCTTGCTGAAGATACAGCACCAACTGCAATTGAAATTGCAACTACACCACGGGTCAACATTGAGTATGCAACAAATTTTAAATTAAAACCATATCGATTTTATATTACAGATCATAAAGCAGTTTCGAAAAAATAAGAGGTTAAAATGAATAAAGCAAAAAAAGCAGAAACTTGAAAGGTTCACCGGGAATTTCCTTATCTTGAGATTAGCAATATGGGGCGTGTTCGTAATATTGTAACAAAGAAAGTTAAAGAATTAAAGAAGCCAAAAAATACTAATTATTATTTAATTCGTCGTCGTGAAGATGGAAAAACAAAAACAAGGCCATTACATAAGTTGGTTGTTGAGTTATTTATTGGTTCAGTTCCGCCAAATATGACAATTGATCATATTAATGGTAATCCTCGTGATAATCGAGCAGAAAATTTAGAAATTGTTTCAAAACGAGAAAATACAATTCGGCAAATTAGGATGTGATCACATCCGCATAGTTTTTATAATCGAGATCTAGTGGAAGCACATAGTGAGAAACGATGAATGTATCGTGGTGAACTATATAATTGAATTGAAATCTTAAAGCTATTGCATGCTCAAGGAATTATATACTATCAAGTGAAATGAAAAGGAAGTAGTAAAGGGCGAATTGGTCAATTACCAAATGGTGAAACAATTATGCGTGTCAAAAATATTGATTCTAATAATGGTGATGGTGATGATTTTTAAAAAAACTATTATGTTGTTTATTCATAATAGTTTTTTTAAAAAATAATTTGTGGTTTAAGTCCAGCACTAGCATTTAAGTCAATAATACCATGATAGTTTAATTTAATAGCATCAACAAGTGTTGCTGATATGCAAACATCTGTAGCAACACCAACAATGACTAAGTTAGTAATCTTGTGTTCTTGAAGAAATTCATGTAATCCATTTGAAGTATGATTATGACTAAAAAAACCACTGTAGCTATAAAAATCTTGTTGTGTTCCTTTTAAAATAATATGGTTAAATTGCGATGTAGTTAATTTATATAACTCACTGCCAAATGTATTTGCAATGCAATGTGAACCTCATTTAGCAAACGAACAATGATTATTAGGATGAAAATCTTTTGTCGCAATAACTAAATTACCATTCTGATGAAATTCATGAATTAAAGCAACAATTTTTTCATATAATTTTTCTGCTCCTGGAACATATAACGCTCCTTTAGGATCAACAAAGTCATTTTGATAATTAACGACACAATTAAGGCTTTTTTATTCATTTCATAATCCTCTCAATTATTTTTTAAATGTTTATATATTACCATATATATTGTTATAATGTTAAAAGAAATTAAAAATTCTAGGGGGATATTGATGATTAAATTAATTAAAACAGCGCTACCAGAATTAGAAATTACACCTGAGCAAGAAAAACAGTTACAATTATATTATCAATATTTAGTTGAACAAAACCAAATTATGAATTTAACTACAATTATTAATAAAGACGAGATTTATCTTAAACATTTTCTTGATTCAGGATTATTATTAAAAGAATTCTCATTGTGAAAGGAGATGACAGTTAGTGATGTTGGCAGTGGGGCTGGTTTTTCAGGGTTGGTTTTAAAAATTCTTTGCCCAACAATTAAATTAACAATTATTGAAGCATTAGAAAAACGATGCTTATTTTTACAACGATTAGTGATGAAGTTACAATTAAAAAATGTTGAAATTATTCATGCTCGAGCAGAGGAATATAGTCGAGAGCATGCTGAATCTTTTGAACTTGTTGTTTCTTGTGCTGTTACTAATTTAGGGGTGCTTTTAGAATTAGTAGTACGAATGGTTAAAACATCGGGAAGGATTATTTGTTATAAAGGGCCAAATGTTAAGGCTGAATTACAAGCAGCGCAAAAAACTTTATCATTTTTAAATTTAAAATTAGAAAAAATTCAACATGAAACAATTCCACAACTTGGTGAACGGAACATTTGTTATTTTATTAAAACAGAGGCAACTGCAAAACCATATCCTCGTCGGTTTAATTAAATAAAAAAAATTCCAATTGGATAAAGTGTTATATAATAATAATGTATAAAATTATCAAATGCAACGGAACAGAAAGGACAATTATGGGAAAAATTATTGCAATCACAAACCAAAAAGGCGGCGTTGGTAAAACAACAACTTCGATTAACTTAGCGGCCGGATTGGCACGTACTGGACGAAAGATTTTATTAGTGGATATTGATCCCCAAGGAAATGCAACAACGGGGACAGGTGCTAATAAAGAAGAAATTCATGAAAGTATGTATGATGTTTTAGTTGGACAAATCCCATTAAAAAATATTATTATTTCAAATATTATGACTAATGTTGATTTAGCACCAGCAACCATTTCATTAGCGGGAGCAGATATTTATTTAATGGAAAGAACAGAAGATAACCAAAGCATTTTATTAGAGCGGATTAAACCGGTTCGTGATAAGTATGATTTTATTTTAATTGATTGTCCCCCTTCCTTAGGATTAATTAATCGAAACGCACTAGCTTGTGCTGATTCTGTTTTAATTCCAATTCAAGCAGAGTATTATGCTTTAGAAGGTTTAGCACAGTTATTAACAACAATTCATTTTGTACAAAAAATGTTTAATAAAAGTTTAGCAATTGAAGGAATTGTTTTAACAATGTTTGATTCACGAACAAAATTATCATTTGAAGTGATGACAGAAGTTAAAAAATATTTTAATGAAAAAGTTTATCGAACACATATTCCAAGAAATGTTAAAATTAGTGAATCACCATCACATGGTTTGAGTATTTTTGAATATGATAAAGGTGGTGCAGGTGCAGTTGCTTATGAAGAATTAGCGAGAGAGGTGTTGGCAAACAATGGCAAGTAATACTAAGAGTCGATTAAGTTCAAAAGGGTTAGATAAAATTTTTGGTGAAGGAATCAACGAAGTAATTAAAGGGATTGAAAGCAATGATGCATTAAAAGAGACAGCGAATGAAATTGTATTAGCGGAAATTTTTCCTAATCCGCATCAACCCCGCAAAAATTTTAATGAAAAAGAATTAACAGAATTAGCACAGTCAATTAAAGAATATGGTTTAATTCAACCTATTATTGTAAAAAAAACGAATAATGGTTATTATTTAGTTGCCGGAGAGCGTCGTAGTCGGGCTGCCAAATTAGCAGGATTAACAACGATTCCAGCAATTGTTGTTGATTTTAATGATCAGCAGATGAAAGAAGTTGCTTTAATTGAAAACATTCAACGGGTTGATTTAAATTCAATTGAAGAAGCTAATGCTTATAAAGAATTAATTGAGTTACTAGGATTAACCCAAGAAGAATTAGCACAACGAATTGGAAAATCACGAAGTCATGTCACAAATACGATGCGATTATTAAATTTACCAACTGAAGTGCAAACCTTGTTATTAGAAAATAAAGTAACAATGGGGCAAGTTAAACCATTAATTAGTTTAAATGTTGACAAAAATGAATTTAATAATCTTATTAATAAGATTATTAATTTAAATTTAAATGCGCGTCAGGTTGAAGAATTGGTCAAAGAATATAATCCAAAAATAACGAAACCATTAATTGAAAATTCAGAGAAGGATTTATCAAAACGAGCTGTTAATGAATTTTTGGAAAATAAAATAATGCGAAAATTAGGAACAAAAGTAGTTATTGATACTGACAAAATTGTTATCAAGTATACTGGAATTAAAGATTTAAACCGTATTTTAGAATTATTAGGTTTAATTGATGATTAATTAGATGATTAATTAATAGTAAGGAAGAACATAATGGCATTAAAAATGGGAATAGTTGGTTTACCAAACGTTGGTAAATCAACTTTATTTAACGCAATTACAAATTCACAAGTTGAAGCAGCTAATTATCCATTTGCAACAATTAATCCAAATGTTGGGACGGTAGAAGTTCCTGATGAACGAATGGATACTTTAATTACTCTTTGTGCTCCGCACAAAGCAATTCATAGTACCTTTGAATTTTATGATATTGCTGGATTAATTGCGGGAGCTAGTAAAGGTGAAGGTTTAGGAAATGCTTTTTTGCAAAATATTCGCGAAACTGATGCAATTTGTATGGTCATACGTTGTTTTGATAATAAAGATATTACCCACGTTGAAGGAACAATTGATCCAATTCGTGATATTGAAATTATTAATTTAGAATTAATTATTTCTGACCAAGAACAAATTAAAAAACGAATTGATAAAATTAGCAAAAAAGCACAAACTTTAAAACAAAAAGAAGATGTTTTTGAGTATAAATTATTATTAAAGTTAGCAACAGAATTAGAACAAAATAAATTATTAAAAGATTTAACATTATCAGATGATGAACTAAAAGTAGTAAAGAATTTTAATTTATTAACAATTAAACCTTTTATTTATGTTGCTAATGTTGCAGAAAGTGATTTAAACCAACCAGATAATTTTTATGTTAAAACAGTTAAAGAATATGCTCAACAACAAGCAATTGAAGTCGTTGTTATTTGTGCTAAAATTGAAGAAGAATTATCAGCATTAGAACCAGATGATTGGAAATTATTAATGGCTGATTATGGCATTAAAGAAGCTGGTTTAAGTCAATTAATTAAAAAATCTTATGCTTTATTAGGCTTACAAACATTTTTTACTGCTAACAAGCAAGAAGCACGAGCATGGACTTTTAAAAAAGAAGCAACAGCATCAATGTGTGCAGGAATCATTCATTCTGACTTTGAACGTGGTTTTATTCGCGCAGAAGTTTATTCGTATGATGATTTAGTACAATATGGTAGTAAAAAAGCTGTAAAAGAAAATGGTCGGTTACGAAGCGAAGGAAAAACTTATGTTATGCAAGACGGCGATATATGTTTTTTTAAATTTAATGTTTAGGGAGAAATAATAATGCGAATTGGCAATAGTTATGATTTACATAATTTAAAAGTAGGAACTGGTTTTTATTTAGGGGGAATTTTTATTCCATGCCAATACCAAATTTAGGCTGCTTCTGATGGTGATATTTTGTTACATACAATTAGTGAAGCAATTATTGGAGCCTTAGGATTAGGTGATTTAGGAGAATGGTTTGATGAAACAAATAAAAAACTTAATTCACAATTAATTTTAAAAAAAGCATTAACATTAATGACTGAACAGAATTATCAAATTAGTAATATTGATGCATCAATTATTATTGATGAACCACACTTGCAAAAGCATAAAAAAGCAATTAAAACTAATTTACAAAAATTATTACAAATTACGGCTGAAAAAATTAACTTAAAAGCAACAACTACTGAACAAAATTTTCCAAATATTATCCAAAGTTATACAACATTATTACTTTTAAAGCAAAATGATTAAATCAAAAGCTAGAATGGGGGATTAAAATGAAACAAAAAGTCAGATTACGTTACGCACCAAGTCCAACGGGATTTTTACATATTGGTAATACAAGAACAGCATTATTTAATTATTTATTTGCAAAACATTATGATGGTGTTTTTGTTCTACGAATTGAAGATACAGATATTGAACGAAATGTTGAAGGAGCGATTGCGTCACAATTAGATAATTTACGTTGATTAGGAATTGAACCAGATGAAACAATTGATCGCCCAGGGACTTATGGACCATATCGACAATTAGAACGGTTAGAACTTTATCAAAAATATGCACAAAAATTATTAACAACAAAAAAAGCATATTATTGTTTTTGTACACCAGCTGAACTTGAAAAAGACCGTGAAGCACAATTGGCAAAAGGATATCTTTCACCACGTTATAATCGCAAATGTTGACAATTAACTTCTGAACAAATTGCTGAAAAATTAGCAAAACAAACCCCATATAATTTACGTTTTTTCGTTCCTGATGAAGCAAGTTATGATTTTAATGATTTAGTCCGCGGTCCTGTTCATTTTAAAGGAAAAGATCTTGGCGATTGAGTTATTTTAAAATCAAATGGAATTCCAACTTATAATTTTGCGGTCGTAATTGATGATATGTTAATGGAAATTAGTCATGTTGTTCGGGGAGAAGAACATATTTCTAATACACCAAAACAATTAATGATTTACGAAGCATTTAATGCTAAGCCACCAATTTTTGCTCATTTAACCTTAATTGTTAATGAGCAACATAAAAAGTTATCAAAACGAGATAGTCATTTAATGCAATTTATTAGCCAATATTGAACATTAGGATATTTACCAACAGCAATTTTTAATTTTATTAGTTTATTAGGATGATCGCCTCCGGGCACTGTTGAAATTTTTAGTCATGATGAATTAATTAAAATTTTTGATGAAACGCGGTTTAGTAAATCGCCAAGTATGTTTGATGTTAAAAAATTAACTTGAATGAATAATTATTATCTTAAAGCAATGAATGATGAGGATTATCTAACTTTTGTTCGACCTTTTTTAGCAGAAAGCTATGATTTAACAAAAAAAACATCAGAATGAGTAAATATGTTATTATTAATTTATAAAAAAGAACTTCAATATGGGGCAGAAATTGTGACCTTAACAAAACCATTTTTTGAACCAGCAACAAAGTTATCAATGGCAACGCAAGCAGTGTTAACAGAATTGAGCGGTTATGAAGAAATGATAACATCTTTTAAAACAGCGTTAAGTCAATTGCCAGTTTGAGATGAACCAAATATTAAGCAATTAATTAGTAAAATGGGGGAACAATATACTATGAAAGAAAAGAATTTATTTATGCCAATTAGAATTTTTACTTCTCATCAAGAACATGGACCAGAACTAGCCAAGGTTATTTATTTATTAGGGAAAGAAAAAGTAATTAATAATATTACTAAATTACAATAACGAAAAAATGAAATTACCACTAACAATCCGAGATAGTGTTCATGGCGATATTGAAATTAATGAAGAAATTACCGTAAAATTAATTAACACTTTAGAATTTCAACGATTGCGTCGCATTAGTCAATTAGCAGGGGGACAATTTGTTTTTCCAAGTGCGTCGCATACGCGTTTTTCACATTGTATTGGTGTTTATCATTTAGTTAGTAAAATGTTAGAAACAGCAAGTTTTCAAGAAATGTATAGTACGCATAAACGATTATTGGTTAAATTAGCAGGATTACTGCATGATATTGGCCATGGTCCATTTTCACATACATTTGAAATGACTAATCATGTCACAAAACAGAATATTAGTCATGAAAATTATTCGTCTTTATTAATTAAAAATCCAACAACAAATATTAATAAAATCTTAGCGGTTGAATTTAGTTCAGAAGAAATTAATGAACTATGTATGATAATTGAAAGTAGACATCCGGACGGGGTTTTATCATCGTTAGTATCTTCACAATTAGATGCTGACCGAATAGATTATTTATTACGTGATGGACAAACAAGCGGTGTAGATTATAGTCATGTTGATACACAGTGAATTATTCGGCATTTATTTATTAAAGATAAAAAGATTGTTTTTCCGTTAAAAGTACAGTATGCAATTGAATCATTTTTAATTGGCCGGTATCATATGTATAAGCAAATTTATTTACATCCACTAAGCATTGGATTTGATTTAACTTTTCAAATGATGTTCAAACGATTGTATGATTTATATCATAGCAATTATCAATTTAAAAATAAAGTAATAATTACTTTATTAATTCCAGTGTTGGAAGGAAAAATGATGAGTCCAGATCAATATTGTACATTAGATGATTATACATTATTTACATATTTAAAAATGTTAAAAAATGAAAATGATGAAATTTTAGTTACATTAATTGAAATGTTTACGACACGAAATTTTTTGCAAAAAATAAACCCAGCAAAAAGAAATTTCGAAGAAATTAAAAATAATTTGATAAAAAAATATAAAAACCATTATAATTACTTTATGGTTGAATATAACCTAAAACCAATTAAATTATATGATAGTGATACTAAAGCAATTTATATTGATACACCCAAAGGAATTAAATGCATTATGGAAGTTTCAGAAGTCTTAGCATTTAAAAATAATAGTAAAAAGACAGCAACAACAATTTGTTTTTCAATTGGAGAAAAATATGAGAATGATTAATAAGAAAGATTTAAATTAATGAACGATAATATAGAGTTATTAAAATTAGTGTATTCATATTTAAAAAAGAAAAAAAATAGCGATACTTTTGAAAATATTTGAAATGATATTGCATCAAAAAGTGATGTAACAGTTCAAGGAGCCAGCAAAGAAGATGTCATTGCAGAATTATATACTGATTTGGTGTTAGATAATCGTTTTGTGTTGACAAGTGAAGGTATGTGAGGGTTACGTGAATTCTTAAAGTATGATGAAATTAAAAAACAATATGATTATACTGACCAATTTGAAACAACAAAAGAATTTGAAGATATTGATTTAGATGAAGATGATGATGGAGAAGATGAAGAGGAAAATGATGAAGAAGAATCATTAATTGATACTCTTGATTTTGATGATACATTAGATGATGATAACGAGGAAGATGATTTTGTTGAAATAGAAGTTGATGATGATTTAATTGAAAATGATTATTCTATTGATGATGACGATGAAACAGTAGCAGCTAAATTGGGTATTACAGAAGAAATTGACTGAAAAGCTCTTGAAAAAGAAATGGAAGAAAATAATTAATACCAAGATTAAAGAGTGTTAGAAGTGACAACCCTGTTAATTTCTAAACTTTTTTTAATTTGAGGATGAAAGGATGATAAAACAATGGCAAAATATATTTTTGTAACTGGTGGAGTTGTCAGTGGCTTAGGGAAAGGCATTACAGCTTCTTCAATTGGTGTTTTATTAAAAGCAAGTGGATTAAATGTTTTTATGCAAAAATTTGATCCATACTCAATGTTGACCCGTGGTCTAGTTGTAATTTCAATTGCAATTGGTGCTGAAACAGATTTAGATTTAGGACATTATGAACGTTTTATTGATGAAAATTTAACAAAAGAATCAAATATCACTTCAGGACGAATATATAAAAATGTAATTGAAAAAGAACGCCGTGGCCAATATGAAGGTGGGATAGTTCAAGTTGTTCCCCATGTTACTAATGAAATTAAAAAGAAAGTTTATCATGCGGCATCAACATTAAAAACAGATATTATTATTACTGAAATTGGGGGGACAGTTGGGGATATTGAATCGTTGCCTTTTATTGAAGCAATTCGTAAAGTTCGCAAGGAACAAGGACGAGAAAATGTTATTTATATGCATGTTTCATTAGTTTCATATATTGCAGCATCAAAAGAATCAAAGACAAAACCAACGCAACATTCAGTGCGAGAACTATTATCACTAGAGATTCAACCAGATATTGTTGTTGCTCGAACTGAACAAGTTTTAGAGGATAATGTCCTTGAAAAAATTTCGCTATTTTGTAATATTGAAAAAAATAATGTTTTAGTAGCTACTGATGTTGCTAGTATTTATGAAGTACCATTAAAAATGTATGAACAAAATGCTCAAATAGTAATTAGCAAGTTATTAAACTTAAAAGTCACAAAAACTGATATGTCAGGATGAAAACAATTTGTTGAAAAAATTAATCACTCACAAGAAGTAATTGAGATTAAATTAGTTGGAAAATATATTGAGCTTCCAGATGCTTATTTATCAGTTAGTGAATCGTTACGAATTGCTGGATATGAAAATAAGGTTAAAATTAAAATTGATTGAATTAAAGCTGAAGATATTAATAAAAAAAATTATCAACAATTATTAAAAAATGAAAAAGGGATTTTGGTTCCTGGTGGTTTTGAAGGGAAAATTTTAGCATGTCAATTTGCTCGTGAAAATAACATTCCATTCTTCGGAATTTGTTTTGGGATGCAAGCAGCTGTAATTGAATTTGCCCGTAATGTTTGTCACATTCAGGATGCTAATTCTTCAGAATTAACAGAAACAAAAAATGCAATTATTGATATTATTAGTGGCAAGGATAAAACCAATGCTTTAGGAGGAACATTACGCTTAGGTAATTATAAGACAACTTTAGTTCCAAACACATTAGCACATAAGTTATATGGGAAAGATGAGATTTTGGAACGTCATCGCCATCGTTATGAAGTTAATAATGATTTTCGTGAACAATTAGCACAAGCAGGATTAGTATTTAGTGGTCTTTATGCTGAGAAAAAACTTAGTGGAAGTTATTGAAATCCCGAACCATCCTTTTTATCTTGCTGCACAATATCATCCGAAGTTTACTTCTCGGCCAAATAAACCAAATCCATTATTTAATGGTTTTGTGCAAGCAGTAATTAACAATAAATAAGATGAAAAATTTGAAAAAATAGATAGATTTATATTAAGATTAAACCGTAGAAAGGTTGGAAATAAGTTATGAGTGGTACAAATTATCGAACACTAGCGATTGTTGGGAGCCAGTGGGGTGATGAAGGAAAAGGCAAAATTACTGATTATTTTGCTCAACAAGCAGATGTTATTGTTCGTTGAGCTGGTGGTGATAATGCTGGACATACAATTGTCATTAAAGGAACAAAATATAAGTTAAGTATTATTCCTTCTGGTGTTTTTAATAAAAAATCAATTAATGTAATTGGGAATGGTTGTGTTGTTAATTTACGTAAATTAGTTAGTGAAATTAATTATTTACAAGAACATGGTTTTGATTGTAAAAATTTACGAATTAGTGATCGTACCCATTTAATTTTTCCATATCATATGAAAATTGATGAATTGCAAGAAGAGTATCGCCAAAAAGATTCAATTGGAACAACAAAAAAAGGAATTGGTCCTTGTTATCAAGATAAAGCAGAACGAATTGGGATTAGATTAGGTGATTTATTTGATGAAAAAAGATTTTTACAAAAATTAGAAAATAATTTAAAATTTAAAAATGAAGTTTTAACAAAAGTTTTTAATAGTGAAGGATTTGACCCAAAATTAATTTGAAAAGAATATTTCGCGTTATTTCAACAAATTAAAACACTAGTAACTGATACTTCAATTTTAGTTGATAATGCAATTAAAACGCATCAAAAAGTTTTGTTTGAAGGCGCACAAGGAGTAATGTTAGACTTAGATCATGGTACTTATCCTTTTGTTACGTCATCAAATCCAACAGCAGCTTCAATTCCGGTTGGTGTTGGGATTGCACCGCGTTATATTAATAATGTTTTAGGAATTGTTAAAGCATATAATACTCGTGTTGGAACCGGGCCATTTCCATCAGAAATTTTTGGTGAAGTTGAAACATATATTCGTGAAACAGGACGTGAATATGGGACTGTATCGAGGCGTGCGCGCCGAATTGGATGATTTGATGGTATTTTAATGAAACATTCGTTGCGAATTAGTGGTTATACTAGTATGGCAATTATGTTATTAGATGTTTTAACTACTATTAAGGAATTAAAAATTTGTATTGGCTATGAATATCAAGGACAACAAATTGATTATGTTCCAAGTACAATTAAAGAATATGAGATGTGTAAACCAATTTTAATAACAATGCCAGGCTGAGATGAGGACATTAGTAATGTTACAACATTTGAAGATTTATCACATAATGCTCAACAATATTTAATGAAGTTAGAAGAAATCGTTGGTGTTCCAATTAGTTTATTTTCTGTTGGTCCTGACCGTGAACAAACTATTTTAATGAATAAGGAGATTTTTTAATGATTGAACGTTATTTTGTTCCAGAGATTGGAAAAATTTGAAGTGATGAAAATAAATATAATACCTGAGCAAAAGTAGAATTATTGGTTTGTGAAGGATGGACACAATTAGGATTAATTCCCACAACAGATATTGAAAAAATTAAAACTAATTTAACAGTAAACTTACCACGAATGTTAGAACTGGAAGCTGAAACAAAGCATGATGTTGTTGCTTTTACTCGAATGTTATCAGAAACATTGGGACCAGAAAAAAAATGAATTCATTATGGTTTAACATCAACTGATATTGTTGATACTAGTCAAAATTATTTGATTAAAGAATCAAACTATATTGTTAAAAAATATATGCTTGAATTAAAAGAAGCGTTAAAAGAAAAAGCTCTTACTTATAAAAATCAATTAATTATGGGTCGTACCCATGGAATGTTTGCTGAACCAACCTCATTAGGATTAAAATTTTTACTTTGATATGCTGAATTAGAGCGTAATATTACGCGGTTTGATGCTGCAGGTTCAGCAATTGCTGTTGCAAAAATATCAGGTTCAGTTGGTAATTTTGCGCATGTTGAAGTTCAAGTTGAAGAATATGTGGCAAAACAATTAGGGCTAAACCTTGACCCAATTACAACGCAAGTAACATCACGTGATTATCATATTGCATTATTTACAAGTTTTAGTCAAATTGCTAGTTTGTTAGAAAAAATGGCGCTTGAATTTCGCCATTTCCAACGTTCAGAAGTGGCTGAAATTGCGGAAGGATTTAGCAAAAGTCAAAAAGGTTCATCTTCAATGCCACATAAAAAAAATCCAATTAATGCGGAAAATATTGCTGGTTTAGCTCGTTTAGTGCGTAGTAATATAAATGTTACATTTGAAAATAACTTATTATGACATGAACGTGATATTTCCCATAGTAGTAATGAACGAATTATTATTCCCAACACATATCATTTAGTAGTTTATTTATTGAAACGAATGATCGGTGTTATTAATAATTTGGTTGTTAGTCCGGAGAAAATTATTGAACATTTACAACAAGCCAATCAAATTTATTTTAGTCAAGTTGTTTTAACAAATATTTTAAAAGAAACTAATTATTCACGTGAAGAAGTTTATGATTTTATTCAAGAATGTACTTTAATCGCACAACAACAGCAAATTGATTTTAAAAATGTTTTGATTGATAATAATATAGCAAAATATTTAGCCTTACCAAAATTAGAAAAATTATTTGATAACAATTATTTTTTACGAAATATTGAACAGATTTATCAACGAGTGCTAAATTAAAAAAAGGAGCGAGATAATGAAGTTAATTGTGGGTTTGGGGAATCCAGGTAATGAATATACTTATACAAGACATAATATTGGTTTTTTATCCATTGCTAAGTTGGTAGATAAATTTAATTTAGCAAAGCCAAAAAATGCTTTTAATGCTTTAATATGAGAAACAACAATTAACAACGAGAAAGTTCTTTTTTGTCAACCACAGACTTTTATGAATCTAAGTGGATTTGCAGTTTATCAAATTAAACAATTTTATAAATTAACATTAGAAGATATTATTGTCATTTATGATGATAAAGATATTCCTTTCAATGTTATTAAGTTAAAAAAGAATGGTTCAAGTGCTGGTCATAATGGAATTAAAGATTTAATTCAAAAACTAGGTAGCGAAAATTTTTTACGGATTCGTTTAGGAATTGGCAAAGATTTCCAAATTCTAACCCGAAACTGAGTACTAGGAAAGTTTTCTCCTAGTCAGTTAGAACTTATTAATAATGATTTATTAGAAAGAGTTTATCAAATTATGATGCAATATTTAGAAAAAGCAACTAGTTTTGATAAATTAATGAGTCTTTATAATGGCAAATAAAATTAAACAATATAGTTTTAAAAGTAATAATCCGAAAATTTACTTAATTGCAACTCCAATTGGTAATTTGCAAGAAATGACACCACGAGCAATTGAAGTTATTAAACATGATGTTCAAAAAATTTATTGTGAAGATACGCGGAACACAATTAAACTATTAAATTATTTTAATTGTAAAAAACAGTTAATTTCTTTAAATAAAGAAAATGAAATGCAACGCTTAACAGAAATGTTAAATGATTTAGCACAAAACTTATCAATTGCAATTATTAGTGATGCCGGTTATCCACTGATTAGTGATCCAGGTTATTATGCTGTTAACCATATTTTGGAACATTATCCCTATGATGTAATTCCGATTAGTGGTGCTAATGCTGCTTTAAACGCCATTGTTAGTTCGGGTCTTAATCCGCACCATTTTTTATTTTTTGGTTTTTTAAATAAAGCAAAAACAAAAAAAATAATGAGTTAGAACAACTGCTATCATTTCCATATTCTATTATTTTTTATGAAGCACCGCATCGAATTTTAGAAACATTAAAAATAGTTAAATCAGTTTTTGGTGAGCGTAAAATTGTCATTGGTAAGGAAATTACAAAAATTAATGAGCAATGATATCGTGGACAGTTAAGTGAAGTGCTTTTGTTTTTACAACAAGAAGAAAATGCTGCTTTTGGTGAGTATGTCCTTGTTGTTGATGGGGCGGCGAATCTTCCAGTTCCTATTATTGCAGATGAAATTTTAGTTACCGAAATTGAACAATTAATTACAAAGCAAAATTATCGCGTTAAACAAGCAATTGATTTTGTTGCAAATAAATATAAAATTAGTAAAAATGTTTTATACAATAAATATCATCAACAAAAGGAGCACGATGGAAAAAACAGAACGAATTAAACACTTAGTGTTTTGTAGCATTCTCTTTAGCTTAGAAATTATTGTTTTACTCTTAACTTATTTTTATAGTTTAATTTATTATCAATTAAATTGATTAAGTTATTTATGATATTTTGTTAGTTGATGAAGTGTCCAAACTTATTTTTTAATTTTATTATTCGCCTTCAGAGGATTAATTTACTTTACAAAATTACAAAATTGTCATTTTGTAACAAACCAGTTTTTTATTTTATACATTGTCTTTGCTGCCTTGTTAACATTTTTTTTACACTTGGGACAGTTATCGGTGCCATTACTGGTAAAAAGTTTACTGCCAGTTGGCATAGCTTCGCAATTTATTGAATTAGTACAACAGTGCAGCATTGATTGTGTCCCGCGATTTTCATTATCTATTTTTGCATTGTGGTTGAAAAAGAATGTATTAATTATAAAAATTTTTATTTACAAAAGTTATATAAGTTTTATCTTCATCCATTTTTTTATACTATTTTTATTGCTGTTCGGGAAGGAGTTTTATTATTAATTCCAATTGATAAAAAATTGTGAAATTATAGTATGCCAGCAAATAACTACTATGTAACATATTTTTTTCAAGATTTTCGCCGGTTAGAATATTATCTTTTATATTTAATTGTCTTAAGTATCATTATTGCTTTATTAATAACATTCGTTGTTAATTTAAATAATTTATTAGTTAACCACCAAAAAATTAAAGAAAGTCAAGAAAAAATAAATTAAATTTAAATAATTCTTATTTTACGGTAAAATTGAAATACATAAAAATTATAGAAGAATAGAGGGATAAAAAATGACAGAACAGAGTAATTTCTGAACAGATGTTGAAAAAGGAATGATGAGTTATTTAACAAAATATATTAATCTTTTCGAAACAGACTATGCAAAAGACACAGTGGAAAAAAATCCAAAAATAGAAGCTTTTTTAGCAGGAGCAAAGTTTAAAACTAATTTTGAAGATTTATTTAACTTTGTGAAAACAGAAATCAAACCATTATTTGATGATATTAGAACAGAATATTTACAAGATAAAAAACCAGAAGAAATTGATCAGAAAAAAGTTACAACATTAATTGAAGTAAGCAAATTATTTAACGCAATTATTCCATTGCCACGATTTTTAAATGATTTTATGACTAGTGCAAAAGAAACTAGTCCGGTTGATTTAAATAAACTTTTTGTAAATATGATGAAAGTAGAAATTGGTGAGTTAATAAAAATTTATGATGATGAGATTAAAGAACTTGATCCAGCGCTTGATAAATGTTTAAAAGAGATTAATAATGCTAATGATGCCTTGGAAATTTGAAATTTAGTAAATCAATTAGGTTTATTTTTACAACGTGATATTATGTTAACTGATTTTTCTCCTGAAAAAGAAGAAGAAAAGTTAAAAGGACAATTAGCAAATATTGATCAAATTGAAAAAGATTATAATGATGGAAAAATTAAATTACCAGAATTTAATAAAGAAAAAATTATTGAAGAGATCCAAGCATATCATAATTTTGTCATTGCATTAAGTCCGGGAAAACGATTAGAAATTGCTGAAAAAACAACAGAATATCGTAATAAAGTCGTTCCTTTAGTTCAAATTATTCAATGCTTACATGATTTATTAATTAATATCTTAACTGCAACAAATATCATTAATACAGCAAAACAATAAAAATTTATTGTTTTTTTATTTCTAGTGATAAAAAAATAATAAAAAACTTTAAAGACTTGTTTTTAAAATTAAAAAAAATAATATAAAAGTATAAGGATAAAAAAAGTAAACAATGGCATTTTTATTTATGCAATATCGAAAAGTGTATTGCTTAAATATATTTGATAAAAGGATAGCATAATCAATTTTAAGTATATTTATTTAAATGGCATTAAAGGACATTACAATTTGATAGGTATTCTGTGTATTTAACAGCAATTTGCATTTTTTTAGTTTTGCATGTTTATCTTTAATTTTTATTAAAGGATTTTAATAAAAATGGACGTAAAAAGAGAAAGAGGACAAGTAACATGACATAAAAATATGGTATTAATGTTTATTCAGAAATAGGTAATTTAAAAACAGTATTGTTACATCGCCCTGGTGATGAATTAGCTAACTTATCACCAGATTTATTGGAACGATTATTGTTTGATGATACACAAGATTTAGCAGTTGTACAAAAAGAACATGACTTTTTTGCGCAAACTTTTAGGAACTTAGGTGTTGAGGTGTTGTATATTGAAAAATTAGTCGCTGAAGTTTTAGACACTGATTCAAAAATGCGGCAAGAATTACTAGAACAGTTTTTAAAAGAATCTGGTGCAAAAGAAGAATACATTAGTAAGTTACGTACTTATTTAGGCAAATTAGATAATCAAGATCTTGTTAATAAAATGATAGCATGGGTAACAAAATACGAGTTAGGAGTAGAAATTACAGATAATTATCCGCTAGCGGTTGATCCAATGCCAAATATTTTATTCCAACGTGATCCATTTGCATCAATTGGAAATGGAGCAACTATTCATAAAATGTTTACGGTTACTAGAAATCGTGAAACATTATTTTCTGATGTTGTTTTAAGACATCACCCCCGTTTTAAAGGAAAAATTAATTTTTGATATGATCGTAATGAAAAAGAAACTTTAGAAGGTGGAGACATTTTAGTTTTAAATGCAAAAACATTAATTATTGGTGTTTCACAAAGGACATCTCAATGAAAGCTATTAAAATAGTAGCAAAAAATCTAATTGAAAATAATTCAGTTAGTTATGAAAAAGTTATTGCATTAGATTTAAAAACAAAAAATCGTGCTTTTATGCATTTAGATACTGTTTTTACTAATATTGATTATGATAAATTTATCGCACATCCATTAATTTTTGAAGCAATGGGTGAGTTTAAAATTTTTGAAATTACAAAAAATGGAGTTAAAGAAATTAAAGAAACAATTAAAGATTATTTATCAGAAGAAGTTGGTAAGCCAGTTCAAATTTTTAAATGTGATGGAGAAGATCCAATTGTACAGGCAAGAGAACAATGAAATGATGGGACAAATGTTATTACAATTCGTCCTGGTGAAGTGATTGCCTATTCAAGAAATCAAATTACAATTGAAATTTTAAAACAAGCTGGTGTTAAAGTGCACGTTATTGATTCAGCTGAATTATAACGTGGACGTGGGGGACCTCGTTGTATGTCAATGCCAATTTGAAGAGAGGATATCTAAAATCTTAATATTATATTTTAAAAGGAGAGAAAAAATAATATGGCTGTAAATTTAAAAGGAAGAAGTTTTCTAACTTTATTAGATTTCACGCAAAGAGAAATCTATTATTTATTAGATTTAGCAAGACAATTGAAAAAATCAAAATATGCTGGAACTGAGCAAAAACCATTAGCTGGAAAATCTGTTGCTTTATTATTTGCAAAAGATTCAACACGAACAAGATGTGCTTTTGAAGTCGGAGCATTTGATTTAGGAATGCACCCTGTTTATTTAGGACCAAGTGGTAGTCAAATGGGGAAAAAAAATCAATTGAGGATACTGCAAAAGTATTTGGAAGAATGTTTGATAGAATTCAATTTCGTGGGTTTAAACAAACTGATGTTGAAGCATTAGCAAAATATTCAGGTGTTCCAGTATGAAATGGATTAACTGATGAATTTCACCCAACGCAAATGTTAGCTGATATTTTAACATTGCAAGAAGAAAAAGGACAACGCAATATGAAAGGGCTAAAATTTGTTTATTTTGGTGATTCTCGTTTTAATATGGCAAATAGTTATATAATTGTTAGTGCTAAATTAGGAATGCATTTTGTTGCTTGTGTGCGCCAAAGAATTTATGACCAAATGCAGAATTATTGAAAAAAGTAGAAGCAATTGCAAAAGAACATGGTGGGTCAATTACGTTAACTGAAGACCATAAAACAGCGGCAAAAGATGCTGATGCAATTGCCACTGATGTTTGAGTATCAATGGGAGAAGATCCTGCTGTTTGAGGAAAAAGAATTAAGGATTTAACACCATATCAAGTAACAATGGAAAAAATGAAACAACCAAAAGAAGATGCTATCTTTTTACATTGTTTACCAAGTTTCCATGATGGAAATACGGATACTGCGCAACAAGTGATTAAACAATTTGGTGGAATTGGCGAATTAGAAGTTGCTGATGAAGTTTTCCAATCAAAATATTCACGTGTTTTTGAAGAAACAGAAAATCGTTTACATACTATTAAAGCAGTAATGCTAGCAACAATTCGTGGCTAGGTTATTAATTATGAAAGGTTAAAGGGGGTGCAAAAATGGATGAAAAAAAGAAAAAAAAGTTTAAATTTAAATTGCGGACAGCATTTACAATTTTATTAGGAATTACGCTCTTAATTATTATTGTCTCTTGAATTCCAGGAACAACTGGTTCATGAAAAGATGCTGATGGTGAACTTCACAATGGTGAACCTGCCGGAATTTTTGACTTATTTTTAGCTCCGATGCAAGGATTTAAAAGTAAAATTGATGTTATTGTCTTTATTTTAGTTTTAGGAGGTTTCTTAGGCATCGTTATTGAATCAAAAGTATTAGATGCTGGGATTGGGCGTTTAGTAGCAAAAATGAAAGGCCGTAAAATTTGAATTATTCCAATTGTAATGTTTTTATTTTCAGTTGGTGGTACAACTTATGGAATGGGGGAAGAAACAATCGCTTTATACCCAGTTATTATTCCTGTTTTATTAGCTGCTGGTTTTGATGTGTTAACAGCGGTAATGACAATTTTATTTGGTGCTGGAATTGGTTGTATTGGTTCAACATTAAATCCATTTGTTATCCAAGTTGCTGTTGCTGCTGCTGGTGTGCCTGATTTAACATCAACAACAGGAATTATTTGAAGAGCCGTGTCATGATTATTATTGACAGCAGCTGGAATTTCATTTGTTGTTTGATATGCGTTACGTGTTCGTCGTACACCAGGGAAATCACCATTATTTGAAAAAAAGATTTTTATAAAGCAGAATTTGCAATTGTTGATGATTTACCAGCATACAATGGTAAACGAAAAGCAATTATGGCGATTTTTATAATTAGTTTTGTCTTAATGATTTTTTCATTAATTGGATGGGATAAATTTGGAATTCCTGTCTTTGTTAATTTTACAAAATTAGTTAGTGAGCATGCCCCATTTATTGCTAATTTCTTTGCTCCATTAGGGCAATGATCATTTATGGAAATTTCAGCATTATTCTTTATTGCATCAATTAATTAAAAAGGAGAAGAAAAATACGTTAATAGTTTTATTAGTGGTTCAGCTGATATTCTATCTGTTTGCTTGGTTATTGCCCTTGCAGCTGGGATTGGGTTTATTATGACAAATACTGGAATGCAAAACAAATTAGTTAGTGGATTATCTACACCAATGTCAACATTAGGGAAAACAGGCTTTATTATGGTAGCCTTCTTCTTCCTAATTATCTCATTTGTAATTCCATCTAGTTCAGGATTTGCCCAAACTGTTTTCCCAATTTTGGGTCCTGTTGCTACCCCATTAGCAACAGGTTTAACATCAGGAACAATTACTGCCTTTTAATTCGCAAGTGGAATTATTAATTTAATTTCACCAACAAGTGCAATTTTAATGGCAGCATTATCAATTTCAAAAGTTCCTTATGGTAGTTTTATAAAAACATCATGACCATTAATTGTTGGAATTATTGTTGCAACAATCATCTTGTTAGGAATTGTAACTTTATTACCAATTTCAAACACTACTCCTTGATTCTCAATGCCAATTGAGTAAGCAAGTTTTCATTTTAAGAGAAAGGATATGTAAATTATGGCAAGAATAGTTGTTGCGTTAGGAGGAAACGCATTAGGAAATTCCCCCAGTGAACAATACGAAATTGTAAAGGATACTGCGAAGGCAATGGTCGACATTATTGAAAATGGTGATGAATTAATTATTGTGCACGGGAATGGACCACAAGTTGAAATGATTAACAATGCTTTTGATGAAGCAGCTCATGTTAATAATAAAATTCCAATGATGCCATTTCCCGAATGTGGAGCAATGTCACAAGCCTATATTGGCTATCATTTGCAAAATGCAATTTTAAATGAATTAAATAAACATAAAATTAAGAAAAATGTTGTAACAATTGTAACACAAGTTGAAGTTGACCAGAAAGATCCTGCTTTTAATAATCCAACAAAGCCAATTGGCGCATTTTATCCTGAAGCAGAGGCAAAAGCATTAGCTGAAAAAAATGGCTTTACTGTTAAGGAAGATGCTGGACGGGGATGACGCCGAGTAATTGCATCACCACAACCAATTGATATTGTTGAAAAAGAAATTATCGAAGATTTAATTAAGCAAGGACATATTGTAATTACCGTTGCTGGTGGAGGTATTCCCATTGTGAAAACAGGGACTGCTTTTCAAGGAGTTCCTGCTGTTATTGATAAAGATTTTGCTAGTGCAAAGTTAGCAGAATTAATTAAAGCTGATAAATTGATTATTTTAACAGCGGTAGCAAAAGTTGCAATCAACTATGGAAAACCTAACCAAAAAGCATTAGATGTTTTAACTTTAACTGCAGCGGAAAAATATATTACAGAAAATCAATTTGCGTCAGGTAGTATGTTACCAAAAGTACAAGCTGCAATGAAGTTTGCTAGTTCTGGATTGCAAAAAATAGCAATCATTGCTGAATTAGCACAAGCTAAAGTAGCATTAGCTGGTAAAGTTGGTACAACAATTAGTAAATAAATTCATAGGAATTATTTAAACCTTTTTTAAAAAAATTACACTTTCTAGGAAGTAAAATTAAAAAAAGGTTTTTATTATCGTAAAGTTAATAAGAACAAGGGTTAAATAGCAATTAGAAATTTTTTTTAAAAAAAATATTTTTCTCAAAATTTGAGTAATAATTAAATTAAGAAAAAACAATTAATCAAACTGTTTATTAATAGCTTATAAAATAATAAAATTTAATACAACCATCATTTCAAGGAAGAAAAATGTGATATAATCAAGTCTAAAACAATAGAAGATATTAACTATTTTAGGCACAGAGGTAAAGAATGAAAGAGGATTTAAATAGTATTTAACATTAAATATTAACACAAGAAGATAATTTGGATAATTTTGTTACTGATTTATATTATTTTAGTACACTATTAAAAACCTTAAAAAAAGATTTTAAAAATCATTTAACAGATTTAACCAGGTTAAAAAAGAATAAAAAAATAACTACAGAAGAATATCAAACTAATTTAAAAATATTAAAAAATTTATATAAATCCAAAATGATGGAATTAAAACAAGATATACTAAAAATGGCTGATTTATGTATGCTTACATTTGAAAAAAATATTGCTTTTAAAAAAGCACATAAAATAGAAGTTTCAGCAGAACTTATAAAATTAAATAGTGAAATCAAAAGTTTAAAGAAAAAATAAGTCAAGAGCAAGCAACAATGTTACAAGCTCTAAAAGAAAAAAAGTTAAAAACCAAAAAACCAATTAGTACTAAAACTTTAGTCTTAATAAGCATTATTAGTTTACCACTATTAATTATTGGTACGTTATTAATTAATTATTTACTTTATTTTCCAAAAATAAGAAATGAAAGTTTTGATTTAACAAAAAAAGAATATTTAATTGCTTTTATTATTGTTTTATAACCTTAATAGTTATTATTGGTTATTTTATTTTAATGTTAAAAGTTATTAAAAAAACTTATATGGATCGTGAAAAAAATATTTTTAAAATAACTGCAATTGGTTTTGTTGGGTCATTTTTATATACAATTGGAGTTGGTAGTTTTGCGGTTGCAACGGCAGGATTAAAAGCAACAAAGATTATTAAAAATGATTCATTATTACCAGGAACACTAAATATTGGGTTAGGGATACCAAACTTAATTGCTGGAACCATTTTTGTTGCGGCAATTAATGTTGAAGTATTAACGTTAGTACTACTAGTTGTTGGTGCAATTTTAAGAAGTTTTGTTGGTGCTGAATTAACAAAAAGAGTTAGTGCCAAACATATTAGTTTAACGATGGCCATTGTGCTAACAATTGTTGCGATTTTATTGATTTTAACACAATTAGATGTTTTACCAAGTGGAAATAAAACTGGTTTAGAAGGATGACAATTAGGACTTGCCTTTCTTTTATTTATGGTTTATTGTGGTTTACAAGCATTCGGAATAGGGTTATATGCTCCGGCGTTAGCGACAATTGCATTATTAGGAATAGATATTAAAGTTGCTTTTCCAATTATGTCATTAGCATCAAAGTCAGCTTTTCCAGTTGCGGCATATTCTTATAATAATAAATATCAGCCCAAAACAGGTTTTGATTTAATGCTAGGAGGGGCTCTTGGTGTAGTATTAGCTTTTTTAACAGTTTTTGTTGGCATTGAAGTTGGATTAGATGTTAAGCCAGCTGTTTTTACTAATTATTTAAAATGATTAGCAGTTATTGTTGTTTTTTATGTATCTATTATGTTAATATTATCTTATTTAAAAATTAGAAAAAACCAGATACTAATAAATTAGCAACAAGAAAGACAATATTTTCACTTGAAAGTTATGATCAGTGAAATGAAAAATTAGTTAATCAACTTGATGATTATTTACTATCATATTATGACAAACGACAATTTTATAATGATTTAATGAATAAGTCATTAGGAAAGGAAACAAAAATATGAAAATAGGAATTCCAAAAGAAATTAAAGCACAAGAAAATCGTGTTAGGGTAACACCAAGCGGCGTGATTGAACTAGTAAAACAAAAACATGAAGTTTATGTTGAAAAAATGCTGGTCTTGGTAGCGGTTTTACTGATGATGATTATAAAAAAGCAGGAGCTATTATTTTAGATAATCCGACCGAAGTTTGAACAAAGGAAATGATTATTAAAGTGAAAGAACCATTAGAAAGTGAATATAAATATTTTTATGAAGGGCAAATTATTTTTACATACTTTCATTTGGCTTCAGATAAAGCATTAACTAAAGCATTACTTGATGCAAAAGTAACATCAATTGCTTATGAAACAATTCAACTTGAAGATAATTCATTGCCATTGTTAAGACCAATGAGTGAAGTTGCTGGAAGGTTAGCAGTTGCTAATGCAATGTATTTTATGTTTAAAACAACTAGTGGTAGTGGTTTATTAATGAATGGAACACCTGGAACAGAACGAGCGAAGGTTACTGTTATTGGTGGTGGTGTTGTGTTGCCGGAACAGCTGCAGCAAATATGACAGCAAGCATTGGCTGTGATGTTACATTAATTGAATTTAATGAAAATAGAATTCGACAATTGTATCACTTGTTTGGCAAATAAGTCCATATTTTAAAATCTAACCATGCTAATATTGAAAAATAAGTTTTAGCAAGTAATGTTGTTATTTCAACGGTTTTAATTCCAGGAGCATCAGCACCAAAATTAGTAACGGAAGAAATGGTCAAAAAAATGAAAAAAAATAGTATTATTATTGATGTTGCTATTGACCAAGGTGGCAGTGTTAAAACAATTACTAAGGCAACAAACCATGATAATCCAACTTTCATTATGCATGATGTCATTCATTACTCAGTAGCAAATATGCCAGGGTCAGTCCCAAGAACAAGTACGATTGCTTTAACAAATGCCACAATCCAATATGCTCTAGCAATTGCGAATACTGATTTTAAAACATTATGTAAAACACATCCGCCAATTCGAAAAGGAGTTCAGACAGTTGAAGGTAAACTTGTTTTTGCCCCAGTTGCGAAAGCACATAACTTGGAATATGTTGATGTATTATCAATTTGTTAATTATTAATTTAGTAAAGTAAAAAAGTGAACATCTAAAATAAAGTAGACATAAAAAATAAAAATTATATTAAAACTTTATTAAAAAGATGTTTTTTATATGAAAAAGTGAAAAAACAGTAAAATTATTTTAAAAGGAATATAATATTTCACGAAATACAATTTATTTATGAATTAAAACATATAATTTAAAAGGTGAAAAAAAGTTTAGAATGAGGTCACGAAACACAAGTTAAAAACATAAAAAGGAAACATTCTGTTACCAATACACCATTAGAGTTAATGACAAAAAAATTTATAAATATGCAAAATAATTTAAAAAATTATCAAAGTATTTATTCCTAAGTGTAAAAAAAGTATAAAAAAATTTATGAGTGATCTAATATTTATACAATTGTATTATTGTGTAAAGTATTTAAGGTTTCTAGAACTGGTTATCATAACTGATTATGATTGGGAAAACCAAAATATAATAAATGAAATAACTTAATTGCGGATATTATACAAACAATGTATCATAATTTTAACGGTATTTATGACTACAACATGATTATATTATGTTTAAAAAACTATATAATTTAAAAATGAAATTAACAGTTATAATCAGAAAGAAAAAATTTAATTGTAAAAAACTTTTTGGTCTATTAAGATATGAAAATATTTTAAATAGAAATTTTTCAACAACTGGAATTAACCAAAAAATTGGGACAGATATCACATATTTAACTATTAATAATAAAACATATTACTTATCAATAGTAAAAGATTTTCATACAAATGAAATTTTAGATTATCAAATTAGGAAAATGCTTGATATGCTTTTTATAATAAAAAATATAATTAATGCTTGAGTAAAAGCGAGAAAACCTAAAATATGAATTCTACAAACTTTATGTTTACAAACTTGTGTAAAAAAATAGGAATAACAATTTCAATGTCACGAAGAGGTTCTTCACCAGATAATGGTCATACAGATTCTTGATTTAAAACTTTTAAAATTGATTTTTTGAAACATTAAAACGTATTTTTAGAAATAAAGAATATGTATATTGAATGGTTTCAGAATATCTTAAATTTTATAATGAAATTAGATCACAAAGCAAATTAAAAGGATTGAGCTCTGTTGAACACAGAATAACTCAATCCTAAAGCAATTTTATTTTTTATGTACACTTTTTTCCATATTCAAAGTTTGCTTATTATTTATATCTACAATATTTCCATAAATACTTTTTTTATTTTTATACATAATAATCTATTTATATTTTTTTCTTCAAATTTTTGTTGTGTAGCATTTAATTTATATTTTTCTTGTTTATTTTTTAAAATAATTAATAATTGCTTTAAATATCAAAATGTTGGCGCAAATATTTGGTTGGACCATCTTCTTGATTTGATAATATAGTTTCATCAGCAATTGCTTTTAACTCATCAATAGCATTAGAAACAGCAAGTCCATGTCCTGCATCTCGAATTAATTAAAGATCATTATGTGAATCACCAAAAGCATAAGTATTTGCAACATCAACGCCTAAATGCTGCGCTAAAAATTGTAAGGCACTTCCTTTTGAAATTCCTTTGCAAGAAATTTGAAAAAATGTGTTCTTATAGTATGATACCACATCTAATTTAGGTCATAATTGTTGCAAGTCCTTAATGAAAGTTTTAGCTTGCTTATCATTTAAACCAACTTCCAATGATATTCCAATTGTTTTAATATTTTCGGTAATTTCTTCTGGGTTAGTCAGAATATGATAATTTGTTTGTGTTTATGTTGTTCATTTATGAGTTATTTCATTATATTCATTAACATAAGTACTATTTTTACTAAAAAAAGAAGTTTTATATTTTTGATAAGTAAAATTAAAAATTTCCTTAATTTCTTCTTTTGTCAACCTTATATCTAATAAAAAACTATTTGTTTTAAATGAATAAATGCTACAACCATTGTTTGATACAACATAACCACCATATTTATCCACGTTTAATTGTCGTGCAACTTCAATTGCATTTTTTGCTGCTCGTGCTGTTGACGGAATAAAGGGAATTCCTTTTGCTTAAATTAAGTTAACTGTTTCTAATGTAAGCGGACTAAAATTTCGGTTATTATCAAATAAAGTTTTATCTAAATCACAAAAAATTGCTTTGTTCATTTTTGTTAATTCCTCTCTGTAAGTTTTAATATAATTTAATTATTTAAAGATATGTATTTAATATTAGTTTGATAGTAATTTTATAGTCTAGTAAAATTATATATGAAAAATTTTTAAAATAGAAAAAATATTTCATAAAATATTTAATATTATTTTTTCTAATGAAAGTTTAATTCTTATTATTTCAATTTCAATCTGAAATTCACGATCAATTTTTTAATATTTATCAATTTTAATTTGAGTATCTAAGAAATATACATAATTAGGATTATTTTTATTTTGATATTCTGGTTTTATTAAATATTTTTACCGATAAAATGTGATTTTTCCATGTTGAAAAATAATTGTTCTTTGAAACAATCCTTTTAAAAAAACGCGTTTGGACATATTCAGATTTTAATAGTTTGTAATCAATTAATTCAATTGCAGATTTAATAATTCTTTCTAAAAAATAAATATTTTTATGTTGAAATCATTTTAATAAATTTTTAGGTGTAATTTCTACTTTAGCAAATTTAAATAAAGTAGGTAAATCAATTTTAAATTTATTTAGTAAGTTTGATATTTGGTTTATAATCATAAGATATAGGGTACCTTTCTAATTAATTTTTTAATAAACTAATTATAAATAAGATAACCCTTTTTTATTTTCCCCAAAAAATAAAACAGCATCTTTATTAATAACGCTAATAGAAGAAAACATTATTTTATGATATAATAAATATAAGCGATTAATATAAGTAGGGTAAACATATGTGTCAAAACAGTAAAAAGGGTCATAGCAGTAATTGTCACAATAATTGTCGGATTAATCACCATCCGAATTTTTTTAATTATTATCAATATCCTGTTTTTCCTTCTTATGGGTGTGGAACACCACCATTAATTCACTATTCAATTCCGCAACCTCCATATCCACCGTTATTTGCACAATATCAATATTCTCCAATTATTCAGTATCCAATGACAGGACTACAACTAAATCAAAGTTTGTCACTAGGACAACAATATCAATATAGCCCACATAATGTTGGACAAAATTTTAATAATTTAGCCAATAATGCTAGAATTAATGATAATTTTCAATATTAATCTCAACCTGTTAGAGAAGATTATTATTTATCTCCTTATAATTCTCGTATTCCATTAGGGACAGAATGATATTATAATGATTTTCGTTGTCCAAGTTTACCATTAAGTAATGATGTTAATAAGATTGCTGATGAAGATATTCATGATTTTTTAGGTGTCAAATCACCAGAATTTGATTTAATAGAATCTAATCCAGAAATAATAGAAACAGATGTTTTAGATGATGAAATAGCCTTTATTGATATTAATATAAAGTAAAGGATACAAAACCAGCTTTTGGGACATATAAGGATTATATAATTAAGACATCATTAGGGGAAAAACGAGCTAGTGAGATTTATCCAAAAATATTTCATGAATATGGTCATCTTAAAATGGATCATTATGAAGCAATGGCCCAATTTGGATTGACAGAAAAACAATATGATCAATTAATTGAAAATTTTTATCATGCAAAAGAAAATAAAACAAAAAAAATTAAAAAAATAAATTTGGAGTAGTTACTAAATCAAAATTTAATGCTAAAGCTTTTTGAATTATGATCAGTGTTTTAGGTGTTATTTTATTATTAATTGCAATAACTCTTATTTTGTATTTTACTGTTCCTAGTGTTACTGAAGGAATTGATACAATAATTGCTAAAATAAAAAAAATACTTTAATTTAGAATAATAAATTTCAAAATAGTTTTTTAAAATATTATGTATAATAATTATTGATGTGTTTTAAAAAAAGGAGAGAAAACATGGCACAGACGCTGGTAATAATGGAGTCCCCAACTAAAACAAAAGCAGTTGAAAAATATCTTGGCGAAAATTATTTAGTTTTATCATCAGAAGGACATATTCGTAATTTATCAACAAAAGGTGAGTATGGATTAGGAGTAGATATTAAAACCTTTGAACCAAGTTATAAAATGGAACGTGGAAAAAAAGAAATTGTTAAAAAATTAAAACAAGAAGCCAAAGCAGCAGATTTGGTTATTCTAGCAACCGACCCTGACCGAGAAGGAGAAGCAATTGCTTATCATTTAAATGAAGTCTTAAATTGTGGTGACAAATCTCGCCGTGTTCGCTTTAATGAAATTACAAAAGAAGCAGTGTTAGATGCATTTCAAAATCAAACAGATTTAGATATGAATTTAGTTCATTCACAAGAAACTCGACGAATTTTAGACCGTTTTATTGGTTTTCGCTTAAGCAAATTGTTACAGAAAAAGATTAAGTCAAAATCAGCAGGACGAGTACAATCGGTTGCTTTAAAGTTAGTTGTTGAACGAGAAAAAGAATGGCAAAATTTTGTGCCAGAGGAATATTGGACTGTTGAAGGATTATATAAAAAGGCAGTTGTTAAATTAACAAAATTTAAGGATGAAAAAATTGAATTAAAAGTAGAAGCAGATGTTCTAAAAGTTAAAAAAGTTTTAAAAAAAGATTTTGTTGTTGTTCAAATTAAAGAAAGTGAAAAACAGCGAAAATCACCGAATCCACATACTACTTCAACAATGTTACAAGAAGCAAGTAGTAAAATGGGTTTTGCTTCAAATAAAACATCATTAATTGCTCAGCAATTATACGAAGGAATTAAAGTTAAAGATAATATTACTGGATTTATAACATATCCGCGGACAGATTCAATTCGATTAAGTGATAAGTTTGTTCAGGATGCTTTTGACTATATTACAATTAAGTATGGAACAGAATATTTAGGCGAAGTTAAAACACCACCAAAAAATAAAAAAAATGTGCAAGATGCTCATGAAGCAATTCGTCCAACTGATTTAACAATGACACCAGAAGCGGCAAAAGAATATTTAAGTCGTGATCAACTACGCTTATATAAAATTATTTATAATCGTGCGTTAGCTAGTTTAATGGCGAATACAAAGTTATTAAGTAAAGCAATTATTTTAGATAATAATAATTATGAATTTCGGATGAGAGGAAGTACGATTCAATTTGATGGGTTTTTAAAATGTTATGTTTTAGAAGGTGATGAAGAAATTGCAAAGTTACCAATGTTAAAACCAAATCAAATTATTAATTTAAATGAATTATATGGAATTCAACATTTTACTAAACCACTGAGTCGTTACTCTGAAGCGAAATTAATTAAGACATTAGAGGAAATTGGGGTTGGACGTCCATCAACTTATGCACCAATTATGCGAACATTAAAAGATCGTGGTTATATTATTGCAGAAAACAAAGCAATTAAAGCAACTGAAAAAGGGATTTTAACAAGTGATAAATTACAAGAATATTTTAGTGATATTATTAACGAAACATACACTTCAACAATTGAAGAAAGTTTGGATGTGATTGCACACGGTGACGCAGAACCAAAACCATTATTAAAAGAATTTTGAGAACGATTTGAACCACGCATTGAAGCAGCAATGGAATTAATGGAAGAAATTCCAGTTGAGAAGGTGGGGATTGAATGTCCAGAATGTGGAAATGATTTAGTATATCGGTATGGAAAATACGGGAAATTTATTGCATGTTCAGGGTTTCCAAAATGTCGTTATATTCATCAAACTGGTCTAAAATTTGGTTTTTGTCCAGAATGCGGCGTTGGTGAAATTATTTTAAAATTTAATAAGCGACGTCAACGTTTTAAGGCGTGTACTAATTATCCAAATTGTAATTACACTGATTCATATAAAGAAGAAAAGACCGAACAAGAAGAAAATAATAGCGAAAATAATGGATTGTATCGAATTAATTTATTAAAATAATAAACGATACTTTTTTTATGCTAGATATTTATGCAAAATATTTTATTATTTAGAAAATGATTTTCATAGTTCTAGCGTTATAATTAGTACAGTTTCAGAAAGGGGATGTGACGAATTATGTATATAAAAGGAAGTAAAGTTCTTGCAAAAGTTACAAACATTACACCGTTTGGTGCATTTTGTGAATTAAAAAATGCTGTTGGATTAATCCACATTAGTGAGATTTCAGATTACTATGTAAGAGATATCAAAGAATTTGTTAATATTGGTGACAATGTTGAAGTAGAGGTACTAGACTATGACCCAGTTAAGAAACAAGTAAAATTAAGTTATAAGAATTACCGACCTGAATTATTGAAAAAGAATAATAGTCAAATTCAAGAAACAGGAGTAGGATTCCAAATGTTAAGTGAAAAAATTAATTCACTAACAAGTAAATAAATTAAAATTTTTACAAATGTAAGGTTTTTTAGATAGAAAGCAGGCATATTATTAAAATGATTAAAGTAGATTTTACTAATGCATTAGCCGAATCTGTTTTTAACAAATATTTAGGGCGAGTTAAAGATATTCACCAAATGATTCATAATAAAACAGGATTAGGAAATGATTCTCTTGGTTGAGTTGAGTGACCAAATAATTATGATCAAGCAGAGCTTGCAAAAATGAAACAAACAGCAAAGAAATTAGCTAGTGAAATTGATGTTTTATTGGTAATTGGAATTGGCGGGAGTTATCTTGGCGCGCGAGCAGCAATTGAAATGATTAATAGGTTATATAGTTAACAAAAAATAGAAATCATTTATATTGGAAATACAATGTCTTCAACTTATACAACACAAGTTTTGAAATATTTTCAAGACAAAAAATTTGGAATTTGTGTTGTGTCTAAATCAGGGACAACAACTGAGCCAGCAATTGCATTTCGTCTTTGCAAAGAGCTTTTAGAAAAAAAGAAGGAAGCCTAAAAGCAGCCAACTTAATTGTTGCTATTACAGATAAAGAGAAAGGTGCTCTAAAAATATTAGCTGATAAAGCAGGTTATCAAACCTTTGTTATTCCGGATGACATTGGGGGAAGATATTCAGTGTTAACCCCAGTTGGTATTTTTGCAATGTTAGTAAGTGGTATTAATGTTGATAATCTCTTTAAAGAAGCACAACAAACTTATCAAGATACTTTAATTGATGATTTTACTAATCATGCCTATAAATATGCTGTTGGACGTTATATTTTAAATCAAGAGGAAAAATATAAAGCAGAAATGCTTGTAACTTATGAGTTACAAATGCAAATGATTACCGAATGATGGAAAGAATTATTTGGGGAATCAGAAGGAAAAAATTCAAAGGGTTTACTACCATTATCGTGTGTTTTTTCGACAGATTTACATTCTCTTGGCCAATTCATTCAAGAAGGGACAAAAAATATTTTATTTGAAACAGTTATTGCAATTAAAGAACCACAAATTAATCTTAACCTGCCAAAAGCAGCAGTAGATACCGATGGTTTAAATTATCTCGCTGGAAGAAGATTGCATGAAGTAAATACCATTGCTGTTGAAGGCGTTGTTGCTGCTCATACAAAAGTTGGGCATATTCTAAATATTGTTTTAGAATTTGCAACAATGGATGATAAAATGTTTGGTTATTTAGCATATTGATTTATGAAAGCTTGTGCAATGTCAGCTTACTTGTTAGAGATAAATCCATTTGATCAACCAGGAGTTGAGATTTATAAACAAAATATGTTTAATTTATTAGGAAAATAAAACACAAAATAAAAAATATTGAAACTCAATATTTTTTTATTTTTTTAATTGCTTAATTTGGTTTAAAAAAGTTGAAGAAATTTCATTCAAATCATAATCGGCAATAAAAAAAATTGTTTCAAGATCTTTATTTAATTGTTTATTAGCAAAAGCTAATTCCATTTCATATTTTAAATCGTTATTATTTCGTAGGCCTCGAATAATATATTTAGCCCCTAATTGTTTAGCAAAATCACTAGTTAACATTTGGTCATTAATAACAATTTCAATATTTAAATTAAGATTTTGAGAAGCTATGGCAGCTTGTTCAGCACGCGTTTTAATGTTTGTTTGATTTGATTTTTCTAAATTATTCGTAATTACAACATATAATTTTGAAAAGAGAGTACTTGCTTTTTTAATAATATTAAGATGACCATCATGAATTGGGTCAAAACTACCTGGAAAAATTGCTTTCAAGATTATTTTCACATCCTTTTAAATATTATTATTTTAACTCAAAAAATGTGTTATGATAATATAAATATGATATTTTTCCGATTATTTGGATATTTTTTAAATAGTAATGTATAATAATTAAGATTACATTTATTTAGAGAGATTACATTTGTATTAAGGGGAAAAATGTATAAATACATTTAAAAAAAAGTAAATAAGTATTAATTAATGAACAGCGAATAGAAAGTAGACGATTTTAATTATGGCAAAAATTAATTTTTTCGCTCTTGGTGGATTAGACGAGCGAGGTAAAAATTTATACTGCATTGAGGTAGAACAAGATATTTTTATTTTTGATGCGGGAACAAAAAATCCGGAACGTGGAATTTTAGGAATTGATGTAGTAATTCCTAATTTTGATTATCTAAAGGAAAATCGTACTCGAATTAAAGGTGTTTTTATTACAAAACCTTCGGATGAATGTTCTGAAGCACTTACTTATATTTTAAAAGAATTGGCACTCCCAGTTTATGGAAGTGATTTAACTTGTAATATTTTAAAATTCCATTTACAACGTTTTAAAGTTCGTGGGAAAGAAGAATGTTTTCATGTTATCAATGCAAAAGATATTCTTGATTTTGGTTTATGCAGGGTTGAAGTATTTTCAACAACAACAAATATGCCAAATAGTTTTGGTTTTGCATTGCATACACCTGATGGCACAATTATTTATACTGGAGATTATATTTTTGATGCTAAAGCAGACCCTAATTTTGCAACAGATTTACAACATTTAAATCAAATTATTGCTAAAAATAAGGTACTATTATTTTTATCAGAAGCCTCATCAGCTTCACGCCGTGATTATACAGCACCAAACCATAAGATTAAAAATTATGTTGAACGAGCTGTTAAAGAAACAGAAGATCGTATTATTTTAGCTTGTTTTGATCAAGATTTACATAAAATTAGTGAGTTATTTGATTTAGTTCGTGAAAATAATATTTCAGTTGGAATTTATGGTCAAACTTTATTAGAGTCATTAAAAGTGTTATCGGATAGTAAAAAACTAAATTTCAATGGAATTAATTTAAAAGGATTACAAGAAGCAGTTAAAGAAGAAAAATCATTAATTATTGTAACTGGTAGTGGAGAACGTTTATATAGTCGTTTGATTAAAATTGCTTCTGGTAATGATGATATTCTAGATATTAAAGAAAGTGATACAATTATTTTAGCAACACCGCCAAACCCAGGAAGTGAATTAAATCATGCCAATGTTTTAGATGAATTAGCACGAACTGTCGCAAAAACAATTGCTTTATCGGATAAAAAAGTTTGAACAATGACAGCAAGTTATGAAGATGTTAAATTAATGAGTTCAATTATTAATCCAAAATATTTTGTGCCAGTGAAAGGTTTATATAAAGATTTTGTGCAAGCAAAAATAGCAGCAATTGAAGTTGGGATTAATCCAGAACATATTTTTATTGTTGATAATGGCGAAGGTCTTGAATTTATTGATAGTGAATATACGAAAAAAAGCAATAAGGTAAAAACCGCTGATTTATATGTTGATGGGATTGGCGTTGGTGACATTGGAGCAGTTGTTTTAAATGAACGAAAGCAATTAGCTACTGATGGAGTTGTTATTATAGGAGTTTCAATTGATAGTAAAACAAAGGAATTGGTTTCTTTAATTGACACGCAAATGCGAGGAGTAATTTATATTCAAGAAAATAATGATATTTTCCGTAAAATGCAAAAAGTTATTATTGAAATTATTGAGAAACATTATAAAAAAGCTGTTGTTGGTGAAATGTATGATGTCAATGAAGTAAAAAATGAAATTAGATCGACAATTAGTTCATTTGTTAAAACAGAAACAGGAAAAACACCAATTATTTTAGCAATTGTGAATGAAATTTAATTTTATGATATATTTATAGTAGATAAATATTTGAAGCTTTTAAAATGTATGGTCATATTTAAAGTAATTTCTAAATATTTAGAATTTTAGGAGGGCTGCACTATGGAAAAGAAATCTTATGATGATCAGTTATTAAATGATCAGAATGAGAAAACTGCAATCTTAAAAGTCAAAAAAAAGCAGCTTCGTAATGATTCTATCGGGTGAGTAATTGGGGCATTATTAGTAACGTTTTTTACTATTCTTGCCATAGGGCGAATTACTTTAATTGGGCAATTTATTGATGATGTTTTATTTACATTTGCATTTGGCTGGTTTAAGTATTTAATGTATTTTGTATGCCTAGTGCTAGGTTTGACAATTTTTATTGGAGTACGGATTCGATTAAAATCACGGGTAATTTGAATGGTGGTAACCTTTATTATTTTGTCCTGCTGATTGGTAAGTAGCATTTTGTTAATTTATCAATATGCTAAAGGGCAAATGGCGTATTTTGATAAAACTGTTTTTTTAGATGTTATTAAGAATTATTTGCAACGCTGACAAGATGCATCAATTTTTAATCCTAATTTAAACCATCCGATAACATTTGTTGGTTTTAATGGTGCTTGAATTACTTTATATGCTGGAGGGGGTATGATTGGCAATCTTTTAGCTGGGATTGCTAGTTATACTACCATTTTTGGTTCATTAATTTTGTGTTTATCAGTTTTTTTATTATGATGAAGTTGAGTCGCAACCGGAACGGCAATTGGGATGTTTTTACCAAAAAATGAACGTCAGCAACAAGGTGTACGTGTATTACGTTTATCAGCAAATCGACGTCAAAAGCAAAATATTTACCAAAATTTTAATATTCCTGATGAGGAATTATTTTCAGCTCGGCAAGTTATGCATACAACAGAAGCATCAGATATTACAATTCAAATGCCGTCATATACAGCCTTACATGACCAACATTTAATTGATGATTTAATTGCCGATGATTTTGTTGGTAAGAAAAAAATGAAACAAAATTATGTTCGTTTTGATAATCAAACTAGTTCTACACCAGAATTACGAAAAGAACCTTTTAATGCAAAAGAACCTTTTAATGATTATCATTCAGGGCCTTCACAGTCACCACATTCTTCGCAATTGCCGCACCGTTCACGAATGCAATTAACACCGGATCAATATATTCAACCACGTAATCGCCGTAGTAATAATACGCTTAATAAAAAACTTGATGATTTACCAGTGTATGGTTCTTCTTATGGAAAAGATATTAATATTGTTGTTGCACGCGATAAGTTGAATTCAGCAACTGATATCACGCCTTTTGGAAAAATTAATCGAGGTAGTAATTCAACAACTTTAAAGCAAACATCATTTTATGATGAACAATTACCAACAGAAGAATTTAATCCAACGCCATCAGAGCAATTTGAAACAGTTGATATTAATGAAGGAATTTATCATCGACAAAGTAATTCAGAATATCATCATCCATTAGAACTATATCAAGATGAATATTATTCGAATTATGAGCCACCATTAATGGATCAACAACATTTTGACATCCCGCATCAACGACCCCACCGTGTTATGAAACCCAAGTCAATTGAGATTAATAAAAAAAATAGTCAAACTATTTCGCGCAGAAATACTTTTAATAATCCACATTACAAATTACCAAATTTAGGTTTATTAAGTCCAAAGGAAGATAACCGTCGTAATAATGAACGAAATAAACTTGCTGCGCAAAAGAAAGCAGTGAAAATTAATCAAGTTTTTCAACAATTTAATATTGCTGCTAGTGTCCAAGGAATTAATATTGGCCCAACTATTACAAAATTTGAAGTTCAAATGCAACCAGGAGTGAAAGTTAGCAAAATTATGCATTTAGAAAATGATCTAAAATATGCTTTAGCGACTCAAAATGTTCGAATTGAAGCCCCAATTCAGGGAAAGTCAGCTGTTGGAATTGAAATTGCTAATGAAATTAGTAATAAAGTAACATTACGTGAAATTATGGAACGGTTACCATTAGAAAAACAAGATCGTAAATTATTAGTTGGCATTGGTCGCAGTGTGAACGGAGAAATTATTTTTGTTGAATTAGATAAAATGCCACATTTATTAGTTGCTGGTTCAACAGGTAGTGGAAAATCTGTTTGTATTAACACCATTTTATCATCACTAATATTACGAACAAAACCATCGGAAGTTAAATTATTATTAATTGACCCAAAACAGGTTGAACTAGCTGTTTATAATAATTTACCCCATTTATTAGCGCCAGTTATTACAGATACTAAATTAGCAAATTCTGCCTTAAAAAAAATAATTGCTGAAATGGAACGTCGTTATAGTATGCTATCAGAGCGTGGAGTCCGCAATATTGAATCGTTTAATAAAAAAGTTACAGCAAAAGATCGCTTACCTTATATTGTTGTTATAATTGATGAATTAGCTGACTTAATGATGACAGCTGGAAAAGATATCGAAGATTCAATTATGCGAATTACGCAATTAGCTCGTGCTGCTGCAATTCATATGGTGATTGCAACACAACGCCCATCAACAGATGTTATTACCGGGGTAATTAAAACAAATATTCCATCGCGAATTTCTTTTTCAGTTACCTCAGCAATTGACTCTCGCACAATTTTAGACCAAGGTGGGGCTGAAAAACTAATTGGGTATGGTGATATGTTATATGCGCCTGCCGGGCAAAATATTCCAACCCGTGCGCAAGGGGCATTTATTTCTGATGATGAAATCCAACGATTAGTTGAATTTTGCCGTGCTCAACAAGAACCTGATTATGATGAAGAGTTTTTAAATATTGAAATAAATAGTGAAACAGGAAGTAGCAATGAAAACGATAATATTGATTTATTGTATCAAGAAGTTAAACTTTTTGTGATTTTAAATCAAAAAGCTTCGACATCTTTAATTCAACGAAAATTCTCAATTGGATATAATCGTGCTAGTCGTTTAATTGATGCTTTAGAAGAAAATGGGATTATTGGTCCACAAAATGGAGCAAAACCACGGGATGTCTATGTTCAAAATATTGACTTAGATGATAATTCTTTTAATGATGGCGGTTATTGATAGAGCGCAGATAATTTACAAAAAAGTAATGATTTATTGTGTATTTATAATTTTTATATATAATTAATGGTATAATTGGAAAGATAAAATTTCAATTAATATTTTTAAATATTGAGTATATAATTAAAATATTATGTAAAAAAACATTAAGGATGAGAAGAAATGGTAAAAAAAACAAAAAAAATAAATGCAAAGTTAGAGAAACTAAATCATATTTCATTAAAATTAACTGATGTTGAATTTCGCTATCGGGAAAATCATCCTAATGCTGTTGATGGAGTTAGTTTTGAAATTAACCATGGGGAATATGTTACAATCATTGGACATAATGGTAGTGGAAAATCAACAATTAGTAAAATTATTATTGGTGTTTTACGCCCACAAAAAGGGAAAATTGAAGTTTTTGGTAATGAAGTTCATTTATCAACAATTACGGGAATTCGAAAATTTTTAGGAATTGTGTTCCAAAATCCAGATAATCAATTTATTGGATCAACAGTTCGTGATGATATTGCATTTGGACTTGAAAATCGCCAAATTCCGCAAAAAGAAATGCAAGCAATTATTGATAAAGCTGCGGCAAAAGTTGGTATGAATAATTTTCTTGCCCATGAACCACTAATGCTATCAGGAGGGCAAAAACAACGGGTTGCAATTGCTTCAGCACTAGCATTATCACCAGATATTATCATTTTTGATGAAGCCACAAGTATGTTAGATCCAAAAGGACGAAAAGAAATTAAACAAATTATGGTGGATTTAAAAGAATCACGCGAAAAAACAATTATTTCAATTACGCATGATATGGATGAAATTTTAAATGCTGATAAAGTGATTGTTATGAATAAAGGTCAAATGGTTAAATGTGGAAAACCACATGAAGTTTTGTATGATGAAGAGTTTTTGAAATCAATTCATTTAGATGTTCCTTTTGTTTCAAAAGTCGTTGATAGTTTACGCTTAAATGGTTTAAAAGTGAAAAATACACTAGATATTAGAGAGTTGGTGGATGAGATATGTCAAAAGTAAAAAAACAACCTAAAATTGAAGCATTACAAAATGTTGATATTACATTCACAAATGTGTCTTATGTTTATGCTCCTAAAACACCTTATGAATATACTTCCTTGCAAGATATTAATGTTGTTATTAAACCTGGGAAAATTACTGCTATTATTGGATCAACAGGAAGTGGCAAATCAACCTTAATTCAACATATCAATGGTTTATTAATTCCAACGACAGGAGTGGTTGATGCAAATGGTTTTATTATTAAAGCAAAACAAAAACGCATTAAAAATATTAAACAATTACGAAAATCAATTGGCTTAGTGTTCCAGTTTCCAGAATATCAATTATTTGAAGAAACAATTGAAAAAGATATTATGTTTGGTCCAGTTCACTTAGGTGAAAGTAAAGAAGTTGCTCGAGAAAATGCCAAAAAATACTTAGAAATGGTTGGTTTACCATTAAATTATTTAGAGCGTTCACCGTTTGATTTATCAGGAGGGCAAAAACGCCGGGTTGCGATTGCAGGAATTTTAGCGATGGAGGGTAATACTCTAATTTTAGATGAACCAACTGCTGGATTAGATCCTGAAGGTGAAGAGGATTTTATTAAGTTATTTCAACGGATTAATAAGGAACAAAATAAACGGATTATTTTAGTAACGCATAATATGGACCATGTTTTAGAAATTGCAGATGAAGTTATTGCTTTAAAAGAAGGCTGAGTTTTAAAAGTTGAATCACCATTTGAAATTTTTAAGGATAAAAATTTATTACAAGAATTATTAATTGAACCACCAAAAATTTATCATTTGATTTATCAATTGCAAGAAAAAGGTCTTGATTTAACAAATTTTAATATTCGTAATATTGACCAATTAGCAAAAAAAATTATTGAACATAAAGAACAAAAAAGAAAGGGATAAAAGAGATGCGCTTATCATTTGGACGTTATATTGCTTATAATTCCCCAATTCATCGAATGGATCCACGGGTAAAATTATTTATGTTGTTATCATTAATGATATCAATCTTTTTTTCAACTGGTTTTACCGGTTATGCCATTTTAGGAATAACAATCTTTAGTTTATTCTTTTTAGCCAAATTACCGCCAAGGTTATTACGAGCATTACTAAAACCAATCTTATTTATGTTTATTATTTTGTTGTTAATTAATTGCTTTTTAGTTACGGATGGTTATATTGGATGACATTGAGGTGGAAAAGCAACAGCAACAGGTCCTGTTGCTGCGGGAGGAAAAAGTTGATTTTCTTTTTCTGAAAAAGCTATTTTTAATGCCCTTTATATGGCATGCCGGATTTATTTAATGATTTTAATTACAACAATTTTAACGGCAACAACGCGCCCATTAGATTTAACTTTAGCGTTAGAAGATTTATTAAGTCCATTAAAACTAGTGCGCTTTCCAGTTCATATTTTATCAACAATTATTTCAATTGCCTTACGAATGATTCCAACTTTAATTGAAGAAGCGGGACGGATTATGAAAGCGCAAGCCTCACGTGGGGTTGATTTTAAAAATGGCCATTTTAAAGATAAAATTAAGTCAACAACAGCGTTAATTATTCCATTATTAGTATCAGCATTTCAAAAAGCTGAAGATTTAGCATATGCAATGGATGCTCGTGGTTATGACCCCCATGCCAAACGAACACGTTATCGTCATTATCGAATTCATTTTCCTGATGTGTTATTATTTATTTTTGGGGTTGGAATTGCTAGTATTATTATTGCTCAATCAGTAACAATGGGGCAATATGAAACTTTTTATCAAGTTTGACATTGAGATAACAATTCTAATGGATGAATATTTGGCAAAATTAAAACAGGATTTTTACAAATTCGAATTCCACATATTGATGAATTTGTTTTAGGATGATAATGTTATATTTATTATTAAGTATTGAATATGATGGTTATGATTATAGTGGCTGAGTTAAACAAAAAAATGCTCTAACAATTCAAGGTGAATTGGAAAAAGCATTTTTTGGTATTTGTCATCAAAAAATTTGAACTTTAGGAGCTAGTAAAACGGATGCTGGTGTGCACGCTTGTGATCAAAAGGTATTAGTAAAACTACCATTCCAACCACGACATTTAGCTTTTTTTATTAAAACCATTAGTCAAACTTTACCACCAAATATTAATATTAAAGGATATCAGTTTGTAGCTGAAAATTTTAGTGTTCGAACTGCAAAAGTAAAAGAATATGTTTATACAATTAATGATCAAGAGTATGATCTTTTTTACCACCGTTATGAACTTAAAGTTAATACACCATTAAATGGTAAAAAGTTACATCAAATTAGTCAAATTTTTGTTGGAACATACGATTTTGCTTATTTTGCAGGGGTTAAACCAACCGAGGATATTGCAACAGTACGAACAATTAACAAAATTTGGGTTAAACGAAACAAAGCAAAAAAAATTGAAATTCATTTTAGGGGGAAAAGTTTTATTCGTTATCAAATTCGCATGTTGACACAAAATATTTTAGCTTGTTATGCTGGCAAAGTTAGTTTAACTGAACTACAAGCACAATTAAACTACCCGCCTAAAGGAGCAACAACAAAATATTGTGCAAAACCATATGGTTTATGTTTGAAAAAAATTAAATATTAAAATAATTTTAATTAGTATTCTTTTCTTTAAAAAATAAATATGATATTATATATTATTTTACTTTTTTATGATACAATTTATAGTAACAGGTATGGGTAGAAAATAGAGCAAAATGAGGTGCAAAAAATGAATAATGGTTTTTATATTTTACCAAATGAAGAAGGATATTTAGTAAAGTCACATGATACTAATAGTGAAATTGCGCTATTTAGAAGTCGTCGTGATGCAGAAGTGTTTATTAGCACTTTAACATTATCACCAACTCCTGCCTTTTCAAATAATTACTCATCAGGAACTTCAATTCCCCAATATTCATCGCAACCTCAGCAAATTATTACGCCATACCCGACCAATGGTGCTTCACCACAAGTATTTTTTATTCAACAACCAGCTCCAGCGCAACAAGTAGCCCCACCGCCATATCCATTTTATCCGATGATGCCACCAACTTCGCAAATGGGAAGAATGTGTCATGGTATGTATCCAAATTATTATGGGCAACAAAATAATCCTTATGGACCATGAGGTTGTACTTGTGGGCATAATAATTCAGATTATAATGAACATTTTGAAAGAAATCCGCACATTAAAAATAATGAAGGTTTAAAACCAGGTTGAAATAATACCAGCAATGATTTGGATATAAAAAAAAATAATCAATTAAAAGATGATTCAGTTCCTTGAACACAGAAAAATGATAAATATTCAAATAATGGGTATGAAGAACAACTAGTTCAATCGCCGGTTGAAGAATATAATCCTCAAACAGTTATTAATCAAGGCCAAAATAATCCGGTTGCAACTGATGAAATATTAGGACAACAATATAATGATGTTCCAATTACTAATCCAGAGCCTATAATAACTCCAAATGTTTATTCAGAGGAAGTACAACAACAAGGAAATTATTCCCAACCAACCAACAATCAACCATACTATGAACAAGCTTTTGTTTCTAATCCGGTTTTTCTTAATCAACAATCAGAACAACCAGAACAATATGAGCAACCAAAACAAGTTACAAAACCAATTAATGTAGCTAATGATGATGAATTCTTTAATTTTGCTAATGAACAAGAATTTAATAACAATTCCAAAATTTCAAAAAAAGAAAAAAAACGTTTAATGAAAGAAGAATTAAAAGCAGCTAAAATGCAAACAAAATTAGAAAAACAGAATCCTAAAAAAGCAAAACGTAAAGGGGCACTTGATATTGAAGAATTAGACCCAATTGTAGAATAAAAAGCAAATTAATTTTGCTTTTTATTTTTTAAAATATTTTAAATTTATGGTTGTTTTTTAAATAAAATTAATGTTATAATAATTTAGGTTTTCGGGCTATAGCTCAGCTGGTTAGAGCGCACCCCTGATAAGGGTGAGGTCGATGGTTCAAGTCCATTTAGCCCGACCATTTTTTTATAAGAATTTTGGGCCCGTAGCTCAGCTGGGAGAGCACCTGCCTTGCACGCAGGGGGTCGACGGTTCGATCCCGTTCGGGTCCACCATTTCAAAATAGATTTAAACAATTAATTAAAAAAGCATATTAAATATTAATATGCTTTTTTAATTGAATTTAATGGTTGCTTGTTACTATTATCCTGAATTTTTGTGAGGGAGGGTTTAATATAATGGCTTTTTTTGGTATAATGTATATAATGCAAAACAGAATATAAACAGGGGTGAAGTATGTCAATTTTTGATAAAAATGAAAACGAAAGATATGCATATTTTTTAACAAATTTTAAAGAAATCCTTGCAGATTGAGTAGTTATGATTAATAATCAATTTATTAAGTCATCATTAGATAATTCATCAACTAAATTATTTGGAATGAATGTTGATAAAGCAATTTTATTTTTTGATATTAATTTAGATGCAAATAATGAATTACATGAATTAGGAATTATTAAAGAAAGTTATAGTATTGATTTAACAAATGATTTAGATTTGAATTTAGGGAAAAAAATAAATAAAAAAAACGAAGGAAAAAATTATGATTTAATTTATAATCAAATTGATAATTTTTTTATTCAAGATTCAGAATTATTAAAATTTTGTGAATATACATTAAATATTACTAATTTATCAATGGAAACGGATGGACCAACAATTAGTGCTTTGAATAATTACAAATCAGTTGCTTTTAATAGTTATCCAACAAAAATTTATGAATTATTAGATTGATTTGGTATTGAAATTGTTGATGCAATTAATAATGGATTAAAAGTAAAACGTTTTGGTGTTAAAGACAATAGTACTGGTAGTAATAGCAAGATAAGAAGAAAACCAAGATTAATGTCAAATAATGGTAATATTAGTGCTAAGTTAATTGATTTAAATAAGTTATTACCACTGTTAGAACGAGCTGAAATTAAAGATTTTAATCCTAAGTTAGAATATGATATTTTTAGTTTTTTGCAACATACAAAATATCGGAATTCTTTAACATATCAAGAAGATAGCGAAGCTGAAAAAAGTTTGGATAAAGTTTTTTAAAAAGCGGTGCTATCGTTATATTTATTAGATATTGGTTAAAAAGCGAAGAAAATAATTCGTTTTTTATTTATTAAAATTATTTTAAGAAGTTTTCCGTTATAATTTGTAGTAGGTGATTATGATGAAAGTTATTTTAATTAAAGATATTAAAGGAAAAGGAAAAGTTAATGATGTAATTGATGTTGCTGATGGCTATGCAAAAAATTATTTAATTAAAGAAGGTTTTGCAATTCCAACAACTTCTGCTAATTTGGCTAAATTAAATGTTGTTTTATCACAGCAAGCAGCACAAGAAGCAACAACAAAAGATTCTTTAGAAGAATTAAAAACAGTATTAGAAGAATTAACATTGAATTTTAAATTAAAAGTTCATAATAATAAAACATTTGGTTCTGTTTCTTTAACACAAATTGAAGATCGATTAGCAAAAGAATTTAACTTAAAAGTTGATAAAAAGAAATTTATTGATAATAATAATTTAACAAGTTTTGGGTTACATTACCTAAAAATTAAATTAGCTCCAAATATAATTGCATCATTAAAAGTGATGGTAGAAAAAAAGGAGAGTTAATTAATGGAAAACATCAATAAAACAGAATTAAATAAACTTAATGTTATTAATGATGCGGAAAAAAATGTTTTAGCAATAATTGCACACTCCATTACAGCAGCTGAAGAAGTTTTTTCAATTTTAACAGAAGAAGATTTTACTGTAATGAATTACAAAGTAATTTTCAAAACTTTACAAGAACAATTTTCAGCAAAGGTTGCTATTAATATTACAACATTAAGCAATTATATGTTAAAAAATAATATTTTAAATAAAATTGGTGGCATTGAATTTTTAACTGATTTATTTCAATCATATACAACAGATGCTAATTTATCTGAATATTTAGATATTATTATTAAAAATACAACCTCACGTCGATTAAAGGCTGTTGTTGATAGTATTAATCGTCAGATTGATGCTCATCAGCCAATTGATGAAGTTGTTAGTCACGCAGAAAAAGAAATCTTAGATGTTAAAAAGGAGCGAAAAGGGAATTTATTTAAAACTTCATATGATGAAGTTGATAAAGTACTTCAAAAAATTGAATTGTTAGAAAATTCCGGTGAAATTTTAACAGGAAGTCCAAGTGGTTTTCGTGATTTAGATCGTATGACATCAGGTTTTCAAAAAGGGGATTTTATTATTTTAGCGGCACGTCCTTCAATGGGAAAAACAGCATTAGCTTTAAATTTTGCTGTTAAATCAGCTGCTCAATCAAAAAAAGCAGTTGCTATTTTTTCAGTTGAAATGCCAGCGGAACAATTAATTCAAAGAATGCTAGGAAGTTATTCAACAGTTGATTCTGTTAAAGTTCGAACTGGTAAAGGGTTACAAACACGTGATTGAGAAAATATCACCAAGGCGGCAGATTTTTTAAAACAAACAAAATTATTTATTGATGATACACCAGGTTTGAAAGTCATTGAATTACAGTCAAAGTTAAGAAAATTATGTCGTGAAAACGAAGTTGGTTTAGTTGTTATTGATTATTTACAATTACTTAGCACTGGAACTCATTTTGGTGATTCACGTCAACAAGAAGTTTCAACAATTTCGCGGCAACTTAAAGCATTAGCACGTGAATTAGAGGTTCCGATTATTTGTTTATCCCAATTATCACGGTCAGTTGAAAAACGAGAAGACAAAAGGCCAATTATGTCTGATTTACGTGATTCAGGAGCAATTGAACAAGATGCGGATATTATTATGTTTTTATTTCGAGAAGAATATTATACTGCTCACGATTCAAATAATATGGAAGGACCAATGTTAGAAACGGAAAAAGCACAATTAATTTTATCAAAGCATCGAAATGGTCCAACTGGGAGTGTTGAATTATTATTTGTAAAAAAACACGGTTCATTTGCTGATTATGGTTTGCAAAATACAAAAATTTAGGATACTATATTAATTAGTGAAAAATAAATTAGTGTTTAAGAAAAGAGGACTATAATGCGTAAGTTATTATCAATTTTTGCAGCAACAACTTTGGTTACAACATCATCAGCATCAGTTGTTGCTTGTGGTGGTGCACCACAAGGAAATCCTATTCCTACTTTTATGTATAATAAAAATCAAAAATTTAGTCATGCTCCAACAGCAACTGGTAAATCAACAAATGGAATTGATGATGTAACACAATCAGGAAAAGATGAAAATGGTGCTCCTTATGAATACAGTTTAAAGGAAGGGCAATTGGGTTTAATTAATAATGCAATTAACCCTATTTTACATGGTATAAATTTAACAAAAGATAATAGTGTAACAACTGGTAAAGGAGCAAAGTGAACTGATGAACAAATTGCAGCTGGTTTAAAAGGACAAAAGGATGAACTAATTAAAACTGCAAAAACTGATGCGCAGGATCCTTTTGATAATAGTAAAAAAATTAATCAAAAAGTATTATGAGAAGAATTTTTTAACAATTATTCAACTAGTTATGACTCATACTATAGTCAAGTTGCTTTCCTAGCAAATGAAAATAAAACAATCTTAAATAAAACAAATTATAATTTGGTTACAATGACTGGAAATGCAGAAAAGACAAAAAATAAAGATTGAGTTAAAGAACAAACTTGACCAGATGGCAAAAAAACTCCTTATACACCTTCATCATTAAAAGTATTATCACCTATAGCAACGATTCTTAAATGATTAAATGATCCAAAAAATGGCTATAATCAAGGTTATGATCAAATTGATCAAAATCGTGAATATCAATCAGCACGTTATCTTGCAATTGTTATTCCTAATGTGACAATTCGCTTTGAGTTTCAAGGAGAACATAATCGTTTTACTTTTACAGCAACAATTGATAAATTAGTAGGTTATGCAAATTATCTTGTTTACGAAAATCGAAATAGTACAAAAAATAGTTCAACTTATGGTCATCAATGATTTTTCCTAAGTTATGGTTTTTATGACTTTGAGAATTTAAAAGATGATTATCATCACTATAATTTTAATGCGATTCCAGATGCTGCTAAGATTGATCAAAATATTAAAATTGCATTAGGTTTTGTTAAAAAAAATGATGATAAAGGAATTTTAACCGATGAGGAAGATAAGAAAGTTGGTAAACGTGGTCAATTCACAACACCAGAAACAGATTATACTTTCCCAGCTCTAAAATGAACAATTAATGTTGATTCAATTACTGACCAATATAAATAATGGATATTAAAATTCTGGCAATTGGTTCATTAGAAAAAAAGTATCTAATAATGGGCTGTGAAACTTTTTTTGAACGAATTAAGCATTATGCAAAATTAGAAATTATTGAATTAAAAGAAGTTAATAATAAGAATGAACAAGTAACAATTAATGAGCAAACAGCATTAGTAATAAAAAAACTATTAGATTATTCAGAATATTATAAAGTATTATTAGCATCACAAGGTCAAATTTTAACAAGTGAACAAATTGCTGCATATATTAAGGAAGTTAAAGATTTTAAAAAAGCAAAGTTATTGTTTATTATTGGAGGCAGTCATGGTTTTAATAATAATGAATTATTGTCAAAGGTTAATTTTCAATTAAGCTTTGGAGCAATAACTTTACCACATCAATTATGCCGATTAGTATTATTAGAACAAATATATCGTAGTTTTAAGATTATTAATAATGAAAGTTATCATAAGTAATTTTTAAAAAGAACAACCAGATTATATTTTTTTGGTTTTTTTCTGTAAATTGTAAATGCAAATCTAGCACTTTATTGAAAAAGAATAAAGTGATTTTTATTTTGTAAAAAATACTTATATTTATTGGATTAATCGTTAGATAGTATCTTTTACACTTAATAAAATATGTTTTTTCAGAAAAATCCGTCCTTTCTTTTCTTAAAAAATTTTGAATAATTGTTTTATTTAGTTGTTAGTTGTATAGTGTAAACCAATTAGAACAAAACAACTCTTATTAAAGGGTTGTTTTTTTATTTGAAATAAAACAACTCCTAAAAGGAGGTAATTATAATTAAGCAACAAAAAATATGTGATGTTAATGATTGTTATAAAGTAATATCATTCATTACCGAAGAATTTTTATCAAATAAAGTTTTATGAACTTGTGAAAAAATAAAGATTTATTGAATAAAGTAAAAGATAAAACACAAAAGCGGTTTTATAAACGTTTAGAAAATTCAAAAATTATCTTTAATTGAGAAACTGGGTTTTTAAAACTTAAATTTTACAAAACAATTTAATGCAGAGTGGGGCGGTTATTTTAAATAACTAAGTGCTTCCATAAGAACATGAGTTTATACTCATTCTCACAGCCAGCCGAGGCGAGTACTGAAACAGTGTATGAGGAAATATGTAAATCGACGCTGGTTCATTAGAACTAAGCGATAGTCGTGATGTGTCCAAGACTAACATCAAACGACAATAAATATTGAGATGGTGACACAAAGAATTAAATTTGCGTTTAGCATTCGATCCTTTGCATGGATGCGAGTAAATTTAATTTCAAAAACTGAGCGTCAAATCCCAGAGCGAAAGCACAAATGGGCACGGATAAAGGAAGACATATATATGTCTGGCGTCAATATTAAAAAACAACTGTGTATTATTAAACATTCAAATAATTAACATACCGCCACCGCTCACCCCCAGTCAAGCGGATGGCGTAGTAAATAAATAGATAAATACTTATATAACTAATTCTCGCTTGGCACTTTCGCTTGGGAGTGAGTGCTAGCGAGTTAAAACTAGGAGGAATTATAATGACAGAATATAAAAGTAAATATATTAATAAAACTTAGAATGAAATAACAACATCATTTGATTGAGTTAATTGTCAGCCTATTAATTGTCGTATTTCACATCATAAAAATCATTATGATTTGTAATGTTTAGAATAAGCCAAAATGTACTTAAATTTATTTAAAAATAAATGAGATGTTATTGTTTCTTATATGCAACATTACAAAATTAAGGATATTTTAGATTTAGCATCCGATGGTTGAAGAATATTACAAATTGACCAAAAAATTAAAGGAGTAATTTAGGAGGTTTATATGAAAAAGTTAAATAAAAAACCTTAAAAGTTTTTAAGTAAAAAGCAATTACATAAGAAAAAAATTGAGCGTGCTAATGAAAGAACAAGAATAGAAAATAGTAAGGAATTAAATAAATATGAAAAAGTTAAATAAAACTTGTCTTAAACAAAGATATTGAGGTTATTGTTCAAAATGCGATCAAAAAAATAAATTACAAGAATTAATGCTTAAAAGTTATCCAGTATTATTTGAAGATATGACTGATGAGCATTGAGCATTAGGAAAACAAAATTAGGAGAAACTAACCTATGAAATGTCAAAAAATTAATTGTAATAATAAAAATGCTTATTTTGAAAATAATTATATTAAAAAAATTGGTGATAAATTAGAGTGAAATTTAGGTTATAAAAAAGAAATTATATTATGTGAAGAACATTAATTAAAAATTTATCAATTAGAAAATTTAATTGTAAATAAAAAGAATTCGGAGGAATAAATTATGACTAAAAGATACTTATTAATTATTAAAAATGAATATTTAACTACATATTCATTTTGTACTTTTGAAGAAGCAAAAATAACTGCTAAAAATGAAAAGTATTATCCAACAGTAATTATTGATTTAGAAAATGAAAATATTAAATGAAAAGGATGTGAATAATATGTTAAAAGATGAAGATGGTAAGGTTTATACCGAAGAAGATTTATTTAATGAAGCATTAGAAGAATGTCATTCAGAAGAAAGTGCTTATGAATATATTGATACTTTAATTGAAGAAAAGAATTTGGAGGAACTTTAAAATGACTATAACAGAATCAATTAAATTTGACAAACTAAAAGAAGAAAATGAAACACTTAAAAAAATTTGCTGAAAAAGATAAAAAAATTGATCAAAAACAATTATATAAAGAAGATTTTTACAAAAATCCATATTCAACAGGTTCTATCGATTGAATATTAGTTGACAGTTCAAAATATGACAAATTACCTAGTAAGGAGGATAAATAATGAGTGATATTGTAAAAAATACAGTAAATAATATTAAATTTTCGTTTTATATAAAAGGTTCTGATTTTAAAGAATTAAGTTTAAAAGCATTAACAATTAAAAAATGAATTGATGAAAATGGACAAGAATTAGCAGAATTTATATATCGACAACAAGCTTGATTAATAAATGGAGAATATAAATCACAATTCCTAATAACCCTAATTTTGAACCTTCTGCTCGTTATGGTAAACAATTTGCTAGTATTTTAGATATTATTGCGGAAAAGATAATGTTAGATCCATTATTAAATAGTGGTAAATTTACTATTAATACTAATGGAGTTACTGGTGTGGTTGACCAAGAAATTAGTAAAATGCTGGCATCATTTATTGAAAATGACTTGTTATTAGTTGAAGAAAACCCTGATAGTAATTTTTAACCAGTAGACTATATTGCTGGTAATTTTAAAGGTGAGCAATTAACTAAAATATATGATTGATTATTAACAAATTACTATAAAATAAATCGACATCATGTTCCCGCCATTGCTAAGGGCGCACAACAAACTCAGGCAGAAGTTGCTGGTGTAAATATTCAAACAAACGCATCATACGAACAAATCATATATATTAGAGAAATTAAATTAACTGAATTTATTATTAAGTTAATTAAATATGATAATGCTATTTTAAACAGTAGAACATTCAATATTAAAAATATTAACGAGTTAATTGTTGATGTTCGCTTACCAGTAAATGCTATTTTAAACAGACAATTAAAAAAGAAGGAAACTATTATCAATATGCCTAATGAAGAAGGAGAACAAGAATGATGTTAAAATCATCTGAAAAAATGTTAGCATAATTAGCAGAAAATGATAAACCAATTGACTATTCAATTGATAGTATTCCGTTAGATTTTGCTAATCAATCGCAGTACAGCGACCCTAATTTAGAACAATTATTTAGTGAAGACCGTGCTAGAACCTTATATATTTATAAAATTAATAAAATCTTGTTAAGACAAAGCAAAAACCAATCTTAAACTATTCTCAAAATAGTGTTAAAATTGATTTTATTAATAAAGATGAATATATTAAGATTATTGGTTATGAAATTAGTGACTTTAACTTTAAATTACAAGTTCAACAAAATACCACAATTCAAGACAATAGCACAAGTTATGTAATGATTTATGAAAAAGATATTTTAATTAATAATATTTCAAAACAAGATAAAGAATTTTTAGAAACATTAGATTTAAAAATAGTATCTATTAATGAACCAATTAGCGAAGACAATAAAAATGAATGTTACATCATTGAAGAATACAAACGCCCTTATTCACCTGATGGCATTGATATTATTAAATCTACCCACTTAGTTAAAATAACTGATTTTAAGTGAAAAAATCAGAATAGTATTCATTTAGTTTTACAAAAATCATTGCCAGAAGATACAGTATTTACTGGCATTGAAATTAAATACCCTAAATCAATCTTATTTGGAAATATTAAATGTTGAGGTAATATTAATGGTATTTATTCTTATTCTTCATCAATAGTTGAAAATGCTAGTTTAGTACCGTTGCTATCTATGCCTATTGAAACAGAACCTAATTTAAGAGTATTTCAATATTGATTTACCGAAAGTTTTTTACCGTGGTTTATTGCAAAAATATATATTCAACCAGATGATATTTTAAGTTTAATAAAAAATAATGGTTTAGATAAAGTTTTATTGAATTATTTAACATATCGTTATAATTATGACCGTAAATTTCAAGGTGCAAAATATGATGAAAAAGGCAATCCTACAAATAAAGCGGCTGAATTACGCCAAAAATTCGAAGGACAAAAACCAGAAGATGTTATTGATGGTTTATTTGAAAATTGAAAATTAGACAATCCAAGTGAATTACATAAAAGATATGTAAAAAGAATTAAACAAGTGATATACATGTTATCAAATTATACATATAGTAAATATGCAATTAATAAAGGCTATAATGATGATGTTAAATTATTTGCCTCTTATTATTTTGAATTAATATTTAATCCAAGAGAGGTAGAAACTGGATATTGAGAATTTGAACATTGTAAAGTTAAATTAAATTCATTATATTTTAATTTTATTGGTCGCTCTACTCCACCAACATCAATAAATTATTGAGAAGAAGTTGATGCAACGGAAAAACCATTTAACAAAATTGATGATAAATATTATTTTGTTGTGTGGCATGGTAATGTAAATGATGATTGAAAAATTATTAAATTTAAATATGATAAGTATGAAAAAAATAAAGTACTTGATAAGTATAATAATTATGAACTTCAATTATTTCAAACCGGAAAAGCAGAACAAGGTTATTGAAAAAGTATTTTTTTAGTTGATAATAATGGAATATCCAAATATTTTGCGTGAAGTTTTTATCCTAATTATTTTAAAGCAGAGTTTATCGTTGAAATAATGATATTGAGCCAAATCTACCTTTTATTTCACCTAAAACTGGGCAAATTACAGATTGAAATTTAAAGCAACAAGTTAATATTAATAACAACAAAAATAATGAAATTAAAGTAAATGTTAAAAATAATGATATTTCAGAAAACCCCATTTATCAATTAGAAGCAAATTATTTTAATTGGTTATCAATAACAAATGAATTAGAAACAAATAGCATTCCTTCTCTTATTCCTGCTGAAATTAAATTATCAGATGAAGAATATGGCAAATATTTAACTAATTTAATTGTTTCTAACTACAAAATAGAAGAATATTTAAACTATTTTTCACAACGATATAGATTAATTTATTCTAAGGCGGTTTGGACAAGTATGACTAAAAATTTAGTTGAAAATAGTATTAAAATAACTTATGATGTTAAACTATTTATTTTAAATCAAATTGAAATATCTGGGATATGGGATTATTGAAATTATGATATTACAATTTTTACTGAAAAAGAACAAATTAATATTAATAATTTACAATTATTTAATAAAAATAATGAAAAAATTTCATTAATTACATTAGAAATATAAAAAGTCATTTATTAAAATGACTTTTTATATTTTTTTATTCTCTTTTAACTTTTATTTGTCCGGTTTTTGGATCAATAATTAGTGTGTTTGGTTCGCTATCATTATTTCAACGATAAACTGATTTAAAATAATTAGGATAAAAACTTCACGCAAAATATTTGGATATTCCATTATTATCAACTAAAAAAATACTTTTTCAATAACCTTGTTCTGCTTTTCCGGTTTGAAATAATTGAAGTTCATAATTATTATACTTATCAAGTACTTTATTTTTTTCATACTTATCATATTTAAATTTAATAATTTTTCAATCATCATTTACATTACCATGCCACACAACAAAATATCATTTATTATCAATTTTGTTAAATGGTTTTTCTTGTGGCGCCATCCATTCTAAATTGTCTTTTATTTCTTGCTTATTTGTATTTATTTGATTTTCTTCTTTTAATTTTGCTAATTGTTCTTTTGTATATTCTTGTGTTGTATTACAAGCAACTAAACTTGTTGTACTTGTTCAAATTAAAGTGATTGAACTTAAAGGACTTAATATTTTTTTCATTTAATCACATTTAACAACTCTAATTGTTAAAGCTAATAATGTACCAATAATATCTCTAATTGCAGTCCCTAAAACAGGAACAGTTTCTGTACCAACTGTTGCTCGAATTGCAGCACCGGTTCCTGCTGCTGCACCAAGAGATGTTGTGGGGTTATTACATAAAGCACTACCAATTTCCATTGATTCGTGTATTTGAATATTATGACCCATTGTTCGTGGATCGTGATAAATTAAAAAACTACCATTAAATAATAAAGAATTTAATTGATTGCTTGAAAATCTTCTAATAACACCACCATCTGGATCCATATAGTTAAAATATAAATTATTATCTGTTGAAGTATTTCTATAAATACCATTAATTAAAATAAAATGATTACGTCGTGGTTCATTATCATTAAATTTACCTGTAAAACCTAAAGCAACTGGCATACTATTATTTAAACTATTATAAATTAAACTAAGAAAAATATTCAAATTTGTATAATTATTATAATCAACGCCAACTCTAGTGCTTCCAGCAAGTGTGGGGTCATTAATACTTGGATTTAATGAATGTGCAACATATCTTCTAAAATTATTTAATCTATTATTAATAATGTAATTATTAACTGTATTTGTTCAATTTGGTACAATGGTTCCCTCCTCCTAAAAAGTTGAAATTATCTACTGTTTGCAATGTTGTTTCCATATTACCAATTAAATGTTGTTGACATGAATATAATGGAGTATCTGGCGTTCTAAAATTTCTAAGACCTAAAGATCTTAAAATTGACTCTGCTATTACTGGGCCACAAGATAAAGATTTTGTTTGAGCAACAGTTGGTACTGCTACTTCTAAGTTAATATCTAAAAGTTCGAAAACGTAAGTAATTTCATCTTCTCTTTTATTTCTATTTGAAGTTTCTAAATTATTTGAATCTGATTCCATTGTTTCTCTTAGATTGTTGTTATTATTTTCTTTTTGATAAGACCTTGCAGCAATTGTTGTTGGGATTGCAGAGCTACTAATTGTTAATACACTTAATAAACTTAAAAGTTTTTTCATTTTGTATAATTTCCTTTCTTATCTTGAAACTTTTTATCAAGATCTATTGACATTATATATATATATATGCAAGTCAAGCAATTTAAATATATTTTAGAAAGGGGATGAATTATAATGGTTATTATTGTAATTATATTGTACTAAATCTGGGCTCGCGGTTATTTTCATAAGTTTGTGAAAAATGCCTTAAAGTTTAAAAAAACTTTTGCCGCGCTTTTCAAAATACTTGGAAAAAATTCTAAGCGTTAAGCGAAGAATTTTATAAAGGTTCCCAAATTTGTTTGGAAGAACCTCAAAATTTTTTTAACTTGTAAGTCATTTTATCACAAAAATTTAAGAAAATCAACCGCTCGCCCAAAACCTTAAAAAACTATATAATTAATTTTGTATATAAAAGAAAGGATTTTTAAAAATGGATAAAACAAAGCATCATTTTACTTTTAAAGAAAAAGTAATGTTAAAAGATTTATTAGAACTTGATTTTTAAAAAGAAAAAATGGTAAACCCAATATATCTAAAATAGCAAAAATATTGCATAAAAATCGCAATACAATTAGACGAGAAATAAAAAGGTTAAAAGATAATAAATATGATGCTAAATTAGCACACGAAGATTATTTACAAAAACGACAAAAATGTTTTTAATAATCATAATTATTGCTAAATATTTTAGAATGACTAGATGAAAAATATAACAAATTTCATGATTCACCAGAACAAATCTGTAAAAAATATGAAAAAGAGTTTGGTATTAAATTTCCAAAAACCCAAAGTTGAAAGAGCAATCCGCGATTTTAGACATTGATTTTCCAAAGGAATTGATTTAAGTATTTATTCAAGAAATTATTATCAAGAAGTTGCTAATTATAATAAACTCTAAACTTAAAAAATCTTTACATTGACTATCTTCAAAAGAAGTTTTTATACAAATGTTTAATTTTTAATATAATTACCTATAAAAATTTTAATCATTTTATTTTTCAGTCTGCCAAAATTCATAAATTTAAAACAAAACTACTAAATTTTTTTAAAATAAATTATATTGAACATTTATTTTATTGGTGTTATAATGAAATCAAATAAAGTGCTACACTTCATAGTACAATTTACAAATTTTATACATTGGATTATTTTTATCAATGATTTTCTTTTTATCTAACTGTGGTTTTTTGTTTGTTTTGCGGTAAATTTCATGGCTTCGTGATGTTTTACGTGCTAAAGTTTCAAGTTGAATTTTAACCACCTGTGCTTTATGTTCTTGAATTTTTTTATAACGCAAATCATAACCATTGTCCTTTGTTTTTTTCATATAATAGTTTTATTTTCTATTTCTTTTGCCATTTTTCTCCTTACTTTTCGACATGTAATTATTCGAATTTTATTATAATATTAATTATAAATTAGATGAAACAAAGAAGTAAAAAATATAAAATATTTTATTTTTTTTCTTAAAAAAGACTTGCATTATTGCTTATTATCCAATAAAATAAATAAGCATGTATATTTTGTGTGAACATCTTTTTTGGTCTATAACTGATACACTGATAGGCGTTGTCAATGTTTACACAAAAAATATGAATAAATTAGGAGGAAAAGTAATGGCTCAAACTAAAATGAGAATTAAATTAAAAGGTTTTGATCACCGTGTGGTTGATCAATCAATTAAAAAAATCATTGAAGCAGCTCAAGCAGCAGGAGTAGAGGTAAAGGGACCAATCCCTTTACCAACTGATCGTAATATCATTACTATTTTAAGAGCAACTCATAAACATAAAGATTCAAGAGAACAATTTGAAATGAGAACACATAAAAGAATTATTGATATTATTAATCCTGATGGTCCAAAGGTAATTGACACTTTAAAAAGAGTGCAGTTATCAAGTGGTGTGGAAATTGAAATGAAATAAATAACCATTCTTAAATTTAATTTATAGACAAGATATACATAACGTATTTTCAAGGAGGAAAGAAATGAAAGGAATCTTAGGACGCAAAAATGGTATGACACAAATTTTTTCTACCGATGGTAGATTAATACCAGTTACAGTAGTTGAAGTAGAACCTAATGTTGTTTTACGAGTATTGACAAAAGAACAAAATGGTTATCAAGCGCTTCAATTAGCTCTCGAAGATAAAAGAATTAGTTTGGTTTCAAAACCAGACCAAGGACAATTCAAAAAAGCGAATACAACACCTAAGCGCTTCGTTAAAGAAATCAGAAATATGGATGGTTATAATCCTGGCGATATTATTAAAGCTGATATCTTTACTGCTGGGGAATTCGTTGATGTTACAGGAACTTCAAAAGGGAAAGGATTTACCGGTTCAATTAAAAGACATAACTATTCACGGGGACCAATGGGACATGGTTCAGGTTATCACCGTGGTGTTGGGTCGATGGGAGCTATTGCCCCAAATCGGATTTTAAAATCTAAAAAAATGCCTGGACATATGGGAACCGAAAAAGTAACAATTCAAAATTTAGAAGTTATTGCAATTGATACTGAAAAAAATGCTTTATTGGTAAAAGGTTCAATTCCAGGTCCAAAAAAACAGTTTGTAGTTATTAAAGAAGCAATTAAAGGTTTAAAACCAAATACACCAACAGAACTAGTAAAAAGAACTGTTGAAATAAAAACACCAGAGCCCACAGTAAAAGAAGAAAGACCAGTTGAAGGAGTTGTTGATGCAGTAGTTGATACAACGCCAACAGCAGTCACTGATGCACCAGCATCAAAGACAGAATAGTTTTGTAGAAAGGAATTTTAAAATGAAATTACAAGTACTTGATGCGAAGGGAACAAGCGTTAAAGAAATTAGTGTAAATGATGCCATTTGAGGAATTGAGCCACATCAGCAAGCAATGTTTGATGCTGTTATTGCGCAACAAGCCGCGATGCGTCAAGGCACACACAAAACTAAGACAAGAACTGAAGTATCTGGTGGGGGAAGAAAACCTTGAAGACAAAAAGGAACTGGTCGTGCTCGCCAAGGTTCAATTAGAGCACCGCAATGAAAAGGAGGAGGGATTGTTTTTGGCCCAACTCCAGAGAAAAATTATTTAAAACATGTTAATAAAAAAGTTAGAAAATTAGCAATTAAATCTGCATTATCGTTGAAAGTTCAAGATAAAAATATTATGATAATTGATCAATTTGGAATTGACAAACCTTCAACAAAAGTAATGGTTGAAGTTTTAAATAATTTAAAAGTTAATGGTGAAAAACTATTAATTATTACCACAGAAGGTGATGAAGTTAATTTTAAATCATCACGTAATATTGAAAAGGTAAATATAATTACATCAGCTGGGATTAATATATATGATTTATTAAATGCAAACAAATTATTAGTAACAGAACAAGCAATAAAAGCAATTGAGGAGGTGTACGCATAATGCATATTACAAATGTCATTAAAAAACCAATTTTATCAGAAAAAACATATCGTAATATGGCGAATGGGGTTTATACTTTTGAAGTTGCGCGTACAGCAAATAAAGTTCAAATTAAAAAAGCTTTTGAAAAAATCTTTGAAGTAAAGGTTGAAAAAGTTAATGTTATTAATTATGACCCAAAAGAAAAGAAAATGGGAAAATTTGTTGGAGAGACAACATACACAAAACGTGCAATTATTAAATTAAAACCAGGTGAGAAATTAGATTTATTAGGAGAAGATAAATAATTCCAGGATACACTATCTGGGACTGTTTATTGGCGAAATAGGAGGATAAATAAAAATGCCAATTAAGAGTTTTAAACCAGTCACACCGAGTCGTCGTAATATGACGTCATTAGATTATTCCGTGTTGACAACTGATCGCCCGGAAAAATCATTAATTGAAACTCGGAAAAAACATGCTGGTCGTAATAACCAAGGAGTTATTACAACAAGACATAAAGGTGGCGGTCACAAAGTTAAATATCGTATTATTGATTTTAAACGTAATAAGGATAATATTATTGGAAAAATTGCAACAATTGAATATGATCCAAATCGTAATGCCTTTATTTGTTTAGTTAATTATGTTGATGGTGAAAAAAGATATATTTTAGCACCAAAAACCATCAAAGTTGGAATGCAAATTGTTAGTGGTGAAAAAACAGATATTAAAGTTGGAAACTGCATGAAATTAAAAAACATTCGAGAAGGGACTGTTCTACATAATTTAGAATTACGTCCAGGCAAAGGTGGACAATTAGCTCGTTCAGCTGGTTCATCAGTGCAATTATTAGGGAAAGATGAAGATGGTAAATATGTCACAATTCGATTAACATCAGGTGAAGTTCGTAAAGTTTTAGGAGAATGTCGAGCAACAGTTGGTGAAGTTGGAAACGAAGACTACGCCCTAGTAAATTGAGGAAAAGCAGGACGAAACCGCTGACGTGGAATTCGTCCAACTGTTCGTGGGTCAGTTATGAACCCAAATGATCACCCCCATGGTGGGGGAGAAGGTAAAGCTCCGGTTGGTCGAAAAGCACCAATGACACCATGAGGTAAAAAAGCATTAGGAGTGAAAACTCGTAACAAGAAAAAAGCTTCAACTAAATTAATCGTTAGAAGACGTACTAAATAATCTTGCTAATTAGGGTCAATCCGACAAATAATAGTTGAAAGTAAAAATCAAAATTAGAGAGATTATATATAGGAGGTAAAACAATGTCACGAAGTCTGAAAAAAGGGCCATTTGTTGATAAACATTTACAAAAAAAAGTTGAAGCATTGAATACTGCGAATAAAAAAGAAGTTGTTAAAACTTGATCAAGAAGAAGCGTTATCTTCCCAGAATTTATTGGTCATACTTTTGCTGTCCACAATGGAAAAGAACATATTCCAGTTTATGTTACCGAAGATATGGTTGGTCATAAATTGGGAGAATTCTCACCAACAAGAAAATTTGGTGGACATGGCGATGATAAGAAGAAGAAAAAATAATTAAATTCAGAAAGTGAGTATTATATAAATGGATGTAAGAGCAAACTTAAGAAGTATTAGAATATCGCCACGAAAAGTAAGACTAGTTACCGATTTAATTCGGAATAAAAAAGTGGGAGACGCAATAGTTATTCTTAACAACACAAACAAAAAATCATCAGTTCCAGTTCAAAAATTAGTTAAATCAGCGGTAGCAAATGCCGTTAATAATAATGGATTGGATGCTGATCGCTTATTTATTAAAGAAATCTTCGTTAACGAAGGACCAACATTAAAACGTTTCCGTCCGCGTGCACATGGGCGAGCATATGAAATATTGAAGAAAACAAGTCACATCACAGTTACTGTTAGTGATGGACAACAATAAGAAAGGAAGATAACAAGAGATGGGTCAAAAAGTTAGTCCAACAGGATTACGCGTTGGAGTTATTAAAACGTGAGATTCAAGATGATACGCTGAAAAGCAAGAATATGTCAAATGATTGCATCAAGATATCAAGATTAGAAATGCTCTAATGAAAGAATTAAAAGGAGCAAGTGTTTCTAAAATTGAAATTGAACGAACAAAAAAAGAAATTGTTATCTTTATTAGAACTGCTCGTATTGGTGTTGTCTTAGGACAAGAAGGAAAAAACATCGCAAAATTAGTAAAATTAGTACATGTTACAATTGGCGATCGTAAAATAGAAGTAAAAATTAATGTTGTTGAAATTAAAAACCCAGACACTGATGCACAATTAGTGGCAAATACCATTGCTGAACAGATTGTTAATCGTGCTTCATTTAGAAGTGTTCAAAAATTAGCAATTAAAAAAGCAATGAAAGCTGGAGCACAAGGAATTAAAACTTCCGTTTCAGGACGCTTAGGTGGTGTAGATATGGCACGAACAGAAGGATATACCGAAGGAACCGTACCATTAGCAACTTTACGTAGTGATATTGATTATGCTTTAGCCGAAGCTTTAACAACCTATGGCCAAATTGGAGTTAAAGTTTGAATTTGTAAGGGAGAAATCCTAAGTAAAGAATTAGTTTCTACAAGTGATGAAAAACCAAAGTTTGAAAAACGCGACTTTAATCGTTCAAACAATAATCGTCGTGATCAAGGACCAAAATCACACCCTGCTGCTAAAGAGGCAAAATAATGTTATTACCAAAAAGAACAAAATATCGTCGTCCGCATCGTATTAAATATGAAGGAAAAGCAAAAGGAAATACGAAAGTAGATTTTGGAGAATTTGGATTAAAATCACTAGATGGAGCGTGAATTACAAACCGCCAAATTGAAGCAGCGCGGATTGCAATGACACGTTATATGAAACGTTGAGGAAAAGTTTGAATTAGAATTTTTCCTCATATGGCGAAAACAAAAAAACCATTAGAAGTTCGAATGGGTTCAGGAAAAGGTTCACCTGAAGAATGAGTAGCAGTTGTTAAAACAGGAACGGTCATGTTTGAAGTAGCAGGTGTTTCTGAAGAAACTGCCCGTGAAGCATTACGATTAGCAATGCATAAATTACCAGTAAGATGTAAGATTGTTAAAAAAGGAGAAGAGTAAGAGATGAATGATTTAACCAAAAAATCAGTTGAAGAATTGAAAAAACTGGAAGAAGAATCACGTGCTGAATTATTTGCGTTACGATTCCAATCAGCAATGGGGAATTTAGAAAAACCACATCGCATTGGAGAATTAAAAAAGCAAATTGCTCGTATTTTAACAATCTTATCTGCTCGTAAAAATGCTGGGGAAAACACCGCAATTAATGTTAAAGTTAATTTAAATGAAACATATGCGAAAATTGAAAAAGAATCACAAGCATTTGCAAAACAACGCAAGGCAAAAATTGAGAAAATGATGGCTGAGCAACAAGCTGCTGAAGGAGAAATGCGAAGTTTAATGGATTTACCATTAAATGACGCAATGGACTTAACAGAAGAAGCTGTTGTTTCAAGAACAGGAGAAGCAAATGTTCTTGATGAACAAAAAACACCAGCTGCGGCAAAGAAACCAGCAGCAAAAAGTAAAACAACACCAAGCGACAAAACAATAGTAACTGTTAAATCAGTTACTTCGGCTAAAGCAGACATTGAAGTACCAAAAGGAACAAAAAAAGCAGAGCCAATTAAGACAACTAAAAAAACAACTGAACTTGATGCAAAAGAAAAATTAGCAGCAATTAAAAGTTCTGTTGCGATGGATGGCACTGCAAAAGAGCGTGGTTCAGGAGTTAAAATTGATTTAGAATTAAAAACAAAAGACCCTAACGCAAAAGAATATACTTATGGTACAAATTGAAAAGAAAATCGTGATAAAATCTTAACCGCTGGTAAAACAACAAAAAAGCCGATGACAAAACAACTAAGAAAGGGACAGGGAAAAAATAATGGAAAGAAATAGTCGTAAAGTCTTACAAGGACGTGTTATTTCAGAAAAAGCTGAAAAAACAATTACTGTTTTAGTTGAAACATATAAAAATCACCCCTTATATAAAAAACGTGTAAAGTATTCAAAAAAATATTTAGCACATGATGAACAAAATCAAGCCCACATTGGAGATAAAGTAAGCATTATGGAAACGCGTCCTTTATCAAAAACTAAACACTTTCGTCTAATTCAAGTTATTGAAAAAGCAATTGGTTAGTAAGAAGAGGATAATAAAAAAATGATCCAACAAGAATCAAGATTAAAAGTTGCTGATAACTCTGGGGCAAAAGAAGTGTTAGTAATTAAAAATTTGGGTGGTTCATGACGAAAGTTTACTAATATTGGGGATATCGTTGTATGTACAATTAAAAAAGCAACCCCTGGTGGAATTGTCAAAAAAGGACAAGTTGTTAAAGCGGTTATCGTGCGTACTAACCGTGGTTTAAAACGAAGTGATGGAACACAAATTCAATTTTCAGAAAATGCTTTAGTATTAATTAAAGATGATAAAAGCCCACGTGGAACACGTATTTTTGGGCCAATCGCCCGGGAAGTTAAAGATGCTGGTTTTGTAAAAATTGCATCATTAGCACCAGAAGTATTATAGGAGGCTATTTATGAATAAAGTTAAATTTAAAAAAGGTGACTTAGTGAAAGTTATAGCCGGAAAACATAAAGGAACAGAAGGTCCAATCATTCGCCTCTTACGTGAAAAAAGTCGTGTGATAATTGAAGGAATTACAAATATTAAACATGTGAAACCTTCACAAGATAACACTGAAGGAGGAATTCAACAAGTTCCCGCTTCAGTTCATATTTCAAATGTTGCATTAATTGATCCAAAAAATAAAAAAGAAATTACTAAAATTAGTTATCAAATTGCTGATAATGGTAAAAAAGTTCGCATTGCTCGTAAGTCAAAAGCGCATTTAGCGTAGAAAGGAATAATGATTAATAATGAATGTTAATTTAGAAAAAAAATATAAGAATACAATTGTTAAAGAATTATTCAAAGAGCAAGGTTTTCAATCAATAATGCAAGTTCCTGTTGTTAAAAAAATTGTTGTTAACATCGGAGCTGGGAATGCAACACAAAATAGTAAAGTAATTGAAGATATTACAAATGAATTAGCATTAATAACTGGGTTACGACCAGTTGTTACCAAAGCTAAAGGTTCAATTGCTTCCTTTAAATTACGTGAAGGAATGCCAATTGGAGCAAAAGTTACTTTACGTGGGAAAAAAATGTATCATTTTTTAGATAAACTAATCAACATTGCTTTACCACGAGTAAGAGATTTCCGTGGGCTTAATAAAGATGCCTTTGATGGGCGTGGAAATTATACCTTAGGAATTAAAGAACAAATTATTTTCCCTGAAATTGACTATGATAAAGTTAAAAGAGTACGGGGAATGGATATTACAATTGTCACAAGTGCAACAAATGATGCTGATGCTCGAGCATTATTAAGCAAAACGGGAATGCCATTTAAAAAATAGGAGGAAAGAAGATATGGCCAAAAAATCATTAAAAGTTAAACAACAATGCCATCCAAAATTCAAGGTAAGAAGTTATACTCGATGTGGAAACTGTGGACGACCTCATGCTGTGTTACGTAAATTTGATTTATGTCGTTTATGCTTTAGAAATTTAGCAAGTAAAGGACAAATTCCTGGGGTTAGAAAAGCTTCATGATAGAAAGAGAGACTAATTAATTATGATGATTGATACAATCGCTGATATGTTAACAAGAATTCGCAATGCTAATCAACGTTTACACAAAAGTGTAAAAATGCCGTCAAGTAAAATGAAAGTAAGAATTGCTGAGATTTTGAAAGAAGAAAGCTATGTCGAAGACTTTAAAGTATCAGGAGATATTAAAAAAGACTTAACGTTAACTTTAAAATATAAAGGTAAAACAAAAGTTATTTCAGGATTAAAACGAATCTCAAAACCAGGTTTAAGAGTTTATGTAACTGTTGAAGAAGTACCTCAAGTTTTAAATGGGATGGGAATTGCAATTATTTCAACAAACCAAGGAATTATGACAGATAAAGCAGCAAAACAAGCTCACTTAGGTGGGGAAGTTATTGCTTATGTGTGATAGAAATATTTAAAGGAGAGCAAAACAATGTCTCGAATTGGTAATAGAGAGTTAAAAATTCCAGTTGGTGTTGAAGTAACAATTCAACCAAATAATGTTATTGCAAAAGGCGCAAAAGGACAATTAGAACAAGCAATTCCAAGTGTTATTACTGTTGCCGCCAAAGAAGGTGTTGTGACAACAACTAGAGCAAATAATGTGAAACATAGTAAGCAATTACATGGCACAATTAATTCTTTAATTCAAGGAATGTTAGAAGGTGTCAGCAAAGGTTTCAAAAAAGAATTAGAAATTAATGGAGTAGGGTATCGTGCGGCGTTAGCTGGTGATAAGTTAACGTTAAGTTTAGGATATTCTCATCCAATTGAATATAAAATTCCGCAAGGAATTACAATTACACTTTCAAAACCAACACAAATTATTGTAGAAGGAATTTCAAAACAATTAGTTGGGGAAGTAGCTGCAAACATCAGAAATTATCGTAAGCCAGAACCTTACAAAGGTAAAGGAGTTAAATACAAAAACGAACACATTATCCGTAAAGAAGGAAAATCTGCTGGTAAATAGCAGAAGAAAGGAATATCAACAATGGCAAATTTACAAAGTCAAAGTCGTAGTGCAAAACGAAAAAGAAGACATTTTCATGTTCGCACCAAAATTAATGGTACAACAGCTGTTCCTCGTTTAAATGTGTTTAAATCAAATGGGCATTTTTATGCTCAATTAATTGATGATGTGAAGCAAAAAACAATTGTTGCAGCCTCAACATTAAAAATGGATGATTTAAAATCAACAAGCAATATTGCAGCGGCAGAAAAAGTTGGCGCTGAAATTGCAAAAAAAGCACTTGATAAAAAAGTTACAATGGTAGTATTTGATCGCGGTGGATATTTATACCATGGCAAAGTAAAAGCATTTGCAGAGGCTGCTCGTAAAGCAGGACTGAAATTTTAAAAGGAGCAATAAGAAGATATGGCAGAGAATAAAACAGATTTAAAACCAAATACAGGAAACTCAGCTCAACCAGCAGCAAAAAAAGAAGGACCACAACATAATTTTCGGCAAGGCAATCAACGTTTTGAACGTAATAATGATCGTCGTGGTGATGAAAATATGTTTGAAGAAAAAGTCGTAACAATTCGTCGGGTTACTAAAGTAACAAAAGGAGGACGTCATTTCCGCTTTGCGGCAGTTGTTGTGATTGGTGATAAAAAAGGTCGCGTTGGTTTTGGGACTGGAAAAGCAAACGAAGTTCCTGATGCAATCAAAAAAGCAATTAAAGAGGCAAAAAAACAATTAGTAAAAGTGCCACTAGTGGGAACAACTGTTCCACATGAAGTTATTGGTAATTTTGGAGCAGGAAAAGTATTAATTAAACCAGCTCGCAAAGGGACAGGAGTTATTGCTGGAGGACCAGCCCGAGCTGTGATTGAATTAGCAGGTTTAGCAGATGTTTATACAAAATCATTAGGATCAAATACCCCAATTAATATGATTCGTGCAACATTAGATGGTTTAAGTAATTTACGAACAATTGATCAAATTGCAAAATTACGTGGTAAAACCGTAGAAGAGTTACAAAGATAAGAGGACAGAACAATGAAATTAAACGGATTACAGTATACTGATGGAGCTCGTCATAGTAAGAAACGACTAGGACGAGGAACTTCATCAGGATTAGGAAAAACAGCTGGTAAAGGACATAAAGGGCAAAATGCCCGCACAGGTGGTGGTGTTCGCCCTGGATTTGAAGGGGGACAAACTCCTATTTTCCGTCGTTTACCAAAGGTTGGTTTTACTAATTTAACAACCAAAAAATATGTCTTATTAAACTTAAGTGATTTTGAAAAATTAGGATTGAATGAAATTAACCATCAAACATTAGTTGCCAAAAAAGTGCTAAAAAATGAAAAAGAATTAATTAAAATCTTAGGTAATGGTACAATATCTAAGAGTGTTAATGTTAAAGTTAACAAAGTTTCGCAAACTGCAAAAACAGCAATTGAAAAAGCTGGAGGAAAAGTGGAGGTAATATAGTGAAAACTAAAGCGAAAAAAAGAAAAATGACTCGCCATAATCGCGAGGTTGACATTGTTAAATCATCAAACTTTTTTGTTAAAAATAAAGATTTGATTAAACGAATTTGTTTTACTTTATTAATTTTAGTTTTAATTCGTTTAGGTAGTTATTTAACAGTCCCAGGCGTAAAAATTTCACCTGACTTTCAAGATTTATCAAACAATGATCAGTTCTTTAGTTTGATTTCAATGTTAGGAGGAGGAACGCTTGGAAAGTTTTCAATTTTAGCTTTAGGAGTATCACCATATATTACTGCTTCGATTATTGTACAGTTATTATCAACTGATGTAATTCCGCCTTTATCACGCTGAGCAAAAAGTGGAGAACGTGGGCGGAAAAAATTAGATCGCTTAACAAAGTGATTAACAATTCCATTTGCAATTATGCAAGTAATTGCCACAATTTTTACTATGGCAAACCAAGGCATTATTTCTCCAAAATGAGATTCATCTGATTTTGGAACGGGAAGTCCAATCTTTTATTATACATTAGTTCCAACCGCTTTAATTGCAGGAACAATGTTAATGCTTTGATTAGCAGATCAAATGACAATTAGAGGGATTGGTAATGGGGTCTCATTAATTATTTTTGCTGGAATTGTTGCGCAATTACCAAATAATTTACAAACAACTTTTAAATTCTGAATTTCAGGACAAGAAGACATTAACTTATTATTTGATGGAATTTTAAAATTCTTAGTGTATGTTGTAATGTTCTTATTAGTGGTTTTATTTGTTGTAATGTTAAATGAATCAGAACGGAAATTGCCAATTCAGCAAACAGGAAGTGGTTTGGTATCTGGAAATGAAGAAAACCGCCCCTTCTTACCATTAAAAATTAATTCCGCTGGAGTTATTCCCGTAATTTTTGCCTCGGCATTAATTTCAGCCCCAATTACTGTTGCACAGATTATTAGTGTAAGTAATCCAAATAATGGTTTTGTGCAATTTACCAATAATTATTTATCGTTTAGTACATGACCTGGAATTATTATTTATGCAATTTTAACAATTTTATTTACTTTCTTATATTCACAAGTACAAATGAATCCTGAAAAAATTGCTGAGAATTTTCAGAAGGCCGGAACCTTTATTCCTGGTGTTCGCCCTGGGAAAGAAACTGAAAAATACATTAAGGGAACAATTAACCGTTTAAGTATTTTAGGGTCAGTCTTTTTGGCGGCAATTGCAATTTTACCTTATGTGATTAGTAAATTAACAGCTTTACCAAGTGCATTAGCAATTGGAGGAACAGGATTAATTATTATGGTATCAGTCGCATTAGAAACAATGCGTCAAGTTAAAGGACGAATTACGCAACAAGCGTTTATTGATAAAAAGTCGCAACAATTAACGGATGATACTAAAGATTCATATTTATGATAGAAAGCCAGAGGAAAGTTAATGCGAAATTTTATTTTGTTAGGAGCTCCTGGTAGTGGAAAAGGAACTCAATCAGACCATTTAGTTAAAAAGTTTGGTTTTACGCATATTTCAACCGGTAATATTATTCGTGATAATATTAAGCAAAACATACCATTAGGTATTTTGTGTCAACAGTATGCTGACCAGGGAAAATTAGTTCCTGATGATATTATGATTCAAATGGTTGAAAATCATTTGCAAACAGTAACTGGTGATTTAATTTGAGATGGTTTTCCGCGCACAATTGCGCAAGCAAAAAAATTAGATCAATTATTGCAAAAACTAAATAGCAAGGTTGATCATACATTATATTTTGAAATTGATGAAGCAAAGTTAATCGAACGAATTACGGGACGTTTAACTTGTCCAACTTGTGGACGAACATATCATAAAACAGCAGTGCCCCCAAAAGTGGCATGAGTTTGTGATGATGATCAAACCTCATTAGTACAACGCAAAGATGATAATGAAGAAAAAATTAAAATTAGATTAGCGGCATATCATGCTGATACTGCACCGTTAATTGAATATTATTTAAATCAGCAAGTATTAACCGTTATTGATGCTGATATGGAAGGAAATGCTGTCTGAGACCAAATTATGGCAGTTTTAAAATAACGGAGATTTGAGGTAATAGATAAAATGGCAAAAACTGATTTATTAGAAGTACAAGGAACAATTTTAGAAGTATTACCAAATACAATGTTTAAGGTGCAATTAGAAAATGGTGCAACTATTTTAGCTCACGTTTCGGGTAAAATCCGGATGAATTACATTCGCATTTTACCCGGCGATACAGTAGTTGTTGAAATGTCACCTTATGACTTAGAACGTGGGCGTATTGTTTTTAGACATAAATAAACAAAATAATAAAAATTTTGGTAAAGGAGAATACACGATGAAAGTAAGATCATCAGTTAAAAAAATCTGCGACAAATGTCGTGTAATTAGAAAAAAAGGGCGAGTGATGATAATTTGTTCACAGCCAAAACATAAACAACGACAAGGTTAAAAAGGGAGGAAAAGAACATGGCACGTATTGGCGGAGTAGATATTCCAAATGATAAGCGCGTAGTAATTGCGTTAACATATATTTATGGAATTGGAAAACCACAATCACAACAAATTTTAAAAGAAGCAAAAATATTAGAAGATATTCGTGTGAAAGATTTATCAGAAGATGAATTAACAACAATTAGAAATGAAATTGTAAAATTAAAAACCGAAGGAGACTTACGACGTGAAGTTGCCTTGAATATTAAACGTTTAATGGAAATTGGTAGTTATCGTGGAATGCGTCATCGTAAAAGTTTGCCAGCACGCGGACAGTCGTCAAAGCAAAATGCACGAACAGTTAAAGGACCACGTAAAACAGTTGCTAATAAGAAAAAATAGTAGATAAGGAGAACAATTATGGCTGTTAGAAAAAAAACGAATAAGAAAAAAGTCAAAAAAAATGTCCTAAAAGGAATTGCACATATTCATTCAACTTTCAATAATACAATTGTTACCCTTTCTAATGAAGCGGGTAATGTCATTTCATGAGCATCAGCAGGAGCAATGGGTTTTAAAGGAAGTAAGAAGTCAACTCCTTATGCTGCCCAAATGGTTGCTGAAGCAGCTGGAAAAGCAAGCCAAGAACACGGAATGAGTAGTGTTCAAGTTGAAGTAAAAGGGCCAGGCCCAGGGCGTGATGCTGCGGTACGGAGCATTCAAGCAATTGGATTAGAAATCACTTCAATTAAAGATGTAACGCCAATTCCTCATAATGGGGCACGTCCACCAAAAAGACCAAGAGGATAGGAGAAAGATTAGGCGATGAAACAATTTATTAGACCAGAATTTAAATTACAAGCAGAAGATAAAGCCAATAATTACGGAAAATTTTTAGTTGAACCGTTAGAACGAGGATTTGGTGTTACATTAGGAAATGCGATACGTCGAACATTACTATCAGCAACACCAGGAGCCGCTGTTTTTGCTGTTCGAATTAAAGGTGCCTCGCATGAATTTACTGCTATTTCCGGTGTTGTTGAACATGTTACAAAAATAATTTTAAATATTAAAAATTTAGTATTAAAAATTAATCAAGATATTATTCCAGATGGAGAATCAGTAATTTTAAAAGTAGTTTCTTCAAAAGAAGGAGAAATTTACACAAGAGATTTAGTTGTTCCAACTGGAGTAGAAGTTATTAATGGTGATTTATTATTAGCAACAATTGCTAAAGGTGGAGAATTAGACTTGGAGCTATATGCTCGTAATTCACGTGGGTATAAATCATTTACAGATAATAAAAAAGAAAAGAAATATGCTGATTTAATTGTAATTGATTCAAATTATTGCCCAATTCAGCGTGTGGCATATAATGTTGAACCAACAAAGGTGGGGAAAAATGCTGACTTAGAAAAATTAGAATTAGAAATTCAAACTGATAGTTCAATTACGCCAGTTAACGCTGTTGCAATGGCAGCAAAAGTTATTACTGAGCATTTAGAATTCTTTGTTAACTTGAATGAAGCAATTAAAGAAACCCAAATTATTTCATCTGAAGCAGAAGCCGAAGAAGATGAATTAGATCGTAGCATTGATGAACTAGAGTTTACGCAACGTTCACAAAATTGTTTAAAAAGAGCAAAAATTGATACTTTACGTGATTTAGTTTCAAAATCAGAAGATGAAATTCAAGAAATTAGAAACTTAGGGAAAAAATCATTAACAGAAATTAAAGATAAAGTGGCCCAATTAGGTTTACACTTTCGACGTGATTAAAAGAGGTGAAAAAGGATGTCATACCAACAAAAAAGAGGGAAAAATACTGCTTGAAGAAATGGCTTAATGCGTAATTTAGCAACCGAATTAATTATTAATGAACGGTTGGAAGTAACAGAAACACGCGCCAAAGAATTACGCCGTCATGTTGATAAATTAGTGACACTAGGAAAACGACAAGATTTACATGCTCGTCGTCGTGCTGCTAGTTTTTTACGTGATATTGAGGCAAATGAAAAGGAAACCGCATTACAAAAATTATTTAATGGCATTGCCAAAAAATATAAAACTCGTAATGGTGGTTATACACGTATTTTAAAATTATATAATCGTAAAGGAGATAATGCTCCGATGGTGATTATTGAATTAGTCTAACCAAAAAAACTAACTGTTGTGTTGTTAGTTTTTTTTTTTTTTTTATGATAAAATAAAATCTGAAAGGAATTTAACTATGATTACAATTAAAACAGACCAAGAAATTGAATATATGCGCAAAGCTTGTTTAACATTAAAACAAATTCATCAAGAATTAAAAGCGATGATTAAACCAGGAATAACAGGCGTAATGCTTAATCATCGCGCAGAAGAAATTATTCGAGCAAATAATTGCCAACCAAATTTTAAAGGTTTATATGGTTTTCCCGCGGCCATTTGTGTTTCTTTAAATGAAGTTTTAATCCATGGGATTCCAAATCATACACCATTTGTGGAAGGTGACCTTGTCTCTGTTGATGCGGGTTGTTCATATGAAGGTTATAATAGTGATGGTGCTTTTACTGTAATTGTTGGAAAACCGCGCACAGCAGAACATGTGAAGTTATTAACTGTCACTGAAACAGCATTAGCAAAAGCAACCGCAATTTTGAAACCAGGAGTACGAATTGGCGATATTGCTGAAACAATTCAAACATATGTTGAAGGAGAAGGTTTTTTTTTACCAACTGAATTTGTCGGCCATGGAATTGGGCGTGAATTACATGAAGAACCAATGGTTCCTAATGTTGGAACAGCAGGAGTAGGAATGTGCTTACAAGCTGGAATGACGATTTGTATTGAACCAATGGTTCAAATTGGAACTAAAGCAATTAAAATGTTAGATGATAATTGAACGCCAGTGTCAGCTTTAAACTTATGTAGTGCCCATTTTGAAGATACAATTTTAATTACTCCGACTGGATATGAAGTTTTAACTTAATTATTTTTAAAAATAATAATCGTACCGAATCCTTAATAAAGTATTTGACCCATTTTTTAATTTTCTTGTGAATGAATTGAAAAATTGGTAATTATTGTGTACCATAAATGAGTAGGGCTTTATGTTTAACATGAAGGGAGCTATTATGCGATTTAAACAAAGAAATTGAGTTTGAAAAATTAATATTTTTGGCAAACATATTAAAGCTGGAGCAGGAAAACGAAATCCGTTTGATTATTCCCGAGTTAAAAAAATGACCCGAGAATTAATTAGAAAACAACGATTAGAAGCAAAAGCAAATAAAAATAATAACTATCAATTTTAAAAAACCATACTTTCTTAGTATGGTTTTTTAAATTATTTATTAAGTTGATAACTATTTTTAATTTTTTGATAAATCATTGTTTTGTAATCTTTATCAAGAAAGCCAATAAATGTAAAAATACCAACAAAATGATAACCAATACCTAATTTTTTTTCATTTAATTTTGCAAAAGTAATTAATTGGGTTAGACGTTCTAATTGTTTTTCACCTAATTTTTGTTGTTTTGTCTGATCATTTGTGTCATTAAAATAATAAATATAATTTCAGTCATCGGACATATAATTTGCATATCCCTTTTTAATTGCTAATGCTTTTGAGGTGAGAGAAACAATATTAGAAAATCAAACTTGTTGATAATGATTAATATTATAGCCACTTGTTAAAGTTGAAAGCTAATTTTCATCAGTAAATAAGGTGCTCAAGACATCAAAAATTGTTCGAAATATTATTTTATCATCAGTTGTAATTTCTTTTTGTTGCAAAATTTTTTGTAATGTTTCATTTGTCATTTTATGAACCCTTCTTTTTAAACTTGTAAATTATTTTACTTTTCTAATATAATAATTATACTAAAAAGAGATAAAATGTTATAATTATGGCAAGAATTGATTGAGAGAGGGGATTAAAATGTTTTTATCATTTCTTATTGTAGTACAAAATAATCAGACAAAATTAATGAAGACTTTACTATCAATTAAGGAACAAACAAGTGACGATTATGAAATTGTTTTAATTGATGATAATGGATTCCAACCAAAATCACCACTCTTAGAATTTATGAATGAATGCTTTTATAATAATATTGGTAAACAAATTCAAGTAATTACAAATTTACGAAGTCAAGGCTTTTCATATGGTATTAATACTGCTATTTCAATTGCACAAGGAGATTTTTTTATGATTGTTGATGAAGGACAGACAATTCATAAAACAGCAGTTGCAGTTTTAAAAGAAAAAGTTGAAACATATCAAGTTGAACATAAAAAAGTTGATATGCTTGAATTTAGGTTATATTATGCGAATTCAAAGGAAAAAAGTGAAATTTGAAATAAATGTAATGTTTTATTGTCGCCTAAAACTAATAAAGAAGTGTTAGCATATGTTAATTGCTCATTTTTTACAAAGATATTTCGTCGAAACCTTATTTTACAAAAAAATATTACATTACTTGATTATCGTCGTACTGATACTTTCTTTATTTATAACGCATTAGTTTATACTGGGGGATATGTTGCAATTAAAGATGTGCTAGTTGATTATGAATTAGGAATTGTCAATTATAGTGTTTTTGATTTAATTAAACAATGAATTTATATTTTTAATTTATATCGTGATTTAAATTTATATCGTGAATATCAAGAAGAATTAGAGTATGCTTTTATTCGCTTTTGCTTAGTAACATTTTTAGAAATTGTTAGTTTACAAAACAATAAAAGATTATCAATTAAAGCTATCCATAGTGCCGAAAATAAATTAGAACGTCGTTATAAAAGTTTTATGAAAAATAAATATCTTAAAAATGTAAAAGAATCACAATTTAAAATGATTGTTACTGATATTAAAGGTTTTATTAAACATTGAAAACTGGAAAATACAAAATAAATAATGCAAGAATTAGCAAACAATAAAAATTCAGCTGCTACGATAATGTCAAAACCAGAAGAAGAATATCAGCTTCATCAATTAGCGTGTCCAGTTCGTGTGATTTTTGTTCGTTTCTTTGATATTATTTTAACGAGTTTAATTCCCTTAGTATTAACTTTAACGATGAAGTATTGAGATCAAGCTCGAACAATTTGAGCGCTTATTTTAGTTATTGCTGTTACTTTTGTTCTTTTCTTTCTTTATTTTGTTCTTATTCCTTATTTTTGAGATGGTAAAACAATTGGAAAATTTTGTTTTCAAATTAAATTAGTTACGAGTGAGACAAAATTAAAGTTAGCAGTTATTTTTACCCGTGAATTATTTATTACATTTTTACCTTGATTTGTTGTTTTATTGACAAATTTAAGTTTAAATTTAATTTTTGAAATTAGTTTAAGTGATTTGTTTCGGACAACTAATAAAAATCCAATTGCATTAATTATTATTCGAACTATCACAACAATTTATTTTTTATGATACTTTGGTTTAATTTTTGGTTTAGTGTTAAATCCAAATCATCAAATTTTATTTGATCGTCATTTTCATTTATTTACTGTCAAGAAAAAACCAATTCCTAAAAAAGCACCAACAATACCAAAAGAATTAATAACAAGAAAAACAAAACATATTCATTTACAAGAAAACCAACCAGGAAATATTTCTGATGAAATTTTAAAAGAAATTGATGAATTATAGGGTAAAATGTAATTGTTTGTAAAGAAAGGCAGAATATCATGGTCAATGAATTTATTGAAAGTTTAAATCCAAATCAACGCGAAGCTGTTTTAACAATTACTGGACCAGTGCGAATTATTGCTGGAGCTGGAAGTGGCAAAACACGCGTTATTACTAACAAAATTGCATATTTAATTAAATATGCTAATTTGCAACCATGACGCATTTGTACTGTTACATTTACTAATAAAGCTACTAATGAAATGAGAGCCCGTATTGTTGAGATGATTGGAAATAGTGGTAGTGGCCAGCGGCGTTGTATGATTGCAACTTATCATGCCCTATGTGCTCGTATTTTACGAGAAGATATTATTCATTTAAATTATGATCGTCATTTTAATATTATTGATATGGCAAACCAAGATAGTATCATTCGTAATATTTATAAAACATTACCTATGAAATATGATGCACAAGAAGCAAAAATGGTGAAGAATTTTATTTCGAAATGAAAAAATGACTTTATTAGCCCTAATAGTGCAAAAGCATCAGCAAATGGTGATGAAATGCGATGAGCAGAAGTTTATGACACTTATGAAAAACGTTTACGAGAGATAAATAGCGTTGATTTTAATGATTTAATTTTATTAACATATAAGTTATTTAAAAATAATGGAGAAGTATTAAAAAAATGACAAAATCGTTTTGATTATTTTTTAGTTGATGAATTTCAAGATACCAATGAATTGCAATTTGATATTATTAAATGATTAGTCGGTGATAATCACAATATTACTATTGTTGGGGACCCTGATCAAACAATTTATTCGTGACGGGGAGCAAAAATTAATTTAATTTTAAATTTTGATAAATATTTTCCGCATACACAAACAATTTTTTTAAATGAAAACTATCGGTCAACACAAAGCATTTTATCATTAGCTAATAATTTGATTATTCATAATAAAAATCGGATTGAAAAAGATTTATTTACTATCAAAACTTCAGGGCAATTACCAATTTTATATCACGGTGCTAATAGTAGTGATGAAAGTTATTTTGTAGCTGGTAAAATTAAAACTTTAATTAAAGAAGAAAATTATGCTTATAATGATATTTTAATTTTATATCGTGCCAATTACTTATCACGTGATTTAGAAACGGCCCTTGCTGATTATGGTCTTTCATATCGTATTTTTGGGACTTTTAAATTTTATGAACGAAAAGAAATTAAAGATGCACTTGCTTTTTTAAAAATAATTATGAATAATGATTCTTTAGCCATTGAACGGATTTTGTTGTTAACACCAAAAATTGGTCCAAAAGCATTTGAACAAATTATGCAAATATTAAAAGAGCAACAAATAATGTTTACAACATTACTAGAGCAACATTTTGATTTATTGCCATTAAATCTTCAACATAGTTTAAATAAAGTGCGAGAAGCAATTGTCCTAGCATTAACACAATTACCAACTGCTAAATCAGTTGAAAGTTTATTAGTTCTTCTCTTAAATAAAACAGGTTATTTGCAGCGTTTACGAGATAACTATGAAGAAGAACGAGAAGAAAATATTTTAGAATTAATTGCGTCAGTTGGTAAATTTGATCAGCAAAATAAGGAATTAGCAGGAACAGAATTATTAAGTGAATATTTACAATTAATTTCATTACAAACTGATAGTGATAGTGATAATTTAACTGATAATACTATTTCTTTAATGACAATTCATAATGCAAAGGGATTAGAAAAAAAGGTTGTTTTTATTGTTGGTTTAAATGAAGGAATCTTTCCAACAACACAAGCTATTAAAATGGGAACTGAACAATTAGAAGAAGAGCGTCGAGCCTTATACGTTGCCATTACAAGAGCAGAAGAATTGTTGTTTATTAGTTATGCTGATGGTTATTCATATATTACAGGTAATGAACGCTTTGAATCACGATTTATTAAAGAGTTAGATAACGATTTTTATGAAAAAGTTAATAGCGAAAGATTGTTTAGTAAGCAAAAGTCAATTACTATTTTTTATAATAATCAAAGTGAAAAACAATCACGAACTGTCTTTAATCTTAATAAAAACATTGAATCAGCTTTTAAAACTAATCCATGAAAAGTAAATGATATGGTTAGTCATGAATTATTTGGAATTGGAGTTGTTGTTAAAATTATTGCGCAAAATGTCCAAATTGTTTTTTCGCATCCTTATAATGTCAAGATTATTTCAGCAGATAGTCAAGCAATTAAAAAAGTGGAATCATAAAAGAAAATAACAATACCAAATATTTGAAATTTTTATTTAAAAACATAAAAAATTGTTTAGGGATAATATACTTATTTTTGTTTTTTTTGATATAATGAGTTAGTATATTTTAAAGGAGGAAATCTAATGGCATCATTTAAAGCTGTTATCGCTGATCCTGTTGGGATGCATGCACGTCCAGCAGCATTAATTGTAGGAGAAGCAGGAAAATACCAGTCAGATATTACTATTTTCTCAGGAGGAAAAACTGGTAACTTAAAATCAATCATGACTATTATTGCATTGGGAATTTATCAAGGTGCAGAAGTAGAAATTGTTGCAAGTGGTTCTGATGAAGACGCTGCAATTGCAGAGATTGAAAAAGTAATGAAGGATAACAAGGTTATTTAGGGTAATTTTATTAAATATACAAAAATTAAAAAATAATAGATTTATCTATTATTTTTTTGTATATTTTTGTTACTTGTTTCTTTCTTAGTATTTTTTTAAGGAAAAATTATTATATAATAATGAGGAGGTGAATGAAATGGTAATTCTTGCAATTGAGACAAGCTGTGACGAAACTAGTATTGCTATTTTTAAGAATGGAAAAATTTTAGCAAATATTATTTCATCACAAATTAAGGAACATACAAAATACGGTGGAGTTGTGCCAGAACTTGCTTCGCGGTTACATTTAAAAAACTTTTCTTATGTTCTACTTGAAGCTTTGCAAAAAGCTAATATTCATATAACAGAATTACAATACATTGCATATACAGCAAAACCTGGTTTAATTGGAGCACTACATATTGGGAAAACAATAGCAGAAACATTGTCTAATTATTTAGAAATTCCAATTTTACCTTTAAACCATTTATATGGTCATATCTATGCTAGTGCAATCGAAAATGATTTTTTATTTCCTCTTTTAGCAGTGCTAGTTAGTGGTGGCCATACTCAGTTAATATTAATGAAAAAACATTTGAATTTTGAAATTTTAGGCTCATCATTAGATGATGCAATTGGTGAATGTTATGATAAGGTTGCTCGAATGCTGGACTTAGGGTATCCGGGCGGACCTGTTATTGATAAGCTTGCAGCGACAGGAACAACAACACAATATCACTTACCACTATCATTAAATGATCAAAGTTATAATTTCTCTTTTAGCGGATTAAAATCAGCTGTAGCTAATTTAATTGCAAAAGAAGAACGTAATACTAAAATTAACTTGTCTAATTTTTGTGCGACATTTCAAAAAACATGTGTTGATATTATTATGCGAAAAACAAAATTAGCAATTCAAAATTTTCAGCCGCAAATGGTTACGTTAGTCGGTGGAGTTTCAGCTAATAGCGCATTACGAGCAGCAATTTTAAATTTAGCAACACCAAATTTAAAAATAGTTATTCCAAAATTAGAATATTGTACTGATAATGCTGCAATAATTGCTCGCTTAGCAGCACAAGAACTACTGGAAAATAACATAAAAGGAGATTAAATAAAATGGCATCATTTTTATCAAAATTAGAAACATTCGATTCAAAGAATTTTACTAAAAAAGAAAATGAAATTATTAAATATATTAAAGAAAATATGAAGGAAGTAACAACAATGAATATTGAAGTTTTAGCACAACAAGTAAATACTGGTTATAGTGCAATATATGGTTTGTTACGAAAAATGCAGATTAATGGTTATCGAGACTTTTTAATTGCGATTGCTGCTGATATTGAAATTAAATCATTAGATTTTGAAAATATGGAGAGTCTAATGAAGAAAACATATTTTGATATTCTTAATCAAAATGATACGATGATTGATAATAAAAAGATGAATCAAACAATTAATGCAATTAAAAAAGCATATCGAATTTTTGTAATTGGGATGGGTTCAACAAATGCATTGTCACAAACATTAGCGCTAGAATTATATTGTTTTGGTTTTAATGCTTTTAATCTAAATGAAAATGAAGAAGACTTAATGGTTCGTTCTCGGATTATGAATAAAAATGATTTAATTCTAGCTTATTCATTATTTGGTAATAATGAAGCAGTTAACAAAGCATTAACAATTGCAAAAGAAAAAGGAGTAACGATTGTAGTAATTTCTGGGAAAGATATGTCAAAAGCAGTTAAATTAGCAAATTGGTCGCATATTATTTCAACCCCAAATCAACGAGTAAATGATCATAAAATTTATGTTAATAAATTATTACCTTGAATGTATTTTACTGATGATTTAATTAATAAAGTCTGGTCATCAGATATTGTTGATAAAGATTTTGTAATGGCTCAACAAGATAATCGTTGAAATTATTAAAACAATGGATAATATTTCAATTCTCTCAAAATTATCAATGATTCAAGGAACTTGCACAAAAAAAGAAATTAAAATTGCAAACTATATTTGTGAAAATATTCATAATATTCGAAACCTTAAAATTGAAGGTTTATCAAAAGCGACTGGAATCGGTTATTCATCAATTTATTCTTTAATTAAAAAGTTAGGCTTTATTGGTTATCGTGATTTTATTATTGCAATAGTTGCAGAACAAGAACGTTTAGAAACCAATAATTTGCATTTAGATGAAACAGAAAGTATTTTTTTATATTATCAAGATATGCAAGAGCGTAATCAGCAAACTTTTGATGATGTTAAGTTTTTAAACACAGTTACCTTTTTAAAAAAGCGAAAGGAATTTATTTAGCTGGTTTAGGAATTTAATCTTTAGCAGTAAAAGAACTAGCTACCCGTTTATTTAGTTTTGGCTTTACTTGTAGTTTGTTGGTAGAAAATGAAAATAATATTATTACTCGTGCCAGTTTGATCTAACCAGATGATTTATTAATCTGTGTAAGTTTAGAATGAAAAACAATGGCTGTAATAGCAGCAGCTAAGGAAGCCAAAAATAATGGGGTAAATGTAATTGGTGTTACATCAAAATATAATTCGGATTTATCAAAATATACTGATATTATGCATACTGTTGTTTCTTCAACTTTATATGAAAAAAATGAAATTTTTATTTCTTCTTTATTACCATTAATATATTGAAATGATAATTTAATTAAAGCGCTTTTATCTATTAATAAAGAGCACCAATATTTAGAAAATCGGATTAAAAGTAATAAAATTTTAAAAAATATTGTTAAAATTAAAGGAACTAATGTTCCTTTTTATTTTTTATAGTACAATATAAATTAATTATAAAAAATGTTAAGAGGGAATGAAAATGACACCACATATCAATGCTAAACAAGAAGAAATTGCTGAAACAGTTTTAATGCCCGGAGATCCATTACGAGCAAAGTTTATTGCGGAAACTTTTCTCGAAAATATAAAATTAGTGAATGAAATTCGAAATATGTTTATGTACACCGGAATTTATAAAAATAAAACAATTACAATTGCTGGAAGTGGAATGGGATGTCCTAGCATTGGAATTTATTCATATGAATTATTTAAATTTTATAATGTTGATAATATTATTCGAATTGGTTCAGCAGGTAGTTATGATGCTGCACTAAAGATTTATGATATTGTTAACGCAACAGCAGCTTATGGCGAAAATAATTATGCTAGAATTGTAGCAGGAATAGAAGATAATGTTTTAAATTTTTCACAACATCTTTTTGCAACAATTGAAGGAGTTGCTAAAGCAAAACAAATTAAAACTTTTCCTGGAATTGTTCATTCATCTGATGTTTTTTATCGTAAAAATGATGATGATTGAAAAAAATAAAGCCAAGTATAAGACAGTATGTGTTGAAATGGAAGCATTTGCTTTGTTTGCAAATGCCTTAGCATTAAAGAAAAATGCAGCAACATTATCAACAATTTCTGATTCCTTTATTACTGGTGCTGTGACAACAGCAGCTGAGCGGCAAAATAATTTTTACCAAATGGTATAATTAGCATTAGAAAGTGCAATTAAATTATAAAAGAAAAAAGGAGAAAAAATATGACAACAGTTTTAGAGTTATACCAAGATCAAGTTAAAGATCAAAGTGAAGTTACAATTTTGGGGTGAGTTCGTTCTAATCGCAGTAGTGGTAAATTAGGTTTTTTAGTTATGAATGATGGAACAGTTTTTAATAATGTGCAAATTGTTTATAAAGCGGAGCAACTTGCTAATTTTTTAGCAATTAGTAGTTTACGAATTTCATCAGCAATTAAAGTAGTTGGAAAGTTTTGTGTAACAACATCTGCCAAACAACCATTTGAAATTCAAGCATCCGTAATTGAAATTCTTGACGAGGCAAGTGAAGATTATCCATTACAAAAAAAAGAGCATTCTTATGAATATTTACGTGAAATTGCTCATTTACGTGCAAAAACAAACACTTTTAATGCGGTGTTCCGAATTCGTAGTAGTAGTTCTTTTACAATTCATGAATTTTTTAATAAAAACAATTTTATTTATGTTCATACACCAATCATTACCGGAAATGATGCTGAAGGTGCTGGCGAATCATTTATTGTAACAACAAGAACTGATAATAATTATAATGAAGATTTTTTTGGGAAAAAAGCTAGTTTAACTGTTTCAGGTCAACTTCATGCTGAAGGATTTGCACAAACTTTTCGAAATGTTTATACTTTTGGTCCAACATTTCGTGCTGAAAATTCTAATACAACAAGACATGCTGCTGAATTTTGAATGATTGAGCCTGAAATTGCTTTTATTGACCTGGAAGAAAATATGACATTAATTGAAAAAATGATTAAGCATATTATTAATTATTTATTTATTAACAACCATTATGAACTTGACTTTTTAAATAGTAATGTTGATGATAAATTATTGGAAAGATTAAAAAGTGTTTTAAATGATGAATTTGTTTATTTATCATATACAAAAGCAATTGAAATTTTGCAGAAAGCTGTTACAAAAGGTCAAAAATTTGAAAATCCAGATATTTTTTGAGGAATGGATTTACAAACTGAGCATGAAAGATATTTGTGTGAAATAAAAACAAAAAAACCAACCTTTTTATTTAATTATCCGAAAGAAATTAAAGCATTTTATATGAAAATTAATGATGACAATAAAACAGTTGCTGCGTGTGATTTACTAGTACCAGGAATTGGAGAATTAGTTGGCGGTAGTGTTCGTGAAAATGATTATGATAAAATTGTTAGTCGTTGTAATGAACTAAAAATTCCAACGACAGATTTACAATGATATATTGATTTACGAAAATATGGTTATTATAAAAGTGCAGGTTTTGGCTTAGGGTTTGAACGTTTTATCATGTTTGTGACAGGAATGACAAATATTCGTGATGTGATTCCCTTTCCACGTACGCCGCGAAACTTATTATTTTAATTTGATGCATATAAAAATTTTATTTAATTATAAAATTTTTTTTGTTATAATTTTAGCATTGCATAGATAGGGGACATAAAATATTTAACTTAGTTACTTATGATAATATGAAAGGAACATATATAAATTAACGAAGTTATTAAACAATTACGAATTCATAAAGGATTAACTCAACGTGAATTAACCAAAATGTCAGGGTTACAATAATCGACTATTTGTCGAATTGAAAAAGATTGTTCAAAAACAAGTTGAAATAAAATTTTAAAATTACTTCTTACACTAAAATTAGATGTTAAAAAATTTATTGACAAATTATATACATACAATGAATACAAAGTATATGAATTTTTATCATTAATTATTGATAACCCCAAAATTCGTAAAGAGCTTGATCAAAATCCACGATTATTAGCATTAAAAGTATTACGAATTTTTACTAATTAAGAAAAAAGTTAGATAATTTTGTCTTACCATGCAGTTGAATTAACTATGAAAATAAAATAAAGACCTAACAGGTCTTTTGTGTTTTAATAAACGGTTTAATAAAAAAATGATATAATAATGCTATATATTAATTATTAATTATAGCAATGTGAGGAATAAAAAATTGATTTGAAATTATTATTTTATCTTTGATGGTAACGGTAAAGAACAAAATTTACAATGTATTTGTAAAACAGCTACTGATGCAGAACGAACGTTAGAAGATTGTTATTTAGATAACAAATATAATGCAGATATTATTAAAGCAATTTCATTTTGTTTAATATTTACATTTGATAGTACAACTGATAATTACGAACTAAACAAGCAAGGAACAGAAGGCTTTATTAAAAAGTTACCAATTTGTCAATAATGTAATCGTGTTAAAAGCAAATTAGCTCGTTATCAACTTTGTTCAGAATATGAAAGTGAATTAGTTGGTTTGGAAATTTTTCAATGTGATTTATGTAAAAAACATCGTCTTGTTTGAGATGATTTTAATCGCGAATTATTTTGAAAATTATTAGTAAATAATAAAGAATATATAATTTGTTTTAAATGTGCTGCACAAAATTTTCAAAAGGATACAAAAACAGAAGGAATGAAAAGATAGTGAATACAATTAAAAATTTATATATTGTTTTTTACACTGATAATGCTGATACTCCTGACCAAGGGAAAGTTGTTAAAGTTTTTACTGATAGTGAACTAGCAAGAAAATATTTGTTAACAAAAGTTAATTTAAATGGAAAAAAATTACAAAGGATAATAAATGAATTTTAAAAGTGTATGGTTATGTTGGATCTAATTATTCTTATGAATATTCGAAATGAGAAACAACTCAATTTAAAAATATGGTTGTTAATTGTATCCATTGTCATCAATATTTTTTACGAGAAAATAATGCCAATATGTGTGATAAGTGTTTAGGACAAGTGAGACAGGGCTTAAAAGAATGTGAAGTTTGTCATATTTTTTTAATCCAGTTGGGATTAAATTTGTTTCAAATGGTGATGTTTTTCCCTCTTTAGCTTGCCAAGAATGTTCACAAATATTATTACATAATATTAATTATTAGGAGGTTTTTTATGTTAAAGTGAAATACTAAAATTTTATTTTATGTACAATTAAGTTTTTTTTAATTACTGATTTAGTGTTAGCAATAATTAGTCCACAACCTCAATTTCGTGATTTAGGATATGCAGAACGAGTATCAAATTATTATTCGTTTTTTACAACGCAAACTAATTATATTGTTGCTGTTTATTTTTTCATTTATTTAAAAACAAGTTTAAAATTCAAAGTCCTAGTTATTTAATTAAATTAACTGTGACAACATATATTACAATTACAATGGTAGTTTTTTGACTTGGAATTTTTATAAGTACACAAGATGTTAATCAATACAATGTATATGCTTGAATGTCGACAATTGTTTTGCACTTAGTAATTCCAATTAGTATGATTATTAGTTATATTTTAACAGCCGGAACTTTTGAATATAATTTAAAACAACATTATAAATTAGCATTATGATTAATTTTAATTTATCCAGTTTGTTATTTTATTATAATTTTAATTCAAGGAACATTGCGTCATTTAGATAAGAGACCACCTGATACTTGATATCCTTATTTTTTTCTTAATGTTTTTCAAGAATGGGGATGATTAATTTTAACTTTTTCTTTTATTTGTATTTTAACCTTATTAATTGGTTTACAATATTTATATATTTTTTAAAATAATAAGTTAGATTCTAAATATCAAAGCGAAACATTAAACAAACGTGTAAATGAAAAAATATTTGGAATTAGTGAAAAAGGGATGACATTACATAAAAAAGATGTTTTTATCCCACAATCAGTGTTAAATGTTTTTAAAAATGATTTTTCTGAAGAAGGAAAATATGATTAGCAAAAAATAAAGTGTTAAGTTAAAAAACTTGACTCTTTTTTAATTTCAGGTATTATATAAAGGATGTTAAGTTTTATAGTTTAACATGAACGCAGAATTAGAAAGGAAATTATTAATGGTAAAATTACGTTTAAAAAGAATAGGCAAAAAGAAATCAGCATTCTACCGAATTGTTGCAACAGATGCTCGTGTCAAACGTGATGGAAAATATATTGAGTTAATTGGAACATATAATCCTATTAATGGTGATGTGAAAATTAATCATGATCTTGCTTACAAATGATTATTAACAGGAGCACAACCAACTGATACTGTTCGTAATTTGTTAAGTAAAGAAGGTTTAATGACTAAATTGCATAATGAAAAATATGCTGCTAAAACAACAAAGAGTACAAAAGAAAAGGCAGCAACAGATGCCAAAAAATAGTTGTAATTAAGTGTGGTGTTAATTAATGTATATTACTAAACTTAAAAATTTAATTAATCCGTTAATTTGTCAGAATGATAATGAATTATATTATGAAATTCGTCAAATGCCATCGACAAACGTAGGAGAAATTAATTTATTAGTAATGTATAATGAAGAAGTGTTAGGATATGTTGTTGGTAAAGCAGGAATAATTGCTAATAGCTTAAGAACTTTATTAAATATTAGAGCACATGTTGATCAAAATAAAGTTAATATTAAGTTTGAGGTTTTATAGATGGAAAATTTGTTAAAAATTTTTAAACTTAAAAAGCCCCATGCAATTAAAGGCGAACTTAAAGCAACTTTATTAATAAACATTAAAAATATAAATAAATTGCTTAATAAATTAATGTTTATTCAAGTTCAAATGATGTATACGCCAGTAACATTAATTAAAATTACTGCTACTAAGCAAGATTATATTTTAAAGTTTAAAGAGTTTACTAATATTAATGAGGTAATAGCTTTTAAAGAATGCTATTTATTTGCTCAAAAAGCAAATTTGAATTATACAGAAGTTATTAATCAGGAAAATTTAATTAATTTTACAGTCTTTCATAATCAAAAAAAAATTGGGATTTTAGTAAATCAATTTGAAACTAAGGCACATCTTGTTTTTGAAATTAAAACAACAGATGGTACATTAATGATGATTCCAAATGTTGATGCATATGTTGAACAAGTTGATCTGCAACAAGAAGAAATTATTTTAAAAAAGGTGATTTAAAATGAAAAAGTTTACAGTGTTAACTTTATTTCCAGAAATGTTCAATAATTTTATGACAACATCAATTATTAAAAAAGCACTTTATGAAAAATTAATTGCAATTAAAATTGTTGATATTCGTGATTATAGCATTGGCAAACATCAACAAGTTGATGATTACCAATATGGTGGTGGTGAAGGAATGGTTTTAATGATTGAACCATTAGTAGCAGCGATTAAAGCTAACCAAACAAAAGATAGTGTAACAATTTTGTTAACACCACAAGGTAAGCAATATGTGCAAGAACAAGTGCAACAATTTGCAGCAAATGATAATGATTTAATTTTAGTTTGTGGACATTATGAAGGCTTTGATGAAAGAATTTTATATTATATTGATTATGAATTATCAATTGGTGATTATATTTTAACTGGCGGTGAATTAGCTAGTATGGTTGTAATTGATAGTGTTACTCGTTTATGTAAAAATGTAATTAATACACAATCACATCTCAATGATTCTTTTTCTAACAATCTATTAGATTATCCTGTTTATACAAAACCAGTTGAATATGATGGCCATTATATTCCTGAAATTTTATTAAGTGGTCATCATCAGAAAATTGACCAATGACGAGAATATGAAGCATTAAAAAAAACTTGATTAAAACGTCCCGACCTTTTAGAAAAAAAAATTTTAACCACAGAACAACAAATATTATTAGAAAAAATTAAAAACGAAAAAAAGGTTTAACGACCGTAGAAAGGAAAAAACAGTTATGAAGATGAATTTAACAGAAGAAATTACAAAAAATCAACTTCGTAGTGATTTGCCACAATTTTCTTCAGGAGATACAATTAAAGTACATTATAAAATCCAGGAAGGAAATAAGTTTAGAATTCAAGCTTTTGAAGGAGTAGTAATTAAGTTACAAGGTAGCGGAATTGCAAAATCAGTTACAATTCGTAAAATTAGTAATGGAGTTGGCGTTGAAAGAAAATTCCCTTTACATTCGCCATTAATTGATAAGATTGAAATTGTAAAATATGGACGAGTTCGTCGTGCTAGAATTTATTACATGCGTAATCGAACTGGTAAAGCTGCTCGAATTAAAGAGATTATTAAAACAAAATAACCCTAAAAGACTGATAAAGTCTTTTTAATTTGTATTAAAATAATAACACAAGGAGGAAACACAATTATGTGTGATAAGAAATTTTCAATTCCCAAAGAATTTATTAAAAATAATAAGAGGGTTTATAAACTTGCTGAAGCAGCTGATGTTATTATTGAAGTAGTTGATGCAAGAATTGCACATTCTGGTGCTAATCTTTTAAATTATGCGAAATTAAATGATGTGAAAAGAATAATTTTATTTTCAAACACACAAAAAGCTGATGTTGAGCAAACAAAAAAATGAATGGAATATTATCATAGCCAAGAAATTTATTGTCAAATGTTATTATGTCATGAAGAGCAAACTAGTAAAGAATATCAGCGGTGTTTAGCTAATTTTAAGAAACTTTTAAAAAAGTATGCTAATAAGAAAATATTAATTATTAGTTTACCAGATAGTAATAAAGAACTTTTATTAGAAAAAATATTTGATAATAATGAAACATTTGAAAAAGGAAGAGGAATATTTTTTAGCCGTGAAAAAATTTATCGTTATAATAATGTTGAATTTATTGACACAGTACCAATTACAGGGATTAATTTTTCTCAACCAGATGTTTATTGAAATACACAAATTTTAGGACTTTTTAAAATAGAGGATAATACAGAAATAGTAGCAATTAAAGCATTCCAATTGTTATTAACAAAATATCAAAAAAAATTAGAAACAGCATATAGTGTTCGAATTCAACCAAAATCATCAGTAAAACAAATTGTTAAAGAATTTATTAAATTAATGACAACAAATTTATCTTTACCTGATAGTGAAACAACCGATAATTTACTTCTATGTGCTAAATTTTTAGAAGATATTAAAAAAGAAAAGAAAATTCCCGCAATTTCATTGGAATGAGTTGAAGATTATGTTAAATAATTTTTATTTAAAATGATAAAAATTATTAAAAAAAGATTAAAAGGAGGAAAATAAAATGACAACAAATATTCATTGGTTTCCTGGCCATATGGCAAAGGCAATTAAACAAATTGATGAGCAAAGTAAATTAATTGATTTAGTAATTGAAATTGTTGATAGTCGAATTCCGTTTTCCTCTTCAAATCCATTGGTTGATAACTTACGTGGTTTAAAACCAAAGTTAATTATTTTAAATAAAAAAGATTTAGCGGACCCAGTTGCCTTCAAGGCATGACTTGAATATTACCAATCTCAACAGATTGCTGTTTTACCATTAAATAGTAAGCATGGCAATATTACAAAATTAATTATTGAAAAAATTTATTTTGTTTTAGCTGATAAAATTGAACGTGATCAAAATAGAGGAATTAAATCATCAAAACTAAAAGTAATGGTAATTGGTATTCCTAATGTTGGAAAATCTACTTTTATTAATGCTTTAATAAAACAAAATTCAACTCGAGTTGGTAATAAACCAGGTATAACAAAAGGCCAACAATGATTAAAATTAAATCATCAAATTGATTTAGTTGATACTCCGGGAATTTTATGGCCTAAAATTAATGAGCCACAAGTAGCAATGAATTTAGCTTTTACACGGTCAATCAAAGAAGATATTTTACCAAAAGAAGAAATTTGCTTAGCTGCAATAAAATGAATGCATAAATATTATTTTTCTTTGTTAGCGAAGCAATATCATCTTTTACCAAGTGATAATTTTGATATAACAGATGAACAAAAACTTTTTGAATTATTATTAGTAATGCAACAAAATCGTTTTCATAAAGTTGATGAATATAATGTTAATAATATTGTTACTGATTTTTTAAATAATTTATGAAATAATAAGTTTGGTTTAATGTCTTTTGAGTTTCCACCTGGAAGAGGAACAATTAATTATGAATAAATTTGAACAAGAGATTTTAATGTCATATCCTAATACAACAATTATGGCAGGAGCTGATGAAGCTGGCCGCGGGTGTTTAGCAGGTCCTTTAGTTGTTAGCGCTGTTATTTTACCGCTAAATTATGTTAACGATGAAATTAAGGATAGTAAAAAATTAACACTAAAGCAACGAAGTAAATTAGCAGATGAAATTATGTCTATTGCAATTAGTTATACGATTGAGATTATTTCTGTTGCAATGGTTGAAACTTTGAATCCCAAGCAAGCAAGTATTATTGGTATGCAACAAGCAATTGATAATTTAATGGTTAAACCAGATATAATTTTAACTGATGCAGAAAAGTTAGGACCATCTTATCATCACCAAGCAATTATTAAAGGAGATAGTCTTTCACAATCAATTGCGGCAGCTTCAATTTTAGCAAAAGTAACAAGAGATAATTTAATGCTCAAATTTGATCAAAATTATCCACAATATGATTTTAAAAATAATAAAGGGTACGGAACCAAAAAACATTTATTAGCATTACAAGAATTTGGAATTATATCATTGCATCGGAAAACTTATCGTTCTGTTCGTGAAGCTATGTTAAAAAATAATGTTAATTATAAATAAAAATAATAAAAGTAAAACTGTTAATATTATATTTCTTATATTAAGAAAATTCTAATTATTAAATAGAAAGGAATTAATATGCGTCAAGTTTTGCTTTTTTTTTGCTTTAAAATATGATGGGGACTGACTTAAAATTTATCAAGCCTTAGAAACAAAAGAAAAAATTGCTTATGAAGATTTAATTAATATTGAAACTAAAATAACATGTCGTTATGTTACTATTATTGATCGTAAATATCCAAAATCATTATGCAATATTTATCGACCTTCCTTTGTTTTATTTTATGTTGGTGACTTGGGTGTTTTAAATGGTCAAAAACATAAATTAGCAATTTGTGGAACAACAGCACCAAATAAAAGAGGAATAATGACAACTAAGATGTTAACAAAGAAAATATTAAAGCGAAAAATAACTTTAATTGTTACTTCAGAACCAGGCATTAATGAATGTGTGGTTAAAAATCTTGGTAATGGAAGTAGTATTTTAATTCTTAAAAATTTAAATGATTATGAACAAATAACAAAACAATATCCTAATACAAAATTTCAAATCATTATTGCTGAAGTATACCAAAATAATGTTAATAAAAGTCAGTATGAACTTTATCGGATTATGTCAGGATTGATGGATGGTGTTATCATTGTTCAATCAAGTTTAGATGATGAAACACATCGAATTGTGTCATTGGCTAAACATGATGAGAAAGAAGTTTTTTGTTTTCCAGCTCAAATTACTGTTGCTAATAAAAACAATGGTTTTATTAAAGACGGAGCGCAATTAGTAGAAAATGTTGATGACATTTGTGGGAAATTATAATTTTGTAAAGGAACATAGATTAATTTATGTAATCATGTTAACAAATAAAAAAAATAAAAATAAGAATTCATTTTTAACAAAAATGTATAATGTATATACCATATACATTTTTTATTTATGCAAATTATTTTAAACTCTTTTCACAAAAAAATAACTCTATGAGATGGTAATTAAAATTTATAATTATTTAATTAAATTACCTAATTAAAGTTTTATAAATTATCTTGCATTAATTTTAAGAATAAGTTATAGTTAACGTGTGATAAAAAGATAAAATGCTGATATATGTTAGTATTATGGACTAATGTTTCTACATCTTACCGTCATTAAGATACTATAGGGCATAATTTTTTTTGTTTTATTTTCGTAAATTTAACAAAAATAATTTGCATAACCTATTTCGCACATTAGCAATGATAGTTTATGCTTTTATTTTTTTATTTTGTAAAGGAGAATAACAATTGTGCAAATAGACAAATTAGAATTATATCTACCAGAGGATAAAATTCAAAATAAAATTAAGGATTATGCGGAAAAATTAAATAAATTATACGAAGGTAAAACATTATATTGTATTGGTTTACTAAATGGAGCATTATTTTTTATGAGTGATTTGTTAAAACAACTTAAAATTCAAATTGTGATTGATACAATGAGTATTTCAAGTTACATTGGAACTCAGTCAACAAATAAACTTACTATTTATAAGGATATTTCAAAAGATATTACTGGACAAGATGTTTTATTAATTGAAGATTTGATTGATACTGGTAAAACGTTATCGGCTGTCATTGAACAAATTCAAGCAAAAAAACCAAATAGTTTACGAGTAGTTTGCTTAGCAGATAAAATTGCTATGCATCCAAATTTTAATTATCCCTATGATGCACTATTTATTGTTCCAAATGAGTTTATTGTTGGTTATGGTTTTGATTATAATGACCAATTTCGACAATTATTAAATGTATACATATGGAGAGGTGAATAAATGAAAACAACAAATAAAATTATTATTTTAGATTTTGGGTCACAATACACTCAATTAATTGCCCGTCGGATCCGTGACTTAGAAGTATATTGTGAAGTATGACCATATAATACAGCATTAAAAAAAATTAAAACAACACCAATGAAAGGAATTATTTTATCAGGTGGGCCTGCTTCTGTTTATACAGAAGATGCATTTTTAATTGATAAACAATTGTTTGAATTAAAAGTTCCTGTTTTAGGAATTTGTTATGGAATGCAATTAATAAGTCATTTACATGGAGGGACAGTACAACGAGCAACAAAACAAGAATTTGGTTTTTCAGAATTAATTATTGATAATCAAGAAGATTTATTTGCGAACATCCCTGTTAAATCACAAGTGTGAATGAGTCATGCTGATCATATTGAAGGCATTCCAACAAATTTTATTAAAATTGCTCATAGTGAAAATTCAATTAGTGCAATTAAACATTCAGAAAAGAAAATTTATGGTTTACAATTTCATCCAGAAGTAACCCACACTTTAATTGGCCAACAATTATTAAGCAATTTTGTTTTTAACATTTGTGGTTGTGACCCAAAATGAAAAATTACAGAGTTTATTTCAGCAGCAACAACTGAGATTAAGAATAAAGTTGGAACTGATAATGTAGTTTTAGCATTATCAGGTGGTGTTGATTCTAGTGTTTGTGCAGTTTTATTACATAAAGCAATTGGAAAACAATTAACATGTATTTTTGTTGACACCGGATTATTACGCCAAGATAGTGGATGAAATGATTTACAAAAATTTCAAGAAAAATTTAAATTAAATATTATTAAAATTAATGCGCAAGAAAGATTTTTAACTGCTTTAAAGGGAGTTACTAATCCAGAAGAAAAGCGAAAAATTATTGGAAATTTATTTATTGAAATTTTTAATGAAGAAGCAATAAAAATTAAAAATGTTAAATGATTAGGACAAGGAACAATTTATCCAGATGTGATTGAATCTGTCTCAGTGAAGGGACCATCTGCCACAATTAAATCGCATCATAATGTTGGGGGATTACCAAAGGATTTACCATTTCAATTAATTGAACCATTACGTGAATTATTTAAAGATGAAGTTCGCCGAACTGGTGAATCATTGGGCATTGATTCTAAATTTGTGTATAAGCATCCATTCCCAGGACCAGGTTTAGCAGTCCGAATTATTGGTGAAATTACCGCAGAAAAAGTAGCTTTATTAAAAGCAGCTGATCAAATTTTTATTGATGAATTATATCAGGCAAATTTATATGATCAAGTTGCACAAGCATTTGTTGTTTTATTACCTGTTCAGTCAGTTGGTGTAATGGGCGATGTACCAACATATGGATATACTGCTGTTGTGCGCAGTGTTGATACAACTGATTTTATGACAGCAAATTGAAGTTGGCTGCCATTTGAATTATTGGAAAAAGTATCAGCTCGAATTGTAAGTGAAGTTCATGAAATTAATCGAATTACTTATGATATTACATCAAAACCACCAGGAACAATTGAATGGGAATAAAAAAATATTAATAATTTTTTACATTAATATTAAAAAATGTTATCATTATTTGCAGGAATGTTGAGGTACAAAATGCAAATTGGTTTGACGAAAGAATTTGAAGTTTTTTTACAAAAAAAGAAGATTCTTTTTGATATCTTTAATATTCTACAAAATAAAAAAATAATTAATGTTAATAATGCAATTTACTAGTTAGTAATAATTTACAAACTAGTTTTTTTATGCAATTTTAAAAAAGAAGGAGAAAAAATAATGGAAAAAGAACAAACTACTTTAATTGAAAATAATATTAAATTATTATTAGGTCCGCATGATCGCCCAAAAAGCTTTTTGCAATGGTCAATTTTAGTATTACAGCATGTTTTTGCTATGTTTGGTTCAACGGTGTTAGTACCATTAATTATTAATCAAACAGCTGGAGTTGAAGTTATGAACATTGCAATGGCCTTGTTTTGTTCAGGGGTTGGAACATTAATTTATATTGCAATTACCGCTGCAAAAGTACCAATGTATTTGGGAAGTTCGTTTGCATATATGGGAGCAATGGGAGTGTGTTATCCTTTGTATGGCAATGCGGTTTTTATTGCCGTAATGATGGTTGGTGTTATTTATATCACTTTTGGAGTATTAGTATATTTTATTGGTAATAAATTTTTAGAACAAATTCCCCAGCAGTAATTGTTGGACCATTAATTATTATTATTGGAATGTCTGTTGCCCCAAGTGCAATTAATAATGCTGGTTTTAATCCAACTGCTTGAAAGCAACCTTATTCACATTGGATTGGGATTGGAATTGCTATTTTTACCTTTTTAGTAACAGCAATTATCGCTTTGAAATGTAAAGGATTTGCTAAGGTACTTCCAGTCATTATTGGTGTTGTCGCAGGATATTTATTATGTGTAATTCTTCATTTCGCAATTGGAACAGAATATCAAATTTTAGATACATCAAAAATTACTGACCCAAGTCAATGGCAATGATATCCATCGTTTAAAAAAATTTGAGATTTAAAAGCAAGTAATATTGGGCCAGCTATTTTAGCAATTAGTCCCTTGGCAATTATTGCGATTGCTGAACATATTGGTGATCATATTAGTATGGGGCAAATCACAGGAAAAAATTTTGTTAAAGACCCTGGAATGCATCGGACATTAGTTGCTGATGGAGTTTCAATTATTTTTGATGGTTTAGTTGGTGGACCAGCAAATACAACATATGGTGAAAATGCTTCAGTAGTTGGGATGACACGAATTGCTTCGGTATGAGTAACAAGATTGGCTGCCTTGTTTGCAATTGGATTATCATTTATTGCTCCAGTGAATCAATTAGTACAAATGTTGCCAGCACCAGTAATGGGCGGGATTAGTATGATTATGTTTGGTTTGATTGCTACAAACGGAATTCGAGTGTTAATTAATTAGGCGCTGTGTAGATATAAACGGCAAATTTATATCTTGTTAAGTTAATAATAAAATATTTTTGATAAATTGCAACAACTTTTTCAGAAAAAATTAAATTTTTGTAATTTTATCTTATTTTATTCATATTTAAGCACACTAAAAAATAATTTATTAAATTTTAACTAATAAATTTATTTAAAATTTTGTAAAAACATTGTCTTTGCACTTAGTCAATTTAAACATGGTCGGAGTTTATCATTTATAACATTAACTACTCAATCTATCATTTTTTGACTAATATTATTAAAATCAATTCCCTTAGAAAGTCAATATCTAAATTCACCGTTCATATGCTCAATTAATGGTTTTTGTTGTGGTTTACCGGAGTCACAAAAATAAACTTGTGTCTCAGCAAATATTTCCATTTCTTTTCATTTACTAAATTCTTTTCCACGATCTGTTATTATTCCTTTAATTTTTCCAATTAAATTATTATTTTTAGCAATATCTTTAAATTTTTCTAAAACTTCATTAGCAGTATTATTTTTTAATTTCATTACAAAATAATTTTTACTTGATTGTTCTACTAAAACTAAATTACTAGATTGATGGTCTTTTCCTACAACAGTATCCATTTCAAATCATCCAACATTAGAAACTTTATTTTCAATATCTCAAATTGATTTAAAGTTGGTTAATTTACCACGATTATCAGTTTTTCCTTTTGTTTTATATTTTTTACCACGATGGGGTAAATTTTCTTTTTTTAATCCAAATTCACCTAAGCGAATTCATTTATACAATGTTTTAACACAAGCAGGAAATTTAACACCAAACTCCAAGAAATAACGATAAATTAATTGTTCGGGTGTATCGTGGTATTTATTAAATCTTATTTTAATAAAATATAACTGCTCTTTTGTAAATTTAGGTAGTTTTTTAATGCATTTTTTACGTTTTTGTTTATAATCTTTTTGTGCTTGATATGGATTATAATCTTGTATATTTTTAAATCGATTTATTTCTCTTTTAACAGTATTAACTCCACGACCCGTTTGTCGTGATATTTCAGATAAATTAATTGTGCCATTTTTCTTTTTACAAGTATCAGATAATAATAAATCTTTAAATAAATATCGTTCATCAAATATTAAATGTTTAAATTTTCTCATTTTTATACAAATTCCTTTCATTTTTTCTTATAATGTATTATCTTTAAAATAAAGAGGTCAATAAATATGCAAGAATTTAGTAAAATTAATAACAAAAAACGAATTACTAGTTATAAACATTTAAATAAAAAATATGATTTAAATTTTAGTGACTATAATTTTGGTTTTGATTGAGAAGTATTTAAAGACTTTGTTGGAGATAGTTATGCCCGATATTTTACTTCGCCAACTTTTTTTAAGTTTGTTTCAGCGGGGCGTGGTACTAATAAAACATGAAATCATTTAGCAGAAAAATTATTTTTTGCTTGTAATTTTACCGATGCTTCATCTAATATTCTACGAAGATATGCCAACACTCACGAAGATACTACATTTGGCGATACAATTAATGTCTGTAACTATTTATATGATAAATATGGGATTGATATAGGACCCGACAATGAAAATGGTATTGTTTGACCTAAAAATGTTAAAGAAGGTGGCGAAATTGTTTTTCCTAGTGGTGTTCGCATTGCTTTTGCGGGTTATGCAAATGGTAATAAAATTATGGGAAAAGTTGGTAAAGGTAGCGGTATTATATCAGCATGGACAGATGAAATGATACATGCTGAAGAAAAAGAAATTTTAACTGATAAAGAACTAGATAAAAGATATAATAATTTAAGAGTTTCAATGTTTCGTTCTAAAAGTTTAAAAGTATCTTATGAAAAATATACTGATGAAAATGATAATGAACAATATAATTTAGATAATCCTATTCCAGTAAAAGAATTATCTTGGACATTTCAAGAATGAGACAACATAGCAAAACAATACATAATAGTAACAACATATTTTCATAAAACATATTCTAATCAATTTACTTTTAATCCTTTTGATAAATACCATGTCTTTTATGAAAAATTTGTAACGCCATATTTACCTTTAAATGAAAGGATTAAAAATATTTTAAAAGAACACAATCAAGTATATTCAGAAAACAAACAAGCATTTAATGGTTTGGGTATTTTTAATTTACGATTAACAATGGGTGCTGTTTGAAATAAAATACCTAATATTACTAAAAAACTTGTTTTAACAAACAAAGAAGAACGGCCTGATTTATTTGAACTTGAATACTACGGATTTGAATATAACGATAATGACCCCAGTATTTATGTTTTACGAAATTATCGTAAATATATTAAAGAATATAATTTACAAGATTTTTATAATCCAAATACAAAACAATATCAATTTGATAGTTATTCAATTGGCGTTGATTATGCTAATGGTAGTGAAGACCACACGGTGTTTTTATTTAGTGGTTATAAAATTAATGAAAATAATGAATATGATAAATATTTAATTGAAGAAAATGTTGTTACACCAAAAAATTCCATGAATTTAAACGAAATAGTTGAACATTACGGACAATGAATAATTAATACATTTGATAAATTTGATGGTTTTGAATATGCTACATTTCATTATGATATTAATGCACACGACTTTATGCAAAAATTACAAGAAGATATTTACCCTTATTTAGGCTATAAAATTAAGATGTTTAAAGCCAAAAAACATCAGACATCTTTTAATAAAGAAGCAGGTATAATCAATCGCGTAACATGAATAAGAAAAATGTTTGTTCAAGGCAAAATATATGGTATTTTAGATAAATTTCCATTTTTAGATAAGTGCATTAGTGAACTAAGATTTAGTGATACCAAAACAAACACACCCAATAGTAAAATGTACCACGACCCATACGATGCTTTGTTTTATGGTTCTTATCCATATCGTTTTAAAATGGGATTATAACTAATTTTGTTATTGGGCGAGCGGTTGATTTTCTTAAATTTTTGTGATAAAATGACTTACAAGTTAAAAAAGATTTTGAGGTTCTTTCAAACAAATTTGGGAACCTTTATAAAATTCTTCGCTTAACGCTTAGAATTTTTCCCAAGTATTTTGAAAAGCGCGGCAAATTTTTTTTAAACTTTAAGGCATTTTTTACAAAATTATAAAAATCACCGCGAGCCCAGATTAGTGTAATATAACTAGGATAATAATCATATTTAACCTCCTTTCTAAAATATATTTAAAAAAAGTGCTTGTATATATATATATATATATATAATGTCAATAGATCTTGATAAAAAAGTTTCAAGATAAGAAAGGAAATTATAAAAATTGAAAAAACTTTTAAGTTTATTAAGTGTATTTACAATTAGCGTAAGTACTGTACCCACAACAATTGCCGCTAATCCTTATCAAAAAAAAGAAAATAATTTAGAAAATTTAATAATTAGAAATAAAAGACAAAATAATGAAAATAAAATTACTGGAATAACAAAAATTGTAATTACAACAAACGGGGGTATTTATTCTTCTGGTGTTGTCTTAAATAATAAAGTGTACTTTGGTTCATGAGATAATAATGTTTATGAATATAATCCAGCAACCGGACAACAAAAAATAGTTATTAATACAAATGGGGGTGTTGTTTCTTCTGGTGTTGTCTTAAATAATAAAGTGTACTTTGGTTCAGGAGATAATAATGTTTATGAATATGATCCAGCAACCGAACAACAAAAAATAGTTATTAATACAAATGGGGGTGGTGTTGTTTCTTCTGGTGTTGTCTTAAATAATAAAGTGTACTTTGGTTCATGAGATAATAATGTTTATGAATATAATCCTGCAACCGGACAACAAAAAATAGTTATTAATACAAATGGGGGTGTTGTTTCTTCTGGTGTTGTCTTAAATAATAAAGTGTACTTTGGTTCAGTATGAAATAATGTTTATGAATATGATCCAGCAACCGGACAACAAAAAATAGTTATTAATACAAATGGGGGTGTTGTTTCTTCTGGTGTTGTCTTAAATAATAAAGTGTACTTTGGTTCATGAGATAATAATGTTTATGAATATAATCCGGCAACCGGACAACAAAAAATAGTTATTAATACAAATGGGCGTATTTATTCTTCTGGTATTGTCTTAAATAATAAAGTTTATTTTGGATCTTATGATCATAAGGTATATGAATATGATCCAGAAACAGGAAGTCAAAAAATTGTTATAACAGCTGGTAGTGCAATTGAATCTTCTGGTGTTGTCTTAAATAATAAAGTTTATTTTGGATCTTATGATCATAAGGTATATGAATATGATCCAGAAACAGGAAGTCAAAAAATTGTTATAACAGCTGGTAGTGTAATTGAATCTTCTGGTGTTGTCTTAAATAATAAAGTGTACTTTGGTTCAGCGGATGGTAATGTTTATGAATATAATCCATTAGAATTAATTGAGTCTGATATTATTAATTTGCAAGAACAAATAAGAATAGGATCATATATATATTATAAAAAACAAAATATTAACTCTAATATTAAAAATATTTCTAGTATAAATTTAGATAATTTAAATTATATCGAAACAAAAGCAATTAAAACACTTTCAAAACAACAACAAAAAATATTATTGCCCTTTTATAATTATCACGAAGAAAAATTAAATACCTCAGAAAAGGAAATAATTTATAATTCTCCAGACGATGAGATAAGTGAAGAAATTACAAAATCAATTGAAATTCAAAAAGGATTAAGTATTACACAGGGAAAATCAGAAACAACAACTAAAACAACAGGAAATATAGGCAGTTTTGGAATAACTGTTGGAGTAGACGCTGAAGCAAAATTTTTTGGAAGTGGATTTAGATTATCTGGTGAAACTAGAACAGATTATAGTTTTTCAAATGAAAGTTCTTATTCTACAGAAATAACATTAGAAAATAGTTTTAATTCTTCAAATATAAGAAAAGAAGAAAAAAAAGGAATTAGTAAAAAAACAATTAAATCTCAACAAATTTCAATTGCCCCTAATAAAAAACTTATTTATAATAGTAAAATTTATAAGTATAATTGTGAAGATATTTGAAATTTAACAAAAAAAATTAATGGTTCAATTAGTGCATTAATTAATAAAAATAATAATTATGAAACATTAAATATTTCTATTAAAGAAATTATGATTTTATTGAAAGAAAATGATCTTTTGCCAAAAGAAATTACTATAAATAATCAAGATAATTCAATTACGTGAACAGGAAAAATTGTAACAAAATATACTTGTGGTTTTGAACAAGATTCTAGCAGTGAAACAAAAATAGTTAATTTATAAAAATGAAAAATATATTAACTTTTTTATGTACAATCACTTTAATTGGAACAAGTACAACAAGTTTAGTTTCTTGTAATACAAATATAACCGAAGAACAATTACAAGAACTAAAAAACAAAAAAAATATAAATACAAAAGACGGTATTTTAGAATGAATAGCACCACAAGAAAAACCATTTAATACAGTTGATAATAAATATTATTTTGTAGTGTGGCGTGGTGAAAAAACTGATGATTGAAGAATTATTAAATTTAAACACTCTGATTTGCAAGAAAAGATTTTAGATAGTTATAATAGATTTAAACTTAAACTAAAAATAGGTCTACATCCTTACCCAGATTTAGTTATTGATGTAAATATTTTTAATCATGAGTGATGAGAATTTAATATCAATATTTATTTTAAATCTGTTTATCGATGAAATTCATATTCACAAGAACCTAATTTAATAGTTAATAAAGGCGGTGTAATCCAAGTTAGTTAAAAAGTCATTTATTAAAATGACTTTTTATATTTCTAATGTAATAAATGATAATTTTTCATTGTTCTTATTAAATAATTTTAACTTATTAATATTAATTTGTTCTTTTTCAGTAAAAATTGTAATATCATAATTTCCATAACCCCATATCCCAGATATTTCAATTTGATTTAAAATAAATAGTTTAACATTATAAGTTATTTTAATACTATTTTCAACTAAATTTTTAGTCATACTTGTCCAAACCGCCTTAGAATAAATTAATCTATATCGTTGTGAAAAATAGTTTAAATATTCTTCTATTTTGTAGTTAGAAACAATTAAATTAGTTAAATATTTGCCATATTCTCCATCTGATAATTTAATTTCAGCAGGAATAAGAGAAGGAATGCTATTTGTTTCTAATTCATTTGTTATTGATAGTCAATTAAAATAATTTGCTTCTAATTGATAAATGAGGTTTTCTGAAATATCATTATTTTTAACATTTACTTTAATTTCATTATTTTTGTTGTTATTAATATTAACTTGTTGCTTTAAATTTCAATCTGTAATTTGTCCAGTTTTAGGTGAAATAAATGGTGTGTTTGGTTCACTATCATTATTTCATCGATAAACAGATTTAAAATAAATATTGATATTAAATTCTCATCACTCATGATTAAAAATATTTACATCAATAACTAAATCTGGGTAAGGATGTAGACCTATTTTTAGTTTAAGTTTAAATCTATTATAACTATCTAAAATCTTTTCTTGCAAATCAGAGTGTTTAAATTTAATAATTCTTCAATCATCAGTTTTTTCACCACGCCACACTACAAAATAATATTTATTATCAACTGTATTAAATGGTTGGTCATCAGGATGAACTTCTTCTCAATAATTTATTGATGTTGGTGGAGTAGAGCCACCACTAAAATTAAAATATGATGAATTTAATTTAACTTTACAATGTTCAAATTCTCAATATCCAGTTTCTACCTCTCTTGGATTAGATATTAATTCAAAATAATAAGGGGCAAATAATTTAACATCATCATTATAGCCTTTATTAATTGCATATTTACTATATGTATAATTTGATAACATATAGATAATTTGTTTAAATTTTTTAACAGCACTGTCATTAAGCGATGTAGGATTATCTAGTTTTCAGTTCTCAAATAAACCATCAATAACATCTTCTGGTTTTTGTCCTTCAAATTTTTGGCGTAATTCAGCCGCTTTATTAGTAGGATTACCTTTTTCATCGTATTTTGCCCCTTGAAATTTACGGTCATAATTATAACGATATGTTAAATAATTCAATAAAACTTTATCTAAACCATTTTTATTTATTAAATCTAAAATATCTTTACCTTGAATATAGTTTTTTGCAATACTTCATGATAAAAAACTTTCGGTAAATCAATATTGAAATACTCTTAAATTAGGGTTTGTTTCAATGGGCATTGATAGTAAAGGTACTAAACTAGCGTTTTCAATATTTGATGATGGATAAGAATAAACACCATTGACATTGCCTCAACACTTAATATTTCCAAATAACATTGATTTAGGGTATTTAATTTCAATCCCAGTAAAAACAGTATCTTCGGGCAATGATTTTTGTAAAACTAAATGAATACTATTTTGGTTTTTTCATTTAAAGTCAGTTATTTTAACTAAATGAGTAGATTTGATAATGTCTACACCATTAGGTGAATAAGGGCGTTTATATTCTTCAATGATATAACATTCATTTTTATTTTTTTCACTAATTGGTTCATTGATAGAAACTATTTTTAAATCATAAGATTCTATAAATTTTTTGTCTTTTTTTGAAATATCATTAATTAAAATATCTTTTTCATCAATCATTACATAACTTGTACTATTATCTTGGACTGTGGTATTTTGTTGAATTTGTAATTTAAAATTAAAATCACTAATTTCATACCCGATAATTTTAATATATTCATCTTTGTCAATAAAACCGATTTTAACGCTATTTTGAGAGTAGTTTAAGGTTGGTTTTTGCTTTGTCTTAACAAGATTATTAATTTTATAAATATATAAGGTTCTTGCACGATCTTCAGTAAATAACTGTTCTAAATCGGGGTCACTGTACTGCGATTGACTAGCAAAATCTAATGGAATACTATCAATTGAATAGTCAATTGGTTCATCATTTTCTGCTAATTGTGCTAACATTTTTTCAGATGGTTTTAACATTATTCTTGTTCTCCTTCTTCATTAGACATATTGATAATAGTTTCGTTGTTTTTTAATTGTCTGTTTAAAGTAGCATTTACTGGTAAACGAACATCAACAATTAACTCATCAATATTCTTAATATTGAATGTTCTACTGTTTAAAATCGCATTATCATATTTAATTAACTTAATAATAAATTCAGTTAATTTAATTTCTCTAATATATATCATTTGTTCGTATGATGCGTTTGTTTGAATATTTACACCAGCAACTTCTGCCTGAGTTTGTTGAGCCCCCTTAGCAATGGCGGGAACATGATGGCGATTTATTTTATAGTAATTTGTTAATAATCAATCATATATTTTAGTTAATTGCTCACCTTTAAAATTACCAGCAATATAGTCTACTGGTTGAAAATTACTATCAGGGTCTCCTTCAACTAATAACAAGTCATTTTCAATAAATGATGCCAGCATTTTACTAATTTCTTGGTCAACCACACCAGTCACGCCGTTAGTATTAATAGTAAATTTACCACTATTTAATAATGGATCTAACATTATCTTTTCAGCAATAATATCTAAAATACTAGCAAATTGTTTACCATAACGAGCAGAAGGCTCAAAATTAGGGTTATTAGGAATAATTTGAATTGGAATAAAATTAAGTGGCAATATTTCTTCTCTTTGTAATGTTGTATAGTTTTTTCATTTAGTATCATCAATATATAGGTCGGTAATAGTACTATATAATCGTGTTTTTAACTTTCTAATAACTTTTACTTGTTTAGTTACATAATCAATTTCTAATTTTTCAGTAATAAAAATACTCTGGTCATTTTTAAGAAAAGGGTCATAAACAAAAGTGCAAGATACTAAATTACCTAATTCATCATATTGGTCATTGTAAAAATCAATAGTAATAAAATTAAGTTTTGAAGTATTAGCAAAAATAAAATATGCACCCTTACCATTCTTATTAATTTTATATTCGTTATATCAATTTTTATTAGTAAAGTCTTGCATCTTTAAAAAGTTATTAATTAATTTAGTATCTAATTGTTGATTAGTAAGTGGATTATAAATGCTAATTTCTAAATCACGTGGATTTAAAAAATTAGCATTATCTTCACAAATTCTTTTTTCTAAAATTTCATTATGTTTTTGAACAGTAACATTTTTACGATTAGTAATCGTTGATGCTAAATTAAGATAATAACTATCAATATCATAACTCTTTTTTAATTTCTTTTTTGCTGGCAACAATCCCATTTATAACACCTCTTTATTTTGTTTCTTCTTTTTTAATAACATCTTCAATACTATCTTGTTTTTGTTGTTTGTTATGTGTTTTGATAAATCTAATTGTTTCAATAATCAAAACTATAATTCCAGCTCCGATAAGCATTGCTGAAACAATAACATATGCTGGTCAAGAAATACCTAATGTTTTTTCTCCTATAAAACAAATAATAATTCCTGCGATAAAAAACAATAATGAAACTCCAAAGATTTTCAAAAACATAATTACATCTTTAATATTTACTTTTGGCATAAAATCATCTCCTTTCTAACTTACTTTTTTTCTTTCAATAAACACAAATCCCAAAGGTCTAAATGTTGCTGGACCATTGACTCCAATATTAATCAATCCATCAGGATTAATAGATAATGCTAAACATGCACTATTAACACCTATTTGATCATATATAACACCTATTGTTTGTATAAAACTATGCCTTGTTTGCAACATCCCTTGACTCTCTAAATCTCCTTTGATATTTTTTCCTGAGGCTCAAATTCTATAAATATAATTTTCTTTATCAAAATTAGGAATAGTATATCCTTTTTGACCAACTTTAAAATCACTAGTATCAACAATTTCTCAATCTGGAACATTTGGTATAACAATTGATTTTTTTAATTCATCTAAAATTTCTTCTTTTATTTTTGCAAGTTTTTCATCTTTAATTTTTTCTATAACAAGTTTATCTAATAAAGCATCAATTTCTAATTGAGTATAATATGCTTCTAAATCAATCATTGTTAAATCAATACCTTCTTCTTGAAAAGTACGAAACATTTTCTTTAAAGTTGTTAAATTAGCCAATGATTTTGCATAGGTAGGCAATAGACCTTGCCATGTTGCCATAGGGTCATTTTGTGAAGAATAATTAATATCACCAACACTCATATTTGCTGAAGTAAAAAACTCAATTGGAATACGATTAAATGTTCAATGCTCAATCGTAATAAACACCATATTAATACAAATTTTCTTTAATAACGGGTCTTTAAATGTTTCAAACTTTAATTTTGAAAATGGATAGTTTAAGTAAGAATTAATCATATTTTGGGATCTTAAAGCAAATGTTTTAAATCATAATTCTACATCACCTTTAAAGAACTTATTATAACGAACTAAAATTTGTGTAATTTTACCTGTCATTGGATTAAAATTATTATAATTTTCCAAAGTAACATTTTGTCATAATTCATTTAACATTTAATCATCTCCTTATCATTTACTTTTTTTAGAATATATTTTCTTTAATATAAATTTTTTACTATTTAGTAATGTTTTTGTTTTAATTGTTTTGTTTAAATTTTGTTTTGTTATTAGTTGCTTGTATGTTTGAAATACTAGTCCATTACCCAATAAACTAGTAACCACACTATCTTCTAGCGTATTTAACAATTTATCTTTATTAAAGTTATTTTTAAATTGTTCTTGCAACTTTAATATCTTAGCAATTGTTCGATATATTTTAAAACTATCTTTTACTATTTGTTGATAAGCAATCGGGGCAAAAGAAACTAAATTAAACAAACTTGTTTTTTTAAATCCCCAGCCAACAAATCACTCACTGTTCATATATAATTTAAACGGTTCAGGAGCCAAAACAAACTGCTCTGCTTTGATTAAGGTTGTCATAACGACAATAGGGGCATATTTGGGGTTTTTATAATATATTGTTAAAGCAACTTCGCCCGCAACTGATAAAGGAACAATTTTTACTGCTAAAAAAACATCAGAACCATAAGCAAAAGGTAATAATTGGCCTTTTTTAATAGCCTTAGTTTCAAATTTAGACAATATTTTTTTAGTTTTATCAGTAATTTTATTAATTACTTTTTGTTTAATGGCAATTATTTGTTTTTCAATTGGGGCTAATAATTTTTTAGTTACTTTTTGAATATAAAAATTTGGGTTTAAATGATTCAAAATTTTATTTAATTTAATTGGTGTTTGATGCAAAATATTTAATAATTTATTATTATATATTTTACTGCCCCGCATTAAATTAGCATTTAATAGTAGATTTTTACCAACACCTTTTTTATGAAGATTAGTCATAATGTTGTATCATTTATTAGTACTAATTTTGCTTATTTTATCAATATTTAATCCATATTCAGACAATCATTTATTAGCATTTTTTTCATTTACGCGTGGTATTTTTTGAACTAATTTAGGGCTTATTTTTTGAATATTTTTTTCAATTTTTAATAAATTATTAATTGTGTTTATTTTAGAAACTTTAAAACCTTTATAAAAATCATTTCGAGCTAATTTTCCAATTGTATATAATAAAGTTTCATTATTAGCCTGCTTTGTAAAATCAAATATTAATTTATCAGATAAAATTTTTTTACCTGTAACTTGCCTTACAATATCTTCTAAATTATTAGCAGTTATTACACCTAATTTTTCAAGTAGTTTAGTTTCTTTTGCTAATTTTAAAATTCTAGTTGTCCGAGAAGCACGCGTTAATTTACCAATTCAGCCAATTGCCGGTAACAAATTTAAGGTGGTACTTTTTGCTGTTACTTCTGATGTTAAACTATCATATATTTGATTTACGGCAAAATCGGTTGCTGTTTCTACTCCAAATGAAATAAATGCTGCAGCGAAATTAGATAAGCCAGCACCCAACCCAACAGCAGAAGCAAGACCACCAGTCAAAACCGATAAACCGAGGGCTAAAACTTGAATTCCTAAAAATTCTAATAATTGTAAACCAAAATTTTTTTCTTGTTGTTGGATTGACAATCTAGTTGGATTTTTTTTAACAGCATAAATAAGGGCTGTTTTAGATGTTCCAATTGGCATATCTATTAAACGAAAAAGTACTATTTTTTAGTACTATTAAGAATTTTTAATTTTAACATCAATCGGATTTGTTTGACCAATAGCGTTGTTTTTAGCTTCAATTTGAACTGCAACAGTTTTATCATTTGTAATATTAATTGGTCAATCTTCACCTTTACTTTCAATAAAGTAATCAAAATCATTTTCAGTTAAAGAACTATCTACTGCTTTTACCGCTTTTAAAACAACATCTTTAAATTGTGGTTTTAACTGTTCGGCCGTTGCTTTTGTTGGGTCTGCAACATGAATAGTTGGTTTATCTAATTTATTAATTTTACTAATATCAATTTTTGCAATAATATGTTTAATAATTCCCTTAGGTTCAACTATTGCTCCACCTAAATATAAAACTCTTTCCATAATTAAAGTATTACCCATACCAGTACCTAACGCAGCAGCACCAACTCTTAACGGAGTATGGTCTTTTTTGCGTAAAATAAGGGGGTCATATTTTTTACTAAATTTAAAGGCAATTGCATTAACTCCATTTGGTAATAATTCAATTGTTCCTTCTGAACCATCTTTATTAATAATTGGTAATTTTTTAGGAACCATATAGTATGTTGTTCCTTCAACAGTTTTCATTGCTCCGCTCGTTGTTATTACACTATTTATTTGGTCGTTTGCTCCAAGTTGTAACTGTAATTTATTACGAATTTCACGAATAAAATCAGCCGAACCTAAAACAACAGTTTCTGATGGAGTAAAGCCATTTTCATATATTTTATCCATAATTTCATCGTGGATTTGTAAAGCATTTGTATCATCCGCTTTTTTTCCTTGAATAGTTGTAACTGTTCCTTTATTAATAATTTCTAAAATTTTATTGCGTTTATAAGCAACCTCAGTATCCATCGCTTGTTCAATATCAGCAGCCCAAAGATTAGGATTAAAATCACTTTCTACGGGATCTAATTTACGAGCAAAAGTTAAAATTGTATCTAATTCAACAATTCCATCTTCAAATTCCACTGTTGAATATTTTAATAAATTATCATCCGTATTAAATACTTGTCCATCTTTTCCCAAACCTTCATTATATTTAATATTTTTCTTTCTTTTATATGTTAAACCAAATTTATTTGCTTCTTTTCACGCAAATAAAGCTTCTCAACTAAATTTTTGTTGATAAGTTTGTAAATATCATTGTTCAAATGTTTCTAGGTCTTGTTTTGTTGCTTGATTAGCAATATCTCCGAAAATTCTTTGTGGGTTTTGTGACATAATTTATTTCCTTCTTTCTATTTATTAAATACATTGTCTGTATCTAAAATATTATTTTCTTTGCTTTTTACTTTTGGTACACCACCAGTATTAACTGTTTGTACCTTAATTAATTCATCATAGACACTTTGTAAGTGTGTTTTAATTACTTCAATATCATCATTAATATCATAAGACTTTAATAAAACATTTTTAAATTCTTCATTATCAGTTAAAGAATTAATAAAGTCAATTGCTTCAATTTGTTTTAATTGAATTGTTTGTTGTTCAATTTGTGAAGTTAATTCAGTATTTTTTGTTTGTAGTTCGTTGATTTGCTGATTATTATTTTCTAAATTACTTGCATTAAATTTTTCAACTTTAGCAGTATTTTCTAAAATAATTTCAGCAGTTTTAATATCTAAACCACCATCTTCATTTTTAATAGGTTCATTATTTTCATCAATAAGAACATATTTTACATTTTTTAATGCCATTATTTTTCCTCCTATTTTTTAATATTTGTATTTGTTCTTTTTCTAATTGCTTTTTGTATAATTTCGAAACTATCGACTCGAAAAGATAAAAAATAGCGTTTAGTTTTTATATTTAACTGATTAAATACTGAGCCTTTAATTTTTATCTCATCATCTTTTTTTAATTTCAAAAACTCGGTTAAAATAGATGGGCTATATATTGATAATGTTGAATAATTTAATCCGTCTCATTGACATTTAGCAGAGCAAGCATCAACTTCAACACCACCAGCAACCAATGCCTTAATTTTAGTTTTAATAGGATTTTCATGTAATCTAACAGTTAATTCTAATTTATTAACTCTTTTATTTTTCATTTTAGGTTTATTGGTTATTGATTTTTTAGGTAAATTACTTTTTGTTTGTGCCATTTTTATCAACTCCTTTTGCTAAAAAATATTGTAAATGTTTCCAAGCATCGTGTTCGTGCTCTGTCATTTTAATATTTCCTTTATAAACATAATTTTTTTTAACAACTGGCGATTGTAAAACATAATTTAAATTAAATAGATATTTGCATAAAACTTTTAAACCACCAATAAATTTAGGAGTAGATAATGGAGTTTTTATTTTTAAACCCTTATGAAGTTGATAATCTTCAATTATTACAATAACTTTATTTAAATAAGAACAAATGTTATTTTTAAATTTATTTAATATTAAATAAATATTATTTATTGCTTCTTCTTCATTTTTGGAATTAAAAGTAATATTATTAATTATTTTCTTTTGCAAAATATTATAAATAATAATGCCAGTTTGTCCAATTCCAGCAGGGTCAATTGCAATAATATATTTTAATTTATTTGGTTTATTTTTTTCTCAATTTGTAATATTTTTCAACCATCTGATGCTAAATCTAAAATATCGTTAATTTTGTAATATTGCATATAAGAAGCAATAACATCTCATTTATCTGCAAATAAATTTAAATACATTTTTGCTCATTCTAAACATTGTAAATCATAATGCTTTTTATGATGTGAAATACGACAGTCAATTGGTTTACAATTAACTCAATCAAATGAAGTTCTTATTTCATTTCAAGTTTTATTGATATATTTACTTTTATATTCTTGCATAATATTTTTTCCTTTCTTTTTATTTATTTTTTAAATAAACAAAAAATTCCTTTGTTGGTTAATGTTTTGATATTTAGTAAATAATGTATTGGATTTTAGTATTTATTTCACCGCCCGCTTCACTCCGGTGGTGAGCGGGGGCGGTAATATTATTTAGACAGAGTTTATCCCCCAAGGAAGTAAAACAGTTTTACCCAGTTATTAATTACGCTTCATCCATCCCTAGACAACTTTATACAAAGAAAATAACCTTTTGGAGCTCCAACCCTCTTGTTTTTTTAGTGTCCGATATTGTTTTTTTCGGTTTAACAGCACTCTTTTTATGAAAACAAGCCAAAAAACACATGCTCTGACATTTCACAAGTGATTAATCTTGTCGAGAATTAAAGAAATAAATAGGAGAGTAAATCCAATCGCCTTCACAATTTCTTTAAGGCTTCGTGCCATAGATGAGTTATCCATCTTTAAGCATCAAAATATTAAGTTTTAGATTGCATTATTCATCGGATAATACCTTTATTTAAAAGGAAATTTATAAAAATATCGTTTATTTTGTGTAGGGAAAACAGAATAATATCTGTTTTATGATAAAAATTCTAAATTTAAAGATACTATCCGATGAATAATGCAAATAAATTTTTGTTTTTTAATATAAAAATAAAAAAACAATTTAACAAGAATTGTTTTTTGCCGGTTCATCGTACAGGACGCCTTAAATTGATTATACAAATATGAAAAATGTTTTTGTAACAGCAATTATGTTAGTGTTAGGCTTAGGAGGGGCGGTTTTTAATTTTAATTTAGGGACTGGTAATTTACAATTTACAGGTGTTGCACTAGCAGCATTTACTGGAATTTTCTTAAATTTATTGTTACCAGATCATCAAAATAATGGTTTTCAATGATGAGAAAAATTAAAGTTATTTATTAAAACACAAAAAGAACAAAAAAGAGAAAAAAAGAGAAAAAAAATAAGAAAAAGTAAGTACTTATAAATGAAAATAAAATAAGAATAAATTTTACTCTCATTTTTCATTAGGAAACTTTATTTTGATGTTTTTATTAATTTTAGTTGCAAATAATAAACTTTTATAGAATAATTATTAAAGAATAATTTGGTTGTTAATTTTGAGATTTAAGGAAGTGATGAGTAGTGTTATTTTTAAAAAAATTAGAGGCATTTGGTTTTAAATCATTTGCTGATCCATTAATAGTCAATTTTGATCATGAAATGATAGGAATTGTAGGACCAAATGGGAGCGGAAAATCAAATATTAATGATGCAATTCGTTGATGCTTAGGTGAACAATCAATTAAATCACTTCGTGGAAATAATAGTGAAGATGTTATTTTTAATGGGTCAGAAACAAAACCAGCATTAAATATGGCAGAAGTTAAACTAATTTTTGATAATACAAACCGGATTTTTGCAATGGACTATGATGAAATCGAAATTATTCGTCGTGTTTTTCGAGGAACTGGTGAAAATGAATATTTTATTAATAAACAACGAGTTCGTTTAAAAGACATTCAGGATTTTGCAATGGATAGTGGTTTAACAAAGTCATCATTAGCAATTATTTCACAAGGAAATATTAATGCTTTTGCAGAAGCAAAACCATTAGAACGACGTGCTTTATTTGAAGAAGCTGCTGGGGTTGCAAAATATAAACGCCGTAAATTAGAAGCTTTAAAAAAATTGGACCGTTCAAATGAAAATTTAGCACGTTTAAAAGATATTTTAAATGAAATCGAACGTAAATTATCAAGTTTGAAACGACAAAGTGAAAAAGCAATCAAATATACAACATTAAAAGATAAATTAAATCAAATTGAATTAGCTGTTTTAGTAAAAGATATTACTTTTTTTAATGACAAATTATTAGAATTACGTTCACAGCAGAAAAAAATTATTAGTACAAAACAAGATGCTGATCGAGAATTAAAAAATAAAGAAATTGAATATAATGAATTAAACAAAGAAAACTTTAATTTGGATAGTAAAATTAATGTTTTAACTAAAGAATTTCAAAGTTTAGTTTCAGAAATTAGTGATTTAAAAGTACATAAAATTGAATTAGATAATAAAGAAGCAGCTTTAAAAATGTCTAATAATGATATTACTATTACTAATATGGTTAATGATTATAATGAATTAACCGTTAACTTACAAAATGAACGTGAAAAATTGGCAACATTAGAAACACAGCAACAAGAATATCGTGCTCAACGTGAAACTTTTAATACAAAGCAAGCTGGGCTAAATGAGCAATTAGGAGCAATTAATAAAACAATTATTCGTTTAGAAAGTGAATTAGAACGTACACAACATAATTTTGAAAATCAGGATAATTTACATGAAGGTGTTAAAAATATTATTAATAATAAAAATGTTTTGCCTGGAATTATGGGATTAGTTCAAGATATTATTAATGTTGATGAAAAATATGAGCAAGCAATTGTGACTTCTTTAAGTGGGCGTTTACAAGATATTTTAGTTAAAAATGTTGATAGTGCAAAACGAGCAATTTCATATTTAAAACAAAACCGTGCTGGACGAGCAACATTTATTCCGTTAGATGTAATATCGCCACGCTATCTTAACAGTGATGAAGAATTTGTAATTAAATCAGTGCAAGGATATTTAGGCTTAGGAAATAATTTAGTTAAAGTAAAAAAAGAATTTTGAATTGCAGTTGATTATTTACTAAGTCGTTATTTGATTTGTACTGATTTTGATAGTGCACAAGAAATTGGAAAGTTAACAAAATATCGTTATAATATTGTTACATTAGATGGCGAAATTGTTCGCCCGCAAGGAGCTGTTACAGGGGGTTCTCGACGAACACGGATGACCATTGTTAATCCAGAAAAAGAATTAAGAATTCTTAATGAAAAATTAGCAATGCAAACTAAAGAATATCATCATATTTTAAAACAATTAAATATGCTTCGACGACAATTAGATGAAATTAATGAAGTTATTGCTGAAAATCAAGCTTCAATTGGGGCAGGGAAACGACAAATTGAAATTATTATGTATGACCAAACAAAGTTGCAAAATGAATATCAGTTACTAACATCAAAAAATATTAATGAAACAAAAATAGTTAAAAATGAAGCAGTGCTTAATATTACAGATCAAATTAAACAAAAAGAACTTTTAAAAACAAAAATTGAACAACAATTAAATGTTGCCCGTAGTTTAAAAGATAAGCAGTCATTAGTAATCAATGAGCTTAATAATCAAATTGGAGAAAAACGATATTATATTTCAGCTTTGCAAGAACAAATTAGCAAAATGAATACTGATTTATCGATTATTAATGTTAAAATTCAGCAAAATCTAACAAGACTAACAGAAGAATATCAAATGACATATGACCATGCTAAGACATTGGAATTAAAGGTAATTGATAATGAAGATTTAATTCGTGATGAAATTAAACAGTTACGAAGTGACTTATCTCAAATTGGCAATGTTAATTTAGAAGCAATTGAAGAATATAAAGAGGAAAATGCTCGTTTTCAATTTATGAATAATGAATATAACGATGCAAATGATTCGGTTAAAAACTTGTTAAAGTCAATTGATGAAATGAATAGTATTATGAAAGAACAATTTGATAAAACAATTAAAGAAGTAAATGAGAATTTACCATCAACTTTTGAAGTATTATTTGGGGGTGGTTCAGCAAGAATTATTTATACTGAACCAGAAAATTTATTAGAAACAGGAGTTGATATTAAAGTATCACCACCAGGGAAAAATATTACTAATTTAAATTTATTATCTGGAGGAGAAAAATCATTGGTTGCTTTATCAGTTCTTTTTGCGATTTTAAAAGTCCGACCAATTCCATTAGTAATTTTAGATGAAGCAGAAGCACCATTAGACCCAGCAAATGTTGAGCGATTTGCTAAGTATATTCGTAGTTTTGTTGATACCACTCAATTTATTGTTGTTACCCATCGCGTTGGAACAATGGAACATTGTGATGTATTATATGGGGCAACAATGCAACAAAAAGGAGTTACAAAAATTGTTGGAATTAAATTACAACAAGCTGCTGAAATGATTAAAGAATTTGAGAATAAACTTGAAAATAAAAAAGCATAAATTATTTATGATTTTTTATTTTTTTGATACAATTAGTATAAATAAGTTTTAAAGAAATAAAACCATATAAAGGGGAGGAAACTTAACGAATGAAGCCAAACGAATCTACTAAGGCTGTTAAGGAAAAGAAAGAAAAAAAACATTTTCTTAAGAGTGTAGTAGGAGAGATTAGCCATCATAAAATGTTTACTTTAGTTGGTTCTGCTTTGATATTAGTAATATCAATTATTATTTGAACAATTGCATCGGCGAGTAATGTAATTGTTGCTGGAGGGAGTACATCAGTTGCCCAAGTAATGGCAAATATTACGGAACAATATAAACGTGATAATAAAGAAGATATTTTATATAATTCATTAGGAAGTGCTGCTGCCTTAGTTGGTGTAAAAAATGGTAGTTATGCTTTTGGTTTTTTATCAAAAGATGTTAATTCAACGCCTAAACCAGGGGATAACCGCTCTAATGCTCAACAACTATGAGCAGATTATCATACTGGTCGTTTTGTTTTTGCCCGTGATTATATTATCTTGGTATATCATTTACCAAATGGTTGTCAAATTAAACCACACCAAGATTCGTTACAATTTCAAAGTTTTTTTGGTGGAGAAGGAACTGAATTAATTCGTAAGATTTATACTAATCCAAATTTTACTTGACAACAAGCTTTTGGTTCGCAATTAGTTTGTAGTAGTGGTAGCAATAAATTTTATACTTTAACACGTGAGTCTGGAAGTGGGACAAGAGATTTTTTTGAATCAGCAGTAATTAAAAGCAAAAAATATGAAACAAATCAAGTAGCTTCATCAAATGGTTCAATGTATCAAGCAATTTTAACTACTCCTGGGTCAATTGGTTATATTTCTTTTTGATATATTAAAAGAATTATTAGCAATGAAGATTTAGGGGCAAAAGCAATTGCTAGTGTTATTAGTAAAGGAAGTACAGAACCAGAATTACCATATAAAGTTATTGATAATAATTATGAATTTAATCCAGCTTATTCTTTAACAAGACCCTTTACTGGAATTATTAATTATCAAGGAAAACAATTCAATAATGCCTTACCTTTTATTGCATGAATGTTAGATCCATTACCATATTCAAAAACAAAATCAAAACTACGAAATGGGAAAGATAATCCTTATTATGACTCAAATTTTAAGTTAAGTCCACATGATGCTGCATATTGATATATGGAAGAAGGCGAAAAACCATTATCAATTGATGACTTTTTCTTCCGAAAGTATAATAATAATACAACTTTTGCAAAAAGTGGAAGAACAACTGATAGTGAAAAAGTAGCTTGAAATTTTAAATCAGATTATCAAAGTATTTGAGATATTATTGTGAAAAAATTTCCCGAAAAATATCAAGCATATTTTGAATATGAATATAACGGAATGGAGAATTAACTATGGCCAAGAAAGAAGTCACGAAAGAAAAACAACCGTTTTCCCAAAAAATGACATTATGAAAAATTCGTTTTACAAATAATTTTCGCGGACGAAAACAAATTATTGATTTTACTTCAAAAATTATTATTTATTGTTTTGCGATTTTAACAATTTTAATTTTATTAACTCTAGTTGGTTTTATCATTTATAAATCAATTTATTTCTTCCAACATTATTCTGGTGGTTTTTGAGGCTTTTTATCAGGTAATACTTGAAATGCTAATAATAGTCAATTTGGTATTTGACGAATTATTATTGCAACATTTTTTGTCTTATTAATTGCTTTACTATTTGCAATTCCATTAACTATTTTTTCATCATTATATATTTCAGAATATTTAAGTCCAAGGATTAAACGTAAAGTGATTGGTATTATCCAATTGCTAGCTGGAATTCCATCTGTTGTTTTTGGATTATTTGCTTTAGCAATTTTAGGACCGCTTTTCATGTTAATGGGCGCTCCTTCAACCTCAAACTTATTAGTAACATCAATTACTTTAGCTTTTATGGGTTTACCAATTATGATTTCATTATCAATCAATGCTTTAGAAAATGTTCCTGATTCATATCGCTTTGGTTCATTAGCATTAGGATTAAGTAAAACCCATACAAATTATCGTATTGTTTTACGTTCAGCTTGATTTAAAATTATTACTGCTATTATGATGGGAGTTGCACGGATTATTGGAGAAACAATGGCGGTGATGATGATTGCTGGAAACGCACCAGATGGTTTAAAACTTGGAAATGGTTTTATTAATTTTATTTTTTCATCAATAGCAACTTTAGCATCAACAATTGGATTAGAAATGTTGGAAAATTCAGGGCCAATGCATGAATCAGCATTATATGCAATTGGACTAGTATTATTTATTATCGTCTGTATTATTAATATTTTTATTATTTCATCACAAGCATTTCATAATCGAAAACGAAACTATCATGCTCGTAAAACAACAAAAGGTTTACGATTAAGTAAATCATATAATGCTAATAAAATTAATAAGTTATTTTATGAACATATTGAAAAAACAAGGGGTTTGAAAAAGTTTAAAGATGGAATCGGAATGTTCTTTTTAATCTCTTCAACTGTAATTGTTGTATCATTTACATTAGTTATTTTAGCTACAATTATTTGAAAAGGATTATTTGGAATGGTATGAAGTGATCTAATTTCAACATCAACCTTTGATGGCGGAGTAGGAATTCTTTCAACATTTTTAGTTACTCTGTTATTAGTTATTTGTTCAATAATTTTTGCGATACCATTATCATTAATGGTTGCCATTTATTTAAATGAATATGCCCGTCCAAATAGCATTTTTGCAAAAGTGGTGCGTTTTGCAATTGATGTTTTATCATCAACACCAAGTATTATTTATGGAACTTTTGGATTAGCTTTCTTTATTGGTATTTGTCGTTTACCATTATCCATTTTAAGTTCTGCTTTAACCTTAACAATTGTTATTTTACCAATTATGATTCGTAGTATTGAGGATGCTTTATCAGGTGTTGAAAACTCATTGCGACATGCCTCGTTAGCATTAGGAGCTAACAAAACATCAACAATGCTGAAAGTTGTTTTACCAAATGCGATGCCAGGTATTATTACTGCCATTATTTTAGCAATTGGGCGTGTTATTGGTGAATCAGCGCCAGTTTATTTAACATTAGGAACCGCGGTACGGTTACCAATTGCTGGATTTATGTCACCAGGGGCAAGTATGACAACACAAATTCTAATGCTCTCGAAAGAAGGAGCAACAGCAGGAGCAATGCGAATTATGTTTGAATTAGCTTTTGCGATTATGGTTTTAATTTGGTTATCAAATAGTTTGACCCATATTTTAGGGAAGAAATTTGCACCAAATTATGTTAATATTGGATTTAGAGCGAAGTGAAAAAATCGAATTAATAACTTGAAATTTTTCTTTTCAAAAGAAAATTATCTTCATCAAAAACAAAGTTTTAATAATTTTTGAAAAAAATTTGTACCAAAGAAAAAACAACGCCATGAAGAAAATAAGACGAAGAAGGGGGAAAAATAATGGATCCAAAAGTAATTATTAAGAATCCAACATTTGATTCATCAGATAATAATCCAGATTTAATTAAAGTAAAAAATGTTGACTTTTTTTATAAAGGAAACAAGAAGGCTCTTTTTAATATTTCAATGAAAATTAAAGAACATACTGTTACTGCTTTTATTGGTTCCTCAGGATCAGGAAAATCAACATTATTGCGTTTATTTAATCGAATGAATGATGTTGAGCCAAAGTCAATTTTTAAAGGTGAAATTTTAATTAATGGGAAGAATATTTATAGTCCTGAAACAGATATTGTTAAATTACGAACAGACATTGGGATGGTATTTCAAAAACCTTCACCTTTTCCAATGTCAATTTATGATAATGTTGCTTATGGACCACGGAATCAAGGAGTTCGTGATCGAAAATTAGTTAATAGTATTGTTGTTGAAAGTTTAAAACGAGCAGCATTATGAGATGAAGTAAAAGATAATTTACGAGATTCTGCTTTTGCATTATCGGGGGGACAACAACAACGTTTATGTATTGCCCGAGCAATTGCGATGAAACCTAAAATTTTGTTAATGGATGAACCAACCAGTGCATTAGATCCAATTTCAACATCAAAAATTGAGGAATTAATTACCCAACTAAAAAAAGATTTTACAATTGTTTTAGTAACCCACCATATGCAACAAGCCGCACGAGTTGCTGATTATACTGCTTTTTTTGCAAAAGGGAAATTAATTGAATATAATAAAACTAAGATTATTTTCTCTCGCCCGGCTAATAAAAAAACAGAAGATTATATTACTGGGCGTTTTGAATAACGAAAGGAGGGGGACAAAATATGAGCATAAAAATTGAAAATGATTTAGCACAAACAAAACAAATGATTATTGATATGATTGCAATGACAAAAAAACAATATGATGATATGGTTAAATGTTTAGAAACAAATGATGTTGAGCTTGCTCAAAGTGTTATTTCCGCTGATGAAACAATTAATAAAATGCAAGAGGCTTTCATTGAAGTTTCACTATGAAAAATTGCAAAACAACAAATGGTTGCAAAAGATTTACGACGAATAGTTGGTTTCATTTTGATTGTTAAGGAAGTTGAACGTATTGCAGATTATGCAAAAAGTATTTGTCGTTATTATATCAAATATAAACCTTCAACAAAGTTAATTAATTTTTTAAAAAAATTAGTTGCAAAAGTCATTGAAATGTTAACAAAAGTGTCAAATATTTTTGAGGAAGAACGAATTGAGTCAGCATATAATATTTTAAAATATGATACTGAATTAGACAATATTTATAAAGTTGAAAATGATGCTTTAATTGAAAAAATTCGTGAAGCAAAATCAAAAGAAGAAATTAAAGTTATTACTTTAACAATGCAACAATTACGTTCAATTGAACGTGCTGGAACACATATCATTAATATTGCTGAAACATTAATTTATATTATTGAAGGAAAAATTTATGATTTTGAATTACCAATTTAATATTGTCTTCATGATGAAGATCATTTTTAATGCAAAATTATCAATGAATTTTTACTACTTGTAGTTTTATATTTAATATAATTAAATTTATTACTAAATAGTTAAAAATAAAAGTATAATTTATAATGAATATAAAAAAATAAAAAAGGTGACAAAAAGATATGAAAATTTGTAATAAATACAGTGAAATGTTGAAAATGAAGAATTTCACTTAATGAAATTGTTAATAGGAAATGAACAAATTAACAATCCTTGTAAAGATTGTTTTAATTAAAAAAAGAAAATAATATTGAATTATAGTTGGTATTTAATTATTGTTTCAATAGTAATAAGTACTAATTTAAGTATCTATAAAATTCTATGGAGAAAATATCTCATTAAATAATATGAAGACAATAAAATAGATAAAATCAAAATAAAAAAATTTACTATATAAGGTGAAAATTATTGGTTGTAGCAAACAAGAATGTATTATGGTTAAAACCAAAAACTTTGTTGCTTGTTAAAAAAGGAGAATTAAGATGTCATATTTAGATAATTTAAAATTATGGAAAGATGCTAAAAATTTAGATCCAACATTAGCCGCTGAATTTCAACAAATGTCTGAAGCAAATTTAATTGCTGCTTTTTCAGATGATTTAGAATTTGGAACTGCTGGATTGCGAGGATTATTAGGTCCAGGAACCGGAAAAATGAATTTATATACAATTCGAAGAGCAACATTAGCTTTTATGCAATATTTAAAAACAATTTATTCTGCAACAGATTTAAAATCAAAAGGAATTGTAATTGGGCATGATAACCGTCATTTTTCAGCTGAATTTGCACAAGAAGTAGCAAATATTTTTGCTAGTAATAATATTAAAGCAATTTTATTTACTAATAATGACCTTCGCCCAACGCCAATGGTTTCTTATACCATTCGGAAAATAAAAGCGGTAGCGGGTGTTATTATTACAGCAAGTCATAATTCGCGTGAATATAATGGTTATAAAATTTATGATCATAATGGCTCACAGTTTTTGCCAGTCGCAACTGATGTCATTGGTGAAAATTACTTAAAAATTAAAGGAGAAGTTTTTACTTTAACTTTAAATCCAGATTCAACTTTAATTAGATATGTTGCAAAAGAAGTCGAGGATAATTATGTCAGCGATGTTAAAGCAATGCAGTTTTATCCAAATCAAAAACGTAATATTAAGATTGTTTTTTCTAATTTGCATGGAACAAGTAAAGAATGAACTCCACGAATTTTAAAAGAATGTGGCTATAATGTTACGATTGTAGAAGAGCAATTTGATAATGATCCTAATTTTACTTTTGCCCCTAATCCGAATCCAGAATTAACAGAATGTTATCATTTAGCATTAAAATATGCGAAAAAAATTAATGCTGACGTTATTATTTTAAATGACCCTGATGCTGATCGTTTAGGAATTGGTGTTAAAATCAAAGATCATGAGTATTATTTAATGACTGGAAATGAAACAGCTCCGGTATTAATTGAGTATTTATTTTCCCATTATCAACGTCAAAAAACATTACCTAAAAATGGGGTTATGTATAATACTTTTGTTACTGGAAATTTATCAGATAAAGTAGCTGAAAGTTATGGTGTTCAAGTTATTAAAACATTAACTGGTTTTAAATGAATTGGGGATCAAATGAGCAAAGCAACAGATAAAGGGTTAGAATTTTTATTTGGATTTGAAGAAGCATATGGTTATGTTTTAAAAGACATAACTCGTGATAAAGATGGAATTCAATCATCATTAGTCTTAGCAGAAGCTTGTTGGTATTATCATAATCAAGGAAAAACATTATATGATGTTTTAGTTGAACAATATAATAAATTTGGTTATTTTTATTGTAAAACAGTTAATTTAGTTCGTGATGGAATTGATGGCAAAAAAATTATTAATAATATGTTAAAAAAATTACGACAAGAAACAATTACTAGTTTAGATAAAATTAAATGTATTAAAAAAGAAGATTATTTGCATGGTTTATATGAAATGCCAGGCCAAGACTTACTAAAGTTTTATTTTGCAGATGGTAGTTGATTTGCAGTTCGTGCAAGTGGAACAGAACCAAAAATAAAATTCTATTTTGTTTGTGTTGATAAAACAAATGAAGAAGCAAAAAGAAAAATGGAAGCAATGTACCAAGAATTAGAAACTAATTATTTAAAAGAATAAAAGTTATGCTAATATATAGTTAGAAAATAGGGGGGTTTGGGTATGGCAAAAATTATTTTTGAAGCTGATGATAATCGCAAAGGAATTCTTGATAAAATTTTTGTTACAAATAAACAAGTTGTCCAAAAGGGGGATAAACTTGCTAACATTATTACACAAAATAAAGTTTATGAAATTAAAGCGCCAATTACTGGCGAAGTGTTAAATCTTATTGTTTATGAAAATAAAGTTATTAATAGTGGTGATGTTTTATTAGATTTATTACCATTTGAGGCAACCTTTAATGAACATGACAATAATTTTGAGCAACCCTATAATACTATTTCTTTTAATGGTTTTGGAAAATATAATGTACAAAATCGGCCACCAATTGATGTTAAAAAATCAGAAACAGAAATTTTTCGCGAAGAATTAATTGAAACATTACTAGCGCGTGAAGTAGCTGGTGAAAATCCACAAGATGATTTTGAAGATTCAATTGAAATTGATTTACCAGAAGAAAATATAGCACAAGATTCAACCCCATTTTTTAGCCAAAATAATGATTCAAAGACATTTCTGCTTAAAGATAAAGTTGAAAATGTTCTTGAGAATATTCCTAGTGAAGAAAATATTGAAACATTGCAAAAAGATTTGGGTGATTTAAAAGAAGATTTGGCAATTGTTAAAGATGATTTAGCAACAATGACAATTGAAGAAGAAGTTATTGAAGAACTTGAAAATTTAGAACGTGATTTAGCATTTACAGCAGAAATGGCTGCGAGAAAATAAGTTGATGATAAAAAACTAGACCCCTTTACATCATCAACCCTTTGATAGAGAAGAATACAAACAAGAAAATTATACAAAAGAAGAATTAAAAAGTAATTTTGCTCAAAGTATAAATAATGTTGATGATTCAAAAATGGAACCTATTATAAATTTAGAACAAGATAAATTAGTGGAAAATAAGTCGAAGGAGCATCATAGTGAACATTCAAAGTCACATTCGACGGTTCATTCGTCTGTTTCCTCTCATCTTAAAAAGCATAAGTCAGAAGATGCAACGTCAAGGGAACATTCCGCTTCTTCAGAACATAAAATAAAAGAAAATCCACAAACTTTGCAAGTTGACAAGGTAAAATTAAATCAAGAAGCAATTATTCGTGCAAAAGAAATTATGGAAAGTAAAAAAATATTGTCCATGGTTTTATTGATGTTGAAGTTGATGTTAGTGAGTTAGTTAGTTTATTGTCAATTATGCGTGAAGCATATTCACAAAATGATATTGAATTAACATTATTGCCTTTTTATGTTAAAGCAGTCTATGATGGATTAAAAAATTCCCTGTTTTAAATGCATCCTTTATTAGTCAAAAAAATGAAATTTTATTAAAATGATTTTATAATATTGCTTTTAGTGTAGATAGTGATACTGCAGTAAAAATGCCTGTTTTATATAATTTAAAAAATGTTTCAATTAAAGAAATTGCTTCAAAGGTAACAAAATTAATAAGTAAAAGTATTAGTAATGAATTAAAAGAAAAGAACTGTCAAGATGCCTCATTTTCAATTATAAATTATGGGGAATATGTAATAACACAGGGAACATTTACAATTCCAGATGATAATGTTGCCGGAATTGCAATGGGTATTATTTTTAAAAAACCTGTTGTGGTTGAAAAAAATGATATTGCAATTCGTAATATTATGGTAATTACATTGGGGTATAATGAAGCTGCAATTGATATTACTGAAGCAAGTAAATTTATCCATTATGTTGCATATTTATTATCAAATCCAGGGCTTTTTATTATAAGATAAAAAGTCATTACTCACTTTTTTATTTCTAGGAGGGGAAAAATGAATATTAAAGATTTAACAAAAGAAGTTAATAATGTAAAATTAATCGTAATTGCTGATAAGGTGACCCAAGGAACAGCATCTAATGGCAGCACTTATTTATCAATAACCTTGAAAGATCGTTCTGGAACAATTGAAGCAAGGTTATGAGATGCTCGTCCTGCTGACATTGAAAGTTGAATTAAAGGTAATTGTTACAAAGTAAATATTAATATTATTGAGTATCGAAAAGTTTTACAAGCAAAAATTAATAGTTATAATATTGTTGATAATGCCAGTATTAATCTAGATGATTTTATTGAAGTTGCGCCGCTTCCAGCAAATGCAATGTATGATGAAATTATTACAACAGTAAAAAAAATGAAAACAACTGAATATCGTGAAATTATGACTTTAATTTTAGCAAAATATGCTGAGCAATTTAAAATTTGACCAGCTGCTATTCGTAATCATCATGAAATTAAATCAGGTTTAATTTGGCATAGTTTAACTATGCTGCAAATGGCAAAAAATGTTGTCAATGTTTATCATGATCGTTTAATTGATGCGGAACTATTATATTGTGGTGTTATTTTACATGATTTAGGAAAAGTTATTGAAATTACAAGTGGTGCTACAAATGATTTTTCATTTGAAGGAAAATTACTTGGTCATATTTCAATTATGGCAAATGAATTAAATCATCTTGCCCAAAGTAATAATTTAAATTCAGAAAAAATTGTTTTATTAGAACATATGATTTTAGCTAGCCATGGTCGATTGGAATATGGTTCACCTGTTGAACCACACTTATTAGAAGCAGAAATCTTATCATTTTTAGATAATTTAGATGCACGAATTTACCGTATTGATAAAGAACTAGAAAAAACATTGCTTAATGAGCAAACACAACGCTTGTTATCTGTTGAAGGCCGTTGATTTTTAAAACATTTTGAAAAATAATGATTAATTTAATTTTAAAAAGTTTAAAATTTTTTTAAAATTTTATATTTTTTGCAATTTTTTTCTGTTTTTCATTTGATTTTTCTTTTTTATTTTTTGTAACAGGTATATAATAAGATTACGGTATGATTTAATTTTCAGGAATAAATGCCATAACAAAATAACTATTGGCACATTTAGTTAGTTATATCGAAAGAACTATTAATACTACTAAGAATAGAAAAGGAGAATATAACATGAAGATTATTGTAGTTGGAACTAACCATGCAGGTACAACTGCTGTTAGAACCTTAAGACGATTAGATCCGAAAGCAGAAATTGTTACTTATGATAAAAACAACAATATCTCATTTTTAGGATGCGGAATTGCACTATGAGTTTCAGGAGAGGTAAAAGATCCAAACGGTTTATTTTATGCTTCACCAGAAGTATTAAAAAATGAAGGTATTAAAGTAAACATGGAGCATGAAGTATTATCAATTGATAATAAAAATCAAAAAATTCGTGTAAAAGATCTAAAATCAGGAAATGAATTTGATGATAATTATGATAAATTGATTTTAGCGATTGGTTCTTGACCAATTATTCCACCAATTGAAGGAATTAAGCAGGAAGGTGTTCATATTGTTAAATGATTCCAACATGGGGAATTAGTAAAAAAAGCAAATGATGACAAAAATATTCAAAATGTTGTTGTATGTGGGGCAGGATACATTGGCGTTGAATTAGTTGATGCTTTTCATCAAAAAGGAAAAAATGTTACTTTAGTTGATATTTCAAATCGTATTATGCCACGTTATTACGATAAACCTTTTACTGATAAAGTTGAAGCAGCAATGCGTAAAGCGGGTGTTAATTTACGTGGTGGCGAAAAAGTTATTAAATTTGAGGGTAACAATAATAAAGTAACAAAAGTAGTAACAGATAAAGGTTCATATGATGCTGATTTAGTAATTTGGTCAGTTGGTTTTAAACCTGCAACAGAAATTTTAAATGGTGTTATTGATTTAGACAAAAATGCAGCCATTAAAGTTGATCAATATATGCAAACATCAGACCCAAATATTTTTGCAATTGGTGATTGTGTTGAAGTTTATGATAATGCTAAGAAACAGCCAGCATATATTGCTTTAGCAACAAATGCTGTCCGAACAGGAGTTATTGCAGCTGTTAATGCCTTAAAACCAGCAGGTTTAGCATCACCAGGATTCCAAGGTTCAAATGCAATTAATGTTTTTGGTTGAGCGCTAGCTTCAACAGGAATGACAGAAACGGTGGCAAAAGATTTAGAATTTGATTACGATCAAATTACATTTACGGATAATGATCGTCCAGAATTTATGGATACATATCAAGAAGTTTTAATTAAAATTCTTTGAGACAAAAAAACAAGAAAAATTATTGGTGCACAAGTAGCTTCAGATGCTAATCATACCGAAGTTATGTATATGTTTTCATTAGCAATTATGAAGGGAGTTACAATTGATGAACTACCATTAATTGATATTTTCTTCTTGCCACATTTTAATAAACCATATAACTTTATTACTTTGCCAGGCTTAGAAGTATTAGGATTAAATTACTTTAAAAAATAAGAAAAATGATTTGTTTTGAAAATTCTTCTACAGATGTTTATTTTAATTTGGCTTTAGATGAGTATCTTTTAAAAAGTGATATTAAAGATAACATTTTCTTTTTGTGAAAAAATTTTAATACAATTGTTATTGGTCGAAATCAAAATACGATTGAAGAAATTAATTTACAAGCGGTTGAAACTGATAAGGTGAATGTTGCTCGTCGAATAACAGGTGGTGGGGCTGTTTATCAAGATGATGGTAATTTGTGTTTTTCCATTATTGTTAATAAAGATGATAAAATAGCGCAAAATTATGAAAGTATTTTACAACCTATTATTAATGTTTTACAAAAACTTGCTTTAAATGCTAAGTTTGCTGGTAAAAATGATATTGAAATTGATGGCAAAAAAATCTCTGGTAATGCACAAATAAAGTATAAAAATCGGTTGCTACACCATGGAACATTTTTATTTGATGTTGATTTAAGTAAAATGCAAAAATACTTAAATGTTAATCAAGATAAAATTATTTCAAAAGGAATTAAATCAATTCCGGCACGAGTGACTAATATTCGACCATTATTAACAAATGATATTACAATTGATGAATTTATGCTATTTATTACTAATGAGTTTTTAGCACAAGGAACACCAGTCTTAGATTTACCACCAGATATTATTGCGGCAGTTAATAAACTAGCTAATGAAAAATATCGAACATGGGAATGAAACTTTGGTAATTCATCTGAATTTAGTTATCAGAATAAAATTCGATATGAAGGAAAAGGTACCGTTGATGTGCGTTTAAATGTTAATGAAGGAAAAATTACGAACATTAAATTTTTTGGTGATTTTTTAGGTTCTGGTGGAACAGAGCCACTTGAAACTCTTTTAACAGGTTGTAAATATAATCTGGATAAAATTAAAACAAAATTATTAGAAATTAATATTAAAGATATTTTTGGAGATAAATTTGAACTACAAGAAATTTTAGATGTTATTTTTTCCTAAAAATATTAAAAAAACAGGAAAGGCAGGAATCAAAAAGATGTATTTTAACAAATTTGATTCGTTAAAAAATGAAATGCTTCAAATTATGGATGCAACGGGAAAGATTGTTAAACCAGATTTGATGCCAAAAATTAGTGACGATGAAGTTTTAACAGCGTATAAATTAATGTGCTTATCACGTCGCCAAGATGATTTTCAAAATAAAATTCAAAGACAAGGAAGAATGCTATCATTTCTTTCATCAACTGGGCAAGAAGCAACTGAAGTAGCATATGGAATGCAAATTATTAAAGGAAAAGACTGATTTTCCTCAGCATATCGAAATAATGCTGCTTGATTAGCAACAGGTGTTCCAATGCGCAATATTATGTTATATTGATGTGGAAATGAAATGGGAAGTTATATGCCAGAAGGAATTAATACTTTACCAATTAATATTCCAATTGCAACACAATATTCGCATGCAACTGGGTTAGCATTTTCTGAAAAATATAATAAACGTGATGGTGTTGTTATTACAACAACTGGTGATGGTGGTTCTTCTGAAGGAGAATTTTATGAAGCAATGAACTTTGCGAAGTTACATGAAGTTCCAGCAATTTTTATTGTGGAAAATAATCAGTATGCAATTTCAACTCCGCGTCGTAAAGCAACGAAAGCAATAAACTTTGCAGTAAAAGGAATTGCGGTTGGAATGCGAAATATTTTAGTTGATGGGAATGATTTTTTTGCAGTTTATGCTGCTGTGCAAGAAGCTATTAAATTTGCTCGTAAAGGTGAAGGACCATCATTAATTGAATGTAATACTTATCGAATTGGGGCGCATTCATCAGCTGATGACCCCAAGGTTTATCGTGATGAAAAATTACATCAAGAGGCATTAAAAAAAGACCCTTTAATTTGTTTAAAAGCTTATTTAATTAAACAAAAAAAATGATCAGAAAAAGAACAAGATAAATTAGATGCTGAACAAGATAAATTTATTAAAGATGAATTTGCATGAGTTGAAGCAAACAATACTGTTTCAATTTATGATATTTTTGCTTACAATTATGCTGAAATACCAAAATTTTTAGAAAAACAATATCAAGAAGCAGAAGCATTTTTTGCAAAATATCCAAGTAAAGGAGGACACCACTAATGCCAGTTGTAAATAATATCCAAGCATTAACTCATGCTTTAGATTTAGCAATGGTAAAACACCAAAATATTGTGATTTATGGTGAGGATGTTGGTTTTGAAGGAGGAGTCTTTCGTGCTACTCTTGGTCTACAAGCAAAATATGGAGAAAACCGTTGTTTTGATGCGCCAATTGCCGAAGCAACATTAGTTGGAACAGCAGTGGGGATGGCCATTAACGGAATGAAACCAATTGTTGAAATGCAATTTGAAGGATTTTCATATCCAGCATTTCAGCAACTTTTTACCCATGTTGCTCGATTACGTAATCGCTCACGCGGTCGTTTTACTTGTCCATTAATTGTTCGTATGCCAATGGGTGGTGGAATTCGTGCGTTAGAACATCATTCTGAAGCAGTTGAAGCAATGTTTGCACATAATCCAGGTCTAAAAGTAGTTATTCCTTCAACTCCATATGATACCAAAGGATTATTATTAGCAGCTGTTGAATCACCTGATCCAGTTATCTTTTTAGAACCAACGAAGATATATCGCGCTTTTAAACAAGAAATTCCTGATGAATATTATACTTTACCAATTGGTGAAGGTTATAAAATTCAAGAAGGAGATGATTTAACAATTGTTACTTATGGAGCACAAGTTAGTGAATGTGAAAAAGCTTTAGCACAATTAAAAGAAGAAAGTTTTTCTGTTAATGCTGATTTAATTGATTTACGAACAATTCAACCATGAGATCGTGAAATCGTTATTGAATCTGTTAAAAAAACAGGACGAATTTTAGTTGTTCATGAAGCTGTTCGTTCATTTTCAGTCGCATCCGAAGTTATTACAACTGTTAATGAAAAATGTTTTGAATATTTAAAAGCCCCAGCGGGACGAGTAACTGGTTATGATATTATTATTCCATTTGATCGTGGTGAACATTATCATCAACCATCAGTTCAAAAAATTGTAGTTAAAATTAAAGAATTAGTTAACTACCAATTTTAGATAGGAGTTGAAAGTAAAAATGGTAAAATTTAAATTCGCCGACATCGGTGAAGGATTAACAGAAGGAAAAGTAGCCAACGTTATGATTAAAGTTGGTGACAAAATTAAAGATGGAGATGAAATGTTTGCCGTTGAAACTGATAAAGTTAATACGGAAATTTTTGCACCATGTGATGGTATTGTTAGCAAAATTAATATGAAAGTTGGCGATACAATTTATGTTGGTGATGTAGTAGTTGAAATTGATGATGGTACTGCTGGCGATAGTCCAGCACCAGCAGTTCCCGAACAGCCAACAGTAGCACCAGTTGAAGAAGAAAAAGCAGCAGGAGTAGTTGGAGCAGTTCCTATTTCTAATACCGTTTTAGCACCACGTCATTTACCAAGTAATGGTAATACTAATGTTGATCATAATAAAAATGTGTTATCAACACCAATTGTGCGAAAAATGGCAGCTGATTTAAAAATTGATTTAACACAAATTCAAGGTTCAGGACCAAACGGTAAAATTATGAAAGCTGATTTAGACCAAAGGGCGAAAAGGGCAGTAATTGGTTCTACTTTATCAACATTGCCAATTGATATTCCGCAAATTAATGCAACTGGTGCTGTTCGCCGCGAAGCAATGTCACCAATTCGGAAAGCAATTGCAAAACAAATGACTTTATCAAAAACTGTTATTGCTGAGACAACATTAATGAAAAATATTGATGTAACAAAATTAATTGAAATTAGAACACAATTAAAAGGTCAAGCAGAACAACAAGGAATCAAGTTAACATATATGCCTTTTTTTTTGAAAGCTTGTGCAATTGCTTTAAAAGATTTTCCAATTTTAAATGCGTCATATGATCAAGACCAACAAGAAATTATTTTTAAAGACTATTATAATATTGGAATGGCAACTGATACACCGACTGGTTTAATGGTTCCTGTTGTTAAAGGGGTTGATCAGTTAAATATTCTGCAAATTGCAAAAATGATTAATGATTTAGCAGCAAAAACACGTGAACGTAAATTAAAACCTGATGAAATGAAAGATGGAACCTTCACAATTACTAATTTTGGGTCAGCGGGCATTGAATTTGCCACACCAGTAATTAATTTCCCAGAGGTAGCAATCTTAGGGGTTGGAATTATTAAAAAAGCACCAGTTATTAATAAAAATAATGAAATAGAAATAAGTTCAATCTTACCATTATCGTTAACGATTGATCATCGTTTAATTGATGGTGCAGATGGTGGTCGCTTTTTAGCACGAGTAACAGCGTTACTAGAATCACCAGCTTTATTATTATTGTAAGAGAAGAGGTTATGAAATGGAAAACAAATATGATGTAATTATTGTTGGAGCAGGTCCAGGTGGTTATGTTACAGCGATTAAAGCAGCACAAGAAGGTTTAAAGACACTAATTATTGAAAAAGAATATTATGGTGGTGTTTGTTTAAATGTTGGTTGTATTCCAACAAAAGCGTTATTAAAAAGTAGTAAAGTATATGATATGATGAAACATGCTGACAATTATGGGATTGATGTCGCAAAAGCAGCAGTAGCGCCAAATTGAGTAAAAATGCAAGAACAAAAAGCAAAAGTAGTAACGCAATTAACAAAAGGGGTTGAATTTTTATTGAAAAAAAATAAAGTTGATCTAGTTAAAGGCGAAGCAAAAGCAATTGACAAAAATACTGTTGAAGTTGCTGGTAAACGTTATTTATGTACTAATTTAATTATTGCAACTGGAAGTGTTTCACGTGGATTACCATTACCAGGGTTTGAGCAAGCTAAAAAATCTGGTTATGTTATATCATCAACAGAAGCTTTAGCATTACCAGTAATTCCAAAAAAATTAATTATTATTGGTGGTGGTGTAATTGGAATTGAATTTGCTTGCTTATATCATCGTTTAGGAACCGAAGTAACAATTTTGCAAGGTTTAGACACTATTTTAGAGTTATTGGATAAAGATATTCGTGAAGAATTAACAAAATTGTTGATTAAAAATAAGGTAAAAATTGAGACTTCAATGAAAATTAAAGCAATTAAAGGTAAATCAGTAATTTATGATAATAGTGATGGTAAAGAAGTAAAACTAACATCAGATTATTGTTTAGTTTCAGTTGGTCGAACACCAGTAACAACTGGTTTTGAAAACATTGGGTTAAAAATCGGAGAAAGAAAAAACATTGAAGTTGATGAGCAATATAAAACAAACTTGCCAGGTGTTTATGCAATTGGAGATGTTGTGGAACGTGCGATGCTGGCTCATGTTGCTTCAGCACAAGGAATTTTAGTAATTGATAGTATTAAAGGAAAAAATGTAAAAATAAATTATAATCGAATTCCTTCGTGTATTTACTCATTCCCAGAGGTAGCAACAGTTGGAATTACTGAAGAACAAGCAATTAAAGCTAAAATTGCTTATAAAGCATTTAAATTTCCGTTATCAGCAAATGGTAAAGCAATAGCTGATGGTGAAACTGATGGTTTTGTTAAAATCTTATGTGACCCAAAATATGGCGAAATTTTAGGAGCGCATATTGTTGCTGCAACAGCAACAGATATGATTTCTGGAATTACTGCTTGTATGGAAACAGAAGGAACAATTCATGAATTGGCAAAAACAGTTCACCCACATCCAACCCTATCAGAAATTATTATGGAAGTTGCTCATGGTTTAGAAGGCCATGCAATTCATATTTAAAGTTACAGAAGTAACTTTTTTTATTTAAAAAGAACAATTAAAAAGCTTAATTTTGTTCAAAAAGGTTGCTTTGCATTTAATATTAATTTTGTTATAATAAATCCATTCAATAGGTCTATTATTAAGCTTACTAAAGGAGATTTCAATGGCAAGAAAACCAGGTAGTTGACATAAACTTAATAACTTAACAAAGAATGTTACTGTAGCATGACGTAAAAAAGGTTGACTTTCCGCAATTTGTGCTGTGTTATATCTTGGTGCTTTAATTCCCTCTGCTTATTTTGGTGTGTCATTTTTAGCAAATATTTTAAACTATGGTGAAATTGAAACTGATGGACCCTTGCCTGATGTTAATGATGGGGATTATTTTGAAGTTAACTTTGCAAAAACAAAACTACGCGATAATACAACAACAACTCCGGTTTTTGAAACTTATGAAATTCCTTCTGACCCTAATACTGGGGAAGTTGCACAAACTCGCGCTCGTGCGAGATCATTACGATTAGAATATGTTTATAATTTAATTTTTGAAAAAGCACCTAGTTTATACATTACAAACAATATCTTTTTTAAGAATAAATACAAAGATCCTAAGCAAATTCAAATTTTAGATATTTATACTGATTCATGAGGGACACAACAGTTAAGTCTTGCTGATGTGCAACAAAACCAATTTAATTTGATGAAAAATTTATTATTTTTAAAAATCAAATACGAAGACGTAATCCAAAAAAATCTGGTTTGAATGCCAACCCTATTTGTTGGAAATGAAGGATTTTTATCAAACTTTTTAAGTTTTAAATTAGGAGAAACAAGAAACAAAGATGATTTAAAACCAACAATTTGAGAAAAACAAACAAATGTTCTAGGTGAACAAGCTAATAATATTATGATTAATGGTACTAATGATAGTTTGGCGTTAGCAGATCAAGTTTATGCTGCCTATAAAGAACGTTTTGCTTCTTTTTATACAGAAAATAAAGGAAATGATAAAGAATTTATTGGTGATTATAATCCATATAGTAATTTTGTTATTTCAAGTGTTAATCAAAATGATCAACTGTTTCCAGGAACTGCTATTGATAGTACGCATTACATGCTTGATATTAATCGAGTAATTCAGTCAGCATATAAAAAGGGTGATTCAGAGCAAAGTTTTGCAAAAACAGATACTCAAATTAATGGTAAATATATTCCACAATTATTAATTTTTTTAATTAATATTTTAGAAATATCACAAAATCGTGGTTTAGTTTTACCAAAAGAACTTGTACCAACCGAATGACAATTTTGATATCAATATCTTCAACCAAAACGTTTAAATGTTAACCAACCAGAGCAATTTTACTTTATGTTTTTACCGCAAGGTAAAACAATTCAAAATGTGATTGCAAATCGATTGGGAGAGCAAATTAAAGATGTTTTAAATGGAAAATATTCGTTAGCAACAGCAATTAGAGAATTACAAGAAGATGTTTTGAGTAACCCTAATAGTTCAAAATATAAATGAGTTTATGATTGAAATATTTTACCATTTCAATCATATGGAATAATTGAAAAAGCAGATTATACTGTTGTTAAAAGAACGATTCAAGAAAATGGTGATTTAACAATTAGTTTTAATAATAATCAAATGGCAAAAACAAACTATGTAATAATTGATCAACCATCATTACATTCAATTACTAATTTAGTTAATCCTGGTGATCATGATGCCTATTTAATTAATGATAAACAAAAACGAAATACTTTATTTGCAAAATATTGAAGTGCTAATTTATATGGAGTACAAAAACCATTAAATTACATTGATATTGATGTTCGAAATATTCCACATGATGTAACTTCATTTAAAACAATGCTACAAAAACAAATTGTTAATCGTACATGGGAATTTATACAAAATATTAGTCAAATGGTAGGAAACAATTTAAACATTAGTGATAATGTATCACAAATAGATTATGCTAATGGAATTGCAAAAGATATTATCACATTTACACCTTTAAATAATTATCATAATAGTGCTGCTACTTTTAATGATTGATTTTATGCATTACAAATTAGCAGTGAAGAAAGATATAGTAATTTAACTGTTCTTGATATTAAATTAGAATTAAAAGCAAAAGAAAATGTTCCAGACTATCTTCAAGCAATTACTTTCCGTTTTAACATTAATTATATTTAAAATTTATGTATAAAATATGAAAATGTGTAGAAACCACATACATTTTGTATTTTTGTGGTATTTACATTTTTACAAAATAAATTTTATTAATATTTTAAATAAGGAGTTAAAATTATGCAAACAAAGCAATATTTAATTTTGCGGTCATTAGTGAAAAAGTATGGTAAAGATATTGTTATTAATACTGTTAATAAGATTGTAAAAGATATTGAAATTAAAAAGTAAAAGAATAAATTATTTTGCGTAATTTATTAGCGGATAATTTATTCAATAATGTTTTTAAGTGGAGCGAAGCGACAACGAGCAGAGCGAGTTTGCAAATTTCAATTTTTTAATTTATGAAAGGTTCACGGTCAAATTAAAATGGTTAATAAGCCAATTGAAGAACCCCCGTAGTTGATTTATCCTATAAAACTTATCAATTTGTGCCAAGAAAACAAAGTAGTTCGGACAACCAAGTGCCATATTTAGCTCATCAAATTTGAGGCGATATTATTAAAAATTCAATATTTATTGATAAAGATAAACCAACTTTTGGGCTTTCTAAAATTCAAACGGATTGAAACTACTTTGAGTCAATTTGTCAACAACTAGATGAAGTGATTAATAAATATGATGTAAGTAGTAGTGATAATAAAATTCCTTTAGAGTTGCAGTTTTCATCTAAAAATAATGCTATTTTTACAGGTCAAGTTACTCTTAAATTAAATTTAACCCCAACTGTCCCAATTAAGTTTAATCTTGATTTAACAAGTTCAATGTTACCAATCTTTATTCGTAGTTTACCAAGAACATTAGCAGATAAAAAAGAATTAGTAAAAAATATGGTTAATGCAATCCTATATGATGGAATCATAAAAAATCCAAGTTTAAAAGGACAACAGCCAAATATTTTATGAGAATTATTATCTTATGATACAGAATCAGAAGAATTCATTGAACAATTTAATTTCCCAACAGAAAATAATCCACAACAAGAATTGATTATTAAGGTTAAAACATCAACTGGCCAATTCTCTAATGGTACATTTATGTTAAAAATAAACTTAATTTATCAGCCTTGAAACTCTTCAAAAAAGAAGAGTTTTTTCTTTTATTAGATTTAGAATAAAAGTTAAATAGTTCCTAATATTAGAAAACCAGCTGTCTATGCACTAATTTCTTATGCATAAAATAAATTTGGTAAATCAAAAATTAGTGAATCTGTAGGTTTAGATATACTATTTGAAAGTGACAAAACTAAAAATTTTTCAAAGTCAGTTTCAAACCTAAATAGATTTAGATAGAATATTCAAGATTTTTTATCTAAATTTTAGACCAAATGATTATTTTATTATGTTAATTTTTAAGAAAAATTTAACAGATATTAAAACTACAAAAAGGTATTTTTATCATATTTTTTAATGTTGAAATAGATATGATAAACTACCTAATTATGATACAATTTTGCATATAAAAATAATTATATTAATTATTAGTTTATTAAAATAATAACAACTAAATAGAAAAAATAAAAAGTTAGTAAATATTTAAAATTAATTTTGTGAATTATGGAAGGAAGATATAAAACTTCTTTTGAAGATAGTCAATGTAAAGATTTTTTAAGTTTATAGTTTATTATATTGGCAACTTCTTGATAATAATTTCTTGAATAAATACTTAAATCAATTCCTTTGGAAAATCAATGTCTAAAATAACGAATTGCTCTTTCAACTTTGGTTTTTGAGTTGGAGTTCCAGCGTCACAAAAATATACTTTAGCATTTGTTATTTTTTCAATTTTTTCTCAATCAGCAAATTCTTTGCCTTGATCTGTTATTATTCCTTTGCATCTATCTTTAAAAAATCTATTAGAAAAAATTCGTTTTAATGCCTTTGCAACTTCTTTTGTTGTTTTTTTTAATGGTTCAATGATTTTAAATTGCGTTAATTCTTCGATTAAAAATAAACAAACACTATTGTTTTTACCAACCATAGTGTCTATTTAAAATCAACCAAATTCATATTTATCATGTTTTGCTTCTTCAATAGTTCTAAAATTTCTTATTTTCCCGCGATTATCAATCCTATTTTTTGTTTTATATTTTCTACCGTGAAAATACAAATTATCTTTCTTGAAATTTAAAAATCCCAAATGAATATATTTATATAAAGTTTTAAAACATATGGGAAATTTAACACCAAACTCTTTTTCATATTTTTTACAGATTTGTTCTGGTGAATCATGAAATTTGTTATATTTTTCATCTAGTCATTCTAAAATATTTAGCAATAATGATGATTTTTTAAAACATTTTTGTCGTTTTTGTAAATAATCTTCGTGTGCTAATTTAGCGTCATATTCATTATCATTTAACCTTTTTATTTCTCGTCTAATTGTATTGCGATTTTTATGCAATATTTTTGCTATTTTAGATATATTGGATTTACCATTTTTTCTTTTTAAAGAATTAAGTTCTAATAAATCTTTTAACATTACTCTTTCTTTAAAAGTAAAATGATGCTTTGTTTTACCCATTTTAAAAAATCCTTTCTTTTATATACAAAGTTAATTTATAGTTTTTTGAGTTTTTGGGCGAGCGGTTGATTTTCTTAAATTTTTGTGATAAAATCATTTACAAGCTAAAAAAAGTTTTGAGATTCTTTCAAACAAATTTGGGAACCTTTATAAAATTCTTCGCTTAACGCTTAATAATCACAATAATAATCATTTAAATAACTACCTTTCTCAAATATGCTTTAAAAGTGCTTATATATATAATTGTCAATAGATCTTGAAAAAAATTTTCAAGATTAAAGAAAGGAAATTATATAAAATGAAAAAACTTTTAAGTTTATTAAGTGTATTAACAATTAGTGGAATTTCTGTGCCAATAACAATTGCTTCTACTCCTTATCATAATAAAATATATATTCAGAATGAAATAAATACAATTGAACATAAATTATTTCTTTTAAATTATGATATTAGGAAGAAAGAAATAGAATTTTCAGATGCAAAAGAATATTATGAAAAATATTCAAAATTATACGCAGAAACTTATGATACAGGATATCTAAGATATAGTCATGTTTATAGAGAACAAATGAGATTTTTTAGAAAACATTTAAATAATATGGAAAATACAAAAACTTTTTATTTTGAACGTATTAATTATTTAAATTAGCAAAAATAATGAGAAAAATTTTAAATATTATTGGAGCAATATCATTAGTAGGAACAAGTACAACAACTTTAGTTTCTTGTAATACACCACAAGAAAAAGAGTATACGCCTGAAGAATTGAAACATTTAAAAAAAGAAAACCAAATAGATACAACAAATGAAACTATTAAAAACAATTTAGAATGAATAACCTCGCAAGAAAAACCTTTTAATCCAACGGGAGATTATAAATATTATATAATTATATGGCGTGGTGATGAAAATGATAATTGAACAATTAAAAAGTATAAAAATACATATGAAGAAGTTGGGAGAATTGATACATCATATAGTGGTGCAGCATTATATAGAAATAGCGATGATTTAGTTGCAAATAAAACAAGAGAGCACGCTACTTGAATTACAGATAATGATACTTATTTTAAAGCAGTTTATCGTTGAAGTTTAGATATAATACCCCCCGATTTAATTATTGATGATTACGGTAATATAAAAGTTAAAGAAGATTAGACCGATACTGATAAATATAAAAACTCATTTTAATAAATGAGTTTTTATATTTCTAGTGTAATTAATGATAGTTTTTCATTATTTTTATTAAATAGTTGTAAATTATTAATATTAATTTCTTCTTTTTCAGTAAAAATTTTAATATCATAATTTCCATAACCTCATATTCCAGATAATTCAATTTGATTTAAAATAAATAGTTTTTGATGGTTATAAAAAGATATTTTAATATTATCTTCAACTAAATTTTTAGTTATACTTGTCCAAACTGCTTTTGAATAAAGTAATCTATATAATTGAGAAAAATAGTTTAAATATTCTTCTATTTTGTCATTAGAAACAATTAAATTAGTTAAATACTTGCCATATTCACCATCTGATAGCTTAATTTCAGCGGGAATAAGGGAAGGTATATTATTTGTTTCTAATTCATTTGTTATTGATAATCAATTAAAAAAATTTGCTTCTAATTGATAAATAGGGTTTTTTGAAATATCTTTATTTTTAACAGTTACTTTAATTTCATCATTGTTATTTATATTATTTTTATTTTTTAAATTTCAATCTATAATTTGTCCAGTATTTGAATTAATAATTGGAGTATTTGGATCATTATTATTATCTCAACGATAAACTGCTTTAAAATAAGTACCATTATCTGTAATTCAAGTAACGTGCTCTCTTGTTTTATTTGCAACTAAATCATCGCTATTTCTATATAATGCTGCACCACTATATGATGTATCAATTCTCCCAACTTCTTCATATGTATTTTTATACTTTTTAATTGTTCAATTATCATTTTCATCACCACGCCATATAATTATATAATATTTATAATCTCCCGTTGGATTAAAAAGTTTTTCGCTTGCATAAACTTTATTTCAATAATTTTGTGGAGGTATACCAATAAATTCAAAATATGATGATATTAATTGTACTTTACAATTTTGAAATTCTCAATATCCATTGTCTATTTTATTTGGCTTTGATACTAGTTTTAAATAATAAGGGGTAATTAATTTAACATCATCATTATAACCTTTATTAATTGCATATTTACTATATGTATAATTTGATAACATATATATAATTTGTTTAAATTTTTTTTACAGAATTATCATCTAAAGACGTAGAATTATCTAATTTTCAGTTTTCAAATAAACCATCAATTACATTTTCGGGTTTTTGACCTTCAAATTTTTGGCGTAGTTCAGCCGCTTTATTGGTAGGATTACCTTTTTCATCGTATTTTGCACCTTCAAATTTTCTATCATAATTATATCGATATGTTAAATAATTTAATAAAACTTTTTCTAAATCATTATTTTTTATTAAACCTAAAATATCTTCTACTTGAAGATATTTTTTTGATATATTTCATGGTAAAAAACTTTCACTAAATCAATATTGAAATATTCTTAAATTAGGATTTGTTTCAATAGGCATTGATAACAAATGCACTAAACTAGCATTTTCAATATTTGATGATGGATAAGAATAAACACCATTAATATTCCCTCAACATTTAATATTTCCAAATAGCATAGATTTAGGATATTTAATTTCAATACCAGTAAATGCTGTATCTTCAGGCAATGGTTTTTGTAAAACTAAATGAATACTATTTTGGTTTTTTCATTTAAAGTCAGTTATTTTAACTAAATGCGTAGATTTAATAATGTCAACACCATCGGGTGAATAGGGGCGTTTATATTCTTCAATGATATAACATTCATTTTTATTGTTTTCACTAATTGGTTCATTAATAGATACTATTTTTAAATCTAATGCTTCTAAAAATTCTTTGTCTTGTTTTGAAATATTATTAATTAAAATATCTTTTTCATTAATCATGACATAACTAGTACTATTATCTTGAACTGTGGTGTTTTGTTGAACTTGTAATTTAAAATTAAAGTCACTAATTTCATAACCAGTTATTTTAATATATTCATCTTTGTCATTAAAACCGATTTTAACACTATTTTGTGAGTAGTTTAAAGTAGGTTTTTGCTTTGTCTTAACAAGATTATTAATTTTATAAATATATAAGGTTCTGGCGCGGTCTTCACTAAATAATTGTGCTAAATCAGGATCGCTGTACTGCAATTGATTAGCAAAATCTAACGGAATACTATCAATTGAATAGTCAATTGGTTCATCATTTTCTGCTAATTGTGCTAACATTTTTTCAGATGTTTTTAGCATTATTTTTGTTCTCCTTTTTCATTGGGCATATTGATAATAGTTTCATTATTTTTTAATTGTCTGTTTAAAGTTGCATTTACTGGTAAGCGAACATCAACAATTAAATTATCAATATTTTTAATATTAAATGTTCTACTATTTAAAATAGCATTATCATATTTAATTAACTTAATAATGAATTCAGTTAATTTAATTTCTCTGATATATATCATTTGTTCATACGAAGCGTTTGTTTGAATATTTACATCAGCAACTTCCGCTTGTGTTTGTTGAGTCCCCTTAGCGATTGCGGGAACATGGTGGCGATTTATTTTATAGTAATTAGTTAATAATCAATCATATATTTTGGTTAATTGCTCACCTTTAAAATTATCAGCAATATAGTCTACTGGTTGAAAATTACTATCGGGGTCTCCTTCAACTAATAACAAGTCATTTTCAATAAACGAAGCTAACATTTTACTAATTTCTTGGTCAACAACACCAGTAACTCCATTAGTATTAATGGTAAATTTACCACTATTTAATAATGGGTCTAACATAATCTTTTCCGCAATAATATCTAAAATACTAGCAAATTGTTTACCATAACGAGTAGAAGGTTCAAAATTAGGGTTATTAGGAATAATTTCAATCGGAATAAAATTAAGTGGCAATATTTCCTCTCTTTGTAATGTTGTATAGTTATTTCATTTAGTATCATCAATATATAAGTCAATAATAGTACTATATAATCGTGTTTTTAACTTTCTAATAACTTTTACTTGTTTAGTTACATAATTAATTTCTAATTTTTCAGTATTAAAAACACTCTGGTCATTTTTAAGATAAGGGTCATAATCAAAAGTATACGAAACTAAATTACCTAATTCGTGATATTGGTCATTGTAAAAATCAATCGTAATAAAATTAAGTTTTGAATTATTAGCAAAAATAAAATATGCACCTTTACCATTCTTATTAATTTTATATTCGTTATATCAATTCTTATTAGTAAAGTCTTGCATTTTTAAAAAGTTATTAATTAATTTAGTATCTATCTGTTTATTATTAATTGGATTATAAATGCTAATTTCTAAATCACGTGGATTTAAAAAATTAGCATTATCTTCACAAATTCTTTTTTCTAAAATTTCATTATGTTTTTGAACAGTAACATTTTTACGATTAGTAATCGTTAATGCTAAATTAAGATAATAACTATCAATATCATATTCTTTTTTTAATTTCTTTTTTGCTGGTAACAATCCCATTTATATCACCTCTTTATTTTGTATCTTCTTTTTTAATAACATCTTCAATACTATCTTGTTTTTGTTGTTTGTTATGAGTTTTGATAAATCTAATAGTTTCAATAATTAAAACTATAATTCCTGCTCCAATAAGCATTGCTGAAACAATAACATATGCTGGTCAAAAAATACCCAATGTTTTTTTCCGATAAAACAAATAATAATTCCGGCAATAAAAAACAATGATGAAACTCCAAAGATTTTCAAAAACATAATCATATCTTTAATAGTTACTTTTGGCATAATACAATCTCCTTCCTAACTTACTTTTTTTCTTTCAATATACAATCCTTTAATTTCAACACTATTTGATATTGATGATAATTTAAACTCACCGTCGGAAAATAATTGAATGGTAATTCAACTACTTGGATTATTTCCATATGATATTTCACTTGCTAATTGACCTTTAAAGTTTATATGCGTAATTATATATAGTTCTATCTCAAGCGTTGTATAACACCATAAACGATAATAATATTCTGACTTATTAAAATTTTTAATTTTATATCCTTTAGAATCTTGAACAAAATCACTAGTATCAACAACTTTTCAATCATTTGATATTTTAGGTAAATCTTTTTTCTGTAAATAAAATTTATCTAAATATTTAGTAGTACCAAATGTATCATCAGTACTTTCAATTCCCGCAACTGTACTATCAATAATCATATAATCAGCAGTATTTTTACCACCTTCAAAACTAGGGTCTCAAATTCTTAATTCCCCGTTTTCAGCATTAAAATCAGCATTAACATGATCACTACTATTAGGTAATAAAGTTATTTTATTTTGTTTTAAATCTGAAACCATTAATTCATCAGCAGTATTTTTAATAATTGTTTTATTATCAATTTTAATATTACTACCGCCACTTTGTTTTGCTTTTCAGACACCATTTTTTTCATAAATAGTATTATTATCAAAGGGAACATTTATTTCATTATTGTTATTTTTAACAATAGTTTTATTGTCAATCTTAGTTTTTTCTTTTTCTAATAAAGCATCAACTTCTAATTGAGTATAATATGCTTCTAAATCAATCATTGTTAAATCAATACCTTCTTCTTGAAAAGTACGAAATATTTTCTTTAAAGTTGTTAAATTAGCCAATGATTTTGCATAAGTAGGCAATAGACCTTGTCAAGTAATCATAGGGTCATTTTTCGATGAATAATTAATATCACCAACACTCATATTTGCCGAAGTAAAAAATTCAATTGGAATGCGGTTAAATGCTCAATGCTCAATCGTAATAAACACCATATTAATACAAATTTTCTTTAATAATGGATCTTTAAATGTTTCAAACTTTAGTTTTGAAAATGGATAGTTTAAGTAAGAATTAATCATATTTTGGGCTCTTAAAGCAAATGTTTTAAATCATAATTCTACATCACCTTTTAAAAACTTATTATAACGAACTGGAACTTGTGTAATTTTACCTGTCATTGGAATAAAATTATTATAATTTTCCAAAGTAATATTTTGTAATAATTCATTTAACATTTAATCATCTCCTTATCATTTTCTTTTTTTAGAATATATTTTCTTTAATATAAATTTTTTACTATTTAGTAATGTTTTTGTTTTAATTGTTTTGTTTAAATCTTGTTTTGTTCTGAGTTGTTTATATGCTTGAAATACTAGTCCATTACCTAACAAACTAGTAACCGCACTATCTTCTAGCGTATTTAACAATTTATATTTATTAAAGTTATTTTTAAATTGTTCTTGCATTTTTAATATCTTAGCAATTGTCCGATATATTTTAAAACTATATTTTACTACTTGCTGATAAACAAGTGGGGCAAAAGAAACTAAATTAAACAAACTTGTTTTTTTAAATCCCCAACCAATAAACCACTCACTGTTCATATAGAATTTAAACGGTTCAGGAGCCAAAACAAACTGTTCTGCTTTGATTAAAGTTGTCATAACGACAATAGGGACATATTTAGAATTTTTATAATATATTGTTAAAGCAACTTCGCCCGCAACTGATAAAGAAACAATTTTAACTGCTAAAAAAACATCAGAACCATAAGCAAAAGGTAATAATTGACCTTTTTAATAGCCTTAGTTTCAAATTTAGATAATATTTTTTTAGTTTTATCAGTAATTTTACTAATTACTTTTTGTTTAATTGTAATTATTTGTTTTTCAATTGGGGCTAATAATTTTTTAGTTACTTTTTGAATATAAAAATTTGGGTTTAAATGATTTAAAATTTTATTTAATTTAATTGGTGTTTGATGAAAAATATTTAATAATTTTATTATATATTTTACTGCCCCGCATTAAATTAGCATTTAATAGTAGATTTTTACCAACACCTTTTTTATGAAGATTAGTCATAATTTTATATCACTCATTAGTATTAATTTTACTTATTTTATCAATATTTAATCCATATTCAGACAATCATTTATTAGCATTTTTTTCATTCACGCGTGGTATTTTTTGAACTAATTTAGGACTTATTTTTTGAATATTTTTCTCAATTTTTAATAAATTATTAATTGTTTCTAAATTAGAAACTTTAAAACCTTTATAAAAATCATTTCGGGCTAATTTTCCAATTGTATATAATAAAGTTTCATTATTAGCCTGCTTTGTAAAATCAAATATTAATTTATCAGATAAAATCTTTTTACCTGTAACTTGCCTTACAACATCTTTTAAATTATTAGCAGTTATTACACCTAATTTTTCAAGTAGTTTAGTTTCTTTTGCTAATTTTAAAATTCTAGTTATTCGAACAGCACGCGTTAATTTACCAATTCCACCAATTGCTGGTAACAAATTTAAGGCAGTACTTTTTGCTGTTACTTCTGCTGTTAATTTATCATATATTTGATTTACGGCAAAATCGGTTGCTGTTTCTACTCCAAACGAGATAAATGCTGCGGCAAAATTAGATAATCCCGCACCAAGACCAACAGCCGAAGCAATACCACCAGTTAAAACTGATAAACCAAGAGCTAAAACTTGAATTCCTAAAAATTCTAGGTTGTATGTATTATTTAAGGATTTTAATTAATATCTTAGAAATTGTGGAATAAAAATACCACTTACTTATTTAAATTATATTACTTTTAATTTTATTGTCAACAATATTTTAACATTTTTTAAATTTTTCCATGACAAAAATATATGTTTATTAAAGTTATTTAATTTATTAGATAAAATTAATAAAAATATAAGTTTGGTTGTAAATTATTATTTACAAAATTATTAACTGAATAATTAATTCTATTTTCTTCTAATGGTTCATTAGTATTAAATAAATTAATTTTATTTTTAAAATTCATCATACTAGTATTTAATTTATTTTTAAGAGTTTTTTCATGATAAGTTGCTTTTTTAACCAAAACACCTTTACAGTAATGTGATATATCACCCTCAATATGACAACCAATATTATTTCATAATGTTTGATTTCTGACACCTTCTTCATTATTTTTAATTAATTTAATTGTTTCTTTTAAGAATTTCATTTTTGATTCTTTTATAAAAGAAGCACTGTTTTCTAAACATTCTAATAATTCTTCATATTTAGCATTAAAAAAATAATCGACTGCTTTATGGTATGTTTCTCTGTTTTCTTTGTTTTTACTTTGATAAGGATATAATTTTTTAAATCTATTTGTAAGGTGGAATTTATCTATCGTGTAATGTACTTTATTTTTAGGAAAATATTCTTGAATAAATTTTACAATATTTTTAATTCAAAGTGCGCCATCTCCTAATACCATAAATTCAATATTGTCATTAACATCATAATAACTTGTAATTAATGTAAGTAATTTATTAACAAAATTAGTTAATTTACTATTTTTTTTAATATATTCTGGAATATTATCTAGCTCTATAACACCTAATTTATCTTGAATTACAGGTCTTTTTTTCGTTGATTTTACCTTATCAAAACCAGTATGAACAGTTGAAAATATACTATGTTTTTTTATTTTTTCTTTTCCTTTTTTCTTTTCATTTCACATTTTTAAATAAGTCCCATCAATTTGAATATATAAAGTATGAGGTATCTTTATTTTTTTATCAGTTTTATTAAGGTAATATTCTTTATCAGTTTTTGCATTTTTCATAATATTTGAAATTGTTTTTATACAAATTTTTACATGTTCCATAGTATCTAAAATATCTTGATATGTTTTTTTCTTGCCAATAAATGATAATATTTTTTCTTTAACAGAATTATCTGTTCTTTGTCATTTTTCAATTCCTAAAAGTTTATCCAAAGGAAAAATATATTCTTCTTTGCCTGTTTCTGGATTAATTTTATAATATTTTCTTCTTTTAAAAGTTATTTTACCATTTAAAATATTTAATGTTCTTGGTTTTATTTCTTTTACTTTATAATCTTTAAATTCTTTTAAAGTTTCATCAATATTTTTATTTTTAAAAATTCATTCATCAGAATTTTCTAAATTTTGTTGAATAATTTCAATACTTTGTATATATAACAAATTATTAAAATTATTAAAAAAGTTTTTATCAACATTTATCATTTTTTTACCCTCTTTACTATAGTTAAGGACTCTATCACAAAAATAATGAAAATGAAAAAATTCAAAAAAAAGATAATATTTTTTATTTATTGTGTTATAATTTATTTGTTAATTATTAGCAAATTAATTTAACTGAAAAAAGTAAATTACTTTACTTTTTTTTATTTTGATGTAAAATATAGATAATAAAAAAAGAACTTGTGAAAGTTCTTTTATACATTTTAATACAGTTTATTACTCTTTTATTTAATCATATTGTTTAAATAATAGCAATTTTAATATGCAAAAAGGAGTAAAAAATGAAAGAATTTAATCCAAAAACAGCAAGTTTGGCAACTTTTTATCGTAAAATAGAACAATTTTGAGAAAATAAATCACCTAATAAACCATATACTTTGAATGATTTAACCAATGAATTCAATCTTTCTCGCAAGTGAAGATATGATACTTATGCGAGCGAAAAGATAGTTCCTTTGCTTGAAAAACAAGTTGATAGAATTGAAAGTGAAATAATTAATTTTATGATGAAATCACCTGATGGTGCTAAATTATATTGACAACGAGCATTTAATTATAAATATTCACTGCAAGAAAAACAGTTGGAACAAGAATTAAACTTAAATAATCAAGAACCAATAATAGTTAATTTACAAACGGATATTAGAGATATTAAAAAAGAAAGTGATAATAATGCTTAATCATTTTACTTATTTGTTAGAAACGCCTTATTGGTTGTTACAAAATAGTAGTATTGGTAATAAATATCCATTTGCTAAGAAATATGAATTAGTTAATGAAATTAATCAAATTGGGACGCGATATAGTGGTAAAACTATATCAAATATTAAAATGTTTGGTGAATTATTAAAAATTAGTTTATTAATTAAAGAACCAATTTGTATCATTGCTAGTATGTATTGGAGTAAAGATTTAAAAGATAGTGTATTTCAAAATATCTGAAATATGTTAGATGAAAATAATATACCTTATACTATTAATTTATCAAATTTTACTTTTACTTTATCAAATGGGAGCAAAATATATTGTAAAGGATTGCATTCACCAAGTCGGAAAGAAAAATTAAAAGCCTTTGCTGATTTGAATAAATATAAATTAGTTATTGATTGACGAGAAGAATGTGACCAATTTCAACAAAAAGATTTAAGTGATTTAGAATTTGCTATTCGTGGTTATCAAAATAAAATAACAATTAATACATGTAATCCTGAAAGTTTAAAAAGATATATTGTTGGTTATTGTAATGAATTATTACCTTTTAATGAAGAAATAATGCGTAGTAAATATGAGCAAATTAAGTATATTGAAAAATGAAATATGAAAATTATTATTCATTATTCTAGTTGAAGATTAAATTATGAATTACCACAAGATAAAGTTAATGAACAATTAAGATTAGAACAATTAGATATTGAAAGAGCAAGAGTATGGAGTTGAGGACTTCCTGGCAATACTAGTGGATCAATCTTTGCAAGATATATTGATATTATGAAAGCAACAGATATTATTCAACCAACTAAATTATTAGGTGGTGTTGATATTGCTAATGCTACTAGTCCTAAAGGACATACAACAGCGGCTAGTTTTTGAATATATAACTCATTTGATAAAAAAGCCTATAAAGTTGCTGAATATACTCATTCAAATGCTACACAACAATTTAAAACTGAATTAGAACAAGTTAAAGATATTTTAGATTTTTATAACAATCAATTAAATCAATACTTTAATTTAATACAACAAGGAATATCAATTAATGTTGATGATAGTGCTTATTCAACATTGCAAAGTTTAAACCGAGAAAAATATAATTATTCTTTTGGTCAATATATGACATTTAAACCAGCACAAAAACAAAAATTTAAAGTAAGACATCGTGTAGAGGCATTCACAATGTTAATAAATACTAATCAATTAAAATGATTATGAGAAAAATGTCCTGTAAGTAAAACCCAATATGAATTAATACAATGAGAAGATAAGCCTGAAGCAAGAGAAGAAAAAGTATTAGACTTATATGATGATACATTTGATAGTGATTTTTATGCTTTACATTTTAAATTAATACCAATGGTTAAGCATAATAGTTCAGCAGATTATAAATTATGACAACAAAGGGAGTGAATAAATTAATGAAAAAAGATATTTATGTAATACATGATGAGCGTGTAATAAATGCAAAAAGACCTTATATGTCTGTTTGTGGACAAGTTAAAAAAAGACTTTGTCAAGAATTAAAAAAAGATAATATCGCAATATGTAAATTAAATTTATATAATGAATATATTAAAAAATATCGAAAAGTTAAAGTATGTGTTCAAGTTTTGGCAAATGAACCAAATTTATTAACAGTAAATATTATTAATTATGCACTTATCTTAAAATTAAAGGAGCAAAATAACAATGCATAATACTTTCCCTAGTTTACCAAACTTAAATGATATTAATAGTGTTTTAAAATTTTATAATTATGATTGAACAATTAATTTGGCCAATATTATTGCTCGCCATCAAATGCGATTAGTAAATGGTAAAGATATTTTATTTAAATCTCATCGTAAAGATATTTTAGAAAAACTAAATTGATGATATGAAACTTATAAAATAAAAGAAAAATTAGATAAGAATGAATTAACAGCAAGTTTAATGGGTAAAACTATTTTTGGGTTATTAGAAACTAGTGATGGTAATATTGATTTATGAATTAACCCTTTTAACTTTACATCACGCGTAAGTAAAATAAATGAAATTGAACAAGGTGCTGATATTTGATTAAATTATCATCAATCAGACAGTGGTTTTATTTTAAATTTAATTTGTACCAAAGATAAAATAGTTATTAAAGGTTGACCTAAAAATAATGAAGTAGTTGTTGGACAAAGTAAAACACAAATTAAAGATGATGTTAAACCTGTTTTAGTACAAGAATTTAAAAATAAATTATGTATAGTCCCTTTTTGAGAAATGATTAATGAACCTAATCCGTTGTTCTTATCAACATCAACCACTTTAAATCCATGACCAACTATGGCAAATTGTTATAAATTACAATTTGATTTAGAAGATAGTCTTAATATTAAATCAAAAGAAAGATATGCAAATCGTACGCATTGATATGGGATACTAAGTGATGATTTAATGACTGCTTATAACAAAGGCAATAAAAAAGTACTACAAGATGTATTTGATGATATTTTTGTTCAATCAAGTTCATCAACAGTAGATGGTCAATTATCCCAATCTTTACAAGTAGTACAAGGTACACCAACATTAGAAACATATACCGAAGACCAAAAATCAATTATTGAACAAGTATACTTAGCATGTCATTTTTCTAGTCCATTTGGTGATAAATCAGATAATGATCAAAATAAAACACAGTCATTATTAACTAAAACAAAAGATTTAGAAAAACAAGCATATTTACAAGCATATCGTAAACAATATTATACTAAAATGTTTGATACAGTTTTAAAATATTATGATTTATGAGATGGAAATGGTGAACGCCCTTATGGATTTGATTTTGTTAGTGCTAGTTTAGTAGATCAAATTCGACAAAATGAATTAATTACTGCTAGATTAGATAATGGTACAATGGAACCAATAAGAGCAATTACTGAATATGATAATATTGATGAATTAGAAGCAACCAAATATTTTGAAAAAGTAGAAGCATGACAAGATAAAATGCAAGCCAAAGAAATAGAACATAATAATAAATTACTAGAATATGATGAAACTGGTAATAATCAAAATGCCTTACAAGGTAGAACAGAAATTAAGGAGAATTAATAAATGAGTAGAATTAACCCAGGTGTTATGGAAGAATTAAGAAGACAAGCCCATGATACTTTAATAGATATCAGAGAAAATATAAGAGATAACAGACATTGAATGGTATTTCCTTTTAATGTTTATAGTTCATATATCCCTGATACTGAAACAGGTTGAAAACCTAATAATGCAAAACCAAGTGACTATGGTAGTTATTCACGAATATTTGATAATATGGAAAGTACTATTGCACAATGACAAGGTAGTTTAAAAATAGTCCAAAAATATAAAGGTGAAGAAATTACTATCTTAACGATTGATGATTTTAATAAACAACCTATTAATTCAACAATATGAGCAAATAATGAAACACCTTTTGCTATAAAATTAAAAGATGAAAATAATAATGTTTATTGAAAATTGATTGATGGTGAAAATATTTATGATATTAATAGAATGTTGGAATACTTAAACCAATATAAATTAAGTTATTTTATTAATAATGATAATAAAGCTGATAACTTTTATACAAAAGAGGTTAAAGTTGGTAAATATTGAGATGCTTATATGATTGATGATAGAAGTTCAATCCAATTCGGTGAAGCTAAATTCGAACAAGTATTTACTCAACAATCAACTGAAAGACAATATACTTTATTAATTTTAGATGAAGATGTCGATAAATTAAATATTAATGATTATTATAATTTTTATACAGTCTTTAATGACCGTGGATTAAATATTGGTGGTGGTGATATTAATTCTGCACCCCAAGATAGACAATGATTATATCCATCAAATGTTATTAATTATTATTCACCTTATGATGGTAGTTTTTTATGACAAGAAATTACCTTTTCAAGTATTAATGACAAAATTAGTAATAGTGGTTTATCAGTACGACAATTTATACAAACAAGTGCCCCAGGGGAAGGTTATTGTTTTCCTAAAATAACTTATGATGAAAAACTAAATAAAGGAATTGTTGAATTAGATGAGATTTTATTAAAAGACCCCGGTGTTAGAGCAATGGCAGTTAAAATTTATGGTAATCCAATCTTTTTTGATATGCCAGTTATTGGTCGACCAATTATTAAAGGTCAATTTAATAAAAAAGTAATGAATTCAAGAGACTTATTAATGTATAACATGTTTCCTGCACCACCTGATAAAATAAATACTTATGCATCACCCGAAGTAAGTTGATATAACATTCAAGGGATACAACCAACTATGATAACTGGTTATGAAGACTGAAAAAAAGATATGGAAAGTAGATATGACTTTTGAAAACAGAAAAATAGTGAAGGTATTGTTATAACTGACCCTACCACTACATCAGCAACTAACTCTACTGTTGGTCGAAATATTCATAAAGAAGATAAGGATTCTAAGTTTTATTGGTCTAAAGATTGAAAAATAACACCACCAAGCAAAATAAAAACAAACGGTGGTACAGTTGATAATATCATTAGTACCCAAGCATCATCATATTTTAGAAGAAAAGATGAATTTGGTAATACTGTCGGACAAGTTCAAATTGAATATAATAAAATGGGTAAATGTAATGTTTGAGATATTTTAAATATGAATAATTTTATTAATCGCCAAATTACTGTATTACCTTTAAACTATACACAAAAATTAGTATTTAATCCTTTTACGATACCAGGTGGAGTTGGTAAATTCTTAAACTTTATTTCATTTGGTATTCCATGAGGATGAGTAATTAATCAAAATGAAAAAACCTGACCTAATTTTCAATGACTTAATGGCTTTATGAGTGCTAATATTTATAGTTTTTATAATGATGCATTTTGGTCTGAAAAATCAAAAGGTAAAGGTTATTTACCATTTGAAATATTTAGAGAACAAGGAAATGATAAAGTTGGTGCTATTTTTGGAGCTAATGCTACTAGTTTTAGTTTTACAACTTTATTAACAGATAAATTAAAAGGTACTGTTTTAAATAAAGATGGTAAACCAACAGAAGAATTAGTTTATTCAACTTACAATTTAAAACAATTAAATGAAAAAACTAACAGAGTTTACTTAATTAATGAGCAAACCAAAACAGTAGATGCTCAAACACCAGTTAGCGACAGTGAAAAAGATAATGATTTAAAATTCTTACAAACACCCGATGGGACAAATTGTAGTTATATAATTGATATGTTTTCAATTCAAGCTTTATATAAAGGTAATTTTGAAATTATCTTTTATGCTGATAACCCATATACCAATAATGAAGAAGATTATTTGCGCTTATCAGTATGGAGTTTTCGTGGTAAAACAAAAAGTGTATTAAATAATTATTTGCGCGATATAACAACTAATTATAAAACTAGTTTCTTATTGCCTCATGACTATGAAATACCAATATTTAATTACCCACAATATGTATTACCGCCAGTTCCGTATAACTATCCAGAGTATACCAAAGATATTATTCCTGCTAATGCAAAATTACCTATATTATTTAATGCAATTCAATCAGGACAATGTAAAAAAACAACACCACCGTATAATATTGCACATAATAATTTTTTTGATGAAAATACAGAATATTTTGGATATTCTGAAATAGAACTTGACTTAAAAAAAATTGACCCAACAATTCAAAGTATTGATAAATTTATTAGTTCTTATAAAACAATAGAAATAAGTAATTTAGGTAATTTGCAAGTAGAATGTGGACCACCTAATATAGAAAATTTTATTCCTAATAGAAATGTTGAAATTTTAGTTGGTAGAACAGGATGTTCAGATTATTTAGGTAATTTGGATGGTGTAAAAATAGATACACAAGGAATGGAACAAATTGATAAAGTTAATTTTGAAAATACAATTATTTTATATACTGATAATATAATAATAAATGATATTCAAACAGTTGCTACTGTTTATACTAATGGATTAATAAATAAAGAATATAGAACTAAATATAAAACTAAGTTAGGTGAAGCGTTTATTTATTTATTGTTGCAAATAACAAAATTATATAATAATGATAACGAAAAAATTAAAGAAACTAAACTTCAAGTATATTATACTAATAATATGAAATTAAAAATTAGAATATCAAAAAGTATGATTCCTAAATTATTGGGGGTTGAGGGATATGGAGATATTTTATATTGAGGTACAACTGAATATGAAACCCCCATTTCAGATGGAAGTATAAAATTTAATATAAATAATCCAAATGTTTTGGGAATTAGAAATAGTAGCAATAACCCTGTTAAAATAACAATTAAACCAAGGTAAAATAAAAAAGAGATTTAATTATCTCTTTTTTATACATCAACTTTTATTATATTTCCTTTATGATCAATAATTAAATCAGGTTCCTTAGTATCTAAATTTCAACGATAAACTGATTTAAAATAATCATCATTTTTATTTTTTCAATAATGAAACTTAGTTTCTTTTCCTTGATAAGTTTCATATATATATAACAAATTCAAATCAACGTCTAATCTTAAATAAAAGTGGTTAGTACCGTCATTAATTATTGGTTCATCTTTGTGCATAATATTTTTAAATTTGTTTAAATGATATTTATTTTCACCTTTTCATACTACATAATATCATTTATTATCCACTTGATTAAATGGTTTTTCTTGTGGTTCTATTCATTCTAAATTTTCTCTGATTTCTTGGTTAACAGTATTTATTTTATTCTTTTCTTTTAGTTCTTTTAATTCTTTGGTTGTATATTCTTGTAGTGTATTACAAGCCACTAAACTTGTTGTACTTGTTCCAACTAAAGTGATTGTGCTTAAAAGACTTAATATTTTTTTCATTTTTTTATCTTTTTGTTTTTTAATAGTTTAATTAAAAATGGAAATAAAATTAATTACTTCTATAATTTTTTTTATTTCTGTAAATTGTACTATGAAGTGTAGCATTTTTTATAAAAAATTAACTTATATAATAGCAAGAAATTGCTGTAATTGTTGCACCAGCAACTCCTCCAAATGTACCAACAGCAGCACAGCCAGCAGTAATTATAATTTTTTTAAGTTTATTATAAAAACTAGAATCATCAATACTGTCAGGAAGACGTGATGATAAAATAACAAAATTATCAGAATTACTTAAAGTAGACAAAGAAAACCAATTATAATTATTGTTTATTTGAATAAATTCATCTATTTTTGTATAATTTTGAAAAATAACATTAATTAATGAATTAACTTCTCGAACATATCCATTAGCCTGAAAAAAACCAGTAACACTTGAATCTAAAGTAGTAATATTTGTTTTTTCAAAAATATTTTCTTTAATATAATTTGAAAAAACTTCCCAACTATTGTCAATGCCATGACTATCAAAATGATGTTCATTATGTATTTTTTGAGCTTGAAATTTTATATCATTCCATGTGTTTTTATTAAAAGTATAATAAATAACATCATTTTTAGATTTTAAAATATCAAGAGATCTTTTGTTTCTAATTAAATTTTCTAAATTATTTGTTTGTGAAGAATTAATTTCACTATTTAACGCTTCTTCATTTTGATAAGGACTAACGGCAATTGTTGTTGGTACAGTAGTTCCACTAATTGTTAATACACTTAATAAACTAAGTAATTTTTTCATACTTGTTTTTCTCCTTTTCTTAATCTTGAAACTTTTTATTTTTTATTTATCAAGATTTACCCTCATTATATATATATATATATATATATACAAGGAAAATTAGGAATTATTTTAATAATTTTATCTTGTTAAATACCCATTATTACGCGTTTTAAGGGGTAAATTAGGAATTAAATATATTAAGTTTAGATTTTTTTGTATATATAAAAAGTATTGTATTGGTAAAATAGTATGATATTATTACTTTAGTTAAATAAAAAAGATAATGACCCGACATCATTCTTGCTTTATATTATATATCAATAAATAATTATTTCAATTTCATTATAACACTTTTATCTTATTTGTTTAGTATTTGTATACAAAATATATTGCATTTGTGAACTATTGGTATATAATTAGAAACATAGGTTTAATCTTTTTCCGTAAAAAAGAGTTATGCTGACTTGTTAATCGGACAAGGATAAAAAAAGAGGAGTTTATAAAATGGCACTTACAAAAGAACAATTAATCGAACAAGGTTTAAGTGAAGAAATTGCTGAAAATATTTTAAATCAGTTTAATAATGAAGCAAAGCAAATTAGAGAAAGTGTGCAAAAACGCGAAGATGTTATATCAAAAGAAGACTTTATTAAATTATCTAATGAATTAAATGAATTAAAAGCATTTAAAGATGTTCCATCTACTAAAATTGAAGATATTAAAACTAATTTAGATAAAGTTAATGGTAATTCTTTATCTGAAAAAATGCAAACTTTAAAAGAATTAAAACCTGATTTGTTTGTTGAAGAGCAACCATCAGTTTCACCAACTAATTTTATTAAAGATATGATTGAAAAATCGGTTGAAAATAAAAATGATGAAATTGAAACTATTAAAGAAAAAGGAGCATATACTCCTGATGAAATTAAAAAAATAACTGATTATACACTTAAAAACCTTAGATAATAAGGGAGTGAAATATTATGGCAACAATTAATTTGCCACAAGTACCTTTTACATTACAAGGTAATACAACAGGCCAAAAAGCGTATGTTGATATGGTTAATGCTTTATTGCGTGGACCTTTATATAATGAATATGCAAGTATTATGCAGTATGCAACAGCAACCGCAGAACAAGTTGCTTGATTACCTAATGCTGGTCAAGCACTATATAATTTAACTCATCGTGTGGTATGACAAGATGATTATTCATTGCCAAATGGTGGGACAACTCAAACAATGGGATTAACAAGAATTCCAGTTCCTATTGATAAAAGATTTAATTTAAAATTAATGAATGAGGCTTTTGACTTAGCATTAATAGAACAAAATATTAAAAATGGCGTTATTGCTGATGCTATTTCTAGTGTTGTACAGAATAAATTTGTTAATTTAGAATGTGAATTAATTCAGGCTATTTATGATTATTGTTTAGCAGATGGTCAATATGAAGTAATTCCATTTCGTAGTTATACAGCAGAAAATGCAGATGATGCAAATAAAGCATTCTTTACATTAAATGAAACTTTGATTGAATTAACAAATCAAATTAGTAATTTATATTTTGGTTTACCAACAGATAAAATGTTTATGGTTTTAGGTCGAAGATCATATTTAGGATTAACACCTGCTTTTTTAAAAGTAATTGGTTCACAAGCACAACTAAAATCGATGGTTAATGGTGAATTATATGAAAATACAGCAATGGGTATTCCAGTATCAAAAAGCTTTCATTTAGAAAAAACATATACAAAAGGACAAGTTAACCGTGATAAAGGTTATAATTTTACTAATGTAAATGGTTTAATTATTAATAAACAAGTATGAGCTTATCCAATTAATATGGATACTATTCAACAAGTTTTAGATAATGATACTGCTAATCCTAAATGAATTGGTAAAGTTCAATATGCAACACCAACTATTTTATATCCTAAAACATGTAAAATTATTTTGGAAAAACAACCAAGCCAAGATGAAATTACTGCCGCTAAAAGTAATCTAAATAAAACTTTTAGAGTTCCAGTTGATTATCTAATTTCAGCATCAAAACCAGAATCAAAACCAAATAATCAAGGTTAATATAAAATGAATTTACTAATATTACGCGTTTTAACTTTATTAGTATCTAATTTAGAAAATAAACCTTTAATAAGTAAATTTGTAAATTTAATTAATAGAGTTAATCAAGTTAAAAATAAAATATTAAAGCCAATTAATTATATTAGTGATAAATATAATAAAATTACAAATAAAGTTGAAGATATTTATCAGTGATTAAATCCATTTACTTATTTAGATTTAATTAAAAAAGGTCATAAAAAAGAAATTCAACAAATATTAAGTCAATTAGAAAAAGATAATAATATTAAAAATAGAAAACAATTTAAAAATGAAAATTATTTAAATACTAATTGACAACCTTTAAATAGTAGTTGACTTGATAGTGGTATGTTTAATATTACAAATAAATTAACTTTAACAGGTAATTTAACTATTTTAATATATACAAAAACAGCAAAACATCCGAAATTTTATGGACCTTATGTTTATCCTAGTGTTCCAGTTGAAATATGAAAATTATTAAGTAATGCTGTATCTAATGCAGGATCTTTATTTTGGCGTTATTGATTAAGAAAATGATTACCTAATCATTTAAGATATTATATTAAAAAACGATTACCACAAGCATTAAAAGAAAAATATCCCAAAGGAACTACTAAATTAACATTACCAACAGTTCAAAAATTACAACAAATTAAAAAGTTTATTAATAATTTAAAAATTGGACATTTTAATTTTAATTTTGCTGGTGAAATTAATAATAAAAAATGATATCGTGAACGCCGAAGTGATGTTAAAAATATTAAGAATTTATATAAAACACCAGTTAAAAATATTTTTTACAAAACTAATCAAACTATTAAAAAAATTAAGAAAGCAAAAGCAAGAGTTAATAGTTATAAGCCAAGTAATTTAAAAAATAAATATCGTAATAAATTAAGAGGTGTATTATATGAAAAATAATTTAAATAATTTATTATTTATAACAGTTGAAGATGTTAAAGAAAGTAAACTTTGACAACCTATTAATGAAAGAAAACAATCTGCTTATAATGATAATTTAATTTATAATGCTATTTTAAAAACTAGTTTATGAATGGATAGATTATCAGGTGGAACAATTTCCGATAAGATTAATAAAAAAGAATTATTTCCATGAGTAAAAAAAGATAATACTGGTTTAATTGAATATGATAAATGATTAAGTTATATTCAATCTGCTTGTTTATTAGCAGTTATTAATTGATATTTACCAAAAGGAGTAAATGATTTAACTGGTAGTGCATCATTTTCACAAGGTGGAGTTGCTTATTCACAAACTAATGACCCTGAAGCAAATGAAAATATTACCAGAGATGTTAAAAATGCTTTAAAATTAGCAGGTGAAATAATTGATATTATATCTAGTAAAACAGTATCTAGACCATATAATTATAGTTTAGATAATTATGCTCATTCATGAGAAGAAGAATATAAACATATTAGTAAAAAAACTTTTTATCCAACATTATTATTTTGATTAAAAGAACGATTGCAAACAGATAATTCAATAAATATTTTTTATCCAACTGTTAATGATTTTTCTAAAATTGATTATAACGAATATATTAAACTTATTGTTCCATTTGATAATGATAGTATTTATTATGAAAATAATGTCTGAAAAGCAAAACAAAGTGGCGATATTCCAACAGATATTATTAAAGATAGTGATTTAAATAAAAATTATATTGAAAAAGTTGATGGTAAATATATTGTAAAAACATCACAAGATATTAATCTTAAACAAGATAAATTAGTAAGCGGTACAAATATTAAAACTATTAATGGTTCTTCATTATTAGGCAGTGGTGATATATCTATTAGTGGTGGCAATGATTGAGAATTAATTAATTATCCAGAAGCAAACGAAAAATTAACATTTAAAATTCCAAATTATGATTTAACAAAATATTACTATAAAATATCAATTTCAATAACAGATTATGCATCTGCTGATAAATTTGTAACATATTATTTTGAAACAATATCACAAAAATCAATTTTTTTATTTTTAGCAGCTAATTCTTATGAAAGAATAACAATTAAGCAAGATGGCTCAATTTCAAATTACACAAATAATATTGTTATTAAAGATTTAACAATTAAAAGAAAATTAATAAATAATAGCGAATTAAGGGCAGATGAACCACATTCTATTTATAAGCGTGATATGGATACTGATTTTTCAAAAGAAACATCGGATTCTTATGATATATTGATAAGAAAAATAAATAGTGCAACAACTATTAATGAATTAAACTTACTTGAAAAACACCCAGTATGAAGAATTATTTCAAATAATAGAAATGATATTAAAGAATTATTTAACAAAAAATGATTAGAATTAAATAAAAATGAATAAAAAATTAAATGAGGTAAATAATTATGAAACAAGATAAAATGACTTGATTAAAGGGTGTCTTACCTTGAAATTGATTTAAAAAAGACCCTATTCCGACTTATAATTGAACTCATAAAGATATTAGAGAATGAGAAAGGAAATATAAAATTCGTAGTTGAGTAGTTAGTTTTTATACATTGATATTTTTAGCATTAAATTGTTGATTAGAATATGGCATGATTAATGCAATAAAAGATAATATTAATTGATATAATTATGGTCAATATTGAGGTAATGGAATTGCCATATTATTAACCCCTTTATTTACACACGGAATTCAGGGTATATTTGTTGCTAGTAGTAAACCAAAAGTAGATATGAAAATTGATATACCACGATTAAAAATATCTAAAATGGGATTAGTATTTACAATATTACCTTTAATTACTTTAATAATTTCTTTAATTATTATTTGAATTGATAAATCAAAATGAAAAAAAGACCATTTAAGACATTGTTTAGAATGTCGAATTAATCCGCGTGTTATTCAACCAAGAATAGCAAAACAATGAAATAATTTAGATGGTATAACATAAGAAAATAACAAAGAATTAAATTTAAAATAGACTATATATTAGGGGTGGTTGATATTTTTGGGTGGTTATATAGTTTAATTTATAAATTATTTTGTTTTGAAAAAATAGATGGCCACTGTTTGAGTAAGGATAAGAAAGGAAATATTAAAATGGAAATTAGTAATGAAATAGTAATTGCTTTACTTGTATTAGCAGGTGCAGGCGGAATGGGTAGTCTTGGTATTCTTGGATTATCTGCTAAAAAAATTAAAAAATATAAAGCAGAAATTAGAGAATTAAGAACTGCTGTTATTGCCCACGAAAAACATTTACGAGGGCCTGATTATGCAACAGAATTAGCATTAAAAACAGGTCAAATTAAAAATGTTAAAAAACAAGTTAAAGTAAATGACAAAAAACAACAACAAAAAGATGCTATTAGACAACTAACAAATAGCATTTAAAAAATAACCAATTAAGGTTATTTTTTATTTTTCTTTATTGTGTTTTATATAAAAATTAATAAGATGTTCTATTCGTTGTGAATAAGTAAGGCCATTAAATTCATTTCAAACTTTTTCTTCATTTTCATTTAAGTAAATATTAACATTACGAATTAATTTAGAATAATATTTTTCTGTTTTTTGATTATATGAATTTTTCATAATATTAACCTTCATAATTAGCAATAATAATGGCATCTCGTAAATGATTACTTATTTTCTCATTATTATAGAATCAACCTTTACCATATTGATAAGTTAAATTATTATCTTTATCATATTTTCATATACAACTATCATTATATTTACTTAAATTTTCCATATTTTTAACAACTGATTTAGTATGTTTTGGTGATACTCAATTAACATTATTTAATTCGTGTGTATCATATTTAATTACTCCAATTATTTTTAATAAATCATCACGGTCTTTTGAACCATTAGCATTTGTATATAAACAATCTTCAATATTAATAATTGCATCTTGTTTTAACTTATCTAAAATAATATCGGTTTGTGTAATTCAATAATGATTTGTATATTCAGATTTATCAATTAATTTATTATCTTCAAAAATAGCAACGGCCGTAGTGCCAGTTCCTGATGGGTCAATACCTATTTTTATCAAGTCGCTCATTCCTCATCGTTGTTAACTGTTGGTAATACATTTGATATATCTTCTTCTTTTACTACATTATTATCTGTCAATCTTTCATTTGATTCATGTAATAAATTATTATTTGATATATTTTCGTTGCTAATTTGACTCTTATTTATGTTTATATTATTATCATTATCAATATAAATCTTTTCATCATTAGTTGTAATAACTGCTTGGTCTGATTTATAAGCTTGTTGTAATTCGACTGACATAATACCTCATTTTCGCAATAAACTAGTTAATACTGTTTTAAGTGCCATTTCATCAAAACTAGCAATATAAAATGATTTATTTTTAGCATAAGTTTTAGAATATTTCATAAAATGATTTTCCATTTGTTCTTTTGTCATATATAATGTTTTTTCAAAACCATTAACCATTTTAAAATATGCTACATAACCTATAATTGGTAATTTTTCTCTTTCATCTTCATTTTGTATTCAATTAAAACTAGTTCCTTTTAATCTATCATAATTTACTAATTCATTTTCTCTGACGTCTGATACTGACATATCTAAATATTGACCGCTTCTTTGAGCTAATTGAATATAACCTTTATAACCCATTTGAAATTGTGCTTGATTAATTCATTCTTGGATTTCACGACCATTAATAATTCTTGTTATTTTAGTATTATATGGAACGACATAAGCATATCCGAATTGCTTTTCCATAGGTAAATTTAATAAAACACCTTGATAACAAGCGGTCATAATTGTTTTTGGGTCTGCTTTTTGTAATAATTCATTACTGTTTGATATTGAAACTATATTACTCTTAAATCTTGCAATTTCATTTTCATTTGAAAATTTACTTTTTATTCATTCTGTTGCTTTATCTGTTCTTAAAAATTCAACAATATTTGCCATATTATTTTTCTCCTTTATTTATTTTAAAATTAATACCTTTAATACCAATTAAATTAATATCTTTATTACTATCTCATTGTTCTTTAATTTCATTTTTAACAATTTGTTCATCAACAATTAAATAGTTTTTAATAAGATTAATAAGTTCTAATTTATCAGCTTTTTGTAAAAAATCATCATTAATACCTATAACTTCAATATCTTTAACTAATAATTTTTCTTTACGAAAATTACTAGTAATAATTTTTAATTCTTGCATTTGTTTTGCTACACTTTTAATTTCTAAAAATTGTTCTTTTTTGTGATTTTCAATAATTTCATTTTGTTTTTGAAATTGAATATTAATAACACTATTTTTAAAAGAATCATGATTACTTTTAATATTATTTTCTAAATTCAAAATATCTTTTCTAATAAAATTTAATTCATCTTTAAAATTTTTTATTAATTCTAATGGTTCTCTAAAAATATAATCAATTTTTGAAACTACTAGTTTTAAATCTTTTAGTGATTGTGATTTATATTCTCCATTTATTAATCAAGCTTGTTGTCGATATATAAATTCTGCTAATTCTTGCCCATTTTCATCAATTCATTTTTTAATTGTTAATGCTTTTAAACTTAATTCTTTAAAATCATTTCCTTTTAAATAAAATGGATAAGTAATATTTTTAACTTCATTATTTAATTTTAAGTCTTCCATAATTAAATTTCCTCCAAATTCATATTCATAATTAAATTATCAATATACTCATAAGCACCGTCTTCTGAGTGACATTCTTCTAATGCTATATTAAATAAGTCTTCTTCGGTATAAACCTTACCATCTTCATCTTTTCACATATTTACTCACATCCTTGTCATTTAATATTTTTGTTTTCTAAATCAATAATTGTAGTTTTACAATAATTTAAATTTTCAGAATAAATTCTTGCCTCATCAAATGTATAAAAATATGTAGTATTTAAGCTATATTTATCTTTTGTTACTAATAAGTATCTTTTATTCATAATTTATCACCTCATAATCTGCTTCTTCATCTGCTAAATAATCACTAATTAAACTTTTAACTTCATCAATTTCATATCATTTGCAATTTAAGTCAAAATTTGTTGGCAATGAAATATTACCCACATGTCGTTCCTCATCACCAAATTTAAGATATAAATTTAACTCTAAATTATCTGAATAATCACTATCAATTTGTGCATAAATAATATCTTTATTGGTAATTTTTAATGCTTTATTACATATCATTTTTTATTTCCTCCTAATTTTGTTTTCCTAATGCTCAATGTTCATCAGTCATATCTTCAAATGATACTGAATAACTTTTAAGCATTAATTCATTTAATTTATTTTCTTGATTACATTTAAAGCAATAACCTCAATATCTTTTTTTAAGACAAATTTTATTTAACTTTTTCATATAAACCTCCTAAATTATTCCTTTGATTTTTTGGTCAATTTGTAATATTTTTCAACCATCAGAAGCTAAATCTAAAATATCGTTAATTTTGTAATATTGCATATAAGAAGCAATAACATCTCATTTATCTTTAAATAAATTTAAGTACATTTTGGCTCATTCTAAACATTGCAAATCATAATGTTTTTTATGATGTGAAATACGACAATTAATAGGTTGACAATTAACTCAATAAAATGATGTTGTTATTTCATTTCAAGTTTTATTAATATATTTACTTTTATATTCTGTCATTTATTTTTTCCTCCTAGTTTTAACTCGCTGGCACTCACTCCCAAGTGAAAGTGCCAAGCGAGAATTAGTTATATAAGTATTTATCTATTTACTTACTACGCCATCCGCCTCACTGGGGGTGAGCGGTGGCGATATGTTAATTGTTTGAATGTTTAATAATCCACAGTTGTTTTTTTAATATTGACGCCAGACATATATATGTCTTCCTTTATCCGTGCCCATTTGTGCTTTTGCTCTGGGATTTGACGTTCAGTTTTTAAATTAAAAATTCACTCGCATTTTAAAGGACCAAATGCTATAAAACTCCAACCAACCACACTTTTCGCAAATTTAATTGTAAAGTCACTATCTCTATTTTTATTGTCGTTTGATATTAACCTTGGACTTATCACGACTATCGCTTAGTTCTAATGAACCAGCGCCGATTTACATTTTTCCTCATACACTATTTCAGTACTTGCCTCGGCCGGCTGTGGAATAAAAACACTTAGTTATTTAAAATAACCGTTTCGCTCTGCATTAAGTTGTTTTATAAAATTTAAGTTTTAATAAACCAGTTTCATAATCAAAGATAATTTTTGAATTTTCTAGGCGTTTATAAAACCGCTTTTGTGTTTTATCTTTTACTTTATTCAATAAATCTTTATGTTTTTCACAAGTTCATAAAACTTTATTTGATAAAAATTCTTCGGTAATGAATGATATTGCTTTATAGCAATTATCAACATCACATATTGTTTGTTGCTTATTAATTTTCATTACCTACTCCTTCCTTTATTAAGTTTTTTTATTAGCAAATTAATTAACTGAAACAGAGAAAGGACAACACCTTAAAATTGGAGAAAAAACAGGTACACTTTATAAAGATTTCTAAGATATTTAATAAATGTGTAAACAACTTAAAGAGGGTATCAAAAAGTTGTAATAAAAAGTTTCTATTTTAAGAATTTAAGATGCTGTCCTTTCTCTGAATCAATTAATAATTTTGGTTTTACAAATAAAAAAACCATTTTAGTAAATGGTTTATTATTTTTATTCAATTTCTATGTATTTGTTAAAACCCTTCTTTTTTACATGCGACCAAATTCTAATAACTGTAAACCAAAATTTTTTTCTTGTTGTTGGATTGACAATCTAGTTGGATTTTTTTAACAGCATAAATAAGGGCTGTTTTAGATGTTCCAATTGGCTATATATCAAACTAAAAAGTACTATTTTTTAGTACTATTAAGAATTTTTAATTTTAACATCAATCGGATTTGTTTGACCAGTAGCGTTGTTTTTACCTTTAATTTGGACAAAAACCTTGGTATCATTTGTAATATTTATTGGTCAATCAACACCAGCACTTTCAATAAAGTAATCAAAATCACTTTCAGTTAAAGAACTATTTACTGCTTTTACTGCTTTTAAAACAACATCTTTAAATTGTGGTTTTAACTGTTTGGCTGTTGCTTTTGTTGGGTCTGCAACATGAATAGTTGGTTTATCTAATTTATTAATTTTACTAATATCAATTTTTGAAACAATATGTTTAATAATTCCTTTTGGTTCAACCACTGCTCCACCTAAATATAAAACTCTTTCCATAATCAAAGTATTACCCATTCCAGTACCTAACGCAGCAGCACCAACTCTTAACGGAGTATGATCTTTTTTGTGTAAAATAAGAGGGTCATATTTTTTGCTAAACTTAAAGGCAATTGCATTAACACCATCTGGTAATAATTCAATTGTTCCTTCTGAACCATCTTTATTAATTGGTAATTTTTAGGAACCATATAGTATGTTGTTCCTTCAACAGTTTTCATTGCTCCACTTGTTGTGATTACACTATTTATTTGGTCGTTTGCTCCAAGTTGTAACTGTAATTTATTACGAATTCCACGAATAAAATCAGCCGAACCTAAAACAATTGTTTCTGATGGAGTAAAGCTGTTTTCATATATTTTATCCATAATTTCATCATGAATTTGTAAAGCATTTGTATCATCTGCTTTTTTGCCTTGAATAGTTGTAAGTGTTCCTTTATTAATAATTTCTAAAATTTTATTGCGTTTATAAGCAACCTCAGTATCCAATGCTTGCTCAATATCGGCAGCCCAAAGATTAGGATTAAAATCATTTTCTACAGGGTCTAATTTACGAGCAAAAGTTAAAATTGTATCTAATTCAAGAACTCCATCTTCAAATTCTACTGTTGAATATTTTAGAAGATTATCATCGGTATTAAATACTTGTCCATCTTTTCCCAAACCTTCATTATATTTAATATTTTTCTTTCTTTTATATGTTAAACCAAATTTATTTGCTTCTTTTCACGCAAATAATGCCTCTCAGCTAAATTTTTGTTGATAAGTTTGTAAATATAATTGTTCAAATGTTTCTAGCTCTCTTTGTGTTGCTTGATTAGCAATATCGCCAAAAATTGTTTTTGGATCCATATTTTTATTCCTTCTTTCTATTTATTAAATACATTGTCTGTATCTAAAATATTGTTTTCTTTGTTTACTACTTTTGGTACGCCACCAGTATTAACTGTTTGTACCTTAATTAATTCATCATAAACACTTTGCAATTGTGTTTTAATGATTTCAATATCATCAGTAATATCATAAGATTTTAATAAAACATTTTTAAAATCTTTATTATCAGTTGAAGAATTAATAAAATCAATTACTTCAATTTGTTTTAGTTGAATTGTTTGTTGTTCAATTTGTGAAGTTAACTCAGTATTTTTTGCTTGTAGTTCGTTGATTTGCTGATTATTATTTTCTAAATTACTTGAATTAAATTCTTCAACTTCAGCAGTATTTTTTAAAATAATTTCAGCAGTTTTAATATCTAAACTATCATCTTCATTTTTAATAGGTTCATTATTTTCTTTTATAAGAACATATTTTACATTTTTTAATGCCATTGTTTTTGCTCCTATTTTTTAATATTTGTATTTGTTCTTTTTCTAATCGCTTTTTGTATAATTTCAAAACTATCTCTCTAAAAGACAAAAAATAGCGTTTAGTTTTTATATTTAACTGATTAAATACTGAGCCTTTAATTTTTATCTCATCATCTTTTTTAATTTCAAAAACTCATTTAAAACAGATGGGTTATATATTGATAATGTTGAGTAATTTAATCCTTCTCACTGACATTTAGCTGAACAAGCATCAACTTCAACACCACCAGCAACAAGAGCCTTAATTTTTGTTTTAATAGGATTTTCATGTAATCTAACAGTTAATTCTAACTTATTAACTTTTTTATTTTTTATTTTAGGTTTATTAGTTATTGATTTTTTAGGTAAATTACTTTTTGTTTGAGACATTATTTAACATCCTTATTAGATAATTTGTCATATTTTAAACTGTCAACTAATATTCAATCGATAGAACCTGTTGAATATGGATTTTTGTAAAAATCTTCTTTATATAATTGTTGTTGTTTTAATTCTTCAATTTCACTACCTAAATTTTGATTAAAATTATGTGCCATATCTATTTGTTGTTTAAAACTATTTATTTCTTGTTCTTTTTCAGCGAGTTCTTTTTTAAGTGTTTCATTTTCTTCTTTAAGTTTGTTAAATTTAATTGATTCTGTTATTGTCATTATTTGTCACTTCCTTTTTTAAAAAATATTGTAAATGTTTTCAAGCATCTAATTCGTGCTCTGTCATTTTAATATTTCCTTTATAAATATAATTTTTCTTAACAACTGGTGATTGTAAAACATAATTTAAATTAAATAGATATTTGCATAAAACTTTTAAACCACCAATGAATTTAGGAGTAGATAATGGATTTTTTATTTTTAAACCTTTGTAAAGTTGAAAATCTTCAATTATTACAATAACTTTATTTAAATAAGAACAAATTTTATTTTTAAACTCATTTAATATTAAATACATATTATTTATTGCTTCTTCTTCATTTTTGGAATTAAAAGTAATATTATTAATTATTTTATTTTGTAAAACATTATAAATAATAATACCAGTTTGACCAATTCCAGCAGGGTCAATTGCAATAATATATTTTAATTTATCTGGTTTATTTTTTTGTCAATTTGTAATATTTTTCATCCATCGGATGCTAAATCTAAAATATCGTTAATTTTGTGATGTTGCATATAAGAAGCAATAATATCTCACTTGTTTTCAAATAAAATTAAGTACATTTTTGCTCATTCTAAACATTGCAAATCATAATGCTTTTTATGATGTGAAATACTGCAATTAATAGGTTGACAATTAACTCAATCAAATGATGTTGTTATTTCATTTCAAGTTTTATTAATATATTTACTTTTATATTCTGTCATTTATCTATACTCCTTAATTCTTTTTATTTGTTGCTCAAATTTCATCATTAATATCATTTACTGTTACCAGATAAGCTTGTATCATTAATTCTTGTAATTTATTTTTAATTTTTTTTTTTTTTTTCATTTTTTCATCAAATATTTTTCTTTCTGTAAAAAAACATAATATTCCTTTATTGGTTAATATTTTGATATTTAGTAAATAATTTATTTTAATATTTAATTACTTTGCCGCCCGCTCCACTTTGAAGGTGAGCGGGGGCGGATAGGATATTTTGATAGAGTTTACCCCCACACGGAAATAAACAAAAAACAGTTTACCCAGTTATTAATTACGCTTCATCCATCCCTACACAACTTTATATAAAGAAAATAACCTTTTGGAGTTCCAACCCTCTTGTTTTTTTAGTGTACGATATTGTTTTTTTCGGTTTAACAACACTCTTTTTATGAAAACAAGCCAAAAAACACATGCTCTGACATTTCGGAAGTGATTAATCTTGCCGAGAATTAAAGAAATAAATAGGAGTAGTAAATCCAATCGCTTTCACACTTTCTTTAAGGCTTCGTGCCATAGATCAGTTATCCATCTTTAAGCATCAAAAAATATTAAGTTTTAAAGATTGAATTTTGGATTAATCGTTAGATAGTATCTTTATTTTTTTATCTCATTATCTTTTTTAATTCTTTGTTTATTAAATATATTTTTTAGTAATTATATTTAACAATTAACTAACAACTAAATAAAACAATTATTCAAAATTTTTTAAGAAAAGAAAAAATGGATTTTTCTGAAAAAACATATTTTATTAAGTGTAAAAGATACTATCTAACGATTAATCCAATAAATATAAGTATTTTTTACAAAATAAAAAGCACTTTATTCTTTTTCAATAAAGTACTACATTTGCATTTACAATTTACAATTTAGAATCAAAATTTAAAATAAACTTGGTCAAAACAGAAGCAGAAACAGCAGAATTAAAGTATAAAACAGATGAGTCGGAATTAGTTAAAATAAGGAAAAAATATAATAGTTTACTAGAAAAAATAAGAGTTACAGAAGAAAAAATTCAAAAAATAAAATTAGAAATAAACAAAAAAATAGAGAATATGCAGGAGAATTAATTTTTTTCTCACTAATTAATGAGATTGAAAAAAACAATGATGAATTGTGATTAACAATAACTGAAAGTACTTGAAAAATAATAGTTTCATTATTTAAAGATAATCCAAAAGAAGTATTTTTAATTGAATTAAAAAATCAAATTACTAGTTTTCATAAGAATGAGTATTTGGAATATTCAATTACTAATGCGGATATAAGTTCTTTGGCATATTTAATTTGAGATCATTTTAGTTATTACTATAATTTAACATGGGACTTAGGTGTTAATCAAGCAATAGAAATTACTTCCTATTCTGGATATGACCATGGATATTGAGACCCTGCTGATCCTTCTAGAAAAAATAGAGTTTTTGGTGAAAATACATCGGAAATATTTGGTGAAGAAGAAGAAAAACTTGAAATAAAAACATCTTTTCATAGTTCAAAGCAAGAATATGAAAAGGCACAACCAGAATATAAACCAGCAGCAGAAAAATATATAAAAACAGCGGAAAAATATAATGAAGAAAAAGACAAATTTATGATAAAAACATTTGATTATGAAATCTTTTTAGGAAAAGAAAAGAATAGTTATACAATAAAAGATAAAAATGTTACAAAACAAAAACTTAATTATGAAAAAGTAAAATTAGAAGAAGTAAAAAAAGAATTTGATTTAGTAGAAGAAGACCTTAAAAAAATACAAGAAGAATTATAAAAAAATCAGTTAAATAATATAAGGCATATAGTGATTTTTCTGATAAACTTGGTCCTAATTTTTCATGATATTTTGTTTGATATTCTCATAAAATTTATTCTGATAATCAACGTAACTTTAATTTTTGTCTAATATAGTTTATATCTTCAAGATTAATGATTATTTTCTGGTGGCATTTTAATCGTTTAATCTTGCTTTTTATCTATAGCCGGTACCTAAAACTTTATTCTAATCTTTTATTAAGAAAGATAGTATTTTTAAAAGAAAATGCTATAATCATTGTAAACAAGGGAGAAATTATTAAATTAGGTGATTATTGATGGAGAAAGCAACACAAGATTTTCAAAAAAATGATGTTCGGTTAACAAGAATGTATTTTACTACACCAATGGAAGTTATTGCTAGAATTATGATTTTAATTGGACAAGCGGTTATGCTAGGAGTAATTATTATTGTATCAGCTTCTTTAGCAATGATTGCAACTAGTAAATTACCAATTCCTGCCGTTTTTAATAATTTTGGTTTAGCTGATGGTGTTTTTCGTGGTCTTACCATTGTTATTGCTCTGTTTGGGATTATCTTTTCTTTAATATTTGTAGTTCCAACATTAATTGTTCGTAATATTAACCTTTTAAAGGTAACTGGAATTATTTTTAATACAGTCGGATGCATCTTTGTTTTACTAATGTTAGGATTAAGCATTATTGCATATCTTTATATTCCTGTTCGGCTAAATTTACCAGGGGTAATTATGGCTGGACTTTGTATGTTAATGTTATTTTGAGGCAGTTTTTTATTATGATTCTCAGCAATTCGTCAGCAGAAACGAATTAACCTTGCTGTTGCTGAAAGTTTAGATTTTAGTTCTAAATTAAACATAGTTGAATAGGAAGGTGCTTTAATGAAAAAAACAGAAAATAGTAAAACAATAAATCAAGAACAATCAGCAAAAGTAGTAAAAAAAATACAGTTTGTTGTTGATAATCCTCCGCCAGTTTTAAAAAATTTAGATAAAACTGTTATTGATCACACCGTAAAATCATTAGGGAAATATGAATTAAATCGAAAACAACAAATTCGTCCGTTACCTTATCAATACAACATTGAAGCAAGTAAGTATTATTTTTCTACTAAAAGTGAAACAATAGCGAGAACTTTAATTGTCTTTTCACAATTATTGTTAATTGTAGTTGCTCTAATATATATTCCAACGTTAGGGCAGGTAGGAGCACAATTTATTATTTCTTTATTATCCAAATTTAAAACTCCATTTACTGATCAAATTGTAGCAATTGGTCAACCAATTGTAATTGGAATAATTATTTTATTAGCTATTTTATGGATTACAACATTCTTTTTTATAATAATTCCAATTTTAATTACTAAAACATTAAAAACTGTTAATATTTGAATAATTATTGTTAATATTGTTGGTAATATTAACTGTTCTTCAATTCTTGGATTAGCTATTTTACAATTTATTTATGCTAAAAATTCAGTTGCTGGATTAAATATTAACCCATTTGTGTTGCCTTCAATTGTAATTGTTGCTTTTTGTTGTTTTATATTGGGGTGCTTATTTTTAAAAAGTGATCGTAAAAAATATCAAACCAAATTAGAAAATAAAATATCAAACCAAATTAGAGCACTAAGAGAGTAAGGAGAAAAACTATTATGTTAACAAAAATTAGTTCAAAACGAGATGAATTAGCACTCCAATGAAATACACGAATTGAAGTTGCAGCACGTTTATTAGTTATTAGTTTTTCAATTTTAGGAACTTTTATGGGTTATTTTATTAATGCTGGTTGTGCAATGGCTTATAATAATATTAAAAATTTAACAGGTGTTATTTCCCATCGAACTTATGAATTACATTATATTATTGCTGGTATTGTTGGTCTAGTTTGTGCTTGTTTTTTCTTTTGTTTTATTGGTTTGCCATATATAAAATTAAAAAAAGCAGCTAGTTTTAAAAGTTGAATTATTATTTCAAGTATTTTTGCAATAATATATTATACAACATGTTTTATCTTAGCAGTAATTTTTATGAATATGTTTAACACTATGAATAATTATTTTATTATGGGTTTTACTTTGCTTATTATTTGTTTTTTAGTAATTTTTTTATCATATTTTTTATTATGACGTGAAGTAAAAAAACAATGAATTTTACGAAAAAAATTTGAGTATTTAGCAGATGAAGAACAAATGAAACAAGTAGAAACAAAATTAGCAACTTTAGAATTACGACGTCAGCGCCTTGTTGAATTAGAAACAATTAAGTATAATAAAGAAAAGTATAGTTTAAATCATTTAAAGGAAAAAAAGAAAAATATTTATGTACAAAAACCTGTTTTAGAAGAGAAAGAACAGGAAGTTTTAAAATCATCTAAGCAAGAATAATATAATAAATATTAGAGGAGACTGTATTAATGAATAAAGAAGATAACAATAATAATGTGGTGAAATTAACAACTCAACCAGTTCGTCGAAAAATTTCTCGGAAAGCAAATTTAAATCTTTTTGCTATTATTGCAATAATAGCAATTACTGCTGGGTTAGGTGGAGTTATTTACTCAATTATTGCTGCTTCTTTTTATCATGATAAAAATCCGTGAGCAAATGCTATTTTGTTAGATGATAAAATTACAAAAAAGGTTAATTCACAATTGTCAAAAGCATTAGTTGATTCTAATGGGGTTGCAAAACCAGATCATTTAACTAGTTATGTTTGGTTTAATGCTGGTGAAAAAGATGGAATTGATATTTATGCTAATCTAACTAATATTCAAATTATTCAAGATATTTTTGCAAAAAATAATTGAATTGAAAATAATTTAAGTATTGTTGAAACAATGCTAAAAGGAACAGGGGCTAGTTTATCAGGAACCAAAGTAATTTATCAAAATAATCTTTTGAATTTAGTTTTGCGACCAAAAATTTTATCTTATCCATATAATGATGGTGATGATAAATATGGTTTAGTAACAATTTTCCCAGTGGATTATCAACAAGGACTCTTTACATATAAAGTTCGTTTTGCTTTGCAATTAATTGCAACTGATTTTGCTGGTTATTATATTGATTTAAAGAAAACATTTGATTATACATATGATACAACAGAGGGTGCTTATCCAGTTGCTTTAACATTAAGTCAGCTTTTAAATTTAATTAGCAACCAAAAAATTATTAATTTAGTTCAGAAATATCATATTAGATTAGATAGCGACAATGAAGTAATTTTAAATAGTTTTTTAAGTGAATATTATCCAATTGCAAAACCAGATAATAGTATTCTTATTAATGAAGAAATTGCAAACAAAGATGGTGTTCCTTTTGCACCAATTGTTAAAACACCGTCGGGAAGTGACTTAACATTAAATATTAAGTATGATTCTAAAAAATTTAGTTCATTGCACCAATTTGGTGCTAATCTTTTTAATTATCATGATAAAAATTATTCAGCAATTGCTAATATTTTTACTAAAATTGGAGTTACAATGCCAACATTTGAAAATGTTAAAAATAGTTATGATTTATATGATCGAAACAGTGAAGATACTTTTCTTGCTGATGGAATGATTGACCAACGAGTAAACTCTTATCGAGGATTTATTAAGGAAATGGGGATTGATTTCGATAATATTACTGATAGCTTTAATTATGTTACTAATGATAATAGCCAGTATGTTTGAGGCTCAGAACATCAAATTTTTTATAATGAAGTTAAAATTAAATTTTTAAATATTAATAACAATTTAGGAAATAATATTTATCGAAGTCCAACTAAAATTTACTATGATCAACAACGTTATACAAATACTTCAATTAATTTCCAAGCATTTGATTTATCGGCAAATGTTAAAGATGTTATTGAAAAAGTTCAATATGATGATTCTGCAGTAGAAATTGATCGTCGTTTAACAAATCAAAGTGAAATTATTAAAACTAATTTAAAAGATTATTTATTAAAGCAATTAAATAATCCTTATATTAAAATTAATAATATTGTAAAAGAGATTACTGTTGGTGTTACAAATAATGTTTCTACAATTGAAGGAACCGTTTTTGTAAAACAGTCACCTATTAATGGAACTTTGCGTGGGAATGATAATAAAGTATATCAAGATAAATTGTTAACTTTACCAAAAATTGATATTACAGTACGTTTTTCTTATGATGGTACTAACAGTAACACCTATAATTTATCTTATCAATATGATGTTGCATCTAAAGTAGTTAAAGATTGACGTGGTGTTGATAAAAATAATCTCAGTCTTTTACAAAGTGATTTTAACTTTTTTGAAAATTATACAACCCTTGATAAAATAACAAGTTTAGAAAATGATTATTGTGAGGAAATAATTGGTGTTGCTAATATATGAAAAAATAATAATCCATTGGGAGCAGGAAATAAAGATAATAATTATCCCGTTGAATTTTCAAATCGAAATTCGTTTGCAATTAAGTTAAATCAAGTTAATGTTGGACGGAATAATAACAATAATTTACGAGTTGGAACCTATAATGCTAGTGTGACAGCAACAAAAGGATCACTAAATTATCAAGGAACATTCACAACTAATTCAATTTATGTAAAAGCAGCGCCAATTGAACATCTTACAGTACCATCATTGTTTGCAGATAGTTCATGGACACAGCAACAAGCTTATCGACAAATTAAAACTAGTATTTTAAGTCAAGCTGCAAGATATGGTTTAAATTTAACAGATAGTGATTTTAGAATTAGTGGAATTTTAGAAAATAATGTTGAAAAATTACCAACTGGGAATAAAGCAATTACCATTACTGCTGTGGGAAATGATAATGTTGTTACTGGAACAGCAGTTGTTGATTTAATTGTAAATTCAGTTAATATTAGAAAATATAATAGTGCACTTAAACTAGGCTTTCAAAAAGTAAATGATTCAATTGGTGAAACAATAAACAGTATTTTTGCACAATTACAACAAGTAGTTAATAAAGATGGATATAACATTGTAAATTTCCGTGAATATTTTAATGTTATTATTTTGACTGAAGATAATCGTGAATTAGATGCTAATGATGTCTTTTTAGAAGAAGGTAATTATTGATATTATATTAAAGTAACAAGTTTTGGAGCAAAATATTTTGAGGGAACAATATCAAATATTTTCATTGCTAAAAAATAGGAAAAAAATAATTTAATTGCCTAAATTTAGGGAAAATGTTAAAATGTTTATACAAATTAAAATAGGGTTAAATACCAAAGGGGGAACAAAATGTTTAAAAATAAGCCAACATATGGAAGTAAATTTCCAGATTTAGAGTTGCTTGATACTGAAGAAGAACGCCGAAAATATGAGGAGGAAGTTAAAGAATTATCTAAACAGGAGCAGAAACGTTTTAGTTATTTGTCTCCAACTCAGCACAATGATTTTTCACAACGACGAATGTTTTGGGATAGTCCACTTGAACGAGTAGGGCGAAGTTTTATTATTTTTGGACAGTTAGTAGCAATTGTTTTAGCTTATTTTATTGGTCAAAAGACAATTTTAGTTGCTTTAAGTAATTATCTTGATCCAAATATTAAAGTTTTTGCTGAGATTTATGTTAAAGACCTTTTAAGTTATGGGTTCTTATTTCTTAGTTTATTATTTAGTTTATTATATTTTATTCCGATGACAATGGTCCGAACTGCGGGTGCTATTTATGGATGAGGTATTTCTTATATTATGTTAGCAATTTTATATTTTTTATTTGTTGAAATTTTATGTGCAATTTTATTGATTCTAGGAAGTATAAAAGGAAATCCCACTGAACCAATTAATATTTGATTATTAGTTTTTATTGTTTTGGTTCTAATAATTACTTCTATTTGAATTGTTGGAGCATGCCTCTTAATTGTTAAATCAGATGATGTTAAACGAAGAATTAATTTAGAAGTTTAGGAGAAAAAAGAAAATGATGACACTTACAGAAAGATTAGAAGAATTAACCAAACAATTACAACAAAATGTTTATGAAAAAGAAGAAATTTTTAATTTAGCAATGTTAGCCATGCTAAGTGGTGAATCAATTTTTCTTTTAGGAAAACCCGGAATTGCTAAATCGTTAGTTTCACGTCGTTTAAAGCATGCTTTTAAAAATGGTACTATTTTTGAATATTTAATGAATCGTTTTTCAACACCAGAAGAAATTTTTGGACCAATTTCAATTGAGGATTTACAAAAAGGAGTGTATAAGCGCTTAATTGATAAATATTTACCAACGGCTGAAATTGTATTTTTAGATGAAATTTGAAAAGCAGGACCATCAATTCAAAATACTTTATTAACAATTATTAATGAAAAGATTTTTCGTAATGCTGGAGTAGATATAAAAGTGCCAATGAAATTATTAATTTCAGCGTCGAATGAGTTGCCAGCAGAAGGACAAGGTCTTGAAGCTTTATATGACCGTTTTATTATTCGTTATATTGCACAAGGGTTAAAAGACGAAGAAAACTTTAATGATATGATTGCTGGAGTAACTGAATTGGATGCAAAAGTTGATGAAGCTTTACAAATTACACATGAAGAATATGATACATGACGAAAAGAAATTAATAAGATTAAAATAACACCAGTAACTTTTGATTTTATTTCTCGATTTCGAAAAGCAATGTATATTGCGACTGAAGGTGAATATTATATTTCAGATCGTCGTTGAAAGAAGATTGCTCATTTAATGAAAGCTTCATCATTTTATAATGGTCGTGATACAGTTGATAAAGCTGATTGGTTAGTCATTCCATATTGTATTTGAGATGATGAACAACAAGAAAAAACATATAATGCTATTTTTAATGAATTTTATTTAGATGCTTTAACGTATGATGTTCGTGAAAAAAAGAATCGTTTAAGCAAAGAATTAGAAGAATTATCAGCTCAGTATGAAGATATCCAAGAAGTTAATAGTCGCAAAAGTGAATATTTGGATGTTTTTGATGGAAAATTACAAGGAACATTTCATCGAATTTTTTGAAAAAATCAACAGTATCCAATTTGTTTTATTCGTGTTGAAGATTTTATTGATGCTCGTCATAATAAGACACAACCCATATTAATTGAATTATATTATGGTGAAGATTTAGATAATATGGCAGATGTTTTGCAAACAGAGATTAGTTATGTTAATGATAGTACTTTTAAAATTATTAAAACAAATGAAGAAATTAAAATTGAAATTAAGAATTCAAAAGTGGATAATAATTCAAAACTTGAAAAAAGAATTTTAGCTGTTGAACGAGAAATTGATAGTTTAACAACTTCTTTTCCGGATGAAAAAGAACGATTATTATCTTTAAATTGCCTTTTTTTTAAAGAACGTTTTATGTTGGCAGTTAATAATGCCTTTAGTGATAATAAAATAAATTTTAATGAAAATTGGTTAGAATTAGAACAATTTTCAAATTCAGAGCAAAAAATAAATAATAGTAATTTTGAACAATTAACAAAAAATTAAATGAGTAAAACAAGGGAGGATTTAATGTGAATCCATATTTAGAGCAAAAAGTGGGAGTTCAACTAGCTAGTAAGTTAACAGCATTAAAAAATACGGATTTAGTTAATCCAAGGTTTGCTCTGATGAAAACAACGAACCGGTGATTAAGTGAAATGTTTGACCAAGCTGTTAATAATTTTTATGATCATCAAATTGAAAATGAAATTATGAAAATTAAGTTAGATTTAAATATCAAAAAAGAAATTTATTTATTTCATTGGATTAAAGTTAATGGTTATGATGGTTTAAAAAAGAATTATGCTTCAACACAAGATTTTTTATTTAAAGTTAATTCACCATTTTATGATCGGCTAAATTATTATCGTTATGAATTTAATAAAAAACAAAACAATAATCCAAATATGTTATTTCGTGATTTTATTGGAATTTGAGAATCCATTTTAATTAAAAGAATTAATGATTATCGTTTTGCAAAAATTGAAGAATTAAGAACAAAGTTTATGCAAGATTTATATAATAAAGTGGAAATTTATAATAAAGCTAATAGTTTATTAAAAACAGTATGAAACTTTTTTTGCAAAATATGAAATCCAGTAGAACTAAAAAAAGGTGTTAATATGTCAGCCGTTGATAAATTTGCAAAATTTTTGGAAACTAATCCAGCAATTATGGAAATTGCAACATTATTAGGGCGTTTTCAAGGTGAAAGTAATTTAATTGAACAACGAATTTTAGAAGAAATTGTAATGGATTATGAATGAAAACCAATTGGTTCTTCACCAGAAGAAATTATTGGAGCAACTGAATCTAAAGATTTAGAACATATGTTTCCCGCCGAATTAGTTTTATTAAAAGATCCAGTTTTAAAATATATTTTTTATAAAAAATATATTGAGGGCAAATTAACAACATTTGAATTTTTATCACAAGATAAAGTTCCCAAAGAACAAATTAAATTACGAACAATTGAAACATATGTTCCTGAAGAAAAAGGACCAATCATTTTATCAATTGATACCTCTTCTTCAATGCGAGGTAGTCCCGAACAAATTGCCAAAGCTCTTGCTTTAGCAATTGCAAAAATTGCTTTAGCAGAGCATCGCCCTTGCTACATGATTAATTTTTCTAAAAGTTTAGATGTTTATAATTTATCTTCTTTAAAAGATTCACTACCAAAATTAATTGAATTTTTGTCAAAAAGTTTTGCTGGGGATACAGATTTTGAGCCAGCATTAGAACATACTTTAACAGTAATGGATAGTAATGAATATTTTAATGCTGATTTGTTATTAATTAGTGATTTTTTAACTTCTGATTTATCACCTGATTTAATAACAAAGATAAATTTATTAAAACAGCGTCGGAATCGCTTTCATGCTATTGTTATTGGGACAATAAGTGCAGAAAATGTAGAAACAATTTTTAATAATACTTGAATTTATGACCCACGTGATCCATTTGCTTCAGAACGAATAATTGCTTCGTTAACAGGGCAAATTGTAAAGAAATATGATAAAGTTCCTAATGCAAAAGCAATTTTAGGACAAATGAGAACTGCAAAGGAGATTAGCAAAAATGTTAAGTAACAATACTTTTAATTATTTGTTAGAAAACCAAAAAAAATTAGATAAGCATATTTTAACAAAATTTAACTTAAATGATAATGAAACATTTGAGAAACGAATTTTGGCTTTTTTAATTGAGTTAGCAGAATTTATTAATGAACAACGTGATTTTAAATATTGAAGTGTCAAACCGGCTTCAGCAAAAGATATTTTATTAGAAGAATATATTGATGGAATTCATTTTTTAATTAGTATTGGTAATAGTTTAACCGTTGACTTTAAAACATATCAATATCATAATGAATATTGTCAGGAAAATATTAATTTGACAAAACTTTATTTAGATTGTTTTGCAGTTGCAACAGAACTAATTAAAAATCAAACATCAGAAGTTTATTTTAAAGTTTTAAATCAGTATTTAATAATTGCTGAACAGTTAAAATTTACTGAAGATGATTTACTTACCGCTTATAATAAAAAAAATAAAATTAATTTTACTCGCCAAGAAAATAATTATTAAAAAAATGTTTTATAAAATGTATAGTGTAAATGTAAATGCAATTAGTTATTTCCTACTCTTATTAATTAAAATAATAGCACTTAAAAATAAGTTTGCAAGTATTTTTAAATTATTTTTTTAATTTATTTAAAATTAGTATATTTGGGCACACTAAAAAATAATTTATTAAGTTTTTTTATTTAATAAATTTATTTAATATATTTATTAAATAACTGTGTTGGTGTTTCTCAATTTAAAGAAGGTCTTATCTTATCATTAATTGTATTAATTATTCAATCTATTTTATCTTGTTTAATAATTCTAAAATCAGTACTTTTTTGGTAATTCTCGCCTTATATCTCTATTCATTCTTTCTACAATTGGTTTTTGTGTAGGACTACCTTTATCACAAAAATATACATTTGTTTTAAGATGTTTTTCAATATCTTTTCAATTTCAAAATTCTTTTTTTTGATCAGTTATAATTCCCTTTAAATGTTTTTTTAAAAGTTTATTTTTAAAAATTTGTTTTAAAGTTTCTAATACTTCTGTTGAATTTTTTTCTTTTAATTTTTTTAAAAAGGTAAATTTAGTTAATTCTTCTGTTAATGTTAAACATGCTAATTTCTTATCTTTTCCAACAATAGTATCCATTTGAAATCAACCAAAAGTACCTTTTTCATGTTTTGCTTGTTTAATAGTTTTAAAATCATTGCTTAAATTACCACGTTTATATTTTTTCCCTTTATGTATTTTTTTTACTATGAAAATACAAATTACGTTTATTTGTTTAGGTATATAATAAAATTTATTAAATTTTTCATCTAATCATAATAATTGTTTAAAAGTTAAAGTAGTTTTCTTTTTACAATTTTTACGATTTTCTAAATATCGTTTATCTTCTTGCATAGGATGATATCGTTTAATATGTTTATAATGTTTTAAGTGATATTTAATAGTACTTTTACTACGACCCATATATCTTGCTATTTTTGATATATTAAGAGTGCCATTTTTTTCTTAAAAATATCAGATTCTAACGCTTCTTTTAAATTACATCTTTCAATAAAACTTAAATGTTTAAACTTTTTCATTTTTTCCTACCCTTTCTTAAAATATTTACATAATACAATAAAAAAAATAAAAGTAAATTATTGACATTAAATTTAATGATGATAAGATAATATTGTAAATCTAAAAAGGCAGAATTTTTCTACTCTTAACCTGTTTTAGAAAATTACAAAAATATAGACTTGCAAAAGTCTTTTTTATGTAAAATATAGATAATAAAAAAAGAACTTGTGAGAGTTCTTTTATACATTAATACAGTTTTTTACTCTTTTATTTAATCATATTGTTTAAATAATAGCAATTTTAATATGCAAAAAGGAGCAAAAAATGGCCAAAAAATGCCAAATTATAAAAGAAAGGTATTAGCAAGATTTAAAAAAGATAAAAATGGTGATTTAGTAAGAAAAATGCAAGGTGATTGACTAGTGCAATTATGTATTAGTCATTTTAAAGAGTTTCAAATTAAAATGAATGAAACTATTTTATATATGGAACAAAAAAAGAGTATAAAGATATTATTAACACAATGTTAGAAAATGAATTATATTTAAAAAATTTTACAGATAAAGATAAAAAGATTATTTCTTCGTTAATTAATAATGATGAATATAAAGATTTATCTAAACAAGAAAGAATAAACAAAATAGCAGAAGAATATAATATTAATTCAGTAGATGGTACTGTTCATGGTGGGTCAGTTATTGACCAAATGCTAAAAAGAAGTGAAGAAATTAAATCTAATCGTTTAGAAGAAATTAAGAAAAATGGTGCTAAAACTGACCAAGATATTATTGATTATGTTAAAAGTTTAACATGACAATAATAAGGAGGATAATAACCTATGGCAAAAGTAGGTGGAAAATTAAGTATTGCATTATCAACAGTTTTTCAAGTTGATGGTAATACTGCAACAGAAAAAGCAATTGGGGATGTTGCTGTTTTACAAATTAAAAAGATTTTAGAAAGTGTCTATGGCAGAAGGTTTTGAAGCAGGACAATATGTATTCCCAGAGCGTATGGTTTGGGGTAATGATTATGATAAAGATTCTGGAATGGAACAACAATCCGTAGCAGTGCGAAGAGCAACTGTTATGATGGATCAAATGTTAACATTTAAATATGATGTTCCTACATTTGATGTTGTTCGTTTTATGGAATCACCAGTTGAAGTACGAACTACTACAATTGGAGAGTGAATGAGAACAATTACTCGTAATTGATATTCAAATATAAATGCAATTTATTTACAAGGTGCTGTAGATTTATGTATTGCAACAGGTCAATTTATTAAATTACCTATTCCAAAAGATACTGATACAGCACAAAAAACATTTTATAAAATTAATGATATTTCAATTAATTTAGTACAAAAAGTAAATGCTTTAATGTTTGGTACTAAAAAAGATGATTTAATGGTACATGTTGCAATGCCAGCATTTGCTCAATTTACAAAAGCATATACTAAAATTTTAGACCAAATAGGAGCAGATACATTAGCAACTGGTCAATTATGGAAAAAAATGATTGTAAGCAATTAAACTTGTTGTACTTGTTGCTACTAATGAAATTGTTCCTATTATACTTAATAATTTTTTCATTCCAATTAACCCTCTTTCTATTAATTTCTTGCATTATATATACAAGGTTAAGTTAGTTAGAATTATTATCTTTATCACTTTTGTTGTGACTTATATAAAAATTAATAAGATATTCGATTCGTTCTAAATAAGTAAAGTCATTAAATTTATTTCAAACTTTTTCTTGGTTTTCATTTAAGTAAATATTAACATTACGAATTAATTTAGAATAATATTTTCCTGTTTTTTGATTAAATGAATGTTTCATAATATTAACCCTTATAATTAGCAATAATAATGGCATCTCGTAAATGATTACTAATTTTGTCATTATTATATTTTCAACCTTTACCATATTGATAAGTTAAATTACTATCAATTCCTTAATAAATTTTATTTCCATAATACTTACTTTCATTTTCTATATTTTTAACAACTTATTTACTATGGCGTGGTGAAACATTAGCAATATATCCTTGTGTTTCTAACGAACCTAATAATTTCAATAAATCATCTCTATCTTTTGAGCCATTGGCATTTGTATATAAACAATTTTTTATAAAAACTAAATATTCTAGTTTATGATTATTTGATAATATTTTTCCAAATGGTTTTTCATTTTTTAAATAATTTATAATAAATTTAGAATGTTTTTTTTCAATCTTTATTTATAAACTCTTGTTTATCTAATAAGATATTATTTTCAAAAACAACAATAGCCGTAGTACCAGATCCAGAAGGGTTAATACCTATTTTTATCATGCGTATACATCCTCATCATTGTTAATTGCTGGTACTACATTAGAGATATCTTCTTCTTTAAGTACATTATCATTTGTGTACGCTATTTCATCATTACATGGGCTAAAATTTATATTATTTGATAATGATTCATGGCTCATATGCCCCTGATTTTTAACGATATTACTATCATTATCAATATAAATCTTTTCATCATTAGGTGTAATAACTGCTTGATCTGATTTATATGCTTGTTGTAATTCAACTGACATAATACCTCATTTTCTTAATAATGATTTTAATACTGTTTTTAATGCCATTTCATCAAAAGTAGCAATCATAAACTTTTTATTTTTAGCATAAGTTTTAGAATATTTCATAAAATTATTTTCCATTTGTTCTCTTGTCATATATAAAGTTTTTTCAAAACCATTAACCATTTTAAAATATGCTGCATAACCTATAATTGGTAATTTTTCTCGTTCATCTTCATTTTGTATTCAATTAAAACTAGTTCCTTTTAAACGATCATAATTTATTAATTCACCATCTTTGACATCAGATACTGACATATCTAAATATTGACCGCTTCTTTGGGCTAATTGAATATAACCTTTATAACCCATTTGAAATTGTGCTTGAATAACTCATTCTTGTATTTCGCGACCATTAATAATTCTTGTTATTTTAGTATTATATGGAACTACATAAGCATATCCAAATTGTTTTTCCATCGGTAAGTTTAATAATACTCCTTGATAACAAGCAGTCATAATTGTTTTTGGATCTGCTTTTTGTAACAATTCATTACTATTTGTTATTGCTATCAAATTACTTTTAAATCTTACAATTTCATTTTCATTTGAAAATTTACTTTTAATTCAATCATTTGCTACATCTGTTCTTAAAAATTCTACTATATTTGCCATTTTATTTCACTCCTTTAATTTGAATATTTATTCCTTTAATACCAATTACTTTATTTTCTGTATTTATATATCATTGTGCTTTAATTATGTTTTTAACTAACTTTTCATCAATAATTAAATATTTAATTAGTTGTTTTAATTCATATTGATTAGCATTTTTTACAAAATCATCATCAATTCCAATTATTTCAATATCTTTAACTAATAATTTTTCTTTACGAAAATTACTAGTAATAATTTTTAATTCTTGCACTTTTTTTGCTACACTTTTAATTTCTAAAAATTGTTCTTTTTTATGATTTTCAATAATTTCATTTTGTTTTTGAAATTGAATATTAATAACACTATTTTTAAAAGAATCATGATTACTTTTAATATTATTTTCTAAATTCAAAATATCTTTTCTAATAAAATTTAATTCATTTTTAAAATTTTTTATTAATTCTAATGGTTCTCTAAAAATATAATCAATTTTTGAAACTACTAATTTTAAATCTTTTAATGATTGTGATTTATATTCTCCATTTATTAATCAAGCTTGTTGTCGATATATAAATTTTGCTAATTCTTGTCCATTTTCATCAATTCATTTTTTAATTGTTAATGCTTTTAAACTTAATTCTTTAAAATCAGAACCTTTTATATAAAACGGAAATGTAATATTATTTACTGTATTTTTTACAATATCACTCATTATTTATCCTCCTTACTAGGTAATTTGTCATATTTTGAACTGTCAACTAATATTCAATCGATAGAACCTGTTGAATATGGATTTTTGTAAAAATCTTCTTTATATAATTGTTGTTGATCAATTTTTTTATCTTTTTCAGCAAGTTTTTTTAAATGTTTCATTTTTTTCTTTTAGTTTGTCAAATTTAATTGATTCTGTTATAGTCATTTTAAAGTTCCTCCAAATTCTTTTCTTTAATTAAAGTATCAATATATTCATAAGCACTTTCTTCTGAATGACATTATTCTAATGCTTCATTAAATAAATCTTCTTCGGTATAAACCTTATCATCTTCATTTTTTCACATATTATTCACATCCTTTTCATTTAATATTTTCATTTTCTAAATCAATAATTACTGTTGGATAATACTTTTCATTTTTAGCAGTTATTTTTGCTTCTTCAAAAGAATAAAATGAATATGTAGTTAAATATTCATTTTTAATAATTAATAAGTATCTTTTAGTCATAATTTATTCCTCCGAATTCTTTTTATTTACAATTAAATTTTCTAATTGATAAATTTTTAATCAATGTTCTTCACATAATATAATTTCTTTTTTATAACCTAAATTTCACTCTAATTTATCACCAATTTTTTCAATATAATTATTTCCAAAATAAGCATTTTTATTATTACAATTAATTTTTTGACATTTCATAGGTTAGTTTCTCCTAATTTTGTTTTCCTAATGCTCAATGCTCATCAGTCATATCTTCAAATGATACTGGATAACTTTAAAGCATTAATTCTTGTAATTTATTTTTTTGATCGCATTTTGAACAATAACCTCAATATCTTTGTTTAAGACAAGTTTTATTTAACTTTTTCATATTTATTTAATTCCTTGCTATTTTCTATTCTTGCTCTTTCATTAGCACGCTCAATTTTTTTCTTATGTAATTGCTTTTTACTTAAAAACTTTCAAGGTTTTTTATTTAACTTTTTTATATAAACCCCCTAAATTACTCCTTTAATTTTTTTGTCAATTTGTAATATTTTTCATCCATCTGATGCTAAATCTAAAATATCGTTAATTTTGTAATGTTGCATATAAGAAGCAATAATATCTCACTTGTTTTCAAAAAATTAAGTACATTTTTGCTCATTCTAAACATTGCAAATCATAATGCTTTTTATGATGTGAAATACGATAATTAATAGGTTGACAATTAACTCAAAGAAAAGATGTTGTTATTTCATTCCAAGTTTTATTAATATATTTACTTTTATATTCTGTCATTATAATTCCTCCTAGTTTTAACTCGCTGGCACTCACTCCCAAGTGAAAGTGCCAAGCGAGAATTAGTTATATAAGTATTTATCTATTTATTTACTACGCCATCCGCTTCACTGGGGGTGAGCGGTGGCAGTATGTTAATTATTTAAATGTTTAATAATACACAGTTGTTTTTTTAATATTGACGCCAGACATATATATGTCTTCCTTTATCCGTGCCCATTTGTGCTTTCGCTCTGGGATTTGACGCTCAGTTTTTAAAATTAAATTTACTCGCACCCATGCAAAGGACCGAATGCTAAACGCAAATTTAATTGTTTGTGTCATCATCTCAATATTTATTGTCGTTTGATGTTAGCCTTGGACACAACACGACTATCGCTTAGTTCTAATGAACCAGCGTCGATTTACATATTTCCTCATACACTGTTTCAGTACTCGCCTCGGCTGGCTGTGAGAATTAGTATAAACTCATGTTCTTATGGAAGCACTTAGTTATTTAAAATAACCGTCCCACTCTGCATTAAGTTGTTTTGTAAAATTTAAGTTTTAAAAACCCAGTTTCTCAATCAAAGATAATTTTTGAATTTTCTAAACGTTTATAAAACCGCTTTTGTGTTTTATCTTTTACTTTATTCAATAAATCTTTATGTTTTTTACAAGTTCATAAAAATTTATTTGATAAAAATTCTTCGATAATGAATGATATTACTTTATAACAATCATTAACATGACATATTTTTTGTTGCTTAATTATCATTACCTCCTTTTAGGAGTTGTTTTATTTCAAATAAAAAAACAACCCTTTAATAAGAGTTGTTTTGTTCTAATTGGTTTACACTATACAAAATTATAAAACATTTTTTTAATCAGTATCAAGACTACTTTTCCGATTTTCTTTAAATTCTTCTAATGTTTTAATAAAAATTACTGCTGTTGGACACACCATTTGTGCTTCCACTAACTCCTTATCATTATCAATGGTATTTGCAAAACCATCATCATCCATAAAAAATGTTTCAGTTTCATCAATCATAATACAGCTACCACAAGAAATAGATAAGTCAGTATTTACATATGTTCTTTTTTGATATATCACTATTTACCATATTTATCACTCCATTATTTATTTACTATAATAATAACAAAAATTTTAATAATAATATATAATTTTAATGTAGTTTAAAAAAGTTGGAGGTTTAACATGGAAACTAGAATGGAGAAATTTGCCCAGCTACGTGAAATGATTAAGAAAGAGATTGAGATTGATCAAGAAATTAATCAAACCAGTCAAGTCATTAATAGTTACATGGCGAAGTTAAACGCTATTGATGATAATTTTTTTGGTAGTGTTAAATCAGATTTTGAACAAGAATTTAGTTGAGAAAAAGTATATTTGGATAAAAACCCAGATGAACAACCATACTCATCTGATTTTAAATATGATTTGAAACAATTGCTAGAACAAGTTGTTAATACAACTAAAGCAACAATTCAAACTAATCAAAAAAATGACCAAGATGCTGGTGATGTTATGCATAATATTTTAATTGCTGAAACATTGTTAAATAAATCAACATATCAAAAATATCAAGCAATTTTAGAAAGTATTTTAGCAGAAAAAATTACTTATCATCGAGTAAGTGATAAAATTCAAGCAGAAAATAGTGATTTTAAAATTAATTCAGCTAATATTGAATTTAGTACAATTGCACATATGCGTAAAAATGATCAACGATCAACAGCAGAAATGCTAAAAGAATCAAGCGCTCTTTTAGAAGAAAAACATAATAATGTATTAGTTGTTTATCGAAAAATAAAACCAGGTTATAAAATGTTATTTAGTACTATGCTTTTGCTTGTTGTTTTATTAGTTATTTGTTTAGTTTTAATCTTTATGTTATAGAAAATAGGAGTAGATGATGAAAATAAATATTGCGATTGATGGCCCCGCTGGTAGTGGAAAATCTTCTGCTGGTTATGAATTGGCCAAAAAACTAAATTATCAGTTTATTGATACTGGATTAACTTACCGTGCTTTTACTTATTTTTGTGTAAAAGTTGGAGTTGATTTTGCAAATCATCATCAGTTACAAGCACAATTAACAAACTTTAAGTATCAAGTGATTAATAACCGTGTTTATGTCAATGGGAAAGATATTACTGATAAGTTGCAAACTGATCTTGTTCTGGATAATATCAACAAAATTACTGGACTTGATTTTATTCGAGCAGCAATGGTTTGCCTGCAACAAAAATTAGTGATTAAAAAAGGTAATGTTGTTGTTGGACGAGATATTACTACTGTTGTTCTTCCTAATGCTGAAGTGAAAATTTACTTAACAGCGAGTATTACAGCGCGAGCTAACCGCCGATGAAATCAAAATCAAGAAAACCATATTGTTCCGAATAATTTGGCAGAAATTACTGCTAAATTAAAAGAACGAGATTATCTTGACACAACCCGAGCGGTTGGACCATTAAAAATTGCTCCTGATGCAGTTATTGTGGATAGTAGTAAGTTAACATTTGAAGAAACGGTAACTAAAATTTATGAAATAGTATGTAATTATAAGAAAGCAGGAAAATAAATGGCACAAAAAGGAACTGTTGCAATTGTAGGGCGTCCAAATGTTGGAAAATCAACATTATTTAATCGTGTTATTAAAAATCGCCTTGCAATTGTTGAAGATACTCCTGGTGTAACACGCGATCGAATTTATGCTTTCTCAGAATGATTAACAAGAGAATTTTTAATAATTGATACGGGCGGAATTACATTAAATAATACGGCAATGTTTGCACAAGAGATTAAAATGCAAGCAGAAATTGCAATTGCAGAAGCTGATATTATTATTTTTGTTTTATCGTACAAAGAAGGAATTACCCCAGATGATGAAATGGTTGCAAAAATACTATATCGTGCTAAAAAACCGGTTCTTTTAGTTGTTAATAAATATGATAAGCAAGAAAAAGAAAGTGAATTGTATGAATATATGACATTAGGATTTGGTGAGCCAATTGCTGTATCTGCTACTCATGGAATTGGAATTGGTGATTTATTAGACCAAGTAATTTCTCATTTAGATCAAATTCCAGTTCAACCAAAAACAGAAGGAATTCATTTTTCTTTAATCGGTAAACCAAATGTTGGAAAATCTTCTTTAACAAATGCTATTTTAGGTGAAGAACGAGTCATTGTATCACCAATTGCAGGAACAACAACAGATTCAATTGATACATCATTTAAACGGAATAATCAACTTTATACTGTGATTGATACTGCTGGAATTCGTAGAAAAGGGAAAGTTTATGAAAAATTAGAGAAATATAGTGTTCTTCGTGCTGTTAGTGCAATCGAACGAAGTGATCTTGTTTTATTAATTATTGATGGGACAGTTCCTATTACTGACCAAGATACAAATATTGCTGGTATTGCATTTGAACAAAATAAACCAATTATTTTGGTAGTTAATAAGTGAGATGCGGTAATGGAAAAAGATGAACGGTCAATGAAAAAAAATGAACAAAGTATTCGTGGATATTTTAAATATCTAAATTATGCGAAAATGGTTTTTGTTTCTGCTTTAGAAAAAAAACGATTACATATTTTATTTCAAACAATTGATGAAGTTTATGTTGGTTTAACGCAGCGAGTAAAAACTAGTGTTCTAAATGAAATTTTAGTAAAAGCACAATTGTTAAATCCACCACCAGATTTTAATGGTGGGCGTTTAAAAATTTATTATGCTACTCAGTCTGAAGATGTTATGCCGACTTTTATTATGTTTTGTAATAATCCAAAATATCTTCATTTTTCTTATAAAAGGTTTCTTGAAAATCAACTTCGAGAATATTTTGGATTTGAGGGAGTACCAATTAAAATATTATTTAGAGAGAGAAAGTAACGAGGAAAATTATGATGAAAAAAACACAAAAAAATATTACTGTTATTGGAACAGGAGCATATGGGACAGTTTTAGCAAATGTTTTGACAGATAATGATCATAACGTTATTATGTATGGAATTGATAAGAAAGAAGTTAATGATATTAACAACGAACATTTAAATCGTCATTTTTTTGGTAATTTAAAAATTAATAAAGAAATTAAGGCCACAACAAATTTTGCTGAAGCAGTTGAAGATGCTGAATATATTATTTTAGGAATTCCTGTTGTTGCTATTAAATTAATAATTGAGAAAATCAATCAAACAGTAACAAAACCAGTTGTTATCATTAATGTTGCTAAAGGATTAGATCCTGAAACACACGAAGTTTTATCAAAATCAATTATAAAATTAATAAATCCAAAAATTTTAAAAGCATATGCAGGTATTTATGGTCCAAGCATTGCAAAAGAAGTTTTACAACGAAAACCAACGTGTATTATGGCAGTTTCACAGGATTTAGTAATTGCGCAAGAAGTTCGTGATTTGTTTAATAATGAATATTTTGTTACTTTTTCTAATACGGATGTGATTGGTAGTGAATATGCGGTTGCTTTAAAAAATGCAGTAGCAATTGCCTCAGGAATTTTTAATGGTCTTTATGAATCTGATAATGCTAAAGCATCATTAATTACAATGGGGTTAAATGAGATTCAACTTTTTGCCAAAACAAAAGGAGCTCAAATTGAAACTTTTTTTAATTTTGCAGGATTAGCTGATTTAATTTTAACAACTACCTCAAGTAAATCACGGAATTATTCGCTTGGTTTTGCAATTTCTCAAGTTGATGATGCTCAAAAAGTTTTATCAGAGCAAGTAAAAACAGTAGAAGGTGTTTTAACTTGTAAAACAATTGTGTTAGATGCGCGTGCAAATAATATTACATTACCTTTATTTGAAGTTTTATATGATATTTTATATCATAATAAACGACCAAGTGTAATTATTAATAATGTTTTTACAAAAGCAATATTATCCTAAAATTGCGGCCATTTTTATGTTATAATTACTATACGAAGTATGCAAAAATAAAGAGTATGTAATTATTGATGAAATGGAAGGGCATAAAATGAATTTTAAACATTCTTTTTACAATGGTTCAGGCAACAAGCCAGAAAGTAACCAACAGCAAACTTCTCTTAACCAGGGAAATAATTTTAATGTTTTACAACAAAATTATCAACAAAAAGGACCTAATCAAAATTATAATCCAGTAACATCTGGACAGGTCGGACAAAATATTTCGCAACAACAATATTCATCAACAAGAAATATTGGTTCACAACAATATCAACAACAAAATGGCAATAGTCAAAATTATAATCAACTTAGTGGCTGTATGTATTATTTAAGGGTTTTAATTAATATCTTAGAAATTGTGGAATAAAAATACCACTTACTTATTTAAATTATATTACTTTTAATTTTATTGTCAACAACATTTTAACATTTTTTAAATTTTTCCACAACAAAAATACATGTTTATTAAAGTTATTTAATTTATTAGATAAAATTAATAAAAATATAAGTTTGGTTGTAAATTATTATTTACAAAATTATTAACTAAATAATTAATTCTATTTTCTTCTAATGGTTCATTAGTATTAAATAAATTAATTTTATTTTTAAAATTCATCATACTAGTATTTAATTTATTTTTAAGAGTTTTTTCATGATAAGTTGCTTTTTTAACCAAAACACCTTTACAGTAATGTGATATATCACCCTCAATATGACAACCAATATTATTTCATAATGTTTGATTTATGACACCTTCTTCATTATTTTTAATTAATTTAATTGTCTCTTTTAAGAATTTTATTTTTGATTCTTTTATAAAAGAAGCACTGTTTTCTAAACATTCTAATAATTCTTCATATTTAGCATTAAAAAAATAATCGACTGCTTTATGGTATGTTTCTCTGTTTTTTTGTTTTTACTTTGATAAGGATATAATTTTTTAAATCTACTTGTAAGGTGAAATTTATCTATCGTGTAATGCACTTTATTTTTAGGAAAATATTCTTGAATAAATTTTACAATATTTTTAATTCAAGATGCGCCATCTCCTAATACCATAAATTCAATATTGTCATTAACATCATAATAACTTGTAATTAATGTAAGTAATTTATTAACAAAATTAGTTAATTTACTATTTTTTTTAATATATTCTGGAATATTATCTAGCTCTATAACACCTAATTTATCTTGAATTACAGGTCTTTTTTTCGTTGATTTTGCCTTATCAAAACCAGTATGAACAGTTGAAAATATACTATGTTTTTTTATTTTTTCTTTTCCTTTTTTCTTTTCATTTCACATTTTTAAATAAGTTCCATCAATTTGAATATATAAAGTATGAGGTACCTTTATTTTTTTATCAGTTTTATTAATATAATATTCTTTATAAATTTTTGCATTTTTCATAATATTTGAAATTGTTTTTATACAAATTTTTACATGTTCCATAGTATCTAAAATATCTTGATATGTTTTTTTATTACCAATAAATGATGATATTTTTTCTTTAACAGTATTATCTATTCTTTGTCATTTTTTAATGCCTAAAAGTTTATCCAAAGGAAAAATATATTCTTTTTTACCTGTTTCTGGATTAATTTTATAATATTTTCTTCTTTTAAAAGTTATTTTTCCATTTAAAATAGTTAATGTTCTTGGTTTTATTTCTTTTACTTTATAATCTTTAAATTCTTTTAAAGTTTCATCAATTTTATAATTTTTAAAAATTCATTCATCAGAATTTTCTAAATTTTGTTGAATAATTTCAATACTTTGTATATATAACAAATTATTAAAATTATTAAAAAAGTTTTCATCAATATTTATCATTTTTTACCCTCTTTCTTAATTTCACACATTAACATAAAAATAATAAAAATGCAAAAAAGATAGCAATTTTTATTTAGTATGTTATAATTTAAGTGTTAATTATTAGCAAATTAATTTAACTGAAAAAAGTAAATTACTTTACTTTTTTTTATTTTGATGTAAAATATAAATAATAAAAAAGAACTTGTGAGAGTTCTTTTGTATATTTAACAGGACTTTTTTACTCTTTTATTTAATCATATTCGTTAAATAATAGCAATTTTAATATGCAAAAAGGAGTAAAAAATGAAAGAATTTAATCCAAAAACAGCAAGTTTAAGCACATTTAAGCGTAAAATAGAAGAATTTTGAGCCGATAAGAAACCCAATATTCCCTATACTTTGAATGATTTAACCAATAAATTCAACCTTTCTAGCAGATGAAGACATGAAACTTACAAGAGCGAAAAGATAATACCTTTAATACAACGACAAGTTGATAAAATTGAAAGTGAACTTATTAAACAAATGGTTAAAACGCCAGATGGAGTAAAAACATATTGACAGCGTGCATTTAATTATAAATATTCAATACAAGAAAAACAGTTAGAACAAGAATTAAACTTAAATAATCAACAACCAATAATAGTTAATTTACAAACTGATATTAGAGATATTAAAAAAGAAAGTGATAATAATGCTTAATCATTTTACTTATTTATTAGAAATGCCTTATTGGTTATTACAAAATAGTAGTATTGGTAATAAATACCCCTTTGCTAAGAAATATGAGTTAGTTAATGAAATTAATCAAATTGGAACACGATATAGTGGTAAGACTATATCAAATATTAAAATGTTTGGTGAATTATTAAAAATTAGTTTATTAATTAAAGAATCAATTTGTATCATTGCTAGTATGTATTGGAGTAAAGATTTAAAAGATAGTGTATTTCAAAATATATGAAATATTTTAGATGAAAATAATATACCTTATACTATTAATTTATCAAATTTTACTTTTACTTTATCAAATGGTAGCAAAATATATTGTAAAGGTTTACATTCACCAAGTCGGAAAGAAAAATTAAAAGCCTTTGCTGATTTGAATAAATATAAATTAGTTATTGATTGAAGAGAAGAATGTGATCAATTTCAACAAAAAGATTTAAGTGATTTAGAATTTGCTATTCGTGGTTATCAAAATAAAATAACAATTAATACATGTAATCCTGAAAGTTTAAAAAGATATATTGTTGGTTATTGTAATGAATTATTACCTTTTAATGAAGAAATAATGCGTAGTAAATATGAGCAAATTAAGTATATTGAAAAATGAAATATGAAAATTATTATTCATTATTCTAGTTGAAGATTAAATTATGAATTACCACAAGATAAAGTTAATGAACAATTAAGATTAGAACAATTAGATATTGAAAGAGCAAGAGTATGGAGTTGAGGACTTCCTGGCAATACTAGTGGATCAATCTTTGCAAGATATATTGATATTATGAAAGCAACAGATATTATTCAACCAACTAAATTATTAGGTGGTGTTGATATTGCTAATGCTACTAGTCCTAAAGGACATACAACAGCGGCTAGTTTTTGAATATATAACTCATTTGATAAAAAAGCCTATAAAGTTGCTGAATATACTCATTCAAATGCTACACAACAATTTAAAACTGAATTAGAACAAGTTAAAGATATTTTAGATTTTTATAACAATCAATTAAATCAATACTTTAATTTAATACAACAAGGAATATCAATTAATGTTGATGATAGTGCTTATTCAACATTGCAAAGTTTAAACCGAGAAAAATATAATTATTCTTTTGGTCAATATATGACATTTAAACCAGCACAAAAACAAAAATTTAAAGTAAGACATCGTGTAGAGGCATTCACAATGTTAATAAATACTAATCAATTAAAATGATTATGAGAAAAATGTCCTGTAAGTAAAACCTAATATGAATTAATACAATGAGAAGATAAGCCTGAAGCAAGAGAAGAAAAAGTATTAGACTTATATGATGATACATTTGATAGTGATTTTTATGCTTTACATTTTAAATTAATACCAATGGTTAAGCATAATAGTTCAGCAGATTATAAATTATGACAACAAAGGGAGTGAATAAATTAATGAAAAAAGATATTTATGTAATACATGATGAGCGTGTAATAAATGCAAAAAGACCTTATATGTCTGTTTGTGGACAAGTTAAAAAAAGACTTTGTCAAGAATTAAAAAAAGATAATATCGCAATATGTAAATTAAATTTATATAATGAATATATTAAAAAATATCGAAAAGTTAAAGTATGTGTTCAAGTTTTGGCAAATGAACCAAATTTATTAACAGTAAATATTATTAATTATGCACTTATCTTAAAATTAAAGGAGCAAAATAACAATGCATAATACTTTCCCTAGTTTACCAAACTTAAATGATATTAATAGTGTTTTAAAATTTTATAATTATGATTGAACAATTAATTTGGCCAATATTATTGCTCGCCATCAAATGCGATTAGTAAATGGTAAAGATATTTTATTTAAATCTCATCGTAAAGATATTTTAAAAAAATTAAATTGATGATATGAAACTTATAAAATAAAAGAAAAATTAGATAAAAATGAATTAACAGCAAGTTTAATGGGTAAAACTATCTTTGGTTTATTAGAAACTAGTGATGGCAATATTGATTTATGAATTAACCCTTTTAACTTTACATCTCGTGTAAGTAAAATAAATGAAATTGAACAAGGTGCTGATATTTGATTAAATTATCATCAATCAGATAGTGGTTTTATTTTAAATTTAATTTGTACCAAAGATAAAATAGTTATTAAAGGTTGACCTAAAAATAATGAAGTAGTTGTTGGTCAAAGTAAAACACAAATTAAAGATGATGTTAGACCTGTTTTAGTACAAGAATTTAAAAATAAATTAGGTATTGTACCTTTTTGAGAAATGATTAATGAATCTAATCCTTTATTTTTATCAACATCAACAACTTTAAATCCATGACCTACAATGGCAAATTGTTATAAATTACAATTTGATTTAGAAGATAGTTTTAATATTAAATCAAAAGAAAGATATGCAAATCGTACGCATTGATATGGGATACTAAGTGATGATTTAATGACTGCTTATAACAAAGGCAATAAAAAAGTACTACAAGATGTATTTGATGATATTTTTGTTCAATCAAGTTCATCAACAGTAGATGGTCAATTATCCCAATCTTTACAAGTGGTACAAGGTACACCAACCTTAGAAACATATACTGAAGACCAAAAATCTATTATTGAACAAGTATATTTAGCATGTCATTTTTCTAGTCCTTTTGGTGATAAATCAGATAATGATCAAAATAAAACACAGTCATTATTAACTAAAACAAAAGACTTAGAAAAACAAGCATATTTACAGGCATATCGTAAACAATATTATACCAAGATGTTTGATACTGTTTTAAAATATTATGATTTATGAGATGGTAGCGGTGAACGCCCTTATGGATTTGATTTTATTAGTGCTAGTTTAGTTGATCAAATGCGACAAAATGAATTAATTATCGCTAGATTAGATAATGGAACAATGGAACCAATAAGAGCCATAACTGAATATGATAACGTTGACGAATTAGAAGCAACAAAATATTTTGAAAAAGTAGAACAATGACAAGATAAAATGCAAGCTAAAGAAATCGAACATAATAATAAATTACTAGAATATGATGAAACTGGTAATAATCAAAATGCCTTACAAGGGAGAACAGAAATTAAGGAGAATTAAAAAAATGAGTAGAATTAATCCAGGGGTTATGGAAGAATTAAGAAGACAAGCCCATGATACTTTAATAGATATCAGAGAAAACATAAGAGATAATAGACATTGAATGGTATTTCCTTTTAATGTTTATAGTTCATATATACCTGATACTGAAACAGGATGAAAACCTAATAATGCAAAACCAAGTGACTATGGTAGTTATTCACGAATATTTGATAATATGGAAAGTACTATTGCACAATGACAAGGTAGTTTAAAAATAGTCCAAAAATATAAAGGTGAAGAAATTACTATCTTAACGATTGATGATTTTAATAAACAATCTATTAATTCAACAATATGAGCAAATAATGAAACACCTTTTGCAATAAAATTAAAAGATGAAAATAATAATGTTTATTGAAAATTAATTGCTGGTGAAAACATTTATGATATTAATAGAATGTTAGAATACTTAAAGCAATACAAATTAAGTTATTTTGTTAATAATGATAATAAAGCAGATAATTTTTATACAAAAGAAGTTAAAGTTGGTAAATATTGAGATGCTTATATGATTGATGATAGAAGTTCAATCCAATTCGGTGAAGCTAAATTCGAACAAGTATTTACTCAACAATCAACCGAAAGACAATATACTTTATTAATTTTAGATGAAGATGCTGATAAATTAAATATTAATGATTATTATAATTTTTATACAGTATTTAATGATCGTGGTTTAAATATTGGTGGTGGTGATATTAATTCTGCACCCCAAGATAGACAATGATTATATCCATCAAATGTTATTAATTATTATTCACCTTATGATGGTAGTTTTTTATGACAAGAAATTACCTTTTCAAGTATTAATGACAAAATTAGTAATAGTGGTTTATCAGTACGACAATTTATACAAACAAGTGCCCCAGGTGAAGGTTATTGTTTTCCTAAAATAACTTATGATGAAAAACTAAATAAAGGTATTGTTGAATTAGATGAGATTTTATTAAAAGACCCAGGGGTTATAGCAGTGGCAGTTAAATTTTATGGTAATCCTATCTTTTTTGATATGCCAGTTATTGGCCGACCAATTATTAAAGGTCAATTTAATAAAAAAGTAATGAATTCAAGAGATTTATTAATGTATAACATGTTTCCTGCACCACCTGATAAAGTAAATACTTATGCATCACCCGAAGTAAGTTGATATAACATTCAAGGAATACAACCAACAATAATAACTGGTTATAAAGACTGAAAAACAGATATGGAAAGCAGATACGACTTTTGAAAACAGAAAAATAGTGAGGGTATTGTTATAACTGACCCCGCCACTACATCAGCAACTAATTCTACTGTTGGTAGAAATATTCATAAAGAAGATAAAGATTCTAAATTTTACTGGTCTAAAGATTGAAAAATAACACCACCAGCAAAAATAAAAACAAACAGTGGTACAGTTGATAATATTATTACTACCCAGGCATCATCTTATTTTAGAAGAAAAGATGAATTCGGTAATACCGTTGGTCAAGTTCAAATTGAATATAATAAAATGAGCGCATGTAATGTTTGAGATATTTTAAATATGAATAATTTTATTAATCGCCAAATTACAGTATTACCTTTAAACTATACACAAAAATTAGTTTTTAATCCTTTTACGATACCAGGTGGAGTTGGTAAATTCTTAAACTTTATTTCATTTGGTATTCCATGAGGATGAGTAATTAATCAAAATGAAAAAACTTGACCTAATTTCCAATGACTTAATGGCTTTATGAGTGCTAATGTTTATAGTTTTTATAATGATGCATTTTGAGGTGATAAGGCTGCTGGTAAAGGTTATTTACCATTTGAAATATTTAGAGAACAAGGAAATGATAAAATTGGTGCTATGATTGGTGCTAATGCTACTAGTTTTAGTTTTACTACTTTATTAACTGATAAAATACAAGGCAATGTTTTTGAAAAAGATGGTAAACCAACAGAACGAATAACTTATTCAACTTACAATTTAAAACAATTAAACCCTAAAACTAATCGCATATATTTAATTAATGAATTAGTAAGATCAGTAGATGCTCAAACACCAGTTAGTGATAGTGAAAAAGATAATGATTGCGAATTCTTACAAACACCTGATGGGACAAATTGTAGTTATATAATTGATATGTTTTCTATTCAAGCATTATATAAAGGTAATTTTGAAATTATCTTTTATGCAGATAACCCATATACAAATAATGAAGAAGATTATTTACGCTTATCAGTATGAAGTTTTCGTGGAAAAACAAAAAGCGTATTAAATAATTATTTACGCGATATGACAACTAACTATAAAACTAGTTTCTTACTACCACATGACTATGAAATACCAACATTTAATTACCCACAATATGTATTACCACCAGTTTTATATAATTACAAAGAATATACAAAAAATATATGAGATGCTAATACAGCAAAACCATTATTAACTAAAATTACTATACCAACACAGTGTTCTAATACTCTTTCAATAATTAGAGGAAATAATTTTTATAATTTATTTAATAATAATTATTTTAATGGATATTCTGAAATAGAACTTGACTTAAAAAAAATTGACCCAACAATTCAAAGTATTGATAAATTTATTAGTTCTTATAAAACAATTGAAATAAGTAATCTAAGTAATTTACAAGTTGAATGTGAACCACCCGATATAGAGAATTTTATTCCTAATAGAAATGTTAATATTTTAGGTGGTGTTGATAGTTGTAAAAATAATTTTAAAACATTAACCGATGTAAGTTTACGTTCCACAGGTCTCTCACAAAGTGATAATGTTAATTTTGAGAATACAATAACTTTATATACTGATAATATAAAAGTAAATGATATTCAAACATTCGCTATCGGTTATACTAATGGTTTAATAAAGAATTTGTATGAAAGTACCTATGAACTTTATGGTGCAACTTTATTATTTTTATTACAAATAACATCACTGTCTAATAAAGTTAATGATAAAATCAAAGAAACTTATTTACAAGCATATTATACAAATGATATGAAATTAAAAATTAGATTTTCAAAAGTATTATATTTAGAATTATCGCCATTTTATCTTAATTATAGTACTATGAATTTTTATAAATATTTTGGTAATAATCAAAATATTACAATAAATGTTAATAATCCCAATGTACTAGGTATTAAAAATAAAAGTGATAATCCAGTTAAAATTACAATAAAACCAAGATAAAAATAAAAGAGATTTATAATAATCTCTTTTTTATTCACCGTTAACTATTACATTGTCATTTTCGTCTAAAATTAAATCAGGTTCATTAGTATCTAAATTTCAACGATAAACTGATTTAAAAACTTTTTTACTAGCAGGTTGACTAAATTTTCAAGTAAATGATGAGTTTCATTGAACTGTTATATCTTTTGGAAATTCTATTTCTTTATTTCCAATAAATCCTTTTTCTTCTTTCAATATAAATAATTTTTCTACACCATTTTCATTAACAATTATTCTTTTTCCATTTTCTTTTGATGTTTTTGTATCATTTTTAAATTTTGTAATTCTTCAATTTTCACTTGAATTACTGTGTCATACTACATAATAATATTTATTATCTACATTATTAAATGATTTTTCTTGTGGCGCTATTCACTCTAAATTGTTTTTAATATTTTTATTCGTTGTATTTATTTGGTTTTCTTTTTTTAAATATTTTAATTCTTCTGGTGTGTATTCTGCTATGTTATTACAAGCAACTAAACTTGTTGTACTTGTTGCTGTTAAAGTGACTGTTACTAAAATACCTAATATTTTTTTAATTTTAGTACCCACCCCTTCTTAAAATATTTTTACATTAATAATATATATAAACTACATATATTTAATATAACTAATTTATAGTATTTAAACTAAAATATAATTGATTATATTTTAATAACATTCATTAATTAAATCTACAACAGAATAAGATGTGCCAACTCCAGTGCCTAATACAACACCAATAAATCCACCAACTAAAGTACCAATAACTGGAACAAAACTACCAACTACTGCACCCGTCAAAAGCCCACCAACACTTCCGATAGAAGAATCTTTCAAAAGTATATTAGCTTTTTAGTTTGTTTCACAAACTTTTTTAAAGTCTCATCCGTGTAAATTTAAATGATATTTTAAGTTATTTGTTTTAAGAAAAACACTTCCTAAGTAATTTTTTCATACTTGTTTTTCTCCTTTTCTTAATCTTGAAACTTTTTATCAAGATCTACCTGCATTATATATATATATATATATATATGCAAGCAAAGATATTAAGTTTAGGGGTTATATAAAAAGTATTGTATTAGTAAAATATTAATATATAATAAAAGCATAGGTTTAATCTTTTTCCGTAAAAAGAGTTATGCTGACTTGTTAATCGAACAAGGATAAAAAAAGAGGAGTTTATAAAATGGCACTTACAAAAGAACAATTAATAGAACAAGGTTTAAGTGAAGAGATTGCGGAAAATATCTTAAATCAGTTTAATAATGAAGCAAAGCAAATTAGAGAAAGTGTGCAAAAACGCGAAGATGTTATATCAAAAGAAGACTTTATTAAATTATCTAATGAATTAGATGAATTAAAAGCATTTAAAGATGTTCCATCTACTAAAATTGAAGATATTAAAACTAATTTAGATAAAGTTAGTGGTAATTCTTTATCTGAAAAAATGCAAACTTTAAAAGAATTAAAACCTGATTTGTTTGTTGAAGAACAACCATCAGTTTCACCAACTAATTTTATTAAAGATATGATTGAAAAATCTAGTGAAAATAAAAATGAAGAAATTGAAACTATTAAAGAAAAAGGAGCATATACTCCTGATGAAATTAAAAAAATAACTGATTATACACTTAAAAACCTTAGATAATAAGGGAGTGAAATATTATGGCAACAATTAACTTGCCACAAGTACCTTTTATATTACAAGGTAATACAACAGACCAAAAAGCGTATGTTGATATGGTTAATGCTTTATTGCGTGGACCTTTATATAATGAATATGCAAGTATTATGCAGTATGCTACTGCAACCGCAGAACAAGTTGCTTGATTACCAAATGCAGGACAAGCACTATATAATTTAACTCATCGTGTGGTATGACAAGATGATTATTCATTACCAAATGGTGGGACAACTCAAACAATGGGATTAACAAGAATTTCAGTTCCTATTGATAAAAGATTTAATTTAAAATTAATGAATGAAGCTTTTGACTTAGCATTAATAGAACAAAATATTAAAAATGGTGTTATTGCTGATGCTATTTCTAGTGTTGTACAGAATAAATTTGTTAATTTAGAATGTGAATTAATTCAGGCTATTTATGATTATTGTTTAGCAGATGGTCAATATGAAGTAATTCCATTTCGTAGTTATACAGCAGAAAATGCAGATGATGCAAATAAAGCATTCTTTACATTAAATGAAACTTTGATTGAATTAACAAATCAAATTAGTAATTTATATTTTGGTTTACCAACAGATAAAATGTTTATGGTTTTAGGTCGAAGATCATATTTAGGATTAACACCTGCTTTTTTAAAAGTAATTGGTTCACAAGCACAACTAAAATCGATGGTTAATGGTGAATTATATGAAAATACAGCAATGGGTATTCCAGTATCAAAAAGCTTTCATTTAGAAAAAACATATACAAAAGGACAAGTTAACCGTGATAAAGGTTATAATTTTACTAATGTAAATGGTTTAATTATTAATAAACAAGTATGAGCTTATCCAATTAATATGGATACTATTCAACAAGTTTTAGATAATGATACTGCTAATCCTAAATGAATTGGTAAAGTTCAATATGCAACACCAACTATTTTATATCCTAAAACATGTAAAATTATTTTGGAAAAACAACCAAGCCAAGATGAAATTACTGCCGCTAAAAGTAATCTAAATAAAACTTTTAGAGTTCCAGTTGATTATCTAATTTCAGCATCAAAACCAGAATCAAAACCAAATAATCAAGGTTAATATAAAATGAATTTACTAATATTACGCGTTTTAACTTTATTAGTATCTAATTTAGAAAATAAACCTTTAATAAGTAAATTTGTAAATTTAATTAATAGAGTTAATCAAGTTAAAAATAAAATATTAAAGCCAATTAATTATATTAGTGATAAATATAATAAAATTACAAATAAAGTTGAAGATATTTATCAGTGATTAAATCCATTTACTTATTTAGATTTAATTAAAAAAGGTCATAAAAAAGAAATTCAACAAATATTAAGTCAATTAGAAAAAGATAATAATATTAAAAATAGAAAACAATTTAAAAATGAAAATTATTTAAATACTAATTGACAACCTTTAAATAGTAGTTGACTTGATAGTGGTATGTTTAATATTACAAATAAATTAACTTTAACAGGTAATTTAACTATTTTAATATATACAAAAACAGCAAAACATCCGAAATTTTATGGACCTTATGTTTATCCTAGTGTTCCAGTTGAAATATGAAAATTATTAAGTAATGCTGTATCTAATGCAGGATCTTTATTTTGGCGTTATTGATTAAGAAAATGATTACCTAATCATTTAAGATATTATATTAAAAAACGATTACCACAAGCATTAAAAGAAAAATATCCCAAAGGAACTACTAAATTAACATTACCAACAGTTCAAAAATTACAACAAATTAAAAAGTTTATTAATAATTTAAAAATTGGACATTTTAATTTTAATTTTGCTGGTGAAATTAATAATAAAAAATGATATCGTGAACGCCGAAGTGATGTTAAAAATATTAAGAATTTATATAAAACACCAGTTAAAAATATTTTTTACAAAACTAATCAAACTATTAAAAAAATTAAGAAAGCAAAAGCAAGAGTTAATAGTTATAAGCCAAGTAATTTAAAAAATAAATATCGTAATAAATTAAGAGGTGTATTATATGAAAAATAATTTAAATAATTTATTATTTATAACAGTTGAAGATGTTAAAGAAAGTAAACTTTGACAACCTATTAATGAAAGAAAACAATCTGCTTATAATGATAATTTAATTTATAATGCTATTTTAAAAACTAGTTTATGAATGGATAGATTATCAGGTGGAACAATTTCCGATAAGATTAATAAAAAAGAATTATTTCCATGAGTAAAAAAAGATAATACTGGTTTAATTGAATATGATAAATGATTAAGTTATATTCAATCTGCTTGTTTATTAGCAGTTATTAATTGATATTTACCAAAAGGAGTAAATGATTTAACTGGTAGTGCATCATTTTCACAAGGTGGAGTTGCTTATTCACAAACTAATGACCCTGAAGCAAATGAAAATATTACCAGAGATGTTAAAAATGCTTTAAAATTAGCAGGTGAAATAATTGATATTATATCTAGTAAAACAGTATCTAGACCATATAATTATAGTTTAGATAATTATGCTCATTCATGAGAAGAAGAATATAAACATATTAGTAAAAAAACTTTTTATCCAACATTATTATTTTGATTAAAAGAACGATTGCAAACAGATAATTCAATAAATATTTTTTATCCAACTGTTAATGATTTTTCTAAAATTGATTATAACGAATATATTAAACTTATTGTTCCATTTGATAATGATAGTATTTATTATGAAAATAATGTCTGAAAAGCAAAACAAAGTGGCGATATTCCAACAGATATTATTAAAGATAGTGATTTAAATAAAAATTATATTGAAAAAGTTGATGGTAAATATATTGTAAAAACATCACAAGATATTAATCTTAAACAAGATAAATTAGTAAGCGGTACAAATATTAAAACTATTAATGGTTCTTCATTATTAGGCAGTGGTGATATATCTATTAGTGGTGGCAATGATTGAGAATTAATTAATTATCCAGAAGCAAACGAAAAATTAACATTTAAAATTCCAAATTATGATTTAACAAAATATTACTATAAAATATCAATTTCAATAACAGATTATGCATCTGCTAATAAATTTGTAACATATTATTTTGAAACAATATCACAAAAATCAATTTTTACATTTTTAGCAGATAATTCATATGAAAGAATAACAATTAAGCAAGACGGCTCAATTTCAAATTACACAAATAATATTGTTATTAAAGATTTAACAATTAAAAGAAAATTAATAAATAATAGCGAATTAAGGGCAGATGAACCACATTCTATTTATAAGCGTGATATGGATACTGATTTTTCAAAAGAAACATCGGATTCTTATGATATATTGATAAGAAAAATAAATAGTGCAACAACTATTAATGAATTAAACTTACTTGAAAAACACCCAGTATGAAGAATTATTTCAAATAATAGAAATGATATTAAAGAATTATTTAACAAAAAATGATTAGAATTAAATAAAAATGAATAAAAAATTAAATGAGGTAAATAATTATGAAACAAGATAAAATGACTTGATTAAAGGGTGTCTTACCTTGAAATTGATTTAAAAAAGACCCTATTCCGACTTATAATTGAACTCATAAAGATATTAGAGAATGAGAAAGGAAATATAAAATTCGTAGTTGAGTAGTTAGTTTTTATACATTGATATTTTTAGCATTAAATTGTTGATTAGAATATGGCATGATTAATGCAATAAAAGATAATATTAATTGATATAATTATGGTCAATATTGAGGTAATGGAATTGCCATATTATTAACCCCTTTATTTACACACGGAATTCAGGGTATATTTGTTGCTAGTAGTAAACCAAAAGTAGATATGAAAATTGATATACCACGATTAAAAATATCTAAAATGGGATTAGTATTTACAATATTACCTTTAATTACTTTAATAATTTCTTTAATTATTATTTGAATTGATAAATCAAAATGAAAAAAAGACCATTTAAGACATTGTTTAGAATGTCGAATTAATCCGCGTGTTATTCAACCAAGAATAGCAAAACAATGAAATAATTTAGATGGTATAACATAAGAAAATAACAAAGAATTAAATTTAAAATAGACTATATATTAGGGGTGGTTGATATTTTTGGGTGGTTATATAGTTTAATTTATAAATTATTTTGTTTTGAAAAAATAGATGGCCACTGTTTGAGTAAGGATAAGAAAGGAAATATTAAAATGGAAATTAGTAATGAAATAGTAATTGCTTTACTTGTATTAGCAGGTGCAGGCGGAATGGGTAGTCTTGGTATTCTTGGATTATCTGCTAAAAAAATTAAAAAATATAAAGCAGAAATTAGAGAATTAAGAACTGCTGTTATTGCCCACGAAAAACATTTACGAGGGCCTGATTATGCAACAGAATTAGCATTAAAAACAGGTCAAATTAAAAATGTTAAAAAACAAGTTAAAGTAAATGACAAAAAACAACAACAAAAAGATGCTATTAGACAACTAACAAATAGCATTTAAAAAATAACCAATTAAGGTTATTTTTTATTTTTCTTTATTGTGTTTTATATAAAAATTAATAAGATGTTCTATTCGTTGTGAATAAGTAAGGCCATTAAATTCATTTCAAACTTTTTCTTCATTTTCATTTAAGTAAATATTAACATTACGAATTAATTTAGAATAATATTTTTCTGTTTTTTGATTATATGAATTTTTCATAATATTAACCTTCATAATTAGCAATAATAATGGCATCTCGTAAATGATTACTTATTTTCTCATTATTATAGAATCAACCTTTACCATATTGATAAGTTAAATTATTATCTTTATCATATTTTCATATACAACTATCATTATATTTACTTAAATTTTCCATATTTTTAACAACTGATTTAGTATGTTTTGGTGATACTCAATTAACATTATTTAATTCGTGTGTATCATATTTAATTACTCCAATTATTTTTAATAAATCATCACGGTCTTTTGAACCATTAGCATTTGTATATAAACAATCTTCAATATTAATAATTGCATCTTGTTTTAACTTATCTAAAATAATATCGGTTTGTGTAATTCAATAATGATTTGTATATTCAGATTTATCAATTAATTTATTATCTTCAAAAATAGCAACGGCCGTAGTGCCAGTTCCTGATGGGTCAATACCTATTTTTATCAAGTCGCTCATTCCTCATCGTTGTTAACTGTTGGTAATACATTTGATATATCTTCTTCTTTTACTACATTATTATCTGTCAATCTTTCATTTGATTCATGTAATAAATTATTATTTGATATATTTTCGTTGCTAATTTGACTCTTATTTATGTTTATATTATTATCATTATCAATATAAATCTTTTCATCATTAGTTGTAATAACTGCTTGGTCTGATTTATAAGCTTGTTGTAATTCGACTGACATAATACCTCATTTTCGCAATAAACTAGTTAATACTGTTTTAAGTGCCATTTCATCAAAACTAGCAATATAAAATGATTTATTTTTAGCATAAGTTTTAGAATATTTCATAAAATGATTTTCCATTTGTTCTTTTGTCATATATAATGTTTTTTCAAAACCATTAACCATTTTAAAATATGCTACATAACCTATAATTGGTAATTTTTCTCTTTCATCTTCATTTTGTATTCAATTAAAACTAGTTCCTTTTAATCTATCATAATTTACTAATTCATTTTCTCTGACGTCTGATACTGACATATCTAAATATTGACCGCTTCTTTGAGCTAATTGAATATAACCTTTATAACCCATTTGAAATTGTGCTTGATTAATTCATTCTTGGATTTCACGACCATTAATAATTCTTGTTATTTTAGTATTATATGGAACGACATAAGCATATCCGAATTGCTTTTCCATAGGTAAATTTAATAAAACACCTTGATAACAAGCGGTCATAATTGTTTTTGGGTCTGCTTTTTGTAATAATTCATTACTGTTTGATATTGAAACTATATTACTCTTAAATCTTGCAATTTCATTTTCATTTGAAAATTTACTTTTTATTCATTCTGTTGCTTTATCTGTTCTTAAAAATTCAACAATATTTGCCATATTATTTTTCTCCTTTATTTATTTTAAAATTAATACCTTTAATACCAATTAAATTAATATCTTTATTACTATCTCATTGTTCTTTAATTTCATTTTTAACAATTTGTTCATCAACAATTAAATAGTTTTTAATAAGATTAATAAGTTCTAATTTATCAGCTTTTTGTAAAAAATCATCATTAATACCTATAACTTCAATATCTTTAACTAATAATTTTTCTTTACGAAAATTACTAGTAATAATTTTTAATTCTTGCATTTGTTTTGCTACACTTTTAATTTCTAAAAATTGTTCTTTTTTGTGATTTTCAATAATTTCATTTTGTTTTTGAAATTGAATATTAATAACACTATTTTTAAAAGAATCATGATTACTTTTAATATTATTTTCTAAATTCAAAATATCTTTTCTAATAAAATTTAATTCATCTTTAAAATTTTTTATTAATTCTAATGGTTCTCTAAAAATATAATCAATTTTTGAAACTACTAGTTTTAAATCTTTTAGTGATTGTGATTTATATTCTCCATTTATTAATCAAGCTTGTTGTCGATATATAAATTCTGCTAATTCTTGCCCATTTTCATCAATTCATTTTTTAATTGTTAATGCTTTTAAACTTAATTCTTTAAAATCATTTCCTTTTAAATAAAATGGATAAGTAATATTTTTAACTTCATTATTTAATTTTAAGTCTTCCATAATTAAATTTCCTCCAAATTCATATTCATAATTAAATTATCAATATACTCATAAGCACCGTCTTCTGAGTGACATTCTTCTAATGCTATATTAAATAAGTCTTCTTCGGTATAAACCTTACCATCTTCATCTTTTCACATATTTACTCACATCCTTGTCATTTAATATTTTTGTTTTCTAAATCAATAATTGTAGTTTTACAATAATTTAAATTTTCAGAATAAATTCTTGCCTCATCAAATGTATAAAAATATGTAGTATTTAAGCTATATTTATCTTTTGTTACTAATAAGTATCTTTTATTCATAATTTATCACCTCATAATCTGCTTCTTCATCTGCTAAATAATCACTAATTAAACTTTTAACTTCATCAATTTCATATCATTTGCAATTTAAGTCAAAATTTGTTGGCAATGAAATATTACCCACATGTCGTTCCTCATCACCAAATTTAAGATATAAATTTAACTCTAAATTATCTGAATAATCACTATCAATTTGTGCATAAATAATATCTTTATTGGTAATTTTTAATGCTTTATTACATATCATTTTTTATTTCCTCCTAATTTTGTTTTCCTAATGCTCAATGTTCATCAGTCATATCTTCAAATGATACTGAATAACTTTTAAGCATTAATTCATTTAATTTATTTTCTTGATTACATTTAAAGCAATAACTCAATATCTTTTTTTAAGACAAATTTTATTTAACTTTTTCATATAAACCTCCTAAATTATTCCTTTGATTTTTTGGTCAATTTGTAATATTTTTCAACCATCAGAAGCTAAATCTAAAATATCGTTAATTTTGTAATATTGCATATAAGAAGCAATAACATCTCATTTATCTTTAAATAAATTTAAGTACATTTTGGCTCATTCTAAACATTGCAAATCATAATGTTTTTTATGATGTGAAATACGACAATTAATAGGTTGACAATTAACTCAATAAAATGATGTTGTTATTTCATTTCAAGTTTTATTAATATATTTACTTTTATATTCTGTCATTTATTTTTTCCTCCTAGTTTTAACTCGCTGGCACTCACTCCCAAGTGAAAGTGCCAAGCGAGAATTAGTTATATAAGTATTTATCTATTTACTTACTACGCCATCCGCCTCACTGGGGGTGAGCGGTGGCGATATGTTAATTGTTTGAATGTTTAATAATCCACAGTTGTTTTTTTAATATTGACGCCAGACATATATATGTCTTCCTTTATCCGTGCCCATTTGTGCTTTTGCTCTGGGATTTGACGTTCAGTTTTTAAATTAAAAATTCACTCGCATTTTAAAGGACCAAATGCTATAAAACTCCAACCAACCACACTTTTCGCAAATTTAATTGTAAAGTCACTATCTCTATTTTTATTGTCGTTTGATATTAACCTTGGACTTATCACGACTATCGCTTAGTTCTAATGAACCAGCGCCGATTTACATTTTTCCTCATACACTATTTCAGTACTTGCCTCGGCCGGCTGTGGAATAAAAACACTTAGTTATTTAAAATAACCGTTTCGCTCTGCATTAAGTTGTTTTATAAAATTTAAGTTTTAATAAACCAGTTTCATAATCAAAGATAATTTTTGAATTTTCTAGGCGTTTATAAAACCGCTTTTGTGTTTTATCTTTTACTTTATTCAATAAATCTTTATGTTTTTCACAAGTTCATAAAACTTTATTTGATAAAAATTCTTCGGTAATGAATGATATTGCTTTATAGCAATTATCAACATCACATATTGTTTGTTGCTTATTAATTTTCATTACCTACTCCTTCCTTTATTAAGTTTTTTTATTAGCAAATTAATTAACTGAAACAGAGAAAGGACAACACCTTAAAATTGGAGAAAAAACAGGTACACTTTATAAAGATTTCTAAGATATTTAATAAATGTGTAAACAACTTAAAGAGGGTATCAAAAAGTTGTAATAAAAAGTTTCTATTTTAAGAATTTAAGATGCTGTCCTTTCTCTGAATCAATTAATAATTTTGGTTTTACAAATAAAAAAACCATTTTAGTAAATGGTTTATTATTTTTATTCAATTTCTATGTATTTGTTAAAACCCTTCTTTTTTACATGCGACCAACTTAGTACTAACCAAGGGGCTCAATCAGCGCCGAAATATCAACAACAAAATGTGAATCAACAATATTTTCTCCTAATGTTAGTAATTGAGGACAACAAAATAACCAACAAATAAATACTATACAAGAAAATTCACAACAATTATCGGTACAAGGAACTCAACCTCAAACGATTGCTGAACGAATTACTAATATGCAAAATCGTACTTTAATTAAACCATCAGATTTCTTAAATGCCCCAATTGATCCAAATATTAAAGTTGGACTTGGCCAAAATATGAATATTGGAGTACCAGGACCACCCGATTTATTTGATGATAAGCAGCAAAAAGGAACTAATAGCAAAAAACATCAAGCAAATATTGAAAAAATTCAATGTCAATGTAAAAATTGTGCAAAGAAAATACGTCCTTGATTAACTGTTTTTATTACTATTTTAATTGTTTTAGCAATTTTAGGTGGTTGTGTAGGTGCTATTTATGGTTTTCGTCCGCAATTAAGAGATTGACTTTTGAAAAATGAAGTAGCAACTGAAAATGCAAATGCAGTTGTTTAAGGGATAATTCTTGTTTGAGAATTTAGTTTTTAAACCATATTTTTAAATATGGTTTTTTCTTTTACAATATAATTATGAGATTTTAATAGAAAGTAGGGAATTATGAATAAAATTAAATTAATTGCATTAGATATGGATGGAACTGCTTGTTCCTTTCATCAAGGGATTCACGAGGCCAATATTATGCCAATTATTAAAGCACAAAAAATGTGGGGGTACAAGTTATTTTTGCAACAGGACGACCAGTATTAACTTTATTATCAGAAGCTATTAAAGTAAAAATGGATTATTTTCATCAATACTTTATTGGTTTTAATGGTACATGTATTTATGATATTAAGACACATACAATTGTTCATCAACAAACCTTGTCTGCTTCTCAAGTTAATTTTTTATTCCAATTGGCAAAAAATATCATAAAAAATTATGATGTTATATTGATGATTTAACCAAAGTTATTGTTAATTTTAATCCTGTTGCTCAAAATAATCCTGAATTAGCATTTTTTGATGGAGAATTTATTCAATATGATTCTGAATTAACAATTCAAAATAAAAGTTATAAATGTATTGTAATGGATGTTCATGAAAACGACGATTTTATTATTGCAGCTCGTGGGCAAAATATTGAAATTGCAATTGATGCCTCAGGAACAGCAGAAATAAATGCTCCAGAGATTAGTAAATTAGCTGGTTTGAAATGAATTTCATCCCAATGGAATATTGCTTTATCAGAAATGATGGCAATTGGTGACAGTATGAATGATTATTGAATGATTAAAAATGTAGGATTGGGAATTGCAATGGAGAATAGTCAAGAACAAATCAAGGCAATAGCAAAAGAAGTAACGACAACGGTTGAAACAGGTGGTGTTGCAAAAATGATTGAAAAATATATTCTCAATAATAGAAAATAATTATATAATTGTTAAGAAAAGAGAAAAAGAGGAGAAATAATAAAATGAAAGTTAAACAATCAATTTTATTGGCAATTCTTGATGGGTGAGGGATTGCACCTGATTCAAAAGGAAATGCTGTAACACAAGGGCATATGGTTAATGTTGAAAAGCTAAAAGCAAAATATCCATGAGTCTCAGCACATGCGGCAGGAGAATGAGTTGGTTTACCAGAAGGACAAATGGGAAATTCTGAAGTTGGACATATTCATTTAGGAGCAGGTCGCATTAAATATGAATCATTAACTTTAATTAATAAAGCAATTAAAGATGGAACATTTAATCAAAATCCAGAACTTTTAGCTGCAATTAATTTTGCAAAAAAAAATAATGGTGCTTTTCATATTATGGGATTATTTTCAGATGGTGGTGTTCATTCACATTTAAACCATATTTTTGCTGCTTATAAATTAGCAGCACAAGAAGGAGAAAAAGAAATTTACTTGCATATTTTTGGTGATGGACGTGATACGAAACCAGAATGTATTAAAATTTATCTTAAACAATTTCAACAATTACAAAACGAATTAAAAGTTGGCGAAATTGCAACCATTGGTAGTCGTTATTACGCAATGGATCGTGATAAAAAATATGACCGAGTGCAGGTTGCTTATGATGTTTTAGTTTCAAGAAAAGGCTCAGAATTTAGTGACCCAATAGAATATATTGACCGTGAATATCAAGCTGGCCGTAATGATGAATTTTTAATGCCAGCATATAATATTAATGCTCCAAGAGGTTATATTAAATCAGGTGATGCTGTCTTTTTTGCTAATTTTCGTCCTGATCGTGCTATTGCAATAGCTTCGGCTTTAACAAATCCTAATTTTCCGGGTAATGATGCACAAACTTATTTTATGCCAAAATTATATGATATTTATTTTGTTTCAATGATGGAATATGCAGAAACAGTTGCTTCTAAACATGTTGCTTTTAAACCAATTGAAGTTATTAATGGTTTAGGAGAATGATTAAGTAAAAAAGGTTACCGTCAATTGCGAATTGCTGAAACAGAAAAAATTGCTCATGTTACATTTTTCTTTGATGGTGGAAAAGATTATTTTAAAAATGGTCTAGCAACACAAGCCGAAATTACATTACCAGGGGCTTCAACAAATTTAATTCCATCACCAAAAGTAGCAACTTATGATTTAAAACCAGAAATGTCAGCGTATGAAATTACTGATAAATTAATTGCTGAACTTAATCGAAATGAATTTGATGTTATTATTTTAAATTTTGCAAATTGTGATATGATTGGGCATACTGGAATCTTACCAGCCGCAATCGAAGCAGTTAAAGCTATTGATGATTGTCTTGGTAAAATTTATGCAGCAATTGAGAAAGTTAACGGAATTATGATTATTACTGCTGACCACGGAAATGCTGAAATTATGATTGATGAAACAGGGGGTCCTAATAAAAAGCATACTTCACAATTGGTTCCAATTATTATTACAAAAGAGGGGTTACAATTACGAAAAGATAATCCGGCAATTGCTGATATTGCTCCGACAATCTTAGATTTATTAGGTGAAGAAATTCCCCCTGAAATGACACAACCATCATTAATTAAATAAAAGACATTGCAAAATATCTTTTTTAATAGATGGATTCAAAATTCTGTACCAAATAATTTTAAATTTTAAATGGATTTTTAACTAATTTATTATATAATAAAATGTAGGATTTAAAGGAGTAATAAAAATGACTAATAATGATAATGTTTATAATCCTAAAAGATCATGATATGAGTTAAAACCAACATTAGTTGATCGTGCTGCTCCCTTTGATTTTAATTTAGTTAAACTTAAAAATACGGGTTATATTTTTTTAGGAACAGCTATTTTTGCTCCCTTTTTTATTAATATTTTAATTTCATATATGTTTACACATAATGAATATGCTTTAGCAGGGATGAACTTTATTAGTTGGATTATTGTTGCAATTGGTTCATATTTTGTTATTAGTGGTGCACAAAATGAAATTATGCGGTCAGGTGCTATTGCCTTTTATTATTTTTATTTTATTCCAAATATTATTGGTTTAGTAATTGGAACCATTGTAAACCAGTTTCATCCATCTGATAGTGTTAAAACAACAATTAATTTATTAACATTAATAATTGCGGGATTGGTGACAATTTTTATTCTTTATCGGTCATCAGCATTAATTTTTGAAAAAATTAAATTAACTTTAAAACAAGATTGCAAACGTCTTTTTGTTGTTTGCTCAATTAGTATTATTGCTGTTTTTTCAATTCATTTATTTTTTGTTTATTTACAATCATTAATAACAGCAACAACTTCAAACAATCAAAATAATTTAATTAAAGGACTAGATAAATGGTGAAATATTGCTTTCTTATTTATCTATACAATTTTAATTGCTCCAGTTGTTGAAGAATTAGCAACTAGACACGGAATTTTTAGTTTAAGTGGTAACAAATGACTTGGATTTGTTGCATCAACAATTTTCTTTGCTGGCATGCATGTCGCTGAAACTGGTGATTGAGAACATTTTATTGGATATATTGGAGCATCATTAACACTAGGAATGCTATTTCTTATTGTTAATGGGAATGTTACATATACCATAATTCCTCATGCTGGTTATAATTGCATTGTTGCCATTTTAATGCTTGCTGCATCAAAATTTTTAGCATAATTAATTTTAAAAAAGCACTAAAGTGTTTTTTATTTTTTTGAAACAAACTTATACAGATATATATTTAATTAGTTATGTTCTAAGACAATGAATGATTTTCTAAAAAAGATTCTTTAGAGATTTATTTATAGCAATATTATTATTAATCATTATATAATCTAATACCGGTTCCAATTCCCATTCATGTTCTACCGCCGATAAATGAATCTGTAACATTTACTCAATGCTGTGTTAAAACTTGAATATAATAGAAGTATTAGAAACTTTAAAACAAATTTTTAAAAATAAACATTTAAAAAAACATTTAAAGGGAATTATAACTGATCAAAAAAAGAATTTTGAAATTGAAAAGATATTGAAAAACATCTTAAAACAAATGTATATTTTTGTGTAGAAACCACATACATTTTGTATTTTTGTGGTATTTACATTTTTACAAAATAAATTTTATTAATATTTTAAATAAGGAGTTAAAATTATGCAAACAAAGCAATATTTAATTTTGCGGTCATTAGTGAAAAAGTATGGTAAAGATATTGTTATTAATACTGTTAATAAGATTGTAAAAGATATTGAAATTAAAAAGTAAAAGAATAAATTATTCCGCGTAATTTATTAGCGGATAATTTATTCAATAATGTTTTTAAGTGGAGCGAAGCGACAACGAGCAGAGCGAGTTTGCAAATTTCAATTTTTTAATTTATGAAAGGAGTTATATCATGCCAGTATGATTAACATGAATATTTAGTATTTTGATTTTGTTAGGTATTTTTGCGTGAATTGGTTTATCAATTTATCAAAAAGTTAGACAAATTCAAGATAAGAAAAAAGAAAAAAAGAATTTGAAAAAAAGGAGGATAGAAAATAATGAATTTATTAACTGAAACAGTTACAAAAATCGGTTTTGGTGATGGAATGAATTCCATTTGAACTGGTTTAGGTAATGCAATGAGTAAAGTAAAAGATGCTGTATATGGTATTTTACCGCAATTAATGACCTTTTTAGGTGATTCGTGAATTATTTTAATTCCATTTGGATTATTTATTATTATTAAGATATTAAACTTTTTCCGTCATATGGTTAAAGGATTTTAATAGAGTATATTACTCTAATATTCAAAGTATTTTAACAAAAACTAAGGTACACTAGTTTATTTATTTTTTATTAATTTATTTTATATAACTATTACTTTAAAACTTAATAGTATTTTTCAGTGTGCCAATTTTTATTATTTTATATATTATGTATAACATTGTTAATAATCAGTGTTTTTATCAAAAATAAGCAATATATAAACATTAAATATAACATTGTTTATTAAACAAATAATTAGTTAGGAGTTGATAAAATTGAATAATTTTTATAAGAAAAATCAGAATATAGCAAATTATTTTATTTCTAAGAAACTTATTGCTTTTGAAATAGATAAAGCAAGTTTTATAAATTTACCTAATCATAATCGTCATATTGGTTTTTGATTGAGTAATAAATTTATTTATCCGAGTGAAAAATACTCAGAACAAGTAGCAATTGGTTTGATTTATGATAATTCTTATCGTATTGTAAAATATGATGAAAATTTAAAACAACACGATTGAAAATATTTAACTGGAACAGAAATAATTGATTTGTATAATCAATATAAACAAAACTATTTTACGCGTATGCATAAAGCATTATTTCAAAATGAACCTAAAAAAGTAAAAATAAATAACAATAATAATTTAACAAATTGAAGTGATGAAAAAGTACAACAATTAATTAATGACTTAGAAAGTTTAAATTAAATGAGTTTATATAATTATTGAGTTCAATTTGTTAGTTATATTATTGGTTCAAATGCCCCTGAATTTTTATATGTCATATCGTTTGTATTATTTATAGTTTTATTTTTTGGAATTTTTTTCAAACTTATTCAAAAAATGTGAAGTTTTTAAAACTTCAAAATGATTGAGAAAAATTAAAAGAGTTTTTTATTCATATATTTTTATTTATAAATAAATCTAATGTTGAAACTATTACAACTTGAAATTTAACACAAAATGAATATTTAACTTTAATGATTGGTGTTTGAATTGTAATTTTGTTTTTAACTTGGTTCTTATTGTGAATGATTTTTAAAATAGTTGGGTATTTTAAGTAATGAAAAAGTTTGTATTTTTTCTAATAAATTTTTGTTTTATTAATAGTTCAATGGTTTTGTTTAGTTTAATTGATTTATTACTTTGAATAATTTCATTAAATTATACTGGTTTAGTATTTTGACTTTTATTTGCTTTGCAGTGTGTTTATTTTGTTTGGTGAATTTGAAAAAATGTTTTTTATCAGTTAAATGTTTTTCGTTTAGTTTACTTTATTTGAGATAATCCGTTATCAGTAATTATTGGTAAATTAGGAACTGGTAAAACATTACTTTTAACTTTTTTATCACAAGTTATGAAACTTTTAACAAAGAAAATTTATAGTAATTATCCAATTGAAGATGATGCAATAAAACTTTTAACTTTTAATAATTTAGATTTTACTGATAGAACTAAATTAGTACCGCCTGACGATAGTTTAATTTTGTTTGATGAAAGTTTTTTATATATTGATAGAACTAGTCCCCACGAAGTTAAAAAAGTTCATGGTGGTAAAAGTGTGTGGATTGTTTTAGCAAGACATTTTAAAAATAGAGCGATTTTTACCGTACAGCGTGAGGGAATGATGTGAAATAATATTCGTCATTTAGCAAGTGATATTATTATTCCGATTTCATTGAAAAAACCCGTTAAATCTAAATTAGGTAATATTTTTAATCGTAGTTTTGTTATGCGAATTGGTATTTTCCAAGATATTACAGATTATAAAATTTGAAAAACAAAATCAGTAGAACGAATAGCAGAAGGTAAAAGAGCAAAACATAAGTCGGATGTTGGATTAGGAATTCGATTTTTTAAAATAATTATTCCGCTTGAATTTGCAAATAAATACGATAGTCATTGATTAAGTTTTGTCCGTGATTTAAAAAATGATGAAGTTGTTAATAAAAAAGAATATTTTTGAAAAGATATATCAAAATTAAATAATAAACAACGCTTAGAATTGTTTGATATTGATATTTTGAAAGAAAATTTAAAAGCAAAAAAGGGAAAGGAAAGATAAAAAATGAGTAATTTATTAAGTGAAAGCGTTAATAACGATAATTGAAATAAGATTTTTAGTTTTATTTTTGATACTTTTTTATTTGTTTTTGATGTAATTTGAAATACTAAATTGCCAATGACAAATATAACGATTGCTTATTTTTTAATCTTTTTTATGGTTATTAAGTTATCAATTTATGCTATTCATGGAACATCAACTAATTATAACGATTTAGGTTCAACAGTTAAAAGTGGTGTTATTAATAGTTCTAAACTATACGGTGCTACTGTTCGGAGTGTTTCTAGTACTAAACAAGGTTTACAAAAACATATTAAAGAATGAAAACAATTTAAAGTTAGTCGCAATAAACAACAGTTATCAAGTTTAGCAAGACAAGCAAAAACAAGAGAACAAGGATTTAAAAGAATTCATAGCACTAAAAGAATAAAAAAATAAGTAAGGAGTTGATTTTATATGATTAAGTTAGTTTTATTGGTAGTGGCAATCGCTATATTCGGTACAGGTTTTATAACAATTATTATAAATCAATTAACATCAGCAAAAAATATTATTATGGATTTATATAATTCTGATACTTGATTATTATCTATTTTTGGTAAAATGGCTATTTTATTTAGTCATCCGTTAATGTTAACAATATCAAGTTTATATATTATTGGTTTTATTATTTCAAAAACATTATATAGTTAGGAGTTGAATTTATGAAAAGTAATGTAGAAAATAAAAAAGAAAAGAAACAAAATGGTTTGTTTATTCTTGGGTTGATTTGATTTTGTATCTTATTATAAGTTTTTTGTTAACGCTTGTATGTATTTTAGATACAGTTTCAACGATTGAAGAATTAAAAGAAAAATATGCTGGTATAAATTTTTATATAATTTATGGTTTATGATTTGATATATTGTGATATATCTTAATAATTCATTATTTTTATGGTTATTTATTTAATGAAATTATTAAATTAATAAAAGAAAATTGTAAAAATAAATTGGTAAAAAATAATGCGTAAGTTTTTAGTATTATTTTCGTTTATACCAATTTTATTGATTTCTTTTTTCTCATTAAGGGCGATGACATTACAACAAAACCATCAATCACAACAAACAGAAGAAAAAGCAAGAACAAAGCGAGGTGTAGAAACTGGTATAAATGAAACTGATTTTATTAATACAATGTTTTTACGCAGTATTTTTTTCGAAAATTGAAGTGATACCAATTATTTTATTAATCCTACTTTAAAAACATCAAAATCATTAATTTATAACGATAAATGATATTTAGATTTTTTAAAGGATAGTTATTCAACTGGTGTTTCTTACACTAAAACTAGTGATAAGTTTATGGATTTATATAAAAATTGAGATACTTATGTTAAACAATATAACATTAATAAATTTTATGATGTTGATAAAAAACAATTTTTAAGAGAATTAACAAATTTTATTTGTTCTTTTACAACTAAATATAATTTAACGCAAATGTTAAATAAATTAAAAACAAATATAAATGATTTACAATCAGTTAATTTAATAGAAGATAATTGAAAATTAATTACTAATTATAATTCATTTGTTTTTAATAAAGAAAATAAATTTTATTTTTTTGTTTTTCAACCTTTTAATGGTGAACAATGAAAAATATTAAAATTTAAACATGATACAGATTTTGCTAAAGAAATAGATGGTATTCCTTTTATTCCTAGTGATATAAAAGTTTATGCTGAAGCAAGTAAATTAAAAGGTCTTTATCGTTGAGATGATAATGGTGAACCACAAATACCAGCAATTAATAAAACCATTGGTGAAATTACAGATTGAAATATTAATAGTCAAAATAAGATTAAAGATTTTTTAAATAATTACTTAGATGTTATTATTCAAGAAAATATTAGAGTACAGCAAGGCGGTAATCCTGATTATGAGATTCCCATTGTTGGAACACAACGAATAATCTTTGATTTTGAAATTATTAATAATTTGGACAAGTCTAGTATTGATACTATTTTAACTAAAAAATCAATTTATCGGATGGTTTTAACAATTGATAAAGATAATAATATTATTGCTGGTAGTTTAGAATTAATACATCTTAAACAATATTGGAATGGATATGATTATAATAGTTATCGATATACTGATGATTTAGGTTTTTTATTTTCTTTTATGAAAGATAAAGAAAATACATTTAATTTTAGTGCTGAAACATATAATTATTATCAGGGTAATACTCCTAATACTGGTAAAGAAGTTTTTGAACAGATGAAAGGTTAAATTGATATTAATAAATTTTTAAAAGCCTTTTTTGCATATGCTTTGGTACCTGTGTTTCAAAATCGTAGTAATTTTATTGAAAGTGGTTATATTGATAATTTACAATATGATACTGTTTTAATTAATTTTTTTGGTTTAAAATTAGTTAATTTTAGAGATGTTTTAATTGATGAAAATAATATTAATAAAAATCGATTTGAAAAATTATTAAATAGTATGTTTACAGTTTCACAAAACTTTTATAAAGATTATTTACGAACAATTTTTGATTTAGAAAATAATACTTATACACAAGGATATAATAAAAAATATGGTTTATTAGCAAATAATGGTTTTAAAATTTATCCTCGTTACTTTTATTTTTCTGATAAATATAAATCATTAGATTTTAAGATGTATTCTGCTTATAAAAATCGATTTTATAACACTAATTATGGAGATGTATTTAATTATGATTTTTCTGTTGCAAATGATTATAATATTAATCAAAATGAGGATTATGTTTTTGAAGGAACTTTAAAAAACAAGTATGGTTTAAAATATAAGAAAATGGAAGAACAAAAAATCGGTTATAATGTTTTTGAATTACAAGCACAAAAAGATAATGATATGTATTATTATTATGATTTTAATTTTGGTATTTATAACTGACAAGAAATTAATAACGGTGGATTATTTCCTGATAGTCAATGATGACAAGCACAATATGAAAGTTGTAGTTGATATAATTTAGCGTGTCATATCAGAAATGCGGCAATTTGAATAGTTAATAATATCCCTGGTATTAAACAAGTAAACGAACTAGCGAGTGGTGTTGGTAAGATTTTTCAAACAATTTATAGTTTTTTTAGTCAAACATTTGAAGTATGAAAATTTAGTCCTGCATTGTATAGTGCAATAACTAATTTATTTTTATTAATTATATTTATGAAATTTGTGCGATTAATTTAAAAAGGAACTTAAAAATAGTTCCTTTTTAACCTTTTCAATCTGTAATTTCACCAATGGTTTTATTAATTGCTGGTATTTGTGGTTCACCATTACCATCTCAACAATAAAGACCTTTTAATTTACTTGCTTCAGCATAAACTTTTATATCACTAGGAATAAAAGGAATACCATCTATTTCTTTAGCAAAATCTCTATCATGTTTAAATTTTAATATTTTTCATTGTTTACCATTGAAAGGTTGAAAAACAAAAAAATAAAATTTATTTTCTTTATTAAAAACAAATGAATTATAATCATTAACTAATTTTCAATTACTATTTTTTGGTGGTTGTTGTGGATTATATGATGGTTCTGGTTTATTGCCCTCCCCGTTTTCACTATTATTTGGTTTTTCACAACTAATTAATGATGTTGTGCTTGTTCCAGTTAAAATGATTGTTCCTAAAAGACTTAATATTTTTTTCATATTTTTAATTCTATAAAATATTAACCAAAATGATAAGAGTCTGTTGTATCTGCGTAAATGGCTTTTTGTCTTTCATCAGAACTTAAATTTGATCAACCATAAGTATTTCGTGTTACAACAAAAATTGATTTATTGTCAGGATTACCACTTTTAACTAGGTTAATCACCTCGTTATGAAATTCAAAAAATCCTGAGTAAATAATATCTACAATATAATTTATATACCCCGTCTCCATATTTTCGGCTGAAAATCTTATTGGTAATTTTGAAATTAATTTAAATAAATATGATTTAAAATCAGACGTACTTCTTTCAAAGAAAATTTTTTCAATAACGCGAGAAGTATTTAATGATAATTTAACTACGAGTCCATTATGACCATAATTTCAAATTATTTTAAAAAAATCATTTTTAGAATCATAATATGGATTTTCATCACTAATTGGTAAACAAGTTAAACTACCATTATCATTAAAACCACTATCTCTTAGTTTTTTATTTTTAAAAATTTCGGTAAGAACTCAGGCAGAACCATCATTATCAACAGTGATTGATTGAATTGGTTCATTTAGGCCAGATACTTTTTTTACTTCATCACTACCATTGCCTTTTCTATAATAAACACCATTTGTTGTTCCAAAATAAGCTGCGTTTGTTTTTAATTCACCAGCACTATCCTTATGTAATAAAGCCATTGAAGTAACATTGTCTGGAATACTTGGTAGCAAATAAGCATCTCTATCTAAAAGATTATAACCAACCCAATATACTTTACCACTTTGTGTGACCCCACTTGATTCTCTTATACTTCTAATATTTTCATTTGAACAATAATTTTGTAATGGAAATGTAATATTACTCATTAATCTATAATCACAATCCATTAATTTTTCTAATTTTAAAACATTCCCATTTTTATTATGGATTAAATACAAGTCCTCAGTGGTTCTGATATAAGCATCTCTAACCTCTCTATCTTACAGCCTTAGTATTTTTATCTAAAATTTGGACTGAAATTATATCTCCCTTAATTTTTGCAATATCTGATTCTAAATCACAAAATTTTTGATTTAAATTATCATTTATATCTCTTTTTGGTTTGATCCATGATGGCATGAGGTAGTTATATAATTAACAGCTATTAAAAATAAAATTCTTAAAGTATGGGAATTATAAATTTCATCTGAAAATACATTTATTGGTGTATAAGATAGTACTTGTTCATAAAATCAATTTCTTCATGTGTTTCTATTATTTCTATTAATAACTCCTATTGGCTGATGATTTTCGTCAAAATAATTACTGTACGGGTGGCTTTGAATACCATAATTTCAACGTTCTCAAGCTAATCTCAAAATACTGCTACCTTGTTGATTTTAGTCCATTGCAATTTTATAAAGATTTTCTTCTGTTTGCTCACCTTTCCCAAAAACAATAGATTGTTTATTTTCAATAACTTTATTGTTAATTTCATTATTTATTTTTCTAAATCGTCAATTCTCTGCAACAACTACAACAATTATCCCTAAAGAATTTCTAATATCTCTATTAATTTCTCCTTGGTAGTTAGATAATGTTTTAAAGGAATTAACAATTGTGCTTCAATTAATATTTAAATTAATTCCATTTCCGTTTCCATCAACGAAAAGATCTCTATAATCAGCTTTAAATTTCAAAGGAGTGGAACTACTAATATTAATATTATCTATAGAATCTATATGTCTTATATCAGCTTCTGAAAAATAATAATATTTATTTTTTACAGTAAACCCCTCCAAATAAAGATCCCTAGTTCTAAAAACTAAATCAATTCTTTGAGATTGTGAATTTTCCTCAATAATAACAGGAACAGTAAAACCGTTGTAGGGTGTGCCTACAAACTTATATGTTGGTTTACCTCTTACTGAACCTTTAAATCTATCTCCCATTTTGGGTGTAGTATTATCTTCAACTTTAAATCTATTTAAGACAACAATCTCACTATTATCATTTATAACAGTACTTGTACTAGGCTGATCATTCTCTATATTAAATATAACACGTAGTATGTCAGCTTGTATTAAAGCACGAAAAACTTTATTATGTCAATTTTTAAAAGAATTAGGATTATTTATGTTAATTCTTATATCTTCTAAATTAACATTAAATAAATTATTGTTTTCTATTTTATTTCTGATTAAATTTTCTAAATTATTTTCTTGCTTTTCATATGTACTTGTAGCTGTACTTGTAGCAATTGTTGTTTGTATTACAGTTCCATTAATTGTTAATATACTTAATAAATTTAAAAGTTTTTTCATTATTTGTATTTTCCCTTTTTTATCTTGAAACTTTTTATCAAGATCTATTGACATTATATATATATATATATATATATATATACAAGCATTTTTAAATATATTTTAGAAACGATACTTACTTATGATTATGATTGTTTAAAAAAGTTTGAAGTTTTATAAAAATTATTTTAAATGATATAACTATACTATATTATTTTTTTAAAAAAATGAGGTGAATTAATGAAATATATTATTAATGATTCTAATTTAAGTGATTTACAAGCAAAATTGCAAGATTTTTTAAGTAAAAATTGTCAAAATAAATATTATAAAAGAATAAAAAAGAAAATATTTGCATATATTAATTTATGTAAGGAGTTTTTTCTTGAAACTAAGTTGTTATTAAAAGATTTAATTAAAAAATATTTTAAAAATAAATTTTCAACTTTTTATTATTGAGCAAATAAAATTTTACTTGCATATGCAAATAATAATTTTGAAGATTTATTATTAAAATCAACAGTTCCTAATAATATTAATTATCAATATGGTGAAGATACTCGAAAAAATATATGTGATTTATATTTTGAGTATTGTAATAAACACGGTGGCGGTGTTTTATCTTTGTTTTATAATTTAAAAAAAGGAATTCACGGCGAAGAATTAAAAAGTAAAGCACCAAAAATTTAAAAACATTTTTTCGTTGACTTAAAAAAGATAAACGTTGATTAAAAATAAAAAATAAAATTAAAGAAATTAAAAGACAACACCCAAGATATGAAGTTAAAGAATTAGGATTATTACAAATGGATGCTAAATATTTTATGCCAAGTAAATTTCCAGTTGATAAAAAGTATTATGTTTATGATTTTATTGATGAAAGAATCAGAGGAGTATTCGGTTATATTTATGATAAATTATGCACTGAGAATGCTATTGATGCTGTTAAAAGAGCAATCCGTGATTTTAAAAAAATATTTGGTATTAAAATAACACGAATTAGAACTGATAACGGTTCTGAATTTATTAATAGTCATCGGAATAATCAAAAAAGTACTGTTAAAGAAAATAATTTTACTCAATTTTTAACAGATAAAAATATTTTACATCAAACAACACCCGTTCGTTCTCCGCAGTCAAACGGTAAAATTGAAAGATTTCATCAAAATTATACTAAGTTATTTGTATTTGATAAAAAAATATTGGATGCAGCTGGTTTACAAAATAAACTAAATGATTATTATTACTTTTATAATTTTGAAAAAGTGCATAAATCTTTGAATTTTCAGACACCATTTGAATTTTTAAATAATTTAACTAAATAATTTTAAATTTATAAAGTTTTATTTAAACTATTTTTTAGTGTGTCAATTTTAGAATTTTTATTTAAATATGTATCATTTTTAATGATGTTTTTATATTTTAAATTATATATTTTATTATTTTTTCTTGTTTTCTTGCAATCTCCAAAATGTGTGTAGTATACTACATTTTCCATATAAAACACCTCTTGATTGATTACGATATTTATTTTTTTAAATTACTTGGCTTATAACTATTAACTCTTGTTTTTGTTTTCTTAATTGTTTTAATAGTTTGATTAGTTTTGTAAAACATATTTTTAACTGGTGTTTTATATAAATTCTTAATATTTTTAACATCACTTCGGCGTTCACGATACCATTTTTTATTATTAATTTCACCAGCAAAATTAAAATTAAAATGTCCAATCTTTAAATTATTAATAAACTTTTTAATTTGATTTAATTTTTGAACTGTTGGTAATGTTAATTTAGTAGTTCCTTTGGGATATTTTTCTTTTAATGCTTGTGGTAATCGCTTTTTAATATAATTTCTTAAATGACTAGGTAATCATTTTCTTAATCAATAAGGTCAAAATAAAGATCCTGCATTAGATACAGCATTACTTAATAATTTTCAAATTTCAACCGGAACACTAGGATAAACATATGGACCATAAAATTTCGGATTTTTTGCTGTTTTTGTATATATTAAAATAGTTAAATTACCTGTTAAAGTTAATTTATTAGTTATATTAAACATACCACTATCAAGTCAACTACTATTTAAAAGTTGTCAATTAGTATTTAAATAATTTTCATTTTTAAATTGTTCTCTATTTTTAATATTATTATCTTTTTCTAATTGACTTAATATTTGTTGTATTTCTTTTTTATGACCTTTTTTAATTAAATCTAAATAAGTAAATGGATTTAATCACTGATAAATATCTTCAACTTTATTTGTAATTTTATTATATTTATCACTAATATAATTAATTGGCTTTAATATTTTATTTTTAACTTGATTAACTCTATTAATTAAATTTACAAATTTACTTATTAAAGGTTTATTTTCTAAATTAGATACTAATAAAGTTAAAACGCGTAATATTAGTAAATTCATTTTATATTAACCTTGATTATTTGGTTTTGATTCTGGTTTTGATGCTGAAATTAGATAATAAACTGGAACTCTAAAAGTTTTATTTAGATTACTTTTAGCGGCAGTAATTTCATCTTGGCTTGGTTGTTTTTCCAAAATAATTTTACATGTTTTTGGATATAAAATTGTTGGTGTTGCATATTGTACTTTACCAATTCATTTAGGGTTAGCAGTATTATTATCTAAAACTTGTTGAATAGTATCCATATTAATTGGATATGCTCATACTTGTTTATTAATAATTAAACCATTTACATTGGTAAAATTATAACCTTTATCTCGGTTAACTTGTCCTTTTGTATATGTTTTTTCTAAATGAAAGCTTTTTGATACTGGAATACCCATTGCTGTATTTTCATATAATTCACCATTAATCATCGATTTTAATTGTACTTGTGAACCAATTACTTTTAAATAGGCAGGTGTTAATCCTAAATAGGCTCTTCGTCCTAAAACCATAAACATTTTATCGGTTGGCAAACCAAAATATAAATTACTAATTTGATTTGTTAATTCAATCAAAGTTTCATTTAATGTAAAGAATGCTTTATTTGCATCATCAGCATTTTCAGCTGTATAACTACGAAATGGAATTACTTCATATTGACCATCTGCTAAACAATAATCATAAATAGCCTGAATTAATTCACATTCTAAATTAACAAATTTATTCTGTACAAGACTAGAAATAGCATCAGCAATAACACCATTTTTAATATTTTGTTCTATTAATGCTAAGTCAAAAGCCTCATTCATTAATTTTAAATTAAATCTTTTATCAATCGGAACTGGAATTCTTGTTAATCCCATTGTTTGAGTTGTCCCACCATTTGGTAAAGTATAATCATTTTGTCATACAATACGATGAGTTAAATTATATAGTGCTTGTCCTGCATTAGGTAACCAAGCAACTTGTTCTGCGGTTGCTGTTGCATACTGAATAATACTTGCATATTCATTATATAAAGGTCCACGCAATAATGCATTAACCATATCAACATAGGCTTTTTGACCTGTTGTATTACCTTGTAATGTAAAAGGTACTTGTGGCAAATTAATTGTTGCCATAATATTTCACTCCCTTATTATCTAAGGTTTTTAAGTGTATAATCAGTTATTTTTTTAATTTCATCAGTAGTATATGCTCCTTTTTCTTTAATAGTTTCAATTTCATCATTCTTATTTTCAGTTGATTTTTCAATCATATCTTTAATAAAATTAGTTGGTGAAATTGCTGGTTGTTCTTGTACAAACAAATCAGGTTTTAATTCTTTTAAAGTTTGCATTTTTTCAGATAAAGAACTACCACTAACTTTTTCTAAATTAGTTTTAATATCTTCAATTTTAGTAGATGGAATATCTTTAAATGCTTTTAATTCATCTAATTCATTAGCAACTTTTAAATAATCTTCTTTTGAAATAGTATCTTTTCGTTTTTGTATACCTTCAATAATTTGTTTTGTTTCATTATAAAATTCATTTAAAATATTATCTGCAATTTCTTTACTTAAACCTTGTTCGATTAATTGTTCTTTTGTAAGTGCCATTTTATAAACCTCTCTTTTTTTATTCTTGTTCGAATAACAAGTCAGCATAAGTCTTTTTAAGGCGGAAAGCATAAACCGTAAATTACTTTTTTGTTAAAAGGATAAACAGTTAACATTATTTTACACTATTATTTTAGTAATACAACTATTAATATAGAGAAGAAAAGAAAAGAAGAAAATATAACTTAATATATTTTACTGCTAATTTAGCCCTTAAAACGCGTAATTAAGAGTATTTTAAAAGATAAATTTATTAAAATAAGCGCTAATTTTGCTTGTATATATATATATATATATATATAATGCAGGTAAATCTTGATAAAAAGTTTCAAGATAAAGAAAAGGAGAAAAACAAGTATGAAAAAATTACTAAGTTTATTAAGTACTTTAACAATTGTAGGAACATCAATACCTAATGTCATTGCCACTAGTAGTTATCAAAAAAAAATTATTAAAGATTTATCTGAATTAAATTGAACAGGTTTAAATATAACTAAAAAAAGAGATACACAAAATAATCAAGATAAACATATATTTAAAACTAATAATGGATTAAACAAGCCAACAGAACAACAAATTAAAGAAGCAATAATAGAATTAAATCCACAGTTAGATACAAAAAACATCAATGTTACAAATATTACTGAAAATAGTGCAGTAATTAGTATAGCCAATTTTAGTGGCCAAAAAACAATTCATTTTAAAGTTGAAACAAATACTAGCAATAATGAACTTTTTGTAAGTAGTCCTAGTCCTAATGCCAGTTCTGATGGGTTTCATTAAATTTTAAAGTAGAAAAAATTAATACACCAGAAAAAATAATTGCTAAAGATGTTAAAAATGTTACAGAAGAAGAATTAATTACAGCATTATTACCAAAAATTTATGAAGAATATGATAGATTAAATCCTAATTTTAATAATAACAGTAAATATCTTTTAAAATACGAAATGGTAAAAATAAAAAATATGAACTTTCCTGTTGATTTATCATCTGAAAAAATAATTAATAATTTTTCTATTAGTGGAAAATTTTATTATTTATTTTTCTGTCCTGTTTTTGATTTAGAAATACCTAATTTTAAATTGCCTGCTGCACAATTAATTTAAATAGAAAGAATTTAAAAAAATGAAAATATTATTAAGTATTATTGGTGCAATTTCATTAGTAGGAACAAGTACAACAAGTTTAGTTGCTTGTAATAAAACACATGAATATACACCAGAAGAATTAAAAGAACTTAAAGAAAAGAATAAAATAGATACAAAAGATGAAACTATTAAAAATAATTTAGAATGAATGGCACCACAAGAAAAACCATTTAATAAAGTTGATAATAAATGATATTTTGTTATATGCCGTATTAATAAAAATGATAATTGAGAAATTTTTAAATTTCAAAATAAAGAAATTAAACCTGGATATATTATGAAAACATCAAATCCTAAAATAAATATTTCATATTGATTAGCATCTAATTATTATACCATTGGGATTAATAAAGATAATGACTGATCAACATTTCAAGGTTGAATAAAAGAAAATAAAAACTTTAATTCAGTTTATCGCTGGAATGGTGAAGAACAAAAATTACCTAATTTAGGTATTGATGAAAATGGTAATATAAAAGTTAATTAAGAATAAAATAAAAAGAGATTTAATTTCTCTTTTTATTTTGGTTTAAATGTAATTTTAATAGGATTATTACTATTGTTTTTAATTCCTAATGTATCTCAGTTAGAAACATTTAATTTTATATCTTGAATATTACCAAAAGAATTAAATGTTGTTTCAAGAAGACCAAATAATAATTTAGGTAGTAATGTTTTTGAAAATCTAATTTTTAATTTTACATCATTAGTATAATATGCCTGTAAATATGTTTCTTTAATTTTATTATTAATATTATTAGACCAAGCAGTTATTTGCAATGAAAATAACATAGTTATTCTTTTTTTATCATCAACATATCGATTTGTATAACTATTGGGTGGCAATCCATTAGTATATGCAGTAGAAAATGTTTGAATATCATTTACTTTTATATTTTTAGTATATAAAGTTATTGTATTTTCAAAATTAACATTATCAACTTGTGGCAGACCCTCCAACCTTGGTACAGAAAAATCTGTTAATGAACATATATTATTACTACAATTATTAATTCCTCCATTTATATTAACATTTTTATTAGGAATAAATCATTGTATCTTGGGTTCAGAACATGAAACTTGTAAATTATTAAGATTACTTATTTCAATTGTTTTATAAGCATCTTGGAATTTACTAATACTTTGAATTGTTGGGTCAATTTGTTTTAAATCAATTTCTATTTCATAATAACCATTATATTTGGCTGTATCATCAAATAAATTAACATCTCATCTATCTTTTTCTTTTTTCTTACATTGTGCTGGTGCTGTAATTTTAGTTAATAATGGTTGAATTGCATTTGCATCTCAAATATCTTTGGTATAAGGTTGATAGTTATATGGAACTGGTGGAAGAACATATTCAGGGTAATTAAATGTTGGTATTTCATAGTCGTGTGGTAATAAGAAACTAGTTTTATAATTAGTTGTCATATCACGTAAATAATTATTTAATACGCTTTTTGTTTTACCACGAAAACTCCATACTGATAAGCGTAAATAATCTTCTTCATTATTAGTATATGGGTTATCTGCATAAAAGATAATTTCAAAATTACCTTTATATAATGCTTGTATTGAAAACATATCAATTATATAATTACAATTTGTACCATCAGGTGTTTGTAAGAATTCGCAATCATTATCTTTTTCACTATCACTAACTGATGTTTGAGCATCTACTGCTCTTACTAATTCATTAATTAAATAAATACGATTAGTTTTAGGGTTTAATTGTTTTAAATTATAAGTTGAATAAGTTATTCGTTCTGTTGGTTTACCATCTTTTTCAAAAACATTGCCTTGTATTTTATCAGTTAATAAAGTAGTAAAACTAAAACTAGTAGCATTAGCACCAATCATAGCACGAATTTTATCATTTCCTTGTTCTCTAAATATTTCAAATGGTAAATAACCTTTACCAGCAGACTTATCACCTCAAAAGGCATCATTATAAAAACTATAAACATTAGCACTCATAAAGCCATTAAGTCATGGGAAATTAGGTCATTTATCATCTTGGGTAATTGTTAAATTACCAATTCAGTCCCAAGGAATACCAAACGAAACAAAGTTTAAAAACTTTCCAATAGCAGGTCGTAAAAGGATTAAATACTAATTTTTGCGTATAGTTTAAAGGTAATACTGTAATTTGGCGATTAATAAAATTAATCATATTTAAAATATCTCAAACATTACATTTACCCATTTTATTATATTCAATTTGAACATTTCCAACTGTATTACTGAATTCATCTTTTCTTCTAAAATATGATGAGGCTTAGGTACTAATAATATTATTAATAGTTCCACTATTTACTTTTACTTTATCTGGTGGAGTAATCATTCAATTTTTAGACCAATAAGGCTTAGAATTTTTGTCTTCTTCCTTAATAGTTGTTCCAACAGTCGGATTGGTTGCTGTTGAACTTGCTTAATCTGTTATTATCATACCCTCATTATTTTTTTCAATTCAAAAATCAGACATTGATTGAATATGTTCTTTTCAATCTTTATATCCAGTATCATAAGTTATTTTAGGAAAACAATAACCTTCACCTGGGGCACTTGTTTGAATAAATTGTCGTACTGATAAACCACTATTACTAATTTTGTCATTAATACTTGAAAAAGTAATTTCTTGTCATAAGAAATCATCATCTTCTACGGAATAATAATTAATAACATTTGATGGATATAATCATTGTCTATCTTGGGGTGCAGAATTAATATCACCACCACCAATATTTAAACCACGGTCATTAAATACAGTATAAAAATTATAATAATCATTAATATTTAATTTAGTAATATCTTCATCTAAAATTAATAAAGTATATTGTCTTTCAGTTGATTGCTGTGTAAATACTTGTTCAAATTTAGCATCACCAAATTTAATAAAACTTACATCATCAACCATATAAGCATCTCAATATTTACCAACTTTAACCTCTTTTGTATAAAAGTTATCAGATTTATTATCATTATTAATAAAATAACTTAATTTATATTGATTTAAGTATTTTAGCATTTTATTAATATCATAAATGTTTTTACCATCAATTAATTTTCAATAAACATTATTATTTTCATCTTTTAATTTTATAGCAAAAGGTGTTTCATTATTGGCTAATATACTGGAATTAATAGGTTGATTTTTAAAATCATCAATCATTAAAATATTAATTTCTTCACCTTTATATTTTTGAACTATTTTTAAACTGCCTTGTCATTGTGCAATAGTACTTTCCATATTATCAAATATTCTTGAATAACTACCATAATCACTTGGTTTAGCATTATTAGGTTTTCAACCTGTCTCAGTATCAAGAATATATGAACTATAAACATTAAAAGGAAATACCATTCAGTGTCTATGTTCTTTTATACTTTCTCTTATATCTATTGCAGTAGCACCTGCTCCTGTTCTTAATCATTACATAGCTGCTGGACTAATTTTTTGCATTTGTTAATTCTCCTTAATTTCTGTTCTACCTTGTAAGGCATTTTGATTATTACCAGTTTTATCATATTCTAGTAATTTATTATTATGTTCTATTTCTTTGGCTTGCATTTTATCTTGTCATGCTTCTACTTTTTCAAAATATTTGGTTGCTTCTAATTCATCAATATTATCATATTCAGTAATTGCTCTTATTGGTTCCATTGTACCATTATCTAATCTAGCAGTAATTAATTCATTTTGTCGAATTTGATCTACTAAACTAGCACTAACAAAATCAAATCCATAAGGGCGTTCACCATTTCCATTTCATAAACCATAATATTTTAAAACTGTATCAAACATTTTAGTATAATATTGTTTACAATATGCTTGTAAATATGCTTGTTTTTCTAAATCTTTTGTTTTTTTTATTAATGATTGGGTTTTATTTTCTTCACTATCTGAGGCATCACCAAAAGGACTAGAAAAATTACATGCTATATATACTTGTTCAATAATTGCTTTTGGGTCTTGTGTATATGTTTCTAAGATTGGTGCCCCTTGTACTACTTGTAAAGATTGGGATAATTGACCATCTACGGCTGATTTACCTGATTGAATAAAAATATCATCAAAAGCATCTTGTAATACTTTTTTATTGCCTTTGTTATAAGCAGTCATTAAATCATCATCTAATACCCCATATCAATGCGTACGATTTGCTCATCTTTCTTTTGATTTAATATTAAAACTATCTTCTAAATCAAATTGTAATTTATAACAATTTGCCATTGTAGGTCATGGATTTAAAGTGGTTGATGTTGATAAAAATAAAGGATTAGGTTCATTTATCATTTCTCAAAAGGGCACTATACCTAATTTGTTTTTAAATTCTTGTACTAAAACAGGTCTAACATCATCTTTAATTTGTGTTTTACTTTGTCCAACAACTACTTCATTATTTTTAGGTCAACCTTTAATAACTATTTTATCTTTGGTACAAATTAAATTTAAAATAAAACCACTATCTGATTGATAATAATTTAATCAAATATCAGCACCTTGTTCAATTTCGTTTATTTTACTTACGCGTGATGTAAAGTTAAAGGGGTTAATTCATAAATAAATATTTCCATCACTAGTTTCTAATAAACTAAAGATAGTTTTACCCATTAAACTTGCTGTTAATTCATTTTTATCTAATTTTTCTTTTATTTTATAAGTTTCATATTATCAATTTAATTTTTCTAAAATATCTTTACAATGCGACTTAAATAAAATATCTTTACCATTTATATTAATCGCATTTGATGACGAGCAATAATATTGGCTAAATTAATAGTTCAATCATAATTATAAAATTTTAAAACACTATTAATATCATTTAAGTTTGGTAAACTAGGGAAAGTATTATTCATAGTTATTTTGCTCCTTTAAATTTAAGATAAGTGCATAATTAATTATATTTACTGTTAATAAACTAGGTTCATTTACTAAAACTTGTACACATACTTTAACTTTTTGATATTTTTTAATATATTCGTTATATAAATTTAATTTACATATTGCGATATTATCTTTTTTTAATTCTTAACAAAGTCTTTTTTTAACTTGTCCACAAACAAACATATATGGTCTTTTTGCATTTATTACACGCTCATCATGTATTACATATATATCTTTTTTCATTAAGTTATTCACTCCCTTTGTTGTCATAATTTATAATCTGCTGAACTATTATATTTAACCATTGGTATTAATTCAAAATGTAAAGCATAAAAATCACTATCAAATGTATCATCGTATAAGTCAAACATTCGTTCTTCTCTGGAATCTGGTTTATCTTCTCATTGAATTAATTTATATTGAGTTTTACTTACAGGACATTTTTCTCATAATCATTTTAATTGATTAGTATTTATTAACATTGTAAATTCTTCTACACGATGTTTTATTTTAAACTTCTGCTTTTGTGCTGGTTTTAAATGCATATATTGACCAAAAAAATAATTATATTTTTTTCTATTTAAACTTTCTAATGTTGCATAAGCACTGTCATCAACATTAATTGATATACCTTGCTGAATTAAATTAAAATATTGGTTTAATTGATTATTATAAAACTCTAAAATATCTTTTACTTGTTCTAATGGTCCTTTAAATTGTTGTGTAGCATTTGAGTGTGTATATTCTGCTACTTTATATGCTTTTTTATTAAATGAATTATATATTCAAAAACTCGCTGCTGTTGTATGTCCTTTGGGACTAGTAGAGTTTGCTAAATCAACACCACCTAATAATTTAGTTGGTTGAATAATATCTGTTGCATGCATAATATCAATATATCGCGCAAAGATTGAACCACTAGTATTACCAGGCAAACCTCAACTTTATACTCTTGATCTTTTAACATCTAATTGCTCTAACCTTAATTGCTTATTAATTTTATCTTGTGGTAATTCATAATTAAGTCTTCAACTAGAATAATGAATAATAATCTTCATATTTCATTTTTCAATATATTTAATTTGTTCATATTTACTACGCATTATTTCTTCATTAAAAGGTAATAATTCATTACAATAACCAACAATATATTTTTTTAAGCTTTCAGGATTACAGGTATTAATTGTTATTTTATTTTGATAACCACGAATAGAAAATTCTAAATCACTTAAATCTTTTTGTTGAAATTGATCACATTCTTCTCTTCAATCAAAATAACTAATTTATATTTATTCAAATCAGCAAAAGCTTTTAATTTTTCTTTCTGACTTGGTGAATGTAAACCTTTACAATATATTTTGCTACCATTTGATAAAGTAAAAGTAAAATTTGATAAATTAATAGTATAAGGTATATTATTTTGATCTAACATATTTCATATATTTTGAAATACACTATCTTTTAAATCTTTACTCCAATACATACTAGCAATAATACAAATTGGTTCTTTAATTAATAAACTAATTTTTAATAATTCACCAAACATTTTTATATTTGAAATAGTCTTACCACTATATCGTGTCACAATTTGATTAATTTCATTAACTAACTCATATTTTTAGCAAATGGATATTTATTACCAATACTACTATTTTGTAATAACCAATAAGGAATTTCTAACAAATAAGTAAAATGATTAAGAATTATTATCACTTTCTTTTTTAATATCTCTAATATCCGTTTGTAAATTAACAATTATTGGTTGTTGATTATTTAAGTTTAATTCTTGTTCAAGTTCTTTTTCTTGGATTGAATACTTATAATTAAACGCTCGTTGTCAATATAATTTAGCACCATCAGGTGATTTCATCATAAACTCTATTATTTCCATTTCTATTTTTTGAATATTTTTTTTCAATTAATGGAATTATGTTTTCGCTCCGGTAATTTTCTTGTCTTCAATGCTTAGAAAGATTGAGTTTATTGGTTAAATGACTAACAGAATATAATTGATTAGGTTTTTTATCGGTTCAAAATTCTTCTATTTTACGCTTAAATGTGCTTAAACTTGCTTTTTTTGGATTAAATTCTTTCATTTTTTACTCCTTTTTGCATATTAAAATTGCTATTATTTAAACAATATGATTAAATAAAAGAGTAATTAATCCTGAAAATATAACAAAAGAACCAACTTGGTTCTTTTTTTATTACCTATATTTTACATCAAAATAAAAAAAGTAAATTATTTTACTTTTTTCAGTTAAATTAATTTGCTAATAATTAACATTTTAATTATAACACAATAAATAAAAAATAATATCTTTTTTTGCATTTTCATTATTTTTGTGCTAAAGTCCTAAACTATAGAAAAGAGGGTATAAAAATGATAAATGTTGATAACAATTTTTAAAAGAATTTTATTAATTTATTAAATATACAAAGTATTGAAATTATTCAATAAAGTTTAGAAGATTGTGATGAATGAATTTTTAAAAATTATAAAATTGATGAAACTTTAAAAGAATTTAAAAATTATAAAGTAAAAGAAATAAAACCAAGAAAATTAACTATTTTAAATGGGAAAATAACTTTTAAAAGAAGAAAATATTATAAAATTAATCAAGAAACAGGTAAAGAAGAATATATTTTTCCTTTGGATAAACTTTTAGGAATTAAAAAATGACAAAGAATAGATAATTCTGTTAAAGAAAAAATATTATCATTTATTGGCAATAAAAAACATATCAAGATATTTTAGATACTATGGAACATGTAAAAATTTGTATAAAAACAATTTCAAATATTATGAAAAATGCAAAAATTGATAAAGAATATTATATTAATAAAACTGATAAAAAAATAAAGGTACCTCATACTTTATAATCGAAGAATTAACGCAATTTAAAATCATTGAACCATTAAAAGAAAAAACAACAAAAGAAGTTACAAACGCATTAAAACGAATTTTTTCTAACAGATTTTTTAAAGATAGATGCAAAGGAATAATAACAGATCAAGGCAAAGAATTTGCTGATTGAGAAAAAATTGAAAAAATAACAAATGCTAAAGTATATTTTTGTGATGCTGGAACTCCAACACAAAAACCCAAAGTTGAAAGAGCAATCCGCGATTTTAGACATTGATTTTCCAAAGGAATTGATTTAAGTATTTATTCAAGAAATTATTATCAAGAAGTTGCTAATATAATAAACTCTAAACTTAAAAAATCTTTACATTGACTATCTTCAAAAGAAGTTTTTATACAAATGTTTAATTTTTAATATAATTACCTATAAAAATTTTAATCATTTTATTTTTCAGTGTGCCAAAATTCATAAATTTAAAACAAAACTACTAAATTTTTTTAAAATAAATTATATTGAACATTTATTTTATTGGTGTTATAATAAAATTAAGTAGAGTGCTACACTTCATAGTACAATTTACAGATTTAATAAATTGATTAGCAATATATTCTAAATACAATTTATTTTTTAAAGTACCATAAACAATTCGATAAATTAAAGTTTTATCTTGGTCAGTAAAATCATCATTTTGATTTACAATATTTGATAATAAATGATTACTAAACTTATTTTTTGCAAAAATTTTTCATAAGATATTTCATGCTATTTCTCTTGCTCTTGCATTTCTTAATCCTTTAAACTTACGAACGATTAGCAATTTCTTGTTCTAAAATTGTTTTAATTTCTGCAACTGCTTGTTCTACAGTGTTATTTACCACAACATAATTATAATTACTTTGCAATGGAAGTTCATCAGCTGCTTTTGCTAATCGTGCTTGTAATACTTCTTCGGATTCACTTTTTCGGCCTCGAATTCGTTTTTTTAATTCCTCTAAACTTGGTGGAATTAAAAAAATTGAAACTGCATCAGTTACTTTCTGTAAAACTTGTGTTGCACCTTGTACTTCAATTTCTAATAAAACATTTTTTCCATTATTAATTTGTTCAATACAATATGATTTTGGCGTACCATAATAATTACCGACAAATTCAGCATATTCTAATAATTCATCATTTTTAATTGCAGCTTCAAATGTTGGTCGATCAACAAAAAAATAATTTACCCCTTCAACTTCATCCTGCCTTTTTGTTCTTGTTGTCATTGAAACTGAATAAGCCAAATTCAACTCCTCATATTTAAAAAGTTCTTGGCATATTGTCCCTTTTCCGACTCCTGATGGGCCAGAAAAAATAATTAAAAAACCCTCTTTCTGCACATTAACGTTCTCCTTTTTCTAATCTTAATATATACAAATACTTTTTTTTATATGTTTTACAACGTAACATAACTAAATTAAATTGATCAAATGACAACATTTGATTTGATTCACAAACTATTATTCCATAGTTATTGATAATATTGTTATTCAATATTATAGTAATAATATCATAATAATACTCAATTTGCTTAAAAGGTGGGTCTAAAAATAAAATATCAATTAATACTTTCTGTTGTATCATTCAATTTAATAAAACTTTATAATCATAATTTAATACCTTTGCATTATTTATTTTTAAGTTATTTAAATTAGTTTCAATAATTTTGGAGGCACCTTGGTGCGAATCATTAAAATAACATTGTTGTAACCCCCGTGATAACCCTTCAATTCCTAATTGACCACTTCCAGAAAAAATATCTAATCCAATTTTATTTTCATAAATAAAATAATTATCTAAAATATTAAATGTATCTTCTTTAACACGTGCCGTCATTGGCCGGGTATTCATTCCATCTAATGTTTTAATTTGATAACCCTTATATTTTCCACTAATTACGCGCATCTTCTTAACCCTTCTCTTTCTTTTTTTTATTATACTAAAACTTTAGAATTTTCTTTAATAATTGCTGAATATGTTATAATTTTTTAAGAGGTGATTTTTAGTGTTGCAAAATGAAATACCAACTAAAGACTGACTAGTATTTGATGATACACCGTCAATTCGACAATCATCAATTGATGTCTCTTTACCATTAGCACCTGAAAATGAACTTGTAATGCAAAAATTAATTGATTTTGTAAGATATTCCCAAGATCCGCAAAAATAGTGGTCATACAATTAGACCAGCTGTTGGTTTAGCCGCTCCTCAAATTGGACATAATCTTAAAATGTATTATATTCGAATTGAAGAGACAGATGACGAAACAGGAGGAAGGTTATGATTATTTAAAACAACAACAAGTAACAATTACTGCCCATGGTCTTGAAGCAATTGTTTTTCAACATGAACAAGGGAAGGGCATTTAGAAGGAAAACTTTATTATGATTTAATTAATAAAACCGAACCTTGAATGAAAAAAGTGATTGAATTATTTTATAAAAATAATATTTAACTTTTTTTAAAACAAAAGTTTTTTTGGTAATCTTACTAATCTTTATGTTATAATTTCTTGGATACTAGTAAATTAATTTTTTTCTTTTTAATAATATCCAATTTAATAAAGAAAAAACTATGCGTTAATTTTAGAATTATGAGGTGATAATTTCAATGAATGAAGAAAAGAAAGAAACAAGTAAAAACAAAGCAATAGTTACAAAACCAACTAGTATAGTAACAAAACAACCAATCCAAAATGTTGTTAAAAATAAAATTCCAACAAAAGTGTTTGCTTTAGTTGGATTAGAAGAAGTTGGAAAAAATACATATTGTATCGAGCATGATGAAGAGTTAATTTTGCTTGATGCAGGAGTTAAATTTCTAAGTTCAACAATGCTTGGAGTTGATGCTGTTATTTTTAATTATAATTATTTAAAAGAAAACCAACGAAAAATAAAAGCATTATTTATTACACACGGCCATGAAGATCATATTGGTGGAATTCCCTATTTATTACGGGAAGTTAATATTTTAATTATTTGTGCACCACGATTAGCAGCTGCTTTAATTCGTGATCGTCTAAAAGAAGCAAAATTGGAACAAACAACAATTGTTAAAGAAGTTGATAATATGAGTGTTATTAAAACAAAAAACTTTAAAATTAACTTTTTTGCTGTTAATCATAGTATTCCTGATGCCTTTGGAATTTCAGTAGTTACTCCAAATGGAAAAGTTGTTTCAACTGGTGATTATAAATTTGACTGAACACCATTAGGACATCGTGCTGATATTGAACGAATGGCAAATATGGAGCAAGAAGGTGTTATGTTATTAATCGCTGATGATAGTACCAATGCTGAAGTTGAGGGTTACACTCAAACTGAAACAAAAATTATTAAAAATATTGGTGAATTATTTGTTAAAGCTAAGGGGCGAATTTTAATTTCAACTTTTGCTTCAAATGTTCATCGAATTCAACATATTGTTGAAATTGCAAATAAATATGGACGAAAAATTTTAGTGTTTGGTCGAAGTTTAGATCGCATTATTAAAATTATTCGTCAAATGGGACATTTAAAAATTTCTGATAAGGCATTTATTAAAGCTAATGATGCTAAAAACTATAAAGATAATGAAATATTAATTATTTGTACTGGAAGCCAAGGTAAACCAATGGCAGCATTATCCCGAATTGCAAATAATCAACATGAACATATTTCTATTATTCCTGGTGATACTGCTATTTTTTCATCATCACCAATTCCCGGCAATCAAGCTGATGTTGAACGAGTTATTAATAAACTAGTTCGTGCTGGTGCTATTGTGCAAGAAAATAGTCCTTTAAATCAAATCCATACGTCTGGTCATGCTTCACAAGAAGAACAAAAATTATTATTTACCCTATTGAAGCCAAAATACTTTATGCCAATGCATGGTGACTATCGTATGCTTCGCCAACATGGTTGAAACAGCAATTAGTGTCAATGTCCCAAAAGATAATGTCTTTATTTGTGCTAATGGTGATCAAATTGAACTATTAAATGGAACAGCAGCAATTGGTAAAAGAATTGAAGCTGAAGCTGTTTATGTTGATAAAAAAGATTTATCAGGGCAAACAACCGCTGTTGTTCGTGACCGTGAAATTTTATCAAAAGATGGGTTAATTGCTGTTGTTATTTCAATTGATTCGCAAAATAATCAATTACTAACACCACCACGCATTATTTCAAGAGGAAGTTTCTATGTTAAAGAATCTGGAAATATTATTAATGAATCAAAATATACTTTAGCATTTGTTATTTTTTCAATTTTTTCTCAATCAGCAAATTCTTTGCCTTGATCTGTTATTGTTCCTTTGCATCTATCTTTAAAAAATCTGTTAGAAAAAATTCATTTTAATGCGTTTGTAACTTCTTTTGTTGTTTTTTCTTTTAATGGTTCAATAATTTTAAATTGGGTTAATTCTTCGATTAAAACTAAACAAATACTATTATTTTTACCAACCATAGTATTCATTTGAAATCAACCAAATTCATTTTTATCATGTTTTGCTTCTTCAATAGTTCTAAAATTTCTTATTTTTCCACGGTTATCAATTCTATTTTTTGTTTTATATTTTCTACCATGAAAATACAAATTATCTTTCTTGAAATTTAAAAATCCCAAATGAATATATTTATATAAAGTTTTAAAACATACCGGGAATTTAATACCAAACTCTTTTTCATATTTTTTACAGATTTGTTCTGGTGAATCATGAAATTTGTTATATTTTTCATCTAGTCATTCTAAAATATTTAGCAATAATGATGATTTTTTAAAACATTTTTGTCGTTTTTGTAAATAATCTTCGTGTGCTAATTTAGCGTCATATTCATTATCTTTTAACCTTTTTATTTCTTGTCTAATTGTATTGCGATTTTTATGCAATATTTTTGCTATTTTAGATATATTCGATTTACCATTTTTTCTTTTTAAAGAATCAAGTTCTAATAAATCTTTTAACATTACTCTTTCTTTAAAAGTAAAATGATGCTTTGTTTTATCCATTTTAAAAAATCCTTTCTTTTATATACAAAGCTAATTATATAGTTTTTTGAGGTTTTGGGCGAGCGGTTGATTTTCTTAAATTTTTGTGATAAAATGACTTACAAGTTAAAAAAGATTTTGAGGTTCTTTCAAACAAATTTGGGAATCTTTATAAAATTCTTCGCTTAACGCTTAGAATTTTTCCCAAGTATTTTGAAAAGCGCGGCAAAAGTTTTTTTAAACTTTAAGGCATTTTTCACAAACTTATAAAAATAACCGCGAGCCCAGATTTAGTACAATATAATCACAATAATAATCATTTGTATAATTTCCTTTCTAAAATATATTTAAAAGTGCTTATATATATAATGTCAATAGATCTTGAAAAAAGTTTCAAGATAAAAGATAGGAAATTATAAAAAATGAAAAAATTACTTAGTTTATTAAGTGTATTAACAATTAGTGGAACTGCTGTACCAACAAAAATTGCCGCTAGTCCTTATCAAAAAGAAGAAACTAAATTAGAAAATAATGAAATTAGTTATTTATAAACAAATAATTTAAAAAATTTAAATAGAGTTAAAAGACAAGAAATAACATATCCAATATTAGAAGATGTGTTAATTGATTTAAGAAAAACTAGCATGAAAAAACCAATGGAATTTCAAATACATGATTGATGATGTGTTATTGCAATTTTAAAAAATATATTTAGTAATAATATTATTATTAATAAAGATCTTAAAGAAATGGAACAAGAAGAAATTGCAAGTTTTTTTCCAAACAATGCAAATGATGGCGCTTCATTATCAAAGGTAATTGAAATATTAAACACAAACCCGATAATTCAGGAAAATTTGGGATTTAATTTAAAGAAAATTGATTTAACTCGATTATTTTGAAATAGATTAAATGATATAGAAAAAAGAATGTGGATAAGACATTTAATATGGAAATCTCTTTCTAGACAATCTCCTATTATGTTTGGTGGTTTATTTGATGACGACGAATATGATGATGAAGGATGTGATAGCTCTTATCATGCTGCATTAATTGTTGGAATCAAACCAAATAAAGAAAATATACTTGAAGATACTTATTATGTTAGAGATCCATGAAGAGACAGTGAAGCTGAATTTATTCCAGATCAAACTACAGAAATTTCAATGACGGGGGAACAAATTTTTAATATTTTATTTAATCAAATAGAAAACGGTATCGTATTAATTCATGAAGATGTTTTTTAATTATTTTGTTAAAAATCTATTAGTATTTTTTCATCAATTTGAGAAATGGCAGAACCAGAATTAATAGCAGCTATAGTATAGTAGAATTAAAATATGAAAAAAATATTAAGTCTTTTGGGAACAATAACTTTAATAAAAACAAGTACAACAAATTTAGTTGCTTGTAATAAACCACAATATAACGAAAAAGAATTAGCAGATTTAAAAGAAAAAAATAATATAAAAACAAAAAATGGTATTTTAGAATGAATAGCATATCAAGAAAAACAATTTAATCAAATTGATAATAAATGATATTTTGTTGTGTGGCGTGTTGATGAAAGTGCTGATTGGCGTATTATTAAGTTTAAAAATAATGAAATGACTATTAAAATTGATAATTCTAATAATCGGCAATTGCAGAAAACTGATTTAGGTATGGGAAGAGATTTATATATTACAAATGATTCAGGGGTTGTTAAATATATAACACATTGAACAGATGATAATGGTTCTTACTTTAAATCAGTTTATCGTTGAAATAATGATAGCGAACCAAAAATATATGTTGAAAATAAATTAAAAAGTTATTTAGATTTATAAATCTAAATAACTTTTTATATTTCTAATGTAATTAATGATAATTTTTCATTATTTTTATTAAATAATTGTAAATTATTAATATTAATTTGTTCTTTTGTGGGTCGATAGGAAAATATTAAACTATTTGATTGTTTTAAAAAATTAAGAACTGTGATATTTGAATATGAGTTTTCATCTTCAATGCCATTTTTATACAAATATCATTCATTATCTTCGATTAATTGTAAATATGTATTTCTGTCTTTTCCACTGACTTTAGTTCCGATAGGACAATTTTTGATTAATTCTAAGTTAATATCTTTTCCTTCAGTAATTTTTTCATTTATTTTTTCAATAAAAATATTTATATCATAATTCCCATAACATCATATGCCAGATATTTCGATTTGATTTAAATTAAATAGTTTTTCGTGTTTTAAAAAAGTTATTTTAATACTGTCCTCAACTAAATTTTTAGTTATACTCACTCAATTTGATTTAGAATAAAGTAATTTATTTCATTGAGAAAAATAGTTTAAATAATCTTTTATTTTGTCATTAGAAACAATTAAATTAGTTAAATATTTGCCATATTCACCATCAGATAGTTTAATTTCAGCAGGAATAAGAGAAGGTATATTATTTGTTTCTAATTCACTTGTTATGGATAATCAATTAAAGTAATTTGCTTCTATTGATAAATATAGTTTTCTGAAATATCTTTGTTTTTAACAGTTACTTTAATTTCATAATTTTTATTAATATTATTTTGATTTTTTAAATTTCAATCTGTAATTTGTCCTGTTTTAGGTAAAATAAACAGTGTATTTGGTTCGCTATCATTATTTCAACGATAAACTGATTTAAAGTAAGAACCATTATCATCTGTTCAATGTGTTATATATTTAACAACCCCTGAATCATTTGTAATATATAAATCTCTTCCCATACCTAAATCAGTTTTCTGCAATTGCCGATTATTAGAATTATCAATTTTAATAGTCATTTCATTATTTTTAAACTTAATAATACACCAATCAGCATTTTTATAACCACGCCATACAGCAAAATATCATTTATTATCAATTTGATTAAATTGTTTTTCTTGATATGCTATTCATTCTAAAATACCATCTTTTGTATTTATTTTATTCTTTTCTTTTAGTTCTTTTAATTGTTCTTCGGTGTATTGTAGTGCTATATTTGTATTACAAGCAACTAAACTAATTGTACTTGTTCCAATTAAAGTGATTGTACATAAAAAAGTTAATATATTTTTCATTTTTATAAATTAACTATTTTTGTTTCACTGCTAAAATCTTGTTCAAAACCACAAGTATATTTTGTTACAATTTTTCCTGTTCACGTAATTGAATTATCTTGATTATTTATAGTAATTTCTTTTGGCAAAAGATCATTTTTTTTCAATAAAATCATAATTTCTTTAATAGAAATATTTAATGTTTCATAATTATTATTTTTATTAATTAATACACTAATTGAACCATTAATTTTTTTTGTTAAATTTCAAACATCTTCACAATTATACTTATAAATTTTACTATTATAAATAAGTTTTTTATTAGGGGCAATTGAAATTTGTTGAGATTTAATTGTTTTTTTACTAATTCCTTTTTTTCTTCTTTTCTTATATTTGAAGAATTAAAACGATTTTCTAATGTTATTTCTGTAAAATAAGAACTTTCATTTGAAAAACTATAATCTGTTCTAGTTTCACCAGATAATCTAAATCCACTTCCAAAAAATTTTGCTTCAGCTTTTAATCCAATAGTTATTCCAAAACTGCCTGTATTTCCTGTTGTTTTAGTTGTTGTTTCTGATTTTCCCTGTGTAATACTTAATCCCTTTTGAATTTCAATTGATTTTGTAATTTCTTCACTTATCTCATTGTCTGGAGAATTATAAATTATTTCCTTTTCTGAGGTATTTAATTTTTCTTCGTGATAATTATGAAAGGGCAATAATATTTTTTTTGTTGTTTTGAAAGTGTTTTAATTGCTTTTGTTTCGATATAATTTAAATTATCTAAATTTATACTAGAAATATTTTTAATATTAGAGTTAATATTTTGTTTTTTATAATATATATATGATCCTATTCTTATTTGTTCTTGCAAATTAATAATATCAGACTCAATTAATTCTAATGGATCATATTCATAAACATTATTATCTGATGAACCAAAGTACACTTTATTATTTAAGACAACACCAGAAGAAACAACACTTCTATTTGTATTAATAACTATTTTTTGTTGTCCGATTGCTGGATTATATTCATAAACATTATTATCTCATGAACCAAAGTACACTTTATTATTTAAGACAACACCAGAAGAATCAACACCCCTATTTGTTGTAATTACAATTTTTGTTATTCCAGTAATTTTATTTTCATTATTTTGTCTTTTATTTCTAATTATTAAATTTTCTAAATTATTTTCTTTTTTTTGATAAGGATTAGCGGCAATTGTTGTGGGTACAGTACTTACGCTAATTGTAAATACACTTAATAAACTTAAAAGTTTTTTTATTTAATATAATTTCCTTTCTTATCTTGAAACTTTTTTATCAAGATCCATTGACATTATATATATATATATATATATATACAAGAACTTTTTTTAAATATATTTTAGAAAGGAGGTTAAATATGATTATTATCCTAGTTATATTACACTAATCTGGGCTCGCGGTGATTTTCATAAGTTTGTGAAAAATGCCTTAAAGTTTAAAAAAACTTTTGCCGCACTTTTCAAAATACTTGGGAAAAATTCTAAGCGTTAAGCAAAGAATTTTATAAAGGTTCCCAAATTTGTTTGAAAGAATCTCAAAAACTTTTTTAACTTGTAAGTCATTTTATCACAAAAATTTAAGAAAATCAACCGCTCGCCCAAAACCTAAAAAAATCTGCTATTTCAGATTTAATAAACATATAGATAAAAGTTAAGTGAAATATTCTTTAATTTTATTTCAATAATATTATAATATATTTTAAAATAGTTTTTTTAAAATTTATTTAATAATTTTAAAAAAACTATTTTATATTCCCATTTTAAAACGATATGGATACGAACCATAAAATAAAGCGTCATATGGGTCATGGTACATTTTACTATCGGGTGTGTTTGTTTTGGTGTCACTAAATTTTAATTCACTAATGCACTTATCTAAAAATGGGAAGTTATCTAATATGCCATATATTTTGCCTTGAACAAACATTTTTCTTATTCAGGTTACGCGATTGATTATACCTGCTTCTTTATTAAGAGATGTCTGATGTTTTTTGGCTTTAAACATTTTAATTTTATAGCCTAAATAAGGGTAAATATCTTCTTGTAATTTTTGCATAAAGTCGTGGGCATTAATATCATAATGAAATGTAGCATATTCAAAACCATCAAATTTATCAAATGTATTAATTATTCATTGTCCGTAATATTCAACTATTTCATTTAAATTCATTGCGTTTTTTGGGGTAACAACATTTTCTTCAATTAAATATTTATCATATTCATTATTTTCATTAATTTTATAACCACTAAATAAAAACACTGTATGGTCTTCACTACCATTAGCATAATCCACACCAATTGAATAACTATCAAATTGATATTGTTTTGTATTTGGATTATAAAAATCTTGTAAATTATATTCTTTAATATATTTACGATAATTTCGTAAAACATAAATACTGGGGTCATTATCGTTATATTCAAATCCGTAGTATTCAAGTTCAAATAAATCAGGCCGTTCTTCTTTGTTTGTTAAAACAAGTTTTTTAGTAATATTAGGTATTTTATTTCAAACAGCACCCATTGTTAATCGTAAATTAAAAATACCCAAACCATTAAATGCTTGTTTGTTTTCTGAATATACTTGATTGTGTTCTTTTAAAATATTTTTAATCCTTTCATTTAAAGGTAAATATGGCGTTACAAATTTTTCATAAAAGACATGGTATTTATCAAAAGGATTAAAAGTAAATTGATTAGAATATGTTTTATGAAAATATGTTGTTACTATTATGTATTGTTTTGCTATGTTGTCTCATTCTTGAAATGTCCAAGATAATTCTTTTACTGGAATAGGATTATCTAAATTATATTGTTCATTATCATTTTCATCAGCATATTTTTCATAAGATACTTTTAAACTTTTAGAACGAAACATTGAAACTCTTAAATTATTATATCTTTTATCTAGTTCTTTATCAGTTAAAATTTCTTTTTCTTCAGCATGTATCATTTCATCTGTCCATGCTGATATAATACCACTCCCTTTACCAACTTTTCCCATAATTTTATTACCATTAGCATAACCCGCAAAAGCAATGCGAACACCACTAGGAAAAACAATTTCACCACCTTCTTTAACGTTTTTAGGTCAAACAATACCATTTTCATTGTCGGGTCCTATATCAATCCCATATTTATCATATAAATAGTTACAGACATTAATTGTATCGCCAAATGTAGTATCTTCGTGGGTGTTGGCATATCTTCGTAAAATATTAGATGAAGCATCAGTAAAATTACAAGCAAAAAATAATTTTTCTGCTAGGTGATTTCATGTCTTATTAGTACCACGCCCCGCTGAGACAAACTTAAAAAAACTTGGTGAAGTAAAATATCGGGCATAACTATCACCAACAAAATCTTTAAATATTTCTCAATCAAAACCAAAATTATAGTCACTAAAATTTAAATCATATTTTTTATTTAAATGTTCATAACTAGTAATTCGTTTTTTATTATTAATTTTACTAAATTCTTTCATATTTATTGACCTCTTTATTTTATATATAATACATTATAAGAAAAAATGAAAGGAATTTGTATAAAAATGAGAAAATTTAAACATTTAATATTTGATGAACGAGATTTATTTAAGGATTTATTATTATCTGATACTTGCAAAAAGAAAAATGGCACAATTAATTTATCTGAAATATCAAGACAAATGGGACGCGGAATTAATACCATTAAAAGAGAAATAAATCGATTTAAAAATATACAAGATTATAATCCATATCAAGCACAAAAAGATTATAAGAAAAAGCGTAAAAAATGTATTAAAAAACTACCTGAATTTACAAAAGAGCAATTAGATTTTATTAAAATAAGATTTAATAAATACCACGATACACCCGAACAATTAATTTATCGTTATTTCTTGGAGTTTGGTGTTAAATTTTCTGCTTGTGTTAAAACGTTGTATAAATGAATTCGCTTAGGCGAATTTGGATTAAAAAAAGAAAATACCCCATCGTGGTAAAAAATATAAAACAAAAGGAAAACCTGATAATCGTGGTAAATTAACTAACTTTAAATCAATTTGAGATATTGAAAATAAAGTTTCTAATGTTGGATGATTTGAAATGGATACTGTTGTAGGAAAAGACCATCAATCTAGTAATTTAGTTTTAGTAGAACAATCAAGTAAAAATTATTTTGTAATGAAATTAAAAAATAATACCGCTAATGAAGTTTTAGAAAAATTTAAAGATATTGTTAAAAATAATAATTTAATTGGGAAAATTAAAGGAATAATAACTGATAGAGGAAAAGAATTTAGTAAATGAAAAGAAATGGAAATATTTGCTGAAACACAATTTTATTTTTGTGACCCCGGTAACCACAACAAAAACCATTAATTGAGCATATGAACGGTGAATTTAGATATTGACTTTCTAAGGGAATTGATTTTAATAATATTAGTCAAAAAATGATAGATTGAGTAGTTAATGTTATAAATGATAAACTCCGACCATGTTTAAATTGACTAAGTGCAAAGACAATGTTTTTACAAAATTTTAAATAAATTTATTAGTTAAAATTTAATAAATTATTTTTAGTGTGCTTAAATATGGAAAAAATAAGATAAAATTACAAAAATTTAATTTTTTCTGAAAAAGTTGTTGCAATTTATTAAAAATATTTTATTATTAACTTAACAAGATATAAATTTGCCGTTTATATCTACACAGAGCCAGTTTATAAATCTTATTGTGTTGCTGATTACTATTAATAAGGAATATAACAAAATTTAAAACTAAACCTAAATTATTTATTTAATAATACTGCAAATAAATAACTATTTGTTATTGATTGCTTATTATTTGATTTATTATGTTATCTATTATTTTTTATGGTGGGCTAGATTGTTGACTATTTTTTGATTTTATATTGGAATTGAAAGGAGTAAAAATACTTAATAAGGTCCATAAATATTATTTACAATCTTTATTATATGCTTCTAGATTTTTCTGAGAATAATTTCATTTTTAATTATAAAAATATCAACTTTTTCCTAGTTTGTTTTTAGTTGGTAAATAATTTGTTAATTTTAACTTGCATTTTAAAAGCAAACTTTATATTATTATTTTAACAACTTTAAAAAGCAATTTTTGATGTTACGGGAATTAGGTGTGAATCCTAGGCTGTCCCAGCAACTGTAAAGTGGATGAAAGCTAACATCATTTTATTAAGAAAATATTTCTTGAGAAGGAATAGTGAGTAAAGTGAAACTAAGCCAGTAGACCGATCTAAAAAAACATTGGTAAAATATCAATGCTGCACTTATAGTTATTATCTCTGGGGTTAGATGATTAATTATTTATTAGTGAAAACTATTAAATAATAATTTGAAAGACGTCAAAAAGCGTTTTTTAGTTGTTAATTTAAAGCAGTAATCCTATCAAAAGGTATTATTTAAAAAAGATAATAAATAATAAAATTAATTAATAATTAAGTTTAATAGCATTTGATTAAAAATGGTTTTATTTTTGCTATTGTCTTAAATTATTAATTAAAATAATCGTAGAAATTAAACATCATTTATGTGGATATGCAACAATATTCTTTTTCGTGTTGTTTAAATATCCTTACTTTTTAAATAAAAATAGCATTGATAGGTGTATTTATTGGTAATTAAATTAAGCAGAAAAGAGAGGAATAAAAAAATGACACCACATATTAATGCCAAAAAAGAAGAAATTGCAAAAGTTGTTTTAATGCCGGGAGACCCATTACGGGCAAAAACCGTTGCTGAAAAATATTTAACAAATTTAAAATTAGTAAATGAAGTTCGAAATATGTTAATGTATACTGGCAAATATAAAAACATTGAGGTAACAATTGCTGGAAGTGGAATGGGTTGTCCAAGTATTGGAATTTATTCATACGAATTATTTAAGTTTTATGATGTTGATTATATTATTAGAATTGGTTCAGCTGGAAGTTATAATCCAAATATTAAAGTTTATGATATCTTTAATGTTCGTGAAGCATTTGGCGAAAGTAATTATGCAAAAATTGCAGCTAATATTGATAGTAATTTAATTGCTGCAAGTGAAAAATTATTTAATGAAATTGAAACTGTAGCACAAGCAAAAGGAATTAAAACTCACACGGGAATTGCTCATGCAGCAGATGTTTTTTATCGTTATGATGATTCATTAGACTTTACTCATACTCATAAGTTAGATGTTGTTGAAATGGAATCATATGCTTTGTTTACTAATGCAATTGTTACGCAAAAACATGCAGCAACATTATTAACAGTTTCTGACCATCTTGTAACTAAAGAAGTTACTACAGCATTGGAACGCCAAAATAATTTTATGACAATGGTTGAATTAGCATTAGATACTGCTGTTCAATTAATGGGTTAAAAACGAAAGGAGCAATAAAATGAAAATTGCAGTCTTTGGAACCGTTGGAGCAGGAAAAACAAAAGTTAGTGAAGAATTATGTAAACAATTAAACTATAATTTATTTAAAGAACCATTAGAAGAAAATCCATATTTTAAAGATTTTTACCAAGATATGGAAGGATTTGCCTTTAAAATGCAAATTTATATGTTAATAACAAGAATTGAGCAATTTTTCAACATTGATAATTTAGAGGATACTGTTTTTGACCGCACAATTTTAGAAGACCCTGTTTTTGTGCGAGTTTCCCACTTATTAAAAATTATGAATAAAATTGATTTTAAAGTTTATAATCGTTTTTTTCAAAATGTTATTGTTCCAATTTTGAAGAAAAAGTTAGGCTTTGATGTCATTATTTATTTAAAAGTTTCAACTGAAAAAGCGGTTGAACGAATTAAACAACGTGGGCGTCAATTAGAATTAGAAACCCCATATTATTACTGGGAAAAGTTAAATGAACAATATGAAATTTTATATCATGAATTAAAAAATGATTATAAATTTATTGTTATTGATGCTGACAGTGATGATTTTTCAGAAAAAATAAGCATTATTATGCAACATTTATTACCTCTTGATAATAAAGTTCCTTGTTTAATTTAAAAAATAATTATTATTAATATTTTAATTTAATAAGGAGGAAATTAAAATGAAAAGCACAAATAATAATATAGAAACAAAAAGTTTAAGTAATTTAAGAATTTTAGGACTAGATCCTATTATTTATAATAAAACTGGCCATCCAGGGATTGTATTAAGTGCAGCACCACTGATGCAAGCAATTTATTTAAATAATTTAATTGCTAATCCGGCAGTATCTGATTGAATTAATCGTGATCGTTTTGTATTATCTCCAGGACATGCTTCAACTTTACAATATGCGATTTTACATTTAGCTGGTTATAATTTAACAATTGATGATTTAAAAAATTATCGTCATATTAATTCAAAAACGCCAGCTCATCCAGAATATGGTGTTACTCCTGGAGTGGATAATTCTTCTGGTCCCCTAGGACAAGGAGTTGGCTATGGAGTTGGAATGGCATTAGCTGAACAACATTTAGCAGCTAAATTTAATAAACCAGATTATAAAATCATTGACCATTATACTTATGTTTTATGTAGTGATGGTGATTTGCAAGAAGGCGGAGCAATTGAAGCAATCCAATTAGCTGGGGTATGAAAATTAAATAAATTAATTATGTTATATGATTCAAATGATTGCCAATTAGATACAAAATGTGATGCTGTTTTAAAAATTGATTATCAACGTTTTTTTGAAGCACAAAATTGAAATTATATTCGAATTGAAAACGCAGATGAGGATCTACCAGCAATTCAAAAAGCAATTGAACAAGCGCAAAAATCTGATAAACCAACATTAATTGAATGTAAAACAATTATTGGTTATGGGCATCCAAAACAAGGTTCACCTATGCATTCTTCACCATTTACTCCCGAGGAGATGGAACAAGTAAAAGCATTTTATGATTTTAATCATCCACAATTTTATGTTGATAATAATGTTAAAAAACATTGACAAGATACTTTTGCTAAACGAGGAGCAACAAAATATGAAGAATGAAAGAAAAAAATAACTTCTTACAAAGCAACATTTCGAAAGGAATATGAAGAATTATTTGTAATTCCATCGGTTGATTTAAAAGATTTTGAAGCGTTATTAACAGCTGATAAAGATAAAAAAGCAGGAACACGAATTATTATGGGTGATGTGTTTAAATATTATCAACAAAAGTGTTTAAATAATATGTTTGGAGGTAGTGCTGATTTGGGTACTGCAACCAAAATTATTGGTTATAATGGTTCATGAACAACATCAACACCACAAAATAATAATGTTCATTTTGGAGTGCGTGAATTTGCTGCCGGAACAATTAGCATTGGTGTTGAATTACACCAAGGTTTGAAAGGATTTAATTCAACATTTTTAATTTTTGCTGACTATATGAAACCATGTATTCGAATGGCTTGTATTCAAAACTTACCCGTAATTTTTGCTTTTTCACATGATTCAATCGGTGTTGGTTTTGATGGAAAATCACATCAGCCAGTTGAACAATTAGCAATGCTACGAAATTGTCCGAATTTAAATGTGTTTCGTCCAGCGGATATTAAAGAAGCAATTGGGTGTTTTAAAGCAAGCGTAGAAGCAAAAAGTGCTCCATCAGCTTTAATCTTATCGCGACAAGATACCCCATATCAATTAGCAGAAACATGTTGAAAACAAACGTTAAAAGGGGGATATATTGTTGTTGCTGAAGATGAGACAAAACCATTGGAGGCAATTATTATTGCAACAGGAACTGAAGTAGCACCAGCAATTGTTGCAGCTAAGACAATTAAGAAAAATATTCGTATTGTATCAATGCCCTGTGTTGAATTATTTGAACAACAGTCAAAAGCGTATCGGGAAAAAATTGTACCAAATAATATAACAAAAGTAATTGCAATTGAATTTTCAAATGATTATGTTTGATATAAATTTGTTGGTAAAACGGGCTTAATGTTAGGTGTTGATGATTATGGTTTATCGGGAAGTGCGGATGCTGTTATTAAGTGTAAGCAATTAGATCAAATTTCTATTATTAATAGAATTAAATCATATTTAGGAGAATAATGATTACATTAGAAAAACTATTAGAGTATAAAACTTTTTATGTAATTCGAAATCATAATTATGTTGTTGCTCAACAAATTTGTGAACAGTTAATTAATTTACAAGTTAAATGTTTAGAATTAACTTTCACAATTCCTAATGTTGCAGAATTAATTAGTTTTGTTCGTAACAAGTATCCAACAATTTTAGTTGGAGCAGGAACAGTTTTAACATTAGAACAAGCAATGCAAGCAGCAACAGCCGGAGCTCAGTTTTTAGTAGGTCCAGTTTTTAACCAAGCAGTTAGTGAATATTGTCATCAAAATAATTTACTGTATATTCCAGGGGCAATGACACTACAAGAAGTTAATAATATTGTTAATGCTAAATGAGAAATTATTAAAATTTTCCCAGCAACAGCATTTAAATTAAATTTTATTCAAACAATTAAAACATTTTTTCCAACAAAAGTTTATATGGCTTCAGGAGGAATTAATTTAACAAATTACGAAGAAGCAAAAAACTTAGGATATGATTTAGTTGCTGTCGGTGCTTTTATCACTGGTGATATTAATAGTACAGGTCTTGATATGGAAAAATTTAAAACATTTGAAATAATAATTAATCAATAAAGGAGAAAAAAATATGAGAGATAATAAAAAAGTAATTTACAATGCGGGTAGTATGTTTACTGAGGCCCAATGAAACACAAGAAAACGTGAAGGAGATATGTTGCGTGAAATGTTTCCAGACTTTATTATTGGAAATCCAGTTGATTTTGAAACAAATCAAAAAGAACGTCCTACAAATAAAGCAATTTTTGAATTAGATTATGTTGGTTTAACTGAAGCAGATTATGTAATTTTAGAATTAGATGGTTGAGATTCAGGAACTCATATGGAATTTGGTTTAGTAGTTGAACAAGCAATTCATAATAAAAATAAATATTTATTTCCAATTATTTCTGACTTTCGTTTACATCAAGGAATTTTAAAAGGAGAATATCCTGGTTTTGGTTTAAACGAAATGATTACAGGAGCATTATATTATGAACCATTAAATAATGGTGATGTTCCTCAAATGACATTATGTAATTCGCATAAATTAGCTTGTGAAGCAATTAAAACTATTGAAACGGGAAGAATTGAAGAGTATCGAAAAAAATATGATATTAAAGATATTTTTAAAGAAAGAGATGATACTTTATATCATGGTTTTGATTGTTTTATTTAAATTAATTAATAAATTAATGAAGAGTTATATGATTTATAACTCTTTTTATTATGCTGTGAAATTAATAGAAAAGAATTATAAAAAAATTATAAAAAATAAATATGAAAAAAATATTAAGTCTTTTAAGTTCAAGCGTATTAATTGGAACAAGTACAACCAGTTTAGTTGCTTGTAATACACCACAATATACAGAAAAAGAATTATCAGATTTAAAAGAAAAAAATAATATAAAAACAAACGATGGTATTTTAGAATGAATAGCACCACAAGAAAAACCATTTAATCAAATTGATAATAAATATTATTTTGTTATATGACAACATCCAGATTCATTAGAATTTAAAATAACTAAATTTTTAAATAATTCTTTAGATGCATTTAAAAATAATAAAATTATAGATAGTTATAATAATTATAATCTTGTTTTAACACAATCTCCCAATATTTTTCGTATAAATGATTTAGGGGTAAAGGGTTCTTTTTTTAAAAGGTATTTTATTTATAATTTACCTAGAAAATATTTTAAATCTGTTTATCGTTGAAATAATAATAACGAGCCCAATATAAACGTTGAAAATAAATTAAAAAGTTATTTAGATTTATAAATCTAAATAACTTTTTATATTTCTAATGTAAGTAAAGACAATTTTTCATTGTTTTTATTAAATAATTCTAAATTATTAATATTAATTTGTTCTTTTACAGATGGATAGGAAAATATTACACTATTTGATTGTTTTAGGAAAATAACAACTGCGATATTAGAATAAAAGTTTTCATCTTCAATACCGTTTTTATATAAATATCATGTATCATGTTCGATTAATTGCAAATATGTATTTCTATCTTTTCCACTAACTTTAGTTCCAATAGGACAATTTTTGATTAATTCTAAGTTAATATCTTTTCCTTCAATAGTTTTTTCATTTGATTTATCAACATAAATATTTATATCATAATTTCTATAACCCCATATACCAGATATTTCAATTTCATTTAAATTAAATAGTTTTGGATGCTTATCAAAAGTTATTTTAATATTATCTACAACTAAATTTTTAGTTATTCCCCCTCAATCTGCCTTAGAATAAAGCAATTTATATCATTGTGAAAAATAATTTAAATAATCTTCTATTTTGTGATTAGAAACAATTAAATTAGTTAAATACTTACCATATTCTCCATCTGATAGCTTAATTTCAGCAGGAATTAAAGACGGAATGTTATTTGTTTCTAATTCACTTGTTATTGATAGTCAATTAAAATAATTTGCTTCTAATTGATAAATGGAGTTTTCTGAAATATCCTTATTTTTAATAGTTACTTTAATTTTATCATCATTGTTATTATTTTGTTTTTTTAAATTTCAATCTGTAATTTGTCCTGTTTTTGATGATATAAAAGGTGTGTTTGGCTCACTATTATTGTTTCAACAATAAACAGATTTAAAATATTTTCTAGGTAAATTATAAATAAAATACCTTTTAAAAAAAGAACCCTTTACCCCTAAATCATTTATACGAAAAATATTGGGAGATTGTGTTAAAACAAGATTATAATTATTATAACTATCTATAATTTTATTATTTTTAAATGCATCTAAAGAATTATTTAAAAATTTAGTTATTTTAAATTCTAATGAATCTGGATGTTGTCATATAACAAAATAATATTTATTATCAATTTGATTAAATGGTTGATCATCAGGATAGACCTTTTTTCAATAATTTATTGGCGCTGGCGGAATAGAACCACCAGTAAAATTAAAATATGATGAATTTAATTTAACTTTGCAATTTTCAAATTCTCAATATCCAGTTTCTACCTCTCTTGGATTAGATATTAATTCAAAATAATACGGAGAAAATATTTTAACATCATCATTATATCCTTTATTAATGGCATATTTACTATATGTATAATTTGAAAACATATAGATAACTTGTTTAATTCTTTTTACATATGTTTTATGTAATTCACTTGGATTGTCTAATTTTCATTTTTCAAATAAACCATCAATTACATCTTCTGGTTTTTGTCCTTCGAATTTTTGACGTAATTCTGCTGCTTTATTAGTAGGATTACCTTTTTCATCGTATTTTACCCCTTGAAATTTACGGTCATAATTATAACGATATGTTAAATAATTCAATAAAACTTTATCTAAACCATTTTTATTTATTAAATCTAAAATATCTTTACTTTGAATATAGTTTTTTGCAATACTTCATGATAAAAAACTTTCGGTAAATCAATATTGAAATACTCTTAAATTAGGGTTTGTTTCAATTGGGATTGATAATAATGGTACTAAACTAGCATTTTCAACAATTGAAGATGGATAAGAATAAACACCATTCACATTTCCTCAACATTTAATATTTCCAAATAACATAGATTTAGGGTAGTCGGAAAAAAGCTTAGTTTTTATAAAAATTATAAATAAAGTAATTAAATACAAATTAAAGTAATCGCTTATTAGAACGATTTTTTTATTTGCATTATTCATCAGATAGTATCTTTAAAATTAAAAATTAACCTATTTTGCCCTACAAACTAGTTAATTTTTATAATTTCCTTTCTGTGATTTATTATATTTTTTCGGTTTAACAACTAATAATATCATTTTTAATAAAGGTACTATCTGATGAATAATGCAATACTAAAACTTAATATTTTTTGATGCTTAAAGATGGATAACTCATCTATAGCACGAAGTCTTAAAGAAAGTGTGAAAGCGATTGGATTTACTCTCCTATTTATTTCTTTAATTCTCGACAAGATTAATCACTTGTGAAATGTCAGAGCATGTGTTTTTTGGCTTGTTTTCATAAAAAGTGCTGTTAAACCGAAAAAAACAATATCGGACACTAAAAAACAAGAGGGTTGGAACTCCAAAAGGTTATTTTCTTTGTATAAAGTTGTGTAGGGATGGATGAAGCGTAATTAATAACTGGGTAAACTGTTTTTTGTTTATTTCCGTATGGGGGTAAACTCTATCAAAATATCCTATTCGCCCCCGCTCACTCCCCAAAGTGAAGCGGGCGGCGAAGTAATTAAATACTAAAATAAATTACAAGAATTAATGATATGTGCTTATCCAGTAACTGCAAATAATATTAATGATGAAATTTGATCAACAAATAAAAAAATTAAGGAGTATATATAATGACAGAATATATAATGAAGATTTTAAAAATGTTTTATTAAAATCTTATGATATTACTGATGATATTGAAATCATTAAAACACAATTGCAAAGTGTTTATGATGAATTAATTAAGGTACAAACAGTTAATACTGGGGGCGTACCAAAAGTAGAAAACAAAGAAAACAATATTTTAGATACAGACAATGTATTTAATAAATAGAAAGAAGGAATAAAAATATGGATCCAAAAACAATTTTTGGCGATATTGCTAATCAAACAACACAAAGAGACCGAGAAACATTTGAACAATGATATTTACAAACTTATCAATAAAAATTTAGTTGAGAAGCTTTATTTGCATGAAAAGAAGCAAATAAATTTGGTTTAACATATAAAAGAAAGAAAAATATTAAATATAATGAAGGTTTGGGAAAAGATGGACAAGTATTTAATACCGATGATAATCTTCTAAAATATTCAACAGTAGAATTTGAAGATGGAGTTGTTGAATTAGATACAATTTTAACTTTTGCTCGTAAATTAGACCCTGCAGAAAATGATTTTAATCCTAATCTTTGGGCTGCCGATATTGAGCAAGCAATGAATACTGAAATTGCTTATAAACGCAATAAAATTTTAGAAATTATTAATAAAGGAACAGTTACAACCATTCAAGGCAAAAAAGCAGATGATACAAATGCTTTACAAATTCATGATGAAATTATGGATAAAATATATGAAAACGGCTTTACTCCATCAGAAACAATTGTTTTGAGTGATATAACATAATGACTAATCTTCATAAAAAAGGTGTTGGTAAAAACCTAATATTAAATGCTAATTTAATGCGGGACAGTAAAATATATAATAATAAATTATTAAATATTTTTCATCAAACACCAATTAAATTAAATAAAATTTTAAATCATTTAAACCCAAATTTTTATATTCAAAAAGTAACTAAAAAATTATTAGCCCCAATTGAAAAACAAATAATTACTATTAAACAAAAAGTAATTAGTAAAATTACTGATAAAACTAAAAAAATATTATCTAAATTTGAAACTAAGGCTATTAAAAAAGGTCAATTATTACCTTTTGCTTATGGTTCTGATGTTTTTTAGCAGTTAAAATTGTTCCTTTATCAGTTGCGGGTGAAGTTGCTTTAACAATATATTATAAAAATCCTAAATATGTCCCTATTGTCGTTATGACAACTTTAATCAAAGCAGAACAGTTTGTTTTGGCTCCTGAACCGTTTAAATTCTATATGAAGAGTGAGTGGTTTATTGGTTGGGGATTTAAAAAAACAAGTTTGTTTAATTTAGTTTCTTTTGTCCCACTTGCTTATCAGCAAGTAGTAAAAGATAGTTTTAAAATATATCGGACAATTGCTAAGATATTAAAAATGCAAGAACAATTTAAAAATAACTTTAATAAAGATAAATTGTTAAATACGCTAGAAGATAGTGCGGTTACTAGTTTGTTAGGTAATGGACTAGTATTTCAAGCATATAAACAACTCAGAACAAAACAAGATTTAAACAAAACAATTAAAACAAAAACATTACTAAATAGTAAAAAATTTATATTAAAGAAAATATATTCTAAAAAAGTAAATGATAAGGAGATGATTAAATGTTAAATGAATTATGACAAAATGTTACTTTGGAAAATTATAATAATTTTATTCCAATGACAGGTAAAATTACACAAGTTCCAGTTCATTATAATAAGTTTTTTAAAGGTGATGTAGAATTATGATTTAAAACATTTGCTTTAAGAGCCCAAAATATGATTAATTCTTACTTAAACTATCCATTTTCAAAACTAAAGTTTGAACCATTTAAAGATCCATTATTAAAGAAAATTTGTATTAATATGGTGTTTATTACGATTGAGCATTGAACATTTAACCGCATTCGCATTCCAATTGAATTTTTTACTTCGACAAATATGAGTGTTGGTGATATTAATTATTCATCGCAAAATGACCCTATGATTACTTGACAAGGTCTATTGCCTATCTATGCAAAATCATTGGCTAATTTAACAACTTTAAAGAAAATGTTTCGTACTTTTCAAGAAGAAGGTATTGATTTAACAATGATTGATTTAGAAGCATATTATACTCAATTAGAAGTTGATGCTTTAATAGAAAAAGAAAAAACTAAGATTGACAATAAAACTATTGTTAAAAATAACAATAATGAAATAAATGTTCCCTTTGATAATGATACTATTTTTTATGATAAAACTAATAAAGTTTGAAAATCTAATACTGCTAATATTATTAATCCAGATTCTATAATGAAAACATTAAATCATAATGATTTTGTTATTACTGAGGGTGGTAATAATAAAGGTAAAATATCTGTAACAAACGGTTACAATGATGAATTAGCAATTGATGATCCAACTAGTGGCGGTGAGTTTGTTAATTATATGAGAACACGACAAATTGGAATTAAATTAATGCCTACTCAAAGTGGTAAAGCGAATGCTTTATTTAATCAAAAAACAGGTGAATTAGAAATTTGAGACCCTTCATTTAAAAATAATAATATAATTGCTAACTTTGAAATTATTAAAAAAGTACAACATCAGAATTAAAAATAACTGATGACACATTACCAACTACAAAATATATTAATGAACATTATCAAATTAAAAGTAGTAATTGAGAAATTCTAGATATTACTGATTGAACTCCTAATGTTAGTGAATATCAAATAAAAGATTAAGATAAAAATAAATATAAATATAAAGTATGAGTTAATAATCAATTTTTAAATAGTTTTTATTTATCAACTTATAAAGGATTTACAGGAAATATATCAAGTGGAATAACAACTACTGATAATAAAAATCAAATTGCACAATTAAGAAATAATGGAAAAATTATAATATATTCAAAAAATGCTGCTGCTAAAATGACTAAATTATATATTGAAAAAAAAGCAAGTTAGAAAGGAGATGATTTTATGCCAAAAGTAAATATTAAAGATGTAATTATGTTTTTGAAAATCTTTGGAGTTTCATCATTGTTTTTTGTCACAGGAATTATTATTTGTTTTATAGGAGAAAAAACATTAGGTATTTCTTGACTAGCATATGTTATTGTTTCAGCAATGCTTATAGGAGCTGGAATTATAGTTTTGATTATTGAAACAATTAGATTTATCAAAACACATAACAAAAAACAAAAAGAAGATAGTATTGAAGATGTTATTAAAAAAGAAGATACAAAATAAAGAGGTGATATAAATGGGATTATTACCAGCAAAAAAAAAAAAAAAAAAAGAATATGATATTGATAGTTATTATCTTAATTTAGCATCAAGGATTACTAATCGTAAAAATGTTACTGTTCAAAAACATAATGAGATTTTAGAAAAAAGAATTTGTGAAGATAATGCTAATTTTTTAAATCCGCGAGATTTAGAAATTAGCATTTATAATCCACTTACTAATCAAAAAATAGATACTAAATTAATTAATAGCTTTTTAAAAATGCAGGACTTTACCAATAAGAATTGATATAACGAATATAAAATTAATAAGAATGGTAAAGGTGCATATTTTATTTTTGCTAATAATTCAAAACTTAATTTTATTACTATTGATTTTTACAATGACCAGTATGATGAATTAGGTAATTTAGTATCTTGTACTTTTGATTATGACCCTTATATTAAAAATGACCAGAGTATTTTTATTACTGAAAAATTAGAAATTAATTATGTAACTAAACAAGTAAAAGTTATTAGAAAGTTAAAAACACGATTATACAGTACTATTACCGACTTATATATTGATGATGCTAAATGAAATAACTATACAACATTACAAAAAGAAGAAATATTACCACTTAATTTTATTCCAATTGAAATTATTCCTAATAACCCTAATTTTGAGCCTTCTGCTCATTATGGTAAACAATTTGTTAGTATTTTAGATATTATTGCTGAAAAGATAATGTTAGATTCATTATTAAATAGTGGTAAATTTACTATTAATACTAATGGACTTACTGGTGTGGTTGACCAAGAAATTAGTAAAATGCTGGCATCATTTATTGAAAATGACTTGTTATTAGTTGAAGGAGACCCTGATAGTAATTTTCAACCAGTAGACTATATTGCTGGTAATTTTAAAGGTGAGCAATTAACTAAAATATATGATTGATTATTAACAAATTACTATAAAATAAATCGACATCATGTTCCCGCCATTGCTAAGGGCGCACAACAAACTCAGGCAGAAGTTGCTGGTGTAAATATTCAAACAAACGCATCATACGAACAAATGATATATATTAGAGAAATTAAATTAACTGAATTTATTATTAAGTTAATTAAATATGATAATGCTATTTTAAACAGTAGAACATTCAATATTAAAAATATTGACGAGTTAATTGTTGATGATTGCTTACCAGTAAATGCTACTTTAAACAGACAATTAAAAAACAACGAAACTATTATCAATATGCCTAATAAAGAAGGAGAACAAGAATAATGTTAAAACTATCTGAAAAAATGTTAGCACAATTAGCAGAAAATGATGAACCAATTGATTATTCAATTGATAGTATTCCGTTAGATTTTGCTAGTCAATCGTAGTACAGCGACCTTGATTTAGAACAATTATTTACAGAAGCCCGTGCAAGAACCTTATATATTTATAAAATTAATAATCTTGTTAAGACAAAGCAAAAATCAACCTTAAACTATTCTCAAAATAGCGTTAAAATAGGTTTTATTGACAAAGATGAATATATTAAAATAACTGGTTATGAAATTAGTGATTTTAATTTTAAATTACAAATTCAACAAAACACCACAGTCCAAGATAATAGCACAAGTTATGTAATGATTGATGAAAAAGATATTTTAATTAATGATATTTCAAAACAAGACAAAGAATTTTTAGAAACATTAGACTTAAAAATAGTATCTATTAATGAACCAATTATCGAAGACAATAAAAATGAATCTTATATTATCAAAGAATATAAACGCCCTTATTTACCTGATGGTCAAAATAGTATTCATTTAGTATTACAAAAATCATTGCCCGAAGACACAGTATTTACTGGAATTGAAATTAAATACCCTAAATCAATGTTATTTGGCAATATTAAGTGTTGAGGTAATGTCAATGGTGTTTATTCTTATCCATCTTCAATTGTTGAAAATGATGGTTTAGTATCCTTGTTATCAATGCCCATTGAAACAAATCCTAATTTAAGAGTATTTCAATATTGATTTACCGAAAGTTTTTTACCGTGAAACATTGCCAAAAACTATATTCAAGGAAAAGATATTTTAGATTTATTAGATATTAAAGAATTAAATATTGTTTTGTTAAATTATTTAACATATCGTTATAACTATGATCGAAAATTTCAAGAGGCAAAATACGATGAAAAAGGTAACCCCACTAATAAAGCTGCGCAATTACGCCAAAAATTCGAAGGACAAAAAGCCAAAGATGTTATTGATGGTTTATTTGAAAACTGAAAATTAGATAATTATAAATCTTTAAATGATAATGCTGTTAAAAGATTTAAACAAATTATCTATATGTTATCAAACTACACATATAGTAAAAACGCAATTAATAAAGGTTATAATGATGATATTAAATTATTTTCTCCGTATTATTTTGAATTAATGTCTAACCCAAGAGAGGTAGAAACCGGCTATTGAGAATTTGAACATTGTAAAGTTAAATTAAATTCATCATATTTTAATTTTACTGGCGGGTCTATTCCACCAATACCAATAAATTATTGAGAAGAGGTCTATTCTAATGCTAAACCATTTAAAAAAGTTGATAATAAATATTATTTTGTTGTTTGGCGTGGTAATGAAAATAATGATTGACACATTATTAAATTTAAACATTTTGAACAAAAAGAAAAAGTTTTAGATAAGTATGATAAATATGAACTTAAAACATCACATTTTGGCGGTGATTTATTTATAAAAATGGATTTGTAAGTTATGATTGAAATAAAGATAATGGAACTTATTTTAAATCAGTTTATCGTTGAAATAATGACGATGAACCAAATACACCTTTTATTTGACCAAAAACAGGACAAATTACAGATTGAAATTTAAAAAATCAAAATAATATCAACAACAATGATGATGAAATTAAAGTAACTGTTAAAAACAAAGATATTTCAGAAAACCCTATTTATCAATTAGAAGCAAACTATTTTAATTGATTATCCATAACAAATGAATTAGAAACAAATAATATTCCTTCACTTATTCCAGCAGAAATTAAATTATCAGATGGAGAATATGGCAAGTACTTAACTAATTTAATTATATCTAATGATAAAATAGAAGAATATTTAAACTATTTTTCGCAATGATATAGATTACTTTATTCTAAGGGAATTTGAGCAAATATGACTAAAGATTTAGTTGAAGATACTATTAAAATAACTTATGATAAAAAAGTATTTATTTTAAATCAAATTGAAATATCTGGAATATGGGGTTATGGTAATTATGATATAAATATTTTTATTGAAAAACCAAATGAAAAAATTATTGAAGGAAAAGATATTAACTTAGAATTAATTAAAAGTTGTCCTATTGGAACTAAAATCAGTGGAAAAGATAGAAATACATATTTGCAATTAATGGAAGATGATACATGATATTTATATAAAAATGGTATTGAAGATGAAAAACTCTTATTTAAATAAAGCGGTTGTTGATTTTTAAAACAATCAAATAGTGTAATATTTTCCTATCCACCAACAAAAGAACAAATTAATATTAATAATTTAGAATTATTTAATGTGATACATCACCTTCAACATGACAACCAATATTATATTATAACGCTTGATTTTCAATTCCTTTTTTATTATTTTTAATTAATTCAATAGTCTCTAATAAAAATTTCTTTTTATTATCAATAACATATGGTAAATGACATATTAAAAAATCTAATAATAATTTATAATTTCCAGTAAAGAAATATATTTTTGCTAATTTATATTTTATTCTATGAATTTTGATTCTATTTCGATTTGGGAATAATTGTTTAAATCTATTTGATAAATGAAATTTATCTAAACTATATGATACAGTGTTATTTTTATATTTTGCTTTTACTGCTCTATAAATTTTTTTAATTTGTTTTTCACCATCACTTAATATTAATATTTTAGTATTTTCATTAATATCATAAGTATCCATTGATTTAAAAATTTTATCAATAAAATTATCAATATTAGATTTATCATTTTTATTCATCATTTGAAAAACGCCTTTTTTCTTTTTCATTTTTTTCTGGTTTTTGTTGACTTTTCTTCATCAACATCAACATGCATAGTTGAAAGAAATATTTTATTTTCAACTCTGGTTCAAAAGCCCCGTCAACTTGAATATATAAAACATTATTTGGAATTTTAATTTTATTGTTATTTTTATTACTAATGTAATCGGTTTCTTCTAAATCTACATTTTTAAAAATATTAGATATTGTTCTTTCACTAAGATTAGCGTTTTCAACAGTATCTAAAATATCTTTATATCTTTTTCCATCACCCATAAATGAAGTAATTTTATTTATTAAATTTTATTCATTTCTTTGGTATTTTTTTAAACCTAATTCTTGATCCAAAGGATAGCGATTTATATATTCATTTTTTTCTTCATCATATTTAACATATCTTCTTCTTTTTAAAGGTATATCTCCATCTTCTGTTCTAATTGTTTTTTGATACAACCTTATATCTTGGTATTCTTGTAATATTTGTCCTTGTTGATATAATTTAAATATCTCATTATCTCTTTCAATCAAGAAATTTTTAGTTTCATTTTTTGTTTCTATTCTTTTATTTTCTTTATAATTTCCTAATAAATTTTGTTTTAATTCCATTTTATAATTTTCTTTCGTAATTAAACAATTTTTTAAATTATTATATTTAATACTTCAAATAATTTTATCAAAAAAAGGAGGCTAATTAAAAATGAAAGATTTTACTAAAATTAATAACAAAAAACGAATTACTAGTTATGAACATTTAAATAAAAAATATGATTTAAATTTCAGTGACTATAATTTTGGCTTTGATTGAAAAGTATTTAAAGATTTTGTTGGTGATAGTTATGCCCGATATTTTACTTCGCCAACTTTTTTTAAGTTTGTTTCAGCGGGGCGTGGTACTAATAAGACATGAAATCACATAGCAGAAAAATTATTTTTTGCTTGTAATTTTACCGATGCTTCTTCTAATATTCTACGAAGATATGCCAACACTCACGAAGATACTACATTTGGCGATACAATTAATGTCTGTAACTATTTATATGATAAATATGGGATTGATATAGGACCCGACAATGAAAATGGCATTGTTTGACATAAAAATGTTAAAGAAGGTGGAGAAATTGTTTTTCCTAGTGGTGTTCGCATTGCTTTTGCGGGTTATGCTAATGGTAATAAAATTATGGGAAAAGTTGGTAAAGGTAGTGGTATTATATCGGCGTGAACAGATGAAATGATACATGCTGAAGAAAAAGAAATTTTAACGGACAAAGAACTAGATAAAAGATATAATAATTTAAGAGTTTCAATGTTTCGTTCAAAAAGTTTAAAAGTATCTTATGAAAAATATATAGACGAAAATGATAATGAACAATATAATTTAGATAATCCTATTCCAGTAACAGAATTATCTTGAACATTTTAAGAATGAGACAACATAGCAAAACAATACATAACAGTAACAACATATTTTCATAAAACATATTCTAATCAATTTACTTTTAATCCTTTTGATAAATACCATGTCTTTTATGAAAAATTTGTAACCCCATATTTACCCTTAAATGAAAGAATTAAAAATATTTTAAAAGAACACAATCAAGTATATTCAGAAAACAAAAAAGCATTTAATGGTTTGGGTATTTTTAATTTACGATTAACAATGGGTGCTGTTTGAAATAAAATACCTAATATTACTAAAAAACTTGTTTTAACAAACAAACAAGAGCGACCTGATTTATTTGAACTTGAATACTACGGTTTTGAATATAAGGATAATGACCCCAGTATTTATGTTTTACGAAATTATCGTAAATATATTAAAGAGTATAATTTACAAGATTTTTATAATTCCAATACAAAACAGTATCAATTTGATAGTTATTCAATTGGTGTGGATTATGCTAATGGTAGTGAAGACCACACGGTGTTTTTATTTAGTGGTTATAAAATTAATGAAAATAATTAATATGATAAATATTTAATTGAAGAAAATGTTGTTACCCCAAAAAACGCAATGAATTTAAATGAAATAGTTGAACATTACGGACAATGAATAATCAATACTTTTGATAAATTTTATGGTTTTGAATATGCTACATTTCATTATGATATTAATGCCCACGATTTTATGCAAAAATTGCAAGAAGATATTTACCCTTATTTGGGTTATAAAATTAAAATGTTTAAAGCTAAAAAACATCAAACTTCGTTGAATAAAGAAGCGGGTATAATCAATCGTGTAAGATGAATAAGAAAAATGTTTGTCTAAGGCAAAATATATGGCATTTTAAATAATTTTCCATTTTTAGATAAGTGCATTAGTGAACTAAGATTTAGTGATACCAAAACAAACACACCCGATAGTAAAATGTACCATGGCCCATATGATGCTTTGTTTTATGGTTCTTATCCATATCGTTTTAAAATGGGAATATAAAAAAGGTTTTAAAAACCTTCTAAAATTTATAAATTTTATTTACTTTTTATTTATTAAATAATTAGTATTTAATGATTTTTCTAAACTAGGTGATTTTTCTTGTATTTTATTACCATCATCATTTTTCAATAGTTCAGGATGACAATTTTTATAACTTAATTTAAGATGTTTTCTAACTGAATTAAAATCTAGTATCTCAACTTCAATTTCATCACCAACATCAAAAAAATCTCTAATATCTCTAACAAAGTAATCTGAAATCTCACTAATATGAATTAAACCATCAGCCTTTTCTGCTCTACAAAAAGCACCATAAGGTGTAATGTTTGTTATTTTAACATTAACTTTATTTCCTTTTTTATACATAAAATTAAATATACCTCCTTTCTTTAAATGCTTTAATTATATCATTAAGACTATAAAAATCATTTGCAGGAATTGGGCGAGCGGTTGATTTTCTTAAATTTTTGTGATAAAATAATTTATAAGTTAAAAAAGATTTTGAGATTCTTTCAAATAAATTTGGGAACCTTTATAAAATTCTTCGCTTAACGCTTATAATTTTTCCCAAGTATTTTGAAAAGCACGGCAAAAGTTTTTTTAAACTTTAAGGCATTTTTCGCAAAACTTATGGAAATCACCGCGAGCCCAGATTGATTAAAAACTTTAAATAATATTGAAAGGATAATTATTATGAAGTTGTTGAAATTAGTTAAAAAACATAAAATAATATCAATATATATAATATTATCTACTATTTTCATTTTATGCATAATTGTATTAGTTACACTTACTGCAATTACTCATGAAAAAGACAAAAAATATAGAACTTTTTTTGAAAGAGATAATACTACAATAGTTTGTAATAAAGGTGAAAAAATTGGAAAAATGAAAATAAGATACAAAACAAAAGATAATAAAAATTTACAAAAATATACAATAAAACTTTATTGTACAAACAATCCAATTGTTGAAGGAAGTTATACTGATAAATTATATTCTATTGCCTTAGGAGGATTTTTCAATAAATTTGAAAAAAAATGAATTTATATAGTTTTAATATAGATACATGAAATTCAGATGTTTATTCAAAAGAATGAGATAGAAAATATCCTGATGATTATTTCATAAATTAAAAAAGTCATTTTAATAAATGACTTTTTTTACATTTCTATTGTAACTAATGATAATTTTTCATTGTTTTTATTAAATAATTCTAAATTATTAATATTAATTTGTTCTTTTTCAGTAAAAATTGTAATATTATAATCTCCATAACCTCATATTCCTGATATTTCAATTTTGCTTAAAAAATTAATATTTTGTGAAAAAAGTATTTTAATATTATTTTGAACAAAATTATTAATTAAATTTAATCATTCTAATTTTGAATATATAATGCTTTCTTTATGAAAATCAAATAGTTTTTCTAAACATATTTCTAATTTATTATTAGAAATAATTAACTTAGTTAAGTATTTGCCATATTTTCCATCTGATAGTTTAATTTCTGTCGGAATAAGTGAAGGAATATTATTTGTTTCTAATTCGTTTCTTATTGATAATCAATTAAAAAAATTTGTTTCTAATTGATAAACTTTATTTTCTCAAGTATTATTATTTATATTTTTTAAATTATTTAATTTTATATTTTCTATATTAATATTTTTTAAATCAGAAAAATTAAAATATGATGATTTTAATTTAACTCTGCAATCTTCAAATATTCAGTAATCTTTTTCTGATTCATTTGGTATTGAAACTAGTTCAAAATAATACGGAGCAATTAATTTAATATCATCATTATAACCTTTATTTACTGCCATATTACTATATACATAATTTGACAACATGTATACAATTTGTTTAAATCTTTTTACTGCCCTATCATATAAACCATCAATAACATTTTCTGGTTTTTGTCCTTCAAATTTTTGGCGTAATTCAGCAATTTTATTTATAGGATTTCCTTTTTCATCATATTTAGCACCTTCAAATTTTCTATCATAATTATATCTATAAGTTAGCATTTTTTTCAATACATCTGCTAAATTACCTTTTACAGGTGCTTGTTTAAATTCTAAAACAACATTACCATAATTATTATCATTATTATTTCCAATTGTTGATACTCATTTTGCAACATCACGAGTACCAATACCAATACCTAATGAATAATTTGCTACTTGAACATAATCATTATCTTTTATAGTTATTTGATTACCTTCTGGTCAGTTTGGTTTTGGGGCTTCTGAAGAAAATGTTGTACTAGTTCCAGCAAAATTTATTTTTCCACTAGAAATTCTAAATGAATACTATTTTGATTTTTTTATTTAAAGTCAGTTATTTTAACTAAATGAGTAGATTTAATAATATCAACACCATCAGGTGAATAAGGGCGTTTGTATTCTTCAATGATATAACATTCATTTTTGTTGTCTTCGGTAATTGGTTCATTAATAGATACTATTTTTAAGTCATAGGATTTTAAAAATTTTTTGTCTTTTTTTGAAATATCATTAATTAAAATATCTTTTTCATCAATCATTACATAACTTGTGCTATTATCTTGGACTGTGGTATTTTGTTGAATTTGTAATTTAAAATTAAAATCACTAATTTCATAACCAGTTATTTTAATATATTCATCTTTGTCAATAAAACCTATTTTAACGCTATTTTGAGAGTAGTTTAAGATTGGTTTTTGCTTTGTCTTAACAAGATTATTAATTTTATAAATATAAAGGGTTCTAGCACGGTCTTCACTAAATAATTGTTCTAAATCAAGGTCGCTATACTGTGATTGAATAGCAAAATCTAACGGAATACTATCAATTGAATAATCAATTGGTTCATCATTTTCTGCTAATTTTGCTAACATTTTTTCAGATGGTTTTAACATTATTCTTGTTCTCCTTCTTCATTAGGAATATTGATAATAGTTTCGTTGTTTTTTAATTGTCTGTTTAAAATAGCATTTACTGGTAAGCGAACATCAACAATTAACTCATCAATATTTTTAATATTGAATGTTCTACTATTTAAAACAGCATTATCATATTTAATTAACTTAATAATAAATTCAGTTAATTTAATCTCTCTAATGTATATAATTTGTTCGTATGATGCATTTGTTTGAATATTTACACCAGCAACTTCTGCTTGCATTTGTTGGGCTCCCTTGGCGATTGCGGGAACATGATGGCGATTTATTTTATAGTAATTAGTTAATAATCAATCATATATTTTGGTTAATTGTTCACCTTTAAAATTACCAGCAATATAGTCTACTGGTTGAAAATTACTATCAGGGTCTCCTTCAACTAATAACAAGTCATTTTCAATAAATGATGCCAGCATTTTACTAATTTCTTGGTCAACCACACCAGTAACTCCATTAGTATTAATGGTAAATTTACCACTATTTAACAATGGGTCTAACATTATCTTTTCAGCAATAATATCTAAAATACTAGCAAATTGCTTACCATAGCGAGCAGAAGGTTCAAAATTAGGGTTATTAGGAATTATTTCAATTGGAATAAAATTAAGTGGCAATATTTCTTCCCTTTGTAAAGTTGTATAGTTATTTCATTTAACATCATCAATATATAAGTCGGTAATAGTACTATATAATCGTGTTTTTAACTTTCTAATAACTTTTACTTGTTTAGTTACAGAATCAATCTCTAATTTTTCAGTAATAAAAATACTCTGGTCATTTTTAATATAAGGGTCATAATCAAAAGTGCAAGATACTAAATTACCTAATTCATCATACTGGTTATTGTAAAAATCAATAGTAATAAAATTAAGTTTTGAATTATTAGCAAAAATAAAATATGCACCCTTACCATTTTTATTAATTTTATATTCGTTATATCAATTCTTATTAGTAAAGTCTTGCATTTTTAAAAAGATATTAATTAATTTAGAGTTTATTTGTTGATTAGTAATAGGATTATAAATGCTAATTTCTAAATCTCGTGGATTTAAAAAATTAGCATTATCTTCACAAATTCTTTTTTCTAAAATCTCATTATGTTTTTGAACAGTAACATTTTTACGATTAGTAATTGTTGATGCTAAATTAAGATAATAACTATCAATATCATATTCTTTTTTAAATTTCTTTTTGGCTGGTAACAATCCCATTTATAACACCTCTTTATTTTGTTTCTTCTTTTTTAATAACATCTTCAATACTATCTTGTTTTTTATCTTTCTTAAAAAATTAAAAAATTTTATCAATTAAATAGACTAAAACACCACTAATAAGTAATGATAAACCAATATAAAAATATTCTGGTCATGAAATTTCAATTACTTTAAATGCTTTGCAAAAAAATAACACAATTGCACTTATTATTAAAATTGCCCCTAATCCCCAAATAAATATTTTACGAATTAATAATAAAATTTCTGATTTATAATCTTTTAAATTCATTTATAACACTCTACTTTCTTTCTAAATTATTTTTTTATTTTAATAAATTAGCATTAATTTGTAATTAATTCATTATTATTTTTAATTGTAATATTTTTATTAAACATAATTATCTTCGTTAATTTATTGTAACTCTTCTAATTTTAGAATTGTTGGCGAATATTCATGACCCCTCATTGAAATTACTACTTTATGATTATTAGAAGAATTATCTACATTTAAAAAACCAATTCTTGTTGCCCCGCCTTTTCCCAAGGCCAAACTAGTTGAAATAGTTTGCAAACCACCACCATTATTTTTACATTCAAAACAAGTTATTATAACAAAATCTGCGGTTGGTCGTTCTCAAATAAAATGAACTTTATATTTTTTCCCTAAAATAAATTTATATTTAATTACTTTTTTGTTTACTCTTTCTCCAACTTCTTTTCACTGCTCAATACTTTTTTTAAAGCATAATGTTCATTAATGTATTTAGTAGTTGGTAATGTGTTATCTGTTGCTTCTAGTCCGGGCGTTTTGTTTGTTTTAACAACACTAAAATCTGCAACTTGGTCATTATTTTGGAAGCTTGGGTCTCATATTTTTAATTCACCAGTTTCAGCACTAAAATCAGCATTATTACGCTTACTAACATTTAGCATTAAAGTAATTTTATTTTTTTTAAATCTGAAACCGCAATTTCTCCATTATTATTTTTAATAATACTTTTATTATCAATCTTAGTTTTTTCTTTTTCTATTAAAACATCAACTTCAAATTGGGTATAATATGCTTCTAAATCTATCATTGTTAAATCAATACCTTCTTTTTGAAAAGTACGAAACATTTTTTAAAAGTTGTTAGATTAGCCAATGATTTTGCATAGCTAGGCAATAGACCTTGTCATGTTGCCATAGGGTCATTTTGTGAAGAATAATTAATATCACCAACACTCATATTTGCCGAAGTAAAAAATTCAATTAGAATGCGATTAAATGTTCAATGTTCAATCGTAATAAACACCATATTAATACAAATTTTCTTTAATAATGGGTCTTTAAATGTTTCAAATTTTAGCTTTGAAAATGGATAGTTTAAGTAAGAATTAATAATATTTTGGGCTCTTAAAGCAAATGTTTTAAATCATAATTCTACATCACCTTTAAAGAACTTATTATAACGAACTGGAACTTTTGTAATTTTACCTGTCATTGGAATAAAATTATTATAATTTTCCAAAGTAACATTTTCTCATAATTCATTTAACATTTAATCATCTCCTTATCATTTATTTCTTTTTGATTTGATTTTATTTAAGATAAACTTTTTACTACTTGATAGTGTTTTTGTTTTAATTGTTTTGTTTAAATCTTGTTTTGTTCTGAGTTGTTTATATGCTTGAAATACTAGTCCATTACCCAATAAACTAGTAATTGCACTATCTTCTAGCGTATTTAACAATTTATCTTTATTAAAGTTATTTTTAAATTGTTCTTGCATTTTTAATATCTTAGCAATTGTCCTATATATTTTAAAACTATCTTTTACTACTTGCTGATAAGCAAGTGGGGCAATAGAAACTAAATTAAACAAACTTGTTTTTTTAAATCCCCAACCAATAAACCACTCACTGTTTATATAGAATTTAAACGATTCAGGAGCCAAAACAAACTGTTCTGCTTTGATTAAAGTTGTCATAACGACAATAGGGACATATTTAGAATTTTTATAATATATTGTTAAAGCAACTTCACCCGCAACTGATAAAGGAACAATTTTAACTGCTAAAAAAAGATCAGAACCATAAGCAAAAGGTAATAATTGACCTTTTTTAATAGCCTTAGTTTCAAATTTAGATAATATTTTTTTAGTTTTATCAGTAATTTTACTAATTACTTTTTGTTTAATAGTAATTATTTGTTTTTCAATAGGGGCTAATAATTTTTTAGTTACTTTTTGAATATAAAAATTTGGGTTTAAATGATTTAAAATTTTATTTAATTTAATTGGTGTTTGATGAAAAATATTTAATAATTTATTATTATATATTTTACTGCCCCTCATTAAATTAGCATTTAATAGTAGATTTTTACCAACACCTTTTTTATGAAGATTAGTCATAATGTTATATCACTCATTAGTATTAATTTTACTTATTTTATCAATATTTAATCCATATTCAGACAATCATTTATTAGCATTTTTTTCATTCACGCGTGGTATTTTTTGAACTAATTTAGGACTTATTTTTTGAATATTTTTCTCAATTTTTAATAAATTATTAATTGTTTTTAAATTAGAAACTTTAAAACCTTTATAAAAATCATTTCGGGCTAATTTTCCAATTGTATATAATAAAGTTTCATTATTAGCCTGCTTTGTAAAATCAAATATTAATTTAGAAGATAAAATCTTTTTATCTATAACTTGCCTTACAACATCTTCTAAATTATTAGCAGTTATTACACCTAATTTTTCAAGTAGTTTAGTTTCTTTTGCTAATTTTAAAATTCTAGTTGTTCGAACAGCACGCGTTAATTTATCAATTCCACCAATTGCTGGTAACAAATTTAAGGCGGTACTTTTTGCTGTTACTTCTGATGTTAATTTATCATATATTTGATTTACGGCAAAATCGGTTGCTGTTTCTACTCCAAAGGAGATAAATGCTGCGGCAAAATTAGATAATCCCGCACCAAGACCAACAGCCGAAGCAATACCACCAGTTAAAACTGATAAACCAAGAGCTAAAACTTGAATTCCTAAAAATTCTAATAACTGTAAACCAAAACTTTTTTCTTGTTGTTGGATTGACAATCTAGTTGGATTTTTTTAACAGTATAAATAAGGGTTGTTTTAGATGTTCCAATTGGCATATCATTTATCAAACGAAAAAGTACTATTTTTTAGTACTATTAAGAATTTTTAATTTTAACATCAATCGGATTTGTTTGACCAGTAGCGTTGTTTTTACCTTCAATTTGAACTGCAACTGTTTTATCATTTGTAATATTAATTGGTCAGTCTTCACCTTTACTTTCAATAAAGTAATCAAAATCACTTTCAGTTAAAGAACTATTTACTGCTTTTACTGCTTTTAAAACAACATCTTTAAATTGTGGTTTTAACTGTTCGGCTGTTGCTTTTGTTGGGTCTGTAACATGTATAGTTGGTTTATCTATTTTATTAATTTTACTAATATCAATTTTTGCAACAATATGTTTAATAATTCCCTTAGGTTCAACTACTGCTCCACCTAAATATAAAACTCTTTCCATAATCAAAGTATTACCCATTCCAGTACCTAAGGCAGCAGCACCAACTCTTAACGGAGTATGGTCTTTTTTGCGTAAAATAAGAGGGTCATATTTTTTGCTAAACTTAAAGGCAATTGCATTAACTCCATTTGGTAATAATTCAATTGTTCCTTCTGAACCATCTTTATTAATAATTGGTGATTTTTTAGGAACCATATAGTATGTTGTTCCTTTAACAGTTTTCATTGCTCCACTTGTTGTGATTACACTATTTATTTGGTCGTTTGCTCCAAGTTGTAACTGTAATTTATTACGAATTCCACGAATAAAATCAGCCGAACCTAAAACAATTGTTTCTGATGGAGTAAAGCCGTTTTCATATATTTTATCCATAATTTCATCATGAATTTGTAAAGCATTTGTATCATCTGCTTTTTTGCCTTGAATAGTTGTAACTGTTCCTTTATTAATAATTTCTAAAATTTTATTAGATTTATAAGCAACTTCAGTATCCATTGCTTGTTCAATATCAGCTGCTCAAAGATTATGATTAAAATCACTTTCTATGGGATCTAATTTACGAGCAAAAGTTAAAATTGTATCTAATTCAACAATTCCATCTTCAAATTCCACTGTTGAATATTTTAGTAGGTTATCATCAGTATTAAATACTTGACCGTTTGCTCCCAAACCTTCATTATATTTAATATTTTTCTTTCTTTTATATGTTAAACCAAATTTATTTGCTTCTTTTCACGCAAATAAAGCTTCTCAACTAAATTTTTGTTGATAAGTTTGTAAATATCATTGTTCAAATGTTTCTCTATCATTAACTGTTGCTTGGTTAACAATATCTCCGAAAATTTTTTGTGGGTTTTGTGCCATAATTTACTTTCTTCTTTCTATTTATTAAATACATTGTCTGTATCTAAAATATTGTTTTCTTTGTTTTCTACTTTTGGTACGCCCCAGTATTAACTGTTTGTACCTTAATTAATTCATAATAAACACTTTGCAATTGTGCTTTAATGATTTCAATATCATCAGTAATATCATAAGACTTTAATAAAACATTTTTAAATTCTTCATTATCAGTTAAAGAATTAATAAAGTCAATTATTTCAATTTGTTTTAATTGAATTGTTTGTTGTTCAATTTGTGAAGTTAATTCAGTATTTTTTGTTTGTAGTTCGTTGATTTGCTGATTATTATTTTCTAAATTACTTGCATTAAATTCTTAAACTTCAGCAGTATTTTCTAAAATAATTTCAGCAGTTTTAATATCTAAACTACCATCTTCATTTTTAATAGGTTCACTATTTTCATCAATAAGAACATATTTTACATTTTTTAATGCCATTGTTTTTCCTCCTATTTTTTAATATTTGTATTTATTCTTTTTCTAATCGCTTTTTGTATAATTTCAAAACTATTTACTCTAAAAGACAAAAAATAGCGCTTAGTTTTTATATTTAACTGATTAAATACTGAGCCTTTAATTTTTATCTCATCATCTTTTTTTAATTTCAAAAACTCAGTTAAAACAGATGGGTTATATATTGATAATGTTGAGTAATTTAATCCTTCTCACTGACATTTAGCCGAACAAGCATCAACTTCAACACCACCAGCAACAAGAGCCTTAATTTTTGTTTTAATAGGATTTTCATGTAATCTAACAGTTAATTCTAACTTATTAACTTTTTTATTTTTTATTTTAGGTTTACAGTTATTAGAATTTTTAAGTAAATTACTTTTTGTTTGAGACATTATTTAACATCCTTATTAGATAATTTGTCATATTTTGAACTGTCAACTAATATTCAATCGATAGAACCTGTTGAATATGGATTTTTGTAAAAATCTTCTTTATATAATTGTTTTGCTTCTAAAGTATATTGATTACATTCTAAATCTGCCACATCTTGTTTTAATTTAGATATTTCTTTATCTTTTTCAGCAAGTTCTTTTTTAAGTGTTTCATTTTCTTCTTTAATTTTGTTAAATTTAATTGATTCTGTTATAGTCATTATTTATCACTTCCTTTTTTAAAAAATATTGTAAATGTTTTCAAGCATCTAATTCGTGCTCTGACATTTTAATATTTCTTTTATAAATATATTTTTTTTAACAACTGGCGATTATAAAACATATTTTAAATTAAATAGATATTTACATAAAACTTTTAAACCACCAATGAATTTAGGAGTAGATAATGGATTTTTTATTTTTAAACCTTTATTAAGTTGATAATCTTCAATTATTACAATAACTTTATTTAAATAAGAACAAATTTTATTTTTAAACTCATTTAATATTAAATACATATTATTTATTGCTTCTTCTTCATTTTTAGAATTAAAAGTAATATTATTAATTATTTTCTTTTGCAAAACATTATAAATAATAATACCAGTTTGACCAACTCCAGCAGGGTCAATTGCAATAATATATTTTAATTTATTTGTTTTATTTTTTTGTCAATTTGTAATATTTTTCATACATCGGATGCTAAATCTAAAATATCGTTAATTTTATAATATTGCATATATGAAACAATAAGATCTCACTTGTTTTTAAATAAATTTAAGTACATTTTGGCTCATTCTAAACATTGCAAATCATAATGCTTTTTATGATGTGAAATACGACAATTAATAGGTTGACAATTAACTCAATAAAATTATGTTGTTATTTCATTTCAAGTTTTATTAATATATTTGCTTTTATATTCTGTCATTTTATCTATACTCCTTAATTCTTTTTATTTGTTGCTCAAATTTCATCATTAATATCATTTACCGTTACTGGATAAGCTCGTATCATTAATTCTTGTAATTTATTTTTAATTTTTTTATTTCATTTTTTCATCAAATATTTTTCCTTCTGTAAAAAAACATAATATTCCTTTATTGGTTAATATTTTGATATTTAGTAAATAATTTATTTTAGTATTTAATTACTTCGCCGCCCGCTTCACTTTGGGGAGTGAGAGGGGGCGGATAGGATATTTTGATAGAGTTTACTCCCATACGGAAATAAACAAAAAACAGTTTACCCAGTTATTAATTACGCTTCATCCATCCCTACACAACTTTATATAAAGAAAATAACCTTTTGGAGTTCCAACCCTCTTGTTTTTTAGTGTCCGATATTGTTTTTTTCGGTTTAACAGCACTTTTTTATGAAAACAAGCCAAAAAAAACATGCTCTGACATTTCGCAAGTGATTAATCTTGCCGAGAATTAAAGAAATAAATAGGAGTAGTAAATCCAATCGCTTTCACACTTTCTTTAAGGCTTCGTGCCATAGATGAGTTATCCATCTTTAAGCATCAAAAAATATTAAGTTTTAGATTGCATTATTCATCAGATAGTATCTTTATTAAAAATGATATTATTAGTTGTTAAACCGAAAAAATATAATAAATCACAGAAAGGAAATTATAAAAATTAACTAATTTGTAGGGAAAAAATAGGTTAATTTTTAATTTTAAAGATACTATCTGATGAATAATGCAAATAAAAAAATCGCTCTAATAAGCGATTACTTTAATTTGTATTTAATTACTTTATTTATAATTTTTATAAAACCTCAACTTTTTTCCGACTACCTAAAAAAGTTAATATTTTTTTCATATTTTTATTCTTCTTCAATTATAAAATAACTGCCCACAGTATTTGAAATAATTTTTCAACCATGATTATGATTAAATAAAAAATGATTATTTATTTCTTGAAAATGATTGTAAAGAATATTGATTAAAGTATTAATATCATTATCAGTAATTGATCCGCCTCAGCCGCTATGATCTTCTTTATGAAAATTACTAATTTTTGATTTGATTTTATTTTTAAATTGTTGATAATTATTTGCATTTTCTTGATAAATTTGTTTAATTTTATTTCATTCATTGATATTAATATCTAATTTTAGTTGATCATGAGCTAAAAATTTATAGTATTTTTCAATTTCATTATATTGATTATGTGATTCATGTTTAACTATTGTATAATTAGAATTAATTCATCAAAAAATAGCAGTTCCTGCAATTACTAATCCCCCAATTATTAATGATAAACCTAAAGTTTCGGGAGCTAATACTGCCGCAGCACCAGCTTCTGTTCCAATAACTGCCCCTTCAGTGACGACAACTGCGGATTCTTCTGCAACTGATAAAGTTTCAGCCGCTGTTAAACCTTCTGCTACAGTACTTTCTGATAAAAGTGGGGTCATTTCTACTGCTTCCCCCGTTTCTGATGAAACAACAGTACGAGTGATTGATAAGCCTTTTATTGGTGATATTCCGGTCATTTTTTAAATACCTAAAATTCCAGCACCAGAAATTCCAGTAGAGGTAAGTCCTAAACCAACATCTCTTAATTTATCTTTAAATGCTTTTTGTTCATTTTTGGGTAATGATTGATAATTTTGATTGATTTCATTTAATTTTTTTGTTTAGATTGTTTTGATAAATTATTAAATTTATTAATAATATCTTTTATTTTTTGATTGTTATTTGAATTTGAATCATTATCTTTTTCATTATCACTAATTTTAATTAAATTTTTTTATCTTTATAATTTAAAGTAAAGAAAACTTCTAAATTTCCTATATATCTAGAATTTTGATTAGGTATTATTATTGCTGATGTAGTTGTTATATTTGAAATTGAAATTTGATTTCTATTTATATTAACATTTAATTCAATAAAACGATTTAAAATAGTATCTGATAAATTATCTTGTAATTCACCTAAATTTGTATTTAATAAAAGATTGTTTAAATTTCTTGGTGGCTTTGGGGGCAACATTACTTTTAATATTTCTTTGACTTTTAGGTAAAACTGTTGCATATAAAGGTTCTTTTGTTTTAGTTGGCGGAGTTGGTAGTGCTATTTTTGGTCTTTGTATTTTTTTATTTTTCTGAGTTGTTATTCCACTATTATCAACTTGTTCGATATTTGAATTATCAAAAAATCTTGAATTTCCAACTATTTTAGTACCAACAGAAGAAGCAAGTTGAAAACCAACTCACATATAATCATCAGAATTTTCATTATTATTCCATATAACTCTTGCACTAATTTCTGAAATATTAGTAATCTTTATATTTCTTTTTTGTATTTTTTTATTTAATTCACAAATTTTATTTAAAATTGTTTCTTTATCATTTTTATTTAAAATACCTAAAAATCAAGTTTTTAATAAATCATTTAGTTTTTTATCATTTTCTCCTTTATTTCTAATTATTTTTTTTAAATTAATTTTTTGTGAATAATTAATATTATCAACACTTAATTTTTCTTTTTTGTAATGACTAGTGGCAATTGTTGTTGTAGCACTTCCACCAATAGTTAATACACTTAATAAACTAAGTAATTTTTTCATACTTGTTTTTCTCCTTTTCTTAATATTGAAACTTTTTATCAAGATCTATTGACATTTTTTTATATATAAGCGCTTTTAAATATATTTTAGAAAGGAGATGAATTATAATGGTTATTATTTTGATTATATTGTACTAAATCTGGGCTTGCGGGATTTTCATAAGTTTGTGAAAAATTACTTGAAGTTTAAAAAAACTTTTGCCGCGTTTTTCAAAATACTTTGGAAAAATTCTAAGCGTTAAGCGAAGAATTTTATAAAGGTTCCCAAATTTGTTTGAAAGAACCTCAAAATCTTTTTTAATTTGTAAGTTATTTTATCACAAAAATTTAAGAAAATCAACTGCTCGCCCAAAACCTTAAAAAACTATATAATTAGCTTTGTATATAAAAGAAAGGATTTTTTAAAATGGATAAAACAAAGCATCATTTTACTTTTAAAGAAAGAGTAATGTTAAAAGATTTATTAGAACTTGATTCTTTAAAAAGAAAAAATGGTAAATCCAATATATCTAAAATAGCAAAAATATTGCATAAAAATCGCAATACAATTAGACGAGAAATAAAAAGGTTAAAAGATAATGAATATGAGGCTAAATTAGCACACGAAGATTATTTACAAAAACGACAAAAATGTTTTAAAAAATCATCATTATTGCTAAATATTTTAGAATTACTAGATGAAAAATATAACAAATTTCATGATTCACCAGAACAAATTTGTAAAAAATATGAAAAAGAATTTGGTATTAAATTTCCGGTATGTTTTAAAACTTTATATAAATATATTCATTTGGGATTTTTAAATTTCAAGAAAGATAATTTGTATTTTCATGGTAGAAAATACAAAACAAAAAATAGAATTGATAACCGTGGAAAAATAAGAAATTTTAGAACTATTGAAGAAGCAAAACATGATAAATATGAATTTGGTTGATTTTAAATGGATACTATGCTTGGTAAAAACAATAGTGTTTGTTTAGTTTTAATCGAAGAATTAACCAAATTCAAAATTATTGAACCATTAAAATAAAAAACAACAAAAGAAGTTGCAAACGCAGTAGAACGAATTTTTTCTAACAGATTTTTCAAAGATAGATGCAAAGGAATAATAACAGATCAAGGCAAAGAATTTGCTGATTGAGAAAAAATTGAAAAAATAACAAATGCTAAAGTATATTTTTGTGATGCTGGAACTCCAACACAAAAACCCAAAGTTGAAAGAGCAATCCGCGATTTTAGACATTGATTTTCTAAAGGAATTGATTTAAGTATTTATTCAAAAAATTATTATCAAGAAGTTGCTAATATAATAAACTCTAAACTTAAAAAATCTTTACATTGACTATCTTCAAAAGAAGTTTTTATACAAATGTTTAATTTTTGATATAATTACCTATAAAAATTTTAATCATTTTATTTTTCAGTGTGCCAAAATTCATAAATTTAAAACAAAACTACTAAATTTTTTTAAAATAAATTATATTGAACATTTATTTTATTGGTGTTATAATAAAATAAAGTAGAGTACTACACTTCATAGTACAATTTACAATTTACAAATTAAAAAAATAATTTAAAAATACTTGCAAACTTATTTTTAAGTGCTATTATTTTAATTAATAAGAGTAGGAAATAACTAATTGCATTTACACTATACATTTTTGAAATTCAACAAATTTTAAATAATTTATTTTTACAAGTTGGATTAGTTTTACCAGCTAATGAATTACAATTACTAACAAGTTATACTCGTAATAATCCCCGCACCACTTTGCGGTTATTTTATCGAGTATATGACTATTTGGTTGTTAATTCTCGTTCAATTGATCTTGACTTTTTAACAGAAATTTTAACTAATTTAAAAGTATTTCAAGATGGGTTAAAATGAAATGAAGTTAATTATTTAAAACATATTTATAATCTTTTCCAACAAAAACCAGTTGGTTTAGGAACATTATGCCAAATTTTAAATGAACCGCTTTTAACAATTACCAATAATTTAGAACCATTTTTATTAAAAAAGGGCTATTTGTTAAAAACCCCACGGGGGCGGGTATTAACATCAAAAGCAATTGAATTTTTAAAAAAATTAACATAAATTGCTTAATTTTTTAAATAACTTAGTTATAATAATAGTTGGAACTAAGGTAAGGTGTAAATATAATGCAAAATCATCAAAAAGAACAACAACAAATTGCTAATTATGTTTTAAAAATGATTAGTTTAAAAACAGTAGATTTAAAGTTATTAAATCGAAATATTACTGAACAGGATGTTATTAATTATTTATTAAAAATAATTTTAGTTGATAAAAAAATTATTGATGTTAGTGATGCTGCTTATTATATTTTTAATATTAAACTTAACCGGATAATTGAATTTATGAATAATCAAAAAATTACTGATCCAGATTTATCGTTAGATGATTTTAAAGATATGTTTATTAAATCATAGGATTAGATAAGAAATAGTGTACAATATATAAAGAAAAGTTGAAAAGTAGAATAGTGGTGTCAAGCGTGGGAAAGAAAGAACAAGTTAAAATAATTAAAGAGCCAAAAGATAAAAGAGCAATAAGTCGATTAATTATCCGAATCGGAACGTTAATTGTTTTAGTTATTGCTATGATTGTTGGTGCGCTTTTTTCAGCGGATAGTTTTCGTTATTCATATCAAACAGGAATTGCTTATTCAGGAGGATATCAAGTTCAAATTGATGTTTTTGACAAAAGAGACCCTAATTATTCACCGGATACTCCAAATGGAGATAGCAAAAAAGGTTTAGAATTATTACGAAATAAATTAGATCCTTTATCAAACCAAAATTTATATTTACAAACATTAGGTCGTAATTCGGTTGAAGTTATTGTTGGAAAAGATAGGTTTAAATCTTATAATGACTTAAGTAAAATAATTCAACGATTAGGAGCAATTTACTTAACTGATAATAAGGGAAAAGATTTATTAATTAGTGATAATAATGGAACAAAAGAACGAACACCATTAAGTGATGTTATCTCTGGTTCAACAACAGGAGTTGACCAAGCACGTCGACCAATTATTACCTTACAAATTAAAAAACAACAAAAATGAGATAGCATTATTAATAGTTTAAAACCAGCAGAAGGAGGCGGACAAGCACAATCATTATATATTTGAACTGATATTGGTCAAATGATTGATGATTTACGCCATGATATTGATAATATAAAAGCAATTGCAACTTTGTTTAGTGTTGATATTCGTAGTAAGGTTTCTTCAACAGATTGAACAAATATTTATCATATTTTTGATGTAGAATATTATGATACAGGGACTGCTCGAATTCAGCATGGAAATTTGTTAGATTTAGCATTACGTTATCCAATTTCACAAATTAGAACATGAATGGAAGATAGTCGTTTTCGTTTTACAACAGTACCGACAAATCGTTTATTAATTGATCCAAATGATAAAAGTGCTACAACAAATGCATATATTGATCCATTGCGACCATATTTACAAACAATTATTGAATATAATAGTGTTTTGACCGAAGCATATAAAAAATATATTATTAATTGAAATTCAATTAAAATTGGAACTGGTGCAGCCGAAAATTCAAATCAAATTACAACATCAACCGAAACAGAAGCTCGTCAAATTAGTAACTTGGTTAATGGGGGGCTAAGTGGACTAGAATTTACTATTCGCGGTTATCGTGAAATCCCACCAGTTGTTTCAGCAAATGTGTTTAAAATTTCAATGATTATTTTAGGTGTTCTAGTTTTAGTTATTTTTATTGTATTATTAGTTTATTATCGTTTATTTGGATTAATTGTCGTCTTAACTTTATTGTTTACAATTATTTCAACCTTATATTTCTCATCTTTATTAAAGGTTGAAATTTCACCAGAAAGTATTGCTGCCTTAATTATTGCTTTTGGATTATCATTAGAAGGAAACTTGTTGTTCTTTTCACGGTATAAACGTGAGCGGTATGAAAATAACATCCCATTTGAACCAGCAATGAAAATTGCTAATAAACAAACAATTGCTGTTTTTATCGATGCTTTAGTTGTTTTAGTAATATTAGGACTGTCGCTATTTTGAACAGGAACTAATAATATTAAATCATTTGCCACAATTTTATTAGTTGGTTTAATTATTGCAATTATTATGGTTTTTGCCGTAGCGCGGTTAATGTATTGAATTGTCATTAAGTTACATTGACAAGAAAAATATCGTTGGTTAGATGTTTCACGATTTTCATTATGAACCTGATTGTTTAAGAAACAATCAAAAAAACTAGCTACGGATGTTAAAATAGTGGATTCTTCAACAACTGAGATTCCATCTGATGTTGAGGTAAACCTGCCTGCTAATGCTGAAACAGAATTATTTGCTTCAGCCCCTGTAGAAAATAAAAAGCGTAAACAATTAAAACATGGCAAATGAACCTTTTATAATATTACAAAATGAACCCCAATTATTGGAATCATTTTATTAATAATTGCCTTAGCAATTGGTTTTGCTGGAAAAGCAAATGTTGCTAATACAATTAAACCAGGAATTAATATTACAGTTAATGAAGACTTGTGAGGAACAGATGGGTCTAAACAAGTTCCAGATGAAGTTGTAATTGCCAAGTTAAATACGCAAATTGAAGAGTATCGGCAAATAACACGTTATAATTTTAGTTTTAATATTTATGTGATTAAACGACAAGATAGTGGTAATAGTAACCGTATTTTAGTTGTTAGTACAAATATTACGAAGGGTACTTTTGAACGTGAATTGTTATCAAGCATTGCTTCATTTTATGGTGCTAGCCCGAGTGATACATCATTAGCCTTACAACAAACTGATCCAGTTATGGAAGGTTATATCTTAAAAATTGCGGTAATTAGCCTGGCAATTGGTTTAGCATGTATTTTTGTTTATACATTATTCCGCTTAGATTGAGCACAATTTGTTGGAATGGTGTTAGCCGCAATCTTTACATTAATTGTTACTATTGCAATTGCAATTATTACGCAGTTGTTAATTACCTTTGAAATGTCAATTGCGTTCTTAACGATTTTTGGGTTTGCAATTGCTTTTGGAACAATGATAATGGTGCGTGCAAAACAAAATAAAAAAGCAATTAATATTCGTGAGTATGAAATATTCTTTGCCTATATGTCAGAACATCGTGCTCAAATTAAACGTTTACGTCGTGCTCATAAAGTTTATTATCAAAAGGAATTAAAAAAACTAGCAGTTAAAAATCCAGATTTAAAATTAAAAGAATTGAAAAAACAATATCGTGACCAATTGCACCGGGTAGAATTGGTGGCAAAAGATATTAAAAGTAAAAACCATAAAATCATCCGAGAAATTCAAAAAGAGTTTCGGATCTATAATTATGAACATAACTTTTTACAAAAAGTTGCTAATATTACAATTAAACAAATGTTACAGCACTGTTTAACATTAGGAATTATGTTTGCAATTTTATTAATTACTTTAGCGGCTTTTTCAGGAACATGATTTGGCTTTAATGTTGTTATTTTAATTGGTTTAATTATTGGGATGTTTGCGACATTATTTGTTGCAATCCCAATTTGAGTAGCATTAGAAAAATATCGTGCGTTAAATAAAATCCGTGTTAAAAATTACTTAGATTTACAACGTGTTGAAGTTGATGAACAAGTTGTTGTTGGAATTAATGATTAATTAACCAAGAAAGGAATTTTTAAAAATGGATCTAAAAAAGTTTATTGTTGATATTCCTAATTTTCGAGAACCGGGGGTTATTTTTCGTGATATTACTCCGTTATTAAATAACGCTTTGGCTTTTAAAACAGTAATTAAGAAATTAGCAGCGTATGCTGCTGTTGCTCAAAAAGCAACAGTAATTATTGCTCCTGAAGCACGTGGTTTTTTGTTTGGCCCAGCTGTTAGTTATGCTACCAATTTACGGTTTATTCCTGTACGAAAAACGGGAAAATTTACCCCGCGCAGTTATTGATGTAAAATATAGTTAAGAATATGCGGCAAATCAATTAGAGATTCATGCCGGAGATTTACAACCAAATGATCGTGTGTTGATTGTTGATGATGTTTTAGCATCGGGAGGAACAGCATGCGCAATGTGTCAATTAGTTAAGCAAGAACAAGCAACAATTGCTGGTTTAGCTTTTGTGATTGATTTAACATATTTAAATGGTAAAAAAGATTTAGGTTCATATCCAATTAAAACCCTGATTAAATATTAATGCTAAACGCGATATAATTATAATTATTATAAGAAAAAGGGGTTGTTTATAATGGATCGAGATATTAAATACGAAGAAGTCTTAGTCCAAATTAAGTTGTATATTAAAGATGAAGCAACATTAAAGGAAATTCACAAAACATATGAGTATGCTGAAGAAAAACACCATGGGCAAGTTCGCAATAGCGGAGCAGCGTATATTATCCATCCATTATGAACAACCTTTTTTTTGGCACAATGGCGAATGGGACCAAAAACTTTAATTGCTGGGTTATTACATGATGTTTTAGAGGATACTCCGGCTACCTTTGAAGAATTACAAGAATTATTTGGGATTGAAATTGCTAATTTAGTTGAAGGGGTAACCAAAGTTAGTTATTTTGCAAAAGAAAATCGGACACAAATCAAAGCACAATATTTACGAAAGTTATATTTATCAATGGCAAAAGATATTCGCGTAATTATTGTCAAGTTAGCTGATCGTTTACATAATTTAAAAACAATTGGTTATTTAAAACCAGAACGTCAACAAATTATTGCACGAGAAAGTTTAGAAATTTATTCAGCAATTGCTCATCGCTTAGGAATGAAAGCTGTTAAACAAGAAATTGAAGATATTAGTTTTAAAATTGTTAACCCTGTGCAATACAATAAAATTGTTTCATTATTAGAATCAAGTAATAAAGAGCGAGAAAATACTATTAATCAAAAAATTGAAGAATTAAAACAAATTTTAATTACTAAGAAAAAGATGTCTGTAAAAGTATATGGACGTAGTAAATCAATTTATTCAATTTATCGTAAACTGAATCAGTTTGGTAAAAATTTTGATGATATTCATGATATTTTAGCTGTTCGTATTATTACAAATAGTGTTGATGATTGTTATAAGGTGTTAGGTTTTGTCCATCAGCATTATACGCCATTAAATAATCGCTTTAAAGATTATATTGCTACGCCAAAACATAATTTATATCAATCTTTGCATACTACAATTGCGGCTGATGATGGTCTTATTTTTGAAATTCAAATTCGAACTGAAGAAATGGATGAATTAGCAGAACAAGGGGTAGCAGCGCATTGACGTTATAAAGAAGGGGAAAATTATGATATTGCAAAAAAACAAAAAGATATTGATGAACGATTAGATATTTTTAAACGGATTTTAGATTTAGAAAATATTTCAGTACAAGAACGAGATGAAATTCAACAAGAAGTTTATAAACCAGATCATTTAATGGAACAAATTATTCAAAATGATATTTTTTCTTCGTTAATTTATGTTTTAACACCAAATGGGAAGGTTGTAACATTACCATTTGGTTCAACTGTTCTGGACTTTGCTTATAAAATTCATTCTGAAATTGGAGAAAAAACAATTGGAGCAAAAATTAATGGTTTATTTTCACCAATTTCAACTGTTTTAAAATCAGGGGATGTGGTTGATATTAAAACAGCAGCAACCCAAAAACCAAATCATTCATGATTAGTTGTCGCCAAAACATCATCGGCGTTACAAAAAATTAAGAAGTATTTGAAAAAAGAATTAGTTGAAGTAACTAGTGATGCAAAATCAGTTAATTTAGAGAAAATTAAACAAACAAAGGCACAAATTGAAGAATATATTGCAAAAAAAGATTTAAAATGAAAATTAGTTGGTTCAGAAACACAATTAGAACGATTACATGCAATTAATTTTAATAATATTGAAGATTTTTTGTTAGATGTTGGTAATGATGAATATTCTTTAGAAGAAGCAATTAATTTAGTTTATTTAGATCACGAAACAAGTCAAAATGAAAAAATTTTAAAAAAATTACAAGATAAACAATATAAAAAAGCACAATTAAAAGATGATATCATTGTCCAAGGTATTTCAAGCATTAAAGTTATTATTTCACAATGTTGTTTGCCAATTCCATATGAAGACATCACTGGTTATGTTTCTAAAGCTGAAGGGATTAAAGTTCATTTAAAAACTTGTCGTAATATTCAAAGCGGTGATAAGCAAGACCGCCAAGTTGAAGTTAGTTGAAATGAAGCAGTTTGTAAAAATAAACAATATGATTGTGCAATTCGGATTGAAGCAATTGATCGACCAGCCTTACTAGTTGATGTGACAAAAGTATTAAGTCATTTAAATGCATCCGTTCAAATGATGAGTGCTAATGTTTCTGGTGATTTAATGAATTTAACAATTAAAACAATTATTAAGGTTAGTAATGCTGACCGCTTGCAACAAATTCGGTCATCATTATTAGCCATTCCAGATATTAAAGTAGTAGAACGAGTTATGATGTAATTTGTTAATCACTTCAGAATAAATAAAAAATATCATCTTCCTTGTTTTCTTGGTATAATATACCTATAATTATTTAGAAACATGGAGGAGACTATGGCATTAAAGTCTTGACTAAAATTTAGTACTATATGATTTTTAGCAGGAATTGTAATTATTATAGCTGGAGCAGTTGTTCCAACATTAAATCAACAAGTAACAGCCTTAAAACAAGAAATTATTAATTCATTAAGCGTTAAAGGATTAAACCTTAATCCATTAGAAACTTTGCAGGGAGATAGTGCTTATAATATTTTAAATTTTTTATTATCATATGGTTCTTTTCAAGCAGTTTTTAGTTTAAATGGATTTGCTCTTTTTAAATTTTGAGTAATTGATTTATATATTTTTGTTCCTATTTTTACATTAATTGCAGTTGGAACAGCAATTTTTGTTATTGTCTTACTAACAAATATAACAGTAGCACATTGAAAATGAAATGTTCGTTTATTAGTTGGTAAATGAATGACAAGAATTGGTGGCTTTACTCTATATCTATCCTTATTTTTAGGATTATTTTTCATTGCCATTGCTGATGGTTTTTCTTTTGTACTGCGTGAAAAACTTTATTGATATAATTTAACTAATGGTCAAGGATTGGCAACTTGAATAAACAATGTACAATATCAACCAAATGTGTTTTCAATATTAGGTTTAATAATTAATCAAGATGGCTTAGAAACGCTTTTTGCACAAGCACCAACAATTATGCAAGCAGGAGCAGTATTAATTATTTTTGTGATGCCCCTTGCTGTTGCTAATGTTGTGATTGGATTATCAATTCGCATTGCAATTGAATTATTATTACCATCATCAGCAGGACACCGTGGTGGATTTGTAACTCATTTTATACAATGATTAGGATACATTAATATTTCTTCTCTTCGGGAACTTCGTCAACGCTTAGGAAGCAACATTGGAATGATTTTATTAATGATTGGTTTTATTGTAATTATGATTTTCCCTGCTTTCACATCAACAACGGGGTATGTTAGAGCTAACTTAATTCTTTTAGTAGTTGTGATAGGATTAATGATCATTAGTTTTATTCCCCTTTATTTTATGTTGTTTTGTTTAGCACGTTTACAAGAATTTTCATATAATTTATTAATGTTTGTTCAAATGCTAACATGATTAGTAATTGGTTTACTTTGACAAACCTTAATGTGAACAATATTTCGCCAATATTTTCAATATCCAGCCGTTGTGCCAGTAATTACGACTTTCTTCTTTGTTAATATTTTATTAGTTTCGTTTTATTTATTGGTTCGAGGATATCGAAAATAGACTTTTAGTAAGAACTTCTTTGAAATAAAAAAGTTTTTTTCATTTGGTATGCTATAATCCTATTAATTAATTATGAAAGAGAAGGGAATATTAAAATGACAAAATTTACAGCAAATGCAATTCGAAGAATGTGGTTAGATTTTTTTCGCAGTAAGGATCATTATGAATTACCTTCAGTATCATTGATTCCTGTTGATGATCCGTCATTATTATGAATTAACTCTGGTGTGGCGACGTTAAAGCCATATTTTGATGGGCGAAAAACACCACCATCACCACGCTTGACAAATTCACAAAAATCAATTCGAACTAATGATATTGAAAATGTTGGTTATACAGCACGTCATCATACTTTGTTTGAAATGCTTGGTAATTTTTCAATTGGTGATTACTTTAAAAAAGAAGCAATTATGTATGCTTGAGAATTTTTAACTGATAAAAAATGAATTGGGTTTGATCCTGCCAAATTATATGTCACAATTTATAAAGATGATCAAGAAGCTTATGAAATTTGACGCAATGTAATTGGTTTAAGTGATGAACGAATTATTAAAGGTGATAAGGATACTAATTTTTGAGAAATTGGGGCCGGACCATGTGGACCTAATACCGAAATTTTTTATGACCGTGGGGAAAAATATGATCCTGAGCAATTAGGATTAAAGTTATTGCAAGATGATTTAGAAAATGATCGTTATTTGGAAGTTTGAAATATTGTTTTTTCACAATATAATAATAATGGTGATGGGACATATACTGACTTACCACGAAAAAATATTGATACTGGTGCTGGATTAGAACGAATTACTTCAATTATTCAAGAAACACCAACTAATTTTGAAACTGATTTGTTTATGCCGATTATTAAAGCGGTTGAAAAATTAGTAAATGGAAAATTTCATTATGATGAAACAGCATTGTTTAACAATGATTCAGAACAATTAAAAATTAATACTGCATTTGAAGTAATTGCTGATCATATTCGGGCAGTTACTTTTGCAATTGCTGATGGTGCTTTTCCGGGGAATAAAGATCGCGGTTATGTTATTCGACGTTTAATTCGTCGTGCTAGTTTATATGGGAAAAAAATTGATTTAACAGAACCATTTTTATTTAAATTAGTGGAAACAGTAGTTAACATTATGCAAGAATATTATTCTTATCTAGTTGAAAAACAACCAATTGTTGAACAAGCTGTATTAGATGAAGAAAATAAATTTTTGAGAACATTAAAACAAGGAAACAAACTTTTTAATGAAGTTAAAAGAAAATATGATATGATTTCAAAAGAACATGCCTTTTGTTTACTTGAAAGTTATGGTTTCCCAATTGAATTAATTGAAGAAAAAGCACACGAAGCAGGGATTAGTGTTGATCGTGTTGGTTTTGATGAATTATTAGAAAATGCGAAAACAATTTCACGTACTAATCGAAAAGATATTAAAGCAATTCATTTACAAAGCGAACTTTTTACCAAGTTAGATGTTGCTAGTCAATTTGTTGGTTATGAACATGAACAAGTTAATAATACAGAAATTGTCTTTATGTTTGCTGATGATAAACCAGTCACAAAATTAACTAATACAACAGGATATATCATTTTAAAAGAGACACCATTTTATTCTGAAAAAGGGGGACAAGCTGCTGATCACGGATTAATTTTAAAAGACAATACGACAGCTTATGTTCTCGATGTACAACAAGGGCCAAATAAACAGCATTTACATTTTGTCAAAGTTAAAGGGACACTTAAGATTGGAGATTTGGTCAATGCATCAATTGACAGTGATCGTCGTTTTTATACGCGGAAAAATCATTCAGGAACACATTTAATTCATGCTGCTTTACGAGAAGTGTTAGGAAACCATGTTATGCAAACTGGTTCTTATAACGATGATGAACGTTTACGAATTGATATTACACATAATCAAGCAATTACACCAGCGGAAATTACAGATGTAGAAGCTTCTGTTACAAAAGCAATTAAGGCTGCAATTCCTTGTGAAGTTATTTTTACTGATATGCAAACAGCATTAGATGTGCATCATGCTTTAGCTTTTTTTACAGAAAAATATGATGCTGAGGTTCGAATTGTTAAATTTGGTACTTATTCTTGTGAACTTTGTGGAGGAACCCATGTGACTAATTCACAAGATGTTGAAGATTTACTAGTAACTGGTTTGGAATCAAAAGGAGTTGGAACATTTCGAATTCATGCTATTACCTCAAATAAAACAATTGCTAGTTATCTAAATGAACAATTTTTAAAAGAAAAAACTGAAGCAATTAATTATTTTGATAAGTATAATCAAGGTAAGAAAGCATTACTTGACCAACGTTTAGAGCAAACTTGAGAACAAATTAGAAATTTAACTGTTTCAAAAACAAACTGAAAACAGTTAAAAGAGTTAGTAGTACAATTTAAAGAAGATTTTAAATATTGACAAAAACAATATGATAATATTTTAATTCAACAATTTGTCAAACAATATAATACCTTGTTACCACAAACTAAAAATGGAATTAATGTTTTAACTCATCAATTTACAACAAAAGTTGATATTAATGCTTTAAAAGTGTTAATTGATGATTATAAAGTTCGATATCAAAACTTACTAATTTTCTTCGTTGATGTTAGTGATGAAAAACAAGCCACATTAATTGTTGGTGTTAGTGATGATTTAGATGATCGTTATCAAGCTGGAAAAATTATTCAACAATTAAATCCATTATTAGGTGGTAAAGGTGGCGGCAATAATAGTGTTGCTCAAAGTGGTTTTAACAATAAAGACAAAACTTTACTTGTTAAATTATTTGCTAACCCGCTAGAATTTTTAAAACATCATGGCTAAGTATTATTTAGGAGTTGATGTTGGTAGTAAAACACTAGGGTTAGCAACAAGTCGGGGACTGATTGCGACTGGGTATGGTGTTTATCGTTTTCCAGAAAATGATTTTGCACAAGCAGCAGAATATTTAGCAGAGTTAATTACAACGAACCAATTTAGTGATATTATTATTGGCTATCCAAAAAATATGAATAATACAATTGGACCTCGTGTTTTAATGGTTAATGATTTTGTTGATATTTTAAAACCATTATTAGAAGCAACGATAACAATTCACTTAGTTGATGAACGGTTAACAACACATCAAGCTCATCAAATAATGTTAGAAGCAAATTTTTCGCGCCAAAAACGAAAACAAAAAAAAGATAGTTTAGCAGCGCAATTAATTTTAGAAGCATATTTACAACAGAAATAAAAGAGTCATTCTCTTTTATTTTTTTAATATTTAATTATACAAGTATTGATATCAAAAACAAGAAAAAAATGATATAATCTTAGAAAAAGAATTTATTGACGGTTATAATTTAAAAATTTGAGGTAAAATGATGGCTAGTAAGAAATTGAATGAAACAAAACAATTACAAGAAGTTAATAATAATTTAAAAATAAATGTTAATGAAACAATGCTTATTAAAATGTTAACTAAGTCTTGAAAAAAGTCAGAACCATATTTAAAGTTAATGGAAGAATATCAAAATTTAAATTCAAATAGTGCAATTGATTGAAATCAACGTTATGAAAAAGAATATGAAAAATTTGTTAAATTATTATTAGGAGAAAATGCCAATTTAAAAAAACCCCAAGTAAAAAATCATCATTATTTAAAAAAAGAATTGGCAAAAAATGCAACGAGTAGCAAGAAAACAATGGGACTAAATCCTAGGTTGTTAAGAATGAACTAATCTTAGACGAGAATATAAAGTCTGATAAAGTATTTCCTTCATCAGAAGAAACTGAAAATATTATTAGTAAGTTAAATCCAAATCAGCAACGATTAATCCGACAATGCAATGAACATTATGGACGATTCCAAAGTCAAACACAAGGTTCAAAAAATGACAGTCAAAACGAGGAAACAATTGAATCATTAAAAGGATTTAATGAACAAGTGAAAGAACATGCAAATAATTGAGGATTAAATCAAAATCAATTACAATTGTTATCATGACGAGATAATACTAAACATGATTTTAATCCATATTCAAATCGAGCGCAAGAAGGTTATCATCCAGAAGAAGATTATTCTTTATCAAATCGGGATCTTAAATCACGGTCATTAGATGAAATTAAAGATCAAATGAATTTAAGTAAAAATCAATTAGAATTGTTGTCACGTCGGAATTCACATCCTTCAGAGTGAAAACAACATATGCAGCAAATCACACATAAAAAAGATAAAAATGAGACACCAATTGTGATTAATCCGGAACATGTTATTAAAAAACGTGATCAAATGGTCAAAGAATCATTATCCCGTAGTTTAGGAAAAACTAAGAAACAAATTGGTGGTAAATATATTCGTAATTTTATAAAAGAAGAACCAAAACGAAAACCAATTTTTAAAACTGATCTTTATTTAGAACCTGATATTACTAGACAAATTAATCCATTAATGATAAAACCATCAAAGAAGATTAAGTCAAAATTATCAATAGAAAAAATGAAGCAATTGTGATAAATTTAACTTTCACAAATGCAATTAGTAGTAAGCAAAAGCAACCATTTTTGAATGGAACTAGTCAAAATAGTGTACCTACTAAAACAATAGGGGCTAGCAATAATAAAACATTAATTGAACAAACACAAAAAATAAAAATGATATGGAAATGATTATGAAAAAAATAATGATAAAGTTTCTAATTTAAAAATAACAAAAAAACAATCTAATTTGATAGCAGAAGTAAATAATCAAACATTTATTCCTACTAAAAGAAAAGACGCAGATTTGACTTTATATACACGGAAAGAATTAAAAGATTATCAAATTGATTATGCTGATTCCACAAAAACACATGATTTAACAGTTGATTTAACGGAAAATCAATATATTTATGCAGGATATCATCCTCGTGAAATTTGTGAAATTCATCGGCGTCAGTTAAAAGAAAAATTAATTCAAAAAAATATGCGTAAAGAACGGCGTTATCAAAAAAACTTAATAATAAAAAAGTAAAACCTAAACCATTACCACAAATTTTAATTGAAAAATATCCTGATGAAGGAAAAAAAGTTATTGATGGCTTTTTAGTTGAAAACTCTAATAATGAAAAGAGTGAAACAATAAGTAGTAACAATAAAGTGGTGAAGAATTAACAATGGAAAATAAAAAAATTTCAACAGCCGAATTAATTCGTAAATATTTTGATGAAGTTGTGACATCAAGTGGCATTGATCCTCAGAAAAGACCTGATGTGGCTTTACAATGAGCGCGAGAGAAAGAATTATGAGCGCAAGAGGCAGATGCTATTGTTCAAAAACAATTATTACAAGCATTAGCAAATAATAATAAAATTCAAATACAAAAAGTATAACGTCAACAAGAGTTAGCGCTTCGTGATTTACAACAAATTAGATTAAATGAATTAAAAAAACGAGAAGAATATTTGGCTACATTATCAAAGCCAGTTAAATTACCAAAGATAAATAAAAAAATATTAAATAGTGAAGTTACTGGATTAGAATTGCAAGCAAAGCCAGTATTTAAAAATAGAAATGACATTAATAAAATTTCAACAGCAGAAGATAATTATGGCACTATTTTTATGCGAGAAATTGGTCGTGCATTGTTAGATGAATATAATATGTATCATCAACCACAAGAACAAGAATCTTTGCTGCTATCAACTGAAAAATCAATAAAAAGTAAGAGGCAGCGTTATCTTCACAAAAAAGGCCCAAAATCACGCTGATAATCTTTAAGTTAAAAAAGATATATTATTATAAATAATTTATTAAAAAAAGCAAGGTTTTTAGTAAAAAAAATTTAAAAAAGTGCAAAAATTTTATATAATATATGTAAGTATCAAAAAACGAGAAAATAGATAAAAGAGGAATAGAAAATGGCAAAAGAAAAAGACTCAGAATCTGTCGTAACTTCTCGTGTCAATTATGGAAACATTATTGATTCTGATCGAGATACAACAGAACTAATGGATAAAAAATTAACGCCAGCAACAATCAAGGTTTTATTGGGACAATTAGATGAAAATAGTGTCGAATACCAAGCGTTAAAACAAAAATATGTTAACGAAGTTGTTAGAACTAAAAAAACAGGTGTTATTCGTTTAAAGGATAAAAAAAGAAATACTTGAGAAGAGCAAAGAGCTAAAAGTAAATTTATTGATTATAGTTATCGGGTTGAAAAAGAAATTCCTGTTTTGCAAAGATTAAAGAATCATAAAGCAAAACAAGCAGTTAGTAAGAAAGCAGAGTCAAAATCAAAGCCTTTCTTACCACAATTTTCACCAGTAATGTCATTAACAGAAGAAATAACAATTACTACCGAGCAAACGAGTATGCCGAAGAAAATGTCTGTTAAAAATGCCAATTCTAAAAGAGAAAATTTAATGAAACCGCCATCAAAAGATAGTGAGCATATTAATGACCAGTTTTCTACTTTCTTAACCTGAAATCATTTTGATGCTAATCAGGTTAAAAATAAATTAGAATTATCAAACTCGTTTGAAGACAAACCTAAAACAATTATTTGTCGAAAAGAAACAGAAGAAGTAACAACAATTCGTCGTGATTTACGACCAATCTTGGCACAACAAATTTCTCAAATTAAACGGAATGGTTTATCAATTGTTGATTTTGTTGTTGATCCAAATGATAAAATTGAAATTGAAAAAGGAGATGATGAAATTCTTGTTCGTTTAATTAAACAATCACCAGTTGAAATTAGTTTAAATGAATTTGCTGAAAAAGATATTACTCCGCTAAAACCAAAGCCAGTTAAAATAATTCAGACAACAGAAGATCCATTATCAATTGAAGAACGATTAATTTTACGATTAGAAAATAAAAGTCGTTTTCAGAAATTGACTGATGCAGAGCAAACGCAATTAGAACAATTAAAAGCAACTTTTGCTACAAAACTAAATTATAAACAAAGAAAAAAAGATCGAGAAACTGCAAAAGCAAAGAAAGCGATTAATAATCAAACAAACGAAGTAATAACTGATGAACAAGAATTATTGTTTGATGAAGATCTTTACAAAAAAACAAATTATAATCATCGTTATGATGAAACAAAACGGCCAAATATTGAAGAACGATTAGTTTATGATCAAAAAATGACGGAATATTTTTTTGAAGTTCGACGTCAATATGAACAAGGATATAATCGTCAAATTTCTCAAGAATTAGCTGATTTTAATCGAGCTATTAACTTATCACGAGCAATTAAAACTAATGATGAAGAATTAAGCAATGCAACTTTAAAAACCGTAGTGAATCAATTTCCCTATTACGTAAGCATGTTATGCTATTAAACCAAAAGCAATATGCTGAAATTAAATTGCTAAATAAACAAGTGCTTAAATATAAAGATACAAAAGAAAACCTTGAAGAGTTTATTAAACGTCAAAAGGAATTCCGACGGTTATTAAGAATTCGCGATGAAGTTAAAGAAAATCGACAACTTTTAATTGAATCATTACGAGTGCAAGCAAAACTAATGCAAGACGTATGTAATAGAAAATAGTGTATTAATTATTAATTATCACCTCGTTAAGTATTAACCAAATATTTATAAACCTTAAGGAGATAGGAGGTAACGAGAAATGATAGGAGATATAAAAACAGGGCATCTTTACTTTTTACGCAATGGAAAAATCATTTGCATTGATCAGATGGACCCCAATGAAATTTTTTTGCAGGTAATGCACAAGATAAAAATCATTTTCTTAGTTATAATGTTTATACTGAAAATAATGTTACAGAAGCATGTAATAAAAAGGAATATATTTTATTAAGAAATGCTAAATTACATGGGAAATTACTGTATTTACATGCAAAAAAAATTAGATTTTTAAAGTTGGCAGAAATTAAAGCTCCATTACTAGTAGATGGGATTCATGTTCGGGTACAAGAAAAAATCTTTGATTATCAAGAAGCTTTAGCACGTCGATATAATGAAGAATTAGTTGAAAAATTAACAGAAAAAGATGAAATTCAATATCGATATGCGCATCAAAAACGAACTAATCATTTTTGAGATCGTAAGAAACCATAGGTTTCTTTTTTACTTAATTTAAAGAAGGGAAAAATAGGATGTTAACATTTAAAAAATGACGTTATTTAGTTAAAATTCGACAGGAGCTTGGTTTACCACCGTTGAATTGAAAACAAGAGTTATATTCTGAACATATTATGGCTTTGATAAGATTATTGAACGATATGTTCGGACTGTTAATTATATGTGATATTTTAAAAATGTTGCTTTTTATGATGATTTTAGCCGTATTACATATTATTTTCCACGCTTAATTTTAACGCGAAAAAATCTTTATTTTTTAAAAATCAAAACATTATCTGAACCAGTAACAATAACATTAACAACTCCAATGTGAGAGCAAAGGAAAGGTTTAATTACTTCGCCAATTGTAACACAACAATTTATGATTAATCGGATGGTTAAATTACTTGATGCAAAACAATTTTTACGTACTGCTATAATTAATTTGGTTGTGATTAATAGTAAAGAACCATTTATTGTTACTGACTTGGTGCCTTATAATAATATTCAAATAATTAATCAGCAAGAAATGCATTAAAGTGATATAATAAAATATATTGAAAAAAACGATGATTTAACGATTGATCTTTTTGCCGATAAAACAATTTTAATGTTACATCATTTGTTAAGCGAGCATAGTCATCGCCATAATTATCGGTTACAAAAAAGTAGTTTATTTTGTTTATATTATTATATTTAAAGGAGTATGACACGTGTCAAAACGCCAAGAACGCATTAATATTATTAATTTGTTATATCGTCACTTTGTTTTACAACATGATGTTTTAACAACAAAACAAGAAGCATATGATTTCTCACAAATGGTAACAACTTCTACGGAAACAATTCAAGTTGAGGAAATATTAGCAAATCTATCAGATATTATTGCGAAAATTAATCAACATTTAAAACCAGGATGAAATTTTGCTCGTTTAAGTAATTATCATAAGGCTGTTTTAGTATATGGAGTTTATGAAATTTGTTATCAACAATTAGCAAAGGCAATTGTCATTAATGAAAGTTTAGAAATTTTAAAATTATATGGCGAAGATACTGATTTTAGTTACATTAATTCAGTCTTAGATCAAGGGTAGTATACATTATTTTGAGGTTTTTAATAAAATTAAGTAATTAGAAACAAATTAAGTTTCGCTTATGACTAAATGATAACAAAATTTATAAAAAATTCAACTTTTTTTAAAAATATAATTTTTAATTGAAGAAATAATTTATAAAATTATGAATTTTGACACACTAAAAAATACTTTTTAAAGTTATTACTAATTTTAAAAGGTTTTTTTTTTATAAAGATAAAAATTGATTTTGAGATTGATTTAAATTAAATATATTAAATTTAATTTTTTCTTTATTTTTATTATTTTTATCAATTTTTTCTTCATTGGTTTTACTATTAAGTCTTAACATAGAAGCAATTAACATATTGATAAATATTTCTTTACAATATATTTTGCACCACGCCCTTTAATAGCCTTAATATAATGTGATACATCACCTTCAACATGACAACCAATATTATATTCTAACGCTTGATTTTCAATTCCTTCTTTATTATTTTTAATTAATTCAATAGTTTTTAATAAAAATTTCTTTTTATTATCAATAACATAAGGCAAATGACACATTAAAAAATCTAATAATAATTTATAATTTCCAGTAAAGAAATATATTTTTGCTAATTTATATTTTATTTTATGAATTTTGATTCTATTTCGATTTGGGAATAACTGTTTAAATCTATTTGATAAATAAAATTTATCTAAACTATATGATACAGTATTATTTTTATATATTGCTTTTATTGCTTTGTAAATTTTTTTAATTTTTTTTCACCATCACAAGATATTAATATTTTAGTATCTTCATTAATATCATAAGTATCCATTAATTTAAAAATTTTATCAATAAAATTATCAATATTAGATTTGTCATTTTTATTCTTATGATTTTTATTCATCATTTGAAAAACGCCTTTTTTCTTTTTCATTTTTTTCTGGTTTTTGTTGACTTTTCTTCATCAACACCAACATGCATAGTCGCAAGAAATATTTTATTTTCAACTCTTTTTTTATTTTCTCTCATAGGTTCAAAAGCCCCATCAATTTGAATGTATAAAATATTATTTGGAATTTTAATTTTATTGTTATTTTTATTACTAATATAATCAGTTTCTTCTAAATCGTCATTTTTAAAAATATTAGATATTGTTCTTTCACTAATATTTGCATTCTCTGTTGTATGTAAAATATCTTTATATCTTTTTCCATCACCCAAAAAAGATAAATATTTATCTTTTAAATTTTTTTCAATTCTTTCGTATTTTTTTAAACCTAATTCTTCATCCAAAGGATAGCGGTTTATATATTCATTTTTTTCTTCATCATATTTAAAATATCTTCGTCTTTTTAAAGTGTTATCCCCATATTCTGTTTTAAATGTTTTTGGTATTTTTGATACAACCTTATATCCTTGTAATATTCCCCCTTGTTGATATAATTTAAATATCTCATTATCTCTTTCAATTAAGAAATTTTTAACTTCATTGTTTGTTTCTATTATTTTATCTTTTTTATAATCTTCTAATAAATTTTGTTTTAATTCCATTTTATAATTTCCTTTCGTAATTAAACAATTTTTTTAAATTATGATACTTAATACTTCACATAATCTTATCAAAAAAGGAGGCTATTTAAAAATGCAAGACTTTACTAAAATTAATAACAAAAAACGGATTACTAGTTATGAACATTTAAATAAAAAATATGATTTAAATTTTAGTGACTATAATTTTGGTTTTGATTGAGAAGTATTTAAAGATTTTGTTGGTAATAGTTATGCCCGATATTTTACTTCGCCAAGTTTTTTTAAATTTGTTTCAGCTGGTCGTGGTACTAATAAAACATGAAATCATTTAGCCGAAAAATTATTTTTTGCTTGTAATTTTACCGATGCTTCATCTAATATCTTACGAAGATATGCCAATAGCCATGAAGATACTACATTTGGCGATACAATTAATGTATGTAATTATTTATATGATAAATATGGGATTGATATAGGGCCCGACAATGAAAATGGAATTGTTTGACCTAAAAATGTTAAAGAAGGTGGAGAAATTGTTTTTCCTAGTGGTGTTCGCATTGCTTTTGCTGGTTATGCTAATGGTAATAAAATTATGGGAAAAGTTGGTAAAGGTAGTGGTATTATATCGGCGTGAACAGATGAAATGATACATGCTGAAGAAAAAGAAATTTTAACTGATAAAAAACTAGATAAAAGATATAATAATTTAAGAGTTTCAATGTTTCGTTCTAAAAGTTTAAAAGTATCTTATGAAAAATACACGGATGAAAATGATAATGAACAATATAATTTAAATAATCCTATTCCAGTAAAAGAATTATATTGGACATTTCAAGAATGAGACAACATAGCAAAACAATACATAAACGTAACAACATATTTTCATAAAACATATTCTAATCAATTTACTTTTGGTTGTATGTATTATTTAAGGATTATAATTAATATCTTAGAAATTGTGGAATAAAAATACCACTTACTTATTTAAGTTATATTACTTTTAATTTTATTGTCAACAATATTTTAACATTTTTTAAATTTTTCAATGACAAAAATATATGTTTATTAAAGTTATTTAATTTATTAGATAAAATTAATAAAAATATAAGTTTGGTTGTAAATTATTATTTACAAAATTATTAACTGAATAATTAATTCTATTTTCTTCTAATGGTTCATTAGTATTAAATAAATTAATTTTATTTTTAAAATTCATCATACTAGTATTTAATTTATTTTTAAGAGTTTTTTCATGATAAGTTGCTTTTTTAACCAAAACACCTTTACAGTAATTAATGTAAGTAATTTATTAACAAAATTAGTTAATTTACTATTTTTTTTAATATATTCTGGAATATTATCTAGCTCTATAACACCTAATTTATCTTGAATTACAGGTCTTTTTTTCGTTGATTTTACCTTATCAAAACCAGTATGAACAGTTGAAAATATACTATGTTTTTTTATTTTTTCTTTTCCTTTTTTCTTTTCATTTCACATTTTTAAATAAGTCCCATCAATTTGAATATATAAAGTATGAGGTATCTTTATTTTTTTATCAGTTTTATTAAGGTAATATTCTTTATCAGTTTTTGCATTTTTCATAATATTTGAAATTGTTTTTATACAAATTTTTACATGTTCCATAGTATCTAAAATATCTTGATATGTTTTTTTCTTGCCAATAAATGATAATATTTTTTCTTTAACAGAATTATTTATTCTTTGTCATTTTTCAATTCCTAAAAGTTTATCCAAAGGAAAAATATATTCTTCTTTACCTGTTTCTGGATTAATTTTATAATATTTTCTTCTTTTAAAAGTTATTTTCCCATTTAAAATAGTTAATGTTCTTGGTTTTATTTCTTTTACTTTATAATCTTTAAATTTTTTTAAAGTTTCATCAATTTTATAATTTTTAAAAATTCATTCATCACAATCTTCTAAATTTTGTTGAATAATTTCAATACTTTGTATATATAACAAATTATTAAAATTCTTAAAAAAATTGTTATCAATATTTATCATTTTTTTACCCTCTTTCCTTAGTTCTACACATTAACACAAAAATAATAAAAATGCAAAAAAAGATATTATTTTTTATTTATTGTGTTATAATTTAATTGTTAATTATTAGCAAATTAATTTAACTTGTAAATTGTACTATGAAGTGTAGCACTCTACTTAATTTTATTATAACATCAATAAAATAAATGTTCAATATAATTTATTTTAAAAAAATTTAGTAGTTTTGTTTTAAATTTATGAATTTTGGCACACTAAAAAATAAAATGATTAAAATTTTTATAGGTAATTATATTAAAAATTAAACATTTGTATAAAAACTTCTTTTGAAGATAGTCAATGTAAAGTTTTTTTAAGTTTAGAGTTTATTATATTAGCAACTTCTTGATAATAATTTCTTGAATAAATACTTAAATCAATTCCTTTGGAAAATCAATGTCTAAAATCACGAATTGCTCTTTCAACTTTGGGTTTTTGTGTTGGAGTTCCAGCATCACAAAAATATACTTTAGCATTTGTTATTTTTTCAATTTTTTCTCAATCAGCAAATTCTTTGCCTTGATCTGTTATTATTCCTTTGCATCTATCTTTAAAAAATCTGTTAGAAAAAATTCGTTTTAATGCGTTTGTAACTTCTTTTGTTGTTTTTTCTTTTAATGGTTCAATGATTTTAAATTGCGTTAATTCTTCGATTAAAACTAAACAAACACTATTGTTTTTACCAACCATAGTGTCCATTTGAAATCAACCAAATTCATTTTTATCATGTTTTGCTTCTTCAATAGTTCTAAAATTTCTTATTTTTCCACGGTTATCAATTCTATTTTTTGTTTTATATTTTCTACCATGAAAATACAAATTATCTTTCTTGAAATTTAAAAATCCCAAATGAATATATTTATATAAAGTTTTAAAACATACCGGAAATTTAATACCAAACTCTTTTTCATATTTTTTACAGATTTGTTCTGGTGAATCATGAAATTTGTTATATTTTTCATCTAGTCATTCTAAAATATTTAGCAATAATGATGATTTTTTAAAACATTTTTGTCGTTTTTGTAAATAATCTTCGTGTGCTAATTTAGCGTCATATTCATTATCTTTTAACCTTTTTATTTCTTGTCTAATTGTATTGCGATTTTTATGCAATATTTTTGCTATTTTAGATATATTCGATTTACCATTTTTTCTTTTTAAAGAATCAAGTTCTAATAAATCTTTTAACATTACTCTTTCTTTAAAAGTAAAATGATGCTTTGTTTTATCCATTTTAAAAAATCCTTTCTTTTATATACAAAGCTAATTATATAGTTTTTTGAGGTTTTGGGCGAGCGGTTGATTTTCTTAAATTTTTGTGATAAAATGACTTACAAGTTAAAAAAGATTTTGAGGTTCTTTCAAACAAATTTGGGAACCTTTATAAAATTCTTCGCTTAACGCTTAGAATTTTTCCCAAGTATTTTGAAAAGCGCGGCAAAAGTTTTTTTAAACTTTAAGGCATTTTTCACAAACTTATGAAAATTCCGCGAGCCCAGATTTAGTACAATATAATCAAAATAATAACCATTATAATTCATCTCCTTTCTAAAATATATTTAAAAGCGCTTGTATATATATATATATATATATATAATGTCAATAGATCTTGATAAAAAGTTTCAAGATTAAAGAAAGGAAATTATACAAAATGAAAAAACTTTTAAGTTTATTAAGTGTATTAATTATTAGTGGAACTGCTGTCCCAACAACAATTGCCGCTAGTCCTTATCAAAAAGAAGAAAATATAATTAGTGATATTAGTTATTTACAAACAAATAATTTAAAAAATTTAAATAGAGTTAAAAGACAAGAAATAACATATCCAATATTAGAAGATGTGTTAATTGATTTAAGAAAAACTAGCATGAAAAAACCAATGCAATTTCAAACAACTAATGCATGATGTGTTATTGCAGTTTTAAAAAATATATTTGATAATAATATTCTTAATAATAAAGATCTTAAAGAAATGGAACAAGAAGAAATTATAAGTTTTTTTTCAGACATTATTGATGGGGGTGTTTCGTTATCAAATGTAATTGAATTATTTAACACAAACCCGATAATTAAGGAAAGTTTGGGATATAATTTAAAGGAAATTGATTTAACTCGATTATTTTGAAATAGATTAAATGATATAGAAAAAAGAATGTGGATAAGATATTTAATATGGGAATCTCTTTCTAGACAATCTCCTGTTATGTTTGGTGGTTTTTTTGAATTAGAACATTATGGCCGAATATTTAATAACTCTTCTCATTCTGCATTAATTGTTGGAATCAAACCAAATAAAGAAAATATACTTGAAGATATTTATTATGTTAGAGATCCATGAAGAGACAGTGAAGGTGAATTTATTCCAGATCAAACTACAGAAATTTCAATTACGGGGGAAAAAATTTTTAATATTTTATTTAATCAAATAGAAAACGGTGAATTATTAATACATGAAGATGTTTTTCAATTATTTTATGAAAAAGCTATTAGTATTTTTTCATCAATTTGAGAAATGGCAGAACCAGAACTAATGGCAGCTATAGTATAATAGAATTAAAATATGAAAAAGATATTAAGTATTTTGGTAACAACCATCTTAATGGTAACAAGCACAACCAGTTTAGTTGCTTGTAATAGTAATACACCACAAGAAAAAGAATATACAACTGAAGAATTAACAAAATTAAAAGAAAAAAACAAAATAAATACTGATAACCAAGAAATTAAAAACAACTTAGAATGAATGGTACCACAAGAAAAACCGTTTAATGAAGTTGATAATAAATATTATTTTGTTGTGTGAAAGGGCAAAACAGAATGATATATAACAAAGTTTCTTAATAATGAAAAAAAAAATCAACATGGCAGAAAAGTATTAAAAGAAGAAGACGGATATGAGATTGGTTTATATCGTTATAGTAATTTTAAATATGAAGTTGATTTATTTAATTATGAACCATCTAAAATGACAAACTGACCTTGAAGAATTGACAAAGGAACTTATTTTAAATCTGTTTATCGTTGAAATGGTGATGAACAAAATTTACCTGATTTAGTTGTTAATAATGATGGTAATATAAAAGTTAATTAATAATAAAAAGTCATTTTAATAAATGACTTTTTATATTTCTAATGTAATTAATGATAGTTTTTCATTGTTTTTATTAAATAATTCTAAATTATTAATATTAATTTCTTCTTTTATGGGTGGATAAAAAAATATTATATTATTTGATTTTTTTAAAAAATCAGCAACCGCAATATTTGAATATGATTTTTCATCTTCAACACCATTTTTTCAAAGATATCAGACTTCATCTTCTATTAACTGAAGATATGTATTTCTATCTTTACCACTAACTTTGGTTCCAATAGGACAACTTTTAATTAATTTTAAATTTATATCTTTTCCTTCAATAGTTTTTTCATTTGATTTATCAACATAAATATTTATATCATAATTTCCATAACCCCATATACCAGATATTTCAATTTCATTTAAATTAAATAGTTTTGGATGCTTATCAAAAGTTATTTTAATATTATCTACAACTAATTTTTTAGTTATTCCCCCTCAATCTGCCTTAGAATAAAGCAATTTATATCATTGTGAAAAATAATTTAAATAATCTTCTATTTTTTGATTAGAAACAATTAAATTGGTTAAATACTTACCATATTCGCCATCTGATAATTTAATTTCTGCCGGAATAAGAGAAGGAATGTTATTAGTTTCTAATTCATTTGTTATGGATAATCAATTAAAATAGTTTGCTTCTAATTGATAAATGGAGTTTTCTGAAATATCTTTATTTTTTATAATTGCTTTAATTTCATCATTTTTGTTGTTATTATTCTGATGTTTTAAATTTCATTCTATAATTTGTCCTGTTGTTGGGTCAATACTTGGTATATTTGGTTCACCCTTTATTTCACAACGATAAACAGATTTAAAATAAGTTCCTTTGTCAATTCTTCAAGGTCAGTTTGTCATTTTAGATGGTTCATAATTAAATAAATCAACTTCATATTTAAAATTACTATAACGATATAAACCAATCTCATATCCGTCTTCTTCTTTTAATACTTTTCTGCCATGTTGATTTATTTTTTCATTATTAAGAAACTTTGTTATATATCATTCTGTTTTGCCCTTTCACACAACAAAATAATATTTATTATCAACTTCATTAAACGGTTTACCATCTGCATAAACTTTTTCTCAATAATTTAATGGCGATGGTGGAATTGGACCACCATAAAAATTAAAATACAATGAATTTAACTCAATTATACATTTTTTAAATTTTCAATAATTTTCATCTTTTTTATCAGGTTCAGGTATTGATAATAATTCAAAATAATAGGGGGCAATTAACTTAATATCATCATTATAGCCTTTATTAATTGCATATTTGCTATATGTATAATTTGAAAGCATATAAATAATTTGTTTAAATATTTTTATAACTTTATCATTAATAAGAGTTGGGTTTTTGAATTTTCATTCTTCAAATAGACCATCAATAACATCTTCGGGTTTTTGTCCTTCGAATTTTTGGCGTAATTCAGCCGCTTTATTGGTAGGATTTCCTTTTTCATCGTATTTTGCCCCTTGAAATTTTCGATCATAATTATAACGATATGTTAAAAAATTTAATAAAACTTTTTCTAAACCATTTTTATTTATTAAACCTAAAATATCAGCACCTTGAATATAGTTTTTAGCGATACTTCATGGCAAAAAACTTTCCGTAAATCAATATTGAAATATTCGTACATTAGGGTTGGTTTCTATTGGCATTGATAGTAAAGGTACTAAACTAGCATTTTCAACTATTGATGAAGGATAAGAATAAACACCATTAATATTACCTCAACATTTAATATTTCCAAATAACATTGATTTAGGATATTTAATCTCAATTCCAGTAAATACTGTATCTTCTGGCAATGATTTTTGTAATACTAAATGAATACTATTTTGGTTTTTCCATTTAAAATCAGTTATTTTAACTAAATGCATAGATTTAATAATATCAACACCATCGGGTGTATAAGGTCGTTTGTATTCTTCAATAATATAACATTCATTTTTATTATCTTCACTAATTGGCTCATTAATAGATACTATTTTTAAGTCATAGGATTCTAAAAATTCTTTGTCTTGTTTTGAAATATCATTAATTAAAATATCTTTTTCATCAATCATTACATAACTTGTGCTATTATCTTGGACTGTGGTATTTTGTTGAATTTGTAATTTAAAATTAAAATCACTGATTTCATAACCAATAATCTTAATATATTCATCTTTATCAATAAAACCAATTTTAACGCTATTTTGAGAGTAATTTAAGATTGGTTTTTGCTTTATCTTAACAAGATTATTAATTTTATAAATATATAAGGTTCTAGCACGGTCTTCAGTAAATAATTGTTCTAAATCAGGGTCGCTGTACTGCGATTGACTAGCAAAATCTAATGGAATACTATCAATTGAATAGTCAATTGGTTCATCATTTTCTGCTAATTGTGCTAACATTTTTTCAGATGGTTTTAACATTATTCTTGTTCTCCTTCTTCATTAGGTATATTGATAATAGTTTCGTTGTTTTTTAATTGTCTGTTTAAAGTAGCATTTACTGGTAAGCGAACATCAACAATTAACTCGTCAATATTTTTAATATTGAATGTTCTATTGTTTAAAATAGCATTATCATATTTAATTAACTTAATAATAAATTCAGTTAATTTAATTTCTCTAATATATATCATTTGTTCGTATGATGCGTTTGTTTGAATATTAACTCCCGCAACTTCCGCCTGAGTTTGTTGGGCTCCCTTAGCGATTGCGGGAACATGATGGCGATTTATTTTATAGTAATTTGTTAATAATCAATCATATATTTTAGTTAATTGCTCACCTTTAAAATTACCCGCAATATAGTCTACTGGTTGAAAATTACTATCAGGGTCTCCTTCAACTAATAACAAGTCATTTTCAATAAATGATGCCAGCATTTTACTAATTTCTTGGTCAACTACACCAGTCACGCCGTTAGTATTAATAGTAAATTTACCACTATTTAATAATGGATCTAACATTATCTTTTCGGCAATAATATCTAAAATACTAGCAAATTGTTTACCATAACGAGCAGAATGCTCAAAATTAGGGTTATTAGGAATAATTTGAATTGGAATAAAATTAAGTGGTAATATTTCTTCTCTTTGTAAAGTTGTATAGTTATTTCATTTTGCATCATCAATATATAAATCGGTAATAGTACTATATAATCGTGTTTTTAACTTTCTAATAACTTTAACTTGTTTAGTTACAGCATCAATCTCTAATTTTTCAGTAATAAAAATACTCTGGTCATTTTTAATATAAGGGTCATAATCAAAAGTGCAAGATACTAAATTACCTAATTCATCATACTGGTCATTGTAAAAATCAATAGTAATAAAATTAAGTTTTGAATTATTAGCAAAAATAAAATATGCACCTTTACCATTCTTATTAATTTTATATTCGTTATATCAATTCTTATTGGTAAAGTCCTGCATTTTTAAAAAGCTATTAATTAATTTAGTATCTATTTTTTGATTAGTAAGTGGATTATAAATGCTAATTTCTAAATCTCGCGGATTTAAAAAATTAGCATTATCTTCACAAATTCTTTTTTCTAAAATCTCATTATGTTTTTGAACAGTAACATTTTTACGATTAGTAATCGTTGATGCTAAATTAAGATAATAACTATCAATATCATATTCTTTTTTTAATTTCTTTTTTGCTGGCAACAATCCCATTTATAACACCTCTTTATTTTGTTTCTTCTTTTTTAATAACATCTTCAATACTATCTTGTTTTTGTTGTTTGTTATGAGTTTTGATAAATCTAATAGTTTCAATAATTAAAACTATAATTCCTGCTCCAATAAGCATTGCTGAAACAATAACATATGCTGGTCAAGAAATACCTAATGTTTTTTCTCCTATAAAACAAATAATAATTCCTGCGATAAAAAACAATGATGAAACTCCAAAGATTTTCAAAAACATAATTACATCTTTAATATTTACTTTTGGCATAAAATCATCTCCTTTCTAACTTACTTTTTTTCTTTCAATATATAATTTAGTCATTTTAGCAGCAGCATTTTTTGAATATATTATAATTTTTCCATTATTTCTTAATTGTGCAATTTGATTTTCATTACCAGTAGTTGTTATTCCACTTGATATATTTCCTGTAAATCCTTTATAAGTTGATAAATAAAAACTATTTAAAAATTGATTATCAACTCATACTTTATATTTATATTTATTTTTATCTCAATCTTTTATTTGATATTCACTAACATTAGGAGTTCAATCAGTAATATCTACAATTTCTCAATCACTACTTTTAATTTGATAATGTTCATTAATATATTTTGTAGTTGGTAATGTGTCATCAGTTATTTTTAATTCTGATGTTGTACTTTTTTTAATAATTTCAAAGTTAGCAGTTATATCATTATTTTTAAATGAAGGGTCTCAAATTTCTAATTCACCTGTTTTTTGATTAAATGAAGCATTCGCTTTACCACTTTGAGTAGGCATTAATTTAATTCCAATTTGTCGTGTTCTCATATAATTAACAAACTCACCGCCACTAGTTGGATCATCAATTGCTAATTCATCATTGTAACCGTTTGTTACAGATATTTTACCTTTATTATTACCACCCTCAGTAATAACAAAATCATTATGATTTAATGTTTTCATTATAGAATCTGGATTAATAATATTAGCAGTATTAGATTTTCAAACTTTATTAGTTTTATCATAAAAAATAGTATCATTATCAAAGGGAACATTTATTTCATTATTGTTATTTTTAACAATAGTTTTATTGTCAATCTTAGTTTTTTCTTTTTCTATTAAAGCATCAACTTCTAATTGAGTATAATATGCTTCTAAATCAATCGTTGTTAAATCAATACCTTCTTCTTGAAAAGTACGAAACATTTTCTTTAAAGTTGTTAAATTAGCCAATGATTTTGCATAGGTAGGCAATAGACCTTGTCAAGTAATCATAGGGTCATTTTGCGATGAATAATTAATATCACCAACACTCATATTTGCCGAAGTAAAAAATTCAATTGGAATGCGGTTAAATGTTCAATGCTCAATCGTAATAAACACCATATTAATACAAATTTTCTTTAATAATGGATCTTTAAATGTTTCAAACTTTAGTTTTGAAAATGGATAGTTTAAGTAAGAATTAATCATATTTTGGGCTCTTAAAGCAAATGTTTTAAATCATAATTCTACATCACCTTTAAAAAACTTATTATAACGAACTGGAACTTGTGTAATTTTACCTGTCATTGGAATAAAATTATTATAATTTTCCAAAGTAACATTTTGTCATAATTCATTTAACATTTAATCATCTCCTTATCATTTACTTTTTTTAGAATATATTTTCTTTAATATAAATTTTTTACTATTTAGTAATGTTTTTGTTTTAATTGTTTTGTTTAAATCTTGTTTTGTTCTGAGTTGTTTATATGCTTGAAATACTAGTCCATTACCTAACAAACTAGTAACCGCACTATCTTCTAGCGTATTTAACAATTTATATTTATTAAAGTTATTTTTAAATTGTTCTTGCATTTTTAATATCTTAGCAATTGTCCGATATATTTTAAAACTATCTTTTACTACTCGCCGATAAACAAGTGGGGCAAAAGAAACTAAATTAAACAAACTTGTTTTTTTAAATCCCCAACCAATAAACCATTCACTGTTCATATAGAATTTAAACGGTTCAGGAGCTAAAACAAACTGTTCTGCTTTGATTAAAGTTGTCATAACGACAATAGGGGCATATTTAGGATTTTTATAATATATTGTTAAAGCAACTTCACCCGCAACTGATAATGGAACAATTTTTACTGCTAAAAAAACATCAGAACCATAAGCAAAAGGTAATAATTGACCTTTTTTAATAGCCTTAGTTTCAAATTTAGATAATATTTTTTTAGTTTTATCAGTAATTTTACTAATTACTTTTTGTTTAATAGTAATTATTTGTTTTTCAATTGGGGCTAATAATTTTTTAGTTACTTTTTGAATATAAAAATTTGGGTTTAAATGATTTAAAATTTTATTTAATTTAATTGGTGTTTGATGAAAAATATTTAATAATTTATTATTATATATTTTACTGCTCCGCATTAAATTAGCATTTAATATTAGGTTTTTACCAACACCTTTTTTATGAAGATTAGTCATTATGTTATATCACTCATTAGTATTAATTTTGCTTATTTTATCAATATTTAATCCATATTCAGACAATCATTTATTAGCATTTATTTCATTTATGCGTGGTATTTTTTGAACTAATGTAGGACTTATTTTTTGAATATTTTTTTCAATTTTTAATAAATTATTAATTGTTTCTAATTTAGAAACTTTAAAACCATTATAAAAATCATTTCGGGCTAATTTTCCAATTGTATATAATAAAGTTTCATTATTAGCTTGTTTTGTAAAATCAAATATTAATTTATCAGATAAAATCTTTTTACCTCTAACTTGTCTTACAACATCTTCTAAATTATTAGCAGTTATTACACCTAATTTTTCAAGTAGTTTAGTTTCTTTCGCTAATTTTAAAATTCTAGTTGTGCGAGCAGCACGCGTTAATTTTCCAATACCACCAATTGCTGGTAGCAAATTTAAGGCAGTACTTTTTACTGTCACTTCTGATGTTAATTTATCGTATATTTGATTTACGGCAAAATCGGTTGCTGTTTCTACTCCAAATGAGATAAATGCTGCGGCAAAATTAGATAATCCCGCACCAAGACCAACAGCCGAAGCAATACCACCAGTTAAAACTGATAAACCAAGTGCTAAAACTTGAATTCCTAAAAATTCTAATAACTGTAAACCAAAATTTTTTTCTTGTTGTTGGATTGACAATCTAGTTGGATTTTTTTTAACAGCATAAATAAGGGCTGTTTTAGATGTTCCAATTGGCATATATATCAAACGAAAAAGTACTATTTTTTAGTACTATTAAGAATTTTTAATTTTAACATCAATCGGATTTGTTTGACCAGTAGCGTTGTTTTTACCTTCAATTTGAACTTCAACAGTTTTATCATTTGTAATATTAATTGGTCAGTCTTCACCTTTACTTTCAATAAAGTAATCAAAATCACTTTCAGTTAAAGAACTATTTACTGCTTTTACTGCTTTTAAAACAACATCTTTAAATTGTGATTTTAACTGTTCGGCTGTTGCTTTTGTTGGGTCTGTAACATGAATATTTGGTTTATCTATTTTATTAATTTTACTAATATCAATTTTTGAAACAATATGTTTAATAATTCCCTTAGGTTCAACTACTGCCCCACCTAAATATAAAACTCTTTCCATAATCAAAGTATTACCCATTCCAGTACCCAATGCAGCTGCACCAACTCTTAATGGAGTATGGTCTTTTTTGCGTAAGATAAGAGGGTCATATTTTTTACTAAATTTAAAGGCAATTGCATTAACACCATCTGGTAATAGAGTAATTGTTCCTTCTGAACCATCTTTATTAATAATTGGTAATTTTTTAGGAACCATATAATATGTTGTTCCTTCAACAGTTTTCATTGCTCCGCTTGTTTCAATTACATTGTTTATTTGGTCATTTGCTCCAAGTTGTAACTGTAATTTATTACGAATTCCACGAATAAAATCAGCCGAACCCAAGACAACTGTTTCTGATGGGGTAAATCCATTTTCATATATTTTATCCATAATTTCATCGTGAATTTGTAAAGCATTAGTATCATCTGCTTTTTGGCCTTGAATGGTTGTAACTACTCCTTTATTAATAATTTCTAAAATTTTATTACGTTTATAAGCAACCTCAGTATCCATTGCTTGTTCAATATCAGCAGCCCAAAGATTAGGGTTAAAATCACTTTCTACAGGGTCTAATTTACGAGCAAAAGTTAAAATTGTATCTAATTCAACAATTCCATCATCAAATTCTACTTCTGAATAATTTAATAATTTATCATCAGTATTAAATACTTTCCCATCTTTACCAGAACCTTCATTATATTTAATATTTTTCTTTCTTTTATATGCTAAACTAAATTTACTTGCATCTTTTCATGCAAATAATGCTTCTCAACTAAATTTTTGTTGATAAGTTTGTAAATATCATTGTTCAAATGTTTCTCGATCTCGTTTTGTTGCTTGATTAGCAATATCTCCGAAAATTCTTTGTGGGTTTTGTGCCATAATTTACTTCCTTCCTTCTATTTATTAAATACATTGTCTGTATCTAAAATATTGTTTTCTTTGTTTTCTACTTTTGGTACGCCACCAGTATTAACTGTTTGTACCTTAATTAATTCATCATAAACACTTTGCAATTGTGTTTTAATGATTTCAATATCATCAGTAATATCATAAGATTTTAATAAAACATTTTTAAAATCTTCATTATCAGTTAAAGAATTAATAAAGTCAATTACTTCAATTTGTTTTAATTGAATTGTTTGTTGTTCAATTTGTGAAGTTAATTCAGTATTTTTTGTTTGTAGTTCGTTGATTTGCTGATTACTATTTTCTAAATTAATTGCATTAAATTCTTCAACTTCAGCAGTATTTTCTAAAATAATTTCAGCAGTTTTAATATCTAAACTACCATCTTCATTTTTAATAGGTTCACTATTTTCATTAATAAGAACATATTTTACATTTTTTAATGCCATTGTTTTTCCTCCTATTTTTTAATATTTGTATTTGTTCTTTTTCTAATCGCTTTTTGTATAATTTCAAAACTGTCTACTCTAAAAGACAAAAAATAGCGTTTAGTTTTTATATTTAACTGATTAAATACTGAGCCTTTAATTTTTATCTCATCATCTTTTTTTAATTTCAAAAACTCAGTTAAAATAGATGGGTTATATATTGATAATGTTGAGTAATTTAATCCTTCTCACTGACATTTAGCCGAACAAGCATCAACTTCAACACCACCAGCAACCAGTGTCTTAATCTTAGTTTTAATCGGATTTTCATGTAATCTAACAGTTAATTCTAACTTATTAACTTTTTTATTTTTTATTTTAGGTTTATTAGTTATTGATTTTTTAGGTAAATTACTTTTTGTTTGTGCCATTTTTATCAACTCCTTTTGCTAAAAAATACTGTAAATGTTTTCAAGCATCGTGTTCGTGCTCTGACATTTTAATATTTCCTTTATAAATATAATTTTTCTTAATGACTGGTGATTGTAAAATATATTTTAAATTAAATAGATATTTGCATAAAACTTTTAAACCACCAATAAATTTAGGAGTAGATAATGGATTTTTTATTTTTAAACCCTTATGAAGTTGATAATCTTCAATTATTACAATAACTTTATTTAAATAAGAACAAATTTTATTTTTAAACTCATTTAATATTAAATACATATTATTTATTGCTTCTTCTTCATTTTTGGAATTAAAAGTAATATTATTAATTATTTTCTTTTGCAAAACATGATAAATAATAATACCAGTTTGTCCAATTCCAGCAGGGTCAATTGCAATAATATATTTTAATTTATTTGTTTTATTTTTTTGTCAATTTGTAATATTTTTCATCCATCGGATGCTAAATCTAAAATATCGTTAATTTTATAATATTGCATATATGAAACAATAACATCTCACTTGTCTTTAAATAAATTTAAGTACATTTTGGCTCATTCTAAACATTGCAAATCATAATGCTTTTTATGATGTGAAATACGACAATTAATAGGTTGACAATTAACTCAATCAAATGATGTTGTTATTTCATTTCAAGTTTTATTAATATATTTACTTTTATATTCTGTCATTTATCTATACTCCTTAATTCTTTTTATTTGTTGCTCAAATTTCATCATTAATATCATTTACTGTTACCAGATAAGCTCGTATCATTAATTCTTGTAATTTATTTTTAATTTTTTTATTTCATTTTTTCATCAAATATTTTCCTTTCTGTAAAAAAACATAATATTCCTTTATTGGTTAATATTTTGATATTTAGTAAATAATTTATTTTAATATTTAATTACTTCGCCGCCCGCTCCACTTTGAAGGTGAGCGGGGGCGGATAGGATATTTTGATAGAGTTTACCCCCATACGGAAATAAACAAAAAACAGTTTACCCAGTTATTAATTACGCTTCATCCATCCCTACACAACTTTATATAAAGAAAATAACCTTTTGGAGTTCCAACCCTCTTGTTTTTTTAGTGTCCGATATTGTTTTTTTCGGTTTAACAACACTCTTTTTATGAAAACAAGCCAAAAAACACATGCTCTGACATTTCACAAGTGATTAATCTTGTCGAGAATTAAAGAAATAAATAGGAGAGTAAATCCGATCGCTTTCACACTTTCTTTAAGACTTCGTGCCATAGATGAGTTATCCAACTTTAAGCATCAAAAAATATTAAGTTTTAAAGATTGAATTTTGGATTAATCGTTAGATAGTATCTTTATTTTTTTATCTCATTATCTTTTTTAATTCTTTGTTTATTAAATATATTTTTTAGTAATTATATTTAACAATTAACTAACAACTAAATAAAACAATTATTCAAAATTTTTTAAGAAAAGAAAGGATGGATTTTTCTGAAAAAACATATTTTATTAAGTGTAAAAGATACTATCTAACGATTAATCCAATAAATATAAGTATTTTTTACAAAATAAAAAGCACTTTATTCTTTTTCAATAAAGTGCTACATTTGCATTTACAATTTACAACTGAAAAAAGTAAATTACTTTACTTTTTTTATTTTGATGTAAAATTATAAATAATAAAAAAAGAACCGTGTCAAGTTCTTCAGTACATGTTTTTCTCTACTTATATTTAACCATATAAAGGAGTAAAAAATGAAAGAATTTAATCCAAAAACAGCAAGTTTACGAACATTTTATCGTAAAATAGATGAATTTTGGCAAAATAAATCACCTAATAAACCATATACTTTGAACAATTTAACCAATGAATTCAATCTTTCTCGCAAGTGAAGATATGATACTTATGCGAGCGAAAAGATAGTTCCTTTGCTTGAAAAAAAGTTGATAGAATAGAAAGTGAAATAATTAACTTTATGATGAAATCACCTGATGGTGCTAAATTATATTGACAACGAGCATTTAATTATAAATATTCACTGCAAGAAAAACAGTTGGAACAAGAATTAAACTTAAATAATCAAGAACCAATAATAGTTAATTTACAAACGGATATTAGAGATATTAAAAAAGAAAGTGATAATAATGCTTAATCATTTTACTTATTTGTTAGAAACGCCTTATTGGTTGTTACAAAATAGTAGTATTGATAATAAATATCCATTTGCTAAGAAATATGAATTAGTTAATGAAATTAATCAAATTGGGACGCGATATAGTGGTAAAACTATATCAAATATTAAAATGTTTGGTGAATTATTAAAAATTAGTTTATTAATTAAAGAACCAATTTGTATCATTGCTAGTATGTATTGGAGTAAAGATTTAAAAGATAGTGTATTTCAAAATATCTGAAATATGTTAGATGAAAATAATATACCTTATACTATTAATTTATCAAATTTTACTTTTACTTTATCAAATGGGAGCAAAATATATTGTAAAGGATTGCATTCACCAAGTCGGAAAGAAAAATTAAAAGCCTTTGCTGATTTGAATAAATATAAATTAGTTATTGATTGACGAGAAGAATGTGACCAATTTCAACAAAAAGATTTAAGTGATTTAGAATTTGCTATTCGTGGTTATCAAAATAAAATAACAATTAATACATGTAATCCTGAAAGTTTAAAAAGATATATTGTTGGTTATTGTAATGAATTATTACCTTTTAATGAAGAAATAATGCGTAGTAAATATGAGCAAATTAAATATATTGAAAAATGAAATATGAAAATTATTATTCATTATTCTAGTTGAAGATTAAATTATGAATTACCACAAGATAAAGTTAATGAACAATTAAGATTAGAACAGTTAGATATTGAAAGAGCAAGAGTATGGAGTTGAGGATTGCCTGGCAATACAAGTGGGTCAATTTTTGATAGATATATTGATATTATGCAAGCAACAGATATTATTCAACCAACTAAATTATTATGTGGTGTTGATATTGCTAATGCTACTAGTCCTAAAGGACATACAACAGCGGCTAGTTTTTGAATATATAACTCATTTGATAAAAAAGCCTATAAAGTTGCTGAATATACTCATTCAAATGCTACACAACAATTTAAAACTGAATTAGAACAAGTTAAAGATATTTTAGATTTTTATAACAATCAATTAAATCAATACTTTAATTTAATACAACAAGGAATATCAATTAATGTTGATGATAGTGCTTATTCAACATTGCAAAGTTTAAACCGAGAAAAATATAATTATTCTTTTGGTCAATATATGACATTTAAACCAGCACAAAAACAAAAATTTAAAGTAAGACATCGTGTAGAGGCATTCACAATGTTAATAAATACTAATCAATTAAAATGATTATGAGAAAAATGTCCTGTAAGTAAAACCCAATATGAATTAATACAATGAGAAGATAAGCCTGAAGCAAGAGAAGAAAAAGTATTAGACTTATACGATGATATATTTGATAGTGATTTTTATGCTTTACATTTTGAATTAATACCAATGGTTAAGCATAATAGTTCAGCAGATTATAAATTATGACAAGAAAGGGAGTGAATAAATTAATGAAAAAAGATATTTATGTAATACATGATGAGCGTGTAATAAATGCAAAAAGACCTTATATGTCTGTTTGTGGACAAGTTAAAAAAAGACTTTGTCAAGAATTAAAAAAAGATAATATAGCAATGTGTAAATTAAATTTATATAACGAATATATTAAAAAATATCAAAAAGTTAAAGTATGTGTACAAGTTTTAGCAAATGAACCTAGTTTATTAACAGTAAATATTATTAATTATGCACTTATCTTAAAATTAAAGGAGCAAAATAACCATGAATAATACCTATCCATCTTTACCAAACTTAAATGATATTAATAGTGTTTTAAAATTTTATAATTATGATTGAACTATTAATTTAGCAAATATTATTGCTCGCCATCAAATGCGATTAATAAATGGTAAAGATATTTTATTTAAGTCGCATCGTAAAGACATTTTAGAAAAATTAAATTGATGATATGAAACTTATAAAATAAAAGAAAAATTAGATAAGAATGAATTAACAGCAAGTTTAATGGGTAAAACTATCTTTGGTTTATTAGAAACTAGTGATGGCAATATTGATTTATGAATTAACCCTTTTAACTTTACATCTCGTGTAAGTAAAATAAATGAAATTGAACACGGTGCTGATATTTGATTAAATTATCATCAATCAGATAGTGGTTTTATTTTAAATTTAATTTGTACCAAAGATAAAATAGTCATTAAAGGTTGACCCAAAAATAATGAAGTAGTTGTTGGTCAAAGTAAAACACAAATTAAAGATGATGTTAGACCTGTTTTAGTACAAGAATTTAAAAATAAATTAGGTATAGTCCCTTTTTGAGAAATGATAAATGAACCTAATCCTTTATTTTTTTCAACATCAACCACTTTAAATCCATGACCAACTATGGCAAATTGTTATAAATTACAATTTGATTTAGAAGATAGTTTTAATATTAAATCAAAAGAAAGATATGCAAATCGTACGCATTGATATGGGATACTAAGTGATGATTTAATGACTGCTTATAACAAAGGCAATAAAAAAGTGCTACAAGATGTATTTGATGATATTTTTGTTCAATCAAGTTCATCAACAGTAGATGGTCAATTATCCCAATCTTTACAAGTAGTACAAGGTACACCAACCTTAGAAACATATACCGAAGACCAAAAATCTATTATTGAACAAGTATACTTAGCATGTCATTTTTCTAGTCCTTTTGGTGATAAATCAGATAATGACCAAAATAAAACACAATCATTATTAACTAAAACCAAAGATTTAGAAAAACAAGCATATTTACAAGCATATCGTAAACAATATTATACTAAGATGTTTGATACTGTTTTAAAATATTATGGTTTATGAGATGGAAATGGTGAACGCCCTTATGGATTTGATTTTGTTAGTGCTAGTTTAGTAGATCAAATGCGACAAAATGAATTAATTACTGCTAGATTAAAAAATGGCACAATGGAGCCAATAAGAGCAATAACTGAATATGATAATATTGATGAATTAGAAGCAACCAAATATTTTGAAAAAGTAGAAAAATGACAAGATAAAATGCAAGCCAAAGAAATTGAACATAATAATAAATTACTAGAATATGATGAAACTGGTAATAATCAAAATGCCGTACAAGGTAGAACAGAAATTAAGGAGAATTAATAAATGCAAAAAATTAGTCCAGCAGCTATGCAATGATTAAGAACAGGAGCAGGTGCTACTGCAATAGATATAAGAGAAAGTATAAAAGAACATAGACATTGAATGGTATTTCCTTTTAATGTTTATAGTTCATATATTCCTGATACTGAAACAGGTTGAAAACCTAATAATGCTAAACCAAGTGATTATGGTAGTTATTCAAGAATATTTGATAATATGGAAAGTACGATTGCTCAATGACAAGGTAGTTTAAAAATAGTCCAAAAATATAAAGGTGAAGAAATTACTATCTTAACGATTGATGATTTTAATAAAGAACCTATTAATTCAACAATATGAGCAAATAATGAAACACCTTTTGCTATAAAATTAAAAGATGAAAATAATAATGTTTATTGAAAATTAATTGATGGTGAAAATATTTATGATATTAATAGAATGTTAGAATACTTAAATCAATATAAATTAAGTTATTTTATGAATAATGATAATAAAGCCAATAACTTTTATACAAAAGAGGTAAAAGTTGGTAAATATTGAGATGCTTATATGGTTGATGATGTAAGTTCTATTAAATTTGGTGATGCTAAATTTGAACAAGTATTTACTCAACAATCAACAGAACGACAATATACTTTATTAATTTTAGATGAAGATATTACTAAATTAAATATTAATGATTATTATAATTTTTATATTGTATTTAATGACCGTGGTTTAAATATTGGTGGTGGTGATATTAATTCTGCACCCCAAGATAGACAATGATTATATCCATCAAATGTTATTAATTATTATTCCGTAGAAGATGGTGATTTCTTATGACAAGAAATTACTTTTTCAAGTATTAATGACAAAATTAGTAATAGTGGTTTATCAGTACGACAATTTATTCAAACAAGTGCCCCAGGTGAAGGTTATTGTTTTCCTAAAATAACTTATGATGAAAAACTAAATAAAGGTATTGTTGAATTAGATGAGATTTTATTAAAAGACCCAGGTGTTAGAGCAATGGCAGTTAAATTTTATGGTAATCCAATCTTTTTTGATATGCCAGTTATTGGCCGACCAATTATTAAAGGTCAATTTAATAAAAAAGTAATGAATTCAAGAGATTTATTAATGTATAACATGTTTCCTGCACCACCTGATAAAATAAATACTTATGCTTCACCCGAAGTAAGTTGATATAACATTCAAGGAATACAACCAACTATTATTACTGGATATAAAGATTGAAAAGAACATATTCAATCAATGTCTGATTTTTGAATTGAAAAAAATAATGAGGGTATGATAATAACAGATAAAGCAAGTTCAACAGCAACCAATCCGACTGTTGGAACAACTATTAAGGAAGAAGACAAAAATTCTAAGCCTTATTGGTCTAAAAATTGAATGATTACTCCACCAGATAAAGTAAAAGTAAATAGTGGAACTATTAATAATATTATTAGTACCCAAGCCTCATCATATTTTAGAAGAAAAGATGAATTCGGTAATACAGTTGGTAATGTTCAAATTGAATATAATAAAATGGGTGCATGTAATGTTTGAGATATTTTAAATATGAATAATTTTATTAATCGCCAAATTACAGTATTACCTTTAAACTATACGCAAAAACTAGTATTTAATCCTTTTACTATACCTGCTATTGGAAAGTTTTTAAACTTTGTTTCGTTTGGCATTCCTTGGGACTGAATTGGAAATTTAACAATTACCCAAGATGATAAATGACCTAATTTCCCATGACTTAATGGTTTTATGAGTGCTAATGTTTATAGTTTTTATAATGATGCCTTTTGAGGTGATAAAGCTGCTGGAAAAGGTTATTTACCATTTGAAATATTTAGAGAACAAGGGAATGATAAAATTGGTGCTATGATTGGTGCTAATGCTACTAGTTTTAGTTTTACTACTTTATTAACCGATAAAATACAAGGCAATGTTTTTGAAAAAGATAATAAACCAACTGAACGAATAACTTATTCAACTTATAATTTAAAACAATTAAATCCTAAAACTAATCGTATATATTTAATTAATGAATTAGTAAGAGCAGTAGATGCTCAAACACCAGTTAGTGATAGTGAAAAAGATAATGATTGTGAATTCTTACAAACACCCGATGGAACAAATTGTAGTTATATTATTGATATGTTTTCAATACAAGCATTATATAAAGGTAATTTTGAAATTATCTTTTATGCTGATAACCCATATACTAATAATGAAGAAGATTATTTAAAATTATCAGTATGGAGTTTCAGAGGTAAAACAAAAAGTGTATTAAATAATTATTTACGTGATATGACAACTAATTACAAAACTAGTTTCTTATTACCACATGATTATGAAATACCAACCTTTAATTACCCTGAATATGTATTGCCACCAGTACCATATAACTATAAACCATATACCAAAGATATTATGCCTTCCGATGTAGTACTACCATTAAAAACTAGATTTAATTCAGAAATAAAATGTAAACAAGTAGATAGTAATTCAATAAATTTTTTTGCAGATGAATTTAATTATGGTTATTATGAGGTAGAAATTGACTTAAAACAAATTGACCCAACTATTCAAAGTATTAGTAAATTTCAAGATGCTTATAAAACTATTGAAATAAGTAATCTTAATAATATACAAGTTGAATGTGGACAAGCAAATATAGAGAATTTTATTCCCGATAGAAATGTTGATTTATATGGAGCAGTTGATAATTGTAATAATAAATTATTTTCATTATCAGAGGTAAAATTATTAGAAGATGGTTATTCACAAGTTGATAAAGTTAATTTTAAATTTGATATTGATAATTTAATTGTATTAAATACTAATGAAATACCAATAAATGATATTAAAACATTTAAAACTGGTTATACTAATGGTTTACCAAGTGAAAAAAAATATTATAATAGATATGAAGCACCAAATAATATATTTGAAATATATTTTTCATTACAAATAACATCACGGTCTAATAAAGTTAATGATAAAATTAAAGAAACTTATTTACAAGCATATTATACTAATGATTTAAAATTAAAAATTAGATTTTCAAAAACATTAATTGGTAATTTATCAGCAAAAATATTAAAAAGTACCAGATGATTTTGGGGTAATAAAGATTATATTGTATTAAATATTAATAATCCCAATATATTAGGTATTCGCAATAAAAGTGATAATCCAGTTAAAATTACATTTAAACCGAGATAAAAAAAGAGATTTACATCTCTTTTTTCTATTTTTACTTAACTTTTATATTACCATTTTCATCAATATCTAATAAATCAGATATATTAGTATCTAAATTTCAACGATAAACTGATTTAAATCTTGTAGCAGGTCAATCACTTATAACGCTATAAGAACGAATAACAATTGTAACCATCGGTGATTTTCATTCTAAATTTAAAGTATAATTTTCATCTTCATTCTTTTTATCAATTTCAATACTTGGATGAGTTCTATCTATTAGATTATTATTTTTAAACTTAGTAATATTTCAATTTTGACCTTTTCATACAATATAATATCACTTGTTATTAACCGTATTAAATGGTTTTTCTTGTGGTGCTATTCATTCTAAATTATCTCTGATAGTTTGATTTTTTGTATTTATTTTGTTTTCTTCTTTTAGTTCTTTAAGTTCTTCGGGTGTATATTCTTGTGGTTTATTACAAGCAACCAAACTTGTTGTGCTTGTTCCAATTAAAGTGATTGTTTCTAAAAGACTTAATATTTTTTTCATAAAATTTAATTTATATAAATACTATTATTTGGATTAGTATTATCGAAATATCCAATAGTATTTGTTTCAATAATAATTGATTTATTATTATTTAAAGAAAGTCTTTTTTCATTAAAATAACTATAATGTTCTCAAATAAATATTGCTATTACATTAACATCATCATTAGTAATTGATCCACCAGCTTCAGAATGATCTGATTTTGAAATATTAGTAATTATTAATTTTAATTTGTTTATAGATTCTTCTTTTTTATTATTATTTAAAATATCTTTAATCTTATTGATAGTATCAAAATTAAACTTAACTTTTAATTTATCATGTTCTAAAGGTTCATATCATTTTTCAAAAATTTCATTTGTTAATAATTGATTATTAATGTTTATATAATATAAGCTTTTATCTGTTTTAATATATAAAATTTTTTCATTAGAAGAAAAATTAATATTTCATGCAATATCCTCTACTTCAGCTCCAATTATTTTTTCAAAATTATTACCATCTGTTGATTTGTATATTTCTCTATTTAAACCAGCATAAACAGCACCATTTGATGAAACTATAATAGAAGCCACACCTTTTTCTTCAGGAATACCATTTACTTTATTGAATGATTTGCCATTATCTTGACTTTTATATATAGCGCTGATATATGATAGTCCTCCCGGTCTTGTTCCAATATAAATATCTCCATTAGGTTCAACTGCAAAAGATTCTACTCAAATATTACTTGGTAAAGTTGTGACTTCACTAAAATTAAATGAATCGCTGCTTTTATATAATTTACTGACAATTTCCACGCCGCTTGGACCGCCACCTCAAATATTTCCGTATCTATTTTGAATGTCTACATTTATATAAATATCTCCATTAGATGCAAATCTCAAAAATTTTATTTCATTAGAAACTGTGCCCGCAGGAATACCATTTACTTCAACAAAAGAATTCCCATCATTTGATTTATATAAATTTGCTCTATTAAAAAAACCCGAACTTCTTATTACAAATAAAGAGCCGTTTTTAGGGTGTATATCAATACTTCAATACTGTGTTTCTTTAGATGGTATATTTAGTTTATTGAATGAAACTCCATTATCGTCACTTTTATATAATCCATTTTCTCAAGTTCCTACATAAATAACATTATACTTAGTAATTTTTATAAGTCTTATATTTTCATTTCCAATAATACCACTTACTTTATTAAAAGTAATTCCATCTGTACTTTTATAAAGACCATTTATTGTAGTCCCCACAAATAATGTTCCATTTGGCGCAATCGCAATAGCGCTTATATTTTTATAGTCATTAAATTTATTATTAATGTCTTTTCCTATACGATTAAATGTAATTAGATCATTTGATTTATATAATTTATTACCAACTCCAACATAAACAGTATCATTTGATAAAACTTCAAGAGGCCCTAAATATTCATTTTCAGGAAGTCCATTAACTTTTTTAGCAAAAGATGTATTTGTTAAAACATTCCTTTTGATTATATCTAATTTTTCTTCTTTTTGATAAGGACTAGCGACAATTGTTGTTGGTACAGCAGTTCCGCTAATTGTTAATACGCTTAATAAACTAAGTAACTTTTTCATACTTGTTTTTCTCCTTTTCTTAACCTTGAAACTTTTTATCAAGTTCTACCTGAATTATATATATATATATATATATATACAAGCAAAATTAGCGTTTATTTTAATAAATTTATCTTGTTAAATAACCCTTATTACGCGTTTTAAGGGCTAAATTAGCAATCAAAGATATTAAGTTTAGAAAAATAATAATAATATATATAATATATAATAAATAATAATATTATTTATATATAAATATATAAAATATAAAGTGTTGCATTTGTGAACTATTAGTGTAAAATACTTATAATGGTTTATCCTTTTAACAAAAAAGTAATTTACGGTTTATGCTTTCCGCCTTAAAAAGACTTATGCTGACTTGTTATTCGAACAAGAATAAAAAAAGAGAGGTTTATAAAATGGCACTTACAAAAGAACAATTAATCGAACAAGGTTTAAGTGAAGAAATTGCAGATAATATTTTAAATGAATTTCATAATGAAACAAAACAAATTATTGAAGGTATACAAAAACGAAAAGATACTATTTCAAAAGAAGATTATTTAAAAGTTTCTAATGAATTAGATGAATTAAAAGCATTTAAAGATGTTCCATCTACTAAAATTGAAGATATTAAAACTAATTTAGAAAAAGTTAGTTGTAGTTCTTTATCTGAAAAAATGCAAACTTTAAAAGAATTAAAACCTGATTTGTTTGTACAAGAACAACCAGCAGTTTCACCAACTAATTTTATTAAAGATATGATTGAAAAATCAACTGAAAATAAGAATGATGAAATTGAAACTATTAAAGAAAAAGGAGCATATACTCCTGATGAAATTAAAAAAATAACTGATTATACACTTAAAAACCTTAGATAATAAGGGAGTGAAATATTATGGCAACAATTAATTTGCCACAAGTACCTTTTGCATTACAAGGTAATACAACAGGCCAAAAAGCGTATGTTGATATGGTTAATGCTTTATTGCGTGGACCTTTATATAATGAATATGCAAGTATTATGCAGTATGCTACTGCAACCGCAGAACAAGTTGCTTGATTACCAAATGCTGGTCAAGCACTATATAATTTAACTCATCGTGTGGTATGACAAAATGATTATTCATTACCAAATGGTGGGACAACTCAAACAATGGGATTAACAAGAATTCCAGTTCCTATTGATAAAAGATTTAATTTAAAATTAATGAATGAAGCTTTTGACTTAGCATTAATAGAACAAAATATTAAAAATGGCGTTATTGCTGATGCTATTTCTAGTGTTGTACAGAATAAATTTGTTAATTTAGAATGTGAATTAATTCAGGCTATTTATGATTATTGTTTAGCAGATGGTCAATATGAAGTAATTCCATTTCGTAGTTATACAGCTGAAAATGCTGATGATGCAAATAAAGCATTCTTTACATTAAATGAAAATTTGATTGAATTAACAAATCAAATTAGTAATTTATATTTTGGTTTACCAACTGATAAAATGTTTATGGTTTTAGGTCGTAGGGCGTATTTAGGATTAACACCTGCTTATTTAAAAGTAATTGGTTCACAAGCTTAATTAAAAGCAATGGTTAATGGTGAATTATATGAAAATACTGCAATGGGTATTCCTGTGTCTAAAAGTTTTCATTTAGAAAAAATATATACAAAAGGACAAGTTAATCGTGATAAAGGTTATAATTTTACTAATGTAAATGGTTTAATTATTAATAAACAAGTATGAGCATATCTAATTAATATGGATACTATTCAACAAGTTTTAGATAATGATACTGCTAATCCTAAATGAATTGGTAAAGTACAATATGCAACACCAACAATTTTATATCCAAAAACATGTAAAATTATTTTGGAAAAACAACCAAGCCAAGATGAAATTACTGCCGCTAAAAGTAATCTAAATAAAACTTTTAGAGTTCCAGTTGATTATCTAATTTCAGCATCAAAACCAGAATCAAAACCAAATAATCAAGGTTAATATAAAATGAATTTACTAATATTACGCGTTTTAACTTTATTAGTATCTAATTTAGAAAATAAACCTTTAATAAGTAAATTTGTAAATTTAATTAATAGAGTTAATCAAGTTAAAAATAAAATATTAAAGCCAATTAATTATATTAGTGATAAATATAATAAAATTACAAATAAAGTTGAAGATATTTATCAGTGATTAAATCCATTTACTTATTTAGATTTAATTAAAAAAGGTCATAAAAAAGAAATACAACAAATATTAAGTCAATTAGAAAAAGATAATAATATTAAAAATAGAGAACAATTTAAAAATGAAAATTATTTAAATACTAATTGACAACCTTTAAATAGTAGTTGACTTGATAGTGGTATGTTTAATATTACAAATAAGTTAACTTTAACAGGTAATTTAACTATTTTAATATATAGAAAAACAGCAAAACATCCGAAATTTTATGGTCCATATGTTTATCCTAGTGTTCCAGTTGAAATATGAAAATTATTAAGTAATGCTGTATCTAATGCAGGGACTTTATTTTGACGTTATTGATTAAGAAAATGATTACCTAGTCATTTAAGAAATTATATTAAAAAACAATTACCGCAAGCATTAAAAGAAAAATACCCAAAAGGAACTACTAAATTAACATTACCAACAGTTCAAAAATTACAACAAATTAAAAACTTTATTAATAATTTAAAGATTGGACATTTTAATTTTAATTTTGCTGGTGAAATTAATAATAAAAAATGGTATCGTGAACGTCGAAGTGATGTTAAAAATATTAAGAATTTATATAAAACACCAGTTAAAAATATGTTTTACAAAACTAATCAAACTATTAAAACAATTAAGAAAACAAGAACAAGAATTAATAGTTATAAGCCAAGTAATTTAAAAAATAAATATCGTAATCAATTAAGAGGTGTATTATATGGAAAATAATTTAAGTAATTTATTATTTATAACAGTTGAAGATGTTAAAGAAAGTAAACTTTGACAACCTATTAATGAAAGAAAACAATCTGCTTATAATGATAATTTAATTTATAATGCTATTTTAAAAACTAGTTTATGAATGGATAGATTATCAGGCGGGACAATTTCCGATAAGATTAATAAAAAAGAATTATTTCCATGAGTAAAAAAAGATAATACTGGTTTAATTGAATATGATAAATGATTAAGTTATATTCAATCTGCTTGTTTATTAGCAGTTATTAATTGATATTTACCAAAAGGAGTTAATGATTTAACTGGTAGTGCATCATTTTCACAAGGTGGTGTTGCTTATTCACAAACTAATGACCCTGAAGCAAATGAAAATATTACTCGTGATGTTAAAAATGCTTTAAAATTAGCGGGTGAAATAATTGATATTATATCTAGTAAAACAGTATTTAGACCTTATAATTATAATTTAGATAATTATGCTCATTCATGAGAAGAAGAATATAAACATATTAGTAAAAAAACTTTTTATCCAACATTATTATTTTGATTAAAAAATAGAATTGTTAAAGATAATAGTATTAATATTAGTTATCCTGCAAAAAATGATTTTAGTAAAATTGATTATAATGAATATATTAAATTAGTAGTTCCGTTTGATAATGATACTATTTATGAAGAAAATGGTGTTTGAAAAGCAAAACAAAGTGGTGAAAATCCATCGGATGTTATTAAAGATAGTGATTTAAATAAAAATTATATTGAAAAAGTTGATGATAAATATATTGTAAAAACATCACAAGATATTAATACTAAACAAGATAAATTAGTAAGCGGTACAAATATTAAAACTATTAATGGTTCTTCATTATTAGGCAGTGGTGATATATCTATTAGTGGTGGCAATGATTGAGAATTAATTAATTATCCAGAAGCAAACGAAAAATTAACATTTAAAATTCCAAATTATGATTTAACAAAATATTACTATAAAATATCAATTTCAATAACAGATTATGCATCTGCTAATAAATTTGTAACATATTATTTTGAAACAATATCACAAAAATCAATTTTTACATTTTTAGCAGATAATTCATATGAAAGAATAACAATTAAGCAAGATGGCTCAATAAAAAATGATTGTAAATTGTACTATGAAGTGTAGCACTCTACTTAATTTTATTATAACACCAATAAAATAAATGTTTAATATAATTTATTTTAAAAAAATTTAGTAGTTTTGTTTTAAATTTATGAATTTTGGCACACTGAAAAATAAAATGATTAAAATTTTTATAGGTAATTATATTAAAAATTAAACATTTATATAAAAACTTCTTTTGAAAATAGTCAATGTAAAGATTTTTTAAGTTTAGAGTATATTATATTAGCAACTTCTTGATAATAATTTCTTGAATAAATACTTAAATCAATTCCTTTGGAAAATCAATGTCTAAAATCACGAATTGCTATTTCAACTTTGGGTTTTTGAGTTGGAGTTCCAGCATCACAAAAATATACTTTAGCATTTGTTATTTTTTCAATTTTTTCTCAATCAGCAAATTCTTTGCCTTGATCTGTTATTGTTCCTTTGCATCTATCTTTAAAAAATCTGTTAGAAAAAATTCGTTTTAATGCGTTTGTAACTTCTTTTGTTGTTTTTTCTTTTAATGATTCAATAATTTTAAATTGGGTTAATTCTTCGATTAAAACTAAACAAACACTATTATTTTTACCAACCATAGTATCCATTTGAAATCAACCAAATTCATTTTTATCATGTTTTGCTTCTTCAATAGTTCTAAAATTTCTTATTTTTCCACGGTTATCAATTCTATTTTTTGTTTTATATTTTCTACCATGAAAATACAAATTATCTTTCTTGAAATTTAAAAATCCCAAATGAATATATTTATATAAAGTTTTAAAACATACCGGAAATTTAATACCAAACTCTTTTTCATATTTTTTACAGATTTGTTCTGGTGAATCATGAAATTTGTTATATTTTTCATCTAGTCATTCTAAAATATTTAGCAATAATGATGATTTTTTAAAACATTTTTGTCGTTTTTGTAAATAATCTTCGTGTGCTAATTTAGCGTCATATTCATTATCTTTTAACCTTTTTATTTCTTGTCTAATTGTATTGCGATTTTTATGCAATATTTTTGCTATTTTAGATATATTCGATTTACCATTTTTTCTTTTTAAAGAATCAAGTTCTAATAAATATTTTAACATTACTCTTTCTTTAAAAGTAAAATGATGCTTTGTTTTATCCATTTTAAAAAATCCTTTCTTTTATATACAAAGCTAATTATATAGTTTTTTGAGGTTTTGGGCGAGCGGTTGATTTTCTTAAATTTTTGTGATAAAATGATTTATAAGTTAAAAAAGATTTTGAGATTCTTTCAAACAAATTTGGGAACCTTTATAAAATTCTTCGCTTAACGCTTAGAATTTTTCCCAAGTATTTTGAAAAGCGTGGCAAAAGTTTTTTTAAACTTTAAGGAATTTTTCACAAACTTATGAAAATTCCGCGAGCCCAGATTTAGTACAATATAATCACAATAATAATCATTTGTATAATTTCCTTTCTAAAATATATTTAAAAGTGCTTATATATAATGTCAATAGATCTTGAAAAAAGTTTCAAGATAAAAGATAGGAAATTATAAAAAATGAAAAAATTACTTAGTTTACTAAGTGTATTAATTTTTAATATTTTATTTAATCAAATAGAAAACGGTATCGTATTAATTCATGAAGATGTTTTTCAATTATTTTGTGAAAAAGCTATTAGTATTTTTTCATCAATTTGAGAAATGGCAGAACCAGAATTAATAGCAGCTATAGTATAGTAGAATTAAAATATGAAAAAAATATTAAGTCTTTTGAGAACAAACACTTTAATTGGAACAAGTACAACAAATTTAGTTGCTTTTAATAAACCACAATATAGCAAAAAAGAATTAGCAGATTTAAAAGAAAAAAATAATATAAAAACAAAAAATGGTATTTTAGAATGAATAGCATATCAAGAAAAACCATTTAATCAAATTGATAATAAATGATATTTTGTTGTGTGGCGTATTGATGAAAGTGCTGATTGGCGTATTATTAAGTTTAAAAATAATGAAATGACTATTAAAATTGATAATTCTAATAATCGGCAATTGCAGAAAACTGATTTAGGTATGGGAAGAGATTTATATATTACAAATAATTCAGGGTTTGTTAAATATGTGACACATTGAACAGATGATAATGGTTCTTACTTTAAATCAGTTTATCGTTGAAATAATGATAGCGAACCAAAAATATATGTTGAAAATAAATTAAAAAGTTATTTAGATTTATAAATCTAAATAACTTTTTATATTTCTAATGTAATTAATGATAATTTTTCATTATTTTTATTAAATAAATTGTAAATTATTAATATTAATTTGTTCTTTTGTGGGTGGATAGGAAAATATTAAACTATTTGATTGTTTTAAAAAATTAAAAACTGTGATATTTGAATATGAGTTTTCATCTTCAATGCCATTTTTATACAAATATCATTCATTATCTTCGATTAATTGTAAATATGTATTTCTGTCTTTTCCATTGACTTTAGTTCCGATAGGACAATTTTTGATTAATTCTAAGTTAATATCTTTTCCTTCAGTAATTTTTTCATTTATTTTTTCAATAAAAATATTTATATCATAATTCCCATAACATCATATGCCAGATATTTCGATTTGATTTAAATTAAATAGTTTTTCGTGTTTTAAAAAAGTTATTTTAATACTGTCCTCAACTAAATTTTTAGTTATACTCACTCAATTTGATTTAGAATAAAGTAATTTATTTCATTGAGAAAAATAGTTTAAATAATCTTTTATTTTGTCATTAGAAACAATTAAATTAGTTAAATATTTGCCATATTCACCATCAGATAGTTTAATTTCAGCAGGAATAAGAGAAGGTATATTATTTGTTTCTAATTCACTTGTTATGGATAATCAATTAAAGTAATTTGCTTCTAATTGATAAATATAGTTTTCTGAAATATCTTTGTTTTTAACAGTTACTTTAATTTCATCATTTTTATTAATATTATTTTGATTTTTTAAATTTCAATCTGTAATTTGTCCTGTTTTAGGTAAAATAAACGGTGTATTTGGTTCGCTATCATTATTTCAACGATAAACTGATTTAAAGTAAGAACCATTATCATCTGTTCAATGTGTCAGATATTTAACAACTCCTGAATTATTTGTAATATATAAATCTCTTCCCATACCTAAATTAGTTTTCTGCAATTGCCGATTATTAGAATTATCAATTTTAATAGTCATTTCATTATTTTTAAACTTAATAATACGCCAATCAGCATTTTTATCACCACGCCATACAGCAAAATATCATTTATTATCAATTTGATTAAATGGTTTTTCTTGATATGCTATTCATTCTAAAATACCATTTTTTGTTTTTATTAATTCTTTTTCGCTATATTGTGGTGTATTACAAGCAACTAAATTTGTTGTACTTGTTCCAATTAAAGTGATTGTTCCCAAAAGACTTAATATTTTTTTCATATTTTAATTCTACTATACTATAGCTGCTATTAATTCTGGTTCTGCCATTTCTCAAATTGATGAAAAAATACTAATAGCTTTTTCACAAAATAATTGAAAAACATATCTTCATGAATTAATACGATACCGTTTTCTATTTGATTAAATAAAATATTAAAAATTTGTTCCCCCGTCATTGAAATTTCTGTAGTTTGATCTGGAATAAATTCAGCTTCACTGTCTCTTCATGGATCTCTAACATAATAAGTATCTTCAAGTATATTTTCTTTATTTGGTTTGATTCCAACAATTAATGCAGCATGATAAGAGCTATCACATCCTTCATCATCATATTCGTCGTCATCAAATAAACCACCAAACATAATAGGAGATTGTCTAGAAAGAGATTCCCATATCTTGAAACTTTTTTCAAGATCTATTGACATTATATATGTGAAAATGCCTTAAAGTTTAAAAAACTTTTGCCGCGCTTTTCAAAATACTTGGGAAAAATTCTAAGCGTTAAGCGAAGAATTTTATAAAGGTTCCCAAATTTGTTTGAAAGAACCTCAAAATCTTTTTTAACTTATAAATCATTTTATCACAAAAATTTAAGAAAATCAACCGCTCGCCCAAAACCTCAAAAAACTATATAATTAGCTTTGTATATAAAAGAAAGGATTTTTTAAAATGAATAAAACAAAGCATCATTTTACTTTTAAAGAAAGAGTAATGTTAAAAGATTTATTAGAACTTGATTCTTTAAAAAGAAAAAATGGTAAATCGAATATATCTAAAATAGCAAAAATATTGCATAAAAATCGCAATACAATTAGACAAGAAATAAAAAGGTTAAAAGATAATGAATATGACGCTAAATTAGCACACGAAGATTATTTACAAAAACGACAAAAATGTTTTAAAAAATCATCATTATTGCTAAATATTTTAGAATGACTAGATAAAAAATATAACAAATTTCATGATTCACCAGAACAAATCTGTAAAAAATATGAAAAAGAGTTTGGTATTAAATTTCCGGTATGTTTTAAAACTTTATATAAATATATTCATTTGGGATTTTTAAATTTCAAGAAAGATAATTTGTATTTTCATGGTAGAAAATATAAAACAAAAAATAGAATTGATAACCGTGGAAAAATAAGAAATTTTAGAACTATTGAAGAAGCAAAACATGATAAAAATGAATTTGGTTGATTTCAAATGGATACTATGGTTGGTAAAAATAATAGTGTTTGTTTAGTTTTAATCGAAGAATTAACCCAATTTAAAATTATTGAACCATTAAAAGAAAAAACAACAAAAGAAGTTACAAACGCATTAAAACGAATTTTTTCTAACAGATTTTTTAAAGATAGATGCAAAGGAACAAAAACAGATCAAGGCAAAGAATTTGCTGATTGAGAAAAAAATGAAAAAATAACAAATGCTAAAGTATATTTTTGTGATGCTGGAACTCCAACTCAAAAACCCAAAGTTGAAAGAGCAATTCGTGATTTTAGACATTGATTTTCCAAAGGAATTGATTTAAGTATTTATTCAAGAAATTATTATCAAGAAGTTGCTAATATAATAAACTCTAAACTTAAAAAATCTTTACATTGACTATCTTCAAAAGAAGTTTTTATACAAATATTTAATTTTTAATATAATTACCTATAAAAATTTTAATCATTTTATTTTTCAGTGTGCCAAAATTCATAAATTTAAAACAAAACTACTAAATTTTTTTAAAATAAATTATATTGAACATTTATTTTATTGGTGTTATAATAAAATTAAATAGGGTGCTACACTTCATAGTACAATTTACAAATTAATACGATAAGATTTAAATATATCAATTAAAAACATAGAGAGAAAGGAAAATTATTAATGAAAAAAAGTACATTATGACTAATTTTAGTTGGTATTATTAATATCGGTTCGTTATTAATAAATGTCCATTTTATGAGTCAAGACAACCAAGGAAATGTAGCAAATAATGTTAAACAAGAAACTAGGGTTAAAAGAAGTTTCAATGATAATCAAGATGAAATTGAAGCGTCATTAGAAAGTATTTTTACAGATACTAAAATTTTATATGCTTCATTTCGACCAATATTATGAACTCAAATTATTATTTATCGTACTATTGTACAAACAAAAAAAGAGTTTATTATTTTTTTTATTGCAGAGATATTTTCTAAAGCAAGAAATGTTTCCATTGATGGAAGAATTAGAAGATTAGAATATATGTCATCATTCGCTAATTTGATTTGAAATAATTGAAATAAAATTAATGCGATTTGAAATGATAGTGACAAAAAACATCGTATACGAATTGTTGCAAAAATATTACCAAACATTATTGTTTGAGAAACTTATCATGGAAAACATGAAAAATGAATCTTATCCGAGTATCTTTCAACTAATATTAGATATGATGAAGGTGAAATGGTTTATTAAAATAAAATTAGCAAAAAGTTGATTTATATTACTATAAAAATACTTGCATTTTTTAATAAAATTTGTTAAATATATTATTGGCAGTTACATATGCCATTTGCTAATAGTTATGTTAAATAAGGAGGAATATTATATGATTAAACCACTAGGAAAAAATATTGTCTTAGAAAAAGAAGAAAAAAAAGAAACATTTATTAATGGAATTTATTTACCAGAAGATGAAAAAAGCAAAAGCAATATTGGAAAAATAATTGCAATTAGTACTGAAGTTAGTAAAGATGGGACCTTTGAAGGAAAAATAAATAATAAAGTTCTTTATCGCGAATATGCCGGAACTGAAATTGAATTTAATAATAAAAAATTAGTCTTAATTTCTAATGAAGATATTTTAGGCGTAATTGAAGAATAAAATTAAAGGGGGAATAGAAATATGTCAAAATCAATTAAATTTGCTGAAGAAGCAAGAATGAAATTACTTAATGGAATTAATAAATTAACTGATGCAGTAAAAGTGACTTTAGGACCAAAAGGAAAATATGTTTTATTAGAAAAAACTTATGGTTCACCATTAATTACGAATGATGGTGTTACAATTTCAAAGGAAATTGAATTAAGCAATCATTTTGAAAATATGGGAGCTAAGTTAGTTGCTGAAGTTGCTAATAAAACAAATGATGTTGCTGGTGATGGAACAACAACGGCAATTGTTTTAACTCAAGCAATTGTTAAAGAAGGATTAAAAAATATTACTGCTGGTGCAAATGCTGTAGCTATTCGTAATGGAATTGAAAAAACAGTTAAAGCAATTGTGGATTTATTAAAACAATCAGCAAAAGAAATTAAGTCAAAAGAAGAAATTGCACAAGTTGCGAGTGTTAGTTCAAAAGATCCTAAAATTGGTGCCTTAATTGCTGAAATTATGGCTAAAGTTGGTAATGATGGGGTTATTACGATTGAAGAATCAAAAACAATCAATACTGAAACAAGTGTTACTGAAGGATTACAATTTGATAAGGGATATTTATCACAATACATGGTAACTGATAGTGAAAAAATGTTAACAGAATTTGAAAATCCATATATTTTAATTACTGATAAAAAAATTAGTAATATGAAAGAAATTCTACCAATTTTAGAAAAAATTGTTGAAGAAGGACGTCCATTATTAATTATTGCTGATGATGTTGATGGTGATGTTTTACCGACATTATTACTAAACAAAATGCGTGGTGCTTTCAATATTTGTGCTGTTAAAGCACCAGAATTTGGGAATAACCGTAAAGATTTATTGGAAGATATTGCTATGCTAGTAAAAGGTAAATTTGTTAATGGTGATTTAGGAATGGATTTCAAAACTTTAACTTTAGATGATTTAGGAACGGCAAAAAAAGTAATTGTTTCAAAAGATACGACAACAATTATTGAAGGAAAAGCAACACGTGCAGAAATTGAAGATCGTAAAGAATTTATTCGTAATCAAATCAAAAATGAAAAATCAACATTTGAGCAAGTTAAATTGAAAAAAAGATTAGCTAAACTTGCGAATGGTGTTGGAATCATTAAAGTTGGTGCACCAACTGAAACAGAAATGAAAGAGAAAAAATTACGAATTGAAGATGCCTTAAATTCAACTAAAGCTGCTGTTGAAGAAGGTATTGTTGCTGGTGGTGGAACGGCATTAGTACAAGTTGGGAAAAAATTAGCAAATTTAAAATTAAATGATGAAGAAAAATTAGGATTAAATATTGTGTTACGAGCAATTGAAGAACCAGTTCGTCAAATTGCTGCTAACGCTGGTGTTGATGGTTCAATTATTGTTAATAAATTAAAAGAACAAAATGACAATTTTGGTTATAATGCTGCAACAAATACATGAGAAAATATGATTGAGGCAGGAATTGTTGATCCAGTTAAAGTAACACGTTATGCTTTGCAACATGCTGGTAGTGTTAGTGCTTTGTTGTTAACAACAGAAGCTGTTGTAGTAAATAATGATGAAGACAAACAACCAAAAGCACCAAGTTATCCTGACTTAGGAATTTAATTAAAGAAACATTATAAAAAGACTGATTTCAATCAGTCTTTTTATAAATTTATTTTTATTTTATTAGCTTTATAATGTTTTTATGTTCTCAATTTTAATATATTCTGAAACAATTCCTAAGATATCATCTTTAAAATATCAAATTGCAATACAAATTAAAGCAATAATTACTAATAAAATAATTGTATAAATAATTCGTTTAATTTTAAGATATTTAATAATTAAACATAATAAAATAATTACGATAACAGCAATTGTTGATGGCATTTCAATTGAAATAATTTTGTTTCAAATTTCTTGTTATTTTGTTATATTTGTTAAAAATAACATAGTTTTTTACCCTTTCTAAGTTGTAAAATTTATCATTCATTACCTAAACAGGTAAATTATATCAATTTTTTTATAATGAAATTGTAAAACATTTGCCTTAGGGTAATAAAAACGATTTGTAAGAAAATAAGAAGGATTTATGTGATTTACCTTTTTTGTTTTACCGAATTTTTATATATTAAAAATTTTGGGTCTTGTTTGATATGGTGTATGATAAAAACAATTATTGTCAGATAAATGGTAGTCGTAAAAAAGCTTAGTTTTTATAAAAATTATAAATAAAGTAATTAAATACAAATTAAAGTAATCGCTTATTAGAACGATTTTTTTTACCTACAAACTAGTTAATTTTTATAATTTCCTTTCTGTGATTTATTATATTTTTTTGGTTTAACAACTAATAATATCATTTTTAATAAAGGTACTATCTGATGAATAATGCAAATACTAAAACTTAATATTTTGATGCTTAAAGATGGATAACTCATCTATGACACGAAGTCTTAAAGAAAGTGTGAAAGCGATTGGATTTACTCTCCTATTTATTTCTTTAATTCTCGACAAGATTAATCACTTGTGAAATGTCAGAGCATGTGTTTTTTGGCTTGTTTTCATAAAAAGAGTGTTGTTAAACCGAAAAAAACAATATCGGACACTAAAAAACAAGAGGGTTGGAACTCCAAAAGGTTATTTTCTTTATATAAAGTTGTGTAGGGATGGATAAAGCGTAATTAATAACTGGGTAAACTGTTTTTTTATTTCCGTATGGGGGTAAACTCTATCAAAATATCCTATCCGCCCCGGCTAACTCCCCAAAGTGAAGCGGGCGGCGAAGTAATTAAATACTAAAATAAATTACAAGAATTAATAATATGTGCTTATCCAGTAACTCCAAATAATATTAATGATGAAATTTGATCAACAAATAAAAAAAATAAGGAGTATATATAATGACAGAATATATAATGAAGATTTTAAAAATGTTTTATTAAAATCTTATGATATTACTGATGATATTGAAATCATTAAAACACAATTGCAAAGTGTTTATGATGAATTAATTAAGGTACAAACAGTTAATACTGGAGGCGTACCAAAAGTAGTAAACAAAGAAAACAATATTTTAGATACAGACAATGTATTTAATAAATAGAAAAAAGGAATAAAAATATGGATCCAAAAACAATTTTTGGCGATATTGCTAATCAAGCAACACAAAGAGACCCAGAAACATTTGAACAATGATATTTACAAACTTATCAACAAAAATTTAGTTGAGAAGCTTTATTTGCGTGAAAAGAAGCAAATAAATTTGGTTTAACATATAAAAGAAAGAAAAATATTAAATATAATGAAGGTTTGGAAAAGATTGACAAGTATTTAATACCGATGATAATCTTCTAAAATATTTAACAGTAGAATTTGAAGATGGAGTTGTTGAATTAGATACAATTTTAACTTTTGCTCGTAAATTAGACCCTGTAGAAAATGATTTTAATCCTAATCTTTGGGCTGCCGATATTGAGCAAGCAATGGATACTGAGGTTGCTTATAAACGCAATAAAATTTTAGAAATTATTAATAAAGGAACAGTTACAACTATTCAAGGCAAAAAAGCAGATGATAAAAATGCTTTACAAATTCATGATGAAATTATGGATAAAATATATGAAAACGGCTTTACTCCATCAGAAACAATTGTTTTAGGTTCGGCTGATTTTATTCGTGGAATTCGTAATAAATTACAGTTACAACTTGGAGCAAACGACCAAATAAATAGTGTAATCACAACAAGTGGAGCAATGAAAACTGTTGAAGAAACAACATACTATATGGTTCCTAAAAAATTACCAATTATTAATAAAGATGGTTCAGAAGGAACAATTACTCTATTACCAGATGGTGTTAATGCAATTGCCTTTAAGTTTAGTAAAAAATATGACCCTCTTATTTTACGCAAAAAAGATCATACTCCGTTAAGAGTTGGTGCTGCTGCGTTAGGTACTGGTATGGGTAATACTTTGATTATGGAAAGAGTTTTATATTTAGGTGAAGCAGTGGTTGAACCAAAAAGAATTATTAAACATATTGTTTTAAAAATTGATATTAGTAAAATTAATAAATTAGATAAACCAACTATTCATGTTGCAGACCCAACAAAAGCAACAGCCGAAGAGTTAAAACCACAATTTAAAGATGTTGTTTTAAAAGCAGTAAAAGCAGTAAATAGTTCTTTAACTGAAAGTGATTTTGATTACTTTATTGAAAGTGATGGTCTTGATTGACCAATAAATATTACAAATGATACCAAGGTTTTTGTCCAAATTGAAGGTAAAAACAACGCTACTGGTCAAACAAATCCGATTGATGTTAAAATTAAAAATTCTTAATAGTACTAAAAAATAGTACTTTTTCGTTTGATAAATGATATGCCAATTGGAACATCTAAAACACCCCCCTTATTTATGCTGTTAAAAAAATCCAACTAGATTGTCAATCCAACAACAAGAAAAAAGTTTTGGTTTACAGTTATTAGAATTTTTAGGAATTCAAGTTTTAGCTCTTGGTTTATCAGTTTTAACTGGTGGTATTGCTTCGGCTGTTGGTCTTGGTGCGGGATTATCTAATTTTGCCGCAGCATTTATCTCGTTTGGAGTAGAAACAGCAACCGATTTTGCCGTAAATCAAATATATGATAAATTAACATCAGAAGTAACAGCAAAAAGTACCGCCTTAAATTTGTTATCAGCAATTGGTAGAATTGGTAAATTAACGCGTGCTGTTCAAACAACTAGAATTTTAAAATTAGCAAAAGAAATTAAACTACTTGAAAAATTAGGTGTAATAACTGCTAATAATTTAGAAGATGTTGTAAGGCAAGTTACAGGTAAAAAGATTTTATCTTCTAAATTAATATTTGATTTTACAAAGCAGGCTAATAATGAAACTTTATTATATACAATTGGAAAATTAGCTCGAAATGATTTTTATAAAGGTTTTAAAGTTTCTAATTTAGAAACAATTAATAATTTATTAAAAATTAAGAAAAATATTCAAAAAATAAGTCCTAAATTAGTTCAAAAAATACCACGCGTGAATGGAAAAAATGCTAATAAATGATTGTCTGAATATGGATTAAATATTGATAAAATAAGTAAAATTAATACTAATGAGTGATATAACATTATGACTAATCTTCAAAAAAGGTGTTGTTGGTAAAAATCTACTATTAAATGCTAATTTTAATGAGGGGCAGTAAAATATATAATAATAAATTATTAAATATTTTTCGTCAAACACCAATTAAATTAAATAAAATTTTAAATCATTTAAACCCAAATTTTTATATTAAAAAAGTAACTAAAAAATTATTAGCCCCAATTGAAAAACAAATAATTACTATTAAACAAAAAGTAATTAGTAAAATTACTGATAAAACTAAAAAAATATTATCTAAATTTGAAACTAAGGCTATTAAAAAAAGTCAATTATTACCTTTTGTTTATGGTTCTGATGTTTTTTTAGCAGTTAAAATTGTTCCTTTATCAGTTGCGGGTGAAGTTGCTTTAACAATATATTATAAAAATCCTAAATATGTCCCTATTGTCGTTATGACAACTTTAATCAAAGCAGAACAGTTTGTTTTGGCTCCTGAACCGTTTAAATTCTATATGAACAGTGAGTGGTTTATTGGTTGGGGATTTAAAAAACAAGTTTGTTTAATTTAGTTTCTTTTGCCCCACTTGCTTATCAGCAAGTAGTAAAAGATAGTTTTAAAATATATCGGACAATTGCTAAGATATTAAAAATTCAAGAACAATTTAAAAATAACTTTAATAAAGATAAATTGTTAAATACGCTAGAAGATAGTGCAATTACTAGTTTATTGGGTAATGGACTAGTATTTCAAGCATATAAACAACTCAGAACAAAACAAGATTTAAACAAAAAAATTAAAACAAAAATATTACTAAATAGTAAAAAATTTATATTAAAGAAAATATATTCTAAAAAAAGTAAATGATAAGGAGATGATTAAATGTTAAATGAATTATGATAAAATGTTACTTTGGAAAATTATAATAATTTTATTCCAATGACAGGTAAAATTACAAAAGTTCCAGTTCGTTATAATAAGTTCTTTAAAGGTGATGTAGAATTATGATTTAAAACATTTGCTTTAAGAGCCCAAAATATGATTAATTCTTACTTAAACTATCCATTGTTTTTAACATTTACTTTAATTTCATTATCTTTGTTATTATTAACATTTGGTTGTTGTTTTAAATTTCAATCAATAATTTTTCCAGTACTTGAATCAATTAAAGGTTTAAGAGGTTCACCACCTCCATTTCAACGATAAACTGCTTTAAAATTTTGTCCCTTATCTTCATTTCAAAAAATTCATTCTATTTTAGATTGATCATCTATTAATAAATCTTGTTCTTTTGTTTCAAAAACCCATAAAAAGAGATCAATATAATATGGTTTTAATGGATCTCAAGCCTCATTTTTTTCCTTTATTTGTATCATGTTTAAATTTTGATATTTTTCAATAAATAGAATTATTAGGTTTCCATATAGCAAAATATCATTTATTATCCACTTGATTAAATGGTTTTTCTTGTGCTTTAATTTCTTTTCAATAATTTACTGGAATTGGTGGATTAGAACCAATAAAATCAAAATATAATGAATATATTTGTACTTGACAATCTGAAAAATAAAAATATCCTTCTTCTAATCTATTTGGTTTTGAAATTAGTTTGAAATAATAAGGAGAAAATAATTTAATATCATCATTATAACCTTTGTTAATAGCATATTTGCTATATGTGTAATTTGAAAGCATATAGATAATTTGTTTAAATATTTTAATAATTTTATCCTTAATAAGGGTTGGATTATCTAATTTTCAATTTTTAAATAAACCATCAATAACATTTTCGGGTTTTTGTCCTTCAAATTTTTGGCGTAATTCAGCCGCTTTATTAGTAGGATTACCTTTTTCATCGTATTTTACCCCTTGAAATTTACGGTCATAATTATAACGATATGTTAAATAATTCAATAAAACTTTATCTAAACCATTTTTATTTATTAAATCTAAAATATTTTTACCTTGAATATAGTTTTTTGCAATACTTCATGATAAAAAACTTTCGGTAAATCAATATTGAAATACTCTTAAATTAGGGTTTGTTTCAATTGGCATTGATAATAATGGTACTAAACTAGCATTTTCAATATTTGATGATGGATAAGAATAAAGACCATTGATATTGCCTCAACACTTAATATTTCCAAATAACATTGATTTAGGGTATTTAATTTCAATGAATGAATACTATTCTGATTTTTTCACTTAAAATCAGTTATTTTAACTAAGTGGGTAGATTTAATAATATCAATGCCATCAGGTCAATAAGGACGCTTATATTCTTCAATAATATAACATTCATTTTTATTGTTTTCGGTAATTGGTTCATTAATAAAAACTATTTTTAAGTCATAGGATTCTAAAAATTCTTTATCTTGTTTTGAAATATTATTGATTAAAATATCTTTTTCATCAATCATTACATAACTTGTGCTATTATCTTGGACTGTGGTGTTTTGTTGAATTTGTAATTTAAAATTAAAATCACTAATTTCATAACCAGTTATTTTAATATATTCATCTTTGTCAATAAAACCTATTTTAACGCTATTTTGAGAATAGTTTAAGGTTGGTTTTTGTTTTGTCTTAACAAGATTATTAATTTTATAAATATATAAGGTTCTTGCACGGTCTTCAGCAAATAATTGTTCTAAATCAGGGTCGCTGTACTGCGATTGACTAGCAAAATCTAACGGAATACTATCAATTGAATAGTCAATTGGTTCATCATTTTCTGCTAATTGTGCTAACATTTTTTCAGATGGTTTTAACATTATTCTTGTTCTCCTTCTCCATTAGGCATATTGATAATAGTTTAGTTGTTTTTTAATTGTCTGTTTAAAGTAGCATTTACTGGTAAGCGAACATCAACAATTAACTCGTCAATATTTTTAATATTGAATGTTCTACTGTTTAAAATAGCATTATCATATTTAATTAACTTAATAATAAATTCAGTTAATTTAATTTCTCTAATATATATCATTTGTTCGTATGATGCGTTTGTTTGAATATTTACTCCCGCAACTTCTGCCTGAGTTTGTTGTGCGCCCTTAGCAATTGCGGGAACATGATGTCGATTTATTTTATAGTAATTTGTTAATAATCAATCATATATTTTAGTTAATTGTTCACCTTTAAAATTACCAGCAATATAGTCTACTGGTTGAAAATTACTATCAGGGTCTCCTTCAACTAATAACAAGTCATTTTCAATAAATGATGCCAGCATTTTACTAATTTCTTGGTCAACCACACCAGTAACTCCATTAGTATTAATAGTAAATTTACCACTATTTAATAATGGATCTAACATTATCTTTTCAGCAATAATATCTAAAATACTAGCAAATTGTTTCCCATAACGAGCAGAAGGCTCAAAATTAGGGTTATTAGGAATAATTTGAATTGGAATAAAATTAAGTGGTAATATTTCTTCTCTTTGTAAAGTTGTATAGTTATTTCATTTACATCATCAATATATAAGTCGGTAATAGTACTATATAATCGTGTTTTTAACTTTCTAATAACTTTTACTTGTTTAGTTACAGCATCAATTTCTAATTTTTGAGTAATAAAAATATTCTGGTCATTTTTAAGATAAGGGTCATAATCAAAAGTGCAAGATACTAAATTACCTAATTCATCATACTGGTCATTGTAAAAATCAATAGTAATAAAATTAAGTTTTGAATTATTAGCAAAAATAAAATATGCACCTTTACCATTCTTATTAATTTTATATTTGTTATATAAATTCTTATTGGTAAAGTCCTGCATTTTTAAAAAGCTATTAATTAATTTAGTATCTATTTTTTGATTAGTAAGTGGATTATAAATGCTAATTTCTAAATCTCGCGGATTTAAAAAATTAGCATTATCTTGACAAATTCTTTTTTCTAAAATTTCATTATGTTTTTGAACAGTAACATTTTTACGATTAGTAATCGTTGATGCTAAATTAAGATAATAACTATCAATATCATATTCTTTTTTTAATTTCTTTTTTGCTGATAATAATCCCATTTATAACACCTCTTTATTTTGTATCTTCTTTTTTAATAACATATTCAATACTATCTTGTTTTTGTTGTTTGTTATGTGTTTTGATAAATCTAATTGTTTCAATAATCAAAACTATAATTCCAGCTCCGATAAGCATTGCTGAAACAATAACATATGCTGGTCAAGAAATACCTAATGTTTTTTCTCCTATAAAACAAATAATAATTCCTGCAATAAAAAAATGATGAAACTCCAAATATTTTCAAAAACATAATTACATCTTTAACTTCTACTTTTGGCATAATAACATCTCCTTTCTAATTTACCTTTTTTCTTTCAATAAACACAAATCCCAAAGGTCTAAATGTTGCTGGACCATTAACTCCAATATTAATCAATCCATCAGGATTAATAGATAATGCTAAACATGCACTATTAACACCTATTTGATCATATATAACACCTATTGTTTGTCTAAAACTATGCCTTGTTTGCAACATCCCTTGACTTTTTGAATCTCCTTTGATATTTTTTGAGGCTCAAATTCTATAAATATAATTTTCTTTATCAAAATTAGGAATATTATATCCTTTTTGACCAACTTTAAAATCACTAGTATCAATAATTTCTCAATCTGGAACTTTTGGTATAACAATTGATTTTTTTAATTCATCTAAAATTTCTTCTTTTATTTTTGCAAGTTTTTCATCTTTAATTTTTTCTATAACAAGTTTATCTAATAAAGCATCAACTTCTAATTGAATATAATATGTTTCTAAATCAATCATTGTTAAATCAATACCTTCTTCTTGAAAAGTATGAAACATTTTCTTTAAAGTTGTTAAATTAGCCAATGATTTTGCATAGGTAGGCAATAGACCTTGTCATGTTGCCATAGGGTCATTTTGTGAAGAATAATTAATATCACCAACACTCATATTTGCCGAAGTAAAAAACTCAATTGGAATACGGTTAAATGTTCAATGTTCAATCATAATAAACACCATATTAATACAAATTTTCTTTAATAATGGGTCTTTAAATGTTTCAAATTTTAGCTTTGAAAATGATATTTCAGAAAATCCTATTTATCAATTAGAAGCAAATTTTTTTAATTGATTATCATTAACAAATGAATTATAAACAAATAACATTCCTTCTCTTATTCCATCAGAAATTAAATTATCTGATGGTGAATATTGTAAATATTTAACTAATTTAATTGTTTCTAATGACAAAATAGAAGACTATTTAAATTATTTTTTTGAATGATATAAATTACTTTATTCTAAAATAGATTGAATTAATACAATCGAAGATTTAATTGATTATAGTATTAAAATAACTTTTGATAAAAAACTATTTAATTTAAATCAAATTGAAATATCAGGTATATGAGGTTATGGTAATTATGAAATTACAATTTTTACCGAAAAAGTACAAATTAATATTAATAATTTACAACTATTTAATAAAAATAATGAAAAATTATCATTAATTATATTAAAAATATAAAAAGTCATTTATTAAAATGACTTTTTATTATTGATTAACTTTTACATTACCGGTTTTATCAATAATTAAATTAGGTACATTAGTATCTTCTAAATTTCAACGATAAACTGCTTTAAAATTTTGTCCCTTATCTTCATTTCAAAAAATTCGTTCTATTTTACCTTCTGATTGATCATCTATTAATAAATCTTGTTCTTTTGTTTCAAAAACCCATAAAAAGAGATCAATATAATATGGTTTTAATGGATCTCAAGCCTCATTTTTTTCCTTTATTTGTATCATGTTTAAATTTTGATATTTTTCAATAAATAGAATTATTAGGTTTCTATATAGCAAAATATCATTTATTATTCACTTGATTAAATGGTTTTTCTTGTGGTGCTATTCATTCTAAAATACCATCGTTTGTTTTTATATTATTCTTTTCTTTTAAATCTGCTAATTCTTTTTCGCTATATTGTGGTTTATTACAAGCAACTAAATTTGTTGTACTTGTTCCAATTAAAGTGATTGTATTTAAAAGACTTAATATCTTTTTCATTATTATAATTCCTTTCGCTAAATCTTTTTACAATCACAATTATATATACAAGTACTATTTAAGAGTTTAAAAGGAAATTATTTAATTTATTATATGGAAAGGGTCAATCTGGGCTCGCGGTGATTTCCATAAGTTTTGCGAAAAATTACTTAAAGTTTAAAAAAACTTTTGCCGCGCTTTTCAAAATACTTGGGAAAAATTCTAAGCGTTAAGCGAAGAATTTTATAAAGGTTCCCAAATTTGTTTGAAAGAATCTCAAAAATTTTTTAATTTGTAAGTCATTTTATCACAAAAATTTAAGAAAATCAACCGCTCGCCCAATTCCTGCAAATGATTTTTATAGTCTTAATGATATAATTAAAGCATTTAAAGAAAGGAAGTATATTTAATTTTATGTATAAAAAAGGAAATAAAGTTAATGTTAAAATAACAAACATTATACCTTATGGTTCTTTTTGTAGAGCAGAAAAGGCTGATGGTTTAATTCATATTAGTGATATTTCAGATTACTTTGTTAGAGATATTAGAGATTTTTTGATGTTGGTGATGAAATTGAAGTTAAGATACTAGATTTTAATTCAGTTAGAAAACATCTTAAATTAAGTTATAAAAATTGTCATCCTGAACTATTGAAAAATGATGATGGTAATAAAATACAAGAAAAATCACCTAGTTTAGAAAAATCATTAAATACTAATTATTTAATAAATAAAAAGTAAATAAAATTTATAAATTTTAGAAGGTTTTTAAAACCTTTTTTATATTCCCATTTTAAAACGATATGGATAAGAACCATAAAACAAAGCATCATATGGGTCATGATACATTTTATTATCGGGTGTATTTGTTTTGGCATCACTAAATCTTAGTTCACTAATGCACTTATCTAAAAATGGGAAGTTATCTAATATGCCATATATTTTACCTTGAACAAACATTTTTTTATTCAGGTTACGCGATTGATTATACCTGCTTTTAAAAAGAGATGTCTGATGTTTTTTGGCTTTAAACATCTTAATTTTATAGCCTAAATAAGGGTAAATATCTTCTTGTAATTTTTGCATAAAGTCGTGTGCATTAATATCATAATGAAATGTAGCATATTCAAAACCATCAAATTTATCAAATGTATTAATTATTCATTGCCCGTAATGTTCAACTATTTCATTTAAATTCATTGCGTTTTTTGGTGTAACAACATTTTCTTCAATTAAATATTTATCATATTCATTATCTTCATTAATTTTATAACCACTAAATAAAAACACCGTGTGGTCTTCACTACCATTAGCATAATCCACACCAATTGAATAACTATTAAATTGATACTGTTTTGTATTGTAATTATAAAAATCTTGTAAATTATACTCTTTAATATATTTACGATAATTTCGTAAAACATAAATACTGGGGTCATTATCGTTATATTCAAATCCGTAGTATTCAAGTTCAAATAAATCAGGTCGCTCTTGTTTGTTTGTTAAAACAAGTTTTTTAGTAATATCAGGTATTTTATTTCAAACAGCACCCATTGTTAATCGTAAATTAAAAATACCCAAACCATTAAATGCTTGTTTGTTTTCTGAATATACTTGATTGTGTTCTTTTAAAATATTTTTAATTCTTTCATTTAAGGGTAAATATCAGGTTACAAATTTTTCATAAAAGACATGGTATTTATCAAAAGGATTAAAAGTAAATTGATTAGAATATGTTTTATGAAAATATGTTATTACTGTTATGTATTGTTTTGCTATGTTGTCTCATTCTTGAAATGTCCAAGATAATTCTTTTACTGGAATAGGATTATCTAAATTATATTGTTCATTATCATTTTCATCCGTGTATTTTTCATAAGATACTTTTAAGCTTTTTGATCTAAACATGGAAATTCGCAAATTATTATAACGTTTATCTAATTCTTTATCAGTTAAAATTTCTTTTTCTTTAGCATGTATCATTTCATCTGTTCACGCTGATATAATACCACTACCTTTACCAACTTTTCCCATAATTTTATTACCATTAGCATAATCCGCAAAAGCAATTCTCACACCACTAGGAAAAACAATTTCGCCACCTTCTTTAACATTTTTAGGTCAAACAATGCCATTTTCATTGTCGGGTCCTATATCAATCCTATATTTATCGTATAAATAATTACATACATTAATTGTATCGCCAAATGTAGTATCTTCATGGGTATTGGCATATCTTCGTAAAATGTTAGATGAAGCATCAGTAAAATTACAAGCAAAAAATAATTTTTCTGCTATGTGATTTCATGTCTTATTAGTACCACGCCCCGCTGAAACAAACTTAAAAAAAGTTGGTGAAGTAAAATATCGGGCATAACCTATCACCAACAAAGTCTTTAAATACTTCTCAATCAAAACCAAAATTATAGTCACTAAAATTCAAATCATATTTTTTATTTAAATATTTATAACTAGTAATCCGTTTTTTTTGTTATTAATTTTGGTAAAATCCTGCATTTTTAAAAAATGGAATTAAAACAAAATTTATTAGAAGATTATAAAAAAGATAAAATAATAGAAACAAACAATGAAACTAAAAATTTTTTGATTGAAAGAGATAATGAGATATTTAAATTATATTAACAAGGACAAATATTACAAGGATATAAGGTGATATCAAAATTGCCAAAAACAATTAAAACAGAATATGGAGATATTCCTATTAAAAGAAGATTATATGTTAAATATGATGAAAAAAAAAAAAAAAAAAGAAAATATAAATCGTTATCCTTTAGATGAAGAATTAGGTTTAAAAAAAATACGAAAGAATTGAAATAAATTTAAAAAATAAATATATGTCTTTTATAGGTGATGGAAAAAGATATAAAGATATTTTACATACAACAGAGAATGCAAATATTAGTGAAAGAACAATATCTAATATTTTTAAAAATGCCGATTTAGAAGAAACCGATTACATTAGTAATAAAAATAATAATAAAATTAAAATTCTAAATAATGTTTTATATATTCAAATTGACGGAGCTTTTGAACCAATGCGAGAAAATAAAAAAAATTGAAAATAAAATATTTCTTGCGACTATGCATGTTGGTGTTGATCAAGAAAAGTCAACAAAAACCAGAATAAAAATGAAAAAGAAAAAAGGAGTTTTTCAAATGATGAATAAAAATCATAAGAATAAAAATAATAAATTTAATATTGATAATTTTATTGATAAAATTTTTAAATCAATGGATACTTATGATATTAATTAAAATACTAAAATATTAATATTAAGTGATGGTAAAAAACAAATTAAAAAAATTTATAGAGCAGTAAAAGCAAAATATAAAAATAACACTGTATCATATAGTTTAGATAAATTTCATTTATCAAATAGATTTAAACAATTATTCCCAAATCGAAATAGAATCAAAATTCATAGAATAAAATATAAATTAGCAAAAATATATTTCTTTACTGGAAATTATAAATTATTATTAGATTTTTTAATATGTCATTTGCCATATGTTAATGGTAATAAAAAAATATTTTTATTAGAAACCATTGAATTAATTAAAAGTAATGAAGAAGGTATTGTAAATCAATCATTAGAATATAATATTGGTTGTCATGTTGAGGGTGATGTATCGCATTATATTAAGGCTGTTAAAGGGCGTGGCGTAAAAATATATTGTAAAGAAACATTTATCAATATGTTAATTGCTTCTATGTTAAGACTTAATAATCAAATTAATGATGAGAAAGTTGATAAAACTAATAAAAATAAAGAAAAGATTGAATTTAATATATTTAATTTAAATCAATTTCAAAATCAATTTTTATCTTTATAAAAAATAAAAAACCTTTTAAAATTAACAATAACTTTAAAAAGTATTTTTTAGTATGTCAAAATTCATAATTTTCTAAATTATTTTTTCAACTAAAAATTATATATTTAAAAAAAGTTGAATTTTTTATAAATTTTGTTATCATTTAGTCATAAGCGAAACTTAATTTGTTTCTAATTACTTAATTTTATTAAAAACCTAAGAATAATCAATACTACCAGATAAATGACATTAAAAAGTTTCTTTTTTAAAAATACTGGTTATTAATTATTTTAAGTTTAGATTATATTTAGGTTTTTATTTTTTATGATAGAATAATAAAGTATTATTTATAAAGAAATAAAATGTGAAAAAGAGGAGAAAAAATGAGGGACGAAATTAAAAAAGAAGAAAAAGTAGATAATTCCGATAGTTATAGCAATGAGGATAGTTTTGTAAATATTTATAAGTATGCGTTAAAAAAAGGAAATAGTTCATTTTATAAAACCTTTTTAATGGGTTTAGCCGCTGGTTTATTTATTGGATTTGGTTATATTGCTGCAATTACGGCAACAAAGGGAAATTGAGATAATATCCCAATTGGTTTAAAAAGTTTAGTATTTGGTCTTGTCTTTACTGTTGCAATTACAATGATTGTTTTTCTTGGGGGAGAAATGTTTACATCAAATTCTAAAGCATTGATTGTTGTTTTTAAAAAACAATTAAATGTTGGAAGATTTGTTAGTAATTTATTTATTGTTTTAAGTGGTAATTTCCTAGGTTGTTTAGTGATGGCTGGTTTAACAGCGTGAGGTGGTTTTTTAAATCATACGCCTGGTTCTGAAACTGATTTTTATAATAATGCGGTAATCTTAATTAATGGAAAATTAGAACACAAATGATGAGAAAACTTTGGGAGTGCCATTTTATGTAACTTTTTAGTTGCTGGTTCGATTTATGCTGCACATACAACTAAATCAGCCGTTGCTAAATTCTTTGTTGTAAATTTAATTATTATGGCTTTTGCAATTTCTGGATTTTCGCATGTAGTTGCTAATTCATATTTATGATTTTTACAACCATTTTTAAAAATTTTTGGAACAAGTGGTGGTTGAGCAGATTTTGGAAAATTTGCTTACAATGTTCAATTACCAACTTTAATTGGAAATTTCTTAAGTGGAGGAATTTTCTTACCATTTTTATATTATTTTATTTATCGAAAAGATGTAAAAGAAAAATTAACACTTTAATTGCTTTTGAAAAAAAGAAATGTTGTTACTTTAATAACATTTCTTTTTTAATTATTTTATTGTTTCAATGATATTATTAATTGGAAGATATTGATAATGGAGGGGAAAATGAGTAAAAATATTTATACAGTTAGTGAAATTAATTATTATTTAAAAACAATAATTGAACAAGAACAAAATTTAATTAATATTTCTCTACAAGGAGAAATTTCTAATATTACAAATCACTCTTCAGGACATGTTTATTTTACAATCAAAGATGAAAAAGCCCAAATTCGGGCAATTATGTTTGCATTTAATGCAAAAAACTTACAATTTAAATTAAAAGAAGGTTTAAAAATTATTGCAACAGGTTCTATTAAGGTATATGAGCCGCAAGGAACATATAGTTTACAAGTAGTTACTTTATCTTTGCAAGGTGTTGGTACTTTGTTTTTAAAATATGAAGCCTTAAAACAAAAATTAAGTAAAAAAGGTTGGTTTGATCAATCTTTAAAAAAACCAATTCCACGGTTTCCAAATAATATTGGTGTAATAACAGCTCCAACTGGTGCTGCCATTCGTGATATTATTACTACAATTCATCGCCGTTTTACCCAAGCAAACATTTATTTATTTCCAAGTTTAGTGCAAGGAAGTGAGGCAAAACATGATATTCGAGCAAAAATTAAGGCAGCACAGGCATTTACTCCGCAGCTTGATACATTAATTGTTGGTCGTGGTGGGGGCAGTATTGAAGATTTATGAGCTTTTAATGAACTTGAAGTTGTTGAAGCAATTTATCAAGCAACTATACCAGTTATTTCAGCTGTTGGTCATGAAATTGATTTTACTTTAGCTGATTTTGTTAGTGATTTACGAGCACCGACACCAACGGCGGCGGCTGAATTAGCAACACCTGATCAGAAAGAATTAGTTAATTATTTGCAACAACAATGCCGTCATTTAATTAATCTTATTAAAGGCAAAGTTGATAAGATGCAAGATAAACTAAGCGAATTAAAAAATAGTTATGTTTTAACAAAACCCCAAGCATTATATACACAATCTGAACATTCTTATCAATTATTATTAAAGCAGTTTAATGTTTTACAAGAAACATTCTTTATAGCAAATAAAAATATGATTCAAAATTATTATCAAAAATTAGTAAGAACAATTCAACAACAAATTTTAACAATTGAACATAATAAAAATAATTTAATAAGTAAATTAGACTTATTAAGTCCTTTAAAAACATTAATTCGTGGTTATAGTATTACTTACAATGAAAATAAAAATGTGATATCAGCAACCAATAATGTTCAGAATAATGATATAATAATGACACGTGTGCAAGATGGAATTATTCAATCAATTGTACAAGCAATTAATAAGGATGGTGAAAAAAATGACAAATAATAAATCATTTGAACAAATTTTAGAACAATTAAAGCAAATTGTTAATGATTTAGAAAATAATCAATTGCCATTAAATCAAGCAATTGATGCTTTTGAAACGGGCATTAAATTAACAAAATTAGCGGAAACTAAATTACAAGATATTAAAGATAAAGTCACTAAAATTGTTAAGGATAATAACCCAACTGATTTTAAAGTTGATGAAGAATAATTTATTATGGCAGGGCAAATTTTTGAACGTAGTGGCTGAGTTAAAAAAAATAATATTAAAATTTGGAAAAAATTGCATGAGTTAAAATTAAGTCGGGTGATTTTAAAAGATTTTAAAACTTTTGATGAAAAAGATATTTTAATTAAAAATTTTGTTTATTTATTACGATTAAATAATTTAGATGAGCAAGAATATTTTGATAGTATTATTTTAATTAAATTAGTTTTAATTTATTATCATATGCAATATATTCGTCATACCGGTGTAAAACGTGAACAAGAACAAATTTTAAAAGTAATTAAGAAATTAAAAAGCAAAATTTTTGTTAATTACCTCAATGATAATTATGAGCAAACAATTTTTGCAAATAATGACATTACAAATTTAAAAATTAAGATGTATTATAATTTTAATTTACTTTATAATTTTATTGCTAATGTTTTTTTTCAACCTTTTGTTAACCTTTCAAATCATGAATTATATTTTAATTATGGTTATTATCTTGTTTTTTTAATTAATTTAACAGTAATGAGAAAGTTATTAAAGGATAGTAGTAATGTTGAAATTTATAAAATAAAATTAGATGTAACAGCTTACTGTCATTATTTGATTGGAAAAATTACACCATTATATTTCAATAATTTTGTTCAACAAATTAATTATTTTTTACAAAAGTATTAAGTGGGGTTAAAAGATGAAATTACAAGATTATCAGCATGTATAGTGTAAACCAATTAGAACAAAACAACTCTTATTAAAGGGTTGTTTTTTTATTTGAAATAAAACAACTCCTAAAAGGAGGTAATGATAATTAAGCAACAAAAAATATGTGATGTTAATGATTGTTATAAAGTAATATCATTCATTACCGAAGAATTTTTATCAAATAAAGTTTTATGAACTTGTGAAAAACATAAAGATTTATTGAATAAAGTAAAAGATAAAACACAAAAGCGGTTTTATAAACGTTTAGAAAATTCAAAAATTATCTTTGATTGAGAAACTGGGTTTTTAAAACTTAAATTTTACAAAACAACTTAATGCAGAGTGGGACGGTTATTTTAAATAACTAAGTGCTTCCATAAGAACATGAGTTTATACTCATTCTCACAGCCAGCCGAGGCGAGTACTGAAACAGTGTATGAGGAAATATGTAAATCGACGCTGGTTCATTAGAACTAAGCGATAGTCGTGATGTGTCCAAGGCTAACATCAAACGACAATAAATATTGAGATGGTGACACAAACAATTAAATTTGCGTTTAGCATTCGGTCCTTTGCGTGGGTGCGAGTAAATTTAATTTCAAAAACTGAGCGTCAAATCCCAGAGTGAAAGCACAAATGGGCACGGATAAAGGAAGACATATATATGTCTGGCGTCAATATTAAAAAAACAACTGTGTATTATTAAACATTCAAATAATTAACATACCGCCACCGCTCACCCCCCAGTGAAGCGGATGGCGTAGTAAATAAAAAGATAAATACTTATATAACTAATTCTCGCTGGCACTTTCACTTGGGAGTGAGTGCCAGCGAGTTAAAACTAGAAGGAATTATAATGACAGAATATAAAAGTAAATATATTAATAAAACTTGGAATGAAATAACAACATCATTTGATTGAGTTAATTGTCAGCCTATTAATTGTCGTATTTCACATCATAAAAATCATTATGATTTACAATGTTTAGAATGAGCCAAAATGTATTTAAATTTATTTAAAAATAGATGAGATGTTATTGTTTCTTATATGCAACATTACAAAATTAACGATATTTTAGATTTAGTATCAGATGGTTGAAGAATATTACAAATTGACCAAAAAATTAAAGGATAATTTAGGAGGTTTATATGAAAAAGTTAAATAAAAAACCTTTAAAGTTTTTAAGTAAAAAGCAATTACATAAGAAAAAAATTGAGCGTGCTAATGAAAGAACAAGAATAGAAAATAGTAAGGAATTAAATAAATATGAAAAAGTTAAATGAAACTTGTATTAAAAAAAGATATTGAGGTTGTAGTCCAGTATCATTTGAAGATATGACTGATGAGCATTGAGCATTAGGAAAACAAAATTAGGAGAAACTAACCTATGAAATGTCAAAAAATTAATTGTAATAATAAAAATGATTATTTTCGAAATAATTATATTGAAAAAATTGGTAATAAATTAGAGTGAAATTTAGGTTATAAAAAAGAAATTATATTATGTGAAGAACATTGATTAAAAATTTATCAATTAGAAAATTTAATTGTAAATAAAAAGAATTCGGAGGAATAAATTATGACTAAAAGATACTTATTAATTATTAAAAATGAATATTTAACTACATATTCATTTTATACTTTTGAAGAAGCAAAAATAACTGCTAAAAATGAAAAGTATTATCCAACAGTAATTATTGATTTAGAAAATGAAAATATTAAATGAAAAGGATATGAATAATATGTGAAAAGATGAAGATGATAAGGTTTATACCGAAGAAGATTTATTTAATGAAGCATTAGAAGAATGTCATTCAGAAGAAAGTGCTTATGAATATATTGATACTTTAATTGAAGAAAAGAATTTGGAGGAACTTTAAAATGACTATAACAGAATCAATTAAATTTGACAAACTAAAAGAAGAAAATAAAACACTTAAAAAAACTTGCTGAAAAAGATAAAAAAAATGATCAACAACAATTATATAAAGAAGATTTTTACAAAAATCCATATTCAACAGGTTCTATCGATTGAATATTAGTTGACAGTTCAAAATATGACAAATTACTTAGTAAGGAGGATAAATAATGAGTGATATTGTAAAAAATGCAGTAAATAATATTACATTTCCGTTTTATATAAAAGGTTCTGATTTTAAAGAATTAAGTTTAAAAGCATTAACAATTAAAAAATGAATTGATGAAAATTGACAAGAATTAGCAGAATTTATATATCGACAACAAGCTTGATTAATAAATGGAGAATATAAATCACAATCATTAAAAGATTTAAAATTAGTAGTTTCAAAAATTGATTATATTTTTAGAGAACCATTAGAATTAATAAAAAATTTTAAAGATGAATTAAATTTTATTAGAAAAGATATTTTGAATTTAGAAAATAATATTAAAAGTAATCATGATTCTTTTAAAAATAGTGTTATTAATATTCAATTTCAAAAACAAAATGAAATTATTGAAAATCATAAAAAAGAACAATTTTTAGAAATTAAAAGTATAGCAAAACAAGTGCAAGAATTAAAAATTATTATTAGTAATTTTCGTAAAGAAAAATTATTAGTTAAAGATATTGAAATAATTGGAATTGATGATGATTTTGTAGAAAATGCTAATCAATATGAATTAAAACAACTAATTAAATATTTAATTGTTGATGAAAAGTTAGTTAAAAACATAATTAAAGCACAATGAGATATAAATACAGAAAATAAAGTAATTGGTATTAAAGGAATAAATATTCAAATTAAAGGAGTGAAATAAAATGGCAAATATAGTAGAATTTTTAAGAACAGATGTAGCAAATGATTGAATTAAAAGTAAATTTTCAAATGAAAATGAAATTGTAAGATTTAAAAGTAATTTGATAGCAATAACAAATAGTAATGAATTGTTACAAAAAGCAGATCCAAAAACAATTATGACTGCTTGTTATCAAGGAGTATTATTAAACTTACCGATGGAAAAACAATTTGGATATGCTTATGTAGTTCTATATAATACTAAAATAACAAGAATTATTAATGGTCGCAAAATACAAGAATGAGTTATTCAAGCACAATTTCAAATGGGTTATAAAGGTTATATTCAATTAGCCCAAAGAAGCGGTCAATATTTAGATATGTCAGTATTTGATGTCAAAGATGGTGAATTAATAAATTATGATCGTTTAAAAGGAACTAGTTTTAATTGAATACAAAATAAAGATGAACAAGAAAAATTACCAATTATAGGTTATGCAGCATATTTTAAAATGGTTAATGGTTTTGAAAAAACTTTATATATGACAAGAGAACAAATGGAAAATAATTTTATGAAATATTCTAAAACTTATGCTAAAAATAAAAAGTTTATAATTGCTACTTTTGATGAAATGGCATTAAAAACAGTATTAAAATCATTATTAAGAAAATGAGATATTATGTCAGTTGAATTACAACAAGCATATAAATCAGATTAAGCAGTTATTACAACTAATGATGAAAAGATTTATATTGATAATGATAGTAATATCGTTAAAAATCAGGGGCATATGAGCCATGAACCATTATCAAATAATATAAATTTTACCCCATGTAATGATGAAATAACGTACACAAACGATAATGTAGTTAAAGAAGAAGATATCTCTAATGTAGTACCAGCAATTAACAATGATGAGGATGTATACGCATGATAAAAATAGGTATTGACCCTTCTGGATCTGGTACTACGGCTATTGTTCTTTTTGAAAATAATATCTTATTAGATAAACAAGAGTTTATAAATAAAGATTGAAAAAAATTCTAAATTTATTATAAATTATTTAAAAAAAGAAAAACCATTTGGGAAAATATTATCAAATAATCATAAACTAGAATATTTAGTTTTTATAGAAAATTGTTTATATACAAACGCGAATGGCTCAAAAGATAGAGATGATTTATTGAAATTATTAGGTTCGTTAGAAACACAGGGATATATTGCTAATGTTTCACCACGCCATACTAAATTAGTTGTTAAAAATATAGAAAATGAAAGTAAGTATTATGAAAATAAAATTTATTGGGGAATTGATAGTAATTTAACTTATCAATTTGGTCTAAAATTTTAGTATATGCTTTTGTAAATTGAGCAAATGCTGGCATTTCAACATGTACCATTAAATCGTCTTTTTTAGTACCAAACATTAAAGCATTTACTTTTTGTACTAAATTAATTGAAATATCATTAATTTTATAAAATGTTTCTTGTGCTGTATCAGTATCTTTTGGAATAGGTAATTTAATAAATTGACCTGTTGCAATACATGAATCTACAACACCTTGTAAATAAATTGCATTCATATTTGAATATCAATTACGAGTAATTGTTCTCATTCACTCTCCAATTGTAGTAGTTCGTACTTCAACTGGTGATTCCATAAAACGAACAACATCAAATGTAGGAACATCATATTTAAATGTTAACATTTGATCCATCATAACAGTTGCTCTTCGCACTGCTACGGATTGTTGTTCCATTCCAGAATCTTTATCATAATCATTACCCCAAACCATACGCTCTGGGAATACATATTGTCCTGCTTCAAAACCTTCTGCCATAGACACTTGTTGAGCAGTTAACATCATCATTTCAGTAGCATCAATATATTCACTATCTGCTTCTAAAATCTTTTTAATTTGTAAAACAGCAACATCTCCAATTGCTTTTTCTGTTGCAGTATTACCACCAACTTGAAAAACTGTTGGTAATGCAATACTTGATTTTCCACCTAATAAATATATTTATTTAGGTTTATTTGGTTTAAATAAACGTAATTTGTATTTTCATAGTAAAAAAAAGATACATAAAGGGAAAAAATATAAACGTGGTAATTTAAGCAATGATTTTAAAACTATTAAACAAACAAAACATGAAAAAGGTACTTTTGGTTGATTTCAAATGGATACTATTATTGGCGTCCTGTACGGTGAACCGGCAAAAAACAACTCTTGTGAGATTGTTTTTTTATTTTTATATTAAAAAACATAAATTTATTTGCATTATTCATCGGATAGTATCTTTAAATTTAGAACTTTTATCATAAAAAACAGATTAAATTCTGTTTTCCCTACACAAAATAAACGATATTTTTATAAATCCTTTCAATAAAGGTATTATCCGATGAATAATGCGGCACTTAAAATTTAATATTTTGATGCTTAAAGATGAATAACTCATCTATGGCACGAAGCCTTAAAGAAAGTGTGAAAGCGATTGGATTTACTACTCCTATTTATTTCTTTAATTCTCGGCAAGATTAATCACTTGCGAAATGTCAGAGCGCGTGTTTTTTGCTTGTTTTCATAAAAAGAGTGCTGTTAAACCGAAAAAAATAATATCGGACACTAAAAAAACAAGAGGGTTGGAACTCCAAAAGGTTATTTTCTTTATATAAAGTTGTGTAGGGATGGATGAAGCGTAATTAATAACTGGGTAAACTGTTTCTTTGTTTATTTCCGTATGGGGGTAAACTCTATCAAAATATCTTATCCCGCCCCCGCTCACCTTCAAAGTGAAGCGGGCGGCGAAGTAATTAAATACTAAAATAAATTATTTACTAAATATCAAAATATTAACCAATAAAGGAATATTATGTTTTTTTACAGAAAGGAAAATATTTGATGAAAAAATGAAATAAAAAAATTAAAAATAAATTACAAGAATTAATGATACGAGCTTATCTAGTAACGGTAAATGATATTAATGATGAAATTTGAGCAACAAATAAAAATAATTAAGGAGTATAGATAAATGACAGAATATAAAAGTTTGTATATTAATAAAACTTGAAATAAAATAACAACGTCATTTGATTGAGTTAATTGTCAGCCTGTTAATTGTCGTATTTCACATCATAAAAAGCATTATGATTTGCAATGTTTAGAATGAGCCAAAATGTACTTAATTTTATTTGAAAACAATTGAGATGTAATTGCTTCTTATATGCAACATTACAAAATTAACGATATTTTAGATTTAGCATCAGATGGATGAAAAATATTACAAATTGACAAAAAAATAAAACAAATAAATTAAAATATATTATTGCAATTGACCCTGCTGGAATTGGACAAACTGGTATGATTATTTATAATGTTTTGCAAAAGAAAATAATTAATAATATTACTTTTAATTCTAAAAATGAAGAAGAAGCAATAAATAATATGTATTTAATATTAAATGAGTTTAAAAATAAAATTTGTTCTTATTTAAATAAAGTTATTGTAATAATTGAAGATTATCAACTTCATAAGGGTTTAAAAATAAAAAATCCATTATCTACTCCTAAATTTATTGGTGGTTTAAAAGTTTTATGTAAATATCTACTTAATTTAAATTATGTTTTACAATCGCCAGTTGTTAAGAAAAATTATATTTATAAAGGAAATATTAAAATGACAGAGCACGAACACGATGCTTGAAAACATTTACAATATTTTATAACAGAAGGAGTTGATAAAAATGGCACAAATAAAAAGTAATTTACTTAAAAAATCAATAACTAATAAATTTAAAATAAAAAAGTTAATAAATTAGAATTAACTGTTAGATTACATGAAAACCCAATTAAAACTAAAATTAAGGCACTGGTTGCTGGGGGTGTTGAAGTTGATGCTTGTTCTGCTAAATGTCAGTGAGAAGGATTAAATTACTCAACATTATCAATTTATAATCCGTCAGTTGTATCTGCTTTTTTGAAATTAAAAAAAGATGATGAGATAAAAATTAAAGGCTCAGTATTTAATCAGTTAAATATAAAAACTAAACGCTATTTTTTGTCTTTTAGAGTAGATAGTTTTGAAATTATACAAAAAGCGATTAGAAAAAGAACAAATACAAATATTAAAAAATAGGAGGAAAAACAATGGCATTAAAAAATGCAAAATATGTTCTTATAAATGAAAATAATGAACCTATTAAAAATGAAGATGGTAGTTTAGATATTAAAACTGCTGAAATTATTTTAGAAAATACTGTTGAAGTTGAAGAATTTAATGCAAGTAATTTAGAAAATAGTAATCAACAAATCAATGAACTACAAACAAAAAATACTGAATTAACTTCACAAATTGAAGAACAAACAATTCAATTAAAACAAATTGAAGTAATTGATTTTATTAATTCTTTAACTGATAATGAAGATTTTAAAAATGTTTTATTAAAATCTTATGATATTACTGATGATATTGAAATCATTAAAGCACAATTGCAGAGTGTTTATGATGAATTAATTAAGGTACAAACAGTTAATACTGGTGGCGTACCAAAATCAGAAAATAAAGAAAACAATATTTTAGATACAGACAATGTATTTAATAAATAAGAAAGAAGGTATAAAATTATGGCACAAAATCCACAAAGAATATTCGGTGATATTGTTAATCAAGCAACACAAAAAGATTGTGAATCATTTGACCAATGATATTTACAAACTTATCAACAAAAATTTAGCTGAGAGGCATTATTTGCGTGAAAAGAAGCAAATAAGTTTGGTTTAACATATAAAAGAAAGAAAAATATTAAATATAATGAAGGTATAGGAAAAGATGGAAAAGTATTTAATACTGATGACAGTCTTTTAAACTACACTGAAGTAAAGTTTGAAGATGGAACAGTTGAATTAGATACAATTTTAACTTTTGCTCGTAAATTAGACCCCGTAGAAAGTGATTTTAATCCCAATCTTTGGGCGGCTGATATTGAGCAAGCAATGGATACTGAAGTTGCTTATAAACGCAATAAAATTTTAGAAATTATTAATAAAGGAACTGTTACAACTATTCAAGGACAAAAAGCAGATGATACAAATGCTTTACAAATCCACGATGAAATTATGGATAAAATATATGAAAATGGATTTACCTCATCAGAAACAGTAGTCTTGGGTTCGGCTGATTTTATTCGTGGAATTCGTAATAAATTACAGTTACAACTTGGCGCAAATGACCAAATAAATAGCGTAATTGAAACAAGTGGAGCAATGAAAACTGTTGAAGGAACAACATATTATATGGTTCCTAAAAAATTACCAATTATTAATAAAGATGGTTCAGAAGGAACAATTGAATTATTACCAAACGGAGTTAATGCAATTGCCTTTAAATTTAGTAAAAAATATGACCCTCTTATTTTACGTAAAAAAGACCATACTCCGCTAAGGGTTGGTGCTGCTGCGTTAGGTACTGGAATGGGTAATACTTTGATTATGGAAAGAGTTTTATATTTAGGTGGAGCAGTAGTTGAACCTAAAGGAATTATTAAACATATTGTTACAAAAATTGATATTAGTAAAATTAATAAATTAGATAAACCAACTATTCATGTTGCAAATCCAACACAAACAACAGCAGAACAGTTAAAACCACAATTTAAAGATGTTGTTTTAAAAGCAGTTAAAGCCGTAAATAGTTCTTTAACTGAAAGTGATTTTGATTACTTTATTGAAAGTAAAGGTGAAGATTGACCAATTAATATTACAAATGATAAAACTGTTTCTGTTCAAATTGAAGGTAAAAATAACGCTACTGGTCAAACATCTCCGATTGATGTTAAAATGAAAAATTCTTAATAGTACTAAAAAATAGTACTTTTTCGTTTGATAGATATGCCAATCGGAACATCTAAAACAGCTCTTATTTATGCTGTTAAAAAAAATCCAACTAGATTGTCAATCCAACAACAAGAAAAAAATTTTGGTTTACAGTTATTAGAATTTTTAGGAGTTCAAGTTTTAGCTCTTGGTTTATCAGTTTTAACTGGTGGTGTAGCATCCGCCGTTGGCTTGGTGCGGGATTATCTAATTTTGCCGCAGCATTTATCTCATTTGGAGTAGAAACAGCAACTGATTTTGCTGTAAATCAAATATACGATAAATTAACCTCAGAAGTGACAGCAAAAAACACCGCCTTAAATTTGTTACCAGCAATTGGTGGTATTGGAAAATTAACGCGTGCTGCTCGAACAACTAGAATTTTAAAATTAGCAAAAGAAACTAAATTACTTGAAAAATTAGGTGTAATAACTGCTAATAATTTAGAAGATGTTGTAAAACAAGTTAGAGGTAAAAAGATTTTATCTGATAAATTAATATTTGATTTTAAAAAGCAGGCTAATAATGAAACTTTATTATATACATTTGGTAAATTGGCCCGAAATGATTTTTATAAAGGTTTTAAAGTTTCTAATTTAGAAACAATTAATAATTTATTAAAAATTGAGAAAAATATTCAAAAAATAAGCCCTACATTAGTTCAAAAAATACCGCGCGTAAATGAAAAAAATGCTAATAAATTGTTATATGAATATGGATTAAATATTGATAAAATAAGAAAAATTAATACTAATGAGTGATATAACATTATGACTAATCTTCATAAAAAAGGTGTTGGTAAAAATCTACTATTAAATGCTAATTTAATGCGGAGCAGTAAAATATATAATAATAAATTATTAAATATTTTGCACCAAACACCAATTAAATTAAATAAAATTTTAAATCATTTAAACCCAAATTTTTATATTCAAAAAGTAACTAAAAAATTATTAGCCCCAATTGAAAAACAAATAATTACAATTAAACAAAAAGTAATTAATAAAATTACTGATAAAACTAAAAAAATATTGTCTAAATTTGAAACTAAGGCTATTAAAAAAGGCCAATTATTACTTTTTGCTTATGGTTCTGATGTTTTTTTAGCAGTAAAAATTGTTCCTTTATCAGTTGCGGGTGAAGTTGCTTTAACAATATATTATAAAAACCCCCAATATGCCCCTATTGTCGTTATGACAACTTTAATCAAAGCAGAACAGTTTGTTTTGGCTCCTGAACCGTTTAAATTCTATATGAACAGTGAGTGGTTTATTGGTTGGGGATTTAAAAAAACAAGTTTGTTTAATTTAGTTTCTTTTGCCCCACTTGTTTATCAGCAAGTAGTAAAAGATAGTTTTAAAATATATCGGACAATTGCTAAGATATTAAAAATGCAAGAACAATTTAAAAATAACTTTAATAAAGATAAATTGTTAAATACGCTAGGAGATAGTGCGGTTACTAGTTTGTTAGGTAATGGACTAGTATTTCAAGCATATAAACAACTCAGAACAAAACAAGATTTAAACAAAACAATTAAAACAAAAACATTACTAAATAGTAAAAAATTTATATTAAAGAAAATATATTCTAAAAAAAGTAAATGATAAGGAGATTATTAAATGTTAAATGAATTATGACAAAATGTTACTTTGGAAGATTATAATAATTTTATTCCAATGACAGGTAAAATTACACAAGTTCCAGTTCGTTATAATAAGTTCTTTAAAGGTGATGCAGAATTATGATTCAAAACATTTGCTTTAAGAGCCCAAAATATGATTAATTCTTACTTAAACTATCCATTTTCAAAACTAAAGTTTGAAACATTTAAAGATCCGTTATTAAAGAAAATTTGTATTAATATGGTGTTTATTACGATTGAGCATTGAACATTTAATCGTATTCCAATTGAGTTTTTTACTTCGGCAAATATGAGTGTTGGTGATATTAATTATTCTTCACAAAATGACCCTATGGCAACATGACAAGGTCTATTGCCTACTTATGCAAAATCATTGGCTAATTTAACAACTTTAAAGAAAATGTTTCGTACTTTTCAAGAAGAAGGTATTGATTTAACTATGATAGATTTAGAAGCATATTATACCCAGTTAGAAGTTGATGCTTTATTAGATAAACTTGTTATAGAAAAAATTAAAGATGAAAAACTTGCAAAAATAAAAGAAGAAATTTTAGATGAATTAAAAAAATCAATTGTTATACCAGATATAACAGATTGAGAATTGGTTGATACTAGTGATTTTGTATCTTTTTCTAACAAAAAATATAAAATTAAAAATTATGATTCTACAAAATATATATACAAAATATGAATTGGTATTAATGAAAATAATAAAGAAATTATTAATATTATGATTGAAACATATAAAAATCATTATGAATTTAATTTAATTGCTGGTTTTCTCCCTATAGATATTAATAAAAATGGCGAAATAATTTCTGAAAATAATAAATTAATGGCATTACATGTTGAAAGAAAAAAAGTAAGTTAGAAAGGAGATGTTATTATGCCAAAAATAGAAGTTAAAGATGTAATTATGTTTTTGAAAATATTTGGAGTTTCATCATTGTTTTTTATCGCAGGAATTATTATTTGTTTTATAGGAGAAAAAACATTAGGTATTTCTTGACCAGCATATGTTATTGTTTCAGCAATGCTTATCGGAGCTGGAATTATAGTTTTGATTATTGAAACAATTAGATTTATCAAAACACATAACAAAAAACAAAAAGAAGATAGTATTGAAGATGTTATTAAAAAAGAAGAAACAAAATAAAGAGGTGTTATAAATGGGATTGTTGCCAGCAAAAAAGAAATTAAAAAAGAGTTATGATATTGATAGTTATTATCTTAATTTATCATCAACGATTACTAATCGTAAAAATGTTACTGTTCAAAAACATAATGAGATTTTAGAAAAAAGAATTTGTGAAGATAATGCTAATTTTTTAAATCCGCGAGATTTAGAAATTAGCATTTATAATCCACTTACTAATCAAAAAATAGATACTAAATTAATTAATAGCTTTTTAAAAATGCAGGACTTTACCAATAAGAATTGATATAACGAATATAAAATTAATAAGAATGGTAAGGGTGCATATTTTATTTTTGCTAATAATTCAAAACTTAATTTTATTACTATTGATTTTTACAATGACCAATATGATGAATTAGGTAATTTAGTATCTTGCACTTTTGATTATGACCCTTTTCTTAAAAATGACCAAAGTATTTTTATTACTGAAAAATTAGAAATTGATTATGTAACTAAACAAGTAAAAGTTATTAGAAAGTTAAAAACACGATTATATAGTACTATTATTGACTTATATATTGATGATACTAAATGAAATAACTATACAACATTACAAAGAGAAGAAATATTACCACTTAATTTTATTCCAATTCAAATTATTCCTAATAACCCTAATTTTGAACCTTCTGCTCGTTATGGTAAACAATTTGCTAGTATTTTAGATATTATTGCTGAAAAGATAATGTTAGACCCATTATTAAATAGTGGTAAATTTACCATTAATACTAATGGAGTTACTGGTGTTGTTGACCAAGAAATTAGTAAAATGTTGGCTTCATTTATTGAAAATGACTTGTTATTAGTTGAAGGAGACCCTGATAGTAATTTTCAACCAGTAGACTATATTGCGGGTAATTTTAAAGGTGAACAATTAACAAAAATATATGATTGATTACTAACTAATTACTATAAAATAAATCGCCATCATGTTCCCGCAATTGCTAAGGGAGCACAACAAACCCAAGCAGAAGTTGCGGGTGTAAATATTCAAACAAACGCATCATACGAACAAATGATATATATTAGAGAGATTAAATTAACTGAATTTATTATTAAGTTAATTAAATATGATAATGCAATTTTAAATAGTAGAACATTTAATATTAAAAATATTGATGAGTTAATTGTTGATGTTAGATTACCCGTAAATGCTACTTTAAACAGACAACTAAGAAACAATGAAAATATTATCAATATATCTAATGAAGAAGGAGAAAAAAAATAATGTTAAAACCATCTGAAAAAATGTTTGCACAATTATCAGAAAATGATGAACCAATTGACTATTCAATTGATAGTATTCCGTTGGATTTTGCTAATCAATCACAATATAGCGACCCCGACTTAGAACAATTATTTACTGAAGACCGCGCAAGAACCTTATATATTTATAAAATTAATAATCTTGTTAAGACAAAGCAAAAACCAATCTTAAATTACTCTCAAAATAGCGTTAAAATAGGTTTTATTGACAAAGATGAATATATTAAAATAACTGGTTATGAAATTAGTGATTTTAACTTTAAATTACAAATTCAACAAAATACCACAGTCCAAGATGATAGCACAAGTTATGTAATGATTGATGAAAAAGATATTTTAATTAATGATATTTCAAAAAAAGACAAAGAATTTTTAGAATCCTATGACTTAAAAATAGTATCTATTAACGAAACAATTAGTGAAGATAACAAAAATGAATGTTATATCATTGAAGAATACAAACGCCCTTATTCACCCGATGGTGTTAATATTATTAAATCTATGCATTTAGTTAAAATAACTGATTTTAAATGAAAAAACCAAAATAGTATTCATTTAGTATTACAAAAATCATTATCCGAAGACACAGTATTTATTGGGATTGAAATTAAATACCCTAAATCAATGTTATTTGGAAATATTAAGTGTTGAGGCAATGTTAATGGTGTTTATTCTTATCCATCATCAATAGTTGAAAATGCTAGTTTAGTACCGTTGCTATCTATGCCTATTGAAACAGAACCTAATTTAAGAGTATTTCAATATTGATTTACCGAAATTTTTTTACCGTGAAGCATTGCAAAAAACTATATTCAAGGTAAAGATATTTTAGATTTAGTAAATAAGAATGATTTAGATAAAGTTTTATTAAATTTTTTAACATATCGTTATAATTATGATCGAAAATTTCAAGGGGCAAAATACGACGAAAAAGGTAATCCCACTAATAAAGCGGCTGAATTACGCCAAAAATTCGAAGGACAAAAACCCGAAGAAGTAATTGATGGTTTATTTGAAAATTGAAAATTAAATAATCCCACATCTCTTAATGAAAATGCTGTCAAAAGATTTAAACAAATTATTTATATGTTATCAAACTATACATATAGTAAATACGCAATTAATAAAGGTTATAATGATGATATTAAATTAATTGTGCCCTATTATTTTGAATTATTATCAATACCTGATGAAATTGAAGAAAATTATTGAGAATTTAAAAGTTGTATAGTAAAATTAAATTCACTTTATTTTAATTTTTATGGTGGTTTTCCAGAAAATCATTGAAAAATTTTTTATGCAACTAATAAACCCTTTAATATTATTGATGATAAATATTTTTTTGTTATATGACGAGGTAATAAAGAACTTGATTGAAGAATTATTAAATTTCAGAATAATAAAAATATAAGATTAGCGGGTGGTTTTAAATTTGTTCTTGATTATTATGGTAGAGTTGATGATCCTAATAAAATAAATTTAGTTTTTGATGCTAAACTAAATAATTTAAGAGCAAATGACCAAATTTGAACAGATAATAGTATTAATTTTAACTCTGTTTATCGTTGAGAAATATATGGAGAACCAAATACACCAATTATTGATCCAAAAACTGGACAAATTATCGATTGAAATTTAAAACAACAAAATATTATAAACAATAATAATGAAATTAAAGTAACTGTTAAAAACAAAGATATTTCAGAAAATCCTATTTATCAATTAGAAGCAAATTATTTTAATTGGTTATCAATAACAAATGAATTAGAAACAAATAATATTCCTTCTCTTATTCCTTCAGAAATTAAATTGTCAGATGGAGAATATGGTAAGTACTTAACCAATTTAATTATTTCTAATGAAAAAATAGAAGACTATTTAAACTATTTTTCGCAATGATATAGATTACTTTATTCAAAAGCAGTTTGAACAAGTATAAATAAAGATTTAGTTGAAGATATTATTAAAATAATTTTTTATAAACACGAAAAACTATTTAATTTAAATCAAATTGAAATATCGGGTATATGGGGTTATGGTAATTATTACATTTCAATTTTTATTGAAAAACCAAATGAAAAAATTATTGAAGGAAAAGATATTAATTTAGAATTAATTCAAAATACTCCGATCGGAACTAAAGTCAGTGGAAAAGACAGAAATACATATCTTCAGTTAATAAAAGAAGATACATGATATCTTTGAAAAAATGGTGTTGAAGATAAAAAATCATATTCAAATATTGCGGTTGTTAATTTTCTAAAACAATCAAATAGTGTAATATTTTTATATCCACCAATAAAAGAAGAAATTAATATTAATAATTTAGAATTATTTAATAAAAACAATGAAAAATTATCATTAATTACATTAGAAATATAAAAAGTTATTTAGATTTATAAATCTAAATAACTTTTTAATTTATTTTCAACATTTATACTTGGTTCATTATTATTATTTCAACGATAAACAGAGTTAAAATTAATACTATTATCTGTTCAAATTTGGTCATTTGCTCTTAAATTATTTAGTTTAGCATCAAAAACTAAATTTATTTTATTAGGATCATCAACCCTACCATAATAATCAAGAACAAATTTAAAACCACCCGCTAATCTTATATTTTTATTATTCTGAAATTTAATAATTCTTCAATCATTATTTTCATTAGCTCGTCATATAACAAAATAATATTTATTATCAACTTGATTAAATGGTTTTTCTTGTGGTGCTATTCATTCTAAAATATCATCTTTTGTATTTATATTATTTTTCTTTTTTAAATCTGATAATTTTTCTTTTGTATATTCTTGTGGTGTATTACAAGCAACTAAACTGGTTGTACTTGTTCCAATTAAAGTGATTGTACATAAAAAAGTTAATATATTTTTCATTTTTATAAATTAACTATTTTTGTTTCACTGCTAGAATCTTGTTCAAAACCACAAGTATATTTTGTTACAATTTTTCCTGTTCACGTAATTGAATTATCTTGATTATTTATAGTAATTTCTTTTGGCAAAAGATCATTTTTTTTCAATAAAATCATAATTTCTTTAATAGAAATATTTAATGTTTCATAATTATTATTTTTATTAATTAATGCACTAATTGAACCATTAATTTTTTTTGTTAAATTTCAAACATCTTCACAATTATACTTATAAATTTTACTATTATAAATAAGTTTTTTATTAGGGGCAATTGAAATTTGTTGAGATTTAATTGTTTTTTTACTAATTCCTTTTTTTCTTCTTTTCTTATATTTGAAGAATTAAAACTATTTTCTAATGTTATTTCTGTAAAATAAGAACTTTCATTTGAAAAACTATAATCTGTTCTAGTTTCACCAGAAAATCTAAATCCACTTCCAAAAAATTTTGCTTCAGCTTCTAATCCAACAGTTATTCCAAAACTGTCTGTATTTCCTGTTGTTTTAGTTGTTGTTTCTGATTTTCCCTGTGAATACTTAATCCCTTTTGAATTTCAATTGATTTTGTAATTTCTTCACTTATCTCATCGTCTGGAGAATTATAAATTATTTCCTTTTCTGAGGTATTTAATTTTTCTTCGTGATAATTATGAAAGGGCAATAATATTTTTTGTTGTTGTTTTGAAAGTGTTTTAATTGCTTTTGTTTCGATATAATTTAAATTATCTTAATAATATCAGACTCAATTAATTCTAATGGATCATATTCATAAACATTATTATCTTTTGAACCAAAGTACACTTTATTATTTAAGACAACACCAGAAGAATCAACACCCCCATTTGTATTAATAACTATTTTTTGTTGTCCGGTTGCTGGATCATATTCATAAACATTATTATCTCATGAACCAATATTTCTAATTATTAAATTTTCTAAATTATTTTCTTTTTTTTGAAAATACACTTAATAAACTTAAAAGTTTTTTCAATTTTTATAATTTCCTTTCTTATCTTGAAACTTTTTTATCAAGATCCATTGTCATTATATATATACAAGAACTTTTTTAAAATATATTTTAGAAAGGAGGTTAAATATGATTATTATCCTAGTTATATTACACTAATCTGGGCTCGCGGTGATTTTCATAAGTTTGTGAAAAATTACTTAAAGTTTAAAAAAACTTTTGCTGCACTTTTCAAAATACTTGGGAAAAATTCTAAGCGTTAAGCAAAGAATTTTATAAAGGTTCCCAAATTTGTTTGAAAGAATCTCAAAAACTTTTTTAACTTGTAAGTCATTTTATCACAAAAATTTAAGAAAATCAACCACTCGCCCAATAGCAATTATGATAAAATTAAAATAGAGAATATTTTGCTCCAATTTATCAATTAATTATTTGAGGGGGCAATTTTATAATAATAAAACTATATTTTGCTCTCTTTTTAAAAATGGGGGGTGAAATTATGTCAAAGTGTAAAGTAAAAGTTAAATCTTATACTCGTTCATGTCCTAAAACTAAGAAAAAACAAAAAATCTGCTATACAGATTTAATAATAGATAAAAGTCAAACAAAATATTCTCTAATTTTATTTCAATAATATTATAATATATTTTAATTGATTGAAAAATAGTTTTTTTAAAATTTATTTAATAATTTTAAAAAAACTATTTTATATTCCCATTTTAAAACGATATGGATACGAACCATAAAATAAAGCGTCATATGGGTCATGGTACATTTTACTATCGGGTGTGTTTGTTTTGGTGTCACTAAATTTTAATTCACTAATGCACTTATCTAAAAATGGGAAGTTATCTAATATGCCATATATTTTGCCTTGAACAAACATTTTTCTTATTCAGGTTACGCGATTGATTATACCTGCTTCTTTATTAAGAGATGTCTGATGTTTTTTGGCTTTAAACATTTTAATTTTATAGCCTAAATAAGGGTAAATATCTTCTTGTAATTTTTGCATAAAGTCGTGGGCATTAATATCATAATGAAATGTAGCATATTCAAAACCATCAAATTTATCAAATGTATTAATTATTCATTGTCCGTAATATTCAACTATTTCATTTAAATTCATTACGTTTTTTGGGGTAACAACATTTTCTTCAATTAAATATTTATCATATTCATTATTTTCATTAATTTTATAACCACTAAATAAAAACACTGTATGGTCTTCACTACCATTAGCATAATCCACACCAATTGAATAACTATCAAATTGATATTGTTTTGTATTTGGATTATAAAAATCTTGTAAATTATATTCTTTAATATATTTACGATAATTTCGTAAAACATAAATACTGGGGTCATTATCGTTATATTCAAATCCGTAGTATTCAAGTTCAAATAAATCAGGCCGTTCTTCTTTGTTTGTTAAAACAAGTTTTTTAGTAATATTAGGTATTTTATTTCAAACAGCACCCATTGTTAATCGTAAATTAAAAATACCCAAACCATTAAATGCTTGTTTGTTTTCTGAATATACTTGATTGTGTTCTTTTAAAATATTTTTAATTCTTTCATTTAAGGGTAAATATGGAGTTACAAATTTTTCATAAAAGACATGGTATTTATCAAAAGGATTAAAAGTAAATTGATTAGAATATGTTTTATGAAAATATGTTGTTACTGTTATGTATTGTTTTGCTATGTTGTCTCATTCTTGAAATGTCCAAGATAATTCTTTTACTGGAATAGGATTATCTAAATTATATTGTTCATTATCATTTTCATCAGCATATTTTTCATAAGATACTTTTAAACTTTTAGAACGAAACATTGAAACTCTTAAATTATTATATCTTTTATCTAGTTCTTTATCAGTTAAAATTTCTTTTTCTTCAGCATGTATCATTTCATCTGTCCATGCTGATATAATACCACTCCCTTTACCAACTTTTCCCATAATTTTATTACCATTAGCATAACCCGCAAAAGCAATGCGAACACCACTAGGAAAAACAATTTCACCACCTTCTTTAACGTTTTTAGGTCAAACAATACCATTTTCATTGTCGGGTCCTATATCAATCCCATATTTATCATATAAATAGTTACAGACATTAATTGTATCGCCAAATGTAGTATCTTCGTGGGTGTTGGCATATCTTCGTAAAATATTAGATGAAGCATCAGTAAAATTACAAGCAAAAAATAATTTTTCTGCTAGGTGATTTCATGTCTTATTAGTACCACGCCCCGCTGAGACAAACTTAAAAAAACTTGGTGAAGTAAAATATCGGGCATAACTATCACCAACAAAATCTTTAAATATTTCTCAATCAAAACCAAAATTATAGTCACTAAAATTTAAATCATATTTTTTATTTAAATGTTCATAACTAGTAATTCGTTTTTTATTATTAATTTTACTAAATTCTTTCATATTTATTGACCTCTTTATTTTATATATAATACATTATAAGAAAAAATGAAAGGAATTTGTATAAAAATGAGAAAATTTAAACATTTAATATTTGATGAACGAGATTTATTTAAGGATTTATTATTATCTGATACTTGTAAAAAGAAAAATGGCACAATTAATTTATCTGAAATATCAAGACAAATGGGACGCGGAATTAATACCATTAAAAGAGAAATAAATCGATTTAAAAATATACAAGATTATAATCCATATCAAGCACAAAAAGATTATAAGAAAAAGCGTAAAAAATGTATTAAAAAACTACCTGAATTTACAAAAGAGCAATTAGATTTTATTAAAATAAGATTTAATAAATACCACGATACACCCGAACAATTAATTTATCGTTATTTCTTGGAGTTTGGTGTTAAATTTTCTGCTTGTGTTAAAACGTTGTATAAATGAATTCGCTTAGGCGAATTTGGATTAAAAAAAGAAAATTTACCCCATCGTGGTAAAAAATATAAAACAAAAGGAAAACCTGATAATCGTGGTAAATTAACTAACTTTAAATCAATTTGAGATATTGAAAATAAAGTTTCTAATGTTGGATGATTTGAAATGGATACTGTTGTAGGAAAAGACCATCAATCTAGTAATTTAGTTTTAGTAGAACAATCAAGTAAAAATTATTTTGTAATGAAATTAAAAAATAATACCGCTAATGAAGTTTTAGAAAAATTTAAAGATATTGTTAAAAATAATAATTTAATTGGGAAAATTAAAGGAATAATAACTGATAGAGGAAAAGAATTTAGTAAATGAAAAGAAATGGAAATATTTGCTGAAACACAATTTTATTTTTGTGACCCCGGTAAACCACAACAAAAACCATTAATTGAGCATATGAACGGTGAATTTAGATATTGACTTTCTAAGGGAATTGATTTTAATAATATTAGTCAAAAAATGATAGATTGAGTAGTTAATGTTATAAATGATAAACTCCGACCATGTTTAAATTGACTAAGTGCAAAGACAATGTTTTTACAAAATTTTAAATAAATTTATTAGTTAAAATTTAATAAATTATTTTTAGTGTGCTTAAATATGGATAAAATAAGATAAAATTACAAAAATTTAATTTTTTCTGAAAAAGTTGTTGCAATTTATTAAAAATATTTTATTATTAACTTAACAAGATATAAATTTGCCGTTTATATCTACACAGAGCCTTTTAAAAAAACATTTAAAGGGAATTATAACTGATCAAGGAAAAGAATTTTGAAATTGAAAAGATATTGAAAAAGATCTTAAAACAAATGTATATTTTTGTGATAAAGGTAGTCCTACACAAAAACCAATTGTAGAAAGAATGATTAGAATTATTAAACAAGATAAAATAGATTGAATAATTAATACAATTAATGATAAGATAAGACCTTGTTTAAATTGAGAAACACCGACACAGTTATTTAATAAATATATTAAATAAATTTATTAAATAAAAAAACTTAATAAATTATTTTTTAGTGTGCCCAAATATACTAATTTTAAATAAATTAAAAAAATAATTTAAAAATACTTGCAAACTTATTTTTAAGTGCTATTATTTTAATTAATAAGAGTAGGAAATAATTAATTGCATTTACACTATACATGGTTGAAAAAAATTAAACTAAAGTTAATTAATGCTAATAGACTAAAATATCCTTGTAAGGAAATTTTAGCTGTTAATTCTGTTAAAAAGTATTGTATTAAAAAAGGAATTATAATTGTAACAAGACTTCCTAAAATAAAATAAAGACTAGGATTTGTTTTTAATTGATGTTCACGGGTATAACTACGGATAATTTCCATTGAAAAAGGAACCATTCCAGCAACAAACATTCCTGTACAAAAAAGCAGTAAGGGATAAAAATAAATAATTAAATTATTATCAAAAAAATTAACAGTCATTAATAACGAAAGAAAAATAAAAAGAAAAAAACTATTAATTTGAAAGATAAAAGTATTACTTTTTTTCTTTTTAACTTTAGCCTATAATGGGGTAAAAAAGAACATTGCAGTAGGAACTAATAAGAAGAATCAAATTTTTGTTAAACCAAATTTATCAAAAATTGCAAATGGAATAAATGAAAATAGTGCTTCCATCAAGATTCCCTGAATAATTATTATTATTTTTCAATTTCGTAATTTATTTGTCATTTTTATTATCACATCCTTTGCTTTATGGTATTTATCATATTATTGCTTTTTAGTGCAGAGTTTAAAAAATCTTTTCTTTTTTACCTTACTTTTTAAAAAATTAGAGGACGTTATCACGACTTTTAAATAAAGGTAGTCGGAAAAAAGCTTAGTTTTTATAAAAATTATAAATAAAGTAATCGCTTATTAGAACGATTTTTTTATTTGCATTATTCATCAGATAGTATCTTTAAAATTAAAAATTAACCTATTTTACCCTACAAACTAGTTAATTTTTATAATTTTCTTTCTGTGATTTATTATATTTTTTCGGTTTAACAACCTAATAATATCATTTTTAATAAAGGTACTATCTGATGAATAATGCAATACTAAAACTTAATATTTTGATGCTTAAAGATGGATAACTCATCTATGACACGAAGTCTTAAAGAAAGTGTGAAAGCGATTGGATTTACTACTCCTATTTATTTTTTTAATTCTCGGTAAGATTAATCACTTGCGAAATGTCAGAGCATTTGTTTTTTGACTTGTTTTTATAAAAAAAGTGCTGTTAAACCGAAAAAAACAATATCGGACACTAAAAAAACAAGAGGGTTGGAACTCCAAAAGGTTATTTTCTTTGTATAAAGTTGTGTAGGGATGGATGAAGCGTAATTAATAACTGGGTAAACTGTTTTTTTATTTCTGTATGGGGTAAACTCTATCAAAATATCCTATCCGCCCCTGCTCACTCCCCAAAGTGAAGCGGGTGGCGAAGTAATTAAATACTAAAATAAATTACAAGAATTAATGATATGTGCTTATCCAGTAACTGCAAATAATATTAATGATGAAATTTGATCAACAAACAAAAAAATTAAGGAGTATATATAATGACAGAATATATAATGAAGATTTTAAAAATGTTTTATTAAAATCTTATGATATTACTGATGATATTGAAATCATTAAAACACAATTACAAAGTGTTTATGATGAATTAATTAAGGTACAAACAGTTAATACTGGTGGCGTACCAAAAGTAGTAAACAAAGAAAACAATATTTTAGATACAGACAATGTATTTAATAAATAGAAAGAAGGAATAAAAATATGGATCCAAAAACAATTTTTGGCGATATTGCTAATCAAGCAACACAAAGAGACCGAGAAACATTTGAACAATAATATTTACAAACTTATCAACAAAAATTTAGTTGAGAAGCTTTATCTGCGTGAAAAGAAGCAAATAAATTTGGTTTAACATATAAAAGAAAAAAAATATTAAATATAATGAAGGTTTGGGAAAAGATGGACAAGTATTTAATACCGATGATAATCTTCTAAAATATTCAACAGTAGAATTTGAAGATGGAGTTCTTGAATTAGATACAATTTTAACTTTTGCTCGTAAATTAGACCCTGTAGAAAATGATTTTAATCCTAATCTTTGGGCTGCCGATATTGAGCAAGCAATGAATACTGAGGTTGCTTATAAACGCAATAAAATTTTAGAAATTATTAATAAAGGAACAGTTACAACTATTCAAGGCAAAAAAGCAGATGATACAAATGCTTTACAAATTCATAATGAAATTATGGATAAAATATATGAAAACGGCTTTACTCCATCAGAAACAATTGTTTTAGGTTCGGCTGATTTTATTCGTGGAATTCGTAATAAATTACAGTTACAACTTGGAGCAAACGACCAAATAAATAGTGTAATCACAACAAGTGGAGCAATAAAAACTGTTAAAGGAACAACATACTATATCGTTCCTAAAAAATTACCAATTATTAATAAAGATGGTTCAGAAGGAACAATTGAATTATTACCAGATGGTGTTAATGCAATTGCCTTTAAGTTTAGCAAAAAATATGACCCGCTTATTTTACGCAAAAAAGATCATACTCCGTTAAGAGTTGGTGCTGCTGCGTTAGGTACTGGAATGGGGGTAATACTTTGATTATGGAAAGAGTTTTATATTTAGGTGGAGCAGTGGTTGAACCAAAAGGAATTATTAAACATATTGTTTCAAAAATTGATATTAGTAAAATTAATAAATTAGATAAACCAACTATTCATGTTGCAGACCCAACAAAAGCAACAGCCGAACAGTTAAAACCACAATTTAAAGATGTTGTTTTAAAAGCAGTAAAAGCAGTAAATAGTTCCTTTAACTGAAAGTGATTTTGATTACTTTATTGAAAGTGATGGTGTTGATTGACCAATAAATATTACAAATGATACCAAGGTTTTTGTCCAAATTGAAGGTAAAAACAACGCTACTGGTCAAACAAATCCGATTGATGTTAAAATTAAAAATTCTTAATAGTACTAAAAAATAGTACTTTTTCGTTTGATAAATGATATGCCAATTGGAACATCTAAAACAGCCCTTATTTATGCTGTTAATGGTCTTGGTGCGGGATTATCTAATTTTACCGCAGCATTTATCTCGTTTGGAGTAGAAACAGCAATCGATTTTGCCGTAAATCAAATATATGATAAATTAACATCAGAAGTAACAGCAAAAAGTACCGTCTTAAATTTGTTACCAGCAGTTATTACACCTAATTTTTCAAGTAGTTTAATTTCTTTTGCTAATTTTAAAATTCTAGTTGTTCGAACAGCACGCGTTAATTTACCAATTCCACCAATTGCTAATAATTTAGAAGATGTTGTAAGGCAAGTTACAGGTAAAAAGATTTTATCTTCAAAGCAGGCTAATAATGAAACTTTATTATATACAATTGGAAAATTAGCCCGAAATGATTTTTATAAAGGTTTTAAAGTTTCTAATTTAGAAACAATTAATAATTTATTAAAAATTGAGAAAAATATTCAAAAAATAAGTCCTAAATTAGTTCAAAAAATACCACGCGTGAATGAAAAAATGCTAATAAATGATTGCCTGAATATAGATTAAATATTGATAAAATAAGTAAAATTAATACTAATGAGTGATATAACAAATGACTAATCTTCATAAAAAGGTGTTGGTAAAAATCTACTATTAAATGCTAATTTAATGAGGGGCAGTAAAATATATAATAATAAATTATTAAATATTTTTCATCAAACACCAATTAAATTAAATAAAATTTTAAATCATTAAAACCCAAATTTTTATATTCAAAAAGTAACTAAAAAATTATTAGCCCCAATTGAAAAACAAATAATTACTATTAAACAAAAAGTAATTAGTAAAATTACTAATAAAACTAAAAAATATTATCTAAATTTGAAACTAAGGCTATTAAAAAAGGTCAATTATTACCTTTTGCTTATGGTTCTGATGTTTTTTAGCAATTAAAATTCTTCCTTTATCAGTTGCGGGTGAAGTTGCTTTAACAATATATTATAAAAATCCTAAATATGTCCCTATTGTCGTTATGACAACTTTAATCAAAGCAGAACAGTTTGTTTTGGCTCCTGAACCGTTTAAATTCTATATGAACAGTGAATGGTTTATTGGTTTGGGATTTTAAAAAACAAGTTTGTTTAATTTAGTTTCTTTTGCCCTACTTGCTTATCAGCAAGTAGTAAAAGATAGTTTTAAAATATATCGGACAATTGCTAAGATATTAAAAAAGCAAGAACAATTTAAAAATAACTTTAATAAAGATAAATTCTTAAATACGCTAGAAGATAGTGCAATTACTAGTTTATTGGGTAATGGACTAGTATTTCAAGCATATAAACAACTCAGAACAAAACAAGATTTAAACAAAAAAATTAAAACAAAAACATTACTAAATAGTAAAAAATTTATATTAAAGAAAATATATTCTAAAAAAAGTAAATGATAAGGAGATGATTAAATGTTAAATGAATTATGAGAAAATGTTACTTTGGAAAATTATAATAATTTTATTCCAATGACAGGTAAAATTACACAAGTTCCAGTTCGTTATAATAAGTTTTTTAAAGGTGATGTAGAATTATGATTTAAAACATTTGCTTTAAGAGCCCAAAATATGATTAATTCTTACTTAAACTATCCATTTTCAAAGCTAAAATTTGAAACATTTAAAGACCCATTATTAAAGAAAATTTGTATTAATATGGTGTTTATTACAATTGAACATTGAACATTTAACCGTATTCCAATTGAGTTTTTTACTTCGGCAAATATGAGTGTTGGTGATATTAATTATTCTTCACAAAATGACCCTATGGCAACATGACAAGGTCTAGTCTATTGCCTACCTATGCAAAATCATTGGCTAATTTAACAACTTTAAAAAAATGTTTCGTACTTTTCAAGAAGAAGGTATTGATTTAACAATGATTGATTTAGAAGCATATTCTACTCAATTAGAAGTTGATGTTTTATTAGATAAACTTGTTATAGAAAAAATTAAAGATGAAAAACTTGCAAAAATAAAAGAAGAAATTTTAGATGAATTAAAAAAATCAATTGTTATACCAAAAGTTCCAGATTGAGAAATTGTTGATACTAGTGATTTTATAGTTGGTCAAACTGAATATAATATTCCTAATTTTGATAAAGAAAATTATATTTATAGAATTTGAGCCTCAGGAAAAAATATCAAAGGAGATTTAAAAAGTCAAGGGATGTTGTAAACAAGGCATAGTTTTAGACAAACAATAGGTGTTATATATAATCAAATAGGTGTTAATAGTGCATGTTTAGCATTATCTATTAATCCTGATGGATTGATTAATATTGGAGTTAATGGTCCAGCAACATTTAAACCTTTGGGATTTGTGTTTATTGAAAGAAAAAAGGTAAATTAGAAAGGAGATGTTATTATGCCAAAAGTAGAAGTTAAAGATGTAATTATGTTTTTGAAAATATTTGGAGTTTCATCATTGTTTTTTATTGCAGGAATTATTATTTGTTTTATAGGAGAAAAAACATTAGGTATTTCTTGACCAGCATATGTTATTGTTTCAGCAATGCTTATCGGAGCTGGAATTATAGTTTTGATTATTGAAACAATTAGATTTATCAAAACACATAACAAACAACAAAAACAAGATAGTATTGAAGATGTTATTAAAAAAGAAGATACAAAATAAAGAGGTGTTATAAATGGGATTATTACCAGCAAAAAAGAAATTAAAAAAAGAATATGATATTGATAGTTATTATCTTAATTTAGCATCAACGATTACTAATCGTAAAAATGTTACTGTTCAAAAACATAATGAGATTTTAGAAAAAAGAATTTGTGAAGATAATGCTAATTTTTTAAATCCACGAGATTTAGAAATTAGCATTTATAATCCTATTACTAATCAAAAAATAGATACTAAATTAATTAATAGCTTTTTAAAAATGCAGGACTTTACCAATAATAATTCAAAACTTAATTTTATTACTATTGATTTTTACAATGACCAGTATGATGAATTAGGTAATTTAGTATCTTGCACTTTTGATTATGACCCTTTTCTTAAAAATGACCAGAGTATTTTTATTACTGAAAAATTAGAGATTGATGCTGTAACTAAACAAGTTAAAGTTATTAGAAAGTTAAAAACACGATTATATAGTACTATTACCGACTTATATATTGATGATGTTAAATGAAATAACTATACAACTTTACAAAGAGAAGAAATATTACCACTTAATTTTATTCCAATTCAAATTATTCCTAATAACCCTAATTTTGAGCCTTCTGCTCGTTATGGTAAACAATTTGCTAGTATTTTAGATATTATTGCTGAAAAGATAATGTTAGATCCATTATTAAATAGTGGTAAATTTACTATTAATACTAATGGAGTTACTGGTGTGGTTGACCAAGAAATTAGTAAAATGCTGGCATCATTTATTGGAAATGACTTGTTATTAGTTGAAGGAGACCCTGATAGTAATTTTCAACCAGTAGACTATATTGCTGGTAATTTTAAAGGTGAGCAATTAACTAAAATATATGATTGATTATTAACTAATTACTATAAAATAAATCGACATCATGTTCCCGCCATTGCTAAGGGAGCACAACAAACTCAGACAGAAGTTGCTGGTGTAAATATTCAAACAAACGCATCATACGAACAAATGATATATATTAGAGAAATTAAATTAACTGAATTTATTATTAAGTTAATTAAATATGATAATGCTATTTTAAACAGTAGAACATTCAATATTAAAAATATTGACGAGTTAATTGTTGATGTTCGCTTACCAGTAAATGCTACTTTAAACAGACAATTAAAAAACAACTAAACTATTATCAATATGCCTAATGAAGAAGGAGAACAAGAATAATGTTAAAACCATATGAAAAAATGTTAGCACAATTAGCAGAAAATGATGAACCAATTGACTATTCAATTGATAGTATTCCGTTAGATTTTGTTAGTCAATCGCAGTACAGCGACCCTGATTTAGAACAATTATTTACAGAAGCCCGTGCAAGAACCTTATATATTTATAAAATTAATAATTCTTGTTAAGACAAAACAAAAACTAACCTTAAACTATTCTCAAAATAGCGTTAAAATAGGTTTTATTGACAAAGATGAATATATTAAAATAACTGGTTATGAAATTAGTGATTTTAATTTTAAATTACAAATTCAACAAAACACCACAGTCCAAGATAATAGCACAAGTTATGTAATGATTGATGAAAAAGATATTTTAATCAATGATATTTCAAAACAAGATAAAGAATTTTTAGAATCCTATGACTTAAAAATAGTTTCTATTAATGAACCAATTACCGAAAACAATAAAAATGAATATTATATTATTGAAGAATATAAGCGTCCTTATTCACCTGATGGCATTGATATTATTAAATCTACCCACTTAGTTAAAATAACTGATTTTAAGTGAAAAAATCAGAATAGTATTCATTTAGTTTTACAAAAATCATTGCCAAAAGATACAGTATTTACTGGCATTGAAATTAAATACCCTAAATCAATGTTATTTGGAAATATTAAGTGTTGAGGCAATATCAATGGTGTTTATTCTTATCCATCATCAAATATTGAAAATGCTAGTTTAGTACCATTATTATCAATGCCAATTGAAACAAATCCTAATTTAAGAGTATTTCAATATTGATTTACCGAAAGTTTTTTACCATGAAGTATTGCAAAAAACTATATTCAAGGTAAAGATATTTTAGATTTAATAAATAAAAATGGTTTAGATAAAGTTTTATTGAATTATTTAACATATTGTTATAATTATGACCGTAAATTTCAAAATGTATTAATTATTCATTGCCCGTAATCTTCAACTATTATTTTCATTAATTTTATAACCACTAAATAAAAACACCGTCTGGTCTTCACTACCATTAGCAAAATCCACACCAATTGAATAACTAACAAATTGATACTGTTTTGTATTGGAATTATAAAAATCTTGTAAATTATACTCTTTAAAATCCGTAGTATTCAAGTTCAAATAAATCAGGTCGCTCTTGTTTGTTTGTTAAAACAAGTTTTTTAGTAATATCAGGTATTTTATTTCAAACAGCACCCATTGTTAATCGCAAATTAAAAATACCCAAATCACGCTGATATAATACCACTACCTTTACCAACTTTTTCCATAATTTTATTACCATTAGCATAACCCGCAAAAGCAATTCTCACACCACTAGGAAAAACAATTTCGCCACCTTCTTTAACATTTTTAGGTCAAACAATGCCATTTTCATTGTCGGGTCCTATATTAATCCCATATTTATCGTATAAATAATTACATACATTAATTGTATCGCAAAATGTAGTATCTTCATGGGTATTGGCATATCTTCGTAAAATGTTAGATGAAGCATCAGTAAAATTACAAGCAAAAAATAATTTTTCTGCTATGTGATTTCATGTCTTATTAGTACCACGCCCCGCTGAAACAAACTTAAAAAAAGTTGGTGAAGTAAAATATCGGGCATAACTATCACCAACAAAGTCTTTAAATACTTCTCAATCAAAACCAAAATTATAGTCACTAAAATTCAAATCATATTTTTTATTTAAATATTTATAACTAGTAATCCGTTTTTTGTTATTAATTTTGGTAAAATCCTGCATTTTTAAATAGCCTCCTTTTTTTGAAAAGATTATGTGAAGTATTGAGTATCATATTTTAAAATAATTTGTTTATATGAAAGGAAATTATAAAATGGAATTAAAACAAAATTTATTAGAAGATTATAAAAAAGATAAAATAATAGAAACAAACAATGAAACTAAAAATTTCTTGATTAAAAGAGATAATGAGATATTTAAATTATATCAACAAGGACAAATATTACAAGGATATAAGGTGATATCAAAATTGCCAAAAACAATTAAAACAGAATATGGAGATATTCCTATTAAAAGAAGATTATATGTTAAATATGATGAAGAAAAAAAGAAAATATAAATCGTTGTCCTTTATATGAAGAATTAGGTTTAAAAAAATACGAAAGAATTGGAATAAATTTAAAAAATAAATATATGTCTTTTATAGGTGATGGAAAAAGATATAAAGATATTTTACATACAACAGAAAATGCAAATATTAGTGAAAGAACAATATCTAATATTTTTAAAAATGCCGATTTAGAAGAAACCGATTACATTAGTAATAAAAATAACAATAAAATTAAAATTCCAAATAATGTTTTATATATTCAAATTTACGGAGCTTTTAAACCAATGCGAGAAAATAAAAAAAATTGAAAATAAAATATTTCTTGCGACTATGCATGTTGGTGTTAATCAAGAAAAGTCAAAAAAAACCAGAATAAAAATGAAAAAGAAAAAAGGCGTTTTTCAAATGATGAATAAAAATCATAAGAATAAAAATAATAAATCTAATATTGATAATTTTATTGATAAAATTTTTAAATCAATGGATACTTATGATATTAATCAAAATACTAAAATATTAATATTAAGTGATGGTGAAAAACAAATTAAAAAAATTTATAGAGCAGTAAAAGCAAAATATAAAAATAACACTGTATCATATAGAATCAAAATTCATAGAATAAAATATAAATTAGCAAAAATATATTTCTTTACTGGAAATTATAAATTATTATTAGATTTTTTAATATGTCATTTACCATATGTTAATGCTAATAAAAAAATATTTTTATTAGAAACCATTGAATTAATTAAAAGTAATGAAGAAGGTATTGTAAATCAATCATTAGAATATAATATTGGTTGTCATGTTGAGGGTGATGTATCGCATTATATTAAGGCTGTTAAAGGGCGTGGCGCAAAAATATATTGTAAAGAAAACATTTATCAATATGTTAATTGCTTCTATGTTAAGAGTTAATAATCAAATTAATGATGAGAAAGTTGATAAAACTAATAAAAATAAAGAAAAGATTGAATTTAATATATTTAATTTAAATCAATTTCAAAATCAATTTTTATCTTTATAAAAAATAAAAAACCTTTTAAAATTAGCAATAACTTTAAAAAGTATTTTTTAGTATGTCAAAATTCATAATTTTATAAATTATTTTTTCAACTAAAAATTATATTTTTAAAAAAAGTTGAATTTTTTATAAATTTTGTTATAATTTAGTCATAAGCGAAACTTAATTTGTTTCTAATTACTTAATTTTATTAAAAACCTAAGAATAAAGAATACTACCTAAATATTTAACCATTCAAGGGACCACTCTTTTCTATTTAATTCGTTGTACAATGATATTATGAGTATTAATTTATTAGTGTATAAAAAGGAGATAAATAAAATGAAAAAATCAATTGATACAATCAAAATGTTGGGAATTGAAGCAATTAATAAAGCAAATTCAGGTCATCCAGGAATTGTTCTTGGTGCTGCGCCAATGGCATATACTTTATTCACAAGACACTTAGTTGTTAACCCACAAGTGGATAAATGAACAAATCGTGATCGTTTTGTTTTAGCAGCAGGACATGGTAGTGCTTTATTATATTCGTTATTGCATTTATCAGGATTTGATCTTAATATTGATGATTTACGAAATTTTCGTCAAGTTGATTCAATTACGCCTGGTCATCCGGAATCACATTTAACGCCCGGAGTGGATGTGACAACGGGTCCTCTTGGCCAAGGACTTGCAGCAGCAGTTGGTTTAGCGTTAGCAGAAACGCATTTAGCAGCAAGATACAATACCAATAAATATCCTCTTTATGATCATTATACTTATGTTTTATGTGGTGATGGTGATTTACAAGAAGGAGTTACACAAGAAGCAATATCTTTAGCAGGACATTGAAAACTAAATAAATTAATTGTATTATTTGATTCTAATGATGTGCAATTAGATAATATGGTTAATGTTGCACAAAGTGAAAACATTGCTGATCGTTTTAAAGCAGCAAATTGAAATTATCTTTTTGTTAAAGATGGTAATGATATTGAAGCAATTGATCAAGCTATTATAAAAGCAAAAAAAAGTGATAAACCAACATTAATCGAAGTAAAAACAATAATTGGTGATGGGGTAACAAAACAAGGTACACCAGCAGTACATGGTGCGCCGTTAGGAAGTGATATTGAAATAGTTCGTAAAATGTTAAAATGAGATTATAAATCATTTGAAGTTCCTAATGAAGTTTATAAGGATTTTGAAATCAATGTTAAACAACGAGGAATTAAAAAATATCAGAAATGATTAGAAATGTATCAAGGTTTTTGCAAAGAAAATTCTACTTTAGCAAAAGAACTTGATGATGCCGTTTATGGTAATTTTAATTTTAATCCACAAGATTTTCGTGATTTAAAACCAATTAAGCCACAAGCAACACGAATTAGTAGCGGGGCAATCCTTGACCATCTTTCTAATATTATTCCAGCTTTAATTGGTGGTAGTGCTGATTTAAGTGGTAGTACAAAAGCAAAGGGAACTGATGGTGTTTATAGTCCTGAAAATCGATTAGGCCGAAATTTAGCTTATGGAGTGCGTGAATTTGCAATGGCAGCCATTAATAATGGAATTTGTTTACACCGTGGATTAATTTCTTTTGCAAGTGGTTTCTTTGTTTTTGCTGATTATATGAAGCCAGCTATTCGTTTAAGTTCATTAATGGAAATTCCAGCTATTTATATTTTATCGCATGATTCAATTGCTGTTGGTGAAGATGGTCCAACGCACCAACCAATTGAACAATTAGCAATGTTACGTAGTCAGCCAAACTTAAATGTTTTTCGTCCAGCTGATTTTAATGAAACATTAGGAGCTTATCATATCGCTTTACAGTCAAAACATATTCCAAGTGTTATTTTAATTACACGACAAGATTTACCAGAATTAGAACATTCAAATGTTGAGGCAGTGAAAAAAGGAGCTTATCAAGTTTATGGACAAGAAGATAATAATGATGTTGTATTGTTAGCAACTGGTAGTGAAGTTAGCATCGCAATTGCTGTTGCAAACAAATTAGAACATGATAAAAAAATTAAAGTAAAAGTAGTATCAATGCCTTGTTGAGAATTATTTGAGCAACAAGATGCTGCCTATAAACAAAAATTGTTAGAACCAACAGCTTTAATTGCGTCAATTGAATTAGGAGCAACCTTTGGTTGAGAACGTTATACTTCAAATAATGGTTTGAATTTTGGAATTAACACTTTTGGACAATCAGGACCATTTCAAGATGTATTAGAATATTTTGGTTTTAATGTAGAAAACATTGTTAATGCTATTAATAAAAAAATGCAATCATCATAAAAATGATAATTGCATTTTTATTGTTCTCTTGTTTATTTAACTATCATATTTTAAATAACGTTGTCAAAAAATGGGAGCTAAACTACGTAAAATAAAAGGAACAACAATTTGGATAATTGGATATGTAAAAAGAAAACTATGAATAAAGTTATAAACAATGGCATATAATCAATTACTATAACCTGGTCAAACTGAATCAGGGAATAAAGTTGTTCAAATTAAAACACCAACTAATACTTGTGACAAGTAAATAAGAGTAATAATACTAAAACAAATAATAATATAATTAACATAAGTAATATATTTTTTGTTATTATTAACTTTAAAACGCATAAAACCCGTAATTGTTGGAATAATCATTGTAACAAAATAATCTAATAAATATGATCATGGTGAAAGAATAAAATTTGAAGCAATAAATAGCAATGACATCAGGGCACTAATACTCCCAGTTATAAAACCAGCGATTGCTGAGTGTAAAAAAGCAATAACGATAAGTGGAAGATATTTTAAACCAATGCCACCGCCATATGGTAAGTTAGGCAATAATGTTTCTAAATATGCTAAAGCTAAGGTTACTGCTACAAACATCGCAATAATAACAATATCAAATGTTTTTCATTTTCAAATTCCTAAATTAATTAAAAATCGTTTTCGTTTCATAGTATTAGTAAATAATAAATCACTAACCTTTATTTCATAACTATAAATAATAATATTACTAATTAAATTAAGAACATTCAAACTAATAATATTTAAAATAATAAACTGAAACTTATAATTAATATATTCTTCATAATTTGTTAATCAAACACTTATTGCAGATATGATACTAAATATTAAACCAAGTCCACAAGTCGTTAAACAAAAAACTCATATATTTTTAAAATATTGGTCATTATTTAAATGAAATAGTTTACTTAATCTTGATAGTGGTAAAATACTAAGCGTTATTAAAATACCAAGGTATAAACTTATGACAATAAAAATTGTTGCTTTATTGTATCATAAAATAATGTTTTGTTGGTTTAACTTAACCTTAAAAGATGGGGCTGTAACCATATAAAAAATCTCCTTACACAAATAATTTTGTAATTAACTTCTGTGAAAGTGAGCATCAAATTAAATTTATTAAATTAAATAAATAACAAATTTGAACTCCCTACGCTAGTGTTAACTAGATCAGGTTCGAAGAGTATTTCTCAAACTTATGTTTTATAAGTTACCTCTGTCAATTACAATATTATCTTAACATTGTTGGAAAAAACTGCAAGAAATTTTAATAATTTATTATATAATAATGTATATGGAATTAGAGGCAAAGATATGTTTAAATGATGAAAACGAAAAAAAACTGAACAAAAAATAGTAAATTTAGAAACAGCTAGTGCTTTTGATGATGAAATTGAAGCATTTAGTGGGGTTAATTTTAGTGATGAAACAATTGACTTTAAAGTGCCACAATCAACAAAAGTAATGGTAAATAACTCAGAAAATTCTAAAATTAGAAATACTGAAAAACACATCAAACCATCGAACCAAGAGAATGTTAATAATATTCATAGCCTTGTTCAAAATGCACGTCATCAAATTAATAAATACAAAGAAGAATATATTGTTAATGAACATGAAAATGTTTTAGAACGTTTAGAACAATTAAAAAAATTACGTGATAGTTCACAAGTTCAACCAAATGAATTTCAACAAATGCTAAATCAAATTAAAGAACGGAATTTTAATGATCGAATGGCATATATTATGGATCGCATTAAAATTTCTCATCGTGATGATGATAAGTTAGAGTTAGACCATAATGGTGAACCATTAGAAGAGAATCTCCCAAAAGGGGTAAAAAAAAAATAAAGTTACAATTACTGGTAATAAAAATGAAATTAATACTTTTAAACAAAACTTACCAAAAAAAATTGCTAATGATTTAAGTGAAAAAGAAAATGTTACCATTACATTATCTATTAAACAATTTCAAGAAGTTGTGCGTGATACTGTCGAAGATGTTTTAGTTGAATTAGGAATTAAAAATAAAGATGAATAATTTTTATTTTATTTGAATTTGTTGTTATTTTTGGATTGGGAGGAAGAATAAATGAAGATAGCATTATTTGGTGGTAGTTTTGACCCATTTCATACTGACCATTTAGCAATGATTAATCTTGTTAAAACAAAAACAGATATTGATGAAATTTGAATTATTCCAACAAATCAGAATCCTTTTAAAACACGAAAATTATCTCTCCCTACGGATCGTGTCGCAATGATTAATTTAGCAATCGCTGATTTAGTGGATGTTAAAATTAATTTAATTGAATTAGAAAATGCAAGGCCTAGTACAACATATGAAACTGTTTTAAAATTGCAACAGCAATTTCCTCATCATCAGTTTTATTTTATGATTGGTTCTGATCAACTAGCATCGTTAAATAAATGAAACAATATTAATGAATTAGCAAGAATGCAAACTTTTATTGTTTTCCAACGAAATGAACCAATTGATCAAACAATTTTAAAACAATATCAAGCAATGTTACTTCCATTTCATAATAATTTACATTTATCATCAACAATGTTACGAGAAGGAAAAAACATTGCATTACAATTGCCAAATATTACGAATTATATTAATAATAATTTATTATATTTGCCAGAACGACTAGGCCAAAATATGGATAAGGAACGCTATCAACATTGTTTAAATGTTGGCCAAAAAGCGCGGGAATTAGCATTAGTTCATAAGTTAAATCTGCAAAAAGCTTTAATTGCTGGGACTTATCATGATATTACAAAACAATGATTAGAACAAAAACAAAAAGCATATCTAACAAAATATTTACCAACGTTTTTATCAGAGCCAATTGCTACTTGGCATGCTTATACTGGTTATTGCCATTTAAAATATGATTTATTATTTAATGATGAAGATATTTTATCAGCAATTAAATGGCATACTGTTGGTCGACCAGAAATGACTTTATTTGAAATGCTAATTTTTATTGCGGATAAAATTAGTAGTGAACGAAATTATTCAAAAGTTGATTATTATCGAACATTAGCCCAAAAAGATTTAGTAAAGGCATTTCAAGAATTATTAATAGTTCAATTTGAACGAGCAGTCGTGAAGCAAGGCCTTGAGCATTTAGGAAAAAATATACAATTGACTTATCAGCAATGAAAAGAGGATAAATAACGTTATGAATTTAATTATTAGTGCAATGAAAGAGGAATTGGCAGCAACTTTAAATGTTTTAAAACCAACAATAGTTGATAAATATACCCAGATTGAAGTATATCAAAAAGATAATTGATTATTTGCAATTAGCAAAATTGGGTTAGTTAATGCTGCTATGACTTTAACAACCTTACTTAAAGATTATGCAATTAAAACAGTTTATAATCTTGGAACAGTTGGGACTTTAAAACCAAATTTTAAACCATTATCAGTTTTAGCAATTACGGAAGCTTACTATGCTTTTGCTGATGCCCAAGAGTTTGGTTATGCAATGGGGCAAATCCCTGGCGAATTACCTAGTTATTATAGTAATAAAAAATTAATAGCTACAATTACAACAAAAATGCCATACATTCAAACAGCAGTTTTAGGCAGTAGTGATATTTTTATTGATAAAATAGAATATTTTAAGCATATTAAAACTAAATTTAAAAATAAGATTGATGTAGTTGATATGGAAGGTTGTGCTTTTTTTCAAGTTGCTTTAAATTATCAGATTTCAATTGTTAGTATTAAAATTGTTACAGATTATTTACAAGCAAATAAGAAAAGTTCAACAATACAATTTAAACAAAATTTATCACAAGCAGGAATTTTAATTTGTGAATTAATTTCAGCAGAATTATTTAATAATCAAGAATAAAAAATTAAAAATTAAGATATAATTTAAACAATGTTATCAAATAGAAAGAGGGATTAAATGTCGTGACTGACGGTTTTGATTCAAAATAATTATTGCATTAGTTGCTTTATTTGGATTACTAACTAATTATTTAACTAATTTACTGCATTTAGACAAAATGATTGTGACGGACAGTAATAACCAAACAACATATTTATGAGCTGTTTATGATCAAACAGGCGCAATTAGTCATTGAAATTATGCTGGTTACACAATATGATGAATTTCATTTTTTACAACACAATCAATTTTTTTAGTATTAATTTGATTTATAATTGCAATTATTTGCCATCGGCAAGAAGGAATTATTAAACCATTAAAAACATATTTCTCATTATCAGTTGCTGTGTATATTACCGTTACTTGTTTAATTTACAATTTCGTATTATTACCAGCAATCTTAAAAAATAAAGATTTAATGTGAGGGTCTCTACAGTGAACAGAGCAAATTATTCTGCATGCTGTTGTACCAGTATTAACAATTATTTATATTGTTATCTTTGCTAAGCAGTCACCATTAGTTTCAACAAAACAATTTTATCGACAAAAATTAGGGTGATATTTTATTTATCCAATTTTATATTGTGTTTATGGAGTTATTAAAGGAATATTATGTGAATATAGTGGAATGCATCTAAAGATTGCATATCAATATTTCTTTTTACAAATTACAAATCCAAAAGTACAAGGTCTACCTGGTATTGTTTGATTTATAATTGCTATTATTTTAATTTCAGGGATTATTGCTGCTTTTGGAGGCTTATATCATTTTAGTATGTTAAAAGTTACAAAACATATCAACAAGCAAAAAATTTTGGGAGTGTTGCAAAGATACGGGTTGTTAGTTAAAAACAAGATATAATCTTGTTTTTTCTTTTATGTATAGAAAATTTAATTTAAGGAGTTGAAATTATGCAAACAAAACATTATTTTATTTTGCGGTCCTTAGTAATTAAGTATGGAAAAGATAATGTTATTAATACTGTTAATAAGATAGTAACTAATAATGTAAAAGAAAATGAATAAATTATTCGCGTAATTTATTCAATATTGTTTATTTTTGAGCGTAGTGAACACGAGGAGCGTGCCGCGCAAGCTAAATTTTTAGGAGGAATTAAATTATGCCAGTATGGTTAACATGAATATTTAGTATTGTTATTATTTTAGGAATTCTTGCTTGAATTGGTTTAACGATTTATCAAAAAATTCGTCAAATTCGAGGTAAGAAAAAAGAAAAAAAGAAATTGAAAACAAGGAGGATAAAGAATAATGTTAGGTATGTATTTAACAACAGCTGTTAATTTTCTAGCTGCAGATACTCCTACTATTTCAGGTGGAATGGATTCTATTTGAAGCGGTTTGGGACAAGCAATGATGAAAGGTTAAAGATGCTGTTTATGCTGTGTTACCACAATTAATGACCTTTTTAGGTTATGCTTGAATTATTTTAATTCCATTTGGAATTTGAGTAATTATTAAAATATTAAACTTTTTCCGTGTCATGCTTAAAGGCTTTTAATATTTATTATAACTGATCCATTATGGCACACTAGCTTTTATGTTAGTTGATAATTATAAACGTATAATTTTATATTTTAATAGCTATTAGTTAAAACTAAGTAGTTATTTTCAGTGTGCCTTAATTTTTAATTTTATATATTTAACAATGTTTATTACAATACATATACATCATTTAAACATTTTATAGTAAAGGAGGATTAGAATGAAATTTATTAGTCCGTTGTCTTGACCAGGTGGAAAAGCAAAACACTTTGATAAAATTAAAGCATTATTACCGGCTAAATTTGATAAATTTATAGATTTATTTTGTGGCGGTGCTTCAGTTGGATTAAATGTGTTAGACCAGCAGTTATGTAACAAAGTAGTTTTTAATGATTTGCATACTAGTTTAATTGAATTTTGACAATATGGTATTCATTTAATTGAATTGGATTATTTGAAAAAATTAGTATATTCTAATTCAAAAACTATTAATGAATTGAAAGAAAAAATGTTTGATGATTATTGTTTAAATTTTGGTGAAGAATTTTTAATTAAGAACGCATTACCATTTAATGGTGAAAAATGAGGTACTTGAACAGATAAAAGATTACAACAAAATTTTAATGTTAATAAATTATTGAGAATTCAAAATGTTAGAAAACTATTAGTTGATCCTAAAAATAATATTGAGTTCTATAATTTGGACTATAAAAATATTATTAATAAATAATATGGATAAAAATATTGTTTGATATTTAGATCCACCATATTATTATAATAAAGGAAAAGTTTATAAACATTCAAAAATGAACTTTTATGAACTAAAAAATAATATTTTAAAGATTAAAGGTAAATGAATTTTAAGTATTGATAATTCTGAATTTATTAAAGACTTGTTTAAAGAATTTAATATTAATGAATTTGAATGAGTGTATAGTTCTACTAATTGTCATAATAAAAAGCCAAAACTTGGCCAAGAATTAATTATTACAAATTTTAGGTAGTGTGATTAATTATTAAACTTAAATGTCAAATTTGTAATTCTATTTTGAATAAAAAATTTGTTGGTAGTTTGTTTTGAGTAATCTATCATAAACCAAGTTATAAAAGTGGTTTTAATACGGCATTGTGTAAATATAATATGGAAAGTAAGGTGTTTTTATGATTTTTTATAAAAAGAATATTAACGTACAAAATTATTTTATTCGAACAGAATTTATAGTTTTTCAAACTGATAAAGCTTCGTTTATAAATTTACCTAACCACAATAAACATATTGGTTTTTGATTAAATAATAAGTTTATTTATTATAGTGAAAAACATTCTGATCAAGTAGCTATTGGTTTGATTTATGATAATTCTTATCCTATTGTAAAATATGATGAAAATTTAAAACGACATATTTGAAAATATTTAACTGGAACACAAATAATTAATTTGTATAATCAATATAAACAAAATTATTTTACACAAATGAAAAAAGCATTATTCCCTGCTGAACCACAAAAATTAAAAACAACTAAAAATAATTTAACAAATTGAACTGTTGAAAAACAACAAGAATTGATTAATGATTTGAAAGATTTAAATTAAATGAGTTTATATAATTATTGAGTTCAATTTGTAAGTTATATTATTGGTTCAAATGCCCCTGAGTTTTTATATGTTATATCGTTTGTATTATTTATCGTTTTATTTTTTGGTATGTTTTTTAAACTTATTCAAAAAATGTGGAGTTTTTAAATATGCAAAATGATTGAGAAAAATTAAAACAGTTTTTTATTCATGTATTTTTATTTATTGATAAATCTAATGTTAAAAGTATTATAAACTGAACTTTGACTCAAAATGAATATTTAACTTTTATGATTGGTATTTGAATTGTTATTTTATTTTTAACTTGGTTTTTATTGTGAATGGTTTTTAAAATAGTTAGTTATTTTAAATAATTAAGTTTTGTTATTATTATGGTTTTCTCTCCCCACAAAATTTTAAAATCTTTTTTTGAATATAATATATATTTTCATTATGAATTCAGTAATTATTAATATAAAAAATGTTGTAAAAAATATTTTTTTTGCATTTATTTGACTAATATTTTTAAATATTCATTCTACAAAATTAATTGTAGTAATTAATTTTCCGATAGGATTAATTAAAAAGTTTATAATTTTAATAATAGGCAATAATATTAAAATTATTTTTAAAATTTTCTTAATTTTTATCACTCTCCTTTTTGATTTGTGAGGAGAGAAAACCATAATAATATTAGTTTAATTATAAATAACTATTGGAGGTAAAATGAAAAAGTTTGTATTTTTTCTAATAAATTTTTGTTATATTAGTGGTTCAATGGTTTTTTTAGTCTAATTGATTTGTTACTTTGAATAATTTCATTAAATTATACTGGTTTAGTATTTTGACTATTATTTGCTTTACAATGTGTATATTTTGTTTGGTGAGTTTGAAAAAATATTTTTTATCAGTTAAATGTCTTTCGTTTAGTTTACTTTATTTGAGATAATCCGTTATCAGTAATTATTAGATATTAAATTGTATTCAGCGTTTAAAAATCGGTTTTATAATACAAATTATGTAGATGTATTTAATTATGATTTTTCAGTTTCAAATGATTATAATATTAATCAAAATGAAGGTTATGTTTTTAAAGGTGCTTTAAAAGAAAAATATGGTTTAAAATATAAAAAAATTGAAGAACAAAAAATTGGTTATAATGTTTTTGAATTACAAGCACAAAAAGAAAATGATATGTATTGTTATTATGATTTTAATTTTGGTATTTATAACTGACAAGAAATAAATAATGGTGGATTATTTCCCGATGGTCAATTATGACAAGCACAATATGAAAGTTGTAGTTGATATAACTTAGCATGTCATATTCGTAATGCGGCAATTTGAATTGTTAATAATATTCCCGGTGTAAAACAAGTTAATGAATTAGCGAGTGGAGTTGGAAAAATTTTTGAAACAATATATAGTTTTTTTAATCAAACATTTGAGGTATGAAAATTTAGTCCAGCATTATATAATACAATAACAAATATATTTTTATTAATTATTTTTATGAAATTTGTACGATTAATATAAAAAGGACTAATAAAGTCCTTTTATTCTTTTCAATCTGTAATTTTGCCAGTATCCTTATCAATTTCGGGTGTTTGTGCTTCATTAACTCCATCTCAACGATAAAATATTAATTCTATTGGTTTATTATTAAATTGTTGTATCATTCTTTTTCCAAATTTTATAATTTTATAGTTTTCAAAATTATTAATTCTAATTTTATCTTTTTGAGTATATTTTTCTTTTAAAATTATTTGATTTTTATATTTTAATATATATCATTTATTATTTTGTTTTTTAAATTCATTTTCTAAATTATTATAATTAATTAATTTTCAATTACTATTTTCTGGTGGTTGTTGTGGATTATATCTATAAAGAAAGGAAATAATAAAATGTTTAATTTTAATAAATTTAGTGCAAATATTTATGAAAATGCTTTAAATCAGTTAAAAGAAAAGATAGAAAGAATTGATAATATAATTTTTAAAAAACGAGATAAAATAAAATATTTTGTAAAAGAAATAAAAACTAGAAAAATTAAAACAGAATTTGGAATATTAATTTATAAGAGAAGAATTTACAAATATCTTTATAAGGGTAAGTGAAAATATGTTCCTCTTGTTGATAAACAATTTGGAGTTGAAAAATGACAAAGAATAATTAATGATTTAAAATTAAAAATAATTGCTGAAATATTAAAAAATAAAAGATATAGTAATATATTAGATATGTTTAATTGTAAATTGCATTTTTCATCTGTTTCGCGTATTTTACGAAAAGCATTAATAAAAAGAAAAGATAAAAAAATAGATTTAAAAAATTGAGAAAATTTATATATCAATTTGAATGATGCACATGTAACTTTAAAAAATAAAAATAATAAATCTTATTTGCAAACTGTTAGAATAATTTCATTTAATACTGGAAAAGAAAATAATAAATCTTTAAATAAAAAATATTGTTATTTTTTTCTTAATAAGAAAACTCAAGGAGCAGAATTTAATGCTTTATTTATTAAAAAACAAATTCAAAAATTTTTTAAAAATTATGAAAATATTAAATTAATTATTGGTGGGGATAGTGCTAAATGAATTAAAAAAACTGCTAAAATTTTAGATGGTATGTTTATATTTGATAGATTTCATGCAATAAGAGAATTAAAATAATGGCTGTATGTATTATTTAAGGGTTTTAATTAATATCTTAGAAATTGTGGAATAAAAATACCACTTATTTATCTAAGTTATATTACTTTTAATTTTATTGTCAACAATATTTTAACATTTTTTAAATTTTTCCACGACAAAAATACATGTTTATTAAAGTTATTTAATTTATTAGATAAAATTAATAAAAATATAAGTTTGGTTGTAAATTATTATTTACAAAATTATTAACTGAATAATTAATTCTATTTTCTTCTGATGGTTCATTAGTATTAAATAAATTAATTTTATTTTTAAAATTCATCATACTAGTATTTAATTTATTTTTAAGAGTTTTTTCATGATAAGTTGCTTTTTTAACCAAAACACCTTTACAGTAATGTGATATATCACCCTCAATATGACAACCAATATTATTTCATAATGTTTGATTTCTGACACCTTCTTCATTATTTTTAATTAATTTAATTGTCTCTTTTAAGAATTTCATTTTTGATTCTTTTATAAAAGAAGCACTGTTTTCTAAGCGTTCTAATAATTCTTCATATTTACCATTAAAAAAATAATCGACTGCTTTATGGTATGTTTCTCTGTTTTCTTTGTTTTTACTTTGATAAGGATTTAATTTTTTAAATCTACTTGTAAGGTGAAATTTATCTATCGTGTAATGTACTTTATTTTTAGGAAAATATTCTTGAATAAATTTTGCCATATTTTTAATTCAAGGTGCACCATCTCCTAATAGCATAAATTCAATATTGTCATTAATATCATAATAACTTGTAATTAATGTAAGTAATTTACTAACAAAATTAATTAATTTACTATTTTTTTAATATATTCTGGAATATTATCTAGTTCTATAACTCCTAATTTATTTGCAATTACAGGTCTTTTTTTAGTTGATTTTGTTTTATCAAAACCAGTATGAATAGTTGAAAATATACTATATTTTTTTTCCCCTTTTTATTTTCATTTCACATTTTTAAATAAGTTCCATCAATTTGAATATATAAAGTATGGGGTACCTTCATTTTTTTATCAGTTTTATTAATATAATATTCTTTATCAATTTTTGCATTTTTCATAATATTTGAAATTGTTTTTATACAAATTTTTACATGTTCCATAGTATCTAAAATATCTTGATATGTTTTTTTTATTGCCAATAAATGATAATATTTTTTCTTTAACAGAATTATCTATTCTTTGTCATTTTTTAATTCCTAAAAGTTTATCCAAAGGAAAAATATATTCTTCTTTACCTGTTTCTTGATTAATTTTATAATATTTTCTTCTTTTAAAAGTTATTTTCCCATTTAAAATAGTTAATTTTCTTGGCTTTATTTCTTTTACTTTATAATTTTTAAATTCTTTTAAAGTTTCATCAATTTTATAATTTTTAAAAATTCATTCATCACAATCTTCTAAACTTTGTTGAATAATTTCAATACTTTGTATATTTAATAAATTAATAAAATTCTTTAAAAAATTGTTATCAACATTTATCATTTTTATACCCTCTTTTCTATAGTTTAGGACTTTAGCACAAAAATAATGAAAATGCAAAAAAAAGATATTATTTTTTATTTATTGTGTTATAATTAAAATATTAATTATTAGCAAATTAATTTAACTGAAAAAAGTAAATTACTTTACTTTTTTTTATTTTGATGTAAAATATAGGTAATAAAAAAAGAATCAAGTTGGTTCTTTTGTTATATTTTCAGGATTAATTACTCTTTTATTTAATCATATTGTTTAAATAATAGCAATTTTAATATGCAAAAAGGAGTAAAAAATGAAAGAATTTAATCCAAAAAAGCAAGTTTAAGCACATTTAAGCGTAAAATAGAAGAATTTTGAACCGATAAGAAACCCAATCAATTATATTCTGTTAGTCATTTAACCAATAAACTTAATCTTTCTAAGCATTGAAGACAAGAAAATTACCGGAGCGAAAACATAATTCCATTAATTGAAAGAAATATTCAAAAAATAGAAATGGAAATAATAGAGTTTATGATGAAATCACCTGATGGTGCTAAATTATATTGACAACGAGCGTTTAATTATAAGTATTCAATCCAAGAAAAAGAACTTGAACAAGAATTAAACTTAAATAATCAACAACCAATAATTGTTAATTTACAAACGGATATTAGAGATATTAAAAAAGAAAGTGATAATAATTCTTAATCATTTTACTTATTTGTTAGAAATTCCTTATTGGTTATTACAAAATAGTAGGTATTGGTAATAAATATCCATTTGCTAAAAAATATGAGTTAGTTAATGAAATTAATCAAATTGGGACACGATATAGTGGTAAGACTATTTCAAATATAAAAATGTTTGGTGAATTATTAAAAATTAGTTTATTAATTAAAGAACCAATTTGTATTATTGCTAGTATGTATTGGAGTAAAGATTTAAAAGATAGTGTATTTCAAAATATATGAAATATGTTAGATGAAAATAATATACCTTATACTATTAATTTATCAAATTTTATTTTTACTTTATTAAATGGTAGCAAAATATATTGTAAAGGTTTACATTCACCAAGTCGAAAAAAAATTAAAAGCTTTTGATTGAAGAGAAGAATGTGATCAATTTCAACAAAAAGATTTAAGTGATTTAGAATTTGCTATTCGTGGTTATCAAAATAAAATAACAATTAATACCTGTAATCCTGAAAGCTTAAAAAGATATATTGTTGGTTATTGTAATGAATTATTACCTTTTAATGAAGAAATAATGCGTAGTAAATATGAACAAATTAAATATATTAAAAAATGAAATATGAAGATTATTATTCATTATTCTAGTTGAAGACTTAATTATGAATTACCACAAGATAAAATTAATGAGCAATTAAGGTTAGAGCAATTAGATGTTGAAAGATCAAGAGTATGGAGTTGAGGTTTGCCTGGTAATACTAGTGGTTCAATCTTTGCGCGATATATTGATATTATGCATGCAACAGATATTATTCAACCAACTAAATTATTAGGTGGTGTTGATTTAGCAAACTCTACTAGTCCCAAAGGACATACAACAGCGGCGAGCTTTTGAATATATAATTCATTTGATAAAAAAGCATATAAAGTAGCAGAATATACACACTCAAATGCTACACAACAATTTAAAGGACCATTAGAACAAGTAAAAGATATTTTAGAGTTTTACAACAATCAATTAAACTAATATTTTAATTTAATTCAGCAAGGTATATCAATTAATGTTGATGACAGTGCTTATGCAACATTAGAAAGTTTAAATAGAGAAAAATATAATTATTTTTTTGGTCAATATATGCATTTTAAACCAGCACAAAAGCAGAAGTTTAAAATAAAACATCGTGTAGAAGCATTTACAATGTTAATAAATACTAATCAATTAAAATGATTATGAGAAAAATGTCCTGTAAGTAAAACTCAATATGAATTAATTCAATGAGAAGATAAACCAGATTCCAGAGAAGAACGAATCTTAGACTTATACGATGATACATTTGATAGTGATTTTTATGCTTTACATTTTGAATTAATACCAATGGTTAAACATAATAGTTCAGCAGATTATAAATTATGACAACAAAGGGAGTGAATAACTTAATGAAAAAAGATATATATGTAATACATGATGAGCGTGTAATAAATGCAAAAAGACCATATATGTCTGTTTGTGAACAAGTTAAAAAAACTTTGTCAAGAATTTAAAAAAGATAATATAGCAATATGTAAATTAAATTTATATAACGAATATATTAAAAAATATCAAAAAGTTAAAGTATGTGTACAAGTTTTAGCAAATGAACCTAGTTTATTAACAGTAAATATAATTAATTATGCACTTTTCTTAAATTTAAAGGAGCAAAATAACTATGAATAATACTTTCCCTAGTTTACCAAACTTAAATGATATTAATAGTGTTTTAAAATTTTATAATTATGATTGAACTATTAATTTAGCAAATATTATTGCTCGCCATCAAATGCGATTAATAAATGGTAAAGATATTTTATTTAAGTCGCATCGTAAAGATATTTTAGAAAAATTAAATTGATGATATGAAACTTATAAAATAAAAGAAAAATTAGATAAAAATTAATTAACAGCAAGTTTAATGGGTAAAACTATCTTTGGTTTATTAGAAACTAGTGATGGAAATATTGATTTATGAATTAACCCCTTTAACTTTACATCACGCGTAAGTAAAATAAACGAAATTGAACAAGGTGCTGATATTTGATTAAATTATCATCAATCAGATAGTGGTTTTATTTTAAATTTAATTTGTACCAAAGATAAAATAGTTATTAAAGGTTGACCTAAAAATAATGAAGTAGTTGTTGGTCAAAGTAAAACACAAATTAAAGATGATGTTAGACCTGTTTTAGTACAAGAATTTAAAAACAAATTAGGTATAGTCCCCTTTTGAGAAATGATAAATGAACCTAATCCTTCATTTTTATCAACATCAACCACTTTAAATCCATGACCTACAATGGCAAATTGTTATAAATTACAATTTGATTTAGAAGATAGTTTTAATATTAAATCAAAAGAAAGATGAGCAAATCGTACGCATTGATATGGGGTATTAGATGATGATTTAATGACTGCTTATAACAAAGGCAATAAAAAAGTATTACAAGATGCTTTTGATGATATTTTTATTCAATCAGGTCAATCAGCCGTAGATGGTCAATTATCCCAATCTTTACAAGTAGTACAAGGGGCACCAACCTTAGAAACATATACACAAGACCAAAAAGCAATTATTGAACAAGTATATATAGCATGTCATTTTTCTAGTCCTTTTGGTGATGCCTCAGATAGTGAAGAAAATAAAACCCAATTATTAATAAAAAAAACAAAAGATTTAGAAAAACAAGCATATTTACAAGCATATCGTAAACAATATTATACTAAAATGTTTGATACAGTTTTAAAATATTATGGTTTATGAGATGGAAATGGTGAACTCCCTTATGGATTTGATTTTGTTAGTGCTAGTTTAGTAGATCAAATTCGACAAAATGAATTAATTACTGCTAGATTAGATAATGGTACAATGGAACCAATAAGAGCAATTACTGAATATGATAATATTGATGAATTAGAAGCAACCAAATATTTTGAAAAAGTAGAAGCATGACAAGATAAAATGCAAGCCAAAGAAATAGAACATAATAATAAATTACTAGAATATGATGAAACTGGTAATAATCAAAATGCCTTACAAGGTAGAACAGAAATTAAGGAGAATTAACAAATGCAAAAAATTAGTCCAGCAGCTATGCAATGATTAAGAACAGGAGCAGGTGCTACTGCAATAGATATAAGAGAAAGTATAAAAGAACATAGACATTGAATGGTATTTCCTTTTAATGTTTATAGTTCATATATTCCTGATACTGAGACAGGTTGAAAACCTAATAATGCTAAACCAAGTGATTATGGTAGTTATTCAAGAATATTTGATAATATGGAAAGTACTATTGCACAATGACAAGGCAGTTTAAAAATAGTTCAAAAATATAAAGGTGAAGAAATTAATATTTTAACGATTGATGATTTTAAAAATCAACCTATTAATTCCACTATATGAGCCAATAATGAAACACCTTTTGCTATAAAATTAAAAGATGAAAATAATAATGTTTATTGAAAATTAATTGATGGTGAAAACATTTATAATATTAATAGAATGTTAGAATACTTAAATCAATATAAATTAAGTTATTTTATTAATAATGATAATAAATCTGATAACTTTTATACAAAAGAGGTTAAAGTTGGTAAATATTGAGATGCTTATATGGTTGATGATGTAAGTTCTATTAAATTTGGTGATGCTAAATTTGAACAAGTATTTACACAGCAATCAACTGAAAGACAATATACTTTATTAATTTTAGATGAAGATATTACTAAATTAAATATTAATGATTAATATAATTTTTATACTGTATTTAATGACCGTGGTTTAAATATTGGTGGTGGTGATATTAATTCTGCACCCGAAGATAGACAATGATTATATCCATCAAATGTTATTAATTATTATTCCGTAGAAGATGGTGATTTCTTATGACAAGAAATTACTTTTTCAAGTATTAATGACAAAATTAGTAATAGTGGTTTATCAGTACGACAATTTATTCAAACAAGTGCCCCAGGTGAAGGTTATTGTTTTCCTAAAATAACTTATGATAAAAAACTAAATAAAGGTATTGTTGAATTAGATGAGATTTTATTAAAAGACCCAGGTGTTAGAGCAATGGCAGTTAAATTTTATGGTAATCCTATCTTTTTTGATATGCCTGTTATTGGGAGACCAATTATTAAAGGTGAATTTAATAAAAAAGTAATGAATTCTCGTGATTTATTAATGTATAACATGTTTCCTGCACCACCTGATAAAATAAATACTTATGCTTCACCCTAAGTAAGTTGATATAACATTCAAGGTATTCAACCAACTATTATTACTGGATATAAAGATTGAAAAGAACATATTCAATCAATGTCTGATTTTTGAATTGAAAAAAATAATGAGGGTATAATAATAACAGATAAAGCAAGTTCAACAGCAACCAATCCGACTGTTGGAACAACTATTAAGGAAGAAGACAAAAATTCTAAGCCTTATTGGTCTAAAAATTGAATGATTACTCCACCAGATAAAGTAAAAGTAAATAGTGGAACTATTAATAATATTATTAGTACCCAAGCCTCATCATATTTTAGAAGAAAAGATGAATTCGGTAATACAGTTGATAATGTTCAAATTGAATATAATAAAATGGGTAAATGTAATGTTTGAGATATTTTAAATATGATTAATTTTATTAATCGCCAAATTACAGTATTACCTTTAAACTATACGCAAAAATTAGTATTTAATCCTTTTACGATACCTGCTATTGGAAAGTTTTTAAACTTTGTTTCGTTTGGTATTCCTTGGGACTGAATTGGTAATTTAATAATTACACAAGATGATAAATGACCTAATTTTCCATGACTTAATGGTTTTATGAGTGCTAATGTTTATAGTTTTTATAATGATGCCTTTTGAGGTGAAAAGGCTGCTGGTAAAGGTTATTTACCATTTGAAATATTTAGAGAACAAGGAAATGATAAAATTGGTGCTATGATTGGTGCTAATGCTACTAGTTTTAGTTTTACTACTTTATTAACTGATAAAATACAAGGCAATGTTTTTGAAAAAGATGGTAAACCAACAGAACGAATAACTTATTCAACTTATAATTTAAAACAATTAAAGCCTAAAACTAATCGTATTTATTTAATTAATGAATTAGTAAGAGCAGTTGATGCTCAAACACCAGTTAATGATAGTGAAAAAGATAATGATTGCGAATTCTTACAAACACCTGATGGTACAAATTGTAGTTATATATTTGATATGTTTTCAATACAAGCATTATATAAAGGTAATTTTGAAATTATCTTTTATGCTGACAACCCATATACAAATAATGAAGAAGATTATTTACGCTTATCTGTATGGAGTTTCAGAGGTAAAACAAAAAGTGTTTTAAATAATTATTTACGAGATATGACAACTAATTATAAAACTAGTTTCTTATTACCACATGACTATGAAATACCAACATTTAATTATCCAAAATATGTATTGCCTCCAGTACCTTATAACTACAAACCATATACAAAAGATATTATGCCTTCTGATGTAGTATTACCATTATTAACCAAAATTACTGCACGAGCACAATGCAAACGGGCTTCTTCTGATACTCCTAATAGTTTTATTAATTTATTTTCTGATGAATTTAAGAATGCTTATTATGAAATTGAAATTGATTTAAAACAAATTGACCCAACAATTCAAAGATTAGTAAATTTCAAGATGCTTATAAAACTATTGAAATAAGTAATCTGGGTAATTTACAAGTTGAATGTGCACAAGCAAATATAGAGAATTTTATTCCTAATAGAGATATTAATTTATCTGGTGGTCGTAATGCTTGTTATTCTAATTTTGGTTTGTTATCTAAAATAATTGGTAGTCGGAAAAAAGTTGAGGTTTTATAAAAATTATAAATAAAGTAATTAAATACAAATTAAAGTAATCGCTTATTAGAGCGATTTTTTTATTTGCATTATTCATCAGATAGTATCTTTAAAATTAAAAATTAACCTATTTTTTCCCTACAAATTAGTTAATTTTTATAATTTTCTTTCTGTGATTTATTATATTTTTTCGGTTTAACAACTAGTAATATAATTTTTAATAAAGATACTATCTGATGAATAATGCAATCTAAAACTTAATATTTTTTGATGCTTAAAGATGGATAACTCATCTATGGCATGAAGCCTTAAAGAAAGTGTGAAAGCTATTGGATTTACTACTCCTATTTATTTCTTTAATTCTCGGCAAGATTAATCACTTGTGAAATGTCAGAGCATGTGTTTTTTGGTTTGTTTTCATAAAAAAAGTGCTGTTAAACCGAAAAAAACAATATCGGACACTAAAAAACAAGAGGGTTGGAACTCCAAAAGGTTATTTTCTTTATATAAAGTTGTGTAGGGATGGATGAAGCGTAATTAATAACTGGGTAAACTGTTTTGTTTATTTCCGTATGGGGGATAAACTCTATCAAAATATCCTATCCGCCCCCGCCCACCTTCAAAGTGGAGCGGGCGGCCAAGTAATTAAATATTAAAATAAATTATTTACTAAATATCAAAATATTAACCAATAAAGGAATATTATGTTTTTTACAGAAGGAAAAATATTTGATGAAAAAATGAAATAAAAAAATTAAAAATAAATTACAAGAATTAATGATACGAGCTTATCCAGTAACGGTAAATGATATTAATGATGAAATTTGAGCAACAAATAAAAAGAATTAAGGAGTATAGATAAAATGACAGAATATAAAAGCAAATATATTAATAAAACTTGAAATGAAATAACAACATCATTTGATTGAGTTAATTGTCAACCTATTAATTGTCGTATTTCACATCATAAAAAGCATTATGATTTGCAATGTTTAGAATGAGCCAAAATGTACTTAAATTTATTTAAAAACAAGTGAGATGTTATTGTTTCATATATGCAATATTATAAAATTAACGATATTTTAGATTTAGCATCCGATGGATGAAAAATATTACAAATTGACAAAAAAATAAAACAAATAAATTAAAATATATTATTGCAATTGACCCTGCTGGAGTTGGTCAAACTGGTATTATTATTTATAATGTTTTGCAAAAGAAAATAATTAATAATATTACTTTTAATTCTAAAAATGAAGAAGAAGCAATAAATAATATATATTTAATATTAAATCAATTTAAAAATAAAATTTGTTCTTATTTAAATAAAGTTGTTGTAATAATTGAAGATTATCAACTTCATAAAGGTTTAAAAATAAAAAATCCATTATCTACTCCTAAATTCATTGGTGGTTTAAAAGTTTTATGTAAATATCTATTTAATTTAAATTATGTTTTACAATCGCCAGTTGTTAAAAAAATTATATTTATAAAGGAAATATTAAAATGTCAGAGCACGAATTAGATGCTTGAAAACATTTACAATATTTTTTAAAAAAGGAAGTGATAAATAATGACTATAACAGAATCAATTAAATTTAACAAAATTAAAGAAGAAAATGAAACACTTAAAAAAGAACTTACTGAAAAAGATAAAGAAATATCTAAATTAAAACAAGATGTGGCAGATTTAGAATGTAATCAATATACTTTAGAAGCAAAACAATTATATAAAGAAGATTTTTACAAAAATCCATATTCAACAGGTTCTATCGATTGAATATTAGTTGACAGTTCAAAATATGACAAATTATCTAATAAGGATGTTAAATAATGTCTCAAACAAAAAGTAATTTACCTAAAAATTCTAATAACTGTAAACCTAAAATAAAAAATAAAAAAGTTAATAAGTTAGAATTAACTGTTAGATTACATGAAAATCCTATTAAAACAAAAATTAAGGCTCTTGTTGCTGGTGGTGTTGAAGTTGATGCTTGTTCGGCTAAATGTCAGTGAGAAGGATTAAATTACTCAACATTATCAATATATAACCCATCTGTTTTAACTGAGTTTTTGAAATTAAAAAAAGATGATGAGATAAAAATTAAAGGCTCAGTATTTAATCAGTTAAATATAAAAACTAAGCGCTATTTTTTGTCTTTTAGAGTAGATAGTTTTGAAATTATACAAAAAGCGATTAGAAAAAGAATAAATACAAATATTAAAAAATAGAAGGAAAAATAATGGCATTAAAAAATGTAAAATATGTTCTTATTGATGAAAATAGTGAACCTATTAAAAATGAAGATGGTAGTTTAGATATTAAAACTGCTGAAATTATTTTAGAAAATACTGCTGAAGTTCAAGAATTTAATGCAAGTAATTTAGAAAATAATAATCAGCAAATCAACGAACTACAAACAAAAAATACTGAATTAACTTCACAAATTGAACAACAAACAATTTAATTAAAACAAATTGAAATAATTGACTTTATTAATTCTTTAACTGATAATGAAGAATTTAAAAATGTTTTATTAAAGTCTTATGATATTACTGATGATATTGAAATCATTAAAGCACAATTGCAAAGTGTTTATAATGAATTAATTAAGGTACAAACAGTTAATACTGGTGGCGTACCAAAAGTAGAAAACAAAGAAAACAATATTTTAGATACAGACAATGTATTTAATAAATAGAAAGAAGGAAGTAAATTATGGCACAAAACCCACAAAGAATTTTCGGAGATATTGCTAATCAAGCAACAAAACGAGATCGAGAAACATTTGAACAATGATATTTACAAACTTATCAACAAAAATTTAGTTGAGAAGCTTTATTTGCGTGAAAAGAAGCAAATAAATTTGGTTTAACATATAAAAGAAAGAAAAATATTAAATATAATGAAGGTTTGGGAGCAAACGGTCAAGTATTTAATACTGATGATAACCTATTAAAATATTCAACAGTGGAATTTGAAGATGGAATTGTTGAATTAGATACAATTTTAACTTTTGCTCGTAAATTAGATCCCATAGAAAGTGATTTTAATCCTAATCTTTGAGCAGCTGATATTGAACAAGCAATGAATACTGAAGTTGCTTATAAAAGTAATAAAATTTTAGAAATTATTAATAAAGGAACAGTTACAACTATTCAAGGCAAAAAAGCAGATGATACAAATGCTTTACAAATTCATGATGAAATTATGGATAAAATATATGAAAACGGCTTTACTCCATCAGAAACAGTTGTCTTGGGTTCGGCTGATTTTATTCGTGGAATTCGTAATAAATTACAGTTACAACTTGGAGCAAACGACCAAATAAATAGTGTAATCACAACAAGTGGAGCAATGAAAACTGTTAAAGCAACAACATACTATATGGTTCCTAAAAAATTACCAATTATTAATAAAGATGGTTCAGAAGGAACAATTGAATTATTACCAAATGGAGTTAATGCAATTGCCTTTAAGTTTAGCAAAAAATATGACCCGCTTATTTTACGCAAAAAAGATCATACTCCGTTAAGAGTTGGTGCAGCTGCATTGGGTACTGGAATGGGTAATACTTTGATTATGGAAAGAGTTTTATATTTAGGTGGGGCAGTAGTTGAACCTAAGGGAATTATTAAACATATTGTTTCAAAAATTGATATTAGTAAAATTAATAAAATAGATAAACCAACTATACATGTTACAGACCCAACAAAAGCAACAGCCCAACAGTTAAAACCACAATTTAAAGATGTTGTTTTAAAAGCAGTAAAAGCAGTAAATAGTTCTTTAACTGAAAGTGATTTTGATTACTTTATTGAAAGTAAAGGTGAAGACTGACCAATTAATATTACAAATGACAAAACAGTTGCAGTTCAAATTGAAGGTAAAAACAACGCTACTGGTCAAACAAATCCGATTGATGTTAAAATTAAAAATTCTTAATAGTACTAAAAAATAGTACTTTTTCGTTTGATAAATGATATGCCAATTGGAACATCTAAAACAACCCTTATTTATACTGTTAAAAAAATCCAACTAGATTGTCAATCCAACAACAAGAAAAAAGTTTTGGTTTACAGTTATTAGAATTTTTAGGAATTCAAGTTTTAGCTCTTGGTTTATCAGTTTTAACTGGTGGTATTGCTTCGGCTGTTGGTCTTGGTGCGGGATTATCTAATTTTGCCGCAGCATTTATCTCGTTTGGAGTAAAAGCAGCAACCGATTTTGCCGTAAATCAAATATATGATAAATTAACATCAGAAGTAACAGCAAAAAGTACCGCCTTAAATTTGTTACCAGCAATTGGTGGGATTGGTAAATTAACGCGTGCTGTTCGAACAACTAGAATTTTAAAATTAGCAAAAGAAACTAAACTACTTGAAAAATTAGGTGTAATAACTGCTAATAATTTAGAAGATGTTGTAAGGCAAGTTACAGATAAAAAGATTTTATCTTCTAAATTAATATTTGATTTTACAAAGCAGGCTAATAATGAAACTTTATTATATACAATTGGAAAATTAGCCCGAAATGATTTTTATAAAGGTTTTAAAGTTTCTAATTTAGAAACAATTAATAATTTATTAAAAATTGAGAAAAATATTAAAAAAATAAGTCCTAAATTAGTTCAAAAAATACCACGCGTGAATGAAAAAAATGCTAATAAATGATTGTCTGAATATGGATTAAATATTGATAAAATAAGTAAAATTAATACTAATGAGTGATATAATATTATGACTAATCTTCATAAAAAAGGTGTTGGTAAAAATCTACTATTAAATGCTAATTTAATGAGGGGCAGTAAAATATATAATAATAAATTATTAAATATTTTTCTTCAAACACCAATTAAATTAAATAAAATTTTAAATCATTTAAACCCAAATTTTTATATTCAAAAAGTAACTAAAAAATTATTAGCCCCTATTGAAAAACAAATAATTACTATTAAACAAAAAGTAATTAGTAAAATTACTGATAAAACTAAAAAAATATTATCTAAATTTGAAACTAAGGCTATTAAAAAAGGTCAATTATTACCTTTTGCTTATGGTTCTGATCTTTTTTTAGCAGTAAAAATTGTTCCTTTATCAGTTGCGGGTGAAGTTGCTTTAACAATATATTATAAAAATTCTAAATATGTCCCTATTGTCGTTATAACAACTTTAATCAAAGCAGAACAGTTTGTTTTGGCTCTTGAACCGTTTAAATTCTATATAAACAGTGAGTGGTTTATTGGTTGGGGATTTAAAAAAACAAGTTTGTTTAATTTAGTTTCTATTGCCCCACTTGCTTATCAGCAAGTAGTAAAAGATAGTTTTAAAATATATAGGACAATTGCTAAGATATTAAAAATGCAAGAACAATTTAAAAATAACTTTAATAAAGATAAATTGTTAAATACGCTAGAAGATAGTGCAATTACTAGTTTATTGGGTAATGGACTAGTATTTCAAGCATATAAACAACTCAGAACAAAACAAGATTTAAACAAAACAATTAAAACAAAAACACTATCAAGTAGTAAAAAGTTTATCTTAAATAAAATCAAATCAAAAAGAAATAAATGATAAGGAGATGATTAAATGTTAAATGAATTATGACAAAATGTTACTTTGGAAAATTATAATAATTTTATTCCAATGACAGGTAAAATTACAAAAGTTCCAGTTCGTTATAATAAGTTCTTTAAAGGTGATGTAGAATTATGATTTAAAACATTTGCTTTAAGAGCCCAAAATATGATTAATTCTTACTTAAACTATCCATTTTCAAAGCTAAAATTTGAAACATTTAAAGACCCATTATTAAAGAAAATTTGTATTAATATGGTGTTTATTACGATTGAACATTGAACATTTAATCGCATTCCAATTAAATTTTTTACTTCGGCAAATATGAGTGTTGGTGATATTAATTATTCTTCACAAAATGACCCTATGGCAACATGACAAGGTCTATTGCCTAGCTATGCAAAATCATTGGCTAATCTAACAACTTTTAAAAAATGTTTCGTACTTTTCAAAAAGAAGGTATTGATTTAACAATGATAGATTTAGAAGCATATTATACCCAATTTGAAGTTGATGTTTTAATAGAAAAAGAAAAAACTAAGATTGATAATAAAAGTATTATTAAAAATAATAATGGAGAAATTGCGGTTTCAGATTTAAAACAAAATAAAATTACTTTAATGCTAAATGTTAGTAAGCGTAATAATGCTGATTTTAGTGCTGAAACTGGTGAATTAAGAATATGAGACCCAAGCTTCCAAAATAATGACCAAGTTGCAGATTTTAGTGTTGTTAAAACAAACAAAACGCCCGGACTAGAAGCAACAGATGACACATTACCAACTACTAAATACATTAATGAACATTATGCTTTAAAAAAAGTATTGAGCAGTGAAAAGAAGTTGGAGAAAGGTAAACAAAAAAGTAATTAAATATAAATTTATTTTAGGGAAAAAATATAAAGTTCATTTTATTTGAGAACGACCAACCGCAGATTTTGTTATAATAACTTGTTTTGAATGTAAAAATAATGGTGGTGGTTTGCAAACTATTTCAACTAGTTTGGCCTTGGGAAAAGGCGGGGCAACAAGAATTGGTTTTTTAAATGTAGATAATTCTTCTAATAATCATAAAGTAGTAATTTCAATGACGGGTCATGAATATTCGCCAACAATTCTAAAATTAGAAGAGTTACAATAAATTAACGAAGATAATTATGTTTAATAAAAATATTACAATTAAAAATAATAATGAATTAATTACAAATTAATGCTAATTTATTAAAATAAAAAAATAATTTAGAAAGAAAGTAGAGTGTTATAAATGAATTTAAAAGATTATAAATCAGAAATTTTATTATTAATTCGTAAAATATTTATTTGGGGATTAGGGGCAATTTTAATAATAAGTGCAATTTTGTTATTTTTTTGCAAAGCATTTAAAGTAATTGAAATTTCATGACCAGAATATTTTTATATTGATTTATCATTACTTATTAGTGGTGTTTTAGTCTATTTAATTGATAAAATTTTTGAATTTTTTAAGAAAGATAAAAAACAAGATAGTATTGAAGATGTTATTAAAAAAGAAGAAACAAAATAAAGAGGTGTTATAAATGGGATTGTTACCAGCCAAAAAGAAATTAAAAAAAGAATATGATATTGATAGTTATTATCTTAATTTAGCATCAACAATTACTAATCGTAAAAATGTTACTGTTCAAAAACATAATTAGATTTTAGAAAAAAGAATTTGTGAAGATAATGCTAATTTTTTAAATCCACGAGATTTAGAAAATTAGGATTTATAATCCTATTACTAATCAACAAATAAACTCTAAATTAATTAATATCTTTTTAAAAATGCAAGACTTTACTAATAAGAATTGATATAACGAATATAAAATTAATAAAAATGGTAAGGGTGCATATTTTATTTTTGCTAATAATTCAAAACTTAATTTTATTACTATTGATTTTTACAATAACCAGTATGATGAATTAGGTAATTTAGTATCTTGCACTTTTGATTATGACCCTTATATTAAAAATGACCAGAGTATTTTTATTACTAAAAAATTAGAGATTGATTCTGTAACTAAACAAGTAAAAGTTATTAGAAAGTTAAAAACACGATTATATAGTACTATTACCGACTTATATATTGATGATGTTAAATGAAATAACTATACAACTTTACAAAGAGAAGAAATATTGCCACTTAATTTTATTCCAATTGAAATAATTCCTAATAACCCTAATTTTGAATCTTCTGCTCGCTATGGTAAGCAATTTGCTAGTATTTTAGATATTATTGCTGAAAAGATAATGTTAGACCCATTGTTAAATAGTGGTAAATTTACCATTAATACTAATGGAGTTACTGGTGTGGTTGACCAAGAAATTAGTAAAATGCTGGCATCATTTATTGAAAATGACTTGTTATTAGTTGAAGGAGACCCTGATAGTAATTTTCAACCAGTAGACTATATTGCTGGTAATTTTAAAGGTGAACAATTAACCAAAATATATGATTGATTATTAACTAATTACTATAAAATAAATCGCCATCATGTTCCCGCAATCGCCAAGGGAGCCCAACAAATGCAAGCAGAAGTTGCTGGTGTAAATATTCAAACAAATGCATCATACGAACAAATGATATACATTAGAGAGATTAAATTAACTGAATTTATTATTAAGTTAATTAAATATGATAATGCTGTTTTAAATAGTAGAACATTCAATATTAAAAATATTGATGAGTTAATTGTTGATGTTCGCTTACCAGTAAATGCTACTTTAAACAGACAATTAAAAAACAACGAAACTATTATCAATATTCCTAATGAAGAAGGAGAACAAGAATAATGTTAAAACCATCTGAAAAAATGTTAGCACAATTAGCAGAAAATGATGAACCAATTGATTATTCAATTGATAGTATTCCGTTAGATTTTGCTATTCAATCACAGTATAGCGACCCCGATTTAGCACAATTATTTAGTGAAGACCGTGCTAGAACCCTTTATATTTATAAAATTAATAATCTTGTTAAGACAAAGCAAAAACCAATCTTAAACTACTCTCAAAATAGCGTTAAAATAGGTTTTATTGACAAAGATGAATATATTAAAATAACTGGTTATGAAATTAGTGATTTTAATTTTAAATTACAAATTCAACAAAATACCACAGTCCAAGATAATAGCACAAGTTATGTAATGATTGATGAAAAAGATATTTTAATTAATGATATTTCAAAACAAGATAAAGAATTTTTAGAATCCTATGACTTAAAAATAGTATCTATTAATGAACCAATTACCGAAGACAACAAAAATGAATGTTATATCATTGAAGAATACAAACGCCCTTATTCACCTGATGGTGTTGATATTATTAAATCTACTCATTTAGTTAAAATAACTGACTTTAAATGAAAAAATCAAAATAGTATTCATTTAGTATTACATAAATCATTATCCGAAGATACTGTCTTTACTGTAATTGAAATTAAATATCCTAAATCAATGTTATTTGGAAATATTAATTGCTGAGGCAATGTGAATGGTGTTTATTCTTATCCACAATCAATTATTCAAAATGCTAACTTAGTACCCTTACTATCAATGCCAATTGAAACAAAACCTAATGTACGAATATTTCAATATTGATTAGGATATAGTTTTTTATCATGAGTAATTGCATTAAATTATATTGAGGAAAAGGATTGTTTAATTTTAACTAGTATAGATGATTTACCATCTAATAAACAAAAAAAGTATTTAATAATGTTAGAATTGCTAGTGGAAAAATAAATTTTGCTGGAACTAGTGCAACATTTCCTTCAGAAGCCCCAAAACCAAACTGACCAGAAGGTAATCAAATAACTATAAAAGATAATGATTATGTTCAAGTAGCAAATTATTCATTAGGTATTGGTATTAGTACTCGTGATGTTGCAAAATAAGTATCAACAATTGGAAATAATAATGATAATAATTATGGTAATGTTGTTTTAGAATTTAAACAAGCACCTGTAAAAGGTAATTTAGCAGATGTATTGAAAAAAATGCTAACTTATAGATATAATATGATAGAAAATTTGAAGGTGCTAAATATGATGAAAAAGGAAATCCTATAAATAAAATTGCTGAATTACGCCAAAAATTTGAAGGACAAAAACCAGAAAATGTTATTGATGGTTTATTTGAAGAATGAAAATTTAGAAACCCATCTTATCTTAATGATAGGGCAGTAAAAAGATTTAAACAAATTGTATACATGTTCTCAAATTATGTATATAGTAATATGGCAGTAAATAAAGGTTATAATGATGATATTAAATTAATTGCTCCGTATTATTTTGAACTAGTTTCAATACCAAATGAATCAGAAAAAGATTACTGAATATTTGAAGATTGCAGAGTTAAATTAAAATTATCATATTTTAATTTTTCTGATTTAAAAAATATTAATATAGAAAATATAAAATTAAATAATTTAAAAAATATAAATAATAATATTTCAGAAAATAAAGTTTATCAATTAGAAACAAATTTTTTTAATTGATTATCAATAAGAAAGGAATTAGAAACAAATAATATTCCTTCACTTATTCTGGCAGAAATTAAACTATCAGATGGAGAATATGGCAAATACTTAACTAATTTAATTATTTCTAATAATAAATTAGAAATATGTTTAGAAAAACTATTTGATTTTCATAAAGAAAGCATTATATATTCAAAATTAGAATGATTAAATTTAATTAATAATTTTGTTCAAAATAATATTAAAATACTTTTTTCACAAAATATTAATTTTTTAAGCAAAATTGAAATATCAGGAATATGAGGTTATGGAGATTATGATATTACAATTTTTACCGAAAAAGAACAAATTAATATTAATAATTTAGAATTATTTAATAAAAACAATGAAAAATTATCATTAGTTACAATAGAAATGTAAAAAAAGTCATTTATTAAAATGACTTTTTTAATTTATGAAATAATCATCAGGATATTTTCTATCTCATTCTTTTGAATAAAGATCTGAATTTCATGTATCTATATTAAAACTATATAAATTCATTTTTTTTCAAATTTATTGAAAAATCCTCCTAAGGCAATAGAATATAATTTATCAGGGTAACTTCCTTCAACAATTGGATTGTTTGTACAATAAAGTTTTATTGTATATTTTTGTAAATTTTTATTATCTTTTGTTTTGTATCTTATTTTTATTTTTCCAATTTTTTCACCTTTATTACAAACTATTGTAGTATTATCTCTTTCAAAAAAGTTCTATATTTTTTGTCTTTTTCATGAGTAATTGCAGTAAGTGTAACTAATACAATCATGCATAAAATGAAAGTGGTAGATAATATTATATATATTGATATTATTTTATGTTTTTTAACTAATTTCAACAACTTCATAATAATTATCCTTTCAATATTATTTAAAGTTTTTAATCAATCTGGGCTCGCGGAATTTTCATAAGTTTGTGAAAAATGCCTTAAAGTTTAAAAAAACTTTTGCCGTGCTTTTCAAAATACTTGGGAAAAATTCTAAGCGTTAAGCGAAGAATTTTATAAAGGTTCCCAAATTTATTTGAAAAAACCTTAAAACTTTTTTAACTTGTAAGTCATTTTATCACAAAAATTTAAGAAAATCAACCGCTCGCCCAATTCCTGCAAATGATTTTTATAGTCTTAATGATATAATTAAAGCATTTAAAGAAAGGAAGTATATTTAATTTTATGTATAAAAAAGGAAATAAAGTTAATGTTAAAATAACAAACATTATACCTTATGGTTTTTTTGCAGAGCAGAAAAGGCTGATGGTTTAATTCATATTAGTGATATTTCAGATTACTTTGTTAGAGATATTAGAGATTTTTTTGATGTTGGTGATGAAATTGAAGTTGAGATACTAGATTTTAATTCAGTTAGAAAACATCTTAAATTAAGTTATAAAAATTGTCATTCTGAACTATTGAAAAATTATGATGGTAATAAAATACAAGAAAAATCACCTAGTTTAAAAAAACATTAAATACTAATTATTTAATAAATAAAAAGTAAATAAAATTTATAAATTTTAGAAGGTTTTTAAAACCTTTTTTATATTCCCATTTTAAAACGATATGGATAAGAACCATAAAACAAAGCATCATATGGGTCATGGTACATTTTACTATCGGGTGTGTTTGTTTTGGTATCACTAAATCTTAGTTCACTAATGCACTTATCTAAAAATGGGAAGTTATCTAATATGCCATATATTTTACCTTGAACAAACATTTTTCTTATTCAGGTTACGCGATTGATTATACCTGCTTCTTTATTAAGAGATGTCAGATGTTTTTTTGCTTTAAACATCTTAATTTTATAGCCTAAATAAGGGTAAATATCTTCTTGTAATTTTTGCATAAAGTCGTCTGCATTAATATCATAATGAAATGTAGCATATTCAAAATCATCAAATTTATCAAATGTATTAATTATTCATTGCCCGTAATGTTCAACTATTTCATTTAAATTCATTGCGTTTTTTGGTGTAACAACATTTTCTTCAATTAAATATTTATCATATTCATTATTTTCATTAATTTTATAATCACTAAATAAAAGCACCGTGTGGTCTTCACTACCATCAGCATAATCCACACCAATTGAATAACTATCAAATTGATACTGTTTTGTATTGGAATTATAAAAATCTTGTAAATTATACTCTTTAATATATTTACGATAATTTCGTAAAACATAAATACTGGGGTCATTATCATTATATTCAAAACCGTAGTATTCAAGTTCAATAAATCAGGTCGCTCTTGTTTGTTTGTTAAAACAAGTTTTTTAGTAATATCAGGTATTTTATTTCAAACAGCACCCATTGTTAATCGTAAATTAAAAATACCCAAACCATTAAATGCTTGTTTATTTTCTGAATATACTTGATTGTGTTCTTTTAAAATATTTTTAATTCTTTCATTTAAGGGTAAATATGGGGTTACAAATTTTTCATAAAAGACATGGTATTTATCAAAAGGATTAAAAGTAAATTGATTAGAATATGTTTTATGAAAATATGTTATTTAAATTATATTGTTCATTATCATTTTCATCAGTATATTTTTCAAAAGATACTTTTAAGTTTTTTGATCTAAACATCGAAATTCGCAAATTATTATAACGTTTATCTAATTCTTTATCAGTTAAAATTTCTTTTTCTTTAGCATGTATCATTTCATCTGTTCACGCCGATATAATACCACTACCTTTACCAACTTTTCCCATAATTTTATTACCATTAGCATAACCCGCAAAAGCAATGCGAACACCACTAGGAAAAACAATTTCTCCACCTTCTTTAACATTTTTAGGTCAAACAATGCCATTTTCATTGTCGGGTCCTATATCAATCCCATATTTATCATATAAATAGTTACAGACATTAATTGTATCGCCAAATGTAGTATCTTCATGAGTGTTGGCATATCTTCGTAGAATATTAGATGAAGCATCGGTAAAATTACAAGCAAAAAATAATTTTTCTGCTAAATGATTTCATGTTTTATTAGTACCACGCCCCGCTGAAACAAACTTAAAAAAAGTTGGCGAAGTAAAATATCGGGCATAACTATCATCAACAAAATCTTTAAATACTTTTCAATCAAAGCCAAAATTATAGTCACTGAAATTTAAATCATATTTTTTATTTAAATGTTCATAACTAGTAATTCGTTTTTTGTTATTAATTTTAGTAAAATCTTGCATTTTTAATTAGCCTCCTTTTTTTGATAAAATTATTTGAAGTATTAAATATAATAATTTAAAAAATTGTTTAATTACGAAAGGAAATTATAAAATGGAATTAAAACAAAATTTATTAGGAAATTATAAAGAAAATAAAAGAATAGAAACAAAAAATGAAACTAAAAATTTATTGATTGAAAGAGATAATGAGATATTTAAATTATATCAACAAGGACAAATATTACAAGGATATAAGGTTGTATCAAAAATATCAAAAACAATTAGAACAGAAGATGGAGATATACCTTTAAAAAGAAGAAGATATGTTAAATATGATGAAGAAAAAAATGAATATATAAATCGCTATCCTTTGGATCAAGAATTAGGTTTAAAAAAATACCAAAGAAATGAACAAAATTTAATAAATAAAATTACTTCATTTATGGGTGATGGAAAAAGATATAAAGATATTTTAGATACTGTTGAAAACGCTAATCTTAGTGAAAGAACAATATCTAATATTTTTAAAAATGCAGATTTAGAAGAAACCGATTACATTAGTAATAAAAATAACAATAAAATTAAAATTCCAAATAATGTTTTATATATTCAAGTTGACGGGGCTTTTAAACCTATGTTAGAAAATAAAAAAAAGTTGAAAATAAAATATTTCTTTCAACTATGCATGTTGATGTTGATGAAGAAAAGTCAACAAAAACCAGAAAAAAAATGAAAAAGAAAAAAGTCGTTTTTCAAATGATGAATAAAAATCATAAGAATAAAAATGATAAATCTAATATTGATAATTTTATTGATAAAATTTTTAAATCAATGGATACTTATGATATTAATGAAAATACTAAAATATTAATATTAAGTGATGGTGAAAAACAAATTAAAAAAATTTATAGAGCAGTAAAAGCAAAATATAAAAATAAGACTGTATCATATAGTTTAGATAAATTTCATTTATCAAATAGATTTAAACAATTATTCCCAAATCGAAATAGAATCAAAATTCATAGAATAAAATATAAATTAGCAAAAATATATTTCTTTACTGGAAATTATAAATTATTATTAGATTTTTTAATATGTCATTTACCATATGTTATTGATAATAAAAAGAAATTTTTATTAGAGACTATTGAATTAATTAAAAATAATAAAGAAGGAATTGAAAATCAAGCGTTAGAATATAATATTGGTTGTCATGTTGAAGGTGATGTATCACATTATATTAAGGCTGTTAAAGGGCGTGGCGCAAAAATATATTGTAAAGAAACATTTATCAATATTTTAATTGCTTCTATGTTAAAACTTAATAATCAAATTAATGATGAGAAAGTTAATAAAACTAATAAAAATAATAAAGAAAAAATTGAATTTAATATATTTAATTTAAATCAATCTCAAAATCAATTTTTATCTTTATAAAAAATAAAAAACCTGTTAAAATTACAATTAAACCAAGATAAAAAAGAAAAAAGTGGAGTAGGCTGTAAACCACTGAGCCTATTACTTTTAAAATAGGTACCAACTCCACTTTGATTAATTATAATTATAACATTTTTATTTAATTGGTCAATAAATCATATTAATTGTTTTTTCTGTACTATTTTCAAAAGTATTTTTTAGTGTGTCAAAATTTATAATTTTATAAATTATTTCTTAAAATAAAAATTATGTTTTTAAAATAAGCGAAACTTAATTTGTTTCTAATTACTTAATTTTATTAAAAACCTCAAAATAATGTATACCACCAAATAATTTTAAAAGAGAGTGGTTATTCACAAACTGATAAAATTAATTTTGACAATACAATAACTTTATATACTAAAAATATAACTAATAATATTCAAACAGTTGCCACTGGTTATACTAATGGTTTATCAAGTGATAATTATAAAAATAGTTATATAACTGAAAAAGGTAAAAGTAGTGGAGATATTAAATTTTTACTTCAAATAACAAAATTATCTAATAGTGATAATGATAAAATTAAAGAAACATATTTACAAGCATATTATACAAATGATTTAAAATTAAAAATTAGATTTTCAAAATTAATATTTACTCAATTATTTCTGCGTAATAATAATTCTAATTTTCTATTTTTTTATTCTGGTAATGATAAAAATATTATATTGGATGTTTCTAATCCAAATGTATTGGATATTAGAAATAAAAGTGATAACCCTGTTAAAATAACTATTAAACCAAATTAAAAAGAAAAAGAGATTTTACATCTCTTTTTTTATTCTCCATTAACTTTTACATTACCATTATCATCAATAATTAAATTAGGTTCTTGTGTATCTAAATTTCAACGATAAACTGATTTAAAATTATTACTGTTTTTTCCTCAAATTAAAGTTGGTTCATTAATTAATTTAAAAATAATTAAATCAATCTTAGTATCATTATGTGAATAATAGCGTAATTGAATTTTATATTTTTCTTTTTCCTGTAGAAGTTTATATCTATATTCATGCTTTGGAGGTATTATTTTTTCATCATTTTTAAACTTACTAATATTTCAATTTTGACCTTTTCATACTACATAATATGATTTATTATCAACTGTATTAAATGGTTTTTCTTGTGGTGCTATTCATTCTAAAATACCATCTTTTGCTTTTATATTATTCTTTTCTTTTTCTTTTAATAATTCTTCGGGTGTATATACTATTCGTCTATCACAAGCAACTAAACTTATTGTACTTGTTCCAATTAAAGTTATTGTTCCTAAAATACTTAATAATAATCTTTTCATTTTTTAACTTCTTTCTATTTAAATTAATTGTGCAGCAGGTAATTTAAAATTTTTTAAATTTAATGTAGTTGAAATACTGCTAAATCCCTGTGGTTCAAAAAAATGCCAAATATTAAATTTTAAATTAAAACTATTAATTATTTTTTCAGATGATAAATCAATAGGAAAATTTATGCTAGTCATTGTAAAACCTATTATTGGTGTATTTATAGGTTCAGCAATTCTAGTATATTCTGGATTTAATTCTTTTAATTTATCATAAATTTTTAATAATAATGCATTTTTAATTTCTTCTTCTGTAACATTTTTAACATCTTTAGCAATTATTTTTTCTGGTGAATTAATTGTTTTAATTTCATTATTATAATAAACTCATTTTTTTATTTTTATTTTTATTTTTGCATTATTTTTATTATTTTTTTTATCTATAACATTTGCCTCTAATTCAATAATTGTTTTATTTTTTATATCAATTGGAAATGTTTGATTTATAAATTCAATTTTAAAACTATCTTCATTTAAATTAGTATTATCTATTAAAAGAAGCTCTAAAACTTTACTTTTTAATTCTCTATTAATATCATCATTTTCTAAAATATATTTTCTTAATTTAAAATCATCATTTGATAATTTATTTATTATTATTTCTTTATTATTAATTTTTGTAATATCAAAACTATAATTATTAGGATTGGGGCTACCTACAAAAAGTTCATTATTACTAGTATTTTTTTCAATTTTAAAATTAATTGTTTTTTGACCGTTAAAATCAACTATGGTAATTACTGCACTATTTTCAGTAACATTTGTAATATTGATATTTTTTATATCTAACTGCGGATTTAATTTTATTATTTCTTCTTTAATTTGTTGTTCTATTGGTTTGTTAGACCCATTAGTTTTAAATACATGTTGAGATTTATTATTTATTATTGCATTTCTTTTTACTCTATTTATTTTTTTTATACCTAAATTTCCTCAATTTAATTTATTAATATCTTTTTTATCATCTTTTTTTATTTTTTTTTCATTATTTTTATTAGAACAAGAACAAGAAATTTCACTCAACGGAGCAGTTCCACTAACTGTTAATACACTTAATAAGCTTAAAAGTTTTTTCATTTTATATTTTCCTTTCTTTTATCTTGAAACTTTTTTTTCAAGATCTTATTGACTATTATATATATATATATATATATAATCAACGGTAAATTAGTTAATAAAAATAAAAAAGTGACAATAGTAAGCACTTTTCTTGATATTTTGATAAATAATTATTCATAGAAAAGATTACTACAAATATTTTAAAACAAGGTAAGTAATTTAATGAATAAATTACTTAGATAAATTATATACTTTTATTACGCATTTTAAGACCTAAATTAGCAATAAAATATATTAAGTTTAGTATTTTTTATATATAAAAAGTATTGTATTGGTAAAATAGTATGATATTATTATTGCAGTTAAATAAAAAAGAGAATGACCTTACATCATTCTTGCTTTATATTATATACTAATAAATAATTATTTCAATTTCATTATTATACTTTTATATTATTTGTTTAGTATTTGTATACAAAATATATTGTAATTGTGAACTATTGGTATATAATTAAAAGCATAGGTTTAATCTTTTTTCCGTAAAAAAGAGTTTATGCTGACTTGTTAATCGGACAAGAATAAAAAAAGAGAGGTTTATAAAATGGCAATTACAAAAGAACAATTAATTGAACAAGGTTTAAGTGAAGAGATTGCTGAAACTATCTTAAATCAGTTTAATAATGAAGTAAAGCAAATTAGAGAAAGTGTGCAAAAACGTGAAGATGTTATATTAAAAGAAGATTTTATTAAATTATCTAATGAATTAGATGAATTAAAAGCTTTTAAAAATGTTCCATCTACTAAAATTGAAGATATTAAAACTAATTTAAATAAAGTTAGTGGTAGTTCTTTATCTGAAAAAATGCAAACTTTAAAAGAATTAAAACCTGATTTGTTTGTTGAAGAACAACCATCAGTTTCACCAACTAATTTTATTAAAGATATGATTGAAAAATCAACTGAAAATAAAAATGATGAAATTGAAACTATTAAAGAAAAAGGAGCATATACTACTGATGAAATTAAAAAAAATAACTGATTATACACTTAAAAACCTTAGATAATAAGGGAGTGAAATATTATGGCAACAATTAATTTGCCACAAGTACCTTTTACATTACAAGGTAATACAACAGATCAAAAAGCGTATGTTGATATGGTTAATGCTTTATTGTGTGGACCTTTATATAATGAATATGCAAGTATTATGCAGTATGCTACTGCAACCGCAGAACAAGTTGCTTGATTACCTAATGCTGGTCAAGCACTATATAATTTAACTCATCGTGTGGTATGACAAGATGATTATTCATTGCCAAATGGTGGGACAACTCAAACAATGGGATTAACAAGAATTTCAGTTCCTGTTGATAAAAGATTTAATTTAAAATTAATGAATGAAGCTTTTGACTTAGAATTAATAGAACAAAATATTAAAAATGACGTTATTGCTGATGCTATTTCTAGTGTTGTACAGAATAAATTTGTTAATTTAGAATGTGAATTAATTCAGGCTATTTATGATTATTGTTTAGCAGATGGTCAATATGAAGTAATTCCATTTCGTAGTTATACAGCCGAAAATGCAAATGATGCAAATAAAGCATTCTTTACATTAAATGAAACTTTGATTGAATTAACAAATCAAATTAGTAATTTATATTTTGGTTTACCAACAGATAAAATGTTTATGGTTTTAGGTCGAAGATCATATTTAGGATTAACACCTGCTTATTTAAAAGTAATTGGTTCACAAGCACAATTAAAATCGATGGTTAATGGTGAATTATATGAAAATACAGCAATGGGTATTCCAGTATCAAAAAGCTTTCATTTAGAAAAAACATATACAAAAGGACAAGTTAACCGTGATAAAGGTTATAATTTTACTAATGTAAATGGTTTAATTATTAATAAACAAGTATGAGCTTATCCAATTAATATGGATACTATTCAACAAGTTTTAGATAATGATACTGCTAATCCTAAATGAATTGGTAAAGTTCAATATGCAACACCAACTATTTTATATCCTAAAACATGTAAAATTATTTTAGAAAAACAACCAAGCCAAGATGAAATTACTGCCGCTAAAAGTAATCTAAATAAAACTTATCGTGTTCCTATTGATTATGTAATTCCAGCACCTAAAACAAACTCACAAGGTTAATAGAAAATGAATTTACTAATATTACGAGTTTTAACTTTATTAGTATCTAATTTAGAAAATAAACCTTTAATTAAGTAAATTTGTAAATATTAAAAATAGAGAACAATTTAAAAATGAAAATTATTTAAATACTAATTGACAACCTTTAAATAGTAGTTGACTTGATAGTGGTATGTTTAATATTACAAATAAATTAACTTTAACAGGTAATTTAACTATTTTAATATATACAAAAACAGCAAAACATCCGAAATTTTATGGACCTTATGTTTATCCTAGTGTTCCAGTTGAAATATGAAAATTATTAAGTAATGCTCTATCTAATGCAAGAACTTTATTTTGGCGTTATTGATTAAGAAAATGATTACCTAGTCACTTAAGATATTATATTAAAAAACGATTACCACAAGCAATTACAACAAATTAAAAAGTTTATTAATAATTTAAAGATTGGACATTTTAATTTTAATTTTGCTGGTGAAATTAATAATAAAAAATGGTATCGTGAACACCGAAGTGATGTTAAAAATATTAAGAATTTATATAAAACACCAGTTAAAAATATTTTTTACAAAACTAATCAAACTATTAAAAAAATTAAGAAAGCAAAAGCAAGAGTTAATAGTTATAAGCCAAGTAATTTAAAAAATAAATATCGTAATCAATTAAGAGGTGTATTATATGGAAAATAATTTAAGTAATTTATTATTTATAAGAGTTGAAGATGTTAAAGAAAGTAAACTTTGACAACCTATTAATGAAAGAAAACAATCTGCTTATAATGATAATTTAATTTATAATGCTATTTTAAAAACTAGTTTATGAATGGATAGATTATCAGGCGGGACAATTTCCGATAAGATTAATAAAAAAGATTTATTTCCATGAGTAAAAAAAGATAATACTGGTTTAATTGAATATGATAAATGATTAAGTTATATTCAATCTGCTTGTTTATTAGCAGTTATAAATTGATATTTACCAAAAGGAGTTAATGATTTAACTGGTAGTGCTTCATTTTCACAAGGTGGAGTTGCTTATTCACAAACTAATGACCCTGAAGCAAATGAAAATATTACCAGAGATGTTAAAAATGCTTTAAAATTAGCCGGTGAAATAATTGATATTATATCTAGTAAAACAGTATCTAGACCATATAATTATAGTTTAGATAATTATGCTCATCCATGAGAAGAAGAATATAAGCATATTAGTAAAAAACTTTTTATCCAACATTATTATTTTGATTAAAAGAACGATTACAAACAGATAATTCAATAAATATTTTTTATCCAACTGTTAATGATTTTTCTAAAATTGATTATAACGAATATATTAAAATTATTGTTCCGTTTGATAATGACACTATTTATTATGAAAATAATGTTTGAAAAGCAAAACAAAGTGGTGAAATTCCATCAGATGTTATTAAAGATAGTGATTTAAATAAAGATTATATTGAAAAAGTTAATGGTAAATATATTGTAAAAACATCACAAGATTTAAAAAGTAATTATTATAATAAAAATGCAGTTGATAATTTTTAGGAAATAAACAAGATAAATTAATAAGTGGAACAAATATTAAAACTATTAATGGTAATTCATTATTAGGTAGTGGTGATATATCTATTAGTAGTGGCAATGATTGAGAATTAATTAATTATCCAGAAGCAAACGAAAAATTAAGATTTAAAATTCCAGATTATGATTTAACAAAATATTACTATAAAATATCAATTTCAATAACAGATTATGCATCTGCTAATAAATTTGTAACACATTATTTTGAAACAATATCACAAAAATCATTTTTTTCATTTTTAGCAGCTAATTTTTATGAAAGTATAACAATTAAGCAAGATGGATCAATTAAAAATGAAACAAATAATATTGTTATTAAAGATTTAACAATTAAAAGAAAATTAATAAATAATAGTGAATTAATGTCAGATAAACCACATTCTATTTATAATCGTGATATGGATATTGATTTACCAAAAGAAACATCGGATTCTTATGATATATTGATAAGAAAAATAAATAGTGCAACAACTATTAATGAATTAAATTTACTTGAAAAACATCCAATATGAAGAATTATTTTAAATAATAGAAATGATATTAAAAAACTATTCAATAAAAAATGATTAGAATTAAATAAAAATGAATAAAAAATTAAATGAGGTAAATAATTATGAAACAAGATAAAACAACTTGATTAAAGGGTGCCTTACCTTGAAATTGATTTAAAAAAGACCCTATTCCGTCTTATAATTGAACTCATAAAGATATTAGAGAATGAGAAAGAAAATATAAAATTCCTAGTTGAATAGTTAGTTTTTATACAATATTATTTTTATTAATTAATGGTTGGTTAGAATATGGGATGATTAATGGCATTAAAGATGAAATTAATTGATATAATTATGGTCAATATTGAGGTAATGGAATTGCTATATTATTAACACCTTTATTTACTCATGGAATTCAGGGTATATTTGTTGCTAGTAGTAAACCAAAGGTAGATATGAAAATTGATATACCAAGGTTAAAAATATCTAAAATAGGATTAGTATTTACAATATTACCTTTAATTACTTTAATAATTTCTTTAATTATTATTTGGATTGATAAATCAAAATAAAAAAAAGACCATTTACGACATTATTTAGATTGTCGTATTAATCCGCGTGTTATTCAACCAAGAGTAGCAAAACAATGAAATAATTTAGATGGTATAAACAGAAGAAAAATTAAAAAATATACAAAATGAAATTAACAAAGAATTAAATTTAAAATAAACTATATTATTAGGGGCGGTTGATATTTTTGGGTGGTTATATAGTTTAATTTATAAATTATTTTGTTCTGAAAGTATGGATGGCCACTGTTTGAGTAAGGATAAGAAAGGAATTAAATAAAATGAATGAAACATTAATGATTACTTTACTTGTTTTAGCAGGTGCAGGTGGAATGGGTAGTCTTGGTATTCTAGGCTTATCTGCTAAAAAAATTAAAAAATATAAAGCAGAAATTAAAGAATTAAGAACTGCTGTTATTTCTCATGAAAAACATTTACGAGGATCTGGATATGCAACAGAATTAGCATTAAAAACAGGTCAAATTAAAAATGTTAAAAAACAAGTTAAAGTAAACAACAAAAAACAAGCACAAAAAGATGCTATTAGACAACTAACGAATAGTATTTAAAAAAAATAACCCATTAAGGTTATTTTTTATTTAATTGATTATATTTATCTAAATTCATTTGTACTAAAATCTTTGTTCTTGTTTGACTAATTACTTTTAAATCTTCTTTATATAATTTTGGTTGATTATATTCTCTACTTTTACTTGAATAAGTAATTTATTTATTTGCTGTTAATAACAAATCAATTTTTCTATCTTTTTCAGCAAGTGAATCTTCATATTTATTTATTAAATCTTCTAATGTTCTTAGTGATAAAACACTATTACATAATTTAATTTCTTGTTTTATTTTTACAATTAATTCTTTAACTGTTTTTTCCATTATATTTCTCCTTTATTTTTAAAATAATTAAATTCTTTTCACCATATTTATTGATTAAATATTCTCAGTCTCAAGTTAAATTTATATTTACATCTTCTGTATCATTACCAGTTATATATTCACCAAGGACAGTTTTACATGGATGATTACCTTGTTGTGTTTTATAACATAAAATATATTTATTCATGTTCTTCCTTGTCTTTTTTATTGTGTTTTATATAAAAATTAATAAGATATTCTATTTTTTGTGAATAAGTAAAGTTATTAAATTCATTTCAAACTTTTTCTTCATTTTCATTTAAGTAAATACTAACATTACGAATTAATTTAGAATAATATTTTCCTGTTTTTTGATTAAATGAATGTTTCATAATATTAATCCTTATAATGAGCAATAATAATTGCATCGCGTAAATGATTACTTATTTTTTCATTATTATAAAATCAACCTTTATCATATTCATAAGTTAAATTTTCATCTTTACTAAATTCTTGAATACAACCATCATTATGCTTACTTAAATTTTCCATATTTTTAACCACTGATTTAGTATAACGGGGTGATATTCAATTAACATTATTTAATTCGTGTGTATCATATTTAATTACTCCAATTATTTTTAATAAATCATCACGGTCTTTTGAACCATTATCATTTGTATATAAACAATCTTCAATATTAATAATTTCATTTTCATTTAATATACATAAAATAAAATTAGCTTGATAAATTCAATCTTTATTTGTAAATTCTTGTTTTTCAATTAATTTATTATCTTCGTAAACAATAATACCCGTAGTACCAGTTCCTGATGGGTCAATACCTATTTTTATCATTATCTTAAAAATCTTTCTTTAAATTGATAATAAAAATCTTCGCTTTGTTTTCTAATCAGAACTGGTGATAATTTTTCAACATTTAATTCTTCTTTTAATCAATTTTTACCTTTTGAAATAATATCTTGTTCTATTTTTGTATTTGTAATAAAATTTTTAATATTATTGAAATGCTGTTTACTCATTCAATTTGGATTTGAATTGTTAATAATTTCTGTTTGTTCTTTTTCTTGTTTAGAATTAATTTTACTTACTTCACTATTATCGGGGTCTAATTCTTCGGTTGGTAAACCTAATAGTTTGCTTAAAACATATTTAACTTCATAAGTTAATGCTGACCCAATACTTTTAGCGGGGTCAGTATTTTTCCCTGTAAAAAGTCAATAAGTTTTAATTTCTTCTGTTTCTTTACATAAAGTTAATTCCATTTCAAAATATGGTATATCATTAATTACTTTTAAAGTATCTTTCACATAACTCCAAATATATGTAATATGATGCTTTTTAAATTCTTTTTTAACTAATTCTAACACTTGTGCTTCACCAAAATAGTTATAAATTGTTCTACCATTCATTTGCATTGTTTGTTTTTTTTCTAAATATAATGATAAATCGTGTTGTATTTCACCAATACTTGCTATTAATGTTTTTTATTTTCTTGTGGCATTTTCTCATTCCTCTCTTTCTTGTCATATTAAAATTGCTTCTTTAATTTGTTCTAAATTTTGTTTAGTAATATCAACTTTTTCTTTAATTACTATTTTTAATTTTGGATTTATAATTATCATTAATATTTTTTTATTATCTATACAAAAGTCTTTTTCTAATAAATAAAAAAGTTTTAATTGCCAAATATAGCGTTCAATATCTGTTTTCTCATTAGAACTAGTAATTTTTCAATCACATATTATATATTCATTATCAGTTGTTATTCTAATAAAATCAGTTGTCCCACACATTAAAGGACTATAAAGTGTTTTTTCAGTTTCATAATATTTAAATTTAATATCTTTAAAAGTTTCTTGATATAGTTTTGTAAAATTTTTAAATAATTCACGATCTGATTTTATTTTACAATCAATAAATTCAATTAATTCATCATCAAAATTATTTTTTATTCAAACATCAATCATATTATGTAAACATATTCCACGATTTTGTGCTAATTTTAAAATATTCTCATCAATTTGTGAAAAATCTTTTGGCACTAAAATATTAACAATTTTACTTACACTAGGTATTAAAATACTATACTTATGTAATTTATCATTAAAAATATATAAAGGTTTTAAATCTAATCTCATAAAATTGTTTCATCATTACCAATATTTTGATTATCATTATTAAATAATTCTTTTGTCTCAGATGAATTAAATTCTATTTTTTCTTGTGGTTTATCAGATTTTTTTAAATCATTATTTGTATGTAAAAATTCATAATTAGATATTTGAACTATTCATTCAGTTTTATTATCTTTATTTTTAAAAGATTGTAATACACCAGTAATTGCTATTTCACTACCTTTTTGACAATATTTTTGTAAAGTAATTGCTTGTTTATTTCAAACTTGACAAGGAATAAAATCAGTTTCTTTTTGTTTTGAATATGGGCGAGTAATTGCTAAATTAAAAATAGTATATTCTTTTCCATTACTTGTTTTCTTAATTTCAATATCTTTTGTTGTTATACCAATTCCAATAAATTTATTCATTATTAAATTTCCTCCAAATTCTTTTCTTCAATTAAACTATCAATATAGTAATAAGCACTTTCTTCTGAATGACATTCTTCTAATGCTTCATTAAATAAATATTCTTCGGTATAAACTTTTCCATTTTCATCTTTTCACATATTATTCACATCCTTGTCATTTAATATTTTCATTTTCTAAATCAATAATAGTTGTTAATCATTCTTGTTGATTTTCAACATTAGCAGTAGTTTTTGCTTCTTCTAATGTATAAAAACAGCTCGTTTTAAAATCACTATATTTACTTTTCATTACCAATAAGTATCTTTTATTCATAATTTAATTCCTCCTAATTCTTTTTAGTATTTAATGCTCAATGTTCATCTGTAATATCTTCAAATGATACTGAATAACTTTTAAGCATTAATTCACTTAATTTATTTTCTTGATTGCATTCTTTATGAAAACAATAACCTCAATATCTTTTTTTAATACAAGTTTTATTTAACTTTTTCATATATACCTCCTAAATTATTCCTTTGATTTTTTTCTCAAATTGCAATATTTTTCAACCATCAGAAGCTAAATCTAAAATATCGTTAATTTTATAATATTGCATATAAGAAGCAATAACATCTCATTTATCTTTAAATAAATTTAAGTACATTTTGGCTCATTATAAACATTGCAAATCATAATGCTTTTTATGATGTGAAATACGACAATTAATAGGTTGACAATTAACTCAATAAAATGATGTTGTTATTTCATTTCAAGTTTTATTAATATATTTATTTTTATATTTTGTCATTTATTTTTTCCTCCTAGTTTTAACTCGCTGGCACTCACTCCCAAGTGAAAGTACCAAGCGAAAATTAGTTATATAAGTATTTATCTATTTACTTACTACGCCATCCGCCTCACTGGGGTGAGCGGTGGCGATATGTTAATTGTTTGAATGTTTAATAATCCACAGTTGTTTTTTTAATATATTGACGCCAGACATATATATGTCTTCCTTTATACGTGCCCATTTGTGCTTTTGCTCTGGGATTTGACGTTCAGTTTTTAAATTAAAAATTCACTCGCATTTTAAAGGACCAAATGCTATAAAACTCCAACCAACCACACTTTTCGCAAATTTAATTGTAAAGTCACTATCTCTATTTTTATTGTCGTTTGATATTAACCTTGGACTTATCACGACTATCGCTTAGTTCTAATGAACCAGCGCCGATTTACATTTTTCCTCATACACTATTTCAGTACTTGCCTCGGCCGGCTGTGGAATAAAAACACTTAGTTATTAAAAATAACCGTTCTACTCTGCATAAAGATAATTTTTGAATTTTCTAAGCGTTTATAAAACCGCTTTTGTTTTTTAACTTTTGTGTGATTTAATAAATCTTTATGTTTTTCACAAGTTCATAAAACTTTATTTGATAAAAATTCTTCGGTAATGAATGATATTGCTTTATAGCAGTTATCAATATCGCAAATTTGTTGTTGCTTATTAATTTTCATTACTTACTCCTTCCTTTTTATTAAGTTTTTTTATTAGCAAATTAATTAACTGAAACAGAGAAAGGACAACCCCTTAAATTAGGAGAAAAACAGGTACACTTTATAAAGATTTCTAAGATATTTAATAAATGTGTAAACAACTTAAAGAGGGTATCAAAAAGTTGTAATAAAAAGTTTCTATTTTAAGAATTTAAGATGCTGTCCTTTCTCTGAATCAATTAATAATTTTGGTTTTACAAATAAAAAAACAATTTTAGTAAATGATTTATTATTTTTATTCAATTTCTATGTATTTGTTAAAACCCTTCTTTTTTTTTTTTTTTTCATGCGACCTTATAATTTCATTTTTGTTTGCACAATGATGAACAAGTTTACATATATTAATGTTTTCCTCTTATCTTTTTTTATTAAAAAATAGAATTTTGTTTAATATATATAATATATTAACTTTAAATATTATTGGATTTGTTTTGTTTAAAAAAAATAAGAAAAAATCAAAGTAATAATTATTTAGATTTAAACGGTAGTTTTATTTGTAATCCAATAACTAAAAGAAAGCTTATAATTCAATTAATTTTTACAATATTAAATATTTTTTTACTTTTTTTCGCATTTGCTTATATATGGTCATATAAATATTTCAAATATACATTAGTAGTAAAAAATGAATTAATATATTTATCTAATTATAATAAAATTTTATTTTGATATATATAATTAATATTTTAAAAATTCAATTTATTTTGATTGAATGATTAATTACGTTTAAATTATATAACGCAAAAGAACAAGTTTGATGGAGAGAAATAATGCTAAAAGATAGAAAAATAACAATTAAAGAGTTACAAACATTAGTATTAGGTGAATTGTATCAACGTCGGATTTAAAATTAATTAAGGGGAATAAAAACCAGAAATATTTTTAAAAGTCTAACAGGTCTTAAATATGAATGGTTTTTACAAGATAAATTGCTAATTTATTTTACTTTTCTTAAAAAATAGGTATAATTTTAATTGAAAGAAATTATTGTTGACAATAATTGAACAGAAAAATAGTGGCTGGTGGAAACTATTGGAATTTTAAAGCGTAATGACAACATGAAGATAAAATTTAATAGATTTTGACAAGTAAGCGCATTAACTAAAAGATAATGAAATAAGATGGCACCGCGATTTTTCGTTCCTAAACAATCTTTTAGTTTTTTATTTAGAAGGGAAGAAAGTTATGAATATCCAAAAACCACGAGGAACTGAAGATCTTTATTATGAAAAAGCAAGTGAATTAAGTGCCCTAGAATTAATGCTGCGTAGTTTTGTTATGCAATATAACTATCATGAAATTAGAACTCCAATTTTTGAAGCAAAAGATTTATTTGTGCGTTCAGTAGGAGCAGAAACCGATATTGTTAGCAAAGAAATGTTTAAATTATTAGATAAAAAAGAGCGAACATTTGTTTTACGTCCAGAAGGAACCGCACCTGTTATTCGCAGTATTATTGAAAATAAACTATATGGGAAATATGAATTACCATTAAAATTATTTTACCTTGGGAATATGTTTCGTTATGAACGACCTCAACATGGTCGTTTACGTCAATTTAATCAGTTTGGAGTTGAAGTGGTCGGATCTAAGAATTATTTATTAGATGTTGAAGTTATTTTACTTGGTTATAATTTATTAAAAACACTTGGATTAACAAATTTAACATTAAAACTAAATTATTTAACAATTGGTGCAGCACGAACAAAGTATCTTGGTGTGTTAACAGCTTTCTTCCAAGAACAAACATTATGTGCTGATTGTCAAATTCGGGTACAAAAGAATCCATTACGAGTATTAGATTGTATCATTGATCATGATAAATTTAGTAATGCACCAAAGATTTATGATTATTTAACCCCAACAGAAAATGAAGAATTTGTGGCAATTCAAAAGTTGTTAACTAAATTAGGAATTCCTTTTACCTTAGATGCGCAATTAGTACGAGGATTAGATTATTATACTGGCGTTGTTTTTGAAATTGTGATTGAGGAAGTAGAACGAGAATTAACTTTACTAGGTGGCGGACGGTATGACCAATTAGTGCACACCTTTGAACCAAGTTTAGATTATCCAGCGGTAGGCTTTGCCTTAGGATTAGAACGATTGTTATTAAGTTTAGCTGCGAATAATATTGCCCTAGCTGATGAGGCTTATCTTGATGCTTATTTAATTTGTTTATCTGATCATGCGCGTTATTTTGCTGCTTCGTTGTTGTTATTACTTCGAGCAAGTGGTTTTCGTGTTGATTGTGATTATTTAACACGTAGTGTTAAAGCTCAGTTTAAATCATTAGAGCGTTTGAAAGCAAAGAATGCTATTATTATTGGTCATGAAGAATTGAAAAAAAATGTTGTAAAAATTAAGAACCAACAAACAGGAAAAGAACAAGAAGTTAAGTTTGACAAGATTATTACAGTTTTAAGTAAGGAGAAGAAATAATGAAGAGAACACATACTTGTGGTGAATTAACATTAAAAAATGTTAAAGCAAAGGTTGTTTTAAGTGGTTGAGTGGCAAAGAATCGTCGGTTAGGGGGGATTATTTTCTTAGATTTACGTGATCGAACAGGGATTACACAAGTTGTTGTCCAACCAGTGCATCCCCAATATGCGATGATTAATACAATTCGAAATGAATTTGTTATTAGTATTGAAGGTGTAGTAATTGAACGAAAAAGTAAGAATTTAGAATTACCAACCGGGGCAATTGAAATTGCAGCTAAACAAGTCACAATTTTATCAAAAGCCGAAACGCTGCCATTAATTATTAATGATGTCACTGATGCGTTAGAAGATGTTCGAATGAAATATCGTTATTTAGATTTACGTCGACCAATAATGCAACAAAAAATTATGTTACGAAATCAATTAGTGCAAACAATTCGGCAATTTTGTCATGCTCATCAATTTATTGATATTGAAACACCAATTTTAAACAAATCAACACCAGAAGGTGCCCGTGATTTCTTAGTTCCCTCGCGTTTAAATCCCCATAATTTTTATGCGTTACCACAATCACCGCAATTGTTTAAACAGTTATTAATGTTAGCCGGATTTGATAAATATTTTCAAATTGCAAAGTGTTTTCGCGATGAAGACTTACGAAGTGATCGTCAACCAGAATTTACGCAATTAGATTTAGAAATGAGTTTTGTTGAGCGCGATGATATTATCCATTTTGTTGAAACATTATTTCAAACAATTATGCAAGATGTGATGAAAGTTAAAATTAAAACGCCCTTTCTTCGGATGGATTATAATGAAGCAATTGAAAAATATGGCACTGATAAACCAGATACGCGTTATGATTTACAGTTATTTGATGCAAAAGATATTTTTGCGAAAACTGAATTTAGAGTCTTTGCAACAGCGTTAAAAAAGGAGTTGAGTTTAAAAGGGATTTTTCTTCCCCAATTAGTCAGCAAAAAACAAGTTGAAGAATTAACGCGGATTGCCCAACAAAATAAAGCACAAGGGTTAGTATGAGTTAAACAAGAAAAGAATAATTGAGAAGGACCACTTGCAAAAGTACTTAGTGATGCTGAAAAAGCAAAATTATTACAAAAATGTAATAAACAAGCTGGAACATTCTTCTTTGTTAGTGATGAAAAAGCAGTTACTTGCCAAGCTTTAGGAGCAGTCCGAGTAGCATTAGCTAAAATGTTTGCTTTAATTCCACCGAATGAATATCACTTCTTATGAATTATTAATTGACCATTATATGAATGATCAGATGAAAATCAACGTTATGAAGCAGCTCATCATCCTTTTACCGCGTCAACTAGTGAATTTATTGATAATTTTGATCAGAAAATGGCAACTGCGCGTGCTGATGCTTATGACTTAGTTTTAAATGGTTATGAAATTGGGGGAGGAAGCATTCGTATTCACCAAAGTGAAGTTCAAACCCGAATGTTTAAATCATTACAATTATCAAACCAAGAAATTGAGAACAAATTTGGTTGATTTTTAAATGCTTTTAATTATGGTGTTCCACCCCATGGCGGAATTGCATTTGGACTTGATCGGTTAGCAATGATTTTAACGAATAGTGAATCAATTCGGGATGTGATTGCTTTTTCAAAGAATACAACAGGAACTGATCCAATGACAGCTTCGCCAAGTCTAGTTGAGGACAAACAGTTGGATGAATTAAGGATTAAGTTAAAATAATAAATATATAACAATAACTAGCAATATGATTTTTATGAAATATTAAAACTATAGCAAAGGTAATATTCTTTATTGCCTTTTTTTATTTTGAGTGAAGAGATTTATTTTGTTTTTGATTATGGATATTTTTATATATAATTAAATTAAGAAAATAACTAGAAAAAGATATTAAATTATTGATTTAAGAAAAGGAAATAAATAATTTATAATTATGAGTGAATGAAGAACATTGATTAGGCAAATACAAGCAAATAATCAAAGATGAAGAAGAATAGAAAAACAGAAGTATCTTTTAAACAACAGCAAAAAATTTATAAAAAAATCGAAGTTTAATATATAAATTAAAATGTTAAATAGGTAATAAGTGTGGAAAAATATGGAGCAAAAAATATTTCAAATTATATATTGAAATATTTTTATGTGTAAATTGTAAATGCAAATGTAGCACTTTATTGAAAAAGAATAAAGTGCTTTTTATTTTGTAAAAAATACTTATATTTATTGGATTAATTGTTAGATAGTATCTTTTACACTTAATAAAATATGTTTTTTCAGAAAAATCCATCCTTTCTTTTCTTAAAAAATTTTGAATAATTGCTTTATTTAGTTGTTAGTTAATTGTTAAATATAATTACTAAAAAATATATTTAATAAACAAAGAATTAAAAAAGATAATGAGATAAAAAAATAAAGATACTATCTAACGATTAATCCAAAATTCAATCTTTAAAACTTAATATTTTTTGATGCTTAAAGATGGATAACGCATCTATGGCACGAAGCCTTAAAGAAAGTGTGAAAGCAATTGGATTTACTCTCCTATTTATTTCTTTAATTCCCGACAAGATTAATCACTTGTGAAATGTCAGAGCATGTGTTTTTTGGCTTGTTTTCATAAAAAGAGTGTTGTTAAACCGAAAAAAACAATATCGGACACTAAAAAAACAAGAGGGTTGAAACTCCAAAAGGTTATTTTCTTTATATAAAGTTGTGTAGGGATGGATGAAGCGTAATTAATAACTGGGTAAACTGTTTTTTGTTTATTTCCCTATGGGGGTAAACTCTATCAAAATATCCTATCCGCCCCCGCTCACTCCCCAAAGTGGAGCGGGCGGCGAAGTAATTAAATATTAAAATAAATTATTTACTAAATATCAAAATATTAACCAATAAAGGAATATTATGTTTTTTTATAGAAAGGAAAATATTTGATGAAAAAATGAAATAAAAAAATTAAAAATAAATTACAAGAATTAATGATACAAGCTTATCTGGTAACAGTAAATGATATTAATTGTGAAATTTGAGCAACAAATAAAAAGAATTAAGGAGTATAGATAAATGACAGAATATAAAAGTAAATATATTAATAAAACTTGAAATGAAATAACAACATCATTTGATTGAGTTAATTGTCAACTTATTAATTGTCGTATTTCACATCATAAAAAGCATTATGATTTGCAATGTTTATAATGAGACAAAATGTACTTAAATTTATTTAAAGATAAATGAGATGTTATTGCTTCTTATATGCAATATTACAAAATTAACGATATTTTAGATTTAGCTTCTGATGGTTGAAAAATATTGCAATTTGAGAAAAAAATCAAAGGAGTAATTTAGGAGGTTTATATGAAAAAGTTAAATAAAACTTGTATTAAAAAAAGATATTGAGGTTATTGTTTTTATAAAGAATGCAATCAAGAAAATAAATTAAGTGAATTAATGCTTAAAAGTTATTCAGTATCATTTGAAGATATTACAGATAAACATTGAGCATTAAATACTAAAAAGAATTAGGAGGAATTAAATTATGAATAAAAGATACTTATTGGTAATGAAAAGTAAATATAGTGATTTTAAAACGAGCTGTTTTTATACATTAGAAGAAGCAAAAACTACTGCTAATGTTGAAAATCAACAAGAATGATTAACAACTATTATTGATTTAGAAAATGAAAATATTAAATGACAAGGATGTGAATAATATGTGAAAAGATGAAAATGGCAAAGTTTATACCGAAGAAGATTTATTTAATGAAGCATTAGAAGAATGTCATTCAGAAGAAAGTGCTTATGAATATATTGATACTTTAATTGAAAAAAGAATTTGGAGGAAATTTAATAATGAATAAATTTATTGGAATTGGTATAACAACAAAAGATATTGAAATTAAGAAAACAAGTAATGGAAAAGAATATACTATTTTTAATTTAGCAATTACTCGCCCATATTCAAAACAAAAAGAAACTGATTTTATTCCTTGTCAAGTTTGAAATAAACAAGCAATTACTTTACAAAAATATTGTCAAAAAGGTAGTCAAATAGCAATTACTGGTATTTTACAATCTTTTAAAAATAAAGATAATAAAACTGAATGAATAGTTCAAGTATCTAATTATGAATTTTTACATACAAATAATGATTTAAAAAAATCTGATAAACCACAAGAAAAAATAGAATTTAATTCATATGAGACAAAAGAATTATTTAATAATGATAATCAAAATATTGATAATGATGAAAGAATTTTATGAGATTAGATTTAAAACCTTTATATATTTTTAATGATGAATTACATAAGTATAGTATTTTAATACCTAGTCTAAGTAAAATTGTTAATATTTTAGTGCCAAAAGATTTTTCACAAATTGATAAGAATATTTTAAAATTAGCACAAAATCGTGGAATATGTTTACATAATATGATTGATGTTTGAATAAAAAATAATTTTGATGATGAATTAATTGAATTTATTGATTGTGAAATAAAATCACATCGTGAATTATTTAAAAATTTTACAAAACTATATCAAGAAACTTTTAAAGATATTAAATTTAAATATTATTAAACTAAAAAAACACTTTATAGTCCTTTAATGTGTGGGACAACTGATTTTATTTGAATAACAACTGATAATGAATATATAATATGTGATTGAAAAATTACTAGTTCTAATGAGAAAACAGATATTGAACGCTATATTTGGCAATTAAAACTTTATTATTTATTAGAAAAAGACTTTTGTATAGATAATAAAAAAATATTAATGATAATTATAAATCCAAAATTAAAAATAGTAATTAAAGAAAAAGTTGATATTACTAAACAAAATTTAGAACAAATTAAAAAAGCAATTTTAATATGACAAGAAAGAGAGGAATCAGAAAATGCCACAAGAAACTAAAAAAACATTAATAGCAAGTATTGGTGAAATACAACACGATTTATCATTATATTTAGTAGAAAAAAAACAAACAATGCAAATGAATGGTAGAATAATTTATAACTATTTTGGTGAAGCACAAGTATTAGAATTAGTTAAAAAAGAATTTAAAAAGCATCATATTACATATATTTGGAGTTATGTGAAAGATACTTTAAAAGTAATTAATGATATACCATATTTTTAAATGGAATTAACTTTATGTAAAGAAACAGAAGAAATTAAAACTTATTGACCTTTTACAGGGAAAAATACTGACCCCGCTAAAAGTATTAGGTCAGCATTAACTTATGGAGTTAAATATGTTTTAAGCAAACTATTAGGTTTACCAACCGAAGAATTAGACCCCGATAATAGTGAAGTAAGTAAAATTAATTCTAAACAAGAAAAAGAACAAACAGAAATTATTAACAATTCAAATCCAAATTGAATGAGTGAAAAGCATTTCAATAATATTAAAAATTAATATTAAAAATTTTATTACAAATACAAAAATAGAACAAGATATTATTTCAAAAGGTAAAAATTAATTAAAAGAAGAATTAAATGTTGAAAAATTATCACCAGTTCTGATTAGAAAACAAAGCGAAGATTTTTATTATCAATTTAAAGAAAGATTTTTAAGATAATGATAAAAATAGGTATTGACCCATCAGCAACTGGTACTACGGGTATTATTGTTTACGAAGATAATAAATTAATTAAAAAACAAGAATTTACAAATAAAGATTGAATTTATCAAGCTAATTTTATTTTATGTATATTAAATGAAAATGAAATTATTGAAGATTGTTTATATACAAATGCTAATGGTTCAAAAGACAGTAATGATTTATTAAAAATAATTGGAGTAATTAAATATGATACACACGAATTAAATAATGTTAATTGAATATCACCCCGTTATACTAAATCAGTGGTTAAAAATATGGAAAATTTAAGTAAGCATAATGATGATTGTATTCAAGAATTTAGTAAAGATAAAAATTTAACTTATGAATATGGTAAAGGTTGATTTTATAATAATAAAAAAATAAGTAATCATTTACGAGATGCCATTATTATTGCTCATTATAAGGGTTAATATTATGAAACATTCATTTAATCAAAAAACAGGAAAATATTATTCTAAATTAATTCGTAATGTTAATATTTACTTAAATAAAAATGAAGAAAAAGTTTGAAATGAATTTAATGACTTTACTTATTCACAAGGAATTGAACATCTTATTAATTTTTATATAAAACACAATAAAGAAAAATAAAAAATAACCAATTAAGGTTATTTTTTTAAATACTATTTGTTAGTTGTCTAATAGCATCTTTTTGTTCTTGTTTTTTGTTGTTTACTTTAACTTGTTTTTTAACATTTTTAATTTGACCTGTTTTAAGTGCTAATTCTGTTGCATAATCAGATCCTCGTAAATGTTTTTCATGAGAAATAACAGCAGTTCTTAATTCTCTAATTTCTGCTTTATATTTTTTAATTTTTTTAGCAGATAAGCCTAGAATACCAAGACTACCCATTCCACCTGCACCTGCTAACACAAGTAAAGCAATCATTAATGTTTCATTCATTTTATTTAATTCCTTTCTTATCCTTACTCAAACAGTGGCCATCTATCCTTTCAGAACAAAATAATTTATAAATTAAACTATATAACCACCCAAAAATATCAACCGCCCCTATATATAGTCTATTTTAATAAAATTTAATTATTATTGTTTATATTTAATTCTTGTTTATTTTCTTCTTGTTTTTGTTTTTTAATATTTTCATTTTGTATATTTTTTAATTTTTCTTTTGTTATACCATCTAAATTATTTCATTGTTTTGCTATTCGTGGTTGAACGACATGCGGATTAATACGGCAGTTCAAACAATGTCGTAAATGGTCTTTTTTTCATTTTTATTTATCAATTCAAATGATAATTAAAGAAATTATTAAAGTAATTAAAGGTAATATTGTAAATACTAATCCCATTTTAGATATTTTTAATCTTGGTATATCAATTTTCATGTCTACTTTGGGTTTACTACTAGCAACAAATATACCTTGAATTCCGTGTGTAAATAAAAGTGTTAGTAAAATAGCAATTCCATTACCTCAATATTGACCATAATTATATCAATTAATATTATCTTTTATTGCATTAATCATTCCATATTCTAATCAACAATTTAATACTAAAAATATTAATGTATAAAAACTAACTATTCAACTACGAATTTTATATTTTCTTTCTCATTCTCTAATATCTTTATGAGTTCAATTATAAGTCGGAATAGGGTCTTTTTTAAATAAATTTTAAGTAAGGCACCCTTTAATCAAATTGTTTTATCTTGTTTCATAAATATTTACCTCATTTAATTTTTTATTCATTTTTATTTAATTCTAATCATTTTTTATTAAATAATTCTTTAATATCATTTCTATTATTTGAAATAATTCTTCATATTGGATGTTTTTCAATTAAATTTAATTCATTAATAGTTGTTGCATTATTTATTTTTCTTATCACTATATCATAAGAATCCGATGTTTCTTTTGGTAAATCAATATCCATATCACGATTATAAATAGAATGTGGTTCATCTGACATTAATTCGCTATTATTTATTAATTTTCTTTTAATTGTTAAATCTTTAATAACAATATTATTTGTTTCATTTTTAATTTATCCATCTTGCTTAATTATTATGCTTTCATAAGAATTAGCTTCTAAAAATGAAAAAATTGATTTTTGTGATATTGTTTCAAAATAATGTGTTACAAATTTATTAGCAGATGAATAGTCTGTTATTGAAATTGATATTTTATAGTAATATTTTGTTAAATCATAATCTGGAATTTTAAATCTTAATTTTTCGTTTGCTTCTGGATAATTAATTAATTCTCAATCATTGCCACTACTAATAGATATATCACCACTACCTAATAATGAATTACAATTAATAGTTTTAATATTTGTTCCACTTATTAATTTATCTTGTTTATTTCCTAAAAAATTATCAACTGCATTTTTATTATAATAATTATTTTTTAAATCTTGTGATGTTTTTACAATATATTTACCATCAACTTTTTCAATATAATCTTTATTTAAATCACTATCTTTAATAACATCTGATGGAATTTCACCACTTTGTTTTGCTTTTCAAACATTATTTTCATAATAAATAGTGTCTTTATCAAACGGAACAGTAATTTTAATATATTCGTTATAATCAATTTTAGAAAAATCATTAACAGTTGGATAAAAAATATTTATTGAATTATCTGTTTGTAATCGTTCTTTTAATCAAAATAATAATGTTGGATAAAAAGTTTTTTTACTAATATGCTTATATTTTTCTTCTCATGGATGAGCATAATTATCTAAACTATAATTATATGGTCTAGATACTGTTTTACTAGATATAATATCAATTATTTCACCGGCTAATTTTAAAGCATTTTTAACATCTCTGGTAATATTTTCATTTGCTTCAGGGTCATTAGTTTGTGAATAAGCAACTCCACCTTGTGAAAATAAAGCACTACCAGTTAAATCATTAACTCCTTTTGGTAAATATCAATTTATAACTGCTAATAAACAAGCAGATTGAATATAACTTAATCATTTATCATATTCAATTAAACCAGTATTATCTTTTTTTACTCATGGAAATAAATCTTTTTTATTAATTTTATCGGAAATTGTCCCACCTGATAATCTATCCATTCATAAACTAGTTTTTAAAATAGCATTATAAATTAAATTATCATTATAAGCAGATTGTTTTCTATCATTAATAGGTTGTCAAAGTTTACTTTCTTTAACATCTTCAACTGTTATAAATAACAAATTACTTAAATTATTTTCCATATAAAACACCTCTTAATTGATTACGATATTTATTTTTTAAATTACTTGGCTTATCTATTAACTCTTGTTTTTGTTTTCTTAATTGTTTTAATAGTTTGATTAGTTTTGTAAAACATATTTTTAACTGGTGTTTTATATAAATTCTTAATATTTTTAACATCACTTCGGCGTTCACGATACCATTTTTTATTATTAATTTCACCAGCAAAATTAAAATTAAAATGTCCAATCTTTAAATTATTAATAAACTTTTTAATTTGATTTAATTTTTGAACTGTTGGTAATGTTAATTTAGTAGTTCCTTTGGGATATTTTTCTTTTAATGCTTGTGGTAATGGCTTTTTAATATAATTTCTTAAATGTCCATGTTAAATGTAATCGAAGAAAAGCAGATTCTTAAAAACCAGGAAAATAAGACTTATTTTAAAAAATATGTTAAAATATTATAGGAATTATGCTAATAATTACTTATTACAAAAAAGGAGGATAACAAGAATGCCTTGATGAGGAGGACTTATTATTGGGATTGGTTGTTTAGTTATTGGTGGGGTTTTAGGATTTTTAATTACCAAAAAAATTGTGCAAAAACAATTACGTGATAATCCCCCAATTACTGAAAAACAAATTCGAGCAATGTATATGCAAATGGGACGCAAACCGTCGGAAGCAGATATTAAAAAGGTTATGAATTCAATGAAACGTGCAAAATAAGATTGGATTTAATATCTTTTGCTTAAATTAATAATCTAACATGTGTTTTTGTTTTACCAAATAATTAACATTAGAAATACTTTTGCATAAATTTGCAAAAAATTTACAATTTTACTAGTTATTATCAAAAAGAAGAAAACAAATTGCGAAGAAGAAAGAAAAAAATAAAATCAAAATAGACATATGTTACATATGTTATGTTGATTTAAGATGTTAGAAGAAACCTTCGTTATCTTAATACTACAAAGATGATAATTAGCAAGGAGGGAAAAAATGTCGAGTTTTTTTCTTTAACAACTGGCGATTATGTTTTAAATTTCTTTAAAGAATTTATTGGCACACCAGCAATCTTGATTGGTTTATTTGCTCTTGTTGGTTGTTTATTACAATGCAAGAACGGGTTTTTAATTATCGGTGGGGGAGCTGGGATTTTAGCTGGTGCAGTTGATAAATTAGGAAATGCTTTTAATTTATTGTTTGGGATTAATGGGATTATTGTTAATAATGATGTTATATTCCTGGCTTATTTTTAAATAGTTTACAAAAAATTGTGTTAACTGGATCATTAATTATGATTTGTACAATGTTATTAAATATTTTATTAGCACGGATTACCACTTATAAATATATTTATTTAACTGGCCATGTCTTATTTTACTTATCAGTAATGTTTGCTAGTGTTTTAAATTTAGTGGAGTTAAATTTAGCTGAAGATTTACCAATTATTGTTATTACTGGTGCATTATTGGTATCGCTATGAATGATTATTTGGCCAGCATTATTAAATAAATATCTCATTAAAATTACGAAATCCGATACCTTAGCAGTTGGCCATACCGGATCATTATCATACTTGTTTTCTGCTTGAATTGGAATTGTAATTGCAAAAATAAGTCGTAAACCACTTAAATCAACAGAAGAAATTAAGTTTCCAAAAAGATTAAGCTTCTTACGTAATACTAATATTGCAATTGCAATAACAATGTTTTTCTTATACTTAATTATTTACTTTACTGCATGGGGTGTGAAAGGCTATGATGCCTTAGTTAATGCTAACATTCTTAATACTGGTCAAGATGTTTTTGTCCAAGGATTATTACAATCATTTGCCTTTGCTGCTGGGGTTGAAGTATTACTAATTGGGATTCGAATGTTTATTGCCGAAATTGTTCCTTCGTTTAAAGGAATTTCTCAAAAGTTAGTACCAAATGCAAAAGCAGCGTTAGACTGTCTAACAATGTTTCCATATGCCCAAAATGCGGTCTTAATTGGTTTTATTGCCTCATTTCTTGGCGGAATCATTGGTATGGCAATTACAATTATTATTGTTCATCAAATTGATTGACAAGATCATAGTTTTATTGGCTGAGCAATTGTGATTCCAAGTATTGTTCCGCATTTCTTTGTCGGAGCAACCGCTGGTGTCTTTGGGGATGCGTATGGAGGCGTATGAGGAGCAATCTTTGGTCCATTTCTAAATGGGATTTTAATGACTTTTATTCCATTCTTATTTTTTGGTTTAAAATATATTCATACATTAACAAATGCTAATGGTAGTTTAAACGGTTTAACATGAGGAGATAGTGATTTTCTCTTAGGTTTACCAATTGCTGGGTTAGGACAGTTAGTTGGGCGAAAAGTTAGTTTATGATTGTTACCAGTTCTTGCCGTTATCCTGTGACTAATATTACCACTTCTTAATTTAATAACTTTTTTACGAACAAAAAAAGATTACCAAACAAACCCGCTTCCTATTAAAACTAATCTTAATGTACCATCCAAGCAACCTATCATTGCTTCAAACCTGCCACTTAAAACTATCGATCGTAATAAACTTGTTGCTGTTTGCGGACAAGGATTAGGTTCATCATTATTAATTGAAATGAACATTAAAAAGATTGTACAAGAATTAAATTTACCGCACTTAGAAATAACTCATACTAATGTGAATGCTTTTGATGCTACTGATCAACAAATTTTAGCAGTTATTTGTGGTACTGATTTAGCAGATTCAATTCCATATCAGAATAAAATTATGTTAGATAATTTATTAGATGAAACAGAATTAAAAGAAAAACTACTACAATTTTTACAAGAATATGAATAAAACAGTATTGTTAACGCCCCCAATTTATTGTGGTGATATTGCTAATTTAAGTGGTGAAGTAAGAAAATTACAAGCAGTGGGGATTAATTGGATTCATTTTGATGTAATGGATGGTCATTTTGTTTCAAATTATGGGTTGGGTCCAAAAGAACTCAATGATTTAAAAAACCATTATCCGAATTTAACTGTTGATGTTCATATTATAGCCTTTAATATTATGAATCTTCTGCCATTATTTACAAAAGCTGATTATTTAACTTTTCATTGAAATAGTGTTAAAAGTAGGGGAGAAGGGGAGAGGTTAATTACTGCGATAAAACAATATAATTGAATTATTATTGTGGTAATTTGATATACTGCTGGAATGATGTTTTATGATTATTATCAACAACATAAAAAAAGTTCCCATCGTTAATATGTTTAATATCTTATAAGCTTATAATAATTTAAAAAAGTTTACTTATATAAGTAAACTTTTTTAAATTATTTATTTTTAGTCATTTAATGACTTGAGATTTATTATTTATTGATGTGTTCAATAAATTTATTGTATGCGTTAGTACCAAGCGTGGTGCTAATGTTGTTGCTGATGAATTCATTGTCGTTATTTGCTCTGATAATATCATTGATATTTAAGATAGTGCTTTCATTTCGTAAGTATTGTGCGATATCTTTAATTTGGTTTACTGTTTTATTTCACATTAGTGTATTACTGTATGTAATTGGTTCAGAACCGTTAGCAAATTGAACGATAGTATCATTATTTTCTGATTTCATTCATAAGACATCGTTTAGATTGATTGTAGCTGTATTAATAGTAATAATGAAATACCGGTAATTTCAGATGAAATCTTAGACAATGAACCATTAACAATGAACAATATCTTAAAAAATGCTAAAATAAATATTGATGCAAGTAAAAAAGAAGCAATCTTTATTAAAGATGAGGATGTGCTAGAACCCAATAATTTAAATTATGAACAACGTTTGCGTTTATTAAAATTAGCAGCTGACCCCAATAATGAAGAACGAAAAAAATTGTTACAAATGAAATTAAATAATGGTAATTTACTATCCTTATCAGCAATAGTTAAAGAACGATTACAAAAAGTTAAAACTGGGGAGATTGAATTAATTGAGGAAACAACTCTTATAAAAGATAACAATTAGAGTAAAAGGAAAAGAAAAAAATATTTTTTTTAGCACAATAACCTATTAATATTTACACTTTCAAGTTATAATATAAGGAGTATCAGTTTATTTTATTATTTAATAGTAGAGGATGATTACGATGATATTAGGAAATAGTGAAATAGCCTTTATTTTAATTGGATTTTTTATTGCGATTAATATTATTATATTATTTTTTTTAATTCTATCTTACCGAAATATTTTAGTTCCGATTCCAAATTTAAATAATGCTCCAAGTCAATCAATGATTTCATTAGAAGTAATTGATCGCTATTTAACGAAAAAGAAAATTACTGGTTTAAAAGTTGTTCGTAAACCGGGCCAAGTTTTAATTACACATTCTTATAAAAAGAAAACATTTTATATTAATGATTTACAATTATTTAATCAGTCTTATTTTTTATCAGGGATGGGATTAGATTATGTTTTAGGGCGAACATTTTTTGCAACCCAATTATATTTAAAAAATAAACATGTTCAAACAATGCATTTCTTATTATATTTGGCTCCACCATTATTATTGTTATTCTTTCTTATTGTCTCATTATTTACAATTATTTTTATTGCTATTCTAAAAACTAATCCCGCCTTGTTAGACCATAATAATTTCTTTTACTTTATTAATCGCTATGGAGTCTTAAATTTATTATTAATTTTTATTATTGCAGCATATTTAATTTTATTAAGTTTTAATGGCCATTTTAAGCAAAATTTAGAAAATTGATATGAAACAGAAATGCGACCATTTGTTAAAAAACAGTTTCCGGAGTTATATGATGATTGAATTATTGCTCGTAGTTATTCACGGAGTATTCAGTTTACATATATTTTTGGTTATAATTTTATTTTTAAAAAAATTTATAAATATACAGGACCCTTTGGCCTTTAGTAAAATAGGGGAGAGAAAGAATGAAAGTTATTTTTCATATTGATATGAATAGTTTTTTTGCTAGTTGTCATCAAGTTGCTAATCCCCACTTTCAAGGAAAACCACTTGTTGTTGCTAATTCTTCACGGCGAGCAGTTGTAACAACAGCGAATTATGAAGCACGACAATTAGGCATTAATAGTCCAATGCCGTTATATAAGGCAAAAGAAATTTGCCAGGACCTTGAAATTGTTAAGCAAGATTTTGGTTTATACGTTGATTTTGCGCAAAAATTATTTGATTTTATTAGTATGCATTATACTGACAAAATTGAAGTGGCTTCAATTGATGAGTGTTATATTGATGTAACTGATATTTATTTAAAATATGGTTCGGCAATGCAATTAGCGCTTGATATGCAACAAAATGTTTTTCAACAAGTTGGATTACCAAATAGTATTGGTATTTCATATAATAAATCACTAGCAAAAATTGCTAGTGATATGAAAAAACCAATGGGAATTACGTTAATTCGGTCAGAAGATGTTACTGACTTAGTTCAACCATTACCGGTTAATAAAATATTTGGGATTGGTAAACAAGCAACTCATCGTTTAAATGAAATTGGAATTCATACAATTAAAGATTTAGCAGAGTTTGCTGATCTTGCAACATTAGAAACCATTTTAGGCAAACCAGCACATGCTTTTGTTGAACGGGCTAATGGTGATGGTGAACAACAATTAACTTTTGAACATAATAAATTAAAACAAATTGGTAATGAAATAACTTTTGAATATGACTTAATTGATTATAAAGATATTAAGAATAAAATTTATTTATTAGCAAAACATGTTAGTCAACGAGCAGAAAAACGAACAATGGTTGGCAATGTCATTTATGTTACATTTAAAAATGCTAATCGAAAACGTTTTACAAGACAACAAACAATTAAAAAGTATACTAACTTCCTAGATGATATTTATTCAGTGGCAATTATATTATTTGATCAATTTTGATCAGGTCAGCCAATTCGATTAATTGGTGTTGGTTTACGAGGAATTATTAGTAAATATGATTTAAGAGAACAAGTTTCATTTGAAACATTAGAAACCTTACAACCAGATACTGCAACAAATAAATTAATTAAGGAAATTAATAAAAAATACCGCCAAGATGTGTTATTAACTGGTCAAAAATTAGAAGAAATAAAATACTTATTACATAGCCAAACGAAATATATTCAATCAGATCAACGTATTTTAGATGAAACAAAATTAAAAGAAAAGGGGAAGTAAATCTTTTTTTATTCTCCCCTTTTCTTTTTATTATTTTTTTCTTTTGCGATTGCTTTAACAACAGCTTTTTCAATTAAAGCTTCAATTTCTGTTGCAGTTAAGATAATAGTTGGTTCAACTGGTTTATGACTTATTTTTTCCTTAGTAGTAGCTTTTTGTTTCTTTATTTGTGCTGGATTAGGTTTATTATTATTATTGGTTGACTTTTTTTGTTTCAATGCGTTTAAAACGGTTTTTTTTCCTTGGTTAGTTTGCATTTCAACATTTAATTGATCTAAATCACTAATTGTTTCTAGCGGGTCTTCTTCAGATGAACTTTTGATGCGTTCAATGCCACGATTAACTCGATAAACATAATCGATTATTTCTTGCAAGCCAGGATCTTTTTTACTAGTACGAGTAGGGGAAGATAAATTATTATTATCGCTTTCACCTACTTCTTGTTGGTTGGTAACTGCAGCACGTAAACGAGCCATTTTTGCTTTAATATCATTTTCATCAACACCAATCGCTTTTTCATCTTCATTTGGAATTCCTAATTTGTGTTTAATGTTTTCATTATTTTTTTTAGCATTTTCTAAAATATATTGAATTGTTCCCTTTTCAACTACTGCTGGTTTAATAGGTTCATTACTAGTTGTAGTTGGATTTAGCATTCGATTCATTTTTGCTTTAATCTTATTTTCAGTTGCTCTTGAAATAACTTTATTACTATTTTCTGAACATTCATGAATTTTTAAATGAATTGGACAAAATGTTGGTACTCCCATTCTAACTCCCCGCTTCTCTTTAATATCTATATATAATTATAACTTAAATTGAGGTAAATGTGTATTAGATTAAATTTAATCCTTTTTTATGTAACAGCATATTTATAGTATAATGATAAAAAATAAATTAGTAAGTGGTTGTAATTAATGAACATTTTTATTTTTCATCGTGATTTTAGAATTGAAGATAATCTTGGTCTTGCTCAGTTGGCTAATGAAAAAGATAAAATTTATTTATTATTTATTTTTACAAAAGAACAAATAAAAGCAAATAATTATTTTTCACCTCGTAGTTTTCAATCAATGGTTCATTGTTTAAAACAATTAAGGAAAAAGATTCATGTTAATTTTCTAAAAAGTGAAAATGAACAAACCGGAATTAAATTTTTATTAGACCAAGGTTATAAAATTAATAAAATATATACAAACCGTGAAAGTAAAGCAATGCGTCAGTTATCAAAAGAATATAATTTTATTTATCGTGAATTTGATGATTATGTATTAATAGAACCATGAACAATAAAAACTACTCAAAATGGATATTATACTGTTTTTACACCATTTTGAAATAAATTAAAAGAACATTTTAACGTTAATAAGATTGTTTCTTATAAGGTTAAATCCTTTTCGCCCCAACAATTAAAAAATCTTGAGATTTTACAAGACATTACAAATGTTAAATCTAGTGATTTTAATTTACCATTAGTATCTGAAAAAGTTAAAACAGCAATTTTTCAGTTAGATCAAAACTATCATCAAACTCGTGATTTTGTTGATTTAGAAACTAGTACAACAAAAATTAGTACTGCCTTAAAATTTGGCATTATTTCAATTCGGCAATGTTATCTTTGAAGCATTGAAAAATTTGGTGTTTTTGATAACGCTTTTGCGCGCCAATTAGCATGGCGATATTTTTATTATCAAGTAACTTAATAATGCGCAATTACATCAACAATGATCTTTTAGTGAAAATTGAAATAAAAAAATAATAATTGACTGGACAAATAATCTAGAATGATTGCAAAAGTGGCAAAATGGTGAAACTGGATATGATTTTATTGATGCTGGAATGAAGGAGTTAAAAGAAACAGGGTTATTACATAATCGAGCAAGAATGGTTTGTGCTTCGTTTTTAGTTAAGAATTTACAAATTGATTGACGTAAAGGCGAACAATATTTTGCTCAACAGTTAATAGATTATGACCCTATTATAAATCAATGCTCATGACAATGAGTAGCAGGGACGGGATTTGATGCTCAACCATTTTTTCGAATTTTTAATCCTGAGTTACAACAAAAAAATATGATCCAACAGCAAAATATTGTAATAAGTTTTTAAAAAACCGCCCCACAATTAATAAAATTTTTGATTACAAAATGTCTGTTAAAAAAGCGTTAGAAATTTATAAAGGTAAATAACCATTATGGAAAAATTCTAGCAAAGTTCATATTTTTATTTTGGAAAAATATTTTATTTTATTAAAAAATAAAAAAATATTGTATTATTTTAATATTAATAGTATACTATGGGTAAGGAAAAGTATTTTTCCTAAATCTCTAAAGTAAACAGAATAATTATATAAAGGATTTATAATTACACTACTATCTCTCCCCTTTAGGTTATTTCTTATCTTTTCTTTTTATTAATTAAGTTACCATAAAAAAATAATTTACATAAATCCTTATTTCGCCAACATAATTATTTTTGTTACCCAAACAGAAAAAAAGCAATCAACCTGTTGGGAAAGCCAGTTGATTGCTTTTTAATTTGTTAATTTAATTTGTTCTAAAAATTCAAATGTTTTTTTCCCAACAATAACTTTTTTTTCAATTTCTCCATCAACTTTATAAATAACTTTATTAAACAAACCATTGATATCAATACCAATCACTTGCGATAAGATAATTTCTTCATCTAAAAAGAAAATGGTTTCATCATTTACTTTAATTCATAAACTATTATTAACTAATGTTTGAATAATTAAATAACTTAAAATTAAGCCATAATTACAAATTGCAATAATTACAAATAAATAAGCAAATGTATTTGAGATACTTGATAAAGTCATTAATAAAATATAATCAATAATAATAAAAATATTAAGTGGAGTTAAAAGCAGATAGATGGTAATAAAGATAAAAATTATCATTGCTTTTCATTTATATTCTTTAATTGCCTTATTATTTTCTTTTTGTTTTTGATAATGAATAAAAAATAAAGTATGAAAAGTATATAAAGTTAACATTAAGATTAATGAAAAAACTAAAATAATATGCATTTTCATTGTTTAATTAACCTCCCCTATTTTGTTGTCATGTTTTAAAAATTGTCATTGATATTTTAACATCATTTGTAATAAAGCGATAAATTTTTTCAGTAGTACTAATAAAAAAACCGATTTGATAAAAACCATTAAGATTAAAAATACTTGGTAAAACAAAATTAATATCTTTTAATCAAATAATAAGATTTTGATCTTTAGTTTCAAAAACTAAGCGGTAATTTGTAACATAAATGGTTTCATTAATTGTTTCCTTACCATTATTAGTAGTAAGATTTAAATAACCAGCCAAGTATTCAATATAATATTGCTCTTTTATTTGTTGAGTTAAGTAGTATATATTTTGTTGAAGTTCTTTTGGTTTTGTTATTTCATAACCAATAATTGGTGCTTGATAATAACAAATTTCATTTTTTGGCAATTCATATTTAATTTTAATTACGACTAAATTATCATTTAAGAATGTTTGATTGTTATCAATCATTTTTTCTAGTTCATTTTTCTTTTGTTTAAAATGTTTTATTTTTTGTTGCTGGCATAAAGCTAAAATAGCAACAATAATTATTGCAACACCTAAAATAGTACTAAATAAAATAATTCCAATTAAATAATTATGATTCATGCTTTCACACCTTATAAATTAGATATGGCGTTTCTAAGCCTTTTACAATAATCATAAAACGTTTTTGTTCCGTATATAAATAAAAGCCTTGATATAGAATATTATTAATTCGAAAAATACTTAATTCAAGATTATTAACTTCACTTAATGGTCAAGTTGTAGTAATGTCTTCATTTATAATTAAAATTCTTTGGTTTGTAATAAACATATGACCATTTTGAAATTTAATTTGATACATTTCTTTAATTCTTTTACCTTGCTCATAACCAACACTAATTCCATTTGAAAATGGAATTGTACATTTGGAATGAGTTTGATTATTTTTTAATTTATGGGTAAGGTAAACAGTAACAGGAATATTACTAAATACTTTTTCACCTGGCTCTAATTTAAATTTAACGTTAATTTCTTGCAAAGTTAATTTTGATAAATTATTATTAATATATTCTTGATTTTCAACTTCTAATTGTTTAAAAATTTGAAAAAAAAGTTGCTTTTTTTTTTGATAAAATCATCCTAAAAAACCAATAAAAATAAATAATAAACTAAGAAAAACTCCAATTATAATTCATGCTAAGATTGTCATTTTCATCAACTTCCTATTTTAAAATATTAATGCCATTATTAAAATTATTAATAAAAGTTTGGAGCATTAATTCTTCTGCTGAATTTCGTGGTTATTCAAACCTATTATAATAATAAATATTAATTAAATTTTTTGTTTTTTGATTTAGTTTATCATAATATTTTTTATTAATTAAAAAATGGGTTCCTTGATTAAGGACAATACTTGATAGATAATTTTGTCATTGTTTTTCATTTTTATTTTTTTCTGCTCATTCAGCAAAGTAAGTATTCAAAATCCGATTATTTTTATGATAAATAAAATGAATTTCCCCTTTTTTCGCATTATTAACTAATCTTGTGTATAAAATTTTATTTGGTAAAAACGGATTATTCGGTGAATTAATTGCTTGAAAAGTGATTGGAGTTAATTGTGCTAATAGAATATCATTGCAAAAAATTGAATGAATTTCTTTTGGCAAAGTTATTTTTTTAACAACATAGCTATGTTGTTGATTATCTAAAACATTTAATAAACGTGATAATTCTAATTGATAAACTAACGCTAATTTCATAATTCGGCAAAGTTTAATTGTTAAAATCACTTGTTTAGCAACACTTAAACTATAATAATAATTAACATATGTTTCATAAACTTCTTGATGATCCACTAAATTATCGTTAATATTCATTAATAATGCTTCTAACTGCGGTACAAACGTTTTGTTTGACTGAAGATATTCATTCAAATGTTTTTGACAAAAAACATTAAAAAAATAAGGTACTTTCTCTGTTGATCTTAAATCTAAAAAAGATGTTTTAATATTTTTAAAAAAATGTTTAAAATGATAACGATTTAAATAATAATGATTTTTACTAATATCAAGCGAATAAAGATTGTGCTGATCAACTTTATTATTACATTCTTGTAAAATACATTTTTGTTTAATACATTTTTTTAAAACTTGTTGATAATGCTTTGTTTCTTGTTCAATATATTGTTCTTTTAATGTTAAGTCCCCTACTGCTTGTAAAATTGAAATATATTGAGCGCGATTTTTAGTTGAATTTAATATCTTCGTTTTGCAACAATTTGCATATTGCTCATTACTTAAACAAATACATGCTTCATTATCATCAAAAGTAAAAATTGGTCGATAATGTTTATGCAAATAATCTAATTGATCATCATCTAAATAATAACTTTTTAATAAAGCATCAAACATTGCTTTCTCGGAACTTTTAAACGTATCTTTCAACTGCTTTTCTAATCCATTTTGCATGTAAAATAATTCCCATCTGTTGTTTATACTCTATTATAATTATAAACTTATCTAGTTAATTTTGCTATAAAAAAGCGTTTTACTGTTAGTAAAACGCTCAAAGGCAACATATAGATTTTTTTCTACCAACATTGCAATTAGTTATTATTAAATAATTTTATAAACAATTACTTTAAAAGTAATATTTTGGACCGTTAAATGATTATACAATTATAAAGAGTACTTATTTACAATGTTGGTTTCATTTTGTAGTTTTTTACAAAGGAAACATATAATTAAAAACATAATTAATTATTAAGATTGGACCATATTAATAACTAATTAGTCTTTATGCAACCTATTTTAACTACATTGTTATTATATTTTATTTGCAAAAATTTTGCAAGTATTTTTTAATTTAACAAATTATTTTATAAAAAAGATTGGGACCGTTGCAAAGATACGGGTTGTTAGTGTAAATTGTACTATGAAGTGTAGCAGTTTATTTATTATCATTATAACATCAATAAAATAAATGTTCAATATAATTTATTTTAAAAAAATTTAGTATTTTTGTTTTAAATTTATGAATTTTAGCACACTGAAAAATAAAATGATTAAAATTTTTATAAGTAATTATATTAAAAATTAAACATTTGTATAAAAACTTCTTTTGAAGATAGTCAATGTAAAGATTTTTTAAGTTTAGAGTTTATTATATTAGCAACTTCTTGATAATAATTTCTTGAATAAATACTTAAATCAATTCCTTTGGAAAATCAATGTCTAAAATCACGAATTGATCTTTCAACTTTGGGTTTTTGAGTTGGAGTTCCAGCATCACAAAAATATACTTTAGCATTTGTTATTTTTTCAATTTTTTCAATCAGCAAATTCTTTGCCTTGATCTGTTATTGTTTTTTTGCATCTATCTTTAAAAAATCTGTTAGAAAAAATTCGTTTTAATACGTTTGTAACTTCTTTTGTTGTTTTTTCTTTTAATGGTTCAATAATTTTAAATTGGGTTAATTCTTCGATTAAAACTAAACAAACACTATTATTTTTACCAACCATAGTATCCATTTGAAATCAACCAAATTTATTTTTATCATGTTTTTCTTCTTCAATAGTTCTAAAATTTCTTATTTTTCCACGGTTATCAATCCTATTTTTTGTTTTATATTTTCTACCATGAAAATACAAATTATCTTTCTTGAAATTTAAAAATCCCAAATGAATATATTTATATAAAGTTTTAAAACATACCGGAAATTTAATACCAAACTCTTTTTCATATTTTTTACAGATTTGTTCTGATAAATCATGAAATTTGTTATATTTTTCATCTAGTCATTCTAAAATATTTAGCAATAATAATGATTTTTTAAAACATTTTTGTTGTTTTTGTAAATAATATTCGTGTGCTAATTTAGTGTCATATTCATTATCTTTTAACCTTTTTATTTCTTGTCTAATTGTATTGCGATTTTTATGCAATATTTTTGCTATTTTAGATATATTGGATTTACCATTTTTTCTTTTTAAAGAATCAAGTTCTAATAAATCTTTTAACATTACTCTTTCTTTAAAAGAAAAATGATGCTTTGTTTTATCAATTTTAAAAAATCCTTTCTTTTATATACAAAGCTAATTATATAGTTTTTTGAGGTTTTGGGCGAGCGGTTGATTTTCTTAAATTTTTGTGATAAAATAACTTACAAGTTAAAAAACTTTTGAGGTTCTTTCAAACAAATTTGGGAACCTTTATAAAATTCTTCGCTTAACGCTTAGAATTTTAATAACCATTATAATTCATCCCCTTTCTAAAATATATTTAAATTGCTTGACTTGCATATATATATATATATATATAATGTCAATAAATCTTGATAAAAAGTTTCAAGATAAGAAAGGAAATTATACAAAATGAAAAAACTTTTAAGTTTATTAAGTGTATTAACAATTAGTAGCTCTGCAATCCCAAAAACAATTGCTGCAAGGCCTTATCAAAAAGAAAATAATAACAACAATCTAAGAGAAACAATGAAATCAGATTCAAATAATTTAGAAACTTCAAATAGAAATAAAAGAGAAGATGAAATTACTTACATTTCCGAACTTTTAGATATTAACTTAGAAGTAGCAGTACCAACTGTTGCTCAAACAGAATCTTTATCTTGTGGCCCAGTAATAGCAGAGTCAATTTTAAGATCTTTAGGTCTTAGAAATTTTAGAACGCCAGATACTCCATTATATTCATGTCAACAACATTTAATTGGTAATATGGAAACAACATTGCAAATAGTAGATAATTTCAACTTTTTAGGAGGAGGAACTATTGTACCAAATTGAACAAATACAGTTAATAATTATATTATTAATAATAGATTAAATAATTTTAGAAGATATATTGCACATTCATTAAATCCAAGTATTAATGACCCCACACTTGCTGGAAGCACTAGAGTTGGCGTTGATTATAATAATTATAGATAATAATTTATATTTTAACTATATGGATCCAGATGGTGGTGTTATGAGAAGATTTTCAAGCAATCAATTAAATTCTTTATTATCTAATGGTGGTTTTTTAATTTATCACGATCCACGAACAATGGATCATAATATTCAAATACACGAATCAATGGAAATTGGTAGTGCTTTATGTAATAACCCCAGAACATCTCTTGGTGCAGCAGCAGGAACCGGTGCTGCAATTGGAGCTATTATTGGTACATTATTAGCTTTAACAATTAGAGTTGTTAAATGTGATTAAATGAAAAAAATATTAAGTCCTTTAAGTTCAATCACTTTAATTTGAACAAGTACAACAAGTTTAGTTGCTTGTTGTAATACAACACAAGAATATACAAAAGAACAATTAGCAAAATTAAAAGAAGAAAATCAAATAAATACAAATAAGCAAGAAATAAAAGACAATTTAGAATGAATGGCGCCACAAGAAAAACCATTTAACAAAATTGATAATAAATGATATTTTGTTGTGTGGCATGGTAATGTAAATGATGATTGAAAAATTATTAAATTTAAATATGATAAGTATGAAAAAAAGTACTTGACCATCTAAATTATTTCATTGTTTTGCTATTCGTGGTTGAATGACACGCGGATTAATACGGCAGTCCAAACAATGTCGTAAATGCTCTTTTTTTCATTTTGATTTATCAATTCAAATGATAATTAAAGAAATTATTAAAGTAATTAAAGGTAATATTGTAAATACTAATCCCGTTTTAGAAACTTTTAATCGTGGAATATCAATTTTCATATCTACTTTTGGTTTACTACTAGCAACAAATATACCCTGAATTCCGTGTGTAAATAAAGGTCTTAATAATATGGCAATTCCATTACCTCAATATTGACCATAATTATATCAATTAATATTATCTTTTATTGCATTAATAATGCCATATTCTAATCAACAATTTAATTCTAAAAATATCAATGTATAAAAACTAACTACTCAACTACGAATTTTATATTTCCTTTCTCATTCTCTAATATCTTTATGAGTTCAATTATAAGTCGGAATAGGGTCTTTTTTAAATCAATTTCAAGGTAAGGCACCCTTTAATCAAGTCGTTTTATCTTGTTTTATAATTATTTACCTCATTTAATTTTTTATTCATTTTTATTTAATTCTAATCATTTTTTATTAAATAATTCTTTAATATCATTTCTATTATTTGAAATAATTCTTCATACTGGGTGTTTTTCAAGTAAGTTTAATTCATTAATAGTTGTTGCACTATTTATTTTTCTTATCACTATATCATAAGAATCCGATGTTTCTTTTGAAAAATCAGTATCCATATCACGCTTATAAATAGAATGCGGTTCATCTTCCCTTAATTCGCTATTATTTATTAATTTTCTTTTAATTGTTAAATCTTTAATAACAATATTATTTGTTTCATTTGAAATTGAGCCATCTTGCTTAATCATTATTCTTTCATATGAATTATCTGCTAAAAATGTAAAAATTGATTTTTGTGATATTGTTTCAAAATAATATGTTACAAATTTATTAGCAGATGCATAATCTGTTATTGAAATTGATATTTTATAGTAATATTTTGTTAAATCATAATTTGGAATTTTAAATGTTAATTTTTCGTTTGCTTCTGGATATACAGCCAAATAAGTTGTATATTATTTTTTCAAGCAGTTACAAAAACTGAAATTTTACTGTGTGGCGGAACCTTTATTGACTGAGACGAAACAATTTATAGTCATAGTTTCTGTTGTTGTTTTAATTTCTGTATCAGAAGAGCTTGAAGTATCTGCTATAGTATAATTTTGCGATCCTCCTCACGTATATCCACCACTAACCTCAACTGCAACTTCAAGTTTTGCTCCTAAAACAACAGGGACACCAGCATTACTACTAGCTTTTGCTGTAACTTTAGTATTTACATTTGTACTTCAATTATCAGTATTTGATGTTGTTTCTGATTTAGTGAATCCATTCATTTTTTGAAATGTATTTGTTTCTGTTAATTGATTAGAACAAGAAACTGTATTCATAATTTGTTCATTATCAGTATTATTTTATAAAGTTGAGTTAAACGCTGGACAAATATTATCAATAACTTGTTCTAAATTATATGATTCATTTTTTGGTTATCATTTATTACAAGATCAGATATTACTATTAAATTATCTAAATTAATGTTAGAAATTGGTCTAGGACTAGAACTGTGATTTTCTTTTTTATTATAGTATAAATATAATCCTCTTTTTATTTGCTCTTTCATATTAATAATATCCTGTTCAATTAATTCTAAAATTTCATACTCATATACACTTTTATCAGAACCTCCTGATCCGAAGTAAAGTTTATTATTTAAGACTACACCAGAAGAAATAATTCTTCCTCCTGTAGTAAGAACAATTTTTTGACTTTCTGTTTCTGGATCATATTCATATACTTTACAATCATAAGATCCAAAATAAACTTTATTATTTAATGCCAAACCAGAAGAAGTAACACTACCGTGTGTAGTAATAACAACTTGTAAAAATGAATCAATTAAATTTGAATCTCTTTTATTTTTTAATAATTTTTCTGAATTATTAGAACTATTGAAGAAGCAAAAGATGATAAATATGAATTTGGTTGATTTCAAATGGACACTATGGTTGGTAAAAATAATAGTGTTTGTTTAGTTTTAATCGAAGAATTAACGCAATTTAAAATCATTGAACCATTAAAAGAAAAAACAACAAAAGAAGTTACAAAGGCATTAAAACGAATTTTTTCTAATAGATTTTTTAAAGATAGATGCAAAGGAATAATAACAGATCAAGGCAAAGAATTTGCTGATTGAGAAAAAAATGAAAAAATAACAAATGCTAAAGTATATTTTTGTGACGTTGGAACTCCAACACAAAAACCCAAAGTTGAAAGAGCAATTCGTGATTTTAGACATTGATTTTCCAAAGGAATTGATTTAAGTATTTATTCAAGAAATTATTATCAAGAAGTTGCTAATATAATAAACTCTAAACTTAAAAAATCTTTACATTGACTATCTTCAAAAGAAGTTTTTATACAAATGTTTAATTTTTAATATAATTACTTATAAAATTTTAATCATTTTATTTTTCGGTGTGTCAAAATTCAAAAATTTAAGACAAAACTACTAAATTTTTAAAAATAAATTATATTGAACATTTATTTTATTGATGTTATAATGAAATCAAATAAAGTACTATACTTCATAGTACAATTTATATCTTGCTAATTAATAGTTATGAATACAGCATTATCTGTTTATCTTAATCAAAGTCATTAATTTACAAAATCGCAAAAAAAAAAAAAAAAAAAAAAAAAAAAAAAAAAAAAAAAAAAAAAACAAGTTAACAGTTCTATTGGTTTCTTTACTGACAAAATGCCATGTTGGGGAACCTTCCACTAAAAAATATGTAATTATAAAATTAAATAATTGTAGAACCAACATATTTAATTTTTAAAGTTAATTTTCAAATAAAAAAATCAACCCAATAAGGGTCGAATTTTTTTGTCCTATTTCATCGTTTATTCTACAAAATTAAATAATACCCGTTTATATGCAACACTCCCAAAAGATTTAAAAAAATAATTTTTTCTTTTTTAAAGATGCCAATAAAATAAGAGTTTTTGAAAAAAAATTAGTTATTAATTTATCCATTCTAGAAAAAATAAATATGTTAAGATATTAGTAAAGGAGGAAAATATGAGAATTTTTAAATATTCTTTTACACATTCTCGGCCTTGACCAATTTTATTATTTTTATAAGCATATGATACCCCGGCTTTTGCTAAAATATCATATTTTACTGCTAAATCAATTAATTCATAATATTTATCAATTCCTTCATTATAATTAATATCAACAAGAGCTGTTTTAAAAGGCGGTGAGACCTTATTTTTAACCACTTTAATTTTTACTCTTTATTGGCGGTTGCTACTCCTGCTGTTGTTAGTGTTTCAGTACGACGAATATCTAATCGGACAAAAGCATAAAAACGAAGAGCACGCCCCCCTGCTGTTGTTTCAGGATTACCAAATAAAACACCAACTTTTTCGCGAATTTGATTAATGAAAATAACGATTGAATTTGTTTTATTAATTACTCCGTTTAATTTTCGTAAAGCTTTACTCATTAATTAAACGTGCTTGCACACCAATTGTTACATCACTCATTTCTCCCTCTAATTCTACTTTGGGCACTAATGCGGCAACAGAATCAATGACAACTAAATCAATTGCATTCGATTTAACAAGTGTTTCTAAAATATCTAATGCTTGTTCACCTGAATCAGGTTGGGCAATAATTAATTCAGCAATATTAACACCAAGTTTTTTAGCATAATTTGGATCTAAATCGTGTTCAGCATCAATAAAGGCTCCTCGCCCACCATTTTTTGTACTTCAGCAATAGCATGTAATGATAGAGTTGTTTTTCCTGATGAATTCTGGCCCAAAAATTTCAATAATTCGTCCTTTAGGATAACCACCAACTCCAATTGCTTCATCAAGTAATAAACTTCCAGTTGAAACAGCTTCAATTGTTAGGTTGCTTTTATCCCCTAATTTCATAATAGCGCCTTTACCATATGTTTTTTCGATTTCTTTCATTACTGTTTTTAAAATTTCATCTTGGTCAACGGTTTTTGTTTCAGGAGGAACTGGTTTATTATCTTCCATTATTTTATTCTCCTTTCTGTTTATTTTTATCTTTTTTTACTATTAATTCCTTGTTTTTTTTCTAAAATTTGTTCTAAATGTTTAATTATTGTTGTAACAGTTGCAATTTTTATTTTTTCTCGTGATCAAGTTGGATTAAATGTTAATGCGAATGTTGTTGCTTGGTTTTGAAAAAGAATAGTTGCAAACACAGTTCCAACTGGCAAGTTGTCTAATTGGCCTGGACCAGCATTACCGGTAAAACTTATGGCAAAATCACTATTAAATTGTTTTTGACAAGCAAAAGCCATTGCCTCAGCTGTTTCTTTTGAAACAACACCATATTTTGTAATTATTGATTGGGAAACATGACCAAGTTTAATTTTAATGTCATTAGTATAAGTAACAATACTGCCTAAAAAAACATGACTAGCATTTGGAACATTAGTTATATAATGACTAAAAAGACCTCCTGTTATTGATTCATATGCTGCAATTGTCATTTGTTTTTGTTGAAGTAATTGTACTAGTTCTTTAACCATTTTTCCCCTCACCTCATAAACTTTCTTTAATATTATACATTTATATAATATAATATGTAAGTAATATTAACATATCAAGGATAAGATATTTTTAGAAAAGAGGACTTAAAATGAATTGAGCTAATCGTATTACATTAATTCGGATTTTTTTAATCCCAGTTATTATTGCTTTAATGGTAATTGTTTCATTTGAAAATAGTTCCTTATATAATGGATGAGATCAATGATTAACAATTAAAGGAGATAATGTTGCTTATTCATTGCCAATTAGTTATTTAATTGCTGGGATTTTATTTATTATTGCTAGTTTAACTGATTTATTAGATGGTTTTATTGCTCGTCGCTACAATCAAGTCACAACATTCGGTAAATTTTTTGATTCAATCGCCGATAAATTACTGACAAATACTGTTTTAATTGTCTTTGCTTGTGCAAACATTATTCCAGTTTGAATGGTTGTATTGTTAATTGCTCGCGATTTTGTAATTGATGTTGTTCGCCAAATTTTAGCAACACAAAAAGTGGTGATGGCTGCTAATCAACTGGGACGTGTGCGAGCAGCAATGGAGATGTTTGGAATGACAATTTTATTTTTTATTGGTTTTCGTATGTTTAATGGTCATTCTTTAAAAACAGGCCAATGAGATGAATTTGGTTGAGTAAACCAAATTATTATGATTCCAATGTATTTAGCAACGGTATTATCATTAGCGGCAGCAGGAAATTATATTTTCTTAAATCGTAAAACATTATTTGATATGACAGTTATTAAAAAACCAAAATTAGAAAATGGACAAGAAAATAATGAAAAAAACAAATAGTAATAGTTTAGAATGAGCTGTTGTTACTGGTGCTAGTAAAGGATTAGGATATTGTTATTGCAAAGAATTATTAAAACTTGGTTATAATGTTGTTGCTGTTGCGCGTGATACAACCCCTGTTACTGCTTTACAACAAAAATATCCAACACAAACAATTAAAATGATTAATTATGATTTAAGTAATTTAGAAAATTGTGAAAAATTATTTAATGATGTTGCAAAAGATAATGTAACAATTTTAATTAATAATGCTGGGTATGGTGTATGAGGTTATTTTAATGAATCTAGTTTAGAGCAAGAAATGAATATGATTGATTTAAATATTAAAGCGCTCCATATTTTAACAAAATTATTTGTACAACGTTTTATAGCGCAACAACAAGGACGTGTTTTAAACATTGGTAGTTTAGCGGCATTTACGCCAGCCCCAGTTTTTTCTAGTTATTATGCATCAAAAGCTTATGTCTGAAGTTTCGGAGTGGCGATTAATACGGAATTGAAAAAAACAAAATCACCAGTTCGAGTTATTACCTTATGTCCAGGACCGTTAAAAACTAATTTCTGAAATCGAAGTAGTAACCAGAAAGATGCAAAATATCATTCAACAGTGAAAGTTATGAAGACATCTACTTATGCTCGAAAAAGTTTACTAAAAGGATTAAAAGTAAAAAGAAAAAATTATATTGTAACAGGTAGTGTTAATAAAATTGTAAAAAAATTAACAAAATGAAGTCCCCAAAATTGAGTATTAACATCGGTTTACAATTATCAAAGAAAACGAAAATAAAAACAACAACAATGTTGTTGTTTTTATTTTTTATATTTCATGTTCTTTATCTGATACATATCCTTCATCAATATTATCAATTTCGTTAAGAATTTTTTGATATTGTTGACCTTGTTTCGGAATATTAGATGTTATCTTTTTTTCTCGCACTGGTTTAATTATTGTTGGATTGCTTTTTTAAAATTGTTTTGGTTTTGACTCTAATGCAATATTTTTAGTATTGTTTTCTAAAACAAAATCTTCCTCATTTTCTTTTGCTATTTTAGCAAGGGCTTCATAATATTGTTTTTCTAATTCAACATTAGTCGTTTTTAACTTATTGACTAATTCTTTATAACCTTCAATATGTTCTTTATATTCTGCTATTTCTTCTTTTAAGAGATGAATAAAATTTTCTGATCTCTTAATAGTTTCAGCTTTGTCAAAACCCATTTTAATTAAAACATGATTAATTGCACCACGTGCTATTTTAAAAGTTTGTGATAGATCACCAATCACTTTCCAACTTACTCTTTTTAGTTTGTTTTTTACTTTCATATTAAATTTTTCTTTTAATAAAAAGTCATTTATTTTAAAATATTAAATAATATTTTAAAATCATATACAATAAATTTTTTCTACCATATTTTTTGTAAAGTTTATATTTAATGATAAACAAACTAGTTTTTTGCGGCAGCAATTTATTAATTATATATAAAAAATACCTAATTTTTATTTTATCTTGTATTCTCATCAATATTTTTATTATTTTCATTTTCGTGTTCTATTGAATTTAATTGTTCATTAACTGATTTAATTTGTTCTTTTTGTCAATTTGATAAGTTTGGTTTAATGGTAGGATTGGGAATTATTCTGTTTGTAAAACTTCTTGGTTTTGGTTCCACTTTTCTTAAATTATTTTTTACTTTGACAATTTCTCCTAATAAATCATTAGTTTTTGATTGTTATAAAATTTGATTTGTTCCAACTCTTGTTTGTATATTTTGATTTTTAACGTCTGGTACATCTTTACTTTGCTTTGAAAATAAAGTATCAAATTCAGCAAGAATATTTTTATAAAATTCTACAAGTTTTTGATTATTAATTTCATCTTTACTATCATCATTTTCAAGATTGTTATTTTTTAAAAGTGCTAACTTTTCTAACAATTGCTCTTCATTTTGTTTATTTTTAAGTTTTTTATTTTTTTGAAATTTTAAAATTAATCATGAAATTAAAGCACCTAACGGACCAAATATAAATGAAGAACAAATAAAAAAAAGAAGTTTTGTAAAATTTTTTCTCATCTTTATTTGCCATATTTCTTGCATTACTTTCTATAATTTTTTAAGTTATTTACTTATAATAAAAGTCATATACTAAACAAATAATACAATATTTAATCATTTATCGCAATACTATTCTAAAAGAAAAAATCAATTAAAAAATTGATTTTTAATAAAAAAGAAATCTTGTTTTTTTACTATCGACCATATGATTCATCTTCTTCAGTTTCTGTTGTTAAATTTTGATTAAATTTTGTTCGTGGTAATGGTACTGGTGCTTTTGCTTCTGTTTTTAATGATGATTGTTTTTCTTCTGCTAAAAAACTATTTAATTCGGTTAGCATAGCTTTATATTTATTAGCTTCTGTTTGATCATTACCATATGTTTTCTTTACTTGTGGTTTTAATGGTTCTACTAAACCTTTAATTTCTGGATTTGGTGTAGATAACAAATCAACTTTTTGCATTTCTTCATTTAAAAATTTACTTATTTCAACTTCTACTGCATTCAAAGTTCGTGTTGTTGCTTCTTGAACCTGACTTTTATTAAGACCAAGTTTTGTTAACATTGTCTTAATTGATTTTCTAATTGATCGATAAGATTCTTTTAAAGCTCCTTTAATTTTTGATGTAATTTTCATCTTAAATTATTCTTTTTCTATATTTAATTAATCTAATAAAATAATTAATTAAAGTCATTAGAATAATTGGGAGTCTTGCATATAAACGGGTATTACTTAATTTATTTAAAAACAAGAAACTTTTTTCTTTTATAAAAACATAATAACACAAAAAAAAAAAAAAAAAAATACAAAAAATAATTTCATATTTTAACATACTAAAAAATAGTTTAAAAACTAAAATTAAATTATTTTAAATTGTAAACTGTAATATTTAGTAACTAAGTATGGAAAAGATAATGTCATTAATACTGTTAATAAGATAGTAACTAATAATGTAAAAGAAAATGAATAAATTATCCGCGTAATTTATTAGCGGTAATTTATTCAATATTGTGAGCGTAGCGAACACGCGAAGTGTGCCGCGCAAGCTAAATTTCTAGGAGGAATTAAGTTATACCAGTATGGTTAACATGAATATTTAGTATTGTTATTATTTTAGGAATTCTTGCTTGAATTGGTTTATCGATTTATCAAAAAATTCGTCAAATTCAAGGAAAAAAAGATAAAAAAGAAATTAAAAATAAGGAGGATAAAGAATAATGTTAGGTATGTATTTAACAACAGATGTTAATTTTCTAGCTGCAGATACTCCTACTATTTCAGGTGGAATGGATTCTATTTGAAGTGGTTTAGAACAAGCTATGATGAAAGTTAAAGATGCTGTTTATGCTGTGTTACCACAATTAATGACATTTCTTGGTGATACATGAATTATTTTAATTCCATTTGGAATTTGAGTAATTATTAAAATATTAAACTTTTTCCGTGTCATGTTAAAAGGATTTTAATATTTATTATAACTGATCCATTCATATATTTTAGCTATGGCACACTAGTTTTTATGTGAGTTGATTAATTATAAACGTATAATTTTATATTTTAATAGCTATTAGTTAAAACTAAGTAGTTATTTTCAGTGTGCCTTAATTTTTAATTTTATATATTTAACAATGTTTATTACAATACATATACATTATTTAAACATTAGTATAACAATGTTTATTACAATACATATACATTATTTAAACATTTTATAGTAAAGGAGGATTAGAATGAAATTTATTAGTCCGTTGTCTTGGCCAGGCGGAAAAGCTAAACACTTTAATAAAATTAAAGCATTATTACCGGCTAAATTTGATAAATTTATAGATTTATTTTGTGGCGGTGCTTCAGTTGGCTTAAATGTGTTAGACCAGCAGTTATGTGTAACAAAGTAGTTTTTAATGATTTACATAGTGACTTGATTAACTTTTGACGGGAAGGGATTCACTTAATCGAATTAGATTATTTACAAAAATTGGCATATCCTAATTCAAAAACTATTGATGAAATGAAAGAAAAGATAGAAAATGATTATTGTTTGAATACAGGCTAAAAATTATTAATTAAAAATGCTTTAACTTTTAACGGAAAAGAATGAGGAACTTGAACAGATAAAAGATTACAACAAAATTTTAATTTTAATAAATTATTGAGAATTCAAAATATTAGAAGACTATTAGTTGATCCTAAAAATAATATTGAGTTCTATAATTTGGACTATAAAAATATTATTAATAAATATTATATGGATAAAAATATTGTTTGATATTTAGATCCACCATATTATTATAATAAAGGAAGAGTTTATAAACATTCAAAAATGAACTTTTATGAACTAAAAGATAATATTTTAAAAATTAAAGGTAAATGAATTTTAAGTATTGATAATTCTGAATTTATTAAAGACTTGTTTAAAGAATTTAATATTAATGAATTTGAATGAGTGTATAGTTCTACTAATTGTCATAATAAAAAGTCAAAACTTGGCTAAGAATTAATTATTACAAATTTTAGGTAGTTTGATTAATTATTAAACTTAAATGTCAAATTTGTCATTCTATTTTGAATAAAAAATTTGTTGGTAGTTTGTTTTGAGTAATGTATCATAAACCAAGTTATAAAAGTGGTTTTAATACGGCATTGTGTAAATATAATATGGAAAGTAAGGTGTTTTTATGAGTTTTTATAAGAAGAATATTAACGTACAAAATTATTTTATTCGAACAGAATTTATAGTTTTTCAAACTGACAAAGCTTCGTTTATAAATTTATTTAACCACAATAAACATATTGGTTTTTGATTAAATAATAAGTTTATTTATTTTAGTAAAAAACATTCTGATCAATTAGCTATTGGTTTGATTTATGATAATTCTTATTCTATTGTGAAATATGATGAAAATTTAAAACGACATTTTTGGAAATATTTAACTGGAACACAAATAATTAATTTGTATAATCAATATAAACAAAATTATTTTATACAAATGAAAAAAGCATTATTCCCTGCTGAACCTCAAAAAGTAAAAACAAATAACAATAATAATTTAACAAATTGAACTGTTGAAAAAGAACAAGAATTGATTAATGATTTGAAAGATTTAAATTAAATGAGTTTATATAATTATTGAGTTCAATTTGTAAATTATATTATTGGTTCAAATGCTCCCGATTTTATATATGTTATATCGTTTGTATTATTTATCGTTTTATTTTTTGGAATGTTTTTTAAACTTATTCAAAAAATGTGGAGTTTTTAAAAATGCAAAATGATTGAGAAAAATTAAAAGAGTTTTTTATTCATGTCTTTTTGTTTATAAATAAAACAAATGTTGAAAATATTACAACTTTAAATTTAACACAAAATGAATATTTAACTTTGATGGTTGGTGTTTGAATTGTAATTTTGTTTTTAACTTGGTTTTTATTGTGAATGATTTTTAAAATAGTTGGGTATTTTAAATAATGAAAAAGTTTGTATTTTTTTTTAAAAAATTATTCTTATATTAGCGGTTCAATGGTTTTGTTTAGTTGAATTGATTTGTTACTTTGAATAATTTCATTAAATTATAATGGTTTAGTATTTTGACTATTATTTGTTTTACAATGTGTATATTTTTTTGGTGATTATGAAAAAATATTTTTTATCAGTTAAATGCATTTAGGTTAGTTGATTTTGTTTGAGATAATCCTTTGTCAGTTATCATTGGTAAGTTAGGAACAGGTAAAACATTATTTTTAACTTATTTGTCTCAGTCTATGAAATTATTAACAGATGAAATTTATAGTAATTATCCATTAGAAAATGACAAGGTTAAAGTTTTAATATTTAAAAATTTGGATTTTACTGATCGAACAAAACCAGTTCCTCCAGATGATAGATAGTGTTATTTTATTTGATGAAAGTTATTTATATATTTATGGAACTAGTCCGCACGATGAGAAAAAAGTTCATAGTGGTAAGATACCGTGAATTGTTTTAGCAAGACATTTTGGACATCGTGCTTTGTTTGCTGCTCAGCGTGAGGGTATGATTTGAAACAATATTAGGCAATTAGCAAGTGGTATTATTATTCCAATTTCACTTAAAAAACCAATTGTTAAAAAAGGATTTAATATTTTTAATCGTTTTTTTATTATGCGAATTGGTATTTTTCAAGATATTACTGATTATGAAATTTGAAAAACAAAATCAGTTGAACGATTGTCAGAAGGTAAACTAGCAAAATATAAGTCGGATGTTGAATTAGGAATTCGGTTTTTTAAGATAATTATTCCGCTTGAATTTGCTAATAAATACGATAGTTATTGATTAAGTTTTGTTCATGATTTGAAAAACGATGAGGTTGTTAATAAAAAAGAATACTTTTGAAAAGATATATCAAAATTAAATAATAAACAACGCTTAGAATTGTTTGATATTGATATTTTGAAAAAGAATTTAAAACCTAAAAAAGAAAAAGGAAGTGGTAAAGATGATTAATTTATTATCAGAAAGTAAGTAATTGAGACAAAATTTTTAGTTTTATTTTTGATGTATTTTTGTTTATTTTTGATGTGATTTGAAATACTAAATTGCCAATGACAAAAACAACGATTGCTTATTTTGTGATCTTTTTTATGGTTATTAAATTATCAATTTATGCTATTCATGGTACATCAACACAATATAATGAATTAGGTTTAACTGTTCAAAATAGTACATCAAAATTATATTCTTCAACAGCTCGTGGAGTTTTAGATAGGCGCTGTGTATATATAAACGGCAAATTTATATCTTGTTAAGTTAATAATAAAATATTTTTAATAAATTGCAACAACTTTTTCAGAAAAAATTAAATTTTTGTAATTTTATCTTATTTTATTCATATTTAAGAACACTAAAAAATAATTTATTAAATTTTAACTAATAAATTTATTTAAAATTTTGTAAAAACATTGTCTTTGCACTTAGTCAATTTAAACATGGTCGGAGTTTATCATTTATAACATTAATTACTCAATCTATTATTTTTTGACTAATATTATTAAAATCAATTCCCTTAGAAAGTCAATATCTAAATTCACCGTTCATATGCTCAATTAATGGTTTTTGTTGTGGTTTACCGGGGTCACAAAAATAAACTTGTGTTTCAGCAAATATTTCCATTTCTTTTCATTTACTAAATTCTTTTTCACGATCTGTTATTATTCCTTTAATTTTTCCAATTAAATTATTATTTTTAGCAATATCTTTAAATTTTTCTAAAACTTCATTAGCAGTATTATTTTTGTAATTTCATTACAAAATAATTTTTACTTGATTGTTCTACTAAAACTAAATTACTAGATTGATGGTCTTTTTCTATAACAGTATCCATTTCAAATCATCCAACATTAGAAACTTTATTTTCAATATCTCAAATTGATTTAAAGTTAGTTAATTTACCACGATTATCAGTTTTTCCTTTTGTTTTATATTTTTTACCACGATGGGGTAAATTTTCTTTTTTTAATCCAAATTCACCTAAGCGAATTCATTTATACAATGTTTTAACACAAGCAGGAAATTTAACACCAAAAAAATATTATTAGAAATTATTATTGATTATCCGACTCTGATCACCTCAATTTAGAATTAAGACATATAGATAATACTATTGCAGCTGATTTTCCTCTCCAATTTGATGGACATTATAATATTCTTTTAGGAGGTGCCGATAGTAGTCATTCAATTAATTGATTTTCTATTCAAAATGCATTTACTACTCTACATAATTGAAGAAATAATAATAGTAATAATGATTTAATAAAAAAGCTTTGGGATATATAATTTTAGTGATTTCAGAAGCTTTAAGATTTAGAAGTGTTTTTAATTTAATTTTAAATAATATAATCGAAGGTTATAGCAATATATATTGAAATCCTACAGAAAATAGTGGTCATACCAATGTTCGTTCTATTGTAACAAATTGACAATCTATAAGCAATAATATTATTGACGCAATTAATAATATTCAAGCAAGATTTGGTAATATCAATGAAGTTATTAATGAATCATTTTATAATTTATTATCACAATTACCATTAAATACAATTGCTCAGGCTCTTGCAAATACAGATGTTAGAATTATTCTTGGGTTACTTATGCAACCAACTTTAAATTGTGATAGAAGAACAAGAAGTATAAATAACAATATAAAAAATGAATATTGTGATGCGATTAAAGGGACAGAACAAAATTACCCTTTAAAAAATAAAAAAATAACTTCTGTTAAAATTTTAGATGAAAATAATAAAGGTGACAATTTAAAAAGTGGAGATATTTTTGTTGGAATAACTGAAGGACTTTATTTTATTCGCAAAAATGGAGTAGTTTTAAAAGTAGATAATATTGATAATGATAAAAATTGACCATACCGAAATAATAAGTATAAAAGAATTTGGCAACGGTAATTTTTATGTTTCTGCAAATGACGAAAAAGTTTATTTTTTAAATACAAAACTTATAAATGATGGACATATTATAGGAGAAATATTATGAAATGCTGAAAGTTCTAGCTTAGAAAAAGAATTAAAATTATATTATGATAAAAATAAAGAAAATAAAAAGTTAGATTTTGAATCAACATTACATAATTATTGAAATACAAAATCATTTTTACTAAATTTAGATAAAATTAACCCTGTTGAAAATTTTAATAAAATAGAATTTTTAGGAGATACCGATAATAATTGTTGAGGAACTATGGTAACTTGAGGAAGTTGAGTTTATACAAACAATTGTAAAGCAAGTTGAGGAAAAGTTAAAAAATTAAAAGGTCAAGATATTAATAGCTTTAAAATAAATGTTCAATATAATTTATTTTAAAAAAATTTAGTAGTTTTGTTTTAAATTTATGAATTTTGGCACACTGAAAAATAAAATGATTAAAATTTTTATAGGTAATTATATTAAAAATTAAACATTTGTATAAAAACTTCTTTTGAAGATAGTCAATGTAAAGATTTTTTAAGTTTAGAGTTTATTATATTAGCAACTTCTTGATAATAATTTCTTGAATAAATACTTAAATCAATTCCTTTGGAAAATCAATGTCTAAAATCACGAATTGCTCTTTCAACTTTGGGTTTTTGAGTTGGAGTTCCAGCATCACAAAAATATACTTTAGCATTTGTTATTTTTTCAATTTTTTCTCAATCAGCAAATTCTTTGCCTTGATCTGTTATTGTTCCTTTGCATCTATCTTTAAAAAATCTGTTAGAAAAAATTCGTTTTAATGCGTTTGTAACTTCTTTTGTTGTTTTTTCTTTTAATGGTTCAATAATTTTAAATTGGGTTAATTCTTCGATTAAAACTAAACAAACACTATTATTTTTACCAACCATAGTATCCATTTGAAATCAACCAAATTCATTTTTATCATGTTTTGCTTCTTCAATAGTTCTAAAATTTCTTATTTTTCCACGGTTATCAATTCTTTTTTTTGTTTTATATTTTCTACCATGAAAATACAAATTATCTTTCTTGAAATTTAAAAATCCCAAATGAATATATTTATATAAAGTTTTAAAACATACCGGAAATTTAATACCAAACTCTTTTTCATATTTTTTACATATTTGTTCTGGTGAATCATGAAATTTGTTATATTTTTCATCTTTAAAGAAAATTGATTTAACTCGATTATTTTGAAATAGATTAAATGATATAGAAAAAAGAATGTGGATAAGACATTTAATATGGGAATCTCTTTCTAGACAATCTCCTATTATGTTTGGTTGTTTATTTGATGACAACGAATATGATGATGAAGGATGTGATAGATCTTATCATGCTGCATTAATTGTTGGAATCAAACCAAATAAAGAAAATATACTTGAAGATACTTATTATGTTAGAGATCCATGAAGAGACAGTGAAGCTGAATTTATTCCAGATCAAACTACAGAAATTTCAATGACGGGGGAACAAATTTTTAATATTTTATTTAATCAAATAGAAAATGGTATCGTATTAATTCATGAAGATGTTTTTCAATTATTTTGTGAAAAAGCTATTAGTATTTTTTCATCAATTTGAGAAATGGTAAAATCATAATTAATAGCAGCTATAGTATAGTAGAATTAAAATATGAAAAAAATATTAAGTCTTTTGGGAACAAACACTTTAATTGGAACAAGTACAACAAATTTAGTTGCTTTTAATAAACCACAATATAGCGAAAAAGAATTAGCAGATTTAAAATAAAAAAATAATATAAAAACAAAAAATGGTATTTTAGAATGAATAGCAATCAAGAAAAACCATTTAATCAAATTGATAATAAATGATATTTTGTTGTGTGGCGTGTTGATGAAAGTGCTGATTGGCGTATTATTAAGTTTAAAAATAATGAAATGACTATTAAAATTGATAATTCTAATAATCGGCAATTGCAGAAAACTGATTTAGGTATGGGAAGAGATTTATATATTACAAATGATTCAGGGTTTGTTAAATATGTGACACATTGAACAGATGATAATGGTTCTTACTTTAAATCAGTTTATCGTTGAAATAATGATAGCGAACCAAAAATATATGTTGAAAATAAATTAAAAAGTTATTTAGATTTATAAATCTAAATAACTTTTTATATTTCTAATGTAATTAATGATAATTTTTCATTATTTTTATTAAATAATTGTAAATTATTAATATTAATTTGTTCTTTTGTGGGTGGATAGGAAAATATTAAACTATTTGATTGTTTTAAAAAAATAAGAACTGTGATATTTGAATATGAGTTTTCATCTTCAATGCCATTTTTATACAAATATCATTCATTATCTTCGATTAATTGTAAATATGTATTTCTGTCTTTTCTACTGACTTTAGTTCCGATAGGACAATTTTTGATTAATTCTAAGTTAATATCTTTTCCTTCAGTAATTTTTTCATTTATTTTTTCAATAAAAATATTTATATCATAATTCCCATAACATCATATGCCAGATATTTCGATTTGATTTAAATTAAATAGTTTTTCGTGTTTTAAAAAAGTTATTTTAATACTGTCCTCAACTAAATTTTTAGTTATACTCACTCAATTTGATTTAGAATAAAGTAATTTATTTCATTGAGAAAAATAGTTTAAATAATCTTTTATTTTGTCATTAGAAACAATTAAATTAGTTAAATATTTGCCATATCACCATCAGATAGTTTAATTTCAGCAGGAATAAGAGAAGGTATATTATTTGTTTCTAATTCACTTGTTATGGATAATCAATTAAAGTAATTTGCTTCTAATTGATAAATATAGTTTTCTGAAATATCTTTGTTTTTAACAGTTACTTTAATTTCATCATTTTTATTAATATTATTTTGATTTTTTAAATTTCAATCTGTAATTTGTCCTGTTTTAGGTAAAATAAACGGTGTATTTGGTTCGCTATCATTATTTCAACGATAAACTGATTTAAAGTAAGAACCATTATCATCTGTTCAATGTGTCACATATTTAACAACCCCTGAATCATTTGTAATATATAAATCTCTTCCCATACCTAAATCAGTTTTCTGCAATTGCCGATTATTAGAATTATCAATTTTAATAGTCATTTCATTATTTTTAAACTTAATAATACGCCAATCAGCATTTTTATCACCACGCCATACAGCAAAATATCATTTATCATCTTTCTCATTAAATGGTTTGTCATTTGAATAAACCTCTTCTCAATAATTTATTGGTGTTGTTGGAATAGAACCACCAGTAAAATTAAAATATGATGAATTTAATTTAACTTTGCAATGTTCAAACTCTCAATATCCAGTTTCTACCTCTCTTGGATTAGATATTAATTCAAAATAATAAGGGGCAAATAATTTAACATCATCATTATAGCCTTTATTAATTGCATATTTACTATATGTATAATTTGATAACATGTATATCACTTGTTTAATTCTTTTTACATATCTTTTATGTAATTCACTTGGATTGTCTAATTTTCAATTTTCAAATAAACCATCAATAACATTTTCGGGTTTTTGACCTTCAAATTTTTGGCGTAGTTCAGCCGCTTTATTAGTGGGATTTCCTTTTTCATCATATTTTGCACCTTGAAATTTTCGATCATAATTATAACGATAAGTTAAATAATTTAATAAAACTTTTTCTAAACCATTATTTTTTATTAAACTTAAAATATCATCTGGTTGAATATATATTTTTGCAATAAACCACGGTAAAAAACTTTCGGTAAATCAATATTGAAATACTCTTAAATTAGGTTTTGTTTCAATAGACATAGATAGCAACGGTACTAAATTAGCATTTTCAACTATTGATGAAGGATAAGAATAAACACCATTAATATTACCTCAACATTTAATATTTCCAAATAACATTGATTTAGGATATTTAATCTCAATCCCAGTAAATACTGTATCTTCGGGTAATGATTTTTGTAAAACTAAATGAATACTATATTTGGTTTTTTAATTTAAAATCAGTCACCTTAACTAAATGAGTAGATTTAATAATATCAACACCATCAGGTGAATAAGGTCTTTTATATTCTTCGATAATATAACATTCATTTTTATTGTCTTCGGTAATTTGTTCATTAATAGATACTATTTTTAAGTCATAGGATTCTAAAAATTCTTTGTCTTTTTTGAAATATCATTAATTAAAATATCTTTTTCTTCAATTATTACATAACTTGTGCTATTATCTTGGACTGTGGTGTTTTGTTGAATTTGTAATTTAAAATTAAAATCACTAATTTCATAACCAGTTATTTTAATATATTCATCTTTGTCAATAAAACCTATTTTAACGCTATTTTGAGAGTAGTTTAAGATTGGTTTTTGCTTTGTCTTAACAAGAGATTATTAATTTTATAAATATATAAGGTTCTTGCACGGGCTTCTGTAAATAATTGTTCTAAATCAGGGTCGCTGTACTGCGATTGACTAGCAAAATCTAATGGAATACTATCAATTGAATAGTCAATTGGTTCATCATTTTCTGCTAATTGTGCTAACATTTTTTCAGATGGTTTTAACATTATTCTTGTTTTCCTTCTTCATTAGGCATATTTATAATAGTTTCATTGTTATTTAATTGTCTGTTTAAAGTAGCATTTACTGGTAAGCGAACATCAATAATTAAATCATCAATATTTTTAATATTAAATGTTCTACTGTTTAAAATAGCATTATCATATTTAATTAACTTAATAATGAATTCAGTTAATTTAATTTCTCTAATATATATCATTTGTTCGTATGATGCGTTTGTTTGAATATTTACTCCCGCAACTTCTGCTTGTGTTTGTTGGACTCCCTTGGCGATTGCGGGAACATGATGGCGATTTATTTTATAGTAATTAGTTAATAATCAATCATATATTTTGGTTAATTGTTCACCTTTAAAATTACCAGCAATATAGTTTACTGGTTGAAAATTACTATCAGAGTCTCCTTCAACTAATAACAAGTCATTTTCAACAAATAAAGCCAACATTTTACTAATTTCTTGGTCAACCACACCAGTAACTCCATTAGTATTAATGGAAAATTTACCACTATTTAATAATGGATCTAACATTATCTTTTCAGCAATAATATCTAAAAAATACTAGCAAATTGTTTACCATAACGAGCAGAAGGCTCAAAATTAGGGTTATTAGGAATAATTTCAATTGGTATAAAATTAAGTGGCAATATTTCTTCTCTTTGTAAAGTTGTATAGTTATTTCATTTAGCATCATCAATATATAAGTCGGTAATAGTGCTGTATAATTGTGTTTTTAACTTTCTAATAACTTTTACTTGTTTAGTTACATAATCAATTTCTAATTTTTCAGTAATAAAAACACTCTGGTCATTTTTAATATAAGGGTAGTAATCAAAAGTACAAGATACTAAATTACCTAATTCGTCATATTGCTTATTATAAAAATAAATAGTAATAAAATTAAGTTTTAAATTATTAGCAAAAATAAAATATGCACCTTTACCATTCTTATTAATTTTATATTCGTTATATCAATTCTTATTAGTAAAGTCTTGCATTTTTAAAAAGTTATTAATTAATTTAGTATCTATCTGTTTATTATTAATTGGATTATAAATGCTAATTTCTAAATCTCGTGGATTTAAAAAATTAGCATTATCTTCACAAATTCTTTTTTCTAAAATCTCCTTATGTTTTTGAACAGTAACATTTTTACGATTAGTAATCGTTGATGCTAAATTAAGATAATAACTATCAATATCATATTCTTTTTTTAATTTCTTTTTTGCTAATAATAATCCCATTTATATCACCTCTTTATTTCGTATCTTCTTTTTTAATAACATCTTCAATACTATCTTGTTTTTGTTGTTTGTTATGAGTTTTGATAAATCTAATAGTTTCAATAATTAAAACTATAATTCCTGCTCCAATAAGCATTGCTGAAACAATAACATATGCTGATCAAGAAATACCCAATGTTTTTTCTCCGATAAAACAAATAATAATTCCGGCAATAAAAAACAATGATGAAACTCCAAAGATTTTCAAAAACATAATCATATCTTTAATAGTTACTTTTGGCATAATACCATCTCCTTCCTAACTTACTTTTTTTCTTTCAATATACAATCCTTTAATTTCAACACTATTTGATATTGATGATAATTTAAACTCACCGTTGGAAAATAATTGAATGGTAATTCAACAACTTGGATTATTTCCATATGATATTCCACTTGCTAATTGACCTTTAAAGTTTATATGCGTAATTATATATAGTTCTATCTCAAGCGTTGTATAACACCATAAACGATAATAATATTCTGACTTATTAAAATTTTTAATTTTATATCCTTTAGAATCTTGAACAAAATCACTAGTATCAACAACTTTTCAATCATTTGATATTTTAGATAAATCTTTTTTCTGTAAATAAAATTTATCTAAATATTTAGTACTACCAAATGTATCATCAGTACTTTCAATTCCCGCAACTGTACTATCAATAATCATATAATCAGCAGTATTTTTACAACCTTCAAAACTAGGGTCTCAAATTCTTAATTCCCCGTTTTCAGCATTAAAATCAGCATTAACACACGACCACTACTATTAGGTAATAAAGTTATTTTATTTTGTTTTAAATCTGAAACCATTAATTCATCAGCAGTATTTTCAATAATTGTTTTATTATCAATTTTAATATCACTACCGCCACTTTGTTTTGCTTTTCAGACACCATTTTTTCATAAATAGTATCATTATCAAAGGGAACATTTATTTCATTATTGTTATTTTTAACAATAGTTTTATTGTCAATCTTAGTTTTTTCTTTTTCTATTAAAGCATCAACTTCTAATTGAGTATAATATGATTCTAAATCAATCATTGTTAAATCAATACCTTCTTTTTGAAAAGTACGAAACATTTTCTTTAAAGTTGTTAAATTAGCCAATGATTTTGCATAGGTAGGCAATAGACCTTGTCAAATAATCATGGGGTCATTTTGCGATGAATAATTAATATCACCAACACTCATATTTGCCGAAGTAAAAAATTCAATTGGAATGCGGTTAAATGTTCAATGCTCAATCGTAATAAACACCATATTAATACAAATTTTCTTTAATAATGGATCTTTAAATGTTTCAAACTTTAGTTTTGAAAATGGATAGTTTAAGTAAGAATTAATCATATTTTGGGCTCTTAAAGCAAATGTTTTAAATCATAATTTTACATCACCTTTAAAAAACTTATTATAACGAACTGGAACTTGTGTAATTTTACCTGTCATTGGAATAAAATTATTATAATTTTCCAAAGTAACATTTTGTCATAATTCATTTAACATTTAATCATCTCCTTATCATTTACTTTTTTAGAATATATTTTCTTTAATATAAATTTTTTACTATTTAGTAATGTTTTTGTTTTAATTGTTTTGTTTAAATCTTGTTTTGTTTTGAGTTGTTTATATGCTTGAAATACTAATCCATTACCTAACAAACTAGTAACCGCACTATCTTCTAGCGTATTTAACAATTTATCTTTATTAAAGTTATTTTTAAATTGTTCTTGCATTTTTAATATCTTAGCAATTGTCCGATATATTTTAAAACTATTTTTTACTACTTGCTGATAAGCAAATGGGGCAAAAGAAACTAAATTAAACAAACTTGTTTTTTTAAATCCCCAACCAATAAACCACTCACTGTTCATATAGAATTTAAACGGTTCGGGAGCCAAAACAAACTGTTCTGCTTTGATTAAAGTTGTCATAACGACAATAGGGACATATTTAGGATTTTTATAATATATTGTTAAAGCAACTTCACCCGCAACTGATAATGGAACAATTTTAACTGCTAAAAAACATCAGAACCATAAGCAAAAGGTAATAATTGACTTTTTTTAATAGCCTTAGTTTCAAATTTAGATAATATTTTTTTAGTTTTATCAGTAATTTTACTAATTACTTTTTACTTAATAGTAATTATTTGTTTTTCAATTGGGGCTAATAATTTTTTAGTTACTTTTTGAATATAAAAATTTGGGTTTAAATGATTTAAAATTTTATTTAATTTAATTGGTTTTTGATGAAAAATATTTAATAATTTATTATTATATATTTTACTGCCTCGCATTAAATTAGCATTTAATATTAGGTTTTTACCAACACCTTTTTTATGAAGATTAGTCATTATGTTATATCACTCATTAGTATTAATTTTGCTTATTTTATCAATATTTAATCCATATTCAGACAATCATTTATTAGTATTTATTTCATTTATGCGTGGTATTTTTTGAACTAATGTAGGACTTATTTTTTGAATATTTTTTTCAATTTTTAATAAATTATTAATTGTTTCTAATTTAGAAACTTTAAAACCCTTATAAAAATCATTTCGGGCTAATTTTTCAATTGTATATAATAAAGTTTCATTATTAGCTTGTTTTGTAAAATCAAATATTAATTTATCAGATAAAATCTTTTTACCTCTAACTTGTCTTACAACATCTTCTAAATTATTAGCAGTTATTACACCTAATTTTTCAAGTAGTTTAGTTTCTTTCGCTAATTTTAAAATTTTAGTTGTTCGAGCAGCACGCGTTAATTTTCCAATACCATCAATTGCTGGTAGCAAATTTAAGGCAGTACTTTTTGCTGTCACTTCTGATGTTAATTTATCGTATATTTGATTTACGGCAAAATCGGTTGCTGTTTCTACTCCAAATGAGATAAATGCTGCGGCAAAATTAGATAATCCCGTGCCAAGACCAACAGCTGAAGCAATACCACCAGTTAAAACTGATAAACCAAGAGCTAAAACTTGAATTCCTAAAAATTCTAATAACTGTAAACCAAAATTTTTTTCTTGTTGTTGGATTGACAATCTAGTTGGATTTTTTTAACAGCATAAATAAGGGCTGTTTTAGATGTTCCAATTGGCTATATATCAAACTAAAAAGTACTATTTTTTAGTACTATTAAGAATTTTTAATTTTAACATCAATCGGATTTGTTTGACCAGTAGCGTTGTTTTTACCTTCAATTTGTACTGCAACTGTTTTATCATTTGTAATATCAATTGGTCAATCTTCACTTTTACTTTCAATAAAGTAATCAAAATCACTTTCAGTTAAAGAACTATTTACTGCTTTTACTGCTTTTAAAACAACATCTTTAAATTGTGGTTTTAACTGTTCGGCTGTTGCTTTTGTTGGGTCTGCAACATGAATAGTTGGTTTTTCTAATTTATTAATTTTACTAATATCAATTTTTGAAACAATATGTTTAATAATTCCTTTTGGTTCAAGCACTACTCCACCTAAATATAAAACTCTTTCCATAATCAAAGTATTACCTATTCCAGTACCTAACGCAGCAGCACCAACTCTTAACGGAGTATGATCTTTTTTGCGTAAAATAAGAGGGTAATATTTTTTGCTAAACTTAAAGGCAATTGCATTAACACCATTTGGTAATAATTCAATTGTTCCTTCTAAACCATCTTTATTAATAATTGGTAATTTTTTAGGAACCATATAGTATGTTGTTCCTTCAACAGTTTTCATTGCTCCACTTGTTGTGATTACACTATTTATTTGGTCGTTTGCTCCAAGTTGTAACTGTAATTTATTACGAATTCCACGAATAAAATCAGCCGAATCTAAAACAATTGTTTCTGATGGAGTAAAGCCGTTTTCATATATTTTATCCATAATTTCATCATGGATTTGTAAAGCATTTGTATCATCTGCTTTTTGGCCTTGAATAGTTGTAACTGTTCCTTTATTAATAATTTCTAAAATTTTATTGCGTTTATAAGCAACCTCAGTATCCATTGTTTGCTCAATATCGGCAGCCCAAAGATTAGGATTAAAATCATTTTCTACAGGGTCTAATTTACGAGCAAAAGTTAAAATTGTATCTAATTCAACAACTCCATCTTCAAATTCTACTGTTGAATATTTTAGAAGATTATCATCGGTATTAAATACTTGTCCATCTTTTCCCAAACCTTCATTATATTTAATATTTTTCTTTCTTTTATATGTTAAACCAAATTTATTTGCTTCTTTTCACGCAAATAAAGCTTCTCAACTAAATTTTTGTTGATAAGTTTGTAAATATCATTGTTCAAATGTTTCTCGGTCTCTTTGTGTTGCTTGATTAGCAATATCGCCAAAAATTGTTTTTGGATCCATATTTTTATTCCTTCTTTTTATTTATTAAATACATTGTCTGTATCTAAAATATTGTTTTCTTTGTTTACTACTTTTGGTACGCCCCCAGTATTAACTGTTTGTACCTTAATTAATTCATCATAAACACTTTGCAATTGTGTTTTAATGATTTCAATATCATCAGTAATATCATAAGATTTTAATAAAACATTTTTAAAATCTTCATTATCAGTTGAAGAATTAATAAAATCAATTACTTCAATTTGTTTTAGTTGAATTGTTTGTTGTTCAATTTGTGAAGTTAACTCAGTATTTTTTGCTTGTAGTTCGTTGATTTGCTGATTATTATTTTCTAAATTACTTGAATTAAATTCTTCAACTTCAGCAGTATTTTTTAAAATAATTTCAGCAGTTTTAATATCTAAACTACCATCTTCATTTTTAATAGGTTCATTATTTTCATTTATAAGAACATATTTTACATTTTTTAATGCCATTGTTTTTCCTCCTATTTTTTAATATTTGTATTTGTTCTTTTTCTAATCGCTTTTTGTATAATTTCAAAACTATCTACTCTAAAAGACAAAAAATAGCGTTTAGTTTTTATATTTAACTGATTAAATACTGAGCCTTTAATTTTTATCTCATCATCTTTTTTTAATTTCAAAAACTCAGTTAAAACAGATGGGTTATATATTGATAATGTTGAGTAATTTAATCCTTCTCACTGACATTTAGCCGAACAAGCATCAACTTCAACACCACCAGCAACAAGAGCCTTAATTTTTGTTTTAATAGGATTTTCATGTAATATAACAGTTAATTCTAACTTATTAACTTTTTTACTTTTTGTTTTTGTCTTATTAGTAGTGATTGTTGTTTTAGATAAATTACTTTTTGTTTTTACCATTATTTATCACTTCCTTTTTTTAAAAATATTGCAAATGTTTTCAAGCATCTAATTCATGCTCTGTCATTTTAATATTTCCTTTATAAACATAATTTTTCTTAACAACTGGTGATTGTAAAACATAATTTAAATTAAATAGATATTTGCATAAAACTTTTAAACCGCCAATGAATTTAGGGGTAGATAATGGATTTTTTATTTTTAAACCTTTGTGAAGTTGATAATCTTCAATTATTACAATAACTTTATTTAAATAATAACAAATTTTATTTTTAAATTGATTTAATATTAAATACACATTATTTATTGCTTCTTCTTCATTTTTGGAATTAAAAGTAATATTATTAATTATTTTCTTTTGCAAAACATTATAGATAATAATACCAGTTTGTCCAATTCCAGCAGGGTCAATTGCAATAATATATTTTAATTTATTTGTTTTATTTTTTTCTCAATTTGTAATATCTTTCAACCATCTTTAGCCAAATCTAAAATATCATTAATTTTGTAATGTTGCATATATGAATTAATAACATCTCATTTATCTTCAAATAAATTTAAATACATTTTTGCTCATTCTAAACACTGTAAATCATAATTATTTTTATGGTGCGAAATACGACAATCAACGGACTTACAATTAACTCAATCAAATGATGTTCTTATTTCATTTCAAGTTTTATTGATATATTTACTTTTATATTCTTGCATAATATTTTTTTCCTTTCTTTTTATTTATATTTTTTAAATAAAAAGAAAAATCCTTTGTTGGTTAATATTTTGTTATTTAGTAAATAATGTATTGTATTTTGCCTTTATTTGAAAGGAAATTTATAAAAAAATATCGTTTATTTTGTGTAGGGAAAACAGAATAACATCTGTTTTTATGATAAAAATTCTAAATTTAAAGATACTATCCGATGAATAATGCAAATAAATTTATGTTTTTAATATAAAAATAAAAAAACAATCTCACAAGAATTGTTTTTTGCCGGTTCATCGTACAGGACGCCTAAAAAAATAAAAACCTTTTAAAATTAGCAATAACCTTAAAAAGTATTTTTTAGTGTGTCAAAATTCATAAATTTATAAATTATTTTTGTTGAATTTTTTATAAATTTTGTTATCATTCAATTATAAGCGAAACTTAATTTGTTTCTAATTACTTAATTTTATTAAAAACCTAAGAATAATGAATACTACCCAAAATATTATCTAAATCAGTATTACTATAATCCTTAGGTAAATTATTTATTAAAGTTGTTCATTTGCCATTAGTATTTGGTTTTTCGTTTCTTGTTAATCATTTTTTAAATTTATTAAGAAGGGATGTCTTTTTTAATGTAAAAGAAACAATAATTCTATCAGAAAATAAAGTATAAAAAATAGTTCCACCAGTTAAAATACTAGCATCATCTGATACAATCAGAAGCCATGTATCATCAGAAAAATGTATAGTTAACGCCTGATAAACTTTATCTAAGTTTCCAACAATAACAGGACTATTATCAGTAATTTGGTCAATAAACTTAATATCACTTTCTTTGATATGCAAATTATGATGAAGAAAAGCAACTTTAATTGTTTCAGAATTATTATTAGGTAATTCTCCTATATTAGGATTTGTTGTTAAAGAAGTTAAAGAAAATTCATTTGTCATGAAATTTACTTCAATGGGTGATTCAGTATTGTCAATATTCAACTCCCTTTCATTATACAGTACTGTTGCAATTGTGTTATTAAAGGATTATCTTCTTGTAATTGGCTTAAAATTGTATGTGAAAAATTATTTTCAAGAGTTCCTAAATTTCGATTTGGAATAACCCTAGATAGAGTAACAACGGGATTATAATTAATTGTAAAAGTATTAATTCTAGAAATTATTCTATTTGTTCCTATCATAATACTTTGTTGTAAATGTCCTGTTGTCCTTGTTTCTGTAATACTATCAAAAATAAAGTTTTCTAAAAAAGATGGCTGTGAAAAAATTGAGTGATTTAATGCCGCATTAACTGTAGATATTAATTCTGCCAATGACTTAGGAGTATTTCTTTTCTCAATGGTATGATCTTTTATTACATAAAAGTTATTTCTTAAATTGGCTTTTTTGCATTATCTGATAATGGATAAACATTATTGGCTAGTAAATTTGGAATAGTTCCAAAAGTTATAGTTACACCAATTAATAAGTGTAATATTTTTTTCACTTTTTTCTTCCTTTCTTTTTATTAGTAAATAGTTAATTCTAAAATATTATAACATTTTTAAAATATATGTTATTTTTGCATTTAATATTATTTTCCGTAAATTTCAGATAATTTAGTTGCAACAGCTTCAACATTTAAACCAATAATAATTTGAATGCCCTTTGTTTTAGAAACTAACACTAAGCCAGCAACGCCGGCTGCTTTAATTGCTGCTTCATCAATTTTTGTGTGTCTTCAACTGTTAAACGTAATCTAGTCATACAGTTATCAACTTTAACTAGATTATCATGCCCAATTGCATCATAAATTACTTGTGCTAATTTTAATGGTCCATTAGGGTCTTTTTGAATGTCAATTAGTTGATTAACACTATTTTGTGAAGTTACAAATTTACTATCCGCTTGACCACTTCCAGGAACATTATTATTTGTTAAAAGTTGTTGTTGACTTGTTTTTTTCTTTGCATTATGTTTAACTGTTTTTTGTAATCCTATTACTTCTTCTTTACGTCCAGGTGTTCCTAAATTCATTTTTTTAATAAGATATTTAAAACCAAAAAAGTAAGCTGCTCCCTCAACTAATCCAATTGGAATAATCATTAATGAGTTCCCTAATACTTTATAAATACCAGCTTGTAAGTTTGATGATATTGTTGACATATCTCATGAAGTTTTAATTGATACAGCTCAATCAATGAAACCAGCCGAGAACCAAACCCAACACGGATTCCAAAGCCAACAGTTAATGTTGAAAATAGACCAGCTAAAACAGCATGTAATCCTAATAAAATCGGAGCTAAGAAAACAAATGAAAATTCAATTGGTTCTGTAATTCCTGTTAAAAAACTAACTCCGGCAGCTGAACCTAAAATCCCGGCATATTCAGCACGACGGATTTTATCTTTAATTGATAAAATCATTGCTGCACAAGCTGCTGGTAAACCAAATATCATCATTGGGAAGAATCCTGATTGGAAAATTCCACTTCCTCCTGCTAAACCAAATTTAGCGTCAGCATATAGTTTTCCTAAAAAGACGTTAATATTACCATTGACTGTAGTAATAATTCCAGTTGTATTTCAATCACTAATTGATAATACACCATTACTATCAATACTATATACAGCTCATTGTAGCATTCCATCAACAATTTGCCATAAATTAGTTCCTTGATAATTCATCAAGTGCCCAATAATTGGTTGTTGGAATCATAAATAAGTGTTTAATACTTGGTGCTAACCAAATGGTAATAATAACCGGTTAAAAATAGCATAGAAGAATGCTCCTAATGGAGGAATCGCTCCTAAACCATAACCTAAGTATTGTAATCCTAATTGAAATCATGATCAAATTGCTGCTAATGCAAATGAACCTAAGAGAAAATAAACTGCTGTGATCATTGGTACAAATCGACGACCTGAAAAAATCCTAAGGCTGCTGGTAACTTAACGTCAGAATATTTGTTATAAATTAGTGCAACAAGACAACCAGCTAAAATTCCGCCAAAAACACCCATACTGATGTTATATTTTGCACCATAACCTTTAACAGCATCACCAACATTAAAATAAAAAACATATAAAATTTGTGAATGCGGTTCTGCCCAAAATTGATTATCTTGAAAATTACCAATTGATGTATTTCCTAACAAAACATTATTGTAATATCACTGTGGGACAATCCTCATTAGTTCTTCTATAACAGTCCATCCAAAGAAAGCAACTAATGCTGCTTCTCCCCGAAAATCTTTGGCCATCCCAAACCCTAATCCGATTGTAAATAATGGTGCTAAATTACCAATAGCAGAATTACCAACCGCTTAAAAAATTGAACCAATATATCAAATTGCTGACAATGTTCCCGTTTGAGTTAATTCTGGATTGATTGAAGCATCATTCATAACCCCCCAATCGTAATAACAAAGCAGCAATTGGTAATACAACAATTGGAAATTGTAATGCTTTTCCTAATTTTTGTAAATATTGTATTTTATTTGTTTCCTTTCTTTTTTAGCTTACATAAGTTGATATGTTTTAACTAAAATGATTAAAAGATTATCTATTAAGTTTAATAATTGTAACTAGGCCAACTATTAAGGATATTGCAAATAATGATGTTAAGATTAAAAAAATATTTCGTTTAATTTCAAACAAAAGACCTCGTTCACGCTGAACTCCTAACCCTTGTTCTTTAAATTTATTATTTTTATTTCGTCAATATAAAAATTAGTAAGTATAAGGTTTGAGCCAATAATTTATTGTCCATTTTAAATATCCTTTTCTACTTTTTAACTATATGTTTTATTATTTTCTTGAATAGTATTTAAAAAATAATGTTATTTTATTAATAAGGGTCGGAAGTCCTAATTGATATTACAATCTGCAATGTCAAAATTTATAATAAAAAAATAAATATTTTAAATATTCTTTGTTTTATAAATAATTTAATTAATATGACTATTATCATTTTTTATACTTTATTTTTATATGAATCAAACAGTTAATTTTAAATGTCCATAATCTTTTTTTCTAAGCATAAGTATGATTACTTATGCTTGCATTATAACACTTTTGTTTTCTAAAAAAAGAAAATATAATTTTTTATAAAAAAATTTTATACTAAATTTAAGAAATTAAAAACCTTCTTTCTCAAGAAGGTTTAAGTATTAGTTTTCCCTAAATTATTTTTGTAATTGTTGATCATAATATTTTTTTGTTTTATTAATATTGTTTTTGCCAACAAAAACAAAGTTATGTTTTGATTTAATACAATCTGGATTGATACAATGCAATTTATACTCACAAGGTTTTGAGCGACAGAAAAACACCGGTTGTTCACACATTTGGCATGATAAAATTGATTTTTGTGATTCTTGCATTGCAGCACATTTTTTACATTCTTCAGCATGTTGTTCGCAGCCAATGAAGACACTATCTGGCATTGCTAATCTTTTTTTTGTTTCAGTTGAATTGTTATTTTTGAAAGCCATAGTTTTTGTGTTCTCCTTTCATAAAATACTTGTAATAAACACCTCTCTTATCAAAAAATTATCGGCGCCAATAGTAAAAACATTAATGCCGATGAATGATAAAACTTATCTTTAAGGGTTAATACAAATTTTAGTATATATTTTTTAGTAAAAATTAACAATGTTATTCCTTTCAAAAATGTTGATTATTAAGGGTTTGATGAAATAATTTGGTAATTTATGGTAAAAATTAAAAAAATAACTTATTTTATTTAAAATAATTTATAATTATTTAATTTGATTTAACTTATAAACTATAAAATAGAATTTATTTTAAGTTTAAACTTGAAAAAATAAAAAAATACAATAAGATTATCGATAATATTAATCGAATAGAAAGGAAACATATAAAAAATGAAAAAAATTTTAGCAATTCTAGGAGCAATTAGTTTTTCGGCAGTTGGAGCAAGTAATGCTATTGCTTGTAATGCAATACATGAAAATGAAATTAAAAGTCTTCAAAATCGATTATCAACATTAAAAGGGAAAATTAATAACTTAAAAAATATTAGTGAAGAAGAAAAAGCACAATTAAAATTTGCCTTAATAGAACTTGAAAATCAGTTACAAACATTAACTTCCCCTGGAATTAAATCAATGTCAAAAACAGAACTTGATTTATTTAAAAAAGCAATATCTTTTTTAGAACAACAATTTAACAAATTAAGTTAAATAAATATTTTTTTTCAAATAGTTAATGTTCTCAATATTTAAATTAAAAATGTTTCTTTTAACTGGGTATTTCCAGTTAAAAGAAACATTTTTTTATTTCATTACAAGTTTTTATTTTTGAAGAGTATCTAAAAATTGATAAACTTCGTCATAATTTGGTTCAGAAGAAATTGGTAAAACAATTTGTAAATAAATAATTTTATTGTCTTGATCTAAAACCATTACACTTCGTAATAATAAGTTATTAAATGGAAAGTATAATTTTGTTTGTGTTCCAAATTCACGATAATTAGTATCAGATAATAGAATATGTTTTGAATTAATAAAAGCTTCACATGCTCGTTTCAAAGCAAATGGCAAATCACGTGAAATTGTTATTAATTGAAAATTAGGATATTTACTAATAATTGTTTCATTAAATTGTTTTGTTTGTGTTAAACAAACACTAGTATCTATACTAGGTACTGTGGAAATAACTTTATATTCTTTTGTTATGGTTGCTAATTCAAAATCTTGTCAATCAACCATATCAGCTTTAAATGATACTTTGTCACCAACTTGAAGATGATCTTTTGCAAGCAAATTTTTAACATCGCCGCTCATTGTTCCTACTGCCATAAAAATTGTTTCCTCCCTTCTTTTATAAGAATATTATATCCTAAAATATTATTATAATAATAAAATATTTCAAGCATTTTCAATTATTGTTGCTATAACTTCGTCAGCAATATAATTAATCGGATTTATTGTTCGTTGTAATAAACAAATAAATTCAATGTTTTTCTTTTTATTTCCTAAAATTGGAGAATAGTCACAATTGATAACACTGAAACCATTATTAAGACCTAAAGTAAAGATTTTTTTAATAACATCATAGTGCGTTGCTTTATGATTAATTTTTCCTTTCTTAACAGCTTCTTTTGTACTCTCAAACTGTGGTTTAATTAAGAAAAAAGCATAATGATTTAATAATAAAATATCTTTTAAAGATGGAATAATTTTATCTAATGAAATAAAAGAAACATCACAGCAAGCAAATTCAATTTCATCAGGGGCAAATAATGCTTTAGTAACATATCGAAAATTAGTTTTCTCTAATGAAACAACCTGCGGATTATTGCGTAATTTTCAAGCTAATTGGTTTGTACCAACGTCGACAGCATAAACTTTTTTAGTATGATTTTGTAATAAACAATCGGTAAAACCACCAGTTGAAGCACCAATGTCAAGGCAAACTAGGTTTTTAACGGTTAAATTAAAAGCAGTTAAACCTTTGGCTAACTTTTCCCCTGCTCGGGAAACATATTTTAATGGTTCACCACGTAATTTAATAATACTATTTTCTTTTACTAGTTCACCTGGTTTTAAAGCTGGGACATTATCAACTAAAACATTGTTTGCTAAAATCATTGCTTTAGCTTTTTCACGCGAAGGAGCTAAATTATTATTAACCATTAACTGGTCTAACCGAATTTTCATTAAAATTTATTTTCCCTTTCATTTACTTTTCTTAAATGCACGTTGGTTTTGATAACGAAATAATAATCGTTGCTTTCGATTTTTTGTTTCCCGATAAGTTTCTAAGATTGTATCTTGTGCTAGGATATAATTAGTAATTTCTTTTAAAAAGTAAGCACCATATGATAATGATCATTTTAATGAAACAAAATTTTGATCAATTTTAGCTTCAATAATTTTTGAATAATTACTAATAATATAATTACATTCTAACATAATGTTATTAATATTATTATATTTAAAAAGATAATATGTTGTTTGTGGTAATTGATATTTTTGTGCTAAAAAAGCAAGATTTTTTGGAATAATTAATTGTTGAGTATCTAAGTCAATTGTAATATCAACTGGTTTTTATAATGGCACATAGTGGATTTTTCCCGATAAAGTTAATAACCGTTGCTAGTATCTTGTGACATTTGTCACTTTTTCCCTCATTTGTTATTTGCTCAATTATAATAATTAAACTTGTTATTTTCCATCTAATCACCCATTTGACTAAAGTAATTATACCAAATTTAGGATGAACAAAAAAGGATTTAGATAATAATTTTATTTGCATTAATTATCCTAATATTTCAAATTTAATATTTATACTTTCACTTATAATTTAGCAAATAATTATAACTTATTTTTTTAAAAAATATATTACTTTTTTTTAAAAAAATAAATATTTTTAAAAGGTAAATTATTTACAATTTTAATCTTAAAAATGGGAAAAAAATTGATATTTTAATAATTATCACTAAATTAATTGTGCCATAAAATGAGAAGAATATAATGAAAGTGTAAATAATATTTACGGCGTCAATATAGATATTTTTACAGGAGATGATTAATAATGTTTGATTATAAGAATATCTTAGTTGGTGTTGGAGCAATTGCGTTGGCAACTACCCCGGCATTATTATTATCGAATACAACATTTATCAATAATACATACAATAAAACTGCACATAATATAAAACCGAGGAAAAACTAGGAATAGCATATCAACAATTTTATCAAAATAATAAATCAAATATTAATCTAACAAATATTAAAAATTTAAAAGATGGGATTAATGAATGGGATTATTATTTTGTTTACTCACACTTATACTTAAATCATGCTTTATTAACCAAGGTTCAAAATTATTTAGGATCAGTTGGCGGAGTTATTACAGCCTTATTCACAATCCCAGAAATTGCAACTGTCGCTGGAATTGTTGCTGCATTATTAATTGCACAATGATATGTCTGAAATATTCCATCATATGATCAGGGTAATGGTGTTGGTATTAACTTAATTGGAGTAGTTCCTCAAATTATAATTTCTGTTTGAGCACAATAAGTTATTAGTTTATTATCAAAAACAGACAAGGCCCAGATTTATTATTTACACTACTGCTAGTTTATACTAGCAGTTTTTAAATTTAGTTTTTAATTAAATTTAAACAAATAAAAAGAGCACTTTGCTCTTTTTTTCTTTCATTTTCAATTTCTTGTTTTTGTTCTTGCTGTGTTGCAATATGTTCTTTATAAATTTTTATCGTTTGTTCTTTAGTTAATTTTTCTAATCTTGCTGGTTTAGGTACTACATTTGGGACGTGTTTTATTCCCCCTGTATAAAAGATTGAATTACCTGTTTGTAATATGTTTTCATTTTTGCTATCAGTTTCAGATGAAGGGTTACGAACTTCTAGTTTTGGATTTGCTTTTAATTCAAAAGTATTTAGTTTACTTTTTAAATTACTTAAAGTTTTCTGTGCGACATCAATAATTTCTGGTCTATTTACAATATTTTCTTTATCTTTATCATTGTCAAAATATTGTAAAACTACCCCATTAAATAATTCATTATAAAAATTTTTAATGTCTGATAGTTCTTCTAAGTTTATTATTTCTTTTAAATTATTATCATTTGAGATAACTTCTTGGTATATTTTATATTTTTCATCTAATTCTGCTTTAAAATCTGCATATTCATTAGCAATAACTTTTAAATTATTAATAAATTCGATTCTTTTCATTGCAATTTTCTTTCAATATTGTTTTTAATTATTATTTATGAAATAATAATTAAAGTAATTTATTTTAAAATTAGTTTTAAAATCATATACTTATTAAGTTTATCATAATTTATTAGTACAAACATTAATAAGAAGCAAATAAAAACTCAACATTTATTGAGTTTTTATTATTTTTGTTAATTAAAATGTTTTAACAACTTTTTGAATTTCTTCATCATATTGGTCAATTAACTCATCTGGACTTAGGGCATTGGTTGGAGTAACTTTTGTTCCTGCAACAAGAATTGGTTTATTAACAGTAGCACCAACAAATTCTCATGTTCCTTTTAAATATTCGGTGTGATTTCCCCATGGATATCAACCAAAAGGAGCTCCTTGGGTTGTTAAAATTTGTATTTTTAAATGTGGTAATAACCCGACTGCATCACCTTTTTTTGCATATTTATATGAAAATGTTTTATCTGCAACTAACACATGATCTAAGTAATTTTTCATTAAGCCAGAAACATTAAAGTTGTTCATTGGACATACAACAATAACTTTTTGTACTTCTTTTAATTGATTAATATAAACATCAGCATCCTCTGCACTAAAATAAGTACCAAAATTATCACGCGTAAGTGTTTTAAGGGCCATTGGGGTTTCGTTTAAATCTAAATGAATAATTTCATCGTTTGCATTTGCTGCTTGATAATATTTAAGAAAACGAGCTGCTAAAGCTTTTGAATATGATTTTTCATTAGGGCTAACCGTTCCATAAATTACTAATACTTTATTTGCCATGATTATCGTTCCTTTCTCGTTTTATTTTATCATATTTTATTTTCTAAACTAATTAATAATATTGTCAGAAACTGTTGCAAATGATAATTTTTGATAATTTAAAAAATTTAACAAAATTTTTAAAATAGCAAATCATTTTTAGCATTTTAATAATATAATAATGTTATGAAAAGAAGAAAAAAATATTATGTATGATAAAAAAAGCAAGGTTATTGTTAAAATAACAAATATCACGCCGTTCGGTGCTTTTTGTGAATTAAAAGATGCAGCTGGTTTAATTCATATTAGTGAATTTTCTGATTTCTTTGTTCGAGATATTCGAGAATTTGTTAATGTTGGTGACAATGTTGAAGTAGAAGTTCTTGATTTTGACCTCGTTAAAAAACATATCAAATTAAGTTACAAAAATTGCCGTCCAGAATTATTGAAAAAGGACAATAATTTATGTAGTATTCATTATTCTTAGGTTTTTAATAAAATTAAGTAATTAAAAACAAATTAAGTTTCGCTTATAATTGAATGATAACAAAATTTATAAAAAATTCAACTTTTTTTAAAAATATAATTTTTAGTTGAAAAAAATAATTTATAAATTTATGAATTTTGACACACTAAAAAATATTTTTTAAAGTTATTGCTAATTTTAAAAGGTTTTTATTTTTTTTATAAAGATAAAAATTGATTTTGAAATTGATTTAAATTAAATATATTAAATTCAATTTTTTCTTTATTATTTTTATTAGTTTTATCAACTTTCTCATCATTAATTTGATTATTAAGTCTTAACATAGAAGCAATTAACATATTGATAAATGTTTCTTTACAATATATTTTTGCGCCACGCCCTTTAACGGCCTTAATATAATGCGATACATCACTCTCAACATGACAACCAATATTATATTCTAATGATTGATTTACAATACCTTCTTCATTACTTTTAATTAATTCAATGGTTTCTAATAAAAATATTTTTTTATTACCATTAACATATGGTAAATGACATATTAAAAAATCTAATAATAATTTATAATTTCCAGTAAAGAAATATATTTTTGCTAATTTATATTTTATTCTATGAATTTTGATTCTATTTCGATTTGGGAATAATTGTTTAAATCTATTTGATATTTGATTAATATCATAAGTATCCATTGATTTAAAAATTTTATCAATAAAATTATCAATATTAGATTTATTATTTTTATTCTTATGATTTTTATTCATCATTTGAAAAACGCCTTTTTTCTTTTTCATTTTTATTCTGGTTTTTGTTGACTTTTCTATTTGCATTCTCTGTTATATGTAAAATATCTTTATATCTTTTTCCATCACCTATAAAAGACACATATTTATTTTTTAAATTTATTTCAATTCTTTCGTATTTTTTTAAACCTAATTCTTAATCTAAAGGATAACGATTTATATTTTCTTTTTTTTCTTTGTAAATTGTACTATGAAGTGTAGCAGTTTATTTGTTATCATTATAACATCAATAAAATAAATGTTCAATATAATTTATTTTTAAAAAATTTAGTAGTTTTGTTTTAAATTTATGAATTTTGGCACACTGAAAAATAAAATGATTAAAATTTTTATAGGTAATTATATTAAAAATTAAACATTTGTATAAAAACTTCTTTTGAAGATAGTCAATGTAAAGATTTTTTAAGTTTAGAGTTTATTATATTAGCAACTTCTTGATAATAATTTCTTGAATAAATACTTAAATCAATTCCTTTGGAAAATCAATGTCTAAAATCGCAAATTGCTCTTTCAACTTTGGGTTTTTGTGTTGGAGTTCCAGCATCACAAAAATATACTTTAGCATTTGTTATTTTTTCAATTTTTTCTCAATCAGCAAATTCTTTCCCGCGGTCTGTTATTATTTCTTTACATCTATCTTTTAAAAATCTGTTAGAAAAAATTCGTTCTACTGCGTTTTTAACTTCTTTTGTTGTTTTTTCTTTTAATGCTTCAATAATTTTAAATTGGGTTAATTCTTCGATTAAAACTAAACAAACACTATTATTTTTACCAACCATAGTGTCCATTTAATATCAACCAAATTCATATTTATCATGTTTTGCTTCTTCAATAGTTCTAAAATTTCTTATTTTTCCGCGATTATCAATCCTATTTTTTGTTTTATATTTTCTACCGTTAAAATACAAATTATCTTTCTTAAAATTTAAAAATCCCAAATGAATATATTTATATAAAGTTTTAAAACATATGGGAAATTTAACACCAAACTCTTTTTCATATTTTTTGCAGATTTGTTCTGGTGAATCATAAAATTTGTTATATTTTTCATCTAGTCATTCTAAAATATTTAGCAATAATGATGATTTTTTAAAACATTTTTGTCGTTTTTGTAAATAATCTTCGTGTGCTAATTTAGCGTTATATTCATTATCTTTTAACCTTTTTATTTCTCGTCTAATTGTATTGCGATTTTTATGCAATATTTTTGCTATTTTAGATATATTGGATTTACCATTTTTTCTTTTTAAAGAATCAAGTTCTAATAAATCTTTTAACATTACTCTTTCTTTAAAAGTAAAATGATGCTTTCTTTTATCCATTTTAAAAAATCCTTTCTTTTATATACAAAGTTAATTTATAGTTTTTTGAGGTTTTGGGCGAGCGGTTGATTTTCTTAAATTTTTGTGATAAAATGACTTATAAATTAAAAAAGATTTTGAGGTTCTTTCAAACAAATTTGGGAACCTTTATAAAATTCTTTGCTTAACGCTTAGAATTTTTCCCAAATATTTTGAAAAGCGCGGCAAAATTTTTTAAACTTTAAGGCATTTTTCACAAAACTTATGGAAATCACCGCGAGCCCAGATTTAGTACAATATAATCAAAATAATAACCATTATAATTCATCTCCTTTCTAAAATATATTTAAAAGCGCTTATATATATAATGTCAATAGATAATGATAATGAATCAATTTGTTCTTTTGTTTCAGCTGTTACTCATCAAAATTCAAATCATGATGAATTTAAAAGAAGCATAGAATCTAATTGTGAATTAAATTATTATCTTGCGTCAAATTCTTGAACACCAAGAAAAATTACTGAAGTACAAGGGCAAGTAACTGCAACAGCAATATTTCAAAAAGATGGTGCAGATAATATAAAATCTAGTAGTTTATATGTTGCAACAACAAAAGGATTATATTATTTTTATAGAGATTCTTGAAATCCAAGCAAAATTACTGGAATTAATGAAATAATTACTAATATTAATCTTGCACCAACCGGAGCAGCATACTTTACAATTTAAAATAAAAAAAATATTAAGTCTTTTGGGAACAATCACTTTAATTGGAGCAAGCACAACAAGTTTAGTTGCTTGTAATACACCACAAAAATATACAACCGAAGAATTAGCAAAAATAAAAGAAGAAAACAAAATAAATACTACTAACCAAGAAATAAGAGATAATTTAGAATGAATATCATTACAAGAAAAACAATTTAATCAAATTGATAATAAATGATATTTTGTAGTATGGCGAAATGATGATAATGGTGATTTAAAAATTAGTAAATTTAAAAATAGTGTAAAATTGAATATTGGCGAGACATATAATATTAACGAGAGCTTACTTTTATTCAATGGAAATTTTGCTGCTAATTTAAAAATTGATTTAGAAGTTATTTTAAAAAACGGAATTCCAATTACCTGATTTTTTGATAGGGATAGCACTTTTTTAAAATCTGTTTATCGTTGAAATTTTAATACAAATATTCCTAGTTTAACTGTTGATTCTAAAACTGGTGAAATAAAAGTTGAAGATAAATAAATATAAAAACTCATTTAATTAATTAAATGAGTTTTTATATTTCTAATGTAATTAATGATAGTTTTTCATTATTTCTACTAAATAATTCCAAATTGTTAATATTAATTTGTTCTTTTTCGGTAAAAATTATAATATCATAATTTCCATAACCTCATATGCCCCATATTTCAATTTGATTTAAAATAAATAGTTTTTCATCATAAGTTATTTTAATAATATCTTCAACCAAATCTTTAGTCATATTTGCTCAAACCGCCTTAGAATAAAGTAATCTATATCATTGTGAAAAATAGTTTAAATATTCTTCTATTTTGTCATTAGAAACAATTAAATTAGTTAAATATTTTCCATATTCGCCATCTGATAATTTAATTTCAGCAGGAATAAGAGAAGGGATATTATTTGTTTCTAATTCATTTGTTAGTGATAACCAATTAAAATAATTTGCTTCTAATTGATAAATAAAATTTTATGAAATATCTTTGTTTTAAACAGTTACTTTAATTTCATCATTATTGTTATTGATATTATTTTGATTTTTTAAATTCCAATCTGTAATTTGTCCTGTTTTAGGTGAAATAAATGGTGTATTTGGTTCTTTATTTCCATTTTAACGATAAACAGATTTTAAAAAAGTGCTATCCCTATCAAAAAATCAGGTAATTGGAATTCCGTTTTTTAAAATAACTTCTAAATCAATTTTTAAATTAGCAGCAAAATTTTTATTGAATAAAAGTAAGCTCTCGTTAATATTATATGTCTCGCCAATATTCAATTTTACATTATTTTTAAATTTACTAATTTTTAAATCACCATTATCATCATTTCGCCATACTACAAAATATCATTTATTATCAATTTGATTAAATTGTTTTTCTTGTAATGATATTCATTCTAAATTATCTCTTATTTCTTGGTTAGTAGTATTTATTTTGTTTTCTTCTTTTATTTTTGCTAATTCTTCGGTTGTATATTTTTGTGGTGTATTACAAGCAACTAAACTTGTTGTGCTTGCTCCAATTAAAGTGATTGTTCCCAAAAGACTTAATATTTTTTTCATTTTAAATTGTAAAGTATGCTGCTCCGGTTGGTGCAAGATTAATATTAGTAATTATTTCATTAATTCCAGTAATTTTGCTTGGATTTCAAGAATCTCTATAAAAATAATATAATCCTTTTGTTGTTGCAACATATAAACTACTAGATTTTATATTATCTGCACCATCTTTTTGAAATATTGCTGTTGCAGTTACTTGCCCTTGTACTTCAGTAATTTTTCTTGGTGTTCAAGAATTTGACGCAAGATAATAATTTAATTCACAATTAGATTCTATGCTTCTTTTAAATTCATCATGATTTGAATTTTGATGAGTAACAGCTGAAACAAAAGAACAAATTGATTCATTATCATTATCTATTGACATTATATATATAAGCGCTTTTAAATATATTTTAGAAAGGAGATGAATTATAATGGTTATTATTTTGATTATATTGTACTAAATCTGGGCTCGCGGTGATTTCCATAAGTTTTGTGAAAAATGCCTTAAAGTTTAAAAAATTTTGCCGCGCTTTTCAAAATATTTGGGAAAAATTCTAAGCGTTAAGCAAAGAATTTTATAAAGGTTCCCAAATTTGTTTGAAAGAACCTCAAAATCTTTTTTAATTTATAAGTCATTTTATCACAAAAATTTAAGAAAATCAACCGCTCGCCCAAAACCTCAAAAAACTATAAATTAACTTTGTATATAAAAGAAAGGATTTTTTAAAATGGATAAAAGAAAGCATCATTTTACTTTTAAAGAAAGAGTAATGTTAAAAGATTTATTAGAACTTGATTCTTTAAAAAGAAAAAATGGTAAATCCAATATATCTAAAATAGCAAAAATATTGCATAAAAATCGCAATACAATTAGACGAGAAATAAAAAGGTTAAAAGATAATGAATATAACGCTAAATTAGCACACGAAGATTATTTACAAAAACGACAAAAATGTTTTAAAAAATCATCATTATTGCTAAATATTTTAGAATGACTAGATGAAAAATATAACAAATTTTATGATTCACCAGAACAAATCTGCAAAAAATATGAAAAAGAGTTTGGTGTTAAATTTCCCATATGTTTTAAAACTTTATATAAATATATTCATTTGGGATTTTTAAATTTTAAGAAAGATAATTTGTATTTTAACGGTAGAAAATATAAAACAAAAAATAGGATTGATAATCGCGGAAAAATAAGAAATTTTAGAACTATTGAAGAAGCAAAAGATGATAAATATGAATTTGGTTGATTTCAAATGGACACTATGGTTGGTAAAAATAATAGTGTTTGTTTAGTTTTAATCGAAGAATTAACGCAATTTAAAATCATTGAACCATTAAAAGAAAAAACAACAAAAGAAGTTACAAAGGCATTAAAACGAATTTTTTCTAATAGATTTTTTAAAGATAGATGCAAAGGAATAATAACAGATCAAGGCAAAGAATTTGCTGATTGAGAAAAAATTGAAAAAATAACAAATGCTAAAGTATATTTTTGTGACGCTGGAACTCCAACACAAAAACCCAAAGTTGAAAGAGCAATTCGTGATTTTAGACATTGATTTTCCAAAGGAATTGATTTAAGTATTTATTCAAGAAATTATTATCAAGAAGTTTCCAATATAATAAACTCTAAACTTAAAAAATCTTTACATTGACTATCTTCAAAAGAAGTTTTTATACAAATGTTTAATTTTTAATATAATTACTTATAAAATTTTAATCATTTTATTTTTCGGTGTGTCAAAATTCATAAATTTAAGACAAAACTACTAAATTTTTTTAAAATAAATTATATTGAACATTTATTTTATTGATGTTATAATGATAACAAATAAACTGCTACACTTCATAGTACAATTTACACTAATAACTGCTTCTTTAGTTTGAATTTGTTATGCTGTTATTAGTCCAGAAATTAATTACCAAATAGCTGTTACAAATATTTTACAAGCTTTTTTCGCTAGTATTATCTTTATAATTAAACTAATTAATGTTATTCGGAAAAAAGATACGAATGAGTTTCGGATTTTATTAGAAAAATGTCATTTTAAAAAACAAAAAAAGACTAAATAGAATGCGAAATAATAAAAGAAAAAGTTATTCTTTGAATAACTTTTTCTTTTATTATGTTTCATTTAACTAATCTTGTTATCTTGTTTTAAAATTATTAATAATTTGTTGTTGAATTTCCAAAAAAACTGCTGGATTCATTTTTAAATATTCTTTTACACGTTCTCGGCCTTGACCAATTTTATTATTTTGATAAGCATATCATACCCCGGTTTTTGCTAAAATATCATATTTTACTGCTAAATCAATTAATTCATAATATTTATCAATTCCTTCATTATAATTAATATCAACAAGAGCTGTTTTAAAAGGCGGTGAGACCTTATTTTTAACCACTTTAATTTTTACTTTATTGGCGGTTGCTACTCCTGCTGTTGTTAGTGTTTCAGCAGGACGAACATCTAATCGGACAGAAGCATAAAAACGAAGAGCACGCCCCCCTGCTGTTGTTTCAGGATTACCAAATAAAACACCAACTTTTTCGCGAATTTGATTAATGAAAATAACGATTGAATTTGTTTTATTAATTACTCCGTTTAATTTTCGTAAAGCTTTACTCATTAAACGTGCTTGCGCACCAATTGTTACATCACTCATTTCTCCCTCTAATTCTACTTTGGGCACTAATGCGGCAACAGAATCAATGACAACTAAATTAATTGCATTCGATTTAACAAGTGTTTCTAAAATATCTAATGCTTGTTCACCTGAATCAGGTTGGGCAATAATTAATTCAGCAATATTAACACCAAGTTTTTTAGCATAATTTGGATCTAAAGCGTGTTCAGCATCAATAAAGGCTCCTCGCCCACCATTTTTTTGTACTTCAGCAATAGCATGTAATGATAGAGTTGTTTTTCCTGATGATTCTGGCCCAAAAATTTCAATAATTCGTCCTTTAGGATAACCACCAACTCCAATTGCTTCATCAAGTAATAAACTTCCAGTTGAGACAGCTTCAATTGTTAGGTTGCTTTTATCCCCTAATTTCATAATAGCGCCTTTACCATATGTTTTTTCGATTTCTTTCATTACTGTTTTTAAAATTTCATCTTGGTCAACGGTTTTTGTTTCTGGAGGAACTGGTTTATTATCTTCCATTATTTTATTCTCCTTTCTGTTTATTTTTATCTTTTTTTACTATTAATTCCTTGTTCTTTTTCTAAAATTTGTTGTAAATGTTTAATTATTGTTGTAACAGTTGCAATTTTTATTTTTTCTCGTGATCAAGTTGAATTAAATGTTAATGCGAATGTTGTTGCTTGGTTTTGAAAAAGAATAGTTGCAAACACAGTTCCAACTGGCAAGTTGTCTAATTGGCCTGGACCAGCATTACTGGTAAAACTTATGGCAAAATCACTATTAAATTGTTTTTGATAAGCAAAAGTCATTTCCTCAGCTGTTTCTTTTGAAACAACACCATATTTTGTAATTATTGATTGGGAAACATGATCAAGTTTAATTTTAATGTCATTAGTATAAGTAACAATACTGTCTAAAAAACATGACTAGCATTTGGAATATTAGTTATATAATGACTAAAAAGACCTCCTGTTATTGATTCATATGCTGCAATTGTTATTTGTTTTTGTTGAAGTAATTGTACTAGTTCTTTAACCATTTTTCCCCTCACCTCATAAACTTTCTTTAATATTATACATTTATATAATATAATATATAAGTAATATTAACATATCAAGGATAAGATATTTTTAGAAAAGAGGACTTAAAATGAATTGAGCTAATCGTATTACATTAATTCGGATTTTTTTAATCCCAGTTATTATTGCTTTAATGGTAATTGTTCCATTTGAAAATAGTTCCTTATATAATGGATGAGATCAATGATTAACAATTAAAGGAGATAATGTTACTTATTCATTGCCAATTAGTTATTTAATTGCTGGGATTTTATTTATTATTGCTAGTTTAACTGATTTATTAGATGGTTTTATTGCTCGTCGCTACAATCAAGTCACAACATTCAGTAAATTTTTTGATTCAATCGCCGATAAATTACTGACAAATACTGTTTTAATTGTCTTTGCTTGTGCAAACATTATTCCAGTTTGAATGGTTGTATTGTTAATTGCTCGCGATTTTGTAATTGATGTTGTTCGCCAAATTTTAGCAACACAAAAAGTGGTAATGGCTGCTAATCAACTGGGACGTGTGCGAGCAGCAATGGAGATGTTTGGAATGACAATTTTATTTTTTATTGGTTTTCGTATGTTTAATGGTCATTCTTTAAAAACAGGCCAATGAGATGAATTTGGTTGAGTAAACCAAATTATTATGATTCCAATAATTGGAGCAGCTATTTATGGTGGTTATTATGCTTACTCACACTGAGATGATATTAAACATTTTACTAGTGAATCATTAAAAACAGTAGAAAGTTATATGACATCGGCCAATAATTACTTTTAAAAAGTATGACAATTTGTAGATAAAATGTTATAAAATAAGATTTTTATAAATATTTAATTAAAAAAGTGCTATTAAGTTAATCTTAATAGCACTTTTTAACTAATTGTCTCTTCGAAAATAGTTTGAATATTATTTAATAAATTTCCTTTAATATATGTTAATTCATTATCTAATAAATGACAACTAGTTTTAACATCATATCATAGGACTTGGTCATTAATTGTTGTTTTTTTAAAGTTAATTTTATTAATATTTTCTTTTAATAATTCTAATAGTTTATCACTTTCCAAATGATCAATAATTAAATTAATTGCTTGTTGATTTGAAGTAAATTTATATCCTTCAAAAAAGTTAATAAAATTCATTGCATATTCTTCTTTTCATTTTGGGTTTGTTGAAAAAATATAATCTTTAAATTCAAATAAATGCATTTTTTGATTAAATGATCAATAAAAAGCTTTAATTTGACTAATAACCTCTGGACTAATTTGTAATTTTTTTTCATTAACATTAAAAGTTGAACTTAAAAATTGCATAAATAAATTAAGAATAATGTTTTCAGCAGCTGTTTTAACTTCTTTATGATATTTATAAAGGTTCTTTTGAATTAAAGGAACATCATAAAATAAATTATAATCAATTAAAAAGACATACTTAATCCGATTTCGTAGATAATTATCATACAAAACTTGATAAATTTTTTTATTCACAATTACATTACTATAATAATTTGTAATTAATTTATCATTAATTGGTAAAGCTAATAAATAATCAATAAAAAACTTATTCAATCCTTGGTACTGAAACGGCATAATTTGATGATATGATAAAAAATATTTTCGATATTGACTAATACTCATTTTTCGTCAAATTGCTTCAGAACTAGTTGGATTAGAAAAATCAAATGTTAATTTTTCTGATTTAACAGTTGTTCATTCCGAAGGTTCTTTGACAATTGGTTCAGGGTCATCTTTTAAAATAATATTCCGTTTTGTTGGGTCAATATAATTATCGTCATCATTTGTCATAATATGTTGTTTGTTAAATTTAAAATATTTTTCTTCATTAGAAGAATTATTAACTATTAAATCAGGAATATCATGTAAAGCAATTACAGGTTTTTCCTTTTCATTTTTAATTGGATATAATAACTGAATAAAATTGAGATACCGGTCTGGGAAAGATAGACTACTAAAATCAATTGTTTTGCGTGGTGATGTTGCTTTTGCTGGTGGTTCAGATTTTTCTTTTTGTTCATAATTAGAACTTAACTTTGCAATTGGCTTTGTTGAAGGCGACACAGATGGTTCAACTATGTCTTCTTTTTCTTGTTCTTGTCGACTAAATGATTCTAATGTTTCATTACCAACATAATGATATCCGCGGAGAAAAATAACCCGGTTATCTTTTAATAATGTAATAAATTGATTTGCCTGGTCAGAAGTTACGGTTGGAAAATAAGTATGAATTAAATTTAATAATTCTGCTTTAATAATCCGATTACCATTTTTTGGTAAATATGTTTTAAATAAATATATTTCTAAATCCTTAAGATTTTTCATTTTTTTAATTTTAGTTAAATCAAATTTCATAAGGCCTCCTATTTACCAATAATTTTTTGAACAATCATATTAATAATATCTGCTTGGTAATTTTTAAATAATCAATTACTATGTAAAATTGCTTCAATTTTTCATCCGCGGTCAACCAAATACTTTTGACGATAAAAATCATATTCTTTTTGTTCAACCCCAATTGGATATGTTAAATCATCACAAATAATGCCTAATACATAATGGTCCTTTTTCTGATCATATACTGTAACATCAATTTGATAAGTTCCTTGCACTGTATATGTTGCAATTTGATAACGTTCATAACCACTTAAGGCTGCTGTTAAAGCAGCGGCAACTTCTGTTGTAAATTGTCGATTAATTTTAGAAATTTGCTGTTCTTGGTCATAACTTTTTGCTGTTGTTAACTTTGCTAATACTTTGTCTTCTTGATCTTTACCACGGTTTAATTGTTCAACATATTCTAAATAATATTTAAAGTACCGCGGACCAGGATGTTTTGAATCTTCTGAAATTAATGCTGATGGAAATGACTTAACAATATAAATTTTTTCTTTAGCCCGCGTAATTGCCACATTTAAGCGATTCTCACCACCTGCTTGCGATAAAGGACCAAAAAATTGTGCAAATTTATTATTTTCATCTCGGGCAAAACCAATTGAAAAAATAATAATGTCACGTTCATCACCTTGAATATTTTCAAGATTTTTAACAAATAATCCTTCATTACCACCATTATGCATTCGATGTAATTCTTTTTCTAATGCTGGTGTTTTTTCAAATTCCTCAGTTAAATATTGTCAAATTAAGTTTTTTTGCACTTCATTAAAAGTAACAACCCCTATTGTTTCTTGTTGTTTTCGAGTTGTAATAATTTCTTTTAGTAACATAACAATTCGTTTTGCTTCAGGAATATTCCCGCGGTTTTTTCATACCCCATCGGGAACATCAATTAATTTTAATGGAAAATCTTTTTTTGTCTTATTTGAAATCATAATTAAATTATTATCATAGAAAGCGGCATTTGAAAAATTAATTAATTCACTATACTTTGACCGATAATGAAATCGTAACATACTAGAATTATATTGCTTACTAGCAAAATCAAGCAAACTCTTATCAGTTAAGGTTGTTTCAAGGGCTAATAATTCTTCGTTTTGTTCTAATCCATCATAATCAAACCGAGATGAAAAGAAATTTGTTGGTCCTAATTGTTTTTTATCCCCAGCAACTAAAATTCGTTCTGCCCGATAAATAATTGGAATTGCGCGCTCAACAAAAATTTGTGATGCTTCATCAAAAATTAATTGGTCAAATTCTTGATGATTTAATGGTAATAATTGCGAGGCAATATCTGGGGTTACCATAATAACAGGAAATAAAATTTTAATTAATTCATAATTATTTTTTAAAAAATAAGTAATTGACCGTTTTGTTTTCTTTCGACATTCTTCAATAATTTTAGGCAATGTTTCAATATAATTTGTTTTAATAACATCCCGAATTTGTTGATGGTATAAATAAGTTAAATATTCTGTTGTATTAACCATTGATTGATTGCTTAATTTAGTTAGTTCTTCTCGTCAATTTAAAGTTCCAACTTTTAATAACTCAGCATGTTCTGATTGAAAACAATGAACAAAATAATGTTGATAAATTAATGGCATATCTGCTTCAGTTTTAACAACAGTTCCTAAGTAAGTATATAAGTCATAATTTTTGTCTTCCCGACGAAGACGATCATTTTGGTCAATCATTTCTAAACGATTAACAAAATAATCAATATTTTTAAATTCCCTTGTTAATGCATCAATTAAAGCTGCTTCCTCAATTTTAAATAAATTAAATTTATTTTCATCAACACTATTAATCGTATAACTAACAATATTATTTTTTAATACATTAAATATTAAAGCTAAAAATTTATGTGGTTTTAAACCTTCTGCTTTTTTTAACATTTTTTTAAATTCTTTTGCCCGAAAACGATGATAAATTTCTGCAAAATGCGGAAAATCATTAAACAATGCTAAAAATTTTTGAACTATCATTGTATTTTGATAAATTCGATGACAATGACAATAATAATCTTCATATTCTAATTCAAAATAATTAAATTGACTTAATAATTCAAAATCTAATGATAATGGATGGTCCTTAACATTATTTAAAAATTGTAAATAATCTTGATAAGTATTTTGGCGCGCAAAAATTTTATATTTCTTAATATTATCAAATAACTGATCCATTTTAGTTAGATACATTGCACTTTCTACTTCTGGATATAATTGATTAATATTATTAATACTATCTAAAATTTTTTGATAAAAACTCTCTTTTTCTTCTAAGTTAGTAATCATTAAACAATAATTTTGAATTTTTTTCATATTATTATAAACAACTTTAATTGCATCTTGTTTTTCAGCACAAAATAGAGCACGTTCCCCACGACATAAATTATTAACAATTAAATTACTAATTGTTTGAGATTTTCCTGTTCCAGGTGGTCCTTGAATAATTGTATTTTTTTCTAATGCTTTCTTAATGGCCACTTTTTGAGAAATATCATAATTGTTAATTGCCATTACTGTTCTTTCATTTAATTCTTCTTGATATCGCAGTTGGTTTTCTGCTCAATCCTCCTCAATATTATATTCATTTTGAAACATTTGACTAACAGAATGATCAGAAACTTTCTCTAAATCACAATAATCACGATATAACGTTGTTGATGAAATATTATACATTCCAAGATAACAATCAAAAACTAATCCTAAATTATTAACTTGATAATTATTAATTAAATATTTATCAAAGTTATCAACAATATTAGAAGATAATTGCTCATTTTGTTTGTAGTAATTTAAATTGTATAAATAATTTATTTTATCTTCATTTTTAATCTTAAATCCTAATGTTTTTAAATCAGTAATTGTTTTTTGAAAAATATCATCTGTTAAAGTTAGAGAATCAAAACTAAATTCTGCAACATTATAATTACTATATTTAATTTGACTTAAGCGAATTGCTGAATTTAATAAAATTTCATCATGTTTTGTTGCTAAAACAATTTTAGTTTTTGTGCGACTAAGTTCATTAAGTGGTCACAATAATAATGGCGCACGAAAAACTTTTTGTGATTGTGTTAGTCCTTCAATGTATGGTCAACCAATATATAATAGATTAATGTTTCGTTCAAAGTAATATAATTTAGCATCTTGTAAAATTCGCGTAAATTTATTAAAAATTTTTGTTGTTTTTTCACTAATAATTTTTTCTAATTTTAATAAGCTTTCCTCACTAACTTTTTTTCCGTCTTTCTTAACAAACAATGTAAAAATAAATTCAAGAATTTTTGAATAATGCAAAATGGGATACTTATTAAATGCATGTTGCTTTAAGTGTGAAGCAAATTCTGCATCATTTTTACTTTTATTAATAATTCCTCCAACGTAACCACAAATTTCCCTAATTGTTTCTCCAGATAATTTAGTAATAATAAGATTTTCTTTCTTATTAATATTTTTTCAAACTTTTTCTGGGTCTTGGTTTGATAAAAATAATAAGTCTAAGAAATTAATAATATTTTTACTTTTTGTGTTAATTCTGGTTAAAAAAATGTCTCCCACTGATTTATCATTTAATAGTCGTTTTTTATACTCACTTAAAATCGTTAGAATATTTTTTTTCATAGTCTTTCTCTTCCTATTAATATTACTTATATTAGCACATTTGTTAAAAGTTGTAAATTATTGTAGAAAGGCAAATGTCTTAAAAATAAAATTTTATGAAATAAATTTAGTTAAAAACTACAATAATTTTCAAAAATAGTATATGATTGAAGTAGTGTATGACTAATTTATTTAGTAGATAACATTATGTTGATGAGGATAATAGTTAAAATTCAAACATTACAAAAAAATTATACCATTAAAGATAATTGCTATTTAGTTCAAAAGAAACAAAATTCAAATGAATATTTCTTTTTTGCTAACGTGAAAATATTACCTTGATGAAATTATGAATATGTATAGTGTAAACCAATTAGAACAAAACAACTCTTATTAAAGGGTTGTTTTTTTATTTGAAATAAAACAACTCCTAAAAGGAGGTAATGATAATTAAGCAACAAAAAATATGTGATGTTAATGATTGTTATAAAGTAATATCATTCATTACCGAAGAATTTTTATCAAATAAAGTTTTATGAACTTGTGAAAAACATAAAGATTTATTGAATAAAGTAAAAGATAAAACACAAAAGCGGTTTTATAAACGTTTAGAAAATTCAAAAATTATCTTTGATTGAGAAACTGGGTTTTTAAAACTTAAATTTTACAAAACAACTTAATGCAGAGTGGGACGGTTATTTTAAATAACTAAGTGCTTCCATAAGAACATGAGTTTATACTCATTCCCACAGCCAGCCGATGCGAGTAATGAAACAGTGTATGAGGAAATATGTAAATCGGCGCTGGTTCATTAGAACTAAGCGATAGTCATGATGTGTCCAAGGCTAACATCAAACGACAATAAATATTGAGATGGTGACACAAACAATTAAATTTGCATTTAGCATTCGGTCCTTTGCATGGGTGCGAGTAAATTTAATTTCAAAAACTGAGCGTCAAATCCCAGAGCGAAAGCACAAATGGGCACGGATAAAGGAAGACATATATATGTCTGGCGTCAATATTAAAAAAACAAATGTGTATTATTAAACATTCAAATAATTAACATACCGCCACCGCTCACCCCCAGTGAAGCGGATGGCGTAGTAAATAAATAGATAAATACTTATATAACTAATTCTCGCTGGCACTCACTCCCAAGTGAAAGTGCCAGCGAGTTAAAACTAGGAGGAATTATAATGACAGAATATAAAAGTAAATATATTAATAAAACTTGGAATGAAATAAAAACATCATTTGATTGAGTTAATTGTCAGCCTATTAATTGTCGTATTTCACATCATAAAAATCATTATGATTTACAATGTTTAGAATGAGCAAAAATGTACTTAAATTTATTTAAAAATAGATGAGATGTTTTTGTTTCTTATATGCAACATTACAAAATTAACGATATTTTAGATTTAGCATCAGATGGTTGAAGAATATTACAAATTGACCAAAAAATTAAAGGAGTAATTTAGGAGGTTTATATGTAAATTGTAAATGCAAATGTAGCACTTTATTTGATTTCATTATAACATCAATAAAATAAATGTTCAATATAATTTATTTTAAAAAAATTTAGTAGTTTTGTCTTAAATTTATGAATTTTGACACACCGAAAAATAAAATGATTAAAATTTTATAAGTAATTATATTAAAAATTAAACATTTGTATAAAAACTTCTTTTGAAGATAGTCAATGTAAAGATTTTTTAAGTTTAGAATTTATTATATTGGCAACTTCTTGATAATAATTTCTTGAATAAATACTTAAATCAATTCCTTTGGAAAATCAATGTCTAAAATCACAAATTGCTCTTTCAACTTTGGGTTTTTGTGTTGGAGTTCCAGCGTCACAAAAATATACTTTAGCATTTGTTATTTTTTCAATTTTTTCTCAATCAGCAAATTCTTTGCCTTGATCTGTTATTATTTCTTTGCATCTATCTTTAAAAAATCTGTTAGAAAAAATTCGTTTTAATGCGTTTGTAACTTCTTTTGTTGTTTTTTCTTTTAATGGTTCAAGAATTTTAAATTGCGTTAATTCTTCGATTAAAACTAAACAAACACTATTATTTTTACCAACCATAGTTTCCATTTGAAATCAACCAAATTCATATTTATCATGTTTTGCTTCTTCAATAGTTCTAAAATTTCTTATTTTGCCGTGATTATCAATCCTATTTTTTGTTTTATATTTTCTACCATGAAAATACAAATTATATTTCTTGAAATTTAAAAATCCCAAATGAATATATTTATATAAAGTTTTAAAACATACTGGAAATTTAATACCAAACTCTTTTTCATATTTTTTACAGATTTGTTCTGGTGAATCATGAAATTTGTTATATTTTTCATCTAGTCATTCTAAAATATTTAGCAATAATGATGATTTTTAAAAACATTTTTGCTGTTTTTGTAAATAATCTTCGTGTGCTAATTTAGCGTCATATTCATTATCTTTTAACCTTTTTATATACAAAGTTAATTATATAGTTTTTTGAGGTTTTGGGCGAGCGGTTGATTTTCTTAAATTTTTGTGATAAAATAATTTATAAGTTAAAAAAAGTTTTGAGGTTCTTTCAAACAAATTTGGGAACCTTTATAAAATTCTTCGCTTAACGCTTAGAATTTTTCCCAAGTATTTTGAAAAGCGCGGCAAAAGTTTTTTTAAACTTTAAGTAATTTTTCGCAAAACTTATGAAAATCACCCTGAGCCCAAATTTAGTACAATACTGACTTTTTATATTTCTAAATCTTCAACTAAATTTTTAGTCATGCTCATTCAAACTGCTTTAGAATAAAGTAAAATATATCATTGCGAAAAATAGTTTAAATAATCTTCTATTTTGTTATTAGAAACAATTAAATTAGTTAAATACTTACCATATTCTCCATCGGACAATTTAATTTCAGCAGGAATTAAAGAAGGAATATTGTTTGTTTCTATTTCGTTTGTTAATGATAATCAATTAAAATAATTTGCTTCTAATTGATAAATGGAGTTTTCTGAAATATCTTTGTTTTTAACAGTTACATTATTGTTATTGTCTTTGTTTTTTTTCACCAATACTTTGTTGTTTTAAATTTCAATCTGTAATTTGCCTTGTTTTAGGGTCAATAATTGGTGTATTTGGATAATTTTTTTTGTTTCAAAGATAAACTGATTTAAAATAATTTGGATAATTTGTTCAATCTTTTCAACTTTTACCATATCCAACTTGTAAATCACCAAAATTCTTCATTAATCAATCGCTAGTGGTATCAATTCTTATTTGTATAGCATTATTATTAAACATACTAATTTTTCATTCATTATTAAACAAACCATGTCATATAACAAAATATCACTTATTATCAATTTCAATAAATGGTTTTTCTTGTGGTGCTATTCATTCTAAATTGTTTTTAATAGTTTCATTTGTTGTATCTATTTAGTTTTCTTTTTTTAAATGTTCCAATTCTTCGGGTGTATATTTATGTATTTTAGTTTTATTATTACAAGCAACTAAATTTGTTGTACTTGTTCCAATTAAAGTGATTGTTCCCAAAAGACTTAATATTTTTTTCATATTTTAATTCTACTTGATTAAATAAAATATTAAAAATTTGTTCCCCCGTCATTGAAATTTCTGTAGTTTGATCTGGAATAAATTCAGCTTCACTGTCTCTTCATGGATCTCTAACATAATAAGTATCTTCAAGTATATTTTCTTTATTTGGTTTGATTCCAACAATTAATGCAGCATGATAAGAGCTATCACATCCTTCATCATCATATTCGTCGTCATCAAATAAACCACCAAACATAATAGGAGATTGTCTAGAAAGAGATTCCCATATTAAATGTCTTATCCACATTCTTTTTTCTATATCATTTAATCTATTTCAAAATAATCGAGTTAAATCAATTTTCTTTAAATTATATCCAAAACTTTCCTTAATTATCGGGTTTGTGTTAAATAATTCAATTACACTTGAGAACGAAACACCCTCATCATTTATAATTTAAATTTTTTAAATTATTTGTTTGTAAATAACTAATATCACTAATTATATTTTCTTCTTTTTGATAAGAACTAGCGGCAATTGTTGTTGGGACAGCAGTTCCACTAATAATTAATACACTTAATAAACTTAAAAGTTTTTTCATTTTGTATAATTTCCTTTCTTTAATCTTGAAACTTTTTATCAAGATCTATTATTGACATTATATATATACAAGCGCTTTTAAATATATTTTAGAAAGGAGATGAATTATAATGGTTATTATTTTGATTATATTGTACTAAATCTGGGCTCAGGGTGATTTTCATAAGTTTTGCGAAAAATTACTTAAAGTTTAAAAAAACTTTTGCCGCGCTTTTCAAAATACTTGGGAAAAATTCTAAGCGTTAAGCGAAGAATTTTATAAAGGTTCCCAAATTTGTTTGAAAGAACCTCAAAAATTTTTTTAACTTATAAATTATTTTATCACAAAAATTTAAGAAAATCAACCGCTCGCCCAAAACCTCAAAAAACTATATAATTAACTTTGTATATAAAAGAAATGATTTTTTAAAATGGATAAAACAAAGCATCATTTTACTTTTAAAGAAAGAGTAATGTTAAAAGATTTATTAGAACTTGATTTTTTAAAAAGAAAAAATGGTAAACCCAATATATCTAAAATAGTAAAAATATTGCATAAAAATCGAAATACAATTAGACGAGAAATAAAAAGGTTAAAAGATAATGAATATGACGCTAAATTAGCACACGAAGATTATTTACAAAAACAACAAAAATGTTTTTAAAAATCATCATTATTGCTAAATATTTTAGAATGACTAGATGAAAAATATAACAAATTTCATGATTCACCAGAACAAATCTGTAAAAAATATGAAAAAGAGTTTGGTATTAAATTTCCAGTATGTTTTAAAACTTTATATAAATATATTCATTTGGGATTTTTAAATTTCAAGAAATATAATTTGTATTTTCATGGTAGAAAATATAAAACAAAAAATAGGATTGATAATCACGGCAAAATAAGAAATTTTAGAACTATTGAAGAAGCAAAACATGATAAATATGAATTTGGTTGATTTCAAATGGAAACTATGGTTGGTAAAAATAATAGTGTTTGTTTAGTTTTAATCGAAGAATTAACGCAATTTAAAATTCTTGAACCATTAAAAGAAAAAACAACAAAAGAAGTTACAAACGCATTAAAACGAATTTTTTCTAACAGATTTTTTAAAGATAGATGCAAAGGAATAATAACAGATCAAGGCAAAGAATTTGCTGATTGAGAAAAAATTGAAAAAATAACAAATGCTAAAGTATATTTTTGTGACGCTGGAACTCCAACACAAAAACCCAAAGTTGAAAGAGCAATTTGTGATTTTAGACATTGATTTTCCAAAGGAATTGATTTAAGTATTTATTCAAGAAATTATTATCAAGAAGTTGCCAATATAATAAATTCTAAACTTAAAAAATCTTTACATTGACTATCTTCAAAAGAAGTTTTTATACAAATGTTTAATTTTTAATATAATTACTTATAAAATTTTAATCATTTTATTTTTCGGTGTGTCAAAATTCATAAATTTAAGACAAAACTACTAAATTTTTTTAAAATAAATTATATTGAACATTTATTTTATTGATGTTATAATGAAATCAAATAAAGTGCTACATTTGCATTTACAATTTACATATTAAACCTCATAATTAATTCTATTTTCTTCTAATGGTTCATTAGTATTAAATAAATTAATTTTATTTTTAAAATTCATCATACTAGTATTTAATTTATTTTTAAGAGTTTTTTCATGATAAGTTGCTTTTTTAACCAAAACACCTTTACAGTAATGTGATATATCACCCTCAATATGACAACCAATATTATTTCATAATGTTTGGTTTCTGACACCTTCTTCATTATTTTTAATTAATTTAATTGTCTCTTTTAAGAATTTCATTTTTGATTCTTTTATAAAAGAAGCACTGTTTTCTAAGCGTTCTAATAATTCTTCATATTTACCATTAAAAAAATAATCGACTGCTTTATGGTATGTTTCTCTGTTTTCTTTGTTTTTACTTTGATAAGGATATAATTTTTTAAATCTACTTGTAAGGTGAAATTTATCTATCGTGTAAAATGTACTTTATTTTTAGGAAAATATTCTTGAATAAATTTTGCCATATTTTTAATTCAAGGTGCACCATCTCCTAATACCATAAATTCAATATTGTCATTAATATCATAATAACTTGTAATTAATGTAAATAATTTACTAACAAAATTAATTAATTTACTATTTTTTTAATATATTCTGGAATATTATCTAGTTCTATAACTCCTAATTTATTTGCAATTACAGGTCTTTTTTAGTTGATTTTGTTTTATCAAAACCAGTATGAACAGTTGAAAATATACTATGTTTTTTTATTTTTTCTTTCCCCTTTTTATTTTCATTTCACATTTTTAAATAAGTTCCATCAATTTGAATATATAAAGTATGAGGTACCTTTATTTTTTTATCAGTTTTATTAATATAATATTCTTTATCAATTTTTGCATTTTTCATAATATTTGAAATTGTTTTTATACAAATTTTTACATGTTCCATAGTATCTAAAATATCTTGATATGTTTTTTTATTGCCAATAAATGATAATATTTTTTCTTTAACAGAATTATCTATTCTTTGTCATTTTTTAATTCCTAAAAGTTTATCCAAAGGAAAAATATATTCTTCTTTACCTGTTTCTTGATTAATTTTATAATATTTTCTTCTTTTAAAAGTTATTTTCCCATTTAAAATAGTTAATTTTCTTGATTTTATTTCTTTTACTTTATAATTTTTAAATTCTTTTAAAGTTTCATCAATTTTATAATTTTTAAAAATTCATTCATCACAATCTTCTAAACTTTGTTGAATAATTTCAATACTTTGTATATTTAATAAATTAATAAAATTCTTTAAAAAATTGTTATCAACATTTATCATTTTTATACCCTCTTTTCTATAGTTTAGGACTTTAGCACAAAAATAATGAAAATGCAAAAAAAGATATTATTTTTTATTTATTGTGTTATAATTAAAGTGTTAATTATTAGCAAATTAATTTAACTGAAAAAAGTAAAATAATTTACTTTTTTTTATTTTGATGTAAAATATAGGTAATAAAAAAAGAACCAACTTGGTTCTTTTGTTATATTTTCAGGATTAATTACTCTTTTATTTAATCATATTGTTTAAATAATAGCAATTTTAATATGCAAAAAGGAGTAAAAAATGAAAGAATTTAATCCAAAAACAGCAAGTTTGGCAACTTTTTATCGTAAAATAGAGCAATTTTGAGAAAATAAATCACCTAATAAACCATATACTTTGAACGATTTAACCGATAAACTCAACCTTTCTAGCAGATGAAGACATGAAACTTACAAGAGCGAAAAAATAATATCTTTAATACAACGACAAGTTGATAGAATTGAAAGTGAAATAATTAATTTTATGATGAAATCACCTGATGGTGTTAAATTATATTGACAACGAGCATTTAATTATAAATATTCACTGCAAGAAAAACAATTAGAACAAGAATTAAACTTAAATAATCAGCAACCAATAATAGTTAATTTACAAACTGATATTAGAGATATTAAAAAAGAAAGTGATAATAATGCTTAATCATTTTACTTATTTGTTAGAAACTCCTTATTGGTTATTACAAAATAGTAGTATTGGTAATAAATACCCCTTTACTAAAAAATATGAGTTAGTTAATGAAATTAATCAAATTGGAACACGATATAGTGGTAAGACTATATCAAATATTAAAATGTTTGGTGAATTATTAAAAATTAGTTTATTAATTAAACAACCAATTTGTATCATTGCTAGTATGTATTGGAGTAAAGATTTAAAAGATAGTGTATTTCAAAATATATGAAATATGTTAGATGAAAATCATATTCCTTATATTATTAATTTATCAAATTTTACTTTTACTTTATCAAATGGTAGCAAAATATATTGTAAAGGTTTACATTCACCAAGTCGGAAAGAAAAATTAAAAGCATTTGCTGATTTAAATAAATATAAATTAGTTATTGATTGACGAGAAGAATGTGACCAATTTCAACAAAAAGATTTAAGTGATTTAGAATTTGCTATTCGTGGTTATCAAAATAAAATAACAATTAATACATGTAATCCTGAAAGTTTTAAAAGATATATTGTTGGTTATTGTAATGAATTATTACCTTTTAATGAAGAAATAATGTGTAGTAAATATGAACAAATAAAATATATTGAAAAATGAAATATGAAAATTATTATTCATTATTCTAGTTGAAGATTAAATTATGAATTACCACAAGATAAAGTTAATGAACAATTAAGATTAGAACAATTAGATATTGAAAGAGCAAGAGTATGAAGTTGAGGTTTACCAGGTAATACTAGTGGTTCAATCTTTGCAAGATATATTGATATTATGCAAGCAACAGATATTATTCAACCAACGAAATTATTAGGTGGTGTTGACTTAGCAAACTCCACTAGCCCCAAAGGACATACAACAGCAGCGAGTTTTTGAATATATAATTCATTTGATAAAAAAGCATATAAAGTTGCTGAATATACACACTCAAATGCTACTCAACAATTTAAAGGACCATTAGAACAAGTAAAAGATATTTTAGAGTTTTACAACAATCAATTAAACCAATACTTTAATTTAATTCAACAAGGTATATCAATTAATGTTGATGATAGTGCTTATGCAACACTAGAAAGTTTAAATAGAGAAAAATATAATTATACTTTTGGTCAATACATGCATTTTAAACCAGCACAAAAGCAGAAGTTTAAAATAAAACATCGTGTAGAAGCATTTACAATGTTAATAAATACTAATCAATTAAAATGATTATGAGAAAAATGTCCTGTAAGTAAAACCCAATATGAATTAATTCAATGAGAAGATAAGCCTGATGCAAGAGAAGAACGAATGTTAGACTTATATGATGATACATTTGATAGTGATTTTTATGCTTTACACTTTGAATTATTACCAATGGTTAAGCATAATAGTTCAGCAGATTATAAATTATGACAACAAAGGGAGTGATTAACTTAATGAAAAAAGATATTTATGTAATACATGATGAGCGTGTAATAAATGCAAAAAGACCTTATATGTCTGTTTGTGGACAAGTTAAAAAAAGACTTTGTCAAGAATTAAAAAAAGATAATATCGCAATATGTAATTTAAATTTATATAACGAATATATTAAGAAATACCAAAAAGTTAAAGTATGTGTACAAGTTTTAGCAAATGAACCAAATTTATTAACAGTAAATATAATTAATTATGCACTTATTTTAAAATTAAAGGAGCAAAATAACAATGAATAACACTTTCCCTAGTTTACCAAACTTAAATGATATTAATAGTGTTTTAAAATATTATAACTATGATTGAACTATTAATTTAGCCAATATTATTGCTCGCCATCAAATGCGATTAGTAAATGGTAAAGATATTTTATTTAAGTCTCATCGTAAAGATATTTTAGAAAAATTAAATTGATGATATGAAACTTATAAAATAAAAGAAAAATTAGATAGTAAAACTATCTTTGGTTTATTAGAAACTAGTGATGGCAATATTGATTTATGAATTAATCCTTTTAACTTTACATCACGCGTAAGTAAAATAAATGAATTAGAACAAGGTGCCGATATTTGATTAAATTATCATCAATCAGATAGTGGTTTTATTTTAAATTTAATTTGTACCAAAGATAAAATAGTTATTAAAGGTTGACCTAAAAATAATGAAGTAATTGTTGGGCAAAGTAAAACACAAATTAAAGATGATGTTAAACCTGTTTTAGTCCAAGAATTTAAAAATAAATTAGGTATAGTACCTTTTTGAGAAATGATAAATGAACCTAATCCTTTATTTTTATCAACATCAACTACTTTAAATCCTTGACCAACAATGGCAAATTGTTATAAATTACAATTTGATTTAGAAGATAGTTTTAATATTAAATCAAAAGAAAGATGAGCAAATCGTACTCATTGATATGGAATATTAGATGATGATTTAATGACTGCTTACAACAAAGGTAATAAAAAAGTATTACAAGATGCTTTTGATGATATTTTTATTCAATCAGGTCAATCAGCAGTTGATGGTCAATTATCACAATCTTTACAAGTAGTACAAGGAACACCAACTTTAGAAACATATACTGAAGATCAAAAAGCAATTATTGAGCAAGTATACTTAGCATGTCATTTTTCTAGTCCTTTTGGTGATAAATCAGATAACGACCAAAATAAAACACAATCATTATTAACTAAAACGAAAGATTTAGAAAAACAAGCTTATTTACAAGCATATCGGATTCAATATTATACTAAAATGTTTGATACAGTTTTAAAATACTATGGTTTATGAGATAGTATTGGTGAACGACCTTATGGTTTTGATTTTATTAGTGCTAGTTTAGTTGACCAAATGCGACAAAATGAATTAATTACTGCTAGATTAGATAATGGTACAATTGAACCAATAAGAGCAATTACTGAATATGATAATATTGATGAATTAGAAGCAACCAAATATTTTGAAAAAGTAGAAGCATGACAAGATAAAATGCAAAATAAAGAAATCGAACATAATAATAAATTACTAGAATATGATGAAACTGGTAATAATCAAAATGCCTTACAAGGTAGAACAGAAATTAAGGAGAATTAATAAATGAGTAGAATTAACCCAGGTGTTATGGAAGAATTAAGAAGACAAGCCCACGATACTTTAATAGATATCAGAGAAAATATACGAGATAATAGACATTGAATGGTATTTCCTTTTAATGTTTATAGTTCATATATTCCTGATACAGAAACTGGTTGAAAACCCAATAATGCTAAACCAAGTGATTATGGTAGTTATTCACGCATATTTGATAATATGGAAAGTACGATTGCTCAATGACAAGGTAGTTTAAAAATAGTCCAAAAATATAAAGGTGAAGAAATTACTATCTTAACGATTGATGATTTTAATAAACAACCTATTAATTCAACTATATGAGCAAATAATGAAACACCTTTTGCTATAAAATTAAAAGATGAAAATAATAATGTTTATTGAAAATTAATTGATGGTGAAAACATTTATGATATTAATAGAATGTTAGAATACTTAAATCAATATAAATTAAGTTATTTTATGAATAATGATAATAAAGCCGATAACTTTTATACAAAAGAGGTTAAAGTTGGTAAATATTGAGATGCATATATGATTGATGATAGAAGTTCAATTCAATTTGGTGAAGCAAAATTTGAACAAGTATTTACTCAACAATCAACTGAAAGACAATATACTTTATTAATTTTAGATGAAGATGTCGATAAATTAAATATAAATGATTATTATAATTTTTATACAGTCTTTAATGACCGTAGTTTAAATATTGGAGGTGGTGATATTAATTCTGCACCACAAGATAGACAATGATTATATCCTTCAAATGTTATTAATTATTATTCACCTTATGATGGTAGTTTCTTATGACAAGAAATTACCTTTTCAAGTATTAATGACAAAATTAGTCATAGTGGTTTATCAGTACGACAATTTATTCAAACAAGTGCCCCAGGTGAGGGTTATTGTTTTCCTAAAATAACTTATGATGAAAAAACAAATACACCAACCATTGAATTAGATGAGGTTTTATTAAAAGACCCGGGCGTTAGAGCAATGGCAGTTAAATTTTATGGTAATCCAATCTTTTTTGATATGCCCGTTATTGGTCGACCAATTATTAAAGGTCAATTTAATAAAAAAGTAATGAATTCTCGTGATTTATTAATGTATAACATGTTTCCTTGTCCACCTGATAAAGTAAATACTTATGCATCACCCGAAGTAAGTTGATATAACATTCAAGGAATACAACCAACAATAATAACTGGTTATAAAGACTGAAAAACAGATATGGAAAGCAGATACGACTTTTGAAAACAGAAAAATAGTGAGGGTATTGTTATAACTGACCCCGCTACTACATCAGCAACCAATTCTACTGTTGGTAGAAATATTCATAAAGAAGATAAAGATTCTAAATTTTACTGATCTAAAGATTGAAAAATAACACCACCAAGCAAAATAAAAACAAACAGTGGTACAGTTAATAATATCATTAGTACGCAAGCATCATCATATTTTAGAAGAAAAGATGAATTTGGTAATACTGTTGGTCAAGTTCAAATTGAATATAATAAAATGGGTTTTTGTAATGTTTGAGATATTTTAAATATGAATAATTTTATTAATCGTCAAATTACCGTATTACCTTTAAACTATACGCAAAAATTAGTATTTAATCCTTTTACTATACCGGGTGGTGTTGGTAAATTCTTAAACTTTATTTCATTTGGTATTCCCTGAGGTTGAGTAATTAATCAAAATGAAAAATCATGACCTAATTTCCAATGATTTAATGGTTTTATGAGTGCAAATATTTATAGTTTTTATAATGATGCATTTTGATCTGAAAACTCAAAAGGTAAAGGTTATTTACCATTTGAAATATTTAGAGAACAAGGAAATGATAAAATTGGTGCTATGATTGGTGCTAATGCTACTAGTTTTAGTTTTACTACTTTATTAACAGACAAATTAAAAGGTACTGTTTTAACTAAGGATGGTAAATCAACAGAACGAATAACTTATTCAACTTATAATTTAAAACAATTAAATCCTAAAACTAATCGTATCTATTTAATTAACGAATTAGTAAGAGCAGTTGATGCACAAACACCAGTTAGTGATAGTGAAAAAGATAATGATTGTGAATTCTTACAAACACCAGATGGTACAAATTGTAGTTATATAATTGATATGTTTTCAATTCAAGCATTATATAAAGGTAATTTTGAAATTATCTTTTATGCTGATAACCCATATACTAACAATGAAGAAGATTATTTAAAATTATCAGTATGAAGTTTTCGTGGTAAAACAAAAAGTGTATTAAACAACTATTTACGAGATATGACAACTAATTATAAAACTAGTTTCTTATTACCCCATGACTATGAAATACCAACATTTAATTATCCAAAATATGTATTACCACCAGTACCATATAACTATAAACCATATACAATAAATATTATGCGTTCTGATGTAGTATTACCATTATTAACTAGAATTACAGCACCAGCACAATGTAAGCAAGATTCATTTAATAATTTATTTTCTGATGAATTTAATGAAGGCTATTATGAAACTGAAATTGATTTAAAACAAATTGACCCAACAATTCAAAGTATTAGTAAATTCCAAGATGCTTATAAAACTATTGAAATAAGTAATTTAGGTAATTTACAAGTTGAGTGTGCACAAGCAAATATAGAGAATTTTATTCCTAATAGAAATGTTGATATTTTAGGTGGTTTAAATAGTTGCAATAATTCTTATGGTTCATTAGAGAATATAACTTTATATGAATCGGGTTATTCACAAACTGATAAAGTTAATTTTGAAAATACAATAACTTTATATACAGATAATATAAATAATGAAATTAAAACATTTGCTACCGCTTTTACTAATGGTTTACCAAAAAAGAATTATTTTAATATATATAACACACCAAATTATAACTATGATTTAAGATTTTTATTACAAATAACAAAATTATTTAATCACGACAAAGATAAAATTAAAGAAACATATTTACAAGCATACTATACAAATAATATGAAATTAAAAATTAGATTTACAAAAGCATTAATTGCTAAATTAGTATTTATTGAAATAGGATATTTTGGTAATAATAAAGATATAACAATAGATGTTTCTAATCCAAATGTTTTGGGAATTAGAAATAAAGGCGATAGTCCAGTTAAAATTACAATTAAACCAAGATAAAAATAAAAAGAGATGTAAAATCTCTTTTTCTATTCTCCGTTAACTTTTACATTACCATCATTATCAATTATTAAGTCGGGTAATTTTTGTTCTTCACCATTTCAACGATAAACTAATTTAAAATATTTCCTGTTGTCTTCAGACCAATATTTAATTTTAAGTGAATCTCTATAAACAAAATATAATTCTTTTTGTCTTTGTTTTCCGACAATAGAATCACCATAATTAATCAATATTTTATCTTTACCATTATTATTAGGTATTATTTGTTTTGGAAATTCATCATTTTTAAATTTATTTATATTTCATTGATTATTTCCTTTTCATACTACAAAATATCATTTATTATCAATATTATTAAATGGTTTTTCTTGTGGTGTTATTCATTCTAAATTGTCTCTAATGGTTTGGTTTTTTGTATCTATTTTGTTTTTCTCTTTTAGTTCTTTTAATTCTTCGGGTGTGTATTCTTGTGTTGTATTACAAGCAACTAAACTTGTTGTATTTGTTCCAATCAAAGTGATTGTTACTAAAATGCTTAGTATTTTTTTCATATTTATTTTTAACTAATTTATTTAACTAATTTATTTGTTAATAATTTTTTATTTTCTACTATAACTTTATTATAATCATTATATTTAGCAATAGAAGTCTTAAGAGTTAACTTCACATTTCTAAGTTGCCCTAAAACAGCATGATCATGTCTTGAACCGGGTGTTCATCATACATTACCGCTTAGTTCAAATTTCATTTTAAAAATATTTTCATTTCATTCTAATGATACATTATGTCAAAGTTGTCCTTTTCTTAAATTACTTTTATCATTATAAGTTTCCATATTATTGAAACCATTTTTTAAATCATTTCCATTTATAGTAACTATTTTATTTAATGGGAAACCAATGTTTTTTCCACCAGAATAAGCTCACCCTTCATTATCTGTTCATCAATTTGACCCATAATCATATTCTAAAATAATTGACGAATAATACTTCAAAAATTCTTCTTTTGATGAAGCATATTTTGTAATATCAACCGAAACGAAATTATCTTCTATAACACTTTTGGTAACGCCATTCCCGCAATTTATATAAACTTCTTCATTAACTGGTCCTATGTTGGGTCGAGAAGGGTCATTGCTTCTATCTTGAATGTATCTTAAAGCTTTATTTGTTAAACTTGTATTTAATTTAACATCTTTAAAATTTTTGTTATTTGTTAAAGTAACATCAAAGACCATAGCACCTTTATAGTTTTTATTATCAACGCTTGCAATTAAAGTTGCATTTTTATATTCTTCAGATTTACCTGGTTCGGGATTTTTCAAATTTACACTTTTAAAGTTTCATCATTCATTATTTTCTAAAAAAGAATAATAAATATCAACAAAAACATCTTGCTCTGAATTATTAGTCATTAATCCCAATAAGATTTCTTGAGCAATTTCTTTTTCTGTATTTAAATTTTCTGTATAAACAATAAAAGGAATTGATTTTAATCTAGTTATATTAATTTTTTCTGTTTCATTATCATTTGGTACTGTTATTATATATGGTTTATTTGCAACTATTGTTGGTACAGCAGTTCCACTAATTGTTAAGACACTTAATAAACTAAGTAACTTTTTCACGCTTGTTGTTCTCCTTTTCTTAATCTTGAAACTTTTTATCAAGATCTACCTGCATTATATATATACAAGCAAAATTAGCGCTTATTTTAATAAATTTATCTTTTAAAATACTCTTAATTACGCGTTTTAAGGGCTAAATTAGCAGTAAAATATATTAAGTTATATTTTCTCTCCCCCTTCTTCTCTATATTAATAGTTGTATTATTAAAATAATAGTGTAAAATAATGTTAACGGTTTATCCTTTTAACAAAAAAGTAATTTACGGTTTATGCTTTCCGCCTTAAAAAGACTTATGCTGACTTGTTATTCGAACAAGAATAAAAAAAGAGAGGTTTATAAAATGGCACTTACAAAAGAACAATTAATAGAACAAGGTTTAAGTGAAGAAATAGCAGATAATATTTTAAATGAATTTCATAATGAAACAAAACAAATTATTGAAGGTATTCAAAAACGAAAAGATACTATTTCAAAAGAAAAGTATTTTAAAGTTGTTAGTGAATTAGATGAATTAAAAGCATTTAAAGATGTTCCATCTACTAAAATTGAAGATATTAAAACTAATTTAAATAAAGTTAGTGGTAGTTCTTTATCTGAAAAAATGCAAACTTTAAAAGAATTAAAACCTGATTTGTTTGTTAAAGAGCAATCATCAGTTTCACCAACTAATTTTATTAAAGATATGATTGAAAAATCAAATGAAAATAAAAATGATGAAATTGAAACTATTAAAGAAAAAGGAGCATATACTCCTGATGAAATTAAAAAAATAACTGATTATACACTTAAAAACCTTAGATAATAAGGGAGTGAAATATTATGGCAACAATTAATTTGCCACAAGTACCTTTTACATTAGAAGGTAATACAACAGGTCAAAAAGCCTATGTTGATATGGTTAATGCATTATTGCGTGGACCTTTATATAATGAATATGCAAGTATTATGCAGTATGCAACAGCAACCGCAGAACAAGTTGCTTGGTTACCTAATGCTGGACAAGCATTATATAATTTAACTCATCGTGTGGTATGGCAAGAGGATTATTCATTACCAAATGGTGGGACAACTCAAACAATGGGATTAACAAGAATTCCAGTTCCTATTGATAAAAGATTTAATTTAAAATTAATGAATGAAGCTTTTGATTTAGCATTAATAGAACAAAATATTAAAAATGGTGTTATTGCTGATGCTATTTCTAGTGTTGTACAGAATAAATTTGTTAATTTAAAATGTGAATTAATTCAGGCTATTTATGATTATTGTTTAGCAGATGGTCAATATGAAGTAATTCCATTTCGTAGTTATACAGCAGAAAATGCAGATGATGCAAATAAAGCATTCTTTACATTAAATGAAACTTTGATTGAATTAACAAATCAAATTAGTAATTTATATTTTGGTTTGCCAACCGATAAAATGTTTATGGTTTTAGGACGAAGAGCATATTTAGGATTAACACCTGCTTATTTAAAAGTAATTGGTTCACAAGCTCAATTAAAAGCAATGGTTAATGGTGAATTATATGAAAATACAGCAATGGGTATTCCAGTATCTAAAAGTTTTCATTTAGAAAAAACATATACAAAAGGACAAGTTAACCGTGATAAAGGTTATAATTTTAATAATGTAAATGGTTTATTATTAAATAAACAAGTATGAGCTTATCCAATTAATATGGATACTATTCAACAAGTTTTAGATAATGATACTGCTAATCCTAAATGAATTGGTAAAGTTCAATATGCAACACCAACTATTTTATATCCTAAAACATGTAAAATTATTTTGGAAAAACAACCAAGCCAAGATGAAATTACTGCCGCTAAAAGTAATCTAAATAAAACTTTTAGAGTTCCAGTTGATTATCTAATTTCAGCATCAAAACCAGAATCAAAACCAAATAATCAAGGTTAATATAAAATGAATTTACTAATATTACGCGTTTTAACTTTATTAGTATCTAATTTAGAAAATAAACCTTTAATAAGTAAATTTGTAAATTTAATTAATAGAGTTAATCAAGTTAAAAATAAAATATTAAAGCCAATTAATTATATTAGTGATAAATATAATAAAATTACAAATAAAGTTGAAGATATTTATCAGTGATTAAATCCATTTACTTATTTAGATTTAATTAAAAAAGGTCATAAAAAAGAAATTCAACAAATATTAAGTCAATTAGAAAAAGATAATAATATTAAAAATAGAAAACAATTTAAAAATGAAAATTATTTAAATACTAATTGACAACCTTTAAATAGTAGTTGACTTGATAGTGGTATGTTTAATATTACAAATAAATTAACTTTAACAGGTAATTTAACTATTTTAATATATACAAAAACAGCAAAACATCCGAAATTTTATGGACCTTATGTTTATCCTAGTGTTCCAGTTGAAATATGAAAATTATTAAGTAATGCTGTATCTAATGCAGGAACTTTATTTTGGCGTTATTGATTAAGAAAATGATTACCTAATCATTTAAGATATTATATTAAAAAACGATTACCACAAGCATTAAAAGAAAAATATCCCAAAGGAACTACTAAATTAACATTACCAACAGTTCAAAAATTACAACAAATTAAAAAGTTTATTAATAATTTAAAAATTGGACATTTTAATTTTAATTTTGCTGGTGAAATTAATAATAAAAAATGATATCGTGAACGCCGAAGTGATGTTAAAAATATTAAGAATTTATATAAAACACCAGTTAAAAATATTTTTTACAAAACTAATCAAACTATTAAAAAAATTAAGAAAGCAAAAGCAAGAGTTAATAGTTATAAGCCAAGTAATTTAAAAAATAAATATCGTAATAAATTAAGAGGTGTATTATATGAAAAATAATTTAAATAATTTATTATTTATAACAGTTGAAGATGTCAAAGAAAGTAAACTTTGACAACCTATTAATGAAAGAAAACAATCTGCTTATAATGATAATTTAATTTATAATGCTATTTTAAAAACTAGTTTATGAATGGATAGATTATCAGGTGGAACAATTTCCGATAAGATTAATAAAAAAGAATTATTTCCATGAGTAAAAAAAGATAATACTGGTTTAATTGAATATGATAAATGATTAAGTTATATTCAATCTGCTTGTTTATTAGCAGTTATTAATTGATATTTACCAAAAGGAGTAAATGATTTAACTGGTAGTGCATCATTTTCACAAGGTGGAGTTGCTTATTCACAAACTAATGACCCTGAAGCAAATGAAAATATTACCAGAGATGTTAAAAATGCTTTAAAATTAGCAGGTGAAATAATTGATATTATATCTAGCTAGTAAAACAGTATCTAGACCATATAATTATAGTTTAGATAATTATGCTCATTCATGAGAAGAAGAATATAAACATATTAGTAAAAAAACTTTTTATCCAACATTATTATTTTGATTAAAAGAACGATTGCAAACAGATAATTCAATAAATATTTTTTATCCAACTGTTAATGATTTTTCTAAAATTGATTATAACGAATATATTAAACTTATTGTTCCATTTGATAATGATAGTATTTATTATGAAAATAATGTCTGAAAAGCAAAACAAAGTGGCGATATTCCAACAGATATTATTAAAGATAGTGATTTAAATAAAAATTATATTGAAAAAGTTGATGGTAAATATATTGTAAAAACATCACAAGATATTAATCTTAAACAAGATAAATTAATAAGTGGAACAAATATTAAAACTATTAATGGTAATTCATTATTAGGTAATGGTGATATACCTATTAATGATGATAGTTGAGAATTAATTAATTATCCAGAAGCAAACGAAAAATTAACATTTAAAATTCCAAATTATGATTTAACAAAATATTACTATAAAATATCAATTTCAATAACAGATTATGCATATGCTAATAAATTTGTAACATATTATTTGAAACAATATCACAAAAATCAATTTTTACATTTTTAGCAGATAATTCATATGAAAGAATAACAATTAAGCAAGACGGCTCAATTTCAAATTACACAAATAATATTGTTATTAAAGATTTAACAATTAAAAGAAAATTAATAAATAATAGCGAATTAAGGGCAGATGAACCGCATTTTATTTATAAGCGTGATATGGATACTGATTTTTCAAAAGAAACATCGGATTCTTATGATATATTGATAAGAAAAATAAATAGTGCAACAACTATTAATGAATTAAACTTACTTGAAAAACACCCAGTATGAAGAATTATTTCAAATAATAGAAATGATATTAAAGAATTATTTAACAAAAAATGATTAGAATTAAATAAAAATGAATAAAAAATTAAATGAGGTAAATAATTATGAAACAAGATAAAATGACTTGATTAAAGGGTGTCTTACCTTGAAATTGATTTAAAAAAGACCCTATTCCGACTTATAATTGAACTCATAAAGATATTAGAGAATGAGAAAGGAAATATAAAATTCGTAGTTGAGTAGTTAGTTTTTATACATTGATATTTTTAGCATTAAATTGTTGATTAGAATATGGCATGATTAATGCAATAAAAGATAATATTAATTGATATAATTATGGTCAATATTGAGGTAATGGAATTGCCATATTATTACCCCCTTTATTTACACACGGAATTCAGGGTATATTTGTTGCTAGTAGTAAACCAAAAGTAGATATGAAAATTGATATACCACGATTAAAAATATCTAAAATGGGATTAGTATTTACAATATTACCTTTAATTACTTTAATAATTTCTTTAATTATTATTTGAATTGATAAATCAAAATGAAAAAAAGACCATTTAAGACATTGTTTAGAATGTCGAATTAATCCGCGTGTTATTCAACCAAGAATAGCAAAACAATGAAATAATTTATAAGAAAGGAAATATTAAAATGGAAATTAGTAATGAAATAGTAATTGCTTTACTTGTATTAGCAGGTGCAGGCGGAATGGGTAGTCTTGGTATTCTTGGATTATCTGCTAAAAAAATTAAAAAATATAAAGCAGAAATTAGAGAATTAAGAACTGCTGTTATTGCCCACGAAAAACATTTACGAGGGCCTGATTATGCAACAGAATTAGCATTAAAAACAGGTCAAATTAAAAATGTTAAAAAACAAGTTAAAGTAAATGACAAAAAACAACAACAAAAAGATGCTATTAGACAACTAACAAATAGCATTTAAAAAATAACCAATTAAGGTTATTTTTTATTTTTCTTTATTGTGTTTTATATAAAAATTAATAAGATGTTCTATTCGTTGTGAATAAGTAAGGCCATTAAATTCATTTCAAACTTTTTCTTCATTTTCATTTAAGTAAATATTAACATTACGAATTAATTTAGAATAATATTTTTCTGTTTTTTGATTATATGAATTTTTCATAATATTAACCTTCATAATTAGCAATAATAATGGCATCTCGTAAATGATTACTTATTTTCTCATTATTATAGAATCAACCTTTACCATATTGATAAGTTAAATTATTATCTTTATCATATTTTCATATACAACTATCATTATATTTACTTAAATTTTCCATATTTTTAACAACTGATTTAGTATGTTTTGGTGATACTCAATTAACATTATTTAATTCGTGTGTATCATATTTAATTACTTCAATTATTTTTAATAAATCATCACGGTCTTTTGAACCATTAGCATTTGTATATAAACAATCTTCAATATTAATAATTGCATCTTGTTTTAACTTATCTAAAATAATATCGGTTTGTGTAATTCAATAATGATTTGTATATTCAGATTTATCAATTAATTTATTATCTTCAAAAATAGCAACGGCCGTAGTGCCAGTTCCTGATGGGTCAATACCTATTTTTATCAAGTCGCTCATTCCTCATCGTTGTTAACTGTTGGTAATACATTTGATATATCTTCTTCTTTTACTACATTATTATCTGTCAATCTTTCATTTGATTCATGTAATAAATTATTATTTGATATATTTTCGTTGCTAATTTGACTCTTATTTATGTTTATATTATTATCATTATCAATATAAATCTTTTCATCATTAGTTGTAATAACTGCTTGGTCTGATTTATAAGCTTGTTGTAATTCGACTGACATAATACCTCATTTTCGCAATAAACTAGTTAATACTGTTTTAAGTGCCATTTCATCAAAACTAGCAATATAAAATGATTTATTTTTAGCATAAGTTTTAGAATATTTCATAAAATGATTTTCCATTTGTTCTTTTGTCATATATAATGTTTTTTCAAAACCATTAACCATTTTAAAATATGCTACATAACCTATAATTGGTAATTTTTCTCTTTCATCTTCATTTTGTATTCAATTAAAACTAGTTCCTTTTAATCTATCATAATTTACTAATTCATTTTCTCTGACGTCTGATACTGACATATCTAAATATTGACCGCTTCTTTGAGCTAATTGAATATAACCTTTATAACCCATTTGAAATTGTGCTTGATTAATTCATTCTTGGATTTCACGACCATTAATAATTCTTGTTATTTTAGTATTATATGGAACGACATAAGCATATCCGAATTGCTTTTCCATAGGTAAATTTAATAAAACACCTTGATAACAAGCGGTCATAATTGTTTTTGGGTCTGCTTTTTGTAATAATTCATTACTGTTTGATATTGAAACTATATTACTCTTAAATCTTGCAATTTCATTTTCATTTGAAAATTTACTTTTTATTCATTCTGTTGCTTTATCTGTTCTTAAAAATTCAACAATATTTGCCATATTATTTTTCTCCTTTATTTATTTTAAAATTAATACCTTTAATACCAATTAAATTAATATCTTTATTACTATCTCATTGTTCTTTAATTTCATTTTTAACAATTTGTTCATCAACAATTAAATAGTTTTTAATAAGATTAATAAGTTCTAATTTATCAGCTTTTTGTAAAAAATCATCATTAATACCTATAACTTCAATATCTTTAACTAATAATTTTTCTTTACGAAAATTACTAGTAATAATTTTTAATTCTTGCTCTTGTTTTGCTACACTTTTAATTTCTAAAAATTGTTCTTTTTTGTGATTTTCAATAATTTCATTTTGTTTTTGAAATTGAATATTAATAACACTATTTTTAAAAGAATCATGATTACTTTTAATATTATTTTCTAAATTCAAAATATCTTTTCTAATAAAATTTAATTCATCTTTAAAATTTTTTATTAATTCTAATGGTTCTCTAAAAATATAATCAATTTTTGAAACTACTAGTTTTAAATCTTTTAGTGATTGTGATTTATATTCTCCATTTATTAATCAAGCTTGTTGTCGATATATAAATTCTGCTAATTCTTGCCCATTTTCATCAATTCATTTTTTAATTGTTAATGCTTTTAAACTTAATTCTTTAAAATCATTTCCTTTTAAATAAAATGGATAAGTAATATTTTTAACTTCATTATTTAATTTTAAGTCTTCCATAATTAAATTTCCTCCAAATTCATATTCATAATTAAATTATCAATATACTCATAAGCACCGTCTTCTGAGTGACATTCTTCTAATGCTATATTAAATAAGTCTTCTTCGGTATAAACCTTACCATCTTCATCTTTTCACATATTTACTCACATCCTTGTCATTTAATATTTTCGTTTTCTAAATCAATAATTGTAGTTTTACAATAATTTAAATTTTCAGAATAAATTCTTGCCTCATCAAATGTATAAAAATATGTAGTATTTAAGCTATATTTATCTTTTGTTACTAATAAGTAACTTTTATTCATAATTTATCACCTCATAATCTGCTTCTTCATCTGCTAAATAATCACTAATTAAACTTTTAACTTCATCAATTTCATATCATTTGCAATTTAAGTCAAAATTTGTTGGCAATGAAATATTACCCACATGTCGTTCCTCATCACCAAATTTAAGATATAAATTTAACTCTAAATTATCTAAATAATCACTATCAATTTGTGCATAAATAATATCTTTATTGGTAATTTTTAATGCTTTATTACATATCATTTTTTATTTCCTCCTAATTTTGTTTTCCTAATGCTCAATGTTCATCAGTCATATCTTCAAATGATACTGAATAACTTTTAAGCATTAATTCATTTAATTTATTTTCTTGATTACATTTTAAGCAATAACCTCAATATCTTTTTTTAAGACAAATTTTATTTAACTTTTTCATATAAACCTCCTAAATTATTCCTTTGATTTTTTTCTCAAATTGCAATATTTTTCAACCATCAGAAGCTAAATCTAAAATATCGTTAATTTTGTAATATTGCATGTAAGAAGCAATAACATTTCATTTATCTTTAAATAAATTTAAGTACATTTTGGCTCATTCTAAACATTGCAAATCATAATGTTTTTTATGATGTGAAATACGACAATTAATAGGTTGACAATTAACTCAATAAAATGATGTTGTTATTTCATTTCAAGTTTTATTAATATATTTACTTTTATATTCTGTCATTTATTTTTTCCTCCTAGTTTTAACTCGCTGGCACTCACTCCCAAGTGAAAGTGCCAAGCGAGAATTAGTTATATAAGTATTTATCTATTTACTTACTACGCCATCCGCCTCACTGGGGTAAGCGGTGGCGATATGTTAATTGTTTGAATGTTTAATAATCCACAGTTGTTTTTTTAATATTGACGCCAGACATATATATCTTCCTTTATCCGTGCCCATTTGTGCTTTTGCTCTGGGATTTGACGTTCAGTTTTTAAATTAAAAATTCACTCGCATTTTAAAGGACCAAATGCTATAAAACTCCAACCAACCACACTTTTCGCAAATTTAATTGTAAAGTCACTATCTTTATTTTTATTGTCGTTTGATATTAACCTTGGACTTATCACGACTATCGCTTAGTTCTAATGAACCAGCGCCGATTTACATTTTTCCTCATACACTATTTCAGTACTTGCCTCGGCCGGCTGTGGAATAAAAACACTTAGTTATTTAAAATAACCGTTCCGCTCTGCATTAAGTTGTTTTATAAAATTTAAGTTTTAATAAACCAGTTTCATAATCAAAGATAATTTTTGAATTTTCTAAGCGTTTATAAAACCGCTTTTGTGTTTTATCTTTTACTTTATTCAATAAATCTTTATGTTTTTTACAAGTTCATAAAACTTTATTTGATAAAAATTCTTCGGTAATGAATGATATTGCTTTATAGCAATTATCAACATCACATATTGTTTGTTGCTTATTAATTTTCATTACCTACTCCTTCCTTTATTAAGTTTTTTTATTAGCAAATTAATTAACTGAAACAGAGAAAGGACAACACCTTAAAATTGGAGAAAAAACACAGGTACACTTTATAAAGATTTCTAAGATATTTAATAAATGTGTAAACAACTTAAAGAGGGTATCAAAAAGTTGTAATAAAAAGTTTCTATTTTAAGAATTTAAGATGCTGTCCTTTCTCTGAATCAATTAATAATTTTGGTTTTACAAATAAAAAAACCATTTTAGTAAATGGTTTATTATTTTTATTCAATTTCTATGTATTTGTTAAAACCCTTCTTTTTTCCATGCGACCTACTGGATCATAAACAATAATTGCTGGTTGTTTTTCATTATTATTTTCATCAAACAAATCAATTACCGGACGATTATCGTTTTCTTTTTTAATACCTATCTTATTTTGCTTTGCTAAATATTGCGGTGAAAAACGATCAATTGGTAACACTTTTTCACTTTTAAGATTAGCAGTATGTAAATTATATTGTTTTGTTAATTCTTTATTTGTTGTATTAACTGTTTTAAAAATATTATCATATTTTGCCAGACTAAAGTTATAAATTCCATCACGGTTAGCTTGTTCACGACGAACTTTTACTGCTTGCATTTCTTTATCACGACGAGCATAATATTCAGCAATCATTTTATTTGCTGGTTCAACCTTACCTGTATTACTATGACGAATTAACTTTTCTAATGTGTAAGAATTTATTTTTTTATTTAATAACTGATTTTCTTTTTGATTTAAGTTTTTATCTTTTGTTTTTTCAATATCCATATTTTCTCCTTATAGTCCTGTTTATTATATCAAATTTTATAAGTATTAACTTATAATAATTTCAAAAATCCATTATTAATTTAGCAAACATTAGTAAATCTTGTTCGTTAACTTCATCTTTTGAAATCTAAGATACCTATTATTATATTGAATAATAATAATTTTTTAAAAAAGCACCCTCGTTCCTTTAACAACTTAATTGCTCAATATAATATTTCCTAAAAATTATTTGTAATACAATTATTCCTTTATAACTTTCTTATTTTAATTTTGCCAAGTTTTCGTAAGTGTTGTTTTAACCCATGATGTCATCAAAAATGACAAGCGTCAGTTATCACAATAATTGTGACAGGAATCATTGCCATTGCTAAACAAGAAGGAATAAAATATCAATTATTTAAATTATAAACTTCTAAATCATTTAAGTTTAGTACTTTATTATTAATTCAAGGAATAAACAAAATAACAATATTTAATAAAACTGCTCCTATTGCAGCATAAATTAATGGTCGATTAATAATTGGAGTAAAACGTTGTTTTATTTTTCAATTTGTTAAAGTAACAGTATTAACAAACATACTTGGTGCACAAGTTAAAGCAATAAAAATTCCTGTTCGACCAAAATCAGAAATTTGCAATTTCATTTCAATTGTAATATTAGAATCACTACTTCGTAAAAAATCAAAAACTATTTGATAACCATAAGCTTCGTATGCTTGAGTTGGAACAAAACTCATTCCAAAATAATAAGCGCCAACACAAACACTTGTTGTTAAAATTGTAATGCGAATCATTGGTCCTCAAATATTTCGAAATAAGGGATTCTTCCCTTGCACAGGTTTAATTGTCATTAATGTATCATCATTATCAGCCATTCCAATACAAATTGCTAAAATTGATTCAATAACTAAATTCATTCATAAAATATCAGTTGCTTCAACTGGTGAAACATGGTTAATTAAGGATAAAATAAAAATTGATAAAACATTTGCTAAATTAACTCCAATCACAAACGTAATTGCTCGGCGAATTTTTTGATAAACATTACGGCCTTCATTAACCCCTTTAATAATTGTTTCAAAATTATCATCCGTTAAAATAACATCAGCTGCTTGTTTTGCAACATCTGTTCCAGTAATTCCCATTGCTACCCCAATATCAGCTTTTACTAAACTTGGAGCATCATTAACCCCATCTCCTGTCATTGACACAAAATAATCTTTCTGCTGTAAAATATTAACAATCCGAACTTTATGTTCAGGATTAACTCGTGCAAATACTTTAATATTATCAACAATTCGAATTAATTGCTTATCTGTCATTGCATTTAACTGCTCTGAAGAAATTACTTCATATTCTGAATAAGCTAAGTCTAATTCTTTTGCAATTGCTAGAGCAGTTGTCGCATGATCACCAGTAATCATAACAACTTTAATTCCAGCAGCATGTGCTTTTTTTACTGCTTCAATAGCAGATTGACGAACAGGGTCAATCATACCAACAGTTCCTAAAAAAATTAATTTTTTTTCTAACGCCTCGGGGTCTTGTTCATCATCAAAATTAGTATTATAAGCAAAAGCTAATACCCGTAATGCTTGCGCTGATAAATCATCTGCTAACTTTAACAACAATTCTTTATCTTTTTTTGTTAATGTTAAAATTTCATTCTGAATCATAATGCGATCACAACGTTCTAATAAACTATCCAATGCACCTTTTGTAAAAGTTGTACTAACCCCTTCAATCACATTTAAAGTTGACATTAATTTCCGTTCAGAATCAAAAGGAACTTCATCAATTCGTTCTCATTTATCACGTGAATCTTGTTCATCATAAGCAAATAATTCAGCATAATCAACTAATGCTAATTCTGTTGGATCACCAATCCGTTCTTTATCTTCAGTAACACTATCATTACATAAAACTAATGCTTTCAAAAATAAATCTTGGTGCTTATCCAGACTACTATTAACGTATTCGTCAGCATTAATTACAGCATTATTCATCATTACTTTTTTAACTGTCATTTTATTTTGTGTTAAAGTTCCTGTTTTATCAGTACAAATAACATTGACACTTCCTAATGTTTCCATACTAGCAAGTTTTTTGACAATCACATTTTGTTTTGCCATTCGTTTGGTTGAAAATGATAAAGTAATCGAAACAACTGCTGCTAATGATTCTGGAATCACCCCAATTGCTAAAGTAATTGCTACCATTAAATAATTAGTTCATCCACTTTTATTACCATTAAAGTATAATGCTAAAAAAATAACAATAGCAATAATAAAACTTAAGCCTGCAATTCAATACGAAAACTTTGTTAGTTTTTTTTCTAAATTTGTAGCAGTTTCTTCTGTTTCATTAATTGTTGTTACAATTTTTCCAATTTCTGTTTGTTGACCAGCCTTAATAACTACACCAACTGCTCGACCATTTGTAATAAAAGTTGACATGAAAGCAATATTTTTCATTTCTGCCAAAATTGTTGTTGATTCAATTGGGTAAGCTGTTTTATGAACAGGAACACTTTCTCCCGTTAAAATTGCTTCATCAATAAATACATCAGATTGTTCAATAATGCGTAGTTCCGCTGGAACATATTTTCCTGCTTCTAAAATAACAATATCACCAACTGTTAATTCATTGGCTGGAATTTCTTGCTGAGAATCATTTCGAATTACGACCGCTTTTGGTTTTGATAAAGATTTTAAAGCTGCCATTGATTTCCGTGCTTTTACTGTTTGGATTGTTTCTAAAATTGCATCAAGGATAACAATTGCTGCAATTACTGAAAAATCAATAAAATATTCGCCCTGAATTTGTCAATTATTTCCAATCATTGGCGCAATTACTGAAATTACAGCTGCTGAAATTAAAATTAATTGGATTGGTTCAATTAAGGCTTTGCCAAAAATAACATATCATGGGGTTACTTTACTTTTTGGTAATTCATTTTTTCCATATTGTTTTTGCCGAGCAATTACTTCTTCTGAAGTTAAGCCCGTTTCAAAATTAGTTTTTAAATTAGTTTCTAAGTTGCTATTATTCTGGGATATGTATTCTTCCATTACTAATGACCTTTCTATTTTACTGTGTTGTTAATTATTATACCTTAAAAATTTTATTTTAAAAAAGTTATTTTTACTTCTTAATCATGAATTTTTTTGTAAATAAAATTATTTATTTTTATTTAAGGTATAAATAAAAAATTAAAATCAGAAATAATATTTCTGATTTTAATTTTACTTAAATTATAAATTTTTATGGCGCTTAACAAGATTCGTTTGGTTAATGCCAAACATTGAATAATAAGGATTTCGTCATTTTACAACACCTTGCCCCATTCGTTTGTAATTGTTTGAAGCATTACGTAATAAATTAATCCTTTGCTTCGTTAATTCTAATAAATTACCTTGCCTAAAAGAAGGTCGCTTTTGATAAATATTTGTTATCTCTTGTTGTTTTTTATTTTTTAATGTCCTTTGCTGAGAATGTTTTTTTGTATCTTTTTTAATTTTTTTTAAACTAAGTTCTTGTTTTCGCTGCTGGGTTTGACCTATTAGACCTGAATTATAATTTGCTTTAATCTTAATATTATATTGTTGTCGCATTAAATTTAAAATTGCTTCTTTTTGAGCAAAAGTTAATTCTGTTTTTGCTTTTAAAATTCGTTCAATTGAAAGAAAATTCAATTTTAGTGAATTTAAAAATTTAAAAGTTTTTAACGCTTTTGGATCTAAATTTAATTTGTTCAACATTACCCATCATTCCTTTTATTGGATATATTATACATTTTTTCTATTGAATTAAAAATATTTTTTCATAAAATAGGTTAAAATTTCTTGTTGTGAATAAATATGAACATTTTTCTTCACTGCAATATAATGATGCTTTTGAAAAAAGCAACAGCTGGTAAAAAATAATCCACAGTAATATCTAAAAAACCGTTTGTTTGTGCTTCTAATTCTAACTGTTTTAGCAATTTTTTGCCAAAATATCACCCTTGATATTCAGGGTCAAGATATAAATCAGTGATTTGATTTTGTTGGGGGTGATAAGCACTATAACCTAAAATTTTATTTTCAAAACTAATTACATATTCTACTTTGGTTTCTAATTTTTTATAAAAATTATTATTCTGAAAATACTGTAAAATAACTTCTTGTTCTAAAAGATTATAATCATCAAGACTAATTTTCTCAATTTTTTTGTCTTAACTGATTAATTTGGTCTTGATCAATAATTGTAGCTTTTCGAATCATTCGTGCTTCCTTCCTTTTACATTTTTCCTTTGCTATTTTAAAATAATCAAAAAAAAAAAAAAAAAAAACACCGATATGAAAGTATTATTATCTACTTTACCTTAATCATAACATAAAACCTGTTAATCCAAACAGATGTTAACTCTAATCTTTGCTAAAAATAATTTTAAAAAAATAACTCATTAGAATGAGTTATTTTTTTTCTTTATGTAAAGTATGTTGGTTACATTTTGAACAATATTTTTTCACTTCTAATTTGTCCTGTTGTTTCTTTTTGTCACGTTTTGCAATGTAGTTTTCTTCCTTACATTGTTCACAACGTAAAATTATTCCTTCACGCATTTGTTTACTCCTTTTTTCTGCTTAAATCTTATTCTTCCCAAATTTTACAACAAATATATTATAGCAAATTAATTTAAATTTGTCAATACAAAAATTGCTTGGCAAAGAATTGCAATTGGAATTAGTACAACGGAAAGAATTAAAACCATTTTTTGACGTCGCAAATTGATCTTTGACAAAAGCTTCAACACTGCCATATTCGGCAACAACATCAACTACTTTTGTTACTTTTGTAATTTCTCCTGCAACCATAAAAATTAAAGTATCACAAAACTTCTCAATTTCTTCCATATTATGGGAAATTAATAATAATGCTTTATTTTCATTTGCTAAAAAAATACTTAAAATCTCATATATTTTATCTTTAATTTCTAAATCTAAGCCTGTTGCTAATTCAACAAAAATAATCAAATCTGGGTCAACAATTAATGCTAATAAAATATTAATCTTTTGTTGTTGTCCGCCAGATAATTTTGAAATATCCTTGTTCATATTTTTTTCAATTTGTAAATTTAATAAAAGTTTATAAATGTTTTCTGGTGGAATTAATAAATTATAAGCTTTTAAATACAAATTTAAAATATCATAACCAGTAATGCCACGAGGATATTTAGATTCTTGCAATTGCATCCCAATCCGAATTCCAACTTGTTTTTCACTGCTGCCATTGGAAAAACGACGTAATTGGGCTAAAATCTCACATAGAGTTGTTTTTCCCTGTTCCATTTGGTCCAACAACTCCAATTTGATCTCCTTTTTGTACAGTTAAACTAACATTTTTTAAGACATGTTGTTTTCGAAAAAATTTATTAATATTAGTACATTTAACTAAAAAGTCTGTTCCCAAATTAGTCATTTTTTATTCACTCCTCGTGTTTTTATCTTTCATTACTAAAATTATATATTAAAAATCAGTCAAAATTGACTGATTTTTAATTTATTTTTTACTTTTATCTAAAATATCATGAATAGTTAATTGTAATTCTTTTGTTTCATCAATTGCTAAATCTTTTTTAAAGTTAGCTTTCGTTACTCTTTTATTTTTAATTTGTTTAAAATCAACTTTTTGCATTGTTTGCTCATGATTATTTGAAGAAACATTTCTTAAGCCAACCTTAATTGTTCCAGCTGGAGCTTGTTCAATTGCTTTTAATCATTCTGTTCGTGATTTTGCTTTAATAATAGGTTTATCTTTTTCGCTATTATTAAACTCAAAATTAATTTGTTGTTGTCTATTTTTAAGCAGAGTTTTCACTGTTGTGACCACTTTTCCAAAAGATGGTTTTTCTTCGTAAAAAGACGGAATTGTCGGTTTTATATTTTTTTGTTGATTATTTTGTTGTGCCTGTGCTTTTACTAAAGCTACTTTAGCTTGCTCACGTTGTTTCTTTTCAATTAACATATCTGCTGTTGTTTTCACTTTTCCAAAGGTTTTGCGAACAAATAATGGCGATGGTTCTTGTTCAGGTGCAGATACTATTCTACTAGTTTCCACATTTGTTAAATTTTGCTCTAATTGTCGTTTACTTTGTTGTTCTTTTCGAATTTTCTTTTTTGTCTCTTTTATATTTTTATTTTTCTGGCGCATTTTTTCTCCGCGTGGTTTACCCACAATGTTTTTGTTAATTGTTTTCTTATTATTTGCATGATAGTCAAGCGTTGTTATTGGTTCTGTTGTTGCAATAACTTGCTCAACTTTATAAATTTCTTCTGGTGGAATCATTAATGCTAATTTAACATTGGGATCACTTTCTTCATCGTTAGTATTTTCTGAGGTGATTGTTTCCTGATTATAACTTTTTTCATTTGGTTCTGTCTTATTAACAGCAGAATTATTCGTTGGTTTTTTTACTTCAATTAGGGATTTGATATTGTTTACATTATCATGTTCATTATGATAAAACGAATGCTTTTTTGCAGCTGCACTACTATTTTCTAATCCTTTTTTTGATGGAATTAGTTTTAAATCATAATAATGGGGAATAACAATATCAACAATATTTTCAAAGCCTAACGTATGATTAACAGTAACTAATTTATGAACAGGCATTTTATCAGTATTAAATATCTCAATTTCATCGTTTTGATTTAAAATATGTAAAATATCTTTCCCTTTTGTTAAAAACGTTCAGCGGAGAAGTTCATTAATATCTTTATTTAACTTATATAATCGTGTTCCTTTTACTGGCCGTGTTGATGTAGGAATTTCTGTTAAATCAATTTTTTTCCCAGTATTAAGATTAGTAATTAATACTAAATTATCATCTTCACAATAACCGGCATTAATAACTACATCATCACGTAGATTAATTGATTTTACCCCTGCTGTTCGTAACCCTAATGTGGGAATTTGTTTTTTACGATATTTAACACTAAAACCGTTTGCTGTTGTTATGACAACATATGGATGATGATCAACTAATTGGCTAGCAACAACTTCATCATCATTTTTTAAATTAATAGCTTTAAGAGCCTTGCTAATTCGTGTTGCTTCAAAATCTTTAACAGCTGTTTTTTTAATCATTCCATTTTTAGTTGCCAACATAATGTATTGTTCTTTTTTATTAAAATCATTTAATAAGAAAGCACTAATAATTTTTTCTTCTCCTGATAACTCAGAAATAGTATTAACATGTTCACCAATATCACGTAACCGAACAGTTTTAATTTTATAAACTGGAATAATAACATAATTTCCTTTTGAAGTAATTAATAAAATTTTATCAGAAGTATTAGCTTGAAAATCAGCAATTCATAAATCCCCTGGTTTTCGTTTAAATTCTTCAGTTGCTAACCGTGCTAATTGATTATTTTCTAACGCTTTTAAATACCCATCTCGTGAAATTCAAATGTTCAAATCTTTTTCAATAATTGTTTCTGTTTTTTGAATTTCAATTGCTTCAATTTCATTCTCAATCACACTACGACGACGTGAAACAAACTTTTTCTTAATTAATTCTAATTGGTGAATAATAACACTATTTAATTTATTAATATCACGTAAAATTGCTTTTAATTCAGCAATTGTTGCAATTAATTCTTTTTGTTCTGCTTTTAATTGTAAAATATCTGTTGAAGTTAACCGGTATAATCGTAACTGGACAATTGCTTCGGCTTGAATTTGGGTAAAACCGAATTTTTTCCCTAAATTATGAATTGCATCACTGCGATCTTTTGAATGGCGAATAACGGCAATTACTTCATCTAAAATACTAATTGTTTTGATTAACCCAGCAACAATTTCTGAGCGTTTTTGTGCTCGTGCTAATTCAAAGCGAGAACGATGAGTAACAACTGCTTGTTGATGTTCAACATAGTGGGTTAAGATTTCCTTTAATCCTAATTGTCGTGGTTGTTTATTTGCAATAGCAACCATATTAAAATTATATGAAATTTGTAAATTAGTATTTTTTAATAAAAATTTCCGTACGGTTTCAACATTAGCTTGTTTACCTAATTCAATCACAATTCGTAACCCTTTGCGGTCTGTTTCATCACGAACTTCCTTAATATTTAATCCTGGTTCATTATATTTAATATCATCAATCTTTTTAACTAAATCTTGTTTAACAACTTCATATGGAATTTCAGTAATTATTAAAGCATTGTTTTCAAATTCAATTTTACTACGAACAATAATTTTGCCTTTTCCTGTTTGGTATGCCTCTAAAATTCCACTTTTTCCCTGAATAATCCCCCCCGTTGGGAAATCAGGTCCTTTAACATATTTTACTAAATCCTTAACCGTGCTGTCTGGTTTTTCAATAAAATGAATTGTCGCATTAATAATTTCATGTAAATTATGTGGTGGAATATTTGTTGCATATCCAGCAGCAATTCCAGTTGAACCATTAACTAATAAATTTGGAAATAAAGCTGGTAATACAACAGGTTCTTGTTCTGAATCATCAAAATTAGGGGCAAAAGCAACTGTTTTTTTATCAAGATCTTGTAGTAAAAATGAGGAAATTTCACTTAAACGAGTTTCAGTATAACGCATTGCAGCCGCTGGGTCCCCATCAATTGAACCATTGTTTCCATGCATATCAATTAATGGATAACGGACTTTTCAATCTTGCGATAACCTTACCATTGCATCATAAACTGATGTATCACCATGCGGATGATATTTACCAATTACTTCTCCGACAATCCGTGCCGATTTTTTATAACTCGTATTAAAAGTTAATCGTAATTCATTCATTGCAAATAAAATACGGCGTTGCACTGGTTTTAAACCATCACGAACATCAGGCAAGGCTCGATCTTGAATAATATATTTGGCATAACGACCAAAGCGTTCTGACATAATATCATTTAAACTATAAACTAATTCATTTTCTTTTTCGTTATTACTCATTTTTAAATTCCTCTCTGTAAATCAACTTTCATCATTTCATTCTTGATTATAAACTTTTTATAATCAATTTAATAAAATAACTTTTGCCCTAATTTTGTTAATATTCAATAATCCTTATATTTATTAGTAAGTAAAGAGTTGCTTGTTGATGAGTTAATAATAATAATGTCCGGAAATATGCTAAGATTGGGTCATTAAGATTATTACAAATTTCGATTAACTGTAACAACTCTGCTAAAATATTTGTTTTGATTATAAATTCTTGTTGATAATAAATTGTTGTTGCTGATTTAATCATATATTTACCCATTTTAGATAACCAATCAATTTCACATTGATAAAATAAGGTTCCTTCAATTAATAATAATTTATAAATTGTTAAATTTAATGTATTTAATTGTTGATTAATTTTTAGTGGTAAATTGTTAGGTTTAATTAATATTCTTTTTTTTAATATTAATTCCCATATTAATTTTTTGCCAAGCAAATAAAATTATTAATATATTATAATTATAATAGTCTAATTCAAATGCAACAATTTTATCGTTAAAAAATAAATGCCTTCTTTTGTTAACAAGTACAAGTTACTACTTGGTTCTAATTGATAAAGCGGTGTTACTTGTTGCATATTTTTTCAAAAAACTTATTTTTCCGCAGTTTGTTGCGCTGCTAATAGTAAACTTTCATAACATCAATTTAATGCTATTTCATCTGCTATCGCAAGTTCAATCGTTGTTCCAATTGTATTTTCACTATCTTCACTGCCATTACTTGTTCAAACTTCTAATGTCAATCTTGTTTTTCTTTCTTTTATTTTAATAAGTCATAACTGAAAATTTTGATATTGACTAAGAGTTAGATTGGTTTGATTTAGGGTATTAATTAACTTTTTGATTGCTTGTAACATTGTTGTCCTACTTAATTAATGATTGCTTGAAAATCATCTTCTAAAGTAAATTTAACATTTTCATCAATTCAATCTTTTCGTTTTTTAGCATCATCACCCATTAAGGTGACAATCCGTCTTTCAGCCATAACAGCATCATCAATTGTTACTAAAATTAGCTGACGAGTTTGGGGATCCATTGTTGTTTCTCATAATTGTTCTGCGTTCATTTCCCCTAGTCCTTTATAACGCTGTAATTCAAATTTACCATGAAATTGACTTAATTTATTTTTTAATTCTGTTTCATCTCATGCGTATTCAATATGTTTATTTTTGGTGCTAGTAATTTTAAATAAAGGTGGTAAAGCAAGATAAACCCGATGATTTTCAATTAATGGTCGCATATAACAATAAAAAAATGTTAGCAATAAAGTTTGAATATGCGCACCATCCGTATCCGCATCAGTCATAATAATTACTTTGCCATAATTGGCATAATTAATATCAAAGCCATTTCCGACTCCAGCACCAATGGCATTAATCAATACATTAATTTCTTCATTATTCATTAAATCTTGAAGTTTTGCTTTTTCAGCATTAATCACTTTCCCGCGTAACGGTAAAATTGCTTGAAAACGACGATCACGCCCTAACTTGGCACTTCCCCCCGCCGAATCTCCTTCAACTAAAAAAATCTCATTATTAAATTTATTTCGATTTTGAGCTGGGGTTAATTTTCCGGTTAATAAGCGATCACTATTACCACGTTTTTTGCTATTACGAGCTGCTTCGCGTGCTTTCCGAGCCTCTTCACGAACATTACGAGCTAATAATGCTTTTTCAATAATAGTATAAGCATTTGTCTTATTTTCTGTTAATCAAAATCCAAATTGCTTTGCTACAATTGTTTCAACAACAAGTCGTGCTTCATAAGTTCCTAATTTTCCTTTCGTTTGACCTTCATACTGAATTAAATTTTCAGGAATTTTTGCTGAAACAATGGCTGTTAATCCTTCCCGTGTATCAACCGAATCAAGATTCTTATCTTTTTCTTTTAATAAACCTTCTTTGCGAGCATAATCATTAATTACTTTTGTTAATCCTGTTCGAAATCCAGCAACATGACTACCACCTTCACTTGTTTTAACATTATTTGCAAAACTAAGTAAATTTTCATTAAATTCAGTTGAATATTGTAACGCTATTTCAACTTCAATTTGTTTTTCTATCCCTTTTAACATAATAATTGGAGTAATACTTTTTTTACCTTCATTCATATAAGTAATGAATTCTTCCAAACCATTATTAAATAAATATGATACTTTTTTATCAGTGCGTTGATCAGTCAATGTCAACTTAACCCCACTATTTAAAAATGCTGATTCACGAATTCGTTCTGAAATTGTGGAAAAAGAAAAATCAATTACTTTAAAAATCTTATGATCAGGTAAAAAAGTAACTGTTGTTCCTGTTTTTGTTGTTGTACCAATTTTTGTTAACGGTTCTTTAACTTGCCCACCATTCGCAAATTTAATACTTCAAACTTTGTGGTCACGATAAATTGTGATATCAAAAGTTGACGATAAAGCATTAACAACAGAAGAACCAACACCATGTAATCCTCCTGATGTTTTATAACCATCACCACCAAATTTTCCCCCAGCATGTAAAACTGAAAAAATTACTTCTGGCGTTGATTTACCAGATGAATGAATTCCGGTTGGAACACCACGACCATTATCTGCCACCGTAATCGCATTATTTTTATAAATAATAATATCAATTTCATTGCAATAACCAGCTAATGCCTCATCAATTGAATTATCAATAATTTCTCAAACTAAATGATGTAATCCACGAACATCAGTTGAACCAATATACATTCCTGGACGTTTTCGAACCGCATCTAGTCCTTCTAAAATCTGAATTGATGATTCATCATATTTTAATGTTTTATCTTCAATACTCATATTCTCTATCATTCCTTTTAAATATAATTTTCACTATTAATATCTTATATTATAATGCTTTTATTTACAATTATTTACTAAATTATTTCTAATTGCTATATAATAATTGCTATATAATAGTAAAAGAGAGGCGAAGGAATGACATTATATGGATATTTAGGGACAGCTATTACGGCAATAATTGGTTACTTAATTGGTTCTTTTAGTTGATCAATCTTTATTAGTAAAAAAATTTATAAAATTGATGTGCGAGATTATCATTCTAAAAATGCCGGAGCCACAAATACTAGTCGTGTTTTAGGAAAAAAATGAGGTTTCGCCATTATGTTTTTAGATATGCTAAAAGTTACTATTACAATGTTTATTGCCTTTGGTATTAGTTGTATTAATATTAATGAGGTTAATTTTGGCTCAACTAGTTATTATATTCCAGCTTTTTTTGTTTTAATTGGTCATTCTTATTCAATTTATTATAAATTTAAAGGCGGTAAAACAGTTTCATCTTTTTTAGGGTTATTATGAATGACTAACCCATATTACTTTTTAATTGCTACAGTTGTTTGATGAAGCACAATTTTTATTTGAAAACGAGTTTCTGTTTCTTCAATTTTAGCAGCATTTTTTACAGGAGCATTATGTTGAATCCCACAATTAAGTGGCATTGATGTTATTAACTTTAATGGTGATTTACTTCAAAATTCTCATCTTGTTTGAGTGAATTACTTACATTATGTTAATTATGAGAATTACTATGATAGTTTAGCTTTAATTAATATTATTATTACTTTAAGTGCTATTTTCTTAATCTTAAAGCATCATCAAAATATTGTTCGTTTATTAAAAGGAACCGAAAAACCTTATGATTTTAAAGGGAAATCTGATTTAGAAAATGGTAATCTTCCAAAACATAATCAAATCAAAAAATATTAATGAATTATCCATGTTTTAATTACTTAATAATTCTAATTGAAAAATGCTTTCAGTTTTTTATAATGAAAGTATTTTTCAATTTTAAAATTTTTATTTATTAATAAAAAATTAACTAACCTTAAACTCTATTATTTGTAAAAATGAATATTTACCATCATTAGGAATGTTCTTAACGTTAGGTTGAAAAAAGAAAGAATAAGATAATAACCCTGAAGCAAAATTTATACCACCGTTTCGTGAACTTTCTAATAATAAGACTTTTGGTCAAAATAATTCTTTCTATAACAAAAGATGATTCTTTTTTGATTAGATTAATTTTCCATGTATTCGTCGTGAATTTATTTACATATGACGTGAATTTATAAACTGTGTTGGTGTTTCTCAATTTAAACAAGGTCTTATCTTATCATTAATTGTATTAATTATTCAATCTATTTTATCTTGTTTAATAATTTTAAAATCAGTACTTTTCATTCTTTCTACAATTTGTTTTTGTGTAGGACTACCTTTATCACAAAAATATACATTTGTTTTAAGATGTTTTTCAATATCTTTTCAATTTCAAAATTCTTTTCCTTGATCAGTTATAATTCCCTTTAAATGTTTTTTTAAAAGTTTATTTTTAAAAATTTGTTTTAAAGTTTTTAATACTTCTGTTGAATTTTTTTCTTTTATTTTTTTTAAAAAGGTAAATTTAGTTAATTCTTCTGTTTTTAGTTAATTCTTCTGTTAATGTTAAACATGCTGATTTCTTATCTTTACCAACAATAGTATCCATTTGAAATCAACCAAAAGTACCTTTTTCATGTTTTGCTTGTTTAATAGTTTTAAAATCATTGCTTAAATTACCACGTTTATATTTTTTCCCTTTATGTATCTTTTTTTACTATGAAAATACAAATTACGTTTATTTAAACCAAATAAACCTAAATAAATATATTTATAAAGTGTTTTAAAACACATAGAGAATTTATCATTAAATTCAATTTCATATAATTTACATATTTGTTTAGGTGTATAATGAAATTTATTAAATTTTTCATCTAATCATAATAATTGTTTAAAAGTTAAAGTAGTTTTCTTTTTACAATTTTTATGATTTTCTAAATATCGTTTATGTTCTTGCATAGGATGATATCGTTTAATATGTTTATAATGTTTTAAGTGATATTTAATAGTACTTTTACTACGACCCATATATCTTGCTATTTTTGATATATTTAAAATATAAATATGTAAATTGTACTATGAAGTCTAGCACTCTACTTAATTTTATTATAACACCAATAAAATAAAATGATTAAAATTTTTATAGGTAATTATATTAAAAATTAAACATTTGTATAAAAACTTCTTTTAAAGATAGTCAATGTAAAGATTTTTTAAGCTTAGAGTTTATTATATTAGCAACTTCATGATAACAAAATTTATAAAAAATTCAACTTTTTTTAAAAACATAATTTTTATTTGAAGAAATAATTTATAAAATTATTAATAATTTATAATTTCCAGTAAAGAAATATATTTTTGCTAATTTATATTTTATTCTATGAATTTTGATTCTATTTCGATTTGGGAATAATTGTTTAAATCTATTTGATAAATGAAATTTATCTAAACTTATGATACAGTGTTATTTTTATATTTTGCTTTTACTACTCTATAAATTTTTTTAATTTGTTTTTCACCATCACTTAATATTAATTAAATCTGCATTTTTAAAAATATTAGATATTGTTCTTTCACAAAGATTAGCGTTTTCAACAGTATCTAAAATATCTTTATATCTTTTTCCATCACCCATAAATGAAGTAATTTTATTTATTAAATTTTGTTCATTTCTTTGGTATTTTTTTAAACCTAATTCTTGATCCAAAGGATAGCGATTTATATATTTATTTTTTTCTTCATCATATTTAACATATCTTCTTCTTTTTAAAGGTATATCTCCATCTTCTGTTCTAATTGTTTTTGGTATTTTTGATACAACCTTATATCCTTGTAATATTTGTCCTTGTTGATATAATTTAAATATCTCATTATCTCTTTCAATCAAGAAATTTTTAGTTTCATTTTTTGTTTCTATTCTTTTATTTTCTTTATAATTTCCTAATAAATTTTGTTTTAATTCCATTTTATAATTTCCTTTCGTAATTAAAGAATTTTTTAAATTATTATATTTAATACTTTAAATAATTTTATCAAAAAAAGGAGGCTAATTAAAAATGCAAGATTTTACTAAAATTAATAACAAAAAACGAGTTACTAGTTATGAACATTTAAATAAAAAATATGATTTAAATTTCAGTGACTATAATTTTGGCTTTGATTAAAAAGTATTTAAAGATTTTGTTGGTGATAGTTATGCCCGATATTTTACTTCGCCAACTTTTTTTAAGTTTGTTTCAGCGGTGCGTGGTACTAATAAAACATGAAATCATTTAGCAGAAAAATTATTTTTTGCATGTAATTTTACCGATGCTTCATCTAATATTCTACGAAGATATGCCAACACTCACGAAGATACTACATTTGGCGATACAATTAATGTCTGTAACTATTTATATGATAAATATGGGATTGATATAGGACCCGACAATGAAAATGGCATTGTTTGACCTAAAAATGTTAAAGAAGGTGGAGAAATTGTTTTTCCTAGTGGTGTTCGCATTGCTTTTGCGGGTTATGCTAATGGTAATAAAATTATGGGAAAAGTTGGTAAAGGTAGTGGTATTATATCGGCGTGAACAGATGAAATGATACATGCTGAAGAAAAAGAAATTTTAACGGACAAAGAACTAGATAAAAGATATAATAATTTAAGAGTTTCAATGTTTCGTTCAAAAAGTTTAAAAGTATCTTATGAAAAATATATAGACGAAAATGATAATGAACAATATAATTTAGATAATCCTATTCCAGTAACAGAATTATCTTGGACATTTCAAGAATGAGACAACATAGCAAAACAATACATACAAGTATATTCAGAAAACAAAAAAGCATTTAATGGTTTGGGTATTTTTAATTTACGATTAACAATGGGTGCTGTTTGAAATAAAATACCTAATATTACTAAAAAACTTGTTTTAACAAACAAACAAGAGCGACCTGATTTATTTGAACTTAAATACTACGGTTTTGAATATAAGGATAATGACCCCAGTATTTATGTTTTACGAAATTATCATAAATATATTAAAGAGTATAATTTACAAGATTTTTATAATTCCAATACAAAACAGTATCAATTTGATAGTTATTCAATTGGTGTGGATTATGCTAATGGTAGTGAAGACCACACGGTGTTTTTATTTAGTGGTTATAAAATTAATGAAAATAATGAATATGATAAATATTTAATTGAAGAAAATGTTGTTACCCCAAAAAACGAAATGAATTTAAATGAAATAGTTGAACATTACGGACAATGAATAATCAATACTTTTGATAAATTTTATGGTTTTGAATATGCTACATTTCATTATGATATTAATGCCCACGATTTTATGCAAAAATTGCAAGAAGATATTTACCCTTATTTGGGTTATAAAATTAAAATGTTTAAAGCTAAAAAACATCAAACTTCGTTGAATAAAGAAGCGGGTATAATCAATCGTGTAACATGAATAAGAAAAATGTTTGTCTAAGGCAAAATATATGGTATTTTAAATAATTTTCCATTTTTAGATAAGTGCATTAGTGAACTAAGATTTAGTGATACCAAAACAAACACACCCGATAGTAAAATGTACCATGACCCATATGATGCTTTGTTTTATGGTTCTTATCCATATCGTTTTAAAATGGGAATATAAAAAAGGTTTTAAAAACCTTCTAAAATTTATAAATTTTATTTACTTTTTATTTATTAAATAAATAGTTCAGGATGACAATTTTTATAACTTAATTTAAGATGTTTTCTAACTGAATTAAAATCTAGTATCTCAACTTCAATTTCATCACCAACATCAAAAAAATCTCTAATATCTCTAACAAAGTAATCTGAAATCTCACTAATATGAATTAAACCATCAGCCTTTTCTGCTCTATAAAAAGCACCATAAGGTGTAATGTTTGTTATTTTAACATTAACTTTATTTCCTTTTTTATACATAAAATTAAATATCCTTCCTTTCTTTAAATGCTTTAATTATATCATTAAGACTATAAAAATCATTTGCAGGAATTGGGTGAGCGGTTGATTTTCTTAAATTTTTGTGATAAAATAATTTACAAGTTAAAAAGATTTTGAGATTCTTTCAAATAAATTTAGGAACCTTTATAAAATTCTTCGCTTAACGCTTAGAATTTTTACTAAGTATTTTGAAAAGCACGGCAAAAGTTTTTTTAAACTTTAAGGCATTTTTCGCAAAACTTATGGAAATCACCGCGAGCCCAGATTGATTAAAAACTTTAAATAATATTGAAAGGATAATTATTATGAAGTTGTTGAAATTAGTTAAAAAACATAAAATAATATCAATATATATAATATTATCTACCATTTTCATTTTATGCATGATACAAACAATCTAATTGTTGAAGGAAGTTATCCTGATAAATTATATTCTATTGCCTTAGGAGGATTTTTCAATAAATTTGAAAAAAAATGAATTTATATAGTTTTAATATAGATACATGAAATTCAGATGTTTATTCAAAAGAATGAGATAGAAAATATCCTGATGATTATTTCATAAATTAAAAAAGTCATTTTAATAAATGACTTTTTTTACATTTCTATTGTAACTAATGATAATTTTTCATTGTTTTTATTAAATAATTCTAAATTATTAATATTAATTTGTTCTTTTTCAGTAAAAATTGTAATATCATAATCTCCATAACCTCATATTCCTGATATTTCAATTTTGCTTAAAAAATTAATATTTTGTGAAAAAAGTATTTTAATATTATTTTCAACAAAATTATTAATTAAATTTAATTATTCTGATTTTGAATATATAATGCTTTCTTTATGAAAATCAAATAGTTTTTCTAAACATATTTCTAATTTATTATTAGAAATAATTAAATTAGTTAAGTATTTGCCATATTCTCCATCTGATAGTTTAATTTCTGCCAGAATAAGTGAAGGAATATTATTTGTTTCTAATTCGTTTGTTATTGATAATCAATTAAAAAAATTTGTTTCTAATTGATAAACTTTATTTTCTGAAATATTATTATTTATATTTTTTAAATTATTTAATTTTATATTTTCTATATTAATATTTTTTAAATCAGAAAAATTAAAATATGATGATTTTAATTTAACTCTGCAATCTTCAAATATTCAGTAATCTTTTTCTGATTCATTTGGTATTGAAACTAGTTCAAAATAATACGGAGCAATTAATTTAATATCATCATTATAACCTTTATTTACTGCCATATTACTATATACATAATTTGACAACATGTATACAGTTTGTTTAAATCTTTTTACTGCCCTATCATTAAGATAAGATGGGTTTCTAAATTTTCATTCTTCAAATAAACCATCAATAACATTTTCTGGTTTTTGTCCTTCAAATTTTTGGCGTAATTCAGCAATTTTATTTATAGGATTTCCTTTTTCATTATATTTAGCACCTTCAAATTTTCTATCATAATTATATCTATAAGTTAGCATTTTTTCAATACATCTGCTAAATTACCTTTTACAGGTGCTTGTTTAAATTCTAAAACAACATTACCATAATTATTATCATTATTATTTTCAATTGTTGATACTCATTTTGCAACATCACGAGTACCAATACCAATACCTAATGAATAATTTGCTACTTGAACATAATCATTATCTTTTATAGTTATTTGATTACCTTCTGGTCAGTTTGGTTTTGGGGCTTCTGAAGGAAATGTTGCACTAGTTCCAGTAAAATTTATTTTTCCACTAGCAATTCTAACATTATTAAATACTTTTTTTGTTTATTAGATGGTAAATCATCTATACTAGTTAAAATTAAACAATCCTTTTCCTCAATATAATTTAATGCAATTACTCATGATAAAAAACTATATCCTAATCAATATTGAAATATTCGTACATTAGGTTTTGTTTCAATTGGCATTGATAGTAAGGGTACTAAGTTAGCATTTTGAATAATTGATTGTGAATAAGAATAAACACCATTCACATTGCCTCAGCATTTAATATTTCCAAATAACATTGATTTAGGATATTTAATTTCAATTCCAGTAAAGACAGTATCTTCGGGTAATGATTTATGTAATACTAAATGAATACTATTTTGATTTTTTCATTTAAAGTCAGTTATTTTAACTAAATGAGTAGATTTAATAATATCAACACCATCAGGTGAATAAGGGCGTTTGTATTCTTCAATGATATAACATTCATTTTTTTGTCTTCGGTAATTGGTTCATTAATAGATACTATTTTTAAGTCATAGGATTCTAAAAATTTTTTGTCTTTTTTTGAAATATCATTAATTAAAATATCTTTTTCTTCAATCATTACATAACTTGTGCTATTATCTTGGACTGTAGTATTTTGTTGAATTTGTAATTTAAAATTAAAATCACTAATTTCATAACCAGTTATTTTAATATATTCATCTTTGTCAATAAAACCTATTTTAACGCTATTTTGAGAGTAGTTTAAGATTGGTTTTTGCTTTGTCTTAACAAGAATTTTTTATTAATTTTATAAATATAAAGGATTCTAGCACGGTCTTCACTAAATAATTGTTCTAAATGGGGGTCGCTATACTGTAATTGAATAGCAAAATCTAACGGAATACTATCAATTGAATAATCAATTAGTTCATCATTTTCTGCTAATTTTGCTAACATTTTTTCAGATGGTTTTAACATTATTCTTGTTCTCCTTCTTCATTAGGAATATTGATAATAGTTTCGTTGTTTTTTAATTGTCTATTTAAAGTAGCATTTACTGGTAAGCGAACATCAACAATTAACTCGTCAATATTTTTAATATTGAATGTTCTACTGTTTAAAATAGCATTATCATATTTAATTAACTTAATAATAAATTCAGTTAATTTAATTTCTCTAATATATATCATTTGTTCGTATGATGCGTTTGTTTGAATATTTACAGCAGCAACTTCTGCCTGAGTTTGTTGTGCTCCCTTAGCAATGGCGGGAACATGATGTCGATTTATTTTATAGTAATTTGTTAATAATCAATCATATATTTTAGTTAATTGTTCACCTTTAAAATTACCAGCAATATAGTCTACTGGTTGAAAATTACTATCAGGGTCTCCTTCAACTAATAACAAGTCATTTTCAATAAATGATGCCAGCATTTTACTAATTTCTTGGTCAACCACACCAGTAACTACATTAGTATTAATAGTAAATTTACCACTATTTAATAATGGATCTAACATTATCTTTTCAGTAATAATATCTAAAATACTAGCAAATTGTTTACCATAACGAGCAGAAGGCTCAAAATTAGGGTTATTAGGAATAATTTGAATTGGAATAAAATTAAGTGGTAATATTTCTTTTCTTTGTAAAGTTATATAGTTATTTCATTTAGCATCATCAATATATAAGTCGGTAATAGTACTATATAATCGTGTTTTTAACTTTCTAATAACTTTAACTTGTTTAGTTACAGCATCAATCTCTAATTTTTCAATAATAAAAATACTCTGGTCATTTTTAATATAAGGGTCATAATCAAAAGTGCAAGATACTAAATTACCTAATTCATCATACTGGTCATTGTAAAAATCAATAGTAATAAAATTAAGTTTTGAATTATTAGCAAAAATAAAATATGCACCCTTACCATTCTTATTAATTTTATATTCGTTATATCAATTTTTATTGGTAAAGTCCTGCATTTTTAAAAAGCTATTAATTAATTTAGTATCTATTTTTTGATTATTAAGTGGATTATAAATGCTAATTTCTAAATCTCGCGAATTTAAAAAATTAGCATTATCTTCACAAATTCTTTTTTTTAAAATCTCATTATGTTTTTGAACAGTAACATTTTTACGATTAGTAATCGTTGATGCTAAATTAAGATAATAACTATCAATATCATATTCTTTTTTTTTTTTTTTGCTGGCAACAATCCCATTTATAACACCTCTTTATTTTGTTTCTTCTTTTTTAATAACATCTTCAATACTATCTTGTTTTTGTTGTTTGTTATGAGTTTTGATAAATCTAATAGTTTCAATAATTAAAACTATAATTCCAGCTCCGATAAGCATTGCTGAAACAATAACATATGCTGGTCAAGAAATACCTAATGTTTTTTCTCCTATAAAACAAATAATAATTCCTGCGATAAAAAACAATGATGAAACTCCAAAGATTTTCAAAAACATAATTACATCTTTAATAGTTACTTTGGGCATAAAATCATCTCCTTCCTAACTTACTTTTTTTCTTTCAATATACAATCCTTTAATTTCAACACTATTTGATATTGATGATAATTTAAACTCACCGTTGGAAAATAATTGAATGGTAATTCAACGACTTGGATTATCTCCATATGATATTCCACTTGCTAATTGACCTTTAAAGTTTATATGCGTAATTATATATAGTTCTATCTCAAGCGTTGTATAACACCATAAACGATAATAATATTCTGACTTATTAAAATTTTTAATTTTATATCCTTTAGAATCTTGAACAAAATCACTAGTATCAACAACTTTTCAATCATTTTATATTTTAGGTAAATCTTTTTTCTGTAAATAAAATTTATCTAAATATTTAGTAGTACCAAATGTATCATCAGTACTTTCAATTCCCGCAACTGTACTATCAATAATCATATAATCAGCAGTATTTTTACCACCTTCAAAACTAGGGTCTCAAATTCTTAATTCACCAGTTTCAGCACTAAAATCAGCATTAACACGACCACTACTATTAGGTAATAAAGTTATTTTATTTTGTTTTAAATCTGAAACCATTAATTCATCAGCAGTATTTTTAATAATTGTTTTATTATCAATTTTAATATCACTACTGCCACTTTGTTTTGCTTTTCAGACACCATTTTTTCATAAATAGTATCATTATCAAAGGGAACATTTATTTCATTATTGTTATTTTTAACAATAGTTTTATTGTCAATCTTAGTTTTTTCTTTTTCTATTAAAGCATCAACTTCTAATTGAGTATAATATGCTTCTAAATCAATCATTGTTAAATCAATATCTTCTTCTTGAAAAGTACGAAACATTTTCTTTAAAGTTGTTAAATTAGCCAATGATTTTGCATAGGTAGGCAATAGACCTTGTCAAGTAATCATAGGGTCATTTTGCGATGAATAATTAATATCACCAACACTCATATTTGCCGAAGTAAAAAAATCAATTGGAATGCGGTTAAATGTTGAATGCTCAATCGTAATAAACACCATATTAATACAAATTTTCTTTAATAATGGATCTTTAAATGTTTCAAACTTTAGTTTTGAAAATGGATAGTTTAAGTAAGAATTAATCATATTTTGGGCTCTTAAAGCAAATGTTTTAAATCATAATTCTACATCACCTTTAAAAAACTTATTATAACAAACTGGAACTTGTGTAATTTTATCTGTCATTGGAATAAAATTATTATAATTTTCCAAAGTAACATTTTGTCATAATTCATTTAACATTTAATCATCTCCTTATCATTTACTTTTTTAGAATATATTTTCTTTAATATAAATTTTTTACTATTTAGTAATGTTTTTGTTTTAATTGTTTTGTTTAAATCTTGTTTTGTTCTGAGTTGTTTATATGCTTGAAATACTAGTCCATTACCTAACAAACTAGTAACCGCACTATCTTCTAGCGTATTTAACAATTTATATTTATTAAAGTTATTTTTAAATTGTTCTTGCATTTTTAATATCTTAGCAATTGTCCGATATATTTTAAAACTATCTTTTACTACTTGCTGATAAACAAGTGGGGACAAAAGAAACTAAATTAAACAAACTTGTTTTTTTAAATCCCCAACCAATAAACCATTCACTGTTCATATAGAATTTAAATGGTTCAGGAGCTAAAACAAACTGTTCTGCTTTGATTAAAGTTGTCATAATGACAATAGGGACATATTTAGGATTTTTATAATATATTGTCAAAGCAACTTCACCCGCAACTGATAATGGAACAATTTTAACTGCTAAAAAAGCATCAGAACCATAAGCAAAAGGTAATAATTGACCTTTTTTAATAGCCTTAGTTTCAAATTTAGATAATATTTTTTTAGTTTTATCAGTAATTTTACTAATTACTTTTTGTTTAATAGTAATTATTTGTTTTTCAATTGGGGCTAATAATTTTTTAGTTACTTTTTGAATATAAAAATTTGGGTTTTAATGATTTAAAATTTTATTTAATTTAATTGGTGTTTGATGAAAAATATTTAATAATTTATTATTAAATATTTTACTGCCCCTCATTAAATTAGCATTTAATAGTAGATTTTTACCAACACCTTTTTATGAAGATTAGTCATTATGTTATATCACCTCATTAGTATTAATTTTACTTATTTTATCAATATTTAATCCATATTCAGACAATCATTTATTAGCATTTATTTCATTTATGCGTGGTATTTTTTGAACTAATGTAGGACTTATTTTTTGAATATTTTTTTTCAATTTTTAATAAATTATTAATTGTTTCTAATTTAGAAACTTTAAAACCCTTATAAAAATCATTTCGGGCTAATTTTCCAATTGTATATAATAAAGTTTCATTATTAGCTTGTTTTGTAAAATCAAATATTAATTTATCAGATAAAATCTTTTTACCTCTAACTGTCTTACAACATCTTCTAAATTATTAGCAGTTATTACACCTAATTTTTCAAGTAGTTTAGTTTCTTTCGCTAATTTTAAAATTTTAGTTGTTCGAGCAGCACGCGTTAATTTTCCAATACCACCAATTGCTGGTAGCAAATTTAAGGCAGTACTTTTTGCTGTCACTTCTGATGTTAATTTATCGTATATTTGATTTACGGCAAAATCGGTTGCTGTTTCTACTCCAAATGAGATAAATGCTGCGGCAAAATTAGATAATCCCGCACCAAGACCAAGAGTCGAAGCAATACCACCAGTTAAAACTAATAAACCAAGTGCTAAAACTTGAATTCCTAAAAATTCTAATAACTGTAAACCAAAATTTTTTTCTTGTTGTTGGATTGACAATCTAGTTGGATTTTTTTAACAGCATAAATAAGGGCTGTTTTAGATGTTCCAATTGTCATATATATCAAACGAAAAAGTACTATTTTTTAGTACTATTAAGAATTTTTAATTTTAACATCAATCGTATTTGTTTGACCAGTAGCGTTGTTTTTACCTTCAATTTGAACTTCAACAGTTTTATCATTTGTAATATTTATTGGTCAATCAACACCAGCACTTTCAATAAAGTAATCAAAATGACTTTCAGTTAAAGAACTATTTACTGCTTTTACTGCTTTTAAAACAACATTTTTAAATTGTGGTTTTAACTGTTCGGCTGTTGCTTTTATTGGGTCTGCAACATGAATAGTTGGTTTATCTAATTTATTAATTTTACTAATATCAATTTTTGAAACAATATGTTTAATAATTCCTTTTGGTTCAACCACTGCTCCACCTAAATATAAAACTCTTTCCATAATCAAAGTATTACCCATTCCAGTACCTAACGCAGCAGCACCAACTCTTAACGGAGTATGATCTTTTTTGTGTAAAATAAGAGGGTCATATTTTTTGCTAAACTTAAAGGCAATTGCATTAACACAATCTGGTAATAATTCAATTGTTCCTTCTGAACCATCTTTATTAATAATTGGTAATTTTTTAGGAACCATATAGTATATTGTTCCTTCAACAGTTTTCATTGCTCCACTTGTTGTGATTACACTATTTATTTGGTCGTTTGCTCCAAGTTGTAACTGTAATTTATTACGAATTCCACGAATAAAATCAGCCGAACCTAAAACAATTGTTTCTGATGGAGTAAAGCCGTTTTCATATATTTTATCCATAATTTCATCATGAATTTGTAAAGCATTTGTATCATCTGCTTTTTTGCCTTGAATAGTTGTAACTGTTCCTTTATTAATAATTTCTAAAATTTTATTGCGTTTATAAGCAACCTCAGTATCCATTGCTTGCTCAATATCGGCAGCCCAAAGATTAGGATTAAAATTATTTTTTACAGGGTCTAATTTACGAGCAAAAGTTAAAATTGTATCTAATTCAACAACTCCATCTTCAAATTCTACTGTTGAATATTTTAGAAGATTATCATCGGTATTAAATACTTGTCCATCTTTTCCCAAACCTTCATTATATTTAATATTTTTCTTTCTTTTATATGTTAAACCAAATTTATTTTCTTCTTTTCACGCAAATAAAGCTTCTCAACTAAATTTTTCTTGATTAGCAATATCGCCAAAAATTGTTTTTGGATCCATATTTTTATTCCTTCTTTTTATTTATTAAATACATTGTCTGTATCTAAAATATTGTTTTCTTTGTTTACTACTTTTGGTACGCCTCCAGTATTAACTGTTTGTACCTTAATTAATTCATCATAAACACTTTGCAATTGTGTTTTAATGATTTCAATATTATCAGTAATATCATAAGATTTTAATAAAACATTTTTAAAATCTTCATTATCAGTTGAAGAATTAATAAAATTAATTACTTCAATTTGTTTTAGTTGAATTGTTTGTTGTTCAATTTTTGAAGTTAACTCAGTATTTTTTGCTTGTAGTTCGTTGATTTGCTGATTATTATTTTCTAAATTACTTGAATTAAATTCTTCAACTTCAGCAGTATTTTCTAAAATAATTTCAGCAGTTTTAATATCTAAACTACCATCTTCATTTTTAATAAGTTCACTATTTTCATTAATAAGAACATATTTTACATTTTTTAATGCCATTGTTTTTCCTCCTATTTTTTAATATTTGTATTTGTTCTTTTTCTAATCGCTTTTTGTATAATTTCAAAACTATTTACTCTAAAAGACAAAAAATAGCGTTTAGTTTTTATATTTAACTGATTAAATCTGAGCCTTTAATTTTTATCTCATCATCTTTTTTTAATTTCAAAAACTCAGTTAAAACAGATGGGTTATATATTGATAATGTTGAGTAATTTAATCCTTCTCACTGACATTTAGTCAAACAAGCATCAACTTCAACCCCACCAGCAACAAGAGTCTTAATTTTTGTTTTAATAGGATTTTCATGTAATCTAACAGTTAATTCTAACTTATTAACTTTTTTATTTTTTATTTTAGGTTTATTAGTTATTGATTTTTTAGATAAATTACTTTTTGTTTAAGACATTATTTAACATCCTTATTAGATAATTTGTCATATTTTGAACTGTCAACTAATATTCAATCGATAGAACCTGTTGAATATGGATTTTTGTAAAAATCTTCTTTATATAATTGTTGTTGTTTTAATTCTTCAATTTCACTACCTAAATTTTGATTAAAATTATGTGCCATATCTATTTGTTGTTTAAAACTATTTATTTATTGCTCTTTTTCAGCAAGTTCTTTTTTAAGTGTTTCATTTTCTTCTTTAAGTTTGTTAAATTTAATTGATTTTGTTATTGTCATTATTTATCACTTCCTTTTTTAAAAAATATTGTAAATGTTTTCAAGCATCTAATTCGTGCTCTGTCATTTTAATGTTTCCTTTATAAATATAATTTTTCTTAACAACTGGTGATTGTAAAACATAATTTAAATTAAATAGATATTTGCATAAAACTTTTAAACCACCAATGAATTTATAAGTAGATAATGGATTTTTTATTTTTAAACCTTTGTGAAGTTGAAAATCTTCAATTATTAAAATAACTTTATTTAAATAAGAACAAATTTTATTTTTAAACTCATTTAATATTAAATACATATTATTTATTGCTTCTTCTTCATTTTTGGAATTAAAAGTAATATTATTAATTATTTTATTTTGTAAAACATTATAAATAATAATACCAGTTTAACCAATTCCAGCAGGGTCAATTGCAATAATATATTTTAATTTATCTGGTTTATTTTTTTGTTAATTTGTAATATTTTTCATCCATCTGATGCTAAATCTAAAATATCGTTAATTTTGTAATGTTGCATATAAGAAGCAATAATATCTCACTTGTTTTCAAATAAAATTAAGTACATTTTTGCTCATTCTAAACATTGCAAATCATAATGCTTTTTATGATGTGAAATACGACAATTAATAGGTTGACAATTAACTCAATCAAAAGATGTTGTTATTTCATTTCAAGTTTTATTAATATACAAACTTTTATATTCTGTAATTATATATACTCCTTAATTTTTTTATTTGTTGATCAAATTTCATCATTAATATTATTTGCAGTTACTGGATAAGCACATATCATTAATTCTTGTAATTTATTTTTAATTTTTTTATTTCATTTTTTCATCAAATATTTTCCTTTCTGTAAAAAAAGATAATATTCCCTTATTAGTTAATATTTTGATATTTAGTAAATAATTTATTTTAGTATTTAATTACTTCGCCGCCCGCTCCACTTTGAAGGTGAGCGGGGGCGGATAGGATATTTTGATAGAGTTTACCCCCATACGGAAATAAACAAAAAAAAATTTACCCAGTTATTAATTAAGCTTAATCCATCCCTAGACAACTTTTTATATAAAGAAAATAACCTTTTGGAGTTCCAACCCTCTTGTTTTTTAGTGTCCGATATTGTTTTTTTCGGTTTAACAGCACTCTTTTTATGAAAACAAGCTAAAAAACACATGCTCTGACATTTCGCAAGTGATTAATCTTGCCGAGAATTAAAAGAAATAAATAGGAGTAGTAAATCCAATCGTTTTCACACTTTCTTTAAAGCTTCGTACCATAGATGAGTTATCCATCTTTAAGCATCAAAATATTAAGTTTTAGATTGCATTACATTATTCATTAGATAGTACCTTTATTAAAAAATGATATTATTAGTTGTTAAACCGAAAAAATATAATAAATTACAGAAAGGAAATTATAAAAATTAACTAATTTGTAGGGTAAAATAGGTTAATTTTTAATTTTAAAGATACTATCTGATGAATAATGCAAATAAAAAAATCGCTCTAATAAACGATTACTTTAATTTGTATTTAATTACTTTATTTATAATTTTTATAAAAAATAAGCTTTTTTCCGACTACCCAAATTATTATCGTTATTTACAAACAAAAACTTCATTAATAAAAGTCGATGAAGAAATTATTACCCTTATTCAAAATGAAAAACTCAATAACAAATTTCTTAATTCCTATGGAATAAGAAGATGAAAAATTTATCTATTTAAGGAATTATACCTTTCTACTGAAAAAATCGTTCCCGTCATATTAAAAAATCATTAAGTCAAAGAAACAAAAAGAATTTACTAAAACGTAAATTTAACCAATTGAAACCAAATCGAGTATGAAGTACTGATATAACTGTCATTAAAAATAATCATACTGAAAAATCCAATTTAATTTCATTCATTGATTTAGCAACAAGAAAAGTAATTGCTTATACAATCTCAGATTCAATGACAACTTCAGTATTAATAAAAACTTTATTAAAAGCAATAGCAACAGTTTCAAATAAAAAAGATCTTAAGAAATTAATAATTCATTCAGATCAAGGCTCAATTTATACTGCTAGAGAATACATTGAATTCTGTAGAAAATATAAATTTAAAATAAGTTACTCAGCAATAGCTACTCCAGCTGATAATGCTGTGCAAGAAAGTTTCTATGCTAGATTAAAGTGTGAAACCTTCTATAACAATTATAATACGCAAAATAAAATAAAAGACATAATTTTTATTAAAAAATATATTGAATTTTATAATACAACTAGGTATCATTAAAAAAATAAAATAAATAAAATTTTGTCCTATTAAAGAGGTACACTCCCATTATTTTATAAAATATCCCATTTAACCTCTTAATTTTTTTCTAATTTAAGTTTAATTTTTATTATTTCTCAAATTTTTTCGGGAATAATACTAAAACTAATAAATTTAAAACTATATCCTTGGTTAATTAAAATAGCTAAAGTAGTTCCATATTTATTTAAATCAACAATGTACATTTTACTAGCATCAGAAGGAATTTTAATTTCAAATAAAAATGGATAATATTGGGGTCCATAAGAAATAAAAAAGTCTTTTCTTGTTGATACATCTGAATAAAAAATATCACTTAAAGCACTCTGTTCATTCCTTTTAAAACTTTGAAATAAATCTTTAATATTTGTCGAATCTTTAATTTTTTGTTTAACTTCTATCATTGTTTTTTTAACAACATCTTGATTAATTTTATTATCAGAAGTTTTCACTATTAATTGTCCTTCTTTTAAATTAAAAGACCTCTCATCCATTCGTCGGTATATAACATTTTGAGAACTACTTTTGACCTCTAATAAAAAATTATTTCCCAAACCATCCGCTATACTACTGTGACTAACTAATCCTGAAATATTACAAGGTGCTAAAATACATGCATGTGATTTTGCAAAATTAGGTAAATTATGAATTAATTGATACATATTTTCTGTAATTAAATATTTAGCAGAAGAAGCCCCTATTCCTTCGGGCTGTATTTTATTATTTTTAAAAAAAGATAACCGATTATCTGCCAATTCACGCCATCTTTTTGATTTTTCAATTTTAGGTAATGGTACTATTAGTCTATTGTCTAAAACTCTTTTTGAATCATTTTTTTCAACAAATGTTATATCTTTAAAATCTTTACTAAGATTATTTTAAAAATCATTTTTCAAAGGTTCATTATTTTGTGTTATATCTTGATTATTACTTTTGATTTTTTTATTTTGTTCACTAACTTCAAATGTTTTCTCATCATCAGAATCATCATCTGTTGGATTAAAAAAAGGTTTATTTAAATTATTAATTATTTTCATCTTATTATTCTACTTTCTTTTTTTTATAAATAACTGCTTATCATAATTTTTTAGTTGATGAATAAGCCTTAAGAAAATTATAACACCTTTTCAATTGCTGCTAATAAATATGCTTTTAATTTTGTTTGTGTTTCATATGTATTTTGTAAAGTATTTGTAAAATTATGTGCGGAAATTGGGGAATGATTATCAATTCCATTTTTGTAAGCATATTGTAATATTTTTACTATCTTATCAAACAAAGTATCTTTGTTATAATCATCAGTTGTATTATGCAAAAAATCAACTAAATCTTGTTTAACTCATTTTGTTGTTTCAATCCCTGTCCAACTTGGATGATCAAGAGAAGTTTGGTCAGTATTAATTCAACAATTACTTGTTTGTTTTGTCTCATCTCATATATTATTTTGTGCATCATACCCACATTGTGCTGAATAAATATTTTTTAATGCATCAAAAGTTGAAGTGGCAATTTGTTTTAAAGCACTAGTCACAACATAATTTTCGCCATAAATTTTAGATTGTTCGGTATCAACACCAACTATCTTAGCATTGACTTTATTAACTTTAATTTGATTAATTGTATCTTGAACTTGTGCACCAGCAACCGGAAAAATAATATGAGCGCCACGAGCTAATAATTCATCACTAATAATTTTGCCATCACCAGCTTGAAATGATTGTGAAAATCATGATTCATTCTGTTTTAAAACATTTTGCACTTTAACAATTGATTGTAAAGTTGTTATTTCTGGATTAATATTTTGAACTTGGTTTAATATATCATGTTTTATATTATTTCATTTACTATTTACTGAAGAATTAATAATAGTATTAAATAAATCAATTCCAACTAAAAAACCTCACATATAATTTGAAACAGCAACTGGATTATCCATCCCACCATAACTACCAACTTTTAAGTGTCCATTATATTCATTTTGGTGCGCATTTAAATAAATGCTTGTTGCTAAACTCACATAAAAGCCAGAAGCTTCAGCTTGATAAGTAATTCCAATAATATTTTTTGCTAATGGTGCCTTCTGGTTCATATTAAGATGAATGTTTTGACTACTTCCATCAATATAAATAATATTATCAACTAAACCTGCTGCTCAACCAATGTTATTACCATGGTTGAAACCAGGTAAAACTAGTGTCTTTGCTCCTGCAATTGAAGATGTAATATAAGCATTTTTATAATCACCAGGCGTTTGATTAACTGATTCAAAGTAACTTGCTCGTCAGTTTGAACTTTTTCAATTTTGTGGTGGAACAATTTGATTTTTTTGTGCAAAAACATATTTACTTGCTCCCTCTCATGCGGATTGATTAAAAGCAAGATCATTTACAGTTCCCCCATCAGTAATAACCCAAATACTATTATCAAAATTATACTTCTTTACACAAGCAAAAACACTGCTCACTGAAGTGCCAATGATACTTATCATCATCAAACTTTGTAAAATTCGTTTCATATTTTTTGCTCCTTTTTTACTTAATGTTTGTAAAAACAAAAAGATCAACCTGGTTTTTCATTAAAATGAGTGGTTAATGTTTAAAAAGCAAAAGCATTAACCTATAGCGTCTTTTTCCAATGGTAAGACGTAGAAACACTAGACCATATTACTAGTATATACAGGTATATCATTTATTTTTATACTTATATCATAACTTCTTTTTTATCAAAAAGCAATTAAAATAAAAAAACAACCCGGGTGAGATTGTTTTTTAAGGTATCCATGAAGTATAAGATAATATAATACAAAGTATGGTCATATTAATAGGGCTAAACTTGTGCTGTTTATTATTAATTTAATAAAAGTACAATTCTTATACTTCCCTAGACATTTATTATTATATAGTTCAAAAAATAAAATTCAATAAGATTTAAATAACTTTTAGATTTTTTTTAAATTTGTTGTACTTTATCCTACAATTTACATTTTAGAACAAAATTGAAATAAAATTAAAACAAAACAGCGTAAATAATGAAAAACTAATTTTAGTCTTGTATTTCTTTGCATTTAGTCGTATGATTATTTTAAAGGATATAGGTAACAATTTTGTAATAAATTAAAATACTGGGTTGTTTATTAGTGGAATTTTAAATCCCCTACTGGTGTTTAAAATTTCCCCCACCATTTACAATAACATATCAAAAAGATTAAAAAGATAAGGGCGTGCAAAAAATGAAAAGATGATGCTGCTGTTTTAAAAACAATTGTTGAACGTTCTCCTTGTCCATTAGTTGCAGACATCCATTTTAATTATGAATTTTCTTTAATTGCTGCTGATGCTGGTATTAGTAAAATTAGAATTAATCCAGAAAACATTGGGAGTATTGAAAATACAAAAAAAGTTGTCAAAAAATGTCTTGAAAAAAAGATTCTAATTCGAATTGGGGTTAATTCTGGTAGTTTGTTATTAGATCTTGTCAATAAATATGGTTGAACTCCTAAAGCAATGATTGAAAGTGCTCGTCGTCATATTGAAATTTTAGAACATCTTAGTTTTTATGATATTATTTTATCTTTAAAAGCAACCGAACCATTAATGGCAATTGAAGCTTATACCTTAGTAGCTAGTCAAGAATGAAATTATCCCCTTCATCTAGGAATTACTGAAGCTGGTAGTCATTATACCGGAACAATTAAATCATGTAGTGGTTTGTTACCGCTTCTTTTTAATGGTATTGGTGATACGATCCGAATTAGTTTATCAACTGATCCAATAAGCGGAGGTGGAAGTTGCTAAACGAATGTTAAATTCATTAGGACTTTATGATAACATTGTTGATGTAATTGCTTGCCCAACATGTGGTCGTTTAGAATATGACCTTTTCCTCGTTCTAAAAGAATTAGAAGAATATACAAAAGATTTAAAAATTCCATTAAAAATTGCCATTTTAGGTTGTGTTGTTAATGGTCCAGGAGAAGCTAAACAAGCTGATTTAGGAATTGCTGGTGGTAAAAATGGTGGAATTATTTTTTAAAAAGGTAAAATTTATAAATCATGTAAACAAGAATATCTTGTTCCAGAATTAAAACTATTAATTGATGAATATTATCAAGAATGACAACAAAAAAACATTCAACAATAATAAAACCTTTTATGATAAAATAAAAATTGGAAAGAAAATAGAGGTGAATGATATGAATATGTGTTGTTCCGCAAAAAATCATGATTGTTTTTCGTGTCGTACTTGTAGTAAACCAAAAGTTGGTTGTCGTTCTTGCTTAATTTGTATTTCTTGTACAGATTGTGTTAATAAAAAATGTGAGTGTTGTAAAAATAAACGTTAAAAAAACTAGGTAATTACCTAGTTTTTTTAATTCGAAATTAAATGACTATATGGAAACTCATTTAGCAAAAAATCAAACCAACCTGGATTTGGATTGATATAGGGATAAATTCGTTCAAATTGCTCCAATGCACTATCAAAGTCATCATGATTAATATATCCTTTTGCTACTAAATACATAAAAACAATTGATGCACTACGGTTAATTCCTCAAACACAATGAACATAAATTTTTTTATTTTTAATATTATTATCAATAATCTTTAATGCTTGAATTACAATATTAGGATCTAATTCTTGTAATGTTGGATAATCTTTAAAATTAAAATAAACATGTTTGTCATCAATTCAAAGATATTCTTGATTATCATTTTTAATATTATATTTTTGAATTTGTTCATGATAAATTTCTTCAGCACAACTAATTACTAACGCAGCATCATGTGGAACACTATGACGATCACCAAGATACAAATTATCGATAATTTTCTTTGCGGACATTTTTATTCTCCTAAATCTATTTTTATTTTACCATTTTGTTGAAATGGGTCAGTAAAGTGTTTTGCCTTAATCATTGCAATTTCATCCTTATAAGGAGCAAATGCATGATTCTTTTCTCCTACATATGGTGTCTCTAAAATCTTAATGATCCCATCTAATTTAGGATGATAAATTATTTTTAAAAGGGTTTCAAATCCCAAGTAACCATAACCAATGTTTTCGTGCCGATCCTTATGGGCATTTAAAGGATTTTTACTGTCATTAATATGTAAACATAATAACCGGTTTAAACCAATTAATTGCTCAAATTCTATAATAATATCATCTAATTCTTCTGTCAAGTGATAACCAGCATCATGCATATGACAAGTATCTCAACAGATTCCTAATTTATCATTTAATTTAACATTATCAATAATATATTTTAGTTGTGCAAAATTTGTTCCTAATTCGCTTCCTTTACCAGCCATTGTTTCTAAAGCAATTGTTGCTTTTTGATTAGGTGTTAAAACTAAATTTAATCCTTCAATAATGCGATCTAATCCAACTTGTTCTGGTGCACCAACCGCGCTTCCAGGATGTAAAACAATTGTTTTAATTCCAATTTCATCAGCACGAGTAATTTCTTTTTTAAAAAATTCAACAGCTATTTCAAAAGTACTAGAATTAGTTGTGTTTGCTAAATTAATAATATAAGGAGCATGAATAATAATATTATTGATATCAAAATGATGTTCTTTTAATTGCTGATAAAATTCTGGAATAAAAAATTGCTCCGTACTAACGCGAATAGTATTCTGGGGTGGTCCTGTATAAATCATCATTGCATTAGCATTATTATTTAAACTTTCATTTAAGGCACCAAGCAAATAATTTTGCTGCTTGTTCATACTAACATGACTTCCTATAATTAAATTATAATCTTTCATTTTAAGGTCTCCCTTTCTTTTTAATTAATTTTATAATATCATATATAAGATAAGAAAAATAACTTATTTATGAAAGGATCAAAATGATTAACGAAAAAAACATTGAAAAAATTAAACTAAGAATTAATCAAATTTACCAAAAAATTATTATTAAAAAGAATGATAAAATTGTAGCTTGAGAAGGAATTAATCTATTATGCTTGTTAAGTTTAATTTTTAATTTTTTGTTAACAATTTTTAATTTTGTTGTAGCATATAACCTACATTTTACTATGCGCAAAGCTGTCTTCTTACCTCTTGGTATTGTTTTTTTACTAATAACTTTAATAAATTTTATCTTATTAATTTTTGTTAAAAAACGTCAGAAAACATTAATTAATCAACTTAAAATTAATTTAAATAAAACATTATTAATTAATATCTATAATGATATCTTTAAGACCATTTTTAAAACATTAACAATTAGTGATATTAGTTCCCAATGAACAATTACACCAAATAATCTGCCACACTTATCTGATTTTAAAGTAAATGACAATATTATCATTGGTCAATATCACGGTTATAATTTTAACTTTGGTTCTATTAATCAAGCAACAACTACGGTTGTTGATAATCTTCAACCAAATTTAATTCCGAAACCTTATAACCTTCAATATTATCGTTATTTATTTTTAACAATAACTGTTCCTTCTTTTAATGATCAAAATTTTGAAATTACACGAAAAAATAAATATCAAAAAAATAACTTAATTTTTGATAACTTTTTTTGATATGACCAAACTAAGGCGGATTTAACATTAACTCTTAAAAATCTTATTCTAGAAAATATGACAACAACAAAAATGATCACAAATATTAAAGTAACCAACCAAACATGATCATTCCAATTAGCAACTAGTGCAATAAATCATAGTAAAGATAATTATAATAGTTTATTAAATATTAGAATTAGTTTAAATGAAAAAGTCATGTTAAAGAATATTTTACTAATGTTAAAACATGACTATGAAATATTACAAAAAGGGTTTGTCTGATTAAATTTAATTGCACAAAAAGATTAATATTTATCTACTTTATAATTAGCAATAAGTTTGTCTAGTTTATGAGCTAAAATTTTAGCTTCTGGATCAGAAACAATAATCGCAGCTTTAATTTTCTTATATTCTAAAACTGAGGTGGAAACAATAATCACTTCATTATTAAGATCATTGCCTTCATAATGATCACGTGCTGGTAAACGAATAATATCATTAGGATAATGAACATATTGTAACCCTGAGACAATAGCATCTGCTTTTGAAGTAATAATCATTAAACTACGATATTTAAATTTTGGGAAGATAATATCAATTGTAATTGCTTGTACTACGACAAGTAAATATGAAGCAAATAAGGCAGAACCAAAGAAGTATTTAATTTTATGACTAGTGAAATCACTACCATATAAACCACCATGATCAATTTTAAAACCAAGGCGTTGAATTTGATCAATATCTGCTGCTCAGTTTTTTCCAAAATAAATACTTGTTAATTCACTACGACTTAATAATGTTGTGTGAATTGCTAACATTACAACAATAATAATATAATTAACAATTCGATTATAATTAGCAATTGAAATTTTCTTTTTAGCTGAATAATAAGCAAAAACAAAATCAGTTCCAGCTGTTGATGCTCCCCCCTTATAAACTAAGCCATAAGCAATTCCATTTAAAATTCCTGCTACCGCTGCAAAAACAAATAATCAAATCTGATACATTCCACCATAATTACTAAAAATATTTAAACTATTATAATTAACAATAAAAAATAATTCTTGCGGATTAATAACCGGGATATAAGCAAATGCAAAGTGAAAACCATTTTGCAAACCAATATAAACAATTGTACGAAAAGAAAAACGAAGTCCAACTTTAATGACGCCAAAAATAAATAATGGGATATTAAACACAAAATAAAAAACTCAGTACATACTTGTTTGCATTTGTAACTGATCTTGGTTTGGTCAAATTCCAACCGCAATTCCACGGGCAATCCCTCCAATTCCACTTGGAGTAATCCCATTACTTGTTGTTGCTGCAATAAAGTAATCATAACTAGCCATTCCTAAAAAAGCAGCAAAAATAATATAAGCATAATCACGGAATAAACGTGATTTAAAATAAGCTTTAAAACGTAAATTAAATTCTTTTCGTGAAATCCGTTCACGACTACGGGTTTTTCTTTCCGTTGTTTTTTCTTTCGGATAAAAATCTGATGGTTTGTTTGTAATACTATCAGGGTTAACTCCAATGTTGTTACTATCTCCTTCTGCTGTTAATCTTTTTTCTTCTTCGTTAACCATTTTTCGTTATTCCATGCCCTTTCTTAACCTTAATTATTACTAATAAGTATAACATCATTTAAAAATTAAAAAACAACCAAAAGGTTGTTTTTTAATAAAATTAATTAATTATTAATTATTCACTTTTTAAACGAATTGTAACTTTGAATGAACCAACTTTGATTGGATCATAATCATTTCTTGTAATATCAACTACAGTATAATCTCGTTGTAACTTTTTGCTTTTTGAAGTTCCAAATTTAACACTTCTGCTTGCTCCTTTGTTTGAAGGAATAAACACTGGAATTTTTTGATAATCTAATGCTGGAATTGTCATATAAACAACAATTTGTTGATATGGTGAGTCAACATCTTTCAATGCTTGATTTAAGTATTTAACAAATTCATTACTTACTAATTGTGTTCCAAAGTTTTTATCTTCCACAAATTGATGTGATTGATTATGGGTAATGTAAAACGAAACTTTTGCATCACAATTTACTAATAAGTATTTTTGTTGTACTGTTGCACCATTATATGTATATGATGATTTATCTTGACATTTTTCAGCAATTGCTGCCGCAATTTCATTTGCAACTGTTTCAATTTTATATAATTTTTCATTATTTAAATCATATTTTGCTGATTTATTTCATAATAATTCATCATCATTAACACGAACTTGTTCTAAAAAAATAATTTACGTAATCATTTTTTAGAAGCATTTTTTCATTCATCTTCCCCTAAAATTACTTTACTTGGTCCTTCTGCTTCTTTTGTTTTTGAACGCATTACTTGAATAATATCTAATGCAACAGGAGTTTTTTCTTGTTTATCAACTAACATTAATGAAGGCCCAAATCCTGATAATACATTATGTGTATTTGGTTTAAATAATTTAATTCATTGGTCATGTTTAATTTCAAATAATTCATTAATTGAATCTAAATCATCTTGTGAAGATTGTGATAAATCAATAATATAATTTGAACTTAATAAGTTAAATAATCTTCTTAATAAATATTTTAATGTATTAACTGTTTCATACATTTTGAATTTATGAATTGGATCATTATCTCATGGTGATAATGCATTATTATAAATAATTTTTAAAGCAATATAATTAATACTTGATTTTTTAGCAACTTGTGCAATTGCCCCTGCTTCAGTATCAATTACATCAATAGTATGCCCATATTTATCAACCATTTCCTTAAATTGTTTTGAGTTATAAATCAGCATATCTGCTGTTCCAGTAACTCCTTCTGTTAACCCTAATTTAAAGTCTTTAACAACTTTAGCGAATTCACCATCGAATTGGAATGATTCAGGTTCATTAACAATATGGTCGCATGTAAAAAAGAAGGGTTTTAACAAATACATAGAAATTGAATAAAAATAATAAACCATTTACTAAAATGGTTTTTTTATTTGTAAAACCAAAATTATTAATTGATTCAGAGAAAGGACAGCATCTTAAATTCTTAAAATAGAAACTTTTTATTACAACTTTTTGATACCCTCTTTAAGTTGTTTACACATTTATTAAATATCTTAGAAATCTTTATAAAGTGTACCTGTTTTTTCTCCAATTTTAAGGTGTTGTTCTTTCTCTGTTTCAGTTAATTAATTTGCTAATAAAAAAACTTAATAAAGGAAGGAGTAGGTAATGAAAATTAATAAGCAACAAACAATATGTGATGTTGATAATTGCTATAAAGCAATATCATTCATTACCAAAGAATTTTTATCAAATAAAGTTTTATGAACTTGTGAAAAACATAAAGATTTATTGAATAAAGTAAAAGATAAAACACAAAAGCGGTTTTATAAACGCCTAGAAAATTCAAAAATTATCTTTGATTATGAAACTGGTTTATTAAAACTTAAATTTTATAAAACAACTTAATGCAGAGCGAAACGGTTATTTTAAATAACTAAGTGTTTTTATTCCACAGCCGGCCGAGGCAAGTACTGAAATAGTGTATGAGGAAAAATGTAAATCGGCGCTGGTTCATTAGAACTAAGCGATAGTCGTGATAAGTCCAAGGTTAATATCAAACGACAATAAAAATAGAGATAGTGACTTTACAATTAAATTTGCGAAAAGTGTGGTTGGTTGGAGTTTTATAGCATTTGGTCCTTTAAAATGCGAGTGAATTTTTAATTTAAAAACTGAACGTCAAATCCCAGAGCAAAAGCACAAATGGGCACGGATAAAGGAAGACATATATATGTCTGGCGTCAATATTAAAAAAACAACTGTGGATTATTAAACATTCAAACAATTAACATATCGCCACCGCTCACCCCCAGTGAGGCGGATGGCGTAGTAAGTAAATAGATAAATACTTATATAACTAATTCTCGCTTGGCACTTTCACTTGGGAGTGAGTGCCAGCAAGTTAAAACTAGGAGGAAAAAAAATGACAGAATATAAAAGTAAATATATTAATAAAACTTGAAATGAAATAACAACATTATTTTATTGAGTTAATTGTCAACCTATTAATTGTCGTATTACACATCATAAAAAACATTATGATTTGCAATGTTTAGAATGAGCCAAAATGTACTTAAATTTATTTAAAGATAAATGAGATGTTATTGCTTCTTATATGCAATATTACAAAATTAACGATATTTTAGATTTAGCTTCTGATGGTTGAAAAATATTACAAATTGACCAAAAAATCAAAGGAATAATTTAGGAGGTTTATATGAAAAAGTTAAATAAAATTTGTCTTAAAAAAAGATATTGAGGTTATTGCTTTAAATGTAATCAAGAAAATAAATTAAATGAATTAATGCTTAAAAGTTATCAGTATCATTTGAAGATATGACTGATGAACATTGAGCATTAGGAAAACAAAATTAGGAGGAAATAAAAAATGATATGTAATAAAGCATTAAAAATTACCAATAAAGATATTATTTATGCACAAATTGATAGTGATTATTCAGATAATTTAGAGTTAAATTTATATCTTAAATTTGGTGATGAGGAACGACATGTGGGTAATATTTCATTGCCAACAAATTTTGACTTAAATTGCAAATGATATGAAATTGATGAAGTTAAAAGTTTAATTAGTGATTATTTAGCAGATGAAGAAGCAGATTATGAGGTGATAAATTATGAATAAAAGATATTTATTAATATCAAAAATGGAATTTGTATTAGGTAATTTTAATAATGTAACTTCACAGTTATTTTATACATTAGAAGAAGCAAAAATTACTGCTAATATTGACAATAAAAAAGGATGATTAACAACAATTATTGATTTAGAAGATAAAAAAATGACAAGGATGTGAATAATATGTGAAAAGATGAAGATAACAATGTTTATACCGAAGATGATTTATTTAATATGGCATTAGAAAAATGTCATTCAGAAGAAAGTGCTTATGACTATATCGATAATTTAATTAATGAAATGGAATTGGAGGAAATTTAATAATGAATAAATTTATTGGAATTGGTAGAATAACAAAAGATATTGAAATTAAAAAAACAAGTAATGGAAAAGAATATGTCATATTTCAATTAGCAATAACTCGGCCATATTCTACTCAAAAAGAAACTGATTTTATACCTTGTCAAGTTTGAAATAAACAAGCAATTACTTTACAAAAATATTGTCAAAAAGGTAGTCAAATAGCAATTACTGGTGTTTTACAATCTTTTAAAGATAAGGATAATAAAATACATTGAATAGTTCAAGTATCTAATTATGAATTTTTACATACAAATAATGATTTAAAAAAATCTGATAAACCACAAGAAAAAATAGAATTTAATTCATCTGAGACAAAAGAATTATTTAATAATGATAATCAAAATATTGGTAATGATGAAACAATTTTATGAGATTAGATTTAAAACCTTTATATATTTTTAATGATGAATTACATAAGTATAGTATTTTAATACCTAGTGTAAGTAAAATTGTTAATATTTTAGTGCCAAAAGATTTTTCACAAATTGATGAGAATATTTTAAAATTAGCACAAAATCGTGGAATATGTTTACATAATATGATTGATGTTTGAATAAAAAATAATTTTGATGATGAATTAATTGAATTTATTGATTGTGAAATAAAATCACATCGTGAATTATTTAAAAATTTTAGAAAACTATATCAAGAAACTTTTAAAGATATTAAATTTAAATATTATGAAACTAAAAAAACACTTTATAGTCCTTTAATGTGTGGGACAACTGATTTTATTGGAATAACAACTGATAATGAATATATAATATGTGATTGAAAAATTACTAGTTCTAATGAGAAAACAGATATTGAACGCTATATTTGGCAGTTAAAACTTTATTATTTATTAGAAAAAGACTTTTGTATAGATAATAAAAAATTAAAAATAGTAATTAAAGAAAAAGTTGATATTACTAAACAAAATTTAGAACAAATTAAAGAAGCAATTTTAATATGACAAGAAAGAGAGGAATGAGAAAATGCCACAAGAAACTAAAAAAACATTAATAGCAAGTATTGGTGAAATACAACACGATTTATCATTATATTTAGAAAAAAACCAAACAATGCAAATGAATGGTAGAACAATTTATAACTATTTTGGTGAAGCACAAGTATTAGAATTAGTTAAAAAAGAATTTAAAAAGCATCATATTACATATATTTGGAGTTATGTGAAAGATACTTTAAAAGTAATTAATGATATACCATATTTTGAAATGGAATTAACTTTATGTAAAGAAACAGAAGAAATTAAAACTTATTGACCTTTTACAGGGAAAAATACTGACCCCGCTAAAAGTATTGGGTCAGCATTAACTTATGGAGTTAAATATGTTTTAAGTAAATTATTAGGTTTACCAACCGAAGAATTAGACCCAGATAATAGTGAAATAAGTAAAATTAATTCTAAGCAAGAAAAAGAACAAACAGAAATTATTAACAATTCAAATCCAAATTGAATGAGTGAACAGCATTTTAATAATATTAAAAATTTTATTACAAATACAAAAATAGAACAAGATATTATTTCAAAAGGTAAAAATTGATTAAAAGAAGAATTAAATGTTGAAAAATTATCACCAGTTCTGATTAGAAAACAAAGCGAAGATTTTTATAATCAATTTAAAGAAAGATTTTTAAGATAATGATAAAAATTGGTATTGACCCATCAGGAACTGGTACTACGGCTATTGCTTTTTTTAAAGATAATAAATTAATTGAAAAATTAGAATTTACAAATAAAGATTGAATTAATCATACAAATGAAATTCGGAGATATAAATTTATTAGTTTATTTAATCCAGACGAATATATGTTTAATATTGAAGATTGTTTATATACATCTGCTAATGCTAGTAAGGATAGAGATGATTTATTACGATTATTAGGTGCAATAGAAAATAAATTAAATGAATTACAAATTAAATTTAATTGAGTATCACCAAAACATACTAAATCTGTTGTTAAAAATATGGAAAATTTAAGTAAGTATAATGATAGTTGTATTCAAGAATTTAGTAAAGATCAAAATTTAACTTATGAATAACAAGGCAATGTTTTTGAAAAAGATGGTAAACCAACAAAACGAATAACTTATTCAACTTATAATTTAAAACAATTAAACCCTAAAACTAATCGTATTTATTTAATTAATGAATTAGTAAGAGCAGTTGATGCTCAAACACCAGTTAGTGATAGTGAAAAAGATAATGATTGCGAATTCTTACAAACACCTGATGGTACAAATTGTAGTTATATAATTGATATGTTTTCAATTCAAGCCTTATATAAAGGTAATTTTGAAATTATCTTTTATGCTGATAACCCATATACTAACAATGAAGAAGATTATTTACGCTTATCTGTATGGAGTTTCAGAGGTAAAACAAAAAGTGTATTAAATAATTATTTACGTGATATGACAACTAATTATAAAACTAGTTTCTTATTGCCTCATTACTATGAAATACCAACATTTAATTACCCACAATATGTATTACCGCCAGTTCCATATAACTATCCAGAGTATACCAAAGATATTATGCCTTCTGATGTAGTACTACCATTAAAAACTAAAATTACAGCACCAGCACAATGTAAAAAAGGAATTAGAGAAAGTGGTCTTCCAGTTAATTTATTTTCTAATGATGAATTTAATTATGGTTATTATGAGATTGAAGTTGATTTAAAACAAATTGACCCAACAATTCAAAGCATCAGTAAATTTCAAGATGCTTATAAAATAATAGAAATAAGTAATCTTAATAGTATACAAGTTGAATGTGGACCACCTGAAATAGAGAATTTTATTCCTAATAGAAATGTTAATTTAAATGGTGGTGGTTTTACTTGTGATTATGATTTTGGTTCATTAGAAAATATTACTTTACAAGAAGGTGGCCGTTCACAAATTGATAAAGTTAATTTTGATAATACAATAACTTTATATACTGATAATATAACTAATGAAATTCAAACATTTACTACTGCGTATACTAATGGTTTACCAAGCCATAATAATTATGAAAATAGATATAAAACAAAAAATAGTGGTTATATAAAATTTTTATTACAAATAACAAAGTTATATAATAATGACAAAGATGAAATTAAAGAAACATTTTTACAAGCATATTATACTAATGATGTAAAATTAAAAATTAGATTCTCAAAAATATTATTATCTAAATTATTTTTAGGTATTAATAATTCTGCTTTTTATCATTTTGGTAATAATAAAGATATTGTATTAGATGTATCTAATCCAAATATATTGGGTATTCGCAATAAAAGTGATAATCCAGTTAAAATTACATTTAAACCAAGATAAAGAAAAAAAGTAGAGTAAGCTGGACTAATCCACTGGGCCTATTACTTTTAAAATAGGGACTTACTCTACTTTTATTAATTTAATTATAACATATAATTATTTAGGTCAATAAAAATCCCAATTATTTCTTTATCATTTATTTTAAATTAACTTTTTATTCTCCATTAACTTTTACATTATCTTTATCATCAATAATTAAAGTAGGTTCTTGTGTATCTAAATTTCAACGATAAACTGATTTAAAATGAGTTCCATCATCTTTTTTTAGTCAAAAATAACTTACAGGCTCTTTTAAAATAAATAAATTAAATAATTTTTTTTCATCATTTGATGATATAAGTTTATATATATCATAATTATCAATAACTTTTTGGCCATTATCATTATAATGTTTAAATTTAACAATTCTTCAATTATCATTTTTATTACCGCGTCATATTACATAATAATATTTATCTTTGTTAAATGGAGATTCTTGTGGTGCCATTCATTCTAAATTATCTCTAATTTCTTGGTTAGTAGTATTTATTTTGTTTTCTTTTTTTAAATGTTCTAATTTTTCTTTTGTATATTCTTGTGGTTTATTACAAGCAATTAAACTTGTTGTACTTGTTCCTATTAAAGTGATTATTCCTAAAATACTTAATATTTTTTTCATTACTTATTTTCTCCTTTATTTTATAAAAATAAAAATTATTAACTTTTTTATTCTAATTAAATATTTTTAATCCTATTCCAATATCTAATCATATTCCTCCTCCAGATTCAGAACCTCAAATTTCTACATCATAAAATGACATAGCTTGTAAAAAAAGTGATTTCTTTTCTCAATAAAAAGTAAAAAAATAAAAATGATGTGCTTTAAAAGTGGCATTCATAAATGTAGTATTAACTTTCTGAATTAAAATAGTATTATCATTATTAATATATTTAATAGCTTCATCCGGATCATTAATTTTATAATTAGTTAATTTATCATTATAATTGTTAATTATTACTCTATTAATTGAAGTACCTACAAAAGCTGTATCTCCCCAACTCATTTTAGTAAAAAAATCTTCTTCATTTCCCAAAAATTTAAACTTAGTATAATTAAATGGAAAATCTGAACCAAAATTTAATGTAAACCATAAAATTCCACCTTTTTGTTTTTTACCTCAATCTATTCAAAAAGATTTTTTCTTATGATCATCATTATAGTATAATATTTTTTCTTGTTTTTTATAAGAACTAGCGGCAATTACTGATGGCACAGCACTTCCACTAATAATTAATAAACTTAATAAATTTAGTAATTTTTTCATTAATTGTATTTCTCCTTTTCTTAATTTTAAAACTTTTATCAAAATATATCGATATTATATATATATATATATATACATACAAGCAAAATTAGCGCTTATTTTAATAAATTTATCTTTTAAAATACTCTTAATTACGCGTTTTAAGGGCTAAATTAGTAGTAAAATATATTAAGTTATATTTTCCTTCTTCTCTATATTAATAGTTGTATTATTAAAATAATAGTGTAAAATAATGTTAACGGTTTATCCTTTTAACAAAAAAGTAATTTATGGTTTATGCTTTCCGCCTTAAAAAGACTTATGCTGACTTGTTATTCGAACAAGAATAAAAAAAGAGAGGTTTATAAAATGGCACTTACAAAAGAACAATTAATCGAACAAGGTTTAAGTGAAGAAATTGCAGATAATATTTTAAGTGAATTTCATAATGAAACAAAACAAATTATTGAAGGTATATAAAAACGAAAAGATACTATTTCAAAAGAAGATTATTTAAAAGTTGCTAATGAATTAGATGAATTAAAAGCATTTAAAGATGTTCCATCTACTAAAATTGAAGATATTAAAACTAATTTAGAAAAAGTTAGTGGTAGTTCTTTATCTGAAAAAATGCAAACTTTAAAAGAATTAAAACCTGATTTGTTTGTACAAGAACAACCAGCAGTTTCACCAACTAATTTTATTAAAGATATAATTGAAAAATCAACTGAAAATAAGAATGATGAAATTGAAACTATTAAAGAAAAAGGAGCATATACTCCTGATGAAATTAAAAAATTAACTGATTATACACTTAAAAACCTTAGATAATAAGGGAGTGAAATATTATGGCAACAATTAACTTGCCACAAGTACCTTTTATATTACAAGGTAATACAACAGACCAAAAAGCGTATGTTGATATGGTTAATGCTTTATTGCGTGGACCTTTATATAATGAATATGCAAGTATTATGCAGTATGCTACTGCAACCGCAGAACAAGTTGCTTGATTACCAAATGCAGGACAAGCACTATATAATTTAACTCATCGTGTGGTATGACAAGATGATTATTCATTACCAAATGGAGGGACAACTCAAACAATGGGATTAACAAGAATTCCAGTTCCTATTGATAAAAGATTTAATTTAAAATTAATGAATGAAGCTTTTGACTTATAGTGTTGTACAGAATAAATTTGTTAATTTAGAATGTGAATTAATTCAGGCTATTTATGATTATTGTTTAGCAGATGGTCCAATATGAAGTAATTCCATTTCGTAGTTATACATCCGAAAATGCAGATGATGCAAATAAAGCATTCTTTACATTAAATGAAACTTTGATTGAATTAACAAATCAAATTAGTAATTTATATTTTGGTTTACCAACAGATAAAATGTTTATGGTTTTAGGTCGAAGATCATATTTAGGATTAACACCTGCTTATTTAAAAGTAATTGGTTCACAAGCACAATTAAAATCGATGGTTAATGGTGAATTATATGAAAATACAGCAATGGGTATTCCAGTATCAAAAAGCTTTCATTTAGAAAAAACATATACAAAAGGACAAGTTAACCGTGATAAAGGTTATAATTTTACTAATGTAAATGGTTTAATTATTAATAAACAAGTATGAGCTTATCCAATTAATATGGATACTATTCAACAAGTTTTAGATAATGATACTGCTAACCCTAAATGAATTGGTAAAGTTCAATATGCAACACCAACTATTTTATATCCAAAAACATGTAAAATTATTTTGGAAAAACAACCAAGCCAAGATGAAATTACTGCCGCTAAAAGTAATCTAAATAAAACTTTTAGAGTTCCAGTTGATTATCTAATTTCAGCATTAAAACCAGAATCAAAACCAAATAATCAAGGTTAATATAAAATGAATTTACTAATATTACGCGTTTTAACTTTATTAGTATTTAATTTAGAAAATAAACCTTTAATAAGTAAATTTGTAAATTTAATTAATAGAGTTAATCAAGTTAAAAATAAAATATTAAAGCCAATTAATTATATTAGTGATAAATATAATAAAATTACAAATAAAGTTGAAGATATTTATCAGTGATTAAATCCATTTACTTATTTAGATTTAATTAAAAAAGGTCATAAAAAAGAAATACAACAAATATTAAGTCAATTAGAAAAAGATAATAATATTAAAAATAGAGAACAATTTAAAAATGAAAATTATTTAAATACTAATTGACAACCTTTAAATAGTAGTTGACTTGATAGTGGTATGTTTAATATAACTAATAAATTAACTTTAACAGGTAATTTAACTATTTTAATATATACAAAAACAGCAAAAAATCCGAAATTTTATGGTCCATATGTTTATCCTAGTGTTCCGGTTGAAATTTGAAAATTATTAAGTAATGCTGTATCTAATGCAGGATCTTTATTTTGGCGTTATTGATTAAGAAAATGATTACCTAGTCATTTAAGAAATTATATTAAAAAGCGATTACCACAAGCATTAAAAGAAAAATATCCCAAAGGAACTACTAAATTAACATTACCAACAGTTCAAAAATTAAATCAAATTAAAAAGTTTATTAATAATTTAAAGATTGGACATTTTAATTTTAATTTTGCTGGTGAAATTAATAATAAAAAATGATATCGTGAACGCCGAAGTGATGTTAAAAATATTAAGAATTTATATAAAACACCAGTTAAAAATATTTTTTACAAAACTAATCAAACTATTAAAAAAATTAAGAAAGCAAAAGCAAGAGTTAATAGTTATAAGCCAAGTAATTTAAAAAATAAATATCGTAATCAATTAAGAGGTGTATTATATGGAAAATAATTTAAGTAATTTGTTATTTATAACAGTTGAAGATGTTAAAGAAAGTAAACTTTGACAACCTATTAATGAAAGAAAACAATCTGCTTATAATGATAATTTAATTTATAATGCTATTTTAAAAACTAGTTTATGAATGGATAGATTATCAGGCGGGACAATTTCCGATAAAATTAATAAAAAAGATTTATTTCCATGAGTAAAAAAAGATAATACTGGTTTAATTGAATATGATAAATGATTAAGTTATATTCAATCTGCTTGTTTATTAGCAGTTATAAATTGATATTTACCAAAAGGAGTTAATGATTTAACTGGTAGTGCATCATTTTCACAAGGTGGAGTTGCATATTCACAAACTAATGACCCTGAGGCAAATGAAAATATTACTCGTGATGTTAAAAATGCTTTAAAATTAGCCGGTGAAATAATTGATATTATATCTAGTAAAACAGTATCTAGACCATATAATTATAGTTTAGATAATTATGCTCATCCATGAGAAGAAGAATATAAACATATTAGTAAAAAAACTTTTTATCCAACATTATTATTTTGATTAAAAGAACGATTACAAACAGATAATTCAATAAATATTTTTTATCCAACTATTAATGATTTTTCTAAAATTGATTATAACGAATATATTAAAATTATTGTTCCATTTGATAATGATAGTATTTATTATGAAAATAATGTCTGAAAAGCAAAACAAGGTGGCGATATTCCAACAGATATTATTAAAGATAGTGATTTAAATAAAAATTATATTGAAAAAGTTGATGATAAATATATTGTAAAAACATCACAAAATATTAATACTAAACAAGATAAATTAGTAAGCGGTACAAATATTAAAACTATTAATGGTTCTTCATTATTAGACAGTGGTGATATATCTATTAGTGGTGGCAATGATTGAGAATTAATTAATTATCCAGAAGCAAACGAAAAATTAACATTTAAAATTCCAAATTATGATTTAACAAAATATTACTATAAAATATCAATTTCAATAACAGATTATGCATCTGCTAATAAATTTGTAACATATTATTTTGAAACAATATCACAAAAATCAATTTTTACATTTTTAGCAGATAATTCTTATGAAAGAATAACAATTAAGCAAGATGGCTTAATAAAAAATGATACAAATAATATTGTTATTAAAGATTTAACAATTAAAAGAAAATTAATAAATAATAGATAATTAATGGTAAATGAACCACATTCTATTTATAAGCGTGATATGAACACTGATTTACCCAAGTATCAAGAAGAAACATCGGATTCTTATTTGAAATTTAAATCATTAATTTTTTCTGACTTATCTTTTAAATTAACTTCTAAAGCAGTTTTCTCCTCAGTAACTTTTTCTAAATTAGTTTTAACTTCTTGTATTTTTTGTTCTAAAGAAAATTTATTTTGTTCACTAGCTGCTAACTTCTCTTTTAACTGAGTAACTTCCATTTCCAATGTAGAAACTTTTTCTTGTGATTCTTTTGTTAACTTACTAATCTCTAGTTTTTTAGTTCTATTTCTGCTTTAAGACTAGTATTGTGACTTGTTGCATCAGCAATTTGTTTTGCTAATCCTTCTTTAACTTGTTGCATCATCTGTAATTGAACCTCAAGTTGTTGCTTGTTTTGTTCTAAAGCAAGTTTTTCTTGTTTAGTAAACATTAACTGAGTTTACAGATTACCAATTGTTAAATTTAACGTACTATTCATTGATTTTGTGATTTCTAATTCCGATTTAAGACTAGTATTGTGACTTGTTGCATCATCTGTAATTGTGTTTCAAGAACTTTCTTACTTTGTTCTAAATCAGTTTTCTCTTGCTCAGTAGCTATTATTTTCTTTCAAAGTAAATCAATTGTTGAACTTAATTCTTTAATTTGTACTTCAGTATCATAAATTACTGGAATAAAATCTCTTAATTTTGGTTTCCCAACATTAGTAGTTAAATAATTAACCTTTCAATCAAAAGATTTTCCGCCATAATTTCATTCTCCTGATAATTTACTATTATTTTCTAAATTGTAAGGATAGATTGCATATCCTGCTGGAATAGCAGTTGATCCAATTGTTAGTATACTTAATAAACTTAAAAGTTTTTTCATTTTTTTATACTCCTTCCTTTCTTAGACAACACTAAGATAATTCTATGATATCCTCAAAACAAAGAAAATAATTTTCCGTTTTTAAATATTTAATAATATTTTTTTGTAAATTATAATATAAAGTGCAATAAAATATCTCAGAAAGGAATTGATTTTTTAATGGAAAGAAAACATTATTTTATTTTACGGTCTTTAGTAGCTAAGTATAGAAAAGATAATGTTATTAATACTGTTAATAAGTTTATTCAATATAGTCAACAATTTTTAGCATTGTTATTATATTAGGTATTTTTGCTTGAATTGGTTTATCGATTTATCAAAAAACTCATCAAATTCGAGGAAAGAAAAAAAGAAATTAAAAGTAAAGAGGATAAAGAATAATGTTAGGTATGTATTTAACATCAGCTATTAATTTTCTAGTTGCAGATACTCCTACTATTTCAGGTAGCATGGATTCTATTTGAACCGAATTAGGTAATGCAATGATGAAAGTTAAAGATGCTATTTATAATGTGTTACTACAGTTAATAACCTTCAAAATCATTAATTTACAATTTACATTTTTGTTTCATTGTCTTGCCATAAGAAAAGAACATCCTTTCAATAAAATTATATAACAGAAAATGTTTGTCTCTTTTTTCTGTCAATTTTATTTTAGATGTTCATTATAAAATTGTTTTTTTATTATTTATTCTACAGTTAAAATTTTAACTTTATAAGGTTCTTGAATTCCCTTAATTTCAACTAAATCTCCAGCTTTTTTGCCAATAATAGCTTTTGCAATTGGTGATTCATTCGAAATTGTATTTTTAAAAGGATTAGATTCAACAGCACCAACAATTTTTAATTCATATTTTTTATTAATCAATAAATTAGTAAATGTTACTGTACTTCCCAATTTAATAATTCCTGTTTTTGATTTAACTTCCTTAATTTCTTTTGCTTTTGTTAATAGTGATTCAATTTCTTTAATTCGTCCTTCAACTTCCGCTTGACGGTTTCGTGCTGCATCATAATCAGCATTTTCTGATAAGTCTCCCTGTGCACGAGCTTCTTTTAACTCTTCAATAACTTCGGGACGAATAACATTAATTAAATTATCTAATTCTTCTTGTAAGTCTTTAATTCCCTCTTTAGTTAACAAAATTTCTTCATTCATGGTGTTCTCTCCGTTCCTCTCTGTTTTTTTAATTACAACAATCATTATTATACCTTAAAAAAGCAATAATAATGGGGTTTTTTATTTTTTATCAAGTAATAAAGCCTTAATTTTTGTTGCAATCATATCAATTGCAATTTCATTTCCTTTATAATATGGCACAATAATATCGGCATATTTAATACTTGGCTCAACAAAGTACTCATGCATTGGTTTTACCGTTGTTAAATACTGATTAATAATACTTTCAACTGTTCGCCCCCGTTCTGATAAATCACGTGTTAAACGTCGAATAAAACGAATATCATCTTCTGTTTTAATAAAGATTTTAATATCCGATAATTTACGAATTTCTTCTAATGCTAAACCTAAAATACCATCAAGAATAATCACATCACCACTTTTTATTTCCGTTGTTTGGATTGAGCGATTAGAAATTGTAAAATCATAATTTGGCATTTGAATATCTTGATGATTTTTTAAAAGTTCTAGATGATTAACTAATAATTCTAAATCAAGGGCATTTGGATGATCAAAATTAATTCTTTTTTGTTCTGCTAATGTCAAATCGTCTAATTTTTTATAATAATGATCCATTTTTAAATAAACGATTTTTTTCCTTGCAAAATTTCAGCAATTTTATTTGCAACTGTTGTTTTGCCACTTGCAGTCCCACCAGCAATAGTAACTAATTGCACCTTTTTTTTTGGTTTTGATTGCATTTAATTCCTCCTCTTATTTTCTTATTCTAGTATATCATAAAGTAAAACAATTTAACTTTTGTTAAATTGTTTGGTTATTCTTCATGCTCTGATTCATCTTTTTTCTCATCAAGACTACTACTTTTTTTAATAATAAGATTTAATTCCGTGAGCAAATGTTCTGCATCTTGATAATTAACATTATTTGTCGCTTGATATAATGCTTGATTTCGTTCTAAATAATTTTTAATTTCATGACGAATTTCTAATGAAACATATTTTCAATCATCTCTAACTTTAAATTCGGTATCCAATTTAGCTTGTAATTCAGGTTATTTTTTCATTCGACGAAGATATTTTGCACGATAGTAAGTAAAATATCAAATTGTTGCAAAACTCACCGAAAAACCAACAAATGCTAACTCAATTGCTGCTTTTGATAATTGCACTCTCTCGCTTTGTACCAGTTGAAGTAACAATATTATTGATTAAACTATAATAATGTCATCCAAAAACAAAGCATAAAATAACAAGGACAATTGGAAACGCAATATACTCTCATATTCGCATCTTAATTTTCCGCTGATAAGCTAATTTTAGTGTTACAGCAATTACCATTCCATAAATAAAAATTGTAATAGCTGATGATGCTTCAGTTAATGATGAAACATCAAATGGTTGTTGATAAGTCATTGCTTCTGCTTCGGTTGCCATAAAACCAAATTGCTTTGTTAAACTAATCCCTTTAATAATATCGGGAATTGCTAACCAAATAAAAATCATTAAACTTGTAATAACTAAGTTTAAAATTGAAGCACGAATTGGTAATCCATCTTTATTTAACTTACGTAAATGATCTGGTAAATACCCTTCTGCCGATAATGGTTACAATGAAGTTCCCCCATATAAAGCATTTTGCATTGCGACATTTACTTTTAATGCTAAAGCACTAATAATCATAATAATTGGACCACCATATAAAATAATCTTATTATTAAAACCTAAACTTCATGTTCCCATTTGCATATTTTGGACAAATTCAGTAAAAGCGGAAAAGAAAATAATTGAAATAACAATATAGAAAATTGTACTAATTAACATAATTAGTGTAATTCCACGGCCAATATTTTTCTCTGGATTACTAATATTTTTCCCAGCAGTTGAAAAAACTTCAAAACCAGCAAAGAAGAAAAAGCATGAATTAAAAGCTTTAATAAATCCTGGCAACGAAAATTTCGTATGATGTCCTCAATAACTTAAATTTTCATTACCATTTTGAACGGCTAATACTAAACCAGCTAAAATTAAAAAACCAGCTGTAACTCATTTAATAATCCCCGTTCCATTTGCTAATTTTTTATATAGTTTCATTCCTCCAAAAATAATTGCTGCTGCTGACATATAAATCGAAATTCCAATAAAATCTAATCATAAGTCACCAAATGATCCTCAGTTCGCAGCATACCAAGGTACAGTAACACTTCGATCTGGATTCATTTTTGATATTCAATCTGCTCCGAATGAACCCCGAATCAACATCATTACTTGAATCCTAATTAAAAATGGTAAGGAAACATATTGCATAAAAGCAACAAAAATTCCCCAAAATTTACCGAAACTTGTTCGAACATAAATGTATGAAGCTCCATTATTATTAGAATGATGAACTCTGACCATTTTAGCAAATGCTCAAACACATATTCCTGCAATTAAACCTTCAACTGCAAATAATCAAATAACATGAATTCCAATTGAGTCAGGTTGTGAGATATTTCATAAAATAGCGAAATTCCCTATAAAACCAATTCCAACAGTATAATTAAAGCCTAATCAAACAAAATCTGCTAAACTAAATTTCTTATTTTGTTCTTTTTTAAGCATAAAATAGTTTTTTCCTTTCTTCTAAAAAACTTGGTTAATATTTAATTGATGATATATTCACATAAAAATTAAATTATAACACTCAAATTATTTAAATTTTTTATAAATAGTTTACTTATAATTATAGCAAACAGAAAAAAATTACAAGTATGATGATAACCTTAGAATAAAGTTTTAGGTACTAACTACTCCCAAAAAAACCATAGTTTTTTGAAAAACTCCTTATATTATATCAGCAATTTTTACTCTTTTAATAAAATTTAACACTTCCAATTTTCATTTTTGTTCAGACATGATATATAGCCATTCAAGAATAAGTACATGAAATTATTCTTGCTTTTAGATATTCTCCTTCAAAAAATAAATTATTAATATATAGACTGGAAAATTGTTCTACATAATTTATAAAAATCATAGGAACAAAATTAAGAAAATCATATTTTTCATTTAATTAAATTTATTTTTTTTACTTTCAATTTTTTTATCATTTGTAATTGGACCAGTTATGCCTCAATTTAAATTTAAATTTTTTAATATTACTGAAGGATTATTTTTTTTATTCAAATTTGCAATCTGTTCATACTTATCACTTTCTTTTAGCAGTGTTGATTTTGAAGGTTTAATTGAACTTTTATTATGTTCATTAGGTCAAACTAACAAATTAATTTTTGTATCTTTTTCATTTGAATCTGAATTATCATTTTTTTGTTTTCTTCTTTTTGTGTTTCTTTATCACCAACATTATTTTCAAAAGAAATTGAAACACTACCAAAATATAATGGGTCATCATCTGAAACAAAAATTCTTGCAGATGTTAATGAAATAAAATTTACATATATATTAGTGTTTCGTAATTGAGGATACAAGTTAAATATTCTTTCTACAACATCTAACTTATTAATCCTTCCTAAATCAGTAATTGTAATTATTGAATTTAAGTCAATTCTTTGTGGGGTAAATGTTACTAATATTTGTGCATCATTTCTTCCAAATGTTGAAGTTAATAAAGTTGCAGTTGAATAAGTAATGTTTTCTAAAACAACATCAGTTCAAGGTTCAATAATATCTAGAAAACCGGGAAAATTATTTATTATATATTGTATAATTGTAGTTCCAGGATTATCTGGTATTATTCCAAGATTAAAGTTGTTTCTATTATCAAATAATACATAAGAATAATTATTTTTATTTGAATTACTTGTGCTTGATTATTTAATAATCTGTTAATAGTTATATCATTTCTATTAATATTTCTATTTAAACGAACAACTTGGTCTAAAATATTTTCTTCGCTATTTGTAGGAATTTTTCCTAATTTAGTATTTTTTATTAATTTTGGTAAAAATTTATCATTATTTTCTCTTTTCTTTCTTTTGCAATTTTCTATATCATTTTTTTCATAACTACTAGCAACAATAACAGTTTGCATTGTAGTTCCACTGATAGTTAATACACATAATAAACGTAGTAATTTTTTCATTTTGTATTTCCTTTCTGAAATTGTGATAATTTTGTTATGTTGCTAAATTAATAATTGATTTTTGGTAGTATTCATTATTCTTAGGTTTTTAATAAAATTAAGTAATTAGAAACAAATTAAGTTTCGCTTATGATTAAATATGATAACAAAATTTATAAAAAATTCAACTTTTTTTAAAAATATAATTTTTAGTTGAAAAAATAATTTATAAATTTATGAATTTTGACACACTAAAAAATACTTTTTAAAGTTATTGCTAATTTTAAAAGGTTTTTATTTTTTTATAAAGATAAAAATTGATTTTGAAATTGATTTAAATTAAATATATTAAATTCAATTTTTTATTTATTATTTTTATTAGTTTTATCAACTTTCTCATCATTAATTTGATTATTAAGTCTTAACATAGAAGCAATTAACATATTGATAAATGTTTCTTTACAATATATTTTTGCGCCACGCCCTTTAACAGCCTTAATATAATGCGATACATCACCCTCAACATGACAACCAATATTATATTCTAATGATTGATTTACAATACCTTCTTCATTACTTTTAATTAATTCAATGGTTTCTAATAAAAATATTTTTTTATTACCATTAACATATGGTAAATGACATATTTAAAAATCTAATAATAATTTATAATTTCCAGTAAAGAAATATATTTTTGCTAATTTATATTTTATTCTATAAATTTTGATTCTATTTCGATTTGGGAATAATTGTTTAAATCTATTTGATAAATGAAATTTATCTAAACTATATGATACAGTGTTATTTTTATATTTTGCTTTTACTGCTCTATAAATTTTTTTAATTTGTTTTTCACCATCACTTAATATTAATATTTTAGTATTTTCATTAATATCATAAATATCCATTGATTTAAAAATTTTATTGATAAAATTATCAATATTAGATTTATTATTTTTATTCTTATGATTTTTATTCATCATTTGAAAAACGCCTCTTTTCTTTTTCATTTTTATTCTGGTTTTTGTTGACTTTTCTTGATCAACACCAACATGCATAGTCGCAAGAAATATTTTATTTTCAATTTTTTTTATTTTCTCGCATTGGTTCAAAAGCTCCGTCAATTTGAATATATAAAACATTATTTGGAATTTTAATTTTATTATTATTTTTATTACCAATGTAATCGATTTCTTCTAAATCGGCATTTTTAAAAATATTAGATATTGTTCTTTCACTAATATTTGCATTCTCTGTTGTATGTAAAATATCTTTATATCTTTTTCCATCACCTATAAAAGACATATATTTATTTTTTAAATTTATTTCAATTCTTTCGTATTTTTTAAACCTAATTCTTCATCTAAAGGATAACGATTTATATTTTCTTTTTTTTCTTCATCATATTTAACATATAATCTTCTTTTTCTGTTTTAATTGTTTTTGGCAATTTTGATATCACCTTATATCCTTGTAATATTTGTCCTTGTTGATATAATTTAAATATCTCATTATCTCTTTCAATCAAGAAATTTTTAGTTTCATTGTTTGTTTCTATTATTTTATCTTTTTTATAATCTTCTAATAAATTTTGTTTTAATTCCATTTTATAATTTCCTTTCATATAAACAAATTATTTTAAAATATGATACTCAATACTTCACATAATCTTATCAAAAAAAGGAGGCTATTTAAAAATGCAGGATTTTACCAAAATTAATAACAAAAAACGGATTACTAGTTATAAATATTTAAATAAAAAATATGATTTGAATTTTAATGACTATAATTTTGGTTTTGATTGAGAAGTATTTAAAGACTTTGTTGGTGATAGTTATGTCCGATATTTTACTTCACCAACTTTTTTAAGTTTGTTTCAGCGGGGCGTGGTACTAATAAGACATGAAATCACATAGCAGAAAAATTATTTTTTGCTTGTAATTTTACTGATGCTTCATCTAACATTTTACAAAGATATGCCAATACCCATGAAGATACTACATTTTGCGATACAATTAATGTATGTAATTATTTATACGATAAATATGGGATTGATATAGGACCCGACAATGAAAATGGCATTGTTTGACCTAAAAATGTTAAAGAAGGTGGCGAAATTGTTTTTCCTAGTGGTGTGAGAATTGCTTTTGTGGGTTATGCTAATGGTAATAAAATTATGGGTAAAGTTGGCAAAGGTAGTGGTATTATATCAGCGTGAACAGATGAAATGATAGATGCTAAAGAAAAAGAAATTTTAATTAAGTGGGTAGATTTAATAATATCAATGCCATCAGGTGAATAAGGACGCTTATATTCTTCAATAATATAACATTCATTTTTATTGTTTTTGGTAATTGGTTCATTAATAGATACTATTTTTAAGTCATAGGATTCTAAAAATTCTTTATCTTGTTTTGAAATATCATTGATTAAAATATCTTTTTTATCAATTATTACATAACTTGTGCTATTATCTTGGACTGTGGTGTTTTGTTGAATTTGTAATTTAAAATTAAAATCACTAATTTCATAACCAGTTATTTTAATATATTCATCTTTGTCAATAAAACCTATTTTAACGCTATTTTAAGAATAGTTTAAGGTTGGTTTTTGTTTTGTCTTAACAAGAGATTATTAATTTTATAAATATATAAGGTTCTTGCACGGGCTTCTGTAAATAATTGTTCTAAATCAGGATCGCTGTACTGCGATTGACTAGCAAAATCTAACGGAATACTATCAATTGAATAGTCAATTGGTTCATCATTTTCTGCTAATTGTGCTAACATTTTTTCAGATGGTTTTAACATTATTCTTGTTCTCCTTCTTCATTAGGCATATTGATAATAGTTTAGTTGTTTTTTAATTGTCTGTTTAAAGTAGCATTTACTGGTAAGCGAACATCAACAATTAACTCGTCAATATTTTTAATATTGAATGTTCTACTGTTTAAAATAGCATTATCATATTTAATTAACTTAATAATAAATTCAGTTAATTTAATTTCTCTAATATATATCATTTCTTCCTATGATGCGTTTGTTTGAATATTTACACCAGCAACTTCTGCCTGAGTTTGTTGTGCTCCCTTAGCAATGGCGGGAACATGATGTCGATTTATTTTATAGTAATTTGTTAATAATCAATCATATATTTTAGTTAATTGCTCACCTTTAAAATTACCAGCAATATAGTCTACTGATTGAAAATTACTATCAGAGTCTCCTTCAACTAATAACAAGTCATTTTCAATAAATGATGCCAGCATTTTGCTAATTTCTTGGTCAACCACACCAGTAACTCCATTAGTATTAATAGTAAATTTATCACTATTTAATAATGGATCTAACATTATCTTTTCAGCAATAATATCTAAAATACTAGCAAATTGTTTACCATAACGAGCAGAAGGCTCAAAATTAGGGTTATTAGGAATAATTTGAATTGGAATAAAATTAAGTGGTAATATTTCTTCTCTTTGTAAAGTTGTATAGTTATTTCATTTAACATCATCAATATATAAATCGGTAATAGTACTATATAATCGTGTTTTTAACTTTCTAATAACTTTAACTTGTTTAGTTACAGCATCAATCTCTAATTTTTCAGTAATAAAAATACTCTGGTCATTTTTAAGATAAGGGTCATAATCAAAAGTGCAAGATACTAAATTACCTAATTCATCATACTGGTCATTGTAAAAATCAATAGTAATAAAATTAAGTTTTGAATTATTAGCAAAAATAAAATATGCACCTTTACCATTCTTATTAATTTTATATTTGTTATATCAATTCTTATTGGTAAAGTCCTGCATTTTTAAAAAGCTATTAATTAATTTAGTATCTATTTTTTGATTAGTAAGTGGATTATAAATGCTAATTTCTAAATCTCGCGGATTTAAAAAATTAGCATTATCTTCACAAATTCTTTTTTCTAAAATCTCATTATGTTTTTGAACAGTAACATTTTTACGATTAGTAATCGTTGATGCTAAATTAATATAATAACTATCAATATCATATTCTTTTTTTAATTTCTTTTTTGCTGGTAATAATCCCATTTATAACACCTCTTTATTTTGTATCTTCTTTTTTAATAACATCTTCAATACTATCTTGTTTTTGTTGTTTGTTATGTGTTTTGATAAATCTAATTGTTTCAATAATCAAAACTATAATTCCAGCTCCGATAAGCATTGCTGAAACAATAACATATGCTGGTCAAGAAATACCTAATGTTTTTTCTCCTATAAAACAAATAATAATTCCTGCGATAAAAAACAATAATGAAACTCCAAATATTTTCAAAAACATAATTACATCTTTAACTTCTACTTTTGGCATAATAACATCTCCTTTCTAATTTACCTTTTTTCTTTCAATAAACACAAATCCCAAAGATCTAAATGTTGCTGGACCATTAACTCCAATATTAATCAATCCATCAGGATTAATAGATAATGCTAAACATGCACTATTAACACCTATTTGATCATATATAACACCTATTGTTTGTCTAAAACTATGCCTTGTTTGCAACATCCCTTGACTTTTTAAATCTCCTTTGATATTTTTTCCTGAGGCTCAAATTCTATAAATATAATTTTCTTTATCAAAATTAGGAATATTATATCCTTTTTGACCAACTTTAAAATCACTAGTATCAACAATTTCTCAATCTGGAACTTTTGGTATAACAATTGATTTTTTTAATTCATCTAAAATTTCTTCTTTTATTTTTGCAAGTTTTCATCTTTAATTTTTTCTATAACAAGTTTATCTAATAAAGCATCAACTTCTAATTGAGTATAATATGCTTCTAAATCAATCATTGTTAAATCAATACCTTCTTCTTGAAAAGTACGAAACATTTTCTTTAAAGTTGTTAAATTAGCCAATGATTTTGCATAGGTAGGCAATAGACCTTGTCATGTTGCCATAGGGTCATTTTGTGAAGAATAATTAATATCACCAACACTCATATTTGCCGAAGTAAAAAACTCAATTGGAATACGGTTAAATGTTCAATGTTCAATCGTAATAAACACGATATTAATATAAATTTTCTTTAATAATGGGTCTTTAAATGTTTCAAATTTTAGCTTTGAAAATGGATAGTTTAAGTAAGAATTAATCATATTTTGGGCTCTTAAAGCAAATGTTTTAAATCATAATTCTACATCACCTTTAAAAAACTTATTATAACGAACTAGAACTTTTGTAATTTTACCTGTCATTGGAATAAAATTATTATAATTTTCCAAAGTAACATTTTGTCATAATTCATTTAACATTTAATCATCTCCTTATCATTTACTTTTTTTAGAATATATTTTCTTTAATATAAATTTTTTACTATTTAGTAATGTTTTTGTTTTAATTTTTTTGTTTAAATCTTGTTTTGTTCTGAGTTGTTTATATGCTTGAAATACTAGTCCATTACCCAATAAACTAGTAATTGCACTATCTTCTAGCGTATTTAACAATTTATCTTTATTAAAGTTATTTTTAAATTGTTCTTGCATTTTTAATATCTTAGCAATTGTCCGATATATTTTAAAACTATCTTTTACTACTTGCTGATAAGCAAGTGGGGCAAAAGAAACTAAATTAAACAAACTTGTTTTTTTTAATCCCCAACCAATAAACCACTCACTGTTCATATAGAATTTAAACGGTTCAGGAGCCAAAAAAACTGTTCTGCTTTGATTAAAGTTGTCATAATGACAATAGGGACATATTTAGGATTTTTATAATATATTGTTAAAGCAACTTCACCCGCAACTGATAAAGGAACAATTTTAACTGCTAAAAAAACATCAGAACCATAAGCAAAAGGTAATAATTGACCTTTTTTAATAGCCTTAGTTTCAAATTTAGATAATATTTTTTTAGTTTTATCAGTAATTTTACTAATTACTTTTTGTTTAATAATAATTATTTGTTTTTCCATTGGGGCTAATAATTTTTTAGTTACTTTTTGAATATAAAAATTTGGGTTTAAATGATTTAAAATTTTATTTAATTTAATTGGTGTTTGATAAAAAATATTTAATAATTTATTATTATATATTTTACTGCCCCTCATTAAATTAGCATTTAATAGTAGATTTTTATCAACACCTTTTTATGAAGATTAGTCATAATATTATATCACTCATTAGTATTAATTTTACTTATTTTTTCAATATTTAATCTATATTCAGACAATCATTTATTAGCATTTTTTCATTCACGCGTGGTATTTTTTGAACTAATTTAGGACTTATTTTTTGAATATTTTTCTCAATTTTTAATAAATTATTAATTGTTTCTAAATTAGAAACTTTAAAACCTTTATAAAAATCATTTCGGGCTAATTTTCCAATTGTATATAATAAAGTTTCATTATTAGCCTGCTTTGTAAAATCAAATATTAATTTAGAAGATAAAATCTTTTTACCTGTAACTTGCCTTACAACATCTTTTAAATTATTAGCAGTTATTACACCTAATTTTTCAAGTAGTTTAGTTTCTTTTGCTAATTTTAAAATTCTAGTTGTTCGAACAGCACGCGTTAATTTACCAATTCCACCAATTGCTGGTAACAAATTTAAGGCGGTACTTTTTGCTGTTACTTCTGATGTTAATTTATCATATATTTGATTTACGGCAAAATCAGTTGCTGTTTCTACTCCAAACGAGATAAATGCTGCGGCAAAATTAGATAATCCCGCACCAAGACCAACAGCCGAAGCAATACCACCAGTTAAAACTGATAAACCAAGAGCTAAAACTTGAATTCCTAAAAATTCTAATAACTGTAAACCAAAACTTTTTTCTTGTTGTTGGATTGACAATCTAGTTGGATTTTTTTAACAGCATAAATAAGGGCTGTTTTAGATGTTCCAATTGGCATATATATCAAACAAAAAAGTACTATTTTTTAGTACTATTAAGAATTTTTAATTTTAACATCAATCGGATTTGTTTGACCAGTAGCGTTGTTTTTACCTTCAATTTGGACAAAAACCTTGGTATCATTTGTAATATTTATTGGTCAATCAACACCAGCACTTTTAATAAAGTAATCAAAATCACTTTCAGTTAAAGAACTATTTACTGCTTTTACTGCTTTTAAAACAACATCTTTAAATTGTGGTTTTTACTGTTCGGCTGTTGCTTTTGTTGGGTCTGCAACATGAATAGTTGGTTTATCTAATTTATTAATTTTACTAATATCAATTTTTGAAACAATATGTTTAATAATTCCTTTTGGTTCAACCACTGCTCCACCTAAATATAAAACTCTTTCCATAATCAAAGTATTACCCATTCCAGTACCTAACACAGCAGCAGCAACTCTTAACGAAGTATGATCTTTTTTGCGTAAAATAAGAGAGTCATATTTTTTGCTAAACTTAAAGGCAATTGCATTAACACCATCTGGTAATAATTCAATTGTTCTTTCTGAACCATCTTTATTAATAATTGGTAATTTTTTAGGAACCATATAGTATGTTGTTCCTTCAACAGTTTTCATTGCTCCACTTGTTGTGATTACATTATTTATTTGGTCGTTTGTTCCAAGTTGTAACTGTAATTTATTACGAATTCCACGAATAAAATCAGCCGAACCTAAAACAATTGTTTCTGATGGAGTAAAGCCGTTTTCATATATTTTATCCATAATTTCATCATGAATTTGTAAAGCATTAGTATCATCTGCTTTTTGGCCTTGAATGGTTGTAACTACTCCTTTATTAATAATTTTTAAAATTTTATTACGTTTATAAGCAACCTCAGTATCCATTGCTTGCTCAATATCGGCAGCCCAAAGATTAGGATTAAAATCATTTTCTACAGGGTCTAATTTACGAGCAAAAGTTAAAATTGTATCTAATTCAACAACTCCATCTTCAAATTCTACTGTTGAATATTTTAGAAGATTATCATCGGTATTAAATACTTGTCCATCTTTTCTTAAACCTTCATTATATTTAATATTTTTCTTTCTTTTATATGTTAAACCAAATTTATTTGCTTCTTTTCACGCAAATAAAGCTTCTCAACTAAATTTTTGTTGATAAGTTTGTAAATATCATTGTTCAAATGTTTCTCGGTCTCTTTGTGTTGCTTGATTAGCAATATCGCCAAAAATTGTTTTTGGATCCATATTTTTATTCCTTCTTTCTATTTATATTAAATACATTGTCTGTATCTAAAATATTGTTTTCTTTGTTTACTACTTTTGATACGCCCCCAGTATTAACTGTTTGTACCTTAATTAATTCATCATAAACACTTTGCAATTGTGTTTTAATGATTTCAATATCATCAGTAATATCATAAGATTTTAATAAAACATTTTTAAAATCTTCATTATCAGTTGAAGAATTAATGAAATCAATTACTTCAATTTGTTTTAATTGAATTGTTTGTTGTTCAATTTGTCAAGTTAACTCAGTATTTTTTGTTTGTAGTTCGTTGATTTGCTGATTATTATTTTCTAAATTACTTGCATTAAATTCTTCAATTTCAGCAGTATTTTTTAAAATAATTTCAGCAGTTTTAATATCTAAACTACCATCTTCATTTTTAATAGGTTCATTATTTTCATTTATAAGAACATATTTTACATTTTTTAATGCCATTGTTTTTCCTCCTATTTTTTAATATTTGTATTTGTTCTTTTTCTAATCGCTTTTTCTATAATTTCAAAACTATCTACTCTAAAAGACAAAAAATAGCGTTTAGTTTTTATATTTAACTGATTAAATACTGAGCCTTTAATTTTTATCTCATCATCTTTTTTTAATTTCAAAAACTCATTTAAAACAAATGGAGTATATATTGATAATGTTGAGTAATTTAATCCGTCTCATTGACATTTAGCCGAACAAGCATCAACTTCAACACCACCAGCAACAAGAGCCTTAATTTTTGTTTTAATAGGATTTTCATGTAATCTAACAGTTAATTCTAACTTATTAACTTTTTTTTTTTTTTATTTTAGGTTTATAAGAAGCAATAATATCTCACTTGTTTTCAAATAAAATTAAGTACATTTTGGCTCATTCTAAACATTGCAAATCATAATGCTTTTTATGATGTGAAATACGACAATTAATAGGTTGACAATTAACTCAATTAAATGATGTTGTTATTTCATTTCAAGTTTTATTAATATATTTACTTTTATATTTTGTCATTTATATATACTCCTTAATTCTTTTTATTTGTTGCTAAAATTTCACCATTAATATCATTTACTGTTACCAGATAAGCTTGTATCATTAATTCTTGTAATTTATTTTTAATTTTTTTATTTCATTTTTTCATCAAATATTTTCCTTTCTGTAAAAACATAATATTCCTTTATTGGTTAATATTTTGATATTTAATAAATAATTTATTTTAATATTTAATTACTTCGCCGCCCGCTCCACTTTGAAGGTGGGCGGGGGCGGATAGGATATTTTGATAGAGTTTACCCCCATACGGAAATAAACAAAAAACAGTTTACCCAGTTATTAATTACGCTTCATCCATCCCTAGACAACTTTATACAAAGAAAATAACCTTTTGGAGTTCCAACCCTCTTGTTTTTTTAGTGTCCGATATTGTTTTTTCGGTTTAACAACACTCTTTTTATGAAAACAAGCCAAAAAACAAATGCTCTGACATTTCACAAGTGATTAATCTTGTCGAGAATTAAAGAAATAAATAGGAGTAGTAAATCCAATCGCTTTCATACTTTCTTTAAGGCTTCGTGCCATAGATGAGTTATCCATCTTTAAGCATCAAAAAATATTAAGTTTTAAAGATTGAATTTTGGATTAATCGTTAGATAGTATCTTTTTTTATCTCATTATCTTTTTTAATTCTTTGTTTATTAAATATATTTTTTAGTAATTATATTTAACAATTAACTAACAACTAAATAAAACAATTATTCAAAATTTTTTAAGAAAAGAAAGGATGGATTTTTCTGAAAAAACATATTTTATTAAGTGTAAAAGATACTATCTAACGATTAATCCAATAAATATAAGTATTTTTTACAAAATAAAAAGCACTTTATTCTTTTTCAATAAAGTGCTACATTTGCATTTACAATTTACAAGTAAAATTATCAACATCTTTAAAATTATTTTCTTTTGTTTCTTTATTAACTTGTTTTAATTTAAATGTATTTCTTCATTGAGCAATAATAGTTGCATTACCAATAATTGCTAATGTAAAATCTGAATAATCTTGGGGAATACTATTAATTGGTTTATATCCACTTGTAGTCATTGGAATAACTCCGTTTGTAATAACAAAAGGAAAGATAAATCATTTATCTAATTCTTGTATTTTTCTTTTAATAACTTTTGAATCAGTAGAGGCCATTCTCATTGCTGTATATAATACTTGGTTATTAATTTGTATTGCTTCTTTTGAATTATTTTTGTTTAAATTTATCTTTTATGCCTCCTGTATTATTGCTTTCGTTTTGTTCATCTTCATTTTCTAAATCAAATTTAGAATTAGTTTCTAATTGTTCTTTATCAATTTTTTCAACTTCTTTTATTGCAAATGTCATAGGAATACTGTCAACAGTATAAATATATTTAGCATGAGACATAGTTGCATTTTCTAATCTTGTGTTATTAATATCTACTAAACGGATTTGGTCAATAATTCCTGCTTGTTTAAATTTTAATGAGTAGGGGCGTTCACTTTTATCTCAATTGTTATTTTCAACTTTTCAATATTTATGAAATATTCATCAACAAGCAAATAAACGATATAAATAATCTAATAAGAACTCTTGTCATACTGCTTGCGATTCAATATCTTCTGCTTGCATAATTAATGTTTGATTTTGATTAGTATAAGTTCCTTGTTCATCTGCTTGTCATGATAAACCAATACCACGAAATACAATTTTTAAAATATGGTCAGTATCTAGATTATAATCACTAGAATTATATTGTCCTTGCGTATAATTAACAGTTGCATTACCACTTTTTTCATCATAATTATTATTTACATTTTGAATAACAAAATCACTTTCATAATCATCTCAGGTTTTTTTCTTATCTTTTACATTACTAATTTCAGCAGCAGTTGCTTGAATATATCCTCTTGCTCTTGAAAATCTTCTTGTTTTCTTTTTAATAAATAAATTATCTTGTAAATCTTCAATTAATCACATAGTAGGATAAATATCTGGATAAGAATTTAACATAGTTGAAGATGCTTGACCTTGTTGATTAACACGAATAAAGTTAGGAATTTGTATTAATGGAAAACGACCTAATTTATTAATATATGTTCTTTTTTCAATTTTTAAACTTTCATTTATTTTGCCACTAACTGCTCCTGCTTCGGTATTTTCATCATTAGGATATGAATCAATTTGAATATATTTATCATTAATAATTACATGAAATATATAACCAGTATCATCTTGATTAGGTAATATTCAAATATCTGCTGCTTGTTCCTCTTCATTAATTTTAGATACAAAATTAGTAAATAAAGCAGTACCTAACATAATATCTAAATCACCATCGCGTGTTTCATATATAAACATAACAGCAACACCTAATAATGATTTAGATCATGACATTTTAATTAATTTTTCATAAACTTTTCTTTTATGATATCAATTTTGTCAATGTATTAATGCTTGTTCATTTTCACTATCACATAATAATCCACGACCAATTTCCATTCTTACTTTTCTTTGAGCAACAATTAATGGAACATTTAATTTTCAATTACGATTATTAAATTCTAATCATCTATTAATATTTTTATTCATTTTCATTTACTCATAATCTAGCAAGATGACAAATTAATAACTTACTTTCTTTTTCTACTTTATCCATTTTTAAGACTCTATATTCATTTTTATACTTATAAACAAAAATATTATTTTTAGGAACATTCTTTTTATATTTTCCAATAATCTTATCTAAATCAATTAAATATATATACATTTTAAATATACTCCCTTATTAATTTGTTATTTGATGATTGAACAATATCTCTAATATATTCAATAGCACCAATAAATGCATTAACATGGTCAGCAACTAATCACACACTTTTATCAACTTCTTCAAATCTTAATAATTTACCATACCGATATTTTTTTCACTATTAAGAACATCAATAAATGCTCTACCACCAGCACCATAATCAACATTAATAGTTAAACCACATTCAATAAAGATAGTACTATTTTTTAAACTAGATAAATAAAATTGAATAATATCATCTGCCTGTTCAAAAACATCTTTATATTCCATTGTTGCATTTGAATGAGTATATTTACCTATTTTATGTACTTTTTTTAAAGTTGAATTATATACCCATAAACTAGCACTTGTTTTATAACCATTAGGACTATCTGCTTGTGCATAATCAACACCAGCCAGTAATTTGTCAAAACTTCATGTTAATTTAGTAAATTTAAGATATCTAGCAAATACAGCACCTTTTAATTGTCCAGGCAATCCTCAACTTCATACTCTTGATCTAATTGGGTCTATTTTTTTTTAACTCTAATTGATTACGAATTACATCATCATCTAAATAAGTATTAAGTCTTCAACTAGAATAATGAATAATAACTGTTTTAGTAAATTTCTTATTCTTTTCATAATAATTAATTTTAAACTTTCCAACTTGATCATATTTTAATCGCATTAATTGTTCATCAAATGGCATTATTTCATTACAATATTTAATAATATATCTTCCTAATGATTCAGGGTTAGATGAATTAATAACAAACTTTCTTTTAGCACCACGAACAGCAAAGGTTAATTCTCTAATATCTTCTTTTGTTAACTGGTCTGCTTCTTCTCTTCATTCAATAGCAAATTCATATTTATCTAAATCAGCAAAGGCTTTTAACTTTTCTCTTTTAGTAGCAGAATGTAGTCCTTTACAAATAATATAAGTACCATTATCTAATGTAAAAGAATGTTCTGATAAATTAATTTTATAATTAATATTCATAGCATTAAGAGTATTTTGTATATTTTCAAATACTCCTTTTCTAATATCTTTATTCATTTTCATAACAGCAATAATAAATATTGGTTTATTTACTAATAATGATATAGCACATGATTTACCAATTGGATTATCTTTAATCATAAATGTTTTAGCACTATAACGACTTCCTATTTCATTATATTCATCAGCAGGATTATATTTTTCTTTTCAAGGTGCATTAGGAACATTTTGCTGATAAAATCATCTTGGTATTTCATCAAGATGTAAAAAATGTTTAAGCATCTTTTATCACCTCTTTTATTTTTGGTAAATCAACATTATCAAAATTAACAACAATATTTGCATTATTTTTATTTGTATCCTTAACATATTTTTCAACATATATTTTCTTACCCCCGCCATATTGGTCATTTAAAAAAGCTAATTCCAATTCTATTTCTAATTTATTTATCATATCCTTAATAAAATCAGCACTTTTTGTATCAACTTTATCTTCTCAATCATTAAATGAAAAAGATTATAAGAAAAAACGAAAAAAATCTATTAAAAAACTGTCTGAATTTACATAAGAACAAAAAGAATGATTAAATATAAGATTTAATAAATATCATGATACACCATCATAAATTATTAGAAAGTTTAAAAAAAGTTTGGTGTTAAATTTCCAGCATGTAAAAAAACTTTATATAAATAAATGAATTTATTTAAATTTATTAGGATTAAATAAACAAAATTTATGCCATCATGGTAAAAAATACAAAAGAAAAGGAAAATCTGATAATGGTGGAAAATTAGATGAAAGATTTAAATCAATATGAGATATTGAAAATAAAGAATCTGATGTTGGTTGATTTGAAATGGATACGGTAGTTGGTAAAGACCATCAATCTTCTGTTTTAGTTTTGGCAGAGAAATCAAGTAAAAAATACTTTGCTATGAAATTAGAAAAAAATAATTCAAGTGAAGTTTTAGAAAAACTTGAATATATAGTTAGAATTAATGGTTTAGTTGGAAAAATTAAAGGAATAATAACTGATCAAGGTAAAGAATTTAGTAAGTTTGAGGAAATGGAAAAGATTACTGGTTTTAATATTTATTTTTGTGACCCTGGTAAACCACAACAAAAACCATTAATTGAGTATATAAATGGTGAGTTTAGACATTGATTTAAAAAGGGAACAGATTTTAATCCTATTAGTCAACAAAAAATAGATTGAGTAGTTGATGTTATGAATGAAAAATAAAGGCCTTGTTTAAATTGAAGAACATCTAGGGAAGTATTTTTAGATAATTTTAGCTAGGTTTATTTACAAAATTTAATAAATTATTTTTCAGTGTGCCTAAATATGCTTAGAATAGACTAAAATTACAAATATTTTATTTTTTTGAAAAAATAGTTGCATTTCTTTAAAAGAGTGTTATTATCAAAACAACAAGAGACAGAATTTGCTGCTTGAATTTACACAGTGCAAAAAAAAAAAAAAAAAAAAAAAAAAAATACTTTAATGCCCATTAAAATATTTTTAAAGATTACTTTCTTTAATTTTGTTACATAATTACATTTAAAACTTATGCTGGTTAATTAACCTTGTTGCTATTTCTTCAATTGTTTTTTTCGTAATTTACGATTAGTAGTCATATTAGGAGGTAGCGTAATATTTAATTTTTGTAATAGAAAATCAAATGAAAATTCAACTTTACTAATTTTAGCAATTTTAATTTGTTTTTTTAATGCATATTGAGTGACATAATATAAATGTAATGGTGAATTTAAAACAAAATTTAACGAATTATTTGCTCGATCATATCAGTTTGGTACTCGGTTTGAATTAAAATAACGAATCATTGCTTGGGGATTATTAGTCACTAGATAATAACTATTTTTAATATTAAAGGCAGCTAATTGCCCCGTATAAATTTGCGTTCCATCCATTACCATTGTAAATTCATCAATATAGTCTTTAATTTCATCTAGTAAATGGGATGAAAAAAAGACAGTTTTACCGCGAAGTGTTAATTGTTTTAAGTAAAAAATAATTTTTTTTCGATTATTAATATCTAATCCCGCTTCTGGTTCATCTAAAATTAAAATTTCAGGATCATAAATAATACCTTGAATAATCATTACTCTTTTTTTCATTCCTGTTGAAAATGAATTAACATCTTTATCACGGTGTTCTCAAATTTCTAATGATTTCATTAAATATTCAATGCGGTCACGAAGATATTTCCCTCGTAAACCATTTGTTTTTCCTAAATATTTTAAAAAATTATAAGAACTAATATTTTCAGGAAAAGTAACAAACTCAGGAACATAACCAATCATTTTTTTCATACTAATTTTTGTTGCTTTTTTACCAAAAATTGTAATATCACCATGAAAGCCCTTTAAACCACCAATTAAAGATTTAATGAAAACTGTTTTTCCACTTCCAGAAACACCTAAAATGGCATGTAATTTTCCACGACTAACATTAAAATTAAATGGACCAACAATACTATTTTTAAACTTTTTGCTAAAATTACGCGAAGCAATTGCCACATCGCTAAGTATTAATGCATTATTATTCATGTTTTAACATCTCCTTTCCCCTACCTTAAGTAATATTTTTGCGACGTAAAATTAAATAAGCATTAATTAAAAATAAACCAGATATTCCTAAATAAACATATAACAATAAATTAATATTTAAAAATGGTGTTACATCAAGGTCAACTTTTTTTTCTTGTTGTAATGCTATTGGGAAATCTTGATAACTCATTAAATAATTGTTTTGAACACTAAAATCAATATTACTTCGTTGCAATGGTTCAAATCAAAATGGAACATATGATAAAGAACTTGTTCAAATTTGATTTCAATGTTCAATAATATTAATTTTAGAAATTAATTCATAAGTTTGCATTAAATCATCATATTTTTGTCATTCGGTATTTATTTTAATTGGTACACTTTCAAGTAATTTATAATCCATTATTTTTTTTAAAATATTAATTTCAATTTCTCTTAAAACATAAAGTGTTTTAATTTCAAAACCATCTTCAATTATATCTTCAGCTCCAAAATAATTAAGAATTCAATCTTGAAACTCAGTACCATTATCATATTCTGAATCAACTGGTGATATCCCAGTTCGAGCAAATTCAAAACGAAAAACATTTACTGGATTAAATCCATTTGGCTCAGATAACTTTCGTTTTTCTGTTCCTACTTTACTATCAGATGATGATAAACTATAATAGGATTTATCTAAATCAAAGTAAAATAATGAATTTCCATTTAAATCATTTGTTCTAAGATACAAGTCTCACGATTTTGCACTTCTTCCAATAAAGTTAATAGCGTCAAGTAATTCTTGATGAATTTTATTATTTGAATCTAATTCTCCTGGTGATTTGAAAAAGAAATTTGTCGCAAAGTTTACTTTCATTTGAAGATTACTTCCGCCAACTTTATTAAAAATTTCAAAAATAGTTTCATCCTTATTATCATATTTATATTTTGTTATTTTATCTCACTTATTAAGTTGGCTAATTGTATAACTATCTTCTTTTGGTTTTGTTAAACCTAATGATTGATAAAATTCTAATCGTTTAATTCGTAAATTAGGATTACTTGTAATATTTTCATAGTCTCGCGTTTTAAAAACTTTATCTAAATCATCATAATCTCACGAATTATAAAAATCTCAAATTTTGCTAGTTAAATTATCATATTTAATTAATTTTTTTTCTAAATTTCTTTTAAAATTAATTGTACTTTTAATAATATGCACAGGATAAGGCTGCTTAGTCATATTAGTGTCAACAAATGATAAATCAATTGTATTAGCTAAACTCATAATTAACGAATATGGCATCCCACCAACTAAAAATAAACTACAGAAAATAACAACAATTAATAAAACTACTTGTGAATTTAAAAAAGTTACCGCAAATAAAATACCACTTGATGCAAAAAAAGATAATGCTAAAGAATATAAAAATAATTTCAATAATAAATTTTGATAAACTTGTAAATACTCTGGATCATTATTAATTAAATAACCAATATAACCAATTCCTAAAGCAAATAAAATAATTGTTTCTAAGAAAAAGATAATCAAAATTCAAAGTGAAATTAATTTTAAGAAAAATAAAGTAAATCGAGAATATGGTTTGGAAATTAAAAGTAAATATGTCCCATCTTCAAATTCTCGACCAAAAATTTTAATGATAACTAACAACACAAACAATAATAATAAAATATTATTAAAAATAAACACTCCGTATTGAAAATTTTTTAAAAAATCATAAATATTTGTTGAAGATAAAAAAAGAGTAATCGCAATTGCACCAAATAAAACAAGTGACAACAACACTAAAACTCAAACTGCCATTGAACGGCGGATTTTAAAAATTGAAAATGATATTATTGAATATCATGAATTTGATTTACCTTTTTTAAGCATTTTATTCTCCATCTATTTTCTTAAATTACTCAATTTATGTCTTTTAATTTTATAGCAAAGTATTTATACAATATGTATTGTATCATTTTTTAATTTGTTTTACTAGTATAACTAATTTTTAAATTATATTTAAAATTACCTTGTAAGTGAAATTAATCAAACACTTGTTCATGAACATATGGCATATATTAATAATTTTTTCATTATTTTTTAAATCAACAAATTTTCAACTAATTTTTAAGTGTTTGACATCACCGTTTTGATAAATATTTGTAACTTCAAGTTTTGGTAGATATTGTTTATTTAGTACCGATGCTAAATTATTTTTTTGGGCTTGAGAAATTTCAATTCTTGTCCCTAATGCTGGTAAATAAGCTTGTCATGCATCAGTAAAGACCATTGAGTTATCATATAATTTTAAAAGAGAATTAAAATGTTTTGTAAAATCTGTTTCAAAATCAGTAAGATATTGATTAACATCTCTTGTCATATTTGTCTTAGTTAAAAGACTGTTTTTACTATCTCATGGCTTTTGACTTGGATCATATGTTCGCAAACTTGCTAGTATTGATTATTCTTAGATTTTTAATAAAATTAAGTAATTAAAAACAAATTAAGTTTCGCTTATGACTAAATGATAACAAAATTTATAAAAAATTCAACTTTTTTTAAAAATATAATTTTTAGTTGAAAAAATAATTTATAAAATTATGAATTTTGACATACTAAAAAATACTTTTTAAAGTTATTGCTAATTTTAAAAGGTTTTTTATTTTTTATAAAGATAAAAATTGATTTTAAAATTGATTTAAATTAAATATATTAAATTCAATCTTTTCTTTATTTTTATTAGTTTTATCAACTTTCTCATCATTAATTTGATTATTAAGTCTTAACATAGAAGCAATTAACATATTGATAAATGTTTCTTTACAATATATTTTTGCGCCACGCCCTTTAACAGCCTTAATATAATGCGATACATCACCCTCAACATGACAACCAATATTATATTCTAATGATTGATTTACAATACCTTCTTCATTACTTTTAATTAATTCAATGGTTTCTAATAAAAATATTTTTTTATTACTGTAAATTGTAAATGCAAATGTAGCACTTTATTGAAAAAATAAAGTGCTTTTTATTTTGTAAAAAATACTTATATTTATTGGATTAATCGTTAGATAGTATCTTTTACACTTAATAAAATATGTTTTTTCAGAAAAATCCATCCTTTCTTTTCTTAAAAAATTTTGAATAATTGTTTTATTTAGTTGTTAGTTAATTGTTAAATATAATTACTAAAAAATATATTTAATAAACAAAGAATTAAAAAAGATAATGAGATAAAAAAATAAAGATACTATCTAACGATTAATCCAAAATTCAATCTTTAAAACTTAATATTTTTTGATGCTTAAAGATGGATAACTCATCTATGGCACGAAGCCTTAAAGAAAGTGTGAAAGCGATTGGATTTACTACTCCTATTTATTTCTTTAATTCTCGGCAAGATTAATCACTTGCGAAATGTCAGAGCATTTGTTTTTTGGCTTGTTTTCATAAAAAGAGTGTTGTTAAACCGAAAAAACAATATCGGACACTAAAAAACAAGAGGGTTGGAACTCCAAAAGGTTATTTTCTTTGTATAAAGTTGTCTAGGGATGGATGAAGCGTAATTAATAACTGGGTAAACTGTTTTTTGTTTATTTCCGTATGGGGGTAAACTCTATCAAAATATCCTATCCGCCCCCGCCCACCTTCAAAGTGGAGCGGGCGGCGAAGTAATTAAATATTAAAATAAATTATTTACTAAATATCAAAATATTAACCAATAAAGGAATATTATGTTTTTTTACAGAACAGTAAATGATATTAATGGTGAAATTTGAGCAACAAATAAAAAGAATTAAGGAGTATAGAAAAATGACAGAATATAAAAGTAAATATATTAATAAAACTTGAAATGAAATAACAACATCATTTGATTGAGTTAATTGTCAACCTATTAATTGTCGTATTTCACATCATAAAAAGCATTATGATTTACAATGTTTAGAATGAGCCAAAATGTACTTAAATTTATTTAAAGACAAGTGAGATATTATTGTTTCATATACGCAATATTATAAAATTAACGATATTTTAGATTTAGCATCCGATAGATGAAAAATATTACAAATTGACAAAAAAATAAAACAAATAAATTAAAATATATTATTGCAATTGACCCTGCTGGAATTGGACAAACTGGTATTATTTTTTATAATGTTTTGCAAAAGAAAATAATTAATAATATTACTTTTAATTCCAAAAATGAAGAAGAAGCAATAAATAATATGTATTTAATATTAAATGAATTTAAAAATAAAATTTGTTCTTATTTAAATAAAGTTATTGTAATAATTGAAGATTATCAACTTCATAAGGGTTTAAAAATAAAAAATCCATTATCTACTCCTAAATTTATTGGTGGTTTAAAAGTTTTATGCAAATATCTATTTAATTTAAAATATATTTTACAATCACCAGCATTAAGAAAAATTATATTTATAAAGGAAATATTAAAATATCAGAGCACGAACACGATGCTTGGAAACATTTACAGTATTTTTAGCAAAAGGAGAGTTGATAAAAATGGCACAAACAAAAAGTAATTTACCTAAAAAATCAATAACTAATAAACCTAAAATAAAAAATAAAAAAGTTAATAAGTTAGAATTAACTGTTAGATTACATGAAAATCCGATTAAAACTAAAATTAAGGCACTGGTTGCTGGTGGTGTTGAAGTTGATGCTTGTTCGGCTAAATGTCAATGAGACGGATTAAATTACTCAACATTATCAATATATAACCCATCTATTTTAACTGAGTTTTTGAAATTAAAAAAAGATGATGAGATAAAAATTAAAGGCTCAGTATTTAATCAGTTAAATATAAAAACTAAACGCTATTTTTTGTCTTTTAGAGTAGACAGTTTTGAAATTATACAAAAAGCGATTAGAAAAAGAACAAATACAAATATTAAAAAATAGGAGGAAAAACAATGGCATTAAAAAATGTAAAATATGTTCTTATTAATGAAAATAGTGAACCTATTAAAAATAAAGATGGTAGTTTAGATATTAAAACTGCTGAAATTATTTTAGAAAATACTGCTGAAGTTGAAGAATTTAATGCAATTAATTTAGAAAATAGTAATCAGCAAATCAACGAACTACAAACAAAAAATACTGAATTAACTTCACAAATTTAACAACAAACAATTCAATTAAAACAAATTGAAGTAATTGACTTTATTAATTCTTTAACTGATAATGAAGAATTTAAAAATGCTTTATTAAAGTTTTATAATATTACTGATGATATTGAAATCATTAAAACACAATTGCAAAGTGTTTATGATGAATTAATTAAGGTACAAACAGTTAATACTGGGGGCGTACCAAAAGTAGAAAACAAAGAAAACAATATTTTAGATACAGACAATGTATTTAATAAATAGAAAGAAGGAAGTAAATTATGGCACAAAACCCACAAAGAATTTTCGGAGATATTGCTAATCAAGCAACAAAACGAGATCGAGAAACATTTGAACAATGATATTTACAAACTTATCAACAAAAATTTAGTTGAGAAGCATTATTTGCGTGAAAAGATGCAAGTAAATTTAGTTTAGCATATAAAAGAAAGAAAAATATTAAATATAATGAAGGTTCTGGTAAAGATGGGAAAGTATTTAATAATGATGATAAATTATTAAATTATTCAGAAGTAGAATTTGATGATGAAATTGTTGAATTAGATACAATTTTAACTTTTTGCTCGTAAATTAGACCCTGTAGAAAGTGATTTTAACCCTAATCTTTGGGCTGCTGATATTGAACAAGCAATGGATACTGAGGTTGCTTATAAACGTAATAAAATTTTAAAAATTATTAATAAAGGAGTAGTTACAACCATTCAAGGCCAAAAAGCAGATGATACTAATGCTTTACAAATTCACGATAAAATTATGGATAAAATATATGAAAATGGATTTACCCCATCAGAAACAGTTTTCTTGGGTTCGGCTGATTTTATTCGTGAAATTCGTAATAAATTACAGTTACACTTGGAGCAAATGACCAAATAAACAATGTAATTGAAACAAGCGGAGCAATGAAAACTGTTGAAGGAACAACATATTATATGGTTCCTAAAAAATTACCAATTATTAATAAAGATGGTTCAGAAGGAACAATTACTTTATTACCAGATGGTGTGTTAATGCAATTGCCTTTAAATTTAGTAAAAAATATGACCCTCTTATCTTACGCAAAAAAGACCATACTCCATTAAGAGTTGGTGCAGCTGCATTGGGTACTGGAATGGGTAATACTTTGATTATGGAAAGAGTTTTATATTTAGGTGGGGCAGTAGTTGAACCTAAGGGAATTATTAAACATATTGTTTCAAAAATTGATATTAGTAAAATTAATAAAATAGATAAACCAAATATTCATGTTACAGACCCAACAAAAGCAACAGCTGAACAGTTAAAATCACAATTTAAAGATGTTGTTTTAAAAGCAGTAAAAGCAGTAAATAGTTCTTTAACTGAAAGTGATTTTGATTACTTTATTGAAAGTAAAGGTGAAGACTGACCAATTAATATTACAAATGATAAAACTGTTGAAGTTCAAATTGAAGGTAAAAACAACGCTACTGGTCAAACAAATTCGATTGATGTTAAAATTAAAAATTCTTAATAGTACTAAAAAATAGTACTTTTTCGTTTGATATATATGCCAATTGGAACATCTAAAACAGTCCTTATTTATGCTGTTAAAAAAATCCAACTAGATTGTCAATCCAACAACAAAAAAATTTTGATTTACAGTTATTAGAATTTTTAGGAATTCAAGTTTTAGCTCTTGGTTTATTAGTTTTAACTGGTGGTATTGATTCGGCTGTTGTTCTTGGTGCGGGATTATCTAATTTTGCCGCAGCATTTATCTCGTTTGGAATAGAAACAGCAACCGATTTTGCCGTAAATCAAATATACGATAAATTAACATCAGAAGTAACAGCAAAAAGCATTGCCTTAAATTTGTTACCATCAATTGGTGGAATTGGTAAATTAACGCGTGCTGTTCGAACAACTAGAATTTTAAAATTAGCAAAAGAAACTAAACTACTTGAAAAATTAGGTGTAATAACTGCTAATAATTTAGAAGATGTTGTAAGGTAAGTTACAGGTAAAAAGATTTTATCTTCTAAATTAATATTTGATTTTACAAAGCAGGCTAATAATGAAACTTTATTATATACAATTGGAAAATTAGCCCGAAATGATTTTTATAAAGGTTTTAAAGTTTCTAATTTAGAAACAATTAATAATTTATTAAAAATTGAGAAAAATATTCAAAAAATAAGTTCTAAATTAGTTCAAAAAATACCACGCGTGAATGAAAAAATGCTAATAAATGATTGTTTGAATATGGATTAAATATTGATAAAATAAGTAAAATTAATACTAATAAGTGATATAACATTATGACTAATCTTCATAAAAAAGGTGTTGGTAAAAATCTACTATTAAATGCTAATTTAATGAGGGGCAGTAAAATATATAATAATAAATTATTAAATATTTTTCATCAAACACCAATTAAATTAAATAAAATTTAAAATCATTTAAACCCAAATTTTTATATTCAAAAAGTAACTAAAAAATTATTAGCCCCAATTGAAAAACAAATAATTACTATTAAACAAAAAGTAATTAGTAAAATTACTGATAAAACTAAAAAAATATTATCTAAATTTGAAACTAAGGCTATTAAAAAAGGTCAATTATTACCTTTTGCTTATGGTTCTGATGTTTTTTTAGCAGTTAAAATTGTTCCTTTATCAGTTGCGGGTGAAGTTGCTTTAACAATATATTATAAAAATCCTAAATATGCCCCTATTGTCGTTATGACAACTTTAATCAAAGCAGAACAGTTTGTTTTAGCTCCTGAACCGTTTAAATTCTATATGAACAGTTAATGGTTTATTGGTTGGGGATTTAAAAAAACAAGTTTGTTTAATTTAGTTTCTTTTGCCCCACTTGTTTATCAGCAAGTAGTAAAAGATAGTTTTAAAATATATCGGACAATTGCTAAGATATTAAAAATGCAAGAACAATTTAAAAATAACTTTAATAAAGATAAATTGTTAAATACGCTAGAAGATAGTGCGGTTACTAGTTTGTTAGGTAATGGACTAGTATTTCAAGCATATAAACAACTCAGAACAAAACAAGATTTAAACAAAACAATTAAAACAAAAACATTACTAAATAGTAAAAAATTTATATTAAAGAAAATATATTCTAAAAAAAGTAAATGATAAGGAGATGATTAAATGTTAAATGAATTATGACAAAATGTTACTTTGGAAAATTATAATAATTTTATTCCAATGACAGGTAAAATTACACAAGTTCCAGTTCGTTATAATAAGTTCTTTAAAGGTGATGTAGAATTATGATTTAAAACATTTGCTTTAAGAGCCCAAAATATGATTAATTCTTACTTAAACTATATATTTTCAAAACTAAAGTTTGAAACATTTAAAGATCCATTATTAAAGAAAATTTGTATTAATATGGTGTTTATTACGATTGAGCATTGAACATTTAACCGCATTCCAATTGAATTTTTTACTTCGGCAAATATGAGTGTTGGTGATATTAATTATTCATCGTAAAATGACCCTATGATTACTTGACAAGGTCTATTGCCTACCTATGCAAAATCATTGGCTAATTTAACAACTTTAAAGAAAATGTTTCGTACTTTTCAAGAAGAAGGTATTGTTTTAACAATGATTGATTTAGAAGCATATTATACTCAATTAGAAGTTGATGCTTTAATAGAAAAAAAAAAAAAAAACTAAGATTGACAATAAAACTATTGTTAAAAATAACAATAATGAAATAAATGTTCCCTTTGATAATGATACTATTTATGAAAAAATGGTGTCTGAAAAGCAAAACAAAGTGGCGGTAGTGATATTAAAATTGATAATAAAACAATTATTAAAAATACTGCTGATTATATGATTATTGATAGTACAGTTGCGGGAATTGAAAGTACTGATGATACATTTGGTACTACTAAATATTTAGATAAATTTTATTTACAGAAAAAAGATTTACCTAAAATATCAAATGATTGAAAAGTTGTTGATACTAGTGATTTTGTTCAAGATTCTAAAGGATATAAAATTAAAAATTTTAATAAGTCAGAATATTATTATCGTTTATGGTGTTATACAACGTTTGAGATAGAACTATATATAATTACGCATATAAACTTTAAAGGTCAATTAGCAAGTGGAATATCATATGGAAATAATTTCCGATGGTGAGTTTAAATTATCATCAATATCAAATAGTGTTGAAATTAAAGGATTGTATATTGAAAGAAAAAAGTAAGTTAGGAAGGAGATGGTATTATGCCAAAAGTAACTATTAAAGATATGATTATGTTTTTGAAAATCTTTGGAGTTTCATTATTGTTTTTTATTACCGGAATTATTATTTGTTTTATCGGAGAAAAAACATTGGGTATTTCTTGACCCATATGTTATTGTTTCAGTAATGCTTATTGGAGCAGGAATTATAGTTTTAATTATTGAAACTATTAGATTTATCAAAACTCATAACAAACAACAAAAACAAGATAGTATTGAAGATGTTATTAAAAAAGAAGATACGAAATAAAGAGGTGATATAAATGGGATTGTTACCAGCAAAAAAGAAATTAAAAAAAGAATATGATATTGATAGTTATTATCTTAATTTAGTATCAACGATTACTAATCGTAAAAATGTTACTGTTCAAAAACATAATGAAATTTTAGAAAAAAGAATTTGTGAAGATAATGCTAATTTTTTAAATACACGAGATTTAGAAATTAGCATTTATAATCCACTTACTAATCAAAAAAAAGATACTTAATTAATTAATAGCTTTTTAAAAATGCAGGCTTTACCAATAAGAATTGATATAACGAATATAAAATTAATAAGAATGGTAAAGGTGCATATTTTATTTTTGCTAATAATTCAAAACTTAATTTTATTACTATTGATTTTTACAATGACCAATATGATGAATTAGGTAATTTAGTATCTTGTGCTTTTGATTATGACCCTTATATTAAAAATGACCAGAGTATTTTTATTACTGAAAAATTAGAAATTGATTATGTAACTAAACAAGTAAAAGTTATTAGAAAGTTAAAAACACGATTATACAGTACTATTACCGACTTATATATTGATGTTGCTAAATGAAATAACTATACAACATTACAAAAAGAAGAAATATTACCACTTAATTTTATTCCAATTGAAATTATTCCTAATAACCCTAATTTTGAGCCTTCTGCTCGTTATGGTAAACAATTTGCTAGTATTTTTTAGATATTATTGCTGAAAAGATAATGTTAGATCCATTATTAAATAGTGGTAAATTTACTATTAATACTAATGGAGTTACTGGTGTGGTTGACCAAGAAATTAGTAAAATGCTGGCATCATTTATTCAAAATGACTTGTTATTAGTTGAAGGAGACCCTGATAGTATTTTTCAACCAGTAGACTATATTGCTGGTAATTTTAAAGGTGAACAATTAACCAAAATATATGATTGATTATTAACAAATTACTATAAAATAAATCGACATCATGTTCCCGCAATCGCCAAGGGGGAGCCCAACAAACACAAGCAGAAGTTGCGGGAGTAAATATTCAAACAAACGCATCATACGAACAAATGATATATATTAGAGAAATTAAATTAACTAAATTTATTATTAAGTTAATTAAATATGATAATGCTATTTTAAACAGTAGAACATTCAATATTAAAAATATTGACGAGTTAATTGTTGATGTTCGCTTACCAGTAAATGCTACTTTAAACAGACAATTAAAAAACAACGAAACTATTATCAATATGCCTAATGAAGAAGGAAAACAAGAATAATGGCAAAATATTGTAAAAATTGTGAATGTCCAGTTAATTTAATTAACTTTGATTATTGTTTATTTTGTAATACGGTCTTATTGAAAAAATGACATCTAAACATATAAACAATTTAAAAAAAACAAAAGAAAAAAGAGGAAAAGAATAATGTTGAAACCATCTGAAAAAATGTTAGCACAATTAGCAGAAAATGATGAATTAATTGACTATTCAATTGATAGTATTCCATTAGATTTTGCTAGTCAATCGCAGTACAGCGACCCTGATTTAAAACAATTATTTACTGAAGACCGTGCTAGAACCTTATATATTTATAAAATTAATAAAAAATCTTGTTAAGACAAAGCAAAAACCAATCTTAAACTACTCTCAAAATAGCGTTAAAATAGATTTTATTGACAAAGATGAATATATTAAAATAACTGGTTATGAAATTAGTGATTTTAATTTTAAATTTATGTAATGATTGATGAAAAAGATATTTTAATTAATGATATTTCAAAAAAAGACAAAGAATTTTTAGAATCCTATGACTTAAAAATAGTATCTATTAATGAACCAATTACCGAAAACAATAAAAATGAATGTTATATTATCAAAGAATATAAAAGATCTTATTCACCTGATGGTGTTGATATTATTAAATCTACTCATTTAGTTAAGGTGACTGATTTTAAATGAAAAAACCAAAATAGTATTCATTTAGTATTACAAAAATCATTACCCGAAGATACAGTATTTACTGGCATTGAAATTAAATACCCTAAATCAATGTTATTTGGAAATATTAAATGTTGAGGTAATATTAATGGTGTTTATTCTTATCCTTCATCAATAGTTGAAAATGCTAATTTAGTACCGTTGCTATCTATGCCTATTGAAACAGAACCTAATTTAAGAGTATTTCAATATTGATTTACCGAATGTTTTTTACCGTGGTTTATTGCAAAAATATATATTCAATCAGATGATATTTTAAGTTTAATAAAAAATAATGGTTTAGAAAAAGTTTTATTAAATTATTTAACTTATCGTTATAATTATGATCGAAAATTTCAAGGGGCAAAATACGATGAAAAAAGCAATCCTACAAATAAAGCGGCTGAATTACGTCAAAAATTCGAAGGACAAAAACCAGAAGATGTTATTGATGGTTTATTTGAAAATTGAAAATTAGACAATCCAAGTGAATTACATAAAAGATATGTAAAAAGAATTAAACAAGTGATATACATGTTATCAAATTATACATATAGTAAATATGCAATTAATAAAGGCTATAATGATGATGTTAAATTATTTGCCCCTTATTATTTTGAATTAATATCTAATCCAAGAGAGGCAGAAACTGGATATTGAGAATTTGAAGATTGTAAAGTTAAATTAAATTCATCATATTTAAATTTTATTGGTGGCGTGAGGCCACCAACTCCAATAAACTATTGAGAAGAGGTTTATACATATGATAAACCATTTAAAGAAGTTGATAATAAATGATATTTTGTCGTGTGACGATATGATGAAAATAAAGATTGAAATCTTGTAAAATTTAAAAACAACACCAATGCAAATTTTGTTAATGTCATAACACTTGAAAAAGTAGATAAATATTATTTATATTTAGGAAATTATTTTAAACCACCTCTAGATATAGGTGCCGGTTTAACTTATACTAACTTGTATATATATAAACCAGCAACTTTTCCTTATGTATATCATTGAGATAAAAATAATAATTATTTTAAATCAGTTTATCGTTGAAATAATCATAGTGAACCAAATACGCCATTTATATCACTTAAAACTGGACAAATTACAGATTGAAATTTAAAACAACAAAATAATATTAATAGTAATGATGAAATTAAATTAACTATTAAAAACAAAGATATTTCAGAAAACCCTATTTATCAATTAGAAACAAATTATTTTAATTTATTATAAATAACAAATGAATTAGAAACAAATAATATCTCTTCTCTTATTCCTGCTAAATACTAATTTGATTTGTTAATTCAATCAAAGTTTCATTTAATGTAAAGAATGCTTTATTTGCATCATCAGCATTTTCAGTTGTATAACTACGAAATGGAATTACTTCATATTGACCATCTGCTAAACAATAATCATAAATAGCCTGAATTAATTCACATTCTAAATTAACAAATTTATTCTGTACAACACTAGAAATAGCATCAGCAATAACACCATTTTTAATATTTTGTTCTATTAATGCTAAGTCAAAAGCTTCATTCATTAATTTTAAATTAAATCTTTTATCAATAGGTACTGGAATTCTTGTTAATCCCATTGTTTGAGTTGTCCCACCATTTGGCAATGAATAATCATCTTGTCATACCACACGATGAGTTAAATTATATAATGCTTGACAAGCATTAGGTAATCAAGCAACTTGTTCTGCTGTTGCTGTTGCATATTGTATAATAATAATCAATTAATTTTTTAATTTCATCAGGAGTATATGCTCCTTTTTCTTTAATAGTTTCAATTTCATCATTCTTATTTTCAGTTGATTTTTCAATCATATCTTTAATAAAATTAGTTAGTAAAACTGATGGTTGTTCTTCAACAAACAAATCAGGTTTTAATTCTTTTAAAGTTTGCATTTTTTCAATTTTTGCTTTGCTTCATTAAACTGATTTAAGATATTTTCTGCAATCTCTTCACTTAAGCCTTGTTCTATTAATTGTTCTTTTGTAAGTACCATTTTATAAACCTCTCTTTTTTTATTCTTCTCTGATAGCAAGTCAGCATAAACTCTTTTTTACGGAAAAAAGATTAAAATAGTTCACAATTACAATATATTTTGTATACAAATACTAAACAAATAATATAAAAGTGTTATAATAAAATTGAAATAATTATTTATTAGTATATAACATAAGGCAAGAATAATGTAGGGTCATTCTCTTTTTTATTTAACTAAAATAATAATATCATACTATTTTACCAATACAATATTTAATACAAAAAAAAAAAAAAAAAATAAACTTAATATATTTTATTGCTAATTTAGCCCTTAAAACGCGTAATAAGGGTTATTTAACAAGATAAATTTATTAAAATAAGCGCTAATTTTGCTTGTATATATAAAAAATACTGGTAAATTTTGATAAAAGGTTTCAAGATAAAGAAAAGGAGAAAAACAAGTATGAAAAAATTACTTAGTTTATTAAGTGTATTAACAATTAGTGGAACTGCTGTACCAACAACAATTGCCGCTAGTCCTTATCAAAAAGAAGAAACTAAATTAGAAAATAATGAAATTAGTTATTTACAAACAAATAATTTAAAAAATTTAAATAGAGTTAAAAGACAAGAAATAACATATTTAATATTAGAAGATGTGTTAATTGATTTAAGAAAAACTAGAATGAAAAAACCAATGCAATTTCAAAAAACTGATTCATGATGTACTATTGCAGTTTTAAAAAATATAATAAACCACTATTACTAATTTTGTCATTAATACTTGAAAAGCTAATTTCTTGTCATAAGAAATCACCATCTTCTACGGAATAATAATTAACATTTGATGGATATAATCATTGTCTATCTTGGGGTGCAGAATTAATATCACCATCACCAATATTTAAACCACGGTCATTAAATACAGTATAAAAATTATAATAATCATTAATATTTAATTTAGTAATATCTTCATCTAAAATTAATAAAGTATATTGTCGTTCTGTTGATTGTTGAGTAAATACTTGTTCAAATTTAGCATCACCAAATTTAATAGAACTTACATCATCAACTATATAAGCATCTCAATATTTACCAACTTTTACCTCTTTTGTATAAAAGTTATCGGCTTTATTATCATTATTCATAAAATAACTTAATTTATATTGATTTAAGTATTCTAACATTCTATTAATATCATAAATATTTTCACCATCAATTAATTTTCAATAAACATTATTATTTTCATCTTTTAATTTTAAAGCAAAAGGTGTTTCATTATTAGCTCATATAGTTGAGTTAATTGATTGATTTTTAAAATCATCAATCGTTAAAATATTAATTTCTTCACCTTTATATTTTTGGACTATTTTTAAACTACCTTGTCATTGAGCAATCGTACTTTCCATATTATCAAATATTCGTGAATAACTACCATAATCACTTGGTTTAGCATTATTAGGTTTTCAACCTGTTTCAGTTTCAGGAATATATGAACTATAAACATTAAAAGGAAATACCATTCAATGTCTATGTTCTTTTATACTTTCTCTTATATCTATTGCAGTAGCACCTGCTCCTGTTCTTAATCATTGCATAGCTGCTGGACTAATTTTTTGCATTTGTTAATTCTCCTTTATTTTTGTTCTACCTTGTACGGCATTTTGATTATTACCAGTTTCATCATATTCCATTAATTTATTATTATGTTTTATCTTTTGTGCATGCCTTTTATCTCAGTATTTTTCAATTTTTTCATAATATTTGATTGCTTCTAATTCATCAACATTATCATATTCAGTTATCGCTCTTATTGGCTCCATTGTTCAATTATCTAATCTAGTAGTAATTAATTCATTTTGTCGCATTTGATCTACTAAACTAGCACTAACAAAATCAAAACCATAAGGGCCTTCACCATTTCCATCTCATAAACCATAATATTTTAAGACAGTATCAAACATTTTAGTATAATATTGTTTACGATATGCTTGTAAATATGCTTGTTTTTCTAAGTCTTTTGTTTTTTTTATTAATGATTGGGTTTTATTTTCTTCACTATCTGAGGCATCACCAAAAGGACTAGAAAAATTACATGCTATATATACTTGTTCAATAATTACTTTTTGGTCTTGTGTATATGTTTCTAAGGTTGGTGCCCCTTGTACTACTTGTAAAGATTGAGATAATTGACCATCTACTGTTGATTGACCTGATTGAATAAAAATATCATCAAAAGCATCTTGTAATACTTTTTTATTGCCTTTGTTATAAGCAGTCATTAAATCATCATCTAATATCCCATATCAATGCGTACGATTTGCTCATCTTTCTTTTGATTTAATATTAAAACTATCTTCTAAATCAAATTGTAATTTATAACAATTTGCCATTGTAGGTCATGGATTTAAAGTTGTTGATGTTGATAAAAATAAAGAATTAGGTTCATTTATCATTTCTCAAAAGGGCACTATACCTAATTTATTTTTAAATTATTGAACTAAAACAGGTCTAACATCATCTTTAATTTGTGTTTTACTTTGACCAACAACTACTTCATTATTTTTAGGTCAACCTTTAATAACTATTTTATCTTTGGTACAAATTAAATTTAAAATAAAACCACTATCTGATTGATGATAATTTAATCAAATATCAGCACCTTGTTCAATTTCGTTTATTTTACTTACGCGTGTTGTAAAGTTAAAAGGGCTAATTCATAAATCAATATTTCCATCACTAGTTTTTAATAAACCAAAGATAGTTTTACCCATTAAACTTACTGTTAATTCATTTTTATCTAATTTTTATTTTATTTTATAAGTTTCATATCATCAATTTAATTTTTCTAAAATATCTTTACGATGCGACTTAAATAAAATATCTTTACCATTTATTAATCGCATTTGATGAATAGTTCAATCATAATTATAAAATTTTAAAACACTATTAATATCATTTAAGTTTGGTAAACTAGGGAAAGTATTATTCATTGTTATTTTGCTCCTTTAAATTTAAGATAAGTACATAATTAATTATATTTACTGTTAATAAATTTGGTTCATTTGATAAAACTTGTACACATACTTTAACTTTTTGATATTTCTTAATATATTCGTTATATAAATTTAAATTACATATTGCGATATTATCTTTTTTTAATTCTTGACAAAGTCTTTTTTTAACTTGTCCACAAACAGACATATAAGGTCTTTTTGCATTTATTACACGCTCATCATGTATTACATAAATATCTTTTTTCATTAAGTTAATCACTCCCTTTGTTGTCATAATTTATAATCTGCTGAACTATTATGTTTAACCATTGGTACTAATTCAAAGTGTAAAGCATAAAAATCACTATCAAATGTATCATCGTATAAGTCCAACATTCGTTCTTCTCTGGCATCTGGTTTATCTTCTCATTGAATTAATTCATATTGAGTTTTACTTACAGGACATTTTTCTCATAATCATTTTAATTGATTAGTATTTATTAACATTGTGAATGCTTCAATACGATGCTTTATTTTAAATTTCTGCTTTTGTGCTGGTTTAAAATGCATATATTGACCAAAAGAATAATTATATTTTTCTCGGTTTAAACTTTCTAATGTTGCATAAGCACTATCATCAACATTGATTGATATACCTTGCTGTATTAAATTAAAATATTGATTTAATTGATTGTTGTAAAACTCTAAAATATCTTTTACTTGTTCTAATGGTCCTTTAAATTGTTGTGTAGCATTTGAGTGTGTATATTCTGCTACTTTATATGCTTTTTTATCAAATGAATTATATATTCAAAAACTCGCTGCTGTTGTATGTCCCTTAGGACTAGTAGAGTTTGCTAAATCAACACCACCTAATAATTTAGTTGGTTGAATAATATCTGTTACTTGCATAGTATCAATATATCTTGCAAATATTGACCCACTAGTATTGCCTGATAAACCTCAACTCCATACTCTTGCTCTTTCAATATCTAACTGTTCTAATCTTAATTGTTCATTAACTTTATCTTGTGGTAATTTATAATTTAATCTTCAACTAGAATAATGAATAATAATTTTCATATTTCATTTTTCAATATACTTAATTTGCTCATATTTACTACGCATTATTTCTTCATCAAAAGGCATTAATTCATTACAATAACCAACAATATATCTTTTTAAACTTTCAGGATTACATGTATTAATTGTTATTTTATTTTGATAACCACGAATAGCAAATTCTAAATCACTTAAATCTTTTTGTTGAAATTGATCACATTCTTCTCTTCAATCAATAACTAATTTATATTTATTCAAATCAGCAAAAGCTTTTAATTTTTCTTTCCGACTTGGTGAATGTAAACCTTTACAATATATTTTGCTACCATTTGATAAAGTAAAAGTAAAATTTGATAAATTAATAGTATAAGGTATATTATTTTCATCTAACATATTTCAGATATTTTGAAATACACTATCTTTTAAATCTTTACTCCAATACATACTAGCAATAATACAAATTGGTTCTTTAATTAATAAACTAATTTTTAATAATTCACAAAACATTTTTATATTTGAAATAGTCTTACCACTATATCGTGTCCCAATTTGATTAATTTCATTAACTAACTCATATTTTTAAGCAAATGGATATTTATTACCAATACTACTATTTTGTAATAACCAATAAGGAATTTCTAACAAATAAGTAAAATGATTAAGAATTATTATCACTTTCTTTTTTAATATCTCTAATATCCGTTTGTAAATTAACAATTATTGGTTGTTGATTATTTAAGTTTAATTCTTTTTCAAGTTCTTTTTCTTGTAGTGAATATTTATAATTAAATGCTCGTTGCCAATATAATTTAGCACCATCTGGTGATTTCATCATAAAGTTAATTATTTCACTTTCAATTTTATCAACTTGTTTTTCAAGCAAAGGAACTATTTTTTCGCTCGCATAAGTATCATATCTTCACTTGCGAGAAAGGTTGAATTCATTGGTTAAAACATTCAAAGTATAGAGTTTATTAGGTGATTTATTTTCTCAAAATTGCTCTATTTTACGATAAAAAGTTGCCAAACTTGCTGTTTTTGGATTAAATTCTTTCATTTTTTACTCCTTTTTGCATATTAAAATTGCTATTATTTAAACAATATGATTAAATAAAAGAGTAATTAATCCTGAAAATATAATAAAAGAACCAACTTGGTTCTTTTTTTATTACCTATATTTTACATCAAAATAAAAAAAGTAAATTATTTTACTTTTTTCAGTTAAATTAATTTGCTAATAATTAACACTTTAATTATAACACAATAAATAAAAAATAATATCTTTTTTTGCATTTTCATTATTTTTGTGCTAAAGTCCTAAACTATAGAAAAGAGGGTATAAAAATGATAAATGTTGATAACAATTTTTTAAAGAATTTTATTAATTGGCACTGTGTATATATAAACTGCAAATTTATATCTTGTTAAGTTAATAATAAAATATTTTTAATAAATTGCAACAACTTTTTCAGAAAAAATTAAATTTTTGTAATTTTATCTTATTTTATTCATATTTAAGCACACTAAAAAATAATTTATTAAATTTTAACTAATAAATTTATTTAAAATTTTGTAAAAACATTGTCTTTGCACTTAGTCAATTTAAACATGGTCGGAGTTTATCATTTATAACATTAACTACTCAATCTATCATTTTTTGACTAATATTAGTAAAATCAATTCCCTTAGAAAGTCAATATCTAAATTCACCGTTCATATGCTCAATTAATGGTTTTTGTTGTGGTTTACCGGAGTCACAAAAATAAACTTGTGTCTCAGCAAATATTTCCATTTCTTTTCATTTACTAAATTCTTTTCCACGATCTGTTATTATTCCTTTAATTTTTCCAATTAAATTATTATTTTTAGCAATATCTTTAAATTTTTCTAAAACTTCATTAGCAGTATTATTTTTTAATTTCATTACAAAATAATTTTTACTTGATTGTTCTACTAAAACTAAATTACTAGATTGATGGTCTTTTTCTACAACAGTATCCATTTCAAATCATCCAACATTAGAAACTTTATTTTCAATATCTCAAATTGATTTAAAGTTAATTAATTTACCACGATTATCAGTTTTTCCTTTTGTTTTATATTTTTTACCACGATGGGGTAAATTTTCTTTTTTTAATCCAAATTCACCTAAGCGAATTCATTTATATAATGTTTTAACACAAGCAGGAAATTTAACACCAAACTCCAAGAAATAACGATAAATTAATTGCTCGGGTGTATCGTGGTATTTATTAAATCTTATTTTAATAAAATCTAACTGCTCTTTTGTAAATCTAGGTAGTTTTTTAATGCATTTTTTACGTTTTTGTTTATAATCTTTGTGTGCTTGATATGGATTATAATCTTGTATATTTTTAAATCGATTTATTTCTCTTTTAACAGTATTAACTCCACGACCCGTTTGTCGTGATATTTCAGATAAATTAATTGTGTCATTTTTCTTTTTACAAGTATCAGATAATAATAAATCCTTAAATAAATCTCGTTCATCAAATATTAAATGTTTAAATTTTCTCATTTTTATACAAATTCCCTTCATTTTTTCTTATTTAGTTATGAACATTTAAATAAAAAATATGATTTAAATTTTAGTGACTATAATTTTGGTTTTGATTGAGAAGTATTTAAAGATTTTGTTGGTGATAGTTATGCTCGATATTTTACTTCGCCAAGTTTTTTTAAGTTTGTTTCAGCGGGTCCTGATACTAATAAAACATGAAATCATTTAGCAGAAAAATTATTTTTTGCTTGTAATTTTACTGATGCTTCATCTAATATTTTGCGAAGATACGCCAACACCCACGAAGATACTACATTTGATGATACAATTAATGTGTGTAACTATTTATATGATAAATATGGGATTGATATAGGGACCAACAATGAAAATGGAATTGTTTGACCTAAAAATGTTAAAGAAGGCGGCGAGATTGTTTTTCCTAGTGGTGTTCGTATTGCTTTTGCTGGTTATGCTAATGGTAATAAAATTATGGGTAAGATTGGTAAAGGTAGCGGTATTATATCGACATGAACAGATGAAATGATACATGCTGAAGAAAAAGAAATTTTAACTGATAAAAAACTAGATAAAAGATATAATAATTTAAGAGTTTCAATGTTTCGTTCAAAAAGTTTAAAAGTATCTTATGAAAAATATACTGATGATGATGGTAATAAACAATATAATTTAGATAATCCTATTCCTAAAAAAAGAATTATCTTGGACATTTCAAGAATGAGATAATATAACAAAAAAATATATAACAGTAACAACATATTTTCATAAAACATATTCTAATCAATTTACTTTTAATCCTTTTGATAAATACCATGTTTTTTATGAAAAATTTGTAACACCATTTTTACCTTTAAATGAAAGAATTAAAAATATTTTAAAAGAACACAATCAGGTATATTCAGAAAACAAACAAGCATTTAATGGTTTGGGTATTTTTAATTTGCGTTTAACTATGGGTGCTGTTTGAAATAAAATACCTGATATTACTAAAAAATTGTTTTAGCAAATAAAGAAGAACGAGCCGATTTATTTGAACTTGAATACTACGGTTTTGAATATAACGATAATGACCCCAGTATTTATGTTTTACGAAATTATCGTAAATATATTAAAGAATATAATTTACAAGATTTTTATAATACAAATACAAAACAGTATCAATTTGATAATTATTCAATTGGTGTTGATTATGCTAATGGTAGTGAAGACTACACGGTCTTTTTATTTAGTGGTTATAAAATTAATGAAAATAATGAATATGATAAATATTTAATTGAAGAAAATATTGTTACACCAAAAAAGGCAATGAATTTAAATGAAATAGTTGAACATTACGGGCAATGAATAATTAATACATTTGATAAATTTGATGGTTTTGAATATGCTACATTTCATTATGATATTAATGCACACGACTTTATGCAAAAATTACAAGAAGATATTTACCCTTATTTGGGTTATAAAATTAAAATGTTTAAAGCTAAAAAACATTAGACATCCCTTAACAAAGAAGCAGGTATAATCAATCGTGTAACATGAATAAGAAAAATGTTTATTCAAGGCAAAATATATGGCATGTTGGATAACTTCCCATTTTTAGATAAGTGTATTAGTGAACTAAGATTTAATGATACCAAAACAAACACACCCGACAGTAAAATGTACCATGACCCATATGATGCTTTGTTTTATGGTTCTTATCCGTATCGTTTTAAAATGGGAATTTAAAATATTTATGTTAATACTATTGAAATAAAATTAAAGAATATTTCACTTAATTTTTATCTATATGTTTATTAAATCTGAAATAGCAGATTTTTTTAGGTTTTGGGCGAGCGGTTGATTTTCTTAAATTTTTGTGATAAAATGACTTACAAGTTAAAAAAGATTTTGAGGTTCTTTCAAACAAATTTGGCAACCTTTATAAAATTCTTCGCTTAACGCTTAGAATTTTTCCCAAGTATTTTGAAAAGCGCGGCAAAAGTTTTTTTAAACTTTAAGTAATTTTTCGCAAAACTTATGAAAATCACCGCGAGCCCAGATTGACCCTTTCCCTATAAATAAATTAAATAATTTCCTTTCAAACTCTTAAATAGCCCTTGTATATATATAATTGTGACAACCAAGTTTAGTTGCTTGTAATATTTTTAATAAAGATTTTAATAATAAAATTAAAACACTTGAATATACAAAAGAAGAATTAAAAAAACTTAAAGAAAAAAACAAAATAAAGACAGCAAATCAACAAATAAAAGATAATTTAGAATGACTAGCACCACAAGAAAAGCCACTTAATAATGTTGATAATAGATATTATTTTGTTGTATGGCGTGAACAAAAAGAAGATAATTGATATAGTACTTTATTTATACATAATTCTGACAAAGCTAGAACAATAGACAGATTATTAGCTATTACTAAGGGAGGGGGATTCCTTGATTTATTTGCAGGTGGTCGCGGTGGTGGCATTTTAGAAAGAGCATGAATTAATGATAATGGTACATATTTTAAATCAGTTTATCGTTGAAATAATAATACAGATATACCAATTTGAATATAAATAAAAAAACTGGTAAAGTAAAAGTTAATGAAATATAAAAAGTCATTTATTAAAATGACTTTTTATATTTCTAATGTAATTAATGATAATTTTTCATTGTTTTTATTAAATAATTCTAAATTACTAATATTAATTTGTACTTTTTCGGTAAAAATTGTAATTTCATAATGTCCATATCCTCATATTCCAGATATTTCAATTTGATTTAAATTAAATAGTTTTTTATCAAAAGTTATTTTAATACTATAATGAATTAAATCTTCGATTGTACTAATTCAATCTATTTTAGAATAAAGTAATTTATATCATTCAGAAAAATAATTTAAATAGTCTTCTATTTTGTCATTAGAAATAATTAAATTAGTTAAATATTTTCCATATTCTCCGTTTGATAATTTAATTTCAACAAAAATAAGGAAGGGTATATTGTTTGTTTCTAATTCATTTGTTATTGATAATCAATTAAAGTAATTTGCCTATAATTGATAAATAGGATTTTCTGAAATATCTTTATTTTTAACATTTACTTTAATTTCATTATCTTTGTTATTATTAACTTGTTGTTTTAAATTTCAATCTATAATTTGTCCTGTTATTGGGTCAATAATTGGTGTATTCGGGTAATTATTTGTGTCTCAACGATAAACTGATTTAAAATAATTTGGATAATTTGTTCAATCTTTTCAACTTCTACCATATCCAACTTGTAAATCATCAAAATTTTTCATTAATCAATCGCTAGTGGTATCAACTCGTATTTGTACTGCATTATTATTAAACATATTAATTTTTCATTCATTATTAAATAAACCATGTTATATAACAAAATATCATTTATTATCAACTTTTTTAAATGGTTTTTCTTTTGCATAAACTTCTTTTCAATAATTTATTGGTTCAGGTAGAATAGGACCACTATCACTAAAATTAAAATACATTGAATTTAATTCAACCACACAATTTTTAAATTCTCAATAACCAACTTCCCCTATCTCTGTAGGTTTAGATATTAACTTAAAATAGTAAGAAGAAAATAACTTAATATCATCATTATAACCTTTATTAATGGAGTATTTGCTATACGTGTAATTTGAAAGCATATAGATAATTTGTTTAAATATTTTGACAGATTTGTGATTAATAAGGGTTGGATTATCTAATTTTCAATTTTCAAATAAACCATCAATTACATCCTCGGGTTTTTGCCCTTCAAATTTCTGTCTTAATTTAGCACTTTTATTTATAGGATTACCCTTTTCGTCGTATTTTGCCTCTTTAAATTTTCTATCATAATTATAACGATAAGTTAAATAATTTAATAAAACCAATTTTAAACTATCTTTGTCTATTAAATATAAAATATCTTCTCCTTGAATATAGTTTTTGGCAATATTTCATGGTAAAAAACTTTCGGTAAATCAATATTGAAATATTCTTAAATTAGGTTCTGTTTCAATTGGCATTGATAATAAAGGTACTAAACTAGCATTTTCAACAATTGAAGATGAATAAGAATAAACACCATTCACATTTCCTCAACATTTAATATTTCCAAATAACATAGATTTAGGGTATTTAATTTCAATTCCAGTAAATAATGTGTCTTCTGGCAATGATTTTTGTAAAACTAAATGAATACTATTCTGATTTTTTCACTTAAAATCAGTTATTTTAACTAAGTGGGTAGATTTAATAATATCAATGCCATCAGGTGAATAAGGGCGTTTGTATTCTTCAATGATGTAACATTTATTTTTGTTGTCTTCTGTAATTTGTTCATTAATAGATACTATTTTTAAGTCTAATGCTTCTAAAAATTCTTTATCTTGTTTTGAAATATCATTAATTAAAATATCTTTTTCATCAATAATTACATAACTTGTGCTATTATTATCTTGAATTGTGGTGTTTTGTTGAATTTGTAATTTAAAATTAAAATCACTAATTTCATAACCAGTTATTTTAATATATTCATCTTTGTCAATAAAACCTATTTTAACACTATTTTGTGAGTAGTTTAAAGTAGGTTTTTGTTTTGTCTTAACAAGATTATTAATTTTATAAATATATAAGGTTCTGGCACGGTCTTCTGTAAATAATTGTTCTAATTCAGGGTCGCTATATTGTGATTGAGTAGCAAAATCTAATGGAATACTATCAATTGAATAGTCAATTGGTTCATCATTTTCTGCTAATTGTGCTAACATTTTTTCAGATGGTTTTAACATTATTCTTGTTCTCCTTCTTCATTAGGCATATTGATAATAGTTTCGTTGTTTTTTAGTTGTCTGTTTAAAGTAGCATTTACTGGTAAGCGAACATCAACAATTAACTCGTCAATATTTTTAATATTGAATGTTCTACTGTTTAAAATAGTATTATCATATTTAATTAACTTAATAATGAATTCAGTTAATTTAATTTCTCTGATATATATCATTTGTTCATACGAAGCATTTGTTTGAATATTAACACCAGCAACTTCCGCTTGTGTTTGTTGAGCCCCCTTAGCGATTGCGGGAACATGGTGGCGATTTATTTTATAGTAATTAGTTAATAATCAATCATATATTTTGGTTAATTGTTCACCTTTAAAATTACCAGCGATATAGTCTACTGGTTGAAAATTACTATCGGGGTCTCCTTCAACCAATAATAAGTCATTTTCAATAAACGAAGCCAACATTTTACTAATTTCTTGGTCAAGAACACCAGTCACTCCATTAGTATTAATAGTAAATTTACCACTATTTAATAATGGGTCTAACATTATCTTTTCAGCAATAATATCTAAAATACTAGCAAATTGTTTACCATAACGAGCAGAGGGATCAAAATTAGGGTTATTAGGAATAATTTCAATGGGTATAAAATCAATTGGTAGTATTTCTTCTCTTTGTAATGTTGTATAGTTATTTCATTTAGCATCATCAATATATAAGTCGGTAATAGTACTATATAATTGTGTTTTTAACTTTCTAATAACTTTTACTTGTTTAGTTACAGAATCAAGTTTTAATTTTTCAGAAATAAAAATACTTTGATCATTTTTAAGATAGGGGTCATAATCAAAAGTACAAGATACTAAATTACCTAACTCGTCATATTGGTCATTATAAAAATCAATAGTAATAAAATTAAGTTTTGAATTATTAGCAAAAATAAAATATGCACCTTTACCATTCTTATTAATTTTATATTCGTTATATCAATTCTTATTAGTAAAGTCTTGCGTTTTTAAAAAGTTATTAATTAATTTAGCATCTATCTGTTTATTATTAATTGGATTATAAATGCTAATTTCTAAATCTCGTGGATTTAAAAAATTAGCATTATCTTCACAAATTCTTTTTTCTAAAATCTCATTATGTTTTTGAACAGTAACATTTTTACGATTAGTAATCGTTGATGCTAAATTAAGATAATAACTATCAATATCATATTCTTTTTTTAATTTCTTTTTTGCTGGCAACAATCCCATTTATAACACCTCTTTATTTTGTTTCTTCTTTTTTAATAACATCTTCAATACTATCTTCTTTTTGTTTTTTGTTATGTGTTTTGATAAATCTAATTGTTTCAATAATTAAAACTATAATTTTAGCTCCGATAAGCATTGCTGAAACAATAACATATGCTGGTCAAGAAATACCCAATGTTTTTTCTCCGATAAAACAAATAATAATTCCGGCAATAAAAAAGAATGATGAAACTCCAAATATTTTCAAAAACATAATTACATCTTTAACTTCTACTTTTGGCATAATAACATCTCCTTTCTAATTTACCTTTTTTCTTTCAATAAACACAAATCCCAAAGGTCTAAATGTTGCTGGACCATTGACTCCAATATTAATCAATCCATCAGGATTAATAGATAATGCTAAACATGCACTATCAACACCTATTTGATCATATATAACACCTATTGTTTGTTTAAAACTATGCCTTGTTTGCAACATTCCTTGACTTTTTAAATCTTCTTTGCTATCTTTTTTTGAGGCTCAAATTCTATAAATATAATTTTCTTTATCAAAATTAGGAATATTATATCCAGTTTGACCAACTATAAAATCACTAGTATCAACAATTTCTCAATCTGGAACTTTTGGTATAACAATTGATTTTTTTAATTCATCTAAAATTTCTTCTTTTATTTTTGCAAGTTTTTCATCTTTAATTTTTTCTATAACAAGTTTATCTAATAAAGCATCAACTTCTAATTGAGTATAATATGCTTCTAAATCAATCATTGTTAAATCAATACCTTCTTCTTGAAAAGTACGAAACATTTTCTTTAAAGTTGTTAAATTAGCAAATGATTTTGCATAACTAGGTAATAAACCTTGTCATGTTGTCATTGGGTCATTTTGTGAAGAATAATTAATATCACCAACACTCATATTTGCCGAAGCAAAAAACTCAATTGGAATGCGGTTAAATGTTCAATGCTCAATCGTAATAAACACCATATTAATACAAATTTTCTTTAATAATGGATCTTTAAATGTTTCAAACTTTAGTTTTGAAAATGGATAGTTTAAGTAAGAATTAATCATATTTTGGGCTCTTAAAGCAAATGTTTTAAATCATAATTTTACATCACCTTTAAAAAACTTATTATAACGAACTGGAACTTGTGTAATTTTACCTGTCATTGGAATAAAATTATTATAATTTTCCAAAGTAACATTTTGTCATAATTCATTTAACATTTAATCATCTCCTTATCATTTACTTTTTTTAGAATATATTTTCTTTAATATAATTTTTTTACTATTTAGTAATGTTTTTGTTTTAATTTTTTTGTTTAAATCTTGTTTTGTTCTGAGTTGTTTATATGCTTGAAATACTAGTCCATTACCTAACAAACTAGTAACCACACTATCTTCTAGCGTATTTAACAATTTATCTTTATTAAAGTTATTTTTAAATTGTTCTTGCATTTTTAATATCTTAGCAATTGTCCGATATATTTTAAAACTATCTTTTACTACTTGCTGATAAACAAGTGGGGCAAAAGAAACTAAATTAAACAAACTTGTTTTTTAAAATCCCCAACCAATAAACCACTCACTGTTCATATAGAATTTAAACGGTTCAGGAGCCAAAACAAACTGTTCTGCTTTGATTAAAGTTGTCATAACGACAATAGGGACATATTTAGAATTTTTATAATATATTGTTAAAGCAACTTCGCCCGCAACTGATAATGGAACAATTTTTACTGCTAAAAAAACATCAGAACCATAAGCAAAGGGTAATAATTGGCCTTTTTTAATAGCTTTAGTTTCAAATTTAGAGAATATTTTTTTAGTTTTATCAGTAATTTTATTAATTACTTTTTGTTTAATTGTAATTATTTGTTTTTCAATTGGGGCTAATAATTTTTTAGTTACTTTTTGAATATAAAAATTTGGGTTTAAATGATTTAAAATTTTATTTAATTTAATTGGTGTTTGGTGCAAAATATTTAATAATTTATTATTATATATTTTACTGCTCCGCATTAAATTAGCATTTAATAGTAGATTTTTACCAACACATTTTTTATGAAGATTAATCATAATATTATATCACTCATTAGTATTAATTTTGCTTATTTTATCAATATTTAATCCATATTCATATAACAATTTATTAGCATTTTTTTTATTTACGCGCGGTATTTTTTGAACTAATGTAGGGCTTATTTTTTTGAATATTTTTCTCAATTTTTAATAAATTATTAATTGTTTCTAAATTAGAAACTTTAAAACCTTTATAAAAATCATTTCGGGCCAATTTACCAAATGTATATAATAAAGTTTCATTATTAGCCTGCTTTTAAAAATCAAATATTAATTTATCAGATAAAATCTTTTTGCCTGTAACTTGTTTTACAACATCTTCTAAATTATTAGCAGTTATTGTACCTAATTTTTCAAGTAATTTAGTTTCTTTTGCTAATTTTAAAATTCTAGTTGTTCGAGCAGCACGCGTTAATTTTCCAATACCACCAATCGCTGGTAACAAATTTAAGGCGGTGCTTTTTGCTGTCACTTCTGAGGTTAATTTATCGTATATTTGATTTACAGCAAAATCAGTTGCTGTTTCTACTCCAAATGAGATAAATGCTGCGGCAAAATTAGATAATCCCGCACCAAGACCAACGGCGGATGCTACACCACCAGTTAAAACTGATAAACCAAGGGCTAAAACTTGAACTCCTAAAAATTCTAATAACTGTAAACCAAAATTTTTTTCTTGTTGTTGGATTGACAATCTAGTTGGATTTTTTTTAACAGCATAAATAAGAGCTTTTTTAGATGTTCCAATTGGCATATCTATCAAACGAAAAAGTACTATTTTTTAGTACTATTAAGAATTTTTAATTTTAACATCAATCGGAGATGTTTGACCAGTAGCGTTGTTTTTACCTTTAATTTGAACAGAAACAATTTTATCATTTATAATATTAATTGGTCAATCTTCACCTTTACTTTCAATAAAGTAATCAAAATCACTTTCAGTTAAAGAACTATTTACTGCTTTTACTGCTTTTAAAACAACATCTTTAAATTGTGATTTTAACTGTTCTGCTGTTGTTTGTGTTGGATTTGCAACATGAATAGTTGGTTTATCTAATTTATTAATTTTACTAATATCAATTTTTGTAACAATATGTTTAATAATTCCTTTAGGTTCAACTACTGCTCCACCTAAATATAAAACTCTTTCCATAATTAAAGTATTACCCATTCCAGTACCTAACGCAGCAGCACCAACCCTTAGCGGATATGGTCTTTTTTGCGTAAAATAAGAGGGTCATATTTTTTACTAAATTTAAAGGCAATTGCATTAACTTCGTTTGGTAATAATTCAATTGTTCCTTCTGAACCATCTTTATTAATAATTGGTAATTTTTTAGGAACCATATAATATGTTGTTCCTTCAACAGTTTTCATTGCTCCACTTGTTTCAATTACGCTATTTATTTGGTCATTTGCGCCAAGTTGTAACTGTAATTTATTACGAATTCCACGAATAAAATCAGCCGAACCCAAGACAACTGTTTCTGATGGCGTAAAGCCATTTTCATATATTTTATCCATAATTTCATCGTGGATTTGTAAAGCATTTGTATCATCTGCTTTTTGTCCTTGAATAGTTGTAACAGTTCCTTTATTAATAATTTCTAAAATTTTATTGCGTTTATAAGCAACTTCAGTATCCATTGCTTGCTCAATATCAGCCGCCCAAAGATTGGGATTAAAATCACTTTCTACAGGGTCTAATTTACGAGCAAAAGTTAAAATTGTATCTAATTCAACTGTTCCATCTTCAAACTTTACTTCAGTGTAGTTTAAAAGACTGTCATCAGTATTAAATACTTTTCCATCTTTTCCTATACCTTCATTATATTTAATATTTTTCTTTCTTTTATATGTTAAACCAAACTTATTTGCTTCTTTTCACGCAAATAATGTCTCTCAGCTAAATTTTTGTTGATAAGTTTGTAAATATCATTGGTAAAATGATTCACAATCTTTTTGTGTTGCTTGATTAACAATATCGCCGAATATTCTTTGTGGATTTTGTGCCATAATTTTATACCTTCTTTCTTATTTATTAAATACATTGTCTGTATCTAAAATATTGTTTTCTTTATTTTCTGATTTTGGTACGCCCCCAGTATTAACTGTTTGTACCTTAATTAATTCATCATAAACACTCTGCAATTGTGCTTTAATGATTTCAATATCATCAGTAATATCATAAGATTTTAATAAAACATTTTTAAAATCTTCATTATCAGTTAAAGAATTAATAAAATCAATTACTTCAATTTGTTTTAATTGAATTGTTTGTTCTTCAATTTGTGAAGTTAACTCAGTATTTTTTGCTTGTAGTTCGTTGATTTGTTGATTACTATTTTCTAAATTACTTGCATTAAATTCTTCAACTTCAACAGTATTTTTTAAAATAATTTCAGTAGTTTTAATATTTAAACTACCATCTTCATTTTTAATAGGTTCATTATTTTTATCAATAAGAACAAATTTTACATTTTTTAATGCCATTGTTTTTCCTCCTATTTTTTAATATTTGTATTTATTCTTTTTCTAATCGCTTTTTGTATAATTTCAAAACTATCTACTCGAAAAGAAAAAAAATAGCGTTTAGTTTTTATATTTAATTGATTAAATACTGAGCCTTTAATTTTTATCTTATCATCTTTTTTTAATTTCAAAAAAGCAGATACAACTGACGGATTATAAATTAATAATGTTGAGTAATTTAATCCTTCTCACTGACATTTCGCAGAACAAGCATCAACTTCAACACCGCCAGTAACCAGTGCCTTAATTTTAGTTTTAATTGGGTTTTTATGTAATCTAACAGTTAATTCTAATTTATTAACTTTTTTATTTTAGATTTATTAGTTATTGATTTTTTAAGTAAATTACTTTTTGTTTGTGCCATTTTTATCAACTCCTTCTGTTATAAAATATTGTAAATATTTTCAAGCATCGTGTTCGTGCTCTGTCATTTTAATATTTCCTTTATAAATATAATTTTTCTTAACAACTGGCGATTGTAAAACATAATTTAAATTAAATAGATATTTACATAAAACTTTTAAACCACCAATAAATTTAGGAGTAGCTAATGGATTTTTTATTTTTAAACCTTTATTAAGTTGATAATCTTCAATTATTACAATAACTTTATTTAAATAAGAACAAATTTTATTTTTAAACTCATTTAATATTAAATACATATTATTTATTGCTTCTTCTTCATTTTTAGAATTAAAAGTAATATTATTAATTATTTTCTTTTGCAAAACATTATAAATAATCATACCAGTTTGTCCAATTCCAGCAGGGTCAATTGCAATAATATATTTTAATTTATCTGGTTTATTTTTTTGTCAATTTGTAATATTTTTCATCCATCTGATACTAAATCTAAAATATCGTTAATTTTGTAATGTTGCATATAAGAAGCAATTACATCTCAATTGTTTTCAAATAAAATTAAGTACATTTTGGCTCATTCTAAACATTGCAAATCATAATGCTTTTTATGATGTGAAATACGACAATTAACAGGCTGACAATTAACTCAATCAAATGACGTTGTTATTTCATTTCAAGTTTTATTAATATACAAACTTTTATATTCTGTCATTTATTTATACTCCTTAATTATTTTTATTTGTTGCTCAAATTTCATCATTAATATCATTTACCGTTACTAGATAAGCTCGTATCATTAATTCTTGTAATTTATTTTTAATTTTTTTATTTCATTTTTTCATCAAATATTTTCCTTTCTGTGTAAAAAAACATAATATTCCTTTATTGGTTAATATTTTGATATTTAGTAAATAATTTATTTTAGTATTTAATTACTTCGCCGCCCGCTTCACTTTGAAGGTGAGCGGGGGCGGGATAAGATATTTTGATATAGTTTACCCCTATACGGAAATAAACAAAGAAACAGTTTACCCAGTTATTAATTACGCTTCATCCATCCCTAGACAACTTTATATAAAGAAAATAACCTTTTGGAGTTCCAACCCTCTTGTTTTTTTAGTGTCCGATATTATTTTTTTCGGTTTAACAGCACTCTTTTTATGAAAACAAGCCAAAAAACACATGCTCTGACATTTCGCAAGTGATTAATCTTGCCGAGAATTAAAGAAATAAATAGGAGTAGTAAATCCAATCGCTTTCACACTTTCTTTAAGGCTTCGTGCCATAGATGAGTTATTCATCTTTAAGCATCAAAATATTAAATTTTAAGTGCCGCATTATTCATCGGATAATACCTTTATCGAAAGGATTTATAAAAATATCGTTTATTTTGTGTAGGGAAAACAGAATTTAATCTGTTTTTTTATGATAAAAGTTCTAAATTTAAAGATACTATCCGATGAATAATGCAAATAAATTTATGTTTTTTAATATAAAAATAAAAAAACAATCTCACAAGAGTTGTTTTTTGCCGGTTCATCGTACAGGACGCTATTTATTAAATATACAAAGTATTGAAATTATTCAACAAAGTTTAGAAGATTGTGATGAATGAATTTTTAAAAATTATAAAATTGATGAAGCTTTAAAAGAATTTAAAAATTATAAAGTAAAAGAAATAAAACCAAGAAAATTAACTATTTTAAATGGGAAAATAACTTTTAAAAGAAGAAAATATTATAAAATTAATCAAGAAACAGGTAAAGAAGAATATATTTTTCCTTTGGATAAACTTTTAGGAATTAAAAAATGACAAAGAATAGATAATTCTGTTAAAGAAAAAATATTATCATTTATTGGCAATAAAAACATATCAAGATATTTTAGATACTATGGAACATCTAAAAATTTGTATAAAAACAATTTCAAATATTATGAAAAATGCAAAAATTGATAAAGAATATTATATTAATAAAACTGATAAAAAAATAAAGGTACCTCATACTTTATATATTCAAATTGATAGAACTTATTTAAAAATGTGAAATGAAAAAAAGGGGAGAGAAAAAAAAAAAAAAAAAACATAGTATATTTTCAACTGTTCATACTGGTTTTGATAAAACAAAATCAACTAAAAAAAGACCTGTAATTGCAAATAAATTAGGAGTTATAGAACTAGATAATATTCCAGAATATATTAAAAAAAATAGTAAATTAATTAATTTTGTTAGTAAATTACTTACATTAATTACAAGTTATTATGATATTAATGACAATATTGAATTTATGGTATTAGGAGATGGTGTACCTTGAATTAAAAATATGGCAAAATTTATTCAAGAATATTTTCCTAAAAATAAAGTACATTACACGATAGATAAATTTCACCTTACAAGTAGATTTAAAAAATTATATCCTTATCAAAGTAAAAACAAAGAAAACAGAGAAACATACCATAAAGCAGTCGATTATTTTTTTAATGGTAAATATGAAGAATTATTAGAACGCTTAGAAAACAGTGCTTCTTTTATAAAAGAATCAAAAATGAAATTCTTAAAAGAGACAATTAAATTAATTAAAAATAATTAAGAAGGTGTCAGAAATCAAACATTATGAAATAATATTGGTTGTCATATTGAGGGTGATATATCACATTACTGTAAAGGTGTTTTGGTTAAAAAAGCAACTTATCATGAAAAAACTCTTAAAAATAAATTAAATACTAGTATGATAAATTTTAAAAATAAAATTAATTTATTTAATACTAATGAACTATTATAAGAAAATAGAATTAATTATTCAGTTAATAATTTTGTAAATAATAATTTACAACCAAACTTATATTTTTATTAATTTTATCTAATAAATTAAATAACTTTAATAAACATGTATTTTTGTCGTGGAAAAATTTAAAAAATGTTAAAATATTGTTGACAATAAAATTAAAAGTAATATAACTTAGATAAGTAAGTGGTATTTTTATTCCACAATTTCTAAGATATTAATTAAAACCCTTAAATAATACATACAGCCTATTATTTTCATTATCTAAATAAAAATGGTTAAAACGAAAATTACTAATTACATCTTTTATATTATAAATATTATTTTTATAAAGTTTTTTATTAGTAAAAATATAAATATTTCTGTTTATATTTTTATCTAATGAAAAACCATGAATATTTCCATCTCTTCCGGACTCATCACCTTGATGTATTAGTTGTAAATTTCCCTTTTCTGTAATTTTATATAAATTATTAGTTTTTCTAGTAAAAAAAATAAAGATTGTTTTTAAAATAATCAAACTTAATATTTTTAACTTCAGAATCTATTAAGGTTTCTAATTCTTCAAATTCTATATTAATTTCTTTTATTAAAAAATTTAATTTAATAGAATTAATAACATTATTTTTTAAATTGTCAACTTTTTCTAATATATTGTTTTTAATTTTATCATAATTTTCTGTAATATAATCTTTAGTTTCTTCAATTTTTTTAGTTCCTATTTTTCAAAGAGAAAAAGCATAATCTCACAAAAAATAGTTATTATTTTCTAAATGTGATAAAACAGTATAATCAAACCCATTATTTTCTAATTTATTTAATTTTTCTTCTTTTTGATAAGGACTAGCTGCAATTGTTGTTGGTACAGCAGTTCCACTAACTGTTAATACACTTAATAAATTTAAAAGTTTTTTTTATAATTTCCTTTCTTTTATCTTGAAAATTTTTGTCAAGATCTATTGACATTATATATATACAAGCACTTTTTAAGTATATTGGAGAAAGGCAATTATTTAAAATGATTATTATTGTTATTATATTGTACTAAATCTGGGCTCGCGGAATTTTCATAAGTTTGTGAAAAATGCCTTAAAGTTTAAAAAACTTTTGCCGCGCTTTTTAAAATACTTGGGAAAAATTCTAAGCGTTAAGCAAAGAATTTTATAAAGGTTCCCAAATTTATTTGAAAGAACCTCAAAACTTTTTTTAACTTATAAATTATTTTATCACAAAAATTTAAGAAAATCAACTGCTCGCCCAATTCCTCAAAAACTATATAATTAGCTTTGTATATAAAAGAAAGGATTTTTTAAAATGGATAAAACAAAGCATCATTTTACTTTTAAAGAAAGAGTAATGTTAAAAGATTTATTAGAACTTGATTCTTTAAAAAGAAAAAATGGTAAATCCAATATATCTAAAATAGCAAAAATATTGCATAAAAATCGCTATACAATTAGACAAAAAATAAAAAGGTTAAAAGATAATGAATATGACGCTAAATTAGCACACGAAGATTATTTACAAAAACGACAAAAATGTTTTAAAAAATCATTATTATTGCTAAATATTTTAGAATGACTAGATGAAAAATATAACAAATTTCATGATTCACCAGAACAAATCTGTAAAAAATATGAAAAAGAGTTTGGTATTAAATTTCCGGTATGTTTTAAAACTTTATATAAATAAATTCATTTGGGATTTTTAAATTTCAAGAAAGATAATTTGTATTTTCATGATAGAAAATATAAAACAAAAAATAGAATTGATAACCGTGGAAAAATAAGAAATTTTAGAACTATTGAAGAAGCAAAATATGATAAAAATGAATTTGGTTGATTTCAAATGGATACTATGGTTGGTAAAAATAATAGTGTTTGTTTAGTTTTAATCGAAGAATTAACCCAATTTAAAATTATTGAACCATTAAAAGAAAAAACAACAAAAGAAGTTACAAACGCATTAAAACGAATTTTTTCTAACAGATTTTTTAAAGATAGATGCAAAGGAATAATAACAGATCAAGGCAAAGAATTTGCTGATTGAGAAAAAATTGAAAAAATAACAAATGCTAAAGTATATTTTTGTGATGCTGGAACTCCAACTCAAAAACCCAAAGTTGAAAGAGAAATTCGTGATTTTAGACATTGATTTTCCAAAGAAATTGATTTAAGTATTTATTCAAGAAATTATTATCAAGAAGTTGCTAATATAATAAACTCTAAACTTAAAAAATCTTTATATTGACTATCTTCAAAAGAAGTTTTTATACAAATGTTTAATTTTTAATATAATTACCTATAAAAATTTTAATCATTTTATTTTTCAGTGTGCCAAAATTCATAAATTTAAAACAAAAATACTAAATTTTTTTAAAATAAATTATATTGAACATTTATTTTATTGGTGTTATAATAAAATATAAATAAAAATTTGGTAATAACTTTGCAAGGTATTATCAAATTCATAATATTTTTCTTTTTTCTATAGTTACTTCGCTATTAAATTATTAATGATGATAAGCGATACTAATATTTTTTGGTTTAATTTGTAACGAATAACTTAATTCTTTCATAATTGCTTCATTAATTTCAACTGTTAAATCATTTAGGTTTTCTTTTGCCATTACTTTTCCACTAATATAAATGTGCAATAATGAATTATCAATCATACGACATTCAACTTTATCTGCAAAATATTGGTGAGTCATATCACGGATTGCATATAAAATAATCTTTTTAATTGTTAATAAACTAACAACAATTGTCCCACGATGATTATTTTCAAATGTTAATTCATTAAAATTATTATTCATCTTCAATCTCTCCCTTTTATGAATTGTTAAAATTAAGCTCGTCCGGAATATTTTCCATCACTAGTTGAAACAGTAATAACTTCGCCTTCTTTAATAAACAACGGAACCTGTAATTCTCAGCCAGTTTCTAGCACTGCTTTTTTCATTGCACCAGAACTAGTATCACCTTTTACTGCTGCTTCTGCCTCAGTAACTGTTAGATCGACCTTATCTGGTAAAATAATTCCCAATATTTCACCATCATATTTGGTAACAGAAGCCATTACTCCTTCTTTAAAAAAGTTTTTTTCTCAAACTAAATTAGTTGAGGGAATTTCTAATTGTTCATAAGTTTGCGTATCCATAAAAATGACATTCGTACCATCATAATATAAATATTGCATTTCAACCTTATCAATCATTGCTTTTTCAACTTTATCACCACCAGTGAAAGTAATATTTGTTGTTGCATTGTTACGCAAATTTTTAACTTTTGTTTTAACATGTGCTTGCCCACGACCAGATTTTGAATGTTGTGCTTCAATTACTACGTAAATATTACCCTCATATTGAAACGTTAATCCTGGGCGGAAATCGTTTACACTAATCATCTTCTTCTTCCTTTTCTATTGTTCGTAGTTTAATTATATCGTAATTTTAAACAGATAGTTATTAAAATCAATAAAAAGGAGAGAATTTCTTTTAAACAAATTTTCTCCAAATATTTTAATTTTATAAAATTGTAAGGTAACCTAAATATTAATACGATTTTCACCACGATATCGATTTGAGGTTGATAACGCGCCTTAATAATAACATAATCAGTTGTTTTAGTAATTGCAAAATGACGGGGTGAGAAATAAAATGTTGGATTTAAGATAGCAAAATAAGTCATCATATCCTCAACTGGTAAGGCTTTTAACACTTTTGCTTCATAATTAAATGTAATGGTATCTAATGCAAGTGGTTGGGTTTGATATAATGTTATCGAAATAATATCAGTTTTATCTGCAAAATGGATACTATTCTTATTAGCAATAATTTGTACTCATAATAATGCTGTCTTTGCACGGCCACTTGCTAGTGGTTGTCATGGTAAATCAGTTCACGATTTTGAAATTCCATCCTTGTCATAATAAATAAATTTTAATTCCGCATTTGGAATTTCACCATGATATTCGTTTGTTTCTAATGCATCATAAACTGCATTTTGAAATATCGTTTCAGTTACTTTTGTGGTTGGTTGTTTGTTTCAAAAACAGGAATTAAAGCTAATTCACTTTTAAATAAAGATAATGAAATTTTACTACGATCACGCATTTCCATTCTAGCACAACTGACAACAGTCGCAGGAACACTAATAACCATTAAAGTCGTAAAAGATGTTAACAACTTTTTCATATTAATAATCCTCCCTAAACGCCGCATAATCAGTTTGAATAATTGCTAATTGTTGTTGATAACGTTTTTCAATAATTTGCCGTTTTTGTGTCGTCAGTAAGTACGGATTTAAAACCATTACTCAATCTTTATATTTTGAACTACCATACCCAATTGTAACTTGTGTTCGTGGTGTTACATATGAAATTCGAATTTTATATGATCCATTTGGAACATAAACTGGAATAAACATAAAATTAGTATAAATAGCATTAAATTCAACTTCGGCAAAGCCTCGATAACGATCAGCTAAGCGAACGGGATCAGTAATTTCATCACTTGCCGCAACTTGGTTAGTATAATTTTTAAAAACATTATAAAAATTTTCAATTACTGTTGTATTTTTTAAAAGATTTCAATATGGATTATTCAATTTATCCTTAACTGTTGCATAGTCTGGTGCAAGATTATTCGTTAATTTTAGGTCACTAAAAATCCGTGAAGTTCCAAAATAATATTGTAAATCACCACCTAAGGAAAAGGTATGTAAGTAAGTATATGGATCAGCATAATCTGGTGACCATCCTTCTGCTTGCATATCTCAATTTGCTTTTTTACAACGGGTTTCATATTCTGTAGCGTCAACAGTAATATCTGGAATAATTTTAATTACATCATTTTCAGCGTTAAATGAGTCAATCATATTCAATAAAAATTTATTAATTGTTAATGTGTATGCTCCATTCATTAAAAAGCGAAATTCAACTTGTGAAGCACCAATATTTGTTTGTAATCAAGTGCGAATATTATTTAAAATATTATCATCATTTTTTAATAAATCTTTGTTACGATATAAAGCATCACTACCATCTTTTAATAGTTGGCTGGCAGCCATTGCATTATCATCTAAAAAATGGTTTGCATATGCTTCTTCAACATATGATGCATAATCAACATCCCCATTATAAACAAAATAACGTGCAGTATAAACATTTCGTAAAAACTTGGAAGTTGGTGAATCATCTAGGGCTTCGGAATAATATTTAACAAATTTACTACGGTCTAGTTCGGTTGATAAATATTTTCGAACTTTATCATATTGTAACGCCTTACTTGCATTTAATGCTTGCTTAGCACGAACTGGATTTGAATTTAAAATATCACTATTCGCATAATTATGAATAATTGTATATCTTGTTGGATCAGGATTAATAATACTTGATGCACCACTAAAAATTGGATTAGCAGGATTAGAACCAACAGATTTCTTTCAACCATTACTATCTGTTGGTTCAACTAGAAAATCATTAACATCACCTGATTCAAATAAAACACGTTCATGCGAAACATCATTATTTGCTAAATAAGTATAATTTAATTTATCAATGTATGTTAATTTGGCATGTCGATAAGCAGGGTTTTTTCGCAATAAAATTTGTGAAGTTGAACTATATTTTTCAACTAAATATGCTCCTGAATACCAAATATTTTTATAATTGGTCCCATAATTATAACCTTGTCGTAACGCCTTTTCTGGTAATGGTGCAAAAGCTAAATAAGTCATTAAAGTATCAAAATATTCTGCTGACTTTGTTAATTTAATGGTAATTTCATCATCAGCCTCATTAATTGTCATTTCTAATTTTTTTCAAATTGAACATTATAATAATCTGGTTGATAATTACCTGCCTGAAAATACTCTCAAATTTCTTGTGCCCCACTAATAAAAGTTCGTGATAATCTTGATGTTGCCGATAAATTCTTTGGAAATAAAACAAACTTAGCAGTATTAATCATATCACTAGCTTTAACTTGCCGTTGAAAATTACCTTGATAATCAAATCATTTTGCTTGTGGTGAAATTTTATATTTTCATTCACTTTGATCAGCATTAGGAATTCCAACATATTTTGATGTTTTATCTTTTTGCTCAGCAAGATCACTGAAACTACGATTATATTTATCAGTTGCTACTAATGTTCCAAGAACATCAGCTAAAATTTTATTATCATCAACTAACATTGTTGATGCACTTGACCATGATGTTAAGGGAAATTTAAAAATAGAACGAAAAACATTATCGGTAATTAAACGATTTGCTAACAAATCTAAACTAATTCCACACGAAACAACTAATGGTGTTACTGTTGTTATTGCCGTAAAACTAGCAAAAAATGCCAATTTCTTTTTAAACATCGTTACCCCTCCTTTCTGCCAACTGCCATAGCAAGTTTAGCTTTTGCTGCAGCAATTTCACGTGAATTCCCAAATAAATAGTGCCCCGTTTTAATTTCAGTAAACTCTGGTAAATCAAATAAGTAATCTCAATGTTCTTTTTCTGGTTCATAGATAAAATGAACTTTTTCTTTTTCATAATTTGGATTAGGTAACGGAATTGCTGATAATAATGCACGCGTATATGGATGTAATGGATTAGTAAATAACTCTTCAGCGTTTTCTAATTCAACAAGTTGACCATGATAAATAACAGCAATTCGGTCAGCAATAAACCGAGCAACCGATAAATCATGGGCAACAAAAATATAAGTTAAATTATATTGTTGTTGAAATTTTTTTAATAAATTTAAAACTTGGGCTCTAATTGAAACATCTAATGCTGAAATTGGTTCATCAGCAATAATAAATTGTGGTTTCATAATTAATGCCTGAGCAATACCAATTCGTTGTCGTTGTCCTCCTGAAAATTCATATGAATAACGTGATAAATGTTCTGGTAATAATCCAACCTTTTTTAAAATGTTTAAAATTAAGAAATGTTTAACATCACGATCTTTAATTTGCTCTAACTTTAATGGTTTTTCATTTTTTCCTAAATTATTATTATAATAAGTTAAATATAACTGGCGAGCAGTATTATTTTGATATAATTCAGGAAAATTTGTTAACCCTTCTCCAATAATTTCTTCAACTAATGGTAAATCTAATAAATCTAATAAACGATTATTAAAAGCAATAATGTTCGATTCTGAAGTTTTATACTTCTTACCTACTCATTGATAATATAATTTAATTGTTGTTTGATCACGAAAAACCCCATGTCGTGATAAATATGATAAATCAGCAAGCATCATTTGTTGCTGTTCTACTGTTGCACTTTTCTTAATCAAAGTCATTAATCCTTCTTTTCATTCATTATCTGGTAATGCTGCTAAACTTGTTTTCAAATTAGATGTAGTTGCTAATTCATTTAATGTCTTTACCATATCTGTTGTTGCAATTTTTATCATTAAAGCACTGGTTTGATATACTTGCTGTAAGGCAATAATTGCTTGTGGATTTGTTTGCAATTCTAATTCCAATTTTTGTAATTCCTGTAAATATGCCTTTTCAAAATCATTTTTAAAAACATTAAAACGTTTATTATAACTTAAAATATATTTTTTTTGTTTTCCCTTCGGAACAAAAAGAATAAAAACTGCCCGTTGATTTTTATGTAAAAAATGAATCTCATTTAACAATTTAGTATGAATTGATAATAAATTTGCTAATTGTTCAAAAGAAGCATCATAATATTTTTGTGCTTGTTCTAATACAAGGTTTTCTTTTAGAGCATTACGATTTTCTTCTAATTTTAAAAGAACTTTATAAATTTGATGCCCTAATAAAATATTTCTTTCAATAATTTCAATATTTCCGCGGACACGACCTTTGATTTCTTCTTCTAGGGCAAGAGATAATGAGTGTAACATTTTATTTGATTTCATTATAACACCAATAAAATAAATGTTCAATATAATTTATTTTAAAAAAATTTAGTAGTTTTGTTTTAAATTTATGAATTTTGGCACACTGAAAAATAAAATGATTAAAATTTTTATAGGTAATTATATTAAAAATTAAACATTTGTATAAAAACTTCTTTTGAAGATAGTCAATGTAAAGATTTTTTAAGTTTAGAGTTTATTATATTAGCAACTTCTTGATAATAATTTCTTGAATACATACTTAAATCAATTCCTTTGGAAAATCAATGTCTAAAATCGCGGATTGCTCTTTCAACTTTGGGTTTTTGTGTTGGAGTTCCAGCATCACAAAAATATACTTTAGAATTTGTTATTTTTTCAATTTTTTCTCAATCAGCAAATTCTTTGCCTTGATCTGTTATTATTCCTTTGCATCTATCTTTAAAAAATCTGTTAGAAAAAATTCGTTCTACTGCGTTTGTAACTTCTTTTGTTGTTTTTTCTTTTAATGGTTCAATGATTTTAAATTGGGTTAATTCTTCGATTAAAACTAAACAAACACTATTGTTTTTACCAACCATAGTATCCATTTGAAATCAACCAAATTCATATTTATCATGTTTTGCTTCTTCAATAGTTCTAAAATTTCTTATTTTTCCACGGTTATCAATTCTATTTTTTGTTTTATATTTTCTATCATGAAAATACAAATTATCTTTCTTGAAATTTAAAAATCCCAAATGAATATATTTATATAAAGTTTTAAAACATACCGGAAATTTAATACCAAACTCTTTTTCATATTTTTTACAGATTTGTTCTGGTGAATCATGAAATTTGTTATATTTTTCATCTAGTCATTCTAAAATATTTAGCAATAATGATGATTTTTTAAAACATTTTTGTCGTTTTTGTAAATAATCTTCGTGTGCTAATTTAGCGTCATATTCATTATCTTTTAACCTTTTTATTTCTCGTCTAATTGTATTGCGATTTTTATGCAATATTTTTGCTATTTTAGATATATTGGATTTACCATTTTTTCTTTTTAAAGAATCAAGTTCTAATAAATCTTTTAACATTACTCTTTCTTTAAAAGTAAAATGATGCTTTGTTTTATTCATTTTAAAAAATCCTTTCTTTTATATACAAAGCTAATTATATAGTTTTTTGAGGTTTTGGACGAGCGGTTGATTTTCTTAAATTTTTGTGATAAAATGACTTACAAGTTTAAAAAAGATTTTGAGGTTCTTTCAAACAAATTTGGGAACCTTTATAAAATTCTTCGCTTAACGCTTAGAATTTTTCCCAAGTATTTTGAAAAGCGCGGCAAAAGTTTTTTTAAACTTTAAGTAATTTTTCATAAAATTATGAAAATCACCGCGAGCCCAGATTAGTACAATATAATCACAATAATAATCATTCTAAGTCAATAGATCTTGATAAAAAGTTTCAAGATAAGAAAGGAAATTATATAAAATGAAAAAACTTTTAAGTTTATTAAGTGTATTAACAATTAGTGGAACTGCTGTACCAACAACAATTGCCGCTAGTCCTTATCAAAAAGAAGAAACTAAATTAGAAAATAATGAAATTAGTTATTTACAAACAAATAATTTAAAAAATTTAAATAGAGTTAAAAGACAAGAAATAACATATCCAATATTAGAAGATGTGTTAATTGATTTAAGAAAAACTAGCATGAAAAAACCAATGCAATTTCAAATAACTAATTCATGATGTGTTATTGCAGTTTTAAAAAATATATTTGATAATAATATTCTTAATAATAAAGATCTTAAAGAAATAGAACAAGAAGAAATTGCAAGTTTTTTTTCAGAAATAAATGTAAATAATGGTGTTAAATTTTCAGAAGTAATTGAACTATTAAAATTAAACCCGATAATTGAGAAAAATTTGGGATTTAATTTAAAGAATATTGATTTAAATCAATGATTTTGAAATAGATTAAATGATATAGAAAAAAGAATGTGGATAAGACATTTAATATGGGAAACTCTTTCTAGACAAGTTCCTGTTATGTTTGATGGTTTATTTGATTTTGGCGAAAGATATGGTAGCAGTTTTCATGCTGCATTAATTGTTGGAATCAAACCAAATAAAGAAAATATACTTGAAGATACTTATTATGTTAGAGACCCATGAAGAGACAGTGAAGGTGAATTTATTCCAGATCAAACTACAGAAATTTCAATGACGGGGGAACAAATTTTTAATATTTTATTTAATCAAATAGAAAACGGTATCGTACTAATACATGAAGATGTTTTTCAATTATTTTGTGAAAAAGCTATTAGTATTTTTTCATCAATTTGAGAAATGGCAGAACCAGAATTAATAGCAGCTATAGTATAGTGGAATTAAAATATGAAAAAATTATTAAGTATCATTAGTACAATATCATTAGTAGGAACAAGTGCAACAAGTTTAGTTGCTTGTAATACGTCACAAGAATATACATCTGAAGAATTAGCAAAATTAAAAGAAGAAAACAAAATTAAAACAAATAACCAAAAAATCAGAGATAATTTAGAATGAATAGCGCCACAAGAAAAACCATTTAATACAGTAGATAATAAGTGATATTATGTAGTTTGTCGTGGTCATAAAAATAATAATTGAGAAATTGCTAAATTTAAAAATAATTTTAATGATAATAAATTTAAAGTTATTAAAAAATTAAATATTGGTGAGTTAAAATTACTTTATAATATGGATTATGATAAACATTTACAAGTAGGATATGATATTTCTAAAAAATGAATATCAAATATTAATAATGACTATTTTAAATCTGTTTATCGTTGAAATTTAGATACTAATATATCTGATTTATTAGATATTGATGAAAATGGTAATATAAATGTTAACGGTGAATAAAAAAAGAGATAATTAAATCTCTTTTTTTGTTTTTTATCTTGGTTTAAATGTAATTTTAACTGGGTTAGTATTTTTATTGCGAATACCCAATACATTTGGATTAGAAACATCTAATATAATATCTTTGTCATTACCTAAATAATTTCAAATAACAAGTAATAATCTTGCTGATAATTTAACAAATATTGTTTTTGAAAATTTAATTTTTAATTTTACATCATTAGTATAATATGCTTGTAAATATGTTTCTTTAATTTTATCTTTATCACTATTAGATAATTTTGTTATTTGTAATAAAAAGTTAATATTTATTTTCTTTTGATTATCAACATAACTATTTTTATAGTTATCACTTGGTAAACCATTAGTTTTAAAAGTATCAATTGTTTTAATATCATTAGTTATTTCTTTCGTATCTATTGTAAAAGTATTTGGAAAATTAACTTTATCAACTTGTGAGCAACCATATTGACTTAAAATAGAAACATCTATTAATGAACATACATTATTATTACAACTATTAACTCCACCACTTAAATTAATATTTCTATTAGGAATAAAATTTCCTATATTAGGTGGTCCACATTCAACTTGTATATTATTAAGATTACTTATTTCAATAGTTTTATAAGCATCTTGGAATTTACTAATACTTTGAATTGTGGGGTCAATTTGCTTTAAATCAATTTCAATTTCATAATAAGCATCATAAAATTCATCAGGAAATAAATCAATTTTTGTATAACTTGAAGATATTGATTTTTTACATTGTGCTGATGCAACAATTTTAGTTTTTAATGTTTGTACTGCTTCAACGGGCATAATATCTTTTGTATAAGGTTTATAGTTATATGGAACTGGTGGTAATACATATTGTGGGTAATTAAATGTTGGTATTTCATAATCATGTGGTAATAAGAAACTAGTTTTATAATTCGTTGTCATATCTCGTAAATAATTATTTAATACGCTTTTTGTTTTACCACGAAAACTTCATACTGATAATTTTAAATAATCTTCTTCATTGTTAGTATATGGGTTATCAGCATAAAAGATAATTTCAAAATTACCTTTATATAATGCTTGTATTGAAAACATATCAATAATATAACTACAATTTGTCCCATCAGGTGTTTGTAAGAATTCGCAATCATTATCTTTTTCACTATCACTAACTGGTGTTTGTGCATCAACTGCTCTTACTAATTCATTAATTAAATATATGCGATTAGTTTTAGGGTTTAATTGTTTTAAATTATAAGTTGAATAAGTTATTTGTTCTGTTGGTTTACCATCTTTTTCAAAAACATTGCCTTGTATTTTATCAGTTAATAAAATAGTAAAACTAAAACTAGTAGCATTAGCACCAATCATAGCACCAATTTTATCATTTCCTTGTTCTCTAAATATTTCAAACATTAGCACTCATAAAGCCATTAAGTCACGGGAAATTAGGTCATTTATCATCTTGGGTAATTGTTAAATTACCAATTCAGTCCCAAGGAATACCAAACGAAACAAAATTTAAAAACTTTCCAATAGCAGGTATCGTAAAAGGATTAAATACTAATTTTTGCGTATAGTTTAAAGGTAATACTGTAATTTGGCGATTAATAAAATTATTCATATTTAAAATATCTCAAACATTACATTTACCCATTTTATTATATTCAATTTGTACTTGTCCAACAGTATTACCGAATTCATCTTTTCTTCTAAAATATGATGAGGCTTGGGTACTAATAATGTTATTAACAGTTCCACTATTTACTTTTACTTTATCAGGTGGAGTAATCATTCAATTTTTAGACCAATAAGGCTTAGAATTTTTGTCTTCTTCCTTAATAGTTGTTCCAACAGTCGGATTGGTTGCTGTTGAACTTGCTTTATCTGTTATTATCATACCCTCATTATTTTTTTCAATTCAAAAATCAGACATTGATTGAATATGTTCTTTTCAATCTTTATATCCAGTAATAATAGTTGGTTGAATACCTTGAATGTTATATCAACTTACTTCGGGTGAAGCATAAGTATTTATTTTATCAGGTGGTGCAGGAAACATGTTATACATTAATAAATCACGAGAATTCATTATTTTTTTATTAAATTCACCTTTAATAATTGGTCTCCCAATAACAGGCATATCAAAAAAGATAGGATTACCATAAAATTTAACTGCCACTGCTCTAACCCCTGGGTCTTTTAATAAAATCTCATCTAATTCAACAATACCTTTATTTAGTTTTTCATCATAAGTTATTTTTGGAAAACAATAACCTTCACCTGGGGCACTTGTTTCAATAAATTGTCTTACTGATAAACCACTATTACTAATTTTGTCATTAATACTTGAAAAGGTAATTTCTTGTCATAAGAAATCACCATCTTCTAGGGAATAATAATTAATAACATTTGATGGATATAATCATTGTCTATCTTGGGGTGCAGAATTAATATCACCACCACCAATATTTAAACCACGGTCATTAAATACAGTATAAAAATTATAATAATCATTAATATTTAATTTAGTAATATCTTTATCTAAAATTAATAAAGTATATTGTCGTTCTGTTGATTGTTGAGTAAATACTTGTTCAAATTTAGCATCACAAAATTTAATAGAACTTACATCATCAACCATATAAGCATCTCAATATTTACCAACTTTTACCTCTTTTGTATAAAAGTTATTGGCTTTATTATCATTATTCATAAAATAACTTAATTTATATTGATTTAAGTATTCTAACATTCTATTAATATCATAAATATTTTCACCATCAATTAATTTTCAATAAACATTATTATTTTCATCTTTTAATTTTATAGCAAAAGGTGTTTCATTATTTGCTCATATTGTTGAATTAATAGGTTGTTTATTAAAATCATCAATCGTTAAGATAGTAATTTCTTCACCTTTATATTTTTGGACTATTTTTAAACTACCTTGTCATTGAGCAATCGTACTTTCCATATTATCAAATATTCTTGAATAACTACCATAATCACTTGGTTTAGCATTATTAGGTTTTCAACCTGTTTCAGTATCAGGAATATATGAACTATAAACATTAAAAGGAAATACCATTCAATGTCTATGTTCTTTTATACTTTCTCTTATATCTATTGCAGTAGCACCTGCTCCTGTTCTTAATCATTGCATAGCTGCTGGACTAATTTTTTGCATTTGTTAATTCTCCTTAATTTCTGTTCTACCTTGTACGGCATTTTGATTATTACCAGTTTCATCATATTCTAGTAATTTATTATTATGTTCAATTTCTTTGGCTTGCATTTTATCTTGTCATTTTTCTACTTTTTCAAAATATTTGGTTGCTTCTAATTCATCAATATTATCATATTCAGTAATTGCTCTTATTGGCTCCATTGTGCCATTTTCTAATCTAGCAGTAATTAATTCATTTTGTCACATTTGGTCTATTAAACTAGCACTAACAAAATCAAATCCATAAGGGCGTTCACCATTTCCATCTCATAAACCATAATATTTTAAAACAGTATCAAACATTTTAGTATAATATTGTTTACGATATGATTGTAAATATGCTTGTTTTTTTAAATCTTTGGTTTTAGTTAATAATGATTGTGTTTTATTTTGGTCATTATCTGATTTATCACCAAAAGGACTAGAAAAATGACATGCTAAGTATACTTGTTCAATAATAGATTTTTGGTCTTCGGTATATGTTTCTAAGGTTGGTGTACCTTGTACTACTTGTAAAGATTGGGATAATTGACCATCTACTGTTGATGAACTTGATTGAACAAAAATATCATCAAATACATCTTGTAGCACTTTTTTATTGCCTTTGTTATAAGCAGTCATTAAATCATCACTTAGTATCCCATATCAATGCGTACGATTTGCATATCTTTCTTTTGATTTAATATTAAAACTATCTTCTAAATCAAATTGTAATTTATAACAATTTGCCATAGTTGGTCATGGATTTAAAGTGGTTGATGTTGATAAAAATAAAGGATTAGGTTCATTTATCATTTATCAAAAGGGGACTATACCTAATTTATTTTTAAATTCTTGTACTAAAACAGGTCTAACATCATCTTTAATTTGTGTTTTACTTTGACCAACAACTACTTCATTATTTTTGGGTTAACCTTTAATGACTATTTTATCTTTGGTACAAATTAAATTTAAAATAAAACCACTATCTGATTGATGATAATTTAATCAAATATCAGCACCCTGTTCAATTTCATTTATTTTACTTACACGAGATGTAAAGTTAAAAGGGTTAATTCATAAATCAATATTGCCATCACTAGTTTCTAATAAACCAAAGATAGTTTTACCCATTAAACTTGCTGTTAATTCATTCTTATCTAATTTTTCTTTTATTTTATAAGTTTCATATCATCAATTTAATTTTTCTAAAATGTCTTTACGATGCGACTTAAATAAAATATCTTTACCATTTATTAATCGCATTTGATGGCGAGCAATAATATTTGCTAAATTAATAGTTCAATCATAATTATAAAATTTTAAAACACTATTAATATCATTTAAGTTTGGTAAAGATGGATAGGTATTATTCATGGTTATTTTGCTCCTTTAAATTTAAAATAAGTGCATAATTAATTATATTTACTGTTAATAAACTAGGTTCATTTGCTAAAACTTGTACACATACTTTAACTTTTTGATATTTTTTAATATATTTGTTATATAAATTTAATTTATACATTGCTATATTATCTTTTTTTAATTCTTGACAAAGCTTTTTTTAACTTGTCCACAAACAGACATATAAGGTCTTTTTGCATTTATTACACGCTCATCATGTATTACATAAATATCTTTTTTCATTAATTTATTCACTCCCTTTGTTGTCATAATTTATAATCTGCTGAACTATTATGCTTAACCATTGGTATTAATTCAAAATGTAAAGCATAAAAATCACTATCAAATGTATCATCATATAAGTCTAATACTTTTTCTTCTCTTGCTTCAGGCTTATCTTCTCATTGTATTAATTCATATTGGGTTTTACTTACAGGACATTTTTCTCATAATGATTTTAATTGATTAGTATTTATTAACATTGTGAACGCCTCTACACGATGTCTTACTTTAAATTTTTGTTTTTGTGCTGGTTTAAATGTCATATATTGACCAAAAGAATAATTATATTTTTCTCGGTTTAAACTTTGCAATGTTGAATAAGCACTATCATCAACATTAATTGATATTCCTTGTTGTATTAAATTAAAATATTGATTTAATTGATTGTTATAAAAATCTAAAATATCTTTAACTTGTTCTAATTCAGTTTTAAATTGTTGTGTAGCATTTGAATGAGTATATTCAGCAACTTTATAGGTTTTTTTATCAAATGAGTTATATATTCAAAAACTAGCCGCTGTTGTATGTCCTTTAGGACTAGTAGCATTAGCAATATCAACACCACCTAATAATTTAGTTTGTTGAATAATATCTGTTGCTTGCATAATATCAATATATCTATCAAAAATTGACCCACTTGTATTGCCAGGTAATCTTCAACTCCATACTCTTGCTCTTTCAATATCTAACTGTTCTAATCTTAATTGTTCATTAACTTTATCTTGTGGTAATTCATAATTTAATCTTTAATTTGCTCCCATTTGATAAAGCAAAAGTAAAATTTGATAAATTAATAGTATAAGGTATATTATTTTCATCTAACATATTTCAGATATTTTGAAATACACTATCTTTTAAATCTTTACTCCAATACATACTAGCAATGATACAAATTGGTTCTTTAATTAATAAACTAATTTTTAATAATTCACCAAACATTTTAATATTTGATATAGTTTTACCATTATATTGCGTCCCAATTTGATTAATTTCATTAACTAATTCATATTTCTTAGCAAATGGATATTTATTACCAATACTACTATTTTGTAACAACCAATGAATATTTATAATTAAATGCTCGTTGTCAATATAATTTAGCACCATCAGGTGATTTCATCATAAAGTTAATTATTTCACTTTCTATTCTATCAACTTGTTTTTCAAGCAAATGAACTATCTTTTCGCTCGCATAAGTATCATATCTTCACTTGCGAGAAAGATTGAATTCATTGGTTAAATCGTTCAAAGTATATGGTTTATTAGGTGATTTATTTTGCCAAAATTCATCTATTTTACGATAAAATGTTCGTAAACTTGCTGTTTTTGGATTAAATTCTTTCATTTTTTACTCCTTTATATGGTTAAATATAAGTAGAGAAAAACATGTACTGAAGAACTTGATACGGTTCTTTTTTTATTATTTATAATTTTACATCAAAATAAAAAAAAGTAAAGTAATTTACTTTTTTCAGTTAAATTAATTTGCTAATAATTAACAATTAAATTATAACACAATAAATAAAAAATAATATCTTTTTTTGCATTTTTATTATTTTTGTGTTAATGTGTAGAACTAAGGAAAGAGGATAAAAAAATGATAAATATTGATAACAATTTTTTTAAGAATTTTAATAATTTGTTATATATACAAAGTATTGAAATTATTCAACAAAATTTAGAAGATTGTGATGAATGAATTTTTAAAAATTATAAAATTGATGAAACTTTAAAAAAATTTAAAGATTATAAAGTAAAAGAAATAAAACCAAGAACATTAACTATTTTAAATGGGAAAATAACTTTTAAAAGAAGAAAATATTATAAAATTAATCCAGAACAGGTAAAGAAGAATATATTTTTCCTTTGGATAAACTTTTAGGAATTGAAAAATGACAAAGAATAGATAATTCTGTTAAAGAAAAAATATTATCATTTATTGGCAAGAAAAAAACATATCAAGATATTTTAGATACTATGGAACATGTAAAAATTTGTATAAAAACAATTTCAAATATTATGAAAAATTCAAAAACTGATAAAGAATATTACCTTAATAAAACTGATAAAAAAATAAAGATACCTCATACTTTATATATTCAAATTGATGGGACTTATTTAAAAATGTGAAATGAAAAGAAAAAAGGAAAAGAAAAAATAAAAAAACATAGTATATTTTCAACTGTTCATACTGGTTTTGATAAGGCAAAATCAACGAAAAAAAGACCTGTAATTCAAGATAAATTAGGTGTTATAGAGCTAGATAATATTCCAGAATATATTAAAAAAATAGTAAATTAACTAATTTTGTTAATAAATTACTTACATTAATTACAAGTTATTATGATGTTAATGACAATATTGAATTTATGGTATTAGGAAATGGCGCACTTTGAATTAAAAATATTGTAAAATTTATTCAAGAATATTTTCCTAAAAATAAAGTACATTACACGATAGATAAATTCCACCTTACAAGTAGATTTAAAAAATTATATCCTTATCAAAGTAAAAAGAAAGAAAACAGAGAAAGATACCATAAAGCAGTCGATTATTTTTTTAATGCTAAATATGAAGAATTATTAGAATGTTTAGAAAACAGTGCTTCTTTTATAAAAGAATCAAAAATTAAATTCTTAAAAGAGACAATTAAATTAATTAAAAATAATGAAGAAGGTGTCAGAAATCAAACATTATGAAATAATATTGGTTGTCATATTGAGGGTGATATATCACATTACTGTAAAGGTGTTTTGGTTAAAAAAGCAACTTATCATGAAAAAACTCTTAAAAATAAATTAAATACTAGTATAATGAATTTTAAAAATAAAATTAATTTTTTTAATACTAATGAACCATTAGAAGAAAATAGAATTAATTATTCAGTTAATAATTTTGTAAATAATAATTTACAACCAAACTTATATTTTTATTAATTTTATCTAATAAATTAAATAACTTTAATAAACATATATTTTTGTCATGGAAAAATTTAAAAAATGTTAAAATATTGTTGACAATAAAATTAATTGCTCGTGCAAAGATATATAACACTAATTCTCCTGGTTGTGCTACTGATGTTGAAAAAACAACTGCTAAGTAAAATCATGTTGTAACTTTTTCACCAACTAATTCACCAGTTATTGGATCAAAAGCACTATTAATAATTATTGTTTTTTAATAAAAGGCATAATATTTCGTAAATATGTTCCTAATTGACTTTAAATTGAACCATATACTCCAAAAATTTTCATTCTTTGCTCCAATAAAGCATTATATTCTGGTGTACCTGGTAAAATATTTAATTTATTAATATCAATGTCTTTAATATAAATATCATCGGGAGTTACTAATCGCAATAAAATAAAAATTACACAAATTGCTAGTAATAAAGTAATAATTGCAAAAAAGATTCTTTTTAATGAATAACCTATTTATTAATGGAAAACGATCAAAAAACTCCCGACGGTGATGATTAAAAATTGCCATTTTATATTTCATTTCAGTAAAAAGTGATGTTCGTTTATTTGCTTGTTGATAATCTAAATAAACATTAACAAACTTCTTATCATATTCTTTACTAATATCAAAATTGGTTTTAGAAATATATTTCTCTTTTTTAATATTTTTCATATATTTTTTCCCTCCCTAGTTCTAAGGAAAAATAAAATGTCCCTTTTATCAAATTTTAATAAAATAATGTGCTTAAAATAACTTATTCAAAATAATGTACTTGATACAAAATATAATTTTATATTATATAATTATATTTTACTTTTTGTAAAAATACAATATAATTTAATAATAAATTTAAAAAATATTAATGTGAGGGAAATAATGGCAAAAAAGAAAAATATTTTTAAAGAATTACATCAATTAAAACGTGAAGAAAAAGAAATTCATGAAAAAGAAGTTAAAGAAATTGTTGAAGAAACATACCATAATCAAACAATAAAATTAGAAACTTATCAAAAACTAAAAAAAATTACTTGATACCATTATTTAATTGCTATTTTAACTAGTGCATTTTTACTTTGAATTAGTTTTTTATTAGGAATTTTTGCCTTTAAAGATATCAAAAAAACAGAATGAATTGTTGTTAGCTTCTTTGTTTTAATTTTATTAATCTGATTAATTTTAGGCTGATATAAAAATAAGCAAGCCGCAGCTTACTTTAATGATCATCATCGCCGTTACCGACCCACTTTAACTGACGAAGAAGCAATAATTAAAAAAACACGAAAAATATTATTAATCATTGCTGGAATATTATTAATTTCTTCAGTAATTATCTTTTTTACTATTTAATTTATTTTTATAAAAATTAACCAACCTTAAATTCTAGTATCTGTAAAAATCTAAAGTCACTATCATTAATATTCCTTTCATCATCATTAGAATGAAAAAAGAAACTATAGCCAAAACTATAATAAAAGTTTGCATAATAGTGTTGAGGCCTGGTGTTTAACCACTCTTGGTACGAGTTATATATTTCATTATCGTATAATTCTATTTCGGGATGAAATAATTTAATAGTAAAAATATTATTTTTAATTAAATTAACTTTATATTTTTTTTACCAGGATTTGATATGAAAGGACTAAAATACGGTTTTTCTGATGAATCTAATGTGCTTTTAAAAAATTGATTGAAAAATTGGTTGAAGGCTTATTATGTTTAATTTTTTTTCTAAAACACTAGCACTTTCAACTAATGCATCAAACTCATTTTGCCGCATTTTAAAAACAAGGCGATGATACTCATTATATGTTTCTAATTTATAATAATGTCAAAAAGCCATTATCACCTTAGCAAATTCTTCTAACTTTTCGTGAACTTTATCTTTTTCCTTTAATATTTTAACTTGTGATTTTAGTTTTATTCTAGAAAAATTACATTTAAATAATAAATTTTCAATTGTAAAATTAACTGGAATAATGCTTTTTATGTTTTCAAAATAATAATACTTTTCTTCACTTAATATCGCTGCTTTTTTTATATAAAATTTTAAAAAGTTTTCTGGTGTCAATTTATCAGGGTTATACCCCTCTCCCGCTCACATCAAGGTAGAATCCGATTTGCAAAAATGAAGACGATTAGATCTCTCTGTAAAAGAATTAGAAACTGATTCAAAGTCAAAAAATAAAAAATTAATATTATTAAACAAAAGATTTGCTTCTTTTAACTTATTTTCAATATTTGTTCTTAATATATTTAGCCTTGTAAAAGCATCTACATTTACTTCTGCTGGTACAATAAACCTAAAATTTTGGGTAGTATTCATTATTCTTAGGTTTTTAATAAAATTAAGTAATTAGAAACAAATTAAGTTTCCCTTATAATTGAATGATAACAAAATTTATAAAAAATTCAACTTTTTTTAAAAATATAATTTTTAGTTGAAAAAATAATTTATAAATTTATGAATTTTGACACACTAAAAAATACTTTTTAAAGTTATTGCTAATTTTAAAAGGTTTTTTATTTTTTATAAAGATAAAAATTGATTTTGAAATTGATTTAAATTAAATATATTAAATTCAATTTTTTCTTTATTATTTTTATTAGTTTTATCAACTTTCTCATCATTAATTTGATTATTAAGTCTTAACATAGAAGCAATTAACATATTGATAAATGTTTCTTTACAAAATATATTTTTGCGCCACGCCCTTTAACAGCCTTAATATAATACGATACATCACCCCTCAACATGACAACCAATATTATATTCTTATGATTGATTTACAATACCTTCTTCATTACTTTTAATTAATTCAATGGTTTCTAATAAAAATATTTTTTTATTACCATTAACATATGGTAAATGATATATTAAAAAATCTAATAATAATTTATAATTTCCAGTAAAGAAATATATTTTTGCTAATTTATATTTTATTCTATGAATTTTGATTCTATTTCGATTTGGGAATAATTATTTAAATCTATTTGATAAATGAAATTTATCTAAACTATATGATACAGTGTTATTTTTATATTTTGCTTTTACTGCTATATAAATTTTTTTAATTTGTTTTTCACCATAACTTAATATTAATATTTTAGTATTTTGATTAATATCATAAGTATCAATTGATTTAAAAATTTTATCAATAAAATTATCAATATTAGATTTATTATTTTTATTCTTATGATTTTTATTCATCATTTGAAAAACGCCTTTTTTCTTTTTCATTTTTATTCTGGTTTTTGTTGACTTTTCTTGTTCAACACCAACATGCATAGTCGCAAGAAATATTTTATTTTCAATTTTTTTCTCGCATTGGTTCAAAAGCTCCGTCAATTTGAATATATAAAACATTATTTGGAATTTTAATTTTATTATTATTTTTATTACTAATGTAATCGATTTCTTCTAAATCGGCATTTTTAAAAATATTAGATATTGTTCTTTCACTAATATTTGCATTCTCTGTTGTATGTAAAATATCTTTATATCTTTTTCCATCACCTATAAAAGACATATATTTATTTTTTAAATTTATTTCAATTCTTTCGTATTTTTTTAAACCTAATTCTTCATCTAAAGGATAACGATTTATATTTTCTTTTTTTCTTCATCATATTTAACATATAATCTTCTTTTAATAGGAATATCTCCATATTCTGTTTTAATTGTTTTTGGAAATTTTGATATCACCTTATATCCTTGTAATATTTGTCCTTGTTGATATAATTTAAATATCTCATTATCTCTTTCAATTAAGAAATTTTTAGTTTCATTGTTTGTTTCTATTATTTTATCTTTTTTATAATCTTCTAATAAATTTTGTTTTAATTCCATTTTATAATTTCCTTTCATATAAACAAATTATTTTAAAATATGATACTCAATACTTCACATAATCTTATCAAAAAAAGGAGGCTATTTAAAAATGCAGGATTTTACCAAAATTAATAACAAAAAACGGATTACTAGTTATAAATATTTAAATAAAAAATATAATTTGAATTTTAGTGACTATAATTTTGGTTTTGATTAAGAAGTATTTAAAGACTTTGTTGGTGATAGTTATGCCCGATATTTTACTTCACCAACTTTTTTTAAGTTTGTTTCAGCGGGGCGTGGTACTAATAAGACATGAAATCACATAGCAGAAAAATTATTTTTTGCTTGTAATTTTTCTGATGCTTCATCTAACATTTTACGAAGATATGCCAACACACACGAAGATACTACATTTGGCGATATAATTAATGTATGTAATTATTTATACGATAAATATTGTTTTTCCTAGTGGTGTGAGAATTGCTTTTGCGAATTATGCTAATGGTAATAAAATTATGGGAAAAGTTGGTAAAGGTAGTGGTATTATATCAGCGTGAACAGATGAAATGATACATGCTGAAAAAAATAAATTTTAACTGATAAAGAATTAGATAAACGTTATAATAATTTGCGAATTTCCATGTTTAGATCAAAAAGCTTAAAAGTATCTTATGAAAAATATACTGATGAAAATGATAATGAACAATATAATTTAGATAATCCTATTCCAGTAAAAGAATTATCTTGGACATTTCAAGAATGAGACAACATAGCAAAACAATACATAACAGTAATAACATATTTTCATAAAACATATTCTAATCAATTTACTTTTAATCCTTTTGATAAATACCATGTCTTTTATGAAAAATTTGTAACCCCATATTTACCCTTAAATGAAAGAATTAAAAATATTTTAAAAGAACACAATCAAGTATATTCAGAAAACAAACAAGCATTTAATGGTTTGGGTATTTTTAATTTAGGATTAACAATGGGTGCTGTTTGAAATAAAATACCTGATATTACTAAAAAACTTGTTTTAACAAACAAACAAGAGCGACCTGATTTATTTGAACTTGAATACTACGGATTTGAATATAACGATAATGACCCCAGTATTTATGTTTTACGAAATTATCGTAAATATATTAAAGAGTATAATTTACAAGATTTTTATAATTCCAATACAAAACAGTATCAATTTGATAGTTATTCAATTGGTGTGGATTATGCTAATGGTAGTGAAGACCAGACGGTGTTTTTATTTAGTGGTTATAAAATTAATGAAAATAATGAATATGATAAATATTTAATTGAAGAAAATGTTGTTACACCAAAAAACGCAATAAATTTAAATGAAATAGTTGAACATTACGGGCAATGAATAATTAATACATTTGATAAATTTGATGGTTTTGAATATGCTACATTTCATTATGATATTAATGCACACGACTTTATGCAAAAATTACAAGAAGATATTTTCCCTTATTTAGGCTATAAAATTAAGATGTTTAAAGCAAAAAACATCAGACATCTCTTAATAAAGAAGCAGGTATAATCAATCGCGTAACCTGAATAAGAAAAATGTTTGTTCAAGGTAAAATATATGGCATATTAGATAACTTCCCATTTTTAGATAAGTGCATTAGTGAACTAAGATTTAGTGATACCAAAACAAACACACCCGATAGTAAAATGTACCATGACCCATATGATGCTTTGTTTTATGGTTCTTATCCATATCGTTTTAAAATGAGAATATAAAAAAGGTTTTAAAAACCTTCTAAAATTTATAAATTTTATTTACTTTTTATTTATTAAATAATTAGTATTTAATGTTTTTTCTAAACTAGGTGATTTTTCTTGTATTTTATTACCATCATCATTTTTCAATAGTTCAGGATGACAATTTTTATAACTTAATTTAAGATGTTTTCTAACTGAATTAAAATCTAGTATCTCAACTTCAATTTCATCACCAACATCAAAAAAATCTCTAATATCTCTAACAAAGTAATATGAAATATCACTAATATGAATTAAACCATCAGCCTTTTCTGCTCTACAAAAAGAACCATAAGGTATAATGTTTATTATTTTAACATTAACTTTATTTCCTTTTTTATACATAAAATTAAATATACTTCCTTTCTTTAAATGCTTTAATTATATCATTAAGACTATAAAAATCATTTGCAGGAATTGGGCGAGCGGTTGATTTTCTTAAATTTTTGTAACAAAATAACTTATGGGAACCTTTATAAAATTCTTCGCTTAACGCTTAGAATTTTTCCCAAGTATTTTGAAAAGCGTGGCAAAAAATTTTTTAAACTTTAAGTAATTTTTCGCAAAACTTATGGAAATCACCGCAAGCCCAGATTGACCCTTTCCATTTAAATAGTCCTTGTATATATATAATTGTGATTGTAAAAAGATTTAGCGAAAGGAATTATAATAATGAAAAAGATATTAAGTCTTTTAGGCACAATCACTTTAATTGGAACAAGTACAACAAATTTAGTTGCTTGTAATAAACCACAATATAGCGAAAAAGAATTAGCAGATTTAAAAGAAAAGAATAATATAAAAACAAACGATGGTATTTTAGAATGAATAGCACCACAAGAAAAACCATTTAATCAAGTGGATAATAAATGATATTTTGCTATATGGAAACCTAATAATTCTATTTATTGAAAAATATCAAAATTTAAACACAATACAAATAAAGGAAAAAAATTGAGGCTTGAGATCCATTAAAACCATATTATATTGATCTCTTTTTATGGGTTTTTGAAACAAAAGAACAAGATTTATTAATAGATGATCAATCGGAAGGCAAAATCGAACGAATTTTTTGAAATGAAGATAAGGGACAAAATTTTAAAGCAGTTTATCGTTGAAATTTAGAAGATACTAATGTACCTAATTTAATTATTGATAAAACCGGTAATGTAAAAGTTAATGAATAATAAAAAGTCATTTATTAAAATGACTTTTTATATTTCTAATATAATTAATGATAATTTTTCATTATTTTTATTAAATAATTGTAAATTATTAATATTAATTTGTTCTTTTTCTGTAAAAATTGTAATTTCATAATTACCATAACCTCATATACCTGATATTTCAATTTGATTTAAATTAAATAGTTTTTTTCAAAAGTTATTTTAATACTATAATCAATTAAATCTTCGATTGTACTAATTCAATCTATTTTAGAATAAAGTAATTTATATCATTCAGAAAAATAATTTAAATAGTCTTCTATTTTGTCATTAGAAACAATTAAATTAGTTAAATATTTACCATATTCACCATCAGATAATTTAATTTCTGATGGAATAAGATTTGCTTCTAATTGATAAATAGGATTTTCTGAAATATCTTTGTTTTTAACACTTACTTTAATTTCATTATCTTTGTTATTATTAACATTTGGTTGTTGTTTTAAATTTCAATCAATAATTTTTCCAGTACTTGAATCAATTAAAGGTTTAAGAGGTTCACCACCACCATTTCAACGATAAACTGCCTTAAAATTTTGCTCTTATCTTCATTTCAAAAAATTCGTTCGATTTTGCCTTCCGATTGATCATCTATTAATAAATCTTGTTCTTTTGTTTCAAAAACCCATAAAAAGAGATCAATATAATATGGTTTTAATGGATCTCAAGCCTCAATTTTTTTCCTTTATTTGTATCGTGTTTAAATTTTGATATTTTTCAATAAATAGAATTATTAGGTTTCCATATAGCAAAATATCATTTATTATCCACTTGATTAAATGATTTTTCTTGTGCTTTAATTTCTTTTCAATAATTTACTGGAATTGGTGGATTAGAACTAATAAAATCAAAATATAATGAATATATTTGTACTTGACAATCTGAAAAATAAAAATATCCTTCTTCTAATCTATTTGGTTTTGAAATTAGTTTGAAATAATAAGGAGAAAATAATTTAATATCATCATTTTGACCTTTGTTAATAGCATATTTGCTATATGTGTAATTTCAAAACATATAGATAATTTGTTTAAATATTTTAATAATTTTATCCTTAATAAGGGTTGGATTATCTAATTTTCAATTTTCAAACAAACCATCAATTACATCTTCGGGTTTTTGTCCTTCAAATTTTTGGCGTAATTCAGCCGCTTTATTAGTAGGATTCCTTTTTCATCGTATTTTACCCCTTGAAATTTACGGTCATAATTATAACGATATGTTAAATAATTCAATAAAACTTTATCTAAACCATTTTTATTTATTAAATATAAAATATCTTTACCTTGAATATAGTTTTTTGCAATACTTCATGATAAAAAACTTTCGGTAAATCAATATTGAAATACTCTTAAATTAGGGTTTGTTTCAATTGGCATTGATAATAATGGTACTAAACTAGCATTTTCAATATTTGATGATGGATAAGAATAAACACCATTGATATTGCCTCAACACTTAATATTTCCAAATAACATTGATTTAGGGTATTTAATTTCAATGCCAGTAAATACTGTATCTTCTGGCAATGATTTTTGTAAAACTAAATGAATACTATTCTGATTTTTTCAAAAATAATTAATTAAAGTCATTTATTTTAAAAATATCAATATTTATATTTTTAAATCATATACATTTTCACTCTATCATATTTATATTAATTTAGCAACAATTTTAAAATTAAACCCCCCTTGGTAATTCTAAATCATTTTGTTTTTAAATATATATTATAGATTGTTAAAAATACCCTTTTAATAATTAAAACAGAATTTTTTTATTTTTAACATAAAAAATAAAAAATCTTTTAAATAAAATTATTTTAAAACATTCTTATTAAATGGCTAAAATAAAAATAATATTATTCAAAGATTTTACCTTAGTTTATCATTTTATCTTTCAACAGTATTTTCTTCTACTGCATCATTTTCATTTTCTGTGATATTTTTATACACATCGCTAACTTTTGTTGAATCTAACTTTGGAACTGTAATAATTGTTTCTTTTTTTTTAATTCTGGAACTGGTTTTGCTGGTGGTAAATAATCATAGATTGGTTCATTTTTAGAAGATGGAATATTATCATAAATTGGCTCAGGAATTGCCTCATAAATTGGCTCATCATTTAATTTAATCGGAATTTCATAACCATCTTCATCTTTAGTACTATCATTATTTAAAAAAGTTCAAGATATATTAGTTAAAAAACCTGGTTCAAAATTTAAATTTTGCTCTGAATCAGTAATTTTTCGATAACTTTCCATTGTTTCTATTAAATTATGTGTGTTTTTTGTTGCAATTTGTACTGATTGCTTTTTACTAAAACCTAATGCTCTTGCAAGTTTTTTAATTTGTTTTCTTGTATTTTTTAGAATTTTTTTTACTAATTTTTCAACTTTTACCATAGCACACATAGTTTTTACCCTTTATCATTATTATATTTATTAAGGACTAACAAATATAAGCCATGTACTTTAAAAAACTATTTTTTAAATCATATACAACAAGATACTACTATACTTAAATTATTTTGTTAATTTAGAGTTAAAACAAAGAAAATAAAAATGTATCAATTTGATACATTTTAAAAATTAGTTTGTGCCAAAAACATTTTTGAAAACTTCATCATATGTTTCAACTGGAATAATATTCAATGTTTCTTGCACTTCTTTTGGAATATCTTCAATATCTTTAATATTTTTATGTGGAATTAAAATTGTTTTTAAACCACTACGGTTGGCAGAAATTGATTTTTCTCGTAAACCACCAATTGATAAGACTTGTCCTCGTAAAGTAATTTCACCAGTCATTCCAATATCTTTCGATACTGGACGATTACTTAAAGCACTGATAATTGCTGTTGTTAAGGTAATTCCAGCTGATGGTCCATCTTTTGGTACTGCTCCTTCTGGAACATGAATATGAATATCATGTGTTTCAAAGAATTTTGGATCAATATTAAATTTGCCAGAATTTGCTTTTACATAGTCTAACGCAATTGATGCTGATTCTTTCATTATGTCACCTAATTTTCCAGTTAACACTAATGAACCTTTTCCTAAGAAACTATTAACTTCAATTGGTAAAATATCACCACCAAATTGAGTATATGCTAATCCTGTTACAACTCCAACTTGTGATTCTTTTTCTTTTTCGGTATGTTCAAAACGACGTTTACCTAATAAATCATTAACAGTATCTGGTTTAACTGTTAAATTAACCATTTCTTTATTTAAAAACTTAACAATAAATTTCCGTGCAACAGCATTTAAATCTCGTTCTAACTGACGAACTCCTGCTTCACGCGTATAATATTTAATTATTTCATTAATTGCATCATCGGTAATTATTAATTGTCCATCTGCTAAACCATTATTACTTAATACTTTTGGAACTAAATAATCTTTTGCAATATTGAATTTTTCCAATTCAGTATATGATGATAATTGAATAATTTCCATTCGGTCAATTAAAGCTTCTGGAATATTATCATAATAATTGGCTGTTGCAATAAACATAACATCACTTAAATCATATGTTTCTTCTAAGTAGTGGTCAGAAAAGGTTGAATTTTGTTCTGGATCTAATACTTCTAACATTGCACTAGCGGGGTCACCACGATAATCTGATGCTATTTTGTCAATTTCATCTAATAAAAATAATGGATTTATTGAACCAGCACGTTTCATTGACTGAATAATGCGCCCTGGCATCGCTCCAATATATGTTTTACGATGCCCACGAATTTCTGATTCATCTTTTACGCCTCCCAAGGCCATTTTAACAAATTTTCGTCCTGTTGCTTCAGCAATTGATTTTGCTAAACTTGTTTTCCCAACCCCTGGTGGTCCTACTAAACAAATAATTTGTCCTTTTAAAGATTTAGTCATTGTTTTAACGGCTAAGTATTCAATAATTCTTTCCTTAACTTTATCTAAACCAAAATGATATTTATCTAACACTTCTTTTGCAAATTTTAAATCATTTTTTTCTTCTGTTTTTTCTCATCATGGAATTTGCATCATTCAATCAATATAAGTTCGAATAATATTTGATTCACTTGATGCTTGTGGTAATGCTTCGTAACGAGTGATTTCTTGTTCAATTCGTTCTTTAATATTTTTTGGAAATGGTTCTTTTGCTAATCGTTCTTTATATAATTTCATTTCGTCAGCGGCGCCATCAAATTCATCTAGTTCATCTTTAATTGCTTTTAATTTTTCTCGTAAGTAATATTCACGTTGTTGTTCATCAACTCGTTCTTTAATTTTTTTGCTAATTTTATTATCAATATCATTGGCTTGTTGTTTATTAACTAAATGATCAAAAATAATTTGAAGTCTTTTTTCAACATCTAATTCTTCAATAATTTCTTGTTTTTTTGCCACTGGAATAAATGGTAAAAATTGGGCAATTGTATCAACAACTTCATTCCCATTAACTGAATCACCAATTTGATCTAATAAATCTTCTGGCAAAATATCTTGTAATTCCATTAATTCTTTAATATTCGCTGTTAATTTTTCAACAATTTTATCTTCTGATTTAACAAATGATTTTAAAATATCAATATCAGCAGCATAAAATTCTCCTTCGCGTAAATCTAAAATTTTTACTCGATCAACTGCTTTAAAATTAACTGTTAGACTACCATCTTCCCATACTTTACGAATTTTTAACTCTGCTAAAATCCCAATTCGATAAATTTCAGATAATTTTGGATTATCTTCTAACGGTTTTTTTTGACTAACTAACACAATATGATTATCAAAATCCTTGCTAGCTGTATTCACCGCTAAAATTGATTTATCTCGTCCTACCTCTAATACTTGTTCAAAGCCTGGAAAAATATAACTACCCCGTGTTACAAGAATGGGTACATTTTTTAATTGTGTTATTTTTGAATCCATCTTCAAAACACCTCCTGTTTCTTTTCTTCACTTATATTGACAATATCTTATCTTATTTTTAAAAATATCGCAATATAAATTTAAGTTACACAAAAATTATAACAAAAAAATCATCTCACCTATTGTTTATTATATTTTTACCCCAAAATTAAGGAATACCAGTTTAATACTTAATAATATTCTTATTATATTCACCATTATTTTGATATAAAAAGGCAAATACCTTATTATGCATAACTTGTTCTTTTACTTGTTGGTCGGATACTAATTTTGTTTCTTTTAATGCTTTACCATCAATTCCAAATTGTTTTCCTAACTTTTCATATTGTTCATCAATTTCTGCATCAGTTACAGTAATATTTTCATTTTGAACAACTGCATCAACAATAACAACATTTTCTAAACGATTCTTAGCGTCTTTAAATAACTCATTAAAAATATCTTCTTCTGACATTCCTGTTCGTTTTTTATACGTTTTTATATCCATTTGTTGACCTTGTAATTTTTGTTCAAACTCATGTTTTAATTGATTTGCTTCTTTACGAATAATTGATTCTGGTAAAGCAATCTTTGAATCTTCTGCAATTAAGTGGAATAAATGGCCAATAAAATGATCATATTCTTGTTTTAATAATTGCTCATAAATATTATTTTTAACATGCGCCTCCAATTTAGCTAACGTATCAATACCTTTTAAATTAACATCTTTTGCTAATTCATCATTTAATTCTGGTAATTTTTTTGTTTTAACTTGCTTAATATTTAACTTAAAAATAGGCGAAGTTGATTTTAATTCTTCAACATGATAATCAGATGGGAAAGTAACATCAATTTCTTTTTTATCACCTGTTTTTAAACCAATCATGGCTTCTTCAAAACCGGGAATAAATTGACCACTCCCAATTTCTAAAGTAAAATCTGTTGCTTTACCACCCTTAAATGGTTTTCCATCAACAAAACCTTCAAAATCAAAAATTACTGTATCGCCAGTTGTAATTTCTGTTGTTTTTGGTTTAAAAATTGCAAAACGATTACGTAATTGATTAATATTATAGTCAATATCTGCTTTTTTAACTTCAATTTTTGTCTTTTTTAATTCTTTATCAGTAAAACCAGTATACTTACTAATTTTAACTTCTGGTTTTAAATCAAATTCTAATTGTAAGATATACTCTGTTTTACTAATTTTTTGTACACTTGGAACTGGTGATGAAAATGGTTCAATATCTGATTTTTGATCAAACGCAAACTTATAAGCTTTATTAACAACTAAATGATGTGCCGCATCTAAAATTTTTGCTTCAGTTAGATGTTTTTTAATTAAATCAGTAGGTACTTTCCCTTTTCGAAAGCCAGGAACCTCTAATTGCTCTGCTGCTTTTTTTCAGCTTTTTTAATATAATCTGTCCATTCTGTACCATCAATGGTTACATATCATTTTCCAATTCCTTTATCTTGTATTTTTTCCGCTTTAAATTTCATATTTTACTCCTTAACTAATTATTGCACATAATTTATTATAACAAAAAGAATGACTTTAAATAACTTTTTTCCCCAATTTATTTTGCTTTTTTGGTCTAATTCTAAATAATAATTTATTTTATAATTCTTGTTGGGCTAAGTAAGGAAGATATTTTTTTACTATTTCAACTTGAACTGTAAATTGTTCTGCCAGATCTTGGATTACTATTTTTTCACCATACATCCCATGACCTTGATATATAATTGCAATTGTTAATGCTTTTTCTTCATTATTTTCTAAAAAATAAGGATATAAGTTATAATAATATGTTTCTAACAAATATAAACAAGTATGGTATAAACTAGGATTATAATTATAAACTCATTGGTCTAATAATTTCATTATGGTTTTAACTTGTTCATTTTCTTTATATGGTATTATTTGACTTGGATTCAAGTGAAAAATACCATTTGTTTTTTTCACTTCAAATATTTCTGTAATTTCTTGTTTTTTTAATAAGTATAATAAATAAATCTTTGCAAAATCAGTGACTTTTTTATTCAGAAAATATTGACGAATTACTGGTAAAATTTGTCGTAAATTTTGGTCTTTTAAATATTGAAAAGCTAATAATTGAGTTTCCTCATCAGATGGATTCGCTAAAATATAACTAATTTTTGCTAATGTTCAAACTGTTGTTTCACTTGGCTTTTGTTCTCGAATTTTTTCATTAACTTCTTGTAATAATGTTGTTAATACTTTCTCAACTTGTTGAGGAATATAAGGCATCAGCAATTCATCATTAATTTTGATAAGTGCACCATTGTAATTATGATTACTAATTAATTCTTTAATTTCATTAATTAATTCATCATAATAATTTAATGGTGTTTGCATTTAATAAATCCTTCTTAGATAAAACAATCTTTTATATTATTATAACAATTTTTTAAAAAATAAAACCTTATTTAATCATTTAAATAAGGTTTTTAATTTAATTACAATTTAAAAAATGGCGCCCACGAAGAGATTCGAACTCCCGACCCTACGCTTAGAAGGCGCATGCTCTCTCCTACTGAGCTACGTGGGCATATCATACAAATAATAACATAAATTAAAGAATATTTTCAAGAAAATAAGTTTGCTTTTTTAAAAATAAATTTCATCAATAATATTATAATCATGTAATACTTCTGTTACTTTTTTTGTTGGTTTTATTATTATAAATTGCTTTTGAAGGTGAATTACTGCACGATAAATTAAGATAAAAACAATACTATTAATTGTAAATTTCAATAAATTAAAAGGAATAACTATCGGTACTAAAATACTTTTAAATCATTGTACTGTTTCGCGGGGAAGATGTAAGAAATGAGCATACATGTCATAAATAAATAATCAATTAAATAATGTCATTACAAATGAAGCAATAATTGTTGCTAAACTAACATTTATTGTTGTAATTAAATAATCAGCTTTTTTTGAAAAATTATTTTTAAACAAGTGATTAAATCCTTTTCGTAAAAAATTATCGCCTAATCAAAAAACTAATAAAAAAATTAAATCTGCTAACATTAAAGCAAATACATCAATGGGAGTATCACCTAAATAAACCATTCGTAATCAACTAACACTAATAGTTAAAAAACTAGCATAAATAATACCAAACAAACGAAGAGATAATAACATTAAAAAATCAGTTAACTCAATTTTTAAAAATGGAGCAACGGGAAAAACTGTTAAATTCATTATTTTACTTAATCATGACAATAAAACATATAAAGCAATCACAATTGCCATTGCCACAATTCTTTTTGTATCTAAGTAAAATAAATTTTTTATTTTTGTTTGCATATTATCACCTTGTTTAATTATAAATTATTTTTAAAATATAGCAAAGTAAAAACTAATTGTAAAAATTATTCAGTTGGATATAAAATGCTTTGTAGAATCATATACAAAGCATTTTATATCCAACAATTTATTCTGTTTCAGGTTTAACATTTCCTAAACCAATTGTTGCATTGTATTCATTTTTAGGAAAACTTATAGTAACTATAATACGATTAAATTCTTCAGTTAAAATTGTAGTTTTATTAGTTTTTGCAATTGATATATTTTCACTAGTTAACTCTTTTACTAAGTTAACAAGTTTTTCTTTAATTTTAATATTTTTAATATCTTCTCTGTTTGTTATTGCCTCTATCGTATCTTTTTTGTTTTTATCAATAAAGTTTCATATATAAGGCAATGCTACTTCTAATTTTTGTTTTGCATTCAATTCTGAACCATCAGCTATTCCTTTGTTTAGAATTTGAACTAAAATTGCATATGCAGTATATTCTAATGTATCAGGGTCTTGTGACAATTGAACACTATCTAATATAATATGTATTGTATCTTTTGCAGAACCAAGTTTAAATCAATTAAAATCTCATTATTTTCTGTTCTTAAAACAGCATTTTCTTCAGTGATTTTTGCATCACTATTTTTCAAGCTATTTATTAATTTAATAATCTCTTCCCTAACGTTTTTATCACTAATATTGTTTGCTTTTTTTACTGCTTTAATTTTAGATTGCTCAATGGCAACTCATAATAATTGGAAAGCAGTATTATAAGTTTGTCCTGCATATAAAGTTGATCCATCAACTGATTCAATTTCACCAATTGCTTCTTTAATGTAAGTTAAAGCAATTGCTTCTAATCCACAGTTACAATCAGAATCTCTTAAAACATCTTGATTTGAGTTAAAACTTGGTAATGAAGTTGTTGTAACAATTGGTCCAGTTAAAAATCCTGCTTTTAAAATGACTAATACATAATTGCACTGGTCAATCACCTTGCATTTTTCTTACTAAATCATCATTTTTATCTTTTTTAAATCTTGCTAATACCTTTCTTTTACAATTTGGCATTTTTTGGCCATTTTTTAATCCTTTTTGCATATTAAAATTGCTATTATTTAAACAATATGATTAAATAAAAGAGTAAAAAACTGTATTAATGTATAAAAGAACTCTCACAAGTTCTTTTTTTATTATCTATATTTTACATAAAAAAAGACTTTTGCAAGTCTATATTTTTGTAATTTTCTAAAACAGGTTAAGAGTAGGAAAATTCTTCCTTTTTAGATTTACAATATTATCTTATCATCATTAAATTTAATGTCAATAATTTACTTTTATTTTTTTTATTGTATTATGTAAATATTTTAAGAAAGGGTAGGAGAAAATGAAAAAGTTTAAACATTTAAGTTTTATTGAAAGATGTAATTTAAAAGAAGCGTTAGAATCTGATATTTTTAAGAAAAAAAATGGCACTCTTAATATATCAAAAATAGCAAGATATATGGGTCGTAGTAAAAGTACTATTAAATATCACTTAAAACAATTATAAACATATTAAACGATATTATCCTATGCAAGAACATAAACGATATTTAGAAAATCGTAAAAATTGTAAAAAGAAAACTACTTTAACTTTTAAACAATTATTATGATTAGATGAAAAATTTAATAAATTTCATTATACACCTAAACAAATATGTAAATCATATGAAATTGAATTTAATGATAAATTCCCTATGTGTTTTAAAACACTTTATAAATATATTTATTTAGGTTTATTTGGTTTAAATAAACGTAATTTGTATTTTCATAGTAAAAAAAGATACATAAAGGGAAAAAATATAAACACAAATTTTTAAAAATAAACTTTTAAAAAAACATTTAAAGGGAATTATAACTGATCAAGGAAAAGAATTTTAAAATTGAAAAGATATTGAAAAACATCTTAAAACAAATGTATATTTTTGTGATAAAGGTAGTCCTACACAAAAACCAATTGTAGAAAGAATGAATAGAGATATAAGGCGAGAATTACCAAAAAGTACTGATTTTAGAATTATTAAACAAGATAAAATAGATTGAATAATTAATACAATTAATGATAAGATAAGACCTTGTTTAAATTGAGAAACACCAACACAGTTATTTAATAAATATATTAAATAAATTTATTAAATAAAAAAACTTAATAAATTATTTTTTAGTGTGCCCAAATATACTAATTTTAAATAAATTAAAAAAATAATTTAAAAATACTTGCAAACTTATTTTTAAGTGCTATTATTTTAATTAATAAGAGTAGGAAATAACTAATTGTATTTACACTATACACTTTACATAAAAATAATAATTATCTTTTATTTTTTTGAATATAACACAATACTTTTATTTGATCTTACTGCGAAAAAACAAAAAGGAATTAAAAAGACATAACATTATTTGCCTTTCTATGCTATATTAATAATTAGGAAAGTAATGAAAGGAAGAAAAATAATGAGTAAAAATAATGTTTTACCAATTATCGTTGAAATCCCTAAGGGGTCTGGTCATAAATATGAATATGATCTTAAAACAGGGCGAATTGTTTTAGACCGGGCTTTATATGGTGCTAATTTTTATCCAGGAGAATATGGTTTTATTGAAAACACATTAGATTGAGATGGTGATCCCCTTGATGTAATTTCATTAAGCACTTACCCCACAATTCCTGGTTGTCAAATCAATGTTCGTATTTTGGGAACAATTAATATGATTGATAACGGGGAAATTGACACAAAATTAATGGCTGTGATGGCTGATGATCCGCGTTTTAATCATATTCAAACTTTAGAAGATGTTCCATTCGCAATACGAAATGAAATTGAAACTTTCTTTTTACAATATAAAACTTTGCAAAAAAAAGAAGTTAAAATTAATGGTTGAAGTGGCTTAGACCAAGCTTTAAAAGAAATTAAAGAATGTCAAGAACGTTATTTAGAATACAAAGATATTTTAGAAACAAAAGGAAAAGATACTGTAATGAAAATTTGAAAAGAAAAAGGATTAGGGCAAATTTAAACAAATAAAAACTAGTGTTGACACTAGTTTTTATTGTCTTATTTCTTTTCAATTAATTTTTCTGAAATTATGGTAACAATTTCTTCTGGTGTTTTATGATTGGCATCAATAACTAAAAAATTAAACTTATCTTTTGAGCGTTCATATCATTTCTCATATTTTCGGTTTAATAATGTTCAATAAGCACTGCCAATATTTTGTTCACTAGCTCGGCCTCTTTTGGTAATTCGTTCCATTGCTATTTCTGGATCAACTCGTAAATAAACAACTAATTCTGGTTTAATGTTTTCATCTAAATATAAACTTTGTAAAACAACAACATCATAAAATTCTTTATAAACTTTATAATCTGTTGTATTCATATATCCTAGTTCATATAAGACATCAACAAAAATTGGATCCTCTAAAATACTACGGTCAAAAATAATATTAGATGTTATTTTTGCTTGTTTTAATTGTTTACTACGCGCCATTACCATATATACTTGCATTTTAAAAGCCATATCTTTTGGATCAGCATAATACTGATCTAAATATGGATTTTCCTCAACTGGCTCATCCATTACCATATAATGATGTTTTTCTCCCAATAGCTTACTAACAGTTGATTTCCCTACTCCAACAACTCCTGCTAACGTAATCCGCATTGTTTTTTTCTCCTTTATTTTGTTTTTAAGTGTGATGCTATTCCAAAAAAACGTTTAATTTCTTTGGGTTTTAAATAACGTCATTCACCAGGCTTTAATGTTTCATCTAATTGAAAAAAACCAATTGCAATTTGTTTTAATTTAATAACTTCATGTCCTAATGCTTGTATGATTTTTTTAACTTGATGTTTTCTGCCTTCATGAATTGTTAATAAAAGAATCGAAACATTTTTTGCTTCTTCATATTTTACTAATTTTGCTTGCGCTTTGCTTGTTATAATTCCTGGTTCATTTTCAAGTCCTGTTGCTAATTGTTGTAATTGTTGTTTTGAAAGATAACCAGAAACCAAAACATGATATGTCTTATTAATAATATGACTTGGGTGTGTAATAATATTAGTAAATTCTCCATCATTAGTCAATAGCAAAAGCCCACTAGTATCATAGTCTATAAACGACCCACCGGATAAATTCGCTCTGAAACACCTTTAACATAGTTTATTTAAAACTGTTTTGCGATGTTGCGGGTCATAATTGTTGAAACACAATTTCGTGGTTTATTCAACATCAAATAAACCTTATTTGCATTTTCATTCGTAAGGATTTGATTGTTTATCTGTATTTGATCATTTTTGCTAACTTTAGTACCTAACGTTGTTACCACAATATTATTAACTTTAACTCGTCCTTGAATAATTAATTTTTCTGCTGCAATAACTTTTTGTAAGCGTTCCATTATTTAAATAAATCCTGCTCTTTTTCTATCACAGTTTCCTTAATTTGTGGTAAATCTGCTAAAGAAGTTAAATTAAAAACTTTTAAAAATTCTTCAGTAATATGATATGTCATTGGTTTCCCTGGTAATTCGCTTTTACCAACTTCATCAATTAAATCACGTGCGCGTAATTTGTTAATAACACTGTCAGAATTAACTCCTCGTAACTCTTCAATTTCTGGTTTACTAATTGGCCCACGATAGGCAATAATTGCTAATGTTTCTAATGCTGCTTGTGATAAACGTGCTTCTATTTTATTATTAGCTAATTTTAAATAAAATTGATAATATTCTTGCTTTGTTGCTAAGCGATATTTATCAGCAAAAGATGTTATTGTTAACCCACGATTATTATTAGTTTGATATTCTAGTTTTAATTTTGCTAAAACCTCCTCACACTCAGGAACAGAAATTTCAAGAATATGAGCAATTTCTTTTAAATTAATTCCTTCATCACCACTGATAAATAATAGCCCTTCTAAAACAGCCATTTTTTTATTTAAATTCATCTAATTTAATTCCCCTATTTCTGTAAGTATGGTCTAATGTAAATTGCTTCTAAATGTTGGTATTGCTCAATTTCAATTTTTTGATGACAAGCTAAATCTAACAAAGCAATAAAACAAGCAACAAAAACTTGTAATGATAAAGTAAAATTACCTAGCAATTCTTCTAATATTCATTCTTTATCATCTTGCGCTAATAATGCCATAATTCGCTCCGCCATTTCTTCTGGAGAAACTTCAGTAATAACAACATTTGATTCTAATGGTTTTGCTGCATTAATTCGTTCTAACATTTTTAAAAAACTATTAGTTAATTTATCAATATTAATTTTTGGCGACAATGGTAAATCTTCTTCTTTAATTGGATTTCCTTTAATAATTGTTCGTGGTTTTGATAAATAACGAATTCCCTCTTGATGTTGATCTTTAAAATATTGACTAACTTCTTTAATTTTTTTATATTCTAGTAAACGATTAATTAGTTCATCACGAGCATCTTTTTCATAATTATCATCAATTTCAACTTCTTCTTTTGGTAACACTAATTTTGTTTTTGTCTCAACTAAATAACTTGCCATTGTTAAATATTCTGATGCAATTTCAATATTTAATTGTTCCATTTCTCTAATATATGCTAAAAATTGATCAGTAATTTCTGTCAATTTAATTGCAAAAAGGTCCATTTCCTTTTCTTTAACTAAATGCAACAACAAATCTAATGGTCCTGAAAAATTATTAAGTTTTACTTCATAGCGCGGCAAATGTAACATTCTTTTTCTCCCATGTTTATTTTCTTAGTTAATAATACCGCTATTTTTTTAAAAAATAAAGACATTAAAACAAAAAAGTGATTAACTTAAAGCATCACTTTTATTGAATTATCTCATAAACTAATTCTTCTTGTGGTGGTTTTGTTGAAACAATTCGAAAAGTTCGTTGTGCTCAATCATAAACTGGGGCAGTAACATAACGGTTAGTATATAAAGTCATTACAACATCATTTTTTGCAACTTTTTCACCAGTTTTTTTGTTTAAATAAATACCAGCATGATAATCAATTGTTTCATCTTTTGTATTACGGCCAGCTCCTAAACGAACAGCTAATAATCCTAACTCATTAGTATCAATAATTTCCATAAATCCCGCTTGGGTTGCTTTAATTTCAACTATATTTTTTACTTTTAATACTTCTTTTAAAGTTAAATCATTATCAATAAAACTTAAATCTCCACCTTGCTCGTTCACAAAAGCACGGAAGTAATTTAACGGTTCTTCCGTTTGTAATTTTTCTTCACAGGATTTAACTGCCATTGCTAAATCTTTAAAAAGCCCTGCTTGGCATAAACTTAAAGCTGCTGCTTCACATACAATGTAAGTCAAATCATCAGGTCCTTTCCCTCGTAATGTTTGTAATGCTTCATAAATTTCAATTGCATTACCGATAGTACGGCCTAATGGTTCTGTCATATTAGTAATTTCAGCAGCAATCTTCTTATTAAATTTAATTCCAAGTTCAACCATAATTTGTGCTAATTTCCGTGCATCAGATATTGTTTTCATAAAAGCGCCACTACCACATTTAACATCTAACACAATTCCATCACTACCAGTCGCAATTTTTTTACACATAATACTTGCTGCCACTAATGGCAATGAATCAACTGTTGCCGTCACATCCCGTAAGGCATAAATCTTTTTATCAGCAGGAACAAGATTATCAGATTGAGCCATAATTGATAAATTTGTTTTATTAATAACATCCTTAAATTCATTAAAAGAAAGTTCAACTTTAAAACCGGGAATACTTTCCAGCTTATCAATTGTTCCTCCTGTTTGGCCTAATCCTCGTCCTGACATTTTTGCCACTTTTAAACCAAATGCAGCAACTAAAGGCACATAAATTAAACTAACCTTATCACCAACTCCACCAGAAGAATGTTTATCAACTTTAAAACCAGGAATCGTAGTTAAATCATATACTTTCCCTGAATTAATCATTGCTTCAGTTAAAAACGAAATTTCTGTAACTGACATTGATTGAAAATAAATTGCCATTAAAAAAGCTGACATTTGATAATCTGGAATAATCCCCGATGTATATCCTTTGACAATAAAGTTAATTTCTTCTCGTGATAACTCTTGTCCATTTTTCTTTTTATCAATTAATTCTAAAATATTCACTATTCGATACCTTCTTTTTTTAAGTCGTTTTTTTCTTTAATGAAGTTTTATATTCTTCATAATCTTTTTTATGATCAACATCTTGATATTGATCAATTCCTTTTTGAATAATTTGTTTAACATTATTTGCAATTAATTCAGTTGATTTGGTCATAAACGTATCTGGCTTAATTGGCTTATGAAACACAACATGAACATACTTTTTCCCTCTTTTTTTAAATTCTTTATTAAAAATTGGATAAGAGTTAACAATTGAAACAGGAATAATTGGAACATGTGCTTTCTGGGCAATTTTAAAACTTCCAGCATGAAATTCTCCCATTTCTTGTCTGCGACTTCGTGTTCCTTCCGGAAAAACAACCATTGTTCGTGGTACACGAATTAAATCATTTGCCTCTTTAATAATTTCTAAGGCCTGGCGAGGGTTTTCCCGATCTAAAAATAAAACATCAATTAATGTTAAGAAATTTCGATATGTTCGGTTATCTTGTAATTCTTTTTTAGCAATAAATGCACAAGGTGCCGTTTTATTAAAATCATTTAGAGCAAATAATAATGCCGGATCCACATTCGATTGATGATTTGCAATCATTAAACAACCCTTATCAATTCAATTATCACGATCATAAACAATTATTTTAACATCGTGCACTCATAACATATAGCGTGTTCGTTTTTGCAATCAATGATAACGATATTCTTCTGAAACAATATTTGGATCTCGTTTAATTTTTTTACTAATACTCCTTACCTTAGTAATTGTTCGTAAAAATCGTGGTCATGTCAGAAGAATTTTTCAAATATTTAACATTTTAACTTTGTTCCTTTCTTTTATAATATTTTATTACAAATTGCTGATATTCGTTTGATTTAATTAAAGTAAATTGGTTTAAATCAAACGAAGGAAAATAAGTATCACCTTTATATTTTCCCTTAATATAACTAATGATTAATTCATCAACATATGGTAATGTTGCCTCATAAATTTTTTTCCCCCCACAAATATAAATATCTTCGTTTGGATTTTGATGATAAAAATTAATAATTGCTGTTAAATCAGTTACTACTTCCACATCCGGATGATTAATTTGATAATCAAGTTGTCTTGTTAAAACTAATGTTTTTCGTTTTGATAATGGTCGTCCAATTCCTTCATAAGTTAATCGACCAAATAAAATTGTTTGCCCTAATGTTGTTTCTTTAAAATGCTGTAATTCTTCTCTTAAATGTCATGGTAATTGGTTATTTTGACCAATTAAATTATTTTCATCCATTGCTCATAATAACTTAATCATTATACTGCGACAGTTCCCTTAATTAATGGGGCTGAGTCATAATTTTCCAACATAATATCTTCAAATTTAAAATCAAATAACGAAGTAATGGTTTGATTTAACTTCAAAGTTGGTAATTTTCACGGAGAACGTGTTAATTGTTCTTTAATTTGATTAAAATGATTTTTATAAATATGACAATCTCCTAAAGTATGGACAAAATCACCAACATCTAAACCAACAACTTGGGCAATTAAATGGGTTAATAAAGCATAACTTGCTATATTAAAAGGGACACCTAAAAAAACATCCGCACTACGTTGATATAATTGACAACTTAATTTATTATCTTTTGAAACATAAAACTGAATTAAAGTATGACATGGTGGTAAAACCATCTCATCAACTTCTGCTGGATTTCAGGCACTAATAATATGACGACGTGAATATGGATTTTTTTTTAAATTTTCTAATAATTTTGCTAACTGATCAACTCGGTTAAAGTTTCGTCATTGTTTCCCATATACTGGTCCTAAATCACCAAATTCAGCAGCAAAATTTGCATCAGTTTTAATTTTTTCAATAAATTCAGCTAATGTTTCATTATTATATTTTGCTGATGCTTGATATTTTTCATATGGTCATTCATTTCAAATTCGAACATCATGATCTACTAAATATTTAATATTAGTATCGCCTTTAATAAATCATAATAATTCATAAACTACTGACTTAAAATGAACTTTTTTTGTTGTTAAAAGTGGAAATCCTTTGCTTAAATTAAAACGCATTTGATAACCAAAAAAAGAAATTGTTCCTGTATTTGTTCGATCATCTTTTTCTTGCCCGTGTTCTAAAATAAAACGAGCCATATTAAGATATTGTTCCATCATTTTCACCCTATTTTCTATTCTCATATACTTAAATCTTACCTTATTTAAAAATAAAATCATCTAAAAAAATAAAAAAAATCTTAAGAAGATTATTTTTTTATGTTATCATATTACTAAAATTATATTAGAAGAAAAAGATAATAATTGTCAATATGATAAACAAATTATTAAAAAAATTAATCGTTTTTAAAAACCTAATAAAAATAATATTTTAGTAATTTTAGGTTTTGTTGTTTGGTTTTTTAAAATCAAAAATAGTACATTACCACCACAAGATTTTAAAAAGACAATACAAGCAAAATAAATTAACGACCTAAAATAATAAAATAATTTTTTCATATAAAAAACTTTGGTCGTATAAATTATTTAAGGGTTTTAAATTAATATCTTAGAAATTGTGGAATAATATACCACTTACTTATTTAGATTATATTACTTTTAATTTTTTTGTCAATATATTTTTCTATTTTTTTAAATTTTTCCACAACAAAAAATACATTTTTATTAAAAATACAAAATTATTAACTGAATAATTAAATTTATTTTCTTCTAACAATTGTTCATTACTATTAAATAAATCAATTCTATTTTTTAATCCCATCATACTAGCATTTAATTTATTTTTAATAGTTTTTTCACTATAAATGGCCTTTTTAATCATAGTACCTTTTCAATAATGAGAAATATCACCTTCAATATCACAACCAATATTATTCCATAGTGTTTGATTTTTGACACCTTCTTGATTATTTTTAATTAATCTAATAGTTTTATTCAAAAAAACTAATTTAGCATCGCTTATAAAAGATTTACTATCTTCTAAACACTGTAATAATTTTTCATATTTACCATTAAAAAATAATCAACTGCTTTATGATATGTTTATTTATTTTGCTTGTTTTTACTTTGAAACGGATATAGTTTTTTAAATCTACTTGTAAGATGAAATTTATCTATTGTATAGTGAATTTTATTTTTAGGAAAATATTGATGCATAAAGTTTTTAGTATTTTTAATTCATAATGCACCATCACCCAAAATCATAATTTCAGTATTGGATGTCATGTTGCAATGAGTTTCAATTAAAGTAAATAATTTTATAAGAACTGGTTTTAAATTTACTTCTTTATTAAGATAATCTGGAATATTATTTATTTCAAAAACACCTAGTTTATTTGCAATTACAGGTCTTTTTTTAGTTGATTTTATTTCATCAAAACCAGTATGAACAGTACATGCTATTGTGTGTTTTTTTATCTTTTTTCTTCCTTGTTTTGTTGAATCTAACATTTTCAAATAAGTTCCATCCATTTGAATATATAAAGTATGTGGAATATCTATTTTTTTATTAGTTTTATTAATATAATATTCTTCATCAGTTTTTGCATTTTTAATAATATTAGATATTGTCATTAAACTAATTTTTATATGTTCCATAGTATCTAAAATATCTTTATATCTTTTTTTCTCAGTAATAAATGATAATATTTTTTCTTTAACAGAATTATCTGTTCTTTGTCATTTTTCAATTCCTAAAAGTTTATTCAAAGGAAAAATATATTCTTCTTTGCCTGTTTCTGGATTAATTTTATAATATTTTCTTCTTTTAAAAGTTATTTTACCATTTAAAATATTTAATGTTCTTGGTTTTATTTCTTTTACTTTATAATCTTTAAATTCTTTTAAAGTTTCATCAATATTTTTATTTTTAAAAATTCATTCATCAAAATTTTCTAAATTTTGTTGAATAATTTCAATACTTTGTATATATAACAAATTATTAAAATTATTAAAAAAGTTTTTATCAACATTTATCATTTTTTTTACCCTCTTTCCTATAGTTAAGGACTCTATCACAAAAATAATGAAAATGAAAAAATTCAAAAAAAAGATAATATTTTTTATTTATTGTGTTATAATTTATTTTTTAATTATTAGCAAATTAATTTAACTGAAAAAATTAAATTACTTTACTTTTTTTATTTTGATGTAAAATATAGATAATAAAAAAAGAACTTGTGAAAGTTCTTTTATACATTTTAATACAATTTATTACTCTTTTATTTAATCATATTGTTTAAATAATAGTAATTTTAATATGCAAAAAGGAGTAAAAAATGAAAGAATTTAATCCAAAAACAGCAAGTTTGGCAACTTTTTATCGTAAAATAGAGCAATTTTTAGAAAATAAATCACCTAATAAACCCTATACTTTAAATGATTTAACCAATGAATTCAACCTTTCTCGCAAGTGAAGATATGATACTTATGCGAGCGAAAAGATAGTTCCTTTGCTTGAAAAACAAGTTGATAAAATTGAAAGTGAAATAATTAACTTTATGATGAAATCACCAGATGGTGCTAAATTATATTGACAACGAGCATTTAATTATAAATATTCACTACAAGAAAAAGAACTTGAAAAAGAATTAAACTTAAATAATCAACAACCAATAATTGTTAATTTACAAACGGATATTAGAGATATTAAAAAAGAAAGTGATAATAATTCTTAATCATTTTACTTATTTGTTAGAAATTCCTTATTGGTTATTACAAAATAGTAGTATTGGTAATAAATATCCATTTGTTTAAAAATATGAGTTAGTTAATGAAATTAATCAAATTGGGACATGATATAGTGGTAAGACTATTTCAAATATAAAAATGTTTGGTGAATTATTAAAAATTAGTTTATTAATTAAAGAACCAATTTGTATTATTGCTAGTATGTATTGGAGTAAAGATTTAAAAGATAGTGTATTTCAAAATATCTGAAATATGTTAGATGAAAATAATATACCTTATACTATTAATTTATCAAATTTTACTTTTACTTTATCAAATGGGAGCAAATTAAAGATTAAATTATGAATTACCACAAGATAAAATTAATGAGCAATTAAGGTTAGAGCAATTAGATCTTGAAAGATCAAGAGTATGGAGTTGAGGTTTGCCTGGTAATACTAGTGGTTCAATCTTTGTGCGATATATTAATATTATGCATGCAACAGATATTATTCAACCAATTAAATTATTAGGTGGTGTTGATTTAGCAAACTCTACTAGTCCCAAAGGACATACAACAGCGGCGAGCTTTTGAATATATAATTCATTTGATAAAAAAGCATATAAAGTAGCAGAATATACACACTCAAATGCTACACAACAATTTAAAGGACCATTAGAACAAGTAAAAGATATTTAAGAGTTTTACAACAATTAATTAAATCAATATTTTAATTTAATACAGCAAGGTATAATCAATCAATGTTGATGATAGTGCTTATGCAACATTAGAAAGTTTAAACCGAGAAAAATATAATTATTCTTTTGGTCAATATATGCATTTAAAACCAGCACAAAAGCAGAAATTTAAAATAAAGCATCGTATTGAAGCATTCACAATGTTAATAAATACTAATCAATTAAAATGATTATGAGAAAAATGTCCTGTAAGTAAAACTCAATATGAATTAATTCAATGAGAAGATAAACCAGATGCCAGAGAAGAACGAATGTTGGACTTATACGATGATACATTTGATAGTGATTTTTATGCTTTACACTTTGAATTAGTACCAATGGTTAAACATAATAGTTCAACAGATTATAAATTATGACAACAAAGGGAGTGATTAACTTAATGAAAAAAAAGATATTTATGTAATACATGATGAGCGTGTAATAAATGCAAAAAGACCTTATATGTCTGTTTGTGGACAAGTTAAAAAAAGACTTTGTCAAGAATTAAAAAAAGATAATATCGCAATATGTAATTTAAATTTATATAACGAATATATTAAGAAATATCAAAAAGTTAAAGTATGTGTACAAGTTTTATCAAATGAACCAAATTTATTAACAGTAAATATAATTAATTATGCACTTATCTTAAATTTAAAGGAGCAAAATAACAATGAATAATACTTTCCCTAGTTTACCAAACTTAAATGATATTAATAGTGTTTTAAAATTTTATAATTATGATTGAACAATTAATTTAGCCAATATTATTGCTCGCCATCAAATGTGATTAGTAAATGGTAAAGATATTTTATTTAAGTCTCATCGTAAAGACATTTTAGAAAAATTAAATTGATGATATGAAACTTATAAAATAAAAAAAAAATTAGATAAAAATGAATTAACAGCAAGTTTAATGGGTAAAACTATCTTTGGTTTATTAGAAACTAGTGATAGCAATATTGATTTATGAATTAATCCTTTTAACTTTAGATCACGCGTAAGTAAAATAAATGAATTAGAACAAGGTGCCGATATTTGATTAAATTATCATCAATCAGATAGTGGTTTTATTTTAAATTTAATTTGTACCAAAGATAAAATAGTTATTAAAGGTTGACCTAAAAATAATGAAGTAGTTGTTGGGTAAAGTAAAACACAAATTAAAGATGATGTTAAACCTGTTTTAGTACAAGAATTTAAAAATAAATTAGGTATAGTACCTTTTTGAGAAATGATAAATGAACCTAATCCTTTATTTTTATCAACATCAACTACATTAAACCCATGACCTACAATGGCAAATTGTTATAAATTACAATTTGATTTAGAAGATAGTTTTAATATTAAATCAAAAGAAAGATATGCAAATCGTACACATTGATATGGAATACTAAGTGATGATTTAATGACTGCTTATAACAAAGGTAATAAAAAAGTACTGCAAGATGTATTCGATGATATTTTTGTTCAATCAAGTTCATCAGCAGTAGAAGGTCAATTATCTCAATCTTTACAAGTAGTACAAGGGACACCAACCTTAAAAACATATACACAAGACCAAAAAGCAATTATTGAACAAGTATATATAGCATGTAATTTTTCTAGTCCTTTTGGTGATGCCTCAGATAGTGAAGAAAATAAAACCCAATCATTAATAAAAAAACAAAAGACTTAGAAAAACAAGCATATTTACAAGCATATCGTAAACAATATTATACTAAGATGTTTGATACTGTTTTAAAATATTATGGTTTATGAGATGGTACTGGTGAACGCCCTTATGGATTTGATTTTGTTAGTGCTAGTTTAATAGACCAAATGCGACAAAATGAATTAATTACTGCTAGATTAGAAAATGGCACAATGGAGCCAATAAGAGCAATAACTGAATATGATAATATTGATGAATTAGAAGCAACCAAATATTTTGAAAAAGTAGAAAAATGACAAGATAAAATGCAAGCCAAAGAAATTGAACATAATAATAAATTACTAGAATATGACGAAACTGGTAATAATCAAAATGCCGTACAAGGTAGAACAGAAATTAAGGAGAATTAACAAATGCAAAAAATTAGTCCAGCAGCTATGCAATGATTAAGAACAGGAGCAGGTGCTACTGCAATAGATATAAGAGAAAGTATAAAAGAACATAGACATTGAATGGTATTTTCTTTTAATGTTTATAGTTCATATATTCCTGATACTGAAACAGGTTGAAAACCTAATAATGCTAAACCAAGTGATTATTGTAGTTATTCAAGAATATTTGATAATATGGAAAGTACGATTGCTCAATGACAAAGTAGTTTAAAAATAGTCCAAAAATATAAAGGTGAAGAAATTAATATTTTAACGATTGATGATTTTAAAAATCAATCAATTAACTCAACTATATGAGCCAATAATGAAACACCTTTTGCTATAAAATTAAAAAATGAAAATAATAATGTTTATTGAAAATTAATTGATGGTGAAAATATTTATGATATTAATAGAATGTTAGAATACTTAAATCAATATAAATTAAGTTATTTTATGAATAATGATAATAAAGCCGATAACTTTTATACAAAAGAGGTAAAAGTTGGTAAATATTGAGATGCTTATATGGTTGATGATGTAAGTTCTATTAAATTTGGTGATGTTAAATTTGAACAAGTATTTACTTAACAATCAACAGAACGACAATATACTTTATTAATTTTAGATGAAGATATTACTAAATTAAATATTAATGATTATTATAATTTTTATACTGTATTTAATGACCGTGGTTTAAATATTGGTGGTGGTGATATTAATTCTGCACCCCAAGATAGACAATTATTATATCCATCAAATGTTATTAATTATTATTCCGTAGAAGATGGTGATTTCTTATGACAAGAAATTACCTTTTCAAGTATTAATGACAAAATTAGTAATAGTGGTTTATCAGTAAGACAATTTATTCAAACAAGTGCCCCAGGTGAAGATTATTGTTTTCCAAAAATAACTTATGATGAAAAACTAAATAAAGGTATTGTTGAATTAGATGAGATTTTATTAAAAGACCCAGAGGTTAGAGCAGTGGCAGTTAAATTTTATGGTAATCCTATCTTTTTTGATATGCCTGTTATTGGGAGACCAATTATTAAAGGTGAATTTAATAAAAAAGTAATGAATTCTCGTGATTTATTAATGTATAACATGTTTCCTGCACCACCTGATAAAATAAATACTTATGCTTCACCCGAAGTAAGTTGATATAACATTCAAGGTATTCAACCAACTATTATTACTGGATATAAAGATTGAAAAGAACATATTTAATCAATGTCTGATTTTTGAATTGAAAAAAATAATGAGGGTATGATAATAACAGATAAAGCAAGTTCAACAGCAACCAATCCGACTGTTGGAACAACTATTAAGGAAGAAGACAAAAATTCTAAGCCTTATTGGTCTAAAAATTGAATGATTACTCCACCAGATAAAGCAAAAGTAAATAGTGGAACTATTAATAATATTATTAGTACCCAAGCCTCATCATATTTTAGAAGAAAAGATGAATTCGGTAATACAGTTAGTAATGTTCAAATTGAATATAATAAAATGGGTAAATGTAATGTTTGAGATATTTTAAATATGAATAATTTTATTAATCGCCAAATTACAGTATTACCTTTAAACTATACGCAAAAATTAGTATTTAATCCTTTTACGATACCTGCTATTGGAAAGTTTTTAAACTTTGTTTCGTTTGGTATTTCTTGGGACTGAATTGGTAATTTAACAATTACACAAGATGACAAATGACCTAATTTTCCATGACTTAATGGTTTTATGAGTGCTAATGTTTATAGTTTTTATAATGATGCCTTTTGAGGTGATAAGGCTGCTGGTAAAGGTTATTTACCATTTGAAATTTTTAGAGAACAAGGAAATGATAAAATTGGTGCTATGATTGGTGCTAATGCTACTAGTTTTAGTTTTACTACTTTATTAACTGATAAAATACAAGGCAATGTTTTTGAAAAAGATGGTAAACCAACAGAACGAATAACTTATTCAACTTATAATTTAAAACAATTAAACCCTAAAACTAATCGTATATATTTAATTAATGAATTAGTAAGAGCAGTTGATGCACAAACACCAGTTAGTGATAGTGAAAAAGATAATGATTGCGAATTCTTACAAACACCAGATGGAACAAATTGTAGTTATATAATTGATATGTTTTCAATTCAAGCACTATATAAAGGTAATTTTGAAATTATCTTTTATGCTGATAACCCATATACTAACAATGAAGAAGATTATTTAAAATTATCAGTATGAAGTTTTCGTGGTAAAACAAAAAGCGTATTAAATAATTATTTACGAGATATGACAACTAATTATAAAACTAGTTTCTTACTCCCACACGATTATGAAATACCAACATTTAATTATCCACAATATGTATTACCACCAGTACCATATAATTACAAACCTTATACAAAAGATATTATGCCTTCTGATGTAGTACTACCATTAATAACTAAAATTACTGCATCAGCACAATGTAAATGAAAAAATAATTATGGTTATTATAATAATATATTTTCTGATGAATTTAAGGATGCTTATTATGAGGTTGAAATTGATTTAAAACAAATTGACCCAACAATTCAAAGTATCAGTAAATTTCAAGATGCATATAAAACTATTGAAATAAGTAATTTAGGTAATTTACAAGCTGAGTGTGGACCACCTGAAATAGAAAATTTTATTCCTAATAGAAATGTTAATTTATCTGCGGGAGAATATTCATGTAATCAGAATTTTGGTTCCTTAGCAAATTTGACTTTAAAAGAAAGTGGTCGCTCACAAACTGATAAAGTTAATTTTGATAATACAATAACTTTATACACTGATAATATAAAATTAAATGATATTCAAATATTTTCTACTGCACATACTAATGGTTTACCAAGTGATAATTATCAAAATAGTTATACAACTGAAAAAAATAATGGAAATATTAAATTTTTATTACAAATAACAAAATTATCTAATAATGATAAAGATAAAATCAAAGAAACATATTTACAAGCATATTATACTAATGATGTAAAATTAAAAATTAGATTTTTAAAAGTAATATCTCCTAAATTAGTTATTGCTTGAGATTATTTTGGCAATGATAAAGATATTATATTAGATGTTTCTAATCCAAATGTTTTGGGAATTAGAAATAAAGGCGATAGTCCAGTTAAAATTACAATTAAACAAAGATAAAAATAAAAAGAGATGTAAAATCTCTTTTTCTATTCTCCGTTAACTTTTACATTACCATCATTATCAATTATTAAGTCGGGTAATTTTTGTTCTTCATCATTTCAATGATAAACATATTTAAAATAAGTACCATTGTCATTTTCCCAATAAATTTCTTTAAAAGTTCATGCAATATTTAATGTTTGTCCTGACCCAAATTTATAAGGGCTACTTTTTCATAAATCTGCTTTTTCAAAATTATCAATTTCTATAAAATCGAGTGTATTATTTTTAAATTTAATTAATCTTCAATTCTCATTTTTATCACCACGCCATACTACATAATATCATTTATTATCAACCTCATTAAATGGTTTTTCTTGTGGTGCTATTCATTCTAAGTTGTTTTTAATAGTTTCATCATTTGTATTTATTTGATTTTGTTTTTTTAATTTTGCTAATTCTTCGGGTGTATATTCATTTGGTGTATTACAAGCAACTAAACTTGTTGTACTTGTTGCTGTTAAAGTGACTGTTACTAAAATACCTAATATTTTTTTAATTTTAGTACCCACCCCTTCTTAAAATATTTTTACATTAATAATATATATAAACTACATATATTTAATATAACTAATTTATAGTATTTAAACTAAAATATAATTGATTATATTTTAATAACATTCATTAATTAAATCTACAACAGAATAAGATGTGCCAACTCCAGTGCCTAATACAACACCAATAAATCCACCAACTAAAGTACCAATAACTGGAACAAAACTACCAACTACTGCACCCGTCAAAAGCCCACCAACACTTCCGATAGAAGAATCTTTCAAAAGTATATTAGCTTTTTCGTTTGTTTCACAAACTTTTTTAAAGTCTCATCCGTGTAAATTTAAATGATATTTTAAGTTATTTGTTTTAAGAAAAACACTTCCTAAGTAATTTTTTCATACTTGTTTTTCTCCTTTTCTTTATCTTGAAACCTTTTATCAAGATTTACCAGTATTATATATATATATATATATATATACAAGCAAAATTAGCGTTTATTTTAATAAATTTATCTTGTTAAATAACCCTTATTACGCGTTTTAAGGGCTAAATTAGCAATCAAAGATATTAAGTTTAGAAAAATAAATAATATATATAATATATAATAAATAATAATATTATTTATATATAAATATATAAAATATAAAGTGTTGCATTTGTGAACTATTAGTGTAAAATACTTATAATGGTTTATCCTTTTAACAAAAAAGTAATTTACGGTTTATGCTTTCCGCCTTAAAAAGACTTATGCTGACTTGTTATTCGAACAAGAATAAAAAAAGAGAGGTTTATAAAATGGCACTTACAAAAGAACAATTAATCGAACAAGGTTTAAGTGAAGAAATTGCAGATAATATTTTAAATGAATTTCATAATGAAACAAAACAAATTATTGAAGGTATACAAAAACGAAAAGATACTATTTCAAAAGAAGATTATTTAAAAGTTGCTAATGAATTAGATGAATTAAAAGCATTTAAAGATGTTCCATCTACTAAAATTGAAGATATTAAAACTAATTTAGAAAAAGTTAGTGGTAGTTCTTTATCTGAAAAAATGCAAACTTTAAAAGAATTAAAATCTGATTTGTTTGTTGAAGAGCAACCATCAGTTTCACCAACTAATTTTATTAAAGAAATGATTGAAAAATCTAGTGAAAATATGACTGATGAAATTGAAACTATTAAAGAAAAAGGAGCATATACTCCTGATGAAATTAAAAAAATAACTGATTATACACTTAAAAACCTTAGATAATAAGGGAGTGAAATATTATGGCAATAATTAATTTGCCACAAGTATCTTTTATATTACAGGGTAATACAACAGGACAAAAAGTCTATGTTGATATGGTTAATGCTTTATTGCGTGGACTTTATATAATGAATATGCAAGTATTATGCAGTATGCAACAGCAACCGCAGAACAAGTTGCTTGATTACCAAATGCAGGACAAGCACTATATAATTTAACTCATCGTGTGGTATGACAAGATGATTATTCATTACCAAATGGTGGGACAACTCAAACAATGGGATTAACAAGAATTCCAGTTCCTATTGATAAAAGATTTAATTTAAAATTAATGAATGAAGCTTTTGACTTAGCATTAATAGAACAAAATATTAAAAATGGCGTTATTGCTGATGCTATTTCTAGTGTTGTACAGAATAAATTTGTTAATTTAGAATGTGAATTAATTCAGGCTATTTATGATTATTGTTTAGCAGATGGTCAATATGAAGTAATTTCATTTCGTAGTTATACAGCTGAAAATGCTGATGATGCAAATAAAGCATTCTTTACATTAAATGAAACTTTGATTGAATTAACAAATCAAATTAGTAATTTATATTTTGGTTTACCAACAGATAAAATGTTTATGGTTTTAGGACGAAGAGCATATTTAGGATTAACACCTGCTTATTTAAAAGTAATTGGTTCACAAGCTCAATTAAAAGCAATGGTTAATGGTGAATTATATGAAAATACTGCAATGGGTATTCCAGTATCAAAAAGCTTTCATTTAGAAAAAACATATACAAAAGGACAAGTTAACCGTGATAAAGATTATAATTTTACTAATGTAAATGGTTTAATTATTAATAAACAAGTATGAGCTTATCCAATTAATATGGATACTATTCAACAAGTTTTAGATAATGATACTGCTAACCCTAAATTAATTGGTAAAGTTCAATATGCAACACCAACTATTTTATATCCAAAAACATGGAAAATTATTTTGGAAAAACAACCAAGCCAAGATGAAATTACTGCCGCTAAAAGTAATCTAAATAAAACTTTTAGAGTTCCAGTTGATTATCTAATTTCAGAATCAAAACCAGAATCAAAACCAAATAATCAAGGTTAATATAAAATGAATTTACTAATATTACGCGTTTTAACTTTATTAGTATCTAATTTAGAAAATAAACCTTTAATAAGTAAATTTGTAAATTTAATTAATAGAGTTAATCAAGTTAAAAATAAAATATTAAAGCCAATTAATTATATTAGTGATAAATATAATAAAATTACAAATAAAGTTTAAGATATTTATCAGTGATTAAATCCATTTACTTATTTAGATTTAATTAAAAAAGGTCATAAAAAAGAAATACAACAAATATTAAGTCAATTAGAAAAAGATAATAATATTAAAAATAGAGAACAATTTAAAAATGAAAATTATTTAAATACTAATTGACAACCTTTAAATAGTAGTTGACTTGATAGTGGTATGTTTAATATTACAAATAAGTTAACTTTAACAGGTAATTTAACTATTTTAATATATACAAAAACAGCAAAACATCCGAAATTTTATGATCCATATGTTTATCCTAGTGTTCCAGTTGAAATTTGAAAATTATTAAGTAATGCTGTATCTAATGCAGGAACTTTATTTTGGCGTTATTGATTAAGAAAATGATTACCTAGTCATTTAAGAAATTATATTAAAAAACGATTACCGCAAGCATTAAAAGAAAAATACCCAAAAGGAACTACTAAATTAACATTACCAACAGTTCAAAAATTACAACAAATTAAAAACTTTATTAATAATTTAAAGATTGGACATTTTAATTTTAATTTTGCTGGTGAAATTAATAATAAAAAATGGTATCGTGAACGTCGAAGTGATGTTAAAAATATAAAAATAAATATCGTAATCAATTAAGAGGTGTTTTATATGGAAAATAATTTAAGTAATTTGTTATTTATAACAGTTGAAGATGTTAAAGAAAGTAAACTTTGACAACCTATTAATGATAGAAAACAATCTGCTTATAATGATAATTTAATTTATAATGCTATTTTAAAAACTAGTTTATGAATGGATAGATTATCAGGTGGGACAATTTCCGATAAAATTAATAAAAAAGATTTATTTCCATGAGTAAAAAAAGATAATACTGGTTTAATTGAATATGATAAATGATTAAGTTATATTCAATCTGCTTGTTTATTAGCAGTTATTAATTGATATTTACCAAAAGGAGTAAATGATTTAACTGGTAGTGCATCATTTTCACAAGCTGGTGGAGTTGCATATTCACAAACTAATGACCCTGAGCAAATGAAAATATTACTCGTGATGTTAAAAATGCTTTAAAATTAGCAGGTGAAATTATTGATATTATATCTAGTAAAACAGTATCTAGACCTTATAATTATAGTTTAGATAATTATTCTCATCCATGAGAAGAAGAATATAAACATATTAGTAAAAAAACTTTTTATCGAACATTATTATTTTGATTAAAAGAACGATTGCAAACAGATAATTCAATAAATATTTTTTATCCAACTGTTAATGATTTTTCTAAAATTGATTATAACGAATATATTAAACTTATTGTTCCATTTGATAATGATAGTATTTATTATGAAAATAATGTCTGAAAAGTAAAACAAGGTGGCGATATTCCAACAGATATTATTAAAGATAGTGATTTAAATAAAAATTATATTGAAAAAGTTGATGGTAAATATATTGTAAAAACATCACAAGATATTAATCTTAAACAAGATAAATTAATAAGTGGAACAAATATTAAAACTATTAATGGTAATTCATTATTAGGTAATGGTGATATACCTATTAATGATGATAGTTGAGAATTAATTAATTATCCAGAAGCAAACGAAAAATTAACATTTAAAATTCCAAATTATGATTTAACAAAATATTACTATAAAATATCAATTTTAATAACAGATTATGCATCTGCTAATAAATTTGTAACATATTATTTTGAAACAATATCACAAAAATCAATTTTTACATTTTTAGCAGATAATTCATATCAAAGAATAATGATTAAGCAAGATGGCTCAATTTCAAATGAAACAAATAATATTGTTATTAAAGATTTAACAATTAAAAGAAAATTAATAAATAATAGCGAATTAAGGGCAGATGAACCGCATTCTATTTATAAGCGTGATATGGATACTGATTTTTCAAAAGAAACATCGGATTCTTATGATATAGTGATAAGAAAAATAAATAGTGCAACAACTATTAATGAATTAAACTTACTTGAAAAACACCCAGTATGAAGAATTATTTCAAATAATAGAAATGATATTAAAGAATTATTTAATAAAAAATGATTAGAATTAAATAAAAATGAATAAAAAATTAAATGAGGTAAATAATTATGAAACAAGATAAAACAACTTGATTAAAGGGTGCCTTACCTTGAAATTGATTTAAAAAAAGACCCTATTCCGACTTATAATTGAACTCATAAAGATATTAGAGAATGAGAAAGGAAATATAAAATTTGTAGTTGAGTAGTTAGTTTTTATACATTGATATTTTTAGCATTAAATTGTTGATTAGAATATGGCATGATTAATGCAATAAAAGATAATATTAATTGATATAATTATGGTCAATATTGAGGTAATGGAATTGCCATATTATTAACACCTTTATTTACACACGGAATTCAGGGTATATTTGTTGCTAGTAGTAAACCAAAAGTAGATATGAAAATTGATATTCCACGATTAAAAGTTTCTAAAACGGGATTAGTATTTACAATATTACCTTTAATTACTTTAATAATTTCTTTAATTATTATTTGAATTGATAAATCAAAATGAAAAAAAGACCATTTACGACATTGTTTGGACTGCCGTATTAATCCGCGTGTCATTCAACCACAAATAGCAAAACAATGAAATAATTTAAATGGCATAACAGAAGAAAAATTAAAAAATATACAAAATGAAAATATTAAAAAACAAAAACAAGAAGAAAATAAACAAGAATTAAATATAAACAATAATAATTAAATTTTATTAAAATATACTATATATAGGGGCGGTTGATATTTTTGGGTGGTTATATAGTTTAATTTATAAATTATTTTGTTTTGAAAGGATAGATGGCCACTGTTTGAGTAAGGATAAGAAAGGAATTAAATAAAATGAATGAAACATTAATGATTGCTTTACTTGTGTTAGCAGGTGCAGGTGGAATGGGTAGTCTTGGTATTCTTGGATTATCTGCTAAAAAAATTAAAAAATATAAAGCAGAAATTAGAGAATTAAGAACTGCTGTTATTGCCCACCAAAAACATTTACGAGGACCTGAATATGCAACAGAATTAGCATTAAAAACAGGTCAAATTAAAAATGTTAAAAAGCAAGTTAAAGTAAACAAACAAAAAACAAGAACAAAAAGATGCTATTAGACAACTAACAAATAGTATTTAAAAAAAATAACCAATTAAGGTTATTTTTTATTTGTTTTTAAGATAATTAAATTATTTTCACTATATTTATTGATTAAATATTCTCAGTCTCAGGTTGAATTGATATTTACATCTTCAATATCAGTACCAGTTATATATTCACCAAGGGGATTTTTACAAGGGCGATTACCTTGTTCTGAACGATAACATAAAATATATTTATTCATGTTTATCAACGCCTTTATTGTGTTTTATATAAAAATTAATAAGATATTCTATTCGTTGTGAATAAGTAAAGTCATTGAATTCATTTCAAACTTTTTCTTCATTTTCATTTAAGTAAATATTAACATTACGAATTTTGCAAGAATAATATTTTCCTGTTTTTTGATTAAATGAATGTTTCATAATATTAACACTTATAATTAGCAATAATAATGGCATCTCTTATATGATGAGATATTTTTTCATTATTATATTTTCAACCTTTACCATATTGATAAGTTAAATTATTATCTTTACTAAATTCTTGAATACAATTATATTTACTTAAATTTTCTATATTTTTAACAACTGATTTAGTATGGCGTGGTGATATTCAATTAATATATATTTCTCATTCAGTAAAATATCATTCTGCTACTCCTAATAACCTTAATAAATCATGGCGGTCTTTTGAACCATTAGCATTTGTATATAAGCAATTTTCAATATTCACAATTGCTGTGTAACTTTCAAGAATTAAATAGTTATTTTCATCATCAGCATAATAATATTTATCTATTAAATCATAAATAAATTCATAATGTTTTTTTCAATCTTTATTTATAACTTCTTTTTTGTCTAATAAAATATTATCTTGATATATAACAATAGCAGTAGTACCAGTACCTGATGGGTCAATACCAATTTTTATCATTATCTTAAAAATCTTTCTTTAAATTGATAATAAAAATCTTCACTTTGTTTTCTAATCAGAACTGGTGATAATTTTTCAACATTTAATTCTTCTTTTAATCAATTTTTACCTTTTGAAATAATATCTTGTTCTATTTTTGTATTTGTAATAAAATTTTTAATATTATTAAAATGCTGTTCACTCATTCAATTTGGATTTGAATTCTTAATAATTTCTTTAATAACTTGATTACTATTTTCTTTACTTATTTCAGTAGAATCAGGGTCTAATTCATCGGTTGCTATTCCAAAAGTTTTACATAATCAATAACGAGCCCCATAAGTTAAAGCACTACCAATTGCTTTTGCAATATCTGAATTTTGTGCTGATAAAATAATTCCTAATTCTAATTTTTCACTACCTTTATAAAGTGTTAATAATCCTTTTGAATAATAATTTGTTAATTTTCCACCTTTACTACTTTGTGTTTCTGTAAAAGTTGGTTTTCCAACTGCTTGAATAGTATAAGTTATACCTTGTTTACGTAATTGTGGTTTTAAAGTTTGATAGAGGTCACTTTCTGTAAAATAATTATAATTATTATGTTCATTTCTAGCATTTTTACCAACAAAAAGATTTATATCAGATTGAATTTCTCCAATACTTTCAATTAATGTTTTTGTTTTAGTTTCTTGTGGCATTTTCTCATTCCTCTCTTTCTTGTCAGATTAAAATTGCTTCTTTAATTTGTTCTAAATTTTGTTTAGTAATATTAACTTTTTCTTTAATTACTATTTTTAATTTTGGATTTATAATTATCATTAATATTTTTTTATTATCTATACAAAATTCTTTTTCTAATAAATAATAAAGTTTTAATTGCCAAATATAGCGTTCAATATCCGTTTTCTCATTAGAACTAGTAATTTTTCAATCACATATTACATATTCATTATTAGTTGTTATTCCAATAAAATCAATTCTACCACACATTAAAGGACTATAAAGTATTTTTTCAGTTTTATAATATTTAAATTTAATATCTTTAAAAGTTTCTTGATATAATTTTGTAAAATTTTTAAATAATTCATGATGTGATTTTATATCACAATCAATAAATTCAATTAATTCATCATCAAAATTATTTTTTATTCAACAATCAATCATATTGTGTATACATATTCCACGAGTTTGTGCTAATTTTAAAATATTCTCATCAATTTGCGAAAAATCTTTTGGTACTAAAATATTAACAATTTGACTTACACTTGGTATTAAAATACTATACTTATGTAATTCATCATTATAAATATATAATGGTTTTAAATCTAATCTCATAAAATTGTTTCATCATTACCAATATTTTGATTATCATTATTAAATAATTCTTTTGTATCAGATGAATTAAATTCTATTTTTTCTTGTGGTTTTTCAGATTTTTTTAAATCATTATTTGTATGTAAAAATTCATAATTAGATACTTGAACTATTCATTCAGTTTTATTATCTTTATTTTTAAAAGATTTTAAAACACCAGTAATTGCTATTTGACTACCTTTTTGACAATATTTTTGTAAAGTAATTGCTTGTTTATTTCAAACTTGACAAGAAATAAAATCAGTTTATTTTTGTTTTGAATATGGGCGAGTAATTGCTAAATTAAAAATAGTATATTCTTTTCCATTACTTGTTTTCTTAATTTCAATATCTTTTTTTGTTATACCAATTCCAATAAATTTATTCATTATTAAATTTCCTCCAAATTCTTTTCTTCAATTAAACTATCAATATAGTAATAAGCACTTTCTTCTGAATCACATTCTTCTAATGCTTCATTAAATAAATCTTCTTCGGTATAAACTTTGCCATTTTCATCTTTTCACATATTATTGACATCCTTGTCATTTAATATTTTCATTTTCTAAATCAATAATAGTTGTTAATCATTCTTGTTGATTTTTAACATTAGCAGTAGTTTTTGCTTCTTCTAATGTATAAAAATAGCTCGTTTTAAAATCACTATATTTACTTTTCATTACCAATAAGTATCTTTTATTCATAATTTAATTCCTCATAATTCTTTTTAGTATTTAATGCTCAATGTTCATCTGTAATATCTTCAAATGATACTGAATAACTTTTAAGCATTAATTCACTTAATTTATTTTCTTGATTGCATTCTTTATGAAAACAATAACCTCAATATCTTTTTTTAATACAAATTTTATTTAACTTTTTCATATATACCTCCTAAATTATTCCTTTGATTTTTTTCTCAAATTGCAATATTTTTCAACCATCAGAAGCTAAATCTAAAATATTGTTAATTTTGTAATATTGCATATAAGAAGCAATAACATCTCATTTATCTTTAAATAAATTTAAGTACATTTTGGCTCATTCTAAACATTGCAAATCATAATGTTTTTTATGATGTGAAATACGACAATTAATAGGTTGACAATTAACTCAATAAAATGATGTTGTTATTTCATTTCAAGTTTTATTAATATATTTACTTTTATATTCTGTCATTTATTTTTTCCTCCTAGTTTTAACTCGCTTGGCACTCACTCCCAAGTGAAAGTGCCAAGCGAGAATTAGTTATATAAGTATTTATCTATTTACTTACTACGCCATCCGCCTCACTGGGGGTGAGCGGTGACGATATGTTAATTGTTTGAATGTTTAATAATCCACAGTTGTTTTTTTAATATTGACTCCAGACATATATATGTTTTCCTTTATTCGTGCCCATTTGTGCTTTTGCTCTGGGATTTGACGTTCAGTTTTTAAATTAAAAATTCACTCGCATTTTAAAGGACCAAATGCTATAAAACTCCAACCAACCACACTTTTCGCAAATTTAATTGTAAAGTCACTATCTCTATTTTTATTGTCGTTTGATATTAACCTTGGACTTATCACGACTATCGCTTAGTTCTAATGAACCATCGCCGATTTACATTTTTCCTCATACACTATTTCAGTACTTGCCTCGGCAGGCTGTGGAATAAAAACACTTAGTTATTTAAAATAACCCTTCCGCTCTGCATTAAGTTGTTTTATAAAATTTAAGTTTTAATAAACCAGTTTCATAATCAAAGATAATTTTTGAATTTTCTAAGCATTTATAAAACCGCTTTTGTGTTTTATCTTTTACTTTATTCAATAAATCTTTATGTTTTTCACAAGTTCATAAAACTTTATTTTATAAAAATTCTTCGGTAATGAATGATATTGCTTTATAGCAATTATCAACATCACATATTGTTTGTTGCTTATTAATTTTCATTACCTACTCCTTCCTTTATTAAGTTTTTTTATTAGCAAATTAATTAACTGAAACAGAGAAAGGACAACACCTTAAAATTGGAGAAAAAACAGGTACACTTTATAAAGATTTCTAAGATATTTAATAAATGTGTAAACAACTTAAAGAGGGTATCAAAAAGTTGTAATAAAAAGTTTCTATTTTAAGAATTTAAGATGCTGTCCTTTCTCTGAATCAATTAATAATTTTGGTTTTACAAATAAAAAAACCATTTTAGTAAATGGTTTATTATTTTTATTCAATTTCTATGTATTTGTTAAAACCCTTCTTTTTTCCATGCGACCAAAACTTTTCAAATTTTAAATAATAGTTAAAAATCTAGATTTTAATCCTTATCTAGTTTTTTTTATTTTATTAAAATAAAAAAATGTTATTAAATAACATTTTTAAAACCACGGCTCAAATAGTACATCAAGGCCAAATCAACCATTAATTAAGTCATGAACTGCTTCTATATTAAAATACAACATTACAATTGTTATAACTGCTAAAACTAAAAGTACTAGCACAACAATTAAAACTATTGCTCAAACTGGTAATTTTCGCTTGCTTGTTTCTTCATCATATTGAAATGGCATTTTTGTTGCATCAATTTTACCCAAGACATTGCTATTATTAAAACCATCTGATGGAGCAAAATCAGGTGATGAACTAAAGCTTGGTGCTGCATTAAAATCTGGTGTTGGTTCAAAATTTGAATTTCCTTGGCCAAAATCATTTTGACCAGAAAAATTAGCACTACCAAAGTCATTTGTTTGATTAAAATCATGGTTTGCCCCAAAAGGAGTTCCCTCATTAAACGTATCATCAAAATTATCATCAAAATCGTTATTGATTCCCTGTTGTTGTTTCGTCAAATCTGGATTCATAATTGCGTAATGACGACCTGAATCTTGCGAATACTGTCTTTTATTAAAATTAGAATCTTGACCAGCAAATTGTTGCTCTACTTCTGGTCCTGCCATTGGAGGATAAGTTAACATTCCGGGATATTGTGACATTTGCGGATAACCCATCATCATTGGAAATTGTGGCATCATTGGATAAGGGAACATTTGCGGATAACCCATCATCGGATTATATGCCCCCATTCCCATCGCATTCATTGGATTAGGCATAATAGGCATAACAAATGGTTGATAAATAATTGGTTGATAAATTGGTTTATTATGTTGCGGTTTAACTTCTGTTCCATTAATTCCCAAAGCTTTTGAAATGTAAGAAGAATTAAAAGGTGGATTAGTTTTTGTTTTAAAATCGTTTGGATTACCAGGAACTCTAATTGGTTTTGTTAGTGATGTTACTGATGCATTTTTGTTTAATAAATTATCATTGTCAAAACTATTGCTATTTTCAAACGAATTAAAATGATTTTCATTTCCACCACTAAATTTTGGATCATTATTATTCATGCTATACCCCTCCATATCAATATGCCCACTTTTCTTATAGATAAATTATATCACATATTTAAGTAAAATTAAAATAAACTATTGTCATAATTATTAGAAAGGTATATAATTGTTTACCATTTTATTTAAGTTTAATACCTTGTTTGTTGTTTTTTACTTTGCAAATATTCTTGATCTTTTTCATCAACTTCATTAAAAATATGATAACGATGTTTGTATCAAAATAAATATAAAATAATACCTACAATGATAGCTGAAATTAAATCATTTAACCCTAAATAATATAAAATAATAAATATTACTTTGGTCTGTGCCATCCGATAATCCATGTGCTAAGAAATATCCACATAACATTAAAATTGGTAACACAATAAAAGCACGAAATTAAGAGCATAATGCTGCTTTTCGTGCGTTATTCATCCCTTGAAATAACGAAACACCTAAAAATGAAATAGCAGCACAAGGATAACTCATTAACATTAAAACTGCTATTCACCGATATTCATCAACTAAATCAGCAGGAAAAGCAAAAGCCATTAACAATTGTGGCCCAAGAGCAATAAATAATAATAAAGTAAAAAGTAATCAACCACTAATAATTACTAATCCATATCAACAAGTTTGATACATTCGTAAATATTTTTTTGCTCCATAATTATACCCAATAATTGTTTTCATCCCTTTTAATGAAACAATAATAAAAATTCATGAAATAATTGTTCCTAACATTGTACCTTCTAACAACATTCGACCATATTTTACAAAAACAATTGAAAATAAGACATTAATTGCAATTGCTCCAATTGTAATGTAAATTGCAACATGACTTTTTCCATCTGTTCGTAATAATGTTAGTAATAAATAACTAACAAACATTAAAGGACTAGCAAGTAACATTGGAAAAACATAATGCTAAGTTAAATCTTGTACGATTCAGGTTCCTTTTTTACTTAATTGAATTAAAATCATAATATTATCTCATTGTGGAAAAACTAAACAAAAAACAAAAAAAGCTGCAACAAATGAAAATAAAACGGTAATTGTTAAAGCATTTCCTACTAAAGATTGTGTTTGTTGTTTATTACTTTGCCCAGATTTAATTGCAAATGTAATTGATGTTCCAATCGCAAATAAAATTGCAAAAGCAAATAATAAGTTATAAATTTGCATTGAAAAATGGGTTGACAAATTAACAAAAATTTTTGCTGATTCATATGTTCATAATTTACCATTATTAATTGTAAAATGTTCTTTATATCAATCCAAATATGGCTGATGATGAAAAACATTTGGTGTTACAAATGTTAAAGCAATAAATTTATCGAAGATTGGATATAATGCTGTAATTGCCATCATAAAGACAGTTGGTAAAGAAAAAATAAAAATTGTTTTTCATAAATTGTCATAACGTAACTTAATCTCGTTTTTTGAAAAACGGTTTTGTTCATTATCTTCGTTCCCCCTTTACAATACTATATATTTATTATTTTATCATATTTTTAATTAAATTGCCAGATTCAAAGGAGGCCGGGTGAGTAAATTAAATACGGGTTTTTTCTTTTAAGGATTAATTATTGTTCCTAAATGAAACAACCTCTCTTTATTTGTTAAATTTATATTAACACATTATTTTAATAAGACGACCAAAAAGTAATAAATTTTTAAATTTACCTTATTTTAATTATTTAAAAGTATAAAAATTCTTAATATTTGCTATTACATCAATTTTATTTATTTTTGCTAATTTTAAGTATAGTAAATTTTTATATGTTTTATATTCGTAGGCTTTTGCCCCATACCCCAAAGTTGATTTAAGAAATCAAGATATATCACTCTCAGCTGAAACACCAATGTTATATTCTAATTTTTGGTTTTTAATGCCTTTACTATGATTTTTAATATATCTAACTAATTCAGTTTTGTGATAAGAATTAGCAATTTTTAATAATTTATCATACTTACCATTAATAAACAAATTATAACATTCATTATAAATATTTGTTTTTGTTATTTGCTAATACTTTTCTGTTATATTTACATTTTTTAAAATTAAAACCAGTATTAAATGTTGTAATCCGACATCTAAAATCTTTAATTTGTTTATCTTCTTTTAATGAAACAAAACCTTCGTCCATAAAAATATAAAGACATGAATTTTCTTCTAACTTAATCTTTTCAAATTCATTAAATAAATGACTACTAAAATACTCAATATCATATTTTCTAATAACATTTGAAATTGTCATTCTAGTTAAGTTTATGTTTGGAAAACAATGTAAAATATCTTTTTGTCTTTTTCCCTCAGATAATTCTAATATTTTTAATTCTAAATTTAAAGTTAATGTTTGATATTTTAAAACTCCTATTTTTTCATCTACAAATGCTTTGTTTTCTCATGAATTAGTTTCTTTATTTCATCTACGATAAATTCTTCGTAGATAAATTAATTCTCCTCATTCATCAACTATTTTTCTAGATCGTTTTTCTTTTACGAATCATCCATCTTTCTTATATTCTTTTTTAGAAAATATTTCATCATCAAGGTTTTTAATATGTTCTATAAATAAAATTTTACTTTCTTCATATTTATTAGCAAAAAAAAGAGTCAATAAAATTATCTTGTTTTTCTAACAAATTAATCACACCCTTAAATCAGGAGTTAATATTAAAATATTAACTTTATTAATTATAACTCTAGATCTAAGGAGGAATAAAAGATGTACAATAAAAAGAAAACTACTAGTTATTTTCATTTAAATAAAAAATATGATTTGAATTTTAGTGACTATAATTTTGGTTTTGATTGAGAAATATTTAAAGACTTTGTACCGGATGTATATGCCAGATATTTTACGTGTTCTTGTTTTTTTAAGTTTGTTTCTGCAGGACGGGGTACAAACAAAACCTGAGTTCACATTGCATATAAATTATTTTTAGCATGTAATTTTTTTGATGCTTCATCTAATATTTTAAAAAGATATGCAAATACTCATGATGATACAACTTTCGGTGACGCTATAAATCTATGCAATTATTTATATGATAAATATGATATTGATTTAGGACCTGATAATGAAAATGAAATTGAATAACCTAAAAATTTAAAAGAGGGTGGTGAAATTATATTTCCTAGTGGTGTGAGAATTGCTTTTGCGGGTTATGCTAATGGTAATAAAATTATGGGAAAAGTTGGTAAGGAAACCGGGATTTTATCTACATGAACAGATGAAATAATCCATGCCAAAGAAAAAGAAATTTTAACTGACAAAGAACTGGATAAAAAATATAATAATTTAAGAGTTTCAATGTTTCGTTCAAAAAGTTTAAAAGTTTCTTTCGAAAAATACATTGATGAAAATAGTAATGAACAATATAATCTTGATTATCCTATTCCGATTAAAGAATGAGAATGAACATTTAAAGAATGAGATGTTATAAAACAAAAATATGTTGAAGTTACTACATACTTTCATAAAACATATTCTAATGAGTTTACATTTAATCCTTTTGATAAATATCATATTTTTTATAAAAAATTTGTTACACCTTTTTTACCTTTAAATGAAAAAAATAAAGCTATTTTAAAAGAAAAAAATCAAGTTTTTTCAGAAAATAAACAAGCTTTTAATGGCTTAGGAATTTTTAATTTACGATTAACTATGGGAGCGGTTTGAGATAAAATTCCACAAATTACAAAAAAATTAGTTTTAGCTAACAAAGAAGAACGCCCCGATTTATATGAACTTGAATACTACGGATTTGAATATAACGATAATGACCCCAGTATTTATGTTTTAAGAGGTTATAGAAAATACATTAACAAATTTAATTTACAAGATTTTTATAACACAAATACAAAACAGTATGAATTTGATTTATATTCAATTGGTGTTGATTATGCCAATGGTAGTGAAGATCACACGGTGTTTTTGCTATCAGGATACAAATTAAACGAAAATGGTAATTATGATAAATACATAATTGAAGAAAAAGTAACTACTCCTTAAGATGCTTTAAATTTAAATGATACAATTGAACATTATGGCCAATGAATAATTAACTGTTTTGATAAATTTAATGGATTTGAAAACACAACTTTTCACTATGATATAAACGCACATGATTTTATGCAATTACTACAAAAAAATTAGTATCTTATTTAGGTGTATAGTGTAAACCAATTAGAACAAAACAACTCTTATTAAAGGGTTCTTTTTTGAAATAAAACAACTCCTAAAAGGAGGTAATGATAATTAAGCAACAAAAAATATGTGATGTTAATGATTGTTATAAAGTAATATCATTCATTACCGAAGAATTTTTAATTAACATACCGCCACCGCTCACCCCCAGTGAAGCGGATGGCGTAGTAAATAAATAGATAAATACTTATATAACTAATTCTCGCTTGGCACTTTCACTTGGGAGTGAGTGCCAGCGAGTTAAAACTAGGAGGAATTATAATGACAGAATATAAAAGTAAATATATTAATAAAACTTGAAATGAAATAACAACATCTTTTGATTGAGTTAATTGTCAACCTATTAATTGTCGTATTTCACATCATAAAAAGAATTATGATTTACAATGTTTAGAATGAGCCAAAATGTACTTAAATTTATTTAAAAATAGATGAGATGTTATTGTTTCTTATATGCAACATTACAAAATTAACGATATTTTAGATTTAGCATCAGATGGATGAAAAATATTACAAATTGACCAAAAAATTAAAGGAGTAATTTAGGAGGTTTATATAAAAAAGTTAAATAAAAAACCTTGAAAGTTTTTAAGTAAAAAGAAATTACATAAGAAAAAAATTGAGCGTGCTAATGAAAGAGGAAGAATAGAAAATAGTAAGGAATTAAATAAATATAAAAAAGTTAAATAAAACTTGTCTTAAACAAAGATATTGAAGTTATTGTTCAAAATGCGATTGTAAATTGTACTATGAAGTGTAGCAGTTTATTTGCTATCATTATAACATCAATAAAATAAATGTTCAATATAATTTATTTTAAAAAAATTTAGTAGTTTTCTCTTAAATTTATTAATTTTGACACACCGATAAATAAAATTATTAAAATTTTATAAGTAATTATATTAAAAATTAAACATTTGTATAAAAACTTCTTTTGAAGATAGTCAATGTAAAGATTTTTTAAGTTTAGAATTTATTATATTGGCAACTTCTTGATAATAATTTCTTGAATAAATACTTAAATCAATTCCTTTGGAAAATCAATGTCTAAAATCACGAATTGCTCTTTCAACTTTGGGTTTTTGAGTTGGAGTTCCAGCGTCACAAAAATATACTTTAGCATTTGTTATTTTTTCATTTTTTTCTTAATCAGCAAATTCTTTGTCTTGATCTGTTATTATTCCTTTGCATCTATCTTTAAAAAATCTGTTAGAAAAAATTCGTTTTAATGCGTTTGTAACTTCTTTTGTTGTTTTTTCTTTTAATTATTTAATCAAAAACCAATATGTTTATTGTGGTTAGGTAAATTTATAAACGAAGCTTTGTCAGTTTGAAAAACTATAAATTCTGTTCGAATAAAATAATTTTGTACGTTAATATTCTTCTTATAAAAACTCATAAAAACACCTTACTTTCCATATTATATTTACACAATGTCGTATTAAAACCACTTTTATAACTTGGTTTATGATACATTACTCAAAACAAACTACCAACAAATTTTTTATTCAAAATAGAATGACAAATTTTTAATAAATTCAGAATTATCAATACTTAAAATTGATTTACCTTTAATTTTTAAAATATTATCTTTTAGTTCATAAAAGTTCATTTTTGAATGTTTATAAACTCTTCCTTTATTATTTTAGGATCAACTAATAGTCTTCTAACATTTTGAATTCTCAATAATTTATTAAAATTAAAATTTTGTTGTAATCTTTTATCTGTTCAAGTTCCTCATTCTTTTCCGTTAAAAGTTAAAGCATTTTTAATTAAAAATTTTTCGCCTGTATTCAAACAATAATCATTTGCTATCTTTTCTTTCATTTCATCAATAGTTTTTGAATTAGGATATACCAATTTTTGTAAATAATCTAATTCGATTAAGTGAATCCCTTCCCGCCAAAAGTTAATCAAGTCACTATGTAAATCATTAAAGACTATTTTGTTACATAACTGCTGGTCTAACACATTTAAGCCAACTGAAGCACCGCCACAAAATAAATCTATAAATTTATCAAATTTAGCCGGTAATAATGCTTTAATTTTATCAAAGTGTTTTGCTTTTCCACCAGCCCAAGATAACGAACTAATAAATTTCATAAATAAATACTCCTTAACTATAATAAAGATTGTTATACTAATGTTTAAATAATGTATATGTATTGTAATAAACATTGCTAAATATATAAAATTAAAAATTAAGGCACACTGAAAATAACTACTTAGTTTTAACTAATAGCTATTAAAATATAAAATTATACGTTTATAATTAATCAACTCACATAAAAGCTAGTGTGCCATAGTTAAAATATATGATCAGTTATAATAAATATTAAAATCCTTTAACCATAACACGGAAAAAGTTTAATATTTTAATAATTACTCAAATTCCAAATGGAATTAAAATAATTCAAGCGTCACTTAAAAAGGTCATTAATTGTAATAACACAGCATAAACAGCGTCTTTAACTCTTTAATCATAACTTGTCCTAAACCACTTCAAATAGAATCCATTCCATCTGAAATAGTAGGAGTATCTGCAGCTAGAAAATTAACAACTGTTGTTAAATACATACCTAACATTATTCTTTATCCTCCTTATTTTTAATTTCTTTTTTATCTTTTTTTTCCTTGAAATTGACGAATTTTTTGATAAATCGATAAACCAATTCAAGCAAGAATTCCTAAAATAATAACAATACTAAATATTCATGTTAACCATACTGGCATAACTTAATTCCTCCTAGAAATTTATCTTGCGCGGCACGCTTCGCGTGTTCACTACGCTCAAAATAATTAGTTACTATCTTATTAACAGTATTAATAACATTATCTTTTCCATACTTAGTTACTAAGGACCGAAAAATAAAATAATGTTTTCTTTCCATTAAAAAACAACTCCTTTCTGAGTTGATTTGTTGCACTTCATATTACAGTTTACATTATTTGTTGATAAGTTTATTAAATTTTGTACCATATTAAAACCCTTTCGTAATTTTAAATTTTTGTCTCCTAAAAACTTACATTACAATGCTAATTATTACTAAAATAATATAAATATAACACTAAAATTTATTATTTAAATCAGTTTCTGTTACTACTGACAATACTGTTTTAATATGTTCAACTGCTTTAACTTTCCGTCATTCTTGAATAATCTTAAAATCATTATCCAGCAAAAAAGTGCTTCGTTCAATGTCAAGATAAATATTATTAAACATTTTCTTTTCTTTCAAGACACCAAACATTTCACATAATTTAGAATCAATATCACATAACATAGGGAAACTAACATTATTATCATTTTGAAACTTAGTTTGTTTTTTTAAATTATCACGACTAATACCAATAACATTATAACCAGCAGTTAAAAATTTTTGATAATAATGATTATAAGCAACTATTTCTAAAGTACAGCCTGGTGTTGCTGCTTTCGGAAAAAAAAAAAAAATATAGTCCTTTTCTTTTTGAAAATCAGTAATAAGATGTTCTTCTCCATCTGTAAACAAAAACTTTTCTTGTTTTAAATCCATTTTTAAATAACCTCCCCTAAAAATAATAATATAAAAGACAATAATAATTAATTACTGTCTTTGAAAAAGTTGGATTAAATATTTTGTTACTTCTAACTTATTTTTTAAAATATTAAATGATAATTTTAAATCTAAAAAAATTAAATATAGTGAAATTTCGGTAATATCAAACTTATATTCTAAATCATTAATTTCCTTAGCAATATTGGCAATTTGCTCACCAATAGTATCATATTTATCGAGAACAGCATTCGTTTGTAAACTTGCTCGTTCTTGTAATTCAGTAAGATCTAAATTAATTGCTTGAATTGTTGACATTAGTTCATTCAAAGTTTGTTCAATTTTTTCTTCACGCAAAGACATTTGCTCTACTTTATTTTCCATTTTTTACTTTCACCTACTTATAATTATAATATATCATAAAACTAAAAAAGATTAGTTTTAATAATTAATTACTAATCCTTTAAAACGTGTCACTGAATTAATTGTTTCACGAATCCCTTGAACTCCTTGTCCAGAATCATGAATTCCTAAAAACGGGAATGAATCAGGTCCTCGTTGAGTACGACCATTAATATTAACCGTTCCTGTTTCTAATTCATTAGCAATATTAAATGCTGCATTAATATCTTTTGTAAAAATACATGCTTGCAATTTAAAATTTGATTTATTTGCTAAAGTAATCATTTCTTCAACATTCTTACAACGAATAATTGGTAAGACTGGACCAAATGGTTCTTCTCATGCTAATCGCATTTCTGAGGTAACATGGTCAATTAAAGTTGCACTAATTAAATTATCTTTTCGTTGATTGCCAAGAATTAATGTTGCTTTTTTTACTAAAGCATCATCAATTAAACCTTGTACAAAATCTGCAGCTTTTAAATCAATGACAGGAATAATAGCTTTATTATCTAATGGCGAACCTGCTTCTAACTTGCTAACTTCTATTTTTAATAATTTTACTAGTTCATCAGCAATTGTTTCATCTACTAATACTCGCTTAACAGCCGTACAACGTTGTCCAGAATATGCATAAGCACCAGCAACAATTTCTTTTACTGCTTTTGTTAAATCAGCATCTTTTAATACTAAAGCTGGATCTTTTCCTCCTAATTCTAATACTAAGTCTTTTCCATGTCCTAATTTGCGAATATGATTGCCAACAGCAACTGACCCAGTAAATGAAATAACATCAATTTCAGGATTTAAAACTAATAAATCTCCAATATCACGTCCACGACCAGTTACAACATTAAAAACACCTTTCGGAAAACCAACTTCAAAAGTTAATTTTGCCATATATAACCCAGTTAAACTGCCATTTGTTGCCGGTTTAAAAACAACAGTATTACCAACAACTAAACTTGGTACAATTTTTGCAATACTTAAATTAACAGGATAATTAAATGGTGAAATTGCCAAAATAACACCTTTTGGAACACGAGAAAAAATCCCTAATTTATTTTTAATATTTCAACCATCCCCAGTTAATGTTTCTGGAAAAACTCGTTTTGCTTCTTCAATTGTGTAATCAATATATTCAATACTACGTTTTACTTCAACTTGACCATCTTTTAAACTTTTTCCAATTTCATGGACCATAATTTTCGCAAGTTCTGTTTTATGACTTTCTAATAATTTTGCTCATTTTTGCAAATAACTAATTCGTTCAAATAAAGTTAAATTTGCTCATTCTTTTTGTGACTGTCGAGCCCACTTAAACGCTTCATTTATTTCTTTTTCTTTTAGAGCTGGAACACGGCCATATGGCTTATTATTAATTGGTGAAATTATTTCTAATCAATCCCCATTATTGATTAATTCACCATTAATTAATGCATTCAATTCCAAATTCATTTTTACCGCCTCGTTTCTTTATGCATTATTCTATTTATATTTTATGCTTTTTTAAAATTATTAAAAGATACTTTCCACATTTAAATTATTGTTTATAATAAAATGTTTTAATGTTGTTAACGCACGTTCACTATATGCTAAATATTTTTCATTTTTACTTTTAAAATGTTGTTCAAAGGGAGGGATAATGCCAAAATTTGCTTTCATTGGCTGAAAATTAGTTTTCGAAGCATTAATAATATAATTCACTAATGCGCCCATCATTGTTTCGGGTGGAAATGTTAACATTGGATCGTTATTTAATAATCATGCAATATTTAGGGTACTAATAATTCCTGTGGTTGCTGATTCAACATATTCTTCAACACCAATAATTTGACCAGCAAAAAATACATTCTGATGTTTTTTTACTTGTAAAAATTGATTTAATAAAATTGGAGAATTAATAAAATTATTCTTATGAATAACACCATATCGTACAATCTGAGCATTTGCTAAACCTGGAATTATACTAATAAGGCGTTGCTGCTCTGGAAACTTCAAATTAGTTTGAAAAACAACTAAATTATATAATGTATCAATTGCATCATCTTGACATAATTGCACAACAACATATGGACGGTTACGATTTGTGGTTTCTAAACCAATTGGTTTTAATGGTCCAAACAATAATGACTTAATCCCCTTTTTTGCCATTACCTCAATTGGCATACATCCTTCAAAATAAATTTCTTTTTCAAAATCATGTAAAGCTACTGTTTCTGCTGTAATTAATGCTTGAACTCATAATTCAAATTCATCCTTGCTCATTGGACAATTAATATAATCTTTACTATTGCCTTGATCATAACGTGATTTATAATATACCTTAGTAAAATCAATACTTTCTTTTGTAATAATTGGTGCGGCTGCATCATAAAAGTAAAAATATTCTTGCCCCAATAATCCTTGAATGGTCGTTTGAAATTTTGATGTTGTTAAGGGTCCAGAAGCAATCAATGTAATTGCTTTATCATCAATAGTTGTTGCCTCTTGATCAATTAAAGTGACATTTGAATTATTTGTTAACCATGTTGTAATATATTCTGAAAACTGATTCCGATCAACAGCTAATGCTCCCCCATCTGGAACACGGCTTGCATAAGCTGCTTTAATAATTAATGAATTAAATGCTAGCATTTCTTGTTTTAATAAATCAACACCATTCGTTAAACTTTCACTACGTATCAAATTTGAACAAACCAATTCTGCAAAGGAATTTTGTTTTTGCACTGGATTTTTTATTAATCGTTTACTTTCATATAAATTAACCTTAAAACCTCGTCGTGCTAATTGATACGCTGCCTCGGTTCCTGCTAATCCAGCCCCAATAATATTAATCGTTGAAATTGCCATTTGTTATTTTTCCTTTTAATTGTTGATATTGTTCTAAATATTGGGCATATTTTTCTTGTTCAAGTTTAATCTTTTGAGGATTTGCTTTTGCTAAAAAACTTGGATTATTTAAAATATTTTTGCTTCGTTCTAGTTCTTGTTCGAAACGAGTTAATTCCCCATTGATTTTTTGTTGCTCTACTGTTTCATCAACAATATCATTCAATCCAACTTCTAAAATAACATTTGTCAATGGAATTGTGGCATATTTTTGGTTTGCATCTTTTTCTTGAAGCACGCCCATCACTTTACTATTAACCATTTTTAAAATAAATTCATTAATTAATGTAATAACATTTGTAGTAATATTATTTTTACTACTTATTTGATCAAATCAAATTTCAATAATATCTTCTTTTTTAATTTGATAATTACTTCGCAATTCACGGATTGCAGCAACAATTTTCGTTACTAAATTCAAATAATCAACATTATAATTAAAATTAATTTTTGAGTAAACTTCTAACATAATTGACTCTTTCAAATTTAATTTTTGATAAATTTCTTCTGTTACAAATGGAATAAATGGATGTAACATAATTAAAATTTGTTTTAAAACATAAAACAATGTTTGAATTGTTATCTTCTTGATTGTGGCATTATTACTTTGCAAATTAACTTTTGTTAATTCAATATATCATGAACAAAACTTATTTCATACAAAATCATACAAATCTTTGCCAACTAAAACAAATTCATATTTTTCCATATTCGTTTGTACTTTAGCAATTGTTTTTGTTAATTCAGTTAAAATTCATTGATCAATAGCATTTTCTTGATGGTTTAATAATAAGTTTTTAATTTCTGTTTCAAAATTAATCAATGGTTTAAAATCACTTGTTAAATTCAGTTCAACATAACGAGCAGCATTTCATAACTTATTAATAAAATTTCAAGCACTATTAATTTTTTCTAAAGAAAAACGTAAATCTTGTCCTGGTGCACTATTTGTAACTAAAAAATAACGTAATGTATCTGCACCATATTCTTTGATAACATCCATCGGATCAATCCCATTCCCTAATGACTTACTCATTTTTCGGCCTTCTTTATCACGAATTAAACCATGAATTAAAACATCATTAAATGGTTTTTCCTTTGTAAACTCTAATGAGTCAAACATCATTCTTGAAACTCAAAAGAAAATAATATCATAACCAGTCACCAAAACATTAGTTGGAAAATAGTTATGAAATAATGTTTTATCTCAATTTCATCCTAAAGTTGTCATTGGTCATAATGCTGATGAAAATCAAGTATCTAAAACATCTCCATCTTGAATTCAATTTTTACTATTATTTGGTGGAGTTAAACCAACATGAATTTTTGTTGAATCATCTTTATGATATCATGCTGGAATTTGATGTCCTCATCATAGTTGCCGTGAAATACATCAATCTTGAACATTTTTCATTCAATTAATTAATGTTGTATTAAATCGAGATGGATAAAATTGAATTTTATTTGGTGATGATTGAAATTTAATAATTTTTTCAGCAAAATATTCCATTTTAACAAATCATTGGTCTGATAAATATGGTTCAACAATAGCACCACTTCGTTCTGAAAAACCAACTTGATGAGAATGATCTTTAATTTCAACAATTAACTTTTGGTGATCTAAATCATGAACTAAATTTTGACGGGCAGTAAAACGATCTTGGTGATGATATTTTCCAGCCAATTCGTTCATTGTCCCATCTAAATTCATACAAATTGGCATTGCTAAATGATGACGCAAAGCAATTTCAAAATCATTAGCATCATGTGCTGGTGTACATTTCATTGCTCCCGTTTCAAAATCTTGGTCAACATAATTATCACAAATAATAGGAAGCAATTCACCATTTGCTGGATTTATCACTTTTTTATTTCAATATTTGCGATAACGATTATCATTTGGGTTAACAACAACACATTGATCAGCAAACATTGTTTCTGGGCGTGTTGTTGCAATTGTCAAAAACTCACTTGTACTATTTTCTAAAAAATATTTAAAATAATACATTTTGCCTTGTTGCTCTTGATAAATAACTTCAATATTTGATAAAGCGGTTTTTTGTACAGGGTCTCAAGAAATAATTCGTTTACCACGATAAATTAATCCTTTTTGGTATAAATCAATAAAAACTTTTTGTATTGCTGATGTTAAATTATTATTTAATGTAAATTGCTCACGTGAATAATCTAATGCTAATCCTAATTTAGCTCATTGCTCACGAATAATTTCAGCATATTCTTCCTTTCATGCTCAAACTTGTTCAATAAACTTTTCTCGTCCTAAATCATGTCGTAAAATATTTTTTGTTATACGTAAACGTTCTTCTACTTTTGCCTGTGTAGCAATTCCCGCATGGTCCATTCCTGGTAAATATAAAGTATCAAATCCTAGTAATTTTTTATAGCGAATAATCAAGTCTTGCAATGTTGTATCTCAGGCATGACCTAAATGTAATTTCCCAGTCACATTTGGGGGTGGAATAACAATACTAAACTTTGACTGTTTACTTGTAACATCTGCAGTAAAATAACCTTTTTTCTTTCAAAATTGATATTTTCCTGTTTCGACCAAGGCATGATCATATTTCTTTGTTAATTCTTTTCCCATTTTTGTTTCCTTTCTAAATAAAAACTCCTATTATTTAAATAAAATAATAGGAGCAATTATTTTCTAAATAATTACGATACCATCCTTTTTTAATAAGTATCACTTATTACCTTAATTAAAATATCAAATTAAAATATTTAGCAACCTTCATTAAAAGAATAGATTAATTTCACACCATCAATTAAATCTCTGAACTATTTTTTTAATTACTCCTCTAATATTTATGGTTTTATTATAATTCTTTTTCAATTAATTGCAACCTTTTTTTGTTTCTCCAAGAATATTATTCTAAAATAAAAATAAAAGTTATAATTAACTTTTATTTTTATTTTTTTCTAATTTTGTGTCTTCTGCCCTTTTAATATTATTGTTTCAATCTTTATACATAAAAAAGAAAAATCCGCCAAATAAAACAAGAAACAACACAATAATAATCGTCAATGTAATAATTAATCAAGTTGCCATCATTTAGTTCTTCAATCCTTCTTGTCACATTCCAACTGGTACTGGTTTAATTTGATATTTTCTTAACACAGTAACCGATAAAATACTACATATTAACGGCATAATAATTCCTAATAATACTGCTAATACTGATAATCATCAAGGTTTTGATAACCCTGAACTAATAAAGACATAAAACATAAAAACACTATTAACTGCTAACAACAATGGTGTTAAATACGAAATCGCAAATTTATATGTTTTACCAATTTTAATTCACGAATGTGCATTATTGTAGGCAATCATTATTGGTAATTTTTTGTAAATATGAATAAATAAAATAATTTCAACTAAAGCCATCACTAACATATTAATACTACCAGCTAAAGCTTGGAACGAATAAAGTAATTGGTTAGTATCTTTAAACATTAAGACTAAACCAATGGCAGCCATTAAAATCATTAAAATAATAATAACTTGTTTTTCCTTTACCTTGTAATTTGAAAAAATTCCATTTATGACAACTTCAATCATTGCAATAATACTACTTAATCCAGCAAATAATAATGCTGTAAAAAATAAAATGCCTAAAAAGTTTCCAAAACCAACAAAGGTTTGTTTATTAATAACATTAAAAGTTTGTGGAAAAACATTAAAGATAAAACTAGCACCATCATTCTTTGGAAACGCTTCATCAATTGCTTTGGTATAATCATCAATCGTAATTAATCCAGGATTTTGTTCATGAACTAAAATGCCTGCTGAACCAAAAACCATAATTAATGTTAAAAGTGAAATTGCTAAAACACCAAATGATAAAATATATGCTTTATTTGTATTATCCTGTGTTTTTGGTGCTGCACCAGCAAATAACATCATAAATCCTGAACCAACACAAACCGTAAACACACCTAATCCAAAGGCATCACTTCATACTTGCAAGTTACCAAAGGAACTTAAGGTTCTTTGCGTTGGCATTAAAACTGTTCCTAGTCCTTCTAATGCTCCTGGAATTGTTAAAACGTAAATTGCTAAAACTAATAAAATAACAAATAAAACTGGAATAAAAATAACATTTGCTTTTTCAATTCCTTTTGCTCGAAACATTACAATTGTCCCAGCAATAATAACAATTGCATTAAAGGCTAAGTATGCTAATCATTGAAAATTAGCATTACCGGCTACACCAATTCCACCAGGATTTAAAATATTATTATCAAATCATAATGGTGTATTAATTGACGATGTAAAATTTAATATTAATGAAATTAAAACATAACCAATTAATACGGTATAGTAATTAGCAACAATAAACATAAAGGCTGATTCAAATCAACCGATAAACCCACTTGCTTTTGGGTTTTCTTCATCAAAAATATTAATTAACGATTTACGTCGCATATTACCAATGTTGAATTCTAAAATTAATAACGGAATGCCACAAATAATAATTGCTAAAATATATAAAACAAAAAATGCTAAACCTCCATTTTGTTTTAATAAGGTGGGGAACCCCCATACATTACCAAGTCCAATTGCTGCCCCTAATGTGGAAACAATAAAACCAAACTTGCTAACATGCTTCTTCTTTTTCATTTTTTAATTCCTTTCTTTTAAAAATAAAAAACAATTACTAATAAATTATTAATAATTGTCCTTAACGAATAATATTTCTTTTGATTAATAAAAAAATATCGCTGCATTTCTTTCTCAAATTTTTCTTATTATTATAATTCTGTCTCTAAAAAATTGAATAATAGTTTTAGTTTAGAAAACTAATTCTGAAACAACTATCACTGTGTTCAGAAATCATCGTGCACCAAATACTCCTGCAAATACTTGATGCACATTTAAGAAAAATATTGATAGGGGCATGCCTTCCCTGTTTGGTAATGACACTTCCCATGGACTATATTAATAATTTTTCCAATAATTGGATAAAAATAAAATTTTCAAAGATTTTGTTCTTGATAAATATTTGTTCCTGTTATCTCACTTTGATATTTTATAAAAGATAAGAAATAAATAATCATCACAATTGAGCCTATGATATAAATATATTGAATTGATAAAACAACACTAAAAAAACTAAAGCCAATTAAAATGGCAAACAATAATTGGTAATAAACTTGTCAATCTTTTCAAGTTTTTTTATTGCAAATCATTCTAATCCTCCTTTTAATAGATATATTATAACCATAAAAAAATACTAATTCTACTTTTTTTCAAAAATTAGTATTTTTTTTATTTATTTAACTTGTTTTTGATAAACTGATGCTTTTGTTTTATTTTGTCCAAATTTTTCAAACTTAACAATCCCATCAATTAAGGCAAATAAGGTATCATCACCACCACGCCCAACATTTACTCCTGGGTGAACTTTTGTTCCACGTTGACGATAAATGATTGATCCTGCTCTAATTGTTTGGCCATCAGCTCTTTTTGCACCCAATCGTTTTGAATGTGAATCACGACCATTTTTAGTCGATCCTACTCCTTTTTTTGAAGCAAATAACTGTAAGCCTAATGCGAACTTCATCATTATTCTTCAACCTCCTTTACACTAATAAATTTTTGATATTGCTGATAAATTGTTAAAAATTGATAATAAATTGTTTGTAACATAACTTGTAAGTCAGCACTATTATTTTTTACTGTAATAATAATTAGTCCTTCCTTAACAATGAATTGACAACTATTTGGTTTAATTTGATCAATTGCATTTAAACCACCAATTGCAATTCCTGTTATTGCGGCACAAACAAGATCTTTACCATATTCAGCTGCTTTAGCATGACCAGTAATTTCAATTTTCTTAATTTTTTTCTCATTTTTTGTAATTATAATCTTAATCATAATGTTTTACTTGTCACTTTGTTTTGTTTTTGATGCTGGTTTTTTTGCTGATGTTGTTGATGAACTTTTAGCTGCTGGCTTTGCCGCTACTGGTTTTTTATCACCTGAACAAACTGCTTTTGTTGTTGCTGTTTTTTTGTTGTTACTGGTTTTTTATCAGCAACAGGTTTTACAGTTGACTTTGTAGCAGTTGTTGATTTTGTTACCGTAGGTTTAGCTTTGGCATCTGTTGTTGTTCCTTTAGCAGAACCTGATAACAAAATTTGATCAATTTTAACTTTTGTATATGGCTGACGATGCCCATATTTTTTATGTTGTGTTTTCTTTGGTTTATAATGGAAAACAACAATTTTCTTTTGCTTTCCTTGTTTTAAAATTGTTCCTGCTACTGATGCCCCTTTAATAAAAGGAGTTCCTACTTCTCCATCAATCATTAAAACTTCAGTGAAATTAACTTTTTCACCTTCATTATCATTTAACATTTCAACAAATATTTCATCACCTTGAAAAACACGAAGTTGTTTCCCTCCAGTTTTAATTATTGCAAACATTTTTACACCTCCAGTTTAGACTCGCCTTGTAAGTAGATAAGTATTGCATATCCTTTAGGTACTTAAAAGTCAAAGAGCGGTTGAAACTGAAACAACCATAATTAATTATATCGTTATCTTAAAAAAATTCAATAAATTTTATGTTTTTCTTAAAAATAAATTATTCTTCAGATTGTAAGACAAGTTCTTTTTTATTACAATTACAACATTCTTCGCAACTATCGCATACTTTACAATCTGGATCTAAATCATTAATTTTGTTGCATTTTTTTCCACAATCACAAGTAATTTCACGATATGTCCCCATAATGTTTATATACGTTCCCATTTATTTGCACTCCAATCTTTTTGTTAATTTTATCCCTATTTTTTTTTATTACATATCTTATTATTTCTTATTATCGACTATATGTTTTATCTTCTTCAACTTGTTCAACAGTAAATCTTGAATTCGTTTTGTTTAATTCTTTTCTATATTCATTAGCATAATCTTGATTATATCTTTTATTGTTTTCAATATTTTTATTTTTTACATTAAATATTGGTTCTAATGCTTCGGCATCAATTTCAGCATTAATTCCACTATTTACATATGTTTCTAATGTTTCATCAATGTGGTCAAAAATTTTAGTTGATATTTTAATAGTTTCATTTTTATTAAAACCAAGTTTTTTTAAAAATATATTAAGCTCTTTTTTAACTGATTTATAACTTCTTTTAAAGGTAGACTTTATTTCTGATTTATATAAGCAAAGTAATTTATTTTAAAAATATTATTTCTATTTTTAAAATCATCTAGATCGTGGTTGATTTTACAATTTTTAATGTAAAGTGTGAATAAGGTATAATAAAGAAAAATTATAATAATCTTTGGGACCGTTGCAAAGATACGGGTTGTTAGTTAAAAACAAGATATAATCTTGTTTTTTCTTTATAGTAACTAATAATGTAAAAGAAAATGAATAAATTATCCGCGTAATTTATTAGCGGTAATTTATTCAATATTGTTTATTTTTGAGCGTAGCAAACACGCGGAGCGTGTCGCGCAAGCTAAATTTTTAGGAGGAATTAAATTATGCCAGTATGGTTAACATGAATATTTAGTATTGTTATTGTTTTAGGAATTTTGCTTGAATTGGTTTATCGATTTATCAAAAAATTCGTCAGTATAACAATGTTTATTACAATACATATACATTATTTAAACATTAGTATAACAATGTTTATTACAATACATATACATTATTTAAACATTAGTATAACAATGTTTATTACAATACATATACATTATTTAAACATTTTATAGTAAAGGAGGATTAGAATGAAATTTATTAGTCCGTTGTCTTGGCCAGGTGGAAAAGCTAAACACTTTGATAAAATTAAAGCATTATTACCGGCTAAATTTGATAAATTTATAGATTTATTTTGTGGCGGTGCTTCAGTTGGCTTAAATGTGTTAGACCAGCAGTTATGTAACAAAGTAGTTTTTAATGATTTGCATACTAGTTTAATTGAATTTTGACAATATGGTATTCATTTAATTGAATTGAATTATTTGAAAAAATTAGCATATCCTAATTCAAAAACTATTAACGAATTGAAAGAAAAAATGTTTGATGATTATTGTTTAAATTTTGGTAGTCGGAAAAAATCTTAGTTTTTATAAAAATTATAAATAAAGTAATTAAATACAAATTAAAGTAATCGCTTATTAGAACGATTTTTTTATTTGCATTATTCATCAGATAGTATCTTTAAAATTAAAAATTAATCTATTTTGCCCTACAAACTAGTTAATTTTTATAATTTCCTTTCTGTGATTTATTATATTTTTTCGGTTTAACAACTAATAATATCATTTTTAATAAAGGTACTATCTGATGAATAATGCAATACTAAAACTTAATATTTTGATGCTTAAAGATGGATAACTCATCTATGGCACGAAGTCTTAAAGAAAGTGTGAAAGCGATTGGATTTACTCTCCTATTTATTTCTTTAATTCTCGACAAGATTAATCACTTGTGAAATGTCAGAGCATGTGTTTTTTGGCTTGTTTTTATAAAAAAGTGCTGTTAAACCGAAAAAAACAATACCGGACACTAAAAAAACAAGAGGATTGGAACTCCAAAAGGTTATTTTCTTTATATAAAGTTGTGTAGGGATGGATGAAGCGTAATTAATAACTGGGTAAACTGTTTTTTTATTTCTGTATGGGGGTAAACTCTATCAAAATATCCTATCCGCCCCTGCTCACTCCCCAAAGTGAAGCGGGCGGCGAAGTAATTAAATATTAAAATAAATTACAAGAATTAATGATATGTGCTTATCCAGTAACTGCAAATAATATTAATGATGAAATTTGAGCAACAAATAAAAAGAATTAAGAAGTATAGATAAATGACAGAATATAAAAGTTTGTATATTAATAAAACTTGAAATGAAATAACAACATCTTTTGATTGAGTTAATTGTGAACCTATTAATTGTCGTATTTCACATCATAAAAAGCATTATGATTTTCAATGTTTAGAATGAGCAAAAATGTACTTAATTTTATTTGAAAACAAGTGAGATATTATTGCTTCTTATTATGCAACATTACAAAATAAACGATATTTTAGATTTAGCATCAGATGGATCAAAAATATTACAAATTGACAAAAAAATAAACCAGATAAATTAAAATATATTATTGCAATTGACCCTGCTGGAATTGGTCAAACTGGTATTATTATTTATAATGTTTTACAAAATAAAATAATTAATAATATTACTTTTAATTTTAAAAATGAAGAAGAAGCAATAAATAATATGTATTTAATATTAAATGAGTTTAAAAATAAAATTTGTTCTTATTTAAATAAAGTTATTGTAATAATTGAAGATTATCAACTTCATAAGGGTTTAAAAATAAAAAATCCATTATCTACTCCTAAATTTATTGGTGGTTTAAAAGTTTTATGCAAATATCTATTTAATTTAAAATATATTTTTCAATCACCAGTCATTAAGAAAAATTATATTTATAAAGGAAATATTAAAATGTCAGAGCACGAACACGATGCTTGAAAACATTTACAGTATTTTTTAGCAAAAGGAGTTGATAAAAATGACACAAACAAAAAGTAATTTACCTAAAAAATCAATAACTAATAAACCTAAAATAAAAAATAAAAAAGTTAATAAGTTAGAATTAACTGTTAGATTACATGAAAATCCTATTAAAACAAAAATTAAGGCTCTTGTTGCTGGTGGTATTGAAGTTGATGCTTGTTCGGCTAAATGTCAGTGAGAAGGATTAAATTACTCAACATTATTAATATATAACCCATCTGTTTTAACTGAGTTTTTGAAATTAAAAAAAAATTATGAGATAAAAATTAAAGGCTCAGTATTTAATCAGTTAAATATAAAAACTAAACGCTATTTTTTGTCTTTTAGAGTAGATAGTTTTGAAATTATACAAAAAGCGATTAGAAAAAGAACAAATACAAATATTAAAAAATAGGAGAAAAAAACAATGGCATTAAAAAATGTAAAATATGTTCTTATAAATGAAAATAATGAACCTATTAAAAATGAAGATGGTAATTTAGATATTAAAACTTGCTGAAATTATTTTAGAAGATACTGCTGAAATTGAAGAATTTAATGCAAGTAATTTAGAAAATAATAATCAGCAAATCAACGAACTACAAGCAAAAAATACTGAGTTAACTTCACAAATTGAACAACAAACAATTCAACTAAAACAAATTGAAGTAATTGATTTTATTAATTCTTCAACTGATAATGAAGATTTTAAAAATGTTTTATTAAAATCTTATAATATTACTGATGATATTGAAATCATTAAAACACAATTGCAAAGTGTTTATGATGAATTAATTAAGGTACAAACAGTTAATACTGGGGGCGTACCAAAAGTAGTAAATAAAGAAAACAATATTTTAGATACAGACAATGTATTTAATAAATAGAAAGAAGGAAGTAAATTATGGCACAAAACCCACAAAAAATTTTCGGAGATATTGCTAATCAAGCAACACAAAGAGACCGAGAAACATTTGAACAATGATATTTACAAACTTATCAACAAAAATTTAGTTGAGAAGCTTTATTTGCGTGAAAAGAAGAAAATAAATTTGGTTTAACATATAAAAGAAAGAAAAATATTAAATATAATGAAGGTTTGGGAAAAGATGGACAAGTATTTAATACCGATGATAATCTTCTAAAATATTCAACAGTAGAATTTGAAGATGGAGTTGTTGAATTAGATACAATTTTAACTTTTGCTCGTAAATTAGACCCTGTAGAAAATGATTTTAATCCTAATCTTTGGGCTGCCGATATTGAGCAAGCAATGATACTGAGGTTGCTTATAAACGCAATAAAATTTTAGAAATTATTAATAAAGGAACAGTTACAACTATTCAAGGCAAAAAAGCAGATGATACAAATGCTTTACAAATTCATGATGAAATTATGGATAAAATATATGAAAACAGCTTTACTCCATCAGAAACAATTGTTTTAGGTTCGGCTGATTTTATTCGTGGAATTCGTAATAAATTACAGTTACAACTTGGAGCAAACGACCAAATAAATAGTGTAATCACAACAAGTGGAGCAATAAAAACTGTTAAAGGAACAACATACTATATGGTTCCTAAAAAATTACCAATTATTAATAAAGATGGTTCAGAAGGAACAATTGAATTATTACCAGATGGTGTTAATGCAATTGCCTTTAAGTTTAGCAAAAAATATACCCTCTTATTTTACGCAAAAAAGATCATACTCCGTTAAGAGTTAGTGCTGCTGCGTTAGGTACTGGAATGGGTAATACTTTGATTATGGAAAGAGTTTTATATTTAGGTGGAGCAGTGGTTGAACCAAAAGGAATTATTAAACATATTGTTTCAAAAATTGATATTAGTAAAATTAATAAATTAGATAAACCAACTATTCATGTTGCAGACCCAACAAAAGCAACAGCCGAACAGTTAAAACCACAATTTAAAGATGTTGTTTTAAAAGCAGTAAAAGCAGTAAATAGTTCTTTAACTGAAAGTGATTTTGATTACTTTATTGAAAGTGATGGTGTTGATTGACCAAAAAATATTACAAATGATACCAAGGTTTTTGTCAAAATTGAAGGTAAAAACAACACTACTGGTCAAACAAATCCGATTGATGTTAAAATTAAAAATTCTTAATAGTACTAAAAAATAGTACTTTTTCGTTTGATAAATGATATGCCAATTGGAACATCTAAAACAGCCCTTATTTATGCTGTTAAAAAAAATCCAACTAGATTGTCAATTCAACAACAAGAAAAAAGTTTTGGTTTACAGTTATTAGAATTTTTAGGAATTCAAGTTTTAGCACTTGGTTTATCAGTTTTAACTGGTGGTATTGCTTCGACTGTTGGTCTTGGTGCGGGATTATCTAATTTTGCCGCAGCATTTATCTCATTTGAAGTAGAAACAGCAACCGATTTTGCCGTAAATCAAATATATGATAAATTAACATCAGAAGTAACAGCAAAAAGTACCGCCTTAAATTTGTTACCAGCAATTGGTGAAATTGGTAAATTAACGCGTGCTGTTCGAACAACTAGAATTTTAAAATTAGCAAAAGAAACTAAACTACTTGAAAAATTAGGTGTAATAACTGCTAATAATTTAGAAGATGTTGTAAGGCAAGTTACAGGTAAAAAGATTTTATCTTCTAAATTAATATTTGATTTTACAAAGCAGGCTAATAATGAAACTTTATTATATACAATTGGAAAATTAGCCCGAAATGATTTTTATAAAGGTTTTAAAGTTTCTAATTTAGAAACAATTAATAATTTATTAAAAATTGAGAAAAATATTCAAAAAATAAGTCCTACATTAGTTCAAAAAATACCACGCATAAATGAAATAAATGCTAATAAATGATTGTCTGAATATGGATTAAATATTGATAAAATAAGCAAAATTAATACTAATGAGTGATATAACATTATGACTAATCTTCATAAAAAGGTGTTGGTAAAAATCTACTATTAAATGCTAATTTAATGAGGGGCAGTAAAATATATAATAATAAATTATTAAATATTTTTCATCAAACATCAATTAAATTAAATAAAATTTTAAATCATTTAAACCCAAATTTTTATATTCAAAAAGTAACTAAAAAATTATTAGCCCCAATTGAAAAACAAATAATTACTATTAAACAAAAAGTAATTAGTAAAATTACTGATAAAACTAAAAAAATATTATCTAAATTTGAAACTAAGGCTATTAAAAAAGGTCAATTATTACCTTTTGCTTATGGTTCTGATGTTTTTTTAGCAGTTAAAATTGTTCCTTTATCAGTTGCGGGTGAAGTTGCTTTAACAATATATTATAAAAATCCTAAATATGTCCCTATTGTCATTATGACAACTTTAATCAAAGCAGAACAGTTTGTTTTGGCTCCTGAACCGTTTAAATTCTATATGAACAGTGAATGGTTTATTGGTTGGGGATTTTAAAAAACAAGTTTGTTTAATTTAGTTTCTTTTGCCCCACTTGCTTATCAGCAAGTAGTAAAAGATAGTTTTAAAATATATCGGACAATTGCTAAGATATTAAAAATGCAAGAACAATTTAAAAATAACTTTAATAAAGATAAATTGTTAAATACGCTAGAAGATAGTGCAATTACTAGTTTATTGGGTAATGGACTAGTATTTCAAGCATATAAACAACTCAGAACAAAACAAGATTTAAACAAAAAAGTAAAAAATTTATATTAAAGAAAATATATTCTAAAAAAAGTAAATGATAAGGAGATAATTAAATGTTAAATGAATTATGACAAAATGTTACTTTGGAAAATTATAATAATTTTATTCCAATGACAGGTAAAATTACAAAAGTTCCAGTTCGTTATAATAAGTTCTTTAAAGGTGATGTAGAATTATGATTTAAAACATTTGCTTTAAGAGCCCAAAATATGATTAATTCTTACTTAAACTATCCATTTTCAAAGCTAAAATTTGAAACATTTAAAGACCCATTATTAAAGAAAATTTGTATTAATATGGTGTTTATTACGATTGAACATCGAACATTTAACCGTATTCCAATTGAGTTTTTTACTTTGGCAAATATGAGTGTTAGTGATATTAATTATTCTTCACAAAATGACCCTATTACAACATGACAAGGTCTATTGCCTACCTATGCAAAATCATTGGCTAATTTAACAACTTTAAAGAAAATGTTTCGTACTTTTCAAGAAGAAGGTATTGATTTAACAATGATTGATTTAGAAGCATATTATACTCAATTAGAAGTTGATGCTTTATTAGATAAACTTGTTATAGAAAAAATTAAAGATGAAAAACTTGCAAAAATAAAAGAAGAAATTTTAGATGAATTAAAAAAATCAATTGTTATACCAAAAGTTCCAGATTGAGAAATTGTTGATACTAGTGATTTTATAGTTGGTCAAACTGGATATAATATTCCTAATTTTGATAAAGAAAATTATATTTATAGAATTTGAGCCTCAGGAAAAAATATCAAAGGAGATTTAAAAAGTCAAGGGATGTTGTAAACAAGGCATAGTTTTAGACAAACAATATGTGTTATATAATCAAATAGCAGTTAATAGTGCATGTTTAGCATTATCTATTAATCCTGATGGATTGATTAATATTGGAGTTAATGGTCCAGCAACATTTAAACCTTTGGGATTTGTGTTTATTGAAAGAAAAAAGGTAAATTAGAAAGGAGATGTTATTATGCCAAAAGTAGAAGTTAAAGATGTAATTATGTTTTTGAAAATATTTGGAGTTTCATCATTGTTTTTTATTGCAGGAATTATTATTTGTTTTATAGGAGAAAAAACATTAGGTATTTCTTGATCAGCATATGTTATTGTTTCAGCAATGCTTATCGGAGCTGAAATTATAGTTTTGATTATTGAAACAATTAGATTTATCAAAACACATAACAAACAACAAAAACAAGATAGTATTGAAGATGTTATTAAAAAAGAAAAAACAAAATAAAGAGGTGTTATAAATGGAATTATTACCAGCAAAAAAGAAATTAAAAAAAGAATATGATATTGATAGTTATTATCTTAATTTAGCATCAACGTTTACTAATCGTAAAAATGTTACTGTTCAAAAACATAATGAGATTTTAGAAAAAAGAATTTGTGAAGATAATGCTAATTTTTTAAATCCGCGAGATTTAGAAATTAGCATTTATAATCCACTTACTAATCAAAAAATAGATACTAAATTAATTAATAGCTTTTTAAAAATGCAGGACTTTACCAATAAGAATTGATATAACGAATATAAAATTAATAAGAATGGTAAAGGTGCATATTTTATTTTTGCTAATAATTCAAAACTTAATTTTATTACTATTGATTTTTACAATGACCAGTATGATGAATTAGGTAATTTAGTATCTTGCACTTTTGATTATGACCCTTATATTAAAAATGACCAGAGTATTTTTATTACTGAAAAATTAGAGATTGATGCTGTAACTAACAAGTTAAAGTTATTAGAAAGTTAAAAACACGATTATATAGTACTATTACCGACTTATATATTGATGATGTTAAATGAAATAACTATACAACTTTACAAAGAGAAGAAATATTACCACTTAATTTTATTCCAATTCAAATTATTCCTAATAACCCTAATTTTGAGCCTTCTGCTCGTTATGGTAAACAATTTGTTAGTATTTTAGATATTATTGCTGAAAAGATAATGTTAAATCCATTATTAAATAGTGGTAAATTTACTATTAATACTAATGGAGTTACTGATTTGGTTGACCAAGAAATTAGTAAAATGCTGGCATCATTTATTGAAAATGACTTGTTATTAGTTGAAGGAGACCCTGATAGTAATTTTCAACCAGTAGACTATATTGCTGGTAATTTTAAAGGTGAGCAATTAACTAAAATATATGATTGCTAAGCGAGCACAACAAACTCAGGCAGAAGTTGCTGGTGTAAATATTCAAACAAACGCTTCGTATGAACAAATGATATATATTAGAGAAATTAAATTAACTGAATTTATTATTAAGTTATTAGCAGAAAATGATGAACCAATTGACTATTCAATTGATAGTATTCCGTTAGATTTTGCTAGTCAATCGCAGTACAGCGACCCTGATTTAGAACAATTATTTACAGAAGCCCATGCAAGAACCTTATATATTTATAAAATTAATAATCTTGTTAAGACAAAACAAAAACCAACCTTAAACTATTCTCAAAATAGCGTTAAAATAGGTTTTATTAACAAAGATGAATATACTAAAATAAATGGTTATGAAATTAGTGATTTTAATTTTAAATTACAAATTCAACAAAATACCACAATCCAAGATAATAGCACAAGTTATGTAATGATTGATGAAAAAGATATTTTAATCAATGATATTTCAAAACAAGATAAAGAATTTTTAGAATCCTATGACTTAAAAATAGTTTCTATTAATGAACCAATTACCGAAAACAATAAAAATGAATGTTATATTATTGAAGAATATAAGCGTCCTTATTCACCTGATGGCATTGATATTATTAAATCTACCCACTTAATTAAAATAACTGATTTTAAGTGAAAAAATCAGAATAGTATTCATTTAGTTTTACAAAAATCATTGCCAGAAGATACAGTATTTACTGGCATTGAAATTAAATACCTTAAATCAATTATTTGGAAATATTAAGTATTGAGGCAATATCAATGGTGTTTATTCTTTTCCATCATCAAATATTGAAAATGCTAGTTTAGTACCATTATTATCAATGCCAATTGAAACAAATCCTAATTTAAGAGTATTTCAATATTGATTTACAGAAAGTTTTTTATCATGAAGTATTGCAAAAAACTATATTGAAGGTAAAGATATTTTAGATTTAATAAATAAAAATGGTTTAGATAAAGTTTTATTGAATTATTTAACATATCGTTATAATTATGACCGTAAATTTCAAGGAGCAAAATACGATGAAAAAGGTAATCCTACTAATAAAGCGGTTGAATTACGCCAAAAATTTGAAGGTCAAAAACCCGAAGATGTAATTGATGGTTTGTTTGAAAATTGAAAATTAGATAATCCAACCCTTATTAAGGGTAAAATTATTAAAATATTTAAACAAATTATCTATATGCTTTCAAATTACACATATAGCAAATATGCTATTAATAAAGGTTATAATGATGATATTAAATTATTTTCTCCTTATTATTTCAAACTAATTTCAAAACCAAATAGATTAGAAGAAGGATATTTTTATTTTTCAGATTGTCAAGTACAAATATATTCATTATATTTTGATTTTATTGGTTCTAATCCACCAATTCCAGTAAATTATTGAAAAGAAATTAAAGCACAAGAAAAACCATTTAATCAAGTGGATAATAAATGATATTTTGCTATATGGAAACCTAATAATTCTATTTATTGAAAAATATCAAAATTTAAACACGATACAAATAAAGAAAAAAATTGAGGCTTGAAATCCATTAAAACCATATTATATTGATCTCTTTTTATGGGTTTTTGAAACAAAAGAACAAGATTTATTAATAGATGATCAATCAGAAGGTAAAATAGAACGAATTTTTTGAAATAAAGATAAGGGACAAAATTTTAAAGCAGTTTATCGTTGAAATGGTGGTGGTAAACCTCTTAAACCTTTAATTGATTCAAGTACTGGAAAAATTATTGATTGAAATTTAAAACAACAACCAAATGTTAATAATAACAAAGATAATGAAATTAAAGTAAATGTTAAAAACAAAGATATTTCAGAAAATCCTATTTATCAATTAGAAGCAAATTTTTTTAATTGATTATCATTAACAAATGAATTAGAAACAAATAACATTCCTTCTCTTATTCCATCAGAAATTAAATTATCTGATGGTGAATATGGTAAATATTTAACTAATTTAATTGTTTCTAATGACAAAATAGAAGACTATTTAAATTATTTTTCTGAATGATATAAATTACTTTATTCTAAAATAGATTGAATTAGTACAATCGAAGATTTAATTGATTATAGTATTAAAATAACTTTTGATAAAAAACTATTTAATTTAAATCAAATTGAAATATCAAGTATATGAGGTTATCGTAATTATGAAATTACAATTTTTACAGAAAAAGAACAAATTAATATTAATAATTTACAACTATTTAATAAAAATAATGAAAAATTATCATTAATTATATTAGAAATATAAAAAGTCATTTTAATAAATGACTTTTTATTATTCATTAACTTTTACATTACCGGTTTTATCAATAATTAAATTAGGTACATTAGTATCTTCTAAATTTCAATGATAAACTGCTTTAAAATTTTGTCCCTTATCTTCATTTCAAAAAATTCGTTCTATTTTACCTTCTGATTGATCATCTATTAATAAATCTTGTTCTTTTGTTTCAAAAACCCATAAAAAGAGATCAATATAATATGGTTTTAATGGATCTCAAGCCTCAATTTTTTTTCTTTATTTGTATCGTGTTTAAATTTTGATATTTTTCAATAAATAGAATTATTAGGTTTCCATATAGCAAAATATTATTTATTATCCACTTGATTAAATGGTTTTTCTTGTGGTGCTATTCATTCTAAAATACCATCGTTTGTTTTTATATTATTCTTTTCTTTTAAATCTGCTAATTCTTTTTCGCTATATTGTGGTTTATTACAAGCAACTAAATTTGTTGTACTTGTTCCAATTAAAGTGATTGTATTTAAAAGACTTAATATCTTTTTCATTATTATAATTCCTTTCGCTAAATCTTTTTAGAATCACAATTATATATATAAAAGGACTATTTAACAGTTTGAAAGGAAATTATTTAATTTATTATATGGAAAGGATCAATCTGGGCTCGCGGTTATTTTCATAAGTTTGTGAAAAATTACTTAAAGTTTAAAAAAATTTTTGCCGCGCTTTTCAAAATACTTGAGAAAAATTCTAAGTATTAAGCGAAGAATTTTATAAAAGTTCCCAAATTTATTTGAAAAAACCTTAAAACTTTTTTTAACTTGTAAGTCATTTTATCACAAAAATTTAAGAAAATCAACCGCTCGCCCAATTCCTGCAAATGATTTTTATAGTCTTAATGATATAATTAAAGCATTTAAAGAAAGGAAGTATATTTAATTTTATGTATAAAAAAGGAAATAAAGTTAATGTTAAAATAACAAACATTATACCTTATGGTTTTTTTGCAGAGCAGAAAAGGCTGATGGTTTAATTCATATTAGTGATATTTCAGATTACTTTGTTAGAGATATTAGAGATTTTTTTGATGTTGGTGATGAAATTGAAGTTGAGATACTAGATTTTAATTCAGTTAGAAAACATCTTAAATTAAGTTATAAAAATTGTCATTCTGAACTATTGAAAAATTATGATGGTAATAAAATACAAGAAAAATCACCTAGTTTAAAAAAAACATTAAATACTAATTATTTAATAAATAAAAAGTAAATAAAATTTATAAATTTTAGAAGGTTTTTAAAACCTTTTTTATATTCCCATTTTAAAACGATATGGATAAGAACCATAAAACAAAGCATCATATGGGTCATGGTACATTTTACTATCGGGTGTGTTTGTTTTGGTATCACTAAATCTTAGTTCACTAATGCACTTATCTAAAAATGGGAAGTTATCTAATATGCCATATATTTTACCTTGAACAAACATTTTTCTTATTCAGGTTACGCGATTGATTATACCTGCTTCTTTATTAAGAGATGTCAGATGTTTTTTTGCTTTAAACATCTTAATTTTATAGCCTAAATAAGGGTAAATATCTTCTTGTAATTTTTGCATAAAGTCGTCTGCATTAATATCATAATGAAATGTAGCATATTCAAAATCATCAAATTTATCAAATGTATTAATTATTCATTGCCCGTAATGTTCAACTATTTCATTTAAATTCATTGCGTTTTTTGGTGTAACAACATTTTCTTCAATTAAATATTTATCATATTCATTATTTTCATTAATTTTATAATCACTAAATAAAAGCACCGTGTGGTCTTCACTACCATCAGCATAATCCACACCAATTGAATAACTATCAAATTGATACTGTTTTGTATTGGAATTATAAAAATCTTGTAAATTATACTCTTTAATATATTTACGATAATTTCGTAAAACATAAATACTGGGGTCATTATCATTATATTCAAAACCGTAGTATTCAAGTTCAATAAATCAGGTCGCTCTTGTTTGTTTGTTAAAACAAGTTTTTTAGTAATATCAGGTATTTTATTTCAAACAGCACCCATTGTTAATCGTAAATTAAAAATACCCAAACCATTAAATGCTTGTTTATTTTCTGAATATACTTGATTGTGTTCTTTTAAAATATTTTTAATTCTTTCATTTAAGGGTAAATATGGGGTTACAAATTTTTCATAAAAGACATGGTATTTATCAAAAGGATTAAAAGTAAATTGATTAGAATATGTTTTATGAAAATATGTTATTTAAATTATATTGTTCATTATCATTTTCATCAGTATATTTTTCAAAAGATACTTTTAAGTTTTTTGATCTAAACATCGAAATTCGCAAATTATTATAACGTTTATCTAATTCTTTATCAGTTAAAATTTCTTTTTCTTCAGCATGTATCATTTCATCTGTTCACGCTGATATAATACCACTACCTTTACCAACTTTTCCCATAATTTTATTACCATTAGCATAACCCACAAAAGCAATTCTCACACCACTAGGAAAAACAATTTCGCCACCTTCTTTAACATTTTTAGGTCAAATAATGCCATTTTCATTGTCGGGTCCTATATTAATCCCATATTTATCGTATAAATAATTACATACATTAATTATATCGCCAAATGTAGTATCTTCATGGGTATTGGCATATCTTCGTAAAATGTTAGATGAAGCATCAGTAAAATTACAAGCAAAAAATAATTTTTCTGCTAAATGATTTCATGTTTTATTAGTACCACGCCCCGCTGAAACAAACTTAAAAAAAGTTGGTGAAGTAAAATATCGGGCATAACTATCACTAACAAAGTCTTTAAATACTTCTCAATCAAAACCAAAATTATAGTCACTAAAATTCAAATCATATTTTTTATTTAAATATTTATAACTAGTAATCCGTTTTTTGTTATTAATTTTGGTAAAATCCTGCATTTTTAAATAGCCTCCTTTTTTTGATAAGATTATGTGAAGTATTGAGTATCATATTTTAAAATAATTTGTTTATATGAAAGGAAATTATAAAATGGAATTAAAACAAAATTTATTAGAAGATTATAAAAAAGATAAAATAATAGAAACAAACAATGAAACTAAAAATTTCTTGATTGAAAGAAATAATGAGATATTTAAATTATATCAACAAGAACAAATATTACAAGGATATAAGGTGATATCAAAATTGCCAAAAACAATTAAAACAGAATATGGAGATATTCCTTTTAAAAGAAGATTATATGTTAAATATGATGAAGAAAAAAAGAAAATATAAATCGTTATTCTTTAGATGAAGAATTAGGTTTAAAAAATACGAAAGAATTGAAATAAATTTAAAAAATAAATATATGTCTTTTATAGGTGATGGAAAAAGATATAAAGATATTTTACATACAACAGAGAATACAAATATTAGTGAAAGAACAATATCTAATATTTTTAAAAGTGCCGATTTAGAAGAAATCGATTACATTAGTAATAAAAATAACAATAAAATTAAAATTCCAAATAATGTTTTATATATTCAAATTGACGGAGCTTTTGAACCAATGCGAGAAAATAAAAAAAATTGAAAATAAAATATTTCTTGCGACTATGCATGTTGGTGTTGATCAAGAAAAGTCAACAAAAACCAGAATAAAAATGAAAAAGAAAAAAGGCGTTTTTCAAATGATGAATAAAAATAATAAGAATAAAAATAATAAATCTAATATTGATAATTTTATTGATAAAATTTTTAAATCAATGTATACTTATGATATTAATCAAAATACTAAAATATTAATATTAAGTGATGGTGAAAAACAAATTAAAAAAATTTATAGAGCAGTAAAAGCAAAATATAAAAATAATACTGTATCATATAGTTTAGATAAATTTCATTTATCAAATAGATTTAAACAATTATTCCCAAATCGAAATAGAATCAAAATTCATAGAATAAAATATAAATTAGCAAAAATATATTTCTTTACTAGAAATTATAAATTATTATTAGATTTTTTAATATGTCATTTACCATATGTTAATGGTAATAAAAAAATATTTTTATTAGAAATCATTGAATTAATTAAAAGTAATGAAGAAGGTATTGTAAATCAATCATTAGAATATAATATTGGTTGTCATGTTGAGGGTGATGTATCGCATTATATTAAGACTGTTAAAGGGCGTGGCGCAAAAATATATTGTAAAGAAAAACATTTATCAATATGTTAATTGCTTCTATGTTAAGACTTAATAATCAAATTAATAATGAGAAAGTTGATAAAACTAATAAAAATAAAGAAAAGATTGAATTTAATATATTTAATTTAAATCAATCTCAAAATCAATTTTTATCTTTATAAAAAATAAAAAACCTTTTAAAATTAGCAATAACTTTAAAAAGTATTTTTTAGTATGTCAAAATTCATAATTTTATAAATTATTTTTTCAACTAAAAATTATATTTTTAAAAAAAGTTGAATTTTTTATAAATTTTGTTATCATTTAGTCATAAGCGAAACTTAATTTGTTTCTAATTACTTAATTTTATTAAAAACCTAAGAATAATGAATACTACCAAAATTAACTAGTTTGTAGGGCAAAATAGGTTAATTTTTAATTTTAAAGATACTATCTGATGAATAATGCAAATAAAAAAATCGTTCTAATAAGCGATTACTTTAATTTGTATTTAATTACTTTATTTATAATTTTTATAAAACCTAAGATTTTTTCCGACTACAAATATTGAAAAGATATATCAAAATTAAATAATAAACAACGCTTAGAATTGTTTGATATTGATATTTTAAAAAAGAATTTAAAACTTAAAAAAGAAAAAGGAAGTGGTAAAGATGATTAATTTATTATCAGAAAGTAGTAATTGAGACAAAATTTTTAGTTTTATTTTTGATGTATTTTTGTTTATTTTTGATGTGATTTGAAATACTAAATTGCCAATGACAAAAACAACGATTGCTTATTTTGTGATCTTTTTTATGGTTATTAAATTAACAATTTATGCTATTCATGGTACATCAATACAATATAATGAATTAGGTTCAACTGTTCAAAATAGTACATCAAAATTATATTCTTCAACAGCTCGTGGAGTTTTAGATAGCAAACAAGGTATACAAAAACATGTTGAAGAACGTAAACAATTTAAAATTAATCGTAATAAACAACAATTATCAAGTTTAGCTAGGTAAGCAAAAACAAGAGAACAAGGATACCGAAGGGTGAATAAATAATGATTAGATTAGTTTTTTTAGTAGCGGCAATCGTTATATTTGGAACCGGATTTATTATGGTTATTATTAAATTATGGTTATTATTAATCAGTTGACATCAGCAAAAATATTATTATGAATTTATATAATTCTGATACTTTTTTACTTTCTTTGTTTGGCAAAATGGCAATTTTATTTAGTCATCCACTAATGTTAACGATATCAAGTTTATATATAGTTGGGTTTATTGTTTCAAAAACATTCTATAGTTAGGAGTAGTTAAATATGAAAAAAACAATATCTTTATTTTCAATATTTATTTTAGGTATTTTAAGCTTAGTTATTCCTTTGATTACTTTAACAGCGTTTAAACCTCTAAAACAAAGTTATAATGTTAAGCAACAATCAACAGGAATGAATGAAACAGATTTTATTAATACAATGTTTTTACGCAGTAGTTTTTTTGAAAATTGGTCAGAAACAAATTACTTTATTAATCCGACTTTAAAAACATCACAATCATTAACTTATAATGATAAGTGATATTTAGATTTTTAAAAGGATAGTTATTCAACGGGAATTTCATTTGATAAACCTAGTGATGAATTTATGGATTTATATAAAAATTGAGATAGTTATGTTAAACAATATAACATTGATAAATTCTATGATGTTGATAAAAAACAATTTTTAAAAGAATTAACAAATTTTTCGTATTCATTTGCAAAATATTTTAATACTGTTGAAATTATAAATAAATTAGAAAAAAGTGTTGATAATTTGCAACAAGTTAATTTAAATTATGATTTTGATAATTGAAAATTAGTATCAAGTATTTTAGGAGAAGGAAATACTAAAAAATGATACATAGGTATTTTTAAAAAAGATAATAAATGAAATATTATAAAATGAAATGGAAACAAAGAATTTTATTCATATTATTATGATAAAATTTATCGTTGAGATGGAGAAGGTCAACCACAAACACCAAAAATTGATAGTGGTGGAAATGTTAAGTTTGAAGTAGATATTTATAAAGAAAAAGTTAAGGATTTTTTAAATAATTATTTAGATGTTATTATCCAAGAAAATATTCGAATTCAACAAGGTGGTAACCCTGATTATGATGATCCAAATTTGAGTAGTCAAAGAATAATATTTGATTTTGAAATTATTAATAATTTGGATAAGTCTAGTACTGGCACTATTTTAACTAAAAAATCAATTTATCGGATGATTTTGACGATTGATGAAAAGAAAAATATTATTGCTGGGAGTTTAGAGTTAACACATCTTAAGCAATATTGAAATGGATATGATTATAATAATTATCGGTATACTGATGATTTAGGTTTTTTATTTTCTTTTATGAAAGATAAGGAAAATACATTTAATTTTAGTGCTGAAACATATAATTATTATCAGGGTAATACTCCTAATACTGGTAAAGAGATTTTTGAACAGATGAAAGGTCAACCAGTATTTCAAAATCGTAGTAATTTTATTGAAAGTGGATATATTGATAATTTACAATATGATACGGTTTTAATTAACTTTTTTGGTTTAAAATTAGTTAATTTTACAGATGTATTAATTGAGGAAAGCAATATTAATAAAACTCAATTTCAAAAATTATTAAATAGTATGTTTACGGTTTCTCAAAATTTTTATAAAGATTATTTACGAACAATTTTTGATTTAGAAAATAATACTTATGTGCAAGGATATAATAAAAAATATGGTTTATTAGTGAATAATAGTTTTAAAATTTATCCACGTTACTTTTATTTTTCTGATAAATACAAACAATTAGATATTAAATTGTATTCAGCGTTTAAAAATCGGTTTTATAATACAAATTATGGTAATGTGTTTAACTATAATTTTTCAGTTGCAAATAATTATAATATTAATCAAAATGAAGGTTATGTTTTTGAAGGTGCTTTAAAAGATAAATATGGTTTAAAATATAAAAAAATTGAAGAACAAAAAATTGGTTATAATGTTTTTGAATTACAAGCACAAAAAGAAAATGATATGTATTGTTATTATGATTTTAATTTTGATATTTATAACTGACAAGAAATAAATAATGGTGGATTATTTTTTGATGGTCAATGATGACAAGCACAATATGAAAGTTGTAGTTGATATAACTTAGTATGTCATATTCGTAATGCGGCAATTTGAATTGTTAATAATATTCCGGGTGTAAAACAAGTTAATGAATTAGCGAGTGGAGTTGGAAAAATTTTTGAAACAATATATAGTTTTTTTAATCAAACATTTGAGGTATGAAAATTTAGTCCAGCATTATATAATACAATAACAAATATATTTTTATTAATTATTTTTATGAAATTTGTACGATTAATATAAAAAGGACTAATAAAGTTCTTTTATTCTTTTCAATCTATAATTTTACCAGTACTGGGATTAATTGATGGTATTTGTAAATCATTAGATTCATTATTACCATTTCAATAATAAACTTTATCATAATAATATGAATAAAATTCTTTGTTTCCATTTCATTTTATAATATTTCATTTATTATCTTTTTTTAAAATACCTATGTATCATTTTTTAGTATTTCCTTCTCCTAAAATACTTAATAACTTTTTCATATATTTATTCCTTTCTGTAAAATATTATAATTACTTTAATTATACTATACATTAACGAAAGGAAATAATAAAATGTTTAATTTTAATAAATTTAGTGCAAATATTTATGAAAATGCTTTAAATCAGTTAAAAGAAAAGATAGAAAGAATTGATAATATAATTTTTAAAAAACGAGATAAAATAAAATATTTTGTAAAAGAAATAAAAACTAGAAAAATTAAAACAGAATTTGCAATATTAATTTATAAGAGAAGAATTTACAAATATCTTTATAAGGGTAAGTGAAAATATGTTCCTCTTGTTGATAAACAATTTGGAGTTGAAAAATGACAAAGAATAATTAATGATTTAAAATTAAAAATAATTGCTGAAATAGTAAAAAATAAAAGATATAGTGATATATTAGATATGTTTAATTGTAAATTGCATTTTTCATCTGTTTCGCGTATTTTACGAAAAGCATTAATAAAAAGAAAAGATAAAAAATATGTAACTTTAAAAAATAAAAATAATAAATCTTATTTGCAAACTGTTAGAATAATTTCATTTAATACTGGAAAAGAAAATAATAAATCTTTAAATAAAAAATATTGTTATTTTTTTCTTAATAAGAAAACTCGAGGAGCAGAATTTAATGCTTTATTTATTAAAAAACAAATTTAAAAATTTTTTTAAAATTATGAAAATATTAAATTAATTATTGGTGGGGATAGTGCTAAATGAATTAAAAAAACTGCTAAAATTTTTGATGGTATGTTTATATTTCATAGATTTCATGCAATAAGAGAATTAAAGAATAATATATATTGTGGTAATCGTAGTAAAGAATCCTTTAAAAATTATTTACACGCAAAGGAATTATTTTTACAAGGAAAATACGACGAATTTATAACTTTTTTAAAATTATTGCAGAATGAAAGAATTAAATTAAGGTATTTTATTAATTTAAAAAATGGTATTTTAAATCAAAATAAAGAGTGAAATATTGGCGTATCTGCTGAAAGTGATGTTTCAAGAGTTGTAAAATCTTGTTTGGGATATGGGAATAAAACATTTTCATTTTCAACATTTAAAAATATTTTGGATTTAAAAATTATGAGATTTAATTTTAGTTAATTTAAAATAATTTAATTTTAGTTTTTAAACTATTTTTTAGTATTTTAAAATATGAAATTATTTTTTGTATTTTTATTTTTTGTGTTATTATGTTTTTATAAAAGAAAAAAGTTTCTTGTTTTTAAATAAATTAAGTAATACCCCGTTTATATGCAACACTCCCTAATCTTTATTAAATTTATTTTTAAAATCAACATATTTTAATATTAGTTTCCTTAAAAACACGATATAATATATATAATTTAAGGTGGATGAAAAAATGAAACAAAAAAAGTATCGACAGAATCCGAAAATTAAGCGAATGTTTCGAATTAAAGGTGAGTATGAGGCAACAAAATTAGCACAAAATTTTGTCCGTTATATGACCAATCCCTTTCAAGATAAACGAATTCGAAATGAATTAATTGATACTGAAAATGAAATTTATATGACCGATATTAGCAACGATGATGATAAAACATATACCATTGCAATTAGTACCCAATTAGATTACCAAGAAGATGCTACACGTGTTAAAGAGTTAGTAAAAGACTATGTTGATAATGACTTAGACTTTTTATGATATACCATTGGTGAACAAATTGATGAAAAAGAACAAGCTTTTTTTGAATCATTAGGATTTATTCAAAATGAAATTTTAGTTGGAATGGTACTTGATTTAACAAAATGAAAAAAAGTAAAATTAAAAGTTGATAAAAATCTTAAATTTCGACGTGTTAATGATAATAAACGATTAAATGATTTTAGTAAAATTCTTGAAAGTGCAATGGGATCAAAAAGTTGAGATTATGCATTTTATAAAACTTTATTAAAATTAAATAAAAATAAAGATACCGCTGAAATTGATTTATTATATAAAAATGATCTTCCTGCAGCAACTGGAAATATTTACTTTGAAAAAGATATTGCAATTATTGATGATATTTCAACTCATCAAAATTTTCGCCAACAAGGATTAGCAAAACTAATGATGAATCATTTAATTAATCGTGTTTATAATCAAGGTTACGATTTGGTTGGGTTGATTGCAACATCACAAGGATATAATGTTTATCGCAAATTAGGATTTCGTCCAATTAACTTATATTTAAGTGAATACATTACAAAAACAAAAAGCACTAATTTAAGTCAAATTACAACCAAAATTAGTCGTGGTAAGATTAAACATCTTCAAACAATGAACCAAACAGCAATTAATCAAATGATAAATAATTTTAGTTGTAAGAAATGTAATAAAGAAATTACTGATAATAAATATTTAATGGCTTTTAAAGAATTAAATGATTTTTCTATTAACAATTATCACCAAAACTGTTATAGTTTTTCAATAAAAGATAAATGAGTAATTTTAGTTGAAAGAGATGATAATAATTAATTTATCTTATAAATTTATCTTATAATCAATAACAAATAATCTTCAATAAAATAGACACATAAAATTAATTTTATGTGTCTATTTTAGTTATTCAAACCTTGTTATTTTTTTTGTTGATGTTTCACTTTTAAAACTTTTTTAGTTCGTAAATCTTCTTGATATTCATTAAAATATGGATCAGGTTCATCAACTAATTTGTTACGATATTTTCTTCAGTAGTAAACTAAAATTGGAATAATAATTGCTGCTGAAATTAAATCATTTAAACCAATAAAGACATAATAGAAAATTGGATTTCCAGTTGCTTGACTAACGCCAAAACCAATTCCAATTAATGGTAAAATTACAACAATTGAACGTAAACTACTTGTAAATGTTGCTAAAAAGGAACGATTAATTCCTTGGAACAATGTTAAAGTAATATAAGTTAATGAACAAAATGGATAAGTCATAAAGTTTAAAACAATTCATCAACGATATTTCGTTGCATATTTTTCAGGAAAAGCAAATAACATCATCATATCTTTTCCAAAAATAATAAAGACAATTAACATTAAACAAAATCAAATAATAATTAATAAACTAACCCGTTTTAAAACTTCTCAAATTCGAGCATTCTTTTTTGCCCCATAATTATAAGCAATAATACTACGAGCCCCTTGTGTAACACCAACCCCTGCTGATAATACTAATATCATTCATGGCACAATTGAAGAATAAAGTTCCTGCAAAACAGCAATCCCATTATGATATTCTTGGTTTGGTAACTGAACAACAAGGAATGTTGCAACATAAGATGTAACGACTAAAGCAGCATTATTAATAAAATTTGGTAATCCTGCTTTAGTAAAATTAGCAATATTTTTTCCTTCAATTTGGAATAAGTCATTTCAGTAAAATTTTGAATAACTATTTTTTGTTTTAAAAACAATAATAAATCCTCAAATTACTTGTACTGTTCAAGAAAAAACTGTCCCCAACATTGCTCCTGACATTCCAAGATGACAAACTCTCATAAAGAAAATGGCCGCTGCAGCATTAATTAATAATGAACTTAAAATCATAATTATTACTCATTTCATTCGTCCTTCACTACGAATTAACGACATAAAATAATAACTTAAAAACATCATTGGTGCTGCTGCTAACATTGGAAATGAATATTCTCAACATAAACTTTCTGTAATTGGATTATAATGTTTTCCCATTTGAGAAGTAATAAATATAGCGTTTCATCCCGGAAATACAATACAAAAAATTGCAAATGCGACGATGATTGAAAAAAGAACTGTTAATGAAAAACCATTTCCTGCAATTCGACGCATACTTGGAATATCACGTTGCCCATAAGCAATTGAAAAATTCATTGCACAACCCATTCCAATCATAATACTAAACGACCATTGTAAGTTATATGTTTGTGAAGCATATTGAGTTGCAACATTAATAAATGACTGCATATCAGCTAAAGGAATTTCTGTAACACTAATATTTTTTAACCGATTATATGCATCAATATAAAATTGATCATGAATTAAATCAGGTGCGGCAAATGATAATGCTAAACTTTTATCAACAATATTGTATAACCCTTGAACAATCATTAAGAAAACAGTTGGAACACAAAAGTATGCTATTGTTTTTCAAGGTTTTTCAAACCGTAATTTTTTTTCACGACCTGTTAAAACTTCTGACAAATTAATTTCCTCCCGCCCTAATAAAAAAAACCTTACGATGTAAAGTAATTTTAAAACTACATTAATAATCTTCGTTATAATTATAGCTTAAAAAAATTATTTTACTAAGGTTTTTAAACATTAATTACTTAATGCACTTGCTTTACCAAAATTTTTATTAACTGAAAAAACAACACGATCGTAAATTTCGATAATATTTGGCGTCCTGTACAATGAACCGGCAAAAAACAATTCTTGTGAGATTGTTTTTTGCCGGTTCATTGTACAGGACGCCTAATTTTTATTAAATAATTTATTTGCCCGTTCTCTTGCTTTTTCTTTTTTAATTTTTTTAATTGATTCTTTAATGTGACTTCTACGAACTTGTTTTTTAAATTCATCAATTTCCGCTTTCCGTTTTTTCTTATAACCAGGTTTAATTTTTTTATTATTATCTTTTGTTTTATAACGATGAATAATTTTATTAATTTCATTCTCAACTGCAAGAGAAGAATGTTTTTTAGGCTTATCATCACTAAGAACTGTTTCAACCAATTCTCCTTGTTGATTTCATTTCTTTGTTTTAAAAATAATTCCTTTTGTCATTAATTGTTGCACTAAATTTAAATTTTTTGTATCATAAAGAACATAACTATAGCCAGTATAATTTGCCCGCCCAGTACGACCACTACGATGAATATAATATTCTAAATAATTTGGTAAATCAATTGAAATAACATGACTAACACCAATAAAATCAATTCCACGCGCTGCAATATCACTGGCAATAACATACTTATATTCTAAATTTCGAATTCGTTTAACAACTTGTGTTCGTAATCGTGGTTCTAATCCAGCATGTAATTGGATGACAGAATAATTATGTTCTAATAACAAATCATAATACTTATTAATATCTGTTTTTTTATTAACAAAAATTAAACATAAATATGGATCAAATGTTTTTAAAAGTTTTAATAAAATTGTTTCTCGCTCTTGATGTTTTGTTGGAATTAAAATATGTGTAATGTTTTGATTTGTTATTTGATTGGCATTTAAATCTAAATAATGTGGATTTTTTAAATACTTGATTAAAAAAGGTTTTAACTCAGGCGGAATTGTTGCAGAAAAAACAGATACTTGAACATTAGGATTCACTTTGCTCAAAATATAATCAACATTTTCAATAAAACCTAAATCAAAAAGCATATCACATTCATCAATAATAAAAGTTGTTAATTTACCTAAATTTAAGCTTTGTTGTTCAAACAAATCTTTTAGTCGCGTTGGAGTAGCAATAATAATGTGGGGTTGGATTCGTTGCAATTGTTTAATTTGACGTTTAATATCTTCGCCACCAATAAAATAATTAACTTGTAAATTTGGTTCAAATTTTTTAAAAAAACGAATATTATCATAAATTTGTTTTGCTAATTCACGGGTTGGGGTTACAATAATAGATTGGATTTTTGTTTGCTCATAATTTATATTATTTAAAATTGGTAAACAAAACGCAAATGTTTTTCCAGTTCCTGTATGTGCCTTACATATAACATTTTGATGTTTTAATAATAATGGCATTACTTTTTCTTGCACAATAATTGGTTCAACAAATTTTAATTCAGCAAGGCCTAAATTTAAAAACCGCTTAAAACCAAATTGATTAAAATTACTCATAATTTAACCCCCTTTTCTCACCTTCCAAATTATAACATATTTAAAAAATGAAATTATTGCTAATTTCATTATATAACTTTTATTTTTTACCGGTAGTTACTAATTTTTTCACAACTGGTTTTTTATTATCCTGAGCTTTAAAAAGTTCTTCTTCTTTAAGAAAATCTGTTTCAGCATTAACAATTAAATTAGCTCATCGTTCTTGTTCTCGTGCTAATGTTGTGGATGTTTCATGTTCCTTGCGAACAGCTATATTCATTTTTTTCAGTGCTTTTCTAGCTTGTTTTATTGTTTTTTTCAATTTTTTCTGTGTGTCTAAATATTCAATTGAATAAGGATGTGTCATTGCTTTTATCATTTTTTTGTAACATATATTCCAATTAAGATTAAAACGGGAACCGCCACTAATAGAACAATTAATAGACTACCAACTACTTCTGCAAAATTTGTTCCGGCTTCTAATTCATAATTTTGGGGTCATTGAATCACTCCACTATTATTAACATTACCCGGTTGGTGCAACCATGTCATTAAATCAATTCCTCGCCCACCATCAGGTACAATAATATTTGAATATCCTCAAATAAATGATCCCGAGGATACTAATCGCATTAATTTGTCAATTCCCAAGTGACCTATTAACTGATAACCATTATCATGAAATGTTTTAATATCATTAATATTAACTGGTAATCCTTTTCCTTCTCAATAATAAGCATCATAATATATTCCCAAAAAAACTAAGGCTAAAACTAAAATAATTAATACAATAATTCATATTAAAGCTATACTTCACTTGCCAAATGATTTCATGATCCAACCTCTTTTCTTTTATATTATAGTCCTAATTATTTAAAATTCTTAATCTTATTTTTCTATTTTATAAAAACAGGAAAAATATTAATAAAAATTTTAAATAAAACAATAACTAGAAAATCTAGTTATTGTTAACATTACTTATTTTTTGTCCCTACTTTTTTCAAAGGTTTTTTTGCTGCTGCTTTTTAGCAGGTTTTTTGTTATCCTTTGAATTTAACATTTGAGTGGCCTTCTTTTTATTTTGCACTTCAATTGCTTTTCGTTGAGTTGCTGTTTTTCCTAAACGTTCTGCAATTAGTCTTTCTGCTGTAATTGCAGTAGTAATGGCACTTCCATCTTTTGCCCGATAATCCGCTGCTGTTTTTGTATAAATATCTCCTAATGAACGATCGATTGATCTTTTCATAGCTGAAGTTGAATCAATAACTGCTTGTGATTTAATGAATAATCATTTTTCTTCTGTTGCATTTTTTGCTACTGGTTTTTTCAACTGGGCCACCTTTTTGCTTTTAGCTTTCAAGCTTACTGGCATACTCAATCTCCTTTCATAATGTAAATTGTACTATGAAGTGTAGCACCCTACTTAATTTTATTATAACACCAATAAAATAAATGTTCAATATAATTTATTTTAAAAAAATTTAATATTTTTGTTTTAAATTTATGAATTTTGGCACACTGAAAAATAAAATGATTAAAATTTTTATAGGTAATTATATTAAAAATTAAACATTTGTATAAAAACTTCTTTTAAAGATAGTCAATGTAAAGATTTTTTAAGTTTAGAGTTTATTATATTAACAACTTCTTGATAATAATTTCTTGAATAAATACTTAAATCAATTCCTTTGGAAAATCAATGTCTAAAATCACGAATTGCTCTTTCAACTTTGGGTTTTTGAGTTGGAGTTCCAGCATCACAAAAATATACTTTAGCATTTGTTATTTTTTCAATTTTTTCTCAATCAGCAAATTCTTTGCCTTGATCTGTTATTGTTCCTTTGCATCTATCTTTAAAAAATCTTTTAAAAAAAATTCGTTTTAATGCGTTTGTAACTTCTTTTGTTGTTTTTTCTTTTAATGGTTCAATAATTTTAAATTGGGTTAATTCTTTGATTAAAACTAAACAAACACTATTATTTTTACCAACCATAGTATCCATTTGAAATCAACCAAATTCATTTTTATCATGTTTTGCTTCTTCAATAGTTCTAAAATTTCTTATTTTTCCACGGTTATCAATTCTATTTTTTGTTTTATATTTTCTACGATGAAAATACAAATTATCTTTCTTGAAATTTAAAAATCCCAAATGAATATATTTATATAAAGTTTTAAAACATACCGGAAATTTAATACCAAACTCTTTTTCATATTTTTTACAGATTTGTTCTGGTGAATCATGAAATTTGTTATATTTTTCATCTAGTCATTCTAAAATATTTAGCAATAATGATGATTTTTTAAAACATTTTTGTCGTTTTTGTAAATAATCTTCGTGTGCTAATTTAGCGTCATATTCATTATCTTTTAACCTTTTTATTTCTTGTCTAATTGTATTGCGATTTTTATGCAATATTTTTGCTATTTTAGATATATTGGATTTACCATTTTTTCTTTTTAAAGAATCAAGTTCTAATAAATCTTTTAACATTACTCTTTCTTTAAAAGTAAAATGATGCTTTGTTTTATCTATTTTAAAAAATCCTTTCTTTTATATACAAAGCTAATTATATAGTTTTTTGAGGTTTTGGGCGAGCGGTTGATTTTCTTAAATTTTTGTGATAAAATAACTTACAAGTTAAAAAAGATTTTGAGGTTCTTTCAAACAAATTTGGGAACCTTTATAAAATTCTTCGCTTAACGCTTAGAATTTTTCCCAAGTATTTCGAAAAGCGCGGCAAAAGTTTTTTTAAACTTTAAGGCATTTTTCACAAACTTATGAAAATAACCGCGAGCCCAGATTTAGTACAATATAGTATAGTAGAATTAAAATATGAAAAAAATATTAAGTCTTTTGGGAACAATCACTTTAATTGGAACAAGTACAACAAATTTAGTTGCTTGTAATAAACCACAATATAGCGAAAAAGAATTAGCAGATTTAAAAGAAAAAAATAATATAAAAACAAAAAATGGTATTTTAGAATGAATAGCATATCAAGAAAAACCATTTAATCAAATTGATAATAAATGATATTTTGTTGTGTGGCGTGTTGATGAAAGTGCTGATTGGTGTATTATTAAGTTTAAAAATAATGAAATGACTATTAAAATTGATAATTCTAATAATCGGCAATTGCAGAAAACTGATTTAGGTATGGGAAGAGATTTATATATTACAAATGATTCAGGGTTTGTTAAATATGTGATACATTGAACAGATGATAATGGTTCTTACTTTAAATCAGTTTATCGTTGAAATAATGATAGCGAACCAAATATATATGTTGAAAATAACTTTTTATATTTCTAATGTAATTAATGATAATTTTTCATTATTTTTATTAAATAATTGTAAATTATTAATATTAATTTGTTCTATTGCATATTTACTATATGTATAATTTGATAACATGTATATCACTTGTTTAATTCTTTTTAGATATCTTTTATGTAATTCACTTGGATTGTCTAATTTTCAATTTTCAAATAAACCATCAATAACATCTTCTGGTTTTTGTCCTTCAAATTTTTGACGTAATTCAGCCGCTTTATTAGTGGGATTTCCTTTTTCATCATATTTTGCACCTTGAAATTTTCGATCATAATTATAACGATAAGTTAAATAATTTAATAAAACTTTTTCTAAACCATTATTTTTTATTAAACTTAAAATATCATCTGGTTGAATATATATTTTTGCAATAAACCACGGTAAAAAACTTTCGATAAATCAATATTGAAATACTCTTAAATTAGGTTCTGTTTCAATAGGCATAGATAGCAACGGTACTAAACTAGCATTTTCAACTATTGATGAAGGATAAGAATAAACACCATTAATATTACCTCAACATTTAATATTTCCAAATAACATTGATTTAGGGTATTTAATCTCAATCCCAGTAAATACTGTATCTTCGGGTAATGATTTTTGTAATACTAAATGAATACTATTTTGGTTTTTTCATTTAAAATCAGTCACCTTAACTAAATGAGTAGATTTAATAATATCAACACCATCAGGTGAATAAGGTCTTTTATATTCTTCGATAATATAACATTCATTTTTATTGTCTTCGGTAATTCGTTCATTAATAGATACTATTTTTAAGTCATAGGATTCTAAAAATTCTTTGTCTTTTTTTGAAATATCATTAATTAAAATATCTTTTTCATCAATCATTACATAACTTGTGCTATTATCTTGGACTGTGGTACTTTGTTGAATTTGTAATTTAAAATTAAAATCACTAATTTCATAACCAGTTATTTTAATATATTCATCTTTGTCAATAAAATCTATTTTAACGCTATTTTGAGAGTGGTTTAAGATTGGTTTTTGCTTTGTCTTACAAGATATTTATTAATTTTATAAATATATAAGGTTCTAGCACGGTCTTCAGTAAATAATTGTTCTAAATCAGGGTCGCTGTACTGCGATTGACTAGCAAAATCTAATGGAATACTATCAATTGAATAGTCAATTGGTCCATCATTTTCTGCTAATTGTGCTAACATTTTTTCAGATGGTTTTAACATTATTCTTGTTTTCTTTCTTCATTAAGCATATTTATAATAGTTTCATTGTTATTTAATTGTCTGTTTAAAGTAGCATTTACTGGTAAGTGAACATCAATAATTAAATCATCAATATTTTTAATATTAAATGTTCTACTGTTTAAAATAGCATTATCATATTTAATTAACTTAATAATGAATTCAGTTAATTTAATTTCTCTAATATATATCATTTGTTCGTATGATGCGTTTGTTTGAATATTTACTCCCGCAACTTCTGCTTGTGTTTGTTGGGCTCCCCCTTGGCGATTGCGGGAACATGATGGCGATTTATTTTATAGTAATTAGTTAATAATCAATCATATATTTTGGTTAATTGTTCACCTTTAAAATTACCAGCAATATAGTCTACTGGTTGAAAATTACTATCAGGGTCTCCTTCAACTAATAACAAGTCATTTTCAATAAATGAAGCCAACATTTTGCTAATTTCTTGGTCAACCACACCAGTAACACCATTAGTATTAATGGTAAATTAACCACTATTTAATAATGGATCTAACATTATCTTTTCAGCAATAATATCTAAAATACTAGCAAATTGTTTATTATAACGAGCAGAAGGCTCAAAATTAGGGTTATTAGGAATAATTTCAATTGGTATAAAATTAAGTGGCAATATTTCTTCTCTTTGTAAAGTTGCATAGTTATTTCATTTAGCATCATCAATATATAAGTCGGTAATAGTGCTGTATAATCGTGTTTTTAACTTTCTAATAACTTTTACTTGTTTAGTTACATAATCAATTTCTAATTTTTCAGTAATAAAAACACTCTGGTCATTTTTAATATAAGGGTCATAATCAAAAGTACAAGATACTAAATTACCTAATTCGTCATATTGGTCATTATAAAAATCAATAGTAATAAAATTAAGTTTTGAATTATTAGCAAAAATAAAATATGCACCTTTACCATTCTTATTAATTTTATATTCGTTATATCAATTCTTATTAGTAAAGTCTTGCATTTTTAAAAAGTTATTAATTAATTTAGTATCTATCTGTTTATTATTAATTGGATTATAAATGCTAATTTCTAAATTTCGTGGATTTAAAAAAATAGCATTATCTTCACAAATTCTTTTTTCTAAAATCTCCTTATGTTTTTGAACAGTAACATTTTTACGATTAGTAATCGTTGATGCTAAATTAAGATAATAACTATCAATATCATATTCTTTTTTTAATTTCTTTTTTGCTGGTAACAATCCCATTTATATCACCTCTTTATTTCGTATCTTCTTTTTTAATAACATCTTCAATACTATCTTGTTTTTGTTATTTGTTATGAGTTTTGATAAATCTAATAGTTTCAATAATTAAAACTATAATTCCTGCTCCAATAAGCATTGCTGAAACAATAACATATGCTGGTCAAGAAATACCCAATGTTTTTTCTCCGATAAAACAAATAATAATTCCGGCAATAAAAAACAATGATGAAACTCCAAAGATTTTCAAAAACATAATCATATCTTTAATAGTTACTTTTGGCATAATACCATCTCCTTCCTAACTTACTTTTTTTCTTTCAATATACAATCCTTTAATTTCAACACTATTTCATATTGATGATAATTTAAACTCACCGTTGGAAAATAATTGAATGTTAATTCAACGACTTGGATTATTTGCATATGATATTCCACTTGCTAATTGACCTTTAAAGTTTATATGCGTAATTATATATAGTTCTATCTCAAGCGTTGTATAACACCATAAACGATAATAATATTCTGACTTATTAAAATTTTTAATTTTATATCCTTTAGAATCTTGAACAAAATCACTAGTATCAAGAACTTTTCAATCATTTGATATTTTAGGTAAATCTTTTTTCTGTAAATAAAATTTATCTAAATATTTAGTAGTACCAAATGTATCATCAGTACTTTCAATTCCCGCAACTGTACTATCAATAATCATATAATCAGCAGTATTTTTACCACCTTCAAAACTAGGGTCTCAAATTCTTAATTCCCCGTTTTCAGCATTAAAATCAGCATTAACACGACCACTACTTTTAGGTAATAAAGTTATTTTATTTTGTTTTAAATCTGAAACCATTAATTCATCAGCAGTATTTTTAATAATTGTTTTATTATCAATTTTAATATCACTACCGCCACTTTGTTTTGCTTTTCAGACACCATTTTTTCATAAATAGTATCATTATCAAAGGGAACATTTATTTCATTATTGTTATTTTTAACAATAGTTTTATTGTCAATCTTAGTTTTTTCTTTTTCTATTAAAGCATCAACTTCTAATTGAGTATAATATGATTCTAAATCAATCATTGTTAAATCAATACTTCTTCTTGAAAAGTACGAAACATTTTCTTTAAAGTTGTTAAATTAGCCAATGATTTTGCATAGGTAGGCAATAGACCTTGTCAAATAATCATGGGGTCATTTTGCGATGAATAATTAATATCACCAACACTCATATTTGCCGAAGTAAAAAATTCAATTGGAATGCGGTTAAATATTCAATGCTCAATCGTAATAAACACCATATTAATACAAATTTTCTTTAATAATGGATCTTTAAATGTTTCAAACTTTAGTTTTGAAAATGGATAGTTTAAGTAAGAATTAATCATATTTTGTGCTCTTAAAGCAAATGTTTTAAATCATAATTCTACATCACCTTTAAAAACTTATTATAATGAACTGGAACTTGTGTAATTTTACCTGTCATTGGAATAAAATTATTATAATTTTCCAAAGTAACATTTTGTTATAATTCATTTAACATTTAATCATCTCCTTAATCATTTACTTTTTTTAGAATATATTTTCTTTAATATAAATTTTTTACTATTTAGTAATGTTTTTGTTTTAATTGTTTTGTTTAAATCTTGTTTTGTTCTGAGTTGTTTATATGCTTGAAATACTAGTACATTACCTAACAAACTAGTAACCGCACTATCTTCTAGTGTATTTAACAATTTATCTTTATTAAAGTTATTTTTAAATTGTTCTTGCATTTTTAATATCTTAGCAATTGTCCGATATATTTTAAAACTATCTTTTACTACTTGCTGATAAACAAGTGGGGCAAAAGAAACTAAATTAAACAAACTTGTTTTTTTAAATCCCCAACCAATAAACCACTCACTGTTCATATAGAATTTAAACGGTTCAGGAGCCAAAACAAACTGTTCTGCTTTGATTAAAGTTGTCATAACGACAATAGGGGCATATTTAGGATTTTTATAATATATTGTTAAAGCAACTTCACCCGCAACTGATAATGGAACAATTTTAACTGCTAAAAAAACATCAGAACCATAAGCAAAAGGTAATAATTTACTTTTTTTAATAGCCTTAGTTTCAAATTTAGATAATATTTTTTTAGTTTTATCAGTAATTTTACTAATTACTTTTTGTTTAATAGTAATTATTTGTTTTTCAATTGGGGCTAATAATTTTTTAGTTACTTTTTGAATATAAAAATTTGGGTTTAAATGATTCAAAATTTTATTTAATTTAATTGGTGTTTGATAAAAAATATTTAATAATTTATTATTATATATTTTACTGCCCAGCATTAAATTAGCATTTAATATTTGGTTTTTACCAACACCTTTTTTATGAAGATTAGTCATTATGTTATATCACTCATTAGTATTAATTTTGCTTATTTTATCAATATTTAATCCATATTCAGACAATAATTTATTAGTATTTATTTCATTTATGCGTGGTATTTTTTGAACTAATGTAGGACTTATTTTTTGAATATTTTTTTCAATTTTTAATAAATTATTAATTGTTTCTAATTTAGAAACTTTAAAACCCTTACAAAAATCATTTCGGGCTAATTTTCCAATTGTATATAATAAAGTTTCATTATTAGCTTGTTTTGTAAAATCAAATATTAATTTATCATATAAAATCTTTTTACCTCTAACTTGTCTTACAACATCTTCTAAATTATTAGCAGTTATTACACCTAATTTTTCAAGTAGTTTAGTTTCTTTCGCTAATTTTAAAATTTTAGTTGTTCGAGCAGCACGCGTTAATTTTCCAATACCACCAATTGCTGGTAGCAAATTTAAGGCAGTACTTTTTGCTGTCACTTCTGATGTTAATTTATCGTATATTTGATTTACGGCAAAATCGGTGGTTGCTGTTTCTACTCCAAATGAGATAAATGCTGCGGCAAAATTAGATAATCCCGCACCAAGACCAACAGCCGAAGCAATACCACCAGTTAAAACTGATAAACCAAGAGCTAAAACTTGAATTCCTAAAAATTCTAATAACTGTAAACCAAAATTTTTTTCTTGTTGTTGGATTGACAATCTAGTTGAATTTTTTTAACAGCATAAATAAGGGCTGTTTTAGATGTTCCAATTGGCATATATATCAAACGAAAAAGTACTATTTTTTAGTACTATTAAGAATTTTTAATTTTAACATCAATCGGATTTGTTTGACCAGTAGCGTTGTTTTTACCTTCAATTTGAACTTCAACAGTTTTATCATTTGTAATATTAATTGGTCAGTCTTCACCTTTACTTTCAATAAAGTAATCAAAATCACTTTCAGTTAAAGAACTATTTACTGCTTTTACTGCTTTTAAAACAACATCTTTAAATTGTGATTTTAACTGTTCGGCTGTTGCTTTTGTTGGGTCTGTAACATGAATATTTGGTTTATCTATTTTATTAATATCAATTTTTGAAACAATATGTTTAATAATTCCCTTAGGTTCAACTACTGCCCCACCTAAATATAAAACTCTTTCCATAATCAAAGTATTATCCATTCCAGTACCCAATGCAGCTGCACCAACTCTTAATGGAGTATGGTCTTTTTTACGTAAGATAAGAGGGTCATATTTTTTACTAAATTTAAAGGCAATTGCATTAACACCATCTGGTAATAGAGTAATTGTTCCTTCTGAACCATCTTTATTAATAATTGGTAATTTTTTAGGAACCATATAATATGTTGTTCCTTCAACAGTTTTCATTGCTCCGCTTGTTTCAATTACATTGTTTATTTGGTCATTTGCTCCAAGTTGTAACTGTAATTTATTACGAATTCCACGAATAAAATCAGCCGAACCCAAGACAACTGTTTCTGATGGGGTAAATCCATTTTCATATATTTTATCCATAATTTCATCGTGAATTTGTAAAGCATTAGTATCATCTGCTTTTTGGCCTTGAATGGTTGTAACTACTCTTTTATTAATAATTTCTAAAATTTTATTACGTTTATAAGCAACCTCAGTATCCATTGCTTGTTCAATATCAGCAGCCCAAAGATTAGGGTTAAAATCACTTTCTACAGGGTCTAATTTACGAGCAAAAGTTAAAATTGTATCTAATTCAATAATTCCATCATCAAATTCTACTTCTGAATAATTTAATAATTTATCATCAATATTAAATACTTTCCCATCTTTTTCAGAACCTTCATTATATTTAATATTTTTCTTTCTTTTATATGCTAAACTAAATTTACTTGCATCTTTTCACGCAAATAATGCTTCTCAACTAAATTTTTGTTGATAAGTTTGTAAATATCATTGTTCAAATGTTTCTCGATCTCGTTTTGTTGCTTGATTAGCAATATCTCCGAAAATTCTTTGTGGGTTTTGTGCCATAATTTACTTCCTTCTTTCTATTTATTAAATACATTGTCTGTATCTAAAATATTGTTTTCTTTGTTTACTACTTTTGGTACGCCCCCAGTATTAACTGTTTGTACCTTAATTAATTCATCATAAACACTCTGCAATTGTGTTTTAATGATTTCAATATCATCAGTAATATCATAAGACTTTAATAAAACATTTTTAAATTCTTCATTATCAGTTAAAGAATTAATAAAGTCAATTACTTCAATTTGTTTTAATTGAATTGTTTTGTTGTTCAATTTGTAAAGTTAATTCAGTATTTTTTGTTTGTAGTTCGTTGATTTGCTGATTACTATTTTCTAAATTAATTGCATTAAATTCTTCAACTTCAGCAGTATTTTCTAAAATAATTTCAGCAGTTTTAATATCTAAACTACCATCTTCATTTTTAATAGGTTCACTATTTTCATTAATAAGAACATATTTTACATTTTTTAATGCCATTGTTTTTCCTCCTATTTTTTAATATTTGTATTTGTTCTTTTTCTAATCGCTTTTTGTATAATTTCAAAACTGTCTACTCTAAAAGACAAAAAATAGCGTTTAGTTTTTATATTTAACTGATTAAATACTGAGCCTTTAATTTTTATCTCATCATCTTTTTTTAATTTCAAAAACTCAGTTAAAACAGATGGGTTATATATTGATAATGTTGAGTAATTTAATCCTTCTCACTGACATTTAACCGAATAAGCATAAACTTCAATACCACCAGCAACCAGTGCCTTAATCTTAGTTTTAATCGGATTTTCATGTAATCTAACAGTTAATTCTAACTTATTAACTTTTTTATTTTTTATTTTAGGTTTATTAGTTATTGATTTTTTAGGTAAATTACTTTTTGTTTGTGTCATTTTTATCAACTCCTTTTGCTAAAAAATACTGTAAATGTTTTCAAGCATCGTGTTCGTGCTCTGACATTTTAATATTTCCTTTATAAATATAATTTTTCTTAATGACTGGTGATTGAAAAATATATTTTAAATTAAATAGATATTTGCATAAAACTTTTAAACCACCAATAAATTTAGGAGTAGATAATGGATTTTTTATTTTTAAACCCTTATGAAGTTGATAATCTTCAATTATTACAATAACTTTATTTAAATAAGAACAAATTTTATTTTTAAACTCATTTAATATTAAATACATATTATTTATTGCTTCTTCTTCATTTTGGGAATTAAAAGTAATATTATTAATTATTTTCTTTTGCAAAACATTATAAATAATAATACCAGTTTGTCCAATTCCAGCAGGGTTAATTGCAATAATATATTTTAATTTATTTGTTTTATTTTTTTGTCAATTTATAATATTTTTCATCCATCGGATGCTAAATCTAAAATATCGTTAATTTTATAATATTGCGTATATGAAACAATAACATCTCACTTGTCTTTAAATAAATTTAAGTACATTTTGGCTCATTCTAAACATTGCAAATCATAATGCTTTTTATGATGTAAAATACGACAATTAATAGGTTGACAATTAACTCAATCAAATGATGTTGTTATTTCATTTCAAGTTTTATTAATATATTTACTTTTATATTCTGTCATTTATCTATACTCCTTAATTCTTTTTATTTGTTGCTCAAATTTCACCATTAATATCATTTACTGTTATTAGATAAGCTTGTATCATTAATTCTTGTAATTTATTTTTAATTTTTTTATTTCATTTTTTCATAAAATATTTTCCTTTCTGTAAAAAACATAATATTCCTTTATTGGTTAATATTTTGATATTTAGTAAATAATTTATTTTAATATTTAATTACTTCGCCGCCCGCTCCACTTTGAACGTGGGCGGGGGCGGATAGGATATTTTGATAGAGTTTACCCCCATACGGAAATAAACAAAAAACAGTTTACCCAGTTATTAATTACGCTTCATCCATCCCTACACAACTTTATATAAAGAAAATAACCTTTTGGAGTTCCAACCCTCTTGTTTTTTAGTGTCCGATATTGTTTTTTTCGGTTTAACAACACTCTTTTTATGAAAACAAGCCAAAAAAACACATGCTCTGACATTTCGCAAGTGATTAATCTTGCCGAGAATTAAAGAAATAAATAGGAGTAGTAAATCCAATCGCTTTCACACTTTCTTTAAGGCTTCGTGCCATAGATGAGTTATCCATCTTTAAGCATCAAAAAATATTAAGTTTTAAAGATTGAATTTTGGATTAATCGTTAGATAGTATCTTTTTTTTTTTTTTTATCTTATTATCTTTTTTAATTCTTTGTTTATTAAATATATTTTTTAGTAATTATATTTAACAATTAACTAACAACTAAATAAAACAATTATTTAAAATTTTTTAAGAAAAGAAAGGATGGATTTTTCTGAAAAAACATATTTTATTAAGTGTAAAAGATACTATCTAACGATTAATCCAATAAATATAAGTATTTTTTACAAAATAAAAAGCACTTTATTTTTTTCAATAAAGTGCTACATTTGCATTTACAATTTACATAATGAAATCAAACCAATGTTGGTTGCTAATGTTAAAATAGCATTAATCATTAGTTTTTTGCATTAAATATTTTTTTATCCCAAATTGAATTTAGTATTTAAGATAATTGTAATATTTTAAGAAAAAGATAAAATTTTTACTTAAAATAGACAAATTAATTATATCAAATTTAGTTTAATTAATAAATAAGTTTAAGATATTATTTTAAAATGATGAAAGAGATTTTTAGTTATGATATTATATAAGTAGATAAAAATTGATTGGTGAAAAAATGAAAGTTGTAAAAGTGACACCTCGTGGTTATTGTCTTGGTGTTATCAAGTCAATTAAATGAGCAAAAGAAGCTGCTGTCAAATATGCTGGACGGCAAATTTATATGTTAGGTTATCTTGTCCATAATAAACATGTTATTGATAAAATTGTTAATTTAGGTGTTATTCTGGTCAACGATTTTAAACTTAATCGCCTTGCGCTAATGCAAACACTACCAGATAATGCTGTTGTGATTTTAAGTGCACATGGTAGTGATGACCGGATTAAAGATGTCGCAGCACAGAAAAACATTACACTTGTTGATACTGAATGTGAATGAGTAACTATCACGAAAAATTTAATTAAGGAATATTTAGTAAAACCTAATTATCAAATTATTTTTATTGGAAAACACTTTCATCCAGAAACAAATGCAATGTTAGCGCTTAGTCCAAGCATCAATCTTGTGACAACAGAACAAGAAGTTGAAAACATTTTGCCTAATCTTGATCCAACTAAAAAGATTTTAATTACAAACCAAACAACCCTTTCTAAAATTGATATTGAAGCAATTGTGAAAAAAATTAAAACCCTTGTTCCAAATGAAATTCTTTTTAAAAATGATTTATGTAATGCAACATTAGAACGACAAAATGCTGTTCTAAATTTAGATCCAACAACAATTGACCTTTTACTTGTTGTTGGTGATGAACGAAGTAGTAACACCTTAAAGCTAGTTGCAATGGGCGAACAAATTGGGATTGAATGATATCGTATTAATGATAAAAATGATATTCAAGCAACTTGGTTGACAAATAAAACCTGTGTTGCTGTTACTGCGGGGGCATCAACACCTAGCATCATTCAGTTAGAAGTAATTCGTTATTTAGAGCAAATATAAAAATATTATTAACGATAGTTAATAATATTTTTGATATGATATGGAATTATTGTTAAAGTTGGAAACTTTCGGGTTAAGTATCCAACAAAAGCAGCAGTAAAAAAATCTTCCATATAATGGTTGAAGCAAATAACTGCTAATTGTTTTTCATTTGCTAATACTCATTGATCTCATTTTACTTCCCCAGTAATAAAGAGGTCAATATTTTGGTTAATTTTTGCAATCACATCACCTGCCGCTCCTGCTGCTAAGGCAACTGTTTTAATAGGTTGCTCTAACGTCGATAAATTGTGCTGCACTGTTGTAATTTTAAAAATTGCTTTTAATTTCGTAATAATTTTATCAGCTGTTAAACTGACATACCCAATCATTGTTAAATCATCATCAAAGGAAACAATTTTTTGGGGATTTAATTCTTGTAAAATCAATTCATTCATTAAACCATCATAATTTGTGTGTAAAGCATAAACAGTTATCTGATGTTTATTAAGAAGATCAATAATTGCTCGTTTGTAAGGAATCTGTTGAATTCTTTTTTTCTTGCCAAAACAAAAAGGATGATGAGTTATAATAACATTAATTTGCTTAGCGACTGCTGCTGTAATTACTTCGCTTGTTAAATCTAAACTAACCATAATTTTTGCTACAAAATGATTTTTGTTTCCATATTGATGACCACTATAATCTCACTTACAAGCTGCTTTTAATGAAAAATCAGTTTCAATTTCTTGATATAATTTTTTAATTAACATTATATCATCTTATTAATCATTTTTAGTTTTGCTTTAACTTCTTGATAGCGCTTAGTGTTTGCAGGAATCTTGTTTAACAATGTTAAATAATAATCATTTTTTAACAATCATTTCTCTTGAAAAAGTTTACTATGTTCTTTGCGAAGATAAGGACCGAAGTATAAGTCTTTTTTATTTTTGACTTTTTGACCAGAAGTTTTATTAACAGCAATAATCTCATAAATAATATGATTTTCCTTAATTAATAATTCTTTTTCAATAAAGTACTTATGTTTTTTAATTCATTTTCGTAATAAAAATGGATCATCATTAGGACATAAAATATAACGATCAATTAAATCAGAATCTCGTTGCAAAATGGTTAAAATTGTTGTACTCCCTAATCCTGAAATAATACATGTATCAATCTTAATGTCCGAAACTCCTGTTAAACCATCTGCTAAAATTGGGGTAATAAGTTCTTCAGTATGATATTTTGTAATATTTTTTTTCGCTTGGGCTAAGGGTTGTGCTGCAATGTCGCATGCATAAGCTTTGGTAATTAAATTTCCTTTTGCTAAATAAATTGGAATCATTGCATGATCTGTCCCAATATCACAAATAATGTCTTTTTCATTAACTTGTTTGGCAATTAATAATAAACGTTCTGATAATCTATCCATTTTTTAAAACCCCTATCCTTTAAAAAAGTCTTTTAATACTTTTGCTTTCGAATTAGCTTGGTTTGGCTTAAACTTACGAATTGTTTTTGCTTCAATTTGGCGAATTCGTTCACGTGTTACTTTAAATTCTTTGCCTACTTCTTCTAATGTTTTTGGTGAATCATATTTTGATAAATGCTTATCAATTAAAGCATTTTTTTGACTTTGTACTTTTTCAATTGGTGTATCATAATGAATATCAAGAGCTTTAACTGTTTGAACTAATTCGGGGAAAGTTTCATCTTCACATTCTTTTGCTAACCGTAATACTGTTCGTAACTTTGTTGGTAAAAGTCCAAACCGCATTCTAATTACTTTTTCTTCTCGTGCTGATAAAATTTCATGGAAAACTTCATCAATTACTTCTCGTAATGATTCTTTTTCAGCATATTCATCCGGTGTAAAAATATCTTTATCATCAACAAAATCACCAAAATGAGTATCATCCTCATCACCAATTGGTTTTTCTAATGAAACTGGTTCAATTGATAGTCTCTTAATTTCACGAACTTTTTCGCCAACCATTCCTTGCCCCATTTTTTCAGCAATTTCATTGTAACTTGGTTCGTGTCCTAACTCTTGTGTTAATTGCCGTTCAATTCTTGTTAACTTATTAATTGTTTCAACCATATGAACAGGAATCCGAATTGTTCGCGCTTGATCAGCAATTGCCCGGGTTGTTGCTTGTCTAATTCATCATGTAGCATATGTTGAAAATTTAAAACCACGCTTATAATCAAACTTATCAACAGCTTTCATTAACCCAATGTTCCCTTCTTCAATTAAATCTGAAAAATCTAATCCCCGGTTTAAATGTTTACGAGCAACTGAAACAACTAACTTCAAGTTAGAAGTAATTAATTTATCCCGTCCAAAACGTTTTTCTTCTGGATCAGATGATTCTAACATTTTAGCATATTTAATTTCTTCCTCACGAGTTAAAATCTTACTTGTTCCCAAAATATTAAAGTAAGCTTTAATAATATCTTGAATTTTTGTTTCATTTGAAATTCCACCAACTTTGTAACGTAATTTTTCATCTGGTTGTTTTTTCGTTACTTTTTCTGGTTCAGGAACTTCATTTTCTTCTAACTCTTCTAAATTAATATCACTAAATTCAACACCATTAGCAACTAATTCTTCGAAATATTCTTTAATATCATTATCATCAACTTCAAAATGATCATTAATTAATGTTATTAATTTTTCTTGTTCAATCTCATTGTTATTTTCTTCTAAATATTTATTAATATATTCTTTAAATTCATAAAAAGATTTCATATCTCTGACTTCTTTTTTTGATAATCCCATTCTCTCTACCCCTTTTTAAATTTTAATCGTTGATTCAACTTGTCAATTTCCATTGAAATTGCCTGTTGTTCAATTAAATTACTTGCTTTTTCTAACTTATTTCATAGCATTGCAATCTCTTTTTCATTAGCAAAATCATCAATTAAGAGCGCATAGTCTTCTAATTCTTTCCTATTATATTTAATTTTAATCGTTGATTTATTAATAATATCCATTAATATTTTTTTTAAATTTGGATCACTTATTTCTTGACACAACATATTAATTTTAACATTTTCTGCCCCAAAATGTCCATTATAATAAGTAATTATATCATTTGCTAACAAACGATAACCATCAAAATTTAAATTTCCAATTTTTCTTTGATAAAAATCTGCTGCTTTTCGAGAACCAAGTAATTGTAAAACCATATTTTTCTCTGCTAAAAGATATCGTTTTAAATTTTTAATTTTATATTTTGTATTTTTAACTACACCAGTCTTACTTTGGTGTGGTTTGAACCTTGGTGGCGGATTTTGCTGATAATTATTATCATTTGTTTCATTAGGAATTGGTTCTGACAGAGCAGGTGAAAAAACTGTTTTTTGATATGTTTTAATTTGTCCAATTTTTGTTGTAATTGTTTCTTTAGATATTCCTGTTATTTTAACTAAATTATTAACCGCTAATTCTTGTTCCAATTGATTTGGACTAGCTTTAATTAAAGGTGCAACAATATTAATAAATTCTTCTAATTCATTTGCTGCTTGTAAATTAAATTTATTTTGAAAATAATCAAGAGCAAAATTAATTGGATGTTGGGCATTTGCTAACATTGTATGAATTAATTCCCCCTGACCACTATTAACTAATTCGTCAGGGTCTTGTTGCGTCTGATTCAAGACAATTTTAACTTTTAGATTATGACTTAATAATTTAATTGCTGCTTTTAAACTAGCATTAATTCCAGCCTTATCACCGTCTAAAAAAATTAAACACTCATTTGTTAATCTTTTAATTTCTTTTAAATGATATTCACTTAAATTAGTTCCCATTAAAGCAACGGTATTTTTAAGATTTAATTTTTCTAAACTAATAACATCCATATATCCTTCAAGTAAAATTAAATTATTTTGCTGGCGAATAAACGGTTTCGCCCGGTGAATATTATACATTAGTTGTTCTTTTTTAAAAACCTTTGTTTCAGAAGTATTAAGATATTTTGCTACCTGGTTAGTAACCCTAATTACTCGTCCAGAAAAACCAATAATATAACTATCTTCATTTTTAATCGGAAAAATTAAACGATTATTAAAATAATCATACACCTTGCCATTTTTAATTGTAATTAAACCCGCTTGTTGAATATCATTAATTGAATATCCTTTTTTAATTAAAAAATGGTACAAATGATCAAAACCACTCTCAGCATAACCAATCTCAAATAATTCAATTTCAGTATTATTAATGTTCCGCTTTGTTAAATATTCCTTTGCATCATAAGCCTTTTTGGTTTCTAAATTATTACTAAAGTAAGCGCTTGCTAAGGCATTAATTTCAAAAATTAACTGTTCACTTTTATCATATTTTGGTTTTTCTTGATAAGTAGTCAATTCATCTAAGGAAATATTGGCCATTACCGCAACTTTTTTTAAAGCTTCAATAAAACTAATATTTTCATATTCTTGTAAAAAAATAAAAGCATTGCCTCCAGCTGAACAAGCAAAACAACGGTAAATTTGCTTTTCTGGTGAAATACTCATTGAAGGATGTGAATCTTCATGAAACGGACAAACTGCTCAATAATTACGACCCCGTTTTTCAAGCGATAAATATTCTGACATTACGGTAACAATATTTACTTTTGACTTAATTAAATCAATTTTTTCATTACTAATTAATGCCATACCTTTCACTCCTTTTAATTATTTTAATATTGCGGTAAAATAGCTTTCTAAATTAGCAATTGCCACTCGTTCTTGTTTCATTGTATCACGATTACGAACTGTAACTTTTTGGTCTTTTTGACTGTTAAAATCAACTGTTACACAAAATGGTGTTCCAATCGCATCTTGACGACGATAACGCTTTCCAATATTTCCTGTTTCATCATAAGTGCATTGAAAACGACCTAAGAGTTTTTCAAATAACTGATAAGCATCGTTGTTTAATTGTTTACTTAATGGAATCACCGCAATTTGATATGAAGCTAATAACGGGCTTAATTTTAAAACAATTCTTGTCTCATTATCATCAACTTTTTCAACATGGTAAGCATCATATAAAATCGCTAACATCAAGCGCCCAACACCAACCGATGGTTCAATTACATGCGGGATAATTTTTTCATTTGTTTCTTGATTTAAATACGACAAATCATTTTTACTCATTTCACTGTGACGACGTAAATCATAATCCCCCCGGTCAGCAATCCCTCATAATTCACCTATGCCAAACGGAAACTTATATTCAATATCAATAGTTCGTTTTGCATAATGGGCTAACTCATTAGCGTTATGCTCACGAAAATGATAGTTTTCTGGTTTTAAATCAATTAATTCTAAAAACTTGGTTACTTCTTTAACTCAATATTCAAATCAATCAATCTTTTCGTTACTATCATAAAAAAATTCTAATTCCATTTGTTCAAATTCACGTGTACGAAAAATAAAATTTCCTGGGGTAATTTCATTCCGAAATGACTTTCCAATTTGACCAACACCAAAAGGTAATTTTTTTCGCAAAGAACGTTGAACATTTTTAAAATTAACAAAAATTCCTTGTGCTGTTTCTGCTCGCAGATAAACAGCTGATTTTTCATCTTCAATGACACCTTGGTTTGTTTTAAACATTAATTCAAACTGACGAATTTCAGTAAAATCATGCCCTCCACAATTTGGACATAAAATATTTTTTTCGGTAATAAAAGTCTCTAATTGTTCATTAGTTCAACCACCACAATTTAATTTTGGATAATTATCTTCAATCAGTTTATCTGCCCGCATTCGGCTTTTACATTTTTTACAATCTAATAATGGGTCAGCAAAATTGCCAAGATGTCCAGAAGCTTTTCAAACATTATTGTTCATTAAAATAGCACTATCAAGACCAACATTATATTTTGATTTTGTAATAAAATGTTGTCATCATAAATTTTTTAAATTTCGTTCTAATTCAACCCCCAATGGTCCAAAATCTCAGCTGTTTGCTAAACCACCATAAATTTCACTCCCTTGAAAAACAAAACCTTGTGTTTTTAAATGATTAACAACTTCTTCTAATGTATATTGCATTAATGTAACTCCTTCTTATTTCTCTATTCTCAATTATACTATGTTATTCTTTAAAATAAATTGATTTTTGTCGCATTTCATAAATACTACACGAAAATATTCCAACTTTTGTTAAATAATACTCACATAGCATTTTAAATAATATTATTAAAGCTTTTATATTAATCTTATTGTAAAAATAAAAATTAGTATGAAAATTACTATTAAAAACTTTCACTAATTCAATTGGAAAAAGATAATCTCTTGGTAATAAACAATTTTTACAAAGATATCCTTCCTCAAGAAAACTAATTGTTTTAATGTGTTGTTTGCTGCCACACCGTTTACACATCGTAAAGTCTCATTCTAATCCATATCATTTTAAAGCACGAAACATAAAAGCAATTACAATACTTAAATTATCTTCTCATGCAACTAAATTGTCTAATGTTGTTGTTAATAATTCGTACAATTCATTATCAGCTTGACGGTCAACAACCGCTTGCTCAGCAATTTCACAAATTAATGTTGCTAATAAATAATCATCATAATTTTGTGCTAATTTAATTCTTGTTTTTAATAAATTTCCTGTCTTTAATTTACTTAACTTATTATTATGATATGATAAAAATATTTCAAATTCACTTGTTGCTAAGAATTGTACTGCATACTGATTTTTTGATGTAATTTTTTGTACCCCAGGTGCAAAAAAAGTTAATTTTCCTAATTCTTGTGACAAAATCGTAATAATTGCACTGTTATCATCATAAGGTCGTTTATGCAATACCATTCCTGTTAATTTTTGAATCATTTTAATAACTTTCTTTGTTATAACCTAGACGGGCAATCATTGAAGGTTTATCCCGTCATTTATCCACTACTTTAACAAATAATTCTAAAAATATTTTTGTTCCTAAAATTTGTTCTAATTCTAAGTGGGCTTGCGTTCCAATTTGTTTAATTAAACGGCCTTGTTTCCCAATAATAATTCCTTTTTGCGAATCCCGTTCAACACAAATTGAAGCCATAATTTTTAATAGCTGTGGTTGATCATCAATTTTATCAATTAAAATGGCAACACTATGCGGAATCTCATCTTCTGTCAACAACAAAATTTTTTCACGAATAATTTCACGAATTAAAAACTTTTCTGGTTGATCAGTTAACATATCATCAGGATAATATTGTGGTCCTACTGCTAAATGTGTTTTTAATAAAGTTAATAATGTTTCAAGATTTTTATGTTTGACGGCTGAAACGGGAATGATAGCAGTAAACTGATGAATTTTTTCTCATTCAGCAATTTTTACCATTAAATCACCTTTGGAAACTAAATCAATTTTTGTTACAACTAAAATAATTGGAATTGCGCGCTCTTGTAGTGCTCTGATAATATAACGATCATTATCATCAATGTGTTCATTTGCTGGAGCTAAAAATAAAATAACATCGGCTGCTTTTGTTGCTGATAAAGCAACTTTATTCATAAATTTCCCCATTTCATGATGAGCTTTATGAATGCCTGGGGTATCCATAAAAACAATTTGTGATTCTTGATCATTATAAATCCCTTGAATACGGTTTCGTGTTGTTTGTGCCTTTGCTGTTACAATTGCTACTTTATTATTTAAAATTGTATTTAATAATGTTGATTTACCAACATTTGGTCGCCCCACAATTGCAACAAAACCTGATTTAATTGCCATTTTCTTCACCTCTTAATTATTCTAATTATAAAGGAAAATATCATAAAAAATTATCTTATTTAAAACTCAAACGCAATTTGATCATCTAATGATAAATCTTTTAAAATTCCAAGTTCTTCAAATGATTCTAAATGAGCTTTTGTAATATTTGTTCGTTTTTGTAAATCAGCAATTGATAAAAATGGTTTTTCATGGCGAGCATTAATAATGCTATCGCCAACAGCTCCGCCCAAACCATCAATTGCAGAAAATGGCGGTAAAATAATTTTTTCATTATTTTCATTTGTAATAACGGTAAAATTTTTATTTCGACTTGTTTTTAAATCAATATTGCTCATTTTAATTCCTCGGGCATACATTTCTAATGCTACTTCATAAACGGGAATTAAATCTTTTTCTTTTTGTGTTGGTTTATTAGGAGCATTAAAATCTTTATTATCCAAACGAGTTTGAATATCGCGTAAAACTTGTTTGATTGTTTCTGCTCCTTTTAAAATTGTTTTAATATCAAAAACATCTGTTCGAGTTGAAAAAAATGTTGCATAATATTCAACTGGATAATTAATTTTATATCATGCTACTCGTCACGCCATTAAGACATAGGCTGTTGCATGTGCTTTTGGGAACATATACTTAATTTTATTACACGAATCAATATATCATTGTTCAACATTATTATCCCGCATTAATTGTTCATGTTCAGTTGTTAATCCCTTGCCCTTCCGAACATCTTCCATAATCTTAAAAGCACTTTGAGCAGGTAACCCTTTATAAATTAAATTAACCATAATATCATCACGACATCCAATTACTTCTGAAATACTAATATTTTGATTTCGAATTAATTCTTGGGCATTGCCAATTCAAACATCTGTTCCGTGTGACAATCCTGAAATTTGGACTAAATCTGCAAATGAAGTTGGTTTTGTATCTAATAACATTTTACGAACAAAAAAGGTACCAAATTCAGGAATACCAATTGCACCAGTTTTTTCACCATTAATATCTTCTGGTTTAATGTTTAAAACATCTAAACTTCGAAAAAGACTTAAAACTGCTTTATCATTTGTTGGAATTGTTTTTGGATCCACTCCCGTTAAATCTTGCAGCATTCGCAAAGCAGTTGGGTCAACATGACCTAAAATATCTAACTTTAAAATATTATCATGAATTGCGTGGAAATCAAAATGAGTTATTAATCAATTTGATTTGATATCATCAGCAGGAAAATTAACTGGTGTAAATGCTTCAACTTCATATTCATTTGGAATAACAACAATTCCACCTGGATGTTGTCCAGTTGTTCGTTTAACTCCCTCACAACCTTTGGCAATTCGTTCTAATTCTGCGCGACGTTTTAAATGTAAAATATTTTTACTTTCAAAATAACCTTTCACATAACCATATGCAGTTTTTTCTGCCACCGTTGAAATTGTTCCGGCACGATAAACACTACGTTCTCCAAACATTTCTTTAGTAAAGTCATGTGCAATTGGTTGATATTCTCCTGAAAAGTTTAAATCAATATCCGGAACTTTATCTGCTTCAAACCCTAAAAATGTTTCAAAGGGAATATTATGCCCTTCCCCTTTTAATGGTTTTTGACACTTTGGACAAGTACGAACTGGTAAATCATATCCACACTTAACTGAACCATCAACAATAAATTCACTATAACTACAATAAAAACATAAATAATGTGGTTGTAATGGATTTACTTCAGTAATATTACTCATTGTTGCAACAAAACTACTACCAACACTTCCCCGTGACCCGACTAAATAGCCATCTTGCAATGATTTATCAACTAATTTATGTGCAATTCAGTAAATAACAGCAAAACCATGCTTAATAATAGCATTTAATTCACGCTCTAAGCGTGATGCAACAATTTCTGGTAATGACTTACCATAAATTTTATAAGCATTTTGATAACATAATTCTTTTAATAATTGGTCACTACTCTCAATTTTAGGTGTATATAATTTATCTTTAATAATTTCAACTTTTTCAATTTGGTCAGCAATTAAATTTGGATTTGTTACTACAATTTCATAAATTAATTCATCATCATTTAAAAACTTAAATTCGTTCATCATTTCCATTGTTGTTCTTAAAAACTGATCAGGATTATCAGTTACTCGTTGCTTATAATCATATAAAGGATGTGGACGGCCACCAATTCCTTTTGCATTAATATAAACTTCACGGAAAATTTTATCTTCTGGGTTAAGATAGTGCACATCACCAGTAGCAACAACTAATTTATTTAATTTTTTTGCTGTAAAAATAATATCTTTAATGACTGTTAATAATCGTTTTTCTGATAAATCTCCCATTTGAACTAAATGTTTATATACACTAGGAGATTGAATTTCAACATAATCATAAAACTTAATTGTTTCTGTTAATTCCGATGCATCTTTATTTCGTGCCACTTCAAAAACATCACCATTAACACATGATGATCCAATCAATAAATTACTACGATGTTGTTCAATTACACTTCGTAATAATTTTGGTGATGAATAAAAATATTTAGTATGCGCAGCAGTTATTAGTTTAAATAATTCTAATAAACCTAACTGATTTTTTGCTAAAATTGTCATATGTTTTGGTCGCAGTTTTTTATAAACAGCAGGGTCATGAATTTTCTCAATATCATCATCAAACTCAATACTATAAGTATTAATCATTTTCCGTAGCTGATGCTCATAGATGTCTGTTAAAACAATTGCATCATAATCACCACGGTGAGCAACTTCTTCATTATAAATAACATTATAACAACGAGCAATTGTTTCCAACCGATAATTTTTCAAATTTGGTTCTAAAATCCGTGATAATTGTAAAGTATCAATTACTGTGTTATTAATTTCTACGCGTCCAGCTTTTTTTAACCACGATTGAATAAAACCAAGGTCAAACTCAGCATTATGTGCAATTAAAATTGCATCCTTAAAATATTCTAAAATTTGGTCAATTGATTCAATAAAAGTTGGTTTATCCGCTAATAATTCATCTGTAATTCCTGTTAATTCAGTTGTAAATGATGATAACTTAACGGATGGTTTAAACAAATGATTAATTGTTTGACGTTCACCACTAATACCATCCATAATAACCGCACCAAATTCAATGATTTCATCATAGCTACTACTTAAGCCAGTTGTTTCTAAGTCGAAAATAACATATTTTGCAGTTCGTAAATTATGATAATGCGGGTTTTTAACATATGAGACTTTATCATCTAAAACATCTGCTTCAACACCATAAATAACTTTAACATCAGGATATTTCTTATTAAGATTATAAATTTCTGGATAAGCTTGAACATTTAAATGGTCAGTAAAAGCAATTGCTTTATGATTCCAATGTACTAATGTTTTAAAAAGCATTGCAAGATCTGTTACTCCATCCATAACACTCATTTTAGTATGGAGATGTAACTCCACGCGTTTTTCAGGCGCATTATCTTTACGATATAAATCTTCACGCTCTAAACGAGAAATTTTTTTAATAAAAAACATTTGTTCATTAGCATAAGTATCATACCGAATATCGCCAAAAAGACTAACTCATTCATTCATTTTTAATTCTTCAATAAAATCATCTGGTTGTTCTGTTCGAGTAAAAAATTTTGCGCGAATTGTATCACTATAATCAGTAATTGTTATTACATAAATAAATTTCTTTGTTGAAATTAACTGTCGTTCTTTACTTAAAATTTTTCCATAAATTGTAACATTCGGAGCATCTTGATCAATATCAATTAACCGTTCATAACTTGCTTCTCCATTTTTTGCTCTCTGATAACTATTTAATTCTCTTCGTACTGGATTAGTCCCATTGGTTGGTTTAGAAATTAACTGTTCTGTTTTTTGCGCTGTTTCTTGATATTTAATTAATTCTTGTTCATTAATTTCTAAAATATTATTTTCTCGTAAATCAATCACTAGGGCTAATTGTAAATCACTAAAACCATAGCGACGAAGTTTTTTTTGATAATAATTACAATGTTCACCCACTAATTTTTGTTCACTTTCCGAATGAACAGTAATTTTTAAAATATTATCAGTTAAAGCAAAACGTTCTGGGGATAATTTACTAAAAAAACTATTTTTTAATTCCGATTTATTTAATCGAATATATTCTAAGAAACTAAAAATAGTTTCTAATTCGTATTGTTCTTTTCGAACCCGTAAAGAAATCTTTGTGGGTAATGTTTTATTTTCTAATAAAGTTTGTTCTAATTTTAGTAAAACTTCTAGTGGTAAAAAATCATTAATTTCAATCACAACACGAAAAAAACCTTCACTAGTACTATATTCTGCTTTAATGACTTTAGCATCATCAAAATAATTTCCAGTAAATTCTAAATTATTTGCTGTAAATAGTTTTTTCAATTGTTGGTCCATCATCTAATCCTCGCCTAGCTTTTATGCTTAAAAAAAGACATCTTTAATTGTTATTCCAATAAATAATAAAATAAAGACTATTGCTCCCGTTACATTAATAATAATCTTTGCCTTATGCGGTAACTGTAATTTTTGCTCTTTTGCTTGATATTCTTTTAATAATACTTTTTGTTCCGCTGGATCATGGCGTTTCTTTCAAATCCTTAACCGACCATTTAAGCGTTTTACTCCACCAACTATTCCTTCAATTGATGTTTCAAAAAACTTGTATCCATCTAATGGTGGAATTGGAATTAAGTTCAAAACAAATAAATTAGCAGATAACATGGCCACATACATAAAGAAAAGAGCTGGTCCTTCTGTTAACATTGAAGAAACTGTTCTTGCAATTCCAACTGGACCAGATAATTGTCCTCACTGACCAGTAAATAATAATCCAAATGATTTTAAAATTGTCACTGATTGTCTAAATGTTTCTCCTCAACCATAGCCATATGCTTGCGCAGTTGAAGCAAACTGACGATCAGGAGCTCTAATTCCGACTGTATAAGTATTGTTGGCTTCTGTTAACTTAACTGGTTCAGTTTGAAATAAACCATCCGAAGCCGTTGTAACTTTTTGTTTACTATTTACACGAGCAAAAGCAAGAGTAATATAATTAATTTTTTCATCATTATTACTATTATCATATTGTTGTTTTAAATTTTTAATAAAATTAAAAACTGTTGTTTGATAAGTTGGAATCTTATCTACTGTTCCCACATGACTTGCTAAAATATGATTCTCCTTATTATCAGCTTTATCTTTCTTATTAACACGATAATATTCTTGTGCTACTTTAAGTTTTTCAATATTAGGACCTAATCAATAATCTAAAATCACAATATCTTGAGTAACATTTTGACCACTCGTTTTTAGAGCAGCATATGCTGCACCATTAGAATCATACTTAGCTCCTCAATATGTCATATCAGATGGTTTATAATTTAATGCTGCAAAAGTTGTGGTAAAAATAAAAACAGCAATAAAAAAATTCATTAAAGCTCCTGCGACAATAAAAATTAAGCGTTTTCATTTTGCAATATTTTCCATTTTTCGTTCTTCAGGAACTTTTTCCTCTTCACGCCCTTTTGGTGGATCAACTAATTGACTTGCAATATAAACATATCCTCCAAAAGGAAAAATTCGGATTGAATAACGAGTTTCTTTTTTTCCTCAAGAAAAAATTTTGGGACCAAAACCAATTGCAAATTCATAAACATATGCTCCCGCTAATTTTGCAATAATAAAATGTGCAAATTCATGAATTGTAACTAACATTAATAAAATTATAATCCCAATTATAAAACCTAAAACTACCATTCCTGCTGACATTTATTTCTTAACTCCTTACTTTTTTATAGAAAAATAATTAATAATATCTCTTTTAATGATATCATTTAATTCTTTGATTTCACGATAATTAACTAATTTTTGCGGTTTAATTTGATTCATAAAATATTCAATATAATCAACAATTTGATAAAATTTAATTCTTCCGGCTAAGAAAAGCGAACGTAATGTTTCGTTTGCTGCATTAAAAGCAATGGCTAATGAATTATTTTTATTTAAGCAACGATAGGCTAATTGTAGCGCTTTTCAACGAGATAAATCAGCTTTTTGAAATGTTAAGGTTATTAATTCCTCAAAATTTAATGGTTTTAAGAACGAACTATGTTTTCGAATTGGATAATATAAAAAATAATTTAAAACTTGTAACATTGAAGGTTTTGATAATTGTCCAATAATTGAAGAATCGGCATATTGTACGGCTGAATGTAAAATAGCTTGTGGATGTAAAATAACAGTGATTTTTGAAGTTTTAAATAAATGATAAACTTCTATAATTTTAAATCCTTTGTTTACCATTGTTGAAGAATCAATGGTAATATTTTGCCCCATCTTTCAAGTTGGATGTTGCAAAGCTTGTTGCTCATCAATTGTTTTTAAATCAGCTAATGTTTTATTAGCAAACATCCCCCCCTGAAGCTGTTAAAATAATTTCTGAACACGGGTTGGTTTGCTCTAAACATTGAAAAATAGCGCAATGTTCAGAATCAATTAGATATAATTGATTATTATTTTTTGCTAATAAATTGTTAATTAAATCCCCTGATACTACTAACGATTCTTTATTTGCTAATAATAACGTACGGTTTTTACCATATAAAGTTTGTAATGTTGGGTACAATCCTGCAAAACCACTAACTGCATTTAAAACCAAAGCTGTCGGAAAAGCAACTAACATTGCATTAATTCCTGTTTCTCCAGTTACAAAAGTTATATTTGGATATTGCGCTGTTAAAATAGCTTGTTGTGTTTCATCACCAAGATGAACAATTCTAATTGTGCGATGTTTCTCTAAAATCTTAATTAGAACTGAAATATTATGATAAATACTAACAGCGGTAATTTGAAAATCATTTGGATTTGATTCAATAATTTGTAACACTTGTTGACCAATATTTCCAGACGCACCAAAAACAATAATATTTCGCATCATAAATTATAGTTGTAACACTATATTTGAAATAATAAACATTACAAAAAAGACTAATGAAAATGAATCCAAACGATCTAAAATACCACCATGGCCAGGCAATAAATTACTAAAATCTTTAATATTATTATAACGACGTTTAATTCATGAAAATGATAAATCCCCTAATTGTGACAAAATGCTTAATACAAACGCTAGCAAAACATAAATTACATAACGCATTACATTTTGATTATTATCATTTGAGAAAAAGTTAAAAACCCAATGGTTACTAGTTGCAAAATGAAACATTAAAATAGCATAAGTAATTACAATTCCTGCTGCTAAGATTGTTCCCGTTACAGCACCTTCTCATGTTTTGTTTGGAGATATTGTTGACGCTAATTTATGTTTTCCATAAGTAACACCGCCAACAAAAGCAAAAGTATCAGTTAAAATAATAATTAATGCTAATCATACCACACTACTTCAACCATAAGCAGGATTTAACATAAATTTATTCATTGCTTTTAAAGCAAAAGTTAAATACAAGGTAAAAATTAAAACTAATGTCATTTTACCAAAAGTAATTTCTTTTGAACTAAATACTAAACAATAATATCCTAAAATCGCACATAAATAAATAATAAAAATAATTCAGGGTTTTAATCAATTTCAATTTAATAATGTATAAAATGGGTAATTAATTGAACCAATTCCACCATATTCTGTTGCGATTGATTCAGCTGGAAACAAAAATAAAAAAATTATTAATAAATATGTAATGACTTGCGTATAAATTGGTCACTTTGTTCCTCCAACTAACCGCAAAATTTCATAGTTAACTAAACCTAAAATAACAGCATTAATGCCAATAAAAACATAATTAGCAATTTCAATATGTGGAACATTACCATGTCATTCTGTTGCAATTGCCCCTGTGAATAAATATAAACCTAAAAAGACTAATAACAAATAAAATGTAATATGACGAGCAACATATTTTTTTAGAAACATACCTTTATGTTCCTTACTTTTTGACGCTTTATTTGTTAAATTATCATCTCCTGTTGATTTTTCATTTTCATTAACAAGAACATTATCTTCCTGATTGTTTATCACTTTCAATTCCTCCAAATCTTCTATTTCTATTATTATAATCTAATATTGCTTCAGTTAAAGCATTTTCATCAAATTCTGGTCAAAATGCTTTGGTAAAATATAATTCAGCATAACGATTTTGTAATAATAAAAAATTACTTAACCTTTGTTCACCACCACATCGAATCATTAAATCAACATCTGGTAAATTTGGGGTATATAAATGTTGAAATAATCTCTGTTCATCAACAGTTGCTAATTTTTCACTTATCATTTGATTAATTGCTGTTAATAATTCTTCAATGGCTCCATAGTCAAAAGCAAATGTTAAAACCATTCCATTATTATCTTTTGTCCGTAAAATAGCATTATCAATTGCTGTTAATGTTTTAAGCGGCATTTTTGTACGCCGACCAATATGATTTAAAACAATATTTTCATTCTTAAAATTATTAACTTGTTTATTATTTAATAATCGCTCTGGCATCGCCATTAAATATGCAACTTCTTGTGCACTTCATTTTCAATTTTCAGTTGAAAAACAATAAATCGTTAAATATTAACACCAAGAGCATTTGCTTTTAATGCGACATCTTTAATCCGTTTTGCTCCTTCTTCATGGCCAGCTGTTCGTTCTAAACCTTGCTTAGTTGCCCAACGACCATTGCCGGTATTTTCATGCCTTATCTCCTTCTTCCCCATTTTGTTAATTATACCGAGAGTCATAAAAAAAATGAAAGTTTTAAACTTCCATTAGTTCTTTTTCTTTTAGAGTTGCTTTTTCATCAATTTTTTTAATAAATTGGTCCGTTAATTTTTGAACTTCCCCTTCATAATATTTTTTATCATCTTCAGTTAATTCAGAATCTTTTTTAAGGTGTTCATTACTATCTCGTCGTTCATTCCGAATTGCTACTTTAAACTGTTCACTAGCTTTTCACATTTCCTTAACCAACATTTTACGACGTTCTTCAGTTAGCGGAGGAATATTTAACCGAATTAAATCTGCTTCTGAATTTGGTGTTAAACCTAAATCTGCTTTATTAATTGCTGTTACAATTAAATTAATAATTGAACGATCATATGGTTTAATAACTAATTGTCGTGCTTCTGGCACCATGATATTAGCCAATTGTTGAATTGGTGTTAGTGTTCCATAATAATCAATTATAATATGTGATAACATATTTGGATTGGCACGACCAGTACGAATTTTAATTAATTCATTTTCAAATGAAACGATTACTTTTTCCATCTTTTCTTTTGTTTGATTAATAACTTCTTGCGACATTTATTTTTTCCCTCCTGTAACAATTGTTGAACGCGCATTACCATGTGCTGCCTTATAAATATTATCTGGTTCATTAATATCAAAAACAACGATTTTAACATCATCTTCCATTGCTAAACTAGATGCTGTTAAATCCATTACTTTTAATTGTTTTTTTTGCAATTCATTTAAACTAATATTATCAAAGCGAACTGCATCAGCATTATGGCGCGGATCTTTATCATAAATACCATCAACCCCATTTTTTGCCATTAACATAACATCTGCATCAATTTCAATTGCTCTAATTGTTGCTGCTGTATCAGTTGTAAACTTTGGTTGGCCAGTTCCTCCAGCCATAATAACAATTGCTCCTTTTTCCAAAGCAGCTTTTGCTTTTTTAAACAAATATGGTGAAGCAACTTCCGGAACTTGAATTTTTGAAGTTACAACAACATTCTGACTACCTTCATTTTTTAATACAGCCTCTAATGCTAAAGCATTCATTACTGTTGCTAACATTCCCATATAATCTGCACTAATTGGATTCATTTTAATTGTGTCAGCACGATTACCGCGTCAAATATTACCACCGCCAACAACAATAGCAATTTGTAATCCTTCTTTTTGTAATTTAACAATTTGTTTTGCAATATCATAAATTTTTTTCGCATCATATAAATCATCAGAATTCCCTAATGCTTCACCAGATAATTTTAGTAAAACTCGCTTATATTGTAATGCCATTATAACTTTCCTCTCTTTTTTCTATTTTATTCTAATATATTATAAATTGTTTTAACAAATAATCAAAATAAAATTACAAATTAGTAAAGAAATTTACTTTATCAAAAACTACTTAATATTAAGTTAAACTTGGCAAATAAGATGTTAAAAACTCATGTCAAAATTCTCATGCTTTTGTTTTTAAAGCATCACTTGTTAAAAGTCAATATACAAATCCCTCCGCAAAAAATTCAAAATTATCTTTAAATGAAAATTTACTAAGATAAAATAATTGAAAAATCTTTTCTTTTGTTAAACTTTGTTGCTGGTGAAAGTTATTAATTTTTTTTAATAAAAATGTTTTTAATTGTTCAATCACATTAATTTTATAATCTAATTTATAACGATAGTGCAACAAATGTCCAAGTTCATGACATAGAGTGTAAAAAATACTTTGTTGTGAAATTCCACCTTCAACCCAATTTTGCTTTCATATCTCTTCATAGTTACAATTTATTGCATCATATGCAATTGCAATTTGCCGGTTGTTTGAATTTGTATAACCCTTTGTTTCTAAAAATTGTCCATCTTTAATAATAACAGAACTTAAAACTTTATTAATTTCTTGTTTTGCTCAAAGAAAAGCACAAATATTATAAAATAATGTAATAATTTCTTTTAATTTATTTTGATAAGTTGAACAATAGAAATAAATGCTTTTTGATCATAGAATGGTAAATTAGTATAATTAGCTGGACTTAAAAAAGCATTTGTTAAATTTTGTTCAAGTTTTGTTGCAATATTATTATTAATTCACATTCCTCGGTAACCTCGATTTTGTACTCAAGTTTTATTTGGAGCATATTGTAGATTTAAATCAATTTGATTAGCAATTGATTTATCAAGAGTATAATAAAGAATCACTGATCCTCGATAAAACGAAAAATCACTTGAAACAATTGTTGCTGATGAAGAACTAATGTTATCTTTAATTTTTATTTTATTAATATTTAAATTAGGAAATTGTTGTTTTAATTTTTCTTTAATCTGTATTTTTTTCGGAATATGTAAGCCATTAGTTTTAAGGGTTTTTAAATTGGGGGTCAATAACAATTGTCCCTAACTCAAGTGGTCTTGGATTTAAATAACCAAGATATCAGACATACAGAATAAAACTGACAAAAACCGTTACCATTAAAACTAATGTTGAATTAATCATTCACCATTTTTTGCTATTTTCTTTCATATGTTTTTCCTTTTCTAAAACTTTTAATAATTTATAATGTTCAATCTTGGATAGTCATTTTATTATTTAGAAATAATTTTGTTAAAACAACATTATTTTGTGTCACAAAATAAAAACTGTTTAAAAAACAGTTTTCTTAAATAGATTAATTAAAACCCATTCCGCTTAGACCACCCATCCCAGGAATATTTGGCATACGCCCTGATTTAATTTGACGAGCAATTTCATCAACTTGTTTTTTTGTTTTTTCAAATTGATTAATTAGCTCATTATATTCTTTTTCAGTTCGTCCTGAGCCTTTTAAAATCCGATTTTTTCGTGATAAATGTTTTAATAATCGTGGTTCACGACGTTCTTTCACTGTCATTGATGATAATAATACTTCGGTTACTTTTAATTTTCGTTCAGCATCAGCAATTTTTTCATCACTTAATTTTGGCATTCCAGGTAATAATTTCATAATTCCGCCCATTTTACCCATTTTTGAAATTTGGCGCATTTGGTTTAATAAATCTTGCAAATCAAACTGTCCCATCATCATTCGATTCATTGTTTTTTTTATATCACGTTCATCTAATACATCTTTTGCTTTTTCAACTAAGGTTTGAACATCTCCCATTCCTAAAATTCGATCAGCCATTCGGTCAGGATAAAAGATTTGTAAATTACTCATTCCTTCTCCAGTTCCAATAAAAGTAATTGGTAATTTTGTTAAATGTGTAATTGACAAAGCAGCCCCACCACGAGCATCACCATCTAGTTTTGTAACAACTACTCCTGTTAATTTTAATAACTGATTAAATTCAGTTGCAACATTAATAATGTCTTGCCCTGTCATCCCATCAACAACAAGAAAAATTTCATCCGGGGTAATATTATTTTTAATTTCTTTTAATTCTTGCATTAACTCAGCATCAATATGTAAACGTCCAGCTGTATCAATTAAAATAAAATTATTTTTATTATCTTTTGCATAAGTAATTGCTTGTTGCGCAGTCCTTACTGGATTTTGTGTTCCGCGCTCAAAAACTTCAATATTTAAATTTTTCCCAATTGTTTTTAATTGTTCAATCGCTGCTGGTCGATAAATATCACAAGCAACTAATAATGGTTTTTTGTGATATTTCTTTTCAACTAACTTAGCAATTTTCCCCGTTGTGGTTGTTTTACCACTTCCTTGTAAACCAACCATCATTACAATTGTTGGTTTTGAAGTAAATGATAATTCTTTAACTGTTTTTCCAAATATATTAACTAATTCTTCATGCACAATTTTAACCATCATTTGTGATGTATTTAATCCATCAAGAATATATTCACCCCGTGCTTTTGCTTCAACAGCTTTAATAAAATCTTTAACTACTTCATTATTAATATCAGCCTCCAATAATGCTAATCGAATTTCATGCATTGTTTCAGTAATAGCATCAGTCGTTAAAGTTGATTTTTTCATATTTTTTTCAATTGATTTTTTCAATCGATTCGCTAAAAAATCTCCAATCATATTTTTTCTCCTTTAATTTTTATAACAAATACACTCTTATTAATTAATTATACTAAAATTAACATAAAAAAAGAATAAAAATTTTATTCTTTAAATAACAGTTTCCGTAACTCGTAATTCACGGATAACTGTAATAACAATATCACCAGGAATTGCCTTTGCTTGTTTAATTTTTTCCTTAATATCAAGCGCAATTTTATGAGTACGAGCATCATCATTAATAATTGGATTAACAATAACTCGAATTTGTCGTCCTGCTTGTAAAACATAAGCTGATTGGACACCATGGACTGTTTGGCAAATTTTTTCTAACTCATTCATTCGAGCAATATAATTTTCAACAGTATTATTACGACTGCCTGGACGAGCAGCTGACAACGTATCAGCTGCTGATACTAAAACAGAATAAGGATTAGTTACTGGTACTTCGCCATGATGCGAAGCAATTGAATTAATAATAATTGGATGTTCATTACATTTTGTTGCAATTTGAACACCTAAAGTAACATGACTTCCCTCATTTTCAAAATCAACTGCTTTTCCAATATCATGTAATAACCCAGCACGCATTGCAATTGCAGGGTCTAACCCCAGTTCACTTGCCATTATTGCTGCTAATTTTGCTACTTCGACAGAATGTAATAAGACATTTTGACCATAACTAGTTCGATATTTTAAAATTCCTAAGTGACGAATTAATTCAATATCTAAATTATCAATTGCTAATTCAGCCGCAATTTCTTTTCCTGCTTCAAGAATTGTCATTTCGATTTCTTCTTGTTTTAATTTGATTGTTTCTTCAATTCGCGTTGGTTGAATTCGGCCATCAAGTAATAATTTTTCTAAAGTTTTTTTTGCAATTTCCCGACGAATTGGGTTAAAAGATGAAATTTGTACAACATTAGGTGTATCATCAATAATTAAATCAATGCCTGCCGCTATTTCAAATGTACGAATATTACGTCCATCTTTTCCAATAATTCGTCCTTTCATATTATCATCTTCTAAATAAATTGAAGTTGTTGTTTTTTCTGCCACAACTTTTGTTGCATAACGTTCAATTGCAGTAGTAATAATGTTAATGGCTGTTTGTTTGGCATTAATTTTTGCAGTATTTTCAGCATTTCGTAAAAATTCACCAATTTCCTTTTGATACCGATCACTTATTTCTTTAAAAAGAACATCTTTTGCTTCTTCAAGTGAATATCCGGCAACTTTTTCAAGTTGATGAAGATTTCGTTCTACCATTTCTTGATAATAGTTAATCTTTCCTTGCAATTCTTCTTTCTTGCGAAACACTTCTTGCTCTTTGCCATTTAATACTTCTTCTCTCTCAACAATTAAACGTTCTCTATCTAATAAAAATTTTTCGGTTGCTAAAAATTCTTCACGTTTGCGAGTTAATTCATCTTTCATTTCTTGTCTAATTTGTGCTGCTTCAACGCGTCCATCTGCTTTAGCAGCATTAATAATTTTTTTTGCTTTATCTTCTGCTTTTTTGATTAATTTAAATCTTAAATATTTTTCAAATAAATATCCAAAAAAGTAAGAACCTATTGCAACAGCAATAAGGATAATTACTCATATGTGTGTTTGCATAATTATTTCTCCTTTACTTAAAAGATTAAGTAAGAAGTATTAATTTTAAATATATAAGTGGAATACTATCAATGAAATCATTGCCACATATTATTATACTCTTTTTTAGAAAAATTTTCGCAGAAAATTTCAATTTTATACGAATATTTTTTCATTTCAACCCTATATTTTAATATTTTTTTATTATTTTTATTAACTTTTAACATAATTTTAATCAATTTCAACATCATATTTCTTTTTAATTTCATTAGAAAAAAAATCATTTAATATTTTGGGAGTGTTGCATATAAACGGGTATTACTTAATTTATTTAAAAACAAGAAACTTTTTTCTTTTATAAAAACATAATAACACAAAAAAATAAAAATACAAAAAATAATTTCATATTTTAACATACTAAAAATAGGGGGCCATTGCAAAGATACGGGTTGTTAGTTAAAAACAAGATTATATCTTGTTTTTTCTTTTATGTATAGAAAATTTAATTTAAGGAGTTGAAATTATGCAAACAAAACATTATTATAATTAATTCTATTTTCTTCTAATGGTTCATTAGTATTAAATAAATTAATTTTATTTTTAAAATTCATTATACTAGTATTTAATTTATTTTATTATTTCATAATGTTTGATTTCTGACACCTTCTTCATTATTTTTAATTAATTTAATTGTTTCTTTTAAGAATTTCATTTTTGCTTCTTTTATAAAAGAAGCACTGTTTTCTAAACATTCTAATAATTCTTCATATTTAGCATTCTTGAATTACAGGTCTTTTTTTCGTTGATTTTACCTTATCAAAACCAGTATGAACAGTTGAAAATATACTATGTTTTTTTATTTTTTCTTTTCCTTTTTTCTTTTCATTTCAAATTTTTAAATAAGTCCCATCAATTTGAATATATAAAGTATGAGGTATCTTTATTTTTTTATCAGTTTTATTAAGGTAATATTCTTTATCAGTTTTTGCATTTTTCATAATATTTGAAATTGTTTTTATACAAATTTTTACATGTTCCATAGTATCTAAAATATCTTGATATGTTTTTTTCTTGCCAATAAATGATAATATTTTTTCTTTAACAGAATTATTTATTCTTTGTCATTTTTCAATTCCTAAAAGTTTATCCAAAAAAGGAAAAATATATTCTTCTTTTAAAAGTTATTTTTCCATTTAAAATAGTTAATGTTCTTGGTTTTATTTCTTTTACTTTATAATCTTTAAATTTTTTTAAAGTTTCATCAATTTTATAATTTTTAAAAATTCATTCATCACAATCTTCTAAATTTTTTTGAATAATTTCAATACTTTGTATATATAACAAATTACAAAAATAATAAAAATGCAAAAAAAAAGATATTATTTTTTATTTATTGTGTTATAATTTAATTGTTAATTATTAGCAAATTAATTTAACTGAAAAAAGTAAATTACTTTACTTTTTTTATTTTGATGTAAAATTATAAATAATAAAAAAAGAACTGTGTCAAGTTCTTCAGTACATGTTTTTCTCTACTTATATTTAACCATATAAAGGAGTAAAAAATGAAAGAATTTAATCCAAAAACAGCAGGTTTACGAACATTTTATCGTAAAATAGATGAATTTTGGCAAAATAAATCACCTAATAAACCATATACTTTGAACGATTTAACCAATGAATTCAATCTTTCTCGCAAGTGAAGATATGATACTTATGCGAGCGAAAAGATAGTTCCTTTGCTTGAAAAACAAGTTGATAGAATAGAAAGTGAAATAATTAACTTTATGATGAAATCACCTGATGGTGCTAAATTATATTGACAACGAGCATTTAATTATAAATATTCACTGCTAATACATGTAATCCTGAAAGTTTAAAAAGATATATTGTTGGTTATTGTAATGAATTATTACCTTTTAATGAAGAAATAATGCGTAGTAAATATGAGCAAATTAAATATATTGAAAAATGAAATATGAAAATTATTATTCATTATTCTAGTTGAAGATTAAATTATGAATTACCACAAGATAAAGTTAATGAACAATTAAGATTAGAACAGTTAGATATTGAAAGAGCAAGAGTATTGAGTTGAGGATTGCCTGGCAATACAAGTGAGTCAATTTTTGATAGATATATTGATATTATGCAAGCAACAGATATTATTCAACCAACTAAATTATTATGTGGTGTTGATATTGCTAATGCTACTAGTCCTAAAGGACATACAACAGCGGCTAGTTTTTGAATATATAACTCATTTGATAAAAAAGCCTATAAAGTTGCTGAATATACTCATTCAAATCCTACACAACAATTTAAAACTGAATTAGAACAAGTTAAAGATATTTTAGATTTTTATAACAATCAATTAAATCAATACTTTAATTTAATACAACAAGGAATATCAATTAATGTTGATGATAGTGCTTATTCAACATTGCAAAGTTTAAACCGAGAAAAATATAATTATTCTTTTGGTCAATATATGACATTTAAACCAGCACAAAAACAAAAATTTAAAGTAAGACATCGTGTAGAGGCATTCACAATGTTAATAAATACTAATCAATTAAAATGATTATGAGAAAAATGTCCTGTAAGTAAAACCCAATATGAATTAATACAATGAGAAGATAAGCCTGAAGCAAGAGAAGAAAAAGTATTAGACTTATACGATGATACATTTGATAGTGATTTTTATGCTTTACATTTTGAATTAATACCAATGGTTAAGCATAATAGTTCAGCAGATTATAAATTATGACAAGAAAGGGAGTGAATAAATTAATGAAAAAAGATATTTATGTAATACATGATGAGCGTGTAATAAATGCAAAAAGACCTTATATGTCTGTTTGTGGACAAGTTAAAAAAAGACTTTGTCAAGAATTAAAAAAAGATAATATAGCAATGTGTAAATTAAATTTATATAACGAATATATTAAAAAATATCAAAAAGTTAAAGTATGTGTACAAGTTTTAGCAAATGAACCTAGTTTATTAACAGTAAATATAATTAATTATGCACTTATTTTAAATTTAAAGGAGCAAAATAACCATGAATAATACCTATCCATCTTTACCAAACTTAAATGATATTAATAGTGTTTTAAAATTTTATAATTATGATTGAACTATTAATTTAGCAAATATTATTGCTCGCCATCAAATGTGATTAATAAATGGTAAAGATATTTTATTTAAGTCGCATCGTAAAGACATTTTAGAAAAATTAAATTGATGATATGAAACTTATAAAATAAAAGAAAAATTAGATAAGAATGAATTAACAGCAAGTTTAATGGGTAAAACTATCTTTGGTTTATTAGAAACTAGTGATGGCAATATTGATTTATGAATTAACCCTTTTAACTTTACATCTCGTGTAAGTAAAATAAATGAAATTGAACACAGTGCTGATATTTGATTAAATTATCATCAATCAGATAGTGGTTTTATTTTAAATTTAATTTGTACCAAAGATAAAATAGTCATTAAAGGTTGACCCAAAAATAATGAAGTAGTTGTTGGTCAAAGTAAAACACAAATTAAAGATGATGTTAGACCTGTTTTAGTACAAGAATTTAAAAATAAATTAGGTATAATCCCCTTTTGAGAAATGATAAATGAACCTAATCCTTTATTTTTATCAACATCAACCACTTTAAATCCATGACCAACTATGGCAAATTGTTATAAATTACAATTTGATTTAGAAGATAGTTTTAATATTAAATCAAAAGAAAGATATGCAAATCGTACGCATTGATATGGGATACTAAGTGATGATTTAATGACTGCTTATAACAAAGGCAATAAAAAAGTGCTACAAGATGTATTTGATGATATTTTTGTTCAATCAAGTTCATCAACAGTAGATGGTCAATTATCCCAATCTTTACAAGTAGTACAAGGTACACCAACCTTAGAAACATATACCGAAGACCAAAAATCTATTATTGAACAAGTATACTTAGCATGTCATTTTTCTAGTCCTTTTGGTGATAAATCAGATAATGACCAAAATAAAACACAATCATTATTAACTAAAACCAAAGATTTAGAAAAACAAGCATATTTACAAGCATATCGTAAACAATATTATACTAAGATGTTTGATACTGTTTTAAAATATTATGGTTTATGAGATGGAAATGGTGAACGCCCTTATGGATTTGATTTTGTTAGTGCTAGTTTAGTAGATCAAATGCGACAAAATGAATTAATTACTGCTAGATTAGAAAATGGCACAATGGAGCCAATAAGAGCAATAACTGAATATGATAATATTGATGAATTAAAAGCAACCAAATATTTTAAAAAAGTAGAAAAATGACAAGATAAAATGCAAGCCAAAGAAATTGAACATAATAATAAATTACTAGAATATGATGAAACTGGTAATAATGAAAATGCCGTACAAGGTAGAACAGAAATTAAGGAGAATTAACAAATGCAAAAAATTAGTCCAGCAGCTATGCAATGATTAAGAACAGGAGCAGGTGCTACTGCAATAGATATAAGAGAAAGTATAAAAGAACATAGACATTGAATGGTATTTCCTTTTAATGTTTATAGTTCATATATTCCTGATACTGAAACAGGTTGAAAACCTAATAATGCTAAACCAAGTGATTATGGTAGTTATTCAAGAATATTTGATAATATGGAAAGTACGATTGTTCAATGACAAGGTAGTTTAAAAATAGTCCAAAAATATAAAGGTGAAGAAATTACTATCTTAACGATTGATGATTTTAATAAACAACCTATTAATTCAACAATATGAGCAAATAATGAAACACCTTTTGCTATAAAATTAAAAGATGAAAATAATAATGTTTATTGAAAATTAATTGATGGTGAAAATATTTATGATATTAATAGAATGTTAGAATACTTAAATCAATATAAATTAAGTTATTTTATGAATAATGATAATAAAGCCAATAACTTTTATACAAAAGAGGTAAAAGTTGGTAAATATTGATATGCTTATATGGTTGATGATGTAAGTTCTATTAAATTTGGTGATGCTAAATTTGAACAAGTATTTACTCAACAATCAACAGAACGACAATATACTTTATTAATTTTAGATGAAGATATTACTAAATTAAATATTAATGATTATTATAATTTTTATACTGTATTTAATGACCGTGGTTTAAATATTGGTGGTGGTGATATTAATTCTGCACCCCAAGATAGACAATGATTATATCCATCAAATGTTATTAATTATTATTCCGTAGAAGATGGTGATTTCTTATGACAAGAAATTACTTTTTCAAGTATTAATGACAAAATTAGTAATAGTGGTTTATCAGTACGACAATTTATTCAAACAAGTGCCCCAGGTGAAGGTTATTGTTTTCCTAAAATAACTTATGATGAAAAACTAAATAAAGGTATTGTTGAATTAGATGAGATTTTATTAAAAGACCCAGGTGTTAGAGCAATGGCAGTTAAATTTTATGGTAATCCAATCTTTTTTGATATGCCAGTTATTGGCCGACCAATTATTAAAGGTCAATTTAATAAAAAAGTAATGAATTCAAAAGATTTATTAATGTATAACATGTTTCCTGCACCACCTGATAAAATAAATACTTATGCTTCACCCGAAGTAAGTTGATATAACATTCAAGGAATACAACCAACTATTATTACTGGATATAAAGATTGAAAAGAACATATTCAATCAATGTCTGATTTTTGAATTGAAAAAATAATGAGGGTATGATAATAACAGATAAAGCAAGTTCAACAGCAACTAATCCAACTGTTGGAACAACTATTAAGGAAGAAAATTCAAATTCTAAGCCTTATTGGTCTAAAAATTGAATGATTACTCCACCAGATAAAGTAAAAGTAAATAGTGGAACTATTAATAACATTATTAGTACCCAAGCATCATCATATTTTAGAAGAAAAGATGAATTTGGTAGTACTGTTGGTCAAGTTCAAATTGAATATAATAAAATGGGTGCATGTAATGTTTGAGATATTTTAAATATGAATAATTTTATTAATCGCCAAATTACAGTATTACCTTTAAACTACACTCAAAAACTAGTATTTAATCCTTTTACTATACCTGCTATTGGAAAGTTTTTAAACTTTGTTTCGTTTGGTATTCCTTGGGACTGAATTGGTAATTTAACAATTACCCAAGATGATAAATGACCTAATTTTCCATGACTTAATGGCTTTATGAGTGCTAATGTTTATAGTTTTTATAATGATGCCTTTAGTTTTACTACTTTATTAACTGATAAAATACAAGGCAATGTTTTTGAAAAAGATGGTAAACCAACAGAACGAATAACTTATTCAACTTACAATTTAAAACAATTAAACCCTAAAACTAATCGCATATATTTAATTAATGAATTAGTAAGATCAGTAGATGCTCAAACACCAGTTAGTGATAGTGAAAAAGATAATGATTGCGAATTCTTACAAACACCTGATGGGACAAATTGTAGTTATATAATTGATATGTTTTCTATTCAAGCATTATATAAAGGTAATTTTGAAATTATCTTTTATGCAGATAACCCATATACAAATAATGAAGAAGATTATTTACGCTTATCTATATGGAGTTTCAGAGGTAAAACAAAAAGCGTATTAAATAATTATTTACGAGATATGACAACGAATTATAAAACTAGTTTCTTATTACCCCATGACTATGAAATACCAACCTTTAATTACCCACAATATGTTCTCCCACCAGTACCATATAACTATAAACCTTATACCAAAGATATTATGCCTTCTGATGTAGTACTACCATTATTAACCAAAATTACAGCACCAGCACAATGTAAAAAAGCACAAAATTATTCAATTCTTGTTAATTTATTTTCTGATGAATTTAATTATGCTTATTATGAAACTGAAATTGATTTAAGACAAATTGCCCCAACTATTCAAAGTATTAGTAAATTTCAAGATGCTTATAAAACTATTGAAATAAGTAATTTAGGTAATTTGCAAGTTGAATGTGGACCACCAGAAATAGAAAATTTTATTCCTAATAGAGATATTAATATATTTGGAGGGACTGATACTTGTAGCAATAATTTATTTTCATTAGCAAATATAACTTTACAAGAAAGTGGTTGTTCACAAACTGATAAAATTAATTTTGAAAATACAAAAACTTTATATACTAAAAATATAAAAGTAAATAATACTGAAACAAAATATGCTACTGGTGTTGTTAATGGAACATCAACTGAAAATTATCTTAATGTATATCATACATTGGATAATATTTTCGGTCTAAGATTTTTTTACAAATAACAAAATTAGTTTTTACTGATAAAGATAAAATTAAAGAAACATATCTACAAGCATATTATACTAATGATTTAAAATTAAAAATTAGATTTACAAAAGTACTATTACCTATCTTACAATGTTTTTATGTTGATTTTTATGCAAAACCAAAGTATTGGGGTAATGTTAAAGATATTGTAAAAGAGAAATAATTCTCTTTTTTATTCACCATTAACTTTTACATTTCCATCATTATCAATAATTAAATTAGGTTCTTGTCTATTTAAATTTCAACGATAAACTGATTTAAAATAATTATCATTTTTATTTTTTCAATAATGGAAATAAAACTCTTTTCCTTCAAAATTATTTTTTTACTATGTATTCCAAAATACCCATTAACTCTATACATTAAACTATAATCATCTTTATAACCTCTAATAATTATTGTATCGTATGTATTATTATTAAATTTAGTTAAATATCAACTATCATTTTTATTACCGCGTCATACTACATAATATCATTTATTATCCACTTGATTAAATGGTTTTTCTTGTGTTGCTATTCATTCTAAATTGTTTTTAATATTTTCATCAATTGTATTTATTTGGTTTTCTATTTTTAATTTTGCTAATTCTTCGTGTGTATATTCTTGTGGTGTATTACAAGCAACTAAACTGGTTGTACTTGTTCCAATTAAAGTGATTGCTCCTATGATACTTAATATTTTTTTTATATTTTAATTCCACTATACTATAGCTGCTATTAATTCTGGTTCTGTCATTTTTCAAATTGATGAAAAAATACTAATAGCTTTTTCGCAAAATAATTGAAAAACATCTTTATGTATTAATACGCTACCGTTTTTTATTTGATTAAATAAAATATTAAAAATTTGTTCCCCTGTCATTGAAATTTCTGTAGTTTGATCTGGAATAAATTCATCTTCACTGTCTCTTCATGGATCTCTAACATAATAAGTATCTTCAAATATATTTTCTTTATTTGGTTTGATTCCAACAATTAATGCAGAGTGCATATAGTTATCACTTTCACTATCATATTCTTCATCAAATTCTTCATCAAATAAACCACCAAATATAACAGGAGCTTGTCTAGAAAGAGATTCCCATATTAAATGTCTTATCCACATTACTTTTTCTATTTCATTTAATTTATTTCAAAATAATCGATTTAATTCAATAATCTTTAAATTATATCCCAAACTTTCCTTAATTATCGGCTTTGAGTTTAATAGTTTAATCATTTCTGAGTCTGTAACACCATCATTTGCATTGTTTGAAAATAAACTTGCAATTTCTTCTTGTTTCATTTTTCTAAGATCTTTATTATTAAGAATATTATTATCAAATATATTTTTTAAAACTGCAATAGTACATCATGAATCAGTTATTTGAAATTCCATTGGTTTTTTCATACTAGTTTTTCTTAAATCAATTAACACATCTTCTAATATTGGATATGTTATTTCTTGTCTTTTAACTCTATTTAAATTTTTTAAATTATTTGTTTGTAAATAACTAATTTCATTATTTTCTAATTTAGTTTCTTCTTTTTGATAAGGACTAGCGGCAATTGTTGTTGGTACAGCAGTTCCACTAATTGTTAATACACTTAATAAACTAAGTAATTTTTTCATACTTGTTTTTCTCCTTTTCTTAATATTGAAACTTTTTATCAAGATCTATTGACATTATATATATATAAGCGCTTTTAAATATATTTTAGAAAGGAGATGAATTATAATGGTTATTATTTTGATTATATTGTACTAAATCTGGGATCGCGGTGATTTCCATAAGTTTTGTGAAAAATGCCTTAAAATTTAAAAAAATTTTGCCGCGCTTTTCAAATACTTGGGAAAAATTCTAAGCGTTAAGCAAAGAATTTTATAAAGGTTCCCAAATTTGTTTGAAAGAACCTCAAAAGTTTTTTTAACTTGTAAGTCATTTTGTCACAAAAATTTAAGAAAATCAACCGCTCACCCAAAACCTCAAAAAACTATAAATTAACTTTCTATATAAAAGAAAGCATTTTTTAAAATGGATAAAACAAAGCATCATTTTACTTTTAAAGAAAGAGTAATGTTAAAAGATTTATTAGAACTTGATTCTTTAAAAAGAAAAAATGGTAAATCCAATATATCTAAAATAGCAAAAATATTGCATAAAAATCGCAATACAATTAGACGAGAAATAAAAAGGTTAAAAGATAATGAATATGATGCTAAATTAGCACACGAAGATTATTTACAAAAACGACAAAAATGTTTTAAAAAATGATCATTATTGCTAAATATTTTAGAATGACTAGATGAAAAATATAACAAATTTCATGATTCACCAGAACAAATCTGTAAAAAATATGAAAAAGAGTTTGGTGTTAAATTTTCCATATGTTTTAAAACTTTATATAAATATATTCATTTAGGATTTTTAAATTTTTAAAAAAATAATTTGTATTTTTACAGTAGAAAATATAAAACAAAAAATAGGATTGATAATCGCGGAAAATAAGAAATTTTAAAACTATTGAAGAAGCAAAACATAATAAATATGAATTTGGTTGATATCAAATGGACACTATGGTTGGTAAAAATAATAGTGTTTGTTTAGTTTTAATCGAAGAATTAACCCAATTTAAAATTATTGAAGCATTAAAAAACAACAAAAGAAGTTACAAACACAGATTTTTAAAAGATAGATGTAAAGGAATAATAACAGACCGCGGGAAAGAATTTGCTGATTGAGAAAAAATTGAAAAAATAACAAATGCTAAAGTATATTTTTGTGATGCTGGAACTCCAACACAAAAACCCAAAGTTGAAAGAGCAATTCGCGATTTTAGACATTGATTTTCCAAAGGAATTGATTTAAGTATTTATTCAAGAAATTATTATCAAGAAGTTGCTAATATAATATACTCTAAACTTAAAAAATCTTTACATTGACTATCTTCAAAAGAAGTTTTTATACAAATGTTTAATTTTTAATATAATTACCTATAAAAATTTTAATCATTTTATTTTTCAGTCTGCCAAAATTCATAAATTTAAAACAAAACTACTAAATTTTTTTAAAATAAACTATATTGAACATTTATTTTATTGATGTTATAATGATAACAAATAAACTGCTACACTTCATAGTACAATTTACAAGAAAAAACATTTTTTCATGCTTGGGGACTAAAAGGGTCAATAACTGTTAAAGTATCTGGTTCTTCTTTTTCTCTCATTTTTCGATCAATTTTATAATAACTATTATTTGACATTTTAATTCATTCAATAATATCTTTTACTTCAGTTAATTCTTCATAAAAGTCAATAATAAATCAATCATAAAATTTATAAGTAACTAAATCACCAACTGTATTGGCATGCTGTGCTAATTTATTTGTTAATTCAGCAAAATATGCTCGTTTTGTTTGATAGGTTTCCAATAATTCAATAATATTTTTAATATCTTTATATTCTTCAGCAATATTTTTAATCTGATAATGTCCATCGCAGTCTAAAACAAAATTCATAATTCGACGTTGATGTAAAACTTCATCCTGTGCTTGAACTTGGAAATAATGGCTAAAACCAGGAAACCCTAACTTATCAGCGGCTGAACTTAAATTATAGTAAAAGAATTGCATTTTAATGTGTTCATCAATATAATCTTGTAAATCTTTTTCAATGTCGTTTGTTAACATAATTTTTCCTCTCTTTCTATTATTATTGTACACTCTTAAAAGTTAATTATTCTCATTTTAATTTAAAAGCAATTTTTTTATTAAAGTAATAAAATTGATTTTCTTTAAATTGGAATTTTGATATTTCATTTTTTTTTGCTTTTGGATTAATTTTTAATTCATCAAAAGCAATTAAATCATTCAAATCAAGATCAAAAATTGTTGTTTTTTGTTCATTAATATGAGGATAAAATTGATACCACCTCGTTTTAATTTCATTTGCCTTTTCAGGAGTATGAATAATAGCATTTAATAATAATCCCAATTGTTTTTTCGTTAAGGTAAAATAATTATTGTCATCAGGTTTTGATAAGATTAATGTTGTTTGTTGTAAAATTTTACTTAAATTAAATTTAAAAGTTTGATTAAGAACTAATTCATTAATAAATTTATTATTTGTTCCTGGTAAAGCAACTATTTTAAAACTATAATTAATAACTTCGTGCTTGCTTGCTTCTTGTTCATTTGTTTTAACATATTTTAATTCAAAATATTTTTCAAAAGGTTCACCTTGATATCCTAAGAATTCCATAACTTTTGTCTTAATGACTACTGGTAATTTATTAACATAATTATCTTCGCCAATAATGATATTATTATTTAAATATTTTTCAAATTTTCATGTTTGCAAACTATGAAAATCAACATATTCTTTTTCATACATAAATCCATTTTTGCGGAATTTTTTCGGCGCTCCTCATTGCGCATAAATTGCTAATCCTAAACCAATTAGGGCAATTAAAATTAAGACCGTATAATCTAGCGTACGATGATTTTTAATAAATAAACTTGTGTCATCATCACGTTGTGTTTCTAAAATAAAACGAATCAAATTTCATAAAAAGAAATAAAAACCAGTTTGCACCCCGCTACGTGTGATTGCATAACGCCCCGTATTATTTAATTTTGTTAATGCAGCACTATCATTATGTCATCATTTTTTAATTCTATTGGTAAAACCAGTTTGTTCTTTTGAACTATCTATTTGCCCACTTTTTTTAGCCATTTCATCTAATTGCTTTTGGTTTGGTACATAGTTAAAATATGCTTTATCCCAAACTTCTTTTCAAGTCATTTTATCAGGTTTAAGATATTTTCGATTAAAAAAATGAATAAAATTATATTTTAAATCAAAAGGATATTCTTTAGGGTCTTTTTTCCATGGTTTTTTACTAAATAATTGTCCAGCAACAGGAATAAAAAAAGTAATAAATAATCATGCTAAGAAATTAAAGAATGATTCATATAAAAAGATCGGTTGGCTAAAGACAATTTCACCAAGGTTATTTGTTTGTGGTGATAAACCATCTCACTGCCATAAGTTATCCCGAATAAAAGCTGGTAATCAACGTAATGAATCATATGAAGTAACACTTCCTAATAATTCATGATTAAAAAAATTACCTCAACGACCTAATACTTGTCCTAATAAAATGTTTGGAATAATACAATCCGTATAAACTCAAAGTGAAACTTTTGCTTTTCGACCAACAATGCCAAAAACAATTAAGCCAATAATTGTTCCGAACAAAACACCACCATGAATACTCATCCCAGCTTTTCAAAACGCAAATAAAGACAAAAATGGAACATCACCTGGTTTTAAAATTCAAGGATCATTAACATCATTATTAAATTTTCCAAAAAAACTTGCTCCAAATAATGAAAATGGAATAATAGCAAAAATTGATCAAATTAATGGTTCAATCGAAACCTTTTTTAATTTTAGTCGAATAAAACAGGCTAAAACCGAACAAATCATTCCTATTGTAATAAAAACAGCATACATATGAATTCATCCGCCATATGTTGCCAAAATATTATGTGATGTATTACTTGGTGTAATTCATTCTGGATTTGGTGGTACGCTTGTTAATAATAAACTGTTCATTTATTTTTTCACTCCTTAAGTGTTTTTATTTTCTAAATTATAAAACAATGCATAATTATTATATACCAAGTTCAAATAAAAAAGTCTATTTATTTTTAGGACTTAATTGTAATCTTACTTTTTTTAAATTATAATTTACCTAAAACAATATTACTTTTTTAGAAAGCTATGTGAAATAACAAATGACTAGCACTGCGTTATCAGAAACAGCAGTTAATAAAATTAAAGCACTTCACCAAGAACATATACAAAATCATTATCAAAAAATTACTAGTTTTTGACGTAAATCAATCATTATTGATGTTATTTTCAGTTCATTAATCTTAATTTTTACTACTGCTTTATTTATTGGTATTATTCTTACTTTTATTGCTAATAATAATGACCCTGCACTTACATTTTATTTAATATACTTACCTTTACCGCTGTTAGTAATAACAATTATTGTTTATATGTTGATTAAAGCCGGTGCTATTAGTATTAGTCTTTTTCTTAATCGATTAGATTATAATGAATATTACCGAATTGCAATTGCTGATCTTTGAAAAGATGAAGTTATTTTAGATGAAATAAGTAATAATTTTAAGATTATCCCAGAACCCAATTTCACTAGTTTTAGTAAAAATCCAAAAAAAAATAATTTATTAGAACAAAGTTTAATTCGCGTTAGTAGCTTAGAAGAAAAAATTGATAATAAAGTTATCAATGGCACAATAAAAAAAATACCTTTTCATTAGGTATTATTACGGTTCGTAAAACAATGGTTTTTTAAAAAACATTAATTTTTTGTCTTTTTATTGGTTTAATTGTTTTAGCATCGCTTTCTAATAGTAAATCAAAAGGCCAAAAAACATCAAATAGTATTGCAAATGGAATTAATATCACCTATTTATTATTATGAATCGAAATGAAGCGTTCTGAAAATTACTTTTTCTTTGCAGCTACTTTACCAAAAAACCTTGAAATTGAAGCCAATATTGTGCCACACCAAAGTAAATTTAAAAAATTTATTTTAAATAATAAAGAAATTGAATTAGAAGGAACAGAATTTCCTAATCTTTTTGATACTAATACAACAGACCCTATAAAATTACGTAAAATTTTAACCCCAAAAGCAATGGCTAATTTAATCGATAATAGTAACAAATATCAAGAAGTTTTATCAATGTCATTTGTTAATGATAAATTTACTCTTTTATTAGATAAATACTTCTATAGCACAAAATCCCACGATCAAAACCAAATTTGAAAACCAATAATTGCAAGAAATAGAAATATCCAAAATTGTATTGATGACTTAATTGCTAAAATTGAACTAGATTTATTTCATTTAAAAAGGATTTGATTATTTAAATGGTTTTGACATTAAATAATCAAACACAAGAACTTGATAAGGATTAATTTTTTTATCAAAAGTTGAGTAATTGTTATACATCGTTTTTTCAGGCAATAAATTATCTGGCATTGGAATTGTTTGCGCAGATAAATTAATTAATACTAAAAATTTGTTTTGTTTATAATAACGATAAAAGCTTAATATTAGTGGATTAATTTCAACAAATTTAATCTCGCCATAACTAAAGGCAAGATTATTTTTGTAAAATTGAATTAACATTTGATAAGCTTTAAAAATTGATTGTGGACTATGATAATCTTTTTCTCAATTAATTTTTAAATAATTCATATTAACATCAATTCATGGTTTATGTGTACTAAACCCAGCAAATTGCTGATTATTTCATTGCATTGGAGTACGAGCATTATCGCGTGAACGTGCACTTAATACTTTTAAAATAGCATCTGGTTGTTCTCCTTCATTTTGAAGAATGTGATAATAATTAATTGATTCAACATCTTTTAACTGTTCAATCTTGGTATAATTATTATTTTCCATGCCAAATTCTTCTCCTTGATAAAGATATGGCGTTCCTCGTAGTAACAAGACAACAGCTGCTAAAGCTGTAGCTGATTCAAAACGATAATTTTCCGGATCACCAAAGCGTGATAATGCGCGTGGTTGATCATGATTATTTAAAAAATTAGCTAACTAATCACCTGCTGCTTGCACCGGGCTCTGTCATTCCTTAATTTTTGTTACTAGTTTAGCCGGTTCATAGGGCGCTAATTTTCATTTTTCATTATTTAAATAATCAATTTTTAAATGATGGAAAGTAAAAGCCATATTTAATTCTTGGGCCACTGGCTTTGTATATAAAATTGCTTGTTTTATTGATGTTGATGATAACTCACCAACAGTAATAATATCATTTGTTTTCAAATAAGTATTTTGAGCAATTTCTTGTAAATATGTATGAACTTGTGGTGTGTCAGTATAATATTTCCGACCATCACCAGTTAAATCATTTTCAAAAGTATTTGGTTTACCAATTAAATTAATAACATCAAATCGTAACCCTCGAACTCCTTTTTGTAATCAATAGTTAACAATTTGATAAAATATCTTGGCGTAGACTTTCATTCGTTCAATTTAAATCAGCTTGTGTTTTATCAAATAAATGTAAATAAAACATTTTTAATTTATCATGATATTCTCATACTGAACCACCAAACTTACTTTGCCAATTATTTGGGCAATTTGCTTTGTTACCAGGAAGAAAGAAAAATCGTTGCAAATAATCTGGATTTCCTGTCTGTGCTTTTTGAAATCATTCATGTTTTGTTGAGCAATGATTAAAAATCATATCCATCATAATAAAAATGTTCCGTTTTTTTGCTTCTGTAACTAGCATTTCAAAATCATCCATTGTTCCAAAAAGCGGATTAATATTTTTGTAATCTGAAACATCATAACCATTATCTTTTTGTGGTGATACATAATAAATTGGATTTAATCATAAATAATTAACTCCTAGCATTGCTAAATAATCTAATTTTTGAATAATTCCTTGTAAATCACCAACACCATCATGATTGCTGTCATAAAACGATTGTGGGTGAATTTCATACACAATCGCTTCTTGAAAATTTATTTTATTCATTGATAATCTCCTTTATCGTTTCACTAATTAAACTTGTCCCCTTAACTTGTAATATTTCATCTCGTAATTTTGTAAAACGTGGAAATTTTTCTAAAAATCATGTTAAGGCCATTGTTACGCTCATTGTTAGTAATGCACTAAGAATAAATCACGTATACCCCGTACCAATAAATGTTTGAACACCTTGTATTTGACTAAATGATTGAATTGATAAAATTCCTAATCATTCCCCATTTCCAATTCCATTTGAAGTTACGCCTGCAACGGTTAATAACATTGCGCCACTTGCTGAACCAACAATTGCTGCTAAGAATGGATACAGAAAGCGTAAATTAATTTCATATAATGCTGGCTCAGTTACTCCCAATCAAGCCGACGTTGTGGCAGAAATTCCAATTTCTTTTATTTTTGGGTCCTTTCGGTTATTAACTGAAATTGCACTTCCAATGATATAGAAAGTCAAATGTTGGTGCCACATCAAAAATTCATAATGAATTATTAGCACCTTAATAATCCAAAGAACTGGCGAACCTCCCATTTTGGCAAATATTGATCAACAAATTGTAACTGGAATATATCAAAAGACAGCTTGGGCTTGAATTCACAAAAAATCATCTAACCCTTTAGCAAATCCTGAAATACTTACCAATGAAGTTCCTTCCCCATTTCAATTTGCTTCTAAAATGTTACGAAATCTCAAAATTAATCCCCTGCTATTAAGGCTGGGACTATAATACACATTTTTTAAAATATAAACTTATTTTAAGTTGGCTGTATGTATTATTTAAGGGTTTTAATTAATATCTTAGAAATTGTAGAATAAAAATATCACTTACTTATCTAAGTTATATTACTTTTAATTTTATTGTCAACAATATTTTAACATTTTTTAAATTTTTCCACGACAAAAATACATGTTTATTAAAGTTATTTAATTTATTAGATAAAATTAATAAAAATATAAGTTTGGTTGTAAATTATTATTTACAAAATTATTAACTGAATAATTAATTCTATTTTCTTCTAATGGTTCATTAGTATTAAATAAATTAATTTTATTTTTAAAATTTATCATACTAGTATTTAATTTATTTTTAAGAGTTTTTTCATGATAAGTTGCTTTTTTAACCAAAACACCTTTACAGTAATGTGATATATCACCCTCAATATGACAACCAATATTATTTCATAATGTTTGATTTCTGACACCTTCTTCATTATTTTTAATTAATTTAATTGTCTCTTTTAAGAATTTCATTTTTGATTCTTTTATAAAAGAAGCACTGTTTTCTAAACATTCTAATAATTCTTCATATTTACCATTAAAAAATAATCGACTGCTTTATGGTATGTTTCTCTGTTTTCTTTGTTTTTACTTTGATAAGGATATAATTTTTTAAATCTACTTGTAAGGTAAAATTTATCTATCGTATAATGTACTTTATTTTTAGGAAAATATTCTTGAATAAATTTTGCCATATTTTTAATTCAAGATGCACCATCTCCTAATACCATAAATTCAATATTGTCATTAATATCATAATAACTTGTAATTAATGTAAGTAATTTACTAACAAAATTAATTAATTTACTATTTTTTTTAATATATTCTGGAATATTATCTAGTTCTATAACTCCTAATTTATTTGCAATTACAGGTCTTTTTTTAGTTGATTTTGTTTTATCAAAACCAATATGAATAAGTTCCATCAATTTAAATATATAAAGTATGAGGTACCTTTATTTTTTTATCAGTTTTATTAATATAATATTCTTTATCAATTTTTGCATTTTTCATAATAAATGATAATATTTTTTCTTTAACAGAATTATCTATTCTTTGTCATTTTTTAATTCCTAAAAGTTTATAATTTTTAAAAATTCATTTATCACAATCTTCTAAACTTTGTTGAATAATTTCAATACTTTGTATATGTTAATAAATTAATAAAATTCTTTTAAAAATTGTTACCAACATTTATCATTTTTATACCCTCTTTTCTATAGTTTAGGACTTTAGCACAAAAATAATGAAAATGCAAAAAAAAGATATTATTTTTTATTTATTGTGTTATAAATAAAGTGTTAATTATTAGCAAATTAATTTAACTGAAAAAAGTAAAATAATTTACTTTTTTTATTTTGATGTAAAATATAGATAATAAAAAAAGAACCAAGTTGGTCTTTTGTTATATTTTCAGGATTAATTACTCTTTTATTTAATCATATTGTTTAAATAATAGCAATTTTAATATGCAAAAAGGAGTAAAAAATGAAAGAATTTAATCCAAAAACATCAAGTTTGGTAACTTTTTATCGTAAAATATAGCAATTTTGAGAAAATAAATCACCTAATAAACTCTATACTTTGAATGATTTAACCAATGAATTCAACCTTTCTCGCAAGTGAAGATATGATACTTATACGAGCGAAAAGATAGTTCCTTTGCTTGAAAAACAAGTTGATAAAATTGAAAGTGAAATAATTAACTTTATGATGAAATCACCAGATGGTGCTAAATTATATTGGCAACGAGCATTTAATTATAAATATTCACTACAAGAAAAAGAACTTGAAAAAGAATTAAACTTAAATAATCAACAACCAATAATTGTTAATTTACAAACGTATATTAGAGATATTAAAAAAGAAAGTGATAATAATTCTTAATCATTTTACTTATTTGTTAGAAATTCCTTATTGGTTATTACAAAATAGTAGTATTGGTAATAAATATCCATTTGCTAAAAAATATGAGTTAGTTAATGAAATTAATCAAATTGGGACACGATATAGTGGTAAGACTATTTCAAATATAAAAATGTTTGGTGAATTATTAAAAATTAGTTTATTAATTAAAGAACCAATTTGTATTATTGCTAGTATGTATTGGAGTAAAGATTTAAAAGATAGTGTATTCCAAAATATATGAAATATGTTAGATGAAAATAATATACCTTATACTATTAATTTATCAAATTTTACTTTTACTTTATCAAATGGTAGCAAAATATATTGTAAAGGTTTACATTCACCAAGTTGGAAAGAAAAATTAAAAGCTTTTGCTGATTTGAATAAATATAAATTAGTTATTGATTGAAGAGAAGAATGTGATGAATTTCAACAAAAAGATTTAAGTGATTTAGAATTTGCTATTCGTGGTTATCAAAATAAAATAACAATTAATACATGTAATCCTGAAAGTTTAAAAAGATATATTGTTGGTTATTGTAATGAATTAATGCCTTTTGATGAAGAAATAATGCGTAGTAAATATGAGCAAATTAAGTATATTGAAAAATGAAATATGAAAATTATTATTCATTATTCTAGTTGAAGATTAAATTATGAATTACCACAAGATAAAGTTAATGAACAATTAAGATTAGAACAGTTAGATATTGAAAGAGCAAGAGTATGGAGTTGAGGTTTACCAGACAATACTAGTGGGTCAATATTTGCAAGATATATTGATATTATGCAAGCAACAGATATTATTCAACCAACTAAATTATTAGGTGGTGTTGATTTAGCAAACTCTACTAGTCCTAAGGGACATACAACAGCAGCGAGTTTTTGAATATATAATTCATTTGATAAAAAAGCATATAAAGTAGCAGAATATACACACTCAAATGCTGCACAACAATTTAAAGGATCATTAGAACAAGTAAAAGATATTTTAGAGTTTTACAACAATCAATTAAATCAATATTTTAATTTAATACAGCAAGGTATATCAATCAATGTTGATGATAGTGCTTATGCAACATTAGAAAGTTTAAACCGAGAAAAATATAATTATTCCTTTCGTCAATATATTCATTTTAAACCAGCACAAAAGCAGAAATTTAAAATAAAGCATCGTATTGAAGCATTCACAATGTTAATAAATACTAATCAATTAAAATGATTATGAGAAAAATGTCCTGTAAGTAAAACTCAATATGAATTAATTCAATGAGAAGATAAACCAGATGCCAGAGAAGAACGAATATTGGACTTATACGATGATACATTTGATAGTAATTTTTATGCTTTACACTTTGAATTAGTACCAATGGTTAAACATAATAGTTCAGCAGATTATAAATTATGACAACAAAGGGAGTGATTAACTTAATGAAAAAAGATATTTATGTAATACATGATGAGCGTGTAATAAATGCCAAAAGACCTTATATGTCTGTTTGTGGACAAGTTAAAAAAAGACTTTGTCAAGAATTAAAAAAAGATAATATTGCAATATGTAATTTAAATTTATATAACGAATATATTAAGAAATATCAAAAAGTTAAAGTATGTGTACAAGTTTTATCAAATGAACCAAATTTATTAACAGTAAATATAATTAATTATGCACTTATCTTAAATTTAAAGGAGAAAAATAACAATGAATAATACTTTCCCTAGTTTACCAAACTTAAATGATATTAATAGTGTTTTAAAATTTTATAATTATGATTGAACTATTAATTTAGCAAATATTATCGCTTGTCATCAAATGCGATTAATAAATGGTAAAGATATTTTATTTAAGTCGCATCGTAAAGATATTTTAGAAAAATTAAATTGATGATATGAAACTTATAAAATAAAAGAAAAATTAGATAAAAATGAATTAACAGCAAGTTTAATGGGTAAAACTATCTTTGGTTTATTAGAAACTAGTGATGGAAATATTGATTTATGAATTAACCCTTTTAACTTTACATCACGCGTAAGTAAAATAAACGAAATTGAACAAGGTGCTGATATTTGATTAAATTATCATCAATCAGATAGTGGTTTTATTTTAAATTTAATTTGTACCAAAGATAAAATAGTTATTAAAGGTTGACCTAAAAATAATGAAGTAGTTGTTGGTCAAAGTAAAACACAAATTAAAGATGATGTTAGACCTGTTTTAGTTCAAGAATTTAAAAATAAATTAGGTATAGTGCCCTTTTGAGAAATGATAAATGAACCTAATCCTTTATTTTTATCAACATCAACAACTTTAAAACCATGACCTACAATGGCAAATTGTTATAAATTACAATTTGATTTAGAAGATAGTTTTAATATTAAATCAAAAGAAAAATGAGCAAATCGTACGCATTGATATGGGATATTAGATGATGATTTAATGACTGCTTATAACAAAGGCAATAAAAAAGTATTACAAGATGCTTTTAATGATATTTTTATTCAATCAGGTCAATCAGCCGTAGATGGTCAATTATCCCAATCTTTACAAGTAGTACAAGGGGCACCAACCTTAGAAACATATACACAAGATCAAAAAGCAATTATTGAACAAGTATATATAGCATGTAATTTTTCTAGCCCTTTTGGTGATGCCTCAGATAGTGAAGAAAATAAAACCCAATCATTAATAAAAAAACAAAAGACTTAGAAAAACAAGCATATTTACAAGCATATGGTAAACAATATTATACTAAAATGTTTGATACTGTCTTAAAATATTATGGTTTATGAGATGAAAATGGTGAACGCCCTTATGGTTTTGATTTTGTTAGTGCTAGTTTAGTAGATCAAATGCGACAAAATGAATTAATTACTACTAGATTAGATAATTGAACAATGGAGCCAATAAGAGCGATAACTGAATATGATAATGTTGATGAATTAGAAGCAATCAAATATTATGAAAAAATTGAAAAATACTGAGATAAAAGGCATGTCCAAGAGATAAAACATAATAATAAATTAATGGAATATGATGAAACTGGTAATAATCAAAATGCCGTACAAGGTAAAACAGAAATAAAGGAGAATTAACAAATGCAAAAAATTAGTCCAGCAGCTATGCAATGATTAAGAACAGGAGCAGGTGCTACTGCAATAGATATAAGAGAAAGTATAAAAGAAGATAGACATTGAATGGTATTTCCTTTTAATGTTTATAGTTCATATATTCCTGAAACTGAAACAGGTTGAAAACCTAATAATGCTAAACCAAGTGATTATGGTAGTTATTCACGAATATTTGATAATATGGAAAGTACGATTGCTCAATGACAAGGTAGTTTAAAAATAGTCCAAAAATATAAAGGTGAAGAAATTAATATTTTAACGATTGATGATTTTAAAAATCAATCAATTAACTCAACTATATGAGCCAATAATGAAACATCTTTTGCTATAAAATTAAAAGATGAAAATAATAATGTTTATTGAAAATTAATTGATGGTAAAAATATTTATGATATTAATAGAATGTTAGAATACTTAAATCAATATAAATTAAGTTATTTTATGAATAATGATAATAAAGCCGATAACTTTTATACAAAAGAGGTAAAAGTTGGTAAATATTGAGATGCTTATATGGTTGATGATGTAAGTTCTATTAAATTTGGTGATGCTAAATTTGAACAAGTATTTACTCAACAATCAACAGAACGACAATATACTTTATTAATTTTAGATGAAGATATTACTAAATTAAATATTAATGATTATTATAATATTTATCAAATGTTATTAATTATTATTCCGTAGAAGATGGTGATTTCTTATGACAAGAAATTACCTTTTCAAGTATTAATGACAAAATTAGTAATAGTGGTTTATCAGTAAGACAATTTATTCAAACAAGTGCCCCAGGTAAAGGTTATTGTTTTCCAAAAATAACTTATGATGAAAAACTAAATAAAGGTATTGTTGAATTAGATGAGATTTTATTAAAAGACCCAGGGGTTAGAGCAGTGGCAGTTAAATTTTATGGTAATCCAATCTTTTTTGATATGCCAGTTATAGGAAGATCAATTATTAAATGTGAATTTAATAAAAAAGTAATGAATTCAAGAGATTTATTAATGTATAACATGTTTCCTGCACCACCTGATAAAATAAATACTTATGCTTCACCCGAAGTAAGTTGATATAACATTCAAGGAATACTACCAACTATTATTACTGGATATAAAGATTGAAAAGAACATATTCAATCAATGTCTGATTTTTGAATTGAAAAAAATAATGAGGGTATGATAATAACAGATAAAGCAAGTTCAACAGCAACTAATCCAACTGTTGGAACAACTATTAAGGAAGAAAATTCAAATTCTAAGCCTTATTGGTCTAAAAATTGAATGATTACTCCACCAGATAAAGTAAAAGTAAATAGTGGAACTATTAATAACATTATTAGTACCCAAGCATCATCATATTTTAGAAGAAAAGATGAATTTGGTAATACTGTTGGTCAAGTTCAAATTGAATATAATAAAATGGGTGCATGTAATGTTTGAGATATCTTAAATATGAATAATTTTATTAATCGTCAAATTACAGTATTACCTTTAAACTATACGCAAAAATTAGTATTTAATCCTTTTACGATACCTGCTATTGGAAAGTTTTTAATCTTTGTTTCGTTTGGTATTCCTTGGGACTGAATTGGTAATTTAACAATTACACAAGATGATAAATGACCTAATTTCCCGTGACTTAATGGGGTTTTATGAGTTCTAATGTTTATAGTTTTTATAACGATGCCTTTTGAGGTGATAAGCGCTGGTAAAGGTTATTTACCATTTGAAATATTTAGAGAACAAGAAAATGATAAAATTGGTTCTATGATTGGTGCTAATGCTATTAGTTTTAGTTTTACTACTTTATTAACTGATAAAATACAAGGTAATGTTTTAGAAAAAAATGGTAAACCAACTGAACGAATAACTTATTCAACTTACAATTTAAAACAATTAAACCCTAAAACTAATCGCATATATTTAATTAATGAATTAGTAAGATCAGTAGATGCTCAAACACCAGTTAGTGATAGTGAAAAAGATAATGATTGTGAATTCTTACAAACACCTGATGGGAGAAATTGTAGTTATATTATTGATATGTTTTCAATACAAGCATTATATAAAGGTAATTTTGAAATTATCTTTTATGCAGATAACCCATATACAAATAATGAAGAAGATTATTTACGCTTATCAGTATGGAGTTTTCGTCGTAAAACAAAAAGCGTATTAAATAATTATTTACGAGATATGACAACGAATTATAAAACTAGTTTCTTATTACCACATGATTATGAAATACCAACATTTAATTACCCACAATATGTTCTTCCACCAGTCCCATATAACTATAAACCATATACCAAAGATATTATAGCTGCTGGTGTAATACAACCGTTATTAACAAAAATTACTGCGCAACCACAATGCAAAATAACTGATACTCAAATAGCAACTATGTTTATGGTTAATATATTTGATGATACAGAAGAATATACAGGTTATTATGAAACTGAAATTGATTTAAAACAAATTGATCCCACAATTCAAAGTATAGAAAAATTTATTAGTTCTTATAAAACAATAGAAATAAGTAATCTTAATAATTTACAAGTTGAATGTGGATTACCAAATATAGAAAATTTTATTCCTAATAGAAATATTAATATATTTGGCGGAACTGATGATTGTAGCAATAATTTATTTTCATTAAAAAATATAACTTTAAAAAATATTGGTTTATCACAAACTGATAAAATTAATTTTGATAATACAATAAGTTTATATACTGATAATATAAAAATAAATGATATCAAAACAAAACATGCTACTGGTGTTGCTAATGGGTTACCTTTAAAAGGGTATTCCACCATATATGAAACATCAACTATTAATAGTGTAAAATTTTTATTACAAACAACATATTTACCTAAATATGGAGTTAATAATAAAATCAGGGAAACATATTTACAAGCGTATTATACAAATAATATGAAATTAAAAATTAGATTTCCAAAAGTAATATTGCCACTTTTACAGTTTTATTATATGGATGCTTATAGAAAACGAAAATATTTTGGTAATGATAAAGATATTACATTAGATATTAATAATCCAAATGTATTGGGTATTAAAAATAATAGTAATAATGCTGTTAAAATTACATTTAAACCAAGATAAAAATATAAAAAGAGATTTTTAAAAATCTCTTTTTATATTACCATCTTCATCAATATTTAAATTAGGTAATTTCTGTTCTTCACCATTTCAACGATAAACTGATTTAAAATAAGTGCCATTATCTTCTAATCAATAGTAATAAAAAGATGGTTTAAAAACAACTAAATCATATGGAAAAATTGATATACTTTCACTTACCCCCCTTTTTTCCTATTTTTAAACTTATATTATTTTCAATATATTTAGTATTATGTAAGTAATCAGAATGCTTAAATTTAACAATTTTTCAATTATCTCTTTTATCACCACGCCATACTACATAATAATATTTATTATCTACATTATTAAATGGTTTTTCTTGTGGTGTTATTCATTCTAGGTTATCTCTGATTTCTTGGTTTTTAGTATCTATTTTTTTCTTTTCTTTAAGTTCTTTTAATTTTTCTGGTGAATATTTATCTTGTGTTGTATTACAAGCAACTAAACTTGTTGTACTTGTTCCAATTAAAGTGATTGTTCCTAAAATAGTTAATATTTTTTTCATATTTTAATTCCACTATACTATAGCTGCTATTAATTCTGGTTCTGTCATTTCTCAAATTGATGAAAAAATACTAATAGCTTTTTTACAAAATAATTGAAAAACATCTTCATGTATTAATACGCTACCGTTTTCTATTTGATTAAATAAAATATTAAAAATTTGTTCCCCCGTCATTGAAATTTCTGTAGTTTGATCTGAAATAAATTCATCTTCACTGTCTCTTCATGGATCTCTAACATAATAAGTATCTTCAAATATATTTTCTTTATTTGGTTTGATTCCAACAATTAATGCAGAGTGCATATAGATATCACTTTGACTATCATATTCTTCATCAAATTCTTCATCAAATAAACCATGAAATATAACAGGAGCTTGTCTAGAAAGAGATTCCCATATTAAATGTCTTATCCACATTACTTTTTCTATTTCATTTAATTTATTTCAAAATAATTGATTTAATTCAATAAGCTTTAAATTATATCCCAAACTTTCCTTAATTATCGGGTTTGAGTTTAATAGTTTAATCATTTCTGAGTCTGTAACACCATCATTTGTATTTTCTGGAAAAAAACTTGCAATTTCTTCTTGTTCCATTTCTCTAATATCTTTATTATTAAGAATATTATTATCAAATATATTTTTTAAAACTGCAATAGTACATCATGAATCAGTTTTTTGAAATTGCATTGATTTTTTCATGCTAGTTTTTCTTAAATCAATTAACACATCTTCTAATATTGGATATGTTATTTCTTGTCTTTTAACTCTATTTAAATTTTTTAAATTATTTGTTTGTAAATAACTAATTTTATTATTTTCTAATTTAGTTTGTTCTTTTTGATAAGGACTAGCGGCAATTGTTGTTGGTACAGCAGTTCCACTAATTGTTAATACACTTAATAAACTAAGTAATTTTTTCATACTTGTTTTTCTCCTTTTCTTTATCTTGAAACCTTTTATCAAGATTTACCAGTATTTTATATATATACAAGCAAAATTAGCGCTTATTTTAATAAATTTATCTTGTTAAATAACCCTTATTACGCGTTTTAAGGGCTAAATTAGCAATAAAATATATTAAGTTTATTTATTTATTTTTTTTTTTTTTTTGTATTAAAGTATTGTATTGGTAAAATAGTATGATATTATTATTTTAGTTAAATAAAAAAGAGAATAACCCTACATCATTCTTGCCTTATGTTATATACTAATAAATAATTATTTCAATTTCATTATAACACTTTTATATTATTTGTTTAGTATTTGTATACAAAATATATTGTAATTGTGAACTATTGGTATAGAGAGGTTTATAAAATGGCACTTACAAAAGAACAATTAATAGAACAAGGCTTAAGTGAAGAGATTGCAGAAAATATATTAAATCAGTTTAATAATGAAGCAAAGCAAATTAGAGAAAGTGTGCAAAAATGCGAAGATGTTATATCAAAAGAAGACTTTATTAAATTATCTAATGAATTTGTTTGTTGAAGAACAACCATCAGTTTCACCAACTAATTTTATTAAAGATATGATTGAAAAATCAACTGAAAATAAGAATGATAAAATTGAAACTATTAAAGAAAAAGGAGCATATACTCCTGATGAAATTAAAAAATTAACTGATTATACACTTAAAAACCTTAGATAATAAGGGAGTGAAATATTATGGCAACAATTAATTTGCCACAAGTACCTTTTACATTAGAAGGTAATACAACAGGGCAAAAGGCTTATGTTGATATGGTTAATGCTTTATTGCGTGGACCTTTATATAAAGAATATGCAAGTATTATGCAATATGCAACAGCAACAGCAGAACAAGTTGCTTGATTACCTAATGCTGGTCAAGCATTATATAATTTAACTCATCGTGTGGTATGACAAGATGATTATTCATTGCCAAATGGTGGTACAACTCAAACAATGGGATTAACAAGAATTCCAGTACCTATTGATAAAAGATTTAATTTAAAATTAATGAATAAAGCTTTTTACTTAGCATTAATAGAACAAAATATTAAAAATGGTATTATTGCTGATGCTATTTCTAGTGTTGTACAGAATAAATTTGTTAATTTAGAATGTAAATTAATTCAGGCTATTTATGATTATTGTTTAGCAGATGGTCAATATGAAGTAATTCCATTTCGTAGTTATACAGCTGAAAATGCTGATGATGCAAATAAAGCATTCTTTACATTAAATGAAACTTTGATTGAATTAACAAATCAAATTAGTAATTTATATTTTGGTTTAACAACAGATAAAATGTTTATGGTTTTAGGTCGAAGATCATATTTAGGATTAACACCTGCCTATTTAAAAGTAATTGGTTCACAAGCACAATTAAAATCGATGGTTAATGATGAATTATATCAAAATACAGCAATGGGTATTCCAGTATCAAAAAGCTTTCATTTAAAAAAAACATATACAAAAGGACAAGTTAACCGAGATAAAGGTTATAATTTTACCAATGTAAATGGTTTAATTATTAATAAACAAGTATGAGCATATCCAATTAATATGGATACTATTCAACAAGTTTTAGATAATAATACTGCTAACTCTAAATGAATTGGTAAAGTACAATATGCAACACCAACAATTTTATATTCAAAAACATGTAAAATTATTTTGGAAAAACAACCAAGCCAAGATGAAATTACTGCCGCTAAAAGTAATCTAAATAAAACTTTTAGAGTTCCAGTTGATTATCTAATTTCAGCATCAAAACCAGAATCAAAACCAAATAATCAAGGTTAATATAAAATGAATTTACTAATATTACGCGTTTTAACTTTATTAGTATCTAATTTAAAAAATAAACCTTTAATAAGTAAATTTGTAAATTTAATTAATAGAGTTAATCAAGTTAAAAATAAAATATTAAAGCCAATTAATTATATTAGTGATAAATATAATAAAATTACAAATAAAGTTGAAGATATTTATCAGTGATTAAATCCATTTACTTATTTAGATTTAATTAAAAAAGGTCATAAAAAAGAAATACAACAAATATTAAGTCAATTAGAAAAAGATAATAATATTAAAAATAGAGAACAATTTAAAAATGAAAATTATTTAAATACTAATTGACAACCTTTAAATAGTAGTTGACTTGATAGTGGTATGTTTAATATAACTAATAAATTAACTTTAACAAATAATTTAACTATTTTAATATATACAAAAACAGCAAAAAATCCGAAATTTTATGGTCCATATGTTTATCCTAGTGTTCCGGTTGAAATTTGAAAATTATTAAGTAATGCTGTATCTAATGCAGGATCTTTATTTTGGCGTTATTGATTAAGAAAATGATTACCTAGTCATTTAAGAAATTATATTAAAAAGCGATTACCACAAGCATTAAAAGAAAAATATCCCAAAGGAACTACTAAATTAACATTACCAACAGTTCAAAAATTAAATCAAATTAAAAAGTTTATTAATAATTTAAAGATTGGACATTTTAATTTTAATTTTGCTGGTGAAATTAATAATAAAAAATGGTATCGTGAACGCCGAAGTGATGTTAAAAATATTAAGAATTTATATAAAACACAAGTTAAAAATATGTTTTACAAAACTAATCAAACTATTAAAACAATTAAGAAAACAAAAACAAGAGTTAATAGTTATAAGCCAAGTAATTTAAAAAATAAATATCGTAATCAATTAAGAGGTGTTTTATATTGAAAATAATTTAAGTAATTTGTTATTTATAACAGTTGAAGATGTTAAAGAAAGTAAACTTTGACAACCTATTAATGATAGAAAACAATCTGCTTATAATGATAATTTAATTTATAATGCTATTTTAAAAACTAGTTTATGAATGTATAGATTATCAGGTGGGACAATTTCCGATAAAATTAATAAAAAAGATTTATTTCCATGAGTAAAAAAAGATAATACTGGTTTAATTGAATATGATAAATGATTAAGTTATATTCAATCTGCTTGTTTATTAGCAGTTATAAATTGATATTTACCAAAAGGAGTTAATGATTTAACTGGTAGTGCTTCATTTTTACAAGGTGGAGTTGCTTATTCACAAACTAATGACCCTGAAGCAAATGAAAATATTACCAGAGATGTTAAAAATGCTTTAAAATTAGCCGGTGAAATAATTGATATTATATCTAGTAAAACAGTATCTAGACCATATAATTATAGTTTAGATAATTATGCTCATCCATGAGAAGAAGAATATAAGCATATTAGTAAAAAAACTTTTTATCCAACATTATTATTTTGATTTAAAAAACGATTACAAACAGATAATTCAATAAATTTTTTTATCCAACTGTTAATGATTTTTCTAAAATTGATTATAATGAACATATTAAAATTACTGTTCCGTTTGATAATGACACTATTTATTATGAAAATAATGTTTGAAAAGCAAAACAAAGTGGTAAAATTCCATCAGATGTTATTAAAGATAGTGATTTAAATAAAGATTATATTGAAAAAGTTGATGGTAAATATATTGTAAAAACATCACAAGATCTAAAAAGTAATTATTATAATAAAAATGCAGTTGATAATTTTTTAGGAAATAAACAAGATAAATTAATAAGTGGAACAAATATTAAAACTATTAATGGTAATTCATTATTAGGTAGTGGTGATATATCTATTAGTAGTGGTGATATATCTATTAGTAGTGGTGATATATCTATTAGTAGTGGTGATATATCTATTAGTAGTGGCAATGATTGAGAATTAATTAATTATCCAGAAGCAAACAAAAAATTAACATTTAAAATTCCAGATTATGATTTAACAAAATATTACTATAAAATATCAATTTCAATAACAGACTATTCATCTGCTAATAAATTTGTAACACATTATTTTGAAACAATATCACAAAAATCAATTTTTTCATTTTTAGCAGCTAATTCTTATGAAAGCATAACAATTAAGCAAGATGGATCAATTAAAAATGAAACAAATAATATTGTTATTAAAGATTTAACAATTAAAAGAAAATTAATAAATAATAGCGAATTAATATCAGATGAACCACATTCTATTTATAATCGTGATATGGATATTGATTTACCAAAAGAAACATCGGATTCTTATGATATAGTGATAAGAAAAAAATAATGCAACAACTATTAATGAATTAAATTTAATTGAAAAACATCCAATATGAAGAATTATTTTAAATAATAGAAATGATATTAAAGAATTATTTAATAAAAAATGATTAGAATTAAATAAAAATGAATAAAAAATTAAATGAGGTAAATATTTATGAAACAAGATAAAACAACTTGATTAAAGGGTGCCTTACCTTGAAATTGATTTAAAAAAGACCCTATTCCGACTTATAATTGAACTCATAAAGATATTAGAGAATGAGAAAGAAAATATAAAATTCGTAGTTGAATAGTTAGTTTTTATACATTAATATTTTTAGTATTAAATTGTTGATTAGAATATGGAATGATTAATGCAATAAAAGATAATATTAATTGATATAATTATGGTCAATATTGAGGTAATGGAATTGATATTTTACTAACACCTTTATTTACACACGGAATTCAAGGTATATTTGTTGCTAGTAGTAAACCCAAAGTAGACATGAAAATTGATATACTAAGATTAAAAATATCTAAAATGGGATTAGTATTTACAATATTACCTTTAATTATCATTTGAATTGATAAATCAAAATGAAAAAAAGACCATTTACGACATTGTTTGAACTGCCGTATTAATCCGCGTGTCGTTCAACCACGAATAGCAAAACAATGAAATAATTTAGATGGTATAACAAAAGAAAAATTAAAAAATATACAAAATGAAAATATTAAAAAACAAAAACAAGAAGAAAATAAACAAGAATTAAATATAAACAATAATAATTAAATTTTATTAAAATAGACTATATATAGGGGCGGTTGATATTTTTGGGTGGTTATATAGTTTAATTTATAAATTATTTTGTTCTGAAAGGATAGATGGTTACTGTTTGAGCCTAGGCTTATCTGCTAAAAAAATTAAAAAATATAAAGCAGAAATTAGAGAATTAAGAACTGCTGTTATTGCCCACGAAAAACATTTACGAGGATCTGATTATGCAACAGAATTAGCACTTAAAACAGGTCAAATTAAAAATGTTAAAAAACAAGTTAAAGTAAACAACAAAAAACAAGAACAAAAAGATGCTATTAGACAACTAACAAATAGTATTTAAAAAAATAACCTTAATTGGTTATTTTTTTTTTTTTTTTTTTTTTTTTTTCTTTATTGTGTTTTATATAAAAATTAATAAGATGTTCAATTCGTTGTGAATAAGTAAAGTCATTAAATTCATTTCAAACTTTTTTTTCATTTTCATTTAAGTAAATATTAACATTACGAATTAATTTAAAATAATATTTTCCTGTTTTTTGATTAAATGAATGTTTCATAATATTAGCCCTTATAATAGAGCAATAATAATTGTATCGCGTAAATGATTACTTATTTTTTCATTATTATAAAATCAACCTTTACCATATTCATAAGTTAAATTTTCATCTTTACTAAATTCTTGAATACAACCATCATTATGCTTACTTAAATTTTCCATATTTTTAACCACTGATTTAGTATAACGGGGTGATATTCAATTAACATTATTTAATTCGTGTGTATCATATTTAATTACACCAATTATTTTTAATAAATCATCACGGTCTTTTGAACCATTAGCATTTGTATATAAACAATCTTCAATATTAATAATTTCATTTTCATTTAATATACATAAAATAAAATTAGCTTGATAAATTCAATCTTTATTTGTAAATTCTTGTTTTTCAATTAATTTATTATCTTCGTAAACAATAATATCCGTAGTACCAGTTCCTGATGGGTCAATACCTATTTTTATCATTAGGCGTCCTGTACGGTGAACCGGCAAAAAACAACTCTTGTGAGATTGTTTTTTTATTTTTATATTAAAAAACATAAATTTATTTGCATTATTCATCGGATAGTATCTTTAAATTTAGAACTTTTATCATAAAAAACAGATTAAATTCTGTTTTCCCTACACAAAATAAACGATATTTTTATAAATCCTTTCAATAAAGGTATTATCCGATGAATAATGCGGCACTTAAAATTTAATATTTTGATGCTTAAAGATGAATAACTCATCTATGGCACGAAGCCTTAAAGAAAGTGTGAAAGCGATTGGATTTACTACTCCTATTTATTTCTTTAATTCTCGGCAAGATTAATCACTTGCGAAATGTCAGAGCGCGTGTTTTTTGCTTGTTTTCATAAAAAGAGTGCTGTTAAACCGAAAAAAATAATATCGGACACTAAAAAAACAAGAGGGTTGGAACTCCAAAAGGTTATTTTCTTTATATAAAGTTGTGTAGGGATGGATGAAGCGTAATTAATAACTGGGTAAACTGTTTCTTTGTTTATTTCCGTATGGGGGTAAACTCTATCAAAATATCTTATCCCGCCCCCGCTCACCTTCAAAGTGAAGCGGGCGGCGAAGTAATTAAATACTAAAATAAATTATTTACTAAATATCAAAATATTAACCAATAAAGGAATATTATGTTTTTTTACAGAAAGGAAAATATTTGATGAAAAAATGAAATAAAAAAATTAAAAATAAATTACAAGAATTAATGATACGAGCTTATCTAGTAACGGTAAATGATATTAATGATGAAATTTGAGCAACAAATAAAAATAATTAAGGAGTATAGATAAATGACAGAATATAAAAGTTTGTATATTAATAAAACTTGAAATAAAATAACAACGTCATTTGATTGAGTTAATTGTCAGCCTGTTAATTGTCGTATTTCACATCATAAAAAGCATTATGATTTGCAATGTTTAGAATGAGCCAAAATGTACTTAATTTTATTTGAAAACAATTGAGATGTAATTGCTTCTTATATGCAACATTACAAAATTAACGATATTTTAGATTTAGCATCAGATGGATGAAAAATATTACAAATTGACAAAAAAATAAAACAAATAAATTAAAATATATTATTGCAATTGACCCTGCTGGAATTGGACAAACTGGTATGATTATTTATAATGTTTTGCAAAAGAAAATAATTAATAATATTACTTTTAATTCTAAAAATGAAGAAGAAGCAATAAATAATATGTATTTAATATTAAATGAGTTTAAAAATAAAATTTGTTCTTATTTAAATAAAGTTATTGTAATAATTGAAGATTATCAACTTCATAAGGGTTTAAAAATAAAAAATCCATTATCTACTCCTAAATTTATTGGTGGTTTAAAAGTTTTATGTAAATATCTACTTAATTTAAATTATGTTTTACAATCGCCAGTTGTTAAGAAAAATTATATTTATAAAGGAAATATTAAAATGACAGAGCACGAACACGATGCTTGAAAACATTTACAATATTTTATAACAGAAGGAGTTGATAAAAATGGCACAAATAAAAAGTAATTTACTTAAAAAATCAATAACTAATAAATTTAAAATAAAAAAGTTAATAAATTAGAATTAACTGTTAGATTACATGAAAACCCAATTAAAACTAAAATTAAGGCACTGGTTGCTGGGGGTGTTGAAGTTGATGCTTGTTCTGCTAAATGTCAGTGAGAAGGATTAAATTACTCAACATTATCAATTTATAATCCGTCAGTTGTATCTGCTTTTTTGAAATTAAAAAAAGATGATGAGATAAAAATTAAAGGCTCAGTATTTAATCAGTTAAATATAAAAACTAAACGCTATTTTTTGTCTTTTAGAGTAGATAGTTTTGAAATTATACAAAAAGCGATTAGAAAAAGAACAAATACAAATATTAAAAAATAGGAGGAAAAACAATGGCATTAAAAAATGCAAAATATGTTCTTATAAATGAAAATAATGAACCTATTAAAAATGAAGATGGTAGTTTAGATATTAAAACTGCTGAAATTATTTTAGAAAATACTGTTGAAGTTGAAGAATTTAATGCAAGTAATTTAGAAAATAGTAATCAACAAATCAATGAACTACAAACAAAAAATACTGAATTAACTTCACAAATTGAAGAACAAACAATTCAATTAAAACAAATTGAAGTAATTGATTTTATTAATTCTTTAACTGATAATGAAGATTTTAAAAATGTTTTATTAAAATCTTATGATATTACTGATGATATTGAAATCATTAAAGCACAATTGCAGAGTGTTTATGATGAATTAATTAAGGTACAAACAGTTAATACTGGTGGCGTACCAAAATCAGAAAATAAAGAAAACAATATTTTAGATACAGACAATGTATTTAATAAATAAGAAAGAAGGTATAAAATTATGGCACAAAATCCACAAAGAATATTCGGTGATATTGTTAATCAAGCAACACAAAAAGATTGTGAATCATTTGACCAATGATATTTACAAACTTATCAACAAAAATTTAGCTGAGAGGCATTATTTGCGTGAAAAGAAGCAAATAAGTTTGGTTTAACATATAAAAGAAAGAAAAATATTAAATATAATGAAGGTATAGGAAAAGATGGAAAAGTATTTAATACTGATGACAGTCTTTTAAACTACACTGAAGTAAAGTTTGAAGATGGAACAGTTGAATTAGATACAATTTTAACTTTTGCTCGTAAATTAGACCCCGTAGAAAGTGATTTTAATCCCAATCTTTGGGCGGCTGATATTGAGCAAGCAATGGATACTGAAGTTGCTTATAAACGCAATAAAATTTTAGAAATTATTAATAAAGGAACTGTTACAACTATTCAAGGACAAAAAGCAGATGATACAAATGCTTTACAAATCCACGATGAAATTATGGATAAAATATATGAAAATGGATTTACCTCATCAGAAACAGTAGTCTTGGGTTCGGCTGATTTTATTCGTGGAATTCGTAATAAATTACAGTTACAACTTGGCGCAAATGACCAAATAAATAGCGTAATTGAAACAAGTGGAGCAATGAAAACTGTTGAAGGAACAACATATTATATGGTTCCTAAAAAATTACCAATTATTAATAAAGATGGTTCAGAAGGAACAATTGAATTATTACCAAACGGAGTTAATGCAATTGCCTTTAAATTTAGTAAAAAATATGACCCTCTTATTTTACGTAAAAAAGACCATACTCCGCTAAGGGTTGGTGCTGCTGCGTTAGGTACTGGAATGGGTAATACTTTGATTATGGAAAGAGTTTTATATTTAGGTGGAGCAGTAGTTGAACCTAAAGGAATTATTAAACATATTGTTACAAAAATTGATATTAGTAAAATTAATAAATTAGATAAACCAACTATTCATGTTGCAAATCCAACACAAACAACAGCAGAACAGTTAAAACCACAATTTAAAGATGTTGTTTTAAAAGCAGTTAAAGCCGTAAATAGTTCTTTAACTGAAAGTGATTTTGATTACTTTATTGAAAGTAAAGGTGAAGATTGACCAATTAATATTACAAATGATAAAACTGTTTCTGTTCAAATTGAAGGTAAAAATAACGCTACTGGTCAAACATCTCCGATTGATGTTAAAATGAAAAATTCTTAATAGTACTAAAAAATAGTACTTTTTCGTTTGATAGATATGCCAATCGGAACATCTAAAACAGCTCTTATTTATGCTGTTAAAAAAAATCCAACTAGATTGTCAATCCAACAACAAGAAAAAAATTTTGGTTTACAGTTATTAGAATTTTTAGGAGTTCAAGTTTTAGCTCTTGGTTTATCAGTTTTAACTGGTGGTGTAGCATCCGCCGTTGGCTTGGTGCGGGATTATCTAATTTTGCCGCAGCATTTATCTCATTTGGAGTAGAAACAGCAACTGATTTTGCTGTAAATCAAATATACGATAAATTAACCTCAGAAGTGACAGCAAAAAACACCGCCTTAAATTTGTTACCAGCAATTGGTGGTATTGGAAAATTAACGCGTGCTGCTCGAACAACTAGAATTTTAAAATTAGCAAAAGAAACTAAATTACTTGAAAAATTAGGTGTAATAACTGCTAATAATTTAGAAGATGTTGTAAAACAAGTTAGAGGTAAAAAGATTTTATCTGATAAATTAATATTTGATTTTAAAAAGCAGGCTAATAATGAAACTTTATTATATACATTTGGTAAATTGGCCCGAAATGATTTTTATAAAGGTTTTAAAGTTTCTAATTTAGAAACAATTAATAATTTATTAAAAATTGAGAAAAATATTCAAAAAATAAGCCCTACATTAGTTCAAAAAATACCGCGCGTAAATGAAAAAAATGCTAATAAATTGTTATATGAATATGGATTAAATATTGATAAAATAAGAAAAATTAATACTAATGAGTGATATAACATTATGACTAATCTTCATAAAAAAGGTGTTGGTAAAAATCTACTATTAAATGCTAATTTAATGCGGAGCAGTAAAATATATAATAATAAATTATTAAATATTTTGCACCAAACACCAATTAAATTAAATAAAATTTTAAATCATTTAAACCCAAATTTTTATATTCAAAAAGTAACTAAAAAATTATTAGCCCCAATTGAAAAACAAATAATTACAATTAAACAAAAAGTAATTAATAAAATTACTGATAAAACTAAAAAAATATTGTCTAAATTTGAAACTAAGGCTATTAAAAAAGGCCAATTATTACTTTTTGCTTATGGTTCTGATGTTTTTTTAGCAGTAAAAATTGTTCCTTTATCAGTTGCGGGTGAAGTTGCTTTAACAATATATTATAAAAACCCCCAATATGCCCCTATTGTCGTTATGACAACTTTAATCAAAGCAGAACAGTTTGTTTTGGCTCCTGAACCGTTTAAATTCTATATGAACAGTGAGTGGTTTATTGGTTGGGGATTTAAAAAAACAAGTTTGTTTAATTTAGTTTCTTTTGCCCCACTTGTTTATCAGCAAGTAGTAAAAGATAGTTTTAAAATATATCGGACAATTGCTAAGATATTAAAAATGCAAGAACAATTTAAAAATAACTTTAATAAAGATAAATTGTTAAATACGCTAGGAGATAGTGCGGTTACTAGTTTGTTAGGTAATGGACTAGTATTTCAAGCATATAAACAACTCAGAACAAAACAAGATTTAAACAAAACAATTAAAACAAAAACATTACTAAATAGTAAAAAATTTATATTAAAGAAAATATATTCTAAAAAAAGTAAATGATAAGGAGATTATTAAATGTTAAATGAATTATGACAAAATGTTACTTTGGAAGATTATAATAATTTTATTCCAATGACAGGTAAAATTACACAAGTTCCAGTTCGTTATAATAAGTTCTTTAAAGGTGATGCAGAATTATGATTCAAAACATTTGCTTTAAGAGCCCAAAATATGATTAATTCTTACTTAAACTATCCATTTTCAAAACTAAAGTTTGAAACATTTAAAGATCCGTTATTAAAGAAAATTTGTATTAATATGGTGTTTATTACGATTGAGCATTGAACATTTAATCGTATTCCAATTGAGTTTTTTACTTCGGCAAATATGAGTGTTGGTGATATTAATTATTCTTCACAAAATGACCCTATGGCAACATGACAAGGTCTATTGCCTACTTATGCAAAATCATTGGCTAATTTAACAACTTTAAAGAAAATGTTTCGTACTTTTCAAGAAGAAGGTATTGATTTAACTATGATAGATTTAGAAGCATATTATACCCAGTTAGAAGTTGATGCTTTATTAGATAAACTTGTTATAGAAAAAATTAAAGATGAAAAACTTGCAAAAATAAAAGAAGAAATTTTAGATGAATTAAAAAAATCAATTGTTATACCAGATATAACAGATTGAGAATTGGTTGATACTAGTGATTTTGTATCTTTTTCTAACAAAAAATATAAAATTAAAAATTATGATTCTACAAAATATATATACAAAATATGAATTGGTATTAATGAAAATAATAAAGAAATTATTAATATTATGATTGAAACATATAAAAATCATTATGAATTTAATTTAATTGCTGGTTTTCTCCCTATAGATATTAATAAAAATGGCGAAATAATTTCTGAAAATAATAAATTAATGGCATTACATGTTGAAAGAAAAAAAGTAAGTTAGAAAGGAGATGTTATTATGCCAAAAATAGAAGTTAAAGATGTAATTATGTTTTTGAAAATATTTGGAGTTTCATCATTGTTTTTTATCGCAGGAATTATTATTTGTTTTATAGGAGAAAAAACATTAGGTATTTCTTGACCAGCATATGTTATTGTTTCAGCAATGCTTATCGGAGCTGGAATTATAGTTTTGATTATTGAAACAATTAGATTTATCAAAACACATAACAAAAAACAAAAAGAAGATAGTATTGAAGATGTTATTAAAAAAGAAGAAACAAAATAAAGAGGTGTTATAAATGGGATTGTTGCCAGCAAAAAAGAAATTAAAAAAGAGTTATGATATTGATAGTTATTATCTTAATTTATCATCAACGATTACTAATCGTAAAAATGTTACTGTTCAAAAACATAATGAGATTTTAGAAAAAAGAATTTGTGAAGATAATGCTAATTTTTTAAATCCGCGAGATTTAGAAATTAGCATTTATAATCCACTTACTAATCAAAAAATAGATACTAAATTAATTAATAGCTTTTTAAAAATGCAGGACTTTACCAATAAGAATTGATATAACGAATATAAAATTAATAAGAATGGTAAGGGTGCATATTTTATTTTTGCTAATAATTCAAAACTTAATTTTATTACTATTGATTTTTACAATGACCAATATGATGAATTAGGTAATTTAGTATCTTGCACTTTTGATTATGACCCTTTTCTTAAAAATGACCAAAGTATTTTTATTACTGAAAAATTAGAAATTGATTATGTAACTAAACAAGTAAAAGTTATTAGAAAGTTAAAAACACGATTATATAGTACTATTACCGACCTATATATTGATGATACTAAATGAAAAAACTATACAACATTACAAAGAGAAGAAATATTGCCACTTAATTTTATTCCAATTCAAATTATTCCTAATAACCCTAATTTTGAGCCTTCTGCTCGTTATGGTAAACAATTTGCTAGTATTTTAGATATTATTGCTGAAAAGATAATGTTAGATCCATTATTAAATAGTGGTAAATTTACTATTAATACTAACGGCGTGACTGGTGTGGTTGACCAAGAAATTAGTAAAATGCTGGCATCATTTATTGAAAATGACTTGTTATTAGTTGAAGGAGACCCTGATAGTAATTTTCAACCAGTAGACTATATTGCTGGTAATTTTAAAGGTGAGCAATTAACTAAAATATATGATTGATTATTAACAAATTACTATAAAATAAATCGCCATCATGTTCCCGCCATTGCTAAGGGGGCTCAACAAACTCAGGCAGAAGTTGCTGGTGTAAATATTCAAACAAACGCATCATACGAACAAATGATATATATTAGAGAAATTAAATTAACTGAATTTATTATTAAGTTAATTAAATATGATAATGCGATTTTAAACAGTAGAACATTCAATATTAAGAATATTGATGAGTTAATTGTTGATGTTCGTTTACCAGTAAATGCTACTTTAAACAGACAATTAAAAAACAACGAAACTATTATCAATATGTCTAATGAAGAAGGAGAACAAGAATAATGTTAAAACCATCTGAAAAAATGTTAGCACAATTAGCAGAAAATGATGAACCAATTGACTATTCAATTGATAGTATTCCATTAGATTTTGCTAGTCAATCGCAGTACAGTGACCCCGATTTAGAACAGTTATTTACTGAAGATCGTGCAAGAACCTTATATATTTATAAAATTAATAATCTTGTTAAGACAAAGCAAAAACCAACCTTAAACTACTCTCAAAATAGCGTTAAAATCGGTTTTATTGACAAAGATGAATATATTAAAATTATCGGGTATGAAATTAGTGATTTTAATTTTAAATTACAAATTCAACAAAATACCACAGTCCAAGATAATAGTACAAGTTATGTAATGATTGATGAAAAAGATATTTTAATTAATGATATTTCAAAAAAAGACAAAAAATTTATAGAATCTTATGATTTAAAAATAGTTTCTATCAATGAACCAATTAGTGAAAAAAATAAAAATGAATGTTATATCATTGAAGAATATAAACGCCCTTATTCACCTAATGGTGTAGACATTATCAAATCTACTCATTTAGTTAAAATAACTGACTTTAAATGAAAAAACCAAAATAGTATTCATTTAGTTTTACAAAAATCATTGCCCGAAGATACTGTTTTTACTGGGATTGAAATTAAATACCCTAAATCAATGTTATTTGGAAATATTAAGTGTTGAGGCAATGTCAATGGTGTTTATTCTTATCCATCATCAAATATTGAAAACGCTAGTTTAGTACCTTTACTATCAATGCCCATTGAAACAAACCCTAATTTAAGAGTATTTCAATATTGATTTACCGAAAGTTTTTTATCATGAAGTATTGCAAAAAACTATATTCAAGGTAAAGATATTTTAGATTTAATAAATAAAAATGGTTTAGATAAAGTTTTATTGAATTATTTAACATATCGTTATAATTATGACCGTAAATTTCAAGGGGCAAAATACGATGAAAAAGGTAATCCTACTAATAAAGCGGCTGAACTACGCCAAAAATTTGAAGGACAAAAACCAGAAGATGTTATTGATGGTTTATTTGAGAACTGAAAACTAGATAATCCTACATCGCTTAATGACAGTGCTGTTAAAAAATTTAAACAAATTATCTATATGTTATCAAATTATACATATAGTAAATATGCAATTAATAAAGGCTATAATGATGATGTTAAATTATTTGCCCCTTATTATTTTGAATTAATATCTAATCCAAGAGAGGTAGAAACTGGATATTGAGAATTTGAACATTGTAAAGTTAAATTAAATTCATCATATTTTAATTTTAGTGGTGGCTCTACTCCACCAACATCAATAAATTATTGAGAAGAAGTTCATCCTGATGACCAACCATTTAATACAGTTGATAATAAATATTATTTTGTAGTGTGGCGTGGTGAAAAAACTGATGATTGAAGAATTATTAAATTTAAACACTCTGATTTGCAAGAAAAGATTTTAGATAGTTATAATAGATTTAAACTTAAACTAAAAATAGGTCTACATCCTTACCCAGATTTAGTTATTGATGTAAATATTTTTAATCATGAGTGATGAGAATTTAATATCAATATTTATTTTAAATCTGTTTATCGATGAAATAATGATAGTGAACCAAACACACCATTTATTTCACCTAAAACTGGACAAATTACAGATTGAAATTTAAAGCAACAAGTTAATATTAATAACAACAAAAATAATGAAATTAAAGTAAATGTTAAAAATAATGATATTTCAGAAAACCTCATTTATCAATTAGAAGCAAATTATTTTAATTGACTATCAATAACAAATGAATTAGAAACAAATAGCATTCCTTCTCTTATTCCTGCTGAAATTAAATTATCAGATGGAGAATATGGCAAATATTTAACTAATTTAATTGTTTCTAACTACAAAATAGAAGAATATTTAAACTATTTTTCACAACGATATAGATTAATTTATTCTAAGGCGGTTTGGACAAGTATGACTAAAAATTTAGTTGAAAATAGTATTAAAATAACTTATAATGTTAAACTATTTATTTTAAATCAAATTGAAATATCTGGGATATGGGGTTATGGAAATTATGATATTACAATTTTTACTGAAAAAGAACAAATTAATATTAATAAGTTAAAATTATTTAATAAGAACAATGAAAAATTATCATTTATTACATTAGAAATATAAAAAGTCATTTTAATAAATGACTTTTTAACTAACTTGGATTACACCGCCTTTATTAACTATTAAATTAGGTTCTTGTGAATATGAATTTCATCGATAAACAGATTTAAAATAAATATTGATATTAAATTCTCATCACTCATGATTAAAAATATTTACATCAATAACTAAATCTGGGTAAGGATGTAGACCTATTTTTAGTTTAAGTTTAAATCTATTATAACTATCTAAAATCTTTTCTTGCAAATCAGAGTGTTTAAATTTAATAATTCTTCAATCATCAGTTTTTTCACCACGCCACACTACAAAATAATATTTATTATCAACTGTATTAAATGGTTTTTCTTGTGGTGCTATTCATTCTAAAATACCGTCTTTTGTATTTATATTTTTTTTGTTTTTTAGTTCTTGTAATTGTTCTTCGGTTATATTTGTATTACAAGAAACTAAACTTGTTGTACTTGTTCCAATTAAAGTGATTGTACATAAAAAAGTTAATATATTTTTCATTTTTATAAATTAACTATTTTTGTTTCACTGCTAGAATCTTGTTCAAAACCACAAGTATATTTTGTTACAATTTTTCCTGTTCACGTAATTGAATTATCTTGATTATTTATAGTAATTTCTTTTGGCAAAAGATCATTTTCTTTCAATAAAATCATAATTTCTTTAATAGAAATATTTAATGTTTCATAATTATTATTTTTATTAATTAATGCACTAATTGAACCATTAATTTTTTTTGTTAAATTTCAAATATCTTCACAATTATACTTATAAATTTTACTATTATAAATAAGTTTTTTATTAGGGGCAATTGAAATTTGTTGAGATTTAATTGTTTTTTTACTAATTCCTTTTTTTTCTTCTTTTCTTATATTTGAAGAATTAAAACTATTTTCTAATGTTATTTCTGTAGAATAAGAACTTTCATTTGAAAAACTATAATCTGTTCTAGTTTCACCAGATAATCTAAATCCACTTCCAAAAAATTTTGCTTCAGCGTCTACTCCAACAGTTATTCCAAAACTGCCTATATTTCCTGTTGTTTTAGTTGTTGTTTCTGATTTTCCCTGTGTAATACTTAATCCTTTTTGAATTTCAATTGATTTTGTAATTTCTTCACTTATCTCATCGTCTGGAGAATTATAAATTATTTCCTTTTCTGAGGTATTTAATTTTTCTTCGTGATAATTATAAAAGGGCAATAATATTTTTTGTTGTTGTTTTGAAAGTGTTTTAATTGCTTTTGTTTCGATATAATTTAAATTATCTAAATTTATACTAGAAATATTTTTAATATTAGAGTTAATATTTTGTTTTTTATAATATATATATGATCCTATTCTTATTTGTTCTTGCAAATTAATAATATCAGACTCAATTAATTCTAATGGATTATATTCATAAACATTACCATCCGCTGAACCAAAGTACACTTTATTATTTAAGACAACACCAGAAGATTCAATTACACTACCAGCTGTTATAACAATTTTTTGACTTCCTGTTTCTGGATCATATTCATATACCTTATGATCATAAGATCCAAAATAAACTTTATTATTTAAGACAACACCAGAAGATTCAATTGCACTACCAGCTGTTATAACAATTTTTTGACTTCCTGTTTCTGGATCATATTCATATACCTTATGATCATAAGATCCAAAATAAACTTTATTATTTAAGACAATACCAGAAGAATAAATACGCCCATTTGTATTAATAACTATTTTTTGTTGTCCGGTTGCCGGATTATATTCATAAACATTATTATCTCATGAACCAAAGTACACTTTATTATTTAAGACAACACCAGAAGAAACAACACCCCCATTTGTATTAATAACTATTTTTTGTTGTCCGGTTGCTGGATCATATTCATAAACATTATTTCATACTGAACCAAAGTACACTTTATTATTTAAGACAACACCAGAAGAAACAACACCCCCATTTGTATTAATAACTATTTTTTGTTGTCCGGTTGCAGGATTATATTCATAAACATTATTATCTCATGAACCAAAGTACACTTTATTATTTAAGACAACACCAGAAGAAACAACACCACCCCCATTTGTATTAATAACTATTTTTTGTTGTTCGGTTGCTGGATCATATTCATAAACATTATTATCTCCTGAACCAAAGTACACTTTATTATTTAAGACAACACCAGAAGAAACAACACCCCCATTTGTATTAATAACTATTTTTTGTTGTCCGGTTGCTGGATTATATTCATAAACATTATTATCTCATGAACCAAAGTACACTTTATTATTTAAGACAACACCAGAAGAATAAATACCCCCGTTTGTTGTAATTACAATTTTTGTTATTCCAGTAATTTTATTTTCATTATTTTGTCTTTTATTTCTAATTATTAAATTTTCTAAATTATTTTCTTTTTTTTGATAAGGATTAGCGGCAATTGTTGTGGGTACAGTACTTACGCTAATTGTAAATACACTTAATAAACTTAAAAGTTTTTTCAATTTTTATAATTTCCTTTCTTATCTTGAAACTTTTTTATCAAGATCTATTGACATTATATATATATATATATATATACAAGCACTTTTTTTAAATATATTTTAGAAAGGAGGTTAAATATGATTATTATCCTAGTTATATTACACTAATCTGGGCTCGCGGTGATTTTTATAATTTTGTAAAAAATGCCTTAAAGTTTAAAAAAAATTTGCCGCGCTTTTCAAAATACTTGGGAAAAATTCTAAGCGTTAAGCGAAGAATTTTATAAAGGTTCCCAAATTTGTTTGAAAGAACCTCAAAATCTTTTTTAACTTGTAAGTCATTTTATCACAAAAATTTAAGAAAATCAACCGCTCGCCCAATAACAAAATTAGTTATAATCCCATTTTAAAACGATATGGATAAGAACCATAAAACAAAGCATCGTATGGGTCGTGGTACATTTTACTATTGGGTGTGTTTGTTTTGGTATCACTAAATCTTAGTTCACTAATGCACTTATCTAAAAATGGAAATTTATCTAAAATACCATATATTTTGCCTTGAACAAACATTTTTCTTATTCATGTTACGCGATTGATTATACCTGCTTCTTTATTAAAAGATGTCTGATGTTTTTTGGCTTTAAACATCTTAATTTTATAGCCTAAATAAGGGTAAATATCTTCTTGTAATTTTTGCATAAAGTCGTGTGCATTAATATCATAATGAAATGTAGCATATTCAAAACCATCAAATTTATCAAATGTATTAATTATTCATTGTCCGTAATGTTCAACTATTTCGTTTAAATTCATGGAATTTTTTGGTGTAACAACATTTTCTTCAATTAAATATTTATCATATTCATTATTTTCATTAATTTTATAACCACTAAATAAAAACACCGTGTGGTCTTCACTACCATTAGCATAATCAACGCCAATTGAATAACTATCAAATTGATATTGTTTTGTATTTGGATTATAAAAATCTTGTAAATTATATTCTTTAATATATTTACGATAATTTCGTAAAACATAAATACTGGGGTCATTATCGTTATATTCAAATCCGTAGTATTCAAGTTCAAATAAATCAGGCCGTTCTTCTTTGTTTGTTAAAACAAGTTTTTTAGTAATATTAGGTATTTTATTTCAAACAGCACCCATTGTTAATCGTAAATTAAAAATACCCAAACCATTAAATGCTTGTTTGTTTTCTGAATATACTTGATTGTGTTCTTTTAAAATATTTTTAATCCTTTCATTTAAAGGTAAATATGGCGTTACAAATTTTTCATAAAAGACATGGTATTTATCAAAAGGATTAAAAGTAAATTGATTAGAATATGTTTTATGAAAATATGTTGTTACTATTATGTATTGTTTTGCTATGTTGTCTCATTCTTGAAATGTCCAAGATAATTCTTTTACTGGAATAGGATTATCTAAATTATATTGTTCATTATCATTTTCATCAGTATATTTTTCATAAGATACTTTTAAACTTTTAGAACGAAACATTGAAACTCTTAAATTATTATATCTTTTATCTAGTTCTTTATCAGTTAAAATTTCTTTTTCTTCAGCATGTATCATTTCATCTGTCCATGCTGATATAATACCGCTACCTTTACCAACTTTTCCCATAATTTTATTACCATTTGCATAACCCGCAAAAGCAATGCGAACACCACTAGGAAAAACAATTTCGCCACCTTCTTTAACATTTTTAGGTCAAACAATACCATTTTCATTGTCGGGTCCTATATCAATCCCATATTTATCATATAAATAGTTACAGACATTAATTGTATCGCCAAATGTAGTATCTTCGTGAGTGTTGGCATATCTTCGTAGAATATTAGATGAAGCATCGGTAAAATTACAAGCAAAAAATAATTTTTCTGCTAAATGATTTCATGTTTTATTAGTACCACGCCCCGCTGAAACAAACTTAAAAAAAGTTGGCGAAGTAAAATATCGGGCATAACTATCTCCAACAAAGTCTTTAAATACTTCTCAATCAAAACCAAAATTATAGTCACTAAAATTTAAATCATATTTTTTATTTAAATGTTTATAACTAGTAATTCGTTTTTTGTTATTAATTTTACTAAATTCTTGCATATTTATTGACCTCTTTATTTTAAAGATAATACATTATAAGAAAAAATGAAAGGAATTTGTATAAAAATGAGAAAATTTAAACATTTAATATTTGATGAACGATATTTATTTAAAGATTTATTATTATCTGATACTTGTAAAAAGAAAAATGGCACAATTAATTTATCTGAAATATCACGACAAACGGGTCGTGGAGTTAATACTGTTAAAAGAGAAATAAATCGATTTAAAAATATACAAGATTATAATCCATATCAAGCACAAAAAGATTATAAACAAAAACGTAAAAAATGCATTAAAAAACTACCTAAATTTACAAAAGAGCAGTTATATTTTATTAAAATAAGATTTAATAAATACCACGATACACCCGAACAATTAATTTATCGTTATTTCTTGGAGTTTGGTGTTAAATTTCCTGCTTGTGTTAAAACATTGTATAAATGAATTCGCTTAGGTGAATTTGGATTAAAAAAAGAAAATTTACCCCATCGTGGTAAAAAATATAAAACAAAAGGAAAAACTGATAATCGTGGTAAATTAACCAACTTTAAATCAATTTGAGATATTGAAAATAAAGTTTCTAATGTTGGATGATTTGAAATGGATACTGTTGTAGGAAAAGACCATCAATCTAGTAATTTAGTTTTAGTAGAACAATCAAGTAAAAATTATTTTGTAATGAAATTAAAAAATAATACTGCTAATGAAGTTTTAGAAAAATTTAAAGATATTGCTAAAAATAATAATTTAATTGGAAAAATTAAAGGAATAATAACAGATCGTGGAAAAGAATTTAGTAAATGAAAAGAAATGGAAATATTTGCTGAGACACAAGTTTATTTTTGTGACTCCGGTAAACCACAACAAAAACCATTAATTGAGCATATGAACGGTGAATTTAGATATTGACTTTCTAAGGGAATTGATTTTAATAATATTAGTCAAAAAATGATAGATTGAGTAGTTAATGTTATAAATGATAAACTCCGACCATGTTTAAATTGACTAAGTGCAAAGACAATGTTTTTACAAAATTTTAAATAAATTTATTAGTTAAAATTTAATAAATTATTTTTTAGTGTGCTTAAATATGAATAAAATAAGATAAAATTACAAAAATTTAATTTTTTCTGAAAAAGTTGTTGCAATTTATCAAAAATATTTTATTATTAACTTAACAAGATATAAATTTGCCGTTTATATCTACACAGCGCCTTATCTTAAAAATCTTTCTTTAAATTTATAATAAAAATCTTCGCTTTGTTTTCTAATCAGAACTGGTGATAATTTTTCAACATTTAATTCTTCTTTTAATCAATTTTTACCTTTTGAAATAATATCTTGTTCTATTTTTGTATTTGTAATAAAATTTTTAATATTATTGAAATGCTGTTCACTCATTCAATTTGGATTTGAATTGTTAATAATTTCTGTTTGTTCTTTTTCTTGTTTAGAATTAATTTTACTTACTTCACTATTATCGGGGTCTAATTCTTCGGTTGGTAAACCTAATAGTTTGCTTAAAACATATTTAACTCCATAAGTTAATGCTGACCCAATACTTTTAGCGGGGTCAGTATTTTTCCCTGTAAAAGGTCAATAAGTTTTAATTTCTTCTGTTTCTTTACATAAAGTTAATTCTATTTCAAAATATGGTATATCATTAATTACTTTTAAAGTTTCTTTCACATAACTCCAAATATATGTAATATGATGCTTTTTTAAATTCTTTTTTAACTAATTCTAATACTTGTGCTTCACCAAAATAGTTATAAATTGTTCTACCATTCATTTGCATTGTTTGGTTTTTTTTTAAATATAATGATAAATCGTGTTCTATTTCACGAATACTTGCTATTAATGTTTTTTTAGTTTCTTGTGGCATTTTCTCATTCCTCTCTTTCTTGTCATATTAAAATTGCTTCTTTAATTTGTTCTAAATTTTGTTTAGTAATATCAACTTTTTCTTTAATTACTATTTTTAATTTTGGATTTATAATTATCATTAATATTTTTTTATTATCTATACAAAAATCTTTTTCTAATAAATAATAAAGTTTTAATTGCCAAATATAGCGTTCAATATCTGTTTTCTCATTAGAACTAGTAATTTTTCAATCACATATTATATATTCATTATCAGTTGTTATTCCAATAAAATCAGTTGTCCCACACATTAAAGGACTATAAAGTGTTTTTTCAGTTTCATAATATTTAAATTTAATATCTTTAAAAGTTTCTTGATATAGTTTTGTAAAATTTTTAAATAATTCACGATGTGATTTTATTTCACAATCAATAAATTCAATTAATTCATCATCAAAATTATTTTTTATTCAAACATCAATCATATTATGTAAACATATTCCACGATTTTGTGCTAATTTTAAAATATTCTCATCAATTTGTGAAAAATCTTTTGGCACTAAAATATTAACAATTTTACTTACACTAGGTATTAAAATACTATACTTATGTAATTCATCATTAAAAATATATAAAGGTTTTAAATCTAATCTCATAAAATTGTTTCATCATTACCAATATTTTGATTATCATTATTAAATAATTCTTTTGTCTTAGATGAATTAAATTTTATTTTTTCTTGTGGTTTATCAGATTTTTTTAAATCATTATTTGTATGTAAAAATTCATAATTAGATACTTGAACTATTCATTCAGTTTTATTATCTTTATTTTTAAAAGATTGTAAAACACCAGTAATTTCTATTTGACTACCTTTTTGACAATATTTTTGTAAAGTAATTGCTTCTTTATTTCAAACTTGACAAGGAATAAAATCAGTTTCTTTTTGTTTTGAATATAGGCGAGTAATTGCTAAATTAAAAATAGTATATTCTTTTCCATTACTTGTTTTCTTAATTTCAATATCTTTTGTTGTTATACCAATTCCAATAAATTTATTCATTATTAAATTTCCTCTAAATTCTTTTCTTCAATTAAAGTATCTATATATTCATAAGCACTTTCTTCTGAATGACATTCTTCTAATGCTTCATTAAATAAATCTTCTTCGGTATAAACTTTGCCATTTTCATCTTTTCACATATTATTCACATCCTTGTCATTTAATATTTTCATTTTCTAAATCAATAATAGTTGTTAATCATTCTTGTTGATTTTCAACATTAGCAGTAGTTTTTGCTTCTTCTAATGTATAAAAACAGCTCGTTTTAAAATCACTATATTTACTTTTCATTACTAATAAGTATCTTTTATTCATAATTTAATTCCTCCTAATAATTCTTTTTAGTATTTAATGCTCAATGTTCATCTGTAATATCTTCAAATAATACTGAATAACTTTTAAGCATTAATTCACTTAATTTATTTTCTTGATTGCATTCTTTATAAAAACAATAACCTCAATATCTTTTTTTAATACAAGTTTTATTTAACTTTTTCATATAAACCTCCTAAATTACTCCTTTGATTTTTTTCTCAAATTGCAATATTTTTCAACCATCAGAAGCTAAATCTAAAATATCGTTAATTTTGTAATATTGCATACAAGAAGCAATAACATCTCATTTATCTTTAAATAAATTTAAGTACATTTTGGCTCATTCTAAACATTGCAAATCATAATGCTTTTTATGATGTGAAATACGACAATTAATAGGTTGACAATTAACTCAATAAAATGATGTTGTTATTTCATTTCAAGTTTTATTAATATATTTACTTTTATATTCTGTCATTTATTCTTTCCTCCTAGTTTTAACTCGCTGGCACTCACTCCCAAGTGAAAGTGCCAAGCGAGAATTAGTTATATAAGTATTTATCTATTTACTTACTATGCCATCCGCCTCACTGGGGGTGAGTGGTGGCGATATGTTAATTGTTTGAATGTTTAATAATCCACAGTTGTTTTTTTAATATTGACGCCAGACATATATATGTCTTCCTTTATCCGTGCCCATTTGTGCTTTTGCTCTGGGATTTGACCTTCAGTTTTTAAATTAAAAATTCACTCGCATTTTAAAGGACCAAATGCTATAAAACTCCAACCAACCACACTTTTCGCAAATTTAATTGTAAAGTCACTATCTCTATTTTTATTGTCGTTTGATATTAACCTTGGACTTATCACGACTATCGCTTAGTTCTAATGAACCAGCGCCGATTTACATTTTTGCTCATACACTATTTCAGTACTTGCCTCGGCCGGCTGTGGAATAAAAACACTTAGTTATTTAAAATAACCGTTCCGCTCTGCATTAATTTGTTTTATAAAATTTAAGTTTTAATAAACCAGTTTCATAATCAAAGATAATTTTTGAATTTTCTAAGCGTTTATAAAACCGCTTTTGTGTTTTATCTTTTACTTTATTCAATAAATCTTTATGTTTTTCACAAGTTCATAAAACTTTATTTGATAAAAATTCTTCGGTAATGAATGATATTGCTTTATAGCAATTATCAACATCACATATTGTTTGTTGCTTATTAATTTTGATTACCTACTCCTTCCTTTATTAAGTTTTTTTATTAGCAAATTAATTAACTGAAACAGAGAAAGGACAACACCTTAAAATTGGAGAAAAAACAGGTACACTTTATAAAGATTTCTAAGATATTTAATAAATGTGTAAACAACTTAAAGAGGGTATCAAAAAGTTGTAATAAAAAGTTTCTATTTTAAGAATTTAAGATGCTGTCCTTTATCTGAATCAATTAATAATTTTGGTTTTACAAATAAAAAAACCATTTTAGTAAATGGTTTATTATTTTTATTTAATTTCTATGTATTTGTTAAAACCCTTCTTTTTTCCATGCGACCAAAAAGTTTTAATCTCATAACTTAAACATTCAATTGTTTTATTTTTTGTCATATTATTTCCATATAAAATTTGCTTTAACTTGAGAATTATTTTTGTTGCTAATTCACCATAGTTAATGGCAATATAATAATGTTTTGGTAAAATTGGCAGAAAAAAGTCATTACTATTACAAATATCTGTTAGTAAACTATTAGTAATATTATTTTTCATTAAAAAGGAAATAACAACTTTATAGCAGGTATGTGTTCCTGCAATAATAATTTTATTATTTAAATCAATTGCTTTGACTAATTCTCAAATTATTCGTTCTTGATTCTCAGAAAAAAGTACGATTGAAATTGATAATTACGACGTTTAAATCAATCAACAACAGTATCATATCGCGCAAATCCAGTTGGTAAATTTGTCACTGGATTCTCACCAATATAAAGAATTTCTTTTTGCTTGTCAAATTCATGATTCAACGCCATTTCTTGAAGCAAAGCATACATCATTTCATTATCATTATTAATAAAAACGGTATCCCCTCATTGACGACCATACACAATAATTGGAACATTAATCGTTTGTAAAAAGGGTCGAATATTTTGATCATTACTAATCGTAAATAAAATTAAAGCAGCTGGTTTACGGCGAACAATTTCTTGTAAATGTAATAAATAACGCTCCTCATCATAAGTTGTTTCAACAATAAAAGGAACTACTTTAGCAAAATCATCATTAATCTGTTTTAAAATTGTTTTAACAATAAATGTATTACTACTTGTTAAATCAGGAATTAAAATATATACTTCTAACATTTTCTTTTTAATTGAGTGCGCAGCAAAATCAGGTTGAAAATTATATTTTTCCACAACTTTTTGAATTAAAAGACGCTTTTCTTGACTAACATAATTGCCATTAAAATAACGTGATATTGTCCCAACACCAACGTCACATTCAGCAGCAATTGTTTTAATTGAAATTTTTTTATTTTTCATTAAAATCTTTTTTTAAAAACCAATTTTGCTTAATAATGGGACTAAATAATAAAAATAGTACACAATAAAGCATTATTATTGCAATAATAAAAATAAAGAAATAAGGAAAATCTCATCGTTTAATATATAAAAATTGAAATAACAGTCCAGTTATAATTTCAGTCATAAGAAAAATTAGATGATAAAACCATGGGATTTTCTTAAAAATTTTTTGTCAAAGGCCTTTTTCTTTTGTCAATGAAAAACTATTCATGTTAACCACTCCTTATGTGTCATAATTATATGTTAATTTAATAAAAATAGTTTTAATAAGTTTATTAATTTAAAATATTTTAACTATTCATTAAAATTTAATAATTTTGCAAATAATGCTCAACATTCATCACGGGCAATTTTATTTCGACTTGATGTTTTATTAAAATAATCACTATCAGCAAAATTTAATTTAGCTTTAATAATCTTTTCATGCTTTTGAATATCATTCTTTTTGACCTTATCAAGTTTTGTTCCAATTAAAACGGTCAAAATGTTAAAATGTTTTAAATATTGATACATTTCATAATCATCTTGAGTTGGTGGATGACGTAAATCTACTAACAAACAGACAAATTTTAAATTTTGGCGTTGAGTTAAATATTCTTCCATCATTTTTGCAAAATCCATCTTATATTGGTTGCCAACTTTTACAAACCCATATCCGGGTGCATCAACAATTCGAAATTGATTATTATTAATTGCAAAAAAATTTAACATACGGGTTTTCCCGGGAATTTGCGAAACTTTTGCTAATTGGCGCTGATTTGTCAACATATTTAAAAAACTTGATTTACCAACATTACTTTTCCCTAAAAAAGCAATTTCTAATAAATCATCATTAATTCAACCTGCTTTATTAACCGCTGATGTAACATAACTTGCATTTTTAAACTTAAACATTATTTTTCCTCCATCTGACGATTAATTTCATACATTAAAATTGTTCCTGCCTGAGCAACATTTAATGACTCAAGTTGTGAATTAATTTTAATTTGGACATTATAATCACTAATTTCTTGCAATGTGGTGGAAAGGCCATGACCCTCATTACCCAATGCTAAAATATACCGGTCATTTTGCTTAAACTGACAATCTTGTAAATAAACACTTTTTTGATTTAAACCTGTCGTAATAATTTTATATTGGTTTAATTGGAAGTTTTTAATTTCATTTAAACCAATCTCTTTAATTGCAACTTTAAAAATCGCACCTTGACTAGCACGTAAAACTTTATCATTAAAAAGATCAACAGTATGATTATACAAAATAATATTTGTAAAACCAAAACCAAGGCCAGTTCTGATTAATGTTCCAACATTACCTGGATCTTGAATGTTTTCTAATAAAAGAATATTTTGATTAAATTGAAAATTATTTTGTTCCTTAACCTTCGTTAAATCAATCAGACCGATAATATTTTGACTATTTTTGCTTTGACTCAACTTAGTTAAAATTAATTCCGGAACTATTGTTAATAAAATATTATTAAAATTCTTTAATTTTGGTTGATTTGCTTTTGTTGTTAAAATTTCAACAACAATATTTTGTTGTAATGCTTCATCAATAATGTTTCATCCTTCAATTAAGGCTAAATTAAATTCTTTTCGGTATTTTTTTTCTTTTAATTTTGCCAATAATTTAATATGTTTATTTTGCGTTGAATTAATTTCTCGATAATTTATAAGATGGAATGCTTTCTTAATTGACATACATAAAACCAACAAGGTATTTTTTGGTTTTTGGGTCATCTCATTTTTCTTTTGTCTTTGCTGTTTCGCGCATTACAACAGCCATTACTCGGGGGCGTTTTGGTGGATCTTGCATTTTCCCTAATAAAACCGCTAATCCAGACCTATTATTTTTATCATTAATTTCTTTATTATAATCTTCGGCATCCTTAACTCCAATTTGTTTTGCCATAATTTTAACCTTGTTTTTTTCATATCAATGCTGAAATTTTTGATATTTTTCAAAAGACCATTCTTTTTCTTCTCAACCTAAGAAAATGCGGTCTTTCTCTTCATCTCAACTAGTTAAATAATCACGAAAATTTGTTTGTGCAGTTGGTCCTTGTTCCATCATTTTAAAAGTTTGATTAATTGTTTCTTCTAATGTATCATACTCATAACCAATAAAAGCATTACCAATTCAATGATGTTTATAAATTGGTTTTAATGGATTAAGAGGTTCAGTAAATGTAAGAGCATATGCTCAATATTTGTCGTCTGCTTTACTACGAAAAAGTTCATATCCAAATTTTTGATGCTTAATAACAACAGCATCTTTTTTAATTTTACAAACTAAATGCTTAAAAGCTGTTACAATAGCATTAATTTCGCCATCAGTTAATGGTGCCTTTAATTTTGGTTGTTTTAATTTTAAAATATGTTCTGTATAATATGATGGCATTCCCTCAACCTCCTTTTTAGTTAAAATTAACTACTAATTATAATTTTATCTTGGATATTTTGTTAAGTAAAGTAATAATTTGAAATTAACAAACAATCCATTATAATCATAATTTCATAATAATTAAAAAAGGAAATTAATTTCCTTTTTTAATTATAAAATTTATTTTACTTGAGCATTTAAATAATCTTTTAAACATTTTAATGAACAAACATTAACTTTATCAATGCGCATTATTTTTGGTTTAAGTTTATCACATTGATAGCAAACAAATGCTTTTGATTCATTTAAGTGATGACTACAAGTTTTTTCTTTATGAACTCAACATTCAGTAATTGCTTCTCCTAATAATTCAAAATTATCACCATGGTCATTCAGAATGCGTGAAAAATTAACTCCTTTCGCAATATCATGCCCACAAGTTGTTTTAATTAAAACTGATAATATTTCATATGATGAATTAGCAAAAAGTAAATTTGACGATTAATTTTCATAATTACATGTATGACAATCAACATATGGGATATTCGTTAGTGTTTGAATTTTTACTACTGATTCAGCTATTTTATCTAATCATTTATTGTTATTCAAAACTTTGGTTTTCATAACTTACTCTCCTTCTTTAATTGTTTTATTCAGATATTTGCGTAAACATTCTCGTGAGCAATAATTATTATTATCAAGTAATAAGTGTTCGTCATCTTGGCAAAGTAATTTCTTGCAATAAATACATGCAACATTATTTTGTAATACTTTAATATATGAATTAGTAACATCATTCATTTGATTACATTCGTTACATAACTCAACAATAAAATGACCAATTGTTTCTGTTTTAACATTAATCTTATCAAAACTAAATCCGAAAAAAAGATCATAAATATTTAAATCATAAATATCTTTCCCCTGGTGGCAATTATTACAATAAAACATCTTAATTTTACCAAGTTTTATTATTTCTAATAAGTACTCAAATAACTCATCTTTAAATTTGATTCAATATTTATAATGTTTTTTAACAAGTTCTTCGTTATTTTTTAAATTTGTAAGGTCATTATTGTTATGTGAGTTTTTTACATTTATTATTATTTCCTCCAAAAACTGAGCATAATTATTATATCATAAATTAAAATAAAGAAAATTTTTGAATTAGATAATAAGTTTGTAATAAACATTATATATATCTGAAAGGAAGCTTTATTATGGCCAAAAGAATGCTATCATCGCTTTTTAATATTCTTTTTTGTTAATTAAATGTTATTTTATGAATTTTCAATGTTAATCCTGTTGGGACTTTAATTTTTGGAACAGACTTTCCAAAGGATCGAAAAGGAAAGTTTATTTACGGATTATGTTCCTTTTTACAATGAATTTTAATGGTAACAGTTATTGGAACCGTTTTTGTTATTATCTTCTGAGCAAAAGGTGAACCATCAATTGCTCAACGTCTTGCTAAAACAGTATAATAAAATAAAAAGATAATATATTTAATATTATCTTTTTTAATAATTACATTTATTTGGTTCAAAAGGCGGTCCTGTACGATGAACCGGCAAAAAAACAATTCTTGTGAGATTGTTTTTTTATTTTTATATTAAAAACATAAATTTATTTGCATTATTCATCGGATAGTATCTTTAAATTTAGAATTTTATCATAAAAACAGATGTTATTTTGTTTTCCCTACACAAAATAAACCATATTTTTTTATAAATTTCCTTTCAAATAAAGGTATTATCCGATGAATAATGCAACCCCTAAAACTTAATATTTTTTGATGCTTAAAGATGGATAACTCATCTATGGCACGAAGCCTTAAAGAAAGTGTAAAAGCGATTGGATTTACTACTCCTATTTATTTCTTTAATTCTCGGCAAGATTAATCACTTGCGAAATGTCAGAGCATGTGTTTTTTAGCTTGTTTTCATAAAAAGAGTCTTGTTAAATCGAAAAAAACAATATCGGACACTAAAAAAACAAGAGGGTTGGAACTCCAAAAGGTTATTTTCTTTATATAAAGTTGTGTAGGGATGGATAAAGCGTAATTAATAACTGGGTAAACTGTTTTTTGTTTATTTTCGTATGGGGGTAAACTCTATCAAAATATCCTATCCGCCCCCGCCCACCTTCAAAGTGGAGCGGGCGGCGAAGTAATTAAATATTAAAATAAATTATTTACTAAATATCAAAATATTAACCAATAAAGCAATATTATGTTTTTTACAGAAAGGAAAATATTTGATGAAAAAATGAAATAAAAAAATTAAAAATAAATTACAAGAATTAATGATACAAGCTTATCTGGAACAGTAAATGATATTAATGGTGAAATTTGAGCAACAAATAAAAAGAATTAAGGAGTATAGATAAAATGACAGAATATAAAAGTAAATATATTAATAAAACTTGAAATGAAATAACAACATCATTTGATTGAGTTAATTGTCAACCTATTAATTGTCGTATTTCATATCATAAAAAGCATTATGATTTGCAATGTTTAGAATGAGCCAAAATGTACTTAAATTTTTTTAAAGACAAGTGAGATATTATTGCTTCTTATATGCAACATTACAAAATTAACGATATTTTAGATTTAGCATCAGATGGATGAAAAATATTACAAATTGACAAAAAAATAAACCAGATAAATTAAAATATATTATTGCAATTGACCCTGCTGGAATTGGAAAAACTGGTATTATTTTTTATAATGTTTTGCAAAAGAAAATAATTAATAATATTACTTTTAATTCCAAAAATGAAGAAGAAGCAATAAATAATATGTATTTAATATTAAATGAGTTTAAAAATAAAATTTGTTCTTATTTAAATAAAATTATTGTAATAATTGAAGATTATCAACTTCATAAGGGTTTAAAAATAAAAAATCCATTATCTACTCCTAAATTTATTGGTGGTTTAAAAGTTTTATGCAAATATCTATTTAATTTAAAATATATTTTGCAATCACCAGTCATTAAGAAAAATTATGTTTATAAAGGAAATATTAAAATGACAGAGCATGAATTAGATGCTTAAAAACATTTGCAATATTTTTTAAAAAAGGAAGTGATAAATAATGGTAAAAACAAAAAGTAATTTATCTAAAACAACAATCACTACTAATAAGACAAAAACAAAAAATAAAAGAGTTAATAAGTTAGAATTAACTGTTAGATTACATGAAAATCCTATTAAAACAAAAATTAAGGCTCTTGTTGCTGGTGGTGTTGAAGTTGATGCTTGTTCGGCTAAATGTCAGTGAGAAGGATTAAATTACTCAACATTATCAATATATAACCCATCTGTTTTAACTGAGTTTTTGAAATTAAAAAAAGATGATGAGATAAAAATTAAAGGCTCAGTATTTAATCAGTTAAATATAAAAACTAAACGCTATTTTTTGTCTTTTAGAGTAGACAGTTTTGAAATTATACAAAAAGCGATTAGAAAAAGAACAAATACAAATATTAAAAAATAGGAGGAAAAACAATGGCATTAAAAAATGTAAAATATGTTCTTATAAATGAAAATAATGAACCTATTAAAAATGAATATGGTAGTTTAGATATTAAAACTGCTGAAATTATTTTAAAAAATACTGCTGAAGTTCAAGAATTTAATTCAAGTAATTTAGAAAATAATAATCAGCAAATCAACGAACTACAAACAAAAAATACTGAGTTAACTTCACAAATTGAACAACAAACAATTCAACTAAAACAAATTGAAGTAATTGATTTTATTAATTTTTCAACTGATAATTAAGATTTTAAAAATGTTTTATTAAAATCTTATGATATTACTGATGATATTGAAATCATTAAAACACAATTGCAAAGTGTTTATGATGAATTAATTAAGGTACAAACAGTTAATACTGGGGGCGTACCAAAAGTAGTAAACAAAGAAAACAATATTTTAGATACAGACAATGTATTTAATAAATAGAAAGAAGGAATAAAAATATGGATCCAAAAACAATTTTTGGCGATATTGCTAATCAAGCAACACAAAGAGACCGAGAAACATTTGAACAATGATATTTACAAACTTATCAACAAAAATTTAGTTAAGAAGCTTTATTTGCGTGAAAAGAAGCAAATAAAATTTGGTTTAACATATAAAAGAAAGAAAAATATTAAATATAATGAAGGTTTAGGAAAAGATGGACAAGTATTTAATACCGATGATAATCTTCTAAAATATTCAACAGTAGAATTTGAAGATGGAGTTGTTGAATTAGATACAATTTTAACTTTTGCTTGTAAATTAGACCCTGTAGAAAATGATTTTAATCCTAATCTTTGGGCTGCCGATATTGAGCAAGCAATGGATACTGAGGTTGCTTATAAACGCAATAAAATTTTAGAAATTATTAATAAAGGAACAGTTACAACTATTCAAGGCAAAAAAGCAGATGATACAAATGCTTTACAAATTCATGATGAAATTATGGATAAAATATATGAAAACGGTTTTACTCCATCAGAAACAATTGTTTTAGGTTCGGCTGATTTTATTCGTGGAATTCGTAATAAATTACAGTTACAACTTGGAGCAAACGACCAAATAAATAGTGTAATCACAACAAGTGGAGCAATGAAAACTGTTGAAGGAACAACATACTATATGGTTCCTAAAAAATTACCAATTATTAATAAAGATGGTTCAGAAGGAACAATTGAATTATTACCAGATGGTGTTAATGCAATTGCCTTTAAGTTTAGCAAAAAATATGACCCTCTTTTTTTACGCAAAAAAGATCATACTCCGTTAAGAGTTGGTGCTGCTGCGTTAGGTACAGGAATGGGTAATACTTTGATTATGGAAAGAGTTTTATATTTAGGTGGAGCAGTGGTTGAACCAAAAGGAATTATTAAACATATTGTTTCAAAAATTGATATTAGTAAAATTAATAAATTAGATAAACCAACTATTCATGTTGCAGACCCAATAAAAGCAACAGCCGAACAGTTAAAACCACAATTTAAAGATGTTGTTTTAAAAGCAGTTAAAGCAGTAGATGTTTCTTTAACTGAAAATGATTTTGATTACTTTATTGAAAGTAAAGGTGAAGACTGACCAATTAATATTACAAATGATAAAACAGTTGCAGTGCAAATTGAAGGTAAAAACAACGCTACTGGTCAAACAAATCCGATTGATGTTAAAATTAAAAATTCTTAATAATACTAAAAAATAGTACTTTTTCGTTTGAAAAATGATATGCCAATTGGAACATCTAAAACAGCCCTTATTTATGCTGTTAAAAAAATCCAACTAGATTGTCAATCCAACAACAAGAAAAAAGTTTTGGTTTACAGTTATTAGAATTTTTAGGAATTCAAGTTTTAGCTCTTGGTTTATCAGTTTTAACTGGTGGTATTGCTTCGGCTGTTGGTCTTGGTGCGGGATTATCTAATTTTGCCGCAGCATTTTTCTCGTTTGGAGTAGAAACAGCAACCGATTTTGCCGTAAATCAAATATATATTAAATTAACATCAGAAGTAACAGCAAAATTTGTTACCAGCAATTGGCGGTGTTGGTAAATTAACGCGTGCTGCTCGAACAACTAAAATTTTAAAATTAGCAAAAGAAACTAAATTACTTGAAAAATTAGGTGTAATAACTGCTAATAACTTAGAAGATGTTGTAAGACAAGTTACAGGTAAAAAGATTTTATCTTCTAAATTAATATTTGATTTTACAAAGCAGGCTAATAATGAAACTTTATTATATACAATTGGAAAATTAGCCCGAAATGATTTTTATAAAGGTTTTAAAGTTTCTAATTTAGAAACAATTAATAATTTATTAAAAATTGAAAAAAATATTCAAAAAATAAGTCCTACATTAGTTCAAAAAATACCACGCATAAATGAAATAAATGCTAATAAATGATTGTCTAAATATGGATTTGTAAATTGTACTATGAAGTGTAGCACCCTATTTAATTTTATTATAACACCAATAAAATAATTGTTCCTTTGCATCTATCTTTAAAAAATCTGTTAGAAAAAATTCGTTCTACTGCGTTTGTAACTTCTTTTGTTGTTTTTTCTTTTAATGGTTCAATAATTTTAAATTGGGTTAATTCTTCGATTAAAACTAAACAAACACTATTATTTTTGCCAACCATAGTATCCATTTGAAATCAACCAAATTCATTTTTATCATGTTTTGCTTCTTCAATAGTTCTAAAATTTCTTATTTTTTCACGGTTATCAATTCTATTTTTTGTTTTATATTTTCTACCATGAAAATACAAATTATCTTTCTTGAAATTTATTATATTTCTAATGTAATTAATGATAATTTTTCATTATTTTTATTAAATAATTGTAAATTATTAATATTAATTTGTTCTTTTGTGGGTGGATAGGAAAATATTAAACTATTTGATTGTTTTAAAAAATTAACAACTGCGATATTTGAATATGAGTTTTCATCTTCAATGCCATTTTTATACAAATATCATTCATTATCTTCGATTAATTGTAAATATGTATTTCTGTCTTTTCCACTGACTTTAGTTCCGATAGGACAATTTTTGATTAATTCTAAGTTAATATCTTTTCCTTCAGTAATTTTTTCATTTATTTTTTCAATAAAAATATTTATATCATAATTCCCATAACATCATATGCCAGATATTTCGATTTGATTTAAATTAAATAGTTTTTCGTGTTTTAAAAAAGTTATTTTAATACTGTCCTCAACTAAATTTTTAGTTATACTCACTCAATTTGATTTAGAATAAAGTAATTTATTTCATTGAGAAAAATAGTTTAAATAATCTTTTATTTTGTCATTAGAAACAATTAAATTAGTTAAATATTTGCCATATTCACCATCAGATAGTTTAATTTCAGCAGAAATAAGAGAAGGTATATTATTTGTTTCTAATTCACTTGTTATGGATAATCAATTAAAGTAATTTGCTTCTAATTGATAAATATAGTTTTCTGAAATATCTTTGTTTTTAACAGTTACTTTAATTTCATCATTTTTATTAATATTATTTTGATTTTTTAAATTTCAATCTGTAATTTGTCCTGTTTTAGGTAAAATAAACGGTGTATTTGGTTCGCTATCATTATTTCAACGATAAACTGATTTAAAGTAAGAACCATTATCATCTGTTCAATGTGTCACATATTTAACAAACCCTGAATCATTTGTAATACATAAATCTCTTCCCATACCTAAATCAGTTTTCTGCAATTGCCGATTATTAGAATTATCAATTTTAATAGTCATTTCATTATTTTTAAACTTAATAATACGCCAATCAGCATTTTTATCACCACGCCACACAGCAAAATATCATTTATCATCTTTCTCATTAAATGGTTTGTCATTTGAATAAACCTCTTCTCAATAATTTATTGGTGTTGTTGGAATAGAACCACCAGTAAAATTAAAATATGATGAATTTAATTTAACTTTGTAATGTTCAAACTCTCAATATCCAGTTTCTACCTCTCTTGGATTAGATATTAATTCAAAATAATAAGGGGCAAATAATTTAACATCATCATTATAGCCTTTATTAATTGCATATTTACTATATGTATAATTTGATAACATGTATATCACTTGTTTAATTCTTTTTACATATCTTTTATGTAATTCACTTGGATTGTCTAATTTTCAATTTTCAAATAAACCATCAATAACATCTTCTGGTTTTTGTCCTTCAAATTTTTGACGTAATTCAGCCGCTTTATTAGTGGGATTTCCTTTTTCATCATATTTTGCACCTTGAAATTTTCGATCATAATTATAACGATAAGTTAAATAATTTAATAAAACTTTTTCTAAACCATTATTTTTTATTAAACTTAAAATATCATCTGGTTGAATATATATTTTTGCAATAAACCACGGTAAAAAACTTTCGGTAAATCAATATTGAAATACTCTTAAATTAGGTTTTGTTTCAATAGACATAGATAGCAACGGTACTAAATTAGCATTTTCAACTATTGATGAAGGATAAGAATAAAGACCATTAATATTACCTCAACATTTAATATTTCCAAATAACATTGATTTAGGGTATTTAATCTCAATCCCAGTAAATACTGTATCTTCGGGTAATGATTTTTGTAATACTAAATGAATACTATTTTGGTTTTTTCATTTAAAATCAGTCACCTTAACTAAATGAGTAGATTTAATAATATCAACACCATCAGGTGAATAAGGTCTTTTATATTCTTCGATAATATAACATTCATTTTTATTGTCTTCGGTAATTGGTTCATTAATAGATACTATTTTTAAGTCATAGGACTCTAAAAATTCTTTGTATTTTTTTGAAATATCATTAATTAAAATATCTTTTTCTTCAATCATTACATAACTTGTGCTATTATCTTGGACTGTGGTATTTTGTTGAATTTGTAATTTAAAATTAAAATCACTAATTTCATAACCAGTTATTTTAATATATTCATCTTTGTCAATAAAACCTATTTTAACGCTATTTTTAGAATAGTTTAAGATTGGTTTTTGATTTGTCTTAACAAGATTTATTAATTTTATAAATATATAAGGTTCTAGCACGGTCTTCAGTAAATAATTGTTCTAAATCAGGGTCGATGTACTGCGATTGACTAGCAAAATCTAACGGAATACTATCAATTGAATAGTCAATTGGTTCATCATTTTCTTCTAATTGTGCTAACATTTTTTCAGATGGTTTTAACATTATTCTTGTTCTCCTTCTTCATTAGGCATATTTATAATAGTTTCATTGTTATTTAATTGTCTGTTTAAAGTAGCATTTACTGGTAAGCGAACATCAATAATTAAATCATCAATATTTTTAATATTAAATGTTCTACTGTTTAAAATAGCATTATCATATTTAATTAACTTAATAATGAATTCAGTTAATTTAATTTCTCTAATATATATCATTTGTTTGTATGATGCGTTTGTTTGAATATTTACTCCCGCAACTTCTGCTTGTGTTTGTTGGGCTCCCTTGGCGATTGCGGGAACATGATGGCGATTTATTTTATAGTAATTAGTTAATAATCAATCATATATTTTGGTTAATTGTTCACCTTTAAAATTACCAGCAATATAGTCTACTGGTTGAAAATTACTATCAGAGTCTCCTTCAACTAATAACAAGTCATTTTCAATAAATGAAGCCAACATTTTACTAATTTCTTGGTCAACCACACCAGTAACACCATTAGTATTAATGGTAAATTAACCACTATTTAATAATGGATCTAACATTATCTTTTCAGCAATAATATCTAAAATACTAGCAAATTGTTTACCATAACGAGCAGAAGGTTCAAAATTAGGGTTATTAGAAATAATTTCAATTGGTATAAAATTAAGTGGCAATATTTCTTCTCTTTGTAAAGTTGTATAGTTATTTCATTTAGCATCATCAATATATAAGTCAGTAATAGTGCTGTATAATCATGTTTTTAACTTTCTAATAACTTTTACTTGTTTAGTTACATAATTAATTTCTAATTTTTCAGTAATAAAAACACTCTGGTCATTTTTAATATAAGGGTCATAATCAAAAGTACAAGATACTAAATTACCTAATTCGTCATATTGGTTATTATAAAAATCAATAGTAATAAAATTAAGTTTTAAATTATTAGCAAAAATAAAATATGCACCTTTACCATTCTTATTAATTTTATATTCGTTATATCAATTCTTATTAGTAAAGTCTTGCATTTTTAAAAAGTTATTAATTAATTTAGTATCTATCTCTTTATTATTAATTGGATTATAAATGCTAATTTCTAAATCTCGTGGATTTAAAAAATTAGCATTATCTTCACAAATTCTTTTTTCTAAAATCTCCTTATGTTTTTAAACAGTAACATTTTTACGATTAGTAATCGTTGATGCTAAATTAAGATAATAACTATCAATATCATATTCTTTTTTTAATTTCTTTTTTTCTAATAACAATCCCATTTATATCACCTCTTTATTTCGTATCTTCTTTTTTAATAACATCTTCAATACTATCTTGTTTTTGTTGTTTGTTATGAGTTTTGATAAATCTAATAGTTTCAATAATTAAAACTATAATTCCTGCTCCAATAAGCATTGCTGAAACAATAACATATGCTGGTCAAGAAATACCCAATGTTTTTTCTCCGATAAAACAAATAATAATTCCGGCAATAAAAAACAATGATGAAACTCCAAAGATTTTCAAAAACATAATCATATCTTTAATAGTTACTTTTGGCATAATACCATCTCCTTCCTAACTTACTTTTTTTCTTTCAATATACAATCCTTTAATTTCAACACTATTTGATATTGATGATAATTTAAACTCACCGTTGGAAAATAATTGAATGGTAATTCAACGACTTGGATTATTTCCATATGATATTCCACTTGCTAATTTACCTTTAAAGTTTATATGCGTAATTATATATAGTTCTATCTCAAGCGTTTTATAACACCATAAACGATAATAATATTCTGACTTATTAAAATTTTTAATTTTATATCCTTTAGAATCTTGAACAAAATCACTAGTATCAACAACTTTTCAATCATTTGATATTTTAGGTAAATCTTTTTTCTGTAAATAAAATTTATCTAAATATTTAGTAGTACCAAATGTATCATCAGTACTTTCAATTCCCGCAACTGTACTATCAATAATCATATAATCAGCAGTATTTTTACCACCTTGAAAACTAGGGTCTCAAATTCTTAATTCCTCGTTTTCAGCATTAAAATCAGCATTAACACGACCACTACTATTAGGTAATAAAGTTATTTTATTTTGTTTTAAATCTGAAACCATTAATTCATCAGCAGTATTTTTAATAATTGTTTTATTATCAATTTTAATATCACTACCGCCACTTTGTTTTGCTTTTCAGACACCATTTTTTTCATAAATAGTATCATTATCAAAGGGAACATTTATTTCATTATTGTTATTTTTAACAATAGTTTTATTGTCAATCTTAATTTTTTCTTTTTCTATTAAAGCATCAACTTCTAATTGAGTAGAATATGATTCTAAATCAATCATTGTTAAATCAATACCTTCTTCTTGAAAAGTACGAAACATTTTCATTAAAGTTGTTAAATTAGCCAATGATTTTGCATAGGTAGGCAATAGACTTTGTCAAATAATCATGGGGTCATTTTGCGATAAATAATTAATATCACCAACACTCATATTTGCCGAAGTAAAAAATTCAATTGGAATACGGTTAAATGTTCAATGCTCAATCGTAATAAACACCATATTAATACAAATTTTCTTTAATAATGGATCTTTAAATGTTTCAAACTTTAGTTTTGAAAATGGATAGTTTAAGTAAGAATTAATCATATTTTGGGTTCTTAAAGCAAATGTTTTAAATCATAATTCTACATCACCTTTAAAAAACTTATTATAACGAACTGGAACTTGTGTAATTTTACCTGTCATTGGAATAAAATTATTATAATTTTCCAAAGTAACATTTTGTCATAATTCATTTAACATTTAATCATCTCCTTATCATTTACTTTTTTTAGAATATATTTTCTTTAATATAAATTTTTTACTATTTAGTAATGTTTTTGTTTTAATTGTTTTGTTTAAATCTTGTTTTGTTCTGAGTTGTTTATATGCTTGAAATACTAGTCCATTACCTAACAAACTAGTAACCGCACTATCTTCTAGCGTATTTAACAATTTATCTTTATTAAAGTTATTTTTAAATTGTTCTTGCATTTTTAATATCTTAGCAATTGTCCGATATATTTTAAAACTATCTTTTACTACTTGCTGATAAATAAGTAGGGCAAAAGAAACTAAATTAAACAAACTTGTTTTTTTAAATCCCCAACCAATAAACCACTCACTGTTCATATAGAATTTAAACGGTTTAGGAGCCAAAACAAACTGTTCTGCTTTGATTAAAGTTGTCATAACGACAATAGGGGCATATTTAGGATTTTTATAATATATTGTTAAAGCAACTTGACCCGCAACTGATAATGGAACAATTTTAACTGCTAAAAAAACATCAGAACCATAAGCAAAAGGTAATAATTGACCTTTTTTAATAGCCTTAGTTTCAAATTTAGATAATATTTTTTTAGTTTTATCAGTAATTTTACTAATTACTTTTTGTTTAATAGTAATTATTTGTTTTTCAATTGGGGCTAATAATTTTTTAGTTACTTTTTGAATATAAAAATTTAGGTTTAAATGATTTAAAATTTTATTTAATTTAATTGGTGTTTGATGAAAAATATTTAATAATTTATTATTATATATTTTACTGCCCCGCATTAAATTAGCATTTAATATTAGGTTTTTACCAACACCTTTTTATGAAGATTAGTCATTATGTTATATCACTCATTAGTATTAATTTTGCTTATTTTATCAATATTTAATCCATATTTAGAGAATCATTTATTAGCATTTATTTCATTTATACGTGGTATTTTTTGAACTAATATAGGACTTATTTTTTGAATATTTTTTTCAATTTTTAATAAATTATTAATTGTTTCTAATTTAGAAACTTTAAAACCCTTATAAAAATCATTTCGGGCTAATTTTCCAATTGTATATAATAAAGTTTCATTATTAGCTTGTTTTGTAAAATCAAATATTAATTTATCAGATAAAATCTTTTTACCTCTAACTTGTCTTACAACATCTTCTAAATTATTAGCAGTTATTACACCTAATTTTTCAAGTAGTTTAGTTTCTTTCGCTAATTTTAAAATTTTAGTTGTTCGAGCAGCACGCGTTAATTTTCCAATACCATCAATTGCTGGTAGCAAATTTAAGGCAGTACTTTTTGCTGTCACTTCTGATGTTAATTTATCGTATATTTGATTTACGGAAAAATCGGTTGCTGTTTCTACTCCAAATGAGATAAATGCTGCGGCAAAATTAGATAATCCCGCACCAAGACCAACAGCCGAAGCAATACCACCAGTTAAAACTGATAAACCAAGTGCTAAAACTTGAATTCCTAAAAATTCTAATAACTGTAAACCAAAATTTTTTTCTTGTTGTTGGATTGACAATCTAGTTGGATTTTTTTAACAGCATAAATAAGGGCTGTTTTAGATGTTCCAATTGGCATATATATCAAACGAAAAAGTACTATTTTTTAGTACTATATAAGAATTTTTAATTTTAACATCAATCGGATTTGTTTGACCAGTAACGTTGTTTTTACCTTCAATTTGAACTTCAACAGTTTTATCATTTGTAATATTAATTGGTCAGTCTTCACCTTTACTTTCAATAAAGTAATCAAAATCACTTTCAGTTAAAGAACTATTTACTGCTTTTACTGCTTTTAAAACAACATCTTTAAATTGTGATTTTAACTATTCGGCTGTTGCTTTTGTTGGGTCTGTAATATGAATATTTGGTTTATCTATTTTATTAATTTTACTAATATCAATTTTTGAAACAATATGTTTAATAATTCCCTTAGGTTCAACCACTGCCCCATTTAAATATAAAACTCTTTCCATAATCAAAGTATTACCCATTCCAGTACCCAATGCAGCTGTACCAACTCTTAATGGAGTATGGTCTTTTTTGCGTAAGATAAGAGGGTCATATTTTTTACTAAATTTAAAGGCAATTGCATTAACACCATCTGGTAATAGAGTAATTGTTCCTTCTGAACCATCTTTATTAATAATTGGTAATTTTTTAGGAACCATATAATATGTTGTTCCTTAAACAGTTTTCATTGCTCCGCTTGTTTCAATTACATTGTTTATTTGGTCATTTGCTCCAAGTTGTAACTGTAATTTATTACGAATTCCACGAATAAAATCAGCCGAACCCAAGACAACTGTTTCTGATGGGGTAAATCCATTTTCATATATTTTATCCATAATTTCATCGTGAATTTGTAAAGCATTAGTATCATCTGCTTTTTGGCCTTGAATGGTTGTAACTACTCCTTTATTAATAATTTCTAAAATTTTATTACGTTTATAAGCAACCTCAGTATCCATTGCTTTTTCAATATCAGCAGCCCAAAGATTAGGGTTAAAATCACTTTCTACAGGGTCTAATTTACAAGCAAAAGTTAAAATTGTATCTAATTCAACAATTTCATCATCAAATTCTACTTCTGAATAATTTAATAATTTATCATCATTATTAAATACTTTCCCATCTTTACCAGAACTTCATTATATTTAATATTTTTCTTTCTTTTATATGCTAAACTAAATTTACTTGCATCTTTTCACGCAAATAATGTTTCTTAACTAAATTTTTGTTGATAAATTTGTAAATATCATTGTTCAAATGTTTCTCGATCTCGTTTTGTTGCTTGATTAGCAATATCTCCGAAAATTCTTTGTGGGTTTTGTGCCATAATTTACTTCCTTCTTTCTATTTATTAAATACATTGTCTGTATCTAAAATATTGTTTTCTTTGTTTACTACTTTTGGTACGTCACCAATATTAACTGTTTGTACCTTAATTAATTCATCATAAACACTTTGCAATTGTGTTTTAATGATTTCAATATCATCAGTAATATCATAAGACTTTAATAAAACATTTTTAAATTCTTCATTATCAGTTAAAGAATTAATAAAGTCAATTACTTCAATTTGTTTTAATTGAATTGTTTGTTGTTCAATTTGTGAAGTTAATTCAGTATTTTTTGTTTGTAGTTCGTTGATTTGCTGATCACTATTTTCTAAATTAATTGCATTAAATTCTTCAACTTCAGCAGTATTTTCTAAAATAATTTCAGCAGTTTTAATATTTAAACTACCATCTTCATTTTTAATAGGTTCACTATTTTCATTAATAAGAACATATTTTACATTTTTTAATCTTATTGTTTTTCCTCCTATTTTTTAATATTTGTATTTGTTCTTTTTCTAATCGCTTTTTGTATAATTTCAAAACTGTCTACTCTAAAAGACAAAAAATAGCGTTTAGTTTTTATATTTAACTGATTAAATACTGAGCCTTTAATTTTTATCTCATGATCTTTTTTTAATTTCAAAAACTCAGTTAAAACAGATGGGTTATATATTGATAATGTTGAGTAATTTAATCCTTCTCACTGACATTTAGCCAAACAAGCATCAACTTCAACACCACCACCAACCAGTGCCTTAATCTTAGTTTTAATCGGATTTTCATGTAATCTAACAGTTAATTCTAACTTATTAACTTTTTTATTTTTTATTTTAGGTTTATTAGTTATTGATTTTTTAGGTAAATTACTTTTTGTTTGTGCCATTTTTTCAACTCCTTTTGCTAAAAAATACTGTAAATGTTTTCAAGCATCGTGTTGGTGCTCTGACATTTTAATATTTCCTTTATAAATATAATTTTTCTTAATGACTGGTGATTGCAAAATATATTTTAAATTAAATAGATATTTGCATAAAACTTTTAAACCACCAATAAATTTAGGAGTAGATAATGGATTTTTTTTAAACCCTTATGAAGTTGATAATCTTCAATTATTACAATAACTTTATTTAAATAAGAACAAATTTTATTTTTAAACTCATTTAATATTAAATACATATTATTTATTGCTTCTTCTTCATTTTTGGAATTAAAAGTAATATTATTAATTATTTTCTTTTGCAAAACATTATAAATAATAATACCAGTTTGTCCAATTCCAGCAGGGTCAATTGCAATAATATATTTTAATTTATTTGTTTTATTTTTTTGTCAATTTGTAATATTTTTGATCCATCAAATGCTAAATCTAAAATATCGTTAATTTTATAATATTGCGTATATGAAATAATAACATCTCACTTGTCTTTAAATAAATTTAAGTACATTTTGGCTCATTCTAAACATTGCAAATCATAATGCTTTTTATGATGTGAAATACGACAATTAATAGGTTGACAATTAACTCAATCAAATTATGTTGTTATTTCATTTCAAGTTTTATTAATATATTTACTTTTATATTCTGTCATTTATCTATACTCCTTAATTCTTTTTATTTGTTGTTCAAATTTCACCATTAATATCATTTACTGTTACCAGATAAGCTTGTATCATTAATTCTTGTAATTTATTTTTAATTTTTTTATTTTATTTTTTCATCAAATATTTTCATTTCTGTAAAAAAACATAATATTGCTTTATTGGTTAATATTTTGATATTTAGTAAATAATTTATTTTAATATTTAATTACTTCGCCGCCCGCTTCACTTTGAAGGTGGGCGAGGGCGGATAGGATATTTTGATATAGTTTACCCCGATACAGAAATAAACAAAAAACAGTTTACCCAGTTATTAATTACGCTTCATCCATCCCTACACAACTTTATATAAAGAAAATAACCTTTTGGAGTTCCAACCCTCTTGTTTTTTTAGTGTCGGATATTGTTTTTTTTTTTCGGTTTAACAACACTCTTTTTATGAAAACAAGCCAAAAAACACATGCTCTGACATTTCGCAAGTGATTAATCTTGCCGAGAATTAAAGAAATAAATAGGAGTAGTAAATCCAATCGCTTTCACACTTTCTTTAAGGCTTCGTGCCATAGATGAGTTATCCATCTTTAAGCATCAAAAAATATTAAGTTTTAAAGATTGAATTTTGGATTAATCGTTAGATAGTATCTTTATTTTTTTATCTCATTATCTTTTTTAATTCTTTGTTTATTAAATATATTTTTTAGTAATTATATTTAACAATTAACTAACAACTAAATAAAACAATTATTCAAAATTTTTTAAGAAAAGAAAGGATGGATTTTTCTGAAAAAACATATTTTATTAAGTGTAAAAGATACTATCTAACGATTAATCCAATAAATATAAGTATTTTTTACAAAATAAAAAGCACTTTATTCTTTTTCAATAAAGTGCTACATTTGCATTTACAATTTACAGTTAAAAAAATTTTTGCCGCGCTTTTCAAAATACTTGGGAAAAATTCTAAGCGTTAAGCGAAGAATTTTATAAAGGTTCCCAAATTTGTTTGAAAGAATCTCAAAACTTTTTTTAACTTACAAATAATTTTATCACAAAAATTTAAGAAAATCAACCGCTCGCCCAAAATCTCAAAAAACTATATAATTAACTTTGTATATAAAAGAAAGGATTTTTTAGAATGAATAAAACAAAACATCATTTTACTTTTAAAGAAAGAGTAATGTTAAAAGATTTATTAGAACTTGATTCATTAAAAAGAAAAAAATGGTCAACCCAATATATCTAAAATAGCAAAAATATTGCATAAAAATCGCAATACAATTAGACGAGAAATAAAAAGATTAAAAGATAATGAATATGATGCTAAATTAGCACACGAAGATTATTTACAAAAACGATAAAAATGTTTTAAAAAATCATCATTATTGTTAAATATTTTAGAATGATTAGATGAAAAATATAACAAATTTCATGATTCATTAGAACAAATTTGTAAAAAATATGAAAAAGAATTTGGTATTAAATTTCCAGTATCTTTTAAAACTTTATATAAATATATTCATTTGGGATTTTTAAATTTCAAGAAATATAATTTGTATTTTCATGGTAGAAAATATAAAACAAAAAATAGAATTGATAACCGTGGAAAAATAAGAAATTTTAGAACTATTGAAGAAGCAAAACATGATAAATATGAATTTGGTTGATATCAAATGGATACTATGGTTGGTAAAAACAATAATGTTTGTTTAGTTTTAATCGAAGAATTAACCCAATTTAAAATTATTGAAGCATTAAAAAAAACAACAAAAGAAGTTACAAACGCAGTAGAACGAATTTTTTATAACAGATTTTTAAAAGATAGATGTAAAGGAATAATAACAGATCAAGGCAAAGAATTTGCTGATTGAGAAAAAAATGAAAAAATAACAACTGCTAAAGTATATTTTTGTGATGCTGGAACTCCAACACAAAAACCCAAAGTTAAAAGAGCAATCCGTGATTTTAGACATTGATTTTTAAAAGGAACTGATTTAAGTATTTATTCAAGAAATTATTATCAAGAAATTGCTAATATAATAAATTCTAAACTTAAAAAATATTTACATTGACTATCTTCAAAAGAAGTTTTTATACAAATGTTTAATTTTTAATATAATTATCTATAAAAATTTTAATCATTTTATTTTTCAGTGTGCCAAAATTTATAAATTTAAAACAAAACTAATAAATTTTTTTAAAATAAATTATATTGAACATTTATTTTATTAGTGTTATAATAAAATAAAATAAAGTGCTACATTTGCATTTACAATTTACACGTTAAATAATTACATACATTAATTGTATCGCCAAATGTAGTATCTTCATGGGTATTGGCATATCTTCGTAAATTATAGTCACTAAAATTCAAATCATATTTTTTATTTAAATATTTATAACTAGTAATCCGTTTTTTGTTATTAATTTTGGTAAAATCCTGCATTTTTAAATAGCCTCCTTTTTTTGATAAGATTATGTGAAGTATTGAGTATCATATTTTAAAATAATTTGTTTATATGAAAGGAAATTATAAAATGGAATTAAAACAAAATTTATTAGAAGATTATAAAAAGGATATAAGGTGATATCAAAATTGCCAAAAACAATTAAAACAGAATATGGAGATATTCCTATTAAAAGAAGATTATATGTTAAATATGATGAAGAAAAAAAGGAAAATATAAATCGTTATTCTTTAGATAAAGAATTAGGTTTAAAAAAATACGAAAGAATTGAAATAAATTTAAAAAATAAATATATGTCTTTTATAGGTGATGGAAAAAGATATAAAGATATTTTATATACAACAGAGAATACAAATATTAGCGAAAGAACAATATTTAATATTTTTAAAAATGCCGTTTTAGAAGAAACCGATTACATTAGTAATAAAAATAACAATAAAATTAAAATTCCAAATAATGTTTTATATATTCAAATTGACGGAGCTTTTGAACCAATGCGAGAAAATAAAAAAAATTGAAAATAAAATATTTCTTGCGACTATGCATGTTGATGTTGATCAAGAAAAGTCAACAAAAACCAGAATAAAAATGAAAAAGAAAAAAGGCGTTTTTCAAATGATGAATAAAAATAATAAAAATAAAAATAATAAATCTAATATTGATAATTTTATTGATAAATTTTTTAAATCAATGGATACTTATGATATTAATCAAAATACTAAAATATTAATATTAAGTGATGGTGAAAAACAAATTAAAAAAATTTATAGAGCAGTAAAAGAAAAATATAAAAATAACACTGTATCATATAGTTTAGATAAATTTCATTTATCAAATAGATTTAAACAATTATTCCCAAATCGAAATAGAATCAAAATTCATAGAATAAAATATAAATTAGCAAAAATATATTTCTTTACTGGAAATTATAAATTATTATTAGATTTTTTAATATGTCATTTACCATATGTTAATGGTAATAAAAAAATATTTTTATTAAAAACCATTGAATTAATTAAAAGTAATGAAGAAGATATTGTAAATCAATCATTAGAATATAATATTGGTTGTCATGTTGAGGGTGATGTTTCGCATTATATTAAGACTGTTAAAGGGCGTGGCGCAAAAATATATTGTAAAGAAACATTTATCAATATGTTAATTGCTTCTATGTTAAGACTTAATAATCAAATTAATGATGAGAAAGTTGATAAAACTAATAAAAATAATAAAAAAAATTGAATTTAATATATTTAATTTAAATCAATTTCAAAATCAATTTTTATCTTTATAAAAAAATAAAAACCTTTTAAAATTAGCAATAACTTTAAAAAGTATTTTTTAGTGTGTCAAAATTCATAAATTTATAAATTATTTTTTCAACTAAAAATTATATTTTAAAAAAAGTTGAATTTTTTATAAATTTTGTTATTATTCAATTATAAGCGAAACTTAATTTGTTTCTAATTACTTAATTTTATTAAAAACCTAAGAATAATAAATACTATCTATTTTTTTATCTTTATTTGCTAATACAACACAACTTAATAATGCTATTAATTCATCAATAGAATATGTTTTACCTGCTTTACGACTACCAGCTAAATTAATTTCATCTGCAATATATTCTGTATTATTTATTAAGCTAGTTATTATTTTATAAAGATAACTATATTCTTTTAATATTGCCATTATATATCACGCCAATCAGGTATATTAATATTAATAGGGGCATAATTTATTTCAGTTTCATTTTCACGGCCATAATACTGTGCATATACTGATACACCCCCCTTAGTTTCGTTTAAGAGATGTAATTTTATATTATTTTCTAATATTCTTATTTTCATTTTAAATTTATTAAACGCTAATAAATTAGTGTCTTTTAAGTCATTATATTCATCTTCTTCTAAATTACAAAAGATTAATAAGGTTTCTTTTGTGACAAGTTTGATATTATTTTCTTTACAATATTCATAAAATTTTGTTAATTTTTGCTTTATTTTTGTTAAATTTGCCATTATTCATCACTTTTTATCTACTTTTGCCATCTTTTTTGCATTTTTTGTCATCACCATTCTACAAAAAAATATCAAAAAGTAAAATAAATTAAAAAAAGACTTTTTCAAGTCTCTATTTTTTAGTAATTTTTAAATAAGCGATTAAGGGCTAGTAAATTCTACTTGTATTAAATTACATCACTATCTTACCATCATTTAAAGTATTGTCAACAAAATTTTAATTTTTAGTGTATAAATATTTTAATAGAAAGGGCTAGGTTGTCTTATGAAAAAATAAAAGAAAAAATTTAAACATTTTAATTTAGTAGAAAGAAATGACTTAAAAGAATATTTAATATACGAAAAATTTAAAAAGAAAGATGGCACACCTAATTATTCTAAAATAGGAAAAATAATGAATAAAAGTCGTAATACAATTAGATTAGAGGCTAAAAGACTTAAAGAAAAATACGATCCTAAAAAATCGAATGATGATTATAAAAATAAAAGAAAAAAATCTATAAAATATACTACAATTAGAAAAAAAGTTGTAAATCATATAAGAAAAATTTTAAGTAAAAGACGATATTCACCAATGTTAATTATTTTTGAATATGAAAAAAAGTATAATGAAAAGTTTCCATTTTCACATGTGACACTTTACAAATATATTGAATATGGAGTTTTTGATAATGAAAATACTGAAATTAAGAAAAAACTGCCATTTAAAGGTAAAAAGTTTAAAACAAAAAAGAGAAAAGATAATCGTGGACAATTAACAAATATTAGATTTATTGAAGAAGCAGAACATGAAAAAGGGACTTTTGGTTGATTTCAAATGGACTGTATAGTAGGTAAAGACCATCAATCTGCTTGTTTGACTTTTACAGAAGAAAAAAGTTTATATACGATTTGTTTTAAATTAGACCACCATAATTCAGAAGAGGTTAATAAAGCCATTAAAAGTATTTTTAAAAATAAACTTTATAAAGAAAATATAAAAGGAATAATAACTGATAGAGGAAAATAATTTTCAGATTGAAAAGGAATTGAAAAAATTACTGGTACTAATGTTTATTTTTGTGACCCAGGTTCACCTAAACAAAAACCCAAAGTTGAAAGAATGAATAGAGATATTAGAGAATATATCATTAAGGGAATGGATTTTAATAATATTACTTAAAAAGAAATTAATAAAGTTATGAAAATTATTAATGAGAAACTACGACCAAGTTTAGGTTGATTATCCTCCAAAGAGGTATTTTTGCAAAATATTTAATAGTTTAATTATTAATTTTAGATTTTTAACAAAAATCATTTTTCGTGGTGCTGAAATAACTACATAATTCAAAAAAAATATTTTTTTTGAAAAAATAGTTGCAATTTTTAATAAAAGATATAATATTGACTTAATAAGGGCAAGTTGTCCTATTTGCATCTTTACTTTACATTGATAAAAAAAGCACATTCATGCCCTTAACAAATTATTTGCAAGATAAAATTTATCTTGCAAATAAAAAAGATTAAGAAATGATATTTTTAAAATATAATGCTATTTTCATATAAAAAATGTTTCTCCTAACATTATAATTTAATAATAAACAATAACAATTATTATTTATCTTTTGGTTAAGAAAAACATTATCAATTATTTTTAAAACAATATTTAATTTCGGTTAAACCAACGACCAAGTAATGCATCACCGTTTCGTTTACGACGACGAGAAATTAATCATGGAATTGAAATTACTAGTGTTAAAATAATTAAGAAAATAATAAAAATTACTAAACAAATACGATTTGTTTTTTTCTTTAAAGCTGCTAATTCTTCTGGATGAATAATTTCATATCCATAATAACCAATAATATTTGCTTTTCTTTTTTTTGTTAAAACAATATTCGCAATATGAACGCCTAATGTTACGATTAAAATAATAATTGTAATTGTAATGGCTGCTGTTAAATCATCAACAATGCCTCAACTTCAAAAACCAAACCGAAACTCTTCACCTGAATGTTGTTGAAAACCATATAAAATTCCTAAAATAATTCCACCAAAGAAATAAGTCGGAAATGCTAATCAATTTAAAACAATACTACGAACAGTCATTTTTTTATAATTATCAATTAAGAAATGCGGAATAGTATGATTACCTCGTGTTAAATTAGAAAGATAACTATTTGTTTCAATTCGAACTCGTGATAAATCAAAAATACCGGCAAACAATAATCCTAGAGAAATTAACAAAAAAGTAATTGTCAAAAATGGATGAGGAATATATTTCGCTTTAATTCCCATAATTGCTTTTAATTCTTGTTGATGAGAAATAAAATATAAGGCAATAAATAAACTTGTCATCATTGTGCCAAGAAAACCAATAATAATCATAATTAAGGTACGAACTTTTTCCGAACGAATCTCACGAGCAATTTCTAAAGGAATTAAACGGTTAGCATATTCCTTATTAAAACGACGACAACGTTGTTTTTCTGATAACTGTGGTTGAAAAGCATAACGATTATTTTCCCTACTGTTTGTTAAAGCTGGTGGGTCAAATTGCGCTGATGGAGTAAAATGACTATTTTGATAATACGCTGGTGGAGCTGGCATTGAATTTGTCATCATTTGATTATCATCAAAATATTGTGCTGAATTTGCACCACGATAGGCACCTTTGCTATCATAAGCTAATTCTGAACGATTAAATTGTTCATTAACTTGTGATTGATGATACGGTGATGCAACACGTGATTCATAAAGAGGACGATATTGATTTGCATACATATTATCATCGTTAACATAACCATCACGGTGGTTCTGATATCCCATAAATTCAGCATTGTCATATCGCCCTTGATTTTGTTGTCCTGACCAATATTGATCATAATTAGAACTTGCTACATGCTGCTGAATTCGGCGTGGCAAAATTTGTTGATGAACTGGACGCGAATAATTTTGCGCCGCATCATGATTATAATATGGCTCAACATAACCAGGTGGCATTTGTGAAGCATTTACATTCATTACCTCACGGTCTTCTTCAAGATACTGGCGGTCATAATTATTAGCATAATAATTATATTGGTTACTTAAGTTCATTCGTACTGGACGAATTGTATTATTATTTTGATATAATATTTCCATATTATTTAATTGGTTTTGTTTATATGCTTCATTTGGACGAAAGTATTGATTTGACGAAAGATGATTTTGAGGCATTCCATTTGGATAGCGTTGATTTTGACTAAAATCAACATTATTTTGGTTTCTTAATTCAGGATTAAAATTATCACCAAAACGATTTGCTGATTGCATTGGTGGTTGCTCATGTTGTTTATCTTTCACCATAAACGATTTAACTGTATTAAAAAAACCCACGCTTTGTTTCACCTGCCCTAAATGTGAATAACATTGTATTAATAAAAAAGAAACTGCTAGTTTTTATCACCCATTTTTTTAGCTAGCATAATTTCTTGTTCAAAATACTCAATGTTTTCCTTAAAATTAGTTTCTTGTTTTAATTTTACAATATTCGTTCAATTACTACTGCTTTTTTTACTTCGAAATAAAGAAAAAGTAATAATAAAATAAACAAATAATAATAGCGCTGCAAATCCTAGTAGAAAACCAATTAACCCGATTACTGGAATGTCTAAATCTAAGATTGTTATGCTTGTTGTCAAGAAGCCCTCCATATAAACACCACACTATCTATCAATATTATACTATACTTTTTAAAATTTATGCAAAAAATATATTATTTTTATCCTAAACCCTTTTCTAATGTCTCTAATAATTTAGTTTTTACACCTGTATGTATTATTTAAGGGTTTTAATTAATATCTTAAAAATTGTGAAATAAAAATACCACTTACTTATCTAAATTATATTACTTTATTTATTAGATAAAATTAATAAAAATATAAGTTTGGTTGTAAATTATTATTTACAAAATTATTAACTGAATAATTAATTCTATTTTCTTCTAATGGTTCATTAGTATTAAATAAATTAATTTTATTTTTAAAATTTATCATACTAGTATTTAATTTATTTTTAAGAGTTTTTTCATGATAAGTTGCTTTTTTAACCAAAACACCTTTACAGTAATGTGATATATCACCCTCAATATGACAACCAATATTATTTCATAATGTTTGATTTCTGATACCTTCTTCATTATTTTTAATTAATTTAATTGTCTCTTTTAAGAATTTCATTTTTGATTCTTTTATAAAAGAAGCACTGTTTTCTAAGCGTTCTAATAATTCTTCATATTTACCATTTTAAAAAATAATCGACTGCTTTATGGTATGTTTCTCTGTTTTCTTTGTTTTTACTTTGATAAGGATATAATTTTTTAAATCTACTTGTAAGGTGAAATTTATCTATCGTGTAATGTACTTTATTTTTAGGAAAATATTCTTGAATAAATTTTGCCATATTTTTAATTCAAGGTGCACCATCTCCTAATACCATAAATTCAATATTGTCATTAATATCATAATAACTTGTAATTAATGTAAATAATTTACTAACAAAATTAATTAATTTACTATTTTTTTAAATATATTCTGGAATATTATCTAGTTCTATTGATATCAAGTTATTTTCTTCTTACTATTTTAAGTTAATATCTAAACCTACAGAGATAGGGGAAGTTGGTTATTGAGAATTTAAAAATTGTGTGGTTGAATTAAATTCAATGTATTTTAATTTTAGTGATAGTGGTCCTATTCCACCTGAACCAATAAATTATTGAAAAGAAGTTTATGCAGAAGAAAAACCATTTAAAAAAGTTGATAATAAATGATATTTTGTTATATGACATGGTTTATTTAATAATGAATGAAAAATTAATGTGTTTAATAATAATGCAGTACAAATACGAGTTGATACCACTAGCGATTGATTAATGAAAAATTTTGATGATTTACAAGTTGGATATGGTAGAAGTTGAAAAGATTGAACAAATTATCCAAATTATTTTAAATCAGTTTATCGTAACAGGACAAATTATAGATTGAAATTTAAAACAACAAGTTAATAATAACAAAGATAATGAAATTAAAGTAAATGTTAAAAATAAAGATATTTCAGAAAATCCTATTTATCAATTAGAGGCAAATTACTTTAATTGATTATCAATAACAAATGAATTAGAAACAAACAATATACCCTTCCTTATTCCTGCTGAAATTAAATTATCAAACGGAGAATATGGAAAATATTTAACTAATTTAATTATTTCTAATGACAAAATAGAAAAATATTTAAACTATTTTTCGCAATGATATAAATTACTTTATTCTAAAGCAGATTGAATGAATATAGCTAAAAAGTTAGTTGAAGATAATATTAAAATAACTTTTGATGAAATGAAAAACTATCATTAATTAAATTAGAAATATAAAAAGTCATTTATTAAAATGACTTTTTATTATTCATTAATTTTTAAATTACCATATTTATCAATAATTAAATTAGGTTTTTGTATATCTAAATTTCAACGATAAACTGATTTAAAATAATTTGGATAATTTGTTCAATCTTTTCAACTTCTACCATATCCAACTTGTAAATCATCAAAATTTTTCATTAATCAATCGCTAGTGGTATCAACTCGTATTTGTACTGCATTATTATTAAACACATTAATTTTTCATTCATTATTAAATAAACCATGTCATATAACAAAATATCATTTATTATCAACTTTTTTAAATGGTTTTTCTTGTGGTGCTATTCATTCTAAAATACCATCTTTTGTATTTATATTATTTTTTTCTTTTAAATCTGTTAATTCTTTTTCAGTATAAGTATATTGTGATGTGTTACAAGCAACTAAACTTGTTGTACTTGTTCCAATTAAAGTTATTATTCCTAAAAGATTTAATATTTTTTTATACTATGTTTATAATTAATTTTTTATAACCCTACGCCCATTGTGTTATCTTTAAATGTTTCATTTTGTTCATATGAATTTAATGGAATAGCTTCTCCAATTTCAGTCTGATGCATAATTATTTCTTTTTGACTTTTAATATCATAAGAAAATTTTATGCTATTATCATTATTTATTATAATTTTTGAAGGTAAAATATTATTTTCTAGTAAGCTAGACATAGCATCTTTTATTGAAATAAAAACTGTTGTTCTATTATTGTTTTTATCAAGGAAATCGACACTAACCATACCTTGAACTTTTTGATAATAACTTAAAATAAGTACTATATTATTCTTTCAGGCATTAACAGAAATTGAAATTTTACTATGTGGTGATATTTTTACTGGTTGAGAAGGGAGATTTATTGTCATAGTTTCAGTAGTTGTTTTAATTTCTGTATTAGAAGAATTTGTAACTTCTCCTATAGAATAATTTTTTGATCCCCCTCATGTTTTACCCGCTCCAACTTCACCCGTAACTTCAAGTTTTGCACCAAAAACAAGTGGAACACCAGCATTACTACTAGTTTTTACTGTAACTTTACCATTTCAATTTCAATTTCAATTTTCAGTATTTGATGTTAATTTTGATTTAGAAAATCCATTCATTTTTTGAAATGTATTTGTTTCTGTTAATTGTTTAGAAAAAGAAACTGTATTTTGTGTTTGTTCGATACTACTATTATTTATAAATGTTGAGTCAGAATCTTTACAAAAATCATTAATATGTAACATCAGATAATGTTAAATTTTCTAAATTAATATTGTAAATTTTTTTAATTTCATAACTAGGATTTTGTTTTTTATAGTATAAATATAATCCTAGTTTTATTTGTTCTTGAATATTAATGATTTCAGATTCAATTAATTCTAAAGGATCATATTCATAAACATTATTATCATCTGAAGCAATATATAATTTATTATTTAACACAACTCCTGAAGAACAAATGGTTCCATCTGTTAATACACTTAATAAACTTAAAAGTTTTTTCATTTTATATAATTTTCTTTCTTTCATCTTGAAACTTTTTATCAAGATCTATTGACATTATATATATAAGTCAAGCATTTTTAAATATGTTTTAGAAAGGAGATTGTTTAGAATGATTGTTATTGTAATTATATTTTATTACTAATCTGGGCTCGCGGTTATTTTCATAAGTTTGTGAAAAATGCCTTAAAGTTTAAAAAACTTTTGCCGCGCTTTTCAAAATACTTGGGAAAAATTCTAAGCGTTAAGCGAAGAATTTTATAAAGGTTCCCAAATTTGTTTGAAAGAACCTAAAAATCTTTTTTAATTTGTAAATTATTTTATCACAAAAATTTAAGAAAATCAACCGCTCGCCCAAAACCTAAAAAAATCTGCTATTTCAGATTTAATAAACATATAGATAAAAGTTAAGTGAAATATTCTTTAATTTTATTTCAATAGTATTAACATAAATATTTTAAATTCCCATTTTAAAACGATACGGATAAGAACCATAAAACAAAGCATCATATGGGTCATGGTACATTTTAATATCAGGTGTGTTTGTTTTGGTATCATTAAATCTTAGTTCACTAATACACTTATCTAAAAATGGGAAGTTATCCAACATGCCATATATTTTGCCTTGAACAAACATTTTTCTTATTCATGTTACACGATTGATTATACCTGCTTCTTTGTTAAGGGATGTCTGATGTTTTTTAGCTTTAAACATTTTAATTTTATAACCCAAATAAGGGTAAATATCTTCTTGTAATTTTTGCATAAAGTCGTGTGCATTAATATCATAATGAAATGTAGTATATTCAAAACCATCAAATTTATCAAATGTATTAATTATTCATTGCCCGTAATGTTCAACTATTTCATTTAAATTCATTGCGTTTTTTGGTGTAACAATATTTTCTTCAATTAAATATTTATCATATTCATTATTTTCATTAATTTTATAACCACTAAATAAAAACACCGTGTGATCTTCACTACCATTAGTATAATCAACACCAATTGAATAACTATCAAATTGATACTGTTTTGTATTTGTATTATAAAAATCTTGTAAATTATATTCTTTAATATATTTACGATAATTTCGTAAAACATAAATACTGGGGTCATTATCGTTATATTCAAAACCGTAGTATTCAAGTTCAAATAAATCGGGTCGTTCTTCTTTATTTGCTAAAACAATTTTTTAGTAATATCAGGTATTTTATTTCAAACAGCACCCATAGTTAAACGCAAATTAAAAATACCCAAACCATTAAATGCTTGTTTGTTTTCTGAATATACCTGATTGTGTTCTTTTAAAATATTTTTAATTCTTTCATTTAAAGGTAAAAATGGTGTTACAAATTTTTCATAAAAAACATGGTATTTATCAAAAGGATTAAAAGTAAATTGATTAGAATATGTTTTATGAAAATATGTTGTTACTGTTATAAATTTTTTTGTTATATTATCTCATTCTTGAAATGTCCAAGATAATTCTTTTTTTAGTAATAGGATTATCTAAATTATATTGTTTATTACCATCATCATCAGTATATTTTTCATAAGATACTTTTAAACTTTTTGAACGAAACATTGAAACTCTTAAATTATTATATCTTTTATCTAGTTCTTTATCAGTTAAAATTTCTTTTTCTTCAGCATGTATCATTTCATCTGTTCATGTCGATATAATACCGCTACCTTTACCAACCTTACCCATAATTTTATTACCATTAGCATAACCAGCAAAAGCAATACGAACACCACTAGGAAAAACAATCTGGCCGCCTTCTTTAACATTTTTAGGTCAAACAATTCCATTTTCATTGTCGGGCCCCTATATCAATCCCATATTTATCATATAAATAGTTACACACATTAATTGTATCGCCAAATGTAGTATCTTCGTGGGTGTTGGCCTATCTTCGCAAAATATTAGATGAAGCATCAGCAAAATTACAAGCAAAAAATAATTTTTCTGCTAAATGATTTCATGTTTTATTAGTACCAGGACCCGCTGAAACAAACTTAAAAAAACTTGGCGAAGTAAAATATCGAGCATAACTATCACCAACAAAATCTTTAAATACTTCTCAATCAAAACCAAAATTATAGTCACTAAAATTTAAATCATATTTTTTATTTAAATGTTCATAACTAATAATTCGTTTTTTATTGTTAACTTTACTAAATTCTTGCATATTTATTAACCTCTTTATTTTATATATAATACATTATAAGAAAAAATGAAGGGAATTTGTATAAAAATGAGAAAATTTAAACATTTAATATTTGATGAACGAGATTTATTTAAGGATTTATTATTATCTGATACTTTTAAAAAGAAAAATGGCACAATTAATTTATCTGAAATATCACGACAAACGGGTCGTGGAGTTAATACTGTTAAAAGAGAAATAAATCGATTTAAAAATATACAAGATTATAATCCATATCAAGCACAAAAAGATTATAAACAAAAACGTAAAAAATGCATTAAAAAACTACCTAGATTTACAAAAGAGCAGTTAGATTTTATTAAAATAAGATTTAATAAATACCAGGATACACCCGAACAATTAATTTATCGTTATTTCTTGGAGTTTGGTGTTAAATTTCCTGCTTGTGTTAAAACATTGTATAAATGAATTCGCTTAGGTGAATTTGGATTAAAAAAAGAAAATTTACCCCATCGTGGTAAAAAATATAAAACAAAAGGAAAAACTGATAATCGTGGTAAATTAATTAACTTTAAATCAATTTGAGATATTGAAAATAAAGTTTCTAATGTTGGATAATTTGAAATGGATACTGTTGTAGGAAAAGACCATCAATCTAGTAATTTAGTTTTAGTAGAACAATCAAGTAAAAATTATTTTGTAATGAAATTAAAAAATAATACTGCTAATGAAGTTTTAGAAAAATTTAAAGATATTGCTAAAAATAATAATTTAATTGGAAAAATTAAAGGAATAATAACAGATCGTGGAAAAGAATTTAGTAAATAAAAAGAAATGAAAATATTTGCTGAGACACAAGTTTATTTTTGTGACTCCGGTAAACCACAACAAAAACCATTAATTGAGCATATGAACGGTGAATTTAGATATTGACTTTCTAAGGGAATTGATTTTACTAATATTAGTCAAAAAATGATAGATTGAGTAGTTAATGTTATAAATGATAAACTCCGACCATGTTTAAATTGACTAAGTGCAAAGACAATGTTTTTACAAAATTTTAAATAAATTTATTAGTTAAAATTTAATAAATTATTTTTTAGTGTGCTTAAATATGAATAAAATAAGATAAAATTACAAAAATTTAATTTTTTCTGAAAAAGTTGTTGCAATTTATTAAAAATATTTTATTATTAACTTAACAAGATATAAATTTGCCGTTTATATCTACACAGAGCCTTAATATCATTTACTGTTACCAGATAAGCTTGTATCATTAATTCTTGTAATTTATTTTTAATTTTTTTATTTCATTTTTTATTCAAATATTTTCCTTTCTGTAAAAAAACATAATATTCCTTTATTGGTTAATATTTTGATATTTAGTAAATAATTTATTTTAATATTTAATTACTTCGCCGCCCGCTCCACTTTGAAGGTGGGCGGGGGCGGATAGGATATTTTGATAGAGTTTACCCCCATACGGAAATAAACAAAAAACAGTTTACCCAGTTATTAATTATGCTTCATTTATCCCTACACAACTTTATATAAAGAAAATAACCTTTTGGCTTTTGGAGTTCCAACCCTCTTGTTTTTTTAGTGTCCGATATTGTTTTTTCGGTTTAACAACACTCTTTTTATGAAAACAAGCCAAAAAAGACATGCTCTGACATTTCGCAAGTGATTAATCTTGCCGAGAATTAAAGAAATAAATAGGAGTAGTAAATCCAATCGCTTTCACACTTTCTTTAAGGCTTCGTGCCATAGATGAGTTATCCATCTTTAAGCATCAAAAAATATTAAGTTTTAAAGATTGAATTTTGGATTAATCGTTAGATAGTATCTTTTTTTATCTCATTATCTTTTTTAATTCTTTGTTTATTAAATATATTTTTTAGTAATTATATTTAACAATTAACTAACAACTAAATAAAACAATTATTCAAAATTTTTTAAGAAAAGAAAGGATGGATTTTTCTGAAAAAACATATTTTATTAAGTGTAAAAGATACTATCTAACGATTAATCCAATAAATATAAGTATTTTTTACAAAATAAAAAGCACTTTATTTTTTCAATAAAGTGCTACATTTGCATTTACAATTTACAATCCAAAAAAACTAATCAAAAATTACAAGTTTTATTATGAATGAGTATTTATCAATTTCGTTTTTTAGATCGTATCCCTAATTATGCAATTGTTAATAAAGCTGTTAATATTAGTAAAAATCTAAATCCAAAGTATGCTGGTTTTATTAATGCTACGTTAAAAAAGATTTTTGCCAGTAAAGATGAGATTTTTGAAATTAAGATTGCTGATGAAACAAAAAAATTAAGTATTAAATATAGTTTTCCATCATCATTATATTTAATTCTTCGTAATAAATATAGTGAAGATATTGCTCAGCAAGTAATGGTTGATAGTTTAACAATTCCAAAACTTTCATTTCGCGTTAATACCCTAAAAATTAGTCGAGATGAATTATTAGTTCAATATTCAAATTATAATTTAACAAAAAGTTTAGTATCTTCTGTGGGTGTAATTGCCGATAAACCAATTGTTAATTCAGAAATGTTTAAAAAAGATTTAATTTTTATTCAAGATGAAATGAGTATGCGCATTGCAGAAGTATTAAATCCGCAAGAAACTGATCGCGTGTTAGATATGTGCAGTGCACCGGGTGGCAAAACAACACATTTAAGTCAAATCATGAACAACAAAGGGATTATTGATGCATATGATATTAGTGAAAAGAAGATTAATTTAATTAAAATGAATGCTAGTCGATTAGGAATTACGAATATTTATCCACATTTATTAGAAGCTAGAAAAATTAATCCTGAAATTCAATATGATAAAATTCTTTGTGATGCCCCCTGCAGTGGTTTAGGGGTAATTAAACGAAAACCAGAAATTAAATATCATACTTTGACTAATCAAGAATTAGCAAATTTAGTTGAGATTCAAGAACAATTATTAGAGAAAGCTTATCAATTGTTAAAGCCAGGTGGAATTTTGGTTTATTCTATTTGTACTTTTGGTGGATATGAAAATACTGTTCAAATCCGCAATTTTTTAGCAAAACATCCGGATTTAAAAATTATTGTAACAGAACAAATTTTTGGTTATGAAAATAATACTGATGGATTTTATTATTGTAAAATTAAAAAAAAGATAAGTAATTATAAAAACTATGTAAAATATATATAAATAAAAGAAGAAAGGAACCACAATTATGAATACGAATGTTAAATTAATTGAAAATCTGTTAGAAGAGTACTTAAAGGCAAATAATTTAACAACACCAGTGATGGTTGAAAAACCACGTCAAGAAGGATTTGGTCATTTATCAACCAATTTGGCTTTGTTACTAGAAAAAAAATTAAAAAAGGCACCAAATAAAATTGCTGAAGAAGTTATTGCTTTTATTGAAAAAAATAATAAATCATATTTTAAAAAGATTGAAATTGCTGGTGCGGGATTTATTAATTTTACCTTAGCTGTTGATCAGTTACATCAAGTTATTAATGAGGTTTTAAAACGAGAAGAAAAATATGGATATTCAGCTCCAAAGAATTTTACTTATAATTTAGAAATTGTTTCAGCTAATCCAACGGGATTTTTACATATTGGTCATGCTCGGAATGGTGCCATTGGTGATAGTGTTGCTCGGATTTTGCGAGCAGCTGGTTATCATGTTCAAACTGAATATTATGTTAATGATGCTGGTAATCAAATAAATACTTTAGCAGTGACGGTTTTTGTTAGTTATTTAAATTTATTGGGTAAAAAAACCGAATTACCTCCTGATGCATATCGTGGCGATATGTATGATTATGTTGCAAAATATTTTGTTGACAATTATCAAGATAAATTTATTAATTTAACTTTTGAAAAGGATTATAAAATTAGTGATCCAAAGGTACATGAAATGTTTCGCAAAAAATCAGTTGATTTATTTTTAGATATTATTAAAAAGCAATTAAAATTATTTCGAGTTGATATTGAATATTATTCTTCTGAAGCTGTAATGTACGAGGGAGGAAAAATTGATGCAACATTAGCCCAATATGCCAAATTGGGAAAAACTTATGAACAAGATGGTGCATTATGATTAAAAACAACTGACTTTGGTGATGATAAAGATCGTGTTTTAGTTAAATCAAATGGTGATTTAACTTATATTACTCCTGATTTAGCATCACATAATGAACGTTTAATGCGAAGCAAAGCAGATAAATTGGTTAATTTTTGAGGTGGTGATCATCACGGTTATATTGTGCGAATGTTAGCGGGGTTACAGTTATTAGGGTATAAAAAAGACATTTTAGATATTGATATGATTCAAATGGTACGGTTAATTAAAGAGGGTGTTGAATATAAAATGAGTAAACGAAAAGGAACAGCAGTTTGATTAATTGACTTAATAGAAGAAATTGGAGTTGACCCAATTCGTTATATGTTAGCTTCAAAAAGTGCTCAAAGTCATATGGACTTAGATATTGGTATTTTAAAAGAGCATTCTTCAAAAAACCCTGTTTATTATGCACAATATGCAACAGCGCGTTGTAATAGCGTGCTAAAACAAGCCAAAATGAGCAAAATTAATATTACGGATGTTAAAACCTTTGAATTATTAACGTCACAAAAAGAATTAGACCTTTTAAATGAGATTGATTTATTTAATCGTTGCATTGAAGGAGCAGCAAAATTACGTCAACCACATCTTGTTTGTGATTATGTGCAAAATATTGCGCGGCAATTCCATTCATATTATAATGAATCAAAAGTTATTAATTTAGATAACTTAGAATTAACAAAACAGCGTTTAGTATTTATTAAAGTAATTTATCAAGTTTTATCAAATGCCTTTAATTTATTAGGGGTTAATGTTATTGAACAGATGTAATTATTTAGGTTATGTTATAATTTATAAGACAGAAAGAGGGTGCAGATGTGTTACAAAATAATTGAGGTGTTTTTTTATTTAATCCATTAATGTTATTATTGTTATTTGTTCTTTACATATTAATTTTAATAAAAAACATTAAAATTAAACATACTAGTCAGAAGGCATTCTTTATTCAAACGTTTTTATATTGATTTGCATTATCATCAATTATTGGTGATAATTTTGAGTTTCGTGTTTTATTCTTTGCCGCATCAATTAATAATATGGAAGGAATTGCCATTATTGCAGCAACTTCCCTTTCTCTTTATGCTTTTTTGGCGATGATTCCTTATGTATTTTTACATAAGTTTTTTTCTCGTATTGGTTGACATTTTTTTCAATATACAATGCTTGGAATATCAATGCTTGGAATTTTTATTTTAATTGTTTATCCTTCCGCACCAACATTAATTATCGCGGCAATTTTTCTTGGTTTTGGAATTATTACAAAGGCTAGTTATTTTTTATCATATAATGAAGCATATGGCCGTAAGTTTTTTCCATTTAAAACAATTAGTTTAGTAGCGCCATTAATGACATTTGCACTTATTTTTGGCAGTGAGTTTAATAATATTGTTATTACAGTAGGAAGTAATTTAACTAATCAGTTGCAAATAGGAATTATTGGAATTGGTGCAATAATTGCTATTGCGGGTGCAACCATTTTATATGCTTTATTTTCACATAAAGAATTTAAATCAACATCATTTACGATTGAACAGCAAAAAATGTTTGAACCATTTAAATGAGGAAAAGTATTAATTATCTTTTTTATGGTAATTTTAATTATTATTTTAAAAGAAGTGTCTCAATCAAATATTTATCTTTGATTGTTAGGCCAACGCACATGAGAAAAATACCATGATGTTTGAAAAGTCAACCAATTTGTTCGTTTAAATGAACAATTATTCCTAATTCCACAATTTTTTGGTGCTTATTTAGCTTGTCATTTACTGTATAATAAAATTGGTGTTAAATATTGCTTTGGGTTAGGGTTATTACTATGATTTATTTTTTTTAGTATTACTGCATTTAATCATTCGCCAGAAGCTTACTTAGCATTGCAAGTTATTAATGGATTATCTTTTGCTATGTGTTTTAATATTTTGTTTGCTATGACGTGTGAATGAAAATATCGTTCACCAGCAAATAAACCGATTGTAGCACAATTTCAATTATTATGATTTGGGTTAGAATTCATTATTAAATTTGTTGATGATGTGATGCGTGATAAAAAGGTTGGTATATTTAAAGAATATGTTTATGGTCAACAATATATTCCCCCTGATAGTTTTGCGATTCAAATTGATAATATTACAACAATTATTTCAACAATTTGTGCCACAATTGTTTTACTTTTATTGTTAATATTTTATTATACTTCAGACCTAATTTTAGCTGAATATCGTAATCATTTACGTTTATTAGTTCCGAAAGTTAATCTATTATTACGCGAAAGTTTTATTAGTCGTGTTAAATTAAATATTAATTCTGAAACAAATAACAAGGAAAAAACTTAAATAAAATAATTGTTGTTTTAATAAAAGAATATTTTTAGTATTTTTTTAAATTATGGTTAAAGGAGATTAGAATGAAAAAAAATTAAGATTTTAATGGCACTACAAATAGGCACTACTTCTGCTAGTTTTTTAATATCTTGTGTTAAAAAATACCAATATATGTATGATATTTGGGTAATTACTATTGGTGGGTCAATTAATGATAAATCTTATATTCAATCAGCGTGAGAAGGAGCAAGCAAATATATCGTGTCACAATTTACCCAAGTTTTATCAATGACACAATGACAAGATAGTCCATTGCGAGCTAGCTATTTTGAACCAAATGGTATTAGACCAGGTGAATTTAAAGCAGATTATATTACAGCTAGTATTGCTGGGGCAAAGACGCTAATTTTACCTGGTTTTAGTCATGCCAATACCATTGGTTGAGCAGCAAACTTAGTGGATAATTTTATTTTTATTGATGGTAGTGGTCAGAATGTCCATAAAAATATGGACCCATATGGTCCGTTAGCTGATAATATTGTCGGAATTTTATTTTAAAAAGAAATTGCTGGTTTTTTAGCGGGTCTTGTTACAGCAATATGACTTAATTTGCATCAAACAGAATTTTAACAACAGTTAAATATTGCAACTTATGGAGGAATGGATAATCCAGTTGGTGTTTCAAATTATTTATAAGAATTTTTATTATCAGCGGATGTGTTTAATGAAATTATTAAGACTGATATTAGATATCCTAATTTACATCAATTGATAACAGATATTTTAGCAATAATTAAAGACATAAACCCCAAAATTAATAATTTATTATCAATAAGAAAAGTTCAAGAAGTATTAAATGACAATGAATCATGGTTTTCACAATCATTTAATCAAGGAGAAGGAAAAGTGATTTCTGATTATTTAATTAATAAAAAAGCAAGTATTATTTTTCCTGTTGCAGGACCACAAACCCAAGATACAATTGACCGAATTAAATATAATAAAACGAAAACAAAAGTTGTTGGAGTTGATACAGCACAATCTCAAATATATGGTGATGAATATATTATTACTAGTGGGTTATTAAATATTGCACAAGCAACAGAAGATGCTTTATTTAATATCTATTCACCAACTTGTAGTTATAATAATGTAACTAAACAATGAGATAATAAGCAACTTGATTCTTGTTGAATTAATACTGACCAATCTTCAAAAACAAATTCAAATTGATTAGGGATTGAAAAAACAAATCCGATTGATGATAGTATTATTAATTATATTAATAACGATGCAAAGATTACTAAATTAACAACAACAATTGGGATTATTTATAATCAAATTAAACAAGAGCACTTTACTGATTGTAAATTGTAAATGCAAATGTAGCACTTTATTTGATTTTATTATAAGACTAATAAAATAAATGTTCAATATAATTTATTTTAAAAAAATTTATTAGTTTTGTTTTAAATTTATGAATTTTGGCACACTGAAAAAAATGATTAAAATTTTTATAGGTAATTATATTAAAAATTAAACATTTGTATAAAAACTTCTTTTGAAGATAGTCAATGTAAAGATTTTTTAAGTTTAGAATTTATTATATTAGCAATTTCTTGATAATAATTTCTTGAATAAATACTTAAATCAGTTCCTTTTAAAAATCAATGTCTAAAATCACGGATTGCTCTTTCAACTTTGGGTTTTTGTGTTGGAGTTCCAGCATCACAAAAATATACTTTAGCAGTTGTTATTTTTTCAATTTTTTCTCAATCAGCAAATTCTTTGCCTTGATCTGTTATTATTCCTTTACATCTATCTTTTAAAAATCTGTTAGAAAAAATTCGTTCTACTGCGTTTGTAACTTCTTTTGTTGTTTTTTCTTTTAATGCTTCAATAATTTTAAATTGGGTTAATTCTTCGATTAAAACTAAACAAACACTATTGTTTTTGCCAACCATAGTATCTATTTGATATCAACCAAATTCATATTTATAATGTTTTGTTTCTTCAATAGTTCTAAAATTTCTTATTTTTCCACGGTTATCAATTCTATTTTTTGTTTTATATTTTCTACCATGAAAATACAAATTATATTTCTTGAAATTTAAAAATCCCAAATGAATATATTTATATAAAGTTTTAAAAGATACTGGAAATTTAATACCAAATTCTTTTTCATATTTTTTACAAATTTGTTCTGGTGAATCATGAAATTTGTTATATTTTTCATCTAATCATTCTAAAATATTTAACAATAATGATGATTTTTTAAAACATTTTTATCGTTTTTATAAATAATCTTCGTATGCTAATTTAGCATCATATTCATTATCTTTTAATCTTTTTATTTCTAGTCTAATTGTATTGCGATTTTTATGCAATATTTTTGCTATTTTAGATATATTGGGTTGACCATTTTTTCTTTTTAATGAATCAAGTTCTAATAAATCTTTTAACATTACTCTTTCTTTAAAAGTAAAATGATGTTTTGTTTTATTCATTCTAAAAAATCCTTTCTTTTATATACAAAGTTAATTATATAGTTTTTTGAGGTTTTGGGCGAGCGATTGATTTTCTTAAATTTTTGTGATAAAATAACTTACAAGTTAAAAAAGTTTTGAGATTCTTTCAAACAAATTTGGGAACCTTTATAAAATTCTTCGCTTAACGCTTAGAATTTTTCCCAAGTATTTTGAAAAGTGCGGCAAAAATTTTTTTAAACTGTAAATTGTAAATGCAAATGTAGCACTTTATTGAAAAAAATAAAGTGCTTTTTATTTTATAAAAAAAACTTATATTTATTGGATTAATCGTTAGATAGTATATTTTACACTTAATAAAATATGTTTTTTCAGAAAAATCCATCCTTTCTTTTCTTAAAAAATTTTGAATAATTGTTTTATTTAGTTGTTAGTTAATTGTTAAATATAATTACTAAAAAATATATTTAATAAACAAAGAATTAAAAAAGATAATTAGATAAAAAAATAAAGATACTATCTAACGATTAATCCAAAATTCAATCTTTAAAACTTAATATTTTTTGATGCTTAAAGATGGATAACTCATCTATGGCACGAAGCCTTAAAGAAAGTGTGAAAGCGATTGGATTTACTACTCCTATTTATTTCTTTAATTCTCGGCAAGATTAATCACTTGCGAAATGTCAGAGCATGTGTTTTTTGGCTTGTTTTCATAAAAAGAGTGTTGTTAAACCGAAAAAAACAATATCGGACACTAAAAAACAAGAGGGTTGGAACTCCAAAAGGTTATTTTCTTTATATAAAGTTGTGTAGGAATGGATGAAGCGTAATTAATAACTGGGTAAACTGTTTTTTGTTTATTTCCGTATGGGGGTAAACTCTATCAAAATATCCTATCCGCCCCCGTCCACCTTCAAAGTGGAGCGGGTGGCGAAGTAATTAAATATTAAAATAAATTATTTACTAAATATCAAAATATTAACCAATAAAGGAATATTATGTTTTTTTACAGAAAGGAAAATATTTGATGAAAAAATGAAATAAAAAAATTAAAAATAAATTACAAGAATTAATGATACAAGCTTATCTGGCAACAGTAAATGATATTAATGGTGAAATTTGAACAACAAATAAAAAGAATTAAGGAGTATAGATAAATGACAGAATATAAAAGTAAATATATTAATAAAACTTGAAATGAAATAACAACATCATTTGATTGAGTTAATTGTCAACCTATTAATTGTCGTATTTCACATCATAAAAAGCATTATTATTTGCAATGTTTAGAATGAGTCAAAATGTACTTAAATTTATTTAAAGACAAGTGAGATGTTATTGTTTCATATACGCAATATTATAAAATTAACGATATTTTAGATTTAGCATTTGATGGATGAAAAATATTACAAATTGATAAAAAAATAAAACAAATAAATTAAAATATATTATTGCAATTGACCCTGCTGGAATTGAACAAACTGGTATTATTATTTATAATGTTTTGCAAAAGAAAATAATTAATAATATTACTTTTAATTCCAAAAATGAAGAAGAAGCAATAAATAATATGTATTTAATATTAAATGAGTTTAAAAATAAAATTTGTTCTTATTTAAATAAAGTTATTGTAATAATTGAAGATTATCAACTTCATAAGGGTTGTTTAAAAATAAAAAATCCATTATCTACTCCTAAATTTATTGGTGGTTTAAAAGTTTTATGCAAATATCTATTTAATTTAAAATATATTTTACAATCACCAGTCATTAAGAAAAATTATATTTATAAAGGAAATATTAAAATGTCAGAGCACGAACACAATGCTTGAAAACATTTACAGTATTTTTTAGCAAAAGGAGTTGAAAAAATGGCACAAACAAAAAGTAATTTACCTAAAAAATCAATAACTAATAAACCTAAAATAAAAAATAAAAAAGTTAATAAGTTAGAATTAACTGTTAGATTACATGAAAATCCGATTAAAACTAAGATTAAGGCACTGGTTGCTGGTGGTGTTGAAGTTGATGCTTGTTCGGCTAAATGTCAGTGAGAAGGATTAAATTACTCAACATTATCAATTTATAATCCGTCAGTTGTATCTGCTTTTTTGAAATTAAAAAAAGATGATGAGATAAAAATTAAAGGCTCAGTATTTAATCAGTTAAATATAAAAACTAAACGCTATTTTTTGTCTTTTAGAGTAGATAGTTTTGAAATTATACAAAAAGCGATTAGAAAAAGAACAAATACAAATATTAAAAAATAGGAGGAAAAACAATGGCATTAAAAAATGTAAAATATGTTCTTATTAATGAAAATAGTGAACCTATTAAAAATGAAGATGGTAGTTTAGATATTAAAACTGCTGAAATTATTTTAGAAAATACTGCTGAAGTTGAAGAATTTAATGCAATTAATTTAGAAAATAGTAATCAGCAAATCAACGAACTACAAACAAAAAATACTGAATTAACTTCACAAATTGAACAACAAACAATTCAATTAAAACAAATTGAAGTAATTGACTTTATTAATTCTTTAACTGATAATGAAGAATTTAAAAATGTTTTATTAAAGTCTTATGATATTACTGATGATATTGAAATCATTAAAGCACAATTGCAGAGTGTTTATGATGAATTAATTAAGGTACAAACAGTTAATACTGGTGGCGTACCAAAAGTAGAAAACAAAGAAAACAATATTTTAGATACAGACAATGTATTTAATAAATAGAAAGAAGGAAGTAAATTATGGCACAAAACCCACAAAGAATTTTCGGAGATATTGCTAATCAAGCAACAAAACGAGATCGAGAAACATTTGAACAATAATATTTACAAACTTATCAACAAAAATTTAGTTAAGAAGCATTATTTGCGTGAAAAGATGCAAGTAAATTTAGTTTAGCATATAAAAGAAAGAAAAATATTAAATATAATGAAGGTTCTGGTAAAGATGGGAAAGTATTTAATAATGAGGCGTCCTGTACGGTGAACCGGCAAAAAACAACTCTTGTGAGATTGTTTTTTTATTTTTATATTAAAAAACATAAATTTATTTGCATTATTCATCGGATAGTATCTTTAAATTTAGAACTTTTATCATAAAAAACAGATTAAATTCTGTTTTCCCTACACAAAATAAACGATATTTTTATAAATCCTTTCAATAAAGGTATTATCCGATGAATAATGCGGCACTTAAAATTTAATATTTTGATGCTTAAAGATGAATAACTCATCTATGGCACGAAGCCTTAAAGAAAGTGTGAAAGCGATTGGATTTACTACTCCTATTTATTTCTTTAATTCTCGGCAAGATTAATCACTTGCGAAATGTCAGAGCGCGTGTTTTTTGCTTGTTTTCATAAAAAGAGTGCTGTTAAACCGAAAAAAATAATATCGGACACTAAAAAAACAAGAGGGTTGGAACTCCAAAAGGTTATTTTCTTTATATAAAGTTGTGTAGGGATGGATGAAGCGTAATTAATAACTGGGTAAACTGTTTCTTTGTTTATTTCCGTATGGGGGTAAACTCTATCAAAATATCTTATCCCGCCCCCGCTCACCTTCAAAGTGAAGCGGGCGGCGAAGTAATTAAATACTAAAATAAATTATTTACTAAATATCAAAATATTAACCAATAAAGGAATATTATGTTTTTTTACAGAAAGGAAAATATTTGATGAAAAAATGAAATAAAAAAATTAAAAATAAATTACAAGAATTAATGATACGAGCTTATCTAGTAACGGTAAATGATATTAATGATGAAATTTGAGCAACAAATAAAAATAATTAAGGAGTATAGATAAATGACAGAATATAAAAGTTTGTATATTAATAAAACTTGAAATAAAATAACAACGTCATTTGATTGAGTTAATTGTCAGCCTGTTAATTGTCGTATTTCACATCATAAAAAGCATTATGATTTGCAATGTTTAGAATGAGCCAAAATGTACTTAATTTTATTTGAAAACAATTGAGATGTAATTGCTTCTTATATGCAACATTACAAAATTAACGATATTTTAGATTTAGCATCAGATGGATGAAAAATATTACAAATTGACAAAAAAATAAAACAAATAAATTAAAATATATTATTGCAATTGACCCTGCTGGAATTGGACAAACTGGTATGATTATTTATAATGTTTTGCAAAAGAAAATAATTAATAATATTACTTTTAATTCTAAAAATGAAGAAGAAGCAATAAATAATATGTATTTAATATTAAATGAGTTTAAAAATAAAATTTGTTCTTATTTAAATAAAGTTATTGTAATAATTGAAGATTATCAACTTCATAAGGGTTTAAAAATAAAAAATCCATTATCTACTCCTAAATTTATTGGTGGTTTAAAAGTTTTATGTAAATATCTACTTAATTTAAATTATGTTTTACAATCGCCAGTTGTTAAGAAAAATTATATTTATAAAGGAAATATTAAAATGACAGAGCACGAACACGATGCTTGAAAACATTTACAATATTTTATAACAGAAGGAGTTGATAAAAATGGCACAAATAAAAAGTAATTTACTTAAAAAATCAATAACTAATAAATTTAAAATAAAAAAGTTAATAAATTAGAATTAACTGTTAGATTACATGAAAACCCAATTAAAACTAAAATTAAGGCACTGGTTGCTGGGGGTGTTGAAGTTGATGCTTGTTCTGCTAAATGTCAGTGAGAAGGATTAAATTACTCAACATTATCAATTTATAATCCGTCAGTTGTATCTGCTTTTTTGAAATTAAAAAAAGATGATGAGATAAAAATTAAAGGCTCAGTATTTAATCAGTTAAATATAAAAACTAAACGCTATTTTTTGTCTTTTAGAGTAGATAGTTTTGAAATTATACAAAAAGCGATTAGAAAAAGAACAAATACAAATATTAAAAAATAGGAGGAAAAACAATGGCATTAAAAAATGCAAAATATGTTCTTATAAATGAAAATAATGAACCTATTAAAAATGAAGATGGTAGTTTAGATATTAAAACTGCTGAAATTATTTTAGAAAATACTGTTGAAGTTGAAGAATTTAATGCAAGTAATTTAGAAAATAGTAATCAACAAATCAATGAACTACAAACAAAAAATACTGAATTAACTTCACAAATTGAAGAACAAACAATTCAATTAAAACAAATTGAAGTAATTGATTTTATTAATTCTTTAACTGATAATGAAGATTTTAAAAATGTTTTATTAAAATCTTATGATATTACTGATGATATTGAAATCATTAAAGCACAATTGCAGAGTGTTTATGATGAATTAATTAAGGTACAAACAGTTAATACTGGTGGCGTACCAAAATCAGAAAATAAAGAAAACAATATTTTAGATACAGACAATGTATTTAATAAATAAGAAAGAAGGTATAAAATTATGGCACAAAATCCACAAAGAATATTCGGTGATATTGTTAATCAAGCAACACAAAAAGATTGTGAATCATTTGACCAATGATATTTACAAACTTATCAACAAAAATTTAGCTGAGAGGCATTATTTGCGTGAAAAGAAGCAAATAAGTTTGGTTTAACATATAAAAGAAAGAAAAATATTAAATATAATGAAGGTATAGGAAAAGATGGAAAAGTATTTAATACTGATGACAGTCTTTTAAACTACACTGAAGTAAAGTTTGAAGATGGAACAGTTGAATTAGATACAATTTTAACTTTTGCTCGTAAATTAGACCCCGTAGAAAGTGATTTTAATCCCAATCTTTGGGCGGCTGATATTGAGCAAGCAATGGATACTGAAGTTGCTTATAAACGCAATAAAATTTTAGAAATTATTAATAAAGGAACTGTTACAACTATTCAAGGTGTATACTGTAAAACTAAACGATAAAAAGTTAAAAAAATTATAACAAATTAAAAATAAAAATCAATAATTACAAAAAATAACAAAATAAAAATATTGTTTTTAATATTTATTTTCAAAATTATAAAATTAAACACAAAAAAATAAAGTTTACTAATCTTATACAAACAATAAATTTAATTTAATTTAAAAAAATTTTTTTAAAATATTGTCTTGATGTAAAATTTCCCAAGCAAGGTCTAATTGTAGTATTTAATATATCTAAAATAGATTTTAATCTACTACGAATATTAATTAATGGTTCATTTTGACCTAATCAACGCCTTATATCTCTATTTATTCTTTCTACTAATGCTTTCTGACGAGGTTTACCAGCATCACAAAAATAAACTCTTATTTTAAAATGTTTTTCTATTGTTTTTCATCTATAAAATTCTTTTCCTCTATCGGTTAAAATACAACTAAATTTGCTAATACCAATTTGTTTAATCATTTTCATTAAAATTATTAATACAATACTTGCCTTTTTACTAAATAAAATATGATAAAAAAGTATCTTTGATTTACGATTTACTAAAACTAACAAATGAAAATTACCACAATTAATAGTATCCATTTCTCAAATTCCACTAAAACTTAAATCATCTCCATAATTATTTAAAAATTGCTTATAATCTCTAATATTAATTAATTTTCCACGATTATCATTTTTTTCACCATTTATTGTTTTTCTTTTTTTATTTTTAAAATATAACATTTCTTTTTTTAAATTAAAATAACCTAATCTAATATATTTATACATTGTTTTAAAACATACACCAAATTTTACATTATATTGTAATTCATACGAAGTAATAATATTTTGTGGCGAACGACCAAAATTATTATATTCATTCGAAAAATAACTTAGTTCTTGTGAATTTAACATTGAATATTTACGACATTGTTTTTTCTTTTTATCGTGTATTTTTTGTGCTTTTGTAACATTATAATCATTAATATTATCAAATATATTTAATTCTTCTCAAATAATTTTTCCAAATTTACTCTTTCATTAATATCTAATCTTTCATATTTTTTCACACTTTACCTCCTAAAATATTAAAATATGTTATAATTTATATAAATTAATTATAGCATTTTAAGTAAGGAGATAAAAATATGAAAAAGATACTTATCATTTTAGGAACGATTGGATTAACAGCAACAAGTACAACATCATTAATTAGTTGTGAAAAACTAAATAACAATGAAAATGGGGGGAGTAATAAACCAGAACCACCATATAATCCAGTTGAACTAGAAGATATTAAAAATTTAAAAAAAATAACTGATATTAGTGAATGAGTTAACAATATTACTGTTGATAGTAAAAACAACATTTATTTTGGTACACATAAGGGTGTTTATAAGTTGACTGCTGGTTCAGACACACCAACCAAAATTGACGGTATTAGTGAAAGGATTTTGTCAATAGTTGTTGATAAAATGGATAATATTTATATTGGTACTATTCAAAAAGGTCTATATAAGTTGATTGCTGGTTCAGACACACCAATTAAAATAAATGTAATAGATATTTTTAGTGTTCAAGTTATTACTGTTGATAGTAAAAATAATATTTACTTTGCTACATTTGATAGTATGTATAAATTATCTGCTAGTTCAGATACACCGATTAAAATCGCTGATATAAGTGATTATTTTTATTCGATTGCAGTTGATAAAAATAACAATGTTTACCTTGGAACAATAGGTGGTGTTTATATATTAAAGCAAGGTGCAAACACAGCAACTAAATTAAGTGTGGAAAGTAACAGTAACAGCAGAGTAATTTCAGATAATGTTATTTGAGATATTATTGTTGACAGTAAAAATAATATTTACTTTGGAACAAATGATGGAGTATTTGTTTTGAAACAGGGAAAAACAACAGCAACTCAAATTAATTCAATATCGACAACTTCAGCAGCGGTTGATAGTAAAAATAATATTTACTTTGCTACATTTGATAGTATGTATAAATTATCTGCTAGTTCAGATACACCGATTAAAATCGCTGATGTCAGTAAGTTAAATTTTTCTGGTATTTTTATTGATAGCAAAAACAATATTTATTTGAACACATATCTTGGAATATTTATTTTAAAGTAAATGTAAAATTTAGGACACTAAAATAAATTATTTTCAATATAAGAAAAACAAGTATTATTGACAGTAAAAACAATCCTACAAAGAGTTTATCAAATAAAGGAGATTATAAAAAATGAAAAAATGACTGAGTATTTTAGGAACAATCGGATTAATAGCAACAAGCACAGCAACATTAATTAGTTGTGAAAAACCAAATAACAATGAAAACGGAGGGGATAATAAACCTGAACCTACACCAAAACCACAACAACCACCAGAAAATAGTAATTGAAAATTAGATAATAATCCAAATTTTATTAATTATAAAGTTGATAATAAATGATATATTGCAATTTTTAAAAATAATACAAAAAATTGATATATTATTAATTTTTTAAATAATAGTCAAAATGATAAAGTCTTAGGTAAATTTTCTTTTAATGGTGTTATTACAAATCTTTATTTATCTGACCTTAGAAATTATTTTAAAAATGGTGATGTGAAAACAGTTTATCGTTGAAATAATACTAATAAACCACAAACACCAACTATTGATAAAAATACAGGTAAAATTACAGATTGAAAAGAACAAAAGGACTTATAGTCCTTTTTTAAATCAATCGTACAAATTTCATAAATATAATTAATAAGAATAAATTAGTTATTGTACTATACAATGCGGGACTAAATTTTCATACTTCGAATGTTTGACTAAAAAAACTATATATTGTTTGAAATATTTTTCCAACACCACTCGCTAATTCGTTTACTTGTTTTATCCCGGGTATATTATTAACTATTCAAATTGCCGCATTTCTGATATGACACGCTAAATTATATCAACTACAACTTTCATATTGTGCTTGTCATCATTGACTATCAGGAAATAATCCACCATTGTTTATTTCTTGTCAGTTATAAATCCCAAAATTAAAATCATAATAACGATACATATCATTTTCTTTTTGGGCTTGTAATTCAAAGACATTATAACCGATTTTTTGTTCTTCCATTTTCTTATATTTTAAACCGTATTTTTCTTTTAAAGTATCGTCAAAAACATAACCCTCATTTTGATTAATATTATAATCATTTGAGACTGAAAAATCATAGTTAAATACATCTCCATAATTTGTGTTATAAAACCGATTTTTATAAGCAGAATACATCTTAAAATCTAATGATTTATATTTATCAGAAAAATAAAAATATCGTGGGTAAATTTTAAACCCATTATTGGCTAATAAACCATATTTTTTGTTATATCCCTGCGTATAAGTATTATTATCTAAATCAAACATTGTTCGTAAATAATCTTTATAAAAATTTTGCGAAACTATAAACATACTATTTAATAATTCTTTAAATTTATTATAAGAAACTAAAAACTTTTTCTTTTGTTCTTCAAATTCTTTTTTCTCTACTTCGGATTTTAAAACTTTTTTATTATTTTCAAATTTATAAATATAGTTATTATAGTCATCAAAAAATGTTATTGACTTTCCATTTTCATCTAAAATAACATCTTTAAAATTTTCTAATTTTAAACCAAAAAAATTAATTAAAACAGTATTGTATTGTAAATTATCAATATAACCACTTTCAATAAAATTACTACGATTTTGAAATACAGGTACCAAAGCGTGTGCAAAAAATGCTTTTAAAAATTTATTAATATCAATTTGTCCTTTCATTTTTTCATAATATTTAATATTTCCATTTTCTAAATATGAATTAGTATTTCCTTCAAAATTAAATATATAATCTTTTTCCTTCATAAAAGTAAACAAAAAACTTAATTTATCTTTTTGATTTTTAACTGGTTCATAAAGATATTTTCAGTTATGGAATAATTCCAAACTACCAGCAATAATATTTTTCTTTTCATCAATCGTTAAAATCATACGATAAATTGATTTAAAACTATTTCTTGCTAAACTTTCATCAATAATTTCAAAATCAAATATTATTCGTTGTGTTCCAACAATAGAACTCTCATAATCAGGATTTCCACCTTGTTGAACTCGAATATTTTCTTTAATTACTTCATCAATAATTTCATCAAATAAATTTGCTTCACTACCAACTTCTCAATCTGTAATTTTACCTGTATTTTTATCAATAGTTGGTGTTTGTGGTTTATTAGTATTATTTCAAGAATAAACTGTTTTCACATCACCATTTTTAAAATAATTTCTAAGGTCAGATAAATAAAGATTTTTAATAACACCATCAAAATAAAATTTACCTAAGACTTTATCATTTTGACTATTATTTAAAAAATTAATAATATATCAATTTTTTGTATTATTTTTAAAAATTGCAATATATCATTTATTATCAACTTTATAATTAATAAAATTTGGATTATTATCTAATTTTCAATTATCTTCATTAAATTTTACTTGTTCTAAATTTTTAATAACATTTTCAAATTTAAACAAAGAATCTATATCACGATACTTAATAAAATATGTATACATAAAATTTGTTAACTCTTTTAAGAAAAATTTTTTATCAACATAATAAAACCGATCTAACCGATACTGTTTAACATAATTATCTCAATTTCGATATAACTCTAAAAATTTATCACTAGGTTTATCATAAGAAACACCAGTTGAATAACTATCCTTTAAAAAATCTAAGTATCATTTATCATTATAAGTTAATGATTTTGATGTTTTTAAAGTAGGATTAATAAAATAATTAGTATCACTTCAATTTTCAAAAAAAGTACTGCGTAAAAACATTGTATTAATAAAATCAGTTTCATTCATTCCTATTGTTTGTTGATTAACAGTATAAGTTTGTTGTGATTGATGGTTTTGTTGTAATGTCATCGCCTCTAATGAGAAAAAAGAAATCAATAAAATTGGTACAAACGAAAATAATACTAAAAACTTACGCATTATTTTTTACCAACTTATTTTTACGATGTTCTTTTATTAATTTGATAATTTCATTAAATAAATAACCATAGAAATAACGGATTATTAAAATATCTCATAATATATCAAATCATAAACCATAAAATATATAACCATTTATACCAACATATTTCTCTTTTAATTCATCAATCGTTGAAACTGTATCTAAAATACATACAAACGCTAATAAACAACTAATAATAAAATATAAAATTAAATCAACCCAAGAAATAAATAAACCATTTTGTTTCTTTTCTTTTTTATTTTCTACATTACTTTTCATAAATTTACTCCTAACTATATAATGTTTTTGAAATAATAAAACCAATAATATATAAACTTGATATTGTTAACATTAATGGATGACTAAATAAAATCGCCATTTTACCAAAAATAGATAACAACCAAGTATCAGAATTATATAAATCCATAATAATATTTTTTGCTGATGTCAACTGATTAATAATAACTGTAATAAAACCAGTTCCAAATATAGCGATTGCCGCTACCAATAAAACTAACTTAATCATATAAAATCAACTCCTTACTTATTTTTTTATTCTTTTAGTGGTATGAATTCTTTTAAAACCTAATTCTCTTGTTTTTGCTTGTCTTGCTAAACTTGATAACTGTTGTTTATTGCGACTAACTTTAAATTGTTTTCGTTCTTTAATATGTTTTTGTAAACCTTGTTTAGTACTAGAAACACCGCGAACAGTAGCACCGTATAGTTTAGAACTATTAATAACACCACTTTTAACTGTTGAACCTAAATCGTTATAATTAGTTGATGTTCCGTGAATTGCATAAATTGATAACTTAATAACCATAAAAAAGATTAAAAAATAAGCAATCGTTATATTTGTCATTGGTAATTTAGTATTTCAAATCACATCAAAAACAAATAAAAAAGTATCAAAAATAAAACTAAAAATCTTATTTCAATTATCGTTATTAACACTTTCACTTAATAAATTACTCATCTTTTTTATTTCCTTTCATTTTTTTTGCTTTTAAATTTTCTTTCAAAATATCAATATCAAACAATTCTAAGCGTTGTTTATTATTTAATTTTGATATATCTTTTCAAAAATATTCTTTTTTATTAACAACTTCATCATTTTTTAAATCACGGACAAAACTTAATCAATGACTATCGTATTTATTTGCAAATTCAAGCGGAATAATTATCTTAAAAAACCGAATTCCTAATCCAACATCCGACTTATGTTTTGCTCGTTTACCTTCGGCTGTACGTTCTACTGATTTTGTTTTTCAAATTTCATAATCTGTAATATCTTGGAAAATGCCAATTCGCATAACAAAACTACGATTAAAAATATTACCTAATTTAGATTTAACGGGTTTTTTCAATGAAATCGGAATAATAATACCACTTGCTAAATGACGAATATTATTTCACATCATTCCCTCACGCTGTACGGTAAAAATCGCTCTATTTTTAAAATGTCTTGCTAAAACAATCCACACACTTTTACCACCATGAACTTTTTTAACTTCGTGGGGACTAGTTCCATCAATATATAAAAAACTTTCATCAAACAAAATTAAACTATTGTCAGGAGGGACTAATTTAGTTCTATCAGTAAAATCTAAGTTATTAAAAGTTAAAAGTTTTATTGCATTATCTTCGATTGGATAATTACTATAAATTTTCTTCGTTAAAAGTTTCATAACTTGTGATAAAAAGGTTAAAAGTAATGTTTTACCAGTTCCTAATTTACCAATAATTACGGATAATGGATTATCTCAAATAAAGTAAACTAAACGAAAAACATTTAACTGATAAAAAACATTTTTTCAAACTCACCAAACAAAATATACACATTGTAAAGCAAATAATAGTCAAAATACTAAACCAGTATAATTTAATGAAATTATTCAAAGTAATAAATCAATTAAACTAAACAAAACCATTGAACCACTAATATAACAAAAATTTATTAGAAAAAATACAAACTTTTTCATTTTACCTCCAATAGTTATTTATAATTAAACTAGTATTATTATGGTTTTCTCTCCCCACAAATCAAAAAGGAAAGTGATAAAAATTAAAAAAATTTTAAAAATAATTTCAATATTATTGCCTATTATTGGAATTATAAACTTTTTAATTAATCCTATCGGAAAATTAATTACTACAATTAATTTTGTAGAATGAATATTTAAAAATATTAGTCAAATAAATGCAAAAGAAATATTTTTTACAACATTTTTTATATTAAAAATTACTGCATTCATAATGAAAATATATATTAATTCAAAAAAAGATTTTAAAATTTTGTGGGGAGAGAAAACCATAATAATAACAAAATTTAATTATTTAAAATAACTAATTATTTTAAAAACCATTCACAATAAAAACCACGTTAAAAATAAAATAACAATTCAAACACCAACCATCAAGGTTAAATATTCATTTTGCGTTAAATTTCAAGTTGTAATATTTTCAATATTTGTTTTATCTATAAACAAAAAGACATGAATAAAAAACTCTTTTAATTTTTCTCAATCATTTTGCATATTTAAAAACTCCACATTTTTTGAATAAGTTTAAAAAACATTCCAAAAAATAAAATGATAAATAACACAAACGATATAACATATAAAAATTCAGGGGCATTTGAACCAATAATATAACTAACAAATTGAACTCAATAGTCATATAAACTCATTTAATTTAAACCTTCTAAATCATTGATTAATTGTTGCACTTTTTCATCACTTCAATTTGTTAAATTATTGTTATTATTTATTTTTACTTTTTTAGGTTCATTTTGAAATAATGCTTTATGCATAAGAATAAAATAGTTTTGTTTATATTTATTATACAAATCAATTATTTCTGTTCCAGTTAAACATTTTCAATCGTGTTGTTTTAAGTTTTCATCATATTTCACAATACGATAAGAATTATCATAAATTAAACCGATTGCTACTTGTTCTGAATGTTTTTGACTAGGATAAATAAACTTATTACTCAATCAAAAACCAATATGGCGATTATGATTAGGTAAATTTATAAAACTTGCTTTATCTGTTTCAAAAGGTATAAGTTCCTTAGAAATAAAATAATTTGCTATATTTTGATTTTTCTTATAAAAATTACTCAATTTTATCAACTCCTAACTAAATATTTGTTTAATAAATAATGTTATATTTAATGTTTATATATTGCTTATTTATTGATAAAAACACTGATTATTAACAATGTTATACATAATGCTAATATATTGTTTATTTAATGTTTAATAAACAATGTTATTAACAATGTTAAAAATATAAAATAATAAAAATTGGCACACTGAAAAATACTATTAAGTTTTAAAGTAATAGTTATTTAAAATAAATTAATAAAAAATAAATAAACTAGTGTGCCTTAGTTTTTGTTAAAATACTTTGAATATAGAGTAATATACTCTTAAAATCCTTTAACCATATGACGGAAAAAGTTTAATATCTTAATGATAATAAATAATCCAAATGGAATTAAAATAATTCACGCATCACCTAAAAAGGTCATTAATTGCGGTAAAATACCATATACAGCATCTTTTACTTTACCCATTGCATTACCTAAACCAGTTCAAATGGAATTCATTCCAGTCCCAAAAGTAACTACATCTGCTAAAAAATTCATTATTTTCTATCCTCCTTTTTTTCAAGTTCTTTTTTTTCTTTTTTCTTACCTTGAATTTGTTTAACTTTTTGATAAATTGATAAACCAATTCATGCAAAAATTCCTAACAAAATCAAAATACTAAATATTCATGTTAACCATACTGGCATGATATAACTCCTTTCAATAAATTAAAAAATTGAAATTTGTAAACTCGCTCCGCTCGTTGTCGCCTTACTCCATTAAAAACATTATTGAATAAATTATCTGCTAATAAATTACGCGGAATAATTTATTCTTTTACTTTTTAATTTCAATATCATTTACAATCTTATTGACAGTATTAATAACAATATCTTTACCATACTTTTTCACTAACGACCGTAAAATTAAATATTGCTTTGTTTGCATAATTTCAACCTCCTATAATTAACTTAAAAAAGTTAACTAAATTAATAGTTAACTTTTTATCGGTTGGCATTTACAATTTACAACTAAAACTATATATTGTTTGAAATATTTTTCCAACACCACTCGCTAATTCGTTTACTTGTTTTATCCCGGGTATATTATTAACTATTCAAATTGCCGCATTTCTGATATGACACGCTAAATTATATCAACTACAACTTTCATATTGTGCTTGTCATCATTGACTATCAGGAAATAATCCACCATTGTTTATTTCTTGTCAGTTATAAATCCCAAAATTAAAATCATAATAACGATACATATCATTTTCTTTTTGGGCTTGTAATTCAAAGACATTATAACCGATTTTTTGTTCTTCCATTTTCTTATATTTTAAACCGTATTTTTCTTTTAAAGTATCGTCAAAAACATAACCCTCATTTTGATTAATATTATAATCATTTGAGACTGAAAAATCATAGTTAAATACATCTCCATAATTTGTGTTATAAAACCGATTTTTATAAGCAGAATACATCTTAAAATCTAATGATTTATATTTATCAGAAAAATAAAAATATCGTGGGTAAATTTTAAACCCATTATTGGCTAATAAACCATATTTTTTGTTATATCCCTGCGTATAAGTATTATTATCTAAATCAAACATTGTTCGTAAATAATCTTTATAAAAATTTTGCGAAACTATAAACATACTATTTAATAATTCTTTAAATTTATTATAAGAAACTAAAAACTTTTTCTTTTGTTCTTCAAATTCTTTTTTCTCTACTTCGGATTTTAAAACTTTTTTATTATTTTCAAATTTATAAATATAGTTATTATAGTCATCAAAAAATGTTATTGACTTTCCATTTTCATCTAAAATAACATCTTTAAAATTTTCTAATTTTAAACCAAAAAAATTAATTAAAACAGTATTGTATTGTAAATTATCAATATAACCACTTTCAATAAAATTACTACGATTTTGAAATACAGGTACCAAAGCGTGTGCAAAAAATGCTTTTAAAAATTTATTAATATCAATTTGTCCTTTCATTTTTTCATAATATTTAATATTTCCATTTTCTAAATATGAATTAGTATTTCCTTCAAAATTAAATATATAATCTTTTTCCTTCATAAAAGTAAACAAAAAACTTAATTTATCTTTTTGATTTTTAACTGGTTCATAAAGATATTTTCAGTTATGGAATAATTCCAAACTACCAGCAATAATATTTTTCTTTTCATCAATCGTTAAAATCATACGATAAATTGATTTAAAACTATTTCTTGCTAAACTTTCATCAATAATTTCAAAATCAAATATTATTCGTTGTGTTCCAACAATAGAACTCTCATAATCAGGATTTCCACCTTGTTGAACTCGAATATTTTCTTTAATTACTTCATCAATAATTTCATCAAATAAATTTGCTTCACTACCAACTTCTCAATCTGTAATTTTACCTGTATTTTTATCAATAGTTGGTGTTTGTGGTTTATTAGTATTATTTCAAGAATAAACTGTTTTCACATCACCATTTTTAAAATAATTTCTAAGGTCAGATAAATAAAGATTTTTAATAACACCATCAAAATAAAATTTACCTAAGACTTTATCATTTTGACTATTATTTAAAAAATTAATAATATATCAATTTTTTGTATTATTTTTAAAAATTGCAATATATCATTTATTATCAACTTTATAATTAATAAAATTTGGATTATTATCTAATTTTCAATTATCTTCATTAAATTTTACTTGTTCTAAATTTTTAATAACATTTTCAAATTTAAACAAAGAATCTATATCACGATACTTAATAAAATATGTATACATAAAATTTGTTAACTCTTTTAAGAAAAATTTTTTATCAACATAATAAAACCGATCTAACCGATACTGTTTAACATAATTATCTCAATTTCGATATAACTCTAAAAATTTATCACTAGGTTTATCATAAGAAACACCAGTTGAATAACTATCCTTTAAAAAATCTAAGTATCATTTATCATTATAAGTTAATGATTTTGATGTTTTTAAAGTAGGATTAATAAAATAATTAGTATCACTTCAATTTTCAAAAAAAGTACTGCGTAAAAACATTGTATTAATAAAATCAGTTTCATTCATTCCTATTGTTTGTTGATTAACAGTATAAGTTTGTTGTGATTGATGGTTTTGTTGTAATGTCATCGCCTCTAATGAGAAAAAAGAAATCAATAAAATTGGTACAAACGAAAATAATACTAAAAACTTACGCATTATTTTTTACCAACTTATTTTTACGATGTTCTTTTATTAATTTGATAATTTCATTAAATAAATAACCATAGAAATAACGGATTATTAAAATATCTCATAATATATCAAATCATAAACCATAAAATATATAACCATTTATACCAACATATTTCTCTTTTAATTCATCAATCGTTGAAACTGTATCTAAAATACATACAAACGCTAATAAACAACTAATAATAAAATATAAAATTAAATCAACCCAAGAAATAAATAAACCATTTTGTTTCTTTTCTTTTTTATTTTCTACATTACTTTTCATAAATTTACTCCTAACTATATAATGTTTTTGAAATAATAAAACCAATAATATATAAACTTGATATTGTTAACATTAATGGATGACTAAATAAAATCGCCATTTTACCAAAAATAGATAACAACCAAGTATCAGAATTATATAAATCCATAATAATATTTTTTGCTGATGTCAACTGATTAATAATAACTGTAATAAAACCAGTTCCAAATATAGCGATTGCCGCTACCAATAAAACTAACTTAATCATATAAAATCAACTCCTTACTTATTTTTTTATTCTTTTAGTGGTATGAATTCTTTTAAAACCTAATTCTCTTGTTTTTGCTTGTCTTGCTAAACTTGATAACTGTTGTTTATTGCGACTAACTTTAAATTGTTTTCGTTCTTTAATATGTTTTTGTAAACCTTGTTTAGTACTAGAAACACCGCGAACAGTAGCACCGTATAGTTTAGAACTATTAATAACACCACTTTTAACTGTTGAACCTAAATCGTTATAATTAGTTGATGTTCCGTGAATTGCATAAATTGATAACTTAATAACCATAAAAAAGATTAAAAAATAAGCAATCGTTATATTTGTCATTGGTAATTTAGTATTTCAAATCACATCAAAAACAAATAAAAAAGTATCAAAAATAAAACTAAAAATCTTATTTCAATTATCGTTATTAACACTTTCACTTAATAAATTACTCATCTTTTTTATTTCCTTTCATTTTTTTTGCTTTTAAATTTTCTTTCAAAATATCAATATCAAACAATTCTAAGCGTTGTTTATTATTTAATTTTGATATATCTTTTCAAAAATATTCTTTTTTATTAACAACTTCATCATTTTTTAAATCACGGACAAAACTTAATCAATGACTATCGTATTTATTTGCAAATTCAAGCGGAATAATTATCTTAAAAAACCGAATTCCTAATCCAACATCCGACTTATGTTTTGCTCGTTTACCTTCGGCTGTACGTTCTACTGATTTTGTTTTTCAAATTTCATAATCTGTAATATCTTGGAAAATGCCAATTCGCATAACAAAACTACGATTAAAAATATTACCTAATTTAGATTTAACGGGTTTTTTCAATGAAATCGGAATAATAATACCACTTGCTAAATGACGAATATTATTTCACATCATTCCCTCACGCTGTACGGTAAAAATCGCTCTATTTTTAAAATGTCTTGCTAAAACAATCCACACACTTTTACCACCATGAACTTTTTTAACTTCGTGGGGACTAGTTCCATCAATATATAAAAAACTTTCATCAAACAAAATTAAACTATTGTCAGGAGGGACTAATTTAGTTCTATCAGTAAAATCTAAGTTATTAAAAGTTAAAAGTTTTATTGCATTATCTTCGATTGGATAATTACTATAAATTTTCTTCGTTAAAAGTTTCATAACTTGTGATAAAAAGGTTAAAAGTAATGTTTTACCAGTTCCTAATTTACCAATAATTACGGATAATGGATTATCTCAAATAAAGTAAACTAAACGAAAAACATTTAACTGATAAAAAACATTTTTTCAAACTCACCAAACAAAATATACACATTGTAAAGCAAATAATAGTCAAAATACTAAACCAGTATAATTTAATGAAATTATTCAAAGTAATAAATCAATTAAACTAAACAAAACCATTGAACCACTAATATAACAAAAATTTATTAGAAAAAATACAAACTTTTTCATTTTACCTCCAATAGTTATTTATAATTAAACTAGTATTATTATGGTTTTCTCTCCCCACAAATCAAAAAGGAAAGTGATAAAAATTAAAAAAATTTTAAAAATAATTTCAATATTATTGCCTATTATTGGAATTATAAACTTTTTAATTAATCCTATCGGAAAATTAATTACTACAATTAATTTTGTAGAATGAATATTTAAAAATATTAGTCAAATAAATGCAAAAGAAATATTTTTTACAACATTTTTTATATTAAAAATTACTGCATTCATAATGAAAATATATATTAATTCAAAAAAAGATTTTAAAATTTTGTGGGGAGAGAAAACCATAATAATAACAAAATTTAATTATTTAAAATAACTAATTATTTTAAAAACCATTCACAATAAAAACCACGTTAAAAATAAAATAACAATTCAAACACCAACCATCAAGGTTAAATATTCATTTTGCGTTAAATTTCAAGTTGTAATATTTTCAATATTTGTTTTATCTATAAACAAAAAGACATGAATAAAAAACTCTTTTAATTTTTCTCAATCATTTTGCATATTTAAAAACTCCACATTTTTTGAATAAGTTTAAAAAACATTCCAAAAAATAAAATGATAAATAACACAAACGATATAACATATAAAAATTCAGGGGCATTTGAACCAATAATATAACTAACAAATTGAACTCAATAGTCATATAAACTCATTTAATTTAAACCTTCTAAATCATTGATTAATTGTTGCACTTTTTCATCACTTCAATTTGTTAAATTATTGTTATTATTTATTTTTACTTTTTTAGGTTCATTTTGAAATAATGCTTTATGCATAAGAATAAAATAGTTTTGTTTATATTTATTATACAAATCAATTATTTCTGTTCCAGTTAAACATTTTCAATCGTGTTGTTTTAAGTTTTCATCATATTTCACAATACGATAAGAATTATCATAAATTAAACCGATTGCTACTTGTTCTGAATGTTTTTGACTAGGATAAATAAACTTATTACTCAATCAAAAACCAATATGGCGATTATGATTAGGTAAATTTATAAAACTTGCTTTATCTGTTTCAAAAGGTATAAGTTCCTTAGAAATAAAATAATTTGCTATATTTTGATTTTTCTTATAAAAATTACTCAATTTTATCAACTCCTAACTAAATATTTGTTTAATAAATAATGTTATATTTAATGTTTATATATTGCTTATTTATTGATAAAAACACTGATTATTAACAATGTTATACATAATGCTAATATATTGTTTATTTAATGTTTAATAAACAATGTTATTAACAATGTTAAAAATATAAAATAATAAAAATTGGCACACTGAAAAATACTATTAAGTTTTAAAGTAATAGTTATTTAAAATAAATTAATAAAAAATAAATAAACTAGTGTGCCTTAGTTTTTGTTAAAATACTTTGAATATAGAGTAATATACTCTTAAAATCCTTTAACCATATGACGGAAAAAGTTTAATATCTTAATGATAATAAATAATCCAAATGGAATTAAAATAATTCACGCATCACCTAAAAAGGTCATTAATTGCGGTAAAATACCATATACAGCATCTTTTACTTTACCCATTGCATTACCTAAACCAGTTCAAATGGAATTCATTCCAGTCCCAAAAGTAACTACATCTGCTAAAAAATTCATTATTTTCTATCCTCCTTTTTTTCAAGTTCTTTTTTTTCTTTTTTCTTACCTTGAATTTGTTTAACTTTTTGATAAATTGATAAACCAATTCATGCAAAAATTCCTAACAAAATCAAAATACTAAATATTCATGTTAACCATACTGGCATGATATAACTCCTTTCAATAAATTAAAAAATTGAAATTTGTAAACTCGCTCCGCTCGTTGTCGCCTTACTCCATTAAAAACATTATTGAATAAATTATCTGCTAATAAATTACGCGGAATAATTTATTCTTTTACTTTTTAATTTCAATATCATTTACAATCTTATTGACAGTATTAATAACAATATCTTTACCATACTTTTTCACTAACGACCGTAAAATTAAATATTGCTTTGTTTGCATAATTTCAACCTCCTATAATTAACTTAAAAAAGTTAACTAAATTAATAGTTAACTTTTTATCGGTTGGCATTTACAATTTACAAGGACAAAAAGCAGATGATACAAATGCTTTACAAATCCACGATGAAATTATGGATAAAATATATGAAAATGGATTTACCTCATCAGAAACAGTAGTCTTGGGTTCGGCTGATTTTATTCGTGGAATTCGTAATAAATTACAGTTACAACTTGGCGCAAATGACCAAATAAATAGCGTAATTGAAACAAGTGGAGCAATGAAAACTGTTGAAGGAACAACATATTATATGGTTCCTAAAAAATTACCAATTATTAATAAAGATGGTTCAGAAGGAACAATTGAATTATTACCAAACGGAGTTAATGCAATTGCCTTTAAATTTAGTAAAAAATATGACCCTCTTATTTTACGTAAAAAAGACCATACTCCGCTAAGGGTTGGTGCTGCTGCGTTAGGTACTGGAATGGGTAATACTTTGATTATGGAAAGAGTTTTATATTTAGGTGGAGCAGTAGTTGAACCTAAAGGAATTATTAAACATATTGTTACAAAAATTGATATTAGTAAAATTAATAAATTAGATAAACCAACTATTCATGTTGCAAATCCAACACAAACAACAGCAGAACAGTTAAAACCACAATTTAAAGATGTTGTTTTAAAAGCAGTTAAAGCCGTAAATAGTTCTTTAACTGAAAGTGATTTTGATTACTTTATTGAAAGTAAAGGTGAAGATTGACCAATTAATATTACAAATGATAAAACTGTTTCTGTTCAAATTGAAGGTAAAAATAACGCTACTGGTCAAACATCTCCGATTGATGTTAAAATGAAAAATTCTTAATAGTACTAAAAAATAGTACTTTTTCGTTTGATAGATATGCCAATCGGAACATCTAAAACAGCTCTTATTTATGCTGTTAAAAAAAATCCAACTAGATTGTCAATCCAACAACAAGAAAAAAATTTTGGTTTACAGTTATTAGAATTTTTAGGAGTTCAAGTTTTAGCTCTTGGTTTATCAGTTTTAACTGGTGGTGTAGCATCCGCCGTTGGTCTTGGTGCGGGATTATCTAATTTTGCCGCAGCATTTATCTCATTTGGAGTAGAAACAGCAACTGATTTTGCTGTAAATCAAATATACGATAAATTAACCTCAGAAGTGACAGCAAAAAACACCGCCTTAAATTTGTTACCAGCAATTGGTGGTATTGGAAAATTAACGCGTGCTGCTCGAACAACTAGAATTTTAAAATTAGCAAAAGAAACTAAATTACTTGAAAAATTAGGTGTAATAACTGCTAATAATTTAGAAGATGTTGTAAAACAAGTTAGAGGTAAAAAGATTTTATCTGATAAATTAATATTTGATTTTAAAAAGCAGGCTAATAATGAAACTTTATTATATACATTTGGTAAATTGGCCCGAAATGATTTTTATAAAGGTTTTAAAGTTTCTAATTTAGAAACAATTAATAATTTATTAAAAATTGAGAAAAATATTCAAAAAATAAGCCCTACATTAGTTCAAAAAATACCGCGCGTAAATGAAAAAAATGCTAATAAATTGTTATATGAATATGGATTAAATATTGATAAAATAAGAAAAATTAATACTAATGAGTGATATAACATTATGACTAATCTTCATAAAAAAGGTGTTGGTAAAAATCTACTATTAAATGCTAATTTAATGCGGAGCAGTAAAATATATAATAATAAATTATTAAATATTTTGCACCAAACACCAATTAAATTAAATAAAATTTTAAATCATTTAAACCCAAATTTTTATATTCAAAAAGTAACTAAAAAATTATTAGCCCCAATTGAAAAACAAATAATTACAATTAAACAAAAAGTAATTAATAAAATTACTGATAAAACTAAAAAAATATTGTCTAAATTTGAAACTAAGGCTATTAAAAAAGGCCAATTATTACTTTTTGCTTATGGTTCTGATGTTTTTTTAGCAGTAAAAATTGTTCCTTTATCAGTTGCGGGTGAAGTTGCTTTAACAATATATTATAAAAACCCCCAATATGCCCCTATTGTCGTTATGACAACTTTAATCAAAGCAGAACAGTTTGTTTTGGCTCCTGAACCGTTTAAATTCTATATGAACAGTGAGTGGTTTATTGGTTGGGGATTTAAAAAAACAAGTTTGTTTAATTTAGTTTCTTTTGCCCCACTTGTTTATCAGCAAGTAGTAAAAGATAGTTTTAAAATATATCGGACAATTGCTAAGATATTAAAAATGCAAGAACAATTTAAAAATAACTTTAATAAAGATAAATTGTTAAATACGCTAGGAGATAGTGCGGTTACTAGTTTGTTAGGTAATGGACTAGTATTTCAAGCATATAAACAACTCAGAACAAAACAAGATTTAAACAAAACAATTAAAACAAAAACATTACTAAATAGTAAAAAATTTATATTAAAGAAAATATATTCTAAAAAAAGTAAATGATAAGGAGATTATTAAATGTTAAATGAATTATGACAAAATGTTACTTTGGAAGATTATAATAATTTTATTCCAATGACAGGTAAAATTACACAAGTTCCAGTTCGTTATAATAAGTTCTTTAAAGGTGATGCAGAATTATGATTCAAAACATTTGCTTTAAGAGCCCAAAATATGATTAATTCTTACTTAAACTATCCATTTTCAAAACTAAAGTTTGAAACATTTAAAGATCCGTTATTAAAGAAAATTTGTATTAATATGGTGTTTATTACGATTGAGCATTGAACATTTAATCGTATTCCAATTGAGTTTTTTACTTCGGCAAATATGAGTGTTGGTGATATTAATTATTCTTCACAAAATGACCCTATGGCAACATGACAAGGTCTATTGCCTACTTATGCAAAATCATTGGCTAATTTAACAACTTTAAAGAAAATGTTTCGTACTTTTCAAGAAGAAGGTATTGATTTAACTATGATAGATTTAGAAGCATATTATACCCAATTTGAAGTTGATGTTTTAATAGAAAAAGAAAAAACTAAGATTGATAATAAAAGTATTATTAAAAATAATAATGGAGAAATTGCGGTTTCAGATTTAAAACAAAATAAAATTACTTTAATGCTAAATGTTAGTAAGCGTAATAATGCTGATTTTAGTGCTGAAACTGGTGAATTAAGAATATGAGACCCAAGCTTCCAAAATAATGACCAAGTTGCAGATTTTAGTGTTGTTAAAACAAACAAAACGCCCGGACTAGAAGCAACAGATGACACATTACCAACTACTAAATACATTAATGAACATTATGCTTTAAAAAAAGTATTGAGCAGTGAAAAGAAGTTGGAGAAAGGTAAACAAAAAAGTAATTAAATATAAATTTATTTTAGGGAAAAAATATAAAGTTCATTTTATTTGAGAACGACCAACCGCAGATTTTGTTATAATAACTTGTTTTGAATGTAAAAATAATGGTGGTGGTTTGCAAACTATTTCAACTAGTTTGGCCTTGGGAAAAGGCGGGGCAACAAGAATTGGTTTTTTAAATGTAGATAATTCTTCTAATAATCATAAAGTAGTAATTTCAATGACGGGTCATGAATATTCGCCAACAATTCTAAAATTAGAAGAGTTACAATAAATTAACGAAGATAATTATGTTTAATAAAAATATTACAATTAAAAATAATAATGAATTAATTACAAATTAATGCTAATTTATTAAAATAAAAAAATAATTTAGAAAGAAAGTAGAGTGTTATAAATGAATTTAAAAGATTATAAATCAGAAATTTTATTATTAATTCGTAAAATATTTATTTGGGGATTAGGGGCAATTTTAATAATAAGTGCAATTTTGTTATTTTTTTGCAAAGCATTTAAAGTAATTGAAATTTCATGACCAGAATATTTTTATATTGATTTATCATTACTTATTAGTGGTGTTTTAGTCTATTTAATTGATAAAATTTTTGAATTTTTTAAGAAAGATAAAAAACAAGATAGTATTGAAGATGTTATTAAAAAAGAAGAAACAAAATAAAGAGGTGTTATAAATGGGATTGTTGCCAGCAAAAAAGAAATTAAAAAAGAGTTATGATATTGATAGTTATTATCTTAATTTATCATCAACGATTACTAATCGTAAAAATGTTACTGTTCAAAAACATAATGAGATTTTAGAAAAAAGAATTTGTGAAGATAATGCTAATTTTTTAAATCCGCGAGATTTAGAAATTAGCATTTATAATCCACTTACTAATCAAAAAATAGATACTAAATTAATTAATAGCTTTTTAAAAATGCAGGACTTTACCAATAAGAATTGATATAACGAATATAAAATTAATAAGAATGGTAAGGGTGCATATTTTATTTTTGCTAATAATTCAAAACTTAATTTTATTACTATTGATTTTTACAATGACCAATATGATGAATTAGGTAATTTAGTATCTTGCACTTTTGATTATGACCCTTTTCTTAAAAATGACCAAAGTATTTTTATTACTGAAAAATTAGAAATTGATTATGTAACTAAACAAGTAAAAGTTATTAGAAAGTTAAAAACACGATTATATAGTACTATTATTGACTTATATATTGATGATACTAAATGAAATAACTATACAACATTACAAAGAGAAGAAATATTACCACTTAATTTTATTCCAATTCAAATTATTCCTAATAACCCTAATTTTGAACCTTCTGCTCGTTATGGTAAACAATTTGCTAGTATTTTAGATATTATTGCTGAAAAGATAATGTTAGACCCATTATTAAATAGTGGTAAATTTACCATTAATACTAATGGAGTTACTGGTGTTGTTGACCAAGAAATTAGTAAAATGTTGGCTTCATTTATTGAAAATGACTTGTTATTAGTTGAAGGAGACCCTGATAGTAATTTTCAACCAGTAGACTATATTGCGGGTAATTTTAAAGGTGAACAATTAACAAAAATATATGATTGATTACTAACTAATTACTATAAAATAAATCGCCATCATGTTCCCGCAATTGCTAAGGGAGCACAACAAACCCAAGCAGAAGTTGCGGGTGTAAATATTCAAACAAACGCATCATACGAACAAATGATATATATTAGAGAGATTAAATTAACTGAATTTATTATTAAGTTAATTAAATATGATAATGCAATTTTAAATAGTAGAACATTTAATATTAAAAATATTGATGAGTTAATTGTTGATGTTAGATTACCCGTAAATGCTACTTTAAACAGACAACTAAGAAACAATGAAAATATTATCAATATATCTAATGAAGAAGGAGAAAAAAAATAATGTTAAAACCATCTGAAAAAATGTTTGCACAATTATCAGAAAATGATGAACCAATTGACTATTCAATTGATAGTATTCCGTTGGATTTTGCTAATCAATCACAATATAGCGACCCCGACTTAGAACAATTATTTACTGAAGACCGCGCAAGAACCTTATATATTTATAAAATTAATAATCTTGTTAAGACAAAGCAAAAACCAATCTTAAATTACTCTCAAAATAGCGTTAAAATAGGTTTTATTGACAAAGATGAATATATTAAAATAACTGGTTATGAAATTAGTGATTTTAACTTTAAATTACAAATTCAACAAAATACCACAGTCCAAGATAATAGCACAAGTTATGTAATGATTGATGAAAAAGATATTTTAATTAATGATATTTCAAAAAAAGACAAAGAATTTTTAGAATCCTATGACTTAAAAATAGTATCTATTAACGAAACAATTAGTGAAGATAACAAAAATGAATGTTATATCATTGAAGAATACAAACGCCCTTATTCACCCGATGGTGTTAATATTATTAAATCTATGCATTTAGTTAAAATAACTGATTTTAAATGAAAAAACCAAAATAGTATTCATTTAGTATTACAAAAATCATTATCCGAAGACACAGTATTTATTGGGATTGAAATTAAATACCCTAAATCAATGTTATTTGGAAATATTAAGTGTTGAGGCAATGTTAATGGTGTTTATTCTTATCCATCATCAATAGTTGAAAATGCTAGTTTAGTACCGTTGCTATCTATGCCTATTGAAACAGAACCTAATTTAAGAGTATTTCAATATTGATTTACCGAAATTTTTTTACCGTGAAGCATTGCAAAAAACTATATTCAAGGTAAAGATATTTTAGATTTAGTAAATAAGAATGATTTAGATAAAGTTTTATTAAATTTTTTAACATATCGTTATAATTATGATCGAAAATTTCAAGGGGCAAAATACGACGAAAAAGGTAATCCCACTAATAAAGCGGCTGAATTACGCCAAAAATTCGAAGGACAAAAACCCGAAGAAGTAATTGATGGTTTATTTGAAAATTGAAAATTAAATAATCCCACATCTCTTAATGAAAATGCTGTCAAAAGATTTAAACAAATTATTTATATGTTATCAAACTATACATATAGTAAATACGCAATTAATAAAGGTTATAATGATGATATTAAATTAATTGTGCCCTATTATTTTGAATTATTATCAATACCTGATGAAATTGAAGAAAATTATTGAGAATTTAAAAGTTGTATAGTAAAATTAAATTCACTTTATTTTAATTTTTATGGTGGTTTTCCAGAAAATCATTGAAAAATTTTTTATGCAACTAATAAACCCTTTAATATTATTGATGATAAATATTTTTTTGTTATATGACGAGGTAATAAAGAACTTGATTGAAGAATTATTAAATTTCAGAATAATAAAAATATAAGATTAGCGGGTGGTTTTAAATTTGTTCTTGATTATTATGGTAGAGTTGATGATCCTAATAAAATAAATTTAGTTTTTGATGCTAAACTAAATAATTTAAGAGCAAATGACCAAATTTGAACAGATAATAGTATTAATTTTAACTCTGTTTATCGTTGAGAAATATATGGAGAACCAAATACACCAATTATTGATCCAAAAACTGGACAAATTATCGATTGAAATTTAAAACAACAAAATATTATAAACAATAATAATGAAATTAAAGTAACTGTTAAAAACAAAGATATTTCAGAAAATCCTATTTATCAATTAGAAGCAAATTATTTTAATTGGTTATCAATAACAAATGAATTACAAACAAATAATATTCCTTCTCTTATTCCTTCAGAAATTAAATTGTCAGATGGAGAATATGGTAAGTACTTAACCAATTTAATTATTTCTAATGAAAAAATAGAAGACTATTTAAACTATTTTTCGCAATGATATAGATTACTTTATTCAAAAGCAGTTTGAACAAGTATAAATAAAGATTTAGTTGAAGATATTATTAAAATAATTTTTTATAAACACGAAAAACTATTTAATTTAAATCAAATTGAAATATCGGGTATATGGGGTTATGGTAATTATTACATTTCAATTTTTATTGAAAAACCAAATGAAAAAATTATTGAAGGAAAAGATATTAATTTAGAATTAATTCAAAATACTCCGATCGGAACTAAAGTCAGTGGAAAAGACAGAAATACATATCTTCAGTTAATAAAAGAAGATACATGATATCTTTGAAAAAATGGTGTTGAAGATGAAAAATCATATTCAAATATTGCGGTTGTTAATTTTCTAAAACAATCAAATAGTGTAATATTTTTATATCCACCAATAAAAGAAGAAATTAATATTAATAATTTAGAATTATTTAATAAAAACAATGAAAAATTATCATTAATTACATTAGAAATATAAAAAGTTATTTAGATTTATAAATCTAAATAACTTTTTAATTTATTTTCAACATTTATACTTGGTTCATTATTATTATTTCAACGATAAACAGAGTTAAAATTAATACTATTATCTGTTCAAATTTGGTCATTTGCTCTTAAATTATTTAGTTTAGCATCAAAAACTAAATTTATTTTATTAGGATCATCAACCCTACCATAATAATCAAGAACAAATTTAAAACCACCCGCTAATCTTATATTTTTATTATTCTGAAATTTAATAATTCTTCAATCATTATTTTCATTAGCTCGTCATATAACAAAATAATATTTATTATCAACTTGATTAAATGGTTTTTCTTGTGGTGCTATTCATTCTAAAATATCATCTTTTGTATTTATATTATTTTTCTTTTTTAAATCTGATAATTTTTCTTTTGTATATTCTTGTGGTGTATTACAAGCAACTAAACTGGTTGTACTTGTTCCAATTAAAGTGATTGTACATAAAAAAGTTAATATATTTTTCATTTTTATAAATTAACTATTTTTGTTTCACTGCTAGAATCTTGTTCAAAACCACAAGTATATTTTGTTACAATTTTTCCTGTTCACGTAATTGAATTATCTTGATTATTTATAGTAATTTCTTTTGGCAAAAGATCATTTTCTTTCAATAAAATCATAATTTCTTTAATAGAAATATTTAATGTTTCATAATTATTATTTTTATTAATTAATGCACTAATTGAACCATTAATTTTTTTTGTTAAATTTCAAACATCTTCACAATTATACTTATAAATTTTACTATTATAAATAAGTTTTTTATTAGGGGCAATTGAAATTTGTTGAGATTTAATTGTTTTTTTACTAATTCCTTTTTTTCTTCTTTTCTTATATTTGAAGAATTAAAACTATTTTCTAATGTTATTTCTGTAAAATAAGAACTTTCATTTGAAAAACTATAATCTGTTCTAGTTTCACCAGAAAATCTAAATCCACTTCCAAAAAATTTTGCTTCAGCTTCTAATCCAACAGTTATTCCAAAACTGTCTGTATTTCCTGTTGTTTTAGTTGTTGTTTCTGATTTTCCCTGTGAATACTTAATCCCTTTTGAATTTCAATTGATTTTGTAATTTCTTCACTTATCTCATCGTCTGGAGAATTATAAATTATTTCCTTTTCTGAGGTATTTAATTTTTCTTCGTGATAATTATGAAAGGGCAATAATATTTTTTGTTGTTGTTTTGAAAGTGTTTTAATTGCTTTTGTTTCGATATAATTTAAATTATCTTAATAATATCAGACTCAATTAATTCTAATGGATCATATTCATAAACATTATTATCTTTTGAACCAAAGTACACTTTATTATTTAAGACAACACCAGAAGAATCAACACCCCCATTTGTATTAATAACTATTTTTTGTTGTCCGGTTGCTGGATCATATTCATAAACATTATTATCTCATGAACCAATATTTCTAATTATTAAATTTTCTAAATTATTTTCTTTTTTTTGAAAATACACTTAATAAACTTAAAAGTTTTTTCAATTTTTATAATTTCCTTTCTTATCTTGAAACTTTTTTATCAAGATCCATTGTCATTATATATATACAAGAACTTTTTTAAAATATATTTTAGAAAGGAGGTTAAATATGATTATTATCCTAGTTATATTACACTAATCTGGGCTCGCGGTGATTTTCATAAGTTTGTGAAAAATTACTTAAAGTTTAAAAAAACTTTTGCTGCACTTTTCAAAATACTTGGGAAAAATTCTAAGCGTTAAGCAAAGAATTTTATAAAGGTTCCCAAATTTGTTTGAAAGAATCTCAAAAACTTTTTTAACTTGTAAGTCATTTTATCACAAAAATTTAAGAAAATCAACCGCTCGCCCAATAGCAATTATGATAAAATTAAAATAGAGAATATTTTGCTCCAATTTATCAATTAATTATTTGAGGGGGCAATTTTATAATAATAAAACTATATTTTGCTCTCTTTTTAAAAATGGGGGGTGAAATTATGTCAAAGTGTAAAGTAAAAGTTAAATCTTATACTCGTTCATGTCCTAAAACTAAGAAAAAACAAAAAATCTGCTATACAGATTTAATAATAGATAAAAGTCAAACAAAATATTCTCTAATTTTATTTCAATAATATTATAATATATTTTAATTGATTGAAAAATAGTTTTTTTAAAATTTATTTAATAATTTTAAAAAAACTATTTTATATTCCCATTTTAAAACGATATGGATACGAACCATAAAATAAAGCGTCATATGGGTCATGGTACATTTTACTATCGGGTGTGTTTGTTTTGGTGTCACTAAATTTTAATTCACTAATGCACTTATCTAAAAATGGGAAGTTATCTAATATGCCATATATTTTGCCTTGAACAAACATTTTTCTTATTCAGGTTACGCGATTGATTATACCTGCTTCTTTATTAAGAGATGTCTGATGTTTTTTGGCTTTAAACATTTTAATTTTATAGCCTAAATAAGGGTAAATATCTTCTTGTAATTTTTGCATAAAGTCGTGGGCATTAATATCATAATGAAATGTAGCATATTCAAAACCATCAAATTTATCAAATGTATTAATTATTCATTGTCCGTAATATTCAACTATTTCATTTAAATTCATTACGTTTTTTGGGGTAACAACATTTTCTTCAATTAAATATTTATCATATTCATTATTTTCATTAATTTTATAACCACTAAATAAAAACACTGTATGGTCTTCACTACCATTAGCATAATCCACACCAATTGAATAACTATCAAATTGATATTGTTTTGTATTTGGATTATAAAAATCTTGTAAATTATATTCTTTAATATATTTACGATAATTTCGTAAAACATAAATACTGGGGTCATTATCGTTATATTCAAATCCGTAGTATTCAAGTTCAAATAAATCAGGCCGTTCTTCTTTGTTTGTTAAAACAAGTTTTTTAGTAATATTAGGTATTTTATTTCAAACAGCACCCATTGTTAATCGTAAATTAAAAATACCCAAACCATTAAATGCTTGTTTGTTTTCTGAATATACTTGATTGTGTTCTTTTAAAATATTTTTAATTCTTTCATTTAAGGGTAAATATGGAGTTACAAATTTTTCATAAAAGACATGGTATTTATCAAAAGGATTAAAAGTAAATTGATTAGAATATGTTTTATGAAAATATGTTGTTACTGTTATGTATTGTTTTGCTATGTTGTCTCATTCTTGAAATGTCCAAGATAATTCTTTTACTGGAATAGGATTATCTAAATTATATTGTTCATTATCATTTTCATCAGCATATTTTTCATAAGATACTTTTAAACTTTTAGAACGAAACATTGAAACTCTTAAATTATTATATCTTTTATCTAGTTCTTTATCAGTTAAAATTTCTTTTTCTTCAGCATGTATCATTTCATCTGTCCATGCTGATATAATACCACTCCCTTTACCAACTTTTCCCATAATTTTATTACCATTAGCATAACCCGCAAAAGCAATGCGAACACCACTAGGAAAAACAATTTCACCACCTTCTTTAACGTTTTTAGGTCAAACAATACCATTTTCATTGTCGGGTCCTATATCAATCCCATATTTATCATATAAATAGTTACAGACATTAATTGTATCGCCAAATGTAGTATCTTCGTGGGTGTTGGCATATCTTCGTAAAATATTAGATGAAGCATCAGTAAAATTACAAGCAAAAAATAATTTTTCTGCTAGGTGATTTCATGTCTTATTAGTACCACGCCCCGCTGAGACAAACTTAAAAAAACTTGGTGAAGTAAAATATCGGGCATAACTATCACCAACAAAATCTTTAAATATTTCTCAATCAAAACCAAAATTATAGTCACTAAAATTTAAATCATATTTTTTATTTAAATGTTCATAACTAGTAATTCGTTTTTTATTATTAATTTTACTAAATTCTTTCATATTTATTGACCTCTTTATTTTATATATAATACATTATAAGAAAAAATGAAAGGAATTTGTATAAAAATGAGAAAATTTAAACATTTAATATTTGATGAACGAGATTTATTTAAGGATTTATTATTATCTGATACTTGTAAAAAGAAAAATGGCACAATTAATTTATCTGAAATATCAAGACAAATGGGACGCGGAATTAATACCATTAAAAGAGAAATAAATCGATTTAAAAATATACAAGATTATAATCCATATCAAGCACAAAAAGATTATAAGAAAAAGCGTAAAAAATGTATTAAAAAACTACCTGAATTTACAAAAGAGCAATTAGATTTTATTAAAATAAGATTTAATAAATACCACGATACACCCGAACAATTAATTTATCGTTATTTCTTGGAGTTTGGTGTTAAATTTTCTGCTTGTGTTAAAACGTTGTATAAATGAATTCGCTTAGGCGAATTTGGATTAAAAAAAGAAAATTTACCCCATCGTGGTAAAAAATATAAAACAAAAGGAAAACCTGATAATCGTGGTAAATTAACTAACTTTAAATCAATTTGAGATATTGAAAATAAAGTTTCTAATGTTGGATGATTTGAAATGGATACTGTTGTAGGAAAAGACCATCAATCTAGTAATTTAGTTTTAGTAGAACAATCAAGTAAAAATTATTTTGTAATGAAATTAAAAAATAATACCGCTAATGAAGTTTTAGAAAAATTTAAAGATATTGTTAAAAATAATAATTTAATTGGGAAAATTAAAGGAATAATAACTGATAGAGGAAAAGAATTTAGTAAATGAAAAGAAATGGAAATATTTGCTGAAACACAATTTTATTTTTGTGACCCCGGTAAACCACAACAAAAACCATTAATTGAGCATATGAACGGTGAATTTAGATATTGACTTTCTAAGGGAATTGATTTTAATAATATTAGTCAAAAAATGATAGATTGAGTAGTTAATGTTATAAATGATAAACTCCGACCATGTTTAAATTGACTAAGTGCAAAGACAATGTTTTTACAAAATTTTAAATAAATTTATTAGTTAAAATTTAATAAATTATTTTTAGTGTGCTTAAATATGGATAAAATAAGATAAAATTACAAAAATTTAATTTTTTCTGAAAAAGTTGTTGCAATTTATTAAAAATATTTTATTATTAACTTAACAAGATATAAATTTGCCGTTTATATCTACACAGAGCCTGATGATAAATTATTAAATTATTCAAAAGTAGAATTTGATGATGAAATTGTTGAATTAGATACAATTTTAACTTTTGCTTGTAAATTAGACCCTGTAGAAAGTGATTTTAACCCTAATCTTTGGGCTGCTGATATTGAACAAGCAATGGATACTGAGGTTGCTTATAAACATAATAAAATTTTAGAAATTATTAATAAAGGAGTAGTTACAACCATTCAAGGCCAAAAAGCAGATGATACTAATGCTTTACAAATTCACGATGAAATTATGGATAAAATATATGAAAATGGATTTACCCCATCAGAAACAGTTGTCTTGGGTTCGGCTGATTTTATTCGTGGAATTCGTAATAAATTACAGTTACAACTTGGAGCAAATGACCAAATAAACAATGTAATTGAAACAAGCGGAGCAATAAAAACTGTTGAAGGAACAACATATTATATGGTTCCTAAAAAATTACCAATTATTAATAAAGATGGTTCAGAAGGAACAATTACTCTATTACCAGATGGTGTTAATGCAATTGCCTTTAAATTTAGTAAAAAATATGACCCTCTTATCTTACGTAAAAAAGACCATACTCCATTAAGAGTTGGTACAGCTGCATTGGGTACTGGAATGGGTAATACTTTGATTATGGAAAGAGTTTTATATTTAGGTGGGGCAGTAGTTGAACCTAAAGGAATTATTAAACATATTGTTTCAAAAATTGATATTAGTAAAATTAATAAAATAGATAAACCAAATATTCATGTTACAGACCCAACAAAAGCAACAGCCGAACAGTTAAAATCACAATTTAAAGATGTTGTTTTAAAAGCAGTAAAAGCAGTAAATAGTTCTTTAACTGAAAGTGATTTTGATTACTTTATTGAAAGTAAAGGTGAAGACTGACCAATTAATATTACAAATGATAAAACTGTTGAAGTTCAAATTGAAGGTAAAAACAACGCTACTGGTCAAACAAATCCGATTGATGTTAAAATTAAAAATTCTTAATAGTACTAAAAAATAGTACTTTTTCGTTTGATATATATACCAATTGGAACATCTAAAACAGCCCTTATTTATGCTGTTAAAAAAATTCAACTAGATTGTCAATCCAACAACAAGAAAAAAATTTTGGTTTACAGTTATTAGAATTTTTAGGAATTCAAGTTTTAGCACTTGGTTTATTAGTTTTAACTGGTGGTATTGCTTCGGCTGTTGGTCTTGGTGCGGGATTATCTAATTTTGCCGCAGCATATTTATCTCATTTGGAGTAGAAACAGCAACCGATTTTGCCGTAAATCAAATATACGATAAATTAACATCAGAAGTGACAGCAAAAAGTACTGCCTTAAATTTGCTACCAGCAATTGGCGGTATTGGAAAATTAACGCGTGCTGCTCGAACAACTAAAATTTTAAAATTAGCGAAAGAAACTAAACTACTTGAAAAATTAGGTGTAATAACTGCTAATAATTTAGAAGATGTTGTAAGACAAGTTAGAGGTAAAAAGATTTTATCTGATAAATTAATATTTGATTTTACAAAACAAGCTAATAATGAAACTTTATTATATACAATTGGAAAATTAGCCCGAAATGATTTTTATAAGGGTTTTAAAGTTTCTAAATTAGAAACAATTAATAATTTATTAAAAATTGAAAAAAATATTCAAAAAATAAGTCCTACATTAGTTCAAAAAATACCACGCATAAATGAAATAAATGCTAATAAATGATTGTCTGAATATGGATTAAATATTGATAAAATAAGCAAAATTAATACTAATGAGTGATATAACATAATGACTAATCTTCATAAAAAGGTGTTGGTAAAAACCTAATATTAAATGCTAATTTAATGCGGGGCAGTAAAATATATAATAATAAATTATTAAATATTTTTCATCAAACACTAATTAAATTAAATAAAATTTTAAATCATTTAAACCCAAATTTTTATATTCAAAAAGTAACTAAAAAATTATTAGCCCCAATTGAAAAACAAATAATTACTATTAAACAAAAAGTAATTAGTAAAATTACTGATAAAACTAAAAAAATATTATCTAAATTTGAAACTAAGGCTATTAAAAAGGTCAATTATTACCTTTTGCTTATGGTTCTGATGTTTTTTAGCAGTTAAAATTGTTCCATTATCAGTTGCGGGTGAAGTTGCTTTAACAATATATTATAAAAATCCTAAATATGCCCCTATTGTCGTTATGACAACTTTAATCAAAGCAGAACAGTTTGTTTTGGCTCCTGAACCGTTTAAATTCTATATGAACAGTGAGTGGTTTATTGGTTGGGGATTTAAAAAAACAAGTTTGTTTAATTTAATTTCTTTTGCCCCACTTGTTTATCAGCAAGTAGTAAAAGATAGTTTTAAAATATATCGGACAATTGCTAAGATATTAAAAATGCAAGAACAATTTAAAAATAACTTTAATAAAGATAAATTGTTAAATACGCTAGAAGATAGTGCGGTTACTAGTTTGTTAGGTAATGGACTAGTATTTCAAGCATATAAACAACTCAGAACAAAACAAGATTTAAACAAAACAATTAAAACAAAAACATTAATAAATAGTAAAAAATTTATATTAAAGAAAATATATTCTAAAAAAAGTAAATGATAAGGAGATGATTAAATCTTAAATGAATTATGACAAAATGTTACTTTGGAAAATTATAATAATTTTATTCCAATGACAGGTAAAATTACACAAGTTCCAGTTCGTTATAATAAGTTTTTTAAAGGTGATGTAGAATTATGATTTAAAACATTTGCTTTAAGAGCCCAAAATATGATTAATTCTTACTTAAACTATCCATTTTCAAAACTAAAGTTTGAAACATTTAAAGATCCATTATTAAAGAAAATTTGTATTAATATGGTGTTTATTACGATTGAGTATTGAACATTTAACCGCATTCCAATTGAATTTTTTACTTCGGCAAATATGAGTGTTGGTGATATTAATTATTCATCGCAAAATGACCCCATGATTATTTGACAAGGTCTATTGCCTACCTATGCAAAATCATTGGCTAATTTAACAACTTTAAAAAAATGTTTCGTACTTTTCAAGAAGAAGGTATTGATTTAACAATGATTGATTTAGAATCATATTATACTCAATTAGAAGTTGATGCTTTAATAGAAAAAGAAAAAACTAAGATTGACAATAAAACTATTGTTAAAAATAACAATAATGAAATAAATGTTCCCTTTGATAAAGATACTATTTATGAAAAAATGGTGTCTGAAAAGCAAAACAAAGTGGCGGTAGTGATATTAAAATTGATAATAAAACAATTATTAAAAATACTGCTGATGAATTAATGGTTTCAGATTTAAAACAAAATAAAATAACTTTATTACCTAATAGTAGTGGTCGTGTTAATGCTGATTTTAATGCTGAAAACGGGGAATTAAGAATTTGAGACCCTAGTTTTGAAGGTGGTAAAAATACTGCTGATTATATGATTATTGATAGTACAGTTGCGGGAATTAAAAGTACTGATGATACATTTGGTACTACTAAATATTTAGATAAATTTTATTTACAGAAAAAAGATTTACCTAAAATATCAAATGATTGAAAAGTTGTTGATACTAGTGATTTTGTTCAAGATTCTAAAGGATATAAAATTAAAAATTTTAATAAGTCAGAATATTATTATCGTTTATGGTGTTATACAACGCTTGAGATAGAACTATATATAATTACGCATATAAACTTTAAAGGTCAATTAGCAAGTGGAATATCATATGGAAATAATCCAAGTCGTTGAATTACCATTTAATTATTTTCCAACGGTGAGTTTAAATTATCATCAATATCAAATAGTGTTGAAATTAAAGAATTGTATATTGAAAGAAAAAAAGTAAGTTAGGAAAGAGATGGTATTATGCCAAAAGTAACTATTAAAGATATGATTATGTTTTTGAAAATCTTTGGAGTTTCATCATTGTTTTTTATTGCCGGAATTATTATTTGTTTTATCGGAGAAAAAACATTGGGTATTTCTTGACCAGCATATGTTATTGTTTCAGCAATGCTTATTGGAGCAGGAATTATAGTTTTAATTATTGAAACTATTAGATTTATCAAAACTCATAACAAACAACAAAAACAAGATAGTATTGAAGATGTTATTAAAAAAGAAGATACGAAATAAAGAGGTGATATAAATGGGATTGTTATTAGCAAAAAAGAAATTAAAAAAAGAATATGATATTGATAGTTATTATCTTAATTTAGCATCAACGATTACTAATCGTAAAATGTTACTGTTCAAAAACATAAGGAGATTTTAGAAAAAAGAATTTGTGAAGATAATGCTAATTTTTTAAATCCACGAGATTTAGAAATTAGCATTTATAATCCAATTAATAATAAAGAGATAGATACTAAATTAATTAATAACTTTTTAAAAATGCAAGACTTTACTAATAAGAATTGATATAACGAATATAAAATTAATAAGAATGGTAAAGGTGCATATTTTATTTTTGCTAATAATTTAAAACTTAATTTTATTACTATTGATTTTTATAATAACCAATATGACGAATTAGGTAATTTAGTATCTTGTACTTTTGATTATGACCCTTATATTAAAAATGACCAGAGTGTTTTTATTACTGAAAAATTAAAAATTGATTATGTAACTAAACAAGTAAAAGTTATTAGAAAGTTAAAAACACGATTATACAGCACTATTACCGACTTATATATTGATGATGCTAAATGAAATAACTATACAACTTTACAAAGAGAAAAAATATTACCACTTAATTTTATTCCAATTGAAATTATTCCTAATAACCCTAATTTTGAGCCTTCTGCTCGTTTTGATAAACAATTTGCTAGTATTTTAGATATTATTGCTGAAAAGATAATGTTAGATCCATTATTAAATAGTGGTAAATTTACCATTAATACTAATGGTGTTACTGGTGTGGTTGACCAAGAAATTAGTAAAATGTTGGCTTCATTTATTGAAAATGACTTGTTATTAGTTGAAGGAGACTCTGATAGTAATTTTCAACCAGTAGACTATATTGCTGGTAATTTTAAAGGTGAACAATTAACCAAAATATATGATTGATTATTAACTAATTACTATAAAATAAATCGCCATCATGCTCCCGCAATCGCCAAGGGAGCCCAACAAACACAAGCAGAAGTTGCGGGAGTAAATATTCAAACAAACGCATCATACGAACAAATGATATATATTAGAGAAATTAAATTAACTGAATTCATTATTAAGTTAATTAAATATGATAATGCTATTTTAAACAGTAGAATATTTAATATTAAAAATATTGATGATTTAATTATTGATGTTCGCTTACCAGTAAATGCTACTTTAAACAGACAATTAAATAACAATGAAACTATTATAAATATGCCTAATGAAAAAGGAGAACAAGAATAATGTTAAAACCATCTGAAAAAATGTTAGCACAATTAGCAGAAAATGATGAACCAATTGACTATTCAATTGATAGTATTCCATTAGATTTTGCTAGTCAATCGCAGTACAGCGACCTGATTTAAAACAATTATTTACTGAAGACCGTGCTAGAACCTTATATATTTATAAAATTAATAAATATCTTGTTAAGACAAAGCAAAAACCAATCTTAAACTACTCTCAAAATAGCGTTAAAATAGGTTTTATTGACAAAGATGAATATATTAAAATAACTGGTTATGAAATTAGTGATTTTAATTTTAAATTACAAATTCAACAAAATACCACAGTCCAAGATAATAGCACAAGTTATGTAATGATTGAAGAAAAAGATATTTTAATTAATGATATTTCAAAAAAAGACAAAGAATTTTTAGAATCCTATGACTTAAAAATAGTATCTATTAATGAACGAATTACCGAAGATAATAAAAATGAATGTTATATTATCGAAGAATATAAAAGACCTTATTCACCTGATGGTGTTGATATTATTAAATCTACTCATTTAGTTAAGGTGACTGATTTTAAATGAAAAAACCAAAATAGTATTCATTTAGTATTACAAAAATCATTACCCGAAGATACAGTATTTACTGGGATTGAGATTAAATACCCTAAATCAATCTTATTTGGAAATATTAAATGTTGAGGTAATATTAATGGTGTTTATTCTTATCCTTCATCAATAGTTGAAAATGCTAATTTAGTCCGTTGCTATCTATGTCTATTGAAACAAAACCTAATTTAAGAGTATTTTAATATTGATTTACCGAAAGTTTTTTACCGTGGTTTATTGCAAAAATATATATTCAACCAGATGATATTTTAAGTTTAATAAAAAATAATGGTTTAGAAAAAGTTTTATTAAATTATTTAACTTATCGTTATAATTATGATCGAAAATTTCAAGGTGCAAAATATGATAAAAAAGAAAATCCCACTAATAAAGCGGCTGAATTACGTCAAAAATTTGAAGGACAAAAACCCGAAGATGTTATTGATGGTCTATTTGAAGAATGAAAGTTCAAAAACCCATCTCTTATTAATGATAAAGTTATCAAAATATTTAAACAAATTATTTATATGCTTTCAAATTATACATATAGCAAATATGCAATCAACAAAGGCTATAATGATGATATTAAGTTAATTGCCCCCTATTATTTTAAATTATTATCAATACCTGAACCTGATAAAAAAGATGAAAATTATTGAAAATTTAAAAAATGTATAATTGAGTTAAATTCATTGTATTTTAATTTTTCTGGTGGTCCCATTCCACCATCGCCATTAAATTATTGAAAAGAAGTTTATGCAGATAGTAAACCGTTTAATGAAGTTGATAATAAATATTATTTTGTTGTGTGAAAGGGCAAAACACAATGATATACAACAAAGTTTCTTAATAATGAAAAAATAAATCAACATGGCAGAAAAGTATTAAAAGAAAAAGACGGATATGAGATTGGTTTATATTGTTATAGTAATTTTAAATATGAAGTTGATTTATTTAATTATGAACCATCTAAAATGACAAACTGACCTTGAAGAATTGACAAAGGAACTTATTTTAAATCTGTTTATCCTTGAAATGGTGATGAACAAAAATTACCTAATTTAATTATTGATAAAAACTGTAATGTAAAAGTTAATAACTAATAAAAAAGTCATTTTAATAAATGACTTTTTTTACATATCTAATGTAATTAATGATAGTTTTTCATTGTTTTTATTAAATAATTCTAAATTATTAATATTAATTTCTTCTTTTATAGGGGGATAAGAAAATATTATATTATTTGATTGTTTTAAAAAATCAGCAACCGCTTTATTTGAATAAGATTTTTCATCTTCAACACCATTTTTTCAAAGATATCAGGTGTCTTCTTCTATTAATTGAAGATATGTATTTTTATCTTTACCACTAACTTTGGTTCCAATAGGACAACTTTTAATTAATTCTAAATTTATATATTTTCCTGCAATAGTTTTTTCATTTGATTTATCAACAGAAATATTTATATCATAATTTCCATAACCCCATATACCCGATATTTCAATTTGATTTAAATTAAATAGTTTTTGATGCTTATCAAAAATTATTTTAATATTATCTACAACTAAATTTTTAGTTATTTCCCCTCAATCTGCCTTAGAATAAAGCAATTTATATCATTGTGAAAAATAATTTAAATAATCTTCTATTTTGTCATTAGAAACAATTAAATTAGTTAAATACTTACCATATTCTCCATCTGATAGTTTAATTTCAGCAGGAATTAAAGACGGAATGTTATTTGTTTCTAATTTACTTGTTATTGATAGTCAATTAAAATAATTTGCTTCTAATTGATAAATGGAGTTTTCTGAAATATCTTTATTTTTTATAATTGCTTTAATTTCATCATTTTTGTTGTTATTATTCTGATGTTTTAAATTTCATTCTATAATTTGCCCTGTTGTTGGGTCAATACTTGATGTATTTGGTACACCCTTTATTTCACAACGATAAACAGATTTAAAATAATTTCCTTTGTCAATTCTTCAAGGTCAGTTTGTCATTTTACATGGTTCATAATTAAATAAATCAACTTCATATTTAAAATTACTATAACAATATAAACCAATCTCATATCCGTCTTTTTCTTTTAATACTTTTCTGCCATGTTGATTTATTTTTTCATTATTAAGAAACTTTGTTGTATATCATTGTGTTTTGCCCTTTCACACAACAAAATAATATTTATTATCAACTTCATTAAACGGTTTACTATCTGCATAAACTTCTTTTCAATAATTTAATGGCGATGGTGGAATGGGACCACCAGAAAAATTAAAATACAATGAATTTAACTCAATTATACATTTTTTAAATTTTCAATAATTTTCATCTTTTTTATCAGGTTCAGGTATTGATAATAATTTAAAATAATAGGGGGCAATTAACTTAATATCATCATTATAGCCTTTGTTGATTGCATATTTGCTATATGTATAATTTGAAAGCATATAAATAATTTGTTTAAATATTTTGATAACTTTATCATTAATAAGAGATGGGTTTTTGAACTTTCATTCTTCAAATAGACCATCAATAACATCTTCGGGTTTTTGTCCTTCAAATTTTTGACGTAGTTTAGCCGTTTTGTTGCTAGGATTTCCTTTTTCATCCTATTTTGCACCTTGAAATTTTCGATCATAATTATAACGATATGTTAAATAATTTAATAAAACTTTTTCTAAGCCATTCTTATTTATTAAATCTAAAATATCTTTTCCTTGAATATAGTTTTTGGCTATACTTCATGGTAAAAAACTTTCGGTAAATCAATATTGAAATACTCTTAAATTAGGTTCTGTTTCAATAGGCATAGATAGCAACGGTACTAAACTAGCATTTTCAACAATTGAAGATGGATAGGAATAAACACCATCCACATTTCCTCAACATTTAATATTTCCAAATAACATAGATTTAGGGTATTTAATTTCAATTCCAGTAAATACTGTGTCTTCTGGCAATGATTTTTGTAAAACTAAATGAATACTATTCTGATTTTTTCACTTAAAATCAGTTATTTTAACTAAGTGGGTAGATTTAATAATATCAACGCCATCAGGTGAATAAGGTCTTTTATATTCTTCGATAATATAACATTCATTTTTATTATCTTCGGTAATTCGTTCATTAATAGATACTATTTTTAAATCATAAGATTCTAAAAATTCTTTGTCTTGTTTTGAAATATCATTAATTAAAATATCTTTTTCATCAATCATTACATAACTTGTGCTATTATCTTGGACTGTGGTACTTTGTTGAATTTGTAATTTAAAATTAAAATCACTAATTTCATAACCAGTTATTTTAATATATTCATCTTTGTCAATAAAACCTATTTTAACGCTATTTTGAGAGTAGTTTAAGATTGGTTTTTGCTTTGTCTTAACAAGAATTATTAATTTTATAAATATAAAGGGGTTCTAGCACGGTCTTCATTAGGAATATTGATAATAGTTTCGTTGTTTTTTAATTGTCTGTTTAAAGTAGCATTTACTGGTAAGCGAACATCAACAATTAACTCATCAATATTTTTAATATTGAATGTTCTACTATTTAAAACAGCATTATCATATTTAATTAACTTAATAATAAATTCAGTTAATTTAATTTCTCTAATATATATCATTTGTTCGTATGATGCATTTGTTTAAATATTTACACCAGCAACTTCTGCCTGAGTTTGTTGGGCTCTCTTAGCAATGGCGGGAACATGATGACGATTTATTTTATAGTAATTAGTTAATAATCAATCATATATTTTAGTTAATTGTTCACCTTTAAAATTACCAGCGATATAGTCTACTGGTTGAAAATTACTATCAGGGTCTCCTTCAACTAATAACAAGTCATTTTCAATAAATGAAGCCAGCATTTTACTAATTTCTTGGTCAACAACACCAGTCACTCCATTAGTATTAATAGTAAATTTACCACTATTTAATAATGGGTCCAACATTATCTTTTCAGCAATAATATCTAAAATACTAGCAAATTGTTTACCATAACGAGCAGAAGGTTCGAAATTAGGGTTATTAGGAATAATTTCAATTGGTATAAAATCAATTGGTAATATTTCTTCTCTTTGCAATGTTGTATAGTTATTTCATTTAGCATCATCAATATATAAGTCGGTAATAGTGCTGTATAATCGTGTTTTTAACTTTCTAATAACTTTTACTTGTTTAGTTACATAATCAATTTCTAATTTTTCAGTAATAAAAACACTCTGGTCATTTTTAATATAAGAGTCATAATCAAAAGTACACGATACTAGATTACCTAATTCATCATACTGGTCATTATAAAAATCAATGGTAATAAAATTAAGTTTTGAATTATTAGCAAAAATAAAATATGCACCTTTACCATTCTTATTAATTTTATATTTATTATATCAATTCTTATTAGTAAAGTCTTGCATTTTTAAAAAGTTATTAATTAATTTAGTATCTATCTGTTTATTATTAATTGGATTATAAATGCTAATTTCTAAATCACGTGGATTTAAAAAATTAGCATTATCTTCACAAATTCTTTTTTCTAAAATTTCATTATGTTTTTGAACAGTAACATTTTTACGATTAGTAATCGTTGATGCTAAATTAAAATAATAACTATCAATATCATATTCTTTTTTTAACTTCTTTTTGGCTGGTAATAATCCCATTTATATCACCTCTTTATTTTGTATCTTCTTTTTTAATAACATCTTCAATACTATCTTCTTTTTGTTTTTTGTTATGTGTTTTGATAAATTTAATTGTTTCAATAATTAAAACAATAATTCCTGCTCCAATAAGCATTGCTGAAACAATAACATATGCTGGTAAAGAAATACCTAGTGTTTTTTCTCCTATAAAACAAATAATAATTCCTGCGATAAAAAACAATGATGAAAATCCAAATATTTTCAAAAACATAATTAAATCTTTAATAGTAACTTTTGGCATAAAATCAATTCCTTTCTAATTTATTAATTAATATTTTTTTCTTCAAATAAATAATGTTCCCATTGGTGAATTTTTATCAGTTTTATCTTTAACATTAACAATTCCATTAACAGTAATCTCTAAACTATAACCACCAACAAATAATGCACTAATATTATTATTAAAATAATAAAATGTTTCGATTACTCCAGAATAAGGTAACTTAAAGGGGGAAACAGAAATTTTGTAAATATAATTTATTCTATTAAAATCTTTAATTTGATAATCTTGACTATTTACTATAAAATCATCAGTATCAACATCTTGTCATATACAAGAATTGTATACTCCTTTTGCAGTTGGTACTTTTTCATCTGTTGATTTATCATTAATAAATTTTGTTATTGGTACTTGAATATTGTTTTGTATTGCTCTGCTGCTTTTGTAAAATTTGGTGCTGTTTCTTCAGTTGGATTTGCAATTTTTAAATCATTTGTCAAAATATTAATTGATTGAATTTGATTTTTGGTTTCAATAGTACTGTAAGCAATTAAATTGTTTAATTCTAAGTTTGTATCTTTATTAACAACATCTTGTTTTTTATTTATTTTATTGTCTAAAATATTATCTTCTTTAATTCTTTCATTTCTTTCTTCATTTATTAAATTATCTATTTTTTTATCTAATTTGTCATCGGTTTCTATTCTTTCAGTTTTTTCTTTTTCTAATAAAGCATCAACTTCTAACTGAGTATAATATGCTTCTAAATCTATCATTGTTAAATCAATACCTTCTTCTTGAAAAGTACAAAACATTTTCTTTAAAGTTGTTAAATTAGCCAATGATTTTGATAGGTAGGCAATAGACCTTGTCATGTTGCCATAGGGTCATTTTGTGAAGAATAATTAATATCACCAACACTCATATTTGCCAAAGCAAAAAACTCAATTGGAATACGGTTAAATGTTCAATGTTCAATCGTAATAAACACCATATTAATACAAATTTTCTTTAATAATGGATCTTTAAATGTTTCAAACTTTAATTTTGAAAATGGATAGTTTAAGTAAGAATTAATCATATTTTGGGCTCTTAAAGCAAATGTTTTAAATCATAATTCTACATCACCTTTAAAAAACTTATTATAACGAACTGGAACTTGTGTAATTTTACCTGTCATTGGAATAAAATTATTATAATTTTCCAAAGTAACATTTTGTCATAATTCATTTAACATTTAATCATCTCCTTATCATTTACTTTTTTTAGAATATATTTTATTTAAAATAAACTTTTTACTATTTAATAGTGTTTTTATTTTAATTGTTTTGTTTAAATCTTGTTTTGTTCTGAGTTGTTTATAATGCTTGAAATACTAGTCCATTACCCAATAAACTAGTAACCGCACTATCTTCTAGCGTATTTAACAATTTATCTTTATTAAAGTTATTTTTAAATTGTTCTTGCATTTTTAATATCTTAGCAATTGTCCGATATATTTTAAAACTATCTTTTATTACTTGCTGATAAGCAAGCGGGGCAAAAGAAACTAAATTAAACAAACTTGTTTTTTTAAATCTTCAACCAATAAACCACTCACTGTTTGTTTAATAGTAATTATTTGTTTTTCAATTGGGGCTAATAATTTTTTAGTTACTTTTTGAATATAAAAATTTGGGTTTAAATGATTTAAAATTTTATTTAATTTAATTGGTGTTTGGTGCAAGATATTTAATAATTTATTATTATATATTTTACTGCCCCTCATTAAATTAACATTTAATAGTAGATTTTTACCAACACTTTTTTATGAAGATTAGTCATTATGTTATATCACTCATTAGTATTAATTTTACTTATTTTATCAATATTTAATCCATATTCAGACAATCATTTATTAGCATTTTTTTCATTCACGCGTGGTATTTTTTGAACTAATTTAGGACTTATTTTTTGAATATTTTTCTCAATTTTTAATAAATTATTAATTGTTTCTAAATTAGAAACTTTAAAACCTTTATAAAAATCATTTCGGGCTAATTTTCCAATTGTATATAATAAAGTTTCATTATTAGCCTGCTTTGTAAAATCAAATATTAATTTAGAAGATAAAATCTTTTTATCTGTAACTTGCCTTACAACATCTTCTAAATTATTAGCAGTTATTACACCTAATTTTTCAAGTAGTTTAGTTTCTTTCGCTAATTTTAAAATTCTAGTTGTTCGAACAGCACGCGTTAATTTACCAATTCCACCAATTGCTACCCACACTTTTTATTTTTATTGTAGTTATAGTAAAATTTAGGCACAGAAACTAATCCTCTTTTTACAGCCAACTTATTACTAATTATGAAAAAAGCAAAAAACTACTTACAGGTACATCACTCTTTTCGTCCGATGGTAGTAGTTTACTCCAATATTTTTATTAAAATCTATCTTTGGTTTTTCGGTCTCCCAAAGCAGCAAAACTATTTAATTTTTATTTTTAATTTATTTGTACCAACAAATTAAAAACGGATTATTGTTATTTATACAATCAATCCGCTAAATATTATTTTTTAAGTTTTTTTATTTTTTTTTTATTAAAAAATTAAACTTATAACTAATATTAATATTTACGGCAATTCAAATTGTATTTATAACAATTTAAATATTAAGAACTACTTATAAATTTAAGTTTTCTTAATCAAGTATATTGTATTATAAATTTATGTGAGAGTAAATAGTTATTAAAAGAAAAAAAATATTTTTGGAAAATAAGAAATAAAAATAAGGAAGAGAAGGGAAAAAAGTGCGCGGAGACATTTATGTCGTGCCTTTTTATTTATCTGAATAAGGTAGAATAAAATAATGTTATTTTGTAAAGAAAAAACGAGCGAAGCGAGTTTTTTTGATTTATAATTAATATGGCAAATAAATAATTTATTTTGTTGTTGCATTTATGAGATATTTTATTAATTGTTTTTATTTTGTTTTTTTGATAGTAATTAACGTTAAAATACTTTTAAATTAAGGGTATTTTTTATATAGTTGTATATTATTTATTTATTGTTATAATGTATATGAGTATGCAACAACATACATCAATAAAAAAATACCAATTTTACGGCAATTCAATTGGTATTTTTTTATTGATTTTTTTAATTTTGTTTAGTATAATAAAAATATTAAGGTTCTTATGTTTAATTAAAATTAAATTTATAAGTAGTTCTTAATATTTAAATTGTTATAAATACAATTTGAATTGCCGTAAATATTAATATTAGTTATAAGTTTAATTTTTTTTATTAAATTTGTTTTGATAAATTTATGAAGAAAAATAATATTAGTAAAAATATTTATGATTGATTGTTAATTGTTTAAGTTGTATTTATATAATTTATCTTATTATTAATTATTAATGTATTGATTATTTTTCTAATTTGATGGAGGTGTATTATGAATAGTAAGGATTTTTATATTTTGAAAACTTTATATAAAAAATATGGGTTTGAAAAAGTACAAGGAATTTTAGAACATATTAATAATATTACTTAAATTAAAAAAGAAAAATAATTAATTTAATTTATTAGGGTATAAATATTATACCTTTTAGAAAGATGGGGTAATATTTTATGATAGCAATATTGTTATATATTATTTTTGTTGTGATTGTTGTAGGTAGTTTTATTGCTATTGGATTAACAATATATCGAAGAATATTGGAGATAAAAAAAGAAGAATGAAGAAAAATCATTAGAAAAGGAGAGTGTTAAATAATGAATTTGTTAGCAGATACTGCAACTATGTCTAGTGGTGTTCATCAATGTTTTCTGGTATTGGTAAGGCAATGGTGCAAATTAAAGATGGATTATTTGCAATTATTCCAGAAATGTCATCATTTCTGGGTGAAGCTGAGTTATTATGTTACCAATAGCATTTGGGATTTCAACATGATTATTTTATAAAATTCTTAAATTGTTTCGTTTTCATTTGTAGATTTTAACTCCTTTTCCTTTTTTCAACGATAGGGGAGTTAAAAATTTTTGAAGAAGGGAGTTTAAATTTCTATTAGTCTATATGATTATTGATTTAAGTTTGTAATTTATATTATTGCCAATAATATAAATTACAGATTGAAATGAAAAATAGAATCTTAATAAATTCTATTTTTAAAAAAATATTTTTTTAAATTAATATATATAAAAATATTTTTTTTCAATTACATTTTCTAATAAATTAAAAAATTTATTAAAATCTTTATTTAAAATATTAATTACAACTAAATTTTCTCCAACAAAATGATTATCAAATGATTTAATAAATTTTATTTTAGAAATAGTCATTTCATTTAAAAATTCAAGTCATTTTCAAGAATTAAAAATTTTAACAATAAATTTATGATAATTATTTTTAGATAACAACATTTTTTCTTTTAATAATATATTTTTTTCTTTTAATACTAAATTTTCTTCTTTTAAATCAAAAAAATTTTTTTTCAATTTTGTTTATAAGTAAAAACATTTTTATCATTATTAACATCATTTAATTGTTTTACATCATTATTCATTAATTTCACTTCCTTTAAAATTATTTTTAAAAATTTAAATTAATACATATATACATTATAAACAAAATAAAATTTTTTTAAAACATTTTTTGGGTGTGAGTAAATTTTTTACGAATTTTATAAAAACAATAAAAAAATACCCTTAATTTATTGAACTGAATAACAATTAAAAACAAAAACCTGTATTTTTTTTTATTTGCTCTTAATATTTGTTTTTAAATTAAAGTTACAATTTAAGGTAATTATAATTTAATAATTTTTTTATTTTAGATTGTTTTTGAGTTTTTTTGTGACATTTTTTATTTTCCTTTCATTATTAAATTATTTATATTGTTTTGTTTATTTTGTTATTTGATACAAATATCCCCCCTGATTTGTGTCCCTTGTAGTTAATTAAGAAATCCAAATTCAGTTCTTAAACAGTCATTAACTGCTGGTAACAAATTTAAGGCGGTACTTTTTGCTGTTACTTCTGATGTTAATTTATCATATATTTGATTTACGGCAAAATCGGTTGCTGTTTCTACTCCAAACGAGATAAATGCTGCGGCAAAATTAAATAATCCCGCACCAAGACCAACAGCCAAAGCAATACCACCAGTTAAAACTGATAAACCAAGAGCTAAAACTTGAATTCTTAAAAATTCTAATAACTGTAAACCAAAACTTTTTTCTTGTTATTGGATTGATAATCTAGTTGGATTTTTTTTAACAGCATAAATAAGGGCTGTTTTAGATGTTCCAATTGGCATATCATTTATCAAACGAAAAAGTACTATTTTTTAGTACTATTAAGAATTTTTAATTTTAACATCAATCGGATTTGTTTGACCAGTAGCGTTGTTTTTACCTTCAATTTGAACTGCAACTGTTTTATCATTTGTAATATTAATTGGTCAGTCTTCACCTTTACTTTCAATAAAGTAATCAAAATCACTTTCAGTTAAAGAACTATTTACTGCTTTTTCTGCTTTTAAAACAACATCTTTAAATTGTGGTTTTAACTGTTCGGCTGTTGCTTTTGTTGGATCTGTAACATGTATAGTTGGTTTATCTATTTTATTAATATCAATTTTTGCAACAATATGTTTAATAATTCCCTTAGGTTCAACTACTGCTCCACCTAAATATAAAACTCTTTCCATAATCAAAGTATTACCCATACCAGTACCTAACGCAGCTGCACCAACTCTTAACGGAGTATGGTCTTTTTTGCGTAAAATAAGAGGGTCATTTTTTTGCTAAACTTAAAGGCAATTACATTAACTCCGTTTGGTAATAATTCAATTGTTCCTTCTGAACCATCTTTATTAATAATTGGTAATTTTTTAGGAACCATATAGTATGTTGTTCCTTCAACAGTTTTCATTGCTTCACTTTTTGTGATTACACTATTTATTTGGTCGTTTGCTCCAAGTTGTAACTGTAATTTATTACGAATTCCACGAATAAAATCAGCCGAACCTAAAACAATTGTTTCTGATGGAGTAAAGCCGTTTTCATATATTTTATCCATAATTTCATCATGAATTTGTAAAGCATTTGTATCATCTGCTTTTTTGCCTTGAATAGTTGTAACTGCTCCTTTATTAATAATTTCTAAAATTTTATTACGTTTATAAGCAACTTCAGTATCCATTGCTTGTTCAATATAAGCTGCTCAAAGATTAAGATTAAAATTACTTTCTATGGGGTCTAATTTACGAGCAAAAGTTAAAATTGTATCTAATTCAACAATTCCATCTTCAAATTCCACTGTTGAATATTTTAGTAGGTTATCATCAGTATTAAATACTTGACCGTTTGCTCCCAAACCTTCATTATATTTAATATTTTTCTTTCTTTTATATGTTAAACCAAATTTATTTGCTTCTTTTCACGCAAATAAAGCTTCTCAACTAAATTTTTGTTGATAAGTTTGTAAATATCATTGTTCAAATGTTTCTCGATCTCGTTTTGTTGCTTGATTAGCAATATCGCCAAAAATTGTTTTTGGATCCATATTTTTATTCCTTCTTTCTATTTATTAAATACATTGTCTGTATCTAAAATATTGTTTTCTTTGTTTACTACTTTTGGTACGCCCCGAGTATTAACTGTTTGTACCTTAATTAATTCATCATAAACACTTTGCAATTGTGTTTTAATGATTTCAATATCATCAGTAATATCATAAGATTTTAATAAAACATTTTTAAAATCTTCATTATCAGTTGAAGAATTAATAAAATCAATTACTTCAATTTGTTTTAGTTGAATTGCTTGTTGTTCAATTTGTGAAGTTAACTCAGTATTTTTTGTTTGTAGTTCGTTGATTTGCTGATTATTATTTTCTAAATTACTTGCTATTTTTTAATATTTGTATTTGTTCTTTTTCTAATCGCTTTTTGTATAATTTGAAAACTATCTACTCTAAAAGACAAAAAATAGCGTTTAGTTTTTATATTTAACTGATTAAATACTGAGCCTTTAATTTTTATCTCATTATCTTTTTTTAATTTCAAAAACTCAGTTAAAACAGATGGGTTATATATTAATAATGTTGAGTAATTTAATCCTTCTCACTGACATTTAGCCGAACAAGCATCAACTTCAACACCACCAGCAACAAGAGCCTTAATCTTAGTTTTAATCGGATTTTCATGTAATCTAACAGTTAATTCTAACTTATTAACTTTTTTATTTTTTATTTTAGGTTTATTAGTTATTGATTTTTTAGGTAAATTACTTTTTGTTTGTGCCATTTTTATCAACTCCTTTTGCTAAAAAATACTGTAAATGTTTTCAAGCATCGTGTTCATGCTCTTACATTTTAATATTTCCTTTATAAATATAATTTTTCTTAATGACTGGTGATTGTAAAATATATTTTAAATTAAATAAATATTTGCATAAAACTTTTAAACCACCAATAAATTTAGGAGTAGATAATGTATTTTTTATTTTTAAACCCTTATGAAGTTGATAATCTTCAATTATTACAATAACTTTATTTAAATAAGAACAAATTTTATTTTTAAACTCATTTAATATTAAATACATATTATTTATTGCTTCTTCTTCATTTTTGGAATTAAAAGTAATATTATTAATTATTTTCTTTTGCAAAACATTATAAATAATAATACCAGTTTCTCCAATTCCAGCAGGGTCAATTGCAATAATATATTTTAATTTATTTGTTTTATTTTTTTGTCAATTTGTAATATTTTTCATCCATCGGATGCTAAATCTAAAATATCGTTAATTTTATAATATTGCATATATGAAACAATAACATCTCACTTGTCTTTAAATAAATTTAAGTACATTTTTGCTCATTCTAAACATTGCAAACCATAATGCTTTTTATGATGTGAAATACGACAATTAATAGGCTGACAATTAACTCAATAAAATGATGTTGTTATTTCATTCCAAGTTTTATTAATATATTTACTTTTATATTCTGTGATTATAATTCCTCCTAGTTTTAACTTGCTTGGCACTCACTCCCAAGTGAAAGTGCCAAGCGAGAATTAGTTATATAAGTATTTATCTATTTTTTTACTACGCCATCCGCTTCACTGGGGGTCAGCGGTGGCGGTATGTTAATTATTTGAATGTTTAATAATACACAGTTGTTTTTTTAATATTGACGCCAGACATATATATGTCTTCCTTTATCCGTGCCCATTTGTGCTTTCGCTCTGGGATTTGACGCTCAGTTTTTGAAATTAAATTTACTCGCATCGATGCAAAGGACCGAATGCTAAACGCAAATTTAATTGTTTGTGTCACCATCTCAATATTTATTGTCGTTTGATGTTAGCCTTGGACACATCACGACTATCGCTTAGTTCTAATGAACCAGCGCCGATTTACATATTTCCTCATACACTGTTTCATTACTCGCCTCGGCTGGCTGTGGGAATGAGTATAAACTCATGTTCTTATGGAAGCACTTAGTTATTTAAAATAACCGTCCCACTCTGCATTAAGTTGTTTTGTAAAATTTAAGTTTTAAAAACCCAGTTTCTCAATCAAAGATAATTTTTGAATTTTCTAAACGTTTATAAAACCGCTTTTGTGTTTTATCTTTTACTTTATTCAATAAATCTTTATGTTTTTCACAAGTTCATAAAACTTTATTTGATAAAAATTCTTCGGTAATGAATGATATTACTTTATAACAATCATTAACATCACATATTTTTTGTTGCTTAATTATCATTACCTCCTTTTAGGAGTTGTTTTATTTTAAATAAAAAAACAACCCTTTAATAAGAATTGTTTTGTTCTAATTGGTTTACACTATACAAAGCATTGAACAGCAAGAGTTTACTTTAAATAATGATGCAACTTTTTTCTACAAGAAAATAGTCATTTTTTTAAGAATAATTATTTTTTTACTAAAACCCAAAATGTTAATCAAAATAGTGCTTTAAATTCATTTGTATAACCACGGAAAATGATTTTAAATTTAGATAATTCAAATGCATTAAAAATTTTACATCATCAAACTGAAAAGTTACAACAAGAAAAAACAAGTTTTCATCACCGATTAAATAAAATTAAATCAACTTTTGATGAAAAAATTTAATTGGATAATGAAGAACATTTATATGAGCCACCTACTATTACAAAAAACATTGATTTATTAAATTTTAATAAGAAAAATAATGATGCTCAATTTAACAATGAACCTGTTGAAGTTAAAATTGATCATACAGAAGTTAAAGCACAAGCTCGTGCTGTTGCTCAAAAAATAATGCAAAAAGATCAAGAAAAATTAAAGAAGTCATTAACTAATATTGATAATAAACAAACTATAAAATCAAAGTCAGTTCTAACAAATCATTTTCCTAAACTTTCTTTACCAAAATCATCACCACAAAAAGATGTTTTTTTACTCAAAGTTATAATAAAATACCAGGTCAAAAAATAAATGTTTCGCAAAAAATAACACATAATATGTCTTCAATCCAAGCAAAAAATATTGAAGAAGAAACTTATAATAAAAAGTTTGACAATAAACAAAATGAAAATAAAAAAACAGGAAAAGGAGTAGATTTAATTGTTCGTCCTGACAAGGGAAATCAATTTTATGATGAAATTGATACGATGGAATGGGATATAACAAAACGACCAAATTTAGGAGTGGAACAAACAACCAATAAATATTATCATCAAGAAGAAAAGAATTTGGAAACAAAAAAAGTTTCACAAGTTTTATCAGAAAAAGTAAAACTTCAAGATGAAACTTCTTAAGCAATTGAACTTGAAGAAGCAGAGGGAACTTATCAAATAGATAATTTTTATGCTAAGTTATTTAATTCTAATGTCAAAGAAGATTTGATAAAACAAGGCATAAACTTAAAATAAAACAAATTGGAAGAAGAAAAGCAAAAAACCTTAATCCTAATATTTTGCCTTTGACAAATAAGCACTCAAAGTCTACTGTTCAAGCAACAACAATGTTTAATAATAATTATCAAATTAAGCAATTACCAAATGGGCGTCAACGAATTACTAAAATTAAGAAAAACAACATTCTTAAATGACGTGATCCAATTGTTTTAATTGCACGCCTTATGGCGATTATTGGATTAATAGTATTATGTATGTAGTGCATTTTTAGTGTTTAATAATTGAATTAATAATTCAGCTTTAGATTTATATAATTTTTTTGTAGTTAATTTTGGTAAATTTAATTTTATTACTGTTAATCATAATTATTTTTTTATGAATCGAATATTTATGTTAATTTTAATTGGGATTTATGCAATTATTGTTGTTCTTCCATTTTGTTTGGTATCAAATTTTAAAATTCAGCTTTATTGTTTTTTACCATTAAGTTTACTTTTCTTTTGTAGTGTGATTGGGATTGCATTATATAGTTATTTTTTTATGAACAATATTTTTAATTAGTCCAGTAATATTATGCAAATTATTAGTTATAGTTTTTTATTGTTGGCAAATATTTTAATGTTAGCAGCAGTTTTAAAAAGAAAAAAAGAAAGGTCTTAAAATTTATATAGTAAATTATTTAAACAATAGGAAACCAATTTCTTATCTTGGGATTTTTAATTTTCAATGTTAAAATAATAGTACTAATTAATTATTATTTATTTATAAAAAAGGAAGTGATGTGCAATGAAAAAAGTTGTTGTCGGATTATCTGGAGGGGTTGATTCTTCAGTTAGTTTATATTTATTACAACAAGCAGGTTATGATGTAGAAGGTCTTTTTATGCGGAATTGAGACAGTAAATTAAATAATGATATTTTAGGAAATAAAGCAATTAATAATGTGATTTGTCCACAAGAACTTGATTATAATGATGCTGTTAATGTTAGTAAAACATTACAAGTACCATTGCACCGTGTTGATTTTATTAAAGAATATTGAGAATATGTGTTTAAACATTTTATTAATGAATATCAAAAAGGGCGAACTCCTAATCCAGATATTTTATGTAATAAGTATATTAAATTTGACTATTTTTTAAACTATGCAATTAATAACTATCATGCTGATTTTATTGCCATGGGACATTATGCTCAAGTACGATTTAATGAAAAATTACAAGAATATCAATTATTACGGGGAATTGACCGGAATAAAGATCAAACTTATTTTTTAAGTCAGTTGAACCAAGGGCAATTATCAAAAACATTTTTTCCATTAGGAAATTTAACAAAAAAAGAAGTTAGAGAAATTGCAAGTGCACAAAATTTAAGCACAGTTAATAAAAAAGATTCAACAGGAATTTGTTTTATTGGAGAACGTGATTTTAAAAACTTTTTACAAAATTATATTCCAAATCAAAATGGTAATATTGTTGATATTGAAACAAAAGAAGTTGTTGGTCATCATAATGGGGTGATGTATTATACAATTGGTCAACGTCGTGGTTTAAATTTAGGTGGGATGAGTGAACCATATTTTGTGGCTGGTAAAAATGTAGAAAACAATATTTTATATGTTGCAAAAAGTAGTGAAGAAAAATGACTATATTCAACGAGTTGTATTATTACTGATGTTAATTGAATTAATACTTTACATGAAAAAGAATTTAATTGTACAGCTAAATTTCGTTATCGTCAAAAAGATATTCGTGTTAAAGTAACAGTTTTAAGTGATAATAAATGTCTTGTGCAATTTGCAACAAAAGTAAAAGCGATTACGCCAGGACAAGCTGCTGTTTTTTATGATGATGAAGTTTGCCTTGGGGGCGGAGTTATTAATGATGTTTATTTAGATAATCAAAAATTATGATATTTATAAGAAAGGATTACTAAAATGGCTGAAAAAATACGGGGTTATTTAAAATTAATTGTTTTTGAGTCCAATAATGGTTATCGGATTTGCAAATTTCAATTAGAAAATGATAAAACACATTTTATTTTTATTAAAGGATTTTTATCAACTTTACAGCCAGAACAATTATATGAATTACAAGGGGACTTTGTCTATAATGAACGCTATGGTGAAAATTTTGAAGTTAAGGAAATTCATAAACTTTCCCCACGGAGTAATGATGAGGTTTTAAAATATTTAACTAGTAGTTTATTTCCCACAATTGGTGAAAAAGCAGCACAAATAATTATTGATTATTATCAAACCGATGTGATTACCAAGATTAAAGAAAATTTATCAGTCTTACATGAAATTCCGGGTATTAGTGTTAAGCAAGCTAATATTATTGCAAAGGTATTTAAGTCAATGAGCCGTGATGATGAATTAAATCATCAATTTAATCAAAAAGGATTATCTTTACAAGTTTTATCTTTATTAAAAACAAAATATAATGTTGATCAGATTTATGCTTTATTAAAAAAAGATCCTTATTCATTATTATTAAAAGATAATATTGCTTTTAAAACAATTGATAAGATTTATTTAGCATTTGAACAAGAACCTTTTACTAACATTCGAATTGGTTATTATGCATGATATTTAGCAAAAGAATTTTGTAATAATAATGGTGATACTTATTTAACGTTAAATGAATTAACAAAAATCTTACAAAAGAATTTTCCTTTTTTAACAAAAAAACAGTTGTTAGCCGGATTAAAATATAGTAAAGAAATTAAATTATTAATTTTTAAGGATGATAAAATTTATGTTGCAGAAATATATCATAGTGAAATTAATATTGCTGCAATGTTAGTTGATTTGAATACGATTGATCAATATGATGATCAAAAATTAACAGAAGAGTTAGAAAAGTTAACAAATAAAAAACAAATTACTTATAATATTAATCAAACAAAAGCAATAAAGGCTGCTGTGCATTCTAATTTTTTAATTATTATTGGAGGACCTGGTACGGGTAAAACAACAGTTGTTGATGGTATTGTTAGTCTTTTTAAAAAAGTTTACCAACAATCAAAAATTGTATTAGCAGCACCAACTGGAAAAGCAGCCAAACGATTACGAGAAAAAACTGGGCAAAAAGCTTTAACAATTCATAAATTATTAAAATATGATGCTTTGACTAATCAATTTTTTTATAATGAAAATAATCCTTTGGAAAATGATATTTTAATTTTAGATGAAGTTAGTATGGTTGATAGTTTGTTATTATCACAAATTGCAAAAGCTAGTGTTAATTTGCGTAAATTAATTTTAATTGGTGACCCAAATCAATTATCGTCAGTTGCTTGTGGTGATTTGTTACGAGATATTATTCAAAGTGATGTTTTTAATGTTATTAAATTAGAAGAAGTTTATCGTCAAGAAGCTGGAAATGACATTTTAGAACTATCTTATGCAATTAAACAAGAACATTTTGAAGATAATAATTTATTTGACAAAAAAGATTTTACTTTTATTAATGAAACTGATTCACAAACATTATTAACAATTGTTGGTAATTTATATCAAAAACTTAGTGATGAATATGCAGCAGATTATAATGCTATTCAAGTAATTGCCCCAATGTATAATGGTCCAGTTGGAATTAATGCATTAAATACTTATTTGCAAAATCGAATGAATCATGCAAGTGGTCAAAAAGAAATTAAGATTGGGCATCGTTTTTTCCGAGTTAATGATAAAGTTATGCAACTGAAAAATCGACCTGAATTAGAAATTTATAATGGCGATGTTGGCATTATTGTTGATATTAAAAAAGATAAAAATTTAAATGATGTGATCTTAGTAAAATACGATAATGTAATTGCATATAGTAAAGAACTTTATTATGATATTACTTTGGCTTATGCTTGTAGTGTTCATAAATTACAGGGCAGTGAATATGATAATATTATTTTTGTAATAACAAAAAGTTTTTGAATGATGTTAAAACGAAATCTAATTTATACAGCAATTACTCGTGCTAAAACTAAATTATATTTAATTGGTGAACCATCAGCATTTTTATATGGTGTTAATAATTTACCACAAAAACGGCGAACAACTTTACAAGAAAAAATTAAAACATTTTTAAAAGAACAATAATTATCATATTTTGCCTAGTTTTAATATTATCGTAAAAAATTTAACATAAAACTTGTTAAATTATAGAGGCGTTGCAATGGCACCAAGATTAGCAGATGCTATTGTAAACATATTTATTAAATTATGGCCTGTAAAAGTTTTATTAGTAGTGCGATCAAAAGCATCACTAACATAGTAAATGGTTTCATCCGGATTATCTTCAATGAATATTGCTATTATATTAACAACATGTTTTACTTGACTATTTGGTCATCAAGGCGGACTGCCTTTAATGCCAAATATTACTGGCATATCATTTTTAAGACTAAGTTTAACTAAATTTTGTAATCATAGTTTTTGTTTATCTTTTTTACCAAAATTTTGTTCTAAGACATAATTTTGATATTCTAAAAAATTTGGATGTAGTTGCAAATTAATATGTTTATTTAATATTGGAATAGCATTCACCATCAAAGTTTCATCATTTGTTTTTATTTCATTAGCTAATTCATTTTGCGATAATAAATCATTATTATTTATGTAACTAATAATAGATTTAACTGATGCTGGAACACAATAATATTTTTGCTCTTTTACTTTTTTCACCAAACCAGTTTTTTGTTATAATGGGGGTGCTTAAAATTAATATTAATAAATAACTTAATTTTAAGCAAACAGAGAAACATATATTTTATAGTTTTCATTAGTTTATATTTAAAATGTGTAATTAAAATCTCCTTTTAGTTACACATTTTTCTTTCATTGAAAATATTTTCAAAAAGTCAATTTCTATTGCTTTTTTATAATAAAGATATAAAAAGGAAATTAGTTTGAAAATATTGTTAATATAAAATAATTATGATAAAGTGAAGATTGTAGATGATTTTTAAAATATTAGTAATATTTTTAAGGTAAATGACTTTAATTAATTAAAATATGAATTAAAAAAGAAATTTTAACATCAGTTAGTACCAGAAACTGTAATTATAATATTTAAGTTTTAATTTTTTTAAGTTATAATTAAAAAGTATAAAATTAGATATTACGAAGGGATTTTAAATAGTGAAAAAACTAATGATTTTATTAGGAATGACTTTTTTGCAACGGCAGGATATAGTCCAATTATCGGTTGTAAAAAACCGCTTAAACTTGATGATACTGAAAATGGTATTGGAAAAGATATGGAAATTTTAAATAAAATTTCACAACGTGCTATCAACAATTTTTCAGTTTATGCACAAAATAAAAATACAATTAATAGTACTGAATATCAAAATAAATTTGATAAGCTGTATACAATGGTTGACAAGGAAACTGAAAGCAGAAAATTAGACCAAATGGATAAAGATGCGATAGATGCTTTAGCAACATTAAAAAATGGCTTTCTTGCTGTGTTTAATAATATTAATAATGAAATTTATAATGACTATTCAAATTATTATCCTGATAGTAAACCAATTAATTTATTAAATGATAGTTTAAGTTATGAATTAAATTTTATTGATATGGTTCAATTGCAAGCAATTTTAGATCGACCAGGATTAGAAACAGTAAAAGCAGTTAGACTAGATTTCCATTTTCAATTTGAAGCTAAGTTTAAACTTTTAACAACAACTTCAGATTATGTAATCCAATATGTTATTACTGATAATCCAGAAGAAATGAAAGTTGTTTTAAATGGGATGGTTCAAAAAATTTCAAGAGTAATTGTTAATTTTTTCAATCAAGAAGGAATTTTTCAAATTGATAAAACACCTGAATTTGCTACAATTTATCAAAATTTTGATGTAAACTATACAGCTGGTTTTGCTAATTTAGATAATATTATTTTAGAAAAGTTACAAAGTAAAATTAAAAGTGATAGCGAATTGCAAAAGTTTGTAAAGAATATTAAATATAATTCTTCACTAACTTTTGTTTTTCCTGCTCTAACGGTTCCAAAGACTGCAATTTTCATTTTATTGCTCCTTTCGTTTTTAATCCATTAATTGAACAGAAGTATCTAATGCTAATTCAACGATTGTCATAAAATTATTTTGGCGTTCCAATGCTGTAGTAACTTCTTTAGTTACAAGATGGTCAGAAACTGTTAATAATGTAGCTGCATGTTTTTGCGTAACAATTGCATTAGTAAACAAAGCATATGATTCCATTTCAACAACATCTAACTTATGAGTATAAGTAAAGTCTAATGAATCATCATAACGATAAAAAACATCTGCTGCATGAGCAATTTTCCCGTGTGAGTTTTAATTCCTTTTGCTTGTGCTACAGTTTCAATTTCATTAAATAATTTTTCACTTGCAGCAATTAAATTACTATCAATATTAGCTGCAATTTTTGCATAATTACTTTCGCCAAATGCTTCACAAACATTAAAGATATCATAAACTTTAATATTTGGATTATAACTTCCAGCTGAACCAATTCTAATAATATAATCAACATCATAAAACTTAAATAATTCGTATGAATAAATTCCAATACTTGGACAACCCATTCCACTTCCAGCAATTGTTACCTCAATGTTTTTATATTTGCCAGTATACATTAACATATTTCGAACTTCATTTACTAATTTTAAATTTGTTAAATATTTTTCAGCAACGGTTTTTGCCCGTAATGGGTCTCCCGGCATTAAAACAACTTTTGCAATTTCTTCTTTTTTGGCATTAATATGTGGTGTCATTTTTTTATTCCTCTCTTTTCCGCTTAATTTAATTACCAATAAATACACCTATCAATGCTATTTTTATTTAAAAAGTAAGGATATTTAAACAACACGAAAAAGAATATTGTTGCATATCCACATAAATGATGTTTAATTTCTACGATTATTTTAATTAATAATTTAAGACAATAGCAAAAATAAAACCATTTTAAATCAAATGCTATTAAACTTAATTATTAATTAATTTTATTATTTATTATCTTTTAAATAATACCTTTTGATAGGATTACTGCTTTAAATTAACAACTAAAAAACGCTTTTTGACATCTTTCAAATTATTATTTAATAGTTTTCACTAATAAATAATTAATCATCTAACCCCAGAGATAATAACTATAAGTGCACCATTGATATTTTACCAATGTTTTTTTAGATCAGTCTACTGGCTTAGTTTCACTTTACTCACTATTCCTTCTCAAGAAATATTTTCTCAATGGAATGATGTTAGCTTTCATCCACTTTTCAGTTGCTGGGACAGCCTAGAATTCACACCTAATTCCCGTAACATCAAAAATTGCTTTTTAAAGTTATTAAAATAATAATATAAAGTTTACTTTTAAAATGCAAGTTAAAATTAACAAATTATTTACCAACTAAAAACAAACTAGGAAAAAGGTTGATATTTTTATAATTAAAAATGAAACTATTGTCAGAAAAATCTAGAAGCATATAATAAAGATTGTAAATAATATTTATGGACCTTATTAAGTATTTTTACTCCTTTCAATTCCAATATAGAATCAAAAAATAGTTAACAATCTAGCCCACCATAAAAAATAATAAATAACATAATAAATCAAATAATAAGCAATCAATAACAAATAGTTATTTATTTGCAATATTATTAAATAAATAATTTAGGTTTAGTTTTAAATTTTGTTATATTCCTTATTAGTAGTAATCAGCAACACAATAACATTTATAAACTATTAAATGAATAATGTGACAATTATTATTCACATACTAACCTTAATTATTATTAAAATAAACGGACCAGATTTATTATTTACATACCTGATAGCATTAATGCTAGCAATTTTTATTGTTAATTTAAAAAAGCAAGGTTTTCTTGCTTTTTTAAATTAAACTTATTTTTTAGTAAATTCTAAGGTAAATAATGTTGATGTTCATCCAGTATAATAAACCGCATTATTTTTTTCAAATAATAAATCAAAGTTTCAAACTGCTCGCCAACGAAGTGAAAAAGTATCTTTAGTTTCATTTAAACTCACTTTGTGAACACGTTTTTCCTAATTACCAGTTGTAAAAATATCAATTCCTGGTAAATTTTTTGTTTGATTTGCTTCTTTAAAATCATTAATTAATATTTTTAAAACATCTTTGTATTTTCGGGTTTTTAAATTTAAAATTTTAGTAAAAGCTTCTTTGCTAAGATGGAATACTTCTGAATGCTCATTTGATTCTAATTTAAAATGATTATAAAAAGCAACTACTAACCGTCCATATTCCATTAACTTATTTGTTAAACCTTCCTCTGTAATTTCAACTTGAACTTTTAATGCTTGCCCATCATTCATTACTGCTCCAGATAATGGAAACCCTGCCACTTGAATTTTTGCTAAATTCACATGAAAATCAGCTAATCGTAAGTTCTGACCTCCAGTATTAAAAACATTAACTAATGAACGATAAAACTTAACAAAATTTTCTGGAGTAATTTTATTAGGCTGATATCCTTTTTCGGTTCAAACATATGAAGCTGTATTTTCTCGAACAACATTAACACCATTAGTAGTATTATTAATTGCACTTGTTAGTAAACTTAATAAAGTTATTGAAGAATTATATTTAATATTCTTTACAAACTTTTGCAATTCGCTATCACTTTTAATTTTACTTTGTAACTTTTCTAAAATAATATTATCTAAATTAGCAAAACCAGCTGTATAGTTTACATCAAAATTTTGATAAATTGTAGCAAATTCAGGTGTTTTATCAATTTGAAAAATTCCTTCTTGATTGAAAAAATTAACAATTACTCTTGAAATTTTTTGAACCATCCCATTTAAAACAACTTTCATTTCTTCTGGATTATCAGTAATAACATATTGGATTACATAATCTGAAGTTGTTGTTAAAAGTTTAAACTTAGCTTCAAATTGAAAATGGAAATCTAGTCTAACTGCTTTTACTGTTTCTAATCCTGGTCGATCTAAAATTGCTTGCAATTGAACCATATCAATAAAATTTAATTCATAACTTAAACTATCATTTAATAAATTAATTGGTTTACTATCAGGATAATAATTTGAATAGTCATTATAAATTTCATTATTAATATTATTAAACACAGCAAGAAAGCCATTTTTTAATGTTGCTAAAGCATCTATCGCATCTTTATCCATTTGGTCTAATTTTCTGCTTTCAGTTTCCTTGTCAACCATTGTATACAGCTTATCAAATTTATTTTGATATTCAGTACTATTAATTGTATTTTTATTTTGTGCATAAACTGAAAAATTGTTGATAGCACGTTGTGAAATTTTATTTAAAATTTCCATATCTTTTCCAATACCATTTTCAGTATCATCAAGTTTAAGCGGTTTTTTACAACCGATAATTGGACTATATCCTGCCGTTGCAAAAAAGTCATTCCTAATAAAATCATTAGTTTTTTCACTATTTAAAATCCCTTCGTAATATCTAATTTTATACTTTTTAATTATAACTTAAAAAAATTAAAACTTAAATATTATAATTACAGTTTCTGGTACTAACTGATGTTAAAATTTCTTTTTTAATTCATATTTTAATTAATTAAAGTCATTTACCTTAAAAATATTACTAATATTTTAAAAATCATCTACAATCTTCACTTTATCATAATTATTTTATATTAACAATATTTTCAAACTAATTTCCTTTTTATATCTTTATTATAAAAAAGCAATAGAAATTGACTTTTTGAAAATATTTTCAATGAAAGAAAAATGTGTAACTAAAAGGAGATTTTAATTACACATTTTAAATATAAACTAATGAAAACTATAAAATATATGTTTCTCTGTTTGCTTAAAATTAAGTTATTTATTAATATTAATTTTAAGCACCCCCATTATAACAAAAAACTGGTTTGGTGAAAAAAGTAAAAGAGCAAAAATATTATTGTGTTCCAGCATCAGTTAAATCTATTATTAGTTACATAAATAATAATGATTTATTATCGCAAAATGAATTAGCTAATGAAATAAAAACAAATGATGAAACTTTGATGGTGAATGCTATTCCAATATTAAATAAACATATTAATTTGCAACTACATCCAAATTTTTTAGAATATCAAAATTATGTCTTAGAACAAAATTTTGGTAAAAAAGATAAACAAAAACTATGATTACAAAATTTAGTTAAACTTAGTCTTAAAAATGATATGCCAGTAATATTTGGCATTAAAGGCAGTCCGCCTTGATGACCAAATAGTCAAGTAAAACATGTTGTTAATATAATAGCAATATTCATTGAAGATAATCCGGATGAAACCATTTACTATGTTAGTGATGCTTTTGATCGCACTACTAATAAAACTTTTACAGGCCATAATTTAATAAATATGTTTACAATAGCATCTGCTAATCTTGGTGCCATTGCAACGCCTCTATAATTTAACAAGTTTTATGTTAAATTTTTTACGATAATATTAAAACTAGGCAAAATATGATAATTATTGTTCTTTTAAAAATGTTTTAATTTTTTCTTGTAAAGTTGTTCGCCGTTTTTGTGGTAAATTATTAACACCATATAAAAATGCTGATGGTTCACCAATTAAATATAATTTAGTTTTAGCACGAGTAATTGCTGTATAAATTAGATTTCGTTTTAACATCATTCAAAAACTTTTTGTTATCACTGCCCTGTAATTTATGAACACTACAAGCATAAGCCAAAGTAATATCATAATAAAGTTCTTTACTATATGCAATTACATTATCGTATTTTACTAAGATCACATCATTTAAATTTTTATCTTTTTTAATATCAACAATAATGCCAACATCGCCATTATAAATTTCTAATTCAGGTCGATTTTTCAGTTGCATAACTTTATCATTAACTCGGAAAAAACGATGCCCAATCTTAATTTCTTTTTGACCACTTGCATGATTCATTCGATTTTGCAAATAAGTATTTAATGCATTAATTCCAACTGGACCATTATACATTGGGGCAATTACTTGAATAGCATTATAATCTGCTGCATATTCATCACTAAGTTTTTGATATAAATTACCAACAATTGTTAATAATGTTTGTGAATCAGTTTCATTAATAAAAGTAAAATCTTTTTTGTCAAATAAATTATTATCTTCAAAATGTTCTTGTTTAATTGCATAAGATAGTTCTAAAATGTCATTTCCAGCTTCTTGACGATAAACTTCTTCTAATTTAATAACATTAAAAACATCACTTTGAATAATATCTCGTAACAAATCACCACAAGCAACTGACGATAATTGATTTGGGTCACCAATTAAAATTAATTTACGCAAATTAACACTAGCTTTTGCAATTTGTGATAATAACAAACTATCAACCATACTAACTTCATCTAAAATTAAAATATCATTTTCCAAAGGATTATTTTCATTATAAAAAAATTGATTAGTCAAAGCATCATATTTTAATAATTTATGAATTGTTAAAGCTTTTTGCCCAGTTTTTTCTCGTAATCGTTTGGCTGCTTTTCCAGTTGGTGCTGCTAATACAATTTTTGATTGTTGGTAAACTTTTTTAAAAAGACTAACAATACCATCAACAACTGTTGTTTTACCCGTACCAGGTCCTCCAATAATAATTAAAAAATTAGAATGCACAGCAGCCTTTATTGCTTTTGTTTGATTAATATTATAAGTAATTTGTTTTTTATTTGTTAACTTTTCTAACTCTTCTGTTAATTTTTGATCATCATATTGATCAATCGTATTCAAATCAACTAACATTGCAGCAATATTAATTTCACTATGATATATTTCTGCAACATAAATTTTATCATCCTTAAAAATTAATAATTTAATTTCTTTACTATATTTTAATCCGGCTAACAACTGTTTTTTTGTTAAAAAAGGAAAATTCTTTTGTAAGATTTTTGTTAATTCATTTAACGTTAAATAAGTATCACCATTATTATTACAAAATTCTTTTGCTAAATATCATGCATAATAACCAATTCGAATGTTAGTAAAAGGTTCTTGTTCAAATGCTAAATAAATCTTATCAATTGTTTTAAAAGCAATATTATCTTTTAATAATAATGAATAAGGATCTTTTTTTAATAAAGCATAAATCTGATCAACATTATATTTTGTTTTTAATAAAGATAAAACTTGTAAAGATAATCCTTTTTGATTAAATTGATGATTTAATTCATCATCACGGCTCATTGACTTAAATACCTTTGCAATAATATTAGCTTGCTTAACACTAATACCCGGAATTTCATGTAAGACTGATAAATTTTCTTTAATCTTGGTAATCACATCGGTTTGATAATAATCAATAATTATTTGTGCTGCTTTTTCACCAATTGTGGGAAATAAACTACTAGTTAAATATTTTAAAACCTCATCATTACTCCGTGGGGAAAGTTTATGAATTTCCTTAACTTCAAAATTTTCACCATAGCGTTCATTATAGACAAAGTCCCCTTGTAATTCATATAATTGTTCTGGCTGTAAAGTTGATAAAAATCCTTTAATAAAAATAAAATGTGTTTTATCATTTTCTAATTGAAATTTGCAAATCCGATAACCATTATTGGACTCAAAAACAATTAATTTTAAATAACCCCGTATTTTTTCAGCCATTTTAGTAATCCTTTCTTATAAATATCATAATTTTTGATTATCTAAATAAACATCATTAATAACTCCGCCCCCAAGGCAAACTTCATCATCATAAAAAACAGCAGCTTGTCCTGGCGTAATCGCTTTTACTTTTGTTGCAAATTGCACAAGACATTTATTATCACTTAAAACTGTTACTTTAACACGAATATCTTTTTGACGATAACGAAATTTAGCTGTACAATTAAATTCTTTTTCATGTAAAGTATTAATTCAATTAACATCAGTAATAATACAACTCGTTGAATATAGTCATTTTTCTTCACTACTTTTTGCAACATATAAAATATTGTTTTCTACATTTTTACCAGCCACAAAATATGGTTCACTCATCCCACCTAAATTTAAACCACGACGTTGACCAATTGTATAATACATCACCCCATTATGATGACCAACAACTTCTTTTGTTTCAATATCAACAATATTACCATTTTGATTTGGAATATAATTTTGTAAAAAGTTTTTAAAATCACGTTCTCCAATAAAACAAATTCCTGTTGAATCTTTTTTATTAACTGTGCTTAAATTTTGTGCACTTGCAATTTCTCTAACTTCTTTTTTTGTTAAATTTCCTAATGGAAAAAATGTTTTTGATAATTGCCCTTGGTTCAACTGACTTAAAAAATAAGTTTGATCTTTATTCCGGTCAATTCCCCGTAATAATTGATATTCTTGTAATTTTTCATTAAATCGTACTTGAGCATAATGTCCCATGGCAATAAAATCAGCATGATAGTTATTAATTGCATAGTTTAAAAAATAGTCAAATTTAATATACTTATTACATAAAATATCTGGATTAGGAGTTCGCCCTTTTTGATATTCATTAATAAAATGTTTAAACACATATTCTCAATATTCTTTAATAAAATCAACACGGTGCAATGGTACTTGTAATGTTTTACTAACATTAACAGCATCATTATAATCAAGTTCTTGTGGACAAATCACATTATTAATTGCTTTATTTCCTAAAATATCATTATTTAATTTACTGTCTCAATTCCGCATAAAAAGACCTTCTACATCATAACCTGCTTGTTGTAATAAATATAAACTAACTGAAGAATCAACCCCTCCAGATAATCCGACAACAACTTTTTTCATTGCACATCACTTCCTTTTTTATAAATAAATAATAATTAATTAGTACTATTATTTTAACATTGAAAATTAAAAATCCCAAGATAAGAAATTGGTTTCCTATTGTTTAAATAATTTACTATATAAATTTTAAGACCTTTCTTTTTTTCTTTTTAAAACTGCTGCTAACATTAAAATATTTGCCAACAATAAAAAACTATAACTAATAATTTGCATAATATTACTGGACTAATTAAAAATATTGTTCATAAAAAAATAACTATATAATGCAATCCCAATCACACTACAAAAGAAAAGTAAACTTAATGGTAAAAAACAATAAAGCTGAATTTTAAAATTTGATACCAAACAAAATGGAAGAACAACAATAATTGCATAAATCCCAATTAAAATTAACATAAATATTCGATTCATAAAAAAATAATTATGATTAACAGTAATAAAATTAAATTTACCAAAATTAACTACAAAAAAATTATATAAATCTAAAGCTGAATTATTAATTCAATTATTAAACACTAAAAATGCACTACATACATAATACTATTAATCCAATAATCGCCATAAGGCGTGCAATTAAAACAATTGGATCACGTCATTTAAGAATGTTGTTTTTCTTAATTTTAGTAATTCGTTGACGCCCATTTGGTAATTGCTTAATTTGATAATTATTATTAAACATTGTTGTTGCTTGAACAGTAGACTTTGAGTGCTTATTTGTCAAAGGCAAAATATTAGGATTAAGGTTTTTTGCTTTTCTTCTTCCAATTTGTTTTATTTTAAGTTTATGCCTTGTTTTATCAAATCTTCTTTGACATTAGAATTAAATAACTTAGCATAAAAATTATCTATTTGATAAGTTCCCTCTGCTTCTTCAAGTTCAATTGCTTAAGAAGTTTCATCTTGAAGTTTTACTTTTTCTGATAAAACTTGTGAAACTTTTTTTGTTTCCAAATTCTTTTCTTCTTGATGATAATATTTATTGGTTGTTTGTTCCACTCCTAAATTTGGTCGTTTTGTTATATCCCATTCCATCGTATCAATTTCATCATAAAATTGATTTCCCTTGTCAGGACGAACAATTAAATCTACTCCTTTTCCTGTTTTTTTATTTTCATTTTGTTTATTGTCAAACTTTTTATTATAAGTTTCTTCTTCAATATTTTTTGCTTGGATTGAAGACATATTATGTGTTATTTTTTGCGAAACATTTATTTTTTGACCTGGTATTTTATTATAACTTTGAGTAAAAAAACATCTTTTTGTGGTGATGATTTTGGTAAAGAAAGTTTAGGAAAATGATTTGTTAGAACTGACTTTGATTTTATAGTTTGTTTATTATCAATATTAGTTAATGACTTCTTTAATTTTTCTTGATCTTTTTGCATTATTTTTTGAGCAACAGCACGAGCTTGTGCTTTAACTTCTGTATGATCAATTTTAACTTCAACAGGTTCATTGTTAAATTGAGCATCATTATTTTTCTTATTAAAATTTAATAAATCAATGTTTTTTGTAATAGTAGGTGGCTCATATAAATGTTCTTCATTATCCAATTAAATTTTTTCATCAAAAGTTGATTTAATTTTATTTAATCGGTGATGAAAACTTGTTTTTTCTTGTTGTAACTTTTCAGTTTGATGATGTAAAATTTTTAATGCATTTGAATTATCTAAATTTAAAATCATTTTCCGTGGTTATACAAATGAATTTAAAGCACTATTTTGATTAACATTTTGGGTTTTAGTAAAAAAATAATTATTCTTAAAAAAATGACTATTTTCTTGTAGAAAAAAGTTGCATCATTATTTAAAGTAAACTCTTGCTGTTCAATGCTTTGTATAGTGTAAACCAATTAGAACAAAACAATTCTTATTAAAGGGTTGTTTTTTTATTTAAAATAAAACAACTCCTAAAAGGAGGTAATGATAATTAAGCAACAAAAAATATGTGATGTTAATGATTGTTATAAAGTAATATCATTCATTACCGAAGAATTTTTATCAAATAAAGTTTTATGAACTTGTGAAAAACATAAAGATTTATTGAATAAAGTAAAAGATAAAACACAAAAGCGGTTTTATAAACGTTTAGAAAATTCAAAAATTATCTTTGATTGAGAAACTGGGTTTTTAAAACTTAAATTTTACAAAACAACTTAATACAGAGTGGGACGGTTATTTTAAATAACTAAGTACTTCCATAAGAAGATGAGTTTATACTCATTACCACAGTCGGCCGAGGCAAGTACTGAAATAGTGTATGAGGAAATATATAAATCGGCGCTGGTTTTATAACTAAGCGATAGTCGTGATGTGTCCAAGGCTAACATCAAACGACAATAAAAATAGAGATGGTGACACAAACAATTAAATTTGCGAAAAGTGTGGTTGGTTGGAGTTTTATAGCATTTGGTCCTTTAAAATGCGAGTGAATTTTTAATTTAAAAACTGAACGTCAAATCCCAGAGCAAAAGCACAAATGGGCACGGATAAAGGAAGATATATATGTCTGGCGTCAATATTAAAAAAACAACTGTGGATTATTAAACATTCAAACAATTAACATATCGCCACCGCTTACCCCAGTGAGGCGGATGGCGTAGTAAGTAAATAGATAAATACTTATATAACTAATTCTCGCTTGGCACTTTCACTTGGGAGTGAGTGCCAGCGAGTTAAAACTAGGAGGAAAAAATAAATGACAGAATATAAAAGTAAATATATTAATAAAACTTGAAATGAAATAACAACATCATTTTATTGAGTTAATTGTCAACCTATTAATTGTCGTATTTCACATCATAAAAAGCATTATGATTTGCAATGTTTAGAATGAGCCAAAATGTACTTAAATTTATTTAAAGATAAATGAAATGTTATTGCTTCTTATATGCAATATTACAAAATTAACGATATTTTAGATTTAGCTTCTGATGGTTGAAAAATATTGCAATTTGAGAAAAAAATCAAAGGAATAATTTAGGAGGTTTATATGAAAAAGTTAAATAAAATTTGTCTTAAAAAAAGATATTGAGGTTATTGCTTAAAATGTAATCAAGAAAATAAATTAAATGAATTAATGCTTAAAAGTTATTCAGTATCATTTGAAGATATGACTGATGAACATTGAGCATTAGGAAAACAAAATTAGGAGGAAATAAAAAATGATATGTAATAAAGCATTAAAAATTACCAATAAAGATATTATTTATGCACAAATTGATAGTGATTATTTAGATAATTTAGAGTTAAATTTATATCTTAAATTTGGTGATGAGGAACGACATGTGGGTAATATTTCATTGCCAACAAATTTTGACTTAAATTGCAAATGATATGAAATTGATGAAGTTAAAAGTTTAATTAGTGATTATTTAGCAGATGAAGAAGCAGATTATGAGGTGATAAATTATGAATAAAAGATACTTATTAGTAACAAAAGATAAATATAGCTTAAATACTACATATTTTTATACATTTGATGAGGCAAGAATTTATTCTGAAAATTTAAATTATTGTAAAACTACAATTATTGATTTAGAAAACAAAAATATTAAATGACAAGGATGTGAGTAAATATGTGAAAAGATGAAGATGGTAAGGTTTATACCGAAGAAGACTTATTTAATATAGCATTAGAAGAATGTCACTCAGAAGACGGTGCTTATGAGTATATTGATAATTTAATTATGAATATGAATTTGGAGGAAATTTAATTATGGAAGACTTAAAATTAAATAATGAAGTTAAAAATATTACTTATCCATTTTATTTAAAAGGAAATGATTTTAAAGAATTAAGTTTAAAAGCATTAACAATTAAAAAATGAATTGATGAAAATGGGCAAGAATTAGCAGAATTTATATATCGACAACAAGCTTGATTAATAAATGGAGAATATAAATCACAATCACTAAAAGATTTAAAACTAGTAGTTTCAAAAATTGATTATATTTTTAGAGAACCATTAGAATTAATAAAAAATTTTAAAGATGAATTAAATTTTATTAGAAAAGATATTTTGAATTTAGAAAATAATATTAAAAGTAATCATGATTCTTTTAAAAATAGTGTTATTAATATTCAATTTCAAAAACAAAATGAAATTATTGAAAATCACAAAAAAGAACAATTTTTAGAAATTAAAAGTGTAGCAAAACAAGAGCAAGAATTAAAAATTATTACTAGTAATTTTCGTAAAGAAAAATTATTAGTTAAAGATATTGAAGTTATAGGTATTAATGATGATTTTTTACAAAAAGCTGATAAATTAGAACTTATTAATCTTATTAAAAACTATTTAATTGTTGATGAACAAATTGTTAAAAATGAAATTAAAGAACAATGAGATAGTAATAAAGATATTAATTTAATTGGTATTAAAGGTATTAATTTTAAAATAAATAAAGGAGAAAAATAATATGGCAAATATTGTTGAATTTTTAAGAACAGATAAAGCAACAGAATGAATAAAAAGTAAATTTTCAAATGAAAATGAAATTGCAAGATTTAAGAGTAATATAGTTTCAATATCAAACAGTAATGAATTATTACAAAAAGCAGACCCAAAAACAATTATGACCGCTTGTTATCAAGGTGTTTTATTAAATTTACCTATGGAAAAGCAATTCGGATATGCTTATGTCGTTCCATATAATACTAAAATAACAAGAATTATTAATGGTCGTGAAATCCAAGAATGAATTAATCAAGCACAATTTCAAATGGGTTATAAAGGTTATATTCAATTAGCTCAAAGAAGCGGTCAATATTTAGATATGTCAGTATCAGACGTCAGAGAAAATGAATTAGTAAATTATGATAGATTAAAAGGAACTAGTTTTAATTGAATACAAAATGAAGATGAAAGAGAAAAATTACCAATTATAGGTTATGTAGCATATTTTAAAATGGTTAATGGTTTTGAAAAAACATTATATATGACAAAAGAACAAATGGAAAATCATTTTATGAAATATTCTAAAACTTATGCTAAAAATAAATCATTTTATATTGCTAGTTTTGATGAAATGGCACTTAAAACAGTATTAACTAGTTTATTGCGAAAATGAGGTATTATGTCAGTCGAATTACAACAAGCTTATAAATCAGACCAAGCAGTTATTACAACTAATGATGAAAAGATTTATATTGATAATGATAATAATATAAACATAAATAAGAGTCAAATTAGCAACGAAAATATATCAAATAATAATTTATTACATGAATCAAATGAAAGATTGACAGATAATAATGTAGTAAAAGAAGAAGATATATCAAATGTATTACCAACAGTTAACAACGATGAGGAATGAGCGACTTGATAAAAATAGGTATTGACCCATCAGGAACTGGCACTACGGCCGTTGCTATTTTTGAAGATAATAAATTAATTGATAAATCTGAATATACAAATCATTATTGAATTACACAAACCGATATTATTTTAGATAAGTTAAAACAAGATGCAATTATTAATATTGAAGATTGTTTATATACAAATGCTAATGGTTCAAAAGACCGTGATGATTTATTAAAAATAATTGGAGTAATTAAATATGATACACACGAATTAAATAATGTTAATTGAGTATCACCAAAACATACTAAATCAGTTGTTAAAAATATGGAAAATTTAAGTAAATATAATGATAGTTGTATATGAAAATATGATAAAGATAATAATTTAACTTATCAATATGGTAAAGGTTGATTCTATAATAATGAGAAAATAAGTAATCATTTACGAGATGCCATTATTATTGCTAATTATGAAGGTTAATATTATGAAAAATTCATATAATCAAAAAACAGAAAAATATTATTCTAAATTAATTCGTAATGTTAATATTTACTTAAATGAAAATGAAGAAAAAGTTTGAAATGAATTTAATGGCCTTACTTATTCACAACGAATAGAACATCTTATTAATTTTTATATAAAACACAATAAAGAAAAATAAAAAATAACCTTAATTGGTTATTTTTTAAATGCTATTTGTTAGTTGTCTAATAGCATCTTTTTGTTGTTGTTTTTTGTCATTTACTTTAACTTGTTTTTTAACATTTTTAATTTGACCTGTTTTTAATGCTAATTCTGTTGCATAATCAGGCCCTCGTAAATGTTTTTCGTGGGCAATAACAGCAGTTCTTAATTCTCTAATTTCTGCTTTATATTTTTTAATTTTTTTAGCAGATAATCCAAGAATACCAAGACTACCCATTCCGCCTGCACCTGCTAATACAAGTAAAGCAATTACTATTTCATTACTAATTTCCATTTTAATATTTCCTTTCTTATCCTTACTCAAACAGTGGCCATCTATTTTTTCAAAACAAAATAATTTATAAATTAAACTATATAACCACCCAAAAATATCAACCACCCCTAATATATAGTCTATTTTAAATTTAATTCTTTGTTATTTTCTTATGTTATACCATCTAAATTATTTCATTGTTTTGCTATTCTTGGTTGAATAACACGCGGATTAATTCGACATTCTAAACAATGTCTTAAATGGTCTTTTTTTCATTTTGATTTATCAATTCAAATAATAATTAAAGAAATTATTAAAGTAATTAAAGGTAATATTGTAAATACTAATCCCATTTTAGATATTTTTAATCGTGGTATATCAATTTTCATATCTACTTTTGGTTTACTACTAGCAACAAATATACCCTGAATTCCGTGTGTAAATAAAGGGGTTAATAATATGGCAATTCCATTACCTCAATATTGACCATAATTATATCAATTAATATTATCTTTTATTGCATTAATCATGCCATATTCTAATCAACAATTTAATGCTAAAAATATCAATGTATAAAAACTAACTACTCAACTACGAATTTTATATTTCCTTTCTCATTCTCTAATATCTTTATGAGTTCAATTATAAGTCGGAATAGGGTCTTTTTTAAATCAATTTCAAGGTAAGACACCCTTTAATCAAGTCATTTTATCTTGTTTCATAATTATTTACCTCATTTAATTTTTTATTCATTTTTATTTAATTCTAATCATTTTTTGTTAAATAATTCTTTAATATCATTTCTATTATTTGAAATAATTCTTCATACTGGGTGTTTTTCAAGTAAGTTTAATTCATTAATAGTTGTTGCACTATTTATTTTTCTTATCAATATATCATAAGAATCCGATGTTTCTTTTGAAAAATCAGTATCCATATCACGCTTATAAATAAAATGCGGTTCATCTGCCCTTAATTCGCTATTATTTATTAATTTTCTTTTAATTGTTAAATCTTTAATAACAATATTATTTGTGTAATTTGAAATTGAGCCGTCTTGCTTAATTGTTATTCTTTCATATGAATTATCTGCTAAAAATGTAAAAATTGATTTTTGTGATATTGTTTCTAAATAATATGTTACAAATTTATTAGCATATGCATAATCTGTTATTGAAATTGATATTTTATAGTAATATTTTGTTAAATCATAATTTGGAATTTTAAATGTTAATTTTTCGTTTGCTTCTGGATAATTAATTAATTCTCAACTATCATCATTAATAGGTATATCACCATTACCTAATAATGAATTACCATTAATAGTTTTAATATTTGTTCCACTTATTAATTTATCTTGTTTAAGATTAATATCTTGTGATGTTTTTACAATATATTTACCATCAACTTTTTCAATATAATTTTTATTTAAATCACTATCTTTAATAATATCTGTTGGAATATCGCCACTTTGTTTTGCTTTTCAGACATTATTTTCATAATAAATACTATCATTATCAAATGGAACAATAAGTTTAATATATTCGTTATAATCAATTTTAGAAAAATCATTAACAGTTGGATAAAAAATATTTATTGAATTATCTGTTTGCAATCGTTCTTTTAATCAAAATAATAATGTTGGATAAAAAGTTTTTTTACTAATATGTTTATATTCTTCTTCTCATGAATGAGCATAATTATCTAAACTATAATTATATGGTCTAGATACTGTTTTACTAGATATAATATCAATTATTTCACCTGCTAATTTTAAAGCATTTTTAACATCTCTGGTAATATTTTCATTTGCTTCAGGGTCATTAGTTTGTGAATAAGCAACTCCACCTTGTGAAAATGATGCACTACCAGTTAAATCATTTACTCCTTTTGGTAAATATCAATTAATAACTGCTAATAAACAAGCAGATTGAATATAACTTAATCATTTATCATATTCAATTAAACCAGTATTATCTTTTTTTACTCATGGAAATAATTCTTTTTTATTAATCTTATCGGAAATTGTTCCACCTGATAATCTATCCATTCATAAACTAGTTTTTAAAATAGCATTATAAATTAAATTATCATTATAAGCAGATTGTTTTCTTTCATTAATAGGTTGTCAAAGTTTACTTTCTTTAACATCTTCAACTGTTATAAATAATAAATTATTTAAATTATTTTTCATATAATACACCTCTTAATTTATTACGATATTTATTTTTTAAATTACTTGGCTTATAACTATTAACTCTTGCTTTTGCTTTCTTAATTTTTTTAATAGTTTGATTAGTTTTGTAAAAAATATTTTTAACTGGTGTTTTATATAAATTCTTAATATTTTTAACATCACTTCGGCGTTCACGATATCATTTTTTATTATTAATTTCACCAGCAAAATTAAAATTAAAATGTCCAATTTTTAAATTATTAATAAACTTTTTAATTTGTTGTAATTTTTGAACTGTTGGTAATGTTAATTTAGTAGTTCCTTTGGGATATTTTTCTTTTAATGCTTGTGGTAATCGTTTTTTAATATAATATCTTAAATGATTAGGTAATCATTTTCTTAATCAATAACGCCAAAATAAAGTTCCTGCATTAGATACAGCATTACTTAATAATTTTCATATTTCAACTGGAACACTAGGATAAACATAAGGTCCATAAAATTTCGGATGTTTTGCTGTTTTTGTATATATTAAAATAGTTAAATTACCTGTTAAAGTTAATTTATTTGTAATATTAAACATACCACTATCAAGTCAACTACTATTTAAAGGTTGTCAATTAGTATTTAAATAATTTTCATTTTTAAATTGTTTTCTATTTTTAATATTATTATCTTTTTCTAATTGACTTAATATTTGTTGAATTTCTTTTTTATGACCTTTTTTAATTAAATCTAAATAAGTAAATGGATTTAATCACTGATAAATATCTTCAACTTTATTTGTAATTTTATTATATTTATCACTAATATAATTAATTGGCTTTAATATTTTATTTTTAACTTGATTAACTCTATTAATTAAATTTACAAATTTACTTATTAAAGGTTTATTTTCTAAATTAGATACTAATAAAGTTAAAACGCGTAATATTAGTAAATTCATTTTATATTAACCTTGATTATTTGGTTTTGATTCTGGTTTTGATGCTGAAATTAGATAATCAACTGGAACTCTAAAAGTTTTATTTAGATTACTTTTAGCGGCAGTAATTTCATCTTGGCTTGGTTGTTTTTCCAAAATAATTTTACATGTTTTAGGATATAAAATAGTTGGTGTTGCATATTGAACTTTACCAATTCATTTAGGATTAGCAGTATCATTATCTAAAACTTGTTGAATAGTATCCATATTAATTGGATAAGCTCATACTTGTTTATTAATAATTAAACCATTTACATTAGTAAAATTATAACCTTTATCACGGTTAACTTGTCCTTTTGTATATGTTTTTTCTAAATGAAAGCTTTTTGATACTGGAATACCCATTGCTGTATTTTCATATAATTCACCATTAACCATCGATTTTAGTTGTGCTTGTGAACCAATTACTTTTAAAAAAGCAGGTGTTAATCCTAAATATGATCTTCGACCTAAAACCATAAACATTTTATCTGTTGGTAAACCAAAATATAAATTACTAATTTGATTTGTTAATTCAATCAAAGTTTCATTTAATGTAAAGAATGCTTTATTTGCATCATCTGCATTTTCTGCTGTATAACTACGAAATGGAATTACTTCATATTGACCATCTGCTAAACAATAATCATAAATAGCCTGAATTAATTCACATTCTAAATTAACAAATTTATTCTGTACAACACTAGAAATAGCATCAGCAATAACACCATTTTTAATATTTTGTTCTATTAATGCTAAGTCAAAAGCTTCATTCATTAATTTTAAATTAAATCTTTTATCAATAGGAACTGGAATTCTTGTTAATCCCATTGTTTGAGTTGTCCCACCATTTGGTAATGAATAATCATCTTGTCATACCACACGATGAGTTAAATTATATAGTGCTTGTCCTGCATTTGGTAATCAAGCAACTTGTTCTGCGGTTGCAGTAGCATACTGCATAATACTTGCATATTCATTATATAAAGGTCCACGCAATAAAGCATTAACCATATCAACATACGCTTTTTGGTCTGTTGTATTACCTTGTAATATAAAAGGTACTTGTGGCAAGTTAATTGTTGCCATAATATTTCACTCCCTTATTATCTAAGGTTTTTAAGTGTATAATCAGTTATTTTTTTAATTTCATCAGGAGTATATGCTCCTTTTTCTTTAATAGTTTCAATTTCTTCATTTTTATTTTCACTAGATTTTTCAATCATATCTTTAATAAAATTAGTTGGTGAAACTGATGGTTGTTCTTCAACAAACAAATCAGGTTTTAATTCTTTTAAAGTTTGCATTTTTTCAGATAAAGAATTACCACTAACTTTATCTAAATTAGTTTTAATATCTTCAATTTTAGTAGATGGAACATCTTTAAATGCTTTTAATTCATCTAATTCATTAGATAATTTAATAAAGTCTTCTTTTGATATAACATCTTCGCGTTTTTGCACACTTTCTCTAATTTGCTTTGCTTCATTATTAAACTGATTTAAGATATTTTCCGCAATCTCTTCACTTAAACCTTGTTCTATTAATTGTTCTTTTGTAAGTGCCATTTTATAAACTCCTCTTTTTTTATCCTTGTTCGATTAACAAGTCAGCATAACTCTTTTTACGGAAAAAGATTAAACCTATGCTTTTATTATATATTAATATTTTACTAATACAATACTTTTTATATAACCCCTAAACTTAATATCTTTGCTTGCATATATATATATATATATATATAATGCAGGTAGATCTTGATAAAAAGTTTCAAGATAAAGAAAAGGAGAAAAACAAGTATGAAAAAATTACTAAGTTTATTAAGTGTATTAACAATTAGTGGAACTGCTATACCAACAACAATTGCCGCTAGTCCTTATCAAAAAGAAGAACAATTAAATAATAATATTAATAATTCAGAAAATTTAATTAGAAATAAAAGACAAATATTTAATAATGTTTTATTTCTTAATTCTGGTTCTTTAGAAAATAAGGTAGTTGATGAAATTACAAATATTACTGTAATTAAGGTTTTACAACACAATACACCATCATTGTCGTCGGTAAAAGCTGGTAGTGTTTATTTTGGAACTACAAATGGATTATATTTTGTTTATAAAAATAGTTGAGAATTAAGAGAAATTACTGGTGTTAATGGAGAAGTAAAAAAAATTGAAGTTGATAATCAGAACAATGTTTATATTTTAAATAAAGAAGGAAAAGTTTTTTATTTAGGATATGACCAAACAGAAGCTAGAACTATGGATGAAATAAAATATCCTGTTAATGATTTTGTTATCTTTGAAAAAGATATTAATTCTAATATAAAAGCTGGTAGTGTTTATTTTGGAACTACAAATGGTGTTTTTTTTAGATATCATAATTCTGAAAATGCAGTAAGTTCAATTAATCTTATAAAAAATTGTGCTTGTGATAATAATCTTGAAAATAATGTAAAAAAATTATTCCTTGATTTAGATGGAAATTTATATTTTAATGCTTTAAGTGGAAATGTTTATTATGTGCCTATAAATCGTTGAACACCTGAAAAAATAAATAAAATAAATAATTTGAATAGTATGGTTTTTTTAAAAAATGATGCTGCAAATTCTAATGTAAAAAAAGGTGACATATATTTTGGAACTAAAAATGGTGTTTATTATAAATCTAAAAATGAAACCAATAATGACATTAAAAAAGTTGATCAAACAGATAATAGTTCTGTAAAATTAATTGAATTATTACCAAATGGAGATTCATATTCTTTAGATGATAATGGTAATGTTTATTATATACCTTTTGATTCTTGAGAAGTAAAAAAAGTAAATGATATAAGCGATGTTAATATAATTGCCGCTGTTCAAAAAGATACATTTGTAAATTCTGTTAAAAAAAATAGTGTTTATTTTGGAAAAAATGATGGTATTTATTTAAAACTTAACTTATATTCAAATATTCAAAAAATTGATGGAATAAATATTTCTGTAAAATCAATTGAGATATCACCAAATGGAAGTGCTTTTATTCTAGGTTAATTAATAAAAGTAAATGGAAATAAAAAATAAATTTATTTCCATTTTTAATTAAATTAACAAATTTTTCAAAAAATAGGAGAAATAAATATGAAAAAAATATTAAGTCTTTTCGGAACAATTACTTTAATAGGAACAAGTACAACAAGTTTAGTTGCTTGTAATACATCACAAGAATATACAAAAGAAGAATTAGCAAAACTAAAAGAACAAAACAAAATAAATACAAAAGATGGTATTTTAGAATGAATAGCACCACAAGAAAAACCATTTAATACAGTTGATAATAAATGATATTATGTACAATGGCGTGGTGATAAAAATGAAAAATGATATTTAAGTAAGTTTAATAATAATACAAAATTAGAAGATGGAAAAGAAAAAAACATTGATAAATTAAATAATTCTATATTATCTTTATATTTTTATATGGGTGCTAGTTTTTCGGTTTTAACAACATATATTTCTTCAGAAAATATAAAAATTCCTTGAAATAGTAAAAATGATTATATTAAATCAGTTTATCGTTGAAACTTAGATACAAAAGAACCTGAATTAATTATTGATGATAAAGGTAATGTAAAAGTTAATGTAGAATAGAAAAAGAGATTATTAAATCTCTTTTTCTATCTTGATTTAATTGTTATTTTAACTGGGCTGTCGCTTTTATTTTTAATTCCTAAAACATTTGGATTACTTACATCTATTGTTATATTTTTATCATTACCCGCATAACTAAGGTTAATTTGAGCCAATAATAATAACTGAGCAAATAATACTTTTACAAATCTAATTTTTAATTTTACATCATTAGTATAATATGCTTGTAAATATGTTTCAGTAATTTTATTTTTATCATTATTAGATAATTTTGTTATTTGAAGTAAAAAATTAACTGCTCCACTTTTTTCTGTATAATAAATGCTTTTATAATTTCCACTAGGTAAACCATTAGCAACACCAGTTGCGTATTTTGTTTCAGTATCATTTACTTTTATATTGTCGGTATACAAAATTATTATATTATCAAAATTAATTTTATCTGTTTGTGATGTACCTTCTTTTTTAAAAGTTATTTTAGATAATAATCCACTATTAAAATCGCAACTATTATTACCACCCAATAAATTAATCTCTCTATTAGGTATAAAATTTTCTATACTTGGTGGTCCACATTCAACTTGTAAATTACCTAGATTACTTATTTCAATAGTTTTATAAGCATCTTGGAATTTACTTATACTTTGAATTGTTGGGTCAATTTGTCTTAAGTCAATTTCAGTTTCATAATAAGCAGAATTAAATTCATCAGAAAATAAATTAACAGGAATTCCATAATTTTGTGCTTTTTTACATTGTGCTGGTGCAACAATTTTAGTTTTTAATGGTAGTACTACATTAGAAGGCATAATATCTTTTGTATAAGGTTTATAGTTATATGGAACTGGTGGTAATACATATTCAGGGTAATTAAATGTTGGTATTTCATAATCATGTGGTAGTAAAAAACTAGTTTTATAATTAGTTGTCATATCGCGTAAATAATTATTTAATACGCTTTTTGTTTTACCACGAAAACTCCATACTGATAAGCGTAAATAATCTTCTTCATTATTAGTATATGGATTATCAGCATAAAAGATAATTTCAAAATTACCTTTATATAAGGCTTGGATTGAAAACATATCAATTATATAACTACAATTTGTCCCATCAGGTGTTTGTAAGAATTCGCAATCATTATCTTTTTCACTATCACTAACTGGTGTTTGAGCATCTACTGTTTTAGTTTGTTCATTAATTAAATAAACTCGATTTGTTTTTTGATTTAATTGTTTTAAATTGTAAGTTGAATAAAATAATTCTTCTGTTGGTTTACCATCTTTTTTTTAAAACAGTACCTTTTAATTTATCTGTTAATAAAGTTGTAAAACTAAAACTAGTAGTATTAGCTCCAAAAATAGCACCAACTTTATCATTGCCTTGTTCTCTAAATATTTCAAATGGTAAATAACCTTTACCTTTTGAGTTTTCAGACCAAAATGCATCATTATAAAAACTATAAACATTAGCACTCATAAAGCCATTAAGTCATTGGAAATTAGGTCAAGTTTTTTCATTTTGATTAATTACTCATCCTCATGGAATACCAAATGAAATAAAGTTTAAGAATTTACCAACTCCACCTGGTATCGTAAAAGGATTAAAAACTAATTTTTGTGTATAGTTTAAAGGTAATACTGTAATTTGGCGATTAATAAAATTATTCATATTTAAAATATCTCAAACATTACATGCGCTCATTTTATTATATTCAATTTGAACTTGACCAACGGTATTACCGAATTCATCTTTTCTTCTAAAATAAGATGATGCCTGGGTAGTAATAATATTATCAACTGTACCACTGTTTGTTTTTATTTTTGCTGGTGGTGTTATTTTTCAATCTTTAGACCAGTAAAATTTAGAATCTTTATCTTCTTTATGAATATTTCTACCAACAGTAGAATTAGTTGCTGATGTAGTGGCGGGGTCAGTTATAACAATACCTTCACTATTTTTTTGTTTTCAAAAATCATATCTACTTTCCATATCTTTTTTTCAATCTTCATAACCAGTTATCATTGTTGGTTGAATACCTTGAATATTATATCAACTTACCTCAGGTGATGCATAAGTATTTATTTTGTCTGGTGGTGTAGGAAGCATATTATACATTAATAAATCTCTTGAATTCATTACTTTTTTATTAAATTGACCTTTAATAATTGGTCGGCCAATTACAGGCATATCAAAAAATATCGGATTACCATAAAATTTAACTGCCATTGCTCTAACACCTGGGTCTTTTAATAAAATCTCATCTAATTCAACAATACCTTTATTTAGTTTTTCATCATAAGTTATTTTAGGAAAACAATAACCTTCACCTGGGGCACTTGTTTGAATAAATTGTCGTACTGATAAACCACTATTACTAATTTTGTCATTAATACTTGAAAAGGTAATTTCTTGTCATAAGAAACTACCATCATATGGTGAATAATAATTAATAACATTAGAGGGATATAATCATTGTCTATCTTGGGGAGCAGAATTAATATCACCACCACCAATATTTAAACCACGATCATTAAATACTGTATAAAAATTATAATAATCATTAATATTTAATTTATCAGCATCTTCATCTAAAATTAATAAAGTATATTGTCTTTCGGTTGATTGTTGAGTAAATACTTGTTCGAATTTAGCTTCACCGAATTGGATTGAACTTCTATCATCAATCATATAAGCATCTCAATATTTACCAACTTTAACTTCTTTTGTATAAAAATTATCTGCTTTATTATCATTATTAACAAAATAACTTAATTTGTATTGCTTTAAGTATTCTAACATTCTATTAATATCATAAATGTTTTCACCAGCAATTAATTTTCAATAAACATTATTATTTTCATCTTTTAATTTTATTGCAAAAGGTGTTTCATTATTTGCTCATATTGTTGAATTAATAGATTGTTTATTAAAATCATCAATCGTTAAGATAGTAATTTCTTCACCTTTATATTTTTGGACTATTTTTAAACTACCTTGTCATTGTGCAATAGTACTTTCCATATTATCAAATATTCGTGAATAACTACCATAGTCACTTGGTTTTGCATTATTAGGTTTTCATCCTGTTTCAGTATCAGGTATATATGAACTATAAACATTAAAAGGAAATACCATTCAATGTCTATTATCTCTTATGTTTTCTCTGATATCTATTAAAGTATCATGGGCTTGTCTTCTTAATTCTTCCATAACCCCTGGATTAATTCTACTCATTTTTTTAATTCTCCTTAATTTCTGTTCTCCCTTGTAAGGCATTTTGATTATTACCAGTTTCATCATATTCTAGTAATTTATTATTATGTTCGATTTCTTTAGCTTGCATTTTATCTTGTCATTGTTCTACTTTTTCAAAATATTTTGTTGCTTCTAATTCGTCAACGTTATCATATTCAGTTATGGCTCTTATTGGTTCCATTGTTCCATTATCTAATCTAGCGATAATTAATTCATTTTGTCGCATTTGATCAACTAAACTAGCACTAATAAAATCAAATCCATAAGGGCGTTCACCGCTACCATCTCATAAATCATAATATTTTAAAACAGTATCAAACATCTTGGTATAATATTGTTTACGATATGCCTGTAAATATGCTTGTTTTTCTAAGTCTTTTGTTTTAGTTAATAATGACTGTGTTTTATTTTGATCATTATCTGATTTATCACCAAAAGGACTAGAAAAATGACATGCTAAATATACTTGTTCAATAATAGATTTTTGGTCTTCAGTATATGTTTCTAAGGTTGGTGTACCTTGTACCACTTGTAAAGATTGGGATAATTGACCATCTACTGTTGATGAACTTGATTGAACAAAAATATCATCAAATACATCTTGTAGTACTTTTTTATTGCCTTTGTTATAAGCAGTCATTAAATCATCACTTAGTATCCCATATCAATGCGTACGATTTGCATATCTTTCTTTTGATTTAATATTAAAACTATCTTCTAAATCAAATTGTAATTTATAACAATTTGCCATTGTAGGTCATGGATTTAAAGTTGTTGATGTTGATAAAAATAAAGGATTAGATTCATTAATCATTTCTCAAAAAGGTACAATACCTAATTTATTTTTAAATTCTTGTACTAAAACAGGTCTAACATCATCTTTAATTTGTGTTTTACTTTGTCCAACAACTACTTCATTATTTTTAGGTCAACCTTTAATAACTATTTTATCTTTGGTACAAATTAAATTTAAAATAAAACCACTATCTGATTGATGATAATTTAATCAAATATCAGCACCTTGTTCAATTTCATTTATTTTACTTACACGAGATGTAAAGTTAAAAGGGTTAATTCATAAATCAATATTGCCATCACTAGTTTCTAATAAACCAAAGATAGTTTTACCCATTAAACTTGCTGTTAATTCATTTTTATCTAATTTTTCTTTTATTTTATAAGTTTCATATCATCAATTTAATTTTTTTAAAATATCTTTACGATGAGATTTAAATAAAATATCTTTACCATTTACTAATCGCATTTGATGGCGAGCAATAATATTGGCCAAATTAATTGTTCAATCATAATTATAAAATTTTAAAACACTATTAATATCATTTAAGTTTGGTAAACTAGGGAAAGTATTATGCATTGTTATTTTGCTCCTTTAATTTTAAGATAAGTGCATAATTAATAATATTTACTGTTAATAAATTTGGTTCATTTGCCAAAACTTGAACACATACTTTAACTTTTCGATATTTTTTAATATATTCATTATATAAATTTAATTTACATATTGCGATATTATCTTTTTTTAATTCTTGACAAAGTCTTTTTTTAACTTGTCCACAAACAGACATATAAGGTCTTTTTGCATTTATTACACGCTCATCATGTATTACATAAATATCTTTTTTCATTAATTTATTCACTCCCTTTGTTGTCATAATTTATAATCTGCTGAACTATTATGCTTAACCATTGGTATTAATTTAAAATGTAAAGCATAAAAATCACTATCAAATGTATCATCATATAAGTCTAATACTTTTTCTTCTCTTGCTTCAGGCTTATCTTCTCATTGTATTAATTCATATTGGGTTTTACTTACAGGACATTTTTCTCATAATCATTTTAATTGATTAGTATTTATTAACATTGTGAATGCCTCTACACGATGTCTTACTTTAAATTTTTGTTTTTGTGCTGGTTTAAATGTCATATATTGACCAAAAGAATAATTATATTTTTCTCGGTTTAAACTTTGCAATGTTGAATAAGCACTATCATCAACATTAATTGATATTCCTTGTTGTATTAAATTAAAGTATTGATTTAATTGATTGTTATAAAAATCTAAAATATCTTTAACTTGTTCTAATTCAGTTTTAAATTGTTGTGTAGCATTTGAATGAGTATATTCAGCAACTTTATAGGCTTTTTTATCAAATGAGTTATATATTCAAAAACTAGCCGCTGTTGTATGTCCTTTAGGACTAGTAGCATTAGCAATATCAACACCACCTAATAATTTAGTTGGTTGAATAATATCTGTTGCTTTCATAATATCAATATATCTTGCAAAGATTGATCCACTAGTATTGCCAGGAAGTCCTCAACTCCATACTCTTGCTCTTTCAATATCTAATTGTTCTAATCTTAATTGTTCATTAACTTTATCTTGTGGTAATTCATAATTTAATTTTCAACTAGAATAATGAATAATAATTTTCATATTTCATTTTTCAATATACTTAATTTGCTCATATTTACTACGCATTATTTCTTCATTAAAAGGTAATAATTCATTACAATAACCAACAATATATCTTTTTAAACTTTCAGGATTACATGTATTAATTGTTATTTTATTTTGATAACCACGAATAGCAAATTCTAAATCACTTAAATCTTTTTGTTGAAATTGATCACATTCTTCTCTTCAATCAATAACTAATTTATATTTATTCAAATCAGCAAAGGCTTTTAATTTTTCTTTCCGACTTGGTGAATGTAAACCTTTACAATATATTTTGCTACCATTTGATAAAGTAAAAGTAAAATTTGATAAATTAATAGTATAAGGTATATTATTTTCATCTAAAATATTTCATATATTTTGAAATACACTATCTTTTAAATCTTTACTCCAATACATACTAGCAATGATACAAATTGATTCTTTAATTAATAAACTAATTTTTAATAATTCACCAAACATTTTAATATTTGATATAGTCTTACCACTATATCGTGTTCCAATTTGATTAATTTCATTAACTAACTCATATTTCTTAGCAAAGGGGTATTTATTACCAATACTACTATTTTGTAATAACCAATAAGGCATTTCTAATAAATAAGTAAAATGATTAAGCATTATTATCACTTTCTTTTTTAATATCTCTAATATCAGTTTGTAAATTAACTATTATTGGTTGTTGATTATTTAAGTTTAATTCTTGTTCTAACTGTTTTTCTTGTATTGAATATTTATAATTAAATGCACGCTGTCAATATGTTTTTACTCCATCTGGCGTTTTAACCATTTGTTTAATAAGTTCACTTTCAATTTTATCAACTTGTCGTTGTATTAAAGGTATTATCTTTTCGCTCTTGTAAGTTTCATGTCTTCATCTGCTAGAAAGGTTGAATTTATTGGTTAAATCATTCAAAGTATAGGGAATATTGGGTTTCTTATCGGCTCAAAATTCTTCTATTTTACGCTTAAATGTGCTTAAACTTGCTGTTTTTGGATTAAATTCTTTCATTTTTACTCCTTTTTGCATATTAAAATTGCTATTATTTAACGAATATGATTAAATAAAAGAGTAAAAAAGTCCTGTTAAATATACAAAAGAACTCTCACAAGTTCTTTTTTATTATTTATATTTTACATCAAAATAAAAAAAAGTAAAGTAATTTACTTTTTTCAGTTAAATTAATTTGCTAATAATTAACACTTAAATTATAACATACTAAATAAAAATTGCTATCTTTTTTGCATTTTTATTATTTTTATGTTAATGTGTGAAATTAAGAAAGAGGGTAAAAAATGATAAATATTGATGAAAACTTTTTTAATAATTTTAATAATTTGTTATATATACAAAGTATTGAAATTATTCAACAAAATTTAGAAAATTCTGATGAATGAATTTTTAAAAATTATAAAATTGATGAAACTTTAAAAGAATTTAAAGATTATAAAGTAAAAGAAATAAAACCAAGAACATTAACTATTTTAAATGGAAAAATAACTTTTAAAAGAAGAAAATATTATAAAATTAATCCAGAAACAGGTAAAAAAGAATATATTTTTCCTTTGGATAAACTTTTAGGCATTAAAAAATGACAAAGAATAGATAATACTGTTAAAGAAAAAATATCATCATTTATTGGTAATAAAAAAACATATCAAGATATTTTAGATACTATGGAACATGTAAAAATTTGTATAAAAACAATTTCAAATATTATGAAAAATGCAAAAATTTATAAAGAATATTATATTAATAAAACTGATAAAAAAATAAAGGTACCTCATACTTTATATATTCAAATTGATGGAACTTATTTAAAAATGTGAAATGAAAAGAAAAAAGGAAAAGAAAAAATAAAAAAACATAGTATATTTTCAACTGTTCATACTGGTTTTGATAAGGCAAAATCAACGAAAAAAAGACCTGTAATTCAAGATAAATTAGGTGTTATAGAGCTAGATAATATTCCAGAATATATTAAAAAAAATAGTAAATTAACTAATTTTGTTAATAAATTACTTACATTAATTACAAGTTATTATGATGTTAATGACAATATTGAATTTATGGTATTAGGAGATGGCGCATCTTGAATTAAAAATATTGTAAAATTTATTCAAGAATATTTTCCTAAAAATAAAGTGCATTACACGATAGATAAATTTCACCTTACAAGTAGATTTAAAAAATTATATCCTTATCAAAGTAAAAACAAAAAAAACAGAGAAACATACCATAAAGCAGTCGATTATTTTTTTAATGCTAAATATGAAGAATTATTAGAATGTTTAGAAAACAGTGCTTCTTTTATAAAAGAATCAAAAATAAAATTCTTAAAAGAGACAATTAAATTAATTAAAAATAATGAAGAAGGTGTCATAAATCAAACATTATGAAATAATATTGGTTGTCATATTGAGGGTGATATATCACATTACTGTAAAGGTGTTTTGGTTAAAAAAGCAACTTATCATGAAAAAACTCTTAAAAATAAATTAAATACTAGTATGATGAATTTTAAAAATAAAATTAATTTATTTAATACTAATGAACCATTAGAAGAAAATAGAATTAATTATTTAGTTAATAATTTTGTAAATAATAATTTACAACCAAACTTATATTTTTATTAATTTTATCTAATAAATTAAATAACTTTAATAAACATGTATTTTTGTTGTGGAAAAATTTAAAAAATGTTAAAATGTTGTTGACAATAAAATTAAAAGTAATATAATTTAAATAAGTAAGTGGTATTTTTATTCCACAATTTCTAAGATATTAATTAAAACCCTTAAATAATACATACAGCCAACAATTATATAAAGAAGATTTTTACAAAAATCCATATTCAACAGGTTCTATCGATTGAATATTAGTTGACAGTTCAAAATATGACAAATTACCTAGTAAGGAGGATAAATAATTAGTGATATTGTAAAAAATGCAGTAAATAATATTACATTTCCGTTTTATATAAAAGGTTCTGATTTTAAAGAATTAAGTTTAAAAGCATTAACAATTAAAAAATGAATTGATGAAAATGGACAAGAATTAGAAGAATTTATATATCGACAACAAGCTTGATTAATAAATGGAGAATATAAATCACAATCATTAAAAGATTTAAAATTAGTAGTTTCAAAAATTGATTATATTTTTAGAGAACCATTAGAATTAATAAAAAATTTTAAAGATGAATTAAATTCTATTAGAAAAGATATTTTGAATTTAGAAAATAATATTAAAAGTAATCATGATTCTTTTAAAAATAGTGTTATTAATATTCAATTTCAAAAACAAAATGAAATTATTGAAAATCATAAAAAAGAATAATTTTTAGAAATTAAAAGTGTAGCAAAACAAATGCAAGAATTAAAAATTATTACTAGTAATTTTCGTAAAAAAAATTATTAGTTAAAGATATTGAAATAATTGGAATTGATGATGATTTTGTAGAAAATGCTAATAAATATGAATTAAAACAACTAATTAAATATTTAATTGCTGATGAAAAGTTAGTTAAAAACATAATTAAAGCACAATGAGATATAAATACAGAAAATAAAGTAATTGGTATTAAAGGAATAAATATTCAAATTAAAGGAGTGAAATAAAATGGCAAATATAGTAGAATTTTTAAGAACAGATCTAGCAAATGATTGAATTAAAAGTAAATTTTCAAATGAAAATGAAATTGTAAGATTTAAAAGTAATTTGATAGCAATAACAAATAGTAATGAATTGTTACAAAAAGCAGATCCAAAAACAATTATGACTGCTTGTTATCAAGGAGTATTATTAAACTTACCGATGGAAAAACAATTTGGATATGCTTATGTAGTTCCATATAATACTAAAATAACAAGAATTATTAATGGTCGCAAAATACAAGAATGAGTTATTCAAGCACAATTTCAAATGGGTTATAAAGGTTATATTCAATTAGCCCAAGGAAGCGGTCAATATTTAGATATGTCAGTATCTAATGTCAAAGATGGTGAATTAATAAATTATGATCGTTTAAAAGGAACTAGTTTTAATTGAATACAAAATGAAGATGAACGAGAAAAATTACCAATTATAGGTTATGCAGCATATTTTAAAATGGTTAATGATTTTGAAAAAACTTTATATATGACAAGAGAACAAATGGAAAATCATTTTATGAAATATTCTAAAACTTATGCTAAAAATAAAAAGTTTATGATTGCTACTTTTGATGAAATGGCATTAAAAACAGTATTAAAATCATTATTAAGAAAATGAGATATTATGTCAGTTCAATTACAACAAGCATATAAATCAGATCAAGTAGTTATTACAACTAATGATGAAAAGATTTATATTGATAATGATAGTAATATCGTTAAAAATCAGGAGCATATGAGCCATGAACCATTATCAAATAATATAAATTTACCCCATGTAATGATGAAATAGCGTACACAAACGATAATGTAGTTAAAGAAGAAGATATCTCTAATGTAGTACCAGCAATTAACAATGATGAGGATGTATACGCATGATAAAAATAGGTATTGACCCTTCTGGATCTGGTACTACGGCTATTGTTGTTTTTGAAAATAATATCTTATTAGATAAACAAGAGTTTATAAATAAAGATTGAAAAAAACATTCTAAATTTATTATAAATTATTTAAAAAATGAAAAACCATTTGAGAAAATATTATCAAATAATCATAAACTAAAATATTTAGTTTTTATAGAAAATTGTTTATATACAAATGCCAATGGCTCAAAAGATAGAGATGATTTATTGAAATTATTAGGTTCGTTAGAAACACAAGGATATATTGCTAATGTTTCACCACGCCATACTAAATCAGTTGTTAAAAATATAGAAAATGAAAGTAAGTATTATGGAAATAAAATTTATTGGGGAATTGATAGTAATTTAACTTTTCAATATGGTAAAGGTTAAAAATATAATAATGACAAAATTAGTAATCATTTACGAAATGCCATTATTATTGCTAATTATAAGGGTTAATATTATGAAACATTCATTTAATCAAAAAACAGGAAAATATTATTTTAAATTAATTCGTAATGTTAATATTTACTTAAATGAAAACCAAGAAAAAGTTTGAAATGAATTTAATGACTTTACTTATTCACAACGAATCGAATATCTTATTAATTTTTATATAAGTCACAACAAAAGTGATAAAGATAATAATTCTAACTAACTTAACCTTGTATATATAATGTAAGAAATTAATAGAAAGAGGGTTAATTGGAATGAAAAAAATATTAAGTATAATAGGAACAATTTCATTAGTAGCAACAAGTACAACAAGTTTAATTGCTTACAATCATTTTTTTCCATAATTGACCAGTTGCTAATGTATCTGCTCCTATTTGGTCTAAAATTTTAGTATATGCTTTTGTAAATTGAGCAAATACTGGCATTGCAACCATGTACCATTAAATCGTCTTTTTTAGTACGAAACATTAAAGCATTTACTTTTTGTACTAAATTAATTGAAATATCATTAATTTTATAAAATGTTTCTTGTGCTGTATCAGTATCTTTTGGAATAGGTAATTTAATAAATTGACCTGTTGCAATACATGAATCTACAACACCTTGTAAATAAATTGCATTCATATTTGAATATCAATTACGAGTAATTGTTTTCATTCACTCTCCAATTGTAGTAGTTCGTACTTCAACTGCTGATTCCATAAAACGAACAACATCAAATGTAGGATCATCATATTTAAATGTTAACATTTGATCCATCATAACAGTTGCTCTTCGCACTGCTACGGATTGTTGTTCCATTCCAGAATCTTTATTATTGTCATGTTAAACTTTTAGCATAATCAATAATATCTTGGTCAGTTTTAGCACCATTTTTCTTAATTTCTTCTAAACGATTAGATTTAATTTCTTCACTTCTTTTTAGCATTTGGTCAATAACTGACCCACCATCAACAGTACCATCTACTGAATTAATATTATATTCTTCTGCTATTTTGTTTATTCTTTCTTGTTTAGATAAATCTTTATATTCATCATTATTAATTAACGAAGAAATAATCTTTTTATCTTTATCTGTAAAATTTTTTAAATATAATTCATTTTCTAATAAATCACTTTTATTTTTTAATTCTTGTAATTGAGTATTAACAATTTCAAAATCTGTTTTATCAACTACATCTTCACGATTTTTAATTGATTCACGAATTTGTTTAGCCTGAGCAGATAATAATTCATCAACTGCTTTCGCTTTTTCATCATCAATTTCTAAAATTTCTTTAATTTTTTCTAAATTTGCCATTATTATTCGCTCCTTATTTGAGTGTAGGATTAACACTTTTAACAAATTATAGGTAAGACTGTTTTATAAAAGGAAGATTAACCTTATAAAAATATTATACCATAATTTAATTCTTTTTTACAATCATTGTGTTAATCATATCTTTATACTCTTTTTTTGTTCCATATATAAAATAGTTTCATTTATTTTAATTTGAAACTCTTTAAAATGACTAATACATAATTGCACTGGTCAATCACCTTGCATTTTTCTTACTAAATCATCATTTTTATCTTTTTTAAATCTTGCTAATACCTTTCTTTTACAATTTGGCATTTTTTGGCCATTTTTTAATCCTTTTTGCATATTAAAATTGCTATTATTTAAACAATATAATTAAATAAAAAAGTAAAAAACTGTATTAATGTATAAAAGAACTCTCATAAGTTCTTTTTTTATTATCTATATTTTACATAAAAAAGACTTTTGCAAGTCTATATTTTTGTAATTTTCTAAAACAGGTTAAGAGTAGGAAAATTCTTCCTTTTTAGATTTACAATATTATCTTATCATCATTAAATTTAATGTCAATAATTTACTTTTATTTTTTTTATTGTATTATGTAAATATTTTAAGAAAGGGTAGGAGAAAATGAAAAAATTTAAACATTTAAGTTTTATTGAAAGATGTAATTTAAAAGAAGCCTTAGAATCTGATATTTTTAAGAAAAAAAATGGCACTCTTAATATATCAAAAATAGCAAGATATATGGGTCGTAGTAAAAGTACTATTAAATATCACTTAAAACATTATAAATGATATCATCCTATGCAAGAACATAAACGATATTTAGAAAATTGTAAAAATTGTAAAAAGAAAACTACTTTAACTTTTAAACAATTATTATGATTAGATGAAAAATTTAATAAATTTCATTATACACCTAAACAAATATGTAAATCATATGAAATTGAATTTAATGATAAATTCCCTATGTGTTTTTAAACACCTTATAAATATATTTATTTAGGTTTATTTGGTTTAAATAAACGTAATTTGTATTTTCATAGTAAAAAAAGATACATAAAGGGAAAAAATATAAACGTGGTAATTTAAGCAATGATTTTAAAACTATTAAACAAGCAAAACATGAAAAAGGTACTTTTGGTTGATTTCAAATGGATACTATTGTTGGTAAAGATAAGAAATCAGCATGTTTAACATTAACAGAAGAATTAACTAAATTTACCTTTTTTAAAAAATTAAAAGAAAAAAATTCAACAGAAGTATTAGAAACTTTAAAACAAATTTTTAAAAATAAACTTTTAAAAAACATTTAAAGGGAATTATAACTGATCAAGGAAAAGAATTTTGAAATTGAAAAGATATTGAAAAACATCTTAAAACAAATGTATATTTTTGTGATAAAGGTAGTCCTACATAAAAAACAATTGTAGAAAGAATGAATAGAGATATAAGGCGAGAATTACCAAAAAGTACTGATTTTAGAATTATTAAACAAGATAAAATAGATTGAATAATTAATACAATTAATGATAAGATAAGACCTTGTTTAAATTGAGAAACACCAACACAGTTATTTAATAAATATATTAAATAAATTTATTAAATAAAAAAACTTAATAAATTATTTTTTAGTGTGCCCAAATATACTAATTTTAAATAAATTAAAAAAATAATTTAAAAATACTTGCAAACTTATTTTTAAGTGATATTATTTTAATTAATAAGAGTAGGAAATAATTAATTGCATTTACACTATACAAAATAACAAATTTTATTTTTAAATTGATTTAATATTAAATACACATTATTTATTGCTTCTTCTTCATTTTTGGAATTAAAAGTAATATTATTAATTATTTTCTTTTGCAAAACATTATAGATAATAATACCAGTTTGTCCAATTCCAGCAGGGTCAATTGCAATAATATATTTTAATTTATTTGTTTTATTTTTTTCTCAATTTGTAATATCTTTCAACCATCTTTAGTTAAATCTAAAATATTATTAATTTTGTAATGTTGCATATATGAATTAATAACATCTCATTTATCTTCAAATAAATTTAAATACATTTTTGCTCATTCTAAACACTGTAAATCATAATGATTTTTATGGTGCGAAATACGACAATCAACGGGCTGACAATTAACTCAATCAAATGATGTTGTTATTTCATTTCAAGTTTTATTGATATATTTACTTTTATATTCTTGCATAATATTTTTTTCCTTTCTTTTTATTTATATTTTTTAAATAAAAAGAAAAATCCTTTGTTGGTTAATATTTTGATATTTAGTAAATAATGTATTGTATTTTAGTATTTATTTATTTCGCCACCCGCTTCACTTCGGGGGGGAGCAGGTGGCGGTAGGATATTTTGACAGAGTTTATCCCCGGATGGAAGTAAAACAAATTTACCCAGTTATTAATTACGCTTCATCCATCCCTAGACAACTTTATACAAAGAAAATAACCTTTTGGAGTTCCAACCCTCTTGTTTTTTTAGTTTTCGATATTGTTTTTTTGGTTTAACAACACTCTTTTTATGAAAACAAGCCAAAAAACACATGCTCTGACATTTCACAAGTGATTAATCTTGCCGAGAATTAAAAAAATAAATAGGAGTAGTAAATCCAATCGCTTTCACACTTTCTTTAAAGCTTTCGTGCCATAGATGAGTTATCCATCTTTAAGCATCAAAAAATATTAAGTTTTAGGGGTTGCATTATTCATCGGATAATACCTTTATTTGAAAGGAAATTTATAAAAAAATATCGTTTATTTTGTGTAGGGAAAGCAGAATAACATCTATTTTTATGATAAAAATTCTAAATTTAAAGATACTATCCGATGAATAAAGCAAATAAATTTATGTTTTTAATATAAAAATAAAAAAACAATCTCACAAGAATTTTTTTTGCCGGTTCATCGTACAGGACGCCTTATTTTTAATTAATTTTCAATTACTATATTATATTATACATTTTTTAAAGTATGTGTAATTTAATTTTAGTTTTTAAACTATTTTTTAGTATGTTAAAATATGAAATTATTTTTTGTATTTTTATTTTTTTGTGTTATTATGTTTTTATAAAAGAAAAAAGTTTCTTGTTTTTAAATAAATTAAATAATACCCGTTTATATGCAACACTCCCAATTTTTAGTAAAAAAATTAATAATTCCCACAATTTGGATAGAGAAAAAATTTTCAATTATTTCATCTTAGCGAATATTCTTTTAAAAGTTTTTTTGAATTTTTTGCCGAAGGATTTTCATACTGATTTTTAACAAATGATACATTAAAAACCAAAGTATGAGAATTTTGACATGAGTTTTTAACTTTTTATTTGCCAAGTTTAAGATAATTTTATTTTTATTCAAAACTAAATTAAGTGACTTAACAATTTTATTTTAAATTAAAAAAACACTGATAAACATCAGTGCAAGTTATTTAATTAACGTGAAACTTGATCTAATAATTTTTGTCATTTTTGTGACTCTTTTTCTCATGATTCTTTTGATAAAATCATTTTTCGCTCACGCATTGCTTTTTTAACACGTGAAATATTTGTCAAACGAGCTTGTTTTTTAGCACGTTCTTCATATAAAGCATTATTTTTAGCAATTTCTTCTTTTCGTTTTTGTTCTAATAAAGCAATTTTTTCTTGTTCAATCTTATCAACATCTTTAAGTTTTGATGCTGCTTTAAGTTCTTTTTCCTTTGCTAATTTAATTTTTTCTTCTCATTTTTTGATGCAATAGCACATGCTTCATTATTTTTTTTAATTCATTCTTCATGCATTAGTTTTTCTTTTGCTGCTTTTATATCAGTTTTAGTAGTTAACTCTTTTCCTTCCTCAATAATTTGATTTATTAAATCAACTACTGGTAATTCTTCTTGCATAACAATTTTCTTTTTTATTGCCATAAATAAACTCCTCATTTTTTTATGTTTCGTTTCCTATATAAGAATATTTATTTATATTTCTGCATAAACTATTATCATTATATCAAAAAAATAAAAAATTTAAAATATTCCTTTTGTGTATTCCATATATTTTGATTCAAAGGCAAAAAAATGGTAAAATTAAAATGTGGTAAAAAGGAGTAATATCATGCTAACATTTAACAATAAAAAATTAGATCAATTAGTTGCAAACTTTATTCATTATATGGTTGACCCTAAACATGACAATGGTAAACATCTAATTGAAAGTGATTATAATAATTTCTTTCATCATATTGATTCACGTAATTCAAAAAGTAATTTAAATGTTGTTATTAGTTCACATCTCATAACAGCTGAACAATTTGCAAAAGCTAGTGAAATTATTGAACAATATCATCAAACTAAAACACCTTTTACTTGATGTACTATTACCAATGATAATAATCAATTTGAAAAAACATTTTTTGAAAAAACTGACCTTCAACATTTTGAAACAGCCATTGGAATGCTAATTGACTTAACAACTTTTAACATTGCTAATCGGGCAAGTGATAATGAGCAATTTCAAGAAGTAACAATAGAAACAAATGTTCTTAATGTTGTTGAAATCATTAAAAAAGCCTTTGATTTATCATTAATTGATTTAGCAAAATATCAATCAATTTGAGAATTAAATCAAGAACAAAAAATTAGTTATTTTACAACTTTAATGAAAAATCAAGTCCCTGTTTCAACAGGAAACTTATATTTTGAGTCAGAATTAGCAATTATTGACGACATTGCTACTCATCCTGAACATCAAAAACAAGGTTATGCTAAGGAAATGTTAATTCATTTATTAAACCAAGCAAAAAAAGCAAATTACCACTATGCTGGTTTAGTTGCAACACCAGATGGTTTACCTTTATATAAGAAACTGGGATTTGAATCACAACAACTATATTTTAATGTTTACACAATGCATTATTCAAAATAATAATGCATTTTTTTGTTATCCTATTTATGATTTATGATCTGAATATATTGAACAAAGTTTAACTTCAATATTGCTATATCGTTCAATATTTGTTGGTTCATATTTTAATGTAAAATGCATAAACATACGGTAGTTTTCTTGAAGATATTCAACTCAAAAATCATTAATTAAATCTCAACCACTTCAAATTTGATTAACTAACATCAAAAAAATGACTCTGTTTCAATTGATGAATCAATCGTCATAGAATCCAATAGTTTAGTTTTTACATCATGGATAAATTTATTCTTTTTATCATTTTCGTTGGTAAAGCTACTATTATTAGCAGTTTCTCATAAATTTTTAATTTCTTTTCATAAGTTAGGTTTAGTTTTAATAATAATATCAAATTTTTCTTCATTTGGTAGGACATCAGTTGTAATTTGATAAACTTTTATTTCATTCTGAAATGCAATAACTGGCTGCTTTGTTTGTATTCTCATTGTTGAATTGTTCACTAAACTACTATTTTGTTTTAAGTTGTTATATTCGGTAATTCCAGTTATACCACATGTGATATTAGGAAAAAATGAACTTATCCCTAAGAAAACTAAAAATTTTTTCATTTTTAAAAATTCCTTTCTTTTTTATTAATTAATATTATATCTTGTATTAAAAGAAATTAGCAATCTCTTCTAACTCAGAACATGACATTTTTTGAGCATCATTTGAGTCAATTGCTGAAATACTAATTCTTTTTTTGTCTTTTGTTTACTTTGAGATCCATGACATCATTCTAGATTATTAAAATTGTTTTGTGCGTCTACACGTCATCTATGTATAATAGATTTGGCTATGTTATATTTTTGAACTGTTAGTTTAATGCCATTTAACTCAGAAAATGTTAAAATTTTTAGTTTTTCATTTTTGTTTCATTGTTTTGCCATAAGAAAAGAACATCCTTTCAATAAAATTATATAACAAAAAATATTTGTCTCTTTTTTCTGTCAATTTTATTTTAGATGTTCAATTCTATTGCTCTTTTTTAATATATTTTTATATATCTAATAATATAATATAAATATCAAATATTTATTTTAAATATAGATTAGTCTAATTCTTTTTTACATCATCATCAAGTGCTAGAGACTTAGCACCTTTTTTAGAGTGTGAGTTGTTTTTTCTGATAACATGAAATGTGCATTTCAACCTTTAGTAATATTATAAACTGTTAATGTTGTTTTATTTCAAATCATACAAATAACATCCTCTACATCTGTTTGTCCTCCTTGTTCTGTTCACTTTTTCAATCCAGTATCAATTTTATTATTCCAAAAAACTTATCTGCTTCTAAGTAAAAAGTAATATCTCCCTTATTAAAACTTAACTTATAACCTTTAGTCAAATTCTTACCTTTCAATATATAGACTGCTGTCCCATTATCGTAATAATCTGTGAATGGATCATTAGACCTTAATCCAACCCAGTATTCTGAAAGTGATAATTCATCAGTACCATAACATCCACCTTTTCAAGCTCAAATATCGGTATTGTAATTTCAATTACCCGGCATTGCTCTTACATAGGCCTTTTTGGTAATTTTGGTTTGATAAGGATCTAAAACTCTTTGTGCATAACCCTCAGGTCCATACTCATGTTGACCTTGAGAATAAACTTCAAATTTGCCATTAACTAATTTACACAAATATCAATAGCTTGATTGAAAGGGCCCCTTTGTAGGAACAGGAGCATCTTGAACCGAACAAGATATGTATCATTTATTTTCGCCAAATCTAATAACATTTGGCACTTCAACGCCAAGACCACGAACATATAACTCATCTACTTTTTCATTGATATATGAAAGTATCTCTTCAATCGTTTATACCTGCTGGCTTTTCTGGTGCTAGAACACCAGTTTTATAAATTGGTTGCCCCAAACCATGCGAAACAAAATATGCAATTCCACTGTCTCCTGTTATTTCACTACCATCCATTAACTTACATGGTTGCATTGAAATTAAAAATACGATATCTCCTTCATCATCTCGTCAAACTGAGCCTCCTAAAGCAGAAGGTATGTAAGATGTTTGAGAAAATTCTCTTCCTCGTTTAATACGTATTTCAGTTTGAGTTCAAGAATTCATATCAGGTGATGTCATTTCAACTCATTCGGCTGGAAAATATTTTCCGTTTCTAAATAAAATTCAACTGTAGTATATTCCTTCATCATCATACAAAATTGTACAAGGGTCATTTGCCCAAGCATTTAATAAACTACCATCTTCTGTGTTTTTTGGTGCGTATATCATTTAAATGATTGGTCTGATGATTTCGCTTGTTTAAGTGAATTATTAGATTCACTATTTGTTTTTACATAATTCCTAAAAATGTCAGGACGTATTGGCTTATCAACATTTTCATTTGTAACACAACTTACAATTACTTGATTTATAACATCATTATCTTTACAAGCAACAGCGCTACTTGTTCCTGCACTAACTAAAGTTACTGCACTTAAGATATTTAAAACTTTTTTCAACCTGGCACTGCCCTATTTTCACCTTGCGGCTATCGTCGGCGTAATAGTGCTTAACTTCCGTGTTCGGGATGGGAACGGGTGTATCCACTATGCCATAAGCACCAGATTATATCTGAGGGAAATTATCCGCTCAAAACTAGATAATAAACTGTCTAAAATTTGTAAATAAGCTCTCGCTTTTTGAAGTCCTCGACCTATTAGTATTGGTTAGCTGAACACGTCGCCGTGCTTACACATCCAACCTATCAACCTTGTCGTCTTCAAGGGGTCTTACTCCATAAAGGATGGGAAATCTCATCTTAAAGTATGCTTCTCGCTTAGATGCCTTCAGCGATTATCATTTCCACACATAGCTACCCAGCTGTGCCACTGGCGTGACAACTGGAGCACCAGAGGTGTGTCCATCCCGGTCCTCTCGTACTAGGGACAGATCTCTTCAAATTTCCTACGCCCACAACAGATAGGGACCAAACTGTCTCACGACGTTCTGAACCCAGCTCGCGTACCGCTTTAATGGGCGAACAGCCCAACCCTTGGAACCAACTTCAGCTCCAGGATGCGATGAGCCGACATCGAGGTGCCAAACCTCCCCGTCGATGTGAACTCTTGGGGGAGATCAGCCTGTTATCCCCAGGGTAACTTTTATCCGTTGAGCGACGGCCCTTCCACACGGGACCGCCGGATCACTAAGCCCAGCTTTCGCTCCTGTTCGACTTGTAAGTCTCACAGTCAAGCACCCTTCTACCTTTGCGCTCTATGTATGATTTCCGACCATACTGAGGGTACCTTTGGGCGCCTCCGTTACATTTTAGGAGGCGACCGCCCCAGTCAAACTACCCACCTGACACTGTCTCTGATCTGGCTTACAAATCTAGGTTAGGATTCCGACATAACAAGGGTGGTATTCCAAGGATGACTCCACAACAACTAGCGTTACTGCTTCAAAGTCTCCCACCTATCCTATACATGCTATATCAAAACCCAATATCAAGCTATAGTAAAGCTCCATGGGGTCTTTCCGTCTAGTTGCGGGTAACCTGCATCTTCACAGGTACTAAAATTTCACCGAGTCTGCAGCCGAGACAGCGAAGGGATCATTACGCCTTTCGTGCGGGTCAGAACTTACCTGACAAGGAATTTCGCTACCTTAGGACCGTTATAGTTACGGCCGCCGTTCACTGGGGCTTCGGTTCAAAGCTTCGCTAATGCTAACTATAATCCCCTTAACCTTCCAGCACTGGGCAGGCGTCACCCCCTATACGTCGTCTTACGACTTTGCAGAGAGCTGTGTTTTTGCTAAACAGTTGCCCCTTCCTCTTCACTGCGGCTCATATTACTATGAGCACCCCTTCTTGCTAACTTACGGGGTTATTTTGCAGAGTTCCTTAGCTACAGTTATCTCGCTTGCCTTAGGATTCTCTCCTTGACCACGTGTGTTCGTTCTAGGTACAGGCACCATATAAATAGTACTAGAAGCTTTTCTTGGAAGCATGAAGTCATATACTTCGCTACTAGGCGAACCGTTTTCGCTCCCCATCACACTTCAAGGTTATGCAAGGCGGATTTGCCAACCTTACCCTCTTTGTGCTTAGCCCGGAATCCAATAACCGGGATATACTATCCTTCTCCGTCACTCCATCGCTCTATATGGTGGTACAGGAATATCAACCTGTTGTCCATCGACTACGCCTTTCGGCCTCGCCTTAGGTCCTGACTAACCCTGGGTGGACGAACCTTGCCCAGGAAACCTTGGTCAAACGGCATGAGGGATTCTCACCCTCAAACGTTACTCATGCCGGCATTCTCACTTCTAACCAGTCCAGCAGTCCTCACGGTCTACCTTCATCCCTGTTAGAACGCTCCCCTACCGCCCTGTATATAAATACAAAACCCATAGCTTCGGTATTATGCTTAGCCCCGGTACATTTTCGGCGCAAAGTTACTCGACTAGTGAGCTGTTACGCACTCTTTAAAGGATGGCTGCTTCTAAGCCAACCTCCTAGCTGTCTAAGCGACTTCACATCCTTACACACTTAGCATAAATTTTGGGACCTTAGCTGATGATCTGGGCTGTTTCCCTTACGTGCATGGACCTTATCACCCATGTACTGACTGCCGAGTATACAAAATTGGCATTCGGAGTTTAATTGCATTCAGTACCCCTAGGTGGGGCCATCATACATTTAGTGCTCTACCTCCAACTTGCTAACCTCGACGCTAGCCCTAAAGCTATATCGGGGAGAACCAGCTATCTCCAGGTTCGATTGGAATTTCACCCCTAGCCACAAGTCATCCGCGGTCTTTTCAACGAACGTCGGTTCGGTCCTCCATTAAGTTTTACCTCAACTTCAACCTGCTCATGGCTAGATCACCTGGTTTCGGGTCTATGACAACATACTAAACGCCCTATTAAGGCTCGCTTTCACTACGGCTCCGTATTTTCTACTTAACCTTGCATGCTATCATAACTCGCCGGCTCATTCTACAAAAGGCACGCCGTCACCCATTAACGGGCTCCGACTTCTTGTAGGCATATGGTTTCAGGTACTCTTTCACTCCCCTCCCGGGGTGCTTTTCACCTTTCCCTCACGGTACTCTGGTTCACTATCGGTGAATAGGTAGTATTTAGCCTTACGCGGTGGTCCGCGTTGATTCCGACAAGATTTCACGTGTCTCGCCGTACTCAGGATACCATTTCGAGTCTTGTCTATTTCGTATACGGGGCTATCACCCTCTGTGGCATGGTTTCCCAACCATTTCTACTATAAACAAGTTTTGTAACTCTACTATTATGGTCCTACAACCCCAGATAAATCTGGTTTGGGCTGTTCCCCGTTCGCTCGCCGCTACTAAGAGAATCGCTTTCGCTTTCTTTTCCTCTAGGTACTAAGATGTTTCAATTCCCTAGGTATACCTTCACTATAACTATTTATTCATTATTAGGATGATGAGAGATTAATCTCACCGGGTTTCCCCATTCGGACATGTCCGGATCAAAGCTTACTTCCAGCTCCTCGAACCTTATCGCAGGTAGTCACGTCCTTCATCGTCTCCTATTCCCAAGGCATTCACCATACGCCCTTTGTAACTTCAAAGTTTTATAAATTATTTGACTTGATTTTAAATCAGTTTTTTGAGAATCATTTACAAATATAACTGTGAAATTTTAGTTATTTTTAAAAAATAACAGAAATTTTGAATTATTGTTATTTTAATCATTTGATTAAAATAACTAGATGTCTATTATCCAGTTTTCAAAGAACAATTCCAATAACATTTACTTGTTATTGTCAGAGAAACTAATCTCTGAAAACTAAACATAACGGTCATTAAAACTAGTTAATTACTATAAAGTATTAACTCCATAGAAAGGAGGTGATCCATCCGCACGTTCTCGTACGGATACCTTGTTACGACTTCACCCTAATCATCAATCCTACCTTGGGCGGCTTCCTCCTTGCGGTTAGAATACCGACTTCTGGTATTATCAACTCTCATGGTGTGACGGGCGGTGTGTACAAGACCCGAGAACGTATTCACCGCGACATTGCTGATTCGCGATTACTAGCGATTCCGGCTTCATGAGGGCGAGTTGCAGCCCTCAATCCGAACTGAGATCGGTTTTTTCAGATTAGCTCCCTCTTACGAGATCGCAACTGTTTGTACCGACCATTGTAGCACGTGTGTAGCCCAAGACATAAGGGGCATGCTGATTTGACGTCATCCCCACCTTCCTCTAGCTTACACTAGCAGTCCCGTTAGAGTATCTCAACTTAATGGAGTAACTAACGGCAAGGGTTGCGCTCGTTACTGGACTTAACCAAACACCTCACGGCACGAGCTGACGACAACCATGCACCACCTGTCTCAATGTTAACCTCCACTGTATTTCTACAGCTTTGCACTGGATGTCAAGCCTTGGTAAGGTTCTTCGCGTTGCTTCGAATTAAACCACATGCTCCACCGCTTGTGCGGGTCCCCGTCAATTCCTTTGAGTTTCACTCTTGCGAGCATACTACTCAGGCGGAGTACTTAATGCGTTAGCTGCAGCACCGAACTTAGTCCGACACTTAGTACTCATCGTTTACGGCGTAGACTACTAGGGTATCTAATCCTATTTGCTCCCTACGCTTTCGTGCCTAAACGTCAGTGATAGGCCAGTCGACCGCCTTCGCCACTGGTGTTCCTCCATATATCTACGCATTTCACCGCTACACATGGAATTCCATCGACCTCTTCTACACTCTAGCTTAACAGTTTTCAAGGCGAACTGGAGTTGAGCTCCAGGATTTGACCCCAAACTTGTTAAACCGTCTGCGCACGCTTTACGCCCAATAAATCCGGATAACGCTTGCCACCTATGTATTACCGCGGCTGCTGGCACATAGTTAGCCGTGGCTTTCTGGTAAGGTACCGTCAAATAAGTATCATTTCCTATACTTACTGTTCTTCCCTTACAACAGACCTTTACAATCCGAAGACCGTCTTCAGTCACGCGGCATTGCTCCATCAGGCTTTCGCCCATTGTGAAAAATTCCCTACTGCTGCCTCCCGTAGGAGTTCGGGCCGTGTCTCAGTCCCGATGTGGCCGATCAACCTCTCAGTTCGGCTACGTATCATTGTCTTGGTAGGCCATTACCCCACCAACTAACTAATACGCCGCATCTTCATCCATTAGTGATCCAAACGAACCTTTTAACATTCTCTGATGCCAGAAAATGTCGTATGCGGTATTAGCAGTCGTTTCCAACTGTTATCCCCCGCTAATGGGTAGATTAGATACGTGTTACTCACCCGTTCGCCACTGGGTGCAAGCACCCCGTTCGACTTGCATGTATTAGGCATGCCGCCAGCGTTCATCCTGAGCCAGGATCAAACTCTCATTAAAAAAATATCGTTTTTGTTCCTAACTTTAATGACGGATATTCATTGATTAAATGATTATCTTTTGTTGTTATGTTTAGTTTTCAAAGATCGTTCTTGTGTCAGCAAAACACCTTTTAAATCATACAAAATTATGCGTTTATTGTCAATAACTTTTGACTCTTTTTTTCATATTTATTAAGTAATAAATTACTACCAACTGACACCTTTATAAGTATATAAAATCCTCATTTTTTTTGCAAGTGTTTTTAGCAAAAATATTAATTTTTTTTATAAAAAAATAGGGGCCGTTGAAAAGATACGGGTTGTTAGTTAAAAACAAGATATAATCTTGTTTTTTCTTTTATGTTGTAAATTGTACTATGAAGTCTAGCACTCTACTTAATTTTATTATAACACCAATAAAATAAATGTTCAATATAATTTATTTTAAAAAAATTTAGTAGTTTTGTTTTAAATTTATGAATTTTGGCACAATGAAAAATAAAATGATTAAAATTTTTATAGGTAATTATATTAAAAATTAAACATTTCTATAAAAACTTCTTTTGAAGATAGTCAATGTAAAGATTTTTTAAGTTTAGAGTTTATTATATTAGCAACTTCTTGATAATAATTTCTTGAATAAATACTTAAATCAATTCCTTTGGAAAATCAATGTCTAAAATCATGAATTGCTCTTTCAACTTTGGATTTTTGAGTTAAAGTTCCAGCATCACAAAAATATACTTTAGCATTTGTTATTTTTTCATTTTTTTCTCAATCAGCAAATTCTTTGCCTTGATCTGTTATTATTCCTTTGCATCTATCTTTTAAAAATTTGTTAGAAAAAATTCGTTTTAATGCGTTTGTAACTTCTTTTGTTGTTTTTTCTTTTAATGGTTCAATGATTAAAACTAAAAAAACACTATTTTTTTGCCAACCATAGTGTCCATTTGAAATCAACCAAATTCATATTTATCATGTTTTGCTTCTTCAATAGTTCTAAAATTTCTTATTTTACAGCGATTATCAATCCTATTTTTTGTTTTATATTTTCTACCATGAAAATACAAATTATATTTTTTGAAATTTAAAAATCCCAAATGAATATATTTATATAAAGTTTTAAAACATACTGGAAATTTAATACCAAACTCTTTTTCATATTTTTTACAGATTTGTTCTGGTAAATCATGAAATTTGTTATATTTTTCATCTAGTCATTCTAAAATATTTAGCAATAATGATGATTTTTTAAAACATTTTTGTCGTTTTTGTAAATAATCTTCGTGTACTAATTTAGCGTTATATTCATTATCTTTTAACCTTTTTATTTCTCGTCTATATTGTATTACGATTTTTATGCAATATTTTTACTATTTTAGATATATTGGGTTTACCATTTTTTCTTTTTAAAGAATCAAGTTCTAATAAATCTTTTAACATTACTCTTTCTTTAAAAGTAAAATGATGCTTTGTTTTATCCATTTTAAAAAAATCCTTTATTTTATATACAAAGTTAATTATATAGTTTTTTGAGTTTTTGGGCGAGCGGTTGATTTTCTTAAATTTTTGTGATAAAATAATTTATAAGTTAAAAAAGTTTTTGAGATTCTTTCAAACAAATTTGGGAATCTTTATAAAATTCTTTGCTTAACGCTTAGAATTTTTCCCAAGTATTTTGAAAAGCGCGGCAAAAGTTTTTTAAATTTTAAGTAATTTTTCACAAAACTATAGAAAATCACCGCGAGCCCAGATTTAGTACAATATAATCAAATTAGAAATTATTATTATTTTACAGAAAACAATAATATGGATTTAACACATATAGACAATCTAATTGTTTAAAAGGTTTTTCATTTGCATCAACGTTATTTCAATAATTTATTTGAAATATCATTAATTAAAATATCTTTTTCATCAATCATTACATAACTTGTGCTATTATCTTGGACTGTGGTATTTTGTTGAATTTGTAATTTAAAGTTAAAATCACTAATTTCATAACCAGTTATTTTAATATATTCATCTTTGTCAATAAAACCTATTTTAACGCTATTTTGAGAGTAATTTAAGATTGGTTTTTGCTTTGTCTTAACAAGAAGATTATTAATTTTATATCATATTTAATTAACTTAATAATGAATTCAGTTAATTTAATTTCTCTAATATATATCATTTGTTCGTATGATGCGTTTGTTTGAATATTTACTCCCGCAACTTCTGCTTGTGTTTGTTGGGCTCCCCTTGGCGATTGCGGGAACATGATGTGATGGCGATTTATTTTATTGATTATAGTAATTAGTTAATAATCAATCATATATTTTGGTTAATTGTTCACCTTTAAAATTACCCGCAATATAATCTACTGGTTGAAAATTACTATCAGGGTCTCCTTCAAGTAATAATAAGTCATTTTCAATAAATGATGCCAGCATTTTACTAATTTCTTGGTCAACCACACCAGTAACACCATTAGTATTAATAGTAAATTTACCACTATTTAATAATGGATCTAACATTATCTTTTCAGCAATAATATCTAAAATACTAGCAAATTGTTTACCATAATGAGCAGAAGGCTCAAAATTAGGGTTATTAGGAATAATTTGAATTGGAATAAAATTAAGTGGTAATATTTCTTCTCTTTGTAAAGTTGTATAGTTATTTCATTTAGCATCATCAATATATAAGTCGGTAATAATACTATATAATCGTGTTTTTAACTTTCTAATAACTTTAACTTGTTTAGTTACAGCATCAATCTCTAATTTTTCAGTAATAAAAATACTCTGGTCATTTTTAATATAAGAGTCATAATCAAAAGTACAAGATACTAAATTACCTAATTCATCATATTGGTCATTGTAAAAATCAATAGTAATAAAATTAAGTTTTGAATTATTAGCAAAAATAAAGTATGCACCCTTACCATTCTTATTAATTTTATATTCATTATATCAATTTTTATTAGTAAAGTCTTGCATCTTTTAAAAGTTATTAATTAATTTAGTATCTAATTGTTGATTAGTAAGTGGATTATAAATGCTAATTTCTAAATCTCGTGGATTTAAAAAATTAGCATTATCTTCACAAATTCTTTTTTCTAAAATCTTATTATGTTTTTGAAAAGTAACATTTTTACGATTAGTAATAGTTGATGCTAAATTAAGATAATAACTATCAATATCATATTCTTTTTTTAATTTCTTTTTTGCTGGTAATAATCCCATTTATAACACCTCTTTATTTTGTTTCTTCTTTTTTAATAACATCTTCAATACTATCTTTTTTTTGTTTTTTGTTATGTGTTTTGATAAATCTAATTGTTTCAATAATCAAAACTATAATTCCAGCTCCGATAAGCATTGCTGAAACAATAACATATGCTGGTCAAGAAATACCTAATGTTTTTTCTCCTATAAAACAAATAATAATTCCTGCAATAAAAAACAATGATGAAACTCCAAAGATTTTCAAAAACATAATTACATCTTTAATATTTACTTTTGGCATAAAATCATCTCCTTTCTAACTTACTTTTTTTCTTTCAATATATAATTTAGTCATTTTAGCAGCAGCATTTTTTGAATATATTATAATTTTTCCATTATTTCTTAATTGTGCAATTTGATTTTCATTACCAGTAGTTGTTATTCCACTTGATATATTTCCTGTAAATCCTTTATAAGTTGATAAATAAAAACTATTTAAAAATTGATTATTAACTCATACTTTATATTTATATTTATTTTTATCTCAATCTTTTATTTGATATTCACTAACATTAGGAGTTCAATCAGTAATATCTTGAATTTCTCAATCACTACTTTTAATTTGATAATGTTCATTAATATATTTTGTAGTTGGTAATGTCTCATTAGTTATTTTTAATTCTGATGTTGTACTTTTTTTAATAATTTCAAAGTTAGCAGTTATATCATTTTTTTAAATGAAGGGTCTCAAATTTCTAATTCACCTGTTTTTTGATTAAATGAAGCATTCGCTTTACCACTTTGAGTAGGTATTAATTTAATTTCAATTTGTCGTGTTCTCATATAATTAACAAACTCACCGTCACTAGTTGGATCATCAATTGCTAATTCATCATTGTAACCGTTTGTTACAGATATTTTACCTTTATTATTACCACCCTCAGTAATAACAAAATCATTATGATTTAATGTTTTCATTATAGAATCTGGATTAATAATATTAGCAGTATTAGATTTTCAAACTTTATTAGTTTTATCATAAAAAATAGTATCATTATCAAAAAGAACATTTATTTCATTATTGTTATTTTTAACAATAGTTTTATTGTCAATCTTAGTTTTTTTTTTTTTTTTCTATTAAAGCATCAACTTCTAATTAAGAATAATATGCTTCTAAATCAATCATTGTTAAATCAATACCTTCTTCTTGAAAAGTACGAAACATTTTTTTAAAGTTGTTAAATTAGCCAATGATTTTGCATAGGTATGCAATAGACCTTGTCAAGTAATCATAGGGTCATTTTGCGATGAATAATTAATATCACCAACACTCATATTTGCCGAAGTAAAAAATTCAATTGAAATGCGGTTAAATGTTCAATTCTCAATCGTAATAAACACCATATTAATACAAATTTTCTTTAATAATGGATCTTTAAATGTTTCAAACTTTAGTTTTGAAAATGGATAGTTTAAGTAAAAATTAATCATATTTTGGGCTCTTAAAACAAATGTTTTAAATCATAATTCTACATCACCTTTAAAGAACTTATTATAACGAACTGGAACTTGTGTAATTTTACCTGTCATTGGAATAAAATTATTATAATTTTCCAAAGTAACATTTTGTCATAATTGATTTAACATTTAATTATCTCCTTATCATTTACTTTTTTTAGAATATATTTTCTTTAATATAAATTTTTTACTATTTAGTAATGTTTTTGTTTTAATTGTTTTGTTTAAATCTTGTTTTGTTCTGAGTTGTTTATATTCTTGAAATACTAGTACATTACCTAACAAACTAGTAACCGCACTATCTTCTAGCATATTTAACAATTTATATTTATTAAAGTTATTTTTAAATTGTTCTTGCATTTTTAATATCTTAGCAATTATCCGATATATTTTAAAACTATCTTTTACTACTTGCTGATAAACAAGTGGGGCAAAAGAAACTAAATTAAACAAACTTGTTTTTTTAAATCCCCAACCAATAAACCATTCACTGTTCATATAGAATTTAAACGGTTCAGGAGCCAAAACAAACTGTTCTGCTTTGATTAAAGTTGTCATAACGACAATAGGGGCATATTTAGGATTTTTATAATATATTGTTAAAGCAACTTCACCCGCAACTGATAATGGAACAATTTTAACTGCTAAAAAAACATCAGAACCATAAGCAACAGGTAATAATTGACCTTTTTTAATAGCCTTAGTTTCAAATTTAGATAATATTTTTTTAGTTTTATCAGTAATTTTACTAATTACTTTTTGTTTAATAGTAATTATTTGTTTTTCAATTGGGGCTAATAATTTTTTAGTTACTTTTTGAATATAAAAATTTGGGTTTAAATGATTTAAAATTTTATTTAATTTAATTGGTGTTTGATGAAAAATATTTAATAATTTATTATTATATATTTTACTGCCCCGCATTAAATTAGCATTTAATATTAGGTTTTTACCAACACCTTTTTTGAAGATTAGTCATTATGTTATATCACTCATTAGTATTAATTTTGCTTATTTTATCAATATTTAATCCATATTCAGACAATAATTTATTAGCATTTATTTCATTTATGCGTGGTATTTTTTGAACTAATGTAGGACTTATTTTTTGAATATTTTTTTCAATTTTTAATAAATTATTAATTGTTTCTAATTTAGAAACTTTAAAACTCTTATAAAAATTATTTCGGGCTAATTTTCCAATTGTATATAATAAAGTTTCATTATTAGCTTGTTTTGTAAAATCAAATATTAATTTATCAGATAAAATCTTTTTACCTCTTACTTGTCTTACAACATCTTCTAAATTATTAGCAGTTATTACACCTAATTTTTCAAGTAGTTTAGTTTCTTTCGCTAATTTTAAAATTTTAGTTGTTCGAGCAGCACGCTTTAATTTTCCAATACCACCAATTGCTGGTAGCAAATTTAAGACAGTACTTTTTACTGTCACTTCTGATGTTAATTTATTGTATATTTGATTTACGGCAAAATCGGTTACTGTTTCTACTCCAAATGAGATAAATGCTGCGGCAAAATTAGATAATCCCGCACCAAGACCAACAGCCGAAGCAATACCACCAGTTAAAACTGATAAACCAAGTGCTAAAACTTGAATTCCTAAAAATCCTAATAACTGTAAACCAAAATTTTTTTCTTGTTGTTGGATTGACAATCTAGTTGGATTTTTTTTAACAGCATAAATAAGGGCTGTTTTAGATGTTCCAATTGGCATATATATCAAACGAAAAAGTACTATTTTTTAGTACTATTAAGAATTTTTAATTTTAACATCAATCGGATTTGTTTGACCAGTAGCGTTGTTTTTACCTTTAATTTGAACTTCAACAGTTTTATTATTTGTAATATTAATTGGTCAGTCTTCACCTTTACTTTCAATAAAGTAATCAAAATCACTTTCAGTTAAAGAACTATTTACTGCTTTTACTGCTTTTAAAACAACATCTTTTAATTGTGATTTTAACTGTTCGGCTGTTGCTTTTGTTGGGTCTGTAACATGAATATTTGGTTTATCTATTTTATTAATATCAATTTTTGAAACAATATGTTTAATAATTCCCTTAGGTTCAACTACTGCCCCACCTAAATATAAAACTCTTTCCATAATCAAAGTATTACCCATTCCAGTACCCAATGCAGCTGCACCAACTCTTAATGGAGTATGGTCTTTTTTGTGTAAGATAAGAGGGTCATATTTTTTACTAAATTTAAAGGCAATTGTATTAACACCATCTGGTAATAGAGTAATTGTTTCTTCTGAACCATATTTATTAATAATTGGTAATTTTTTAGGAACCATATAATGTTGTTCCTTTAACAGTTTTTCATTGCTCCGCTTGTTTCAATTACATTGTTTATTTGGTCATTTGCTCCAAGTTGTAACTGTAATTTATTATGAATTCCACGAATAAAATCAGCCGAACCCAAGACAACTGTTTCTGATGGGGTAAATCCATTTTCATATATTTTATCCATAATTTCATCGTGAATTTGTAAAGCATTAGTATCATCTGCTTTTTGGCCTTGAATGGTTGCAACTACTCCTTTAATTTCTAAAATTTTATTACGTTTATAAGCAACCTTAGTATCCATTGCTTGTTCAATATCAGCAGCCCAAAGATTAGGGTTAAAATCACTTTCTACAGGGTCTAATTTACGAGCAAAAGTTAAAATTGTATCTAATTCAACAATTCCATCATCAAATTCTACTTCTGAATAATTTAATAATTTATCATCAGTATTAAATACTTTCCCATCTTTACCAAAACCTTCATTATATTTAATATTTTTCTTTCTTTTATATGCTAAACTAAATTTACTTGCATCTTTTCATGCAAATAATGCTTCTCAACTAAATTTTTGTTGATAAGTTTGTAAATATCATTGTTCAAATGTTTCTCGATCTCGTTTTGTTGCTTGATTAGCAATATCTCCGAAAATTCTTTGTGGGTTTTGTGCCATAATTTACTTCCTTCTTTCTATTTATTAAATAAATTGTCTGTATCTAAAATATTGTTTTCTTTGTTTTCTACTTTTGGTACGCCACCAGTATTAACTGTTTGTACCTTAATTAATTCATCATAAACACTTTGCAATTGTGTTTTAATGATTTCAATATCATCAGTAATATCATAAGACTTTAATAAAACATTTTTAAATTTTTCATTATCAGTTAAAGAATTAATAAAGTCAATTACTTCAATTTGTTTTAATTGAATTGTTTGTTGTTCAATTTGCGAAGTTAATTCAGTATTTTTTGTTTGTAGTTCGTTGATTTGCTGATTACTATTTTCTAAATTAATTGCATTAAATTCTTCAACTTCAGCAGTATTTTCTAAAATGATTTCAGCAGTTTTAATATCTAAACTACCATCTTCATTTTTAATAGGTTCACTATTTTCATTAATAAAAACATATTTTACATTTTTTAATGCCATTGTTTTTCCTCCTATTTTTTAATATTTGTATTTGTTCTTTTTCTAATCGCTTTTTGTATAATTTTAAAACTATCTACTCGAAAAGAAAAAAAATAGCGTTTAGTTTTTATATTTAACTGATTAAATACTGAGCCTTTAATTTTTATCTCATTATCTTTTTTTAATTTCAAAAACTCAGTTAAAATAGATGGGTTATATATTGATAATGTTGAGTAATTTAATCCTTCTCACTGACATTTAGCCGAACAAGCATCAACTTCAACACCACCAGCAACCAGTGCCTTAATCTTAGTTTTAATCGGATTTTCATGTAATCTAACAGTTAATTCTAACTTATCAACTTTTTTATTTTTTATTTTAGGTTTATTAGTTATTGATTTTTTAGGTAAATTACTTTTTGTTTGTGCCATTTTTGTCAACTCCTTTTGCTAAAAAATACTGTAAATGTTTTCAAGCATCGTGTTCGTGCTCTGACATTTTAATATTTCCTTTATAAATATAATTTTTCTTAATGACTGGTGATTGTAAAATATATTTTAAATTAAATAGATATTTGCATAAAACTTTTAAACCACCAATAAATTTAGGAGTAGATAATGGATTTTTTATTTTTAAACCCTTATGAAGGTTGATAATCTTCAATTATTACAATAACTTTATTTAAATAAGAACAAATTTTATTTTTAAACTCATTTAATATTAAATACATATTATTTATTGCTTCTTCTTCATTTTTGGAATTAAAAGTAATATTATTAATTATTTTCTTTTGCAAAACATTATAAATAATAATACCAGTTTGTCCAATTCCAGCAGGGTCAATTGCAATAATATATTTTAATTTATTTGTTTTATTTTTTTGTCAATTTGTAATATTTTTCATCCATCGGATGCTAAATCTAAAATATCGTTAATTTTATAATATTGCATATATGAAACAATAACATCTCACTTGTCTTTAAATAAATTTAAGTACATTTTGGCTCATTCTAAACATTGCAAATCATAATGCTTTTTATGATGTGAAATACGACAATTAATAGGTTGACAATTAACTCAATCAAATGATGTTGTTATTTCATTTCAAGTTTTATTAATATATTTACTTTTATATTCTGTCATTTATCTATACTCCTTAATTCTTTTTATTTGTTGCTCAAATTTCATCATTAATATCATTTACTGTTACCAGATAAGCTTGTATCATTAATTCTTGTAATTTATTTTTAATTTTTTTATTTCATTTTTTCATCAAATATTTTTTTTCTGTAAAAAACATAATATTCCTTTATTGGTTAATATTTTGATATTTAGTAAATAATTTATTTTAATATTTAATTACTTCGCCGCCCGCTCCACTTTGAAGGTGAGCGGGGGCGGATAGGATATTTTGATAGAGTTTATCCCCCATACGGAAATAAACAAAAAACAGTTTACCCAGTTATTAATTACGCTTCATCCATCCCTACACAACTTTATATAAAGAAAATAACCTTTTGGAGTTCCAACCCTCTTGTTTTTTAGTGTCCGATATTGTTTTTTTCGGTTTAACAGCACTTTTTTATGAAAACAAGCCAAAAAACACATGCTCTGACATTTCGCAAGTGATTAATCTTGCCGAGAATTAAAGAAATAAATAGGAGTAGTAAATCCAATCGCTTTCACACTTTCTTTAAGGCTTCGTGCCATAGATGAGTTATCCATCTTTAAGCATCAAAAAATATTAAGTTTTAGATTGCATTATTCATCAGATAGTATCTTTATTAAAAATGATATTATTAGTTGTTAAACCGAAAAAATATAATAAATCACAGAAAGGAAATTATAAAAATTAACTAATTTGTAGGGAAAAAATAGGTTAATTTTTAATTTTAAAGATACTATCTGATGAATAATGCAAATAAAAAAATCGCTCTAATAAGCGATTACTTTAATTTGTATTTAATTACTTTATTTATAATTTTTATAAAACCTCAACTTTTTTCCGACTACCTAAAAAAGTTAATATTTTTTTCATTTTTCTATTCTTCCTCAATTATAAAATAACTACCAATTGTATTTGTTACAATTTTTCAACCATGGTTAGGATTAAATAAAAAATGATTATTTATTTCTTGAAAATGATTGTAAAGAATATTGATTAAAGTATTAATATCTTCATTAGTAATTGACCCGCCTCAACCACTATGATCTTCTTTATGAAAATTAGTAATTTCTGATTTTATTTTATTTTTAAATTCTTGATAATTATTTGCATTTTCTTGATAAATTTGTTTAATTTTATTTCATTCATTGATATTAATATCTAATTTTAGTTGATCATGAGCTAAAAATTTATAGTATTTTTCAATTTCATTATATTGATTATGTGATTCATGTTTAACTATTGTATGATCAAAATTAATTCATCAAAGAATAGCAGTTCCTGCAATTACTAATCCCCCAATTACTAATGATAAACCTAAAGTTTCGGGAGCTAATGCTGCCGCAGTACCAGCTTCTGTTCCAATAACTGCCCCTTCAGTGGCCACAACTGCGGATCCTTCTGTAACTGATAAAGTTTCAGCCGCTGTTAAACCTTCTGCTACAGTACTTTCTGATAAAAGTGGAGCCATTTCTACTGCTTCCCCTATTTCTGTTGAAACAACAGTACGAGTGGTTGATAAACTATTTTTGATATAATTAGCAGTAGTTGATAAACCTTTTATTGGTGATATTCCAGTCATTTTTGAAATTCCTAAAATTCCCGTACCAGAAATTCCTGTAGAAGTAAGTCCTAAACCAACATCTCTTAATTTATCTTTAAATGCTTTTTGTTCATTTTCGGGTAATGATTGATAATGTTGATTGATTTCATTTAATTTTTGTTGTTTTTCTTCTTTTGATAGAGAATTATATTTATTTATTGTTTTTTTAGTTGTTGTTTCTTGTGAATTTGCAATATTTATGTTTATTGGTTTTTTTACTGAAGGTACAGGTACATTGTTATTATTACTTCCAGTAGATTTATTTGAAATTGTTATATTTGTTTTTGATTTTTCTGCTTCTGTTAATTTTTGTTGTTTTTGTATATCTGTATTTTTTTCTTGTGAATTTATAATATTTTCTTCATTTGTATTTTGTAACAAAATAAAATTATAATGATTTTCATTTACATGAAATATTTGTAAGTTTGCATTTGGATTATTTGTTTCAAATATGTTTCTATTATTTACATTAATATTAGAACCTAGCAAATTACCAATCGCTAAAATTTCAAGTTGTCCACCCCACGATGAGGATTGTCTCATTCTTTCTAAGTAATTATTAATATTGATTTCATTTTCGCTTATCTGAATTGCATTGCGAAAAGTTTCAATATGATTTATCTGTGAATTTATTTGTGTTGGATTGTCTAAATTACCTCGTATATAATCAACAACACGATTACGAAACACATTTGTTACTAAATTATTTGCTATTTGATTTTGATATCATAATTGATTTAAATTTCTATTATTTTCTAAATCATATTGCTTTAATAATTTTTGAATAAGTTGTAAATATTTTAAATTTTCTTCACCAAATAATTGGATAAATCGGTTTTTAAATTCTTCATTATTATTTCTTACTAACAATAAATATGCTGTTGCCACAGATCAAAACAAACAACTATTATCTGATGGTACATTATACATGGTATTTTCTTGTTTTTTATTAGAGTCTCGACCTTGTGTTTCGCTAGTTCTGGGATGATCACTAACAGAAATATTTGAATTACTATTATTGCCAGATTTAGGAGGTTGATTTAAAAAGCCACTTTTAAATCCACCAAAACCTAATTCATTTTTTTTATTTTTAACTCTAATTGTTTCATTTGATTTTTGATCAACAGTAAATGTAACTATTACGCCACCAGAACAATTTTTATCATTAGAAGTAATAAGTGCAGTTGTTATATTAATATTTGTAACTTTAATTTTTTTTAAAAAATCTAACTTAGGATTTAATTCTCTAACATTTTTTAAAATTGTTTGCTCAGAATTATCGGCTATTTCTCCTAAATTACGATTTGTAATAATAAAATCTCATAATTTAATTTTTAAAGCTTCTTTTACTAATTCATTTTGTTTTTCTTTTACTAAATTATCATAATTTTGAATTATTTTTGAAAATTCCTTTAATTCCTTATTTTGCTTAAAATATTTATTTAATTCATTAATAAAGTTATTTTTAAATTGTTCTTGAAACTCTTTTGAATTAATATCTTCTTCAATTTTTTTAATTATTTCTTCAGAAATTTTTTTGTTTTCTTCTGTTTCTTGTTTTTCTTTATATAATTTTTCATTTCTTTTTGGTTTTTTTAAATCTTCTAATGCTTTTTTAGTTTCTTCTAAACTTTTTATAATTTTATTTTTTTGTTTTTCATCTATAGGTTTTTCTAATAATTCATTACATAATTTTATTTTATTTTTCAATATTTTATCTATTTGTGTTTCAAATTCTTGTTCAAATTCTTTTGAATTAAAATGTTTTTCCATTTCTTCTTCAAATAAATTAGGAATAATTTTTTTTAAACTACTTTCAGTGTTAATTTTAGGGTGTTTTAACAATTCTTCAGCAATTTGTGTTTTACCAAAAATTTCTGCAAAAAATAAAGGTGTTAATTTTATTTTTTCTTCAAGATTTATATTAGTATCATAATGTTTTAACTTATCAAAAATTTCTACCGAAAATGGATTTGTTAAATTATCTTTTTTAGCTATAACATTAACATTTATTTTAAGGTGTTTTAACAATTCTCAAACAATCTCGTTATTACCAATTATTACTGCTAAATGTAAGGGTGTTATATCATTTATAGCTTTAAGATTAACATCAATCTTAGGATTTTTTAATAATTCTTTTACAATTTCTGTTTTGCCCAAACGTACTGCGGTGTGCAAAGGACTTGTATTGCATAAAGGTTCTGTTTTATTTAAATTAATATTTTTATGTTTTAATAATTCTTTTACAATTTCTGTATAACGAAGAGAAAGTGCTATATTTAAGGGTGAAAAAAAATCATTTGAATTGCCATTTATAATTTCTGATTTCGGAAATAAATTAATTAATAATTTAATAATATCTAAGTTTTTTTGATAAACACTTGTAACTAAAAGAAAATTTTCTTGATTTTTATTAATACCAATATTATAAATTAATTGATTTTCATTAATATTTATTTGTTTTATATTTATCATATTATATAATTTTCCAAAAAATTTTCTTATTTCTATTTGTTTTTGTATGTAATTTAAAATTTCAACCTTAATTTTTTTATCAGAAAATTCTTTGTTTTGTGGATTATCAAATAGATTTTCTACTGCTTTGATTATATTATAATTTTCATTTTCTTTTTTAAAAATCTCATTAATTATATCTTGATTATTATAAATAAAATCATACATTTTTTTGATTTTTATTAATTGTTCTCAAATTTCTATTCTAAATTTATTTAGCATTTCTGAATAATCTTTTCATCCGCCAAATTCTTTTTTATTACCTCTTAGTTGTGTTGTATATTCACTTCAAGTAATTGTTTGAGTTTTATTAAATATTTTTTCTTGAATATCTACTAATATATTTTTACTACCTTTAATAATTTTGTTTAATTCTGTTATTTCTAAATTTCTTTTAATTTCATTAATTTTTTCTTCATTTTCTTTAATTTTTTCTATTTGTTTTTTACTTTCAATTAATTCATCAGTATTTTCGATATTACTGTCAATTTCATTAATTATTTGATCTCAATTATCAATTTTTATAAGTTGAATTATATTTGATTTTTTACCTAAATTTTTTTCAATAATATTTTTTATTTCTTTTTTTAATTGATTTTTTTCTTTTTGTTTTTTGTCAATTTCTTTTTTAAAGCTATCAATTTCTTCGTTTGTTAATTCTTTATCATTTTTAAATTCTGCATAAATTTCTAAACTTTTTTCATCACATTGAAAACGCATTGCTTCACTAGTAGCAAAAATCAAACGAACTAAATCATCTTTTATTTCTTGATTTTGTTTATTTTCATCTTCAAGAATTGATAATTGATTAATAGCATCATTTAAAGTTTTTTTAGAAATTAAAATTGATTTTCCTTTATCTATTTTTTCTTCTCTTATTATAACGTCTAAGCCTTCTTCGTTATAATCTCCTGTATAATTTAAATTAATATTTTGATAATCATATTTTTTAATTATTGTTTTATTTATATTTTGAATTATTTGTGCTTTCGCAAGATCTTTTTGAAGTTTATCATATTTTGTTGCGTTTTGTTTAGTTTTTTCACCTAATTTAGTAATTTCATTTTCTAAATCATTAATTTGTTTTATTTTTTCATCTTTAAAATTAAAATATTGATTTTGATTATTAATAAATCCTAAGACATAAAAATTTTCTAATCTAATTACTAATTTTATTCTTTTTTTATTACTATTTTTTAATATTAATATTAATATTTTATTTTTGTTATTTTGTTGTTTTTTAATTCAATCAACCATTTTTGGCTCTAATTCTTCTAATTTAGAAATAATTGTTTTATTATCAAGTTCTGAACTTAAAAGTCCGCCCATATTAAGAGTTCTTAATGGATCAATATAATTTTTATTAATAAGTTCTTGTAATATTTTTTGAATATTTTCAGAATAGTTTTCATCTAAAGTAATTTCTTTTTCAATAATGTCAACTTCACTATCTGAAATTGCTGAAAATTGAGATTGTTGCTCATCTTGCGTTTTTGAAGTAGTTGAGATATTTTCATTATTTTGTCTTTTTTTAATATTGTGTTTTCTATTGGGTGCTGCTGCAATGACCGATGGTATTGCATTTCCAGTTATCATAATTGTTCCTAATAATCCTAAAAGTTTTTTCATATTATTTATTTCTTTTCTTCCTTGAATATTTTTTTCAATTTCTATTGACATTATATATATATATATATATACAAGCACTTTTAAATACATTTTAGAAAATAGGAAAATTAAAATGATTATTAAATGATTATTATTGTAATTATTTTAATAAACACGCCCAAAAGCACTAAAAAAGCACACACAAAATACAAGAACAAAAACACTTTAACACCAAAAAACAACACACAAAAACAATTAAAATATAAAATAACAACCAATATTGCGTTTAAAATACTTAATAATGGCAGATTTTTTTAATTATTTATTTGACATTATATTTTAATGACGGTATCATCACCACATAAATTAAATAAAATATAAAATTAAGCAAAATAAAAAAGAGTGTTTATTATCACTCTTTAAAAAACATTAAATTTTAAATATTATTTTATTAAATTTATTTTTTCTTGTATTTGTAATAGAGAAATACCTAAATTTTTTGAAATTTCAGATAATGATTGAATTTTAATTATTGATTGTTTTAAATTTTCAGATATTTTTTTCATATTATTTTTAAATTTTAAAACATTAATATTTTCGCATATTTTATTTATAGTATTATTTAAATCTATTAATTTATTAAAAAAATTGTTATTAAATTTAATTTTTTCCATTAGGTTTTTTCACCCCCTTAATTTAATTAAAAAAGTGATTATAACCGTTTAAATTTCTATTTTTTTATTGATAAATATAATAATTATATTATAATAAAATTATAGATTGATAGTTGGTTTATCATTCTTTTTATTTATTAAATTAATTTAATAATATCATATTTATTTTTTTAGACAATGTTAATTGTTTTTTTTTATTTGATATTATATTTTAATGACGGTATCATCGTCATGTAAATTAAAGCGAAAGGAGTAAATGTATGAAAGTTACAGTTAATAATATTGATGATGCTATTGAATTTTTAGAAATAAGTAAAAAAATAGTTTAATTAAACTATTTTTATTTAAAATAAACTACTAATAAATAATTAATATTATTTATTTTTAATTTCTATTTATCTTAATTTACCATACATAGGGCAACAACTATAACCGTATGTTTTAAAAAAAGATAGTTAATAATATTTAATTATTGCTGTCTCCTTTCTATTACATGATTATTATTAATCTTGTTTTTTTATTAAAACTAAATTTGACAAATATCAAAAATAGAGTTAGTGTGTGAGTATTATTTGATAATGATTAGAAGGTGGAAATGCTAAATGATTACAAATATTGATTTTTTTAAAGATGCTGAAGAAGAAAATGATAAAAAATATGTTGAGGATATTACTAAAAAATTAATTGAAAAAGATGATGAATTGTTTAAAATGACAAAAGAAAATCCAGAATATCAAAAATATAAAATAAAAGAAAAAAGAAATAAAACTATAATAACAAAAAGATGCCGTGTAACTATTCCGCGAAGAAGATATTATTATTTTGATGAAATTTTAAAAAGAAAAGTATATGTTTTTTTGTTAGATGAATATTTGGAAAGTTGAGTTAGATAAAATTGACTATATTTATATTAATCAAAGTAATAAAATAGATATTACTGGAGATACTATATATGTTCAAGCGGATGGTACATTTCAAACTATGCGAGATGATAAAACCAAAGAAAAATTAAAAGAACATATATTAATTTCTAGTATATTTACTGGGTTTGACAAGGAAAAATCAACTGAAAAAAGACCAGTAATTGAAAATAAAAAAGGTGTTTTCGAAATGAATAATATTCCACATAAAATTAAAAATTTAACTAATATTAAGGTATTTACAAATAAAGTTATTGAAGCAATGCATAGTTATAATATTAAAAAAGATACAAAGATTTTAGTTTTGGGTGATGGTGCAAATTATATTGAAACTATCGCTAATGCTATTGCAAAAGAATTTAAAAATAATATTCTTGATGTAAGTTTAGATAAGTATCATTTAGTTAAAAAATTTGAACATTTATGATCATATCGAAAAAGAAATAAAATGCAGGAAATAAAATATAATATAGCAAAACACTATTTTTATAAATGGCAAATATGATGAATTATTAGATTTATTAAATTCTCTTTTGCCATATATTGTTGGAAATAAACGAAGTTATTTATTAAAAACAATTAAATATATTAAAAATAATGAAAAAGGTATTCGTAATCAAATTCTCCCTAATAATATTGGTTGTCATATGGAGGGTGATATTTCGAAAGCAAAAAGTGTTAAAGGTAGAGGAGGTAAAATTTATAATAAATTAACTTTTAATAATTTATTAACTGCTTCAATTATTAAAACTAATAGTGAAACGAATATGAAAAATAATAAAGAAATGAAAAATATTGTAATTAATAAAAATAATTTAGTTGAAGTTCTTAAAGTTCAAAATTTAAGTATTTAGTTTTTAATTTATTATTTTTAAAGATGTTAAATTAAATAAAAATTATTTTTTAGTGTGCAAAAATAATAAAAATAAAAAATATAAGAGATAAATATTGACAATAAAATAGGTTGAGTTAAGATAATAGTGTAAGTGGAATGCTTAAAGTGTTCTAATTTCTTAAATTATATAACTTACCCTATAATTATTTATACGACCAACTTTTTTATATATTTATTCCTTTCTGTAAAATGTTATAATTACTTTAATTATACTATACATTATTTAAAAATATTTTGGATTTAAAAAAATATGAGATTTAATTTTAGTTAATTTAAAATAATTTAATTTTAGTTTTTAAACTATTTTTTAGTATTTTAAAATATGAAATTATTTTTTGTATTTTTATTTTTTTGTGTTATTATTTTTTTATAAAAGAAAAAAGTTTCTTGTTTTTAAATAAATTAAATAATATCCATTTATATGCAAGACTCCCAAAAAATAATTACTTAAAAAGACCTTATTTTAACATCTTTTTCTTAAAATTATTGTTTTCCTTACTATTAAATTTTAATTTATTTATATAAAAAGCCACTTCAAAAGAAATGGCTAATTGGTATTAAGTTAATAATATTAAGTAATGTTAGTTAAAACTGCTTAAATACGTAACACGGTCAGCAATTATATCGTTATAATAATTTTCTTCATCAAAATTATTGGAACGAAATGATTGAATTCGCCCTTTAACAGCAATAATTGCTTTATCACGTAAACTAATATCTAAATCATCGATATTATTTGTTCATACTTTACATTAACTAAATCACTATCATAGTTACCATCTTTATTTTTAAAAGGGCGCTGAATCTTTAGTAAAAATTTCATTAGTTTTCGTTCTTCTTCTTTTTTATCATAAATAATTTCATAAGTTCCTTCTACTTGCCCAACCAATATTACTTGATTCATTCTTTATCATCCTTTCTAAAAACAATCAATATAACTCAATACTAAAAAAATTATAAAAAACTTTTTTCAAAAGTAAGAAAAAATTCACAAAAAGCATTGTTATTTTTATTTTAAAAAATCAGCCCCTTTTTGAATTTCAACTTTTGATAAATCAGGATAATCTCATTGCCGCATAATTTCATAACCAACAATTCCAACTGTATTAGCAACATTTAAACTACGGACTTTTTCTGACATTGGAATACGAAAAGTTCGTGATAAATGTTCTTTCAAAATTGTTGTTGGAATACCAGTTGATTCACGCCCAAATAAAATAAAAACTTTTTCTTCCTTTGTAAAATCAATTGCACTATGTGGTTGTTGTGCATAACGAGTTGCACAATATAATTTAAGATTTGGATTTAATTGTGAAAAATGATTTCAATCATTATATGTTTCATAATCAGCAAACTCAACATAATTTGCACTACTGCGAGAAATAAATCGTTCATCAAAAATAAATCCAAATGGTTCAATTAAATGTAACTTAGCATTAATTGCAACACAAGTTCGCATAATGGCTCCAACATTTTGTGCAATTTCTGGTTCAAATAAAATAATGTTAATTTTTTTTGTTGTCTTCATCTTTTCCTCCTAGTCATCATTTTTTAAACATTTGAAAAGCCTTTGAACGATGCGAATACTTATTTTTCTCTTCTACAGTTAATTCAGCATAAGTTTGACCAATTTCTGGTAAGAAAAAAATTGCATCATAACCAAAAACATTATTACCAACTGGTTTTTCAGTAATAAGACCTTTTGTTATTCCTTGAAAATACCTTGTTTCGTTTGTACTTGGATTAATATAACATAAAACACAAACTGCTTGTGCATCACGTTCTTCTAGTGAACGACATTTTTCAATTAATAAATTATTAATAATATTATTATCCGTAATTGGTTCTGCTCAACGGCGAGTATTAACACCAGGAAAATTTCCTAAACCAATAATTTCTAATCCAGAATCATCCGCTAATACTGGCTTATTTAACATTTTGCTTAAATAATCAGCTTTTAAAAATGCATTTTCTTCAAAGGTTGTTCCTGTTTCAGAAATTTCAGGCACAGGTACTATTAAATCTAACAATGATTTAACAATTATATTAATACCTTCAAACATTTCTTTAAATTCTCGTACTTTGTTCTTATTACTAGTAGCAATTCAAATTTCATTCATTTTTTATTTCCCCGCTTTTCTTAACTATATATATTGTATAATAAAATTAATAATATATAACAGACAGAATGGAAGTCAGAAATATGATGAAATACCAAATTAAAACAAAATTAAATTTAGGTATTACTAACCAAAATTATCAAAGTATTGATAATCTTTTTATCCGTTATAGTAATCCTTTTACTAATTTATTCATTGATCATCAAAATGAAATTTTTGTTTTAGAACAAATTAAAAATGCCGATTTAACATTACCAATTGTAGATTATGGCTATGATGGTGATCATTTCTTTTTGGTTACACCATACTACCCAACTTTACAATCACTTAGTACGGTTAAACTTACAAACCAAGTCTTAAACCAAGTTGCTACAATAATTAAACAATTATGAGAAACTAAAATTAATCCAAATAATCAAATTAAAATATTTAATCCTAAGCAATTTTTAATAACATTAAAAACAGCAATTTGTAAACAATTGGTAAATTTAGCTCCATATGAAGAGAAACTTGATTATTTAAAATTGCAACCAACAGAACTTGTTTTATGCCATAATGACTTAAATCATGGTAATTTAGTTTTTTTAAACCAAAAGCTTTATTTAATTGATTTTGAATATGCTATGCTAAATGATAAATTTTTTGATATTGCTTCATTTGCTTCTGAAACATTAACAACAAAAGCTGAACGAACTTATTGATTTAATCTTTTTAATTTAACATCACAACAACAAAAAAAGTAGTAGCATGAATGTATTACCAAAACATTCTATGAATTTACTGAGCTAATTACATGTATGAACAGACAAAACAAAATATTTTCTTAACAATTATTAATTTAAAATTAACTAATTTACAAAAAAATAATTAAGGTTCTTTCTTTGTTACTGATGAATCAACTGGTGAATTATTGTTTTCTTTTTTATTAATAACTGGTGGCTCTAATTGTTTCTTACTTTTTTTTATTTGAAAATATCCACGAAGATTACGCATTCATACGGTCATAAATGTACCAACAAAAATAGCAATTAAGAGAAAAAGAAATGATACTAAGCAACGATATAAAATCTTATCTCATCCTCATCAATATCCAGTTAAATAAATTCCATATAACATTCAAGATAATGCAATAGTATAGGTAAACTGGTCAGCTTGATGAAAATGAAAATAAAACCCTAAACAAGTTAATAAAAAAACACTAAAAACCATTGTTAAACCAAAACCAATTCCAACGCCAACATCATAATAATAGTCAAAACTTAAGTCAGGAGAAGTTAAAAAAAACAATAATAAAAATGGTCCTACAGCTTCAATGATTAAAAATAGAAGACTTTTTCAAAATGCTGTGCGTGAAGCATGAAATTCTAAATCATGTTGCATTTCTGGTGGTAAATGTTCTCAATTACTAGTAGACTCTTTTTTATTATCATTTTTAATGACTTTCATAACAATCACTAACTCCTCTTTTGCCCCTTGCCTTTTTATTTTAACATAAAAAAATTGTTAAACTAACAATTAATATCATGGAGCAGGTGAAGGGAATCGAACCCTCACAGTCAGCTTGGAAGGCTGAAGTTCTACCATTAAACTACACCTGCATTTTAATTTTAAATTTTATCCTAAACTACAGTAATATATATACCACTGTCTTAACATAATGTCAATTTTTTTTAAATAAAATAAATGGTACCCGAGACCGGACTTGAACCGGTACAGTTGTAAAACCGACGGATTTTAAGTCCGTTGCGTCTACCTATTCCGCCACTCGGGCATATATTTTTTATAAATGGTCTCCTGTAAAGGACTTGAACCTTTGACCCACTGGTTAAAAGCCAGTTGCTCTACCGACTGAGCTAACAGGAGACAATGGCTGGGCTAGCTGGATTTGAACCAGCGCATGAAGGAGTCAAAGTCCTTTGCCTTTCCGCTTGGCTATAGCCCAAAATATACATAAAGATGGTGGAGGGGGAGGGATTCGAACCCCCGAACCCGAAGGAGCTGAGTTACAGTCAGATGTGTTTGGCCACTTCACTACCCCTCCAAAGAATGGTGCTGGCTAGAAGAATCGAACTCCCAACCTACTGATTACAAGTCAGTTGCTCTACCTATTGAGCTAAGCCAGCAGGAATCATTAATGGTCGGGTGTAACGGACTTGAACCGCTGACCACCTGCTTGTAAGCCAGGCGCTCTCCCAACTGAGCTAACACCCGATGACACAATGTAAGTATTGTGTTGAAACCTTTTTAATTTTATATAAAACAATAATTTTTGTCAATTAAAATATTATTAATTTTTTTTTTTTTTTTTAAGAAGATTACATTATCTAAAATCACTAATAAAAATGGATTTTAATATTATAAAATCCATTTTAAAAATCTTATTAATAACGACGTTGCATATGGTCAGATGCTTTATATTGTGGAATGTTAATCATATAACCATCTTCACGACGTCATAATCCTTTAATTACTTTTGTAATTAGATAAATCATAAAGATTGTTCCAATTAATGTTGCAGTAAAATTTAAAATATTAGCGAAAATTGCTAGTCCATTTTGTCCTTTTTGGAAGATACGGGCAAATGCTTCAATTAGTTTTAATAACGCCGTAATAATTTGGATCACTAACATTATTGTTACTAAAATAGTATAAACAGTTGAAACGAAACGTAATCATTTTCCATAAGAAGTTTCAGCCATCATATTAGCAACAACTTTATTACTATAAAAACCAGGGACAAAAATTAAACTTAAAACACTAACAACAGCTAAAACTCCCATCATAATGGCAAAATTTTGTTTTGAGTCTCCAACTCAAGTTTTATCTGTTGCCTTGTTATAAAAAATCATAATTGCAACAATACTAGCAAGAGCTGATACTAATCAAGCAGTCCCTAAATAACGGACAATAACAACGCGAGCATTTTTTGTTGCTTTAACATCAGTATCTGGTAATCATGTTAATGCAAATGGTGCAAAAAAACCACCAATTGATAACGATAATACCGCTAAACTTCATTTGTTTGCACATAATTCGGCATCAGTACTGCTAATTGCATAACGAATCAATCCAATATTACAAATTATTGTTGTGAAAAATGAAAAAATCACTACTAGTAAAAGTACAACTTTAACACTTGTTAAATCAGCATATGAATTCATTAATCAAGTATTTGCAGCGTTGATATCACCAGGAAAAGTCCCATTGTTATATCGGCCTAAGTAATAAAAGTAAGCCCCTCCTGCTATTGTCATTCCCGCAATACCCACAATACTTGATAACACAATTCAAAATCTAGTAAAACCAAAATTTCTTGTCATCATTTGTATAATCACTATTCCTTTCTACAATTACATAATTAATTATATGCTGGTTTTAATATGATTACAAGATATTTTTTTATTCTTTTTTAAAAAGAAAACTCGGGTTTTTCCCCTTATTTTATGGTACATTAAATAAGTGAGGTGAAATTAAAAAAATGAAAACATTTGATTATGAAGACATTCAATTAATTCCAGAATTATGTGTTGTTAATTCTCGAAAAGAATGTGATACAACCGTTAAATTAGGAAAACATACTTTTAATTTACCTGTCGTACCTTCAAATATGGCAACGGTAGTGAATGAAGAATTATGTGAAAAATTAGCAGAAAAAAATTATTTTTACATTATGCATCGTTTTAACGTAGATCAAGTTAAGTTTATTAAACATATGAAAAGTAAAAACTTGGTTACATCAATTTCAGTTGGTGTTAAACCAGATGATTTTGCACTAATTGAAACATTAAAAAAAGAACAATTAGTACCTAACTATATCACAATAGATATTGCTCACGGTCATGCTTTTAGTGTAAAAAAAATGATTGAACATATTCGCAGCCATTTAGGTCATGAAACATTCATTATTGCAGGTAATGTTGGAACACCAAAAGCTGTTCGTGATTTAGAACAATGAGGCGCTGATGCAACAAAAGTTGGCATTGGACCCGGAAAAGTATGTATTACTAAATTAAAGACTGGTTTTGGTAATGGTGGATGACAATTATCGGCTGTTAAATGATGTAGTAAAGGTAGTTCAAAACCAATTATTGCAGATGGTGGATTACGAGTTAACGGTGATATTGCGAAATCAATTCGAATGGGCGCAACAATATGCATGATTGGTAGTTTATTTGCTGCGCACCAAGAATCACCTGGAAAACAAGTTGAAAATAATGGTATTAAATATAAAGAATATTTTGGATCAGCAAGTGAATATAATAAAGGTGAAAAACGTTATGTTGAAGGTAAAAAAGAGTTAATTGAAATTCGTGGCAGCATTTTTGAAACATTACGTGAAATGACAGAAGATTTACAATCATCAATTTCATATGCTGGTGATAAAGATCTTTCGGCCATTAAAAAAGTTGATTATGTAATTTTAAAAGATAGTAATTTTTAAAAAAAATCCCACTTAAAATGGGATTTTTTTAACGAAAACTACGTGATTGTTCTTGTTTATAACGTCTTTTTTCTTTTTTGCTCATTCAGTGTTCACGTTTTCGGGCTTCTTTTCTTTTAACTGAAGAAACCTTGTTAAATCGTTTTAACGCTTTGTCTAGCGGTTCTCCTGCTTTGACAACAATAGTAGCCATAATATTTCAACTCCTAAAACTATATAAATTAACAATATCATCTTATCACACTTTTTTTAACAAAACAAACTTTTCTGATTTTATGTATGCATAAAATTAAAATATTTATTGGAATATAAATATTTTAATTAATTTCTTTAAATTTCCTACCATATCTTAAACTTAATACCATATTTTTATTCTTTTTTAACCTTTGTTAAAATTTCATAATTATTATTCTCGATTGTTAATTTTTCTTGGACAACTGTTTTAATTTTTCGCGATAAAAAAGAAATCCTGCCATTGCTTTTTCATAATCTGTTATAACAACTTCTGAAAAAAGACCTTTTTCAAGGCAAAGTGCTTTTAATTTATATGATGTTGTATAGTGTAAACCAATTAAAACAAAACAACTCTTATTAAAAGGTTCTTTTTTTATTTGAAATAAAACAACTCCTAAAAGGAGGTAATGATAATTAAGCAACAAAAAATATGTGATGTTAATGATTGTTATAAAGTAATATCATTCATTACCGAAGAATTTTTATCAAATAAAGTTTTATGAACTTGTGAAAAACATAAAGATTTATTGAATAAAGTAAAAGATAAAACACAAAAGCGGTTTTATAAACGTTTATAAAATTCAAAAATTATCTTTGATTGAGAAACTGGGTTTTTAAAACTTAAATTTTACAAAACAACTTAATGCAGAGTGGGACGGTTATTTTAAATAACTAAGTGCTTCCATAAGAAGATGAGTTTATACTCATTCCCACAGCCAGCCGAGGCGAGTACTGAAACAATGTATGAGGAAATATGTAAATCGGCGCTGGTTCATTAGAACTAAGCGATAGTCGTGATGCGTCCAAGGCTAACATCAAACGACAATAAATATTGAGATGGTGACACAAACAATTAAATTTGCGTTTAGCATTCGATCCTTTGCATGGGTGCGAGTAAATTTAATTTCAAAAACTGAGCGTCAAATCCCAGAGCGAAAGCACAAATGGGCACGGATAAAGGAAGACATATATATGTCTGGCGTCAATATTAAAAAACAACTGTGTATTATTAAACATTCAAATAATTAACATACCGCCACCGCTCACCCCCAGTGAAGCGGATGGCGTAATAAATAAATAGATAAATACTTATATAACTAATTCTCGCTTGTCACTTTCACTTGGGAGTGAGTGCTAGCGAGTTAAAACTAGGAGGAATTATAATGACAGAATATAAAAGTAAATATATTAATAAAACTTGAAATGAAATAACAAGATCATTTGATTGAGTTAATTGTCAGCCTATTAATTGTCGTATTTCACATCATAAAAATCATTATGATTTACAATACAAAATTAACGATATTTTAGATTTAGCATTAGATGGTTGAAGAATATTACAAATTGACCCAAAAATTAAAGGAGTAATTTAGGAGGTTTATATGAAAAAGTTAAATAAAAAACCTTGAAAGTTTTTAAGTAAAAAGAAATTACATAAGAAAAAAATTGAGCGTGCTAATGAAAGAGCAAGAATAGAAAATAAATGTCAAAAAATTAATTGTAATAATAAAAATGCTTATTTTGGAAATAATTATATTGAAAAAATTTGTGATAAATTAGAGTGAAATTTAGGTTAAAGAATTCGGAGGAATAAATTATGACTAAAAAATACTTATTAATTATTAAAAATGAATATTTAACTACTATCATTTAACTTATAACGTTGATTATTCTTATTCCTTAAACTTAATATAACATCATCAACAATTTCTTCACTTAATATTAAACCTTGTGGAAGATACTCTGACTCCACGTAATCACTATTAATCTCTGATTTTAATAAATCTTGTTTTCAAAATAATGTATAAAAATTATTATTACATTTAATAATTATAATAACCTTTGAAGCAAGTGCAGTAATTTGATCTTTCAAATAATATTTGAAAAACATTAAATTATTAATTTCTTGCGAGTTATTATTTTTAACTTCTTTTATTGCTTGTGCTAATTGATTTCAACATTTATTGTACATTTCTTCTTCGGCAATATAAAAAATATCTTTCAACATAAAAACTCCTTACATAATTAATTTAAAATAATTTAATACATTTTATAATTATTACATCATAGAATTTTCTTATGGAACCATTTTTTCTATTATAATTATACCACATTTATTCTAAAAAATTTATTTAATTATATCATATTATTAAATTAAAAATAAATATTTTATTCAAATTATTAAAAATAAATAATAAATTGCATAATTATAAAATTACTGCAAATAATTTTTATTAATATGTAATTAACTAAAACTTATGTTAGCACTACCAATATAGTATTCTGATTTATGATAAGAAGTAATTCTTCCACCTTTGTTATCAGGGTTAATTTCTAAATATAAATCATTTAATAAAGCACTTAGTCGATTTAACTGGCTAACAAAATTAACACTAATAAACATCATGATTACTTGTAAAATAGTTACTTTTGGTAATTTACCTAAATTTGTTGTTAACTTCATTTGTCCTAAATTCTCTTTTACTATTGGAGGTTCAGGTGGGACAACAGAAAAAGACACTTTAACTGAACCATAATAATCTGTTCTTGGGTTATTATCTTCTGACCAATGGTCTTTTCCTGAAATTAAAGTTGCTTCAGTTTGATTAGGTTCAATCATAATTTTATCAACTTTATCAATTTGTCGGTTTCATATTTCTGATGTTTGTGGTCCAATAAAATACTCACCAAACTTATCTAATTCTGAAATAAGTTGCATATTGTTAAAAATAGTGGCAATTAAAATTGTTTTTGGTCGTGCATCAGTAATTTGTCCTAAATCAATACTTTTTACTTTATCAGCTAAATGGTTTGAAGTTGTTACTGTTTTATTAATTTTTATTGTATTTAAATTTGTTCCATCATTAAAGTTCAATTCATATTGACCATTACGATACAAATCAATTTTATTAATTGGTTTTGATTGATTATTAAATTTATAATTTTTTATTAACTGATCAAAGTTTCATTTTGTTCCTTGAAACAATTGCGCTAATTGCTGGAATAATTCAGGAATAGTTTGTTTATTATTTTGTGGATCAATTGTTTTAAAATCAACTCCAACAAAACCAGTTACTTCAACTGGCAAAACTGGTGGATCAACTGGAATATTATTTCAATTATCATTTTTAGTACAACTAACTACAGACATTACTGGTCCTGAAACTAGAATTCCAACAGCAATAGTTGCTAATAATTTTTTCATTTTAATTCCTCCTTAATCCGCATTCATAATTGCAATCAATGGATTAATTCGATTCATATTGAATCAACTAATTAAATATGCAATAAAGTATAATAATAATCCACTTCCAATTGCAATAAATGGAATCATGACATTCATAAACAGTGGTAAAACTATTCCAATTCGAATTAATATCATATTAGAAATAATTAAAAATAATCATCCAAAGCCAAAACCGGCAATTGTCATTATTACAATAATAGGAATATACATTCCAATAACTAATTTTGTGATATAACGATTTTGATATCCTAATACTTTCATTGTTGCAATAATTGTTTGGTTTTCTGCAATAACAATATTACTTGTTAAAATAATAATCATAAAACTTAATACAAACGAAATTCCAATAATAAAGAAGATAATCCCATTAACTGCTTTTGAAATATTTCCTAAAATTGATTGTGCTTCAGCAATTGGCATTAAACTACCAAAAGTACTATTTGCATATGGTGGATAAGAAATTTCACTTCTAATACCACCATTTAAACCATAAAAACTATAGTCACCAAATAATTCACTTGTTCCTAGTCCTGTTTCAATATCATCAATTTTATCACTATTAGAAATTTTATAATTAAAAATCGGATATTCATTTTCAAAGACAGCAATTCAATTAACTGTACTTTGATGTACGCTTCAATATTCAACAAACTTATTTCATAAGTTATTAACAGGCGTACTTGAATGATCTTTAATAAATTTTTCTAACAAGTTTAAATTCTCTTTTCTTGATGGTGTTAATTCAGGATTCTTCCTGATAAATGAATTCATTCATTCATTTAAAAACAATTGTAATAAATAATTCCGTGTTTTATCATATCCTAGTAATTGTTGTGTCCTTTCTTCATTAATTCAAGCTCGTGGTGAACCATATTGATTAGTAATACCAACAACTGTAAAAGTTTGATTCTTCATTTGATTACTTACTCGATAACTTCCATCAACAATTTTATCGTTTAAAATTGATGGTTTTGTAAAATTTGGGTCAAGTGAATCAATTTTACTTTCTAAAACATATTCATTATTTTTATCTATAACCTTATTTTTATATTTATTATCACCATTAAACATTAATTTACCAACTCGCCCTTGTGCTTGAGCATCATGACCTGTTACATCACTTCCATCTCAACCTTGTAAAATTTGATCAGAAGTAACACCTTGATTACCATGAACTAATGCTTTGCGAATCAAATACGGACTAATTTGATTTCCAACTGTAACATTTAAGCGTTTAGCTAATGATTCATTTAAAACAATATTATTACTTGCTGTAAATAATTTTTCATTTAAATTCGCACCATTTTTATTAGTTAATGCTTGGTTTTTAAATGTACGATTAATTCCGTAAATCTTAAACTCAATACTATTTAATTCAGCATTAATCATTGTTCCCCGATCATCTGTTAATGGATTAAACGGAATTACTCCGAAAGTTAAATTAAAATTACCATTGTTTTGATTAAATGCTTCTTGCATTTTTAACCGAACAGTTTGCGGAGAACGTGAATATACTCCTTGAATAAAACATTGATTAACATTTTCTACAAAGTAAGCATAAATTCAATTATATAAATCATACATTGGTTTTTTTAAACGTGTATTAAATTCATTTCCTGTTGCTGAATTTAAAACATCATAAAACGATACAGACAATGGTTGTTCTAATGCTGAACGAAAATGATTATTAGCTAATGTAATCGTTGCATTTCCTTCTCCAAAATCTCGTTTATAATCACTTTGGGTAAAAATATTGTTTCTTAAATTATCATTTAAATTTAAATTCCCTCGTGAATCAAAATAATCTGCACGTTTAATGTTTAAACCAACAGTTTCCCGATATTTTCAATAAAATAATCGAGATTTTTCTAAAATATCAATATATTCGCGAGCTGTTTCTGTTGTTCTTAAATATTGTTCAATAGTTGATTTTTTTAAAAGATTTAGAGCAAAATCATTGTAATCACCTCATGTCGTACTACAAATTGCTTTGGATAAACCCGGATCACTTGAAGTTAATTTATTACTTTGCAAAAATTCTTTTGAAATATTACGATATAACAATGACCGCATATCATCTGCTTGATAAGTTGGAGCAAAATTTTCAGAATTAATTTGCCCTGTTTCAAAATCAGTAAGATATTGATTAACATCTCTTGTCATATTTGTTTTAGTTAAAAGACTGTTTTTACTATCTCATGGTTTTTGACTTGGATCATATGTTCGCAAAAAACTTGTTGGTAAATTATAAATCGGACTATTATATTCAACTAGGATTTTATAATTATCTCCTTCGTATGAATAACGAATATTATTTTGTAAGATAATTGGAATTGTTGTTGACATTGTAATCATAATGGTACTAATAATCATTGTTAAAGATACTCCTACCATTTTTCCAATTGAATTAGATAATTGTACTGCTTGAAATCGTGCATCAAATGTTTTATGAATTGCAAACATTTTATAAACAATTTTTTTAAAACGACCATGTGAAACTGTTTTTTCTTTACGAATTAATTGTAGTGGTGTTCTTGAAACTATCATAATTGTTCCACTAATCATTGTGACACAAGTTAATAAAGCGAAAATAAATAAAACACAAGTTACTAATGCTAATGGTGCAAATACAAAATTTCCATATGGTAAATTAAAATATGAACCAAATAAATATTTAACAGTAAATTGGCCACTAATTCCCGTTCCATAACCAACTATTCCCCCAATTAATGCAATCATTAATGGATAGGAAATATAACTAAAGGTTAATACACGACGACGATATCCTAATGCTCGTAACAATCCATTTTGTGGGCCAGTTGCATCAATTTGTCGACGAATAACTAAAATTAATACAAAGAACGAAATAATTAGTAAAATTGTAATTAAAATATAAGAACCACTAATAAAAGCACTTAATGTTCACGTAAAATATGTAATTCGTTTTGCAAATTCATAACGATTATCTGTTCGAAACATAGCAATTGGTAAACCAGTTGATAGTGTTTTAACATAATATCCATTTAAACCAATATGTTTTCCCTGGTCAGTATTTAAATAATTATTAATTATTTGGCTATAATTACTTCGCATTTGGTCAACTTTTGTCTGTTGAAATTTTCCAACATAATAAATTTCTCGTTCTAATTGACTTTCTGGAATTAAAATTTGTTTTGTTAAATCTAACTTTGTTACAGGATATTTATTACCAACTGTATCTTCAACTGTATCTTTAACTAAGCCAAATAATCGCGGATCTAAATATGCAATTCCTTCATTTTTCATATTTGGAAACGGATGCCCTGCATCAATAATTGGTGTAACATAATCCGCTGATTGTCCAAATCCAACGACTCGAAACCAATTTTCATTTGAATATGATGATTTTGGCAATCATTTATTAATATCTTCTCTTTCATATGAAGTTAAATCAACACCTTTTAATTCACTATCAGCAACTTTAATTGTTGTTCCATATCTATCGGGTTGTAATCGAATAATATCATTAATTTTAATATTATTTTTACGAGCAAACTCAGGCGTCAAATAAATCCAATGCATTGTTTCTTCATTAATTGATAATAAATATTTCATATAAAAACTTAACGGCATTCCATTAGCAACAATAAATTTATCAATTTCTTGATAAGGATTTAATGTTACTGCTTTAATAACTTTATTTTTTCCCAAACTAAATGTTCGTGCTTCAACACGATTATAAATAAAATGTTCATTTCGATTTTTTAATTGTTCTTTAATATATTCTAAAATTGCGTTTTGACGAACCCCATTATCTGTAATTTTTTCAAACTGTTCTGGTTCCCCATTTGAATTTTTAACATAAGTAGTATTAGTAAAACTAACAAAAAAATCATGTTGATTACTTAATTGTTCAGAAATAAAAGTATTATAATTATTCTCTACTCGTTGTTTAGAAACTTCAATAATTGTAAAAATAAAACTAGTCAAAAATACTAAAACAACTAAACCAAAAAATTGAATTTTATTTTTAACCGTGTTTTTAAAATTGTTTTTAAATAATAACTTAAAACCTGTCATTTTTCTACATTCTTTCTTCTTCTCTTTTGTTAATATTTGAATTTAGTTAAAATAAAGATTAGGTGGTGTTGCTTGTTTTTTAAATTGTGTTAATAATTCTGTTTTACGAAGATTATCAACAATACTAGTTTTTTTAATAAATCATTGATTAAAATCATAATTTGGATAAATTATTAATAAAATTGACATTGTTAATTAACTTTGTTGGGGAATAACAATACTAGTTAAAGTACATTTACAAAATGTATAGTAACTAGAAGCAATCACATCATTAATGTTTTTTTAAATAACCTATATATAAGCGAAACAATATTAGCATTACAATAAAACTAATAGTAAAAATTGCATAAAAAACATAGCATAAAATAACTAAAAAAGAATATATTGTTTCATATGCAATTATATTTTGCAATTGAAAAATTATTGAAGTATAACCAAAAATAATATATATGAAATTAAAACAATATTACAAAGTCATAAAATAATAATTTGTCAATTAGAAAATAAAATTAATTTCCACGCTAAAATTGTTGTCTTTTTTAATTGTTTAAAATTAATCAAAATTTGAACTAAAATTCCCAAATGTAATATTTAAAAAACTATAATTACCAGCAATATCAATAATTGAAAACGATGATGAAAATAAAATATAAGCAAGAAAAATAATAAAGAAAATATTAATAAATTTTTGATATTTTTTTAGAACATATATTTTCATTACCATCACCTTTATAGCTTTCATTATATTTTTCTCATATTATTATAACATTATTCCTAAATTAATGTAAAATTAAGTTTAATAAAAAACTGTGAAATTGTAAAAAATACAGTAAATAATATTACATTTCCGTTTTATATAAAAGGTTCTTATTTTAAAGAATTAAGTTTAAAAGCATTAACAATTAAAAAATGAATTGATGAAAATGGACAAGAATTAGCAGAATTTATATATCGACAACAAGCTTGATTAATAAATGGAGAATATAAATCACAATCACTAAAAGATTTAAAATTAGTAGTTTCAAAAATTGATTATATTTTTAGAGAACCATTAGAATTAATAAAAAATTTTAAAGGGATTGTAAATTGTAAATGCAAATGTAGCACTTTATTGAAAAAGAATAAAGTGCTTTTTATTTTGTAAAAAATACTTATATTTATTGGATTAATCGTTAGATAGTATCTTTTACACTTAATAAAATATGTTTTTTCAGAAAAATCCATCCTTTCTTTTCTTAAAAAATTTTGAATAATTGTTTTATTTAGTTGTTAGTTAATTGTTAAATATAATTACTAAAAAATATATTTAATAAACAAAGAATTAAAAAAGATAATGAGATAAAAAAATAAAGATACTATCTAACGATTAATCCAAAATTCAATCTTTAAAACTTAATATTTTTTGATGCTTAAAGATGGATAACTCATCTATGGCACGAAGCCTTAAAGAAAGTGTGAAAGCGATTGGATTTACTACTCCTATTTATTTCTTTAATTCTCGGCAAGATTAATCACTTGCGAAATGTCAGAGCATGTGTTTTTTGGCTTGTTTTCATAAAAAGAGTGTTGTTAAACCGAAAAAAACAATATCGGACACTAAAAAAACAAGAGGGTTGGAACTCCAAAAGGTTATTTTCTTTATATAAAGTTGTGTAGGGATGGATGAAGCGTAATTAATAACTGGGTAAACTGTTTTTTGTTTATTTCCTTATCGGGGTAAACTCTATCAAAATATCCTATCCGCCCCCGCCCACCTTCAAAGTGGAGCGGGCGGCGAAGTAATTAAATATTAAAATAAATTATTTACTAAATATCAAAATATTAACCAATAAAGCAATATTATGTTTTTTACAGAAAGGAAAATATTTGATGAAAAAATGAAATAAAAAAATTAAAAATAAATTACAAGAATTAATGATACAAGCTTATCTGGTAACAGTAAATGATATTAATGGTGAAATTTGAGCAACAAATAAAAAGAATTAAGGAGTATAGATAAATGACAGAATATAAAAGTAAATATATTAATAAAACTTGAAATGAAATAACAACATCATTTGATTGAGTTAATTGTCAACCTATTAATTGTCGTATTTCACATCATAAAAAGCATTATGATTTGCAATGTTTAGAATGAGCCAAAATGTACTTAAATTTATTTAAAGACAAGTGAGATGTTATTGTTTCATATACGCAATATTATAAAATTAACGATACTTTAGATTTAGCATTTGATGGATGAAAAATATTACAAATTAACAAAAAAATAAAACAAATAAATTAAAATATATTATTGCAATTGACCCTGCTGGAATTGGACAAACTGGTATTATTATTTATAATGTTTTTCAAAAGAAAATAATTAATAATATTACTTTTAATTCCAAAAATGAAGAAGAAGCAATAAATAATATGTATTTAATATTAAATGAGTTTAAAAATAAAATTTGTTCTTATTTAAATAAAGTTATTGTAATAATTGAAGATTATCAACTTCATAAGGGTTTAAAAAAAATCCATTATTTACTCCTAAATTTATTGGTGGTTTAAAAGTTTTATGCAAATATCTATTTAATTTAAAATATATTTTACAATCACCAATCATTAAGAAAAATTATATTTATAAAGGAAATATTAAAATGTCTTAGAGCACGAACACGATACTTGGAAACATTTACAGTATTTTTTAGCAAAAGGAGTTGAAAAAAATAGCACAAACAAAAAGTAATTTACCTAAAAAATCAATAACTAATAAACCTAAAATAAAAAATAAAAAAGTTAATAAGTTATAATTAACTGTTAGATTACATGAAAATCCGATTAAAACTAAGATTAAGGCACTGGTTGCTGGTGGTGTTGAAGTTGATGCTTGTTCGGCTAAATGTCAGTGAGAAGGATTAAATTACTCAACATTTTCAATATATAACCCATCTATTTTAACAGAGTTTTTGAAATTAAAAAAAGATAATGAGATAAAAATTAAAGGCTCAGTATTTAATCAGTTAAATATAAAAACTAAACGCTATTTTTTGTCTTTTAGAGTAGACAGTTTTGAAATTATACAAAAAGCGATTAGAAAAAGAACAAATACAAATATTAAAAAATAGGAGGAAATACAATGGCATTAAAAAATGTAAAATATGTTCTTATTAATGAAAATAGTGAACCTATTAAAAATGAAGATAGTAGTTTAGATATTAAAACTGCTGAAATTATTTTAAAAAATACTGCTGAAGTTGAAGAATTTAATGCAATTAATTTAGAAAATAGTAATCAGCAAATCAACGAACTACAAACAAAAAATACTGAATTAACTTCACAAATTGAACAACAAACAATTCAATTAAAACAAATTGAAGTAATTGACTTTATTAATTCTTTAACTGATAATGAAGAATTTAAAAATGTTTTATTAAAGTCTTATGATATTACTGATGATATTGAAATCATTAAAACACAATTGCAAAGTGTTTATGATGAATTAATTAAGGTACAAACAGTTAATACTGGTGGCGTACCAAAAGTAGAAAACAAAGAAAACAATATTTTAGATACAGACAATGTATTTAATAAATAGAAAGAAGGAAGTAAATTATGGTACAAAACCCACAAAGAATTTTCGGAGATATTGCTAATCAAGCAACAAAACGAGATCGAGAAACATTTGAACAATGATATTTACAAACTTATCAACAAAAATTTAGTTAAGAAGCATTATTTGCGTGAAAAGATGCAAGTAAATTTAGTTTAGCATATAAAAGAAAGAAAAATATTAAATATAATGAAGGTTCTGGTAAAGATGGGAAAGTATTTAATAATGATGATAAATTATTAAATTATTCAAAAGTAGAATTTGATGATGAAATTGTTGAATTAGATACAATTTTAACTTTTACTTGTAAATTAGACCCCGTAGAAAGTGATTTTAATCCTAATCTTTGGGCTGCTGACATTGAGCAAGCAATGGATACTGAGGTTGCTTATAAACGTAATAAAATTTTAGAAATTATTAATAAAGGAACAGTTACAACTATTCAAGGCAAAAAAGCAGATGATACTAATGCTTTACAAATTCACGATGAAATTATGGATAAAATATATGAAAATGACTTTACCCCATTAGAAACAGTTGTCTTGGGTTCGGCTGATTTTATTCGTGGAATTCGTAATAAATTACAGTTACAACTTGTAGCAAATGACCAAATAAACAATGTAATTGAAACAAGCGGAGCAATGAAAACTGTTGAAGGAACAACATATTATATGGTTCCTAAAAAATTACCAATTATTAATAAAGATGGTTCAGAAGGAACAATTACTCTATTACCAGATGGTGTTAATGCAATTGCCTTTAAATTTAGTAAAAAATATGACCCTCTTATCTTACGTAAAAAAGACCATACTCCATTAAGAGTTGGTACAGCTGCATTGGGTACTGGAATGGGTAATACTTTGATTATGGAAAGAGTTTTATATTTAGGTGGGGCAGTAGTTGAACCTAAGGGAATTATTAAACATATTGTTTCAAAAATTGATATTAGTAAAATTAATAAAATAGATAAACCAAATATTCATGTTACAGACCCAACAAAAGCAACAGCCGAACAGTTAAAATCACAATTTAAAGATGTTGTTTTAAAAGCAGTAAAAGCAGTAAATAGTTCTTTAACTGAAAGTGATTTTGATTACTTTATTGAAAGTAAAGGTGAAGACTGACCAATTAATATTACAAATGATAAAACTGTTGAAGTTCAAATTGAAGGTAAAAACAACGCTACTGGTCAAACAAATCCGATTGATGTTAAAATTAAAAATTCTTAATAGTACTAAAAAATAGTACTTTTTCGTTTGATAGATATGCCAATTGGAACATCTAAAACAGCTCTTATTTATGCTGTTAAAAAAAATCCAACTAGATTGTCAATCCAACAACAAGAAAAAAATTTTGGTTTACAGTTATTAGAATTTTTAGGAGTTCAAGTTTTAGCTCTTGGTTTATCAGTTTTAACTGGTGGTGTAGCATCCGCCGTTGGTCTTGGTGCGGGATTATCTAATTTTGCCGCAGCATTTATCTCATTTGGAGTAGAAACAGCAACTGATTTTGCTGTAAATCAAATATACGATAAATTAACCTCAGAAGTGACAGCAAAAAGTACTGCCTTAAATTTGCTACCTGCAATTGGTGGTATTGGAAAATTAACGCGTGCTGCTCGAACAACTAAAATTTTAAAATTAGCGAAAGAAACTAAACTACTTGAAAAATTAGGTGTAATAACTGCTAATAATTTAGAAGATGTTGTAAGGCAAGTTAGAGGTAAAAAGATTTTATCTGATAAATTAATATTTGATTTTACAAAACAAGCTAAAAATGAAACTTTATTATATACAATTGGAAAATTAGCCCGAAATGATTTTTATAAGGGTTTTAAAGTTTCTAAATTAGAAACAATTAATAATTTATTAAAAATTGAAAAAAATATTCAAAAAATAAGCCCTACATTAGTTCAAAAAATACCACGCATAAATGAAATAAATGCTAATAAATGATTGTCTGAATATGGATTAAATATTGATAAAATAAGCAAAATTAATACTAATGAGTGATATAACATAATGACTAATCTTCATAAAAAAGGTGTTGGTAAAAACCTAATATTAAATGCTAATTTAATGAGGGGCAGTAAAATATATAATAATAAATTATTAAATATTTTTCATCAAACACCAATTAAATTAAATAAAATTTTAAATCATTTAAACCCAAATTTTTATATTCAAAAAGTAACTAAAAAATTATTAGCCCCAATTGAAAAACAAATAATTACTATTAAACAAAAAGTAATTAGTAAAATTACTGATAAAACTAAAAAAATATTATCTAAATTTGAAACTAAGGCTATTAAAAAAGGTCAATTATTACCTTTAGCTTATGGTTCTGATGTTTTTTAGCAGTTAAAATTGTTCCATTATCAGTTGCGGGTGAAGTTGCTTTAACAATATATTATAAAAACATTGGGTATTTCTTGACCAGCATATGTTATTGTTTCAGCAATGCTTATTGGAGCAGGAATTATAGTTTTAATTATTGAAACTATTAGATTTATCAAAACTCATAACAAACAACAAAAACAAGATAGTATTGAAGATGTTATTAAAAAAGAAGATACGAAATAAAGAGGCGATATAAATGGGATTATTATTAGCAAAAAAGAAATTAAAAAAAGAATATGATATTGATAGTTATTATCTTAATTTAGCATCAACGATTACTAATCGTAAAAATGTTACTGTTCAAAAACATAAGGAGATTTTAGAAAAAAGAATTTGTGAAGATAATGCTAATTTTTTAAATCCACGAGATTTAGAAATTAGCATTTATAATCCAATTAATAATAAACAGATAGATACTAAATTAATTAATAACTTTTTAAAAATGAAAGACTTTACTAATAAGAATTGATATAACGAATATAAAATTAATAAGAATGGTAAAGGTGCATATTTTATTTTTGCTAATAATTTAAAACTTAATTTTATTACTATTGATTTTTATAATAACCAATATGACGAATTAGGTAATTTAGTATCTTGTACTTTTGATTATGACCCTTATATTAAAAATGACCAGAGTGTTTTTATTACTGAAAAATTAGAAATTGATTATGTAACTAAACAAGTTAAAGTTATTAGAAAGTTAAAAACACGATTATACAGCACTATTACCGACTTATATATTGATGATGCTAAATGAAATAACTATACAACTTTACAAAGAGAAGAAATATTGCCACTTAATTTTATACCAATTGAAATTATTCCTAATAACCCTAATTTTGAGCCTTCTGCTCGTTATGGTAAAGAATTTGCTAGTATTTTTTAGATATTATTGCTGAAAAGATAATGTTAGATCCATTATTAAATAGTGGTAAATTTTCCATTAATACTAATGGTGTTACTGGTGTGGTTGACCAAGAAATTAGTAAAATGTTGGCTTCATTTATTGAAAATGACTTGTTATTAGTTGAAGGAGACTCTGATAGTAATTTTCAACCAGTAAACTATATTGCTGGTAATTTTAAAGGTGAACAATTAACCAAAATATATGATTGATTATTAACTAATTACTATAAAATAAATCGCCATCATGTTCCCGCAATCGCCAAGGGAGCACAACAAACACAAGCAGAAGTTGCGGGAGTAAATATTCAAACAAACGCATCATACGAACAAATGATATATATTAGAGAAATTAAATTAACTGAATTCATTATTAAGTTAATTAAATATGATAATGCTATTTTAAACAGTAGAACATTTAATATTAAAAATATTGATGATTTAATTATTTATGTTCGCCTACCAGTAAATGCTACTTTAAACAGACAATTAAATAACAATGAAACTATTATAAATATGCCTAATGAAGAAGGAGAACAAGAATAATGTTAAAACCATCTGAAAAAATGTTAGCACAATTAGCAGAAAATGATGAACCAATTGACTATTCAATTGATAGTATTCCATTAGATTTTGCTAGTCAATCGTAGTACAGCGACCCTGATTTAGAACAATTATTTACTGAAGACCGTGCCAGAACCTTATATATTTATAAAATTAATAATCTCTTGTTAAGACAAAGCAAAAACCAATCTTAAACTACTCTCAAAATAGCATTAAAATAGGTTTTATTGACAAAGATGAATATATTAAAATAACTGGTTATGAAATTAGTGATTTTAATTTTAAATTACAAATTCAACAAAATACCACAGTCCAAGATAATAGCACAAGTTATGTAATGATTGAAGAAAAAGATATTTTAATTAATGATATTTCAAAAAAAGACAAAGAATTTTTAGAATCCTATGATTTAAAAATAGTATCTATTAATGAACCAATTACCGAAGACAATAAAAATGAATGTTATATTATCGAAGAATATAAAAGACCTTATTCACCTGATGGTGTTGATATTATTAAATCTACTCATTTAGTTAAGGTGACTGATTTTAAATGAAAAAACCAAATATAGTATTCATTTAGTATTACAAAAATCATTACCCGAAGATACAGTATTTACTGGGATTGAGATTAAATACCCTAAATCAATGTTATTTGGAAATATTAAATGTTGAGGTAATATTAATGGTGTTTATTCTTATCCTTCATCAATAGTTGAAAATGCTAATTTAGTACCGTTGCTATCTATGTCTATTGAAACAAAACCTAATTTAAGAGTATTTCAATATTGATTTACCGAAAGTTTTTTACCGTGGTTTATTGCAAAAATATATATTCAACCAGATAATATTTTAAGTTTAATAAAAAATAATGGTTTAGAAAAAGTTTTATTAAATTATTTAACTTATCGTTATAATTATGATCGAAAATTTCAAGGTGCAAAATATGATGAAAAAGGAAATCCCACTAATAAAGCGGCTGAATTACGTCAAAAATTTGAAGGACAAAAACCAGAAGATGTTATTGATGGTTTATTTGAAAATTGAAAATTAGACAATCCAAGTGAATTACATAAAAGATATGTAAAAAGAATTAAACAAGTGATATACATGTTATTAAATTATACATATAGTAAATATGCAATTAATAAAGGCTATAATGATGATGTTAAATTATTTGCCCCTTATTATTTTGAATTAATATCTAATCCAAGAGAGGTAGAAACTGGATATTGAGAGTTTGAACATTGCAAAGTTAAATTAAATTCATCATATTTTAATTTTACTGGTGGTTCTATTCCAACAACACCAATAAATTATTGAGAAGAGGTTTATTCAAATGACAAACCATTTAATGAGAAAGATGATAAATGATATTTTGCTGTGTGGCGTGGTGATAAAAATGCTGATTGGCGTATTATTAAGTTTAAAAATAATGAAATGACTATTAAAATTGATAATTCTAATAATCGGCAATTGCAGAAAACTGATTAAGGTATAGGAAGAGATTTATATATTACAAATGATTCAGGGGTTGTTAAATATGTGACACATTGAACAGATGATAATGGTTCTTACTTTAAATCAGTTTATCGTTGAAATAATGATAGCGAACCAAATACACCGTTTATTTTACCTAAAACAGGACAAATTACAGATTGAAATTTAAAAAATCAAAATAATATTAATAAAAATGATGAAATTAAAGAACTGTTAAAAACAAAGATATTTCAGAAAACTATATTTATCAATTAGAAGCAAATTACTTTAATTGATTATCCATAACAAGTGAATTAGAAACAAATAATATACCTTCTCTTATTCCTGCTGAAATTAAACTATCTGATGGTGAATATGGCAAATATTTAACTAATTTAATTGTTTCTAATGACAAAATAAAAGATTATTTAAACTATTTTTCTCAATGAAATAAATTACTTTATTCTAAATCAAATTGAGTGAGTATAACTAAAAATTTAGTTGAGGACAGTATTAAAATAACTTTTTTAAAACACGAAAAACTATTTAATTTAAATCAAATCGAAATATCTGGCATATGATGTTATGGGAATTATGATATAAATATTTTTATTGAAAAAATAAATAAAAAAATTACTGAAGGAAAAGATATTAACTTAGAATTAATCAAAAATTGTCCTATCGGAACTAAAGTCAGTGAAAAAGACAGAAATACATATTTACAATTAATCGAAGATAATGAATGATATTTCTATAAAAATGGCATTGAAGATGAAAACTCATATTCAAATATCACAGTTGTTAATTTTTTAAAACAATCAAATAGTTTATATTTTCCTATCCACCCACAAAAGAACAAATTAATATTAATAATTTACAATTATTTAATAAAAATAATGAAAAATTATCATTAATTACATTAGAAATATAAAAAGTTATTTAGATTTATAAATCTAAATAACTTTTTAATTTATTTTCAACATATATTTTTGGTTCGCTATCATTATTTCAACGATAAACTGATTTAAAGTAAGAACCATTATCATCTGTTCAATGTGTCACATATTTAACAAACCCTGAATCATTTGTAATATATAAATCTCTTCCCATACCTAAATCAGTTTTCTGCAATTGCCGATTATTAGAATTATCAATTTTAATAGTCATTTCATTATTTTTAAACTTAATAATACGCCAATCAGCACTTTCATCAACACGCCACACAACAAAATATCATTTATTATCAATTTGATTAAATGGTTTTTCTTGATATGCTATTCATTCTAAAATACCATTTTTTGTTTTTATATTATTTTTTTCTTTTAATTCTGGTTCTGCCATTTCTCAAATTGATGAAAAAATACTAATAGCTTTTTCACAAGGAGATTGTCTAGAAAGAGATTCCCATATTAAATGTCTTATCTACATTCTTTTTTCTATATCATTTAATCTATTTCAAAATAATCGAGTTAAATCAATTTTCTTTAAATTAAATCCCAAATTTTCCTGAATTATCGGGTTTGTGTTTAATATTTCAATTACCTTTGATAATGAAGCACCATCATTTGCATTGTTTGGAAAAAAACTTGCAATTTCTTCTTGTTCCATTTCTTTAAGATCTTTATTATTAATAATATTATTACTAAATAATCTAATAAGGAAACAATTTCTTTAATAACATCATTAGTTTGCTGTGGATTAAAGATAATTTTGTTGTGTTTTGTTAATGCCATTGTTTGATAAATTGGTCCTAATAAAAAAGTATCTTTATCGTTTAATAAAAAAATTTGTTTAGTATCAAAGAGACTTTGTTGCGTTGCTGTTAAAATAATTGGATTTTCTTTTTTATTAATAGATAAGGCTGGTTGATATTGATCAACACTAATTTTAACATCAGAATATTCTTCGCCATCAATTATTAGTTTAATTGTTTTCCCTTTAATGTGTTTTAAAAATCGTTCTGTTTGAAATGCTGAAAACCCAAAACTTTTCGTAATTGATACCCCATAAAAATCCATTTTTTGTGTTTGTAAAAAACTACTAACATTAATAAATTCTTGTTGTAAAAAAATAATTACTTTTTCAGCAAATGGTGCAAAAGTACTTTTATTAGGATAAAAAGTAAATTTTTGTGAAATTTCATAACCTTTTAAATAATCTGGATCAAGGGCAGGTTTGGTTAAAAAACTCAGTTTTGACGCTACTTGGCAATAAAGCATTAATTCTTTTTCATCGCTTGAACTTTTCTGTTCATCAATTTTTAATAATGTTATTTTTTTGTTTGATATAACTGTTCGGCAATATTAAATATTGCTAATCTCGCTAAACTCCGAATGTATTCAAGATTAAAACTTTCCATTTTACTATAGGCTCCTTTAATAAAATAATACTATCCTTTAATTATAATACATTTTTGCTTAACTGGCGAAATGGATTAATCTTTTTTACTTACAATTATAAATACATTTTAATATCATCTATTCTTCTTCAAGTTGAACAAAAAATTTTGCAGTAAAATAATTGTCTGTTAACATTGTGTCATACTTGCCAAAGCCAACAAAAGAATATAATTTTAATCCTAAATTTGGTCATTTTAAATTAATTTTATTTTGTAAAAATAAGTATTTGGTTATTGCACTATTTTGCATATCTCGCACTAATTTATTAGCCATTGTCATCACTTCTGGAATTGACCAATAAAATATCTTTTGATCAGGTAAATATTTGGTTAATTTTCCATAACCAGTACCATCTTCATCCGCCAAAATAACTTGTTTTGTTTGATCAAATGTTAGATATCCTGCTTGAAAAGCAATAATTCGTAATTCACCTCGTGATAATAAAAAATTAGTTCGGCCAATTATGGATAAGACTTGTTTTACAGTATAAGTTGTCCCGGGTAATAATGGTGTTGCTGCACTAGAATACATTTTTAATGTTTCATGTTCTAATTTATATTGTAAAAGTAACAATAATTCAGCCACAATCACTTGATGCTGGTCAATAAAATAAGTTACTAAATCAGGAATCGTTAAATAATTTGGAAATAATTGCGTAAAAACATTCATACTTGTTACTTCATATAATAATGATGTTATTAATAAATTATCATATTCTAGGTTAATTGCATCAGCAGTAATAGTTTGACTTAAACGTAAAATAAAATAATTAATAATTGGATAACTATCTAAAAATAAAAATTGTTTTAAAATATTTTTATTACGATTAGTATTATTGTCATTTTGATGATAATGCGTAATATTTCGGCCAATTTTAACATAAAAATCATTAACATAATTATAAAATTGGTATAAGGATAAATCATAATCAGATAGTAAATGTTTTAATCCTGCCTCTTGATATTTTTGATAATATTCACGAATATGGGTTTTAATTCGAGCTCGATTATCATATCATTTTCGTAAGTTATTTAAAATAATTTTTTGTGAGCGTTGTTCTAAGGTAATTGTACAATTATAAGGCAGTCCTTCATTAGCTAACAGTCCCTTTATTGATGTTAATTTCGGATCATATAAGTTTTTAATCCCAACAGTAATATCATATTTGCTATCAATATTACTAATTAAATCATAAACTTCTAAGCGACTTTTTAATTCTGTTTTACGAAGCCCTCGCCCAAGCTGTTGTAAATAAACTGTTTTTGAATTTGTTGGTCGTAATAAAATAATAGTATTAATTTCTGGTACATCAATTCCTTCATTAAACATATTAACAACACATAAATAATTAATTCGCCCTGTTTTAAATTCATGTAAAATCCGCGCGCGGTGGTCACGATTTTCAGATGTTAAATAATCTGCTCGTAAATGGTTTATTCGTAAAAATGTTACTACCAATTTAGCATGTTCAGTTGTAACACAAAAAATTAAGGCAACTGGTTTTGCATATAAGCCAATATATTTATCAATCATTTTTAATAATAACTCATTTCGAGCATTTGTATTTAACTTTTTAAAAAGTTCATTATCAGCATTTAAATCAACACCAGTTAAATCAGCCGTATTATCATCAATACAATAATAATCAAATGGACATAATAAACGTTGATTAACTGCATCTCATAGTCGTAATTCTTCGGCATATTCATTAAGAAAATATTTTTTAATGGACTTACCATCTTCTCGTTCTGGTGTTGCTGTTAATCCAAGTACTTGTTGTGGTTGAAAATAATTAAAAACTTGGTCAAAGGTTGTAGCAGCAATATGGTGTGCTTCATCAAAAATAACCACATCAAAATGATTTGTCGCAAACTGTGGTAACCGACTTGCCATGGTTTGAATAGTTGCAAAGATATGCGTTTGATTCTGTATTACTTTGCCCTCATACATTACTTCTCCAAAAGTTTGATCCATCAAAACATTGCGAAAAGTTTGTAAGGCTTGGTCTAAAATTTCTTTCTGATGAGCCAAAAACAACAACTTCAAGGCTTGATGATTATTTTCTTGTAATTGGTGTAAATAATCAAACGCAGCAACAACAGTTTTCCCCGTTCCCGTTGCCATAATTACTAAATGTGCTTGTTTACCACAAAGACGACGATACTGTAATTTTGTCACAATTGCTTTTTGAAAATCATATAAGTATTTTCGAATGGTTAAAATTTCAGTTGCAGTATGATTAAACATTGTTGCAATTCGCATTGATTGATTTTGACTAATACGTTCTAATAAATGATTACGTGCGATTTCATCATTAAAATCAACTAAAACTTCATTTCATAAATGCTCAAATTCATCAATTATTTCCGTAACTAAATTAGGATTATTTTTTATTGTTAACTTAATATTTCATTCTCGCCCAGTAACCATTCCTTTATAAGTTAAATTTGAAGAACCAAGAATTACGGTTGAAATACCATGGAATCGTTTAAAAAGGGAAGCTTTAATATGAATTCGTTCACTTCGTTTTTCTAAATTATCTTCAACTTTGACTTGGATATTATCATAAGTTGTTACTAAACGGGTCAATTCTAATAAATTATTGTATTCTGATAAATCATCAAAAGTTGTTGTAATAATTCGAATTGAAATTTTTTGTATTCAGCAATGTTTAATTGATGCTTCAATTTTATTAATAATTGCCTTTGAAATAAAAGGAAAAACAAAGCATACTTCATCAGCAGTATACATTTCATTATTTAATTCAACTAATAATTTTTGCTGATTTTGATTTGTAAAAAACTTTTCTCCCATTTATTTTCATCTCTCTTCTGGTAATTATTAAATAAAATAAGTAATTATAAAATTATTTACTAGACAATCATAATGTCAAATTGATTTAACCATGTAAAACATTCTTTTAATCAAATAATATCAATTTCAATTTTTGCAAGAATATCTTGAATAATATTATCAAATTTTCCGGAAAATTCTACTGTTGTTAATGCCATTGTTTTATCATTTCAACTTTTAACTAAATAAGATTGAAATAAGAACGTTAAAACCCCATCAGCAACATCAACTGCTGGAATGGTTGGCACTTTTCCTGCTAAAATAAATAAATTCTTTCGAACTTGTGGCGTTAAAATTGTTTTAATTGCTCGTTCAGATGTACCACCAACTAAAAATTTTTCTTCAAATAAATTATCTTGTAAATTAATATAATTTAATGGATTAAAAAATTTAGTTGTTATCCCGCGTGGTTGCATTGTAAATTGTCCTGTTAATTTATGATACGGTTGAATTGTGAAAATTGGGATACGATAAAATTCTTCTTTATCAACCTTATTGTTAATTTTAGTTGAAACTTTATGTGTAATTGTTCCAAAGGAAATATTTCCACTAGCATGAGTTAAATTAAACACAAAATCAATTTTAGTCTTATTATTAAAATTAATTAAACGCGTTGGTAATGGTTTAAATATTTTAGTAATTTCTAATAATGTTAATTCAGAAGTAAAATATTCTCCTAATGCTAAATTATAAATTGTCACTAAATCAATTTTATCCATAATCTGATCTGATAATTTTAATAATCGTGTCCATTTAACAATATAATAGCAAACTGTGATAATCAGCGCAAGGCCAATTAAAAACATTAAAATAGGAATTCATATTAAAGTTATTTTAATATTTTTTACGACAAATAAAATAATAATAAAAATTCCCATAATAATAAAAAGGGTCCTAAAAACATCATTTAACGAATAATTAATTGGAATCGTTTCTTTGGTGGCTGAAAGGAAATATTATTATGGTAATATTCTTGCAATTGATCATTAATAATTTTTCGACTTACTATTTTTCAATCATTATTTCTTAACTTTTCAATCATTTTAGTTTCCTCTTCTATTGCAATAATTTTTAGTATGAAATCTCTTTTGAGAGTAAAGTTATTTTAAAAGTAAACCTGTTAGTAATTAATTGACTATTTTTATTAGCCATTACCGTAAATTCAATCATTTCTCCTGGCGTTTGGTGATCAGAACTTTTATCATGATCATTAGTAATTTTAAAATCTGCAACTGTTACATTAATTAAAAATGTTGTATCAATTGCTTTTCTTACTTCCTTGATTAAATTAGCATCTCGATTTAATTCCTGATAATCAGCATCCGGATTGGCAATCAAAGCAATTTTTGCTATCGTAACTTAACTTATATTTAATTTTTGCAGCTCAACAGTAAAAGTAACTCTTCCCTTAATTAAATTACTACTTTCTGCTGCTTTAACAATAAAACTTACTTTTTGACTTGGCTCTTGTTTTTTATCACCCTCTTGATCATTTGTAACAATAAAATCATTTGTTGTAATTGTAATTTGTAATTTATTATTAATGGTACCAATTTAAACGCTTGATATGTTAACTTTGGATTTGACACAATTAACATTTTGTTAATTTCCACACTAGAAATATCTTTGCGTGCTAATAAAATACTACTAAAAGTAAATGAACCTTGAATTAAACTACTACTTGTTGTCGCAGTGACTGTAAAAGTAATAATCGTATTAGGAACTTGTTTATTTTGTGGAACTTGGATTAAGTACCACCTAAAATAAAACCTTCTTGAACTAAATTTTAATATTAATAATTTTATCACGAGTAACAGTTGTTGTCTTGTCGTTATTAATATTTTTATTATTATATCAAATTTCATATTTAGCAATTTTAACTGCTGTTGGGTCTTCCTTTATATTATATCGTGTTTGCATAAAAGTATGAAGATTATTAAGATGTCAGGTCCTGTCTGGTTAGTATTAATTTGAAATGTTTGTAAAATATTTTTTTCATATTGTTGTGGCGGATTACAAGCAATTAAATTAAAACTAGGTGATATTATAGTTCCTAAACTAGTTAATTATTCATATTATCTGATAATCACAAATCAAAACGAGATTGGCCACTAGTTTCATAAGCAATTTTGTCATTAGTTTTTGTTGTAACTTTAAATTTAACATTTGTAAAACTTAATTTAAAGTCAACAACAGTATTTAAAATTTGTGTTAAGTTAGGAGTATTATTTTCATCAATAATTGCACTAAAATTTTCTCACTTACCATCTTGCCCAGGAGTTTTAAATTGTAATTTAACTGTTCCGGCACTCATTGTAACATCATTACTTTTTAACTCAGTATTACTTACTCCAAAATCACGTAAAATATTAGAACCAGCATAATTCATTAATTGTGGACCTAAGAAAAACTCAATTTTAGGAAGAAAAATAGTGACAATTGTGCTAATCCCTTGTCATGTCTTTGGCTGAACAAGATTTGTCTTAACAGCATCAATTCCTTTATCACCTTTTGCAGCAAAAATATCTAAAATACTTCTAATTAATAAAGCTGGTTTTAAACTAAGTAAATTTTTTACTTTACTTTGGTTAATTTCATCACTAAAAAATAGTACATCTAATCATAATCAATATTTACTATCCGTTTTTTTGTAATCACTTCGATAACCAGTTAAAGTATGAAATATTAAACTGTCTAAATTTGTATTAGTATTTTGATAAAAATACTCTGTTTCACCAAAAGCAATTTTAATATTTTCTTTTAAATTGGTATTAACTGGTGAGAATAAATATTGGATTAATGGCAGAACTGTATTATGTGTTGATTCAATTTTTTCTTTTCCTTTTTTAACAAATCATTGTAATAAAGCAATTAAATCAGGTGCCATATTATGTAAAAGATCTTTAACTGTTCCTTTTCCAACAAGAGTTTGATTAAAAGAAATATCTTTTTTAAGATAATCACTAATATCAAATTGTAAAGTCTTAAGATTTTCAGCAATAATATTTAATAGTGTGTCAAATTTTTCAAGAAAATCTGGTTCATTAATTTTAGTTAAATCAATCTCCATAATTTCTTTCTCTGGTAAAGGCAATAAGCCAATAAAAGTATATAAATCAGCAAAAGTTATATTTACTCCTTTTACTAATGACGGCAATGGTAAATTAATATTTTGTAATTTACTACTCATATTGTCAATTTTATTGACAGTATTTTTTAAAAGAATTAACTCATTTGTAACTCATTGAATTTTAACATTGAATTCTTCTTTATCTTTTTTTAAAATACTAACACTAGCAGTTCCATTAACAACATCTAAACCTTTTTTAGAGTCTTGTTGTTGTAAAATAGTTGACATATTATCTTGTGCTATTTTTTCATCTGAATGATTATTATCAATAATCTTTGGTTGCACAAATGTTGCATCATTTTTAACAGCTAATTTATAACTGCCTAAATTAAGACGACTACTTAACATTGTTGCGAACTCCTCACTTGTTGCATTTGATGATGAAGCAAAAAATGATGTTTCAACATATTGTGACAATTCGCGCTTAAGATTTTCAAGATTTGCATCTTCTTTTTTACTAGTACGTGCTGTCATTAAAGCAGCATTTGACCCTACTAATGAAATAGCTCCTAAAAAGGCTAGTAACTTTTTCATTTTCTTTCCTCCTTATTGTAGTTCAGTTTTAAATAAAACAAAATATAAACTAATATTTATTTAAATTATAGTTAAAAAAACCGTATTGTTATTTAAATATAACAAAGTAACATATCTACCTCAACTAAAATTTTAAACTCTTTTTTATCTGAACAAAGGATTAAGAAAATTTATCAGAATGACTTTTAAGAGTTGCTAAAAAATTTGTACAAAATTAATGTGCTCATTTGAGGTATATTAATTTTACTCTTTTACAATTTATTATGCAAACATTTAATATAACTAAATTAATCACGAATTACTAATTCATTTTGAAGTTTCATTACTTTTTCTGCTCCTAAAACTCGATCAGCAATTGCTAAAGCAAAATTCATTGTTGAACCAACTGAAGCCCCAGTAATAATATGACCATCAGTAATAGCAGCCATTTCATCATTATAAATTGCCTTTTCCATCCCTTCGATACATCCCGGATAACTAGTGGCTTCTTTATTGTCTAAAATTCCTAAATGTCCTAAAATTTGGGGTGCTGCACAAACTGCAGCAATTGTTTTTTGATCATTATTGGCTTTTAATAACCAATCTTTTAACATCTCATTTTTTGCAAGATTATTAACACCAATGCGACCACCTGGTAAAATGAAACCATCATAATCTTCATATTTAATATCTTCAATTAATTTATCAGCCTTAATCGTAACATCATGGGATGAAACAACTTCTAATGCTTTAGTAATACTAATTAATTCTAGCTTAATGCCTCCTCGTCGTAAGACATCAGTTGTAATAATTGCTTCGCCTTCTTCAAAACCTGTTGCTAAAAACAATGCAAATTTCATAAATAACACCTCTTTTCTCTTGGTAATTATAATATAATTTTATATAATTGTTAAGAAAAAAGGAAAAAGGTGTTATTCATGGGATTTTTCTCAAAAGTAGTTTATAAATTTGATCGGACAAAACATAAACGAAATAAAAAATATTATTTATTAAAAAATCGTAAAGCATTAACTGTTAATAGTATTCCCCAAGACATTAATATTCATGTGATTAAAACTTTTCGGGAAAAATTCACGAGTTTAATTCAACCAAATCATATCACAATGAAAGATGGATATTTATTACGTAAAGTACGTGGTTTTAATAGTTTTGGAATTTTTTATCAACTTGTATAGTGTAAACCAATTAGAACAAAACAACTCTTATTAAAGGGTTGTTTTTTTATTTGAAATAAAACAACTCCTAAAAGGAGGTAATGATAATTAAGCAACAAAAAATATGTGATGTTAATGATTGTTATAAAGTAATATCATTCATTACCGAAGAATTTTTATCAAATAAAGTTTTATGAACTTGTGAAAAATATAAAGATTTATTGAATAAAGTAAAAGATAAAACACAAAAGCGGTTTTATAAACGTTTAGAAAATTCAAAAATTATCTTTGATTGAGAAACTGGGTTTTTAAAACTTAAATTTTACAAAACAACTTAATGCAGAGTGGGACGGTTATTTTAAATAACTAAGTGCTTCCATAAGAACATGAGTTTATACTCATTCTCACAGCCAGCCGAGGCGAGTACTGAAACAGTGTATGAGGAAATATGTAAATCGACGCTAATTCATTAGAACTAAGCGATAGTCGTGTTGTGTCCAAGGCTAACATCAAACGACAATAAATATTGAGATGATGACACAAACAATTAAATTTGCGTTTAGCATTCGGTCCTTTGCATGGGTGCGAGTAAATTTAATTTCAAAAACTGAGCGTCAAATCCCAGAGCGAAAGCACAAATGGGAACGGATAAAGGAAGACATATATATGTCTGGCGTCAATATTAAAAAACAACTGTGTATTATTAAACATTCAAATAATTAACATACCGCCACCGCTCACCCCAGTGAAGCGGATGGCGTAGTAAATAAATAGATAAATACTTATATAACTAATTCTCGCTTGGCACTTTCACTTGGGAGTGAGTGCAAGCGAGTTAAAACTAGGAGGAATTATAATGACAGAATATAAAAGTAAATATATTAATAAAACTTGGAATGAAATAACAACATCATTTGATTGAGTTAATTGTCACCCTATTAATTGTCGTATTTCACATCATAAAAATCATTATGATTTGCAATGTTTAGAATGAGCCAAAATGTACTTAAATTTATTTAAAAATAGATGAGATGTTATTGTTTCTTATATGCAACATTACAAAATTAACGATATTTTAGATTTAGCATCCGATGGATGAAAAATATTACAAATTAACAAAAAAATTAAAGGAGTAATTTAGGAGGTTTATATGAAAAAGTAAAATAAAAAACCTTGAAAGTTTTTAAGTAAAAAGCAATTACATAAGAAAAAAATTGAGCGTGCTAATGAAAGAGCAAGAATAAAAAATAGTAAGGAATTAAATAAATATGAAAAAGTTAAATAAAACTTGTCTTAAACAAAGATATTGAGGTTATTGTTCAAAATGCGATCAAAAAAATAAATTACAAGAATTAATGCTTAAAAGTTATCCAGTATCATTTAAAGATATGACTGATGAGCATTGAGCATTAGGAAAACAAAATTAGAAGAAACTAACCTATGAAATGTCAAAAAATTAATTGTAATAATAAAAATGCTTATTTTGGAAATAATTATATTGAAAAAATTGGTGATAAATTAGAGTGAAATTTAGGTTATAAAAAAGAAATTATATTATGTGAAGAACATTGATTAAAAATTTATCAATTAGAAAATTTAATTGTAAATAAAAAGAATTCGGAGGAATAAATTATGACTAAAAGATACTTATTAATTATTAAAAATGAATATTTAACTACATATTCATTTTATACTTTTGAAGAAGCAAAAATAACTGCTAAAAATGAAAAGTATTATCCAACAGTAATTATTGATTTAGAAAATTAAAATATTAAATGAAAAGGATGTGAATAATATGTGAAAAGATGAAGATGGTAAGGTTTATACCGAAGAAGATTTATTTAATGAAGCATTAGAAGAATGTCATTCAGAAGAAAGTACTTATGAATATATTGATACTTTAATTGAAGAAAAGAATTTGGAGGAACTTTAAAATGACTATAACAGAATCAATTAAATTTGACAAACTAAAAGAAGAAAATGAAACACTTAAAAAAACTTGCTAAAAAAGATAAAAAAATTGATCAACAAGAATTATATAAAGAAAATTTTTACAAAAATCCATATTCAACAGGTTCTATCGATTGAATATTAGTTAACAGTTCAAAATATGACAAATTACCTAGTAAGGAGGATAAATAATGAGTGATATTGTAAAAAATACAGTAAATAATATTACATTTCCGTTTTATATAAAAGGTTCTGATTTTAAAGAATTAAGTTTAAAAGCATTAACAATTAAAAAATGAATTGATGAAAATGGACAAGAATTAGCAGAATTTATATATCGACAACAAGCTTGATTAATAAATGGAGAATATAAATCACAATCATTAAAAGATTTAAAATTAGTAGTTTCAAAAATTGATTATATTTTTAGAGAACCATTAGAATTAATAAAAAATTTTAAAGATGAATTAAATTTTATTAGAAAAGATATTTTGAATTTAGAAAATAATATTAAAAGTAATCATGATTCTTTAAAAAATAGTGTTATTAATATTCAATTTCAAAAATAAAATGAAATTATTGAAAATCATAAAAAAGAACAATTTTTAGAAATTAAAAGTATAGCAAAACAAGTGCAAGAATTAAAAATTATTACTAGTAATTTTCGTAAAGAAAAATTATTAGTTAAAGATATTGAAATAATTGGAATTGATGATGATTTTGTAGAAAATGCTAATCAATATGAATTAAAACAACTAATTAAATATTTAATTGTTGATGAAAAGTTAGTTAAAAACATAATTAAAGCACAATGAGATATAAATACAGAAAATAAAGTAATTGGTACTAAAGGAATAAATATTCAAATTAAAGGAGTGAAATAAAATGGCAAATATAGTAAAATTTTTAAGAACAGATGTAGCAAATGATTGAATTAAAAGTAAATTTTCAAATGAAAATGAAATTGTAAGATTTAAAAGTAATTTGATAGCAATAACAAATAGTAATGAATTGTTACAAAAAGCAGATCCAAAAACAATTATGACTGCTTGTTATCAAGGAGTATTATTAAACTTACCGATGGAAAAACAATTTGGATATGCTTATGTAGTTCCATATAATACTAAAATAACAAGAATTATTAATGGTCGCGAAATACAAGAATGAGTTATTCAAGCACAATTTCAAATGGGTTATAAAGGTTATATTCAATTAGCCCAAAGAAGCGGTCAATATTTAGATATGTCAGTATCTGATGTCAAAGATGGTGAATTAATAAATTATGATCGTTTAAAAGGAACTAGTTTTAATTGAATACAAAATAAAGATGAACGAGAAAAATTACGAATTATAGGTTATGCAGTATATTTTAAAATGGTTAATGGTTTTGAAAAAACTTTATATATGACAAGAGAACAAATGGAAAATCATTTTATGAAATATTCTAAAACTTATGCTAAAAATAAAAAGTTTATGATTGCTACTTTTGATGAAATGGCATTAAAAACAGTATTAAAATCATTATTAAGAAAATGAGGTATTATGTCAGTTGAATTACAACAAGCATATAAATCAGATCAAGCAGTTATTACAACTAATGATAAAAAGATTTATATTGATAATGATAGTAATATCGTTAAAAATCAGGGGCATATGAGCCATGAACCATTATCAAATAATATAAATTTTACCCCATGTAATGATGAAATAGCGTACACAAACGATAATGTAGTTAAAGAAGAAGATATCTCTAATGTAGTACCATCAATTAACAATGATGAGGATGTATACGCATGAAAAAAAATAGGTATTGACCCTTCTGGATCTGGTACTACGGCTATTGTTGTTTTTGAAAATAATATCTTATTAGATAAACAAGAGTTTATAAATAAAGATTGAAAAAAAAATTCTAAATTTATTATAAATTATTTAAAAAATGAAAAACCATTTGGGAAAATATTATCAAATAATCATAAACTAGAATATTTAGTTTTTATAAAAAATTGTTTATATACAAATGCCAATTGCTCAAAAGATAGAGATGATTTATTGAAATTATTAGGTTCGTTAGAAACACAAGGATATATTGCTAATGTTTCACCACGCCATACTAAATCAGTTGTTAAAAATATAGAAAATGAAAGTAAGTATTATGGAAATAAAATTTATTGGGGAATTGATAGTAATTTAACTTATCAATATGGTAAAGGTTGAAAATATAATAATGACAAAATTAGTAATCATTTACGAGATGCCATTATTATTGCTAATTAATAAGGGTTAATATTATGAAACATTCATTTAATCAAAAAACAGGAAAATATTATTCTAAATTAATTCGTAATGTTAATGTTTACTTAAATGAAAACCAAGAAAAAGTTTGAAATGAATTTAATGACTTTACTTATTCACAACGAATCGAATATCTTATTAATTTTTATATAAGTCACAACAAAAGTGATAAAGATAATAATTCTAACTAACTTAACCTTGTATATATAATGTAAGAAATTAATAGAAAGAGGGTTAATTGGAATGAAAAAATTATTAAGTATAATAGGAACAATTTCATTAGTAGCAACAAGTACAAGAAGTTTAATTGCTTACAATCATTTTTTTCCATAATTGACCAGTTGCTAATGTATCTGCTCCTATTTGGTCTAAAATTTTAGTATATGCTTTTGTAAATTGAGCAAATGCTGGCATTGCAACATGTACCATTAAATCGTCTTTTTTAGTACCAAACATTAAAGCATTTACTTTTTGTACTAAATTAATTGAAATATCATTAATTTTATAAAATGTTTCTTGTGCTGTATCAGTATCTTTTGGAATAGGTAATTTAATAAATTGACCTGTTGCAATACATGAATCTATAACACCTTGTAAATAAATTGCATTTATATTTGAATATCAATTACGAGTAATTGTTCTCATTCACTCTCCAATTGTAGTAGTTCGTACTTCAACTGGTGATTCCATAAAACGAACAACATCAAATGTAGGAACATCATATTTAAATGTTAACATTTGATCCATCATAACAGTTGCTATTCGCACTGCTACGGATTGTTGTTCCATTCCAGAATCTTTATCATAATCATTACCCCAAACCATACGCTCTGGAAATACATATTGTCCTGCTTCAAAACCTTCTGCCATAGACACTTGTTGAGCAGTTAACATCATCATTTCAGTAGCATCAATATATTCACTATCTGCTTCTAAAATCTTTTTAATTTGTAAAACAGCAACATCTACAATTGCTTTTTCTGTTGCAGTATTACCACCAACTTGAAAAACTGTTGGTAATGCAATACTTGATTTTCCACCTACTTTTGCCATAGGTTATTATCCTCCTTATTATTGTCATGTTAAACTTTTAGAATAATCAATAATATCTTGGTCAGTTTTAGCACCATTTTTCTTAATTTCTTCTAAACGATTAGATTTAATTTCTTCACTTCTTTTTAGCATTTGGTCAATAACTGACCCACCATCAACAGTACCATCTACTGAATTAATATTATATTCTTAAAATAGTTTCATTCATTTTAATTTGAAACTCTTTAAAATGACTAATACATAATTGCACTGGTCAATCACCTTGCATTTTTCTTACTAAATCACCATTTTTATCTTTTTTAAATCTTGCTAATACCTTTCTTTTACAATTTGGCATTTTTTGGCCATTTTTTACTCCTTTTTGCATATTAAAATTGCTATTATTTAAACAATATGATTAAATAAAAGAGTAAAAAACTGTATTAAAAGAACTCTCACAAGTTCTTTTTTTATTATCTATATTTTACATAAAAAAAGACTTTTACAAGTCTATATTTTTGTAATTTTCTAAAACAAGTTAAAAGTAGAAAAATTCTGCCTTTTTAGATTTACAATATTATCTTATCATCATTAAATTTAATGTCAATAATTTACTTTTATTTTTTTTATTGTATTATGTAAATATTTTAAGAAAGGGTAGGAAAAAATGAAAAAGTTTAAACATTTAAGTTTTATTGAAAGATGTAATTTAAAAGAAGCGTTAGAATCTGATATTTTTAAGAAAAAAATGGCACTCTTAATATATCAAAAATAGCAAGATATATGGGTCGTAGTAAAAGTACTATTAAATATCACTTAAAACATTATAAACATATTAAACGATATCATCCTATGCAAGAACATAAACGATATTTAGAAAATCGTAAAAATTGTAAAAAGAAAACTACTTTAACTTTTAAACAATTATTATGATTAAATGAAAAATTTAATAAATTTCATTATACACCTAAACAAATATGTAAATTATATGAAATTGAATTTAATGATAAATTCCCTATGTGTTTTAAAACACTTTATAAATATATTTATTTAGATTTATTTGGTTTAAATAAACGTAATTTGTATTTTCATAGTAAAAAAAGATACATAAAGGGAAAAAATATAAACGTGGTAATTTAAGCAATGATTTTAAAATTATTAAACAAGCAAAACATGAAAAAGGTACTTTTGGTTGATTTCAAATGGATACTATTGTTGGTAAAGATAAAAAATCAGCATGTTTAACATTAACAGAAGAATTAACTAAATTTACCTTTTTAAAAAAATTAAAAGAAAAAAATTTAACAGAAGTATTAGAAACTTTAAAACAAATTTTTAAAAATAAACTTTTAAAAAAACATTTAAAGGGAATTATAACTGATCAAGGAAAAGAATTTTGAAATTGAAAAGATATTATTGTCTTGTAATATTTTTAAAACTAAGTTATAATATAAATAATGTTATGGTTAAGGAGGAAAAACAATGGCAAAAATGAAATATGCAACAATTAAAATTAATGTGACATTCCAAAAAGTAATGATTTGAATTTCTGGGTTATGATTATTTATCTTAGCAATCTTAAATTCTTTTCCAAACGTTAATGTTAACACAAAACTTTTTGTTCACAATAATACTGGTGATAATGGTGCAATTATTTTGATTACAGCTTTCTTATTTATCTGTGTTGCAACCTTTATTCGTCATAAAATTGCTAAATTAGTTGCCGGAATTATTTTTATTACTATTGCAATTATTGGAATGATTGGTGCAATTATTACTTCAACAAAAGAAGTTTCAACATGAGTAATTGTTGTTGGTGAATTAATTGCTCTAATTGGTGCTTTAATATGATTATTAGAAGGAATTGGAGCAATTCGTGTTAATAAAACAAACACAGCAAGTACACCAAGTAATAACAAGTAATTATTATAAAAAATGTTTAACTAAATTTAATTAAACATTTTTTATTTATGAACATTATTCAAGATCAAGTTCTTCCTCTTCTGCAGCAATCACTTCACTATAAAATTTTCATAATGATTGATTTTTTTATGACGGTCTTCTTGTTTGCCTTTAATTTTTCGTAATTGTTCTTCAACTTTATATAAACTTTGATCAACTGCCTTATAAAAATCACTATTGCGAACTTCTGCTTTTAAAAAATTATTTCGCCCTCTAATATCAATTAAAGTATCAACTAAATGTTGGTTCATTACATCGGTAATAATAATATTTTTACTACGAATTTTGTATTCTATAAATATTCGCCTCACTTCTATATCATCATGTATAGTGTAAACCAATTAGAACAAAACAACTCTTATTAAAGGGTTGTTTTTTTATTTGAAATAAAATAACTTCTAAAAGGAGGTAATGATAATTAAGCAACAAAAAATATGTGATGTTAATGATTGTTATAAAGTAATATCATTCATTACCAAAGAATTTTTATCAAATAAAGTTTTATGAACTTGTGAAAAACATAAAGATTTATTGAATAAAGTAAAAGATAAAACACAAAAGCGGTTTTATAAACGTTTAGAAAATTCAAAAATTATCTTTGATTGAGAAACTGGGTTTTTAAAACTTAAATTTTACAAAACAACTTAATGCAGAGTGGGACGGTTATTTTAAATAACTAAGTGCTTCCATAAGAACATGAGTTTATACTCATTCTCACAGCCAGCCAAGGCGAGTACTCAAACAGTGTATGAGGAAATATGTAAATCGACGCTGGTTCATTAGAACTAAGCGATAGTCGTGATGTGTCCAAGGCTAACATCAAACGACAATAAATATTGAGATGGTGACACAAACAATTAAATTTGCGTTTAGCATTCGGTCCTTTGCATGGGTGCGAGTAAATTTAATTTCAAAAACTGAGCGTCAAATCCCAGAGCGAAAGCACAAATGGGCACGGATAAAGGAAGATATATATATGTCTGGCGTCAATATTAAAAAAACAACTGTGTATTATTAAACATTCAAATAATTAACATACCGCCCCCGCTCAACCCCCCAGTGAAGCGGATGGCGTAGTAAATAAATAGATAAATACTTATATAACTAATTCTCGCTTGGCACTTTCACTTGGGAGTGAGTGCCAGCGAGTTAAAACTAGAAGGAATTATAATGACAGAATATAAAAGTAAATATATTAATAAAACTTGGAATGAAATAACAACATCATTTGATTGAGTTAATTGTCATCCTATTAATTGTCGTATTTCACATCATAAAAATCATTATGATTTGCAATGTTTAGAATGAGCCAAAATGTATTTAAATTTATTTAAAAATAGATGAGATGTTATTGTTTCTTATATGCAACATTACAAAATTAACGATATTTTAGATTTAGCATCAGATGGTTGAAGAATATTACAAATTTACCAAAAAATTAAAGGAGTAATTTAGGAGGTTTATATAAAAAAGTTAAATAAAAAACCTTGAAAGTTTTTAAGTAAAAAGCAATTACATAAGAAAAAAATTGAGCGTGCTAATGAAAGAACAAGAATAGAAAATAGTAAGGAATTAAATAAATATGAAAAAGTTAAATAAAACTTGTCTTAAACAAAGATATTGAGGTTATTGTTCAAAATGCGATCAAAAAAATAAATTACAAGAATTAATGCTTAAAAGTTATCCAGTATCATTTGAAGATATGACTGATGAGCATTGAGCATTAGGAAAACAAAATTAGGAGAAACTAACCTATGAAATGTCAAAAAATTAATTGTAATAATAAAAATGATTATTTTGGAAATAATTATATTGAAAAAATTGATAATAAATTAGAGTGAAATTTAGGTTATAAAAAAGAAATTATATTATGTGAAGAACATTGATTAAAAATTTATCAATTAGAAAATTTAATTGTAAATAAAAAGAATTCGGAGGAATAAATTATGACTAAAAAATACTTATTAATTATTAAAAATGAATATTTAACTACATATTCATTTTATACTTTTGAAGAAGCAAAAATAACTGCTAAAAATGAAAAGTATTATCCAACAGTAATTATTGATTTAGAAAATGAAAATATTAAATGAAAAGGATCTGAATAATATGTGAAAAGATGAAGATGGTAAGGTTTATACCTAAGAAGATTTATTTAATGAAGCATTAGAAGAATGTCATTCAGAAGAAAGTGCTTATGAATATATTGATACTTTAATTGAAGAAAAGAATTTGGAGGAACTTTAAAATAACTATAACAGAATCAATTAAATTTGACAAACTAAAAGAAGAAGATAAAACACTTAAAAAAACTTGCTGAAAAAGATAAAAAAAATGATCAACAACAATTATATAAAGAATATTTTTACAAAAATCCATATTCAACAGGTTCTATCGATTGAATATTAGTTGACAGTTCAAAATATGACAAATTACCTAGTAAGGAGGATAAATAATGAGTGATATTGTAAAAAATGCAGTAAATAATATTACATTTCCGTTTTATATAAAAGGTTCTGATTTTAAAGAATTAAGTTTAAAAGCATTAACAATTAAAAAATGAATTGATGAAAATGGACAAGAATTAGCAGAATTTATATATCGACAACAAGCTTGATTAATAAATGGAGAATATAAATCACAATCATTAAAAGATTTAAAATTAGTAGTTTCAAAAATTGATTATATTTTTAGAGAACCATTAGAATTAATAAAAAATTTTAAAGATGAATTAAATTTTATTAGAAAAGATATTTTGAATTTAGAAAATAATATTAAAAGTAATCATGATTCTTTTAAAAATAGTGTTATTAATATTCAATTTCAAAAACAAAATGAAATTATTGAAAATCATAAAAAAGAATAATTTTTAGAAATTAAAAGTGTAGCAAAACAAGTGCAAAAATTAAAAATTATTACTAGTAATTTTCGTAAAGAAAAATTATTAGTTAAAGATATTGAAATAATTGGAATTGATGATGATTTTGTAGAAAATGCTAATCAATATGAATTAAAACAACTAATTAAATATTTAATTGTTGATGAAAAGTTAGTTAAAAACATAATTAAAGCACAATGAGATATAAATACAGAAAATAAAGTAATTGGTATTAAAGGAATAAATATTCAAATTAAAGGAGTGAAATAAAATGGCAAATATAGTAGAATTTTTAAGAACAGATGTAGCAAATGATTGAATTAAAAGTAAATTTTCAAATGAAAATGAAATTGTAAGATTTAAAAGTAATTTGATAGCAATAACAAATAGTAATGAATTGTTACAAAAAGCAGATCCAAAAACAATTATGACTGCTTGTTATCAAGGAGTATTATTAAACTTACCGATGGAAAAACAATTTGGATATGCTTATGTAGTTCCATATAATACTAAAATAACAAGAATTATTAATGGTCGCAAAATACAAGAATGAGTTATTCAAGCACAATTTCAAATGGGTTATAAAGGTTATATTCAATTAGCCCAAAGAAGCGGTCAATATTTAGATATGTCAGTATCTGATGTCAAAGATGGTGAATTAATAAATTATGATCGTTTAAAAGGAACTAGTTTTAATTGAATACAAAATGAAGATGAACGAGAAAAATTACCAATTATAGGTTATGCAGCATATTTTAAAATAGTTAATGGTTTTGAAAAAACTTTATATATGACAAGAGAACAAATGGAAAATCATTTTATTAAATATTCTAAAACTTATGCTAAAAATAAAAAGTTTATAATTGCTACTTTTGATGAAATGGCATTAAAAACAGTATTAAAATCATTATTAAGAAAATGAGATATTATGTCAGTTGAATTACAACAAGCATATAAATCAGATTAAGCAGTTATTACAACTAATGATGAAAAGATTTATATTGATAATGATAGTAATATCATTAAAAATCAGGGGCATATGAGCCATGAACCATTATCAAATAATATAAATATTTACCCCATGTAATGATGAAATAGCGTACACAAACGATAATGTAGTTAAAGAAGAAGATATCTCTAATGTAGTACCAGCAATTAACAATGATGAGGATGTATACGCATGATAAAAATAGGTATTGACCCTTCTGGATCTGGTACTACGGCTATTGTTGTTTTTGAAAATAATATCTTATTAGATAAACAAGAGTTTATAAATAAAGATTGAAAAAAACATTCTAAATTTATTATAAATTATTTAAAAAATGAAAAACCATTTGGGAAAATATTATCAAATAATCATAAACTAGAATATTTAGTTTTTATAGAAAATTGTTTATATACAAATGCCAATGGCTCAAAAGATAGAGATGATTTATTGAAATTATTAGGTTCGTTAGAAACACAAGGATATATTGCTAATGTTTTACCACGCCATACTAAATCAGTTGTTAAAAATATAGAAAATGAAAGTAAGTATTATGGAAATAAAATTTATTGGGGAATTGATAGTAATTTAACTTATCAATATGGTAAAGGTTGAAAATATAATAATGACAAAATTAGTAATCATTTACCAGATGCCATTATTATTGCTAATTATAAGGGTTAATATTATGAAACATTCATTTAATCAAAAAACAGGAAAATATTATTCTAAATTAATTCGTAATGTTAATATTTACTTAAATAAAAACCAAGAAAAAGTTTAAAATGAATTTAATGACTTTACTTATTCACAACAAATCGAATATCTTATTAATTTTTATACATTTTTTTCCATAATTGACCAGTTGCTAATGTATCTGCTCCTATTTGGTCTAAAATTTTAGTATATGCTTTTGTAAATTGAGCAAATGCTGGTATTGCAACATGTACCATTAAATCGTATTTTTTAGTACCAAACATTAAAGCATTTACTTTTTGTACTAAATTAATTGAAATATCATTAATTTTATAAAATGTTTCTTGTGCTGTATCAGTATCTTTTGGAATAGGTAATTTAATAAATTGACCTGTTGCAATACATGAATCTACAACACCTTGTAAATAAATTGCATTCATATTTGAATATCAATTATGAGTAATTGTTCTGATTCACTCTTATTTTTTAATTCTTGTAATTTAGTATTAACAATTTCAAAATCTGTTTTATCAACTACATCTTCACGATTTTTAATTGATTCAGGAATTTGTTTAGCCTGAGCAGATAATAATTCATCAACTGCTTTCGCTTTTTCATCATCAATTTCTAAAATTTCTTTAATTTTTTCTAAATTTGCCATTATTTTTCGCTCCTTATTTGAGTGTAGGATTAACACTTTTAACAAATTATAGGTAAGACTCTTTTATAAAAGGAAGATTAACCTTATAAAAATATCATACCATAATTTAATTCTTTTTTACAATCATTGTGTTAATCATATCTTTATACTCTTTATTTTTTTGTTCCATATATAAAATAGTTTCATTCATTTTAATTTGAAACTCTTTAAAATGACTAATACATAATTGCACTGGTCAATCACCTTGCATTTTTCTTACTAAATCATCATTTTTATCTTTTTTAAATCTTGCTAATACCTTTCTTTTACAATTTGGCATTTTTTGGCCATTTTTTAATCCTTTTTGCATATTAAAATTGCTATTATTTAAACAATATGATTAAATAAAAGAGTAAAAAACTGTATTAATGTATAAAAGAACTCTCGCAAGTTATTTTTTTATTATCTATATTTTACATAAAAAAAGACTTTTGCAAGTTTATATTTTTGTAATTTTCTAAAACAGGTTAAGAGTAGGAAAATTCTTCCTTTTTAGATTTACAATATTATCTTATCATCATTAAATTTAATGTCAATAATTTACTTTTATTTTTTTTATTGTATTATGTAAATATTTTAAGAAAGGGTAGGAGAAAATGAAAAAGTTTAAACATTTAAGTTTTATTGAAAGATGTAATTTAAAAGAAGCGTTAAAATCTGATATTTTTAAGAAAAAAAATGGCACTCTTAATATATCAAAAATAGCAAGATATATGGGTCGTAGTAAAAGTACTATTAAATATCACTTAAAACATTATAAACATATTAAACGATATTATCCTATGCAAAAACATAAACGATATTTAGAAAATCGTAAAAATTGTAAAAAGAAAACTACTTTAACTTTTAAACAATTATTATGATTAGATAAAAAATTTAATAAATTTCATTATACATCTAAACAAATATGTAAATCATATGAAATTGAATTTAATGATAAATTCCCTATGTGTTTTAAAACACTTTATAAATATATTTATTTAGGTTTATTTGGTTTAAATAAACGTAATTTGTATTTTCATAGTAAAAAAAAGATACATAAAGGGAAAAAATATAAACGTGGTAATTTAAGCAATAATTTTAAAACTATTAAACAAGCAAAACATGAAAAAGGTACTTTTGGTTGATTTCAAATGGATACTATTGTTGGTAAAGATAAAAAATCAGCATGTTTAACATTAACAGAAGAATTAACTAAATTTACCTTTTTTAAAAAATTAAAAGAAAAAAATTCAACAGAAGTATTAGAAACTTTAAAACAAATTTTTAAAAATAAACTTTTAAAAAAACATTTAAAGGGAATTATAACTGATCAAGGAAAAGAATTTTGAAATTGAAAAGATATTAAAAAACATCTTAAAACAAATGTATATTTTTGTGATAAAGGTAGTCCTACACAAAAACCAATTGTAGAAAGAATGAATAGAGATATAAGGCGAGAATTACCAAAAAGTACTGATTTTAGAATTATTAAACAAGATAAAATAGATTGAATAATTAATACAATTAATGATAAGATAAGACCTTGTTTAAATTGAGAAACACCAACACAGTTATTTAATAAATATATTAAATAAATTTATTAAATAAAAAAACTTAATAAATTATTTTTTAGTGTGCCCAAATATACTAATTTTAAATAAATTAAAAAAATAATTTAAAAATACTTGCAAACTTATTTTTAAGTGATATTATTTTAAATAATAAGAGTAGGAAATAATTAATTGCATTTACACTATACATCATATAACAAAACAAAAGATAATTTTATGTTAAAACAAAAAAGAAAAAAAGGTAAAATTAATAAAATTTTTAACCTTTATCATCTAATAAGAAAAAATCAATATACTCATTTGTTACTTCTTCTAATGTTATTTTTTCAATTAAAACTTTGCTAGCATTAATTTGGCTAATTTTTTCATTATATTGTTTAACTAATTCAACTAATGGTGCATTAACTTCTTTTAACAATTCTTGTAATTCTAGCATTTCTTTAATTATGTTTTGACTTTTCTTGTAAATGCTGTATTGATTGCTTTTTTTGTTTTGCTAATTCATATAAATGACTAATTTCTTGATCAAGCTGAATTTTTAATTTTTTTAAAAGTTCTAAATTTTCAAGAGTAAACTTTACTAAAAAATCAGTATTATCTTCAATCAGTTTATCATCCATGTTAATTACTCCTTAAATTATCGTTACTATTTCCACTAATTATAAATATACTTTAAAATGCCTTATAAAACAAGTATTGCTAAAAAGCAAAATAAATTACTTTCAATAAGTTTTACAAACTTAAAAAAGATTTAAAGATGATATTTTAAAATATCATCTTTAAATCTTCGGCATAAGATTAATAACTAACTTTATTAGTTATTAATAAATTTTATTTGTCTTTAACCTTTATACTGTCAAAGTTCAGCAATTAAACCAGCTGCCATATTATCATTAGTTTTAGAAATTCCTTTTCCTGAGTCACTAGCATTTGGTTTAATCATAATTAAATCATTATAGTCGTGTAAAAATGGCATATATTTTCGACCAATTCGGCCACCATCTCGATCATTAATAAATGAGAATCCGCGATTAGGATTTCTTAAGACTCATACAGAATTATTATTTGCTGAATCATGTGCATGTTTTCCAACATTTCCTGATGTTACTCCGGCTGTGCGACCTGCTATTAATGTATGCTCATCAGTTATATTTACTTTAACTCAACCTGAAGGCATTTTAGAACCAACCAGCATTCACTTATATTCACCAATAATTCATTTTTCTTTATTTAATTTATCTTCTAAATTATTAATGATTTGATTTTGTTTTTCTTCTAAACTTTTTATTTTTTCATCAATGGTATTTGTTATCTCAATTAAATTTTTGCTATTTTCTTCGCGATGTTTTTCTTCTAAAGCAATAATTTTTTGGTCAACTTTTGCTTCTGATTCTTTTAGTGCGCCCGTAACCTTCTCATCAGTACTATTTACTACATCACTTAATTTTTGATCAATATTTCCTTCTGACTCTTTTTTTTATAAATTTATTTAATGTTGCACATATTATGCAGAGGACTTTGAGTTTGGGTCTTGTTAAATTTAAATTATTTATAAAAATTTATTATTATATTTTGGAAACTATTTAACACAAAAAAACATCTAAATTTTATTTGTTAATTTATTCAATTATATTTAAATTATGTTTTTAAACGTAAATTAATATAATTAATCCAAATTGATATAAACGATTATTACATCAGATGTATATCAATCTAATTCTTATTAATTTTATTATATAGCAAAAATAATAAAAAGCAATTTTTTAAAAAATAAAAACCACTTTATCTAACTTAATTATCAACAATTAAGTTAGATAAATAAAGTAGCATTATTTATTGTTATTAAAAATCAAGATTATTTATCATTATAGCATCAGGGATGCGCTGGTTGTAAATTTTCTAAAGCGTTATTGGAAAGATTACCATCAATATAATTAATAGTTCAAGAATAAGGTAGTATTCATTATTCTTAGGTTTTTAATAAAATTAAGTAATTAGAAGCAAATTAAGTTTCGCTTATAATTGAATGATAACAAAATTTATAAAAAATTCAACTTTTTTTAAAAATATAATTTTTAGTTGAAAAAATAATTTATAAATTTATGAAATTTGACACACTAAAAAATACTTTTTAAAGTTATTGCTAATTTTAAAAGGTTTTTATTTTTTTATAAAGATAAAAATTGATTTTGAAATTGATTTAAATTAAATATATTAAATTCAATTTTTTCTTTATTATTTTTATTAGTTTTATCAACTTTCTCATCATTAATTTGATTATTAAGTCTTAACATAGAAGCAATTAACATATTGATAAATATTTCTTTACAATATATTTTTGCGCCACGCCCTTTAACAGCCTTAATATAATTCGATACATCACCCTCAACATGACAACCAATATTATATTCTAATGATTGATTTACAATACCTTCTTCATTACTTTTAATTAATTCAATGGTTTTTAATAAAAATATTTTTTTATTACCATCAACATATGGTAAATGACATATTAAAAAATCTAATAATAATTTATAATTTCCAGTAAAGAAATATATTTTTGCTAATTTATATTTTATTCTATGAATTTTGATTCTATTTCGATTTGGAAATAATTGTTTAAATCTATTTGATAAATGAAATTTATCTAAACTATATGATACAGTGTTATTTTTATATTTTTCTTTTACTGCTCTATAAATTTTTTTAATTTGTTTTTCACGATCACTTAATATTAATATTTTAGTATTTTGATTAATATCATAAGTATCCATTGATTTAAAAATTTTATCAATAAAATTATCAATATTAGATTTATTATTTTTATTCTTATGATTTTTATTTATCATTTGAAAAACGCCTTTTTTCTTTTTCATTTTTATTCTGGTTTTTGTTGACTTTTATTGATCAACACCAACATGCATAGTCGCAAGAAATATTTTATTTTCAATTTTTTTTATTTTCTCACATTGGTTGAAAAGCTCCGTCAATTTGAATATATAAAACATTATTTGGAATTTTAATTTTATTATTATTTTTATTACTAATCTAATCGATTTCTTCTAAATCGTCATTTTTAAAAATATTAGATATTGTTCTTTCACTAATATTTGCATTCTCTGTTGTATGTAAAATATCTTTATATCTTTTTCCATTATCTATAAAAGACATATATTTATTTTTTAAATTTATTTCAATTCTTTCGTATTTTTTTAAACCTAATTCTTCATCTAAAGGATAACGATTTATATTTTCTTTTTTTTCTTCATCATATTTAACATATAATCTTCTTTTAATAGGAATATCTCCATATTCTGTTTTAATTGTTTTTGGCAATTTTGATATCACCTTATATCCTTGTAATATTTGTCCTTGTTGATATAATTTAAATATCTAATTATCTCTTTTAATCAAGAAATTTTTACTTTCATTGTTTGTTTCTATTATTTTATCTTTTTTATAATCTTCTAATAAATTTTGTTTTAATTCCATTTTATAATTTCCTTTCACATAAACAAATTATTTTAAAATATGATACTCAATACTTCACATAATCTTATCAAAAAAAGGAGGCTATTTAAAAATGCAGGATTTTACCAAAATTAATAACAAAAAACGGATTACTAGTTATAAATATTTAAATAAAAAATATGATTTGAATTTTAGTGACTATAATTTTGGTTTTGATTGAGAAGTATTTAAAGACTTTGTTGGTGATAGTTATGCCCGATATTTTACTTCACCAACTTTTTTTAAGTTTGTTTCAGCGGGGCGTGGTACTAATAAGACATGAAATCACATATCAGAAAAATTATTTTTTGCTTGTAATTTTACTGATGCTTCATCTAACATTTTACGAAGATATGCCAATACCCATGAAGATACTACATTTGGCGATATAATTAATGTATGTAATTATTTATACGATAAATATGGGATTAATATAGGAGCCGACAATGAAAATTGCATTGTTTGACCTAAAAATGTTAAAGAAGGTGGCGAAATTGTTTTTCCTAGTGGTGTGAGAATTGCTTTTGCGGGTTATGCTAATGGTAATAAAATTATGGGAAAAGTTGGTAAAGGTAGTGGTATTATATCAGCGTGAACAGATGAAATGATACATGCTGAAGAAAAAGAAATTTTAACTGATAAAGAATTAGAAAGTATCTTATGAAAAATATACTGATGAAAATGATAATGAACAATATAATTTAGATAATCCTATTCCAGTAAAAGAATTATCTTGGACATTTCAAGAATGAGACAACATAGCAAAACAATACATAACAGTAATAACATATTTTCATAAAACATATTCTAATCAATTTACTTTTAATCCTTTTGATAAATACCATGTCTTTTATGAAAAATTTGTAACCCCATATTTACCCTTAAATGAAAGAATTAAAAATATTTTAAAAGAACACAATCAAGTATATTCAGAAAACAAACAAGCATTTAATGGTTTGGGTATTTTTAATTTACGATTAACAATGGGTGCTGTTTGAAATAAAATACCTAATATTACTAAAAAACTTGTTTTAACAAACAAGAGCGACCTGATTTATTTGAACTTGAATACTACGGATTTGAATATAACGATAATGACCCCAGTATTTATGTTTTACGAAATTATCGTAAATATATTAAAGAGTATAATTTACAAGATTTTTATAATTCCAATACAAAACAGTATCAATTTGATAGTTATTCAATTGGTGTGGATTATGCTAATGGTAGTGAAGACCACACGGTGTTTTTATTTAGTGGTTATAAAATTAATGAAAATAATGAATATGATAAATATTTAATTAAAGAAAATGTTGTTACCCCAAAATATGCTACATTTCATTATGATATTAATGCACACGACTTTATGCAAAAATTACAAGAAGATATTTACCCTTATTTAGGCTATAAAATTAAGATGTTTAAAGCAAAAAAACATCAGACATCTCTTAATAAAGAAGCAGGTATAATCAATCGCGTAACCTGAATAAGAAAAATGTTTGTTCAAGGTAAAATATATGGCATATTAGATAACTTCCCATTTTTAGATAAGTGCATTAGTGAACTAAGATTTAGTGATACCAAAACAAATACACCCGATAGTAAAATGTACCATGACCCATATAATGCTTTGTTTTATGGTTCTTATCCATATCGTTTTAAAATGGGAATATAAAAAAGGTTTTAAAAACCTTATAAAATTTATAAATTTTATTTACTTTTTATTTATTAAATAATTAGTATTTAATGTTTTTTCTAAACTAGGTGATTTTTCTTGTATTTTATTACCATCATCATTTTTCAATAGTTCAGGATGACAATTTTTATAACTTAATTTAAGATGTTTTCTAACTGAATTAAAATCTAGTATCTCAACTTCAATTTCATCACCAACATCAAAAAATCTCTAATATCTCTAACAAAGTAATCTGAAATATCACTAATATGAATTAAACCATCAGCCTTTTCTGCTCTACAAAAAGAACCATAAGGTATAATGTTTGTTATTTTAACATTAACTTTATTTCCTTTTTTATACATAAAATTAAATATACTTCCTTTCTTTAAATGCTTTAATTATATCATTAAGACTATAAAAATCATTTGCAGGAATTGGGCGAGCGGTTGATTTTCTTAAATTTTTGTGATAAAATAACTTACAAGTTAAAAAAGTTTTGAGGTTCTTTCAAACAAATTTGGGAACCTTTATAAAATTCTTCGCTTAACGCTTAGAATTTTTCCCAAGTATTTTGAAAAGCGCGGCAAAAGTTTTTTAAACTTTAAGTAATTTTTCGCAAAACTTATGAAAATCACCGCGAGCCCAGATTGACCCTTTCCATATAAATGAAAAAGATATTAAGTCTTTTAAATACAATCACTTTAATTGGAACAAGTACAACAAATTTAGTTGCTTCTAATAAACCACAATATAGCGAAAAAGAATTAGCAGATTTAAAAGAAAAGAATAATATAAAAACAAACGATGGTATTTTAGAATGAATAGCACCACAAGAAAAACCATTTAATCAAGTGGATAATAAATGATATTTTGCTATATGGAAACCTAATAATTCTATTTATTGGAAAATATCAAAATTTAAACACGATACAAATAAAGGAAAAAAATGAGGCTTGAGATCCATTAAAACCATATTATATTGATCTCTTTTTATGGGTTTTTGAAAAAAAGAACAAGATTTATTAATAGATGATCAATCAGAAGATAAAATAGAACGAATTTTTTGAAATGAAGATAAGGGACAAAATTTTAAAGCAGTTTATCGTTGAAATTTAGAAAATACTAATGTACCTAATTTAATTATTGATAAAACCGATAATGTAAAAGTTAATGAATAATAAAAAGTCATTTATTAAAATGACTTTTTATATTTCTAATACAAACCATCAATTACATCTTCGGGTTTTTGTCCTTCAAATTTTTGGCGTAATTCAGCCACTTTATTTGTAGGATTACCTTTTTCATCGTATTTTACCCCTTGAAATTTACGGTCATAATTATAACCATATGTTAAATAATTCAATAAAACTTTATCTAAACCATTTTTATTTATTAAATCTAAAATATCTTTACCTTGAATATAGTTTTTTGCAATACTTCATGATAAAAAACTTTCGGTAAATCAATATTGAAATACTCTTAAATTAGGGTTTGTTTCAATTGGCAGAATAAACACCATTGATATTGCCTCAACACTTAATATTTCTAAATAACATTGATTTAGGATATTTAATTTCAATGCCAGTAAATACTGTATCTTCTGGCAATGATTTTTGTAAAACTAAATGAATACTATTCTGATTTTTTCACTTAAAATCAGTTATTTTAACTAAGTGGGTAGATTTAATAATATCAATGCCATCAGGTGAATAAGGACGCTTATATTCTTCAATAATATAACATTCATTTTTATTGTTTTCGGTAATTGGTTCATTAATAGAAACTATTTTTAAGTCATAGGATTCTAAAAATTCTTTATCTTGTTTTGAAATATCATTAATTAAAATATCTTTTTCATCAATCATTACATAACTTGTGCTATTATCTTGGACTGTGGTGTTTTGTTGAATTTGTAATTTAAAATTAAAATCACTAATTTCATAACCAGTTATTTTAATATATTCATCTTTGTCAATAAAACCTATTTTAACGCTATTTTGAGAATAGTTTAAGGTTGGTTTTTGTTTTGTCTTAACAAGATTATTAATTTTATAAATATATAAGGTTCTTGCACGGGCTTCTGTAAATAATTGTTCTAAATCAGGGTCGATGTACTGCGATTGACTAGCAAAATCTAACGGAATACTATCAATTGAATAGTCAATTGGTTCATCATTTTCTGCTAATTGTGCTAACATTTTTTCAGATGGTTTTAACATTATTCTTGTTTTCCTTCTTCATTAGGCATATTGATAATAGTTTCGTTGTTTTTTAATTGTCTGTTTAAAGTAGCATTTACTGGTAAGCGAACATCAACAATTAACTCGTCAATATTTTTAATATTGAATGTTCTACTGTTTAAAATAGCATTATCATATTTAATTAACTTAATAATAAATTCAGTTAATTTAATTTCTCTAATATATATCATTTGTTCGTATGATGCGTTTGTTTGAATATTTACACCAGCAACTTCTGCCTGAGTTTGTTGTGCTCCCTTAGCAATGGCGGGAACATGATGTCGATTTATTTTATAGTAATTTGTTAATAATCAATCATATATTTTAGTTAATTGCTCACCTTTAAAATTACCAGCAATATAGTCTACTGGTTGAAAATTACTATCAGGGTCTCCTTCAACTAATAACAAGTCATTTCCAATAAATGATGCCAGCATTTTACTAATTTCTTGGTCAACCACACCAGTAACTCCATTAGTATTAATAGTAAATTTACCACTATTTAATAATGGATCTAACATTATCTTTTCAGCAATAATATCTAAATACTAGCAAATTGTTTACCATAACGAGCAGAAGGCTCAAAATTAGGGTTATTAGGAATAATTTGAATTGGAATAAAATTAAGTGGTAATATTTCTTCTCTTTGTAAAGTTGTATAGTTATTTCATTTAGCATCATCAATATATAAGTCGGTAATAGTACTATATAATCGTGTTTTTAACTTTCTAATAACTTTAACTTGTTTAGTTACAGCATCAATCTCTAATTTTTCAGTAATAAAAATACTCTGGTCATTTTTAATATAAGGGTCATAATCAAAAGTGCAAGATACTAAATTACCTAATTCATCATACTGGTCATTGTAAAAATCAATAGTAAAAAAATTAAGTTTTGAATTATTAGCAAAAATAAAATATGCACCTTTACCATTCTTATTAATTTTATATTCGTTATATCAATTCTTATTGGTAAAGTCCTGCATTTTTAAAAAGCTATTAATTAATTTAGTATCTATTTTTTGATTAGTAAGTGGATTATAAATGCTAATTTCTAAATCTCGCGGATTTAAAAAATTAGCATTATCTTCACAAATTCTTTTTTCTAAAATCTCATTATGTTTTTGAACAGTAACATTTTTACAATTAGTAATCGTTGATGCTAAATTAAGATAATAACTATCAATATCATATTCTTTTTTTAATTTCTTTTTTGCTGGTAATAATCCGATTTATAACACCTATTTATTTTGTATCTTCTTTTTTAATAACATCTTCAATACTATCTTGTTTTTGTTGTTTGTTATGTGTTTTGATAAATATAATTGTTTCAATAATCAAAACTATAATTCCAGCTCCGATAAGCATTGCTGAAACAATAACATATGCTGGTCAAGAAATACCTAATGTTTTTTCTCCTATAAAACAAATAATAATTCCTGCAATAAAAAACAATGATGAAACTCCAAATATTTTCAAAAACATAATTACATCTTTAACTTCTACTTTTGGCATAATAACATCTCCTTTCTAATTTACCTTTTTTCTTTCAATAAACACAAATCCCAAAGGTCTAAATGTTGCTGGACCATTAACTCCAATATTAATCAATCCATCAGGATTAATAGATAATGCTAAACATGCACTATTAACACCTATTTGATCATATATAACACCTATTGTTTGTCTAAAACTATGCCTTGTTTGCAACATCCCTTGACTTTTTAAATCTCCTTTGATATTTTTTTCTGAGACTCAAATTCTATAAATATAATTTTCTTTATCAAAATTAGGAATATTATATCCTTTTTGACCAACTTTAAAATCACTAGTATCAACAATTTCTCAATCTGGAACTTTTGGTATAACAATTGATTTTTTTAATTCATCTAAAATTTCTTCTTTTATTTTTGCAAGTTTTTTATCTTTAATTTTTTCTATAACAAGTTTATCTAATAAAGCATCAACTTCTAATTGAGTATAATATGCTTCTAAATCAATCATTGTTAAATCAATACCTTCTTCTTGAAAAGTACGAAACATTTTCTTTAAAGTTGTTAAATTAGCCAATGATTTTGCATAGGTAGGCAATAGACCTTGTCATGTTGCCATAGGGTCATTTTGTGAAGAATAATTAATATCACCAACACTCATATTTGCCGAAGTAAAAAATTCAATTGGAATACGGTTAAATGTTCAATGTTCAATCGTAATAAACACCATATTAATACAAATTTTCTTTAATAATGGGTCTTTAAATGTTTCAAATTTTAGCTTTGAAAATGGATAGTTTAAGTAAGAATTAATCATATTTTGGGCTCTTAAAGCAAATGTTTTAAATCATAATTCTACATCACCTTTAAAGAACTTATTATAACGAACTGGAACTTTTGTAATTTTACCTGTCATTGGAATAAAATTATTATAATTTTCCAAAGTAACATTTTGTCATAATTCATTTAACATTTAATCATCTCCTTATCATTTACTTTTTTTAGAATATATTTTCTTTAATATAAATTTTTTACTATTTAGTAATGTTTTTGTTTTAATTTTTTTTGTTTAAATCTTGTTTTGTTCTGAGTTGTTTATATGCTTGAAATACTAGTCCATTACCCAATAAACTAGTAATTGCACTATCTTCTAGCGTATTTAACAATTTATCTTTATTAAAGTTATTTTTAAATTGTTCTTGCATTTTTAATATCTTAGCAATTGTCCGATATATTTTAAAACTATCTTTTACTACTTGCTGATAGCAAGTGGGGCAAAAGAAACTAAATTAAACAAACTTGTTTTTTTAAAAATCCCCAACCAATAAACCACTCACTGTTCATATAGAATTTAAACGGTTCAGGAGCCAAAACAAACTGTTCTGCTTTGATTAAAGTTGTCATAACGACAATAGGGACATATTTAGGATTTTTATAATATATTGTTAAAGCAACTTCACCCGCAACTGATAAAGGAACAATTTTAACTGCTAAAAAAACATCAGAACCATAAGCAAAAGGTAATAATTGACTTTTTTTAATAGCCTTAGTTTCAAATTTAGATAATATTTTTTTAGTTTTATCAGTAATTTTACTAATTACTTTTTGTTTAATAGTAATTATTTGTTTTTCAATTGGGGCTAATAATTTTTTAGTTACTTTTTGAATATAAAAATTTGGATTTAAATGATTTAAAATTTTATTTAATTTAATTGGTGTTTGATGAAAAATATTTAATAATTTATTATTATATATTTTACTGCCCCTCATTAAATTAGCATTTAATAGTAGATTTTTACCAACACCTTTTTTATGAAGATTAGTCATAATGTTATATCACTCATTAGTATTAATTTTACTTATTTTATCAATATTTAATCCATATTCAGACAATTATTTATTAGCATTTTTTCATTCACGCGTGGTATTTTTTGAACTAATTTAGGATTTATTTTTTGAATATTTTTCTCAATTTTTAATAAATTATTAATTGTTTCTAAATTAGAAACTTTAAAACCTTTATAAAAATCATTTCGGGCTAATTTTCCAATTGTATATAATAAAGTTTAATTATTAGCCTGCTTTGTAAAATCAAATATTAATTTAGAAGATAAAATCTTTTTACCTGTAACTTGCCTTACAACATCTTCTAAATTATTAGCAGTTATTACACCTAATTTTTCAAGTAGTTTAGTTTCTTTTGCTAATTTTAAAATTCTAGTTGTTCGAACAGCACGCGTTAATTTACCAATTCCACCAATTGCTGGTAAAAAATTTAAGGCGGTACTTTTTGCTGTTACTTCTGATGTTAATTTAACATATATTTGATTTACGGCAAAATCGGTTGCTGTTTCTACTCCAAACGAGATAAATGCTGCGGAAAAATTAGATAATCCCGCACCAAGACCAACAGCCGAAGCAATACCACCAGTTAAAACTGATAAATCAAGAGCTAAAACTTGAATTCCTAAAAATTCTAATAACTGTAAACCAAAATTTTTTTCTTGTTGTTGGATTGACAATCTAGTTGGATTTTTTTTAACAGCATAAATAAGGGCTGTTTTAGATGTTCCAATTGGCATATATATCAAACGAAAAAGTACTATTTTTTAGTACTATTAAGAATTTTTAATTTTAACATCAATCGGATTTGTTTGACCAGTAGTGTTGTTTTTACCTTCAATTTAAACAAAAACCTTGGTATCATTTGTAATATTTATTGGTCAATCAACACCAGCACTTTCAATAAAGTAATCAAAATCACTTTCAGTTAAAGAACTATTTACTGCTTTTACTGCTTTTAAAACAACATCTTTAAATTGTGGTTTTAACTGTTCGGCTGTTGCTTTTGTTGGGTCTGCAACATGAATAGTTGGTTTATCTAATTTATTAATTTTACTAATATCAATTTTTGAAACAATATGTTTAATAATTCCTTTTGGTTCAACCACTGCTCCACCTAAATATAAAACTCTTTCCATAATCAAAGTATTACCCATTCCAGTACCTAAGGCAGCAGCACCAACTCTTAACGGAGTATGATCTTTTTTGCGTAAAATAAGAGGGTCATATTTTTTGCTAAACTTAAAGGCAATTGCATTAACACCATCTGGTAATAATTCAATTGTTCCTTCTGAACCATCTTTATTAATAATTGATAATTTTTTAGGAACCATATAGTATGTTGTTCCTTCAACAGTTTTCATTGCTCCACTTGTTGTGATTACACTATTTATTTGGTCGTTTGCTCCAAGTTGTAACTGTAATTTATTACGAATTCCACGAATAAAATCAGCCGAACCTAAAACAATTGTTTCTGATGGAGTAAAGCCGTTTTCATATATTTTATCCATAATTTCATCATGAATTTGTAAAGCATTTGTATCATCTGCTTTTTTGCCTTGAATAGTTGTAACTGTTCCTTTATTAATAATTTCTAAAATTTTATTGCGTTTATAAGCAACCTCAGTATCCATTGCTTGCTCAATATCGGCAGCGCAAAGATTAGGATTAAAATCATTTTCTACAGGGTCTAATTTACGAGCAAAAGTTAAAATTGTATCTAATTCAACAACTCCATCTTCAAATTCTACTGTTAAATATTTTAGAAGATTATCATCGGTATTAAATACTTGTCCATCTTTTCCCAAGCCTTCATTATATTTAATATTTTTCTTTCTTTTATATGTTAAACCAAATTTATTTGCTTCTTTTCACGCAAATAAAGTTTCTCAACTAAATTTTTGTTGATAAGTTTGTAAATATCATTGTTCAAATATTTCTCGGTCTCTTTGTGTTGCTTGATTAGCAATATCGCCAAAAATTGTTTTTGGATCCATATTTTTATTCCTTCTTTCTTTTTATTAAATACATTGTCTGTATCTAAAATATTGTTTTCTTTGTTTACTACTTTTGGTACGCCCCCAGTATTAACTGTTTGTACCTTAATTAATTCATCATAAACACTTTGTAATTGTGTTTTAATGATTTCAATATCATCAGTAATATCATAAGATTTTAATAAAACATTTTTAAAATCTTCATTATCAGTTGAAGAATTAATAAAATCAATTACTTCAATTTGTTTTAGTTGAATTGTTTGTTGTTCAATTTGTGAAGTTAACTCAGTATTTTTTGCTTGTAGTTCATTGATTTGCTGATTATTATTTTCTAAATTAATTGCATTAAATTCTTCAACTTCAGCAGTATTTTTTAAAATAATTTCAGCAGTTTTAATATCTAAACTACCATCTTTATTTTTAATAGGTTCATTATTTTCATTTATAAGAACATATTTTACATTTTTTAATGCCATTGTTTTTCCTCCTATTTTTTAATATTTGTATTTGTTCTTTTTCTAATCGCTTTTTGTATAATTTCAAAACTATCTACTCTAAAAGACAAAAAAATAGCGTTTAGTTTTTATATTTAACTGATTAAATACTGAGCCTTTAATTTTTATCTCATCATCTTTTTTTAATTTCAAAAACTAATTTTTGTTTTAATAGGATTTTCATGTAATCTAACAGTTAATTCTAACTTATTAACTTTTTTATTTTTTATTTTAGGTTTATTAGTTATTGATTTTTTAGGTAAATTACTTTTTGTTTGAGACATTATTTAACATCCTTATTAGATAATTTGTCATATTTTAAACTGTCAACTAATATTCAATCGATAGAACCTGTTGAATATGGATTTTTGTAAAAATCTTCTTTATATAATTGTTGTTGTTTTAATTCTTCAATTTCACTACCTAAATTTTGATTAAAATTATGTGCCATATCTATTTGTTGTTTAAAACTATTTATTTCTTGTTCTTTTTCAGCAAGTTCTTTTTTAAATGTTTCATTTTCTTCTTTAAGTTTGTTAAATTTAATTGATTCTGTTATTGTCATTATTTATCACTTCCTTTTTTTAAAAATATTGTAAATGTTTTCAAGCATCTAATTCGTGCTCTATCATTTTAATATTTCCTTTATAAATATAATTTTTCTTAACAACTGGTGATTGTAAAACATAATTTAAATTAAATAGATATTTGCATAAAACTTTTAAACCACCAATGAATTTAGGAGTAGATAATGGATTTTTTATTTTTAAACCTTTGTGAAGTTAAAAATCTTCAATTATTACAATAACTTTATTTAAATAAGAACAAATTTTATTTTTAAACTCATTTAATATTAAATACATATTATTTATTGCTTCTTCTTCATTTTTGGAATTAAAAGTAATATTATTAATTATTTTATTTTGTAAAACATTATAAATAATAATACCAATTTGACCAATTCCAGCAGGATCAATTGCAATAATATATTTTAATTTATCTGGTTTATTTTTTTTCAATTTGTAATATTTTTCATCCATCTGATGCTAAATCTAAAATATCGTTAATTTTGTAATGTTGCATATAAGAAGCAATAATATCTCACTTGTTTTCAAATAAAATTAAGTACATTTTTGCTCATTCTAAACATTGCAAATCATAATGCTTTTTATGATGTGAAATACGACAATTAATAGGTTGACAATTAACTCAATCAAAAGATGTTGTTATTTCATTTCAAGTTTTATTAATATACAAACTTTTATATTCTGTCATTATATATACTCCTTAATTTTTTTATTTGTTGATCAAATTTCATCATTAATATTATTTGCAGTTACTGGATAAGCACATATCATTAATTCTTGTAATTTATTTTAGTATTTAATTACTTCACCGCTCACTCCCCAAAGTGAAGCGGGGGCGGATAGGATATTTTGATAGAGTTTACCCCCATACAGAAATAAAAAAACAGTTTACCCAGTTATTAATTACGCTTCATCCATCCCTACACAACTTTATATAAAGAAAATAACCTTTTGGAGTTCCAATCCTCTTTTTTTAGTGTCCGATATTGTTTTTTCGGTTTAACAGCACTTTTTTATGAAAACAAACCAAAAAACACATGCTCTGACATTTCACAAGTGATTAATCTTGTCGAGAATTAAAGAAATAAATAGGAGAGTAAATCCAATCGCTTTCACACTTTCTTTAAGATTTCGTGCCATAGATGAGTTATCCATTTTTAAGCATCAAAATATTAAGTTTTAGTATTGCATTATTCATTAGATAGTACCTTTATTAAAAATGATATTATTAGTTGTTAAACCGAAAAAATATAATAAATCACAGAAAGGAAATTATAAAAATTAACTAGTTTGTACGGCAAAATAGGTTAATTTTTAATTTTAAAGATACTATCTGATGAATAATGCAAATAAAAAAATCGTTCTAATAAGCGATTACTTTAATTTGTATTTAATTACTTTATTTATAATTTTTATAAAACCTAAGATTTTTTCCGACTACCAAGAATCTTTATCAGGTTGAATATCTTGTTATTGAGCTTTTAGTATTAATTGACCACAATATTTGCATGGTGCTTCTTGAAAAAGATCATATTTACTATAATCTTTGTGAATCTTTGTGTTCAAAATATTTTTGAACTTTATTCATTGCATATGATTTTCAAATTGAATTTCTTTCGTATCTTCCTCATTTATGATTTATATGTTTCATAAAAACCTCCATAATTCTTTTCTTATAAAAAATGTTTCTAATTTTTTATTACTTAATAGGTTTCTTTAAAGAAATACGGAAACATGCTTCTTTAAATATAAAATTTTATAAATACATAATAATATCCTAATTGCATTTTTGCAATTTAACATAATTAAAGTAACAATTAAGGTAAAAAACATTAATTGTTAAAATTACATTATTTAAACTATATTTTTACTTTTAAATCGATATAAACAATAATTACATCAGATATATATCAATATTATTATTTTCATTATATAACAAAAATAAACAAACAATCCACTTTAAACAAAAATGTATTAACTTTATCATAAAGGTGGTGCTCACACTTTTGGGAAACATTTAATTTCCTTGATTTTATTAAAAATCCTAATTAAAATTAATTGTTTTAGTTTACTTAATTTTGCTATCAAAATAATAATTAATAATCACATTTTAAAAGCATAGACTGTTTTTGACTCCTAAAATATGATATGTAAATAATAAATTAAGTAATAAAAACAAATTAATAATAAATAATAAAAAAATAATTTTTTATAAAACCTAAATGTATGCCCATTCATAAATAAAATATTCCTTCCAATAAATTACTTTTGTAATAAAAAATAATCTAATATTCTATGTTTTAAAAATATCTTAACATTATTTAGTAGTAATATTTAAATTTAAAAAAACTAAATTATCTACATTAGTTAATTTCAATTTCTCATTTAAATATAAGTTTACTTAAAATAAATATTATAATTGTTCAAAGACATAATGTAATAATTGAAATATATAACTTTTGAAATTCTAAAACTTAACTTCAAAAAAATGTTCTTTCTTTGAAATTACTAAAAGATAAAGACATTAATTCTAATTAAAAAAAGTTTTACAATACTAATTGCAAAACAATTTTAATTTTTGCTAACAGAAATTAACGAACTAAAAATATTGGGTGGTCCTTTAGGTAATCGTCGTTTATGTTCAGAACTTTGATGTAATTGTTTAATTTGTTGTGCAATAGCTGCTGGAACCGATTTTCCTTGTAAATAATAATCTAATTGTTGATAGGTAAATCCTAATTCTTTTTCGTCAGTTTGATTAGTTCATAATCCCGCTGTTGGTGGACGTGAAATAATTTGTGATGGCACACCTAATAGTTGTGCTGCTTGCTGAACTTCAGATTTTAGTAAATGAATAATAGGAACTAAATCAGCAGCACCATCACCATATTTAGTAAAATATCCAACATGTCATTCATCAGCATTATCTGTACCCAAAACCATATAATTATGGCTTTGTGCTAAAGCATATAGGGTCGTCATTCGTAACCGTGGTTTAATATTAGCGAATGCTAATTGATGTGGTAATAAAGCTAATGTTGCAATTAAATTATCATATGTTGCTGTTAAATCAACAAGATGATAATTTAATTGATGATTATTAATTAATAATTGTGCACATTCTTGATCAAAATAATCAGAATGACAGGGCATGATAACTGCTAAATGATGATTAGGAAAAGCTTGTTTTGCTAATAAACTAACAACAGCTGAATCAATTCCGCCAGATAAACCAACAATAACCCCTTCGCATTTGGATTTTGTTACTTCTGCTTTAATTCATTTTACTAAATAACTCAAATATTGTTTTAATTCTTTCATCATTATCCATCCCATTCTAATTCGTAATCAAAAATGCGAACAATATCTCCTGCTTTTGCTCCTTTTGCTCGTAATATTTCAAAAACTTTTAAATCTTGTAATTTTTTATTAAATAATAATAGATTATCATAAGTTGTAATTGGTGTTTTATGATAAGCTTGATAAACTGCTGCCCCCGCTACTTTTCAAACACCATTGCCAAGATTAACAACTTCCACCTCTTGTTCAATTGGTGCGGTATACTTATATACTTTATAATCTTCTTCCGTTGATGTTATTTCATCTAATTGCCATAATGCTTTATTATCCTTAATTTTTGTCAAAGCTGCCCGAATTTGATTTATTAACAATGATAAATTTTGATTCATTAAACCACTAACTTCAATAATTTCTGCAGTTGGAATTTGCGTCTTAAATTTAATTAAATTTTTTGCTGCAATCTCAAGATCCATTTTATTTGCTACAATAATTTCTGGTCGTAATTCTAATTTATAATTATATTTTTTTAATTCTGTTTTAACATTTAAATAATTTTGGTAAACATCTTCTGTTCCATAATTCCCTGACATATCTAAGACATGGACAATCAATTTACAACGTTCAATATGGCGTAAAAAATCATGTCCTAGTCCCTTACCTGCTGCTGCGCCATCAATTAACCCTGGTAAATCTGCAACAACAAAACTATGATGTTTTCGATCTTGAACCACTCCTAATTGCGGGGTTAAGGTAGTAAATGGATAATCAGCTATTTGTGGTTTAGCTTTTGAAATTTTTGCTAATAAAGTTGATTTACCAGCATTCGGTAAACCAACTAGACCAACATCAGCTAAAACTTTTAATTCACAATGAATCTCTAATGTCTCCCCTAAATCACCAGCTTCAAAGATAGTCGGTGCTTTATTTTTAGAATTTGCAAAGCGAGCATTACCACGGCCACCCTGGCCACCTTTTGCTAAGACAACTTCTTGCTGATGAGTAGTAATATCACCAATAATTTCATTTGTTTGATTATTATATATTAATGTACCTAACGGAACTTTAATATACTTATTAATAGCATTTTTACCATGCATATTTTTAATGCTTCCATTTTGACCATCGGCTGCTTTAATTTCTCTCTGATATTTTAAATCAAGTAATGTATTCATCCCTTCATCGCCAACAAAAATAATGCTACCACCATTACCACCATCGCCACCAGAAGGACCACCTTTTGGAACATATAATTCACGATGAAAAGCAACGGCACCATCACCGCCTTTTCCTGCAAATAATTTAATTGTTGCAACATCAATAAATTTCATTACGTATCCTTTTCTCGTTATGTTAATTTTGTGCCCTTAAAAATAATCACCATTGTCATTACATTATAAATAATTTTTATCTACTAACAATGTTATCTTTGTTTTTCCTAGCTTAATACTTCTAATTGTTTTAAAACTACTTTGTCAATTAAAAGTAACCCTTTTTATTTTTTGCTTCAATAACTTATTATAAAATTAGAAGATACTTTTAGTATATTAAAATATTTCTTGCACTAATTCTCCTTATATTAAAAAACTTATTAATTAAGTTATATAAATTTATCTTGATAAGTAAAGAAACCTACTTTAAATTTTTTCTTTAATTCTTAAATCGTTTTTATATTTAGACATATTATATTATAACAAAATTTAAATATTTTAGGAGTTATTTAATCTTTAAAAAAGAAAAAAACAATTAAAATTTTTTTAGAAAATGTTATTAAAAGTAAATTATGATTTTAAATAATTACTATTTTTAAATTCAACCATAATTTGTTGACAAAGATCATCAAACTGTGAATAAGAAAATGAATATCAATGAACATTTGTTAATTTATTTTTAAATCATGTTATTTGTTTTTTAGCATAAATTTTATTAGCTTGAACCATTGTTGCTAATGTTGCATCATATGAAAGCTCGCCTTTTAAATAACGAATAATCTCTGGACAGTCAATAATTTTCATACTTTGTTTTGCTGAATCATAATTGCAATATTTATATGCTGCTTCAACTTCAGCAAATAAACCCCGCTCTGTTAATCGTAATACTCGTTCAGATAAATATTGATGCAGTTCTGTTTTATCTGGTAATTGAGCTAATATTTTTCGCCCTTCTTGTTGATACATCTTAATGGAATAATTCTCATTTAAATCAATTGTTGATAATAAATGGTGTAGAATACCAACTTGTTCAGATGGTGTTATTTTATTTGTTACAAGATTTAACCCATTAAAAATTTGAGTAGCATCAGCATTAATACATTCCCCATTAAAACGCTGAGCCATCTTAATTGATAAATCAGTTTTACCACTTCCTGTTGGACCAACAATTAAAATAACTTTTTTCTGCACAATCAAAACCTCACTAATCTCTTTATAAATTTTATCAGTTGGTATTTACAATTTACAAATAAAAAACTAACATTCAACTGTTAGCCTTTACTTTATTTTAAAAATAACTCTGAACCGCTTTAAGTACTTGGGTGTAGAGTTACTGATTTATATAGCGGTTAATAACCCCAAACACACCTTAACGTTATAATAAACGTAGAAAATTGTCCTTGCGGACAATTATATTTTATCATATTTTATTTCTTTTTTAAAAAATGGTAAACCGCATTTATTCAATTCTTAATAAATTAGAAATTACAAATCTTCCGATTAAATAACTAGAAACTGTTCCATAGATATTTGCAACAACTAATTTAACTCCAATTTTTTGTTCAATTGGTAAAATTGGTAAGTTTTCAAAAATATTTTCGTTACTATTAACAACAGGATGGCCATCAATAAAATATTTGGTTCATTTTTCAGGATCTCAGACCGTAAAAGTTAAAGTGATTCCTGCAATATCATGACTAATAATATTTTGAATGCTTTCTTTATCGTTTTTGTTGCTATATTCTTTTCAAATATTTTTTAATTGAACATTATAATGTGTCTGCACTTTTTGCAAGTAAGTGTTAAGTAAAACATAATAAAAAATTCCTTGATCAAATTTTGTGTTTTCATTATAATTTGCGCTAGTAGGATTTAAAGTCCATGAATGAGAATCTTTAAATCAATCTTTTATATTTTCACTACGAAGTTGGTCAACATATAATCAACGTTTTTTGTCATATAAATCTGATTTTTCTGAAATTGGATTATCATAATAAGATACTAAAGTTTCTAAATCAGTTACTGTTTTATTTTTACTTGTTTGATCTAAATATCAATTATATTTCTTAACAACCGTTGGTCACGGCTGACTTCTTAAATCTCGCGATGACAGTAAACTTTTTTTCATATATTCTAAACTATCTTTTGCTAAATTTTCTTCACTATGAATTTTTTTTAATTGCGACATAGTTAGTTGCGTTTGTTTTAAAATATCTTTGTTTTCAATATTAATATTCATAATATTTTCTTTTGGGAAAAAAGTTGGTTTTACTCATGTATCAAAATTATAATCAAATAATGTGTTAACCTTACTATTTTTATCCAAAACAAAGCTATTAATAGTTTTCTTAGTATTTTCTGAAATTTGATTATCTGAAATATAAGGTAAATCAGGGATTGGATTACATCCAATTGTGTATGTTACCGGAGCAGCTAAGATGCTAATTGCAGCAAAGACACTGAACAATTTTTTCATTCCTTTTTATCTCCTTTACCAAGAATTTCACATTTGGTATTGTGTAATTATAAATAATAATATATCATTTTTATAAAAAAACAAGATTAAATTATCTTTTTTTGTGAAAACCCCACACATTTAAGAATTTAGCTCATACTTTAGTTTTTTCATTATTAATACAATTAAATAATTCTTGATATAAATAACCATTCTTTTTACTAATATTTCTTTATCATTAAACGTTTTATAAACATCTAAATTATTACTAAAATAAATTTTTCCTTCGGCTAATAATTTTTTTCATTTATAGTGTCGATCTTGTACACTTCATCCTTTTACACCAGTAACTAAAATAGTAGAAAATCTTGTAATATCTAAATCGATATTTTTCCAATCATTATTTTCGAATAGTGTTTTTCTAATAAAATGGCCAACTGTACGAGCGTCATGTCCAATACGATAACTAAAGGTCTTCTTTTAAGTTATGATAAATTTGTGATCAACTATTAATTTTATTAACCATACTATCAACTTTTTCAGTCATATCCTTAAATTCTGTACTTGATATTGATTGTTCTTCAAGAATATAAATTCCTTCAATAAATTCTTCCTTGTCAAATTCAAATCCTATTAAAATTTGAGTAGCATCGTCTTGTCCTTTGATACTATCAGCATAATCAGCACCAATTTTAATTTTAGTAAATCAATATTTATTCATATCTTTTCAAAAAAATCTTTTGGATTAAAAAATTTTTCGCCAGTAATTAAATCTTTTTTATAGATATAACGTTCAGCATTAAATTGTCTTTCTCCTCCACGAAATAAAAAATCATATACTTCTGGTTTATTTTCATTTAATCAATTTCCTAAATCAAATACTCTTTGACTAAGATTTTTATTATTTACTTTAGTAGTGCCTCTGACAACTGTTACACCAATATTATTCATAAAAGTTGGATCATTAAAATATGTTATATCATTGTTATCTAATTCTTTTTGGACCTTCATCTGTTAATGGAAAAATCGATTGAACAAATGTCTCATAAATAATATGATCAGCATTATGATTATTGAAACCAAAAATAATAACCTGTTCTTTTCGCAATTCCATTGTTACATCCTCGTCTGAATAACATAATTGTGGAACTACTTCTCTTGTAGTTGTAATATTTTTCCCATCTGAAATTTGAATTATGATATTGAATAATCGATACATATATTCGTTTTCATCTAAAATTGTTGCATCCAATGGAATGACTTCGTCTAAGTTTATTACAATACATATACATTATTTAAACATTTTATAGTAAAGGAGGATTAGAATGAAATTTATTAGTCCGTTGTCTTGGCCAGGCGGAAAAGCTAAACACTTTGATAAAATTAAAGCATTATTACCGGCTAAATTTGATAAATTTATAGATTTATTTTGTGGCGGTGCTTCAGTTGGCTTAAATGTGTTAGATCAGCAGTTATGTAACAAAGTAGTTTTTAATGATTTGCATACTAGTTTAATTGAATTTTGACAATATGGTATTTATTTAATTGAATTGGATTATTTGAAAAAATTAGCATATCCTAATTCAAAAACTATTAATGAATTGAAAGAAAAAATGTTTGATGATTATTGTTTAAATTTTGGTGAAGAATTTTTAATTAAGAACGCATTAACATTTAATGGTGAAGAATGAGGTACTTGAACAGATAAAAGATTACAACAAAATTTTAATGTTAATAAATTATTGAGAATTCAAAATGTTAGAAAACTATTAGTTGATCCTAAAAATAATATTGAGTTCTATAATTTGGACTATAAAAATATTATTAATAAATATTATATGGATAAAAATATTGTTTGATATTTAGATCCACCATATTATTATAATAAAGGAAAAATTTATAAACATTCAAAAATGAACTTTTATGAACTAAAAGATAATATTTTAAAGATTAAAGGTAAATGAATTTTAAGTATTGATAATTCTGAATTTATTAAAGACTTGTTTAAAGAATTTAATATTAATGAATTTCAATGAGTGTATAGTTCTACTAATTGTCATAATAAAAAGCCAAAACTTGGCCAAGAATTAATTATTACAAATTTTAGGTAGTGTGATTAATTATTAAACTTAAATGTCAAATTTGTCATTCTATTTTGAATAAAAAATTTGTTGGTAGTTTGTTTTGAGTAATGTATCATAAACCAAGTTATAAAAGTGTTTTTAATATGGCATTGTGTAAATATAATATGAAAAGTAAGGTGTTTTTATGAGTTTTTATAAGAAGAATATTAACGTACAAAATTATTTTATTCGAACAGAATTTATAGTTTTTCAAAATGACAAAGCTTCGTTTATAAATTTACCTAACCACAATAAACATATTGGTTTTTGATTAAATAATAAGTTTATTTATTTTAGTAAAAAACATTCTGATCAAGTAGCTATTGGTTTGATTTATTATAATTCTTATTCTATTGTGAAATATGATGAAAATTTAAAACGACATATTTGAAAATATTTAACTGGAACACAAATAATTAATTTGTATAATCAATATAAACAAAATTATTTTACACAAATGAAAAAAGCATTATTCCCTGCTGAACCACAAAAAGTAAAAACAAATAACAATAATAATTTAACAAATTGAACTGTTGAAAAAGACCAAGAATTAATTTTAGCAATATCTTTAAATTTTTCTAAAACTTCATTAGCAGTATTATTTTTTAATTTCATTACAAAATAATTTTTACTTGATTGTTCTACTAAAACTAAATTACTAGATTGATGGTCTTTTCCTACAACAGTATCCATTTCAAATCATCCAACATTAGAAACTTTATTTTCAATATCTCAAATTGATTTAAAGTTAATTAATTTACCACGATTATCAGTTTTTCCTTTTGTTTTATATTTTTTACCACGATGGGGTAAATTTTCTTTTTTTAATCCAAATTCACCTAAGTGAATTCATTTATACAATGTTTTAACACAAGCAGGAAATTTAACACCAAACTCCAAGAAATAACGATAAATTAATTGTGCGGGTGTATCGTGGTATTTATTAAATCTTATTTTAATAAAATCTAACTGCTCTTTTGTAAATCTAGGTAGTTTTTAAATGCATTTTTTACGTTTTTGTTTATAATCTTTTTGTGCTTGATATGGATTATAATCTTGTATATTTTTAAATCGATTTATTTCTCTTTTAACAGTATTAACTCCACGACCCGTTTTTCGTGATATTTCAGATAAATTAATTGTGCCATTTTTCTTTTTACAAGTATCAGATAATAATAAATCCTTAAATAAATCTCGTTCATCAAATATTAAATGTTTAAATTTTCTCATTTTTATACAAATTCCCTTCATTTTTTCTTATAATGTATTATATATAAAATAAAGAGGTTAATAAATATGCAAGAATTTAGTAAAGTTAACAATAAAAAACGAATTATTAGTTATGAACATTTAAATAAAAAATATGATTTAAATTTTAGTGACTATAATTTTGGTTTTGATTGAGAAGTATTTAAAGATTTTGTTGGTGATAGTTATGCTCGATATTTTACTTCGCCAAGTTTTTTTAAGTTTGTTTCAGCCGGTCCTGGTACTAATAAAACATGAAATCATTTAGCAGAAAAATTATTTTTTGCTTGTAATTTTACTGATGCTTCATCTAATATTTTGCGAAGATACGCCAACACCCACGAAGATACTACATTTGGCGATACAATTAATGTGTGTAACTATTTATATGATAAATATGGAATTGATATAGGGCCCGACAATGAAAATGGAATTGTTTGACCTAAAAATGTTAAAGAAGGCGGCGAGATTGTTTTTCCTAGTGGTGTTCGTATTGCTTTTGCTAGTTATGCTAATGGTAATAAAATTATGGGTAAGGTTGGTAAAGGTAGCGGTATTATATCGACATGAACAGATGAAATGATACATGCTGAAGAAAAAGAAATTTTAACTGATAAAGAACTAGATAAAAGATATAATAATTTAAGAGTTTCAATGTTTCGTTCAAAAAGTTTAAAAGTATCTTATGAAAAATATACTGATGATGATGGTAATAAACAATATAATTTAGATAATCCTATTCCTAAAAAAGAATTATCTTGGACATTTCAAGAATGAGATAATATAACAAAAAAATATATAACAGTAACAACATATTTTCATAAAACATATTCTAATCAATTTACTTTTAATCCTTTTGATAAATACCATGTTTTTTATGAAAAATTTGTAACACCATTTTTACCTTTAAATGAAAGAATTAAAAATATTTTAAAAGAACACAATCAGGTATATTCAGAAAACAAACAAGCATTTAATGGTTTGGCTATTTTTAATTTGCGTTTAACTATGGGTGCTGTTTGAAATAAAATACCTGATATTACTAAAAAATTGTTTTAGCAAATAAAGAAGAACGACCCGATTTATTTTAACTTGAATACTACGGTTTTGAATATAACGATAATGACCCCAGTATTTATGTTTTACGAAATTATCGTAAATATATTAAAGAATATAATTTACAAGATTTTTATAATACAAATACAAAACAGTATCAATTTGATAGTTATTCAATTGGTGTTGATTATGCTAATGGTAGTGAAGACCACACGGTGTTTTTATTTAGTGGTTATAAAATTAATGAAAATAATGAATATGATAAATATTTAATTGAAGAAAATATTGTTACACCAAAAAACGCAATGAATTTAAATGAAATAGTTGAACATTACGGGCAATGAATAATTAATACATTTGATAAATTTGATGGTTTTGAATATGCTACATTTCATTATGATATTAATGCCCACGACTTTATGCAAAAATTACAAGAAGATATTTACCCTTATTTGGGTTATAAAATTAAAATGTTTAAAGCTAAAAAACATCAGACATCCCTTAACAAAGAAGCAGGTATAATCAATCGTGTAACATGAATAAGAAAAATGTTTGTTCAAGGCAAAATATATGGCATGTTGGATAACTTCCCATTTTTAGATAAGTGTATTAGTGAACTAAGATTTAATGATACCAAAACAAACACACCCCATAGTAAAATGTACCATGACCCCATATGATGCTTTGTTTTATGGTTCTTATCCGTATCGTTTTAAAATGGGAATTTAAAATATTTATGTTAATACTATTGAAATAAAATTAAAGAATATTTCACTTAACTTTTATCTATATGTTTATTAAATCTGAAATAGCAGATTTTTTTAGGTTTTGGGCGAGCGGTTGATTTTCTTAAATTTTTGTGATAAAATAACTTACAAGTTAAAAAAGATTTTGAGGTTCTTTCAAACAAATTTGGGAACCTTTATAAAATTCTTCGCTTAACGCTTAGAATTTTTCCCAAATATTTTGAAAAGCGCGGCAAAAGTTTTTTTAAACTTTAAGTAATTTTTCGCAAAACTTATGAAAATCACCGCGAGTCCAGATTGACCCTTTCCCTATAAATAAATTAAATAATTTCCTTTCAAACTCTTAAATAGCCCTTGTATATATAATTGTGATTGTAAGAAAATTTTAATGAAAGGAATTATAATAATGAAAAAGATATTAAGTCTTTTAGGTACAAGCACTCTAATAGGAACAAGCACAACAAGTTTAGTTGCTTGTAATATTTTTAATAAAGATTTTAATAATAAAATTAAAACACTTGAATATACAAAAGAAGAATTAAAAAAACTTAAAGAAAAAAACAAAATAAAGACAGCAAATCAACAAATAAAAGATAATTTAGAATGACTAGCACCACAAGAAAAGCCACTTAATAATGTTGATAATAGATATTATTTTGTTGTATGGCGTGAACAAAAACTAGAACAATAGACAGATTATTAGCTATTACTAAGGGAGGGGGATTCCTTGATTTATTTGCAGGTGGTCGCGGTGGTGGCATTTTAGAAAGAGCATGAATTAATGATAATGGTACATATTTTAAATCAGTTTATCGTTGAAATAATAATACAGATATACCCAATTTGAATATAAATAAAAAAACTGGTGAAGTAAAAGTTAATGAAATATAAAAAGTCATTTATTAAAATGACTTTTTATATTTCTAATGTAATTAATGATAATTTTTCATTGTTTTTATTAAATAATTCTAAATTACTAATATTAATTTGTACTTTTTCGGTAAAAATTGTAATTTCATAATGTCCATATCCTCATATTCCATATATTTTAATTTGATTTAAATTAAATAGTTTTTTATCAAAAGTTATTTTAATACTATAATCAATTAAATCTTCGATTGTACTAATTCAATCTATTTTAGAATAAATTAATTTATATCATTCAGAAAAATAATTTAAATAGTCTTCTATTTTGTCATTAGAAATAATTAAATTAGTTAAATATTTTCCATATTCTCCGTTTGATAATTTAATTTCAACAGGAATAAGGAAGGGTATATTGTTTGTTTTTAATTCATTTGTTATTGATAATCAATTAAAGTAATTTGCCTCTAATTGATAAAAAGGATTTTCTGAAATATCTTTATTTTTAACATTTACTTTAATTTCATTATCTTTGTTATTATTAACTTGTTGTTTTAAATTTCAATCTATAATTTGTCCTGTTATTGGGTCAATAATTGGTGTATTCGGGTAATTATTTGTGTCTCAACGATAAACTGATTTAAAATAATTTGGATAATTTGTTCAATCTTTTCAACTTCTACCATATCCAACTTGTAAATCATCAAAATTTTTCATTAATCAATCGCTAGTGGTATCAACTCGTATTTGTACTGCATTATTATTAAACACATTAATTTTTCATTCATTATTAAATAAACCATGTCATATAACAAAATATCATTTATTATCAACTTTTTTAAATGGTTTTTCTTGTGCATAAACTTCTTTTCAATAATTTATTGGTTCAGGTGGAATAGGACCACTATCACTAAAATTAAAATACTTTGAATTTAATTCAACCACACAATTTTTAAATTCTCAATAACCAACTTCCCCTATCTCTGTAGGTTTAGATATTAACTTAAAATAGTAAGAAGAAAATAACTTGATATCATCATTATAACCTTTATTAATGGAGTATTTGCTATACGTGTAATTTGAAAGCATATAGATAATTTTTTTAAATATTTTGACAGATTTGTGATTAATAAGGGTTGGATTATCTAATTTTCAGTTTTCAAATAAACCATCAATTACATCCTCGGGTTTTTGCCCTTCAAATTTCTGTCTTAATTTAGCACTTTTATTTATAGGATTACCCTTTTCATCGTATTTTGCCTCTTTAAATTTTCTATCATAATTATAACGATAAGTTAAATAATTTAATAAAACCAATTTTAAACTATCTTTGTCTATTAAATATAAAATATCTTCTCCTTGAATATAGTTTTTGGCAATATTTCATGGTAAAAAACTTTCGGTAAATCAATATTGAAATATTCTTAAATTAGGTTCTGTTTCAATTGGCATTGATAATAATGGTACTAAACTAGCATTTTCAACAATTGAAGATGGATAAGAATAAACACCATTCACATTTCCTCAACATTTAATATTTCCAAATAACATAGATTTAGGGTATTTAATTTCAATTCCAGTAAATAATGTGTCTTCTGGCAATGATTTTTGTAAAACTAAATGAATACTATTCTGATTTTTTCACTTAAAATCAGTTATTTTAACTAAGTGGGTAGATTTAATAATATCAATGCCATCAGGTGAATAAGGGCGTTTGTATTCTTCAATGATGTAACATTTATTTTTGTTGTCTTCTGTAATTTTGTTCATTAATAGATACTATTTTTAAGTCTAATGTTTCTAAAAATTCTTTATCTTGTTTTGAAATATCATTAATTAAAATATCTTTTTCATCAATCATTACATAACTTGTGCTATTATTATCTTGGACTGTGGTGTTTTGTTGAATTTGTAATTTAAAATTAAAATCACTAATTTCATAACCAGTTATTTTAATATATTCATCTTTGTCAATAAAACCTATTTTAACACTATTTTGTGAGTAGTTTAAAGTAGGTTTTTGCTTTGTCTTAACAAGATTATTAATTTTATAAATATATAAGGTTCTGGCACGGTCTTCTGTAAATAATTGTTCTAATTCAGGGTCGCTATATTGTGATTGAGTAGCAAAATCTAATGGAATGCTAATTGTGCTAACATTTTTTCAAATGGTTTTAACATTATTCTTGTTCTCCTTCTTCATTAGGCATATTGATAATAGTTTCGTTGTTTTTTAGTTGTCTGTTTAAAGTAGCATTTACTGGTAAGCGAACATCAACAATTAACTCGTCAATATTTTTAATATTGAATGTTCTACTGTTTAAAATAGCATTATCATATTTAATTAACTTAATAATGAATTCAGTTAATTTAATTTCTCTGATATATATCATTTGTTCATACGAAGCGTTTGTTTGAATATTAACACCAGCAACTTCCGCTTGTGTTTGTTGAGCCCCCTTAGCGATTGCGGGAACATGGTGGCGATTTATTTTATAGTAATTAGTTAATAATCAATCATATATTTTGGTTAATTGTTCACCTTTAAAATTACCAGCGATATAGTCTACTGGTTGAAAATTACTATCGGGGTCTCCTTCAACCAATAATAAGTCATTTTCAATAAACGAAGCCAACATTTTACTAATTTCTTGGTCAACAACACCAGTTACTCCATTAGTATTAATGGTGAATTTACCACTATTTAATAATGGGTCTAACATTATCTTTTCAGCAATAATATCTAAAATACTAGCAAATTGTTTACCATAACGAGCAGAGGGATCAAAATTAAGGTTATTAGGAATAATTTCAATGGGTATAAAATCAATTGGTAGTATTTCTTCTCTTTGTAATGTTGTATAGTTATTTCATTTAGCATCATCAATATATAAGTCGGTAATAGTACTATATAATTGTGTTTTTAACTTTCTAATAAATTTAACTTGTTTAGTTACAGAATCAAGTTTTAATTTTTCAGAAATAAAAATACTTTGATCATTTTTAAGATAGGGGTCATAATCAAAAGTACAAGATACTAAATTACCTAATTCGTCATATTGGTCATTATAAAAATCAATAGTAATAAAATTAAGTTTTGAATTATTAGCAAAAATAAAATATGCACCTTTACCATTCTTATTAATTTTATATTCGTTATATCAATTCTTATTAGTAAAGTCTTGCGTTTTTAAAAAGTTATTAATTAATTTAGCATCTATCTGTTTATTATTAATTGGATTATAAATGCTAATTTCTAAATCACGTGGATTTAAAAAATTAGCATTATCTTCACAAATTCTTTTTTCTAAAATCTCATTATGTTTTTGAACAGTAACATTTTTACGATTAGTAATCGTTGATGCTAAATTAAGATAATAACTATCAATATCATATTCTTTTTTTAATTTCTTTTTTGCTGGCAACAATCCCATTTATAACACCTCTTTATTTTGTATCTTCTTTTTTAATAACATCTTCAATACTATCTTCTTTTTGTTTTTTGTTATGTGTTTTGATAAATCTAATTGTTTCAATAATCAAAACTATAATTACAGCTCCGATAAGCATTGCTGAAACAATAACATATGCTGGTCAAGAAATACCTAATGTTTTTTCTCCTATAAAACAAATAATAATTCCTGCGATAAAAAACAATGATGAAACTCCAAATATTTTCAAAAACATAATTACATCTTTAACTTCTACTTTTGGCATAATAACATCTCCTTTCTAATTTACCTTTTTTCTTTCAATAAACACAAATCCCAAAGGTCTAAATGTTGCTGGACCATTAACTCCAATATTAATCAATCCATCAGGATTAATAGATAATGCTAAACATGCACTATTAACACCTATTTGATCATATATAACACCTATTGTTTGTCTAAAACTATGCCTTGTTTGCAACATCCCTTGACTTTTTAAATCTCCTTTGCTATCTTTTCCTAAGGCTCAAATTCTATAAATATAATTTTCTTTATCAAAATTAGGAATATTATATCCAGTTTGACCAACTATAAAATCACTAGTATCAACAATTTCTCAATCTGGAACTTTTGGTATAACAATTGATTTTTTTAATTCATCTAAAATTTCTTCTTTTATTTTTGCAAGTTTTTCATCTTTAATTTTTTTTATAACAAGTTTATCTAATAAAGCATCAACTTCTAATTGAGTATAATATGCTTCTAAATCAATCATTGTTAAATCAATACCTTCTTCTTGAAAAGTACGAAACATTTTCTTTAAAGTTGTTAAATTAGCCAATGATTTTGCATAGGTAGGCAATAGACCTTGTCATGTTGCCATAGGGTCATTTTGTGAAGAATAATTAATATCACCAACACTCATATTTGCCGAAGTAAAAAATTCAATTGGAATGCGGTTAAATGTTCAATGCTCAATCGTAATAAACACCATATTAATACAAATTTTCTTTAATAATGGATCTTTAAATGTTTCAAACTTTAGTTTTGAAAATGGATAGTTTAAGTAAGAATTAATCATATTTTGGGCTCTTAAAGCAAATGTTTTAAATCATAATTCTACATCACCTTTAAAAAACTTATTATAACGAACTGGAACTTGTGTAATTTTACCTGTCATTGGAATAAAATTATTATAATTTTCCAAAGTAACATTTTGTCATAATTCATTTAACATTTAATCATCTCCTTATCATTTACTTTTTTTAGAATATATTTTCTTTAATATAATTTTTTTACTATTTAGTAATGTTTTTGTTTTAATTTTTTTGTTTAAATCTTGTTTTGTTCTGAGTTGTTTATATGCTTGAAATACTAGTCCATTACCTAACAAACTAGTAACCACACTATCTTCTAGCGTATTTAACAATTTATCTTTATTAAAGTTATTTTTAAATTGTTCTTGCATTTTTAATATCTTAGCAATTGTCCGATATATTTTAAAACTATCTTTTACTACTTGCTGATAAACAAGTGGGGCAAAAGAAACTAAATTAAACAAACTTGTTTTTTTAAATCCCCAACCAATAAACCACTCACTGTTCATATAGAATTTAAACGGTTCAGGAGCCAAAACAAACTGTTCTGCTTTGATTAAAGTTGTCATAACGACAATAGGGGCATATTTAGGATTTTTATAATATATTGTTAAAGCAACTTCGCCCGCAACTGATAATGGAACAATTTTTACTGCTAAAAAACATCAGAACCATAAGCAAAGGGTAATAATTTGCCTTTTTTAATAGCTTTAGTTTCAAATTTAGAGAATATTTTTTTAGTTTTATCAGTAATTTTATTAATTACTTTTTGTTTAATTGTAATTATTTGTTTTTCAATTGGGGCTAATAATTTTTTAGTTACTTTTTGAATATAAAAATTTGGGTTTAAATGATTTAAAATTTTATTTAATTTAATTGGTGTTTGGTGCAAAATATTTAATAATTTATTATTATATATTTTACTGCTCCGCATTAAATTAGCATTTAATAGTAGATTTTTACCAACACCTTTTTTTGAAGATTAGTCATAATGTTATATCACTCATTAGTATTAATTTTGCTTATTTTATCAATATTTAATCCATATTCATATAACAATTTATTAGCATTTTTTTCATTTACGCGCGGTATTTTTTGAACTAATGTAGGGCTTATTTTTTGAATATTTTTCTCAATTTTTAATAAATTATTAATTGTTTCTAAATTAGAAACTTTAAAACCTTTATAAAAATCATTTCGGGCCAATTTACCAAATGTATATAATAAAATTTCATTATTAGCCTGCTTTTTAAAATCAAATATTAATTTATCAGATAAAATCTTTTTGCCTGTAACTTGTTTTACAACATCTTCTAAATTATTAGCAGTTATTACACCTAATTTTTCAAGTAATTTAGTTTCTTTTGCTAATTTTAAAATTCTAGTTGTTCGAGCAGCACGCGTTAATTTTCCAATACCACCAATCGCTGGTAACAAATTTAAGGCGGTGCTTTTTGCTGTCACTTCTGAGGTTAATTTAACTTATATTTGATTTACAGCAAAATCAGTTGCTGTTTCTACTCCAAACGAGATAAATGCTGCGGCAAAATTAGATAATCCCGCACCAAGACCAACGGCGGATGCTACACCACCAGTTAAAACTGATAAACCAAGAGCTAAAACTTGAACTCCTAAAAATTCTAATAACTGTAAACCAAAATTTTTTTCTTGTTGTTGGATTGACAATCTAGTTGGATTTTTTTTAACAGCATAAATAAGAGCTGTTTTAGATGTTCCAATTGGCATATCTATCAAACGAAAAAGTACTATTTTTTAGTACTATTAAGAATTTTTAATTTTAACATCAATCGGAGATGTTTGACAAGTAGCGTTGTTTTTACCTTTAATTTGAACAGAAACAGTTTTATCATTTGTAATATTAATTGGTCAATCTTCACCTTTACTTTCAATAAAGTAATCAAAATCACTTTCAGTTAAAGAACTATTTACAGCTTTAACTGCTTTTAAAACAACATCTTTAAATTGTGGTTTTAACTGTTCTGCTGTTGTTTGTGTTGGATTTGCAACATGAATAGTTGGTTTATCTAATTTATTAATTTTACTAATATCAATTTTTGGGTAGTCGGAAAAAAGTTGAGGTTTTATAAAAATTATAAATAAAGTAATTAAATACAAATTAAAGTAATCGCTTATTAGAGCGATTTTTTTATTTGCATTATTCATCAGATAGTATCTTTAAAATTAAAAATTAACCTATTTTTTCTCTACAAATTAGTTAATTTTTATAATTTCCTTTCTGTGATTTATTATATTTTTTCGGTTTAACAACTAATAATATCATTTTTAATAAAGATACTATCTGATGAATAATGCAATCTAAAACTTAATATTTTTTGATGCTTAAAGATGGATAACTCATCTATGGCACGAAGCCTTAAAGAAAGTGTGAAAGCGATTGGATTTACTACTCCTATTTATTTCTTTAATTCTCGGCAAGATTAATAACTTGCGAAATGTCAGAGCATGTGTTTTTTGGCTTGTTTTCATAAAAAAAGTGCTGTTAAACCGAAAAAAACAATATCGGACACTAAAAAACAAGAGGGTTGGAACTCCAAAAGGTTATTTTCTTTATATAAAGTTGTGTAGGAATGGATGAAGCGTAATTAATAACTGGGTAAACTGTTTTGTTTATTTCCGTATAGGGGATAAACTCTATCAAAATATCCTATCCGCCCCCACTTACTCCCCAAAGTGAAGCGGGCGGCGAAGTAATTAAATACTAAAATAAATTATTTACTAAATATCAAAATATTAACCAATAAAGGAATATTATGTTTTTTTACAGAAGGAAAAATATTTGATGAAAAAATGAAATAAAAAAATTAAAAATAAATTACAAGAATTAATGATACGAGCTTATCCAGTAACGATAAATGATATTAATGATAAAATTTGAGCAACAAATAAAAAGAATTAAGAAGTATAGATAAAATGACAGAATATAAAAGCAAATATATTAATAAAACTTGAAATGAAATAACAACATCATTTGATTGAGTTAATTGTCAACCTATTAATTGTCGTATTTCACATCATAAAAAGCATTATGATTTGCAATGTTTAGAATGAAGCCAAAATGTACTTAAATTTATTTAAAAACAAGTGAGATGTTATTGTTTCATATATGCAATATTATAAAATTAACGATATTTTAGATTTAGCATCCGATGGATGAAAAATATTACAAATTGACAAAAAAATAAAACAAATAAATTAAAATATATTATTGCAATTGACCCTGCTGGAGTTGGTCAAACTGGTATTATTATTTATAATGTTTTGCAAAAGAAAATAATTAATAATATTACTTTTAATTCTAAAAATGAAGAAGAAGCAATAAATAATATATATTTAATATTAAATCAATTTAAAAATAAAATTTGTTCTTATTTAAATAAAGTTGTTGTAATAATTGAAGATTATCAACTTCATAAAGGTTTAAAAATAAAAAATCCATTATCTACTCCTAATTCATTGGTGGTTTAAAAGTTTTATGTAAATATCTATTTAATTTAAATTATGTTTTACAATCGCCAGTTGTTAAAAAAAATTATATTTATAAAGGAAATATTAAAATGTCAGAGCACGAATTAGATGCTTGAAAACATTTACAATATTTTTTAAAAAAGGAAGTGATAAATAATGACTATAACAGAATCAATTAAATTTAACAAAATTAAAGAAGAAAATGAAACACTTAAAAAAGAACTTGCTGAAAAAGATAAAGAAATATCTAAATTAAAACAAGATGTGGCAGATTTAGAATGTAATCAATATGCTTTAGAAGCAAAACAATTATATAAAGAAGATTTTTACAAAAATCCATATTCAACAGGTTCTATCGATTGAATATTAATTGACAGTTCAAAATATGACAAATTATCTAATAAGGATGTTAAATAATGTCTCAAACAAAAAGTAATTTACCTAAAAATTCTAATAACTGTAAACCTAAAATAAAAAATAAAAAAGTTAATAAGTTAGAATTAACTGTTAGATTACATGAAAATCCTATTAAAACAAAAATTAAGGCTCTTGTTGCTGGTGGTGTTGAAGTTTATGCTTGTTCGGCTAAATGTCAGTGAGAAGGATTAAATTACTCAACATTATCAATATATAACCCATCTGTTTTAACTGAGTTTTTGAAATTAAAAAAAGATGATGAGATAAAAATTAAAGGCTCAGTATTTAATCAGTTAAATATAAAAACTAAGCGCTATTTTTTGTCTTTTAGAGTAGATAGTTTTGAAATTATACAAAAAGCGATTAGAAAAAGAATAAATACAAATATTAAAAAATAGGAGGAAAAACAATGGCATTAAAAAATGTAAAATATGTTCTTATTGATGAAAATAGTGAACCTATTAAAAATGAAGATGGTAGTTTAGATATTAAAACTGCTGAAATTATTTTAGAAAATACTGCTGAAGTTGAAGAATTTAATGCAAGTAATTTAGAAAATAATAATCAGCAAATCAACGAACTACAAACAAAAAATACTGAATTAACTTCACAAATTGAACAACAAACAATTCAATTAAAACAAATTGAAATAATTGACTTTATTAATTCTTTAACTGATAATGAAGAATTTAAAAATGTTTTATTAAAGTCTTATGATATTACTGATGATATTGAAATCATTAAAGCACAATTGCAAAGTGTTTATGATGAATTAATTAAGGTACAAACAGTTAATACTGGTGGCGTACCAAAAGTAGAAAACAAAGAAAACAATATTTTAGATACAGACAATGTATTTAATAAATAGAAAAAAGAAAGTAAATTATGGCACAAAATCTACAAAAAATTTTCGGAGATATTGCTAATCAAGCAACAAAACGAGACCGAGAAACATTTTAACAATGATATTTACAAACTTATCAACAAAAATTTAGTTGAGAAGCTTTATTTGCGTGAAAAGAAGCAAATAAATTTGGTTTAACATATAAAAGAAAGAAAAATATTAAATATAATGAAGGTTTGGGAGCAAACGGTCAAGTATTTAATACTGATGATAACCTACTAAAATATTCAACAGTGGAATTTCAAGATGGAATTGTTGAATTAGATACAATTTTAACTTTTGCTCGTAAATTAGATCCCATAGAAAGTGATTTTAATCCTAATCTTTGAGCAGCTGATATTGAACAAGCAATGGATACTGAAGTTGCTTATAAACGTAATAAAATTTTAGAAATTATTAATAAAGGAACAGTTACAACTATTCAAGGTAAAAAAGCAGATGATACAAATGCTTTACAAATTCATGATGAAATTATGGATAAAATATATGAAAACGGCTTTACTCTATCAGAAATAATTGTTTTAGGTTCGGCTGATTTTATTCGTGGAATTCGTAATAAATTACAGTTACAACTTGGAGCAAACGACCAAATAAATAGTGTAATCACAACAAGTGGAGCAATGAAAACTGTTGAAGGAACAACATACTATATGGTTCCTAAAAAATTACCAATTATTAATAAAGATGGTTCAAAAGGAACAATTGAATTATTACCAAATGGAGTTAATGCAATTGCCTTTAAGTTTAGCAAAAAATATGACCCTCTTATTTTACGCAAAAAAGACCATACTCCGTTAAGAGTTGGTGCTGCTGCGTTAGGTACTGGTATGGGTAATACTTTGATTATGGAAAGAGTTTTATATTTAGGTGGAGCAGTAGTTGAACCTAAGGGAATTATTAAACATATTGTTGCAAAAATTGATATTAGTAAAATTAATAAAATAGATAAACCAAATATTCATGTTACAGACCCAACAAAAGCAACAGTCGAACAGTTAAAATCACAATTTAAAGATATTGTTTTAAAAGCAGTAAAAGCAATAAATAGTTCTTTAACTGAAAGTGATTTTTATTACTTTATTGAAAGTAAAGGTGAAGACTGACCAATTAATATTACAAATGATAAAACTGTTGAAGTTCAAATTGAAGGTAAAAACAACGCTACTGGTCAAACAAATCCGATTGATGTTAAAATTAAAAATTCTTAATAGTACTAAAAAATAGTACTTTTTCGTTTGATAAATGATATGCCAATTGGAACATCTAAAACAACCCTTATTTATGCTGTTAAAAAAATCCAACTAGATTGTCAATCCAACAACAAGAAAAAAATTTTGGTTTACAGTTATTAGAATTTTTAGGAATTCAAGTTTTAGCTCTTGGTTTATCAGTTTTAACTGGTGGTATTGCTTCGGCTGTTGGTCTTGGTGCGGGATTATCTAATTTTACCGCAGCATTTATCTCATTTGGAGTAGAAACAGCAACCGATTTTGCCGTAAATCAAATATATGATAAATTAACGCGTGCTGTTCGAACAACTAGAATTTTAAAATTAGCAAAAGAAACTAAACTACTTGAAAAATTAGGTGTAATAACTGCTAATAATTTAGAAGATGTTGTAAGGCAAGTTACAGATAAAAAGATTTTATCTTCTAAATTAATATTTGATTTTACAAAGCAGGCTAATAATGAAACTTTATTATATACAATTGGAAAATTAGCCCGAAATGATTTTTATAAAGGTTTTAAAGTTTCTAATTTAGAAACAATTAATAATTTATTAAAAATTGAGAAAAATATTCAAAAAATAAGTCCTAAATTAGTTCAAAAAATACCACGCGTGAATGAAAAAATGCTAATAAATGATTGTCTGAATATGGATTAAATATTGATAAAATAAGTAAAATTAATACTAATAAGTGATATAAGATTATGACTAATCTTCATAAAAAAGGTGTTGGTAAAAATCTACTATTAAATGCTAATTTAATGAGGGGCAATAAAATATATAATAATAAATTATTAAATATTTTTCATCAAACACCAATTAAATTAAATAAAATTTTAAATCATTTAAACCCAAATTTTTATATTCAAAAAGTAACTAAAAAATTATTAGCCCCTATTGAAAAACAAATAATTACTATTAAACAAAAAGTAATTAGTAAAATTACTGATAAAACTAAAAAAATATTATCTAAATTTGAAACTAAGGCTATTAAAAAAGGTCAATTATTACCTTTTGCTTATGGTTCTGATGTTTTTTAGCAGTAAAAATTGTTCCATTATCAGTTGCGGGTGAAGTTGCTTTAACAATATATTATAAAAACCCCCAATATGCCCCTATTGTCGTTATGACAACTTTAATCAAAGCAGAACAGTTTGTTTTGGCTCCTGAACCGTTTAAATTCTATATGAACAGTGAGTGGTTTATTGGTTGGGGATTTAAAAAAACAAGTTTGTTTAATTTAGTTTCTTTTGCCCCACTTGTTTATCAGCAAGTAGTAAAAGATAGTTTTAAAATATATCGGACAATTGCTAAGATATTAAAAATGCAAGAACAATTTAAAAATAACTTTAATAAAGATAAATTGTTAAATACGCTAGGAGATAGTGCGGTTACTAGTTTGTTAGGTAATGGACTAGTATTTCAAGCATATAAACAACTCAGAACAAAACAAGATTTAAACAAAACAATTAAAACAAAAACATTACTAAATAGTAAAAAATTTATATTAAAGAAAATATATTCTAAAAAAAGTAAATGATAAGGAGATGATTAAATGTTAAATGAATTATGACAAAATGTTACTTTGGAAGATTATAATAATTTTATTCCAATGACAGGTAAAATTACACAAGTTCCAGTTCGTTATAATAAGTTCTTTAAAGGTGATGCAGAATTATGATTTAAAACATTTGCTTTAAGAGCCCAAAATATGATTAATTCTTACTTAAACTATCCATTTTCAAAACTAAAGTTTGAAACATTTAAAGATCCATTATTAAAGAAAATTTGTATTAATATGGTGTTTATTACGATTGAGCATGAACATTTAATCGTATTCCAATTGAGTTTTTTACTTCGGCAAATATGAGTGTTGGTGATATTAATTATTCTTCACAAAATGACCCTATGGCAACATGACAAGGTCTATTGCCTACTTATGCAAAATCATTGGCTAATTTAACAACTTTAAAGAAAATGTTTCGTACTTTTCAAGAAGAAGGTATTGATTTAACTATGATAGATTTAGAAGCATATTATACCCAGTTAGAAGTTGATGTTTTATTAGATAAACTTGTTATAGAAAAAATTAAAGATGAAAAACTTGCAAAAATAAAAGAAGAAATTTTAGATGAATTAAAAAAATCAATTGTTATACCAGATATAACAGATTGAGAATTGGTTGATACTAGTGATTTTGTATCTTTTTCTAACAAAAAATATAAAATTAAAAATTATGATTCTACAAAATATATATACAAAATATGAATTGGTATTAATGAAAATAATAAAGAAATTATTAATATTATGATTGAAACATATAAAAATCATTATGAATTTAATTTAACTGCTGGTTTTCTCCCTATAGATATTAATAAAAATGGCGAAATAATTTCTGAAAATAATAAATTAATGGCATTACATGTTGAAAGAAAAAAAGTAAGTTAGAAAGGAGATGTTATTATGCCAAAAATAGAAGTTAAAGATGTAATTATGTTTTTGAAAATATTTGGAGTTTCATCATTGTTTTTTATCGCAGGAATTATTATTTGTTTTATAGGAGAAAAAACATTAGGTATTTCTTGACCAGCATATGTTATTGTTTCAGCAATGCTTATCGGAGCTGGAATTATAGTTTTGATTATTGAAACAATTAGATTTATCAAAACACATAACAAAAAACAAAAAGAAGATAGTATTGAAGATGTTATTAAAAAAGAAGAAACAAAATAAAGAGGTGTTATAAATGGGATTGTTGCCAGCAAAAAAGAAATTAAAAAAGAGTTATGATATTGATAGTTATTATCTTAATTTATCATCAACGATTACTAATCGTAAAAATGTTACTGTTCAAAAACATAATGAGATTTTAGAAAAAAGAATTTGTGAAGATAATGCTAATTTTTTAAATCCGCGAGATTTAGAAATTAGCATTTATAATCCACTTACTAATCAAAAAATAGATACTAAATTAATTAATAGCTTTTTAAAAATGCAGGACTTTACCAATAAGAATTGATATAACGAATATAAAATTAATAAGAATGGTAAGGGTGCATATTTTATTTTTGCTAATAATTCAAAACTTAATTTTATTACTATTGATTTTTACAATGACCAATATGATGAATTAGGTAATTTAGTATCTTGCACTTTTGATTATGACCCTTTTCTTAAAAATGACCAAAGTATTTTTATTACTGAAAAATTAGAAATTGATTATGTAACTAAACAAGTAAAAGTTATTAGAAAGTTAAAAACACAATTATATAGTACTATTACCGACTTATATATTGATGATACTAAATGAAATAACTATACAACATTACAAAGAGAAGAAATATTGCCACTTAATTTTATTCCGATTGAAATTATTCCTAATAACCCTAATTTTGAACCTTCTGCTCGTTATGGTAAACAATTTGCTAGTATTTTAGATATTATTGCTGAAAAGATAATGTTAGACCCATTATTAAATAGTGGTAAATTTACCATTAATACTAATGGAGTTACTGGTGTTGTTGACCAAGAAATTAGTAAAATGTTGGCTTCATTTATTGAAAATGACTTGTTATTAGTTGAAGGAGACCCTGATAGTAATTTTCAACCAGTAGACTATATTGCGGGTAATTTTAAAGGTGAACAATTAACAAAAATATATGATTGATTACTAACTAATTACTATAAAATAAATCGCCATCATGTTCCCGCAATTGCTAAGGGAGCACAACAAACCCAAGCAGAAGTTGCGGGTGTAAATATTCAAACAAACGCATCATACGAACAAATGATATATATTAGAGAGATTAAATTAACTGAATTTATTATTAAGTTAATTAAATATGATAATGCAATTTTAAATAGTAGAACATTTAATATTAAAAATATTGATGAGTTAATTGTTGATGTTAGATTACCCGTAAATGCTACTTTAAACAGACAACTAAGAAACAATGAAAATATTATCAATATATCTAATGAAGAAGGAGAAAAAAAATAATGTTAAAACCATCTGAAAAAATGTTTGCACAATTAGCAGAAAATGATGAACCAATTGACTATTCAATTGATAGTATTCCGTTGGATTTTGCTAATCAATCACAATATAGCGACCTCGACTTAGAACAATTATTTACTGAAGACCGCGCAAGAACCTTATATATTTATAAAATTAATAATCTTGTTAAGACAAAGCAAAAACCAATCTTAAATTACTCTCAAAATAGCGTTAAAATAGGTTTTATTGACAAAGATGAATATATTAAAATAACTGGTTATGAAATTAGTGATTTTAACTTTAAATTACAAATTCAACAAAATACCACAGTCCAAGATAATAGCACAAGTTATGTAATGATTGATGAAAAAGATATTTTAATTAATGATATTTCAAAAAAAGACAAAGAATTTTTAGAATCCTATGACTTAAAAATAGTATCTATTAACGAAACAATTAGTGAAGATAACAAAAATGAATGTTATATCATTGAAGAATACAAACGCCCTTATTCACCCGATGGTGTTAATATTATTAAATCTATGCATTTAGTTAAAATAACTGATTTTAAATGAAAAAACCAAAATAGTATTCATTTAGTATTACAAAAATCATTATCCGAAGACACAGTATTTATTGGGATTGAAATTAAATACCCTAAATCAATGTTATTTGGAAATATTAAGTGTTGAGGCAATGTTAATGGTGTTTATTCTTATCCATCATCAATAGTTGAAAACGCTAGTTTAGTACCTTTACTATCAATGCCCATTGAAACAAACCCTAATGTAAGAATATTTCAGTATTGATTTACTGAAAGTTTTTTACCATGAAGTATAGCCAAAAACTATATTCAAGGAAAAGATATTTTAGATTTGGTAAATAAAAATGGTTTAGAAAAAGTTTTATTAAATTATTTAACATATCGTTATAATTATGACCATAAATTTCAAGGAGCAAAATACGATGAAAAAGGTAATCCTACCAATAAAGCGGCTGAACTGCGCCAAAAATTTGAAGGACAAAAACCAGAAGATGTAATTGATGGTTTATTTGAAAATTGAAAATTAGATAATTCCACATCTCTTAATGAAAATGTTGTCAAAAGATTTAAACAAATTATTTATATGTTATCAAATTATACATATAGCAAGTATGCAATTAATAAAGGCTATAATGATGATATTAAGTTATTTGCTCCTTATTATTTCAAACTAATTTCAAAATCAAATAGATTAGAAGAAGGATATTTTTATTTTTCAGATTGTCAAGTACAAATATATTCATTATATTTTGATTTTATTGGTTCTAATCCACCAATTCCAGTAAATTATTGAAAAGAAATTAAAGCACAAGAAAAACCATTTAATCAAGTGGATAATAAATGATATTTTGCTATATGGAAACCTAATAATTCTATTTATTGAAAAATATCAAAATTTAAACACGATACAAATAAAGGAAAAAAATTGAGGCTTGAGATCCATTAAAACCATATTATATTGATCTCTTTTTATGGGTTTTTGAAACAAAAGAACAAGATTTATTAATAGATGATCAATCAGAAGGTAAAATAGAACGAATTTTTTGAAATGAAGATAAGGGACAAAATTTTAAAGCAGTTTATCGTTGAAATGGTGGTGGTGAACCTCTTAAACCTTTAATTGATTCAAGTACTGGAAAAATTATTGATTGAAATTTAAAACAACAACCAAATGTTAATAATAACAAAGATAATGAAATTAAAGTAAATGTTAAAAACAAAGATATTTCAGAAAATCCTATTTATCAATTAGAAGCAAATTTTTTTAATTGATTATCATTAACAAATGAATTAGAAACAAATAACATTCCTTCTCTTGTTCCATCAGAAATTAAATTATCTGATGGTGAATATGGTAAATATTTAACTAATTTAATTGTTTCTAATGACAAAATAGAAGACTATTTAAATTATTTTTCTGAATGATATAAATTACTTTATTTTAAAATAGATTGAATTAGTATAATAGAAGATTTAATTGATTATAGTATTAAAATAACTTTTGATAAAAAACTATTTATTTTAAATAAAATTGAAATATCAGGTATATGAGGTTATGGTAATTATGAAATTACAATTTTTACCGAAAAAGAACAAATTAATATTAATAATTTGCAACTATTTAATAAAAATAATGAAAAATTATCATTAATTATATTAGAAATATAAAAAGTCATTTTAATAAATGACTTTTTATTATTCATTAACTTTTACATTACCGGTTTTATCAATAATTAAATTAGGTACATTAGTATCTTCTAAATTTCAACGATAAACTGCTTTAAAATTTTGTCTCTTATCTTCATTTCAAAAAATTCGTTCTATTTTACCTTCTGATTGATCATCTATTAATAAATCTTGTTCTTTTGTTTCAAAAACCCATAAAAAGAGATCAATATAATATGGTTTTAATGGATCTCAAGCTTCAATTTTTTTTCCTTTATTTGTATCGTGTTTAAATTTTGATATTTTTCAATAAATAGAATTATTAGGTTTCCATATAGCAAAATATCATTTATTATCCACTTGATTAAATGGTTTTTCTTGTGGTGCTATTCATTCTAAAATACCATCTTTTGTATTTATTTTATTCTTTTCTTTTAGTTCTTTTAATTGTTCTTCGGTGTATTGTAGTGCTATAATATTTGTATTACAAGCAACTAAACTGGTTGTACTTGTTCCAATTAAAGTGATTGTACATAAAAAAGTTAATATATTTTTCATTTTTATAAATTAACTATTTTTGTTTCACTGCTAGAATCTTGTTCAAAACCACAAGTATATTTTGTTACAATTTTTCCTGTTCACGTAATTGAATTATCTTGATTATTTATAGTAATTTCTTTTGGCAAAAGATCATTTTCTTTCAATAAAATCATAATTTCTTTAATAGAAATATTTAATGTTTCATAATTATTATTTTTATTAATTAATGCACTAATTGAACCATTAATTTTTTTTGTTAAATTTCAAACATCTTCACAATTATACTTATAAATTTTACTATTATAAATAAGTTTTTTATTAGGGGCAATTGAAATTTGTTGAGATTTAATTGTTTTTTTACTAATTCCTTTTTTTTCTTCTTTTCTTATATTTGAAGAATTAAAACTATTTTCTAATGTTATTTCTGTAAAATAAGAACTTTCATTTGAAAAACTATAATCTGTTCTAGTTTCACCAGAAAATCTAAATCCACTTCCAAAAAATTTTGCTTCAGCTTCTAATCCAACAGTTATTCCAAAACTGTCTGTATTTCCTGTTGTTTTAGTTGTTGTTTCTGATTTTCCCTGTGTAATACTTAATCCCTTTTGAATTTCAATTGATTTTGTAATTTCTTCACTTATCTCATCGTCTGGAGAATTATAAATTATTTCCTTTTCTGAGGTATTTAATTTTTCTTCGTGATAATTATGAAAGGGCAATAATATTTTTTGTTGTTGTTTTGAAAGTGTTTTAATTGCTTTTGTTTCGATATAATTTAAATTATCTAAATTTATACTAGAAATATTTTTAATATTAGAGTTAATATTTTGTTTTTTATAATATATATATGATCCTATTCTTATTTGTTCTTGCAAATTAATAATATCAGACTCAATTAATTCTAATGGATCATATTCATAAACATTATTATCGTCAGAACCAAAGTACACTTTATTATTTAAGACAACACCAGAAGAATAAACACCCCCATTTGTATTAATAACTATTTTTTGTTGTCCGGTTGCTGGATCATATTCATAAACATTATTATCTCATGAACCAAAGTACACTTTATTATTTAAGACAACACCAGAAGAAACAACACCCTCATTTGTATTAATAACTATTTTTTGTTGTCCGGTTGCTGGATCATATTCATAAACATTATTATCTCATGAACCAAAGTACACTTTATTATTTAAGACAACACCAGAAGAAACAACACCCTCATTTGTATTAATAACTATTTTTTGTTGTCCGGTTGCTGGATCATATTCATAAACATTATTATCGTCAGAACCAAAGTACACTTTATTATTTAAGACAACACCAGAAGAATAAACACCCCCATTTGTATTAATAACTATTTTTTGTTGTCCGGTTGCTGGATCATATTCATAAACATTATTATCGTCAAAACCAAAGTACACTTTATTATTTAAGACAACACCAGAAGAATAAACACCCTCATTTGTATTAATAACTATTTTTTGTTGTCCGGTTGCTGGATCATATTCATAGACTTTATTATCGTCAGAACCAAAGTACACTTTATTATTTAAGACAACACCAGAAGAAACAACACCCCCATTTGTATTAATAACTATTTTTTGTTGTCCGGTTGCTGGATCATATTCATAAACATTATTATCTCATGAACCAAAGTACACTTTATTATTTAAGACAACACCAGAAGAATAAACACCCCCATTTGTATTAATAACTATTTTTTGTTGTCCGGTTGCTGGATCATATTCATAGACTTTATTATCGTCAGAACCAAAGTACACTTTATTATTTAAGACAACACCAGAAGAAACAACACCCCCATTTGTTGTAATTACAATTTTTGTTATTCCAGTAATTTTATTTTCATTATTTTGTCTTTTATTTCTAATTATTAAATTTTCTAAATTATTTTCTTTTTTTTGATAAGGATTAGCGGCAATTGTTGTGGGTACAGTACTTACGCTAATTGTAAATACACTTAATAAACTTAAAAGTTTTTTCAATTTTTATAATTTCCTTTCTTATCTTGAAACTTTTTTATCAAGATCCATTGTCATTATATATATATATATATATATATATACAAGAACTTTTTTAAAATATATTTTAGAAAGGAGGTTAAATATGATTATTATCCTAGTTATATTACACTAATCTGGGCTCGCGGTGATTTTCATAAGTTTGTGAAAAATTCCTTAAAGTTTAAAAAAACTTTTGCTGCACTTTTCAAAATACTTGGGAAAAATTCTAAGCGTTAAGCAAAGAATTTTATAAAGGTTCCCAAATTTGTTTGAAAGAATCTCAAAAACTTTTTTAACTTGTAAGTCATTTTATCACAAAAATTTAAGAAAATCAACCGCTCGCCCAATAGCAATTATGATAAAATTAAAATAGAGAATATTTTGCTCCAATTTATCAATTAATTATTTGAGGGGGCAATTTTATAATAATAAAACTATATTTTGCTCTCTTTTTAAAAATGGGGGGTGAAATTATGTCAAAGTGTAAAGTAAAAGTTAAATCTTATACTCGTTCATGTCCTAAAACTAAGAAAAAACAAAAAATCTGCTATACAGATTTAATAATAGATAAAAGTCAAACAAAATATTCTCTAATTTTATTTCAATAATATTATAATATATTTTAATTGATTGAAAAATAGTTTTTTTAAAATTATTAAATAAATTTTAAAAAAACTATTTTATATTCCCATTTTAAAACGATATGGATACGAACCATAAAATAAAGCGTCATATGGGTCATGGTACATTTTACTATCGGGTGTGTTTGTTTTGGTGTCACTAAATTTTAATTCACTAATGCACTTATCTAAAAATGGGAAGTTATCTAATATGCCATATATTTTGCCTTGAACAAACATTTTTCTTATTCAGGTTACGCGATTGATTATACCTGCTTCTTTATTAAGAGATGTCTGATGTTTTTTGGCTTTAAACATTTTAATTTTATAGCCTAAATAAGGGTAAATATCTTCTTGTAATTTTTGCATAAAGTCGTGGGCATTAATATCATAATGAAATGTAGCATATTCAAAACCATCAAATTTATCAAATGTATTAATTATTCATTGTCCGTAATATTCAACTATTTCATTTAAATTCATTACGTTTTTTGGGGTAACAACATTTTCTTCAATTAAATATTTATCATATTCATTATTTTCATTAATTTTATAACCACTAAATAAAAACACTGTATGGTCTTCACTACCATTAGTATAATCCACACCAATTGAATAACTATCAAATTGATATTGTTTTGTATTTGGATTATAAAAATCTTGTAAATTATATTCTTTAATATATTTACGATAATTTCGTAAAACATAAATACTGGGGTCATTATCGTTATATTCAAATCCGTAGTATTCAAGTTCAAATAAATCAGGCCGTTCTTCTTTGTTTGTTAAAACAAGTTTTTTAGTAATATTAGGTATTTTATTTCAAACAGCACCCATTGTTAATCGTAAATTAAAAATACCCAAACCATTAAATGCTTGTTTGTTTTCTGAATATACTTAATTGTGTTCTTTTAAAATATTTTTAATTCTTTCATTTAAGGGTAAATATGGAGTTACAAATTTTTCATAAAAGACATGGTATTTATCAAAAGGATTAAAAGTAAATTGATTAGAATATGTTTTATGAAAATATGTTGTTACTGTTATGTATTGTTTTGCTATGTTGTCTCATTCTTGAAATGTCCAAGATAATTCTTTTACTGGAATAGTATTATCTAAATTATATTGTTCATTATCATTTTCATCAGCATATTTTTCATAAGATACTTTTAAACTTTTAGAACGAAACATTGAAACTCTTAAATTATTATATCTTTTATCTAGTTCTTTATCAGTTAAAATTTCTTTTTCTTCAGCATGTATCATTTCATCTGTCCATGCTGATATAATACCACTCCCTTTACCAACTTTTCCTATAATTTTATTACCATTAGCATAACCCGTAAAAGCAATGCGAACACCACTAGGAAAAACAATTTCACCACCTTCTTTAACATTTTTAGGTCAAACAATGCCATTTTCATTGTCGGGTCCTATATCAATCCCATATTTATCATATAAATAATTACAGACATTAATTGTATCACCAAATGTGGTATCTTCGTGGGTGTTGGCGTATCTTCGTAAAATATTAGATGAAGCATCGGTAAAATTACAAGCAAAAAATAATTTTTCTGCTAGGTGATTTCATGTCTTATTAGTACCACGCCCCGCTGAGACAAACTTAAAAAAACATGACGAAGTAAAATATCGGGCATAACTATCACCAACAAAATCTTTAAATACTTCTCAATTAAAACCAAAATTATAGTCACTAAAATTTAAATCATATTTTTTATTTAAATGTTCATAACTAGTAATTCGTTTTTTATTATTAATTTTATTAAATTCTTGCATATTTATTGACCTCTTTATTTTATATATAATACATTATAGGAAAAAATAAAAGGAATTTTTATAAAAATGAGAAAATTTAAACATTTAATATTTGATGAACGAGATTTATTTAAGGATTTATTATTATCTGATACTTGCAAAAAGAAAAATGGCACAATTAATTTATCTGAAATATCACGACAAACGGGTCGTGGAGTTAATACTGTTAAAAGAGAAATTAAGCGATTTAAAAATATACAAGATTATAATCCATATCAAGCACAAAAAGATTATAAACAAAAACGTAAAAAATGCATTAAAAAACTACCTAAATTTACAAAAAAGCAGTTAGATTTTATTAAAATAAGATTTAATAAATACCACGATACACCCGAACAATTAATTTATCGTTATTTCTTGGAGTTTGGTGTTAAATTTCCTGCTTGTGTTAAAACGTTGTATAAATGAATTCGCTTAGGTGAATTTGGATTAAAAAAAGAAAATTTACCCCATCGTGGTAAAAAATATAAAACAAAAGGAAAAACTGATAATCGTGGTAAATTAACTAACTTTAAATCAATTTGAGATATTGAAAATAAAGTTTCTAATGTTGGATGATTTGAAATGGATACTGTTGTAGGAAAAGACCATCAATCTAGTAATTTAGTTTTAGTAGAACAATCAAGTAAAAATTATTTTGTAATGAAATTAAAAAATAATACTGCTAATGAAGTTTTAGAAAAATTTAAAGATATTGCTAAAAATAATAATTTAATTGGAAAAATTAAAGGAATAATAACAGATCGTGGAAAAGAATTTAGTAAATGAAAAGAAATGGAAATATTTGCTGAAACACAAGTTTATTTTTGTGACCCCGGTAAACTACAACAAAAACCATTAATTGAGCATATGAACGGTGAATTTAGATATTGACTTTCTAAGGGAATTGATTTTAATAATATTAGTTAAAAAATGATAGATTGAGTAGTTAATGTTATAAATGATAAACTCCGACCATGTTTAAATTGACTAAGTGTAAAGACAATGTTTTTACAAAATTTTAAATAAATTTATTAGTTAAAATTTAATAAATTATTTTTTAGTGTGCTTAAATATGAATAAAATAAGATAAAATTACAAAAATTTAATTTTTTCTGAAAAAGTTGTTGCAATTTATTAAAAATATTTTATTATTAACTTAACAAGATATAAATTTGCCGTTTATATATACACAGCGCCATATAATAATTTAAAAAATTGTTTAATTACGAAAGGAAATTATAAAATGGAATTAAAACAAAATTTATTAGGAAATTATAAAGAAAATAAAAGAATAGAAACAAAAAATGAAACTAAAAATTTCTTGATTGAAAGAGATAATGAGATATTTAAATTATATCAACAAGGACAAATATTACAAGGATATAAGGTTGTATCAAAAATACCAAAAACAATTAGAACAGAAGATGGAGATATACCTTTAAAAAGAAGAAGATATGTTAAATATGATGAAGAAAAAAATGAATATATAAATCGCTATCCTTTGGATCAAGAATTTAGATACTGTTGAAAACGCTAATCTTAGTGAAAGAACAATATCTAATATTTTTAAAAATGCAGATTTAGAAGAAACCTATTACATTAGTAATAAAAATAACAATAAAATTAAAATTCCAAATAATGTTTTATATATTCAAGTTGACGGGGCTTTTGAACCTATGTTAGAAAATAAAAAAAGAGTTGAAAATAAAATATTTCTTTCAACTATGCATGTTGGTGTTGATGAAGAAAAGTCAACAAAAACCAGAAAAAAAATGAAAAAGAAAAAAGGCGTTTTTCAAATGATGAATAAAAATGATAAGGATAAAAATGATAAATCTAATATTGATAATTTTATTGATAAAATTTTTAAATCAATGGATACTTATGATATTAATGAAAATACTAAAATATTAATATTAAGTGATGGTGAAAAACAAATTAAAAAAATTTATAGAGCAGTAAAAGCAAAATATAAAAATAACACTGTATCATATAGTTTAGATAAATTTCATTTATCAAATAGATTTAAACAATTATTCCCAAATCGAAATAGAATCAAAATTCATAAAATAAAATATAAATTAGCAAAAATATATTTCTTTACTGGAAATTATAAATTATTATTAGATTTTTTAATATGTCATTTACCATATGTTATTGATAATAAAAAGAAATTTTTATTAGAGACTATTGAATTAATTAAAAATAATAAAAAAGGAATTGAAAATCAAGCGTTAGAATATAATATTGGTTGTCATGTTGAAGGTGATGTATCACATTATATTAAGGCTGTTAAAGGGCGTGGCGCAAAAATATATTGTAAAGAAACATTTATAAATATGTTAATTGCTTCTATGTTAAAACTTAATAATCAAATTAATGATGAGAAAGTTGATAAAAATAATAAAGAAAAAATTGAATTTAATATATTTAATTTAAATCAATCTCAAAATCAATTTTTATCTTTATAAAAAATAAAAAACCTGTTAAAATTACAATTAAACCAAGATAAAAAAGAAAAAAATGGAGTAGGCTGTAAACCACTGAGCCTATTACTTTTAAAATAGGTACCAACTCCACTTTGATTAATTATAATTATAACATTTTTATTTAATTGGTCAATAAATCATATTAATTGTTTTTTCTGTACTATTTTCAAAAGTATTTTTTAGTGTGTCAAAATTTATAATTTTATAAATTATTTCTTCAAATAAAAATTATGTTTTTAAAAAAAGTTGAATTTTTTATAAATTTTGTTATCATTTAGTCATAAGTGAAACTTAATTTGTTTCTAATTACTTAATTTTATTAAAAACCTCAAAATAATGTATACTACCAATTATTTTAAACCATAATACTTATTTTTTAAAATCATATACGGTTTTTATTCTATAACATTTAATTTAAATTAGCAATAGATTTTAAATTTATCATACTAGTTAAAAATTAAATTATTACTTTATATAAAATAATAATAAATAAAAAACAACTTATAAAAAGTTGTTTTATTGTTTTTATTTTCTTTAAAAATAAGCAAACTTAAATTCGATTAAAACTAAAATTAGATTTATCAAATTTTTGTTTTTTTTGTTTTCATTTTTTATTACCTTGGGTATTAAATTTCTTTTTTGCATTAGATTGGTTCTTTTTATTATCTAAATATGAATACTCATATTTAAAACTATTATTTTTTTGATTAAAAGTTGCTTTTTTATTACTAGAACTAATGTTTTTTGTTCCTTGTGGTTTTTGTTTTAAATCATATGTTGTAATATCTAATAACTCAATTTTTTTCTTTTGATATGTACCCAAATGTTGAATTTCTCTTAAATCATTACGATTTGAAACAATTGATATTGCTACACCAGTAGCACCAGCACGTGCTGTTCTTCCAATCCGATGAATATAACTTTCTCGTTCTATTGGAATATCGTAATTAATAACATAATCAATATTATCAATATCAATTCCTCGTGCCGCAACATCAGTGGCAACCATAACTTGTACTTTACCATCCCGAAATAAACGCATTGCCTGTCCTCGTTCATAACGACTTTTATCACCATTAATGACACAACAAGGAATACCATTATTTGTTAACATTTCAGCAATTTTATTAGTAAAAACTTTTGTATTTGAAAAAATAATACTTCGTTTTGGTTGCAAATTTTTATATAATGCTATTAAAACATCTTCCTTATGATAAGACAATGCATTTACATATTGCTGTCTAATATTATTTTGCTCAATAACATTTTTTGTAACAACAATTTCAACAGGATTATTTTGATAGTTATTAGCAATTTCTAATACTTGTTTTGACATTGTTGCTGAAAATAATAATATTTGATATTGTTTAGGAGCATTTTGAAATACTTTATCAAGATCATTTTTAAATCCCATTTTTAACATTTCATCAGCTTCATCTAAAACAATTGTTTTAATTTTATCTAATCGTAATGTTTTACGATTAATATGATCAGCAATTCGTCCCGGAGTTCCCACAATAATATTGCTTTTTCGTAAAGCATAAATTTGACGTTGCATATGTGAACCACCACAAATTAAGGTTGCATTTACACCTTCCAAATAAGTTGCTAATTTTCGAACCTGGTCAATTATTTGGCTTGCTAATTCATGGGTTGGGCATAAAATAATCGCTTGTGGTTGTTTTAAGTGCGTATTTAAGTTTTGCAAAATTGGCAAAATAAAAGCTACAGTTTTACCAGTTCCCGTATGACTTTTACCAATAATATCTTGATTATTAAGAGCCACTGGAATAGCTTTTTTTTGGATTTCAGTTAGGTTAGTATAACCCATTTTAACAATCATTCGCTGTAATGCTGGGTATAAATTTAATGTATTAAAATTCATTTAGTCTCCTTTAAAATTTAGTATAAATAGTTTAGTTGTTTTTTAACATTACAGCTGTTGAATTTACATATTAATATTATTTTAGATAACAGAATAAATTAAAGTTTAACAACTTATTAATTATATCTTAAAAACTTAATAAAATAAAGCATTTTTCCTAGAAATTAAAAAGAATTTTATTATAATTTTAGAATAACAAGGAAAATTAAAAGGAATGAATCCCATTGAATACAGAAAATCATTCCTATAACTTACTTTCTATATGTCTATTTTTTTAACATATTCATAAATTGTTTTTTTTTATTTATTTTTAGATAAAAATCTTAAAATGGTCATTAAGTTTTTAAAAACTGAACTGTTGAAGATGCAGTATTCTTTGTTGTATCAATCACTGAATTAGCAAAACTTTTCGCTTCATCAGGATGATTGTAAGCATAGTAGCCAACTGCGCCAATGGCTGCTGAACCTAATACTATTCCTATTGATCCTGGCGCAAGTCCAAATAAAGCACATACTAAACCATTAGTAAATTGACCTATTACTTGTCCTAATATTCGTGGTGCTTTTTTTAGCCCTTTATAAGCTAAAACTGCTCCTTTTTTAATTCCTGTCTTAATATTTTTACCGTGAGTTTTTAGAAAAATTTTAAAATTCTTACCCTCTTTTTTGCAAAGGTTTTAACAGCAGTCCCTGTTGTTTTGATCCCTTGTAAGGTATTTTTACCTATTTTTTCAATACTTTTACCCTTTTCTTTTAAAAATGTTTCAGCAGTGTTACCAATATTTTTCATCCGTTGGAATCCACTATTAACAACTTTTTACTTTATTAGTTTTTTTGTAAAGAAGTTTTTAATCCCATGGTTTTTTTTACAATATCTTTAATACCAGTTTCCGATATTTTTTCAACTTTATCTAGCCCTGTTACAATAGCTTTAGGCGGAATAATTTTTTTACCAAGACTTTTAGCATCTGCTTTAAATTCTTTATATGCTTTTTTAGTAAAATTCTGAAATTTTTTCAACATTTTAAAACCAGAATTAGTTTTAACTTTAGATGATTTCTTATCTGAATTTAATAACGAGTAAACATTTGATGGTACTAATTTTGAATTTGATATATCTCCAATAATATCTTTCATAATAAATTCTTGTGATACAGTTTGATTTGAAGGATTTAAAGTAAGAATTGCCATTAATGCCCCACACTTAAGCCACTGCTGCTAAGTTCTAATGTTCCAAAAATAACTATTAGTTTTTTCATATTTAATTATCCTTTCTTATATAAAATTATCGTGTTTTAAAAATTGTTATGTTAAAAAGATAGTCAACTTTTTAAATAGTGTTGATTATTACCATATAAATAAAAACTATCACGAGTATCTGCTGTTTGTACTTTTTGCCCAGAATAAACTAACACTGTTCCTAATGAACCAGTTAAAAGACCACTTTCAATTGTTTCTCCAACGGTAATACTGTCATAACTCGCTTCTGCAAAACCACTTTGAATTGTTTCTGCAATAATATCTTCGCTATCATTTTCACCCATTATTGCATTAAAAATTTCTTGCAAATCATCCATTGAAATTATTGATGATTCTTAATTAAGATCTTCTAATATTTTGCTTGAATTAGTAAGTGAACTATCCATATTATCAAGTTCATTTTTCATATTTTCAATTTGTTCACGGAATGAATCATTTCATAAATTATCACTATTTGATTTTATACTACTTACTTCAACGGTAGTTGGATTTATACTTGTATTAAATGTATTAATTGCAGGTATTGCACTACTAATAGCTCCTAATGTTCCTAAAATAATTGGTGTAACCTTCATTTGTTTTCTATCCTTTCTTAAACATTAAATTAATCAATATAAAATAAGGACTTAAATATTATTTCTTTTTTATTTGAAGTTATATATAAAAAAGGAATGGATAATTAATATTTTTTCTATTTTTTAAAGGAAGTTTTTAAATTTATTATTATTTTTAAAAGTTAGAAATATTATTTAAGTCCAATAGGGACTAATACTTTTTTGTTAGTAAATTTAATTTTATTTCATTACTAAATTTATAATTTTATTTTGTGATAACTTAGTAATAAAACTAAGATGGTTTTAATACCACAATTGCTAAAAATTTACTTGTACCAATTGAATTAGCAACAAAAATAATTAAGAGATAATCGAATTATACAAAGATTAGAAACTTAAATGACTTTCTTTTTTGTTTTAGTATTTAAATCAACTTTTAATAATTTCTAAAATATCATATTTTCTTAATTAACATTTTGATTAGTGCTAACTAGTTATTATATTATTTCGTTTACTTTAAAATTATTGTTTATAGTTTTGTAAAAATAGATAATATAAAAGGAATTACTAACTAGTAATAATTAATAGATTTAAGAAATAATGCTTTCATAGTTTTATCTTCTTTCTTAAATATTTAAAAATAATATTTTTTAAATCAGGGAGTAAAATTATGTGTTATATATTCAGAATAAGAAAATTTGAAAACACGAAAATAATAAACTTCTAATTATCGTTTAACTTCTAGTTAATTGTCTGATTCTTTTAACTATATTATTTAATAAACAAAATTTATAATATTATTTTGATAATTGATATATCCATCTTTTTGATAAAATTTTGGTAAATAAATTTTTATAACAATAGAACTGCTTACTTTATTTATAACTTTTTTTAAGAAAAAAACAAGGACATTTTTTTAAAAAAGTACTAAGGCATAATATGATAAACACTGCATTATTACTTTTAATTAATCTAATTTTTTTAAAACAAATTTACAAAATCTAGATTAATTTAAAAAATACTTTAATTCTTCTTCCAAGATAATTATTATCTTTTTTACTAGAATCGGGCACTATAACAGCATAATTTTTCTTAATATCTTGAAACTTAATTCAATCAATATTTAGCATAAGGTTTTTTTCTTTTAATACTCTACGTAATGTTGTTTCATTATTGTCTGTTAATATTTCCAAATTCGGGGTCTTAATTATTGAATGCAAAATAAAATTATTTGTTTTAAAAGTTACACTTGAATCGTTTTCAATTTTAGAAATGTAATTTGATAGCACTACATTGACTTTGTTTTTTTGAACATTAGTAAAAATAATCCGAATTGGTGCTTTAATACCAAGGTTTATTAAAACTTGATTTAAAGTCGGATTTTTATAATATAGCGCATTACGGATATCATTTATTGAATTAGATGGAATCTCACCTAAATTAGGCTCTTTAATTAAATCTTTCATTGAATATTTATTATTTTTTTCAATAGTATTAGTAGGATCATAAGTTATTGTTTTATTGGGTAAAATAATAGTAATAAAAAAAGAAATAAGCATTGTTGAAATTAAAAGAAATATTTTATTCATAAATTTTCCCTTTCATTGATTTAAAAAATTACTTTATAATTTTACCTAAATAAACTAGTTTTTACATATTATTTATGCATATTTATAAATAAAAGAACAATAAAGTTTACTTTATTGTTCTTAACCTATCATAATTAATATCTTATGATGGTGGATAGACATAGTCTTCTGGTTTAAACGAAATTCGATATTTTTCAATTGGTCAAGGTGTATAATAAATATTATTCGTTGTTTGGTTAATACCAAAACGAAATTTAAGTTCATCATATCATCCATAATGTCAAGTAAATGCACGATCTTTACCAATGTCAACATTAAATTTGTTATGAACTGTAACTCAGAACTTTCCAATATCAGGTAAAATTTTGATTTCAGGTTGTTCCTTAAATTCTCTTAAATAATCATTTCAAATTGTTTGAAGCGATAAAGCAGGATTTTTTGCAAATTGGTTATTTAATGTTTCTCATTTTTTAATTGGTAAGAAAATAACCCCTTCGGTATGGACACAAATATCTCATGTAATTTGGAAATATTTATAAAATGCAGCAATAATTCGTCCAAAGTTCTCAATCTTTTTGATTATTCCTGGTCGTGTTATTCCTACATTAATATAAATTGGTTTATTGTCATTTACTGCAATCCCTGATAACGGCAATCCAGCAACTAAAATTTTTACTAAATTAATTTTAAACTGTCCTAACTGTAATTTTTCACCAGTAGAAGCAGTTAAAATATTCATTTTTTCACCATAAAATTCTAAAAAATTTTCAGGTGTTAATTTGTTTGGAGCATACCCAGTATTAACTCAGGCATATTTTTCATCATATGGCAAGACTGGTGTTACACCGTTTGTATCTGGATTAATAATTGAATTTAATAAAATTAAGATTTTTTCATCACTAGCATAAGTGATATTTTTTCCAAGTTCTTCCAACGTATCATCTTTCTTTAAACCTTCTTCTAATTCTCTTTGGACAATTGCATCTAACATACTGTGATCATAAGCATAATTTAAATCAAAATTATCATAAATACTTTTGAAAGCTTCATGTTTATCAACAATAATATCACCGGACATCTTCTCATTAAAAAATTTAATGATTGAATTTGATATTTGTTCTACTACTGTTTTTAAAATTTTTTGCATTTTATTAATATCATTGGTAATAGTATATTGAATTAAAAATGGTACAACTGTTTCTAATTTTTTAAATTTGATGTTAACATCAAATTTAAAGTCTAAACGAACAGCTTTTAAACCTTCCACATTAATATATGCTAGTTTACCTAATTTTTCAACATCAATAAAATTTAAAATAAAGTTCACACTATCTGGTTCAATATTCAACGGAAAACTATTTGGATAATAGTTTGAATATTTATTAGCAATTTCTCGATTAATATTATCAAAAACTGTCATAAAACCAGTTTTAAGAGTTGCTAAAACTGGCGTAACCTTACCATCTTCTTCCTTTAATACTTCCTTTTGGTGATCATTTCTTACCATTGAAAATAAGTTTTCAAAATCAATATTTGGGTAAAAATTAGTATCAATTAAAGTTTTTTCTGCTGTGTATTTTTGAATTGCATTTGATAGTGCTTTTGTTATATCATTTAAAATTTTTAAATCTCCATTATAATCAATTTCATTTTCATTATTATGGTGATTATTGTTTCAAGCATTTTTACAACTAATAACAGAACCAACACTAACAACATTAAAATTTGCAACTCCCAACATTGCTAATAGTTTTTTCATAGTTTTTAAATCCTTCCTTTTAAAAAATAACTATATCCCAAATATCTTATATATATTTTAATATCCTATATATTTGAAATATCTTTTATGTTATTAAAAAAAAAAAAAAAAATCAAGGGGGTTAATAATTATTTTAAAATATATTTTTTAATCCGAAAGAATTTATAATTTATGGCATAAATTAACTCATATATAAAATTTTAATCCTTAGTTTGAATTAAATATGTATAATTTAATGAAGAGTTTTGTGGAATAATACGAAATAAACGTTTCAAAGAGCGATTTTTTCAACCAATAATTAAATAATTTTTTCTTTTTATTTTTAATGCTTTTGGTAAAGATTTTTTAATAAATCGTTCTAATGACATTAAACCTGGCAATGTTTTATTATTTTTAAAATCAGCATTTTTAAAAAACGCAGTTTGTGTGGCTCCAGGACAAATAGTAACTACTACACGAACTGGTGATTTTGTTTTCTTTAATTCAGTATTAATAGCAACAGATAAACTTAAAATATATGCTTTTGTTGCATAATAAGTTGCCATTCCAGGTCCAGGGAAAAAACAGCTAAGGAAGAAATATTAATAATTCGTCCTTTTTTCTGCTCAATAAAATATTGCGTAAAAAGTTTTGTTAAAATATGGACTGCTTGAATATTTAGATTAATCATTTTTAATTCATCTGCTAAAGGAATTGTTATAAAAAGACCTTTTTTCCCAAAACCAGCATTATTAATAAATAAAACAATATGATACTGTTTTATTTCTTCAAATAAAGCATAACAATTTTCAGGAACAGACAAATCATATGATAAAGCAACAATTGTTTGTTCAGGAAATTGTTGTTGTAATTCTTTTGCTCATTCTGTATGGCGAGATACTCCAATAATATGATAACCTTGCTTCAAGAATCACTTACAATAACCATATCCAATTCCTGATTATGCTCCTGTTACTACAGCAAATTCTTTTTCCATAATATATCATTCTTTTCATTAGCTTAATTCTAAGATTAAGAAAAATAATCTTTTTTTAAATGTAAATTAAATGCACAATAACAAATTTATTAACTAAATAATAGTAATTGTTGCAATTAAATAAATTATTAATTTATTTTATTATACTCCATATTAAACTTTAAAAAAAGGTTAAAAACCTTAAACCTTATTTTCTAATTCCTAATGTTTCAATGATTGCTTTATATTCATTAAAATCAGTTTTGGTTAAATATGCAAGCAAGTGTTTTCTTTGTGCTACTTTTTGCAATAAACTTCTTCTTGATACAATATCTTTTCGATGTACTTTTAAGTGTTCGGTCAAATTGTTAATATCTTCTGTTAAGATTGCAATTTGAACTTTTGTTGAACCAGTATCTTTGGCATTTTGACCAAACTTTGTAACTAATTCTGCTTTTTTTTCTTTTGAAACCATTACTATTTTCTCCCTTCATTTAGTGGCTTATTATGTTAAAACAAAGAATTTAAGAAAGGGTTATCTTAAATCAACGAAATAACAACCTTATTAATATTATGCTTTTTTAGCAAAAAAAGCAAGGGTATTAACTAAATCTTGTTCTAAAAGCGTAACTAATTCTGCTAAATTATTAATTTTAATATTTTCTCGAAGATATTTTTTAAAATAAACAATGATTTCCTGACCATATAAATCCAAATTAACATTTAGCAAATATGTTTCAACAACTTCTTTCCCTTCAAATAACCGATAAGATGTGATTGAAGGATAAAGTTTACCTTGTGCTAATGTTTCTGTTACATAAACACCATAGGGTAAAATTACTTTTTGTGGCAAATAAACATTTGCCGTTGGAAAATTAATTGTTCGTCCTAATTGTTTTCCTGGTTTTACTTCTCCACGTAAATTATAATCTTCATACAATAATCTATTTGCTGATGCTAAATCATATTCTAATAAAAAATTTCGAATTGTTGTTGAAGAAAACAAATTATCTTGGCGAGTAATTAAATAAACATTTTCTTGACCAAAAAAAGAAATAATATCATTAAAATCCCCTTCACGATTTTTTCCAAACCGAAAATCAGAACCAATGACAATTTTTATAACATTAAATTGTTTTTTTAAAATTGTTAAAAATTGTTGTGCAAATAAATTTATAAATGCAGTACTAAGCGGCACTTCTAAATAATAATCAAATCCTAATTTTTCAACAATTTGTTGTTTTGAATGATTATCTACTATTTTTGTATTTGTTTGTTGTAAAAAATCACTGACACTTTGTGACATAGTAAAAAATAATGTTGCAAGATTATACTGTTTTTTAATCTCCATTAAACGTGTAATTAATTTTAAATGACCTTGATGAAACCCATCAAACAAACCTAAACAAGCAACTTTTGGTTTCTTATCACTTGACTTATTTCATACTAAAGTTTTCATTAATAATGATCATCCTTCTCTCTGTCATCTTGGTTTTTAGGTTCAATATGTCCTCATAGTCCACGTTGACAGGCATAAACATGTTTTCCAATATGTTTATAAATTGCTAAAACATTTTTATTTTTATCAATAATAAAAATAATTGGGTCAGTATGATTAATAATAACAATAGGTTTTCCTTGCCGAATTTCTTTATCATGATGATAAAGTAATAATTGTTGATTATTAATAAATAAAGCATCATACATCGATATTAACTCATTAAAATTTACTTCTTCAGGGCTAATTGTTTTAGATAGCATAAAATTTCCTGATTGCGTACGGCATAAAGCTGTAACAGTAGCAATAGTATTTAATTTTGCCGCAATATCAGTCACTAAACTTCTAATATATGTTCCTTTAGTACATAACACACTAAATTTAATTGTATGATTATGTGGTGCATCATATTTTTTTAATTTAATTGCCTTAATTGTAACAGTTCGTGGTCTAATTTTTACTTCTTTATCTTGGCGTGCATATTCGTAAAGTTTTTTACCATTAACTTTAATAGCAGAATATTTTGGTGGATATTGTTCATACATAAATCCATTAAATTCATTAAAGATTTTTTTTAATATTTTCTTTTGAATCTTAAATGGTGCTGTTTCATTAAGCACATTCCCAGTAATATCACCAGTATCTGTCTCAACAAATAATCGCATTTCAACATCATACGCTTTATCTGCTGTTAACAAATATTCACTCATTTTCGTAGCATTATTCACTAAAACAACTAACAATCCTGTTGCTAACGGGTCTAATGTTCCTGCGTGACCAATTTTATTAATCTGCAATTTTTGTTTAATTTCTTGAATAACCTGATTACTTGTTTTTCCTGTTGGTTTATTGATTAAAAAAATACCGTCATGCATAAATAAGCACCCCACTTCCTGAAATATTATATCACTTTTTAATATATTCCTAACACTGATTAAAAAAGTACCTTATTTTTATCGTATTTTTGGTAGTCAGAAAAAAGCTTAGGTTTTATAAAAATTATAAATAAAGTAATTAAATACAAATTAAAGTAATCGCTTATTAGAACGATTTTTTTATTTGCATTATTCATTAGATAGTATCCTTAAAATTAAAAATTAACCTATTTTGCCCTACAAACTAGTTAATTTTTATAATTTCCTTTCTGTGATTTATTATATTTTTTCGGTTTAACAACTAATAATATCATTTTTAATAAAGGTACTATCTGATGAATAATGCAATACTAAAACTTAATATTTTGATGCTTAAAGATGGATAACTCATCTATGGCACGAAGTCTTAAAGAAAGTGTGAAAGCGATTGGATTTACTCTCCTATTTATTTCTTTAATTCTCGGCAAGATTAATCACTTGTGAAATGTCAGAGCATGTGTTTTTTGGCTTGTTTTCATAAAAAAGTGCTGTTAAACCAAAAAACAATATCGGACACTAAAAAAACAAGAGGGTTGGAACTCCAAAAGGTTATTTTCTTTGTATAAAGTTGTCTAGGAATAGATGAAGCGTAATTAATAACTGGGTAAACTGTTTTTTTATTTCCGTATGGGGGTAAACTCTATCAAAATATCCTATCCGCCCCCGCTCACTCCCCAAAGTGAAGCGGGCGGCGAAGTAATTAAATACTAAAATAAATTACAAGAATTAATGATATGTGCTTATCCAGTAACTGCAAATAATATTAATGATGAAATTTAATCAACAAATAAAAAAATTAAGGAGTATATATAATGACAGAATATAAAAGTTTGTATATTAATAAAACTTGAAATGAAATAACAACATCTTTTGATTGAATTAATTGTCAACCTATTAATTGTCGTATTTCACATCATAAAAAGCATTATGATTTGCAATGTTTAGAATGAGCAAAAATGTACTTAATTTTATTTGAAAACAAGTGAAATATTATTGCTTCTTATATGCAACATTACAAAATTAACGATATTTTAGATTTAGCATCCGATGGATGAAAAATATTACAAATTGACAAAAAAATAAAACAAATAAATTAAAATATATTATTGCAATTGAGCCTGCTGGAATTGGACAAACTGGTATTATTATTTATAATGTTTTACAAAAGAAAATAATTAATAATATTACTTTTAATTCTAAAAATGAATAAGAAGCAATAAATAATATTTATTTAATATTAAATCAATTTAAAAATAAAATTTGTTCTTATTTAAATAAAGTTATTGTAATAATTGAAGATTATCAACTTCATAGGGGTTTAAAAATAAAAAATCCATTATCTACTCCTAAATTCATTGGTGGTTTAAAAGTTTTATGCAAATATCTATTTAATTTAAATTATGTTTTACAATCGCCAGTTGTTAAGAAAAATTATATTTATAAAGGAAATATTAAAATGTCAGAGCACGAACACGATGCTTGAAAACATTTACAGTATTTTTTAGCAAAAGGAGTTGATAAAAATGGCACAAACAAAAAGTAATTTACCTAAAAAATCAATAACCAATAAACCTAAAATAAAAAATAAAAAAGTTAATAAATTAGAATTAACTGTTAGATTACATGAAAATCCGATTTAAACTAAAATTAAGGCTCTTTTTGCTGCTGGTGTTGAAGTTGATGCTTGTTCGGCTAAATGTCAATAAGACGGATTAAATTACTCAACATTATCAATATATAACCCATCTATTTTAACTGAGTTTTTGAAATTAAAAAAAGATGATGAAATAAAAATTAAAGACTCAGTATTTAATCAGTTAAATATAAAAACTAAACGCTATTTTTTTTCTTTTCGAGTCGATAGTTTCGAAATTATACAAAAAGCGATTAGAAAAAGAACAAATACAAATATTAAAAAATAGGAGGAAAAACGATGGCATTAAAAAATGTAAAATATGTTCTTATTAATGAAAATAATGAACCCACTAAAAACGAAGATGATAGTTTAGATATTAAAACTGCTGAAATTATTTTAGAAAATAATGCTGAAGTTGAAGAATTTAATGCAATTAATTTATAAAATAGTAATCAACAAATCAACGAACTACAAACAAAAAATACTGAATTAACTTCACAAATTGAACAACAAACAATTCAATTAAAAAAAATTGAAGTAATTGACTTTATTAATTCTTTAACTGATAATGAAGACTTTAAAAATGTTTTATTAAAGTCTTATGATATTACTGATGATATTGAAATCATTAAAACACAATTGCAAAGTGTTTATGATGAATTAATTAAGGTACAAACAGTTAACACTGGCGGCGTACCAAAAGTAGAAAACAAAGAAAACAATATTTTAGATACAGACAATGTATTTAATAAATAGAAAAAAGGAAGTAAATTATGGCACAAAACCCACAAAGAATATTTTGCGATATTGCTAATCAAACAACACAAAGAGACCGAGAAACATTTGAACAATGATATTTACAAACTTATCAACAAAAATTTAGTTGAGAAGCTTTATTTGCGTGAAAAGAAGCAAATAAATTTGGTTTAACATATAAAAGAAAGAAAAATATTAAATATAATGAAGGTTTGGGAAAAGATGGACAAGTATTTAATACCGATGATAATCTTCTAAAATATTCAACAGTAGAATTTAAAGATGGAGTTGTTGAATTAGATACAATTTTAACTTTTGCTCGTAAATTAGATCCTGTAGAAAATGATTTTAATCCTAATCTTTGGGCTGCCGATATTGAGCAAGCAATGAATACTGAGGTTGCTTATAAACGCAATAAAATTTTAGAAATTATTAATAAAGGAACAGTTACAACTATTCAAGGCAAAAAAGCAGATGATACAAATGCTTTACAAATTCATGATGAAATTATGGATAAAATATATGAAAACGGTTTTACTCCATCAGAAACAATTGTTTTAGGTTCGGCTGATTTTATTCGTGGAATTCGTAATAAATTACAGTTACAACTTGGAGCAAACGACCAAATAAATAGTGTAATCACAACAAGTAGAGCAATGAAAACTGTTGAAGGAACAACATACTATATGGTTCCTAAAAAATTACCAATTATTAATAAAAATGGTTCAGAAGGAACAATTGAATTATTACCAAATGGAGTTAATGCAATTGCCTTTAAGTTTAGCAAAAAATATGACCCTCTTATTTTACGCAAAAAAGACCATACTCCGTTAAGAGTTGGTGCTGCTGCGTTAGGCACTGGAATGGGTAATACTTTGATTATGGAAAGAGTTTTATATTTAGGTGGAGCAGTAGTTGAACCTAAGGGAATTATTAAACATATTGTTGCAAAAATTGATATTAGTAAAATTAATAAAATAGATAAACCAACTATACATGTTACAGACCCAACAAAAGCAACAGCCGAACAGTTAAAACCACAATTTAAAGATGTTGTTTTAAAAACAGTAAAAGCAGTAAATAGTTCTTTAACTGAAAGTGATTTTGATTACTTTATTGAAAGTGCTGGTGTTGATTGACCAATAAATATTACAAATGATACCAAGGTTTTTGTCCAAATTAAAGGTAAAAACAACGCTACTGGTCAAACAAATCCGATTGATGTTAAAATTAAAAATTCTTAATAGTACTAAAAAATAGTACTTTTTCGTTTGATAAATGATATGCCAATTGGAACATCTAAAACAGCCCTTATTTATGCTGTTAAAAAAATCCAACTAGATTGTCAATCCAACAACAAGAAAAAAGTTTTGGTTTACAGTTATTAAAATTTTTAGGAATTCAAGTTTTAGCTCTTGGTTTATCAGTTTTAACTGGTGGTATTGCTTCGGCTGTTGGTCTTGGTGCGGGATTATCTAATTTTGCCGCAGCATTTATCTCGTTTGGAGTAGAAACAGCAACCGATTTTGCCGTAAATCAAATATATGATAAATTAACAGCAGAAGTAACAGCAAAAAGTACTGCCTTAAATTTGTTACCAGCAATTGGTGGAATTGGTAAATTAACGCGTGCTGTTCGAATAACTAGAATTTTAAAATTAGCAAAAGAAACTAAACTACTTGAAAAATTAGGTGTAATAACTGCTAATAATTTAAAAGATGTTGTAAGGCAAGTTACAGGTAAAAAGATTTTATCTGATAAATTAATATTTGATTTTACAAAGCAGGCTAATAATGAAACTTTATTATATACAATTGGAAAATTAGCCCGAAATGATTTTTATAAAGGTTTTAAAGTTTCTAATTTAGAAACAATTAATAATTTATTAAAAATTGAGAAAAATATTCAAAAAATAAGTCCTAAATTAGTTCAAAAAATACCACGCGTGAATGAAAAAAATGCTAATAAATGATTGTCTGAATATGGATTAAATATTGATAAAATAAGTAAAATTAATACTAATGAGTGATATAAAATTATGACTAATCTTCATAAAAAAGGTGTTGGTAAAAATCTACTATTAAATGCTAATTTAATGCGGGGCAGTAAAATATATAATAATAAATTATTAAATATTTTTCATCAAACACCAATTAAATTAAATAAAATTTTAAATCATTTAAACCCAAATTTTTATATTCAAAAAGTAACTAAAAAATTATTAGCCCCAATTGAAAAACAAATAATTACTATTAAACAAAAAGTAATTAGTAAAATTACTGATAAAACTAAAAAAATATTATCTAAATTTGAAACTAAGGCTATTAAAAAGGTCAATTATTGCCTTTTGCTTATGGTTCTGATGTTTTTTTAGCAGTTAAAATTGTTCCTTTATCAGTTGCGGGTAAAGTTGCTTTAACAATATATTATAAAAAGGTCGCATGTAAAAAAGAAGGGTTTTAACAAATACATAGAAATTGAATAAAAATAATAAACCATTTACTAAAATGGTTTTTTTATTTGTAAAACCAAAATTATTAATTGATTCAGAGAAAGGACAGCATCTTAAATTCTTAAAATAGAAACTTTTTATTACAACTTTTTGATACCCTCTTTAAGTTGTTTACACATTTATTAAATATCTTAGAAATCTTTATAAAGTGTACCTGTGTTTTTTCTCCAATTTTAAGGTGTTGTCCTTTCTCTGTTTCAGTTAATTAATTTGCTAATAAAAAAACTTAATAAAGGAAGGAGTAGGTAATGAAAATTAATAAGCAACAAACAATATGTGATGTTGATAATTGCTATAAAGCAATATCATTCATTACCGAAGAATTTTTATCAAATAAAGTTTTATGAACTTGTGAAAAACATAAAGATTTATTGAATAAAGTAAAAGATAAAACACAAAAGCGGTTTTATAAACGCCTAGAAAATTCAAAAATTATCTTTGATTATGAAACTGGTTTATTAAAACTTAAATTTTATAAAACAACTTAATGCAGAGCGAAACGGTTATTTTAAATAACTAAGTGTTTTTATTCCACAGCCGGCCGAGGCAAGTACTGAAATAGTGTATGAGGAAAAATGTAAATCGGCGCTGGTTCATTAGAACTAAGCGATAGTCGTGATAAGTCCAAGGTTAATATCAAACGACAATAAAAATAGAGATAGTGACTTTACAATTAAATTTGCGAAAAGTGTGGTTGGTTGGAGTTTTATAGCATTTGGTCCTTTAAAATGCGAGTGAATTTTTAATTTAAAAACTGAACGTCAAATCCCAGAGCAAAAGCACAAATGGGCACGGATAAAGGAAGACATATATATGTCTGGCGTCAATATTAAAAAAACAACTGTGGATTATTAAACATTCAAACAATTAACATATCGCCACCGCTCACCCCCAGTGAGGCGGATGGCGTAGTAAGTAAATAGATAAATACTTATATAACTAATTCTCGCTTGGCACTTTCACTTGGGAGTGAGTGCCAGCGAGTTAAAACTAGGAGGAAAAAATAAATGACAGAATATAAAAGTAAATATATTAATAAAACTTGAAATGAAATAACAACATCATTTTATTGAGTTAATTGTCAACCTATTAATTGTCGTATTTCACATCATAAAAAACATTATGATTTGCAATGTTTAGAATGAGCCAAAATGTACTTAAATTTATTTAAAGATAAATGAGATGTTATTGCTTCTTATATGCAATATTACAAAATTAACGATATTTTAGATTTAGCTTCTGATGGTTGAAAAATATTACAAATTGACCAAAAAATCAAAGGAATAATTTAGGAGGTTTATATGAAAAAGTTAAATAAAATTTGTCTTAAAAAAAGATATTGAGGTTATTGCTTTAAATGTAATCAAGAAAATAAATTAAATGAATTAATGCTTAAAAGTTATTCAGTATCATTTGAAGATATGACTGATGAACATTGAGCATTAGGAAAACAAAATTAGGAGGAAATAAAAAATGATATGTAATAAAGCATTAAAAATTACCAATAAAGATATTATTTATGCACAAATTGATAGTGATTATTCAGATAATTTAGAGTTAAATTTATATCTTAAATTTGGTGATGAGGAACGACATGTGGGTAATATTTCATTGCCAACAAATTTTGACTTAAATTGCAAATGATATGAAATTGATGAAGTTAAAAGTTTAATTAGTGATTATTTAGCAGATGAAGAAGCAGATTATGAGGTGATAAATTATGAATAAAAGATATTTATTAATATCAAAAATGGAATTTGTATTAGGTAATTTTAATAATGTAACTTCACAGTTATTTTATACATTAGAAGAAGCAAAAATTACTGCTAATATTGACAATAAAAAAGGATGATTAACAACAATTATTGATTTAGAAGATAAAAAAATGACAAGGATGTGAATAATATGTGAAAAGATGAAGATAACAATGTTTATACCGAAGATGATTTATTTAATATGGCATTAGAAAAATGTCATTCAGAAGAAAGTGCTTATGACTATATCGATAATTTAATTAATGAAATGGAATTGGAGGAAATTTAATAATGAATAAATTTATTGGAATTGGTAGAATAACAAAAGATATTGAAATTAAAAAAACAAGTAATGGAAAAGAATATGTCATATTTCAATTAGCAATAACTCGGCCATATTCTACTCAAAAAGAAACTGATTTTATACCTTGTCAAGTTTGAAATAAACAAGCAATTACTTTACAAAAATATTGTCAAAAAGGTAGTCAAATAGCAATTACTGGTGTTTTACAATCTTTTAAAGATAAGGATAATAAAATACATTGAATAGTTCAAGTATCTAATTATGAATTTTTACATACAAATAATGATTTAAAAAAATCTGATAAACCACAAGAAAAAATAGAATTTAATTCATCTGAGACAAAAGAATTATTTAATAATGATAATCAAAATATTGGTAATGATGAAACAATTTTATGAGATTAGATTTAAAACCTTTATATATTTTTAATGATGAATTACATAAGTATAGTATTTTAATACCTAGTGTAAGTAAAATTGTTAATATTTTAGTGCCAAAAGATTTTTCACAAATTGATGAGAATATTTTAAAATTAGCACAAAATCGTGGAATATGTTTACATAATATGATTGATGTTTGAATAAAAAATAATTTTGATGATGAATTTATTGAATTTATTGATTGTGAAATAAAATCACATCGTGAATTATTTAAAAATTTTAGAAAACTATATCAAGAAACTTTTAAAGATATTAAATTTAAATATTATGAAACTGAAAAAACACTTTATAGTCCTTTAATGTGTGGGACAACTGATTTTATTGGAATAACAACTGATAATGAATATATAATATGTGATTGAAAAATTACTAGTTCTAATGAGAAAACAGATGTTGAACGCTATATTTGGCAGTTAAAACTTTATTATTTATTAGAAAAAGACTTTTGTATAGATAATAAAAAAATATTAATGATAATTATAAATCCAAAATTAAAAATAGTAATTAAAGAAAAAGTTGATATTACTAAACAAAATTTAGAACAAATTAAAGAAGCAATTTTAATATGACAAGAAAGAGAGGAATGAGAAAATGCCACAAGAAACTAAAAAAACATTAATAGCAAGTATTGGTGAAATACAACACGATTTATCATTATATTTAGAAAAAAACCAAACAATGCAAATGAATGGTAGAACAATTTATAACTATTTTGGTGAAGCACAAGTATTAGAATTAGTTAAAAAAGAATTTAAAAAGCATCATATTACATATATTTGGAGTTATGTGAAAGATACTTTAAAAGTAATTAATGATATACCATATTTTGAAATGGAATTAACTTTATGTAAAGAAACAGAAGAAATTAAAACTTATTGACCTTTTACAGGGAAAAATACTGACCCCGCTAAAAGTATTGGGTCAGCATTAACTTATGGAGTTAAATATGTTTTAAGTAAATTATTAGGTTTACCAACCGAAGAATTAGACCCAGATAATAGTGAAATAAGTAAAATTAATTCTAAGCAAGAAAAAGAACAAACAGAAATTATTAACAATTCAAATCCAAATTGAATGAGTGAACAGCATTTTAATAATATTAAAAATTTTATTACAAATACAAAAATAGAACAAGATATTATTTCAAAAGGTAAAAATTGATTAAAAGAAGAATTAAATGTTAAAAAATTAACACCAGTTCTGATTAGAAAACAAAGCGAAGATTTTTATAATCAATTTAAAGAAAGATTTTTAAGATAATAATAAAAATTGGTATTGACCCATCAGGAACTGGTACTACGGCTATTGCTTTTTTTAAAGATAATAAATTAATTGAAAAATTAGAATTTACAAATAAAGATTGAATTAATCATACAAATGAAATTCGGAGATATAAATTTATTAGTTTATTTAATCCAGACGAATATATGTTTAATATTGAAGATTGTTTATATACATCTGCTAATGCTAGTAAGGATAGAGATGATTTATTACGATTATTAGGTGCAATAGAAAATAAATTAAATGAATTACAAATTAAATTTAATTGAGTATCACCAAAACATACTAAATCTGTTGTTAAAAATATGGAAAATTTAAGTAAATATAATGATAGTTGTATTCAAGAATTTAGTAAAGATCAAAATTTAACTTATGAATATGGCAAAGGTTGATTTTATAATAATGAAAAAATAAGTAATCATTTACGCGATGCAATTATTATTGCTCATTATTAAGGGTTAATATTATGAAACATTCATATAATCAAAAAACAGGAAAATATTATTCTTGCAAAATTCGGAATGTTAATATTTACTTAAATGAAAACCAAGAAAAAGTTTGAAATGAATTTAATGACTTTACTTATTCACAACGAATTGAACATCTTATTAATTTTTATATAAAACACAATAAAGAAAAATAAAAAATAACCAATTAAGGTTATTTTTTTAAATACTATTTGTTAGTTGTCTAATAGCATCTTTTTGCTCTTGTTTTTTGTTGTTTACTTTAACTTGCTTTTTAACATTTTTAATTTGACCTGTTTTTAATGCTAATTCTGTTGCATATTCAGATCCTCGTAAATGTTTTTCATGAGAAATAACAGCAGTTCTTAATTCTCTAATTTCTGCTTTATATTTTTTAATTTTTTTAGCAGATAATCCTAGAATACCAAGACTACCCATTCCGCCCGCACCCGCTAACACAAGTAAAGTAATCATTAATGTATCATTTAACATTTTTTAATTCCTTTCTTATCCCTACTCAAACAGTGGCCATCTATCCTTTCAGAACAAAATAATTTATAAATTAAACTATATAACCACCCAAAAATATCAACCACCCCTATATATAGTCTATTTTAAATTTAATTCTTTGTTATTTTCTTCTTGTTTTTGTTTTTAAATATTTTCATTTTGTATATTTTTTAATTTTTCTTCTGTTATGCCATCTAAATCATTTCATTGTTTTGCTATTCGCGGTTGAATGACACGCGGATTAATACGGCAGTTCAAACAATGTCGTAAATGGTCTTTTTTTCATTTTGATTTATCAATTCAAATTATAATTAAAGAAATTATTAAAGTAATTAAAGGTAATATTGTAAATACTAATCCTACTTTAGATATTTTTAATCGTGGGATATCAATTTTCATATCAACTTTTGGTTTACTACTAGCAACAAATATACCTTGAATTCCGTGTGTAAATAAAGGTGTTAGTAAAATAGCAATTCCATTACCTCAATATTGTCCATAATTATACCAATTAATTTGGTCTTTAATGCCATTAATTATCCCATATTCTAATCAACAATTTAATGCTAAAAATATAAATGTATAAAAACTAACTACTCAACTACGAATTTTATATTTTCTTTCTCATTCTCTAATATCTTTATGAGTTCAATTATAAGTCGGAATAGGGTCTTTTTTAAATCAATTTCAAGGTAAGGCACCCTTTAATCAAGTTGTTTTATCTTGTTTCATAATTATTTACCTCATTTAATTTTTTATTCATTTTTATTTAATTCTAATCATTTTTTATTGAATAATTCTTTAATATCATTTCTATTATTTGAAATAATTCTTCATATTGGATGTTTTTCAAATAAATTTAATTCATTAATAGTTGTTGCACTCTTTATTTTTCTTATCACTATATCATAAGAATCCGATGTTTCTTTTGAAAAATCAGTATCCATATCACGCTTATAAATAGAATGCGGTTCATCAGTCATTAATTCTGTATTATTTGAATAATTTATTTTTTTCGTTGAATATATAATGCCATTAATTTATTTTCAGAACTTATTTCGCCATTTTTTTTAAGTTTTATACTATTAAAGGCAGCAAATAAATTAAATTCATAATGATTTTTATATGTTTCAAACATAATATTAATAATATCTCCGTCATTTTGATTAACACCAATTCATAGTTTATATATATATTTTGTAGAATCATAATTTCTAATTTGATATTTTTTGTCAGAAAAAGATACAAAATCACTAGTATTAACAACTTCTCAATCATTGCCACCACTAATATGTATATCACCACTACCTAATAATGAATTACCATTAATAGTTTTAATATTTGTGCCACTTACTAATTTATCTTGTTTAAGATTAATATCTTGTGATGTTTTTACAATATATTTACCATCAACTTTTTCAATATAATTTTTATTAAAATCACTATCTTTAATAACATCCGATGGAATTTCACCACTTTGTTTTGCTTTTCAAACACCATTTTCTTCATAAATAGTATCATTATCAAATGGAACAATAATTTTAATATATTTGTTATAATCAATTTTAGAAAAATCATTAATAGTTGGATAAAAAATATTTATTGAATTATCTGTTTGTAATCGTTCTTTTAATCAAAATAATAATGTTGAATAAAAAGTTTTTTTACTAATATGCTTATATTCTTCTTCTCATGGATGAGCATAATTATCTAAATTATAATTATAAGGTCTAGATACTGTTTTACTAGATATAATATCAATTATTTCACCTGCTAATTTTAAAGCATTTTTAACATCACGAGTAATATTTTCATTTGCTTCGGGGTCATTAGTTTGTGAATAAGCAACTCCACCTTGTGAAAATGATGCACTACCAGTTAAATCATTAACTCCTTTGGGTAAATATCAATTTATAACTGCTAATAAACAAGCAGATTGAATATAACTTAATCATTTATCATATTCAATTAAACCAGTATTATCTTTTTTTACTCATGGAAATAAATTGTTTTTATTGATTTTATCTGAAATTGTCCCGCCTGATAATCTATCCATTCATAAACTAGTTTTTAAAATAGCATTATAAATTAAATTATCATTATAAGCATATTGTTTTTTATCATTAATAGGTTGTCAAAGTTTACTTTCTTTAACATCTTCAACTGTTATAAATAATAAATTACTTAAATTATTTTCCATATAATACACCTCTTAATTGATTACGATATTTATTTTTTAAATTACTTGGCTTATAACTATTAACTCTTGCTTTTGCTTTCTTAATTTTTTGAATAGTTTGATTAGTTTTATAAAACATATTTTTAACTGATGTTTTATATAAATTCTTAATATTTTTAACATCACTTCGGCGTTCACGATACCATTTTTTATTATTAATTTCACCAGCAAAATTAAAATTAAAATGTCCAATCTTTAAATTATTAATAAACTTTTTAATTTGTTGTAATTTTTGAACTGTTGGTAATGTTAATTTAGTAGTTCCTTTGGGATATTTTTCTTTTAATGCTTGTGGTAATCGTTTTTTAATATAATTTCTTAAATGACTAGGTAATCATTTTCTTAATCAATAACGCCAAAATAAAGTCCCTGCATTAGATACAGCATTACTTAATAATTTTCATATTTCAACTGGAACACTAGGATAAACATATGGACCATAAAATTTCGGATGTTTTGCTGTTTTTGTATATATTAAAATAGTTAAATTACCTGTTAAAGTTAACTTATTTGTAATATTAAACATACCACTATCAAGTCAACTACTATTTAAAGGTTGTCAATTAGTATTTAAATAATTTTCATTTTTAAATTGTTCTTTATTTTTAATATTATTATCTTTTTCTAATTGACTTAATATTTGTTGTATTTCTTTTTTATGACCTTTTTTAATTAAATCTAAATAAGTAAATGGATTTAATCACTGATAAATATCTTCAACTTTATTTGTAATTTTATTATATTTATCACTAATATAATTAATTGGCTTTAATATTTTATTTTTAACTTGATTAACTCTATTAATTAAATTTACAAATTTACTTATTAAAGGTTTATTTTCTAAATTAGATACTAATAAAGTTAAAACGCGTAATATTAGTAAATTCATTTTATATTAACCTTGATTATTTGGTTTTGATTCTGGTTTTGATGCTGAAATTAGATAATCAACTGGAACTCTAAAAGTTTTATTTAGATTACTTTTAGCGGCAGTAATTTCATCTTGGCTTGGTTGTTTTTCCAAAATAATTTTACATGTTTTTGGATATAAAATTGTTGGTGTTGCATACTGTACTTTACCAATTCATTTAGGGTTAGCAGTATCATTATCTAAAACTTGTTGAATAGTATCCATATTAATTGGATATGCTCATACTTGTTTATTTAATAATAAACCATTTACATTATTAAAATTATAACCTTTATCACGGTTAACTTGTCCTTTTGTATATGTTTTTTCTAAATGAAAACTTTTAGATACTGGAATACCCATTGCTGTATTTTCATATAATTCACCATTAACCATTGCTTTTAATTGAGCTTGTGAACCAATTACTTTTAAATAAGCAGGTGTTAATCCTAAATATGCTCTTCGTCCTAAAACCATAAACATTTTATCGGTTGGCAAACCAAAATATAAATTACTAATTTGATTTGTTAATTCAATCAAAGTTTCATTTAATGTAAAGAATGCTTTATTTGCATCATCAGCATTTTCAGCTGTATAACTACGAAATGGAATTACTTCATATTGACCATCTGCTAAACAATAATCATAAATAGCCTGAATTAATTCACATTCTAAATTAACAAATTTATTCTGTACAACACTAGAAATAGCATCAGCAATAACACCATTTTTAATATTTTGTTCTATTAATGCTAAATCAAAAGCTTCATTCATTAATTTTAAATTAAATCTTTTATCAATAGGAACTGGAATTCTTGTTAATCCCATTGTTTGAGTTGTCCCACCATTTGGTAATGAATAATCATTTTGTCATACCACACGATGAGTTAAATTATATAATGCTTGTCCAGCATTAGGTAATCAAGCAACTTGTTCTGCGGTTGCTGTTGCATACTGCATAATACTTGCATATTCATTATATAAAGGTCCACGCAATAATGCATTAACCATATCAACATAGGCTTTTGCCCTGTTGTATTACCTTGTAATGTAAAAGGTACTTGTGGCAAATTAATTGTTGCCATAATTTCACTCCCTTATTATCTAAGGTTTTTAAGTGTATAATCAGTTAATTTTTTAATTTCTTCCGGAGTATATGCTCCTTTTTCTTTAATAGCTTCAATTTCATCATTCTTATTTTCAGTAGACTTTTCAATCATTTCTTTAATAATATTAGTTGGTGAAACTGATAGTTGTTCTTCAACAAATAAATCAGGTTTTAATTCTTTTAAAGTTTGCATTTTTTCAGATAAAGAACTACCACTAACTTTATTTAAATTAGTTTTAATATCTTCAATTTTAGTAGATGGAACATCTTTAAATGCTTTTAATTCATCTAATTCATTAGATAATTTAATAAAGTCTTCTTTTGAAATAACATCTTCTCGTTTTTGCACACTTTCTCTAATTTGCTTTGCTTCATTATTAAACTGATTTAAGATATTTTCAGCAATCTCTTCACTTAAACCTTGTTCTATTAATTGTTCTTTTGTAAGTGCCATTTTATAAACCTCTCTTTTTTTATTCTTGTCCGATTAACAAGTCGGCATAACTCTTTTTGATACAAAAAGATTAAAATATAATTTAATTATATACTATTGTTTTACCAATACAATACTTTTTATATATAAATTTTTTTATACTAAACTTAATATCTTTGATTGCTAATTTAGCCCTTAAAACGCGTAATAAAGGTATTTTAAAATAACTAATTCACCCTTGATTTTATATATATATATATATATAATGCAGCTAAATCTTGGTAAAAAGTTTCAAGATAAAGAAAAGGAGAAAAACAAGTATGAAAAAATTACTTAATTTATTAAGTGTATTAATTGGCGGAACTACTGCACCAGCAGTAATTGCTAATAGTAACTTTCAAAAATATGAAGAAATTAAAACTAATGACTTTAAAACAAATAAATTAAACAGAATAAAAAGACAGACAAAATTTTTTAATGAAAATGGACAAATAACTTTTGATATAGGTAGTATTTATCCAAATAGAAATATTTTGGTTAATAAGCCCTCGAGTTGGGGAATTACAGGAAATAATCCACCAAGCAATTGAGAAATAATTAGTGGATTAAGGGTGGCAAATTCTTTTTCAAATTTAAGTTTAAATAATAACGATGTGGGATTTCATTCTATTAGAAATCAAAATATACTTTATACTGGTGATTTTTTAAATGTTAGTTATGCATCTAGAAACAGCGCTTATATTAGTGCAAAACAAAATACTCCATTTAGAGGTGGATTTTGAATATATTATTAAATAATTTTAAATAAGTAAAAAGGAGACATATACATATGAAAAAATTATTAATTATCATTAGTACAATATCATTAGTGGGAACAAGCACAACAAGTTTAGTTAGTTGTAATAAAACACAAGAATATACACCCGAAGAATTAGCAAAATTAAAAGAAGAAAACAAAATTAAAACAAATAACCAAGAAATCAGAGACAATTTAGAATGAATAGCACCACAAGAAAAACCATTTAATGAGATTGATAATAAATGATATTATGTAGTATGGCGTGGTGATGAAAATGATAGTTGATATTTAACTAAATTTAATAATAATACATACGATACAATAATTATTAGAGGTTATAAAGATGATTATAGTTTAATGTATAGGGTTAATGGGTATTTTGGAATACATAGTAAAAAAAATAATTTTGAAGGAAAAGAGTCTTATTTCCATTATTGAAAAAATAAAAATGATAATTATTTTAAATCAGTTTATCGTTGAAATTTAAATATACAAGAACCTAATTTAATTATTGATAATTATGGGAATGTAAAAGTTAATGGTAAATAAAAAAAGAGAATTATTTCTCTTTTTTTATTTATCTCGGTTTAATTGTTATTCTAACAGAATTATTGCTTTTATTTCTAATTCCTAATACATTTGGATTATAAACATCTAATACAATATCTTTAACATTACCCCAATACTTTGGTTTTGCATAAAAATCAACATAAAAACATTGTAAGATAGGTAATAGTACTTTTGTAAATCTAATTTTTAATTTTAAATCATTAGTATAATATGCTTGTAGATATGTTTCTTTAATTTTATCTTTATCAGTAAAAACTAATTTTGTTATTTGTAAAAAAAATCTTACACCGAAAATATTATCCAATGTATGATATACATTAAGATAATTTTCAGTTGGTGTTCCATTAGCAACACCAGTAGCATATTTTGTTTTAGTATCATTTATTTTTATATTATCAGTATATAAACTTATTGTATTATCAAAATTAATTTTATCAGTTTGTGATAAACCAATGTTTTTTAAAGTTATATTTTTTAATGAAAATAAATTATTGCTACAATCATCAGTTCCGCCAAATATATTAATATTTCTATTAGGAATAAAATTTTCTATATTTGGTAATCCACATTCAACTTGCAAATTATTAAGATTACTTATTTCTATTGTTTTATAAGAACTAATAAATTTTTCTATACTTTGAATTGTGGGGTCAATTTGTCTTAAATTAATTTCAGTTTCATAATAAGCATCATTAAACTCATCAAAAAATAAATTAACTAAACGACTGCCTGTTTTTTTACACTGTGGTTGCGCTGTAATTCTAGTTAATAATGGTTGTACTACATCAGAAGGCATAATATCTTTTGTATATTGTGGATAATTATATGGTACTGGTGGTAATACATATTGTGGGTAATTAAATGTTGCTATTTCATAGTCATGAGGCAATAAGAAACTAGTTTTATAATTAGTTGTCATATCGCGCAAATAATTATTTAATACACTTTTTGTTTTACCACGAAAACTCCATACTGATAAGCGCAAATAATCTTCTTCATTATTGGCATATGGGTTATCAGCATAAAAGATAATTTCAAAATTACCTTTATATAATGCTTGGATTGAAAACATATCAATAATATAACTACAATTTGTACCATCTGGTGTTTGTAAGAATTCGCAATCATTATCTTTTTCACTATCACTAACTGGTGTTTGAGCATCAACTGCTCTTACTAATTCATTAATTAAATAAATACAATTAGTTTTAGGGTTTAATTGTTTTAAATTATAAGTTGAATAAGTTATTCGTTCTGTTGGTTTACCATCTTTTTCAAAAACATTGCCTTGTATTTTATCAGTTAATAAAGTAGTAAAACTAAAACTAGTAGCATTAGCACCAATCATAGCACCAATTTTATCATTTCCTTGTTCTCTAAATATTTCAAATGGTAAATAACCTTTACCAGCAGCCTTATCACCTCAAAAGGCATCATTATAAAAACTATAAACATTAGCACTCATAAAGCCATTAAGTCATGGGAAATTAGGTCATTTATCATCTTGGGTAATTGTTAAATTACCAATTCAGTCCCAAGGAATACCAAACGAAACAAAGTTTAAAAACTTTCCAATAGCAGGTATAGTAAAAGGATTAAACACTAATTTTTGCGTATAGTTTAAAGGTAATACGGTAATTTGGCGATTAATAAAATTATTCATATTTAAAATATCTCAAACATTACATTTACCCATTTTATTATATTCAATTTGAACATTACCAACTGTATTACCAAATTCATCTTTTCTTCTAAAATATGATGAGGCTTGGATACTAATAATATTATTAATAGTTCCACTATTTACTTTTACTTTATCAGGTGGAGTAATCATTCAATTTTTAGACCAATAAGGCTTAGAATTTGAATTTTCTTCCTTAATAGTTGTTCCAACAGTTGGATTAGTTGCTGTTGAACTTGCTTTATCTGTTATTACCATACCCTCATTATTTTTTTCAATTCAAAAATCAGACATTGATTGAATATGTTCTTTTCAATCTTTATAACCAGTAATAATAGTTGGTTGTATCCCTTGAATGTTATATCAACTTACTTCGGGTGATGCATAAGTATTTATTTTATCAGGTGGTGCAGGAAACATGTTATACATTAATAAATCTCTTGAATTCATTACTTTTTTATTAAATTGACCTTTAATAATTGGTCGGCCAATAACTGGCATATCAAAAAAGATAGGATTACCATAAAATTTAACTGCGATTGCTCTAACCCCTGGGTCTTTTAATAAAATCTCATCTAATTCAACAATACCTTTATTTAGTTTTTCATCATAAGTTATTTTAGGAAAACAATAACCCTCACCTGGGGCACTTGTTTGAATAAATTGTCGTACTGATAAACCACTATTACTAATTTTGTCATTAATACTTGAAAAGGTAATTTCTTGTCATAAAAAACTACCATCATAAGGTGAATAATAATTAATAACATTTGATGGATATAATCATTGTCTATCTTGGGGTGCAGAATTAATATCACCACCACCAATATTTAAACCACGGTCATTAAATACAGTATAAAAATTATAATAATCATTAATATTTAATTTATCAGCATCTTCATCTAAAATTAATAAAGTATATTGTCTTTCAGTTGATTGTTGAGTAAATACTTGTTCAAATTTTGCTTCACCAAATTGAATTGAACTTCTATCATCAATCATATAAGCATCTCAATATTTACCAACTTTAACCTCTTTTGTATAAAAGTTATCTGCTTTATTATCATTATTAATAAAATAATTTAATTTATATTGGTTTAAGTATTCCAACATTCTATTAATATCATAAATATTTTCACCATCAATCAATTTTCAATAAACATTATTATTTTCATCTTTTAATTTAATAGCAAAAGGTGTTTCATTATTTGCTCATATTGTTGAATTAATAGGTTGTTTATTAAAATCATCAATCGTTAAGATAGTAATTTCTTCACCTTTATATTTTTGGACTATTTTTAAACTACCTTGTCATTGTGCAATAGTACTTTCCATATTATCAAATATTCGTGAATAACTACCATAGTCACTTGGTTTTGCATTATTAGGTTTTCAACCTGTTTCAGTATCAGGGATATATGAACTATAAACATTAAAAGGAAATACCATTCAATGTCTGTTATCTCTTATATTTTCTCTGATATCTATTAAAGTATCATGGGCTTGTCTTCTTAATTCTTCCATAACACCTGGGTTAATTCTACTCATTTATTAATTCTCCTTAATTTCTGTTCTACCTTGTAAGGCATTTTGATTATTACCAGTTTCATCATATTCTAGTAATTTATTATTATGTTCTATTTCTTTGGCTTGCATTTTATCTTGTCATGCTTCTACTTTTTCAAAATATTTGGTTGCTTCTAATTCATCAATATTATCATATTCAGTAATTGCTCTTATTGGTTCCATTGTACCATTATCTAATCTAGCAGTAATTAATTCATTTTGTCGAATTTGATCTACTAAACTAGCACTAACAAAATCAAATCCATAAGGGCGTTCACCATTTCCATCTCATAAACCATAATATTTTAAAACTGTATCAAACATTTTAGTATAATATTGTTTACGATATGATTGTAAATATGCTTGTTTTTCTAAATCTTTGGTTTTAGTTAATAATGACTGTGTTTTATTTTGGTCATTATCTGATTTATCACCAAATGGACTAGAAAAATGACAGGCTAAATATACTTGTTCAATAATTGCTTTTTGGTCTTCGGTATATGTTTCTAAGGTTGGTGTCCCTTGTACTACTTGTAAAGATTGTGATGATGTTCCATCTGCTGCTGTTTGACCAGATTGAATAAAAATATCATCAAAAATATCTTGATATACTTTTTTATTACCTTTATTGTAAGCAGCAAGTAAACTATCATCTAATTGACCATATCAATGTGTACGATTTGCTCATCGTTCTTTTGATTTAATGTTAAAGTTATCTTCTAAATCGAATTGTAATTTATAACAATTTGCCATTGTAGGTCAAGGATTTAATGTAGTTGATGTTGATAAGAACAACGAATTAGGTTCATTTATCATTTCTCAAAAGGGAACTATACCTAATTTATTTTTAAATTCTTGTACTAAAACAGGTCTAACATCATCTTTAATTTGTGTTTTACTTTGACCAACAACTACTTCATTATTTTTGGGTCAACCTTTAATGACTATTTTATCTTTGGTACAAATTAAATTTAAAATAAAACCACTATCTGATTGATGATAATTTAATCAAATATCAGCACCGTGTTCAATTTCATTTATTTTACTTACACGAGATGTAAAGTTAAAAGGGTTAATTCATAAATCAATATTGCCATCACTAGTTTCTAATAAACCAAAGATAGTTTTACCCATTAAACTTGCTGTTAATTCATTCTTATCTAATTTTTCTTTTATTTTATAAGTTTCATATCATCAATTTAATTTTTCTAAAATGTCTTTACGATGCGACTTAAATAAAATATCTTTACCATTTATTAATCGCATTTGATGGCGAGCAATAATATTTGTTAAATTAATAGTTCAATCATAATTATAAAATTTTAAAACACTATTAATATCATTTAAGTTTGGTAAAGATGGATAGGTATTATTCATGGTTATTTTGCTCCTTTAAATTTAAAATAAGTGCATAATTAATTATATTTACTGTTAATAAACTAGGTTCATTTGCTAAAACTTGTATACATACTTTAACTTTTTGATATTTTTTAATATATTCGTTATATAAATTTAATTTACACATTGCTATATTATCTTTTTTTAATTCTTGACAAAGTCTTTTTTTAACTTGTCCACAAACAGACATATAAGGTCTTTTTGCATTTATTACACGCTCATCATGTATTACATAAATATCTTTTTTCATTAATTTATTCACTCCCTTTCTTGTCATAATTTATAATCTGCTGAACTATTATGCTTAACCATTGGTATTAATTCAAAATGTAAAGCATAAAAATCACTATCAAATGTATCATTAAGTCTAATACTTTTTCTTCTCTTGCTTCAGGCTTATCTTCTCATTGTATTAATTCATATTGGGTTTTACTTACAGGACATTTTTCTCATAATCATTTTAATTGATTAGTATTTATTAACATTGTGAATGCCTCTACACGATGTCTTACTTTAAATTTTTGTTTTTGTGCTGGTTTAAATGTCATATATTGACCAAAAGAATAATTATATTTTTCTCGGTTTAAACTTTGCAATGTTGAATAAGCACTATCATCAACATTAATTGATATTCCTTGTTGTATTAAATTAAAGTATTGATTTAATTGATTGTTATAAAAATCTAAAATATCTTTAACTTGTTCTAATTCAGTTTTAAATTGTTGTGTAGCATTTGAATGAGTATATTCAGCAACTTTATAGGCTTTTTTATCAAATGAGTTATATATTCAAAAACTAGCCGCTGTTGTATGTCCTTTAGGACTAGTAGCATTAGCAATATCAACACCACATAATAATTTAGTTGGTTGAATAATATCTGTTGCTTGCATAATATCAATATATCTATCAAAAATTGACCCACTTGTATTGCCAGGCAATCCTCAACTCCATACTCTTGCTCTTTCAATATCTAACTGTTCTAATCTTAATTGTTCATTAACTTTATCTTGTGGTAATTCATAATTTAATCTTCAACTAGAATAATGAATAATAATTTTCATATTTCATTTTTCAATATATTTAATTTGCTCATATTTACTACGCATTATTTCTTCATTAAAAGGTAATAATTCATTACAATAACCAACAATATATCTTTTTAAACTTTCAGGATTACATGTATTAATTGTTATTTTATTTTGATAACCACGAATAGCAAATTCTAAATCACTTAAATCTTTTTGTTGAAATTGGTCACATTCTTCTCGTCAATCAATAACTAATTTATATTTATTCAAATCAGCAAAGGCTTTTAATTTTTCTTTCCGACTTGGTGAATGCAATCCTTTACAATATATTTTGCTTCCATTTGATAAAGTAAAAGTAAAATTTGATAAATTAATAGTATAAGGTATATTATTTTCATCTAACATATTTCAGATATTTTGAAATACACTATCTTTTAAATCTTTACTCCAATACATACTAGCAATGATACAAATTGGTTCTTATTAATAAACTAATTTTTAATAATTCACCAAACATTTTAATATTTGATATAGTTTTACCACTATATCGCGTCCCAATTTGATTAATTTCATTAACTAATTCATATTTCTTAGCAAATGGATATTTATTACCAATACTACTATTTTGTAACAACCAATAAGGCGTTTCTAACAAATAAGTAAAATGATTAAGCATTATTATCACTTTCTTTTTTAATATCTCTAATATCCGTTTGTAAATTAACTATTATTGGTTCTTGATTATTTAAGTTTAATTCTTGTTCCAACTGTTTTTCTTGCAGTGAATATTTATAATTAAATGCTCGTTGTCAATATAATTTAGCACCATCAGGTGATTTCATCATAAAGTTAATTATTTCACTTTCTATTCTATCAACTTGTTTTTCAAGCAAAGGAACTATCTTTTCGCTCGCATAAGTATCATATCTTCACTTGCGAGAAAGATTGAATTCATTGGTTAAATCGTTCAAAGTATATGGTTTATTAGGTGATTTATTTTGCCAAAATTCATCTATTTTACGATAAAATGTTCGTAAACTTGCTGTTTTTGGATTAAATTCTTTCATTTTTTACTCCTTTATATGATTAAATATAAGTAGAGAAAAACATGTACTGAAGAACTTGACACGGTTCTTTTTTTATTATTTATAATTTTACATCAAAATAAAAAAAAGTAAAGTAATTTACTTTTTTCAGTTAAATTAATTTGCTAATAATTAACAATTAAATTATAACACAATAAATAAAAAATAATATCTTTTTTTGCATTTTTATTATTTTTGTGTTAATGTGTAGAACTAAGGAAAGAGGGTAAAAAAATGATAAATATTGATAACAATTTTTTTAAGAATTTTAATAATTTGTTATATATACAAAGTATTGAAATTATTCAACAAAATTTAGAAGATTGTGATGAATGAATTTTTAAAAATTATAAAATTGATGAAACTTTAAAAAAATTTAAAGATTATAAAGTAAAAGAAATAAAACCAAGAACATTAACTATTTTAAATGGGAAAATAACTTTTAAAAGAAGAAAATATTATAAAATTAATCCAGAAACAGGTAAAGAAGAATATATTTTTCCTTTGGATAAACTTTTAGGAATTGAAAAATGACAAAGAATAAATAATTCTGTTAAAGAAAAAATATTATCATTTATTGGCAAGAAAAAAACATATCAAGATATTTTAGATACTATGGAACATGTAAAAATTTGTATAAAAACAATTTCAAATATTATGAAAAATGCAAAAACTGATAAAGAATATTACCTTAATAAAACTGATAAAAAAATAAAGATACCTCATACTTTATTCATACTGGTTTTGATAAGGCAAAATCAACGAAAAAAAGACCTGTAATTCAAGATAAATTAGGTGTTATAGAGCTAGATAATATTCCAGAATATATTAAAAAAAATAGTAAATTAACTAATTTTGTTAATAAATTACTTACATTAATTACAAGTTATTATGATGTTAATGACAATATTGAATTTATGGTATTAGGAGATGGCGCACTTTGAATTAAAAATATTGTAAAATTTATTCAAGAATATTTTCCTAAAAATAAAGTACATTACACGATAGATAAATTCCACCTTACAAATAGATTTAAAAAATTAAATCCTTATCAAAGTAAAAACAAAGAAAACAGAGAAACATACCATAAAGCAGTCGATTATTTTTTTAATGCTAAATATGAAGAATTATTAGAATGTTTAGAAAACAGTGCTTCTTTTATAAAAGAATCAAAAATGAAATTCTTAAAAGAAACAATTAAATTAATTAAAAATAATGAAGAAGGTGTCAGAAATCAAACATTATGAAATAATATTGGTTGTCATATTGAGGGTGATATATCACATTACTGTAAAGGTGTTTTGGTTAAAAAAGCAACTTATCATGGAAAAACTCTTAAAAATAAATTAAATACTAGTATGATGAATTTTAAAAATAAAATTAATTTATTTAATACTAATGAACCATTAGAAGAAAATAGAATTAATTATTCAGTTAATAATTTTGTAAATAATAATTTACAACCAAACTTATATTTTTATTAATTTTATCTAATAAATTAAATAACTTTAATAAACATATATTTTTGTCATGGAAAAATTTAAAAAATGTTAAAATATTGTTGACAATAAAATTAAAAGTAATATAATTTAAATAAGTAAGTGGTATTTTTATTCCACAATTTCTAAAATATTAATTAAAATCCTTAAATAATACATACAACCTATAAAAATCCTAAATATGTCCCTATTATCGTTATGACAACTTTAATCAAAGCAGAACAGTTTGTTTTGGCTCCTGAACCGTTTAAATTATATATGAACAGTGAGTCGTTTATTGGTTGGAGATTTAAAAAACAAGTTTGTTTAATTTAATTTCTTTTGCCCCACTTGCTTATCAGCAAGTAGTAAAAGATAGTTTTAAAATATATAGGACAATTGCTAAGATATTAAAAATGTAAAAACAATTTAAAAATAACTTTAATAAAGATAAATTGTTAAATACGCTAGAAGATAGTGCAATTACTAGTTTATTGAGTAATGGACTAGTATTTCAAGCATATAAACAACTCAGAACAAAACAAGATTTAAACAAAAAAATTAAAACAAAAACATTACTAAATAGTAAAAAATTTATATTAAAGAAAATATATTCTAAAAAAAGTAAATGATAAGGAGATGATTAAATGTTAAATGAATTATGACAAAATGTTACTTTGGAAAATTATAATAATTTTATTCCAATGACAGGTAAAATTACAAAAGTTCCAGTTGGTTATAATAAGTTCTTTAAAGGTGATGTAGAATTATGATTTAAAACATTTGCTTTAAGAGCCCAAAATATGATTAATTCTTACTTAAACTATCCATTTTCAAAGCTAAAATTTGAAACATTTAAAGACCCATTATTAAAGAAAATTTGTATTAATATGGTGTTTATTACGATTGAACATTGAACATTTAACCGTATTCCAATTGAGTTTTTTACTTCGGCAAATATGAGTGTTGGTGATATTAATTATTTTTCACAAAATGACCCTATGGCAACATGACAAGGTCTATTGCCTACCTATGCAAAATCATTGGCTAATTTAACAACTTTAAAGAAAATGTTTCGTACTTTTCAAGAAGAAGGTATTGATTTAACAATGATTGATTTAGAAGCATATTATACTCAATTAGAAGTTGATGCTTTATTAGATAAACTTGTTATAGAAAAAATTAAAGATGAAAAACTTGCAAAAATAAAAGAAGAAATTTTAGATGAATTAAAAAAATCAATTGTTATACCAAATGTTCCAGATTGAGAAATTGTTGATACTAGTGATTTTAAAGTTGGTCAAAAAGGATATACTATTCCTAATTTTGATAAAGAAAATTATATTTATAGAATTTGAGCCTCAGGATTTAAAGATAACAAAGGAGATTTAAAAAGTCAAGGGATGTTGCAAACAAGGCATAGTTTTAGACAAACAATAGGTGTTATATATGATCAAATAGGTGTTAATAGTGCATGTTTAGCATTATCTATTAATCCTGATGGATTGATTAATATTGGAGTTAATGGTCCAGCAACATTTAGACCTTTGGGATTTGTGTTTATTGAAAGAAAAAAGGTAAATTAGAAAGGAGATGTTATTATGCCAAAAGTAAATATTAAAGATGTAATTATGTTTTTGAAAATCTTTGGAGTTTCATCATTGTTTTTTATCGCAGGAATTATTATTTGTTTTATAGGAGAAAAAACATTAGGTATTTCTTGACCAGCATATGTTATTGTTTCAGCAATTCTTATAGGAGCTGTAATTATAGTTTTGATTATTGAAACAATTAGATTTATCAAAACACATAACAAAAAACAAAAAGAAGATAGTATTGAAGATGTTATTAAAAAAGAAGATACAAAATAAAGAGGTGATATAAATGGGATTATTACCAGCAAAAAAGAAATTAAAAAAAGAATATGATATTGATAGTTATTATCTTAATTTAGCATCAATGATTACTAATCGTAAAAATGTTACTGTTCAAAAACATAATGAGATTTTAGAAAAAAGAATTTGTGAAGATAATGCTAATTTTTTAAATCCGCGAGATTTAGAAATTAGCATTTATAATCCACTTACTAATCAAAAAATAGATACTAAATTAATTAATAGCTTTTTAAAAATGCAGGACTTTACCAATAAGAATTGATATAACGAATATAAAATTAATAAGAATGGTAAAGGTGCATATTTTATTTTTGCTAATAATTCAAAACTTAATTTTATTACTATTGATTTTTACAATGACAAATATGATGAATTAGGTAATTTAGTATCTTGTACTTTTGATTATGACCCTTATATTAAAAATGACCAGAGTATTTTTATTACTGAAAAATTAGAGATTGATGCTGTAACTAAACAAGTTAAAGTTATTAGAAAGTTAAAAACACGATTATATAGTACTATTACCGACTTATATATTGATGATACTAAATGAAATAACTATACAACTTTACAAAGAGAAGAAATATTACCACTTAATTTTATTCCAATTCAAATTATTCCTAATAACCCTAATTTTGAGCCTTCTGCTCGTTATGGTAAACAATTTGCTAGTATTTTAGATATTATTGCTGAAAAGATAATGTTAGATCCATTATTAAATAGTGGTAAATTTACTATTAATACTAATGGAGTTACTGGTGTTGTTGACCAAGAAATTAGTAAAATGCTTGCATCATTTATTGAAAATGACTTGTTATTAGTTGAAGGAGACTCTGATAGTAATTTTCAACCAGTAGACTATATTGCTGGTAATTTTAAAGGTGAGCAATTAACTAAAATATATGATTGATTATTAACAAATTACTATAAAATAAATCGCCATCATGTTCCCGCAATCACCAAGGGAGCCCAACAAACTCAGGCAGAAGTTGTTGGTGTAAATATTCAAACAAACGCATCATACGAACAAATGATATATATTAGAGAAATTAAATTAACTGAATTTATTATTAAGTTAATTAAATATGATAATGCTATTTTAAACAGTAGAACATTCAATATTAAAAATATTGACGAGTAAATTGTTGATGTTCGCTTACCAGTAAATGCTACTTTAAACAAACAATTAAAAAACAACGAAACTATTATCAATATGCCTAATGAAGAAGGAGAACAAGAATAATGTTAAAACCATCTGAAAAAATGTTAGCACAATTAGCAGAAAATGATGAACCAATTGACTATTCAATTGATAGTATTCCGTTAGATTTTGCTAATCAATCACAATATAGCGACCCCGATTTAGAACAATTATTTAGTGAAGACCGTGCTAGAACCTTTATATTTATAAAATTAATAATCTCTTGTTAAGACAAAACAAAAACCAACCTTAAACTACTCTCAAAATAGCGTTAAAATAGGTTTTATTGACAAAGATGAATATATTAAAATAACTGGTTATGAAATTAGTGATTTTAACTTTAAATTACAAATTCAACAAAATACCACAGTCCAAGATAATAGTACAAGTTATGTAATGATTGATGAAAAAGATATTTTAATTAATGATATTTCAAAACAAGACAAAGAATTTTTAGAATCTTATGATTTAAAAATAGTATCTATTAATGAACCAATTAGTGAAGAAAATAAAAATGAATGTTACATCATTGAAGAATATAAACGCCCTTATTCACCTGATGGCGTTGATATTATTAAATCTACCCACTTAATTAAAATAACTGATTTTAAGTGAAAAAATCAGAATAGTATTCATTTAGTTTTACAAAAATCATTGCCATAAGACACAGTATTTACTGGAATTGAAATTAAATACCCTAAATCTATGTTATTTGGAAATATTAAATGTTGAGGAAATGTGAATGGTGTTTATTCTTATCCATCTTCAATTGTTGAAAATGCTAGTTTAGTACCGTTGCTATCTATGCCTATTGAAACAGAACCTAATTTAAGAGTATTTCAATATTGATTTACCGAAAGTTTTTTACCATGAAGTATAGCTAAAAACTATATTTAAGGAAAAGATATTTTAGATTTAATAAATAAGAATGGCTTAGAAAAAGTTTTATTAAATTATTTAACATATCGTTATAATTATGATCGAAAATTTCAAGGTGCAAAATACTATGAAAAAGGTAATCCTAGCAACAAAACGGCTGAACTACGTCAAAAATTTGAAGGACAAAAACCCGAAGATGTTATTGATGGTCTATTTGAAGAATGAAAGTTCAAAAACCCATCTCTTATTAATGATAAAGTTATCAAAATATTTAAACAAATTATTTATATGCTTTCAAATTATACATATAGCAAATATGCAATCAACAAAGGCTATAATGATGATATTAAGTTAATTGCCCCCTATTATTTTGAATTATTATCAATACCTGAACCTGATAAAAAAATGAAAATTATTGAAAATTTAAAAAATGTATAATTGAGTTAAATTCATTGTATTTTAATTTTTCTGGTGGTCCCATTCCACCATCGCCATTAAATTATTGAAAAGAAGTTTATGCAGATAGTAAACCGTTTAATGAAGTTGATAATAAATATTATTTTGTTGTGTGAAAGGGCAAAACACAATGATATACAACAAAGTTTCTTAATAATGAAAAAATAAATCAACATGGCAGAAAAGTATTAAAAGAAAAAGACGGATATGAGATTGGTTTATATTGTTATAGTAATTTTAAATATGAAGTTGATTTATTTAATTATGAACCATCTAAAATGACAAACTGACCTTGAAGAATTGACAAAGGAACTTATTTTAAATCTGTTTATCGTTGTGGAATAAAGGGTGTACCAAATACACCAAGTATTCACCCAACAACAGGGCAAATTATAGAATGAAATTTAAAACATCAGAATAATAACAACAAAAATGATGAAATTAAAGCAATTATAAAAAATAAAGATATTTCAGAAAACTCCATTTATCAATTAGAAGCAAATTATTTTAATTGACTATCAATAACAAGTGAATTAGAAACAAATAACATTCCGTCTTTAATTCCTGCTGAAATTAAACTATCAGATGGAGAATATGGTAAGTATTTAACTAATTTAATTGTTTCTAATGACAAAATAGAAGATTATTTAAATTATTTTTCACAATGATATAAATTGCTTTATTCTAAGGTAGATTGAGGGGGAATAACTAAAAATTTAGTTGTAGATAATATTAAAATAATTTTTGATAAGGATCAAAAACTATTTAATTTAAATCAAATTGAAATATCGGGTATATGGGGGTATGGAAATTATGATATAAATATTTCTGTTGATAAATCAAATGAAAAAACTATTGCAGGAAAATATATAAATTTAGAATTAATTAAAAGTTGTCCTATTGGAACCAAAGTTAGTGATAAAGATAAAAATACATATCTTCAATTAATAGAAGAAGACACCTGATATCTTTGAAAAAATGGTGTTGAAGATAAAAAATCTTATTCAAATAAAGCGGTTGCTTATTTTTAAAAACAATCAAATAATATAATATTTTCTTATCCCCCTATAAAAGAAGAAATTAATATTAATAATTTAGAATTATTTAATAAAAACAATGAAAAACTATCATTAATTACATTAGATATGTAAAAAAGTCATTTATTAAAATGACTTTTTTATTAGTTATTAACTTTTACATTACAGTTTTTATCAATAATTAAATTAGGTAATTTTTGTTCATCATGTAGTATACCACACACATTTTGGAGATTGCAAGAAAACAAGAAAAAATAATAAAATATATAATTTAAAATATAAAAACATCATTAAAAATGATACATATTTAAATAAAAATTCTAAAATTGACACACTAAAAAATAGTTTAAATAAAACTTTATAAATTTAAAATTATTTAGTTAAATTATTTAAAAATTCAAATGGTGTCTGAAAATTCAAAGATTTATGCACTCTTTCAAAATTATAAAAGTAATAATAATCATTTAGTTTATTTTGTAAACCAGCTGCATCCAATATTTTTTTATCAAATACAAATAACTTAGTATAATTTTGATGAAATCTTTCAATTTTACCGTTTGACTGCGGAGAACGAACGAGTGTTGTTTGATGTAAAATATTTTTATCTGTTAAAAATTGAGTAAAATTATTTTCTTTAACAGTACTTTTTGATTATTCCGATGACTATTAATAAATTCAGAACCGTTATCAGTTCTAATTCGTGTTATTTTAATACCAAATATTTTTTTCAAATCACGGATTGCTCTTTTAACAGCATCAATAGCATTCTCAGTGCATAATTTATCATAAATATAACCGAATACTCCTCTGATTCTTTCATCAATAAAATCATAAACATAATACTTTTTATCAACTGGAAATTTACTTGGCATAAAATATTTAGCATCCATTTGTAATAATCCTAATTCTTTAACTTCATATCTTGGGTGTTGTCTTTTAATTTCTTTAATTTTATTTTTTATTTTTAATCAACGTTTATCTTTTTTAAGTCAACGAAAAAATGTTTTTAAATTTTTTGGTGCTTTACTTTTTAATTCTTCGCCGTGAATTCCTTTTTTTAAATTATAAAACAAAGATAAAACACCGACACCGTGTTTATTACAATACTCAAAATATAAATCACATATATTTTTTCGAGTATCTTCACCATATTGATAATTAATATTATTAGGAACTGTTGATTTTAATAATAAATCTTCAAAATTATTATTTGCATATGCAAGTAAAATTTTATTTGCTCAATAATAAAAAGTTGAAAATTTATTTTTAAAATATTTTTTAATTAAATCTTTTAATAACAACTTAGTTTCAAGAAAAAACTCCTTACATAAATTAATATATGCAAATATTTTCTTTTTTATTCTTTTATAATATTTATTTTGACAATTTTTACTTAAAAAATCTTGCAATTTTGCTTGTAAATCACTTAAATTAGAATCATTAATAATATATTTCATTAATTCACCTCATTTTTTTTAAAAAATAATATAGTATAGTTATATCATTTAAAATAATTTTTATAAAACTTCAAACTTTTTTAAACAATCATAATCATAAGTAAGTATCGTTTCTAAAATATATTTAAAAATGCTTGTATATATATACATAATGTCAATAGATCTTGATAAAAAGTTTCAAGATAAAAAAGGGAAAATACAAATAATGAAAAAACTTTTAAATTTATTAAGTATATTAACAATTAATGGAACTGTAATACAAACAACAATTGCTACAAGTACAGCTACAAGTACATATGAAAAGCAAGAAAATAATTTAGAAAATTTAATCAGAAATAAAAGAGAAAACAATAATTTATTTAATGTTAATTTAGAAGATATAAGAATTAACATAAATAATCCTAATTCTTTTAAAAATTGACATAATAAAGTTTTTCGTGCTTTAATACAAGCTGACATACTACGTGTTATATTTAATATAGAGAATGATCAGCCTAGTACAAGTACTGTTATAAATGATAATAGTGAGATTGTTGTCTTAAATAGATTTAAAGTTGAAGATAATACTACACCCAAAATGGGAGATAGATTTAAAGGGTTCAGTAAGAGGTAAACCAACATATAAGTTTGTAGGCACACCCTACAACGGTTTTACTGTTCCTGTTATTATTGAGGAAAATTCACAATCTCAAAGAATTGATTTAGTTTTTAGAACTAGGGATCTTTATTTGGAGGGGTTTACTGTAAAAAATAAATATTATTATTTTTCAGAAGCTGATATAAGACATATAGATTCTATAGATAATATTAATATTAGTAGTTCCACTCCTTTGAAATTTAAAGCTGATTATAGAGATCTTTTCGTTGATGGGAACGGAAATGGAATTAATTTAAATATTAATTGAAGCACAATTGTTAATTCCTTTAAAACATTATCTAACTACCAAGGAGAAATTAATAGAGATATTAGAAATTCTTTAGGGATAATTGCTTTAGTTGTTGCAGAGAATTGACGATTTAGAAAAATAAATAATGAAATTAACAATAAAGTTATTGAAAATAAACAATCTATTGTTTTTGGGAAAGGTGAGCAAACAGAAGAAAATCTTTATAAAATTGCAATGGACTAAAATCAACAAGGTAGCAGTATTTTGAGATTAGCTTGAGAACGTTGAAATTATGGTATTCAAAGCCACCCGTACAGTAATTATTTTGACGAAAATCATCAGCCAATAGGAGTTATTAATAGAAATAATAGAAACACATGAAGAAATTGATTTTATGAACAAGTACTATCTTATACACCAATAAATGTATTTTCAGATGAAATTTATAATTCCCATACTTTAAGAATTTTATTTTTAATAGCTGTTAATTATATAACTACCTCATGCCATCATGGATCAAACCAAAAAGAGATATAAATGATAATTTAAATCAAAAATTTTGTGATTTAGAATCAGATATTGCAAAAATTAAGGGAGATATAATTTCAGTCCAAATTTTAGATAAAAATACTAAGGCTGTAGATAGAGAGGTTAGAGATGCTTATATCAGAACCACTGAGGACTTGTATTTAATCCGTAATAAAAATGGGAATGTTTTAAAATTAGAAAAATTAATGGATTGTGATTATAGATTAATGAGTAGTATTACATTTCCATTACAAAATTATTGTTCAAATGAAAATATTAGAAGTATAAGAGAATCAAGTGGGGTCACACAAAGTGGTAAAGTATATTGGGTTGGTTATAATCTTTTAGATAGAGATGCTTATTTGCTACCAAGTATTCCAGACAATGTTACTTCAATGGCTTTATTACATAAGGATAGTGCTGGTGAATTAAAAACAAACGCAGCTTATTTTGGAACAACAAATGGTGTTTATTATAGAAAAGGCAATGGTAGTGATGAAGTAAAAAAAGTATCTGGCCTAAATGAACCAATTCAATCAATCACTGTTGATAATGATGGTTCTGCCTGAGTTCTTACCGAAATTTTTAAAAATAAAAAACTAAGAGATAGTGGTTTTAATGATAATGGTAGTTTAACTTGTTTACCAATTAGTGATGAAAATCCATATTATGATTCTAAAAATGATTTTTTTAAAATAATTTGAAATTATGGTCATAATGGACTCGTAGTTAAATTATCATTAAATACTTCTCGCGTTATTGAAAAAATTTTCTTTGAAAGAAGTACGTCTGATTTTAAATCATATTTATTTAAATTAATTTCAAAATTACCAATAAGATTTTCAGCCGAAAATATGGAGACGGGGTATATAAATTATATTGTAGATATTATTTACTCAGGATTTTTTGAATTTCATAACGAGGTGATTAACCTAGCAAAAAAGATCATACTCCGTTAAGAGTTGGTGCTGCTGCGTTAGGTACTGGAATGGGTAATACTTTGATTATGGAAAGAGTTTTATATTTAGGTGAAGCAGTGGTTGAACCCAAAGGAATTATTAAACATATTGTTTCAAAAATTGATATTAGTAAAATTAATAAATTAGATAAACCAACTATTCATGTTGCAGACCCAACAAAAGCAACAGCTGAACAGTTAAAACCACAATTTAAAGATGTTGTTTTAAAAGCAGTAAAAGCAGTAAATAGTTTTTTAACTGAAAGTGATTTTGATTACTTTATTGAAAGTGCTGGTGTTGATTGACCAATAAATATTACAAATGATACCAAGGTTTTTGTCCAAATTGAAGGTAAAAACAACGCTACTGGTCAAACAAATCCGATTTATGTTAAAATTAAAAATTCTTAATAGTACTAAAAAATAGTACTTTTTCGTTTGATAAATGATATGCCAATTGGAACATCTAAAACAGCCCTTATTTATGCTGTTAAAAAAATCCAACTAGATTGTCAATCCAACAACAAGAAAAAAGTTTTGGTTTACAGTTATTTATTCAAAGCAGAACAGTTTGTTTTGGCTCCTGAACTGTTTAAATTCTATATGAACAGTGAGTGGTTTATTGGTTGAGAATTTAAAAAAACAAGTTTGTTTAATTTAGTTTCTTTTGCCCCACTTGTTTATCAGCAAGTAGTAAAAGATAGTTTTAAAATATATCGGACAATTGCTAAGATATTAAAAATGCAAGAACAATTTAAAAATAACTTTAATAAAGATAAATTGTTAAATACGCTAGAAGATGGTGCGGTTACTAGTTTGTTAGGTAATGGACTAGTATTTCAAGCATATAAACAACTCAGAACAAAACAAGATTTAAACAAAACAATTAAAACAAAAACATTACTAAATAGTAAAAAATTTATATTAAAGAAAATATATTCTAAAAAAAGTAAATGATAAGGAGATGATTAAATGTTAAATGAATTATGACAAAATGTTACTTTGGAAAATTATAATAATTTTATTCCAATGACAGGTAAAATTACACAAGTTCCAGTTCGTTATAATAAGTTTTTTAAAGGTGATGTAGAATTATGATTTAAAACATTTGCTTTAAGAGCCCAAAATATGATTAATTCTTACTTAAACTATCCATTTTCAAAACTAAAGTTTGAAATATTTAAAGATCCATTATTAAAGAAAATTTGTATTAATATGGTGTTTATTACGATTGAGCATTGAACATTTAACCGCATTCCAATTGAATTTTTTACTTCGGCAAATATGAGTGTTGGTGATATTAATTATTCATCGCAAAATGACCCCATGATTACTTGACAAGGTTTATTGCCTACCTATGCAAAATCATTGGCTAATTTAACAACTTTAAAGAAAATGTTTCGTACTTTTCAAGAAGAAGGTATTGATTTAACAATGATTGATTTAGAAGCATATTATACTCAATTAGAAGTTGATGCTTTATTAGATAAACTTGTTATAGAAAAAATTAAAGATGAAAAACTTGCAAAAATAAAAGAAGAAATTTTAGATGAATTAAAAAAATAAATTATTATACCAAAAGTTCCAGATTTAGAAATTGTTAATACTAATGATTTTAAAGTTGGACAAAAAGGATATACTATTCCTAATTTTGATAAAAAAAATTATATTTATAGAATTTGAGCCTCAGGAAAAGATAGTAAAGGAGATTTAAAAAGTCAAGGGATGTTGCAACAAGGCATAGTTTTAGACAAACAATAGGTGTTATATATGATCAAATAGGTGTTAATAGTGCATGTTTAGCATTATCTATTAATCCTGATGGATTGATTAATATTGGAGTTAATGGTCCAGCAACATTTAGACCTTTGGGATTTGTGTTTATTGAAAGAAAAAAGGTAAATTAGAAAGGAGATGTTATTATGCCAAAAGTAAATATTAAAGATGTAATTATGTTTTTAAAAATCTTTGGAGTTTCATCATTGTTTTTTATCGCAGGAATTATTATTTGTTTTATAGGAGAAAAAACATTAGGTATTTCTTGACCAGCATATGTTATTGTTTCAGCAATGCTTATCGGAGCTGGAATTATAGTTTTGATTATTGAAATAATTAGATTTATCAAAACACATAACAAAAAACAAAAAGAAGATAGTATTGAAGATGTTATTAAAAAAAGAAGAAACAAAATAAAGAGGTGTTATAAATGGGATTGTTGCCAGCAAAAAAGAAATTAAAAAAGAGTTATGATATTGATAGTTATTATCTTAATTTAGCATCAACGATTACTAATCGTAAAAATGTTACTGTTCAAAAACATAATGAAATTTTAGAAAAAAGAATTTGTGAAGATAATGCTATTTTTTTAAATCCACGTGATTTAGAAATTAGCATTTATAATCCAATTAATAGACAGTATTTAGACACTAAATTAATTAATAAATTTTTAAAAATGCAAGACTTTACTAATAAGAATTGATATAACGAATATAAAATTAATAAAAATTGTAAGGGTGCATATTTTATTTTTGCTAATAATTCAAAACTTAATTTTATTACTATTGATTTTTACAATGACCAGTATGATGAATTAGGTAATTTAGTATCTTGCACTTTTGATTATGACCCTTATATTAAAAATGACCAAAGTATTTTTATTACTGAAAAATTAGAGATTGATGCTGTAACTAAACAAGTTAAAGTTATTAGAAAGTTAAAAACACGATTATATAGTACTATTACCGACTTATATATTGATGATGCTAAATGAAATAACTATACAACTTTACAAAGAGAAGAAATATTACCACTTAATTTTATTCCAATTCAAATTATTCCTAATAACCCTAATTTTGAGCCTTCTGCTCATTATGGTAAACAATTTGCTAGTATTTTAGATATTATTGCTGAAAAGATAATGTTAGATCCATTATTAAGCTGAAAAGATAATGTTAGATCCATTATTAAATAGTGGTAAATTTACTATTAATACTAATGGAGTTACTGGTCTGGTTGACCAAGAAATTAGTAAAATGCTGGCATCATTTATTGAAAATGACTTGTTTTTAGTTGAAGGAGACCCTGATAGTAATTTTCAACCAGTAGACTATATTGCTGGTAATTTTAAAGGTGAGCAATTAACTAAAATATATGATTGATTATTAACAAATTACTATAAAATAAATCGACATCATGTTCACGCCATTACTAAGGGAGCACAACAAACTCAGGCAGAAGTTGCTGGTGTAAATCTTCAAACAAACGCATCATACGAACAAATGATATATATTAGAGAAATTAAATTAACTGAATTTATTATTAAGTTAATTAAATATGATAATGCTATTTTAAACAGTAGAACATTCAATATTAAAAATATTGACGAGTTAATTGTTGATGTTCGCTTACCAGTAAATGCTACTTTAAACAGACAACTAAAAAACAACGAAACTATTATCAATATGCCTAATGAAGAAGGAGAACAAGAATAATGTTAAAACCATCTGAAAAAATGTTAGCACAATTAGCAAAAAATGATGAACCAATTAACTATTCAATTGATAGTATTCCGTTAGATTTTGCTAGTCAATCGCAGTACAGCGACCCTGATTTAGAACAATTATTTACAGAAGTCCGTTCAAGAATCTTATATATTTATAAAATTAATAATCTTGTTAAGACAAAACAAAAACCAACCTTAAACTATTCTCAAAATATTGTTAAAATAGGTTTTATTGACAAAGATGAATATATTAAAATAACTGGTTATCAAATTAGTAATTTTAATTTTAAATTACAAATTCAACAAAACACCACAGTCCAAGATAATAGCACAAGTTATGTAATGATTGATGAAAAAGATATTTTAATCAATGATATTTCAAAACAAGATAAAGAATTTTTAGAATCCTATGACTTAAAAATAGTTTCTATTAATGAACCAATTACCGAAAACAATAAAAATGAATCTTATATTATTGAAGAATATAAGCGTCCTTATTCACCTGATGGCATTGATATTATTAAATCTACCCACTTAGTTAAAATAACTGATTTTAAGTGAAAAAATCAGAATAGTATTCATTTAGTTTTACAAAAATCATTGCCAGAAGATACAGTATTTACTGGCATTGAAATTAAATACCCTAAATCAATGTTATTTGGAAATATTAAGTGTTGAGGCAATATCAATGGTGTTTATTCTTATCCATCATCAAATATTGAAAATGCTAGTTTAGTACCATTATTATCAATGCCAATTGAAACAAACCCTAATTTAAGAGTATTTAAATATTGATTTACCGAAAGTTTTTTACCATGAAGTATTGCAAAAAACTATATTCAAGGTAAAGATATTTTAGATTTAATAAATAAAAATGGTTTAGATAAAGTTTTATTGAATTATTTAACATATCGTTATAATTATGACCGTAAATTTCAAGGAACAAAATACGACGAAAAAGGTAATCCCACTAATAAAGCTGCTGAATTACGCCAAAAATTCGAAGGACAAAAACCCGAAGATGTAATTGATGGTTTGTTTGAAAATTGAAAATTAGATAATCCAACCCTTATTAAGGATAAAATTATTAAAATATTTAAAGAAATTATCTATATGCTTTCAAATTACACATATAGCAAATATGCAATTAATAAAGGTTATAATGACGATGTTAAATTATTTTCACCTTATTATTGGAAATTAATATCAGTACCTAATAAAATTAAAGAAAGTTGAGAATTTAAAAATTGTATAGTTGAGTTAAATTCATTATATTTTAATTTTAATGGACATAAACCATTACATAATTATTGGAGAGAAGTTTTTGCAAATGAAAAGCCACTTAATAGTGTTGATAATAGATATTATTTTGTTGTATGGCGTGAACAAAAAGAAGATAATTGATATAGTACTTTATTTATACATAATTCTGACAAAGCTAGAACAATAGACAGATTATTAGCTATTATTAAGGGAGGGGGATTCCTTGATTTATTTGCAGGTGGTCGCGGTGGTGGCATTTTAGAAAGAGCATGAATTAATGATAATGGTACATATTTTAAATCAGTTTATCGTTGAAATGGAAACAGTGAACCAAATAGACCAATTATTGACGCAAAAACAGGACAAATTACAAATTGAAATTTAAAACAACAAAGTAACATTGACAGCAAAAATAATAAAAATAAAGTAACTGTTAAAAACACCGATATTTCAGAAAATCCTATTTATCAATTAGAAGCAAATTATTTTAACTGATTATCAATAACAAATGAATTAGAAACAAACAATATCCCCTCACTTATTCCTGCTGAAATTAAATTATCAGATGGAGAATATGGTAAATATTTAACTAATTTAATTATTTCTAATGACAAAATAGAAGACTATTTAAATTATTTTTCTGAATGATATAAATTACTTTATTCTAAAATAGATTGAATTAGTACAATCGAAGATTTAATTGATTATAGTATTAAAATAACTTTTGATAAAAAACTATTTAATTTAAATCAAATTGAAATATCTGGAATATGAGGATATGGACATTATGAAATTACAATTTTTACCGAAAAAGTACAAATTAATATTAGTAATTTAGAATTATTTAATAAAAACAATGAAAAATTATCATTAATTACATTAGAAATATAAAAAGTCATTTTAATAAATGACTTTTTATATTTCATTAACTTTTACTTCACCAGTTTTTTTATTTATATTCAAATTGGGTATATCTGTATTATTATTTCAACGATAAACTGATTTAAAATATGTACCATTATCATTAATTCATGCTCTTTCTAAAATGCCACCACCGCGACCATCTGCAAATAAATCAAGGAATCCCCCTCCCTTAATAATAGCTAATAATCTGTCTATTGTTCTAGCTTTGTCAGAATTATGTATAAATAAAGTACTATATCAATTATCTTCTTTTTGTTCACGCCATACAACAAAATAATATCTATTATCAATATTATTAAGTGGCTTTTCTTGTGGTGCTAGTCATTCTAAATTATCTTTTATTTGTTGATTTGCTGTCTTTATTTTGTTTTTTTTCTTTAAGTTTTTTTAATTCTTCTTTTGTATATTCAAGTGTTTTAATTTTATTATTAAAATCTTTATTAAAAATATTACAAGCAACTAAACTTGTTGTGCTTGTTCCTATTAGAGTGCTTGTACCTAAAAGACTTAATATCTTTTTCATTATTATAATTCCTTTCGTTAAAATTTTCTTACAATCACAATTATATATATACAAGGGCTATTTAAGAGTTTGAAAGGAAATTATTTAATTTATTTATAGGGAAAGGGTCAATCTGGGCTCGCGGTGATTTTCATAAGTTTTGCGAAAAATTACTTAAAGTTTAAAAATTTTTTGCCGCGCTTTTCAAAATACTTGAGAAAAATTCTAAGCGTTAAGCGAAGAATTTTATAAAGGTTCCCAAATTTGTTTGAAAGAACCTCAAAACTTTTTTAACTTGTAAGTCATTTTATCACAAAAATTTAAGAAAATCAACCGCTCGCCCAATTCCTGCAAATGATTTTTATAGTCTTAATGATATAATTAAAGCATTTAAAGAAAGGAAGTATATTTAATTTTATGTATAAAAAAGGAAATAAAGTTAATGTTAAAATAACAAACATTATACCTTATGGTGCTTTTTGTAGAGCAGAAAAGACTGATGGTTTAATTCATATTAGTGATATTTCATATTACTTTGTTAGAGATATTAGAGTTTTTTTGATGTTGGTGATGAAATTGAAGTTGAGATACTAGATTTTAATTCAGTTAGAAAACATCTTAAATTAAGTTATAAAAATTGTCATCCTGAACTATTGAAAAATGATGATGGTAATAAAATACAAGAAAAATCACCTAGTTTAGAAAAATCATTAAATACTAATTATTTAATAAATAAAAAGTAAATAAAATTTATAAATTTTAGAAGGTTTTTAAAACTTTTTTTATATTCCCATTTTAAAACAATATGGATAAGAACCATAAAACAAAGCATCATATGGGTCATGATACATTTTACTATCGGGTGTGTTTGTTTTGGTATCATTAAATCTTAGTTCACTAATCACTTATCTAAAAATGGGAAGTTATCTAATATGCCATATATTTTACCTTGAACAAACATTTTTCTTATTCATGTTACGCGATTGATTATACCTGCTTCTTTATTAAAAGATGTCTGATGTTTTTTGGTTTTAAACATCTTAATTTTATAGCCTAAATAAGGGTAAATATCTTCTTGTAATTTTTGCATAAAGTCGTGTGCATTAATATCATAATGAAATATAGCATATTCAAAACCATCAAATTTATTAAATGTATTAATTATTCATTGCCCGTAATGTTCAACTATTTCATTTAAATTCATTGCCTTTTTTGGTGTAACAACATTTTCTTCAATTAAATATTTATCATATTCATTATTTTCATTAATTTTATAACCACTAAATAAAAACACCGTGTGGTCTTCACTACCATTAGCATAATCAACACCAATTGAATAACTATCAAATTGATACTGTTTTGTATTGGAATTATAAAAATCTTGTAAATTATACTTTTTAATATATTTACGATAATTTCGTAAAACATAAATACTGGGGTCATTATCGTTATATTCAAATCCGTAGTATTAAAGTTCAAATAAATCAGGTCGCTCTTGTTTATTTGTTAAAACAAGTTTTTTAGTAATATCAGGTATTTTATTTCAAACAGCACCCATTGTTAATCGTAAATTAAAAATACCCAAACCATTAAATGCTTGTTTGTTTTCTGAATATACTTGATTGTGTTCTTTTAAAATATTTTTAATTCTTTCATTTAAGGGTAAATATGGGGTTACAAATTTTTCATAAAAGACATGGTATTTATCAAAAGGATTAAAAGTAAATTGATTAGAATATGTTTTATGAAAATATGTTATTACTGTTATGTTAAGATACTTTTAAGCTTTTTGATCTAAACATGGAAATTCGCAAATTATTATAACGTTTATCTAATTCTTTATCAGTTAAAATTTCTTTTTCTTCAGCATGTATCATTTCATCTGTTCACGCTGATATAATACCACTACCTTTACCAACTTTTCCCATAATTTTATTACCATTAGCATAACTCGCAAAAGCAATTCTCACACCACTAGGAAAAACAATTTCGCCACCTTCTTTAACATTTTTAAGTCAAACAATGCCATTTTCATTGTCGGGTCCTATATTAATCCCATATTTATCTTATAAATAATTACATACATTAATTATATCGCCAAATGTAGTATCTTCATGGGTATTGGCATATCTTCGTAAAATGTTAGATGATGCATCAGTAAAATTACAAGCAAAAAATAATTTTTCTGCTATGTGATTTCATGTCTTATTAGTACCACGCCCCGCTGAAACAAACTTAAAAAAGTTGGTGAAGTAAAATATCGGGCATAACTATTACCAACAAAGTCTTTAAATACTTCTCAATCAAAACCAAAATTATAGTCACTAAAATTCAAATCATATTTTTTATTTAAATATTTATAACTAGTAATCCGTTTTTTGTTATTAATTTTGGTAAAATCCTGCATTTTTAAATAGCCTCTTTTTTTGATAAGATTATGTGAAGTATTGAGTATCATATTTTAAAATAATTTGTTTATATGAAAGGAAATTATAAAATGGAATTAAAAAAAATTTATTAGAAGATTATAAAAAAGATAAAATAATAGAAACAAACAATGAAACTAAAAATTTCTTGATTGAAAGAGATAATAAGATATTTAAATTATATCAACAAGGACAAATATTACAAGGATATAAGGTGATATCAAAATTGCCAAAAACAATTAAAACAGAATATGGAGATATTCCTATTAAAAGAAGATTATATGTTAAATATGATGAAGAAAAAAAGGAAAATATAAATCGTTATCCTTTAGATGAAGAATTAGGTTTAAAAAAATACGAAAGAATTGAAATAAATTTAAAAAATAAATATATGTCTTTTATAGGTGATGGAAAAAGATATAAAGATATTTTACATACAACAAAGAATGCAAATATTAGTGAAAGAACAATATCTAATATTTTTAAAAATGCCGATTTAGAAGAAACCGATTACATTAGTAATAAAAATAACAATAAAATTAAAATTCCAAATAATGTTTTATATATTCAAATTGACCGAGCTTTTGAACCAATGCGAGAAAATAAAAAAATTGAAAACAAAATATTTCTTGCGACTATGCATGTTGGTGTTGATCAAGAAAAGTCAACAAAAACCAGAATAAAAACGAAAAAGAAAAAAGGCGTTTTTCAAATGATGAATAAAAATAATAAGAATAAAAATAATAAATCTAATATTGATAATTTTATTGATAAAATTTTTAAATCAATGGATACTTATGATATTAATCAAAATACTAAAATATTAATATTAAGTGATGGTGAAAAACAAATTAAAAAAATTTATAGAGCAGTAAAAGCAAAATATAAAAATAACACTGTATCATATAGTTTAGATAAATTTAATTTATCAAATAGATTTAAACAATTATTCCCAAATCGAAATAGAATCAAAATTCATAGAATAAAATATAATTAGCAAAAATATATTTCTTTACTGGAAATTATAAATTATTATTAGATTTTTTAATATGTCATTTACCATATGTTAATGGTAATAAAAAAATATTTTTATTAGAAACCATTGAATTAATTAAAAGTAATGAAGAAGATATTGTAAAAATCAATCATTAGAATATAATATTGGTTGTCATGTTGAGGGTGATGTATCGCATTATATTAAGACTGTTAAAGGGCGTGGCGCAAAAATATATTGTAAAGAAACATTTATCAATATGTTAATTGCTTCTATGTTAAGACTTAATAATCAAATTAATGATGAGAAAGTTGATAAAACTAATAAAAATAATAAAGAAAAAATTGAATTTAATATATTTAATTTAAATCAATTTCAAAATCAATTTTTATCTTTATAAAAAAATAAAAACCTTTTAAAATTAGCAATAACTTTAAAAAGTATTTTTTAGTGTGTCAAAATTCATAAATTTATAAATTATTTTTCAACTAAAAATTATATTTTTAAAAAAAGTTGAATTTTTTATAAATTTTGTTATCATTCAATTATAAGCGAAACTTAATTTGTTTCTAATTACTTAATTTTATTAAAAACCTAAGAATAATGAATACTACCGTATTTACAAAATTAATTGATTATTAGAAAAATATAGTTTATGATATTTATGTATGAAAAATAAATATTGTTACATTTATATCTTTCTTAAATTATTTTAGCCTTTCCTTTTATGCTAAAATTTGTATTTTGTGGCAATATTTAAATCTAAAATAATCTTAAAGTTTGTTTTTCATACGTTTTTAAAAATTAATTGAAGTTTCTTATAGGCTGTTCATTTTTCTTCAATTAATTTTTTTTATTTGTCTAAAACAAAAAAAATACTTTTAAAATCTTGCAATTTCAAAAATGTATGTTATTATTAAAAATTTTTTAAGTAGACAAATAAGTAAATCAAAATAAGAAAATTGGACATGTTAGGTAATCTTTATTTTTTAATAAAATAAAGCAACGAACACAGATAAATGTATTAAATACCTAAATAGCCTTTAAAATTAATAAAATATCTCAAAAAATATAAAAAATAGGACTTTAGTCCTATTTTTTATATTAATTTATTATCTTGTAAAATGGCAACTAATCCTTTAAAAAGTAAATCTTTATCATAATGGTAATTAACTAATTTTTTAATGTAAACAGCATTACCTCCTGTTAAAATTACTTGTGGTTTTATTGCTTCAGTTGCAAGTTGGTTAACAAAAGCAGTAATTGTTAATAAATGACCATTTACTAATCCAATATTGATTGCTTGTTTAGTATTTTTTCCTAAAGTCGCATTATCATAAGAAAAATCAAATTTTTGTAATAATTGTGCCCGTTCAAATAAAGCTTCTGCGGCTGTTTCTAAACCTGGCATAATAATTGTTCCTAAGAGAATTCCTTGTTTTAGTAATGAAATTGTTGTTGCTGTTCCCATATTAACTAAAATAACATCTTGTTTAGGAAATAAAACTAATGTTGCATATGAACCAACAATTAAATCAGCACCAAGATTGCGAAGATTAGGAATGTCTGTTTTTAATCGCTCAATAAACAAATTTTTTTTAACTTGATAAAAAGGAATTTTTAAATCTGCAGCTAATTGGTAAAATAAATCATCTCAGATTGGCCGAACAGAAAATAAAGCTAATAATGTAAGATCTGTTAAAACTAATTTTATTGTACTTAAACCAGTTATTATTTTTTGCCGAAAATTCTTTTCAGCAACTAATTCGCGACTAGACATTGTTAAAAAAACAATAATCTTTTTTTGAGAATTAAGAATTGCAAATTTAATCGCTGTATTACCAATATCAATTAATAATTTCATTACTGTGTTCGCTCCTTTATTAATTTACTAATTGCTGCTAAAATTTCTTTTGCAATAATAATTTTGTTTTGACTAGGAATTTGTTGATGCCCTTTTTTTGTTAATAAAATGATTTCATTTTGATCAGTACCCATAACATTAATTTGATTGATAATAATTAAATCTAAATTTTTGTCAATTAACTTTTGACGAGCATAATCTAAATCAAAATTATTTTGAGCACTAAAACCAATTAAAATTTGGTACTGTTTTAACTTACCTAATTCAGATAAGACATCAACATTAGGAAGTAATGATACAGCAAGTTGATTATTTTTTCGCTTGCTAATTTTTCCTTTAATAGGAACCGCAACTTGATAATCATTTAAAGCAGCGCACGCAATAATAATGTCTTGTTCTTTATACGTTTTTAACATTGCTGTTAACATTTCATTGTTTGTGTTTGCTTTAACATGCTCATAATAAATTGGAAAATCACAATCACCAACAATTGTTGTTAAGAAACAGTTTGTTCATGTTAATACAGTATGCAATGCATTTCCCATTTTCCCGCTCGAATTATTTGTCAAATAACGAATATCATCTAAATATGTTTTTGTTCGCCCAAAATTAAGCATAACTTTTTTATCTTTTCACAAGTTTTTTCAAACTAAAAATTGCTTTATTTCCTTTAAAACATCTTCTCATTCTCAGGCACGACCAATCCCAATTATATTGCAAGCAAGCGTCCCTGAACGAGGTTCATAAATTTGATTCCCATCTGTTATTAATTGTGCTAAATTCCGTAAATTAGCTGGTGATAAATACATCTTACTATTCATTGCAGGAAAAATCATTTTATAACTTTGCGTAGCACTATATACTAAACTCGCTAACGTATTTGTAAAACCATGAGCAATCTGAGCAATAAAGTTTTGTGTTGCTGGGTAAACAACAAATAAATCAGCTTGCTCAGCAATTGTAATATGTTCTGATAAGTCTTTTTTATCATAATATTGTTTCATAAAAATTTCGGTTTTTGCTGTTGTTGGTCAATCCTTTAAAAATTTTAAAGCATCTTGTGTTAAAAGCAATTCAACATCATGTTCTTTCTTCAATGCTTCATATAAATGAAGACCCTTATGAGCAGCAATGCTTCCCGTAATAACTAAAATAATTTTTGCCATATTAACACCTCACTCATTGTTATAATTATATAAATAAAAATCGATATATTAACATAAATATATCGATTTTTAATTATTACTTTGTTGTTTTCTTTGCAAAAAACAGCCTGCATTCTTCGTTACGATTCGACAATAATTCCTTCTACTAATTCTTGTCATTGTTGTTGCTCTAAATAACGGCAATAAAAGTTACGAATAATATTTAATCGTTCACCATAACGTTCTTGGGCAAAATATTTTACCTTTTTTAATATTGAGATATAGGCATATTGTAAATCTAATGGTTTTTGATAAATTTTTTGATAAACCTGTGCATATTCTTTAATTAACTCGGTTGCCTTATATTCTAAGGCTTTTGTTCGTTCAATAATCATTCGCTTTAAAATTTCATCTTTTTATATTGTTTCCTCCTAAAGTTGACACTTTTTTACCCCACATAATAAATAGTTTTTAAATCCTTATAAATAGTTTTAATCAAGTACCTTTCTCATAATAATATTATACCGTATATTTATTATTTTTAATTAAAAACTTAATTAGGAAAAGTTCTAATTCATAGTTTTTATCCTTTAATTATCATTACCAATAACATAATCATCATTTTTTAAGTTATCAACAGAAGTCATAATAGCTTGCAATCGCATATAATAATTTGATGATGAAATAATTGGATATTTTTTATCAAAATAAACCTTAATATATGTTAATTTTTTACGATAAGTTGTTAATCATTTATGTGCAATTAAATTTAGTTCCTCCATAATCTCTCATTAATTAACACTTATGGCATCTTTTCCGTTTTGCCGGATCCAGTTTTTTAAATAGACCTGTTGCTTTTTGTTTAAAATTAATTGCGTAATCAATAAAACCAACTACCCCTCAAATTTTAACTGATGTAACATAAATTCCTAAATTATGATTACGGCAGTAATCATACTGAATTCGCGAAAAATTAGTATTTTTAAACTCTGATTGAACATAATTTAAATCATTAAATTCTTTAATATTATAAATTTTAAAATCCACATAATAATCATATGGTGTTAAAAAGCAATTATTGGTATATCAACTATAGCGTGAAATTGATTCAAAAATTTCTTCTTCAATAAATTCAAATTCACGAAAATAATATGTTTCTGTTTTTCAAAACCGTTCTAAAATATAAAAAATTAATTATTCACCATCAATATTATTTAAAAATCAATTTTTTTGAAAATTAATATTACGATACTTCATTAAATCTTGTTTTTCAATCCGCTTACTCATATCAATTTTTTGTAAATAATTATCATATCTTTTTGTAAAATATTCATAAAACCATCGTAAGGTTAAGGTATATAAAATATAATAATATGGAAAATCATCTTTCAAAACATACTTAATCAGTTTTATTAATGTTCGTAATAAATTATTAGAAATCTTATTAGCTTTATTAAAACCTTGGACAACTTGAATAACATTATCATTTTTTTCAATTCCATTTCGTCAAAAAATATATGTTAATTCTCCTTCTGAATTTTTTTGTAACAAAAAGGAATAATTCTTACAATAAAATTAATTTCATCGTTAACTTGATATTCTAAATAACCATCATTTTGACTATCCTTGATAACTGTTCCTTTACTAATATTTTTGCGCATTTCATTCAAAACAACTTGAAACATTTGTTCACGTAAGCCTGTTTTATTTTTAGGATAATACTTAATAATGGCTAATTCTAACTCTAACTTGTCATATTTTGTTAATGTTTTAAAACCATATTCTCCAAGAGCAATTGTTTGATAACCTAATTTTTGAAAACTATTTTTATAAATTCTAAAAATTTCCTGCATTTTTTTCGAATATTAGTTGCTAAATTAAGTTGTTTACTAACAATACTATTTAATTCTAAAAACTTTGCTTTTTTCTGCATTAAGTTCGCCCCTATTTTCTACTTAAAAATATTATAACAAAAATTATTTAATATTTATAATCTCATCATTCACAACATCAATGCTAACAGCATTAGGAACTTTATTTAAACCCGGCATCGTAATAATATCTGCTAAATAAGCAATAAAATATTCTGCTCCTGAATTAATTTTTAAGTCACGAATAATAATTTGATCATTATAAGGATTTTTATTGCCAAAAATTGTTTGATGTTTTTTAGCCATACAAACTGGTCAATGTTGATATTTTGTATTTTGTTGATAAAAATCAATCTTTGTTTGTGCCAAGGGACTAAAAACAATTTTTGTTGTTTGATAAATTTTTGTACAAATTATTTTAATTTTTTCAGTAAGCGATGTTATTGATGGATTAAATAATAATTGATATTGTTGTGATTTTTCAATTTCTTTAAGAATAGTTTTAACCAAAGTTGGATTATCTTTAATTCCGAAATGATATGTATTATTAATTCCAAATGGAATTTTTTATTCTTTTAACCATTCAGTCACAACAGCAATTTCTTCAGGAGTGTCAGTTGCGAATTGATTTAAACAAACAACAAAATTTAAATGGTAATTTTGAATAATTTTAATATGATGTTGTAAATGCTCTAATCCTTTTTTTAAACTACCAAGATCAGCTATTGCTAATGTTGTTTCAACAGCACCACCATGTAATTTTAATGCTCTAATTGTTGCTACTAACACGGTACAATCTGGTGTATATTCCTCGTTTAAATTAATAATATGGCGTCCTGTACAATGAACCGGCAAAAAACAATTTTTGTGAGATTGTTTTTTGCCGGTTCATTGTACAGGACGCCTATCATTAAATTTTTCAAACCCTAAGTCACTCCCAAATCCAACTTCACTAACAACATAATCACTTAATTTTAATGCTAAATTTGTTGCAATTAAAGAATTTGTCCCATGGGAATATTTGCAAATGACCCACAATGGATTAATAATGGTGTACCATATTTTGTTTGTGCTAAATTTGGAAATAAAGCATTTTTATAATAAGGCTAATAATGAACCCATAATTTTTAATTCGTGTAGGTAAACTGGTTCATTATTCAAATTATAAGCAACTATTGCTTGGTCTAAATGACGACGTAAATCATCAAAATCTTTACTTAAACCTAAAATTGCCATAATTTCGCTAGCAGCAGAGTAATTTGGGAATGTTCTGAACGATGTAATTTATCATTAATTTTTATTTCAATATTTGGTAAAGCACGATCATTAACATCCAAACAACGTTGCCAAACAATTTGTTTAGGATCAATTTGCAGTGGATTTCCTCAATAAAGAAGGTTATCAATCATAGCACTGACCATATTATTTGCTGTTGTAATTGCATGAAAATCACCAGTATAATGTAAATTAATTTCATTTTCTGGTTCCATAATGCATTCACCGCCACCGGTTGCTGAACCTTTTAATCCAAACACCGGTCCTAACAATGGTTCTCATAATGCTAAAGTTGTTTGATATCCTAAATGATTCAACATATCAGCAATACCAATTGAACAAGTTGTTTTTCCCTCTCCTGCTTTGGTTGGATTAATTGCTGTCACTAAAATAAACTTTGCTTTTTTAGGTAAATTAATAAAATTAAAGGCTTTTACTTTTGCCATATAATCACCATATTTAATTAAGTCATCATCTTTTAAATTAATTTTTGTTCCAATTGTGATAATTTTTTCCATTTTCTTTTACTCCTTTTAATTAATAATGTCCTATTTTTAGGGAGTGTCAATAATTTTTAAACACGATGCTATTTTAAAAATGCTAAGATTTTGTATTTAATTATTTAACTCTTTGAGATACAATAATTTATATACAGGTATTTTAGCATAGAAAAGAGCGAAAATTTAATGGATAAAACAAAAATAATTGATGGGAAAATGGTTAGTGAATTAATCAAAGTAAAAATAACTAAACAAATTTTAAAAATTAAGGCAAAAAAGCAACGTGTACCTGTCTTAACAATTATTCAAATTGGTAATAATAAAGCCAGTACTACTTATATTAAAAATAAAAAAATTGCTTGTGAAAAAGTTGGTGTTACTTGTAATGTATTAAATTATCCAGATAGTATTGCCGAATCAGTTTTAATAAAAATTATTAATGACTTAAATAATAATTTTAACATTGATGCAATTCTTGTTCAACTTCCATTACCAAGGCATCTCAATAGTAAAAAAATTATTAACACAATAACAACTAAAAAAGATGTTGATGGGTTTACTCCAGAAATATTAGGCAATTTAATGCTTGGACATTATAACTTACTGCCAGGGACGCCAAAAGGAATTATTGCCCTTTTAAAACACTACCAAATTCAATTAGCAGGACAACATGTTGTAATTATTGGCCGTAGTAACATTGTTGGTAAACCCCTTGCTAATCTTTTAATAAATGCCTCAGCAACTGTAACAGTTTGCCATTCACAAACAAAAAATTTATCTGTTTTTACAAAACAAGCTGATATTTTAATTTCTGCCGTGGGGAAATCTAAATTTGTTACATCAGGGATTATTAAAGAAAATGCTATTGTGGTTGATGTTGGAATTAATCGTGATGAAAATAATAACTTATGTGGTGATGTTGACTTTAATAATGTTTTATCAAAAGTAAAAATGATTACCCCTGTTCCTGGCGGAGTTGGGCCAATGACAATTGCCGCATTATTAGAAAACATCTTATACCTTTATCAATTAAATCAAGAAATATAAAAATGTTTCTTTTAACTTTTATATCACCAATATTTTAGTTAAAAGAAATATACTTTGTACTTTGATAAGGTTTCTTATTTTAAATTTTGCAAGATTGCTCCAATATTATTCGCATTATCTAATGAATGATCAAAAACAAATTCTAAATCCGGGCAACGATAAATTTCTAATTTATGTGCTAATTTACTTCGAATTTCATTTTTATAATTCTGAACAATATTGTGAAGTTCTGCCTCTGATTTATTTAATAATGATGAATAATAAACCTTTGCATGACTCAAATCATTTGATAATTTGACAGCATGAATTGATATAGTATTTAAAATTTCATCACGAATTTCTCGTTGCATAATAATTGTTAAATCACGGATAATCAAAGATTGCATTCTTTCAACTTTAATTTTATTTGCCATTATTTCACCTTTTTTCTAACTTACTAGCATTATAACAAAGCATTTTATAAAAAGGAATAATTTTATTAATAAACAAAATTATTTTTAAAAAGAACTAAAAAAGGATTAGATGTCATTAAAAAAACAATTTTTATGTGATAGTATGTAAAATATACCAAGGAGGGACTATGAAACGTTGAAATTATCGGATTTGATACAAAGATTATCTCTGATATTATAAAGTAATAATTACCAGTTTAGCTTTTGGATTTTTAACTTATGGATTTTACATGGATATTTTTAAAGAATTTTGATATGTAAAAGGAACAAAACTTACTAATTTGCAAAATTATGACATCTTATTAAGTTTTTATTCTGTTCAAGTTAATATCATAACTATTACTTGGTTAATATTATCAATTTTTAATCATCATCGTGAACAAAAAAGTTGATTTTTTTCAACTAATGCTAAATTAAGTATTTTAAACTGAAATTTATTAATGTTTTTTATTTTTTGAATTGGAATTATTATTGGTTATAAAAACGGAAAAGTAACAATTTCTGAATATAGTAAAGCACAAATTAGTTGTACTGTTGTTACTCATTTTATTATGCCAATTCTCTTTTTTGGTTATACCTTCTTGTCATTTGGTGATCATCGTCTTAGTTGAAAAAAAGACTTTTTACAAAAAGATTGATGAATTAGTTTAAGTTATCCATTTTTTTATTTAATGTATGTTATTATGCGGGCAGCAGCTTGAAAACGAGATGATAATATTACTTGAGCATATCCTTATCCATTTTTAGACATTGATAATCCAATTATTTCAGGATTATTAAGAGTACAAGCAGCATGTTTTATTGCTTTTATTTTTATTATTGTTTTTACTATTTTTCACATTAGTTTGCATAGTCTTAACAATGGTATGTACCGTGTTTTTAATAAAAATTAAACTAAAAATAAAAAAAGAAAATAGTGATAAATAAAGTTATTTATCACTATTTTCTTTTTGCAGTTGTAATAAAATTTATTATTGCTATTAAATATTCCGTTGAATTATGATATATTCCGCGAACATGATCACAATCAAAAACAATTCGACGACTAATTTTTTGTTTTTCATACTTACGCTTATTCTGGTAAGCCACCCGTCCCATTATATATGGTGTTGCATGATCTTTCTTATTCAAGATATATAACACTGGTAATTTTGATAATGCTTCCAAATTCTCACCAGGATTAATTTGTTCTGGATCATACCCGCGTGTTTCAATCGCATAATGACGAATTGCATAATAATGTTCATAATAATTAACTTTTGTCTTTAACATATAATAACGATATAAAACATTTAAATTACTAATTGTTGAATCTAAAACAGCACTATTAATTAATTTATTTTTATCAAATGCAAATTTTAAATATTCCATAATAACAAAAGTTCCCATTGACCAACCATGAAAATTAAGTTCCTTTAATTTTGGATCAATTTTAGTTTGTAAAAAATCAACTACTGCTGCTAAATCATATTTCTCATAGTAACCCATTGTTGTCATTTTAGTAGTTGATTCGCCATGATTTCGTTGGTCAAAAACAAGAATATTATAACCTAACCGAAGATAAATTAAACCAAAAAAAATTGCACGGAATTTATGTGAATTTAATCCGTGAACAACAATAACTCATTTTTTATTGTTGTCATTTTTTACTCATGAACGAATTGAAACTTCTTTTAACATCACATCTTCATAACCAGGAATATGATATTCCTGAATATCTCATTTTTGTGCTAATTCATCAGAAGTTAATGCCATTTTTTCAAGATGCAAACGCTTGGTTAAATCCATAATATACTTTTTACAATATGTTTCTAAATAATTATCAGTTTTTTTTCATCAAGTATGATGAGTTAATAAAAACCGTTTGTCATGAAAAGCATAAAAGATTTGGCTGTATGTATTATTTAAGGGTTTTAATTAATATCTTAGAAATTGTGGAATAAAAATACCACTTACTTATTTAAATTATATTACTTTTAATTTTATTGTCAACAACATTTTAACATTTTTTAAATTTTTCCACAACAAAAATACATGTTTATTAAAGTTATTTAATTTATTAGATAAAATTAATAAAAATATAAGTTTGGTTGTAAATTATTATTTACAAAATTATTAACTAAATAATTAATTCTATTTTCTTCTAATGGTTCATTAGTATTAAATAAATTAATTTTATTTTTAAAATTCATCATACTAGTATTTAATTTATTTTTAAGAGTTTTTTCATGATAAGTTGCTTTTTTAACCAAAACACCTTTACAGTAATGTGATATATCACCCTCAATATGACAACCAATATTATTTCATAATGTTTGATTTCTGACACCTTCTTCATTATTTTTAATTAATTTAATTGTTTCTTTTAAGAATTTCATTTTTGATTCTTTTATAAAAGAAGCACTGTTTTCTAAACATTCTAATAATTCTTCATATTTAGCATTAAAAAAATAATCGACTGCTTTATGGTATGTTTCTCTGTTTTCTTTGTTTTTACTTTGATAAGGATATAATTTTTTAAATCTATTTGTAAGGTGGAATTTATCTATCGTGTAATGTACTTTATTTTTAGGAAAATATTCTTGAATAAATTTTACAATATTTTTAATTCAAAGTGCGCCATCTCCTAATACCATAAATTCAATATTGTCATTAACATCATAATAACTTGTAATTAATGTAAGTAATTTATTAACAAAATTAGTTAATTTACTATTTTTTTTAATATATTCTGGAATATTATCTAGCTCTATAACACCTAATTTATCTTGAATTACAGGTCTTTTTTTCGTTGATTTTACCTTATCAAAACCAGTATGAACAGTTGAAAATATACTATGTTTTTTTATTTTTTCTTTTCCTTTTTTCTTTTCATTTCACATTTTTAAATAAGTCCCATCAATTTGAATATATAAAGTATGAGGTATCTTTATTTTTTTATCAGTTTTATTAAGGTAATATTCTTTATCAGTTTTTGCATTTTTCATAATATTTGAAATTGTTTTTATACAAATTTTTACATGTTCCATAGTATCTAAAATATCTTGATATGTTTTTTTCTTGCCAATAAATGATAATATTTTTTCTTTAACAGAATTATTTATTCTTTGTCATTTTTCAATTCCTAAAAGTTTATCCAAAGGAAAAATATATTCTTCTTTACCTGTTTCTGGATTAATTTTATAATATTTTCTTCTTTTAAAAGTTATTTTCCCATTTAAAATAGTTAATGTTCTTGGTTTTATTTCTTTTACTTTATAATCTTTAAATTTTTTTAAAGTTTCATCAATTTTATAATTTTTAAAAATTCATTCATCACAATCTTCTAAATTTTGTTGAATAATTTCAATACTTTGTATATATAACAAATTATTAAAATTCTTAAAAAAATTGTTATCAATATTTATCATTTTTTTACCCTCTTTCCTTAGTTCTACACATTAACACAAAAATAATAAAAATGCAAAAAAAGATATTATTTTTTATTTATTGTGTTATAATTTAATTGTTAATTATTAGCAAATTAATTTAACTGAAAAAAGTAAATTACTTTACTTTTTTTTATTTTGATGTAAAATTATAAATAATAAAAAAAGAACCGTGTCAAGTTCTTCAGTACATGTTTTTCTCTACTTATATTTAACCATATAAAGGAGTAAAAAATGAAAGAATTTAATCCAAAAACAGCAAGTTTACGAACATTTTATCGTAAAATAGATGAATTTTGGCAAAATAAATCACCTAATAAACCATATACTTTGAACGATTTAACCAATGAATTCAATCTTTCTCGCAAGTGAAGATATGATACTTATGCGAGCGAAAAGATAGTTCCTTTGCTTGAAAAACAAGTTGATAGAATAGAAAGTGAAATAATTAACTTTATGATGAAATCACCTGATGGTGCTAAATTATATTGACAACGAGCATTTAATTATAAATATTCACTGCAAGAAAAACAGTTGGAACAAGAATTAAACTTAAATAATCAAGAACCAATAATAGTTAATTTACAAACGGATATTAGAGATATTAAAAAAGAAAGTGATAATAATGCTTAATCATTTTACTTATTTGTTAGAAACGCCTTATTGGTTGTTACAAAATAGTAGTATTGGTAATAAATATCCATTTGCTAAGAAATATGAATTAGTTAATGAAATTAATCAAATTGGGACGCGATATAGTGGTAAAACTATATCAAATATTAAAATGTTTGGTGAATTATTAAAAATTAGTTTATTAATTAAAGAACCAATTTGTATCATTGCTAGTATGTATTGGAGTAAAGATTTAAAAGATAGTGTATTTCAAAATATCTGAAATATGTTAGATGAAAATAATATACCTTATACTATTAATTTATCAAATTTTACTTTTACTTTATCAAATGGGAGCAAAATATATTGTAAAGGATTGCATTCACCAAGTCGGAAAGAAAAATTAAAAGCCTTTGCTGATTTGAATAAATATAAATTAGTTATTGATTGACGAGAAGAATGTGACCAATTTCAACAAAAAGATTTAAGTGATTTAGAATTTGCTATTCGTGGTTATCAAAATAAAATAACAATTAATACATGTAATCCTGAAAGTTTAAAAAGATATATTGTTGGTTATTGTAATGAATTATTACCTTTTAATGAAGAAATAATGCGTAGTAAATATGAGCAAATTAAATATATTGAAAAATGAAATATGAAAATTATTATTCATTATTCTAGTTGAAGATTAAATTATGAATTACCACAAGATAAAGTTAATGAACAATTAAGATTAGAACAATTAGATATTGAAAGAGCAAGAGTATGGAGTTGAGGACTTCCTGGCAATACTAGTGGATCAATCTTTGCAAGATATATTGATATTATGAAAGCAACAGATATTATTCAACCAACTAAATTATTAGGTGGTGTTGATATTGCTAATGCTACTAGTCCTAAAGGACATACAACAGCGGCTAGTTTTTGAATATATAACTCATTTGATAAAAAAGCCTATAAAGTTGCTGAATATACTCATTCAAATGCTACACAACAATTTAAAACTGAATTAGAACAAGTTAAAGATATTTTAGATTTTTATAACAATCAATTAAATCAATACTTTAATTTAATACAACAAGGAATATCAATTAATGTTGATGATAGTGCTTATTCAACATTGCAAAGTTTAAACCGAGAAAAATATAATTATTCTTTTGGTCAATATATGACATTTAAACCAGCACAAAAACAAAAATTTAAAGTAAGACATCGTGTAGAGGCATTCACAATGTTAATAAATACTAATCAATTAAAATGATTATGAGAAAAATGTCCTGTAAGTAAAACCCAATATGAATTAATACAATGAGAAGATAAGCCTGAAGCAAGAGAAGAAAAAGTATTAGACTTATATGATGATACATTTGATAGTGATTTTTATGCTTTACATTTTAAATTAATACCAATGGTTAAGCATAATAGTTCAGCAGATTATAAATTATGACAACAAAGGGAGTGAATAAATTAATGAAAAAAGATATTTATGTAATACATGATGAGCGTGTAATAAATGCAAAAAGACCTTATATGTCTGTTTGTGGACAAGTTAAAAAAAGACTTTGTCAAGAATTAAAAAAAGATAATATCGCAATATGTAAATTAAATTTATATAATGAATATATTAAAAAATATCGAAAAGTTAAAGTATGTGTTCAAGTTTTGGCAAATGAACCAAATTTATTAACAGTAAATATTATTAATTATGCACTTATCTTAAAATTAAAGGAGCAAAATAACAATGCATAATACTTTCCCTAGTTTACCAAACTTAAATGATATTAATAGTGTTTTAAAATTTTATAATTATGATTGAACAATTAATTTGGCCAATATTATTGCTCGCCATCAAATGCGATTAGTAAATGGTAAAGATATTTTATTTAAATCTCATCGTAAAGATATTTTAAAAAAATTAAATTGATGATATGAAACTTATAAAATAAAAGAAAAATTAGATAAAAATGAATTAACAGCAAGTTTAATGGGTAAAACTATCTTTGGTTTATTAGAAACTAGTGATGGCAATATTGATTTATGAATTAACCCTTTTAACTTTACATCTCGTGTAAGTAAAATAAATGAAATTGAACAAGGTGCTGATATTTGATTAAATTATCATCAATCAGATAGTGGTTTTATTTTAAATTTAATTTGTACCAAAGATAAAATAGTTATTAAAGGTTGACCTAAAAATAATGAAGTAGTTGTTGGTCAAAGTAAAACACAAATTAAAGATGATGTTAGACCTGTTTTAGTACAAGAATTTAAAAATAAATTAGGTATTGTACCTTTTTGAGAAATGATTAATGAATCTAATCCTTTATTTTTATCAACATCAACAACTTTAAATCCATGACCTACAATGGCAAATTGTTATAAATTACAATTTGATTTAGAAGATAGTTTTAATATTAAATCAAAAGAAAGATATGCAAATCGTACGCATTGATATGGGATACTAAGTGATGATTTAATGACTGCTTATAACAAAGGCAATAAAAAAGTACTACAAGATGTATTTGATGATATTTTTGTTCAATCAAGTTCATCAACAGTAGATGGTCAATTATCCCAATCTTTACAAGTGGTACAAGGTACACCAACCTTAGAAACATATACTGAAGACCAAAAATCTATTATTGAACAAGTATATTTAGCATGTCATTTTTCTAGTCCTTTTGGTGATAAATCAGATAATGATCAAAATAAAACACAGTCATTATTAACTAAAACAAAAGACTTAGAAAAACAAGCATATTTACAGGCATATCGTAAACAATATTATACCAAGATGTTTGATACTGTTTTAAAATATTATGATTTATGAGATGGTAGCGGTGAACGCCCTTATGGATTTGATTTTATTAGTGCTAGTTTAGTTGATCAAATGCGACAAAATGAATTAATTATCGCTAGATTAGATAATGGAACAATGGAACCAATAAGAGCCATAACTGAATATGATAACGTTGACGAATTAGAAGCAACAAAATATTTTGAAAAAGTAGAACAATGACAAGATAAAATGCAAGCTAAAGAAATCGAACATAATAATAAATTACTAGAATATGATGAAACTGGTAATAATCAAAATGCCTTACAAGGGAAAACAGAAATTAAGGAGAATTAAAAAAATGAGTAGAATTAATCCAGGGGTTATGGAAGAATTAAGAAGACAAGCCCATGATACTTTAATAGATATCAGAGAAAACATAAGAGATAATAGACATTGAATGGTATTTCCTTTTAATGTTTATAGTTCATATATACCTGATACTGAAACAGGATGAAAACCTAATAATGCAAAACCAAGTGACTATGGTAGTTATTCACGAATATTTGATAATATGGAAAGTACTATTGCACAATGACAAGGTAGTTTAAAAATAGTCCAAAAATATAAAGGTGAAGAAATTACTATCTTAACGATTGATGATTTTAATAAACAATCTATTAATTCAACAATATGAGCAAATAATGAAACACCTTTTGCAATAAAATTAAAAGATGAAAATAATAATGTTTATTGAAAATTAATTGCTGGTGAAAACATTTATGATATTAATAGAATGTTAGAATACTTAAAGCAATACAAATTAAGTTATTTTGTTAATAATGATAATAAAGCAGATAATTTTTATACAAAAGAAGTTAAAGTTGGTAAATATTGAGATGCTTATATGATTGATGATAGAAGTTCAATCCAATTCGGTGAAGCTAAATTCGAACAAGTATTTACTCAACAATCAACCGAAAGACAATATACTTTATTAATTTTAGATGAAGATGCTGATAAATTAAATATTAATGATTATTATAATTTTTATACAGTATTTAATGATCGTGGTTTAAATATTGGTGGTGGTGATATTAATTCTGCACCCCAAGATAGACAATGATTATATCCATCAAATGTTATTAATTATTATTCACCTTATGATGGTAGTTTTTTATGACAAGAAATTACCTTTTCAAGTATTAATGACAAAATTAGTAATAGTGGTTTATCAGTACGACAATTTATACAAACAAGTGCCCCAGGTGAAGGTTATTGTTTTCCTAAAATAACTTATGATGAAAAACTAAATAAAGGTATTGTTGAATTAGATGAGATTTTATTAAAAGACCCAGGGGTTATAGCAGTGGCAGTTAAATTTTATGGTAATCCTATCTTTTTTGATATGCCAGTTATTGGCCGACCAATTATTAAAGGTCAATTTAATAAAAAAGTAATGAATTCAAGAGATTTATTAATGTATAACATGTTTCCTGCACCACCTGATAAAGTAAATACTTATGCATCACCCGAAGTAAGTTGATATAACATTCAAGGAATACAACCAACAATAATAACTGGTTATAAAGACTGAAAAACAGATATGGAAAGCAGATACGACTTTTGAAAACAGAAAAATAGTGAGGGTATTGTTATAACTGACCCCGCCACTACATCAGCAACTAATTCTACTGTTGGTAGAAATATTCATAAAGAAGATAAAGATTCTAAATTTTACTGGTCTAAAGATTGAAAAATAACACCACCAGCAAAAATAAAAACAAACAGTGGTACAGTTGATAATATTATTACTACCCAGGCATCATCTTATTTTAGAAGAAAAGATGAATTCGGTAATACCGTTGGTCAAGTTCAAATTGAATATAATAAAATGGGCGCATGTAATGTTTGAGATATTTTAAATATGAATAATTTTATTAATCGCCAAATTACAGTATTACCTTTAAACTATACACAAAAATTAGTATTTAATCCTTTTACTATACCGGGTGGTGTTGGTAAATTCTTAAACTTTATTTCATTTGGTATTCCCTGAGGTTGAGTAATTAATCAAAATGAAAAATCATGACCTAATTTCCAATGATTTAATGGTTTTATGAGTGCAAATATTTATAGTTTTTATAATGATGCATTTTGATCTGAAAACTCAAAAGGTAAAGGTTATTTACCATTTGAAATATTTAGAGAACAAGGGAATGATAAAGTTGGTGCTATTTTTGGAGCAAATGCTACTAGTTTGGGTTTTACTACTTTATTAACAGACAAATTAAAAGGTACTGTTTTAACTAAGGATGGTAAATCAACAGAACGAATAACTTATTCAACTTATAATTTAAAACAATTAAATCCTAAAACTAATCGTATCTATTTAATTAACGAATTAGTAAGAGCAGTTGATGCACAAACACCAGTTAGTGATAGTGAAAAAGATAATGATTGTGAATTCTTACAAACACCAGATGGTACAAATTGTAGTTATATAATTGATATGTTTTCAATTCAAGCATTATATAAAGGTAATTTTGAAATTATCTTTTATGCTGATAACCCATATACTAACAATGAAGAAGATTATTTAAAATTATCAGTATGAAGTTTTCGTGGTAAAACAAAAAGTGTATTAAACAACTATTTACGAGATATGACAACTAATTATAAAACTAGTTTCTTATTACCCCATGACTATGAAATACCAACATTTAATTATCCAAAATATGTATTACCACCAGTACCATATAACTATAAACCATATACAATAAATATTATGCGTTCTGATGTAGTATTACCATTATTAACTAGAATTACAGCACCAGCACAATGTAAGCAAGATTCATTTAATAATTTATTTTCTGATTAATTTAATGAAGGCTATTATGAAACTGAAATTGATTTAAAACAAATTGACCCAACAATTCAAAGTATTAGTAAATTCCAAGATGCTTATAAAACTATTGAAATAAGTAATTTAGGTAATTTACAAGTTGAGTGTGCACAAGCAAATATAGAGAATTTTATTCCTAATAGAAATGTTGATATTTTAGGTGGTTTAAATAGTTGCAATAATTCTTATGGTTCATTAGAGAATATAACTTTATATGAATCGGGTTATTCACAAACTGATAAAGTTAATTTTGAAAATACAATAACTTTATATACAGATAATATAAATAATGAAATTAAAACATTTGCTACCGCTTTTACTAATGGTTTACCAAAAAAGAATTATTTTAATATATATAACACACCAAATTATAACTATGATTTAAGATTTTTATTACAAATAACAAAATTATTTAATCACGACAAAGATAAAATTAAAGAAACATATTTACAAGCATACTATACAAATAATATGAAATTAAAAATTAGATTTACAAAAGCATTAATTGCTAAATTAGTATTTATTGAAATAGGATATTTTGGTAATAATAAAGATATAACAATAGATGTTTCTAATCCAAATGTTTTGGGAATTAGAAATAAAGGCGATAGTCCAGTTAAAATTACAATTAAACCAAGATAAAAATAAAAAGAGATGTAAAATCTCTTTTTCTATTCTCCGTTAACTTTTACATTACCATCATTATCAATTATTAAGTCGGGTAATTTTTGTTCTTCACCATTTCAACGATAAACTAATTTAAAATATTTCCTGTTGTCTTCAGACCAATATTTAATTTTAAGTGAATCTCTATAAACAAAATATAATTCTTTTTGTCTTTGTTTTCCGACAATAGAATCACCATAATTAATCAATATTTTATCTTTACCATTATTATTAGGTATTATTTGTTTTGGAAATTCATCATTTTTAAATTTATTTATATTTCATTGATTATTTCCTTTTCATACTACAAAATATCATTTATTATCAATATTATTAAATGGTTTTTCTTGTGGTGTTATTCATTCTAAATTGTCTTTTATTTCTTGCTTATTTGTATTTATTTGATTTTCTTCTTTTAATTTTGCTAATTGTTCTTTTGTATATTCTTGTGTTGTATTACAAGCAACTAAACTTGTTGCACTTGTTCCTACTAATGATATTGTACTAATGATAATTAATAATTTTTTCATATGTATATGTCTCCTTTTTACTTATTTAAAATTATTTAATAATATATTCAAAATCCACCTCTAAATGGAGTATTTTGTTTTGCACTAATATAAGCGCTGTTTCTAGATGCATAACTAACATTTAAAAAATCACCAGTATAAAGTATATTTTGATTTCTAATAGAATGAAATCCCACATCGTTATTATTTAAACTTAAATTTGAAAAAGAATTTGCCACCCTTAATCCACTAATTATTTCTCAATTGCTTGGTGGATTATTTCCTGTAATTCCCCAACTCGAGGGCTTATTAACCAAAATATTTCTATTTGGATAAATACTACCTATATCAAAAGTTATTTGTCCATTTTCATTAAAAAATTTTGTCTGTCTTTTTATTCTGTTTAATTTATTTGTTTTAAAGTCATTAGTTTTAATTTCTTCATATTTTTGAAAGTTACTATTAGCAATTACTGCTGGTGCAGTAGTTCCGCCAATTAATACACTTAATAAATTAAGTAATTTTTTCATACTTGTTTTTCTCCTTTTCTTTATCTTGAAACTTTTTACCAAGATTTAGCTGCATTATATATATATATATATATAAAATCAAGGGTGAATTAGTTATTTTAAAATACCTTTATTACGCGTTTTAAGGGCTAAATTAGCAATCAAAGATATTAAGTTTAATATAAAAAAAATTTATATATAAAAAGTATTATATTGGTAAAACAATAGTATATAATTAAATTATATTTTAATCTTTTTGTATCAAAAAGAGTTATGCCGACTTGTTAATCGGACAAGAATAAAAAAAGAGAGGTTTATAAAATGGCACTTACAAAAGAACAATTAATAGAACAAGGTTTAAGTGAAGAGATTGCTGAAAATATCTTAAATCAGTTTAATAATGAAGCAAAGCAAATTAGAGAAAGTGTGCAAAAACGCGAAGATGTTATATCAAAAGAAGACTTTATTAAATTATCTAATGAATTAGATGAATTAAAAGCATTTAAAGATGTTCCATCTACTAAAATTGAAGATATTAAAACTAATTTAGATAAAGTTAGTGGTAATTCTTTATCTGAAAAAATGCAAACTTTAAAAGAATTAAAACCTGATTTGTTTGTTGAAGAACAACCATCAGTTTCACCAACTAATTTTATTAAAGATATGATTGAAAAATCTAGTGAAAATAAAAATGAAGAAATTGAAACTATTAAAGAAAAAGGAGCATATACTCCTGATGAAATTAAAAAAATAACTGATTATACACTTAAAAACCTTAGATAATAAGGGAGTGAAATATTATGGCAACAATTAACTTGCCACAAGTACCTTTTATATTACAAGGTAATACAACAGACCAAAAAGCGTATGTTGATATGGTTAATGCTTTATTGCGTGGACCTTTATATAATGAATATGCAAGTATTATGCAGTATGCTACTGCAACCGCAGAACAAGTTGCTTGATTACCAAATGCAGGACAAGCACTATATAATTTAACTCATCGTGTGGTATGACAAGATGATTATTCATTACCAAATGGTGGGACAACTCAAACAATGGGATTAACAAGAATTCCAGTTCCTATTGATAAAAGATTTAATTTAAAATTAATGAATGAAGCTTTTGACTTAGCATTAATAGAACAAAATATTAAAAATGGCGTTATTGCTGATGCTATTTCTAGTGTTGTACAGAATAAATTTGTTAATTTAGAATGTGAATTAATTCAGGCTATTTATGATTATTGTTTAGCAGATGGTCAATATGAAGTAATTCCATTTCGTAGTTATACAGCAGAAAATGCAGATGATGCAAATAAAGCATTCTTTACATTAAATGAAACTTTGATTGAATTAACAAATCAAATTAGTAATTTATATTTTGGTTTACCAACAGATAAAATGTTTATGGTTTTAGGTCGAAGATCATATTTAGGATTAACACCTGCTTTTTTAAAAGTAATTGGTTCACAAGCACAACTAAAATCGATGGTTAATGGTGAATTATATGAAAATACAGCAATGGGTATTCCAGTATCAAAAAGCTTTCATTTAGAAAAAACATATACAAAAGGACAAGTTAACCGTGATAAAGGTTATAATTTTACTAATGTAAATGGTTTAATTATTAATAAACAAGTATGAGCTTATCCAATTAATATGGATACTATTCAACAAGTTTTAGATAATGATACTGCTAATCCTAAATGAATTGGTAAAGTTCAATATGCAACACCAACTATTTTATATCCTAAAACATGTAAAATTATTTTGGAAAAACAACCAAGCCAAGATGAAATTACTGCCGCTAAAAGTAATCTAAATAAAACTTTTAGAGTTCCAGTTGATTATCTAATTTCAGCATCAAAACCAGAATCAAAACCAAATAATCAAGGTTAATATAAAATGAATTTACTAATATTACGCGTTTTAACTTTATTAGTATCTAATTTAGAAAATAAACCTTTAATAAGTAAATTTGTAAATTTAATTAATAGAGTTAATCAAGTTAAAAATAAAATATTAAAGCCAATTAATTATATTAGTGATAAATATAATAAAATTACAAATAAAGTTGAAGATATTTATCAGTGATTAAATCCATTTACTTATTTAGATTTAATTAAAAAAGGTCATAAAAAAGAAATTCAACAAATATTAAGTCAATTAGAAAAAGATAATAATATTAAAAATAGAAAACAATTTAAAAATGAAAATTATTTAAATACTAATTGACAACCTTTAAATAGTAGTTGACTTGATAGTGGTATGTTTAATATTACAAATAAATTAACTTTAACAGGTAATTTAACTATTTTAATATATACAAAAACAGCAAAACATCCGAAATTTTATGGACCTTATGTTTATCCTAGTGTTCCAGTTGAAATATGAAAATTATTAAGTAATGCTGTATCTAATGCAGGATCTTTATTTTGGCGTTATTGATTAAGAAAATGATTACCTAATCATTTAAGATATTATATTAAAAAACGATTACCACAAGCATTAAAAGAAAAATATCCCAAAGGAACTACTAAATTAACATTACCAACAGTTCAAAAATTACAACAAATTAAAAAGTTTATTAATAATTTAAAAATTGGACATTTTAATTTTAATTTTGCTGGTGAAATTAATAATAAAAAATGATATCGTGAACGCCGAAGTGATGTTAAAAATATTAAGAATTTATATAAAACACCAGTTAAAAATATTTTTTACAAAACTAATCAAACTATTAAAAAAATTAAGAAAGCAAAAGCAAGAGTTAATAGTTATAAGCCAAGTAATTTAAAAAATAAATATCGTAATAAATTAAGAGGTGTATTATATGAAAAATAATTTAAATAATTTATTATTTATAACAGTTGAAGATGTTAAAGAAAGTAAACTTTGACAACCTATTAATGAAAGAAAACAATCTGCTTATAATGATAATTTAATTTATAATGCTATTTTAAAAACTAGTTTATGAATGGATAGATTATCAGGTGGAACAATTTCCGATAAGATTAATAAAAAAGAATTATTTCCATGAGTAAAAAAAGATAATACTGGTTTAATTGAATATGATAAATGATTAAGTTATATTCAATCTGCTTGTTTATTAGCAGTTATTAATTGATATTTACCAAAAGGAGTAAATGATTTAACTGGTAGTGCATCATTTTCACAAGGTGGAGTTGCTTATTCACAAACTAATGACCCTGAAGCAAATGAAAATATTACCAGAGATGTTAAAAATGCTTTAAAATTAGCAGGTGAAATAATTGATATTATATCTAGTAAAACAGTATCTAGACCATATAATTATAGTTTAGATAATTATGCTCATTCATGAGAAGAAGAATATAAACATATTAGTAAAAAAACTTTTTATCCAACATTATTATTTTGATTAAAAGAACGATTGCAAACAGATAATTCAATAAATATTTTTTATCCAACTGTTAATGATTTTTCTAAAATTGATTATAACGAATATATTAAACTTATTGTTCCATTTGATAATGATAGTATTTATTATGAAAATAATGTCTGAAAAGCAAAACAAAGTGGCGATATTCCAACAGATATTATTAAAGATAGTGATTTAAATAAAAATTATATTGAAAAAGTTGATGGTAAATATATTGTAAAAACATCACAAGATATTAATCTTAAACAAGATAAATTAGTAAGCGGTACAAATATTAAAACTATTAATGGTTCTTCATTATTAGGCAGTGGTGATATATCTATTAGTGGTGGCAATGATTGAGAATTAATTAATTATCCAGAAGCAAACGAAAAATTAACATTTAAAATTCCAAATTATGATTTAACAAAATATTACTATAAAATATCAATTTCAATAACAGATTATGCATCTGCTGATAAATTTGTAACATATTATTTTGAAACAATATCACAAAAATCAATTTTTTTATTTTTAGCAGCTAATTCTTATGAAAGAATAACAATTAAGCAAGATGGCTCAATTTCAAATTACACAAATAATATTGTTATTAAAGATTTAACAATTAAAAGAAAATTAATAAATAATAGCGAATTAATGACTGATGAACCGCATTCTATTTATAAGCGTGATATGGATACTGATTTTTCAAAAGAAACATCGGATTCTTATGATATAGTGATAAGAAAAATAAAGAGTGCAACAACTATTAATGAATTAAATTTATTTGAAAAACATCCAATATGAAGAATTATTTCAAATAATAGAAATGATATTAAAGAATTATTCAATAAAAAATGATTAGAATTAAATAAAAATGAATAAAAAATTAAATGAGGTAAATAATTATGAAACAAGATAAAACAACTTGATTAAAGGGTGCCTTACCTTGAAATTGATTTAAAAAAGACCCTATTCCGACTTATAATTGAACTCATAAAGATATTAGAGAATGAGAAAGGAAATATAAAATTCGTAGTTGAGTAGTTAGTTTTTATACATTGATATTTTTAGCATTAAATTGTTGATTAGAATATGGCATGATTAATGCAATAAAAGATAATATTAATTGATATAATTATGGTCAATATTGAGGTAATGGAATTGCCATATTATTAACCCCTTTATTTACACACGGAATTCAGGGTATATTTGTTGCTAGTAGTAAACCAAAAGTAGATATGAAAATTGATATACCACGATTAAAAATATCTAAAATGGGATTAGTATTTACAATATTACCTTTAATTACTTTAATAATTTCTTTAATTATTATTTGAATTGATAAATCAAAATGAAAAAAAGACCATTTAAGACATTGTTTAGAATGTCGAATTAATCCGCGTGTTATTCAACCAAGAATAGCAAAACAATGAAATAATTTAGATGGTATAACATAAGAAAATAACAAAGAATTAAATTTAAAATAGACTATATATTAGGGGTGGTTGATATTTTTGGGTGGTTATATAGTTTAATTTATAAATTATTTTGTTTTGAAAAAATAGATGGCCACTGTTTGAGTAAGGATAAGAAAGGAAATATTAAAATGGAAATTAGTAATGAAATAGTAATTGCTTTACTTGTATTAGCAGGTGCAGGCGGAATGGGTAGTCTTGGTATTCTTGGATTATCTGCTAAAAAAATTAAAAAATATAAAGCAGAAATTAGAGAATTAAGAACTGCTGTTATTGCCCACGAAAAACATTTACGAGGGCCTGATTATGCAACAGAATTAGCATTAAAAACAGGTCAAATTAAAAATGTTAAAAAACAAGTTAAAGTAAATGACAAAAAACAACAACAAAAAGATGCTATTAGACAACTAACAAATAGCATTTAAAAAATAACCAATTAAGGTTATTTTTTATTTTTCTTTATTGTGTTTTATATAAAAATTAATAAGATGTTCTATTCGTTGTGAATAAGTAAGGCCATTAAATTCATTTCAAACTTTTTCTTCATTTTCATTTAAGTAAATATTAACATTACGAATTAATTTAGAATAATATTTTTCTGTTTTTTGATTATATGAATTTTTCATAATATTAACCTTCATAATTAGCAATAATAATGGCATCTCGTAAATGATTACTTATTTTCTCATTATTATAGAATCAACCTTTACCATATTGATAAGTTAAATTATTATCTTTATCATATTTTCATATACAACTATCATTATATTTACTTAAATTTTCCATATTTTTAACAACTGATTTAGTATGTTTTGGTGATACTCAATTAACATTATTTAATTCGTGTGTATCATATTTAATTACTCCAATTATTTTTAATAAATCATCACGGTCTTTTGAACCATTAGCATTTGTATATAAACAATCTTCAATATTAATAATTGCATCTTGTTTTAACTTATCTAAAATAATATCGGTTTGTGTAATTCAATAATGATTTGTATATTCAGATTTATCAATTAATTTATTATCTTCAAAAATAGCAACGGCCGTAGTGCCAGTTCCTGATGGGTCAATACCTATTTTTATCAAGTCGCTCATTCCTCATCGTTGTTAACTGTTGGTAATACATTTGATATATCTTCTTCTTTTACTACATTATTATCTGTCAATCTTTCATTTGATTCATGTAATAAATTATTATTTGATATATTTTCGTTGCTAATTTGACTCTTATTTATGTTTATATTATTATCATTATCAATATAAATCTTTTCATCATTAGTTGTAATAACTGCTTGGTCTGATTTATAAGCTTGTTGTAATTCGACTGACATAATACCTCATTTTCGCAATAAACTAGTTAATACTGTTTTAAGTGCCATTTCATCAAAACTAGCAATATAAAATGATTTATTTTTAGCATAAGTTTTAGAATATTTCATAAAATGATTTTCCATTTGTTCTTTTGTCATATATAATGTTTTTTCAAAACCATTAACCATTTTAAAATATGCTACATAACCTATAATTGGTAATTTTTCTCTTTCATCTTCATTTTGTATTCAATTAAAACTAGTTCCTTTTAATCTATCATAATTTACTAATTCATTTTCTCTGACGTCTGATACTGACATATCTAAATATTGACCGCTTCTTTGAGCTAATTGAATATAACCTTTATAACCCATTTGAAATTGTGCTTGATTAATTCATTCTTGGATTTCACGACCATTAATAATTCTTGTTATTTTAGTATTATATGGAACGACATAAGCATATCCGAATTGCTTTTCCATAGGTAAATTTAATAAAACACCTTGATAACAAGCGGTCATAATTGTTTTTGGGTCTGCTTTTTGTAATAATTCATTACTGTTTGATATTGAAACTATATTACTCTTAAATCTTGCAATTTCATTTTCATTTGAAAATTTACTTTTTATTCATTCTGTTGCTTTATCTGTTCTTAAAAATTCAACAATATTTGCCATATTATTTTTCTCCTTTATTTATTTTAAAATTAATACCTTTAATACCAATTAAATTAATATCTTTATTACTATCTCATTGTTCTTTAATTTCATTTTTAACAATTTGTTCATCAACAATTAAATAGTTTTTAATAAGATTAATAAGTTCTAATTTATCAGCTTTTTGTAAAAAATCATCATTAATACCTATAACTTCAATATCTTTAACTAATAATTTTTCTTTACGAAAATTACTAGTAATAATTTTTAATTCTTGCATTTGTTTTGCTACACTTTTAATTTCTAAAAATTGTTCTTTTTTGTGATTTTCAATAATTTCATTTTGTTTTTGAAATTGAATATTAATAACACTATTTTTAAAAGAATCATGATTACTTTTAATATTATTTTCTAAATTCAAAATATCTTTTCTAATAAAATTTAATTCATCTTTAAAATTTTTTATTAATTCTAATGGTTCTCTAAAAATATAATCAATTTTTGAAACTACTAGTTTTAAATCTTTTAGTGATTGTGATTTATATTCTCCATTTATTAATCAAGCTTGTTGTCGATATATAAATTCTGCTAATTCTTGCCCATTTTCATCAATTCATTTTTTAATTGTTAATGCTTTTAAACTTAATTCTTTAAAATCATTTCCTTTTAAATAAAATGGATAAGTAATATTTTTAACTTCATTATTTAATTTTAAGTCTTCCATAATTAAATTTCCTCCAAATTCATATTCATAATTAAATTATCAATATACTCATAAGCACCGTCTTCTGAGTGACATTCTTCTAATGCTATATTAAATAAGTCTTCTTCGGTATAAACCTTACCATCTTCATCTTTTCACATATTTACTCACATCCTTGTCATTTAATATTTTTGTTTTCTAAATCAATAATTGTAGTTTTACAATAATTTAAATTTTCAGAATAAATTCTTGCCTCATCAAATGTATAAAAATATGTAGTATTTAAGCTATATTTATCTTTTGTTACTAATAAGTATCTTTTATTCATAATTTATCACCTCATAATCTGCTTCTTCATCTGCTAAATAATCACTAATTAAACTTTTAACTTCATCAATTTCATATCATTTGCAATTTAAGTCAAAATTTGTTGGCAATGAAATATTACCCACATGTCGTTCCTCATCACCAAATTTAAGATATAAATTTAACTCTAAATTATCTGAATAATCACTATCAATTTGTGCATAAATAATATCTTTATTGGTAATTTTTAATGCTTTATTACATATCATTTTTTATTTCCTCCTAATTTTGTTTTCCTAATGCTCAATGTTCATCAGTCATATCTTCAAATGATACTGAATAACTTTTAAGCATTAATTCATTTAATTTATTTTCTTGATTACATTTAAAGCAATAACCTCAATATCTTTTTTTAAGACAAATTTTATTTAACTTTTTCATATAAACCTCCTAAATTATTCCTTTGATTTTTTGGTCAATTTGTAATATTTTTCAACCATCAGAAGCTAAATCTAAAATATCGTTAATTTTGTAATATTGCATATAAGAAGCAATAACATCTCATTTATCTTTAAATAAATTTAAGTACATTTTGGCTCATTCTAAACATTGCAAATCATAATGTTTTTTATGATGTGAAATACGACAATTAATAGGTTGACAATTAACTCAATAAAATGATGTTGTTATTTCATTTCAAGTTTTATTAATATATTTACTTTTATATTCTGTCATTTATTTTTTCCTCCTAGTTTTAACTCGCTGGCACTCACTCCCAAGTGAAAGTGCCAAGCGAGAATTAGTTATATAAGTATTTATCTATTTACTTACTACGCCATCCGCCTCACTGGGGGTGAGCGGTGGCGATATGTTAATTGTTTGAATGTTTAATAATCCACAGTTGTTTTTTTAATATTGACGCCAGACATATATATGTCTTCCTTTATCCGTGCCCATTTGTGCTTTTGCTCTGGGATTTGACGTTCAGTTTTTAAATTAAAAATTCACTCGCATTTTAAAGGACCAAATGCTATAAAACTCCAACCAACCACACTTTTCGCAAATTTAATTGTAAAGTCACTATCTCTATTTTTATTGTCGTTTGATATTAACCTTGGACTTATCACGACTATCGCTTAGTTCTAATGAACCAGCGCCGATTTACATTTTTCCTCATACACTATTTCAGTACTTGCCTCGGCCGGCTGTGGAATAAAAACACTTAGTTATTTAAAATAACCGTTTCGCTCTGCATTAAGTTGTTTTATAAAATTTAAGTTTTAATAAACCAGTTTCATAATCAAAGATAATTTTTGAATTTTCTAGGCGTTTATAAAACCGCTTTTGTGTTTTATCTTTTACTTTATTCAATAAATCTTTATGTTTTTCACAAGTTCATAAAACTTTATTTGATAAAAATTCTTCGGTAATGAATGATATTGCTTTATAGCAATTATCAACATCACATATTGTTTGTTGCTTATTAATTTTCATTACCTACTCCTTCCTTTATTAAGTTTTTTTATTAGCAAATTAATTAACTGAAACAGAGAAAGGACAACACCTTAAAATTGGAGAAAAAACAGGTACACTTTATAAAGATTTCTAAGATATTTAATAAATGTGTAAACAACTTAAAGAGGGTATCAAAAAGTTGTAATAAAAAGTTTCTATTTTAAGAATTTAAGATGCTGTCCTTTCTCTGAATCAATTAATAATTTTGGTTTTACAAATAAAAAAACCATTTTAGTAAATGGTTTATTATTTTTATTCAATTTCTATGTATTTGTTAAAACCCTTCTTTTTTACATGCGACCAAAGATTTTAATATAAATAGCATTATTATGCATATATTCTTGTAATTGATCATCAGGAACAAGACGATAACTATGGTCAGTAACGAAATCTTGTTGAAAATCTTCCTCATCTTTATGTTTCTTGACCATCCTACTGTAAATCCTCCTTCGTGAAGCCATATGGTAGTAAATCTTTAATTGTTAAAACATATGATTCACCTTTTTGATTATAAATTTCAATTGGAATTCGATGATCAACTAATTCTCATAAAAATTGCCGGCATATTCCACAAGGAGAGCCTGCTTGTTTACTGTCAGTATATAAGAAAAATTTTATAATATCTGTTTTACGATAACCTAACGCATAAACCTGAGCTAAAGCTGTCCGTTCTGCGCAAATCGTAGCAGCATATGCTGCATTTTCAACATTAACACCAATAACTTCTGTACCATCTTTTAATAAACAAATTGCACTAACACGAAAATTTGAATATGGTGCATAAGCTTTTTTACTTAATAATTTTAACTTTTCAAAATAAATTGGCATTTCATTAACTCCCCTTTTTAACTAATGTGTAAATATAACTTAATAAGATCCACCAACGGTGGTAACATTATTAATAATCCAATTGCAATTGCCAAAATAGAATTAATTAATGTTGCCGCGGCACAAATATCTTTAATTTTTTTTGCTTTAATATTATATTCAAATGATAATAAATCAACAAAATTTTCAACCATTGTATTAATTAACTCAAAACCAATGACAATTCCAATGGTTAATAATAAAATTGCTTATTGAACATATCTAAACTGGTTAGGAACCATTTTTTGCAATCAAATTCCTAGACCAATAACAACCAATGACACAATAAAATGAATAATTAAACTTGATTCTTCTTTAATTGCTGTATAAATTCCACCAAAAGCATTTGAAAATTTATTCCGTAATTTAAAAAATATTTTTTTCTTGACTGGTGACTCTTTTGCCATTATGTATCCCTTTCTTCTTTCTGTTTTTATTTTATTGGAATTCGGTTAATTTGTAAATCATTTAATACTTTTCGTTGTAAATTAAACATTTTTTTTTCATCAGTCGGAGTTTGATGATCATAACCTAAAATATGTAACATACCATGAGTAAATAAAAAAGCAAATTCACGACGAAGAGAATGGTTATATTCAGCAGCTTGAGCAAGAGCTTTTTCATAGCAAATAAAAATATCCCCTAAACTGCGCAGTCCGGTTAATTGAAATAAATCAATCTTATTTTCTTCTTCTAAAGCAAAGGTAATAACATCAGCAATATAATCTTTGTTACGATATTTTCGATTAAGTTCTAATTGTTCTTGTGCATCAACAATAATTAATGATAATTCTAATGGCTCAGTTATTGCTAATAAAGTTTTAATTTTTTTGAAAATTACATTAAAATCATCTTGATATGGTTTAATATCAAACTTTGTTTCATTGTAAATCACAAAATCATCTTTCATTACATCACCAGACCCTTCTCTTTTTTTATTATAACAAATTAAATCATTATCTTCAGTAAATAATCTAATGTTGTTTGCGAACCAATTTCCATTTTCGCTGATAAATATTAAACATTAATCATAAATTCTGCCTGATTTAAAATAAGATAATAATCATTTTCTCTTTTAACTTGCGTTATAATTATTTGTCATTGTTTCTCTACAAAATATTTTATTTTTACTTGTTGTCCTGGTTTAATAACTCAAGGTGTCTGATGGGGAACAAAAATATAGGTTAACTCAACGTCATTAGTTTTAAGAATTGTTAAATAACCATTATAATATAAACTAATTGGAAAATAAGCAAGTAACAGAACAAACCCAATTAACATTAAACATCATATTCCCATTAAAATTAAACTTTTTTTATTCATTAATAATATTTAACTTTGTTAAATCAATCATAGTCAAGATTACTTAATACTTCATTAAGGAAATAGACCTCACAGCGTTGTAACAATAAATTTAAAAACAAAATAATTTGTCGTTGTCCTTTTGATAAATTTTCACCATTACTATAAAGCATTTGTTCAAATAATAAATAATTTTGCAATAACAATTGATTTATTTCTGGCAACTTTAAAATTTGATAATCACACTGTTGATTAAAATTAATAATATTATCATAAACACTACCCGTAAATAAAAAGTCATCTTGATGAAACAATAAAATTTTACTACGAATGGTTTGTTCAGTAAGAATCGATAAATCAAACTGATCATTAATGATTATTGTACCAGTTGCCCCTAATCGTAATTTAGCAAGAATTTCTAATAATGTTGTTTTCCCAATGCCATTTCGTCCTTTTAAAAAACAATGGTTTTGGAAAGTTAATGTTAAATTTTTTAAAATAAAATTATCATTAATAAGATAATTCAAATTTGTTACTGTTAAAGTTGTAATTGGAGCAAGTAAAGATTGTGCTTGTGAAATATCTTTTTGCTTAGGAAATAATAATGTTACTGTTTGCTGAAAAGCTTTTTCTAATTTTCCTTTTTCAACAATAAAAACTGATAATTGGCTAGTAAAATCATTGATAAAACTAGCTAAAGCACTATAAAACATTAAGTTATCAATAATATTATTTTTTTCAAAATAATATGTTTCATTTAAAAATACCTGTAATTTTTTTATTCATTAATAGTTGTAAATTGTACTATGAAGTGTAGCACCCTAGTTAATTTTATTATAACACCAATAAAATAAATGTTCAATATAATTTATTTTAAAAAAATTTAGTAGTTTTGTTTTAAATTTATGAATTTTGGCACACTGAAAAATAAAATGATTAAAATTTTTATAGGTAATTATATTAAAAATTAAACATTTGTATAAAAACTTCTTTTGAAGATAGTCAATGTAAAGATTTTTTAAGTTTAGAGTTTATTATATTAGCAACTTCTTGATAATAATTTCTTGAATAAATACTTAAATCAATTCCTTTGGAAAATCAATGTCTAAAATAACGAATTGCTCTTTCAACTTTGGGTTTTTGAGTTGGAGTTCCAGCATCACAAAAATATACTTTAGCATTTGTTATTTTTTCAATTTTTTCTCAATCAGCAAATTCTTTGCCTTGATCTGTTATTGTTCCTTTGCATCTATCTTTAAAAAATCTGTTAGAAAAAATTCGTTTTAATGCGTTTGTAACTTCTTTTGTTGTTTTTTCTTTTAATGGTTCAATAATTTTAAATTGGGTTAATTCTTCGATTAAAACTAAACAAACACTATTATTTTTACCAATCATAGTATCCATTTGAAATCAACCAAATTCATTTTTATCATGTTTTGCTTCTTCAATAGTTCTAAAATTTCTTATTTTTCCACGGTTATCAATTCTATTTTTTGTTTTATATTTTCTACCATGAAAATACAAATTATCTTTCTTGAAATTTAAAAATCCCAAATGAATATATTTATATAAAGTTTTAAAACAAACCGGAAATTTAATACCAAACTCTTTTTCATATTTTTTACAGATTTGTTCTGGTGAATCATGAAATTTGTTATATTTTTCATCTAGTCATTCTAAAATATTTAGCAATAATGATGATTTTTTAAAACATTTTTGTCGTTTTTATAAATAATCTTCGTGTGCTAATTTAGCGTCATATTCATTATCTTTTAACCTTTTTATTTCTTGTCTAATTGTATTTCGATTTTTATGCAATATTTTTGCTATTTTAGATATATTCGATTTACCATTTTTTCTTTTTAAAGAATCAAGTTCTAATAAATCTTTTAACATTACTCTTTCTTTAAAAATAAAATGATGCTTTGTTTTATCCATTTTAAAAAATCCTTTCTTTTATATACAAAGCTAATTATATAGTTTTTTGAGGTTTTGGGCAAGCGGTTGATTTTCTTAAATTTTTGTGATATAATAATTTACAAGTTAAAAAAGATTTTGAGGTTCTTTCAAACAAATTTGGGAACCTTTATAAAATTCTTCGCTTAACGCTTAGAATTTTTCCCAAATATTTTAAAAAGCGCGGCAAAAGTTTTTTTAAACTTTAAGGCATTTTTCACAAACTTATGAAAATTCCGCGAGCCCAGATTTAGTACAATATAATCACAATAATAATCATTTGTATAATTTCCTTTCTAAAATATATTTAAAAGTGCTTATATATATAATGTCAATAGATCTTGAAAAAAGTTTCAAGATAAAAGATAGGAAATTATAAAAAATGAAAAAATTACTTAGTTTATTAAGTGTATTAACAATTAGTGGAACTGCTGTACCAACAAAAATTGCCGCTAGTCCTTATCAAAAAGAAGAAACTAAATTAGAAAATAATGAAATTAGTTATTTACAAACAAATAATTTAAAAAATTTAAATAGAGTTAAAAGACAAGAAATAACATATCCAATATTAGAAGATGTGTTAATTGATTTAAGAAAAACTAGCATGAAAAAACCAATGGAATTTCAAATACATGATTGATGATGTGTTATTGCAATTTTAAAAAATATATTTAGTAATAATATTATTAATAATAAAGATCTTAAAGAAATGGAACAAGAAGAAATTGCAAGTTTTTTTCCAAACAATGCAAATGATGGCGCTTCATTATCAAAGGTAATTGAAATATTAAACACAAACCCGATAATTCAGGAAAATTTGGGATTTAATTTAAAGAAAATTGATTTAACTCGATTATTTTGAAATAGATTAAATGATATAGAAAAAAGAATGTGGATAAGACATTTAATATGGGAATCTCTTTCTAGACAATCTCCTATTATGTTTGGTGGTTTATTTGATGACGACGAATATGATGATGAAGGATGTGATAGCTCTTATCATGCTGCATTAATTGTTGGAATCAAACCAAATAAAGAAAATATACTTGAAGATACTTATTATGTTAGAGATCCATGAAGAGACAGTGAAGCTGAATTTATTCCAGATCAAACTACAGAAATTTCAATGACGGGGGAACAAATTTTTAATATTTTATTTAATCAAATAGAAAACGGTATCGTATTAATTCATGAAGATGTTTTTCAATTATTTTGTTAAAAAGCTATTAGTATTTTTTCATCAATTTGAGAAATGGCAGAACCAGAATTAATAGCAGCTATAGTATAGTAGAATTAAAATATGAAAAAAATATTAAGTCTTTTGGGAACAATCACTTTAATTGGAACAAGTACAACAAATTTAGTTGCTTGTAATAAACCACAATATAGCGAAAAAGAATTAGCAGATTTAAAAGAAAAAAATAATATAAAAACAAAAAATGGTATTTTAGAATGAATAGCATATCAAGAAAAACAATTTAATCAAATTGATAATAAATGATATTTTGTAGTATGGCGAAATGATGATAATGGTGATTTAAAAATTAGTAAATTTAAAAATAATGAAATGACTATTAAAATTGATAATTCTAATAATCGGCAATTGCAGAAAACTGATTTAGATATGGGAAGAGATTTATATATTACAAATGATTCAGGGGTTGTTAAATATGTGACACATTGAACAGATGATAATGGTTCTTACTTTAAATCAGTTTATCGTTGAAATAATGATAGCGAATCAAAAATATATGTTGAAAATAAATTAAAAAGTTATTTAGATTTATAAATCTAAATAACTTTTTATATTTCTAATGTAATTAATGATAATTTTTCATTATTTTTATTAAATAATTGTAAATTATTAATATTAATTTGTTCTTTTGTGGGTGGATAGGAAAATATTAAACTATTTGATTGTTTTAAAAAATTAAGAACTGTGATATTTGAATATGAGTTTTCATCTTCAATGCCATTTTTATACAAATATCATTCATTATCTTCGATTAATTGTAAATATGTATTTCTGTCTTTTCCACTGACTTTAGTTCCGATAGGACAATTTTTGATTAATTCTAAGTTAATATCTTTTCCTTCAGTAATTTTTTCATTTATTTTTTCAATAAAAATATTTATATCATAATTCCCATAACATCATATGCCAGATATTTCGATTTGATTTAAATTAAATAGTTTTTCGTATTTTAAAAAAGTTATTTTAATACTGTCCTCAACTAAATTTTTAGTTATACTCACTCAATTTGATTTAGAATAAAGTAATTTATTTCATTGAGAAAAATAGTTTAAATAATCTTTTATTTTGTCATTAGAAACAATTAAATTAGTTAAATATTTGCCATATTCACCATCAGATAGTTTAATTTCAGCAGGAATAAGAGAAGGTATATTATTTGTTTCTAATTCACTTGTTATGGATAATCAATTAAAGTAATTTGCTTCTAATTGATAAATATAGTTTTCTGAAATATCTTTGTTTTTAACAGTTACTTTAATTTCATAATTTTTATTAATATTATTTTGATTTTTTAAATTTCAATCTGTAATTTGTCCTGTTTTAAGTAAAATAAACAGTGTATTTGGTTCGCTATCATTATTTCAACGATAAACTGATTTAAAGTAAGAACCATTATCATCTGTTCAATGTGTCACATATTTAACAACCCCTGAATCATTTGTAATATATAAATCTCTTCCCATACCTAAATCAGTTTTCTGCAATTGCCGATTATTAGAATTATAAATTTTAATAGTCATTTCATTATTTTTAAACTTAATAATACGCCAATCAGCATTTTTATCACCACGCCATACAGCAAAATATCATTTATCATCTTTCTCATTAAATGGTTTGTCATTTGAATAAACCTCTTCTCAATAATTTATTGGTGTTGTTGGAATAGAACCACCAGTAAAATTAAAATATGATGAATTTAATTTAACTTTGCAATGTTCAAACTCTCAATATCCAGTTTCTACCTCTCTTGGATTAGATATTAATTCAAAATAATAAGGGGCAAATAATTTAACATCATCATTATAGCCTTTATTAATTGCATATTTACTATATGTATAATTTGATAATATGTATATCACTTGTTTAATTCTTTTTACATATCTTTTATGTAATTCACTTGGATTGTCTAATTTTCAATTTTCAAATAAACCATCAATAACATCTTCTGGTTTTTGTCCTTCAAATTTTTGACGTAATTCAGCCGCTTTATTAGTGGGATTTCCTTTTTCATCATATTTTGCACCTTGAAATTTTCGATCATAATTATAACGATAAGTTAAATAATTTAATAAAACTTTTTCTAAACCATTATTTTTTATTAAACTTAAAATATCATCTGGTTGAATATATATTTTTGCAATAAACCACGGTAAAAAACTTTCGGTAAATCAATATTGAAATACTCTTAAATTAGGTTTTGTTTCAATAGACATAGATAGCAACGGTACTAAATTAGCATTTTCAACTATTGATGAAGGATAAGAATAAACACCATTAATATTACCTCAACATTTAATATTTCCAAATAACATTGATTTAGGGTATTTAATCTCAATTCCAGTAAATACTGTATCTTCGGGTAATGATTTTTGTAATACTAAATGAATACTATATTTGGTTTTTTCATTTAAAATCAGTCACCTTAACTAAATGAGTAGATTTAATAATATCAACACCATCAGATGAATAAGGTCTTTTATATTCTTCGATAATATAACATTCATTTTTATTGTCTTCGGTAATTCGTTCATTAATAAATACTATTTTTAAGTCATAGGATTCTAAAAATTCTTTGTCTTTTTTGAAATATCATTAATTAAAATATCTTTTTCTTCAATCATTACATAACTTGTGCTATTATCTTGGACTGTGGTATTTTGTTGAATTTGTAATTTAAAATTAAAATCACTAATTTCATAACCAGTTATTTTAATATATTCATCTTTGTCAATAAAACCTATTTTAACGCTATTTTGAGAGTAGTTTAAGATTGGTTTTTGCTTTGTCTTAACAAGAAGATTATTAATTTTATAAATATATAAGGTTCTAGCACGGTCTTCAGTAAATAATTGTTCTAAATCAGGGTCGCTGTACTGCGATTGACTAGCAAAATCTAATGGAATACTATCAATTGAATAGTCAATTGGTTCATCATTTTCTGCTAATTGTGCTAACATTTTTTCAGATGGTTTTAACATTATTCTTGTTCTCCTTCTTCATTAGGCATATTTATAATATTTTCATTGTTATTTAATTGTCTGTTTAAAGTAGCATTTACTGGTAAGCGAACATCAATAATTAAATCATCAATATTTTTAATATTAAATGTTCTACTGTTTAAAATAGCATTATCATATTTAATTAACTTAATAATGAATTCAGTTAATTTAATTTCTCTAATATATATCATTTGTTCGTATGATGCGTTTGTTTGAATATTTATTCCCGCAACTTCTGCTTGTGTTTGTTGGGCTCCCTTGGCGATTGCGAGAACATGATGGCGATTTATTTTATAGTAATTAGTTAATAATCAATCATATATTTTGGTTAATTGTTCACCTTTAAAATTACCAGCAATATAGTTTACTGGTTGAAAATTACTATCAGAGTCTCCTTCAACTAATAACAAGTCATTTTCAATAAATAAAGCCAACATTTTACTAATTTCTTGGTCAACCACACCAGTAACTCCATTAGTATTAATGGAAAATTTACCACTATTTAATAATGGATCTAACATTATCTTTTCAGCAATAATATCTAAAAAATACTAGCAAATTGTTTACCATAACTAGCAGAAGGCTCAAAATTAGGGTTATTAGGAATAATTTCAATTGGTATAAAATTAAGTGGCAATATTTCTTCTCTTTGTAAAGTTGTATAGTTATTTCATTTAGCATCATCAATATATAAGTCGGTAATAGTGCTGTATAATCGTGTTTTTTAACTTTCTAATAACTTTTACTTGTTTAGTTACATAATCAATTTCTAATTTTTCAGTAATAAAAACACTCTGGTCATTTTTAATATAAGGGTCATAATCAAAAGTACAAGATACTAAATTACCTAATTCGTCATATTGGTTATTATAAAAATCAATAGTAATAAAATTAAGTTTTAAATTATTAGCAAAAATAAAATATGCACCTTTACCATTCTTATTAATTTTATATTCGTTATATCAATTCTTATTAGTAAAGTCTTGCATTTTTAAAAAGTTATTAATTAATTTAGTATCTATCTCTTTATTATTAATTGGATTATAAATGCTAATTTCTAAATCTCGTGGATTTAAAAAATTAGCATTATCTTCACAAATTCTTTTTTCTAAAATCTCCTTATGTTTTTGAACAGTAACATTTTTACGATTAGTAATCGTTGATGCTAAATTAAGATAATAACTATCAATATCATATTCTTTTTTTAATTTCTTTTTTGCTAATAATAATCCCATTTATATCACCTCTTTATTTCGTATCTTCTTTTTTAATAACATCTTCAATACTATCTTGTTTTTGTTGTTTGTTATAAGTTTTGATAAATCTAATAGTTTCAATAATTAAAACTATAATTCTTGCTCCAATAAGCATTGCTGAAACAATAACATATGCTGGTCAAGAAATACCCAATGTTTTTTCTCCGATAAAACAAATAATAATTCCGGCAATAAAAAACAATGATGAAACTCCAAAGATTTTCAAAAACATAATCATATCTTTAATAGTTACTTTTGGCATAATACCATCTCCTTCCTAACTTACTTTTTTTCTTTCAATATACAATCCTTTAATTTCAACACTATTTAATATTGATGATAATTTAAACTCACCGTTGGAAAATAATTGAATGGTAATTCAACGACTTGGATTATTTCCATATGATATTCCACTTGCTAATTGACCTTTAAAGTTTATATGCGTAATTATATATAGTTCTATCTCAAGCGTTGTATAACACCATAAACGATAATAATATTCTGACTTATTAAAATTTTTAATTTTATATCCTTTAGAATCTTGAACAAAATCACTAGTATCAACAACTTTTCAATCATTTGATATTTTAGGTAAATCTTTTTTCTGTAAATAAAATTTATCTAAATATTTAGTAGTACCAAATGTATCATCAGTACTTTCAATTCCCGCAACTGTACTATCAATAATCATATAATCAGCAGTATTTTTACCACCTTCAAAACTAGGGTCTCAAATTCTTAATTCCCCGTTTTCAGCATTAAAATCAGCATTAACACGACCACTACTATTAGGTAATAAAGTTATTTTATTTTGTTTTAAATCTGAAACCATTAATTCATCAGCAGTATTTTTAATAATTGTTTTATTATCAATTTTAATATCACTACCGCCACTTTGTTTTGCTTTTCAGACACCATTTTTTTCATAAATAGTATCATTATCAAAGGGAACATTTATTTCATTATTGTTATTTTTAACAATAGTTTTATTGTCAATCTTAGTTTTTTCTTTTTCTATTAAAGCATCAACTTCTAATTGAGTATAATATGATTCTAAATCAATCATTGTTAAATCAATACCTTCTTCTTGAAAAGTACGAAACATTTTCTTTAAAGTTGTTAAATTAGCCAATAATTTTGCATAGGTAGGCAATAGACCTTGTCAAGTAATCATAGGGTCATTTTGCGATGAATAATTAATATCACCAACACTCATATTTACCGAAGTAAAAAATTCAATTGGAATGCGGTTAAATGTTCAATGCTCAATCGTAATAAACACCATATTAATACAAATTTTCTTTAATAATGGATCTTTAAATGTTTCAAACTTTAGTTTTGAAAATGGATAGTTTAAGTAAGAATTAATCATATTTTGGGCTCTTAAGGCAAATGTTTTAAATCATAATTCTACATCACCTTTAAAAAACTTATTATAACGAACTGGAACTTGTGTAATTTTACCTGTCATTGGAATAAAATTATTATAATTTTCCAAAGTAACATTTTGTCATAATTCATTTAACATTTAATCATCTCCTTATCATTTACTTTTTTTAGAATATATTTTCTTTAATATAAATTTTTTACTATTTAGTAATATTTTTGTTTTAATTGTTTTGTTTAAATCTTGTTTTGTTTTGAGTTGTTTATATGCTTGAAATACTAATCCATTACCTAACAAACTAGTAACCGCACTATCTTCTAGCGTATTTAACAATTTATCTTTATTAAAGTTATTTTTAAATTGTTCTTGCATTTTTAATATCTTAGCAATTGTCCGATATATTTTAAAACTATCTTTTACTACTTGCTGATAAACAAGTGGGGCAAAAGAAACTAAATTAAACAAACTTTTTTTAAATCCCCAACCAATAAACCACTCACTGTTCATATAGAATTTAAACGGTTCAGGAGCCAAAACAAACTGTTCTGCTTTGATTAAAGTTGTCATAACGACAATAGGGACATATTTAGGATTTTTATAATATATTGTTAAAGCAACTTCACCCGCAACTGATAATGGAACAATTTTAACTGCTAAAAAACATCAGAACCATAAGCTAAAGGTAATAATTGACCTTTTTTAATAGCCTTAGTTTCAAATTTAGATAATATTTTTTTAGTTTTATCAGTAATTTTACTAATTACTTTTTGTTTAATAGTAATTATTTGTTTTTCAATTGGGGCTAATAATTTTTTAGTTACTTTTTGAATATAAAAATTTGGGTTTAAATGATTTAAAATTTTATTTAATTTAATTGATGTTTGATGAAAAATATTTAATAATTTATTATTATATATTTTACTGCCTCGCATTAAATTAGCATTTAATATTAGGTTTTTACCAACACCTTTTTTATGAAGATTAGTGATTATGTTATATCACTCATTAGTATTAATTTTGCTTATTTTATCAATATTTAATCCATATTCAGACAATCATTTATTAGCATTTATTTCATTTATGCGTGGTATTTTTTGAACTAATGTAGGACTTATTTTTTGAATATTTTTTTCAATTTTTAATAAATTATTAATTGTTTCTAATTTAGAAACTTTAAAAACCTTATAAAAATCATTTCGGGCTAATTTTTCAATTGTATATAATAAAGTTTCATTATTAGCTTGTTTTGTAAAATCAAATATTAATTTATCAGATAAAATCTTTTTACCTCTAACTTGTCTTACAACATCTTCTAAATTATTAGCAGTTATTACACCTAATTTTTCAAGTAGTTTAGTTTCTTTCGCTAATTTTAAAATTTTAGTTGTTCGAACAGCACGCGTTAATTTTCCAATACCACCAATTGCTGGTAGCAAATTTAAGGCAGTACTTTTTGCTGTCACTTCTGATGTTAATTTATCATATATTTGATTTACGGCAAAATCGGTTGCTGTTTCTACTCTAAAAGAGATAAATGCTGCGGCAAAATTAGATAATCCCGCACCAAGACCAACAGCCGAAGCAATACCACCAGTTAAAACTGATAAACCAAGTGCTAAAACTTGAATTCCTAAAAATTCTAATAACTGTAAACCAAAATTTTTTTCTTGTTGTTGGATTGACAATCTAGTTGGATTTTTTTAACAGCATAAATAAGGGCTGTTTTAGATGTTCCAATTGGCATATATATCAAACGAAAAAGTACTATTTTTTAGTACTATTAAGAATTTTTAATTTTAACATCAATCGGATTTGTTTGACCAGTAGCGTTGTTTTTACCTTTAATTTGAACTTCAACAGTTTTATCATTTGTAATATTAATTGGTCAGTCTTCACCTTTACTTTCAATAAAGTAATCAAAATCACTTTCAGTTAAAGAACTATTTACTGCTTTTACTGCTTTTAAAACAACATCTTTAAATTGTGATTTTAACTGTTCGGCTGTTGCTTTTGTTGGGTCTGTAACATGAATATTAGGTTTATCTATTTTATTAATTTTACTAATATCAATTTTTGAAACAATATGTTTAATAATTCCCTTAGGTTCAACTACTGCCCCACCTAAATATAAAACTCTTTCCATAATCAAAGTATTACCCATTCCAGTACCCAGTGCAGCTGTACCAACTCTTAATGGAGTATGGTCTTTTTTACGTAAGATAAGAGGGTCATATTTTTTACTAAATTTAAAGGCAATTGCATTAACACCATCTGGTAATAGAGTAATTGTTCCTTCTGAACCATCTTTATTAATAATTGGTAATTTTTTAGGAACCATATAATATGTTGTTCCTTCAACAGTTTTCATTGCTCCGCTTGTTTCAATTACATTGTTTATTTGGTCATTTGCTCCAAGTTGTAACTGTAATTTATTACGAATTCCACGAATAAAATCAGCCGAACCCAAGACAACTGTTTCTGATGGGGTAAATCCATTTTCATATATTTTATCCATAATTTCATCATGAATTTGTAAAGCATTTGTATCATCTGCTTTTTGGCCTTGAATGGTTGTAACTACTCCTTTATTAATAATTTCTAAAATTTTATTACGTTTATAAGCAACCTCAGTATCCATTGCTTGTTCAATATCAGCAGCCCAAAGATTAGGGTTAAAATCACTTTCTACAGGGTCTAATTTACAAGCAAAAGTTAAAATTGTATCTAATTCAACAATTTCATCATCAAATTCTACTTCTTAATAATTTAATAATTTATCATGATTATTAAATACTTTCCCATCTTTACCAGAACCTTCATTATATTTAATATTTTTCTTTCTTTTATATGCTAAACTAAATTTACTTGCTTCTTTTGACGCAAATAATGCTTCTTAACTAAATTTTTGTTGATAAGTTTATAAATATCATTGTTCAAATGTTTCTCGATCTCGTTTTGTTGCTTGATTAGCAATATCTCCGAAAATTCTTTGTGGGTTTTGTGCCATAATTTACTTCCTTCTTTCTATTTATTAAATATATTGTCTGTATCTAAAATATTGTTTTCTTTGTTTTCTACTTTTGGTACGCCACCAGTATTAACTGTTTGTACCTTAATTAATTCATCATAAACACTTTGCAATTGTGTTTTAATGATTTCAATATCATCAGTAATATCATAAGACTTTAATAAAACATTTTTAAATTCTTCATTATCAGTTAAAGAATTAATAAAGTCAATTACTTCAATTTGTTTTAATTGAATTGTTTGTTGTTCAATTTGTGAAGTTAATTCAGTATTTTTTGTTTATAGTTCGTTGATTTGCTGATTACTATTTTCTAAATTAATTGCATTAAATTCTTCAACTTCAGCAGTATTTTCTAAAATAATTTCAGCAGTTTTAATATCTAAACTACCATCTTCATTTTTAATAGGTTCACTATTTTCATTAATAAGAACATATTTTACATTTTTTAATGCCATTGTTTTTCCTCCTATTTTTTAATATTTGTATTTGTTCTTTTTCTAATCGCTTTTTGTATAATTTCAAAACTGTCTACTCTAAAAGACAAAAAATAGCGTTTAGTTTTTATATTTAACTGATTAAATACTGAGCCTTTAATTTTTATCTCATGATCTTTTTTTAATTTCAAAAACTCAGTTAAAATAGATGGGTTATATATTGATAATGTTGAGTAATTTAATCCTTCTCACTGACATTTAGCCGAACAAGCATAAACTTCAACACCACCACCAACCCCAGTGCCTTAATCTTAGTTTTAATCGGATTTTCATGTAATCTAACAGTTAATTCTAACTTATTAACTTTTTTATTTTTTATTTTAGGTTTATTAGTTATTGATTTTTTAGGTAAATTACTTTTTGTTTGTGCCATTTTTTCAACTCCTTTTGCTAAAAAATACTGTAAATGTTTTCAAGCATCGTGTTCGTGCTCTAAGACATTTTAATATTTCCTTTATAAATATAATTTTTCTTAATGACTGGTGATTGTAAAATATATTTTAAATTAAATAGATATTTGCATAAAACTTTTAAACCACCAATAAATTTAGGAGTAAATAATGGATTTTTTTAAACCCTTATGAAGTTGATAATCTTCAATTATTACAATAACTTTATTTAAATAAGAACAAATTTTATTTTTAAACTCATTTAATATTAAATACATATTATTTATTGCTTCTTCTTCATTTTTGGAATTAAAAGTAATATTATTAATTATTTTCTTTTGCAAAACATTATAAATAATAATACCAGTTTGTCCAATTCCAGCAGGGTCAATTGCAATAATATATTTTAATTTATTTGTTTTATTTTTTTGTCAATTTGTAATATTTTTCATCCATCAAATGCTAAATCTAAAGTATCGTTAATTTTATAATATTGCGTATATGAAACAATAACATCTCACTTGTCTTTAAATAAATTTAAGTACATTTTGGCTCATTCTAAACATTGCAAATTATAATGCTTTTTATGATGTGAAATACGACAATTAATAGGTTGACAATTAACTCAATCAAATGATGTTGTTATTTCATTTCAAGTTTTATTAATATATTTACTTTTATATTCTGTCATTTATCTATACTCCTTAATTCTTTTTATTTGTTGCTCAAATTTCACCATTAATATCATTTACTGTTACCAGATAAGCTTGTATCATTAATTCTTGTAATTTATTTTTAATTTTTTTATTTCATTTTTTCATCAAATATTTTCCTTTCTGTAAAAAAACATAATATTCCTTTATTGGTTAATATTTTGATATTTAGTAAATAATTTATTTTAATATTTAATTACTTCGCCGCTCGCTCCACTTTGAAGGTGGGGGGGCGGATAGGATATTTTGATAGAGTTTACCCCGATAAGGAAATAAACAAAAAACAGTTTACCCAGTTATTAATTACGCTTCATCCATCCCTACACAACTTTATATAAAGAAAATAACCTTTTGGAGTTCCAACCCTCTTGTTTTTTTAGTGTCCGATATTGTTTTTTTCGGTTTAACAACACTCTTTTTATGAAAACAAACCAAAAAACACATGCTCTGACATTTCGCAAGTGATTAATCTTGCCGAGAATTAAAGAAATAAATAGGAGTAGTAAATCCAATCGCTTTCACACTTTCTTTAAGGCTTCGTGCCATAGATGAGTTATCCATCTTTAAGCATCAAAAAATATTAAGTTTTAAAGATTGAATTTTGGATTAATCGTTAGATAGTATCTTTATTTTTTTATTTCATTATCTTTTTTAATTCTTTGTTTATTAAATATATTTTTTAGTAATTATATTTAACAATTAACTAACAACTAAATAAAACAATTATTCAAAATTTTTTAAGAAAAGAAAGGATGGATTTTTCTGAAAAAAAATATTTTATTAAGTGTAAAAGATACTATCTAACGATTAATCCAATAAATATAAGTATTTTTTACAAAATAAAAAGCACTTTATTCTTTTTCAATAAAGTGCTACATTTGCATTTACAATTTACAAGTAAAATAACTTTCTAAATTACGACTTTTTTGAAATTTAAAACTATGATATAACTCTAATCTCATATTTTCAAATTCTAATCCTTCTTGATACCAGCTATTATATCAATTTTTATTAATTTGCGAAAATAAAAAAGACAAGAAAAAAATAAGCACATTTTCAAAGAGAACAATTGCTAAAATTAATCCATTTAAATTAAGTAAAAAAATAATGCTAATAATGATCATTAAAAAACTAAATAATAATTGTGGCAACGTTGTTCCTAAAAAAGTAGCCAAAATTAAAACATCGGTTTGTCGTTTTAACCATTCACCAGTATTAAAACGTTCAAATTCAAAAGTAGAAAGGTTTTTTAAATTAGTCACAAATGTTGTTAGCATTGTTTTGTTAACGCGCCGTTGTAATTTAACCATCATTTTTTGAAAAAAATAATTAAAAAAGAGACGAAAATCATAAACAATGATAAATATAAAAAAAAAAAACTTCTTGGTGAAAACCAGTTGTTAAACGATCAAAATAAACCTTAATAAAACTTTTCCCAAAAATAACTAAAAAGTTAACTAATACACTTAATAACATTGTTCATAATAAAAAATTCTTATGTTCTTTTAAAAAAATAATGTTAAATAAAATGATTTTGTCTTATAAACAAATTGTTTTACTTTTTTTGTAAAAATAATCACAGCTTGAAATTTTTCCATAAATGTATTAATTAAAATTCAACTGTCTTTATTCGCACTAGGGTCAGCAACAAAAAAGGATTTTCCACGACGTTGATAAATGGCAACATAATGATAATAACCCATTGCATTTAAAACATAGGCAATTAATGGTTGCTCAAATGTTTATGTTGGTAATACTTGTTTACTAATTTCAAAAGCAGTTAATCCGATATTGTATTTACTAGCAATTTGACTTAAACTATAAACATTTAATGCTCCTTGATAAGCAGGAAGGTGATTTTTCAATTCATTAATTGTCAATTTTTGGTGATGATAATATTCAATTAACATTGCTAAACAAGCATAACCACAATCATCATTTTGCTCTTTTTTAATAAAAGGATATCACATAAAAACACCTCTTTTTCTAGTTATTGTTAACCAAAAAAAGAGAATATTTCCTAGATAACCAATAATTGATAAGTTGTTCGTAAACTTTTTGTATAATTAACTTTTGGATAACTAATAATTGCATTATCAATTTGATTTTTCATTCCTGACTGAAAATAACTATTTAAATAGCCATATTTTAAAACTTTTGGAGCATTAACTTGATTAATGCTATGATAACTTTGTAATTCAATTTTATCCTCAGTTAATGTTCCTATCTTATCCGTACATAAAACATCAATTGCTCCTAAATTTTGAACTGCATCAAGTTGTTTAATTACAACTTTTTCTTTTGCTAAATTTTTGCTTCTCCGGGTCAACTTAACAGCAACAATTACTGGCAACGATTCGGGAGTTAAACCAACTGCTACAGATAATGCTAAAATTAAAGCTTCTAATCATTGTTCTGTTCGAATGCCATTTAACACTAGCACAATTGGTACCATAATTAAAATAATTAGAATAGTTAAGCGCGTAATTTTTTTAATTCCTAAATTAAAACTATTTTCTGTTGGTACTGCTGCTAATTGTTCATTTAACATTCCTAAATAAGTATTAACACCTGTTTTTAAAACTACCGCAACAGCGCTTCCAGCAACAATACTACTTACCATAAAGCAAAGATTTGATAAATCAAAATTTTGATGTAGTGCAGCATTCGCAACAATTGTTTTAAAAACAGGTGTTGCTTCACCAGTTAAAACAGCTTGGTTAACTGATAAATTTTTAGTATAAATAATTCGAACATCACAAGGAACAATATCACCTGTGGAAAGATAAATTAAATCACCAGGAATTAATGTTTTTGATTCTACTTTAACTGCTTTTGCAACTAAATTCGGTAACATTGTTTCATTAACTGTTGCAAAATGGCATTCCCCTGTTCGAATTACCATTGAAGTTTTTTTTACTAATTGTTGTAATTCTTTTGTTGTTTGAAATGCTTTATAATCTTGTCCTAATGAAATTGTTGCGCTTAAGGTCATCATAATGGCAATAATAATTGCACTAGCCAAAGCTAATAGATCATAAAAATCTTTAACAAAAAAAGTTCCTAATTGAAAACCAAAAATTACAATTAATAATAAATTAAAAGGATTAACAATTGTCAAAAAAATATTTTTCATTCAATTAAATTGTTGTGGTTTAATTGCAGTTTGATCTGCGTGAGCTAAGTATTGTTTAACTTCATCATTATGATAACCAATTTTTTGATTAGGTAAATTTGCAACAATTTCAGGAATGGTTGCTTGGGCAAGTGCTTGATAATCAATAATCAGTAAAAATTTTAGTTTCATTAAATTGTTGGTTCTTTTTTGCCATAATACCAAGCCCTCCATGATTATGGTTTAATAATATTAAAATTTAAAAAACAAATTTGTTAATAAAAACACAAAACAATTGTTTTGTGTTACTTATTTTATGTCATTAAACCAGCTTCGTATAATCGTTTAAAACGTCCTTCAACTTTTTTAGTTCATCAAAGATTCCACTTTGAACAACTCCATTTCCTTTTTCTAAAACTAAAATTTGATCAACATTCTTAATGGTACTTAAACGATGAGCAATAATAATTGTTGTTCTACCTTTCATTAGGTTATCTAATTCCGCTTGAATTTCTTTTTCAACAATATTATCTAAAGCACTTGTTGCTTCATCAAGAATTAAAATTTCAGGATTTCGTAAAAATATTCGCGCAATTACTAATCGTTGCTTTTGCCCTCCTGATAAAATAAAACCACGCTCTCCTAGTAAAGTATTAAACCCTTCTGGTAAGTCAATAATAAAATTATATAATTCTGCTTTTTTTGCTGCTGCTTCACATTCAGCATCAGTTGCCATAAAAGTTCCATAACGAATATTATCGTAAAAACTTCCGTAAATAATTTGTGGTTCTTGTTCAACATAACCAACATGGTCTAAATATGATTTTAAATTATTTTTTTTAAATTTTGATTATTAACAAAAATAATTCCAACAATTAATGCAATTGTATTCATACTAGTCAAGGTTGTTATAACAAAAGCAATTACAATTGATTGGACTTTAATAGCACACATACTAACTTTATAATATTCTTTATGAATTTTATTAAAACGTTCTTTTTCATATTCATTTGTACCTGTTGCTTTAATTAATCGAATTGCATTAATCTGATCATTAACATCACCATTAACATCAGAGACCACTTTTCGTTGTTTATACATTAACCGACGAATAAAAGTAAAACCAAATGAAGTTAATAATAAAATTGCAAATGATATTCCTAAAATAATACCAGCTAATTCCGCAACAGTTGCACTTCCATCAAGATAAACAAAATTACCATCTTGATCAATAACTGGTTCAATCCCGCGTGGCCCATCTTGGTATTGCAAAACACGGTTATCTAAAATAAACATAATCCCAATACTACCAATGAAGGTGAAGAAAGCATTTAAAAAATTTTGTGAAACTTGAAATGCTTGGTCACCTAAAATTTGCCTATCAGAAATTAATTTAGTTAAAATATCACCCATTTTTTATCATGATAATAATTCATATCTAAATCAACTAATTTATTTAAAACTTTAATTCGAATATCAATTTCAATTTTTTGTGAAATTGACCCACCAACTAAACTTTGTAAATATAAAAACATTCCCGAAACAATAAAAGTTCCGACAAAACCAATTGCTCAGTATAGTAATGTTCCTCATGGCATCGCAGGATCATTAATACTTGAACGCTTTAACATTCCCGTTGTCAATTCCATCATAACAATATTTATTAATTTAGGTAAGGCAACTGTAATTCCACAAGTAATAATAATAAATAAGATTAAACATAATCAACGAAATCAAAATTGTTTATAATAAATTGACAATAATTTAAAAAATCCCATTGGGGTGGCTTTTGGATTTTTAATTGGCAACGGTTCTTTTTTTGTATTATTGCCAGTTAAATTTAACCCATCATTTTTTTCTCTCATGATAAACTCCTTTTTGTGCATTTTGTTAAGTATTTAACAAAATAATTATACGAATTCTAAAAAATATTACAAGTTATTTTATTAATATTTGTTAAATATTTAACATTTTTTTAAGATGTAGACCCTTCTTTTTTAGCAATTCAACTATCCTTCCTAAATCAGCTAGTAAAGTTTCATATCGTGGTTTTGATAAAATTTGCATAATGCGTTGATCTAATTGATTTACTAAATTAAAAACAATTGATTTTAATTTTCATCACTTTTCAGTTAAGGTTAAATAAATAATTTTTTTATTATTTTCTGGGCGATTTTTTACAACATAACCCTTTTGTACTAATTTTTTTGAAACAATCGTAATATTTGCCCGTGATTGATTAACAACTTGTGCTAATTCATTCATTGTATAGTCAGGAAACCGTTCAATTAAAATTAATAACCAAATATTAGAAATTTGAAAATCATAATAACCTTGTTTTTGTAGTTCATTTTCAATTTGCTGTGTAAATGCTTTGTTAATAAAACCTAAATAACGAAAAAGTAATCCATCACATATTTCATTTTCTACTTGCATTTTTTCCAGAATAATCCTCCTCCTTCTCATTAATTTTTCTATATTTCTTATCTTTTTTTATCTTAACATAGAATAAATTAATGTTAAGTATTTAACAAAGATAAATAAAAAATGTATTTAAAATAAATACACTTTTTTGCTTTTAACGTTCTAAATCATGAATTGGATTATTATTAGTTAAAAATTCAATTTCAAAAATAATATTTTTGGAAGTTAATTTGCCTTTTTTCTCATCATTTACGCGAAAAGCATAATTTTGATAAACAAATTCTTTAATTTTATTTTCTGATTTTGTTAAATCATATCCTGTTTCCTTAACAAATCATTGATATAATGTTTTACCTGTACTTTCTGGTGGTGCTGCTAAATGCAAATATTTTTGAAATACTTTTTTAATCGAAGTACTACCATGAATTCAAAGCATATGGTGACCAATTTCTTTTACTTGCCCAGTTTCATCATCTTCATCATAAATTTCACCAACTAATTCTTCTAAAATATCTTCCAGTGTAACGATTCCAAGAAAATTATTACTATCTTCATTGGTACTAACAACTGCGATATGAACTTGTTCTTGTTGAAATAATTCTAAAGCATCATCTAATTTTAAATAACAAGAGAAAAAATTGGTTCAGAAACTAAACTTTTGATATCAACTTCTTGATGATCAATAACGGCAATAAAAACATCTTTAATGTTTAAAATTCCAATTACTTTTTCAGTTTCTGGAACTAAAACAGGAATATGCGTAAAACGTTCTTGCTTATAAAACCGTTGTAATTCTCGTCATGAAATATTACTATAAATTGTTTTAACTTTTTCCTTTGCTGTCATAATTGAACCAATTGTTTTTTCATCAAAAGTTATTGCTGATTCAATTAGTTCTTTCTCTTTTTTTCTAAAACACCTTCTGATTTAATTGTTAAAATTAATTCTAACAATTCATTTTCTGTTGTTAAAACACCATTTTTTTGTTTATGAAAGGTTAACAACCAAGTAAAAGGATAAAACAAAATTTTTCAGATTCATAAAATATAAGCTGAAAAAATTGAAAACTTTTCAGGAAAAGCTTTAGCAATTGTTTTTGGTAATAATTCACCAAAAATTAAAACAGTTAAACCAATAACTCCTGTTGCTACTCATGTTGCTGTTTCAGCATTGATAATCAAAGACGCAAAAAATAAAGTTCTAATTGTTGCTAAAGCCGTATTAACTAAAGTATTTGCAATTAAAATAGTTGCTGAAGTAACACAGCTAATGCGGTGGTCATATCCATCATCATTTACTCTCCTTTAAAATCTGTATTATTTTTTATCATTATATACTTTTCTCTCATAATTATCTACTAAATAACACCATAAAAATATTTAGATTTAACTTTAAAAATATAAAAAATAATGTATAGTTATAGATAGACAATTATAAAAAATAATTCTTGGGGAGGAATAGAAATGAAAAAACTGCTAAATACAATGGCAGCAATGACACTCGCAACAACAACAGCAACAGCAACAATCGCTTGTTCAGATCAAAATATGGCTTATTACAACCAATTCATCAATGGTATAAACAATAAAGAAAGTTTTATTTTTATGGTTTCAGCAAAGAATTGCATTCATTGTCAAAATACAACAGATACAACAATTCCAGATTTATATAATAAAAATGGCTATGGTAATGATAAATATGACAAGTATTTAGCAGGTAATTTTGGTGCCCAATATGCTTTAAAAACATATCCGATTAGTTCTGATGAACAAGAAAAAATTAAAAACACTCGTTTAATTATTACTGATAACATTAAAGATTATAATGGTATTTGAAAAGAAAAATGAGCAAAAAAAATTGCTGATTGAATTCTAACACAAGAGCGAAATGCTCATAAAATTAATGGTAAAATTGACAAAACAATTACTGCTGCTTCATTAGGATTAACTCTAACGCCAACTTACGTCTATATTAAAAATGGAAATTATGTTGGATTCGAAACTGGTGACGTTTGAAACTTACAAACGGGGGCCAATTCTGACTTATGAATGAATCGTTTTATTAAACATATGGTCTTAGAAGATTGAGATATTGATCATAATAAATCATAATAAAAAATACTCAGACAACTTGCTGGGTATTTTTTTAATTAATCATTGTTAAAATTGCATTAAAAATAATAAATAAATGATTATAAATAATTTGGTGAGTATACATTTTGCGCTGATCATTAATAATAATCGGTGTTTTTGTTGTTAAATTAGTTTCTATAATCGGTTAATTTTCTTTTAAAATAAATTTAATATTATCTAACGGTAAAGTTTTATCAGTATGTTTTAAAACATTAAATAAATAAGTTTGATCTGTATCAATAATAATTCAAATTACAAGATCATCATCTCTTAATCGTTCTAAAAATTTTTTAGCAATAAATTCATGTGTTGTTACACTTACATCAAAACCAATTCCTAACAATTGATGATAAAAATTAATTAATAAATCTAAATGTGTATGTTCACCAATCAAATAAATTTTTTTTGTTGTTTTTAGCATTGTTTTTAATTCTAAAATTGATGATAAATTTTCATTTAATAAATTTGTCATCATTGCACTATGGTTTGATACTAAATCATTAACAGTATTTTTTGATGGATTAAGACGATAAAACTGATTAAGTTTTTTTAAATTTTCTAATTCATAGCGAAAAAAAATATAAAATTCTTTTCATCCTGTAAAACCTAAACTTTTACAAAACTTTGTCACCGCTAAAACACTTGTATGTGATGTTTCTGCAACATCATTAATGATAAAATTTTCATTTGATACTTTAGCAAAAATTAAAATAGTTTGTGCAATAATACCATTAACAGTATCATCATTACGATTAATAATTTCCTCTAACTTCTCAAGAATATTAGTTTTTAATTGCATATTACCCACCTATTCATTCCATGGTTTAATCCCTTCAGATTTCAATTAGATTTTAATAAAATTTAGATAACAATGGAATGAAAAAAATTGAGAGTTTAATGAAAATATTTTCCTAATCTACCTCATCGGTACGGTCTTTTACTACTTCCTCAATTTTTGCTAGCACAGTAAATAATTCTTCAAATTCAAACTTTTCAATTTGGTTACATACATGTTGGACATTATTTAAATCCATTTTAACCTCCTTTCAAGCAAAAAATTACCATCCTAAGTTAACTTTTCCTTGTAAATAAAAAACTTTGTTGTTAAACAAAGTTTTATATTACTTTAACATTAAAATCATATTGTTTCATAACTTCTGGTTTGTCCGTTACTAAATATGAAACATCTTTAACGTCATAAAATTTAAAAAACCCAATTTTATCAAATTTTGTACTATCAGCTAATAAAATTTTAACTTGAACCCGTGCTAAGGCTGCTAATTCAACCCGCGCTTCTTCTTCATTACTTTTGAAAACAGCGCCAGTTTTATCAATTGTATTTGCTGAAAAAATAACTTTTGAAAATTGAATTAATGATAAACTTTCCTCACAAAATGAACCATAAAAAGCTTGTGATTTTTCACGTAATTTGCCTCCAAATAAGACATTATATTGAACATTAGGATTATCTTTTGCCAATTGTAAAATTCGAAATGAATTAGTGACAATTTTTATTGGTTTATCAATTAAAGTAACAAAAATTTCACAAGTTGATCCTGCTCCGACAAAAATAACATCATTTTTTTCTAACAAATTTGTTAACTTTTTTCCGATAATCATTTTTTTATCAAAATTAATACTACTTGTTCGAACATTAATATTACATGTTTTATTATGAACTCCTAAAAAATTAATACCACCATAATACATTGTAATAATTCCTTCATTTTCAAGTTCTTTTAAATCACGGCGCGCAGTTGTTGCTGAAATATTATATTTTCGAACATATTCAAGAACATGATTCATTTCGTGAAAAAGTTTTTGACACAAATATGCTAATAATAAATCTTTTCGTTGGACTCGATGGATAATTCTCTACTCCTTTCATTGTTTAATTCTGTACTTAATTATTATACCGAAAAAAAGTTATTTACCAAAATGTTCCAAAAATTTTCTTAAATTTTCAATAAGTTTTTTATTATGCAATAATTGATATAATTCAGCATCACTTGCTTTTTGAATTGCACCAATACTTTTAAAATGGTGATTTAATAATTTAATTCGTTGTTTTCCAAACCCTGGGATTGTTTTTAGAATACTTGTTGTCAAAGCTTTTGTTTGCCGGCGGCGAAAACTAGTAATTGCAAAATTATGAACATCATCTTGCATTCTTGTTAAAAATAAAAATAAACGGCTACTTTTATCCAAATATACTTTCTCTTTTTTAAAATTAAATAAATGGTCAGTTTTATGATGATCATTTTTAACTAAACCAATCACGGGAATTGATAAATCTAATTTTGCTAGTTCTTTTAAACAAGCATTAACTTGTTGAATCCCACCATCCATAATAATTAAATTAGGAAGGGCTTGTTCTTCTTGAATAATCTTTTGATAACGACGAGCAACAACCGCCGCAATACGGTGCGTATCATCTTGATATGGAATTTCTAAATTATACTTACGATAATCATTTCGTGATGGACGACCATTTTTATAAACAATAACCGCACCAGTCACAAACTCATTATTAATATTAGTAATATCAATCATTTCAATTAAATATGGTAATTCTGATAAACCTAATAGCATTTGTAACTCTTTTAAAACTTCAGCATTATTTAATTCTCGTTGGGCAGTTGTCTGGTATTGGACATAAGATTCATAACTATTTTCAGTGGCTAATTTCATAATTGTTTTTTCAATTGATGTTTTAGGATGAAAAACACGATTATCAAATAACAAGTTTAATTCTGGTAATGCAATTGCCTCGTTAACAATTATTTTTGTGGGTAAAATATTTTTTTGATAAATATTTTGCAAGTATAAGCGGTATAATTCTTGGTAATCTTCAGCAAAATCAAGATGATAATATTCATAATCTTTATAGCTTAATTTTCCAGAACGATAAAATAAAGTTGTTAACACTAAATGCTCAGTAGTTTGATATAAACTAATCACATCTAAATTATCATTTTGATTTAACATTTCAACTGTTTGTGATGATAAAGTTCAATCTAAGTTTCGAATTAAAACTTTTAATTTATGTGCTTCTTTAAATTGTAAGTTATCTGCGGCTTGAAACATTCGTTTCTCTAGTAGTTTTTTTGTTTCAGTAAAATTACCTTTAAAAAAATTATGAACTTTTTTAATCATTTTTGTATAATACTCTGAAGGAACTGATTTAAAACAAGCACCTGAACATTGATTAATATGATAATAAAGGCAAGGTTTTTCAAGATTTCCTTTGCAACGACGTAAAGGATATAATCGTTCTAAGACTTTAATAATTTCCTGCGCATGACTCCCTTCTGGGAATGGTCCATAATAGCGAGCATATTTTTGATGAACATTACGAACATACAAATATTGAGGGTCTTTTTCTTTTGTAATTACAATATAAGGATAATGTTTATCATCATTTAACAAAATATTGTATTTTGGTTTGTACTGCTTAATTAAATTATGTTCTAAAATTAGTGCTTCTTTTTCAGTTTTCGTAATAATTGTTTCTAAACGAACTATTTCTTGAACTAAGCGGGTTGTTTTATAATTATACACTTTGTTAAAATAAGAACTAACACGACTTCGTAAGTTTTTTGCCTTTCCAACATATAATACTTGATGATAATTATTGTAAAATAAATAGCATCCTGGTTTAGTTGGTAAAATCTCAACTTGCTCTTTTAACGATAATTTTTCTGACATTTTTCATTCTTTCCCTTATGTTTGTTAATATTTTATGCTTAATTAAAACAATTAGCAACTCATCATAAAAAATCCAAGATAAGAAAACGGACTTAATATTAAAATAAAAAACTACTTTTCAGAAAAGTAGTTTTGTTAATTTTTTAACGCTTGTTTTGATTTTTCTACTAACACTTTAAATTCACTTGGATTATGAATTGCTAATTCTGATAACATCTTACGATTTACTTCAATGTTAGTTTTATTTAAACCATTCATAAATTGTGAATACGACATATCATGTTCACGTACTGCAGCATTAATTCTTTGGATTCATAATGAACGAAAATCTCTTTTACGTTGCTTACGATCACGAAAAGCATACGCTCATGATTTCATTACTTGTTCTTTTGCTTTTTTATAATGCGTTGATTTTGTTCCAAAATATCCTTTTGCTTCTTTAATAATTTTTTTACGACGTTTTCTTGTTGTTGGTCCGCCTTTAACTCTTGCCATTTGTTAATACTCCCTTCTCTTTCTTTATCCTTGTAATAGTTGTTTTAATCGACTCTGATCAGTTTGATCCATTAAACCAGCTTTACGTAAATGACGTTTTTGTTTTGTTGTTTTATTTTGGGCTAAATGTGAAGTATATGCATGCGCAATCTTTCATTTTCCTGTTCCTGTTATTTTAACTCTTTTTGTTAAAGATTTTTTCGTTTTCATTTTTGGCATAAATTTTCCTCCTTGTCTTTTCTTTTAAAAGTTAATTTAATTAATTATTTTTTTGGTACAACATACATATCTAAAAACAAGCCATTTAACTGGGGTTCTTTTTCAATCTTTGCCAAATCTTCAATATAACTAAAAAATTTATCTAATGTTTCTTTGCCATATTCAGGTCTTGCAACTTCTCGACCACGAAACTTTAAAGAAATTTTAACACGGTTTCCATCAGTTAGAAATTCACGCACTTTTTTTGCCTTAAATTCCAAATCATGTTCACCAATTCCTGTTCGTAAACGCATCTCTTTATTTTCAATTACATGTTGATTTTTCTTATTTTCTTTTTCTTTTTTCTTTTGTTCGTATTTATATTTTCCATAATCAACCAATTTTGCTACCGGTGGATTTGAAGCAACTGATACTAACAATAAATCTAAACCTTTTTCTTCAGCAAAACGAACTGCTTCATTTCGCCCTAAAGGGCCAACTTTATTACCATCATCTAAAATAATTAAAACTTCACGTGCTCTAATATCATAATTTACTTGCTCGATATTTTTATTGTTTTTAGTGGGTTGATTCATCCAATACCTCCATTTTAATTAATTAAAAAAACGATCAAAAATAGCGCTTTCATTAACAAGAATTATCTTCTTAAATGATTAAAATATAATCATTAAAAACTTTAATTTTATCTTGTAAAACCTATTAACCACACTAAAGGGCATAGGTGAGCATTAGCTACTTTAACATTTTTCATTATTGATTATATGATGTTTTTTTAATTTAGTCAATAATATTAATAAGATATTTTAAATTAACTTACTAATCCAAATCATTGTATTCTTCTACTCTAATTGTTGCTGAAACTCTTTTAAAATTTGTTATTCTGCTTTTGACAACAAACCATTAGTTATTACTAAACTTTCAAAATTAGTTAATGTATAAAAAGGAACTTGTAAACTTTCAAAAGCAATAATAGCTTTTTTTAATTGATAACTAAAAATTGCTAATACCGCAACAACTTCCAAACCTGCCGCTTGTAAAGTTTTCACAACTTCAATAACTGACCCACCGGTAGAAATTAAATTTTCAATGACCACAACCTTTTGTCCCCTTTCATAAACTTCTTCAATTTGATTTTGTTTTCCGTGACCTTTTTTACTACTACGAACATACCCAAATGGTAATTGTAATAAATGGCCTAATAGAGCAGCATGGGGAATTCCTGCTGTTGCTGTTCCAAAAATATTATCAATTTTATCTTGTCCGAAATTAGTATTAATAAATTCAGCAAACCTTTCAGCAATTGTTCACCGCAAATTAGGATAACCCATCGTTAATCGATTATCAATATAAATTGATGCTTTAATTCCCAATGCTCAAGTAAATAATTCAGTAGTATTAATACTAATTGCTTTAATTCTAATTAATTCCGTAATAATGTTTTTCATCTTCATTCGTCCTTTCTAATCTGCCAATGTTGTTACAATTTGTTGATAAACGGCTACCGGATCAGCAGCGCTTGTAATTGCATGACCAATTACTAAATAATCAGCTCCTAATTCTTTTGCAAGAACTGGTGTTGCCACCCGTTTTTGATCAGTTTGTTTAGTTACTAATTGAATTCCAGGGGTAATTGTTTGTAACGATGGAAACTGTGTTTTAATCATCTTTGCTTCTCAAGGGGAACAAATCACACCATAAAAATGATTACCTACTGCTAATTTTGCTAAATTTTGTACTAATCGCTCCGTTGTTAATGTTGAAAATAAAAATAAAGTTTGAAGATCATCATTATCAAGACTAGTTAATACTGTTACACCTAATAATTTAATTGAAGTATCTTGCACAATCTGATGCGCTAATTATAATGTTTTTTCACCACTTGTTAAATGAATTGTAACAAAGTCAACTTGATATTGTTTAAATGCTTGTAAAGCCTTTTCAACTGTAATTGGAATATCATTTAATTTTAAATCAAGAAAAACAATATGACCGTGCTGTTTTAATTTATTAATAATTTCAAAACCAACAGCATAAATTAATTCCATCCCAACTTTTAAAAATAATGATTGTGGCCGAAACTTGTTTAAAAAAGTTCATAATTGTTCTTCTGTATTAAAATAACACGCAATAAATATTTTTGGCATAATTATTTCTACTTCTGGTGCGCGATTCCCACAATATGGCTTAAAAGTTGTAAATTTTGTTCTTTACAATATGCTAACAAATCTCTTTTAATCTCTAAAACAAGGTTTGGATTAGTAAATAAACTAGTACCAATTGCAACAATACTTGCTCCAGCCATTAAAAATTCAAGAACATCCATCATTGGCATAACTAACTCCCCTCATGCCAATAATTGGGATTTTAACTACCTTAGCAACTTCATAAACCATCCGAATTGCGATTGGTTTAATACAAGGTCCACTTAACCCTCCTATAATGTTACCTAAGGCCGGTTTTTTCGTTTTAAGATTAATCTGCATTGCAGGAATAGTATTAATTAGACTAATTGCATCTGCTCTTTCTTCTTGACAAATAATCGCAAATTTCTTAATATCACTAACTGATGGTGATAATTTCACAATTAATTTCTTTTTTGTTAAAACACGGCGAACTCTTTTAACTACTTGTCGTGTTACCACCGGATCAGTTCCAAATAAAATACCGCCTTCTTTAACATTTGGACAAGAAATATTTAATTCAACAAAAGCAATTGCATCAATTTCATTAATAGCAGTGGCTAATATTTCGTATTCTTCAATTGTTTTTCCATTTAAGTTCACAATAATTGGAATCTGAAACGCAGCAAAGGTGGACACAATCTTCGCTGTAAAATAATCTAACTCTGGGTTTTCTAAACCAATAGAATTAATTAATCTCGCTGTAACTTCAGCTAACCGCTGTGCACTATTGCCTAATCGTGGCTCTAAAGTAATTCCTTTTGTTATTAGCATTCCCAACTCATTAACAGAAAAAAAGTCTTGGTAACATTCACCATAACCAAATGTCCCACTTGCTGTTGTTAAAGGACAATTTGTAAATTGTACTATGAAGTGTAGCACCCTACTTAATTTTATTTTAGAGTTTATTATATTAGCAACTTCTTGATAATAATTTCTTGAATAAATACTTAAATCAATTCCTTTGGAAAATCAATGTCTAAAATCACGAATTGCTCTTTCAACTTTGGGTTTTTGAGTTGGAGTTCCAGCATCACAAAAATATACTTTAGCATTTGTTATTTTTTCAATTTTTTCTCAATCAGCAAATTCTTTGCCTTGATCTGTTATTGTTCCTTTGCATCTATCTTTAAAAAATCTGTTAGAAAAAATTCGTTTTAATGCGTTTGTAACTTCTTTTGTTGTTTTTTCTTTTAATGGTTCAATAATTTTAAATTGGGTTAATTCTTCGATTAAAACTAAACAAACACTATTATTTTTACCAACCATAGTATACATTTGAAATCAACCAAATTCATTTTTATCATGTTTTGCTTCTTCAATAGTTCTAAAATTTCTTTTTTTTCCACAGTTATCAATTCTATTTTTTGCTTTATATTTTCTACCATGAAAATATAAATTATCTTTCTTGAAATTTAAAAATCCCAAATGAATATATTTATATAAAGTTTTAAAACATACCGGAAATTTAATACCAAACTCTTTTTCATATTTTTTACAGATTTGTTCTGGTGAATCATGAAATTTGTTATATTCTTCATCTAGTCATTCTAAAATATTTAGCAATAATGATGATTTTTTAAAACATTTTTGTCGTTTTTGTAAATAATCTTCGTGTGCTAATTTAGCGTCATATTCATTATCTTTTAACCTTTTTATTTCTTGTCTAATTGTATTGCGATTTTTATGCAATATTTTTTCTATTTTAGATATATTGGATTTACCATTTTTTAAAAGAATCAAATTCTAATAAATCTTTTAACATTACTCTTTCTTTAAAAGTAAAATGATGCTTTGTTTTATCCATTTTAAAAAATCCTTTCTTTTATATACAAAGCTAATTATATAGTTTTTTGAGGTTTTGGGCGAGCGGTTGATTTTCTTAAATTTTTGTGATAAAATAATTTATAAGTTAAAAAAGATTTTGAGGTTCTTTCAAACAAATTTGGGAACCTTTATAAAATTCTTCGCTTAACGCTTAGAATTTTTCCCAAGTATTTTGAAAAGCGCGGCAAAAGTTTTTTAAACTTTAAGGCATTTTTCACAAACTTATGAAAATTCTGCGAGCCCAGATTTAGTACAGTATAATCACAATAATAATCATTTTAAATAATTGCCTTTCTCCAATATGCTTTAAAAGTGCTTATATATAATGTCAATAGATCTTGAAAAAAAGTTTCAAGATAAGAAAGGAAATTATAAAAAATGAAAAAACTTTTAAATTTATTAAGTGTATTAACAGTTAGTGGAACTGCTGTACCAACAACAATTGCAGCTAGTCCTTATCAAAAAGAAGAAAAATTAAATAAATTAGAAAATAGTGGGTTTGATTATACTGTTTTATCACATTTAGAAAATAATAACTATTCTTTGTGAGATTATGCTTTTTCTCTTTGAAAAATAGGAACTAAAAAAATTGAAGAAACTAAAGATTATATTACAGAAAATTATGATAAAATTAAAAATAATATATTAGAAAAAGTTGACAATTTAAAAAATAATATTATTAATTCTATTAAATTAAATTTTTTAATAAAAGAAATTAACATAGAATTTGAAGAATTTAAAAACAATCTTTATTTTTTAACTAGAAAAACTAATAATTTATATAAAATTACAGAAAAGGGAAATTTACAATTAATACATCAAGGTGATGAGTCCGGAAGAGATGGAAATATTCATGGTTTTTCATTATATAAAAATATAAACAGAAATATTTATATTTTTACTAATAAAAAACTTTATAAAAATAATATTTATAATATAAAAGATGTAATTAGTAATTTTCGTTTTAACCATTTTTATTTAGATAATGAAAATAATATTATTCTTAAAGTCCATAGTTATGATGAAAATATAGATTTTTTAAATTTAATCAAGCATAATGAAGAAGATATTCCAAAAAATATTGATGATATTAAAAAATTAAGAAAAATTTATATTCCAAATATTGTTGATATTAATTCTTTTAATTTCGATGAATATAATAATATTTATATAAAAGTTAGAGATGAATTATATTTACTTAGAAAATATGATATTAATCCCATTAAAATAAGTGGAAAATTTAGTTATGATAATTATACGGGATTTAAATTTTATGCTATAAAAGATAATATTTTTATATTTTCTGATAAAAAATTTTATCATCTTAAATCTGGACAAACTTCAATTGAAGAAATTTCAATTCCAAATATTAATGATCATTATTTAGATAATAAACAAGAAAATTTTTATATTGCAACTGAAAAAGGAATTTATAGATTTAACATTATTGATCAAGAAAGTGATAAATTTAGTAGTCTAATTAGCACAAAAATATCTATTTATAAAAGTAATAATATATTTATTAAGACCAATAATGAGTATTGATATAATCAATTATTAGTTTTATTGAAAAAAGATGATGAAAATTATGAAGAATATAAAATTTTAAATAACCTAAAAATAGGAACGTTTGAAAAATATTTAGTATTAATAAAAAATTTATTTATTTGCAAATACAAATAGTACATTTAAAGTATTTTATTTTGATAGATTAAATGAGTGAATTAGTAACGAAGAAAAAGAAAAAAATGAGATAGAAAAAAAGCAAATAGATTAGAACAAGAAAGATTAGATAAAGAAAGACAAGAATGAATCGGCTAAGAAGGAGAAAGAAAAGCAAAAAAATGAAAAATAAATAAACTAAAAGAAGTGGAAGAATATTTAAAAAAACAAAAAGAGCAAGGAAAATTAAGTTCTTTTAAAGAAAAAATTCTTTCTTGTTTGTCTAAGCATATTTCTGATGGATTTGCATTAGGATTTGGTGTTTTGGGTGGCGCAATAGGAACTGCTATAGCTCCTGGTTCGGGTACAATTTCTAGATCTACAATAGGAACTGCATAGCCAAGAACAATTGAAAGAACAAAAAGAGAACCATAAAATAAATAGAAAAGATGGTATTTTAAAATGAATAGTACCACAAGAAAAACCATTTAAAGAAATTGATAATAAATGATATTTTGTCGTATGAAGATATGATGAAAATAAAGATTGAAATCTTGTAAAATTTAAAAACAACACCAATGAAAATTTTGTTAATGCCATAACACTTGAAAAAGTAGATAAATATTATTTATATTTAGGAAATTATTTTAAACCATCTCTAGATATAGGTGCCGGTTTAACTTATACTAACTTGTATATATATAAACCAGCAACTTTTCCTTATGTATATCATTGAGATAAAAATGATAATTATTTTAAATCAGTTTATCGTTGAAATTTAGATACACAAGAACCTAATTTAATAGTTGATAAAGGACGGTATGGTAAAAGTTAATGAATAATAAAAAGTCATTTTAATAAATGACTTTTTATATTTCTAATGTAATTAATGATAATTTTTCATTATTTCTATTAAATAATTGTAAATTATTAATATTAATTTGTTCTTTTGTTGGTGGATAGGAAAATATTACACTATTTGATTGTTTTATTAAAAAATCAACAACCGCTTTATTTAAATAAGAGTTTTGATCTTCAATACCATTTTTATATAAATATCATGTATCATCTTCGATTAATTGCAAATATGTATTTCTATCTTTTCCACTGATTTTAGTTCCAATAGGAGAATTTTTTATTAATTCTAAGTTAATATCTTTTCCTTCAATAATTTTTTCATTTGGTTTTTCAATAAAAATATTTATATCATAATTACCATAACCCCATATTCCAGATATTTTAATTTGATTTAAAATAAATACTTTTTTATCATAAGTTATTTTAATAGTATCTTCAACTAAATCTTTAGTCATATTTGCTCAAATTCCCTTAGAATAAAGTAATTTATATCATTGAGAAAAATAGTTTAAATAGTTTTCTATTTTGTCATTAGAAACAATTAAATTAGTTAAATATTTACCATATTCACCATCTGATAATTTAATTTTAGCAGTAATAAGAGAAGGGATATTATTTGTTTCTAATTCATTTGTTATTGATAATCAATTAAAATAATTTGTTTCTAATTGATAAATAGGGTTTTCTGAAATATCTTTGTTTTTAATAGTTAATTTAATTTCATCATTACTATTAATATTATTTTGTTGTTTTAAATTTTAATCTGTAATTTGTCCAGTTTTAAGTGATATAAATGGCGTATTTGGTTCACTGTGATTATTTCAACGATAAACTGATTTAAAATAATTATCATTTTTATCTCAATGATATACATAAGGAAAAGTTGCTGGTTTATATATATACAAGTTAGTATAAGTTAAACCGGCACCTATATCTAGAGGTGGTTTAAAATAATTTCCTAAATATAAATAATATTTATCTACTTTTTCAAGTGTTATGGCATTAACAAAATTTACATTGGTGTTGTTTTTAAATTTTGCAAGATTTCAATCTTTATTTTCATCATATCGTCACACGACAAAATATCATTTATTATCAACTTCTTTAAATGGTTTATCATATGTATAAACCTCTTCTCAATAGTTTATTGGAGTTGGTGGCGTGAGGCCACCAATAAAATTAAAATATGATGAATTTAATTTAACTTTACAATCTTCAAATTCTCAATATCCAGTTTCTACCTCTCTTGGATTAGATATTAATTCAAAATAATAAGGGGCAAATAATTTAACATCATCATTATAGCCTTTATTAATTGCATTTTTACTATATGTATAATTTGATAAGATGTATATCACTTGTTTAATTCTTTTTACATATCTTTTATATAATTCACTTGGATTGTCTAATTTTCAATTTTCAAATAAACCATCAATAACATCTTCTGGTTTTTGTCCTTCGAATTTTTGACGTAATTCAGCCGCTTTATTTGTAGGATTGCATTTTTCATCGTATTTTGCCCCTTGAAATTTTCGATCATAATTATAATGATAAGTTAAATAATTTAATAAAACTTTTTCTAAACCATTATTTTTTATTAAACTTAAAATATCATCTGGTTGAATATATATTTTTGCAATAAACCACGGTAAAAAACTTTCGGTAAATCAATATTGAAATACTCTTAAATTAGGTTCTGTTTCAATGGGCATAGATAGCAACGATACTAAACTAACATTTTCAACTATTGATGAAGGATAAGAATAAACACCATTAATATTACCTCAACATTTAATATTTCCAAATAACATTGATTTAGGGTATTTAATCTCAATCCCAGTAAATACTGTATCTTCGGGTAATGATTTTTGTAATACTAAATGAATACTATTTTGGTTTTTTCATTTAAAATCAGTTACCTTAACTAAATGAGTAGATTTAATAATATCAACACCATCAGATGAATAAGGTCTTTTATATTCTTCGATAATATAACATTCATTTTTATTGTCTTCGGTAATTAATTCATTAATAGATACTATTTTTAAGTCATAGGATTCTAAAAATTCTTTATCTTTTTTTGAAATATCATTAATTAAAATATCTTTTTCATCAATCATTACATAACTTGTGCTATTATCTTGGACTGTGATATTTTGTTGAATTTGTAATTTAAAATTAAAATCACTAATTTCATAACCAGTTATTTTAATATATTCATCTTTGTCAATAAAACCTATTTTAACGCTATTTTGAGAGTAGTTTAAGATTGGTTTTTGCTTTGTCTTAACAAGATTTTTATTAATTTTATAAATATATAAGGTTCTAGCACGGTCTTCAGTAAATAATTGTTCTAAATCAGGGTCGCTGTACTGCGATTGACTAGCAAAATCTAATGGAATACTATCAATTGAATAGTCAATTGGTTCATCATTTTCTGCTAATTGTGCTAACATTTTTTCAGATGGTTTTAACATTATTCTTGTTCTCCTTCTTCATTAGGCATATTTATAATAGTTTCATTGTTATTTAATTGTCTGTTTAAAGTAGCATTTACACTGGTAAGCGAACATAAATAATTAAATCATCAATATTTTTAATATTAAATGTTCTACTGTTTAAAATAGCATTATCATATTTAATTAATTTAATTTCTCTAATATATATCATTTGTTCGTATGATGCGTTTGTTTGAATATTTACTCCCCCAACTTCTGCTTGTGTTTGTTGGGCTCCCTTGGCAATTGCGGGAACATGGTGGCGATTTATTTTATAGTAATTAGTTAATAATTAATCATATATTTTGGTTAATTGTTCACCTTTAAAATTACCAGCAATATAGTCTACTGGTTGAAAATTACTATCAGGGTCTCCTTCAACTAATAACAAGTCATTTTCAATAAATGAAGCCAACATTTTACTAATTTCTTGGTCAACCACACCAGTAACACCATTAGTATTAATGGTAAATTTACCACTATTTAATAATGGATCTAACATTATCTTTTCAGCAATAATATCTAAAATACTAGCAAATTATTTACCATAACGAGCAGAAGGATCAAAATTAGGGTTATTAGGAATAATTTCAATTGATATAAAATTAAGTGGTAATATTTCTTTTCTTTGTAAAGTTGTATAGTTATTTCATTTAGCATCATCAATATATAAGTCGGTAATAGTGCTGTATAATCGTGTTTTTAACTTTCTAATAACTTTTACTTGTTTAGTTACATAATCAATTTCTAATTTTTCAGTAATAAAAACACTCTGGTCATTTTTAATATAAGGGTCATAATCAAATGTACAAGATACTAAATTACCTAATTCGTCATATTGGTTATTATAAAAATCAATAGTAATAAAATTAAGTTTTAAATTATTAGCAAAAATAAAATATGCACCTTTACCATTCTTATTAATTTTATATTCGTTATATCAATTCTTATTAGTAAAGTCTTGCATTTTTAAAAAGTTATTAATTAATTTAGTATCTATCTGTTTATTATTAATTGGATTATAAATGCTAATTTCTAAATCTCGTGGATTTAAAAAATTAGCATTATCTTCACAAATTCTTTTTTCTAAAATCTCCTTATGTTTTTGAACAGTAACATTTTTACGATTAGTAATCGTTGATGCTAAATTAAGATAATAACTATCAATATCATATTCTTTTTTTAATTTCTTTTTTGCTGGTAACAATACCATTTATATCACCTCTTTATTTCATATCTTCTTTTTTAATAACATCTTCAATACTATCTTGTTTTTGTTGTTTGTTATGAGTTTTGATAAATCTAATAGTTTCAATAATTAAAACTATAATTCCTGCTCCTATAAGCATTGCTGAAACAATAACATATGCTGGTCAAGAAATACCCAATGTTTTTTCTCCGATAAAACAAATAATAATTCCGGCAATAAAAAACAATGATGAAACTCCAAAGATTTTCAAAAACATAATCATATCTTTAATAGTTACTTTTGGCATAATACCATCTCCTTCCTAACTTACTTTTTTTTCTTTCAATATACAATCCTTTAATTTCAACACTATTTGATATTGATGATAATTTAAACTCACCGTCGCAAAATAATTGAATGGTAATTCAACGACTTGGATTATTTCCATATGATATTCCACTTGCTAATTGACCTTTAAAGTTTATATGCGTAATTATATATAGTTCTATCTCAAGCGTTGTATAACACCATAAACGATAATAATATTCTGACTTATTAAAATTTTTAATTTTATATCCTTTAGAATCTTGAACAAAATGACTAGTATCAACAACTTTTCAATCATTTGATATTTTAGGTAAATCTTTTTTCTGTAAATAAAATTTATTTAAATATTTAGTAGTACCAAATGTATCATCAGTACTTTCAATTCCCGCAACTGTACTATCAATAATCATATAATCAGCAGTATTTTTACCACCTTCAAAACTAGGGTTTCAAATTCTTAATTCCTCGTTTTCAGCATTAAAATCAGCATTAACACGACCACTACTATTAGGTAATAAAGTTATTTTATTTTGTTTTAAATCTCAAACCATTAATTCATCAGCAGTATTTTTAATAATTGTTTTATTATCAATTTTAATATCATTACCGCCACTTTGTTTTGCTTTTCAGACACCATTTTTTTCATAAATAGTATCATTATCAAAGGGAACATTTATTTCATTATTGTTATTTTTAACAATAGTTTTATTGTCAATCTTAGTTTTTTCTTTTTCTATTAAAGCATCAACTTCTAATTGAGTATAATATGATTCTAAATCAATCATTGTTAAATCAATACCTTCTTCTTGAAAAGTACGAAACATTTTCTTTAAAGTTGTTAAATTAGCCAATAATTTTGCATAGGTAGGCAATAGACCTTGTCAAGTAATCATAGGGTCATTTTGCGATGAATAATTAATATCACCAACACTCATATTTGCCGAAGCAAAAAACTCAATTGGAATGCGGTTAAATGTTCAATGCTCAATCGTAATAAACACCATATTAATACAAATTTTCTTTAATAATGGATCTTTAAATGTTTCAAACTTTAGTTTTGAAAATGGATAGTTTAAGTAAGAATTAATCATATTTTGGGCTCTTAAAGCAAATGTTTTAAATCATAATTCTACATCACCTTTAAAGAACTTATTATAACGAACTGGAACTTGTGTAATTTTACCTGTCATTGGAATAAAATTATTATAATTTTCCAAAGTAACATTTTGTCATAATTCATTTAACATTTAATCATCTCCTTATCATTTACTTTTTTTAGAATATATTTTCTTTAATATAAATTTTTTACTATTTAGTAATGTTTTTGTTTTAATTGTTTTGTTTAAATCTTGTTTTGTTCTGAGTTGTTTATATGCTTGAAATACTAGTCCATTACCTAACAAACTAGTAACCGCACTATCTTCTAGCGTATTTAACAATTTATCTTTATTAAAGTTATTTTTAAATTGTTCTTGCATTTTTAATATCTTAGCAATTGTCCGATATATTTTAAAACTATCTTTTACTACTTGCTGATAAGCAAGTGGGACAAAAGAAACTAAATTAAACAAACTTGTTTTTTTAAATCCCCAACCAATAAACCATTCACTGTTCATATAAAATTTAAACGGTTCAGGAGCCAAAACAAACTGTTCTGCTTTGATTAAAGTTGTCATAACGACAATAGGGGCATATTTAGGATTTTTATAATATCTTGTTAAAGCAACTTCACCCGCAACTGATAATGGAACAATTTTAACTGCTAAAAAAACATCAGAACCATAAGCAAAAGGTAATAATTGACCTTTTTAATAGCCTTAGTTTCAAATTTAGATAATATTTTTTTAGTTTTATCAGTAATTTTACTAATTACTTTTTGTTTAATAGTAATTATTTGTTTTTCAATTGGGGCTAATATTTTTTTAGTTACTTTTTGAATATAAAAATTTGGGTTTAAATGATTTAAAATTTTATTTAATTTAATTGGTGTTTGATGAAAAATATTTAATAATTTATTATTATATATTTTACTGCCCCGCATTAAATTAGCATTTAATATTAGGTTTTTACCAACACCTTTTTTATGAAGATTAGTCATTATGTTATATCACTCATTAGTATTAATTTTGCTTATTTTATCAATATTTAATCTATATTCAGACAATCATTTATTAGCATTTATTTCATTTATGCGTGGTATTTTTTGAACTAATGTAGGACTTATTTTTTGAATATTTTTTTCAATTTTTAATAAATTATTAATTGTTTCTAATTTAGAAACTTTAAAACCCTTATAAAAATCATTTCGGGATAATTTTCCAATTGTATATAATAAAGTTTCATTATTAGCTTGTTTTGTAAAATCAAATATTAATTTATCAGATAAAATCTTTTTACCTCTAACTTGTCTTACAACATCTTCTAAATTATTAGCAGTTATTACACCTAATTTTTCAAGTAGTTTAGTTTCTTTCGCTAATTTTAAAATTCTAGTTGTTCGAACAGCACGCGTTAATTTACCAATTCCACCAATTGCTGGTAACAAATTTAAGGGGGTACTTTTTGCTGTTACTTCTGATGTTAATTTATCGTATATTTGATTTACGGCAAAATCGGTTGCTGTTTCTACTCCAAACAAGATAAATGCTGCGGTAAAATTAGATAATCCCGCATCAAGACCAACAGCCGAAGCAATACCACCAGTTAAAACTGATAAACCAAGAGCTAAAACTTGAATTCCTAAAAATTCTAATAACTGTAAACCAAAATTTTTTTCTTGTTGTTGGATTGACAATCTAGTTGGATTTTTTTAACAGCATAAATAAGGGCTGTTTTAGATGTTCCAATTGGCATATATATCAAACAAAAAAGTACTATTTTTTAGTACTATTAAGAATTTTTAATTTTAACATCAATCGAATTTGTTTGACCAGTAGCGTTGTTTTTACCTTCAATTTTAACTTCAACAGTTTTATCATTTGTAATATTAATTGGTCAGTCTTCACCTTTACTTTCAATAAAGTAATCAAAATCACTTTCAGTTAAAGAACTATTTACTGCTTTTACTGCTTTTAAAACAACATCTTTAAATTGTGATTTTAACTGTTCGGCTGTTGCTTTTGTTGGGTCTGCAACATGAATATTTGCTTTATCTATTTTATTAATTTTACTAATATCAATTTTTGAAACAATATGTTTAATAATTCCCTTAGGTTCAACTACTGCCCCACCTAAATATAAAACTCTTTCCATAATCAAAGTATTACCCATTCCAGTACCTAATGCAGCTGCACCAACTCTTAATGGAGTATGGTCTTTTTTACGTAAGATAAGAGGGTCATACTTTTTACTAAATTTAAAGACAATTGCATTAACACACCATCTGGTAATAGAGTAATTGTTCCTTCTGAACCATCTTTATTAATAATAATTGGTAATTTTTTAGGAACCATATAATATGTTGTTCCTTCAACAGTTTTCATTGCTCCGCTTGTTTCAATTACATTGTTTATTTGGTCATTTGCTCCAAGTTGTAACTGTAATTTATTACGAATTCCACGAATAAAATCAGCCGAACCCAAGACAACTGTTTCTGATGGGGTAAATCCATTTTTATATATTTTATCCATAATTTCATCGTGAATTTGTAAAGCATTAGTATCATCTGCTTTTTGGCCTTGAATGGTTGTAACTACTCCTTTATTAATAATTTCTAAAATTTTATTACGTTTATAAGCAACCTCAGTATCCATTGCTTGTTCAATATCAGCAGCCCAAAGATTAGGGTTAAAATCACTTTTTACAGGGTCTAATTTACGAGCAAAAGTTAAAATTGTATCTAATTCAACAATTCCATCATCAAATTCTACTTCTGAATAATTTAATAATTTATCATCAGTATTAAATACTTTCCCATCTTTACCAGAACCTTCATTATATTTAATATTTTTCTTTCTTTTATATGCTAAACTAAATTTACTTGCATCTTTTCATGCAAATAATGCTTCTCAACTAAATTTTTGTTGATAAGTTTGTAAATATCATTGTTCAAATGTTTCTCGATCTCGTTTTGTTGCTTGATTAGCAATATCTCCGAAAATTCTTTGTGGGTTTTGTGCCATAATTTACTTCCTTCTTTCTATTTATTAAATACATTGTCTGTATCTAAAATATTTTTTTCTTTGTTTACTACTTTTGGTACGCCCCCAGTATTAACTGTTTGTACCTTAATTAATTCATCATAAACACTTTGCAATTGTGTTTTAATGATTTCAATATCATCAGTAATATCATAAGATTTTAATAAAACATTTTTAAATTCTTCATTATCAGTTAAAGAATTAATAAAGTCAATTACTTCAATTTGTTTTAATTGAATTGTTTGTTGTTCAATTTGTGAAGTTAATTCAGTATTTTTTGTTTGTAGTTCGTTGATTTGCTGATTACTATTTTCTAAATTAATTGCATTAAATTCTTCAACTTCAGCAGTATCTTCTAAAATAATTTCAGCAGTTTTAATATCTAAACTACCATCTTCATTTTTAATAGGTTCACTATTTTCATTAATAAGAACATATTTTACATTTTTTAATGCCATTGTTTTTCCTCCTATTTTTTAATATTTGTATTTGTTCTTTTTCTAATCGCTTTTTGTATAATTTCAAAACTATCTACTCTAAAAGACAAAAAATAGCGTTTAATTTTTATATTTAACTGATTAAATACTGAGCCTTTAATTTTTATCTCATCATCTTTTTTTAATTTCAAAAACTCAGTTAAAATAGATGGGTTATATATTGATAATGTTGAGTAATTTAATCCTTCTCACTGACATTTAGCCGAACAAGAATCAACTTCAACACCACCAGCAACCAGTGCCTTAATCTTAGTTTTAATCGGATTTTTATGTAATCTAACAGTTAATTCTAACTTATTAATTTTTTTATTTTTTATTTTAGGTTTATTAGTTATTGTTTTTTTAGGTAAATTACTTTTTGTTTGTGCCATTTTTATCAACTCCTTTTGCTAAAAATACCGTAAATGTTTTCAAGCATCGTGGTTCGTGCTTTGACATTTTAATATTTCCTTTATAAATATAATTTTTCTTAATGACTGGTGATTGTAAAATATATTTTAAATTAAATAGATATTTGCATAAAACTTTTAAATTACCAATAAATTTAGGAGTAGATAATGGATTTTTTATTTTTAAACACTTATGAAGTTGATAATCTTCAATTATTACAATAACTTTATTTAAATAAGAACAAATTTTATTTTTAAACTCATTTAATATTAAATACATATTATTTATTGCTTCTTCTTCATTTTTGGAATTAAAAGTAATATTATTAATTATTTTCTTTTGCAAAACATTATAAATAATAATACCAGTTTGTCCAATTCCAGCAGGGTCAATTGCAATAATATATTTTAATTTATTTGTTTTATTTTTTTGTCAATTTGTAATATTTTTCATTTATCGGATGCTAAATCTAAAATATCGTTAATTTTATAATATTGCGTATATGAAACAATAACATCTCACTTGTCTTTAAATAAATTTAAGTACATTTTGGCTCATTCTAAACATTGCAAATCATAATGCTTTTTATGATGTGAAATACGACAATTAATAGGTTGACAATTAACTCAATCAAATGATGTTGTTATTTCATTTCAAGTTTCATTAATATATTTACTTTTATATTCTGTCATTTATCTATACTCCTTAATTCTTTTTATTTGTTGCTCAAATTTCATCATTAATATCATTTACTGTTACCAGATAAGCTTGTATCATTAATTCTTGTAATTTATTTTTAATTTTTTTATTTCATTTTTTTATCAAATATTTTCCTTTCTGTAAAAAAACATAATATTCCTTTATTGGTTAATATTTTGATATTTAGTAAATAATTTATTTTAATATTTAATTACTTCGCCGCCCGCTCAACTTTGAAGGTGGGCGGGGGCGGATAGGATATTTTGATAGAGTTTACCCCATACGGAAATAAACAAAAAACAGTTTACCCAGTTATTAATTACGCTTCATTTATCCCTACACAACTTTATATAAAGAAAATAACCTTTTGGAGTTCCAACCCTCTTGTTTTTTAGTGTCCGATATTGTTTTTTTCGGTTTAACAACACTCTTTTTATGAAAACAAATCAAAAAACACATTCTCTGACATTTCGCAAGTGATTAATCTTGCCGAGAATTAAAGAAATAAATAGGAGTAGTAAATGCAATCGCTTTCACACTTTCTTTAAGGCTTCGTGCCATAGATGAGTTATCCATCTTTAAGCATCAAAAAATATTAAGTTTTAAAGATTGAATTTTGGATTAATCGTTAGATAGTATCTTTTTTTTATCTCATTATCTTTTTTAATTCTTTGTTTATTAAATATATTTTTTAGTAATTATATTTAACAATTAACTAACAACTAAATAAAGCAATTATTCAAAATTTTTTAAGAAAAGAAAGGATGGATTTTTCTGAAAAAACATATTTTGTTAAGTGTAAAAGATACTATCTAACGATTAATCCAATAAATATAAGTATTTTTTACAAAATAAAAAGCACTTTATTTTTTTCAATAAAGTGCTACATTTGCATTTACAATTTACATTAATAAAGAAAAATATAATTAAAATATATTATTTGTTATTTAAAACAAATAATATATAAATGATTATTATTAAAAATCATTTTTAAACAAAAATTTTCAATATAGATATTTTTTTAATACATTTGATTTAAAATATTAATTTCAAAAAAACTGGTGAAGATGACATAATTTGACTAATACTTGCGATACAACGTATAATCATTTTTCCCTGAGGTTTTAATTTACAAAGAACCTTAATTTTGTTTGTTAAAGCAAAATTTAAATTTAAACAAAGATTAAAAACTTCTGTTGCGACAGTCGGATTAACAATTTTAAGTTTAAATGAATCTCATTCTTTTTCTAATTGTCTTTGATGATAATTAACCCGTAATTTATAAACTTGGATTTCATTTTGATATAAAATAATATCTGTCATTTCTGATTGTTTAATATAATTTGAACCTAAATAAGAAAAAAATAATTGTAAATAATCAATTTCAAAAAGATTAACTGCCATTTCTTCACCAATTTTCCTCATATTATTCTAACCTTATCATAAATACAATAAACTAGCAAATATCTTGTGTTAAAAATAAAGTTAAAATTATGTTATCAAATAGAGGGTAATTGTTTTTCTTAAAATTAATTAATACAACAAAATACTTATTTTTGATTAATTGTAAATTTATAACAATTAAAGTAGTAATCCTTTTTAGTTAAACGACCTAACATCATAATCCTAGTTTTGTTTTATAATATTTATTACGAAAATTAAACATAAATATTAGCAAATATTTATCCATTAAAAAATTTTTTCCACTTTTAGTTTATCATAATTTTAGGGGTTAAAAAAAGGAAATATAATTTTCCTGAAAAAAATATTTTTTTAAACTTTATTAACAATTTGTTCATTAATTAAAATAATAAACTTATCAAAAGTAGTAGTAATTTGGTCTTCTTGTCCATAAATTCGATAAGTAATCATTTTTTTATCTCGTTCTTGGTCACCAATCACAATTTGATATGGAATTTTAGCAACTTGTGCTTCTCGAATTTTATAACTTAAACGCTCATCACGATCATCAATCATTGTACGTAATTTTAACTTTTTAAATTGCTGATGTAATTCATTAACATATTCCAAATAATGCTCATTATTAACTGGGATTATGACAATTTGTTTTGGAACTAATCAAAATGGTAAAACCCCTTTTGTTTGTTCTAATAAAATTGCGATAAAACGTTCATAAGTTCCAATTAAACCACGATGTAACATTACTGGTCTTGCTTTTGCTCCTGTTGCATGAATATAACTTAAATTAAATTTTTTTGGTAATAAAAAATCAAATTGTAGAGTTGAAACAGTAATTTCATGGTTTAATGCTGTTTTAATTTGAATGTCTAACTTTGGCCCATAAAACGCTGCTTCACCAATCATTGGTACATATGGAATTTTTAAATCATCTAATGCTTCTTGTAGCATTTGTTCAGCATGATTTCACATTTGATCATCATCATAATATTTTTCCTTATTTGCTGGATCACGTAATGATAATGAATAATAATCAACATTAATTTTTAAATCTGTTAAAACTTCATTAATTAATTTAAAACAACGTTTAAATTCTTCTTTTAACTGGTCATGACGTAAAAAGATGTGTGAATCAGTTAATTGCATCATTCGTACTCGCTCGAGTCCTGTTAAGCTTCCCGATGTCTCATAACGATGTAAAATGGCATGCTCAGCAATCCGTAATGGTAATTCACGATAACTACGTTGTTTATAATTATAGACAGCAATATGGTGCGGACATGCCATTGGCCGTAAAACACTAATTTCATTATCTTGTGCCATTGGTGCAAACATATTTTCTTGATAATGATCCCAATGACCAGAAATTTTATACATTTCACTAGTTCCAATAACTGGTGTATCAACCTCAATAAAATCATATTCTCATTCTTTTTCTCGGATATATTCTTGTAGTACTTTTTTTAATGCCATTCCATTTGGTAACCAAATTGGTAAACCAGGTCCAACTAATTTATCAAAAGTAAAGATTTCTAAATCCTTTCCAATTTTACGATGATCGCGTTCTTTTCGCTCTTCATATGCTAATAATATTTGTTCAAATAATTCACGCGAAAAATGTGAACTTCCAGTTAATCGTTGCAACATTTTATTTTTAGCATCATCTTGTCAATAGGCTCCTGCTAGACTTCAAAGTTTTAATACTTTAATATGTTTTAAAGTTGTAACTGGATAAGTATTAGGTAAATATAATTCATTACCAATTAAGTATCCGGCTTGTTCTGCCCCTGTTTCTAGACAAAAAGTTAATAAATAAGGATTATTCCTATATCATTTTTTTGCATCGGTCAGGGTCCCTAAAACAGGTGTAATAGCAAGATTATTATTAATTAATTTTGTTACTTCCTGTTCTAAAGCACTAAGATCGGTTTCTTTTAAATGTGGTTCAACATCAAAGTCAATTAAAAAGGTATCATCTTTTACCACAATTTTAGCAATTTTAGCGGTTGGATGTAAATTAGTAATTGCTTTTGCTGCTATTAATGCTGTTGTATTATGCAAAATTGATAAGGCTAGTGGTGATTTATCAGTAATAATTTCTAATGGCCCATCAATTGTTACTAAATATTCTAAACTATGAATTTGACCAGCAAAAACCCCACCAAAGGCAGCTTTCCCTAGACTTGATGAAATACTACTGGCAATAGCATGAATTGTTTGTGGACTTTTAAATTCACGAACTTGCCCATCTGGTAATGTAATTTTAATCATTTGTAATCTTCCTTTCCTAAAAATAAAACTCGCTCCCAATATTATTAAAACAATAATACTAGGAGCGAGGTCTTCGCGGTACCATCCTAATTAAATTAGGATTTAACCTAATTTATCTTTCACACTTAATAACGAAAAGTGCTTAAACGTAAACTAACCGTTGTTACTAGTAATCTAATCGTTCTTTTATTAAGCTTCCATCATCCTTAACTTGCTGAGAAAAGAGGAAGATTAGACCATGCGTAACTAATTTAATTATTTAATTTTAATTTCTTTAATTTCTTCGTTGCGCGCAAATAAAATTGTTGAACCAATTTTTGCTCCTCATTTTTTTGCAACTTCATAAATTGCTTTTTCATCTGTTTTAAATGCTTCATAATTATCAACTTTATTCATAAAAATTGAATGCCATGATCCAAAGGCAGTATACAATTCTGGCAGTGGACTAACTCCTAAAATTACTACATTCGGACGGAATTTTGAAATTGTTTTTAATAATTCTCCGGTGTTTGAAACAACAACAGCATATTCATATTTTCCATCTTTACATTTATTTGCTAATTTTTTAGCAATATCAGCGCGTGGTCCTGTTGTTGAATTCATAGCATCTTCTAATTGCTTTTCATAATATAATTTTGAATAAAATTCATGCTCTGCTCGTTTATTAATCATTGCCATCGTATGAACAGTAATAAATGGATAGTCACCATTTGCTGATTCACCTGATAACATTGTTGCATCAGATCCTAATTCTGTTGCAAAATAAACATCAGTAACTTCTGCTCGTGTTGGCGATGGATTTTCTGTCATTGTTTCTAACATTTGTGTTGCAACAATAATAATTTTTCCTGCTTCACGACATTTACGAATAATAATTTTTTCTCAATATGGAACATCATAATAAGGAATTTCTAAACCTAAATCTCCCCGCGCAACCATAATTCCATCCGATGCGGCAATAATTTCATCAATATTATTAATTCCAATTTGTGATTCAATTTTAGCAATAATTTGAACATGTTCAGCTTTACACTCTTTTAATAATTTTTGAATTTCTTTGATATTACCAGCTGTGTTAACAAATGATGCTGCAATATAATCAATTCCTTGTTCAACTCCAAATTTAATATCATTAATATCTTTTTCAGCTAAAAATGGTAATGTAAAGTCGACCCCCGGTAAATTAATTCGTTTATTTGTTTTAACAATATGATGATTGAAAGCTTTTGTTTCAATAATTCCTGGCTTAACACCAGTAACATTTAACTGTAATTTCCCATCATCAACTAATACTACGTCACCAACTTTTAAGTCTTGTGACATATCATATGAAACAGTAATTTCCGTTCCAGTTCCTTCACGGCTTTGATATTCCTTTGGAAATGAATAAATCGTAACTGTTGCATCAGCAACAATTTCTTGTTTCCCATCTTTCATTATTCCAACACGAATTTCTGGACCTTTCGTATCTAATAATACTGAAATTGGTTTACCAATTTTAGCACTAACTTCTCGTGCTCACACAATTCGTGCTCCTTGTTCAGCATGATCTCCATGTGAAAAGTTTAAGCGAATTGTGGTCATTCCTGCTTTAAACAGTTCTTCAAGGGCACCTGCTGAATGCGTACTTGGCCCAATTGTTGTAATAATTTTTGTTCTTTTCATTTTCTCGTTAATATTAAAGTTATCCATTCTCTTAACAATCTCCTTCTAAAAATATTTTACCACTTTATTTTATCGTAAAATTATGATTTTTGATAAATATTCTGATTTAATTCATCAAATTTAGCTCAAATTTCTTTCCGTGATGGTCGTGGAATACTTAATGCTTCCATAATTGGACGAGCAATAATTTGATCGCCGTGATTGCCAATTGCTAAACCATCTGCTCCCGCAATAATTTGTTCAACAGCAAATTGTGCCATTTGAAAAGCACGATAACGCTCCATTGCCGTTGGATTACCACCTCGTTGGGTATGTCCTAAAACTGTCGCACGGGTAATATAACCACTTTTACTTTCAACTAATTTTGCTAATTTATGCACATCGGGATAAATCATTTCACTAACAACAACAATAACACTTCGTTTTTGTGCTTGATGTAATGTTGCAACCCGCTCAGCAATTTCTGTCTCAGATAAAGCAGCTTCGTTAATTGAAATAATATCTGCTCCACCAGCAATCCCAGCATATAAAGCAATATCACCACAAGCATGACCCATTACTTCCACAATTGAACATCGATTATGTGATTGCATTGTATCACGCAAGCGGTCAATTGCTTCAACAACAATATTAATGGCAGTATCAAAACCAATCGTATAATCTGATGAAGTGATATCATTATCAATTGTTCCTGGTAAAGCAATACAATTAATTCCCATCTCTGTTAACCGTTGCGCTCCTTGATAACTGCCATCACCACCAATAACTACTAATGCTGCAATTCCTTGTTTTCTTAAATTAGCAACAGCTTTTTCTCGTACCTTTGGGTCTTTAAATTCCGGTAAGCGTGCACTACCAATCACAGTCCCCCCTAAACGCATAATACTATCCGCAAAATTATTATCAACAACTTCCATTCAATTATTAATTAATCCTAAATAACCATCACGAATAATATATGTTTCTAATCCTTTAGCATGTGCTGTTTTAATAACCCCTGCAATTGCCGCATTCATTCCTTGTGAATCACCACCAGATGTTAAAATTCCAATTTTTTTAAGCATGCTTTTTCTCCTTCTCTTTTGTTTTTTTCATCTTGTTTATATTAATTTTAGTTGATATTCTACGATTGTAAAGATTTTTTTAACTAAAAAGCATAAAAAAACACTTTGTAAGTGTTTTTTTTATTTTGTTACAAATAAGAAAAAGTAATTCTTATTAAGCTTTTGTAGCTGTTACTTTTGCATTGAATTTAAATTAACCAGTAATTTTTCCTGAACTATCCTTTGCTTTAACTTTTACTTCAACAGGTTTCTCTGCTGAATAGTATCCGGTTGCACCACTATTTGTAATTTCAAATTCACTTGCTTCTCCACCTGGTACTTTCGCTTTTTTATCATCTAAAACAGCTTTTGCAAGAGCTGTATCTTTATTAACTGTTTCTAATTCAGTTTTTGTAACGTTTTGTGGATCGTTTGCTTTAATTCCTACAGTTTGATCAGGCACTGTTACATCTGAAATATCTGCTTTTGTTACTTCACCATTTTTGATAAAGTTACTTTAATATATTCTGATTTACCAATAACAACGGTTTTATCTTTTGCTGGAGTAATTTGAACATATACATCAACTACTTTACCTTCTTCTAAATTAACAGTTTCTAACGCTTTACCGTTGTTGTCTGCATAAACTTCATATACAAAGTCAGTTGCTTGTGCTGTTTTTACAACGCCTTGTACTGCTTTTAAAACATTAGGATCTAATGCTTTTTTAATTTCATCTTTTATAACTTTTGTTACATCTTTTGCCGCTACAGCTGCAGGTGCTGCAATTGTTTTAACTCTTGATAAGTTGTTACTTTCAGTTTTGTTACATGCGATTACTGATGTTGTCCCTACAGCTGATACACCAAAAACTGCTAAAATCGATAAAAGTCTCTTCATTTCTTATATTTCCTTTCTCTATTAAGTAGTGTTTTTATAAAAGCAAATGTAATTAAAATTACATTGAATATATAAGAGAAAAATAACATTAATAATAATTATTAATTGCTTCTAACCCTACTTTATACAATTTATATTTTTCTTTTTTTCCCTTATAGAAGCAATTATACAATAAATATTTCTTAAAAAAAAGATTTTTCAAATAAATTGTTTAATCTTTTTCTGTATTTTTAGCTTCTTTTGATTCAGAAACCGGTTCTTTGCTTACTTGTTGTTCACTAACTTTTAATTCTGGTTTGGTCTATTCTGGAACAAATGGCATAATTTCTTGATTTAATAAATTAACATTATTAATCATAAATTGTCCTGCTTGACTTGCTAATGAAAAACAACATTTCTTTTTACTACGGGTTCCTTCGGTATGATAAATTACTAATTGATTTGTTTTATCATTGCGTTCAACACGAGTAATTTTTCGAATTAAAATTCGCTCCCCTAAAAAAGCAATTTCCTTTTCATCAATTCCAACAGCAATTAGTTGTAAAAATAAGAAAATATAAACTCCTACCCCAACTGTCAAGCCAAAAGCTGACACAATCATAATAATTAATGGTGCAGTTGTTGAGAAATCAATAACAAATTGGAATAAAAATCCAAGAATAACAACTGGTAAATTAATTCCTAACACTGTAAATAAAATAATTAAAATTTTTTTATTAATAAAACGTGATTTAAATTCTCGTTTTGTAAAACTAATTAAATAACCAATAATTGATAAACTAACTGCAACAAATAAAAATGCTGCCATCGAGATTGCAATTATTGTTCCTTTTTCAGTATTTTCCATTTTTAGGCTTTCCTTTCTATCACAATGATTCTTATTTGCGAACTTGTGCCATTACTTCTGAAGCAAAATCAATTTCTTCTTTTTCAATTCCTTCGCCAACTTCATAACGAATCATATCAACAACATGAACATTATTTGCTTTTATAACATCACTAATTTTTTGATCAGGATTAACAACAAAAACTTGGTCTAAAAATGATATTTCTGCTAATTGTTTATTTAAACGCCCTTCAACCATTTTTTCTAAAATATTATCTGGTTTTTCAGCATTTTTTGGATCATTTTTTGCTTCAGCCGTTAAAATTGCTTTTTCACTATTTAAAAAATCCGTTGAAATATCATCACGTGAAATAAATTGTGGACGCATTGCCGAAACATGCATTGCTAATTGTTTTCCAATTGTTTCATCAATTTTACCACTAAAAGTTAAAACAGTTGCAATGCGATTATTAGAATGTAAATAAACTCCCATTGATTGATTTGCTTTTAAATGAATTATTTTAAAACGACGTAAGGTAATCTTTTCACCAATTGTTGCAATAGCATGAACAATAACAGTTTCTAATGGTTCACCATTAACTGATATTTTTAATGCATCTTCCACAGTTTTTGGTTCATTATTAATTAAAGTTTCTCCTACAGTTGCCATTAAATCTAAAAATTGCTTATTTTTTGCAACAAAATCGGTTTCTGAATTAACTTCGAAAATAACTGTTTTATCACCTTTAGTTACTAAACCAACTAATCCTTCAGCAGCAACTCGATCAGATTTTTTGGCCGCTTTGGTAATTCCTTTTTCACGCAACCATGTAATTGCTTCTTCAATCTTTCCATCAGTAGCTTCTAATGCTTTTTTACAATCTAGCATTCCGGCTCCTGTTCTATCTCTTAATTTTTTTACTAATTGTGCAGTAACTGCCATTCTAATTCTCCTTTCAAATTTAAGGGTGCTTGTATTGAAACTAACCAATTAATACAATTTAATTTTATGTTATTTTTTTACTATTTTATTATCAACAATTGTTAAATGTTTACTTAATTCACTAACCATTTCAGCTTTTTTTGCTTTTGGTAAGGCAAATCCTTCACTAAGAATTTCTAATTCATCAACTTTTAATTTTGATAATGATTTAGAAAAAACATTATCAACTACATTAATTGTATCGAAATTAAAACTTGGTGGGGGAACTGGAACTGGTTCTTCTTTAACTGCGACAGATTCTGCTACAGCAGATGCCTCTTCTTTTCTTGAAGGTTGTACTTTTTGTGCAGAATATGTTTCTTTTGCACGTTCATTTCTTCCACCCATTCTTCGATTATCATATTGCCCACCACGTGAATTACGATTGTCATCACCATCACGGCGCGTAAATTCATTTGGTTTAAATTGAGGTTCTGGCATTTTAATTCCCATTGCATCACCATATAAATCAGCAATATGATGAGTAATAATTGCAATTGAGCGTGAAGTATCATCATTTGCTGGAATAATATAGTCAATTGGGTCAGGGTCAATATTTGTATCACAAATAGCAATCACTGGAATTCGTAATTTGCGTGCTTCCCGAACGGCAATATGTTCCTCTTTTGGATCAACCACAAATAATGCTTGTGGTAATTCTTTCATTCCTTTAATTCCACCTAAGAATTTTTCTAATTTGTCTTTTTCTTTTTTAATTAACATTTGTTCTTTTTTTGGTAATAATTTTAATTCTCCATTTTTTTCTTGGCGTTCAATATTTCATAATCTTTTAACACGTAAATGAATTGTTTTTAAGTTTGTTAATGTTCCACCTAATCAACGTTGATTAACATAAAAACATTCGCAACGTTCCGCTGCATCCTTAACAATCCACTTGGCTTGTTTTTTTGTTCCAACAAATAAGATTTTTCCCTTACGTGCAGCAATACTTGCCATTAATTTTTTAACATCTTCTAATCTTCATAATGTTTGTTGTAGATCAATAATGTGAATCTTATTCTTTTCACCATAAATGTATGGTTTCATTTTTGGATTTCATCGTTTTGTTTGATGCCCAAATTGAGCACCAGCTTCTCATAACATTTCTCTTGTTAATTCTTTTGCCATATTTCTATTTAATTCTCCTTTTCGTTAAAACATCCATTTATTTCTAACATTTACCACTATCTTATTAAAACAAATAGCACTGGGCAAATGAATCCATAAATGTGTATTGTATATCATTAATTTTATTGAATACAAGCAATAAGATTATAACATATTTTGTTTTAAACAAATAAATAAAAATGTTATTTTTCAAAGATAAATAACATTTTTGGCTGTTCATTTGAATTCTGTTCATTTTTCTATGTATTGTGTTTTAATTAAAAATTGTTTGTTTTTCAAGGTTTCATAATTTTTAATAAATTAAAAATAAGTAAATCAAAAACAAATATTTTTAATTTAACATTTTTAATGTCCAATGGTTTGGATTAATTTCTTCCTTTGAAAAATTAATTAATGGTAAATTTGGATTAAGTTGTTGCAATGTTAAAATTTTAATTAAATCTAAATTTTCAATTTTATGAATTTCATCTCTTGAGCGAGTTAACATTTGCTGCAAATATAATATCAAAATAAATAAGGCAAATAAATCGACAATTAATGTTGTAATAGAATAAATTTGTTGGAACAATTGACGCAATTTAATATTTTCTTCTAATATCATTGGAATTGATAATTTTGAAGTATTATTAATAATATTGAAAAGAATCAAAATAATAGCAAAACGAATAACATTGTTTTTTTCATCTTGACGGGTTAAAAGACCACATAATTGTAAACTAGCAATAAAAATCGTTATTACTAAAATAGTTAAAATAATAAATAATTCTTTATCATAACGAAGATTTACATCATTAAAATTATTAAGAATAACTGGTCCAATAATAACAAATGGTGAAGCATAAACAATATATAACAAAAGTGAAACTAAACGCCGACTATTGAAAATCATAGCTAGGGTAATCGTTAATTGTACATATGAATATCCTGTTAATAATATTCGATAATAACTTAGATCAATTGAATAATCTGGTACTAACACTAAATTTCAAATTAATTTACTAAAGAAAAAGGTACTAATTCCTCCAATAATTGAAATACAATTTAGTAAACTACGCGAAGCACTAATTTTTTTACTTTTATAATGTAAAAAAGTTCATTATGAAAGAATTGTAAATAAAAAAGGAAGCAAAAATAAACATTCATAAAAAGAACTTAAAGACACTATCACTGACATATCTATTTTCAAGAATTCATTGACGAATAAAAGGGTTGCTACAAAAGTCTTTAAATAAAATATCATCAAATGAATAATTCATTAATGTTTTCTCCCCCTTTTTGTAAATTTCTCCACTATCATTATACTCTACTTTTGCAGAAAAAAAGAAAAACAATTATTAAAAAATTGAAAAAATGGCAAAGCCAACGCTATACTCTCGTTCATGACTAATTGAAACATGAACAAGTTCATTTTGTTTTAATGAAAGTCCTTCAACATGAAGGTTATTATCATCTTTTAAACAAATTGTTACTTGGTTTAAAATTAACTTACTTTCTAATGCTTTAACTAAAGCTTCTTTTGCCGCTCATCGTCCTGCTAAAAATTGTCGTTGAGCATTTTTATCAAAAAAAGTTGCATATTGTTTTCTTTCAACTGGGCTTAATACTTTTTGAATGAATTCTGTCGATAATTTAATTCGTTTATTTTGAATAATATCAATACCAACATTTTTAATCATAATTTTTTTCTCCGTTTTGATAACTTATTAATATTTTAACAAAAAAGGTTGAAAAACGATATAATAATTGTATAAAAGAAAATAATGAGGGCCATCATATGAATAATATCAGTTTTAAGAAAGTTGATTCCACAATTATTAAAGCAATTATTACTACTTATCAAAATTATGCAATTCATAATACAGATTCCAATAAAACTAATGTTTTTAATAAAAATGGGATTATTATTACAATTTATAAAACAAATAGTGTTTTGTTTCAAGGCTATCAAGCTGAAAAAGAAGCAAAACGTTTTTTTCCAACCTTAATGAGTCCTTTACCAAATAAAAATGTTTCTATTCCAATGACATATTTTCAAAAAGATGTGATTGGTAACGATGAAGTTGGTGTTGGCGATATTTTTGGCCCGCTAGTTGTTACCGCTTCTTATCTTCCGCTTGCAACTTTTAATGAATTAGCAAAGTTACCAATTAAGGATAGTAAAAAGATGACAAAACAGCAGATTTTAAGTTTAGCCCCAATAATTAAAAAAATGGTCAAAAGTGTTACTATTATTATTAATAATGAACTTTATAACAAATGATATGCTAAATATCAAAACGCCCATATTATTAAAACCTTAGCGCATAATCAAGCTTTAGTCCAATTATTAGCAAAACATCAGTTGAATAATAAAACAATTTTTATTGACCAATTTGTTAACCAAACAAAATATTTTGAATATTTACAAAAAACTAAAACAAGTACAATTATCAAAGATAACCTTGTTTTTATTACTAAAGGAGAAGAAAAATCATTAGTCATTGCTTGTAGCGCGATTTTAAGTCGTGCCGCCTTTCTAATTAAAATTAATGAACTTGAAACAAAATATCATTTATCGTTTTCCTTAGGGGCTAGTGAAGATGTTAAAGCGCTAGCACGTAAATATAAAGAACTGCTACCAGCAACTACTTACACTCAATTTTTAAAAGAACATTTTAATTTAACAAAAAAATAATCCTTTTAGAAGGATTATTTTTCATCTTCATCAAAAGCAATTATTTCATTAAGAATTATTTTTGCTTTATATTTTAATGGTTGCTAATGTGTTGCTAAATAAGCATCCAAATCTGCTTTCGAATATTTATGATTATTTAAACATAATTTTGCAATTACAATATCAAACACAGGACCAAAAATTCAAATTCAATTAAAACATACTAAAGCAATTGAACAAAAGCCAACCACAATTCGAGCTCAATAAAGATTTTTTAATCCTAAGATGGCAAAAACTAAGGTAATAATACTAAAAATGCTAATAATAATACTAAAAGCTAAGACAAGTTCTTTTTGATAAGGATAATTTAAGATTTTTGACCACATATCACGATAAACATAATATAAAACGGAAAAAATAATATTAAAAATAGCAACTACATCGCTAGAATCATAGCAATTTTACCTTTTTGATCTAATTGGCGATGTTGTTTAATATTTATCATAATTTTAATTTGATCAACTTTGGTAATATTATTTTCTTTAATTTGCTTACGAAAATAAAATAAGTTATTAATTAAAATATAAAAATATTGAAATGAAGTACATAAGATAAAAATTAACATTGAACCAACAGCAGCTTCAATTCCGGTTGGTGATCACTATGACGAATATAACCACGAATTAAAATACAAATTAAATATAGGGTTGGATATAAACAAATTAATCAATAATTAGTTTTATGATGGGTTTCAAATTTGTAAAATGTATCATCAGCGGTAACAATATAACTTAAAATCATTGCAATAGGAATAATGGTATGCAAAATAAATGTCGAAATTTATTTATAAACACTCATATTTGTTACTATATCACCTTGCACTACTAATCCTAATCAAAATACTAGCATTGTCATTGTAATATAAACTGTTACCATTAACCGAATAATAAAATCTGGTTTTGTATTTTTAAATTTTTTTTGAAATAAACAAAAAACAAAATAAACAAAAACTAGATAATTTGTTTGCGTTGTAAAATATGAATAATAATGGCTTAAGTGCTCTCCATAACTTGGTAACTGCCCATAAATTCCACTTTTTGTTTTTAACGCTAAAATAAAATCACAAACTAAAAAAGCAAAAATTAACATAATACCAATAATACGATAAATTAATAATTTCCCATCTGTAAAAAATGCTTCATCTTAAAAACCTTTCTTTCTCCAATATTTTATAAAAATAAGTTAATAAAGGATTTTGATTTTATTTGATAATTTATAGTTTTATTTGTAAATTTAATTATTTTTCCTCTTGTCGTTTAACTATAACATTAATAACTGGTAAACAGCGATAATGCACTTGTGCTTGATTAAACATTCGCTTTGCTGCTTGATTATCATTGCTGCCTTCATATTTGTCATCATCATAAATAACTTCTTTAATCCCGGCCTGAATAATGATTTTTGTACATTCTGTACAAGGAAATAACGTTGTATAAATTCGACAATTTTCCAAATTTGTTCGTGCACTTAAAATGGCATTTAATTCAGCATGAGCAACATAAGGATATTTTGTTTCTAAATATTCCCCTTCCCGTGCTCATGGAAAATCATCATCATTTAAACCACGGGGTAAACCGTTATAACCTGTCGCAATAATTTGCCCAATTTGGTTAACAACACAACTCCCAACTTGTGTATGTGGATCTTTGCTTCGCATTGCACAAACATGCGCAACACTTAAGAAGAAATCATCTCATGATAAATAATCATTACGTTTTTTCCCTGTTACTGTTGTCATAAATTAAAGATTCCTCCTTTAAAATTGGAAAAGATATCACTAAAACTAGACTGACTTTGTAATAAAAAGATTGGTCAATTTGCTCTTGGATAAAAATAATAATTATTTAACATTTCCTCAATTGCACTCTTTTCCATTAAACCTGCACATCAATAACTTAATAATGCATCAATTACAGCACGATTATAGGGTGGAACATAACGTATTCATAATAATGCAATTGTACTAACCACTATCATTGTTACAATAATAAAAATTGGATATAATATTGTTCAATTAACACGATGTGAACGGTTAAATTCTAAACCATAACCAAGTGCATTACCAACAAAAAAACCAACAAAATTAATTAAATAAAATGAATAACCTAAAAAGATTGGCATTATTAGCAACCACAGCATAATAATTAAAGTTCGTTGGTTTGCAATTAACGCCCCTAAATCCTCTTTACCATAGTTATAACTAAGCAAACTTCCCCATAAAATAGCTAATAAAATAGTTGACCCGCCAAAAATTCAATTTGGTAATACGGCTGCTAAAAATACTCCGGCTAAGGGGATCCCAACTACTAAAATGACTGATAATCGTCAACGCCCTAACAAAGCTTCTACATAACGAGCAACACTAAAAATCATAAATAAATTTAAAACTACTAACAATGGGTTACTTGAAAATAAAACATATGTTCATAATCGCCATCATTGATTATTTCAAATTAATAAATCACGAGTAACACCACCATAAACTAATTGCATTGCTCCTTCGCTTAAGCCTTGAGTATTAAAAATTTGTGCACCAAAAAAGATTCCAAGAATTGGAATAATTAATAATAAAGCAATTAAAACTCACGTAACACCTAGGTTATTGACACTTAATTTATCACTTAGTTGCTTTAAATTTTTTGTTAATTTACTATTAGGGTCTTTAATCCCATCTAAAATTTCCTCAGTTGTCATACCCGCCATTGAAGTATCATTTTCATTATTTTCTTGCAACATTGTAATGTTCGGATAATAAGTACTTAAACGGTCAAGATAATTATTTTTGTCAACAAATAATGTTACATCGCCACTATCATCTTTATAAATCTGCGAACGATTTTCAATTAAAATAATTGATAAAATAGTAAGTTTTGCGCGTTGAAATTTTTTATTTAAAAAAGTCTTTAACGTTTGCACAACCTCATCATTAATGATGAAGTCATTAAATTTACCACTAAAATTATCAATAATTTTAATAATTTGAAATTCTTTACTATCAACTTTATATAAATAAACATTATTATTATTGCGTGGTTTACTTTTATAAACATTGTATTTTTCTTGTTTTAAAAAATAATCAACTAGAGATAATTTATCTTTATCAAAACTCATTGTTTTCTATCCTTTCGCGCCTAATATTGCTAATCTTTGTTCAAATTCTTGTGGTAAGGCTGCTGTAATGGTCAGAGCTTCTTTAGTAACTGGATGAATAAATCTTAATTGATACGCATGCAGATATTGTCCAAAACTTTCTTTTTTATCAGCGACTGTGCCATATAACGGATCACCAACAATAGGATGATTAATGTATTTTAGATGGATTCGAATTTGATGAGTTCGCCCGCTTTCCAATTCACACTCTATATAAGTATAATCATTAAAGCGTTCAATTACAAGAATATTAGTTACTGCTTTTTTAGAATTTTTTGCTGTAACTGTCATTTTCTTGCGATTATTAGGAACACGGCCAATTGGCGCATCAATTTTAGCTCGATTCTCAATAATTTGACCATGAACAAGTGCTAAATAGCGGCGTTGTAATTGCTTTGTTTGAATTTGTTGTTGTAGTTGATGATGAACAACATCATTTTTAGCAATAATTAAAGTTCCTGTCGTTTGGCGATCAATGCGATGGACAATTCCCGGGCGTTGCTCACCACTAGCAGTTGACCATTGCACTCCTCGTACTAATAAGGCATTAACTAAAGTATCATTCTGGTGTCCTGGTGCTGGATGAACAACTAAATTATTTGGTTTATCAATCACCATTAAATAACTATCTTCATACAAAATTGTTAATGGGATTGGCATTGGTGTTAATTCACTTGCTTTAGGATTTGGAAATTCAATGCGAACATGGTCTCCAATTTGACTAACATAATTTGCCAGCACAACTTGTCCATTAACTTGAACTTTCTCTTGCTTAATTAATGCTTGGATTTTAGTTCGCGAAAAAGGAGTCGGATTTGTTTTAAAATAATCAGTTAAAATTTTATCAATTCGAGCTGATGAAGAAACAATAAAGGTAATCTTAGTCATTTGGTTCAGAATGCTCTTCGCGTTTGCTTCGTGCTCGCTCACGATAAAACTGAATAATTTCAATAATAATAGCAAAAATTAAGACAATAACACCAAAGGTTACTCAAGTATCAGCTAAATTAAACACACTATAAGGGGGAAAAAAAATTCATGCTAGAAAATCAATAACCCCACCATGGTTTCACATACGGTCAATTAAATTACCAAACCCACCAGTTGTAATCATCATTAAACCAACAGCAGCAGTTTTATTATTAATATATAAAAAAATACTAAATGCAAGCAAAGTAATAAAAACTGCACCAATAATAACAAGCGGAAGATTATCAGCATTTGTTCCAAAAGCAATTCCTTTATTAACCATAAATTTAAAATTAATAAATCCATCCAAAAATTTAACTTCGGGAGCTGCTGGATCATGGGACAATAAATGAAAAGCTAATTGCTTCGTAATAATATCTAATATTAATAACGAAATAAAAATTGGTAGACAAACTTGGAGTTTATATCTTCAAATATAATCTCGATTTTTAAAATGGTCTTTAAAATCATATCAAAATTGTTTTGTTCGTTCTTTCATTTGCTTTTGACTCCTTTTTCGTTTTATACATTATCGCACATTTTTTTCCGATAAAACATTAAAACAACGATCACAAATTTCATTATTTTGGACATTTAAATAATTATAAATCATTCAACAACGTTGACATTTTAAACCAGTTTTTTCTTGAACTTTTAAAAAACTAGTTTCATATTCTGTTAAGTTCTGATGGTCAGTAGTAAAAATAATTTCACTAACAATAAAAATTTGATATAAATTCTTAATTGTTGCTAAACTTGCATAGACTGGTTTTAAAGCAATCGTTACTTGACATTCTAATGATTTTTTAATTTCTTTTTGTTCACGACGACGTTCTAATTCTTTATTAAGATCATCTCGTAATTTTAACACTTGGCCTCATTTTGCAATTAATTTATCATTAATAGCCATTGTTAAGACAAAATTTTCTTCTAAATGAACCGAGCTTTGTTGGTCGGGATATGTAATAAAGCGATGACTTTCTTCAACTGTATGCGGAATAATTGGTTTTAAAACATCAACTAAAATACGATATAAATAATATAATGTTGTTTGTACCGCACGACGACGTGGTGATTTCATTTCCTCAATATATAAAATATCTTTTGTAAAATCTAAATAAAATTTTGATAATGTTGTGGTAACAAAATTTTTAATTAAAGTATAAACATTATTAAAATTAAATTCTTCATAACTTTTATTTACTTTTTGTTGAAATTCCTGCGCTAAATGTAACACATAATAATCAACCTCTCCTAATTTTGATTGTAAATCAGTTGCTGGATTAAAATCATTTAAATTTGCTAATAAAAACCGTAATGTATTACGAATTTTTCGATAAGCTTCCGCAATTTGTTTTAAAATTTCTGGCCCAATTTTAACATCATCACGATAATCAACCGAAGCTACTCACATTCGTAAAATATCAGCTCCATACTGGTCAGTAATTGCTAATGGTGAGATAACATTTCCCAATGATTTACTCATTTTGCGGCCTTTTTCATCATTAGCAAAACCATGTGATAAAACAACTTGGTAAGGAGCATGACCTGTCGCCACAACCGAAGTAATTAATGATGAATTAAATCATCCTCGAAATTGGTCAATTCCTTCCAAAAAAACATTAACAGGATGGGGTAAATGATATTCTTTTGTTACTGTTAAATTACTAACACCACTATCAAATCAAACATCCATAATATCTTGCTCTTTTCGTCAATTGCGATTTTGATAAGCTGGTAGCAATAATTGATCAGCACTTCATTCAAATCAAATGTCAGTTGTTTTTGCTTTGGCAAATAAATTAATTACATGTTCAATTAATTCTGTTGTAAATTGTGGTTGATTATTTTCATCGTAAAAGGCAATAATTGGTACACCCCATAATCTTTGACGAGAAATACATCAATCTTGACGATTTTCAATCATTGTTTCCATTCTTTTTGCTGCTCATTGTGGATTTCATTGTACTTGTTTAATTTCTTTTAATAATTCTGGTTTAATTTTTTCAATTGAAACAAATCATTGTGCTGTTGCACGATAAATAACTGGTTTTTTTGTTCGTCAATCAATTGGATAACGATGTTTTGTAAATTTTAATTTTAACAAAGCGCCAGTTTGTTTTAATCGTTGACCAATCATTTTATTTGCATCTTCATAATAAACACCAACTAAACTATCATCTGCTACTTCTGGAGTATATTTTCCAGTATCATCTAATGGTGCAAAGATTGGAACATTGTTCGTACGGGCAATCAAATAATCATCTTCACCAAATCCCGATGCGACATGGACAATTCCTGTCCCAGCTTCAACAGTAACATGGTGGCCAAGAACAACAGAATTATCGCGGTCATATAACGGATGTTTTGTAATAATTCCAACTAATTTAGCACCAACCACTTCTTGTACAATTTTAACTTTTTTCCAATTTAATAATGTTTGCAACTCGTCAAATAAAGCCTTAGCAAATAAGTATTTTTCACCTTCAACAAGAACTTCAACATAAACAACATCTTTTCCAACCGCTAACAATTGATTCATTGGAATTGTTCATGGTGTTGTTGTTCAAATTAAAAATTTTGTTCCTGGTTTAATCACCTTATTTCCTATTGTTACTGTAAAAGTTACATAAATTGATGGTGATGTTAAATCAGCATATTCAATTTCTGCCTCCGCTAAAGCTGATTCACTTGAAGGTGATCAATAAATTGGTTTTAATTGCCGATAAATTAATTTTTTTTGAACCATTGTTTGAAATAATCTTAATTGTTCTAATTCATATGGCAAATCTAATGTTACATATTTTTGCTGAAAATCACTAAACAAACCTAACCGACTAAATTGCGTAATTTGTTTTTCAATTTGGTCTAAAGCATATTGACGACAAATTTGGCGAAAGGCAACTGGTGGAGTTGTTTTCCGATCAACCCCGCTTTTAACAACAGCAGTTTCAATTGGCAAACCATGCGTATCTCAGCCACAAATTCATGGACTATAAAATCCTTTTTGATTATAATAACGAACAATAAAATCTTTTAAAATTTTGTTTAATGCATGACCAACATGTAAATCCCCATTTGCATAAGGAGGGCCATCATGTAAAATAAAGGGTTGGTTGTTAGTATTATGTTGATAGCGTTCTGAAACAACATTTGTTTTAAGTCACTCTAACTGAATTTGCGGTTCTTTTCTTGCCAAGTTAGCTTTCATCTCAAATAAGGTATTGGGAGTTAATAATGTATCTTTATAATTCATCAGTGTTTTTTCCTTTCTGTCATAAAAAAAGTAAGACTATAAGAGCGCAAATGCACGGTACCATCTTACTTTATAAATATTGTAATAATATTTACCTTTTTTCTTTATTCTTAAATTGTAAAAACAAGAGATAATTATTTGTCTTTTATGATTAGCTCACATCATCCTAATCTTGCTGTAATAAAACAAGCAAATAATTGTGGTTTGTTTTCTTATAAATAAATATTACACTATTTATTTAATTTTATTAATAATTTCTTTTTTAATCAATTCTGTAATTCGTTCACCATCATTAATGGAAAAGGCATAAATACGCTTATTTCGTTCTAAAAAATCATCAATTACTTTTAGCACATTCTGGGGATTATGCCGATTATGATCAATGTCATCAAGTAATACTGCAATTTCTTCTTTAAAAGCATAAGAAAAATCAATTGCTTTCATAATAATCCGTCCTGCATTATGACTTGCAACTTCAAATGCTTCGCGTGATTTTTCAATATTATACCGTGAAATATGCTCTAAATGTTGTAATTCTTGTAAACGCAACATTAATTGGCGATTATCGTATGTTAATTTTTCTATAATTTCATTTTGTTCATAAATAATTATCCGTAAATCTTTCTCTTGTTCTGCCATATTTTCCCCTACTTTATGCAAACTTTGCAATTGTAATCCGATAATGTTGATTTTTTGATGGTAAAATTGCATTAATTTTAAAACAACCATACCGTTTTATTGATATCATAATATCACAAGCAACTTGAAAAGTCTTATTATTTACCACTGAAAAATTAACATAAACATAATTTTGTTCAACATAATTTTGTGCTTGTTGACGTGAAACATTGCAAAGGGCACTTACGACAGCATCTAAGCGTAAACTTTTTAATGTTTTTGTAAAAACAGTAAATTGATATTCAATAACAACAGGGGGCAGGGTTAATAGTTCAAGTTAATAAGTTCTTTTGAATAATTAATGGAGCATTAATAAACACTGGCATAATTTTCTTTAAAACACTTAAATATAAATCATTTGCTGTGATATATAAATCACCAATCACTCGCATTTCTAATTGTAATTGGTTTAAAATAAAACCAAGCACCTGATGATGTTGAAAAAATGCGGTGTTGATTGTTTCGCATGTAAAATAACCGTATTATCATGCTTAGCATTAAAACTAACTGTTGCTCGAAAACCATTTGTTAATGATTTATGAATAAAATAATTAGTAATGTTTTCTTGTATCAAGATTGCTTGCAAAATTGCAATTTGACGTAAATCAAGAAAATCTGTGTTAACAACTTGCCCACGGTGGGCTTGTTCACATCATCCTTTAATTTTATTAATTAATTCATAATCTTGCTAATAATATTGCAATAATTGTGTCTTATTAAGCATCTTTTTGAATTGTAAATTGATAAGTTCTATGTTCAATTTTTTGAACATCACCATTAAAAGCATACATCACACCACTAATAAAATCTAATAGCCGTACCCGTTCTCCTTTTGGTAACTTCTCTAAATGAACAATTAATTGCCCTTTTGTCAATAATAAATCAGCCATTTTGGGAGCATCATTATAACTATCAGCAATAAAACCAGTTGTAAGCACACTTGTGTTACTACTAACTTCAGAAGAAGGCTGTACTTCGCTTTCACGCTCAAAATTTACCTTTTGAAAGGGTGTTTCTGGGGCAAGAACAGGTTTTGTTAATGGTTGATCTAATGGTTGATCACTATGGACAATTGGTGCGGTTGGGCTATCATTAAAATCAATTCGTGGTTGAGATTCGTAAATACTTCGTTGTTTTTTCTTAAAAATGCTCATTATTATCAACTACAACGAACAAATGGTGGTAAATCATCATCTTCATCGTCATGTTCAACGACTTGATTATTATTAACATGTTCTCGTCATGCATTAATCCGACGGTTTGCATTCGCTGTTTCACGTTCAGCATTTTCAGATAAATTAGTGAAATAACTTGACCGTTTATGAGCAACATCTTGATCATTGTAATCACTAACCTCAGCATCCCGTGTTGGACATGGTGCTGGTGCTTCGTATTCTTCCATTGAAGCACGATAACCATTATCTGGATTAGTAAAATTTTGTTCTTCATCGAACCCAGTTGCGATGACAGTTACAATCATTTCATCATCTAAATGCTCATTAACTGCTGTTCCAAAAATAATATTAACTTCGCCACCAATTGCTTGTTTAACAATATCAACAGCATCATTAGCATCATTTAAGGTTAAGGTATTACCACCAGTAACATTAATAATAGCATCACGAGCACCACGAATTGATGCTTCTAATAACGGAGAAATAATTGCTTTATTAGCAGCTTCAATTGCTTTATCTTTACCTGAACCAATCCCAATGCCAAATAAAGCATTCCCTTTATTTTTCATCACGGTCTTAATATCTGCAAAGTCTAAATTAATTAAGGATGGTACTGCAATTAAATCAGTAATGGTTTGAACTCCTTGGCGTAAAATATTATCTGCTTCTTTGAATGAATCTTTTAATGGAGCACCACCAATTACTTCTAATAGGCGATCATTTGAAATAATAATTAATGAATCAACATGTTTACGTAGTTCTTCGGTTCCTTGAATAGCATAACTATTGCGCGCACGTCCTTCAAATGAAAATGGCGTTGTAATAATTCCAACGGTTAAAGCACCTTGTTCTCTGGCAAGTTTGGCAATAATAGGAGCAGCCCCAGTTCCAGTTCCACCACCCATTCCAGCGGCGACAAAAACCATATCTGCCCCTTTTAAAGTGTCTTTAATTTCCTCTGCTGATTCAATTGCTGCTTGACGACCAACATCAGGATTAGCACCTGCTCCTAGCCCTTTTGATGTTTCTTTACCTAATACAATTTTATTTTTTGACTTTGAAACACTAATAATCTGGGCATCAGTATTAGCAACAATAAATTCAACCCCTTGTACGCCTGCTTCAATCATCCGATTGACAGCATTATTACCAGCACCACCAATACCGATAACTTTTATTGACGCGACTTGTTCATAATTATCAAAATTGTCCATAACCTTAATTCCTCCATTTTTTATATATTATACTATTTATTTAATATTTTGGTAGTATTTTTGTTGATATTGTTGCGAACCGTTTAAATGCTGGTTACTTAGCGGCATAACCCCTTGTGCCGGGTTAGCATTGCCACCTGGTTTATGATGCTCACCATATTTGTCATTTCGTGGTCCTTTTTTATCACCATTATTATTTAAATAACGAATATAACGATGATTAACCGATTGAATATTTGTTGCACTAACTTTATTTGCTAAATGTTGATAATAAATATTTCCTAATAAGCCAGTACATCATGTTTCTTTTGCTCCTAATGTTGAAGCAATATAAACGGTAACATTTTTATCTTTATTTAACGCCAACAAATTTTCTTTAAACCCACTAATTCGTAAAATTTCACCAACAACAACCACTGGATAGTTATAGCGCCCTAAGCTATTAGCTAACTTTTCACTCAATGTTTCCATTTCTTCTGTTAAAACATGATTAACAATTCGTTTTAAATCATAATGGGTAAAATTTAATTGTGTTTGTTGCTGTTGATCATATTTGCTATAAATAATTAAATTATCTTTACTATTATTATTTAAATTAATAATTTTATATAAATATTTTAGTGCTTGCTTATTATCACAACTTAAGACATTACGTAATCGCGTAATTATTTTTTTAATCCCACCCGGAATAATAATTTGTTCACATAAAATTTCACGAACAAAAACATAAGCGATAATATTATCATAATATCAATTAATAATTGTAATTCCATTTTGCAAATCAACTGGTGATGCAATATTTCACGCAAGACTAAACCCTTCTGGTAGGATACCCATAACTTCAATTTTGGCATATTTAAGTGTCGCAAAAATACTTTGAATAATCTGTTTTTTTGTTACATAAACAATTGCCTTAATACTTACTTTGTGCGCCGCATGCCTTATTGGTGGCGCTGATAATGCTTTTTGTTCATTAAGAATGTAACGATATGGTCTAATAAAAAAAGCAGTTTCATCATCTAATAAAGGAACTTCTTTTGCTAATGTAATTAATGAATCAATATCATTCTTCGTAATTAGACGATCATGTGTTAAATTTAGCATTTTGGTTGAAGTTTTAATTGTCATATTATTTGCTAAAATACTAATTGCCACCCGTTTAATTACAATTCCTAATTGTCGATTTGCATCTTTAATTAAATTAACTAATTCTTTAGCCACATTTTTTTCATCAATAATGATACCATTATCACAAAAATGATATTCAAGATGCCTTTTATAAAGCACTTTAATTTGTGATTCAGTATAAACACCAACCATAAAACTAAAACTATAATTTTTAATTTCTAACACAGCATATACTTCTTTTAACTTATAATCCACTTCGTTCACCTCCTTTTCAAATTTTAGAATATTATTTCATCCGTTCTAATATTCTTAATTTAGCACTTGTACTTCGATGGTTGTTTGTTTGTTCAGTTACCGAAGGCACAATTGCTTTCTTAGTAATAATCTGATAATCACTTTCAAAATGTGATATTATTGGTAGCTGTTGATTTATTTCATAATTAGGATCTTTTGTTAAACTTTGAAAATATTTTTTAACAATACGATCTTCTAATGAATGAAACGAAATTACAACTAACCGACCATGCACCGCTAATAAAGTTATTGCTTGTCGTAATGATTCTTGTAAAACAAATAACTCTTGATTTACTTCAATTCGTAATGCTTGAAAAACTCGTTTTGCTGGATGTTTTGCCTTTTTTAAAATCTTTTGTGGCAAACTTTTTTTAATAATTTCAACAAGATGAAAAGTAGTAACAATTTCTTGTTCATTACGAGCAATAACTATGTTTTTTGCAATTACTTTTGCAAATGGTTCTTCACCATAATCTTGAAAAAGTTTTACTAAAGCTTCTTGCGAATAAGTATTAACAATGATTTTTGCTGTTAATCCTTGATGTTGATTCATCCGCATGTCCAATGGACTATCATAGCGATAACTAAAACCACGGTTATCATCATCTAATTGTGGTGATGATACTCCGAGGTCATATAAAATCCCATTAACTGCTTTAACATGTCGTAGTTGTAATTCAGCAGCTAAATTAACAAAATTATTTTTAATAATTTCATAATTACGATATTTACTCTTCTGCAAAATTTCTTCAGAAGCAACAATTGCTGCTTCATCTTGCTCAAAGCAATATAACTTTCCATTTGAAAGATGCTTTAAAATTTCAAGACTATGTCCGGCTCGTCCTAAGGTACAATCAACATAAATTCCATTGTTTTGAACATTTAAACCGGCAATTGCTTCTTGTAATAAGACTGTCTGATGTTTAAATTCCATACGTTAAATTTTTTCCTCAAAATTTTTTGCCGCTTCTTCGATTCCTGGCGCTTGTTCAATGTATACTTCTCAAACTTTCGGATCTCATAATTCTAAGTGGTCATTGTTTCCAATAATAACAACATCTTTTGTAATATTTGCTTTATTTTGCAAAATGGACGAAATTTTAATTCGTCCAGCATTATCGAAAGTAGTTTCATCAGACATTGACATAATTTTTCGTGTCAAAGCTCTTCCTTCGGCTGTTGCTTGTCCAGTTGAAGCAACTTTTTCTGTTCACTTTAACCATTCAGCTTCATTACGAACATCAATACAACCATCAAAACCAAGAGAAATAAAAACTTTATCATCTTTAAACTGTTCTCTCATTTTAGAAGGAATTGTTAATCGTCCTTTATCATCTAATGTATGATTGTAAGTTCCTAATAATGCCATTTTGCCCCATTCTCCCCCACTTTCATACATATTGTATTATACTCTTTCCCATATTGCAACACTTTTCCCAAAAAATTTTTTACAAAAAAATAGTCCTACTACTGGACCAATAATTTAAAGGCTTTTTTAAACAAGATAAATTATAAATACAACATTAGTTAAAAAAAGATTCTCTTGATCCTTCCTATAATTAGTTATTATAACCTAATCAACTCTAATAACTTCTTTATCCTTATAGTATCCACATTCACGACAAACTTTATGTGGTTTAATTAATGCTCCACAATTTTTACATGCTATCAAAGTTGCTCCAACTAATTTAAAATGTGTTCGGCGTTTTCTTTTTGCCTGTTTGGATGTTTTTCGAAATGGTACCGCCATTATTTCTCCTCCTTTGTTGTTTTAACTAATTTTTCGTGTAATTGTTCTCATCGTGAATCCGCTTGAGCTGCTTGATACGCTGCAAATTCTTCCTCAGAAAAAACTTGCCAAGTTGAATCACCACTAATTATTTTATCACTATTTTTAGATAAATTAATAGGAATATTCATAATTATTTCATCTCACGTGTATTTTATTATATCAAAATTTTGCTCATTTAAGTAATTAATATCACTTTTTTTATAAAATTTAAAACTATACTCATCATTTCATTTTAAATTAATTGGAACAGCAAAATGTTCTAATGTCTGAGCATCCTCAACAACAACTTCGCCAATAATTGTTGCAACAATATTAATTGCATTAAGATTTTGGTAGTCGGAAAAAAGCTTAGGTTTTATAAAAATTATAAATAAAGTAATTAAATACAAATTAAAGTAATCGCTTATTAGAACGATTTTTTTATTTGCATTATTCATCAGATAGTATCTTTAAAATTAAAAATTAACCTATTTTGCCCTACAAACTAGTTAATTTTTATAATTTCCTTTCTGTGATTTATTATATTTTTTCGGTTTAATAACTAATAATATCATTTTTAATAAAGGTACTATCTGATGAATAATGCAATACTAAAACTTAATATTTTGATGCTTAAAGATGGATAACTCATCTATGACACGAAATCTTAAAGAAAGTGTGAAAGCGATTGGATTTACTCTCCTATTTATTTCTTTAATTCTCGACAAGATTAATCACTTGTGAAATGTCAGAGCATGTATTTTTTGGCTTGTTTTTATAAAAAAAGTGCTGTTAAACCGAAAAAAACAATATCGGACACTAAAAAAACAAGAGGGTTGGAACTCCAAAAGGTTATTTTCTTTATATAAAGTTGTGTAGGGATGGATGAAGCGTAATTAATAACTGGGTAAACTGTTTTTTGTTTATTTCCGTATGGGGGGAAACTCTATCAAAATATCCTATCCGCCCCCGCTCACTCCCCAAAGTGGAGCGGGCGGTGAAGTAATTAGATACTAAAATAAATTACAAAAATTAATGATATGTGCTTATCCAGTAACTGCAAATAATATTAATGATGAAATTTGAGCAACAAATAAAAAGAATTAAGGAGTATAGATAAATGACAGAATATAAAAGTAAATATATTAATAAAACTTGAAATGAAATAACAACATCATTTGATTGAGTTAATTGTCAACCTATTAATTGTCGTATTTCATATCATAAAAAGCATTATGATTTGCAATGTTTAGAATGAGCAAAAATGTACTTAATTTTATTTGAAAACAAATGAGATATTATTGCTTCTTATATGCAACATTACAAAATTAACGATATTTTAGATTTAGCATCAGATGGATGAAAAATATTACAAATTGACAAAAAAATAAACCAGATAAATTAAAATATATTATTGCAATTGACCCTGCTGGAATTGGACAAACTGGTATTATTATTTATAATGTTTTACAAAATAAAATAATTAATAATATTACTTTTAATTCCAAAAATGAAGAAGAAGCAATAAATAATATGTATTTAATATTAAATGAGTTTAAAAATAAAATTTGTTCTTATTTAAATAAAGTTATTGTAATAATTGAAGATTATCAACTTCACAAAGGTTTAAAAATAAAAAATCCATTATCTACTTTTAAATTTATTGGTGGTTTAAAAGTTTTATGCAAATATCTATTTAATTTAAATTATGTTTTACAATCACCAGTTGTTAAGAAAAATTATATTTATAAAGGAAATATTAAAATGACAGAGCACGAATTAGATTCTTGAAAACATTTACAATATTTTTTAAAAAAGGAAGTGATAAATAATGACAATAACAGAATCAATTAAATTTAACAAACTTAAAGAAGAAAATGAAACACTTAAAAAAGAACTTGCTGAAAAAGAACAAGAAATAAATAGTTTTAAACAACAAATAGATATGGCACATAATTTTAATCAAAATTTAGGTAGTGAAATTAAAGAATTAAAACAACAACAATTATATAAAGAAGATTTTTACAAAAATCCATATTAAACAGGTTCTATCTATTGAATATTAGTTGACAGTTCAAAATATGACAAATTATCTAATAAGGATGTTAAATAATGTCTCAAACAAAAAATAATTTACCTAAAAAATAAATAACTAATAAATCTAAAATAAAAAATAAAAAAGTTAATAAGTTAGAATTAACTGTTAGATTACATGAAAATCCTATTAAAACAAAAATTAAGGCTCTTGTTGCTGGTGGTGTTGAAGTTGATGCTTATTCGTCTAAATGTCAGTAAGAAGGATTAAATTACTCAACATTATCAATATATAACCCATCTATTTTAAATGAGTTTTTGAAATTAAAAAAGATGATGAGATAAAAATTAAAGGCTCAGTATTTAATCAGTTAAATATAAAAACTAAACGCTATTTTTTGTCTTTTAGAGTAGATAGTTTCGAAATTATACAAAAAGCGATTAGAAAAAGAACAAATACAAATATTAAAAAATAGGAGGAAAAACAATGGCATTAAAAAATGTAAAATATCTTCTTATAAATGAAAATAATGAACCTATTAAAAATGAAGATGGTAGTTTAGATATTAAAACTGCTGAAATTATTTTAAAAAATACTGCTGAAGTTGAAGAATTTAATTCAAGTAATTTAGAAAATAATAATCAGCAAATCAACGAACTACAAGCAAAAATACTGAGTTAACTTCACAAATTGAACAACAAACAATTCAACTAAAACAAATTGAAGTAATTGATTTTATTAATTCTTCAACTGATAATCAAGATTTTAAAAATGTTTTATTAAAATCTTATGATATTACTGATGATATTGAAATCATTAAAACACAATTGCAAAGTGTTTATGATGAATTAATTAAGGTACAAACAGTTAATACTGGGGGCGTACCAAAAGTAGAAAACAAAGGAAACAATATTTTAGATACAGACAATGTATTTAATAAATAGAAAGAAGGAATAAAAATATGGATCCAAAAACAATTTTTGGCGATATTACTAATCAAGCAACACAAAGAGACCGAGAAACATTTGAACAATGATATTTACAAACTTATCAACAAAAATTTAGTTGAGAAACTTTATTTGTGTGAAAAGAAGCAAATAAATTTGGTTTAACATATAAAAGAAAGAAAAATATTAAATATAATGAAGGTTTGGAAAAAGATGGACAAGTATTTAATACCGATGATAATCTTCTAAAATATTCAACAGTAGAATTTGAAGATGGAGTTGTTGAATTAGATACAATTTTAACTTTTGCTTGTAAATTAGACCCTGTAGAAAATGATTTTAATCCTAATCTTTGGGCTGCCGATATTGAGCAAGCAATGGACACTGAGGTTGCTTATAAACGCAATAAAATTTTAGAAATTATTAATAAAGGAACAGTTACAACTATTCAAGGCAAAAAAGCAGATGATACAAATGCTTTACAAATTCATGATGAAATTATGGATAAAATATATGAAAACTGTAGTATACCACACACATTTTGGAGATTGCAAGAAAACAAGAAAAAATAATAAAATATATAATTTAAAATATAAAAACATCATTAAAAATGATACATATTTAAATAAAAATTCTAAAATTGACACACTAAAAAATAGTTTAAATAAAACTTTATAAATTTAAAATTATTTAGTTAAATTATTTAAAAATTCAAATGGTGTCTGAAAATTCAAAGATTTATGCACTCTTTCAAAATTATAAAAGTAATAATAATCATTTAGTTTATTTTGTAAACCAGCTGCATCCAATATTTTTTTATCAAATACAAATAACTTAGTATAATTTTGATGAAATCTTTCAATTTTACCGTTTGACTGCGGAGAACGAACGGGTGTTGTTTGATGTAAAATATTTTTATCTGTTAAAAATTGAGTAAAATTATTTTCTTTAACAGTACTTTTTTGATTATTCCGATGACTATTAATAAATTCAGAACCGTTATCAGTTCTAATTCGTGTTATTTTAATACCAAATATTTTTTTAAAATCACGGATTGCTCTTTTAACAGCATCAATAGCATTCTCAGTGCATAATTTATCATAAATATAACCGAATACTCCTCTGATTCTTTCATCAATAAAATCATAAACATAATACTTTTTATCAACTGGAAATTTACTTGGCATAAAATATTTAGCATCCATTTGTAATAATCCTAATTCTTTAACTTCATATCTTGGGTGTTGTCTTTTAATTTCTTTAATTTTATTTTTTATTTTTAATCAACGTTTATCTTTTTTAAGTCAACGAAAAAATGTTTTTAAATTTTTTGGTGCTTCACTTTTTAATTCTTCGCCGTGAATTCCTTTTTTTAAATTATAAAACAAAGATAAAACACCGCCACCGTGTTTATTACAATACTCAAAATATAAATCACATATATTTTTTCGAGTATCTTCACCATATTGATAATTAATATTATTAGGAACTGTTGATTTTAATAATAAATATTCAAAATTATTATTTGCATATGCAAGTAAAATTTTATTTGCTCAATAATAAAAAGTTGAAAATTTATTTTTAAAATATTTTTTAATTAAATCTTTTAATAACAACTTAGTTTCAAGAAAAAACTCCTTACATAAATTAATATATGCAAATATTTTCTTTTTTATTCTTTTATAATATTTATTTTGACAATTTTTACTTAAAAAATCTTGCAATTTTGCTTGTAAATCACTTAAATTAGAATCATTAATAATATATTTCATTAATTCACCTCATTTTTTTAAAAAAATAATATAGTATAGTTATATCATTTAAAATAATTTTTATAAAACTTCAAACTTTTTTAAACAATCATAATCATAAGTAAGTATCGTTTCTAAAATATATTTAAAAATGCTTATATATATATAATGTCAATAGATCTTGATAAAAAGTTTCAAGATAAAAAAGGGAAAATACAAATAATGAAAAAACTTTTAAATTTATTAAGTATATTAACAATTAATGGAACTGTAATACAAACAACAATTGCTACAAGTACAGCTACAAGTACATATGAAAAGCAAGAAAATAATTTAGAAAATTTAATCAGAAATAAAAGAGAAAACAATAATTTATTTAATGTTAATTTAGAAGATATAAGAATTAACATAAATAATCCTAATTCTTTTAAAAATTGACATAATAAAGTTTTTCGTGCTTTAATACAAGCTGACATACTACGTATTATATTTAATATAGAGAATGATCAGCCTAGTACAAGTACTGTTATAAATGATAATAGTGAGATTGTTGTCTTAAATAGATTTAAAGTTGAAGATAATACTACACCCAAAATGGGAGATAGATTTAAAGGTTCAGTAAGAGGTAAACCAACATATAAGTTTGTAGGCACACCTTACAACGTTTTTACTGTTCCTGTTATTATTGAGGAAAATTCACAATCTCAAAGAATTGATTTAGTTTTTAGAACTAGGGATCTTTATTTGGAGGGGTTTACTGTAAAAAATAAATATTATTATTTTTCAGAAGCTGATATAAGACATATAGATTCTATAGATAATATTAATATTAGTAGTTCCACTCCTTTGAAATTTAAAGCTGATTATAGAGATCTTTTCGTTGATGGAAACGGAAATGGAATTAATTTAAATATTAATTGAAGCACAATTGTTAATTCCTTTAAAACATTATCTAACTACCAAGGAGAAATTAATAGAGATATTAGAAATTCTTTAGGGATAATTGCTGTAGTTGTTGCAGAGAATTGACGATTTAGAAAAATAAATAATGAAATTAACAATAAAGTTATTGAAAATAAACAATCTATTGTTTTTGGGAAAGGTGAGCAAACAGAAGAAAATCTTTATAAAATTGCAATGGACTAAAATCAACAAGGTAGCAGTATTTTGAGATTAGCTTGAGAACGTTGAAATTATGGTATTCAAAGCCACCCGTACAGTAATTATTTTGACGAAAATCATCAGCCAATAGGAGTTATTAATAGAAATATATAGAAACACATGAAGAAATTGATTTTATGAACAAGTACTATCTTATACACCAATAAATGTATTTTCAGATGAAATTTATAATTCCCATACTTTAAGAATTTTATTTTTAATAGCTGTTAATTATATAACTACCTCATGCCATCATGGATCAAACCAAAAAGAGATATAAATGATAATTTAAATCAAAAATTTTGTGATTTAGAATCAGATATTGCAAAAATTAAGGGAGATATAATTTCAGTCCAAATTTTAGATAAAAATACTAAGGCTGTAGATAGAGAGGTTAGAGATGCTTATATCAGAACCACTGAGGACTTGTATTTAATCCGTAATAAAAATGGGAATGTTTTAAAATTAGAAAAATTAATGGATTGTGATTATAGATTAATGAGTAGTATTACATTTCCATTACAAAATTATTGTTCAAATGAAAATATTAGAAGTATAAGAGAATCAAGTGAGGTCACACAAAGTGGTAAAGTATATTTGGTTGGTTATAATCTTTTAGATAGAGATGCTTATTTGCTACCAAGTATTCCAGACAATGTTACTTCAATGGCTTTATTACATAAGGATAGTGCTGGTGAATTAAAAACAAACGCAGCTTATTTTGGAACAACAAATGGTGTTTATTATAGAAAAGGCAATGGTAGTGATGAAGTAAAAAAAGTATCTGGCCTAAATGAACCAATTCAATCAATCACTGTTGATAATGATGGTTCTGCCTGAGTTCTTACCGAAATTTTTAAAAATAAAAAACTAAGAGATAGTGGTTTTAATGATAATGGTAGTTTAACTTGTTTACCAATTAGTGATGAAAATCCATATTATGATTCTAAAAATGATTTTTTTAAAATAATTTGAAATTATGGTCATAATGGACTCGTAGTTAAATTATCATTAAATACTTCTCGCGTTATTGAAAAAATTTTCTTTGAAAGAAGTACGTCTGATTTTAAATCATATTTATTTAAATTAATTTCAAAATTACCAATAAGATTTTCAGCCGAAAATATGGAGACGGGGTATATAAATTATATTGTAGATATTATTTACTCAGGATTTTTTGAATTTCATAACGAGGTGATTAACCTAGTTAAAAGTGGTAATCCTGACAATAAATCAATTTTTGTTGTAACACGAAATACTTATGGTTGATCAAATTTAAGTTCTGATGAAAGACAAAAAGCCATTTACGCAGATACAACAGACTCTTATCATTTTGGTTAATATTTTATAGAATTAAAAATATGAAAAAAATATTAAGTCTTTTAGGAACAATCATTTTAACTGGAACAAGCACAACATCATTAATTAGTTGTGAAAAACCAAATAATAGTGAAAACGGGGAGGGCAATAAACCAGAACCATAATATAATCCACAACAACCACCCAAAAATAGTAATTGAAAATTAGTTAATGATTATAATTCATTTGTTTTTAATAAAGAAAATAAATTTTATTTTTTTGTTTTTCAACCTTTTAATGGTAAACAATGAAAAATATTAAAATTTAAACATGATACAGATTTTGCTAAAGAAATAAATGGTATTCCTTTTATTCCTAGTGATATAAAAGTTTATGCTGAAGCAAGTAAATTAAAAGGTCTTTATTGTTGAGATGGTAATGGTGAACCACAAATACCAGCAATTAATAAAACCATTGGTGAAATTACAGATTGAAAAGGTTAAAAAGGAACTATTTTTAAGTTCCTTTTTAAATTAATCGCACAAATTTCATAAATATAATTAATAAAAATAAATTAGTTATTGCACTATACAATGCAGGACTAAATTTTCATACTTCAAATGTTTGACTAAAAAAACTATAAATTGTTTGAAAAATCTTACCAACACCACTCGCTAGTTCGTTTACTTGTTTAATACCAGGGATATTATTAACTATTCAAATTGCCACATTTCTGATATGACACGCTAAATTATATCAACTACAACTTTCATATTGTGCTTGTCATCATTGACTATAAGGAAATAATCCACCGTTATTAATTTCTTGTCAGTTATAAATACCAAAATTAAAATCATAATAATAATACATATCATTATCTTTTTGTGCTTGTAATTCAAAAACATTATAACCGATTTTTTGTTCTTCCATTTTCTTATATTTTAAACCATACTTGTTTTTTAAAGTTCCTTCAAAAACATAATCCTCATTTTGATTAATATTATAATCATTTGCAACAGAAAAATCATAATTAAATACATCTCCATAATTAGTGTTATAAAATCGATTTTTATAAGCAGAATACATCTTAAAATCTAATAATTTATATTTATCAGAAAAATAAAAGTAACGAGGATAAATTTTAAAACCATTATTTGCTAATAAACCATATTTTTTATTATATCCTTGTGTATAAGTATTATTTTCTAAATCAAAAATTGTTCGTAAATAATCTTTATAAAAGTTTTGTGAAACTGTAAACATACTATTTAATAATTTTTCAAATCGATTTTTATTAATATTATTTTCATCAATTAAAACATCTCTAAAATTAACTAATTTTAAACCAAAAAAATTAATTAAAACAGTATCATATTGTAAATTATCAATATAACCACTTTCAATAAAATTACTACGATTTTGAAACACAGGTACCAAAGCATATGCAAAAAGTCTTTTAAAAATTTATTAATATCAATTTGACCTTTCATCTGTTCAAAAACTTCTTTACCAGTATTAGGAGTATTACCCTGATAATAATTATATGTTTCAGCACTAAAATTAAATGTATTTTCTTTATCTTTCATAAAAGAAAATAAAAAACCTAAATCATCAGTATATCGATAACTATTATAATCATATCCATTCCAATATTGTTTAAGATGTATTAATTCTAAACACCAGCAATAATATTATTATCTTTATCAATTGTTAAAACCATCCGATAAATTGATTTTTTAGTTAAAATAGTATCAATACTAGACTTGTCCAAATTATTAATAATTTCAAAATCAAAGATTATTCGTTGTGTTCCAACAATGGGAATCTCATAATCAGGATTACCGCCTTGCTGTACTCTAATATTTTCTTGAATAATAACATCTAAGTAATTATTTAAAAAATCTTTAATCTTATTTTGACTATTAATATTTCAATCTGTAATTTCACCAATGGTTTTATTAATTGCTGGTATTTGTGGTTCACCATTACCATCTCAACGATAAAGACCTTTTAATTTACTTGCTTCAGCATAAACTTTTATATCACTAGGAATAAAAGGAATACCATCTATTTCTTTAGCAAAATCTGTATCATGTTTAAATTTTAATATTTTTCATTGTTTACCATTAAAAGGTTGAAAAACAAAAAAATAAAATTTATTTTCTTTATTAAAAACAAATGAATTATAATCATTAACTAATTTTCAATTACTATTTTTTGGTGGTTGTTGTGGATTATATTATGGTTCTGGTTTATTGCCCTCCCCGTTTTCACTATTATTTGGTTTTTCACAACTAATTAATAATGTTGTACTTGTTCCAATTAAAGTGATTGTATTTAAAAGACTTAATATCTTTTTTATTATTATAATTCCTTTCGCTAAATCTTTTTACAATAACAATTATATATACAAGGACTATTTAAGAGTTTGAAAGGAAATTATTTAATTTATTATATGGAAAGGGTCAATCTGGGCTCGCGGTGATTTCCATAAGTTTTGCGAAAAATTACTTAAAGTTTAAAAAATTTTTTGTCGCGCTTTTCAAAATACTTGGGAAAAATTCTAAGCGTTAAGCGAAAAATTTTATAAAGGTTCCCAAATTTGTTTGAAAGAACCTCAAAACTTTTTTAACTTATAAGTTATTTTATCAAAAAAATTTAAGAAAATCAACCGCTCGCCCAATTCCTGCAAATGATTTTTATAGTCTTAATGATATAATTAAAGCATTTAAAGAAAGGAAGTATATTTAATTTTATGTATAAAAAATGAAATAAAGTTAATGTTAAAATAACAAACATTATACCTTATGGTTCTTTTTGTAGAACAGAAAAGGCTGATGGTTTAATTCATATTAGTGATATTTCAGATTACTTTGTTAGAGATATTAGAGATTTTTTTGATGTTGGTGATGAAATTGAAGTTGAGATACTAGATTTTAATTCAGTTAGAAAACATCTTAAATTAAGTTATAAAAATTGTCATCCTGAACTATTAAAAAATGATGATGGTAATAAAATACAAGAAAAATCACCTAGTTTAGAAAAAACATTAAATACTTAATTATTTAATAAATAAAAAGTAAATAAAATTTATAAATTTTAGAAGGTTTTTAAAACCTTTTTTATATTCCCATTTTAAAAGGATATGGATAAGAACCATAAAACAAAGCATCATATGGGTCATGGTACATTTTACTATCGGGTGTGTTTGTTTTGGTATCACTAAATCTTAGTTCACTAATGCACTTATCTAAAAATGGGAAGTTATCTAATATGCCATATATTTTACCTTGAACAAACATTTTTCTTATTCAGGTTACGCGATTGATTATACCTGCTTCTTTATTAAGAGATGTCTGATGTTTTTTTGCTTTAAACATCTTAATTTTATAGCCTAAATAAGGGTAAATATATTCTTGTAATTTTTGCATAAAGTCGTGTGCATTAATATCATAATGAAATGTAGCATATTCAAAATCATCAAATTTATCAAATGTATTAATTATTCATTGCCCGTAATGTTCAACTATTTCATTTAAATTCATTGCGTTTTTTTGGTGTAACAACATTTTCTTCAATTAAATATTTATCATATTCATTATTTTCATTAATTTTATAACCACTAAATAAAAACACCATGTGGTCTTCACTACCATTAGCATAATCCACACCAATTGAATAACTATCAAATTGATACTGTTTTGTATTGAAATTATAAAAATTTTGTAAATTATACTCTTTAATATATTTACGATAATTTCGTAAAACATAAATACTGGGGTCATTATCGTTATATTCAAATCCGTAGTATTCAAGTTCAAATAAATCAGGTCGCTCTTGTTTGTTTGTTAAAACAAGTTTTTTAGTAATATCAGGTATTTTATTTCAAACAGCACCCATTGTTAATCGTAAATTAAAAATACCCAAACCATTAAATGCTTGTTTGTTTTCTGAATATACTTGATTGTGTTCTTTTAAAATATTTTTAATTCTTTCATTTAAGGGTAAATATGGGGTTACAAATTTTTCATAAAAGACATGGTATTTATCAAAAGGATTAAAAGTAAATTGATTAGAATATGTTTTATGAAAATATGTTATTACTCTTATGTATTGTTTTGCTATGTTGTCTCATTCTTGAAATGTCCAAGATAATTCTTTTACTGGAATAGGATTATCTAAATTATATTGTTCATTATCATTTTCAGGAAATTCGCAAATTATTATAACGTTTATCTAATTCTTTATCAGTTAAAATTTCTTTTTCTTCAGCATGTATCATTTCATCTGTTCACGCTGATATAATACCACTACCTTTACCAACTTTTCCCATAATTTTATTACCATTAGCATAACCCGCAAAAGCAATGCGAACACCACTAGGAAAAACAATTTCGCCACCTTCTTTAACATTTTTAGGTCAAACAATGCCATTTTCATTGTCGGGTCCTATATCAATCCCATATTTATCGTATAAATAATTACATACATTAATTGTATCGCCAAATGTAGTATCTTCATGGGTATTGGCATATCTTTGTAAAATGTTAGATAAAGCATCAGTAAAATTACAAGCAAAAAATAATTTTTCTGCTATGTGATTTCATGTCTTATTAGTACTAGGCCCCGCTGAAACAAACTTAAAAAAAGTTGGTCAAGTAAAATATCGGGAATAACTATCACCAACAAAGTCTTTAAATACTTCTCAATCAAAACCAAAATTATAGTCACTAAAATTCAAATCATATTTTTTATTTAAATATTTATAACTAGTAATCCGTTTTTTGTTATTAATTTTGGTAAAATCCTGCATTTTTAAATAGCCTCCTTTTTTGAAAAGATTATGTGAAGTATTGAGTATCATATTTTAAAATAATTTGTTTATATGACTTGTTTGAAAGAGATAATGAGATATTTAAATTATATCAACAAGGACAAATATTACAAGGATATAAGGTGATATCAAAATTGCCAAAAACAATTAAAACAGAATATGCAGATATTCCTATTAAAAGAAGATTATATGTTAAATATGATGAAGAAAAAAAGAAAATATAAATCGTTATCCTTTAGATCAAGAATTAGGTTTAAAAAAATACGAAAGAATTGAAATAAATTTAAAAAATAAATATATGTCTTTTATAGGTGATGGAAAAAGATATAAAGATATTTTACATACAACAGAGAATGTAAATATTAGTGAAAGAACAATATCTAATATTTTTAAAAATGCCGATTTAGAAGAAACCGATTACATTAGTAATAAAAATAACAATAAAATTAAAATTCCAAATAATCTTTTGTATATTCAAATTGACGGAGCTTGAACCAATGCGAGAAAATAAAAAAATTGAAAATAAAATATTTCTTGCGACTATGCATGTTGGTGTTGATCAAGAAAAGTCAACAAAAACCAGAATAAAAATGAAAAAGAAAAAAGGCGTTTTTCAAATGATGAATAAAAATCATAAGAATAAAAATAATAAATCTAATATTGATAATTTTATTGATAAAATTTTTAAATCAATGGATACTTATGATATTAATCAAAATACTAAAATATTAATATTAAGTGATGGTGAAAAACAAATTAAAAAAATTTATAGAGCAGTAAAAGCAAAATATAAAAATAACACTGTATCATATAGTTTAGATAAATTTCATTTATCAAATAGATTTAAACAATTATTCCCAAATCGAAATAGAATCAAAATTCATAGAATAAAATATAAATTAGCAAAAATATATTTCTTTACTGGAAATTATAAATTATTATTAGATTTTTTAATATGTCATTTACCATATGTTAATGGTAATGTAAATTGTAAATGCAAATGTAGCACTTTATTGAAAAAGAATAAAGTGCTTTTTATTTTGTAAAAAATACTTATATTTATTGGATTAATCGTTAGATAGTATCTTTTACACTTAATAAAATATGTTTTTCAGAAAAATCCATCCTTTCTTTTCTTAAAAAATTTTGAATAATTGTTTTATTTAGTTGTTAGTTAATTGTTAAATATAATTAAAGATAATGAGATAAAAAAATAAAGATACTATCTAACGATTAATCCAAAATTCAATCTTTAAAACTTAATATTTTTTGATGCTTAAAGATGGATAACTCATCTATGGCACGAAGCCTTAAAGAAAGTGTGAAAGCGATTGGATTTACTACTCCTATTTATTTCTTTAATTCTCGGCAAGATTAATCACTTGCGAAATGTCAGAGCATGTGTTTTTTGGCTTGTTTTCATAAAAAGAGTGCTGTTAAACCGAAAAAAACAATATCGGACACTAAAAAAACAAGAGGGTTGGAACTCCAAAAGGTTATTTTCTTTATATAAAGTTGTGTAGGGATGGATGAAGCGTAATTAATAACTGGGTAAACTGTTTTTTTATTTCCGTATGGGGGTAAACTCTATCAAAATATCCTATCCGCCCCCGCTCACCTTCAAAGTGGAGCGGGCGGCGAAGTAATTAAATATTAAAATAAATTATTTACTAAATATCAAAATATTAACCAATAAAGGAATGTTATGTTTTTTTGCAGAAAGGAAAATATTTGATGAAAAAATGAAATAAAAAAATTAAAAATAAATTACAAGAATTAATGATACAAGCTTATCTGGTAACAGTAAATGATATTAATGATGAAATTTGAGCAACAAATAAAAAGAATTAAGGAGTATAGATAAATGACAGAATATAAAAGTAAATATATTAATAAAACTTGAAATGAAATAACAACATCATTTGATTGAGTTAATTGTCAACCTATTAATTGTCGTATTTCACATCATAAAAATCATTATGATTTACAATGTTTAGAATGAGCCAAAATGTACTTAAATTTATTTAAAGACAAGTGAGATATTATTGTTTCATATATGCAATATTATAAAATTAACGATATTTTAGATTTAGCATCCGATGGATGAAAAATATTACAAATTGACAAAAAAATAAAACAAATAAATTAAAATATATTATTGCAATTGACCCTGCTGGAATTGGACAAACTGGTATTATTATTTATAATCTTTTGCAAAAGAAAATAATTAATAATATTACTTTTAATTCCAAAAATGAAGAAGAAGCAATAAATAATATGTATTTAATATTAAATGAGTTTAAAAATAAAATTTGTTCTTATTTAAATAAAGTTATTGTAATAATTGAAGATTATCAACCTCATAAGGGTTTAAAAATAAAAAATCCATTATCTACTCCTAAATTTATTGGTGGTTTAAAAGTTTTATGCAAATATCTATTTAATTTAAATTATGTTTTACAATCACCAGTTGTTAAGAAAAATTATATTTATAAAGGAAATATTAAAATGTCAGAGCACGAACACGATGCTTGAAAACATTTACAATATTTTTTAAAAAAGAAAGTGATAAATAATGACAATAACAGAATCAATTAAATTTAACAAATTTAAAGAAGAAAATGAAACACTTAAAAAAGAACTTGCTGAAAAAGAGCAAGAAATAAATAGTTTCAAACAACAAATAGATATGGCACATAATTTTAATCAAAATTTAGGTAGTGAAATTGAAGAATTAAAACAACAACAATTATATAAAGAAGATTTTTACAAAAATCCATATTCAACAGGTTCTATCGATTGAATATTAGTTGACAGTTCAAAATATGACAAATTATCTAATAAGGATGTTAAATAATGTCTCAAACAAAAAGTAATTTACCTAAAAAATCAATAACTAATAAACCTAAAATAAAAAATAAAAAAGTTAATAAGTTAGAATTAACTGTTAGATTACATGAAAATCCGATTAAAACAAAAATTAAGGCTCTTGTTGCTGGTGGTGTTGAAGTTGATGCTTGTTCAGCTAAATGTCAGTGAGAAGGATTAAATTACTCAACATTATCAATATATAACCCATCTGTTTTAACTGAGTTTTTGAAATTAAAAAAAGATGATGAGATAAAAATTAAAGGCTCAGTATTTAATCAGTTAAATATAAAAACTAAACGCTATTTTTTGTCTTTTAGAGTAGATAGTTTTGAAATTATACAAAAAGCGATTAGAAAAAGAACAAATACAAATATTAAAAAATAGGAGGAAAAGATTAAAATGGCATTAAAAAATGTAAAATATGTTCTTATTAATGAAAATAGTGAACCTATTAAAAATAAAGATGGTAGTTTAGATATTAAAACTGCTGAAATTATTTTAGAAAATACTGCTGAAGTTGAAGAATTTAATGCAATTAATTTAGAAAATAGTAATCAGCAAATCAACGAACTACAAACAAAAAATACTGAATTAACTTCACAAATTGAACAACAAACAATTCAATTAAAACAAATTGAAGTAATTGACTTTATTAATTCTTTAACTGATAATGAAGAATTTAAAAATGTTTTATTAAAGTCTTATGATATTACTGATGATATTGAAATCATTAAAACACAATTGCAAAGTGTTTATGATGAATTAATTAAGGTACAAACAGTTAATACTGGGGGCGTACCAAAAGTAGAAAACAAAGAAAACAATATTTTAGATACAGACAATATATTTAATAAATAGAAAGAAGGAAGTAAATTATGGCACAAAACCCACAAAGAATTTTCGGAGATATTGCTAATCAAGCAACAAAACGAGATCGAGAAACATTTGAACAATGATATTTACAAACTTATCAACAAAAATTTAGTTGAGAAGCATTATTTGCATTAAAAGATGCAAGTAAATTTAGTTTAGCATATAAAAGAAAGAAAAATATTAAATATAATGAAGGTTCTGGTAAAGATGGAAAAGTATTTAATGCTGATGATAAATTATTAAATTATTCAGAAGTAGAATTTGATGATGGAATTGTTGAATTAGATACAATTTTAACTTTTGCTCGTAAATTAGACCCTGTAGAAAGTGATTTTAATCCTAATCTTTGGGCTGCTGATATTGAACAAGCAATGGATACTGAGGTTGCTTATAAACGTAATAAAATTTTAGAAATTATTAATAAAGGAGTAGTTACAACCATTCAAGGCCAAAAAGCAGATGACACTAATGCTTTACAAATTCACGATGAAATTATGGATAAAATATATGAAAATGGCTTTACTCCATCAGAAACAGTTGTCTTGGGTTCTGCTGATTTTATTCGTGGAATTCGTAATAAATTACAGTTACAACTTGGAGCAAATGACCAAATAAACAGTGTAATCACAACAAGTGGCGCAATGAAAACTGTTGAAGGAACAACATACTATATGGTTCCTAAAAAATTACCAATTATTAATCAAGATGGTTCAGAAGGAACAATTAGTTTATTACCGGGTGGTGTTAATGCAATTGCCTTTAAATTTAGTAAGAAATATGACCCCCTTATTTTACGCAAAAAAGACCATACTCCGTTAAGAGTTGGTGCTGCTGCGTTGGGTACTGGAATGGGTAATACTTTGATTATGGAAAGAGTTTTATATTTAGGTGGAGCAGTGGTTGAACCCAAAGGAATTATTAAACATATTGTTTCAAAAATTGATATTAGTAAAATTAATAAAATAGATAAACCCAATATTCATGTTACAGACCCAACAAAAGCAACAGCCGAACAGTTAAAATCACAATTTAAAGATGTTGTTTTAAAAGCAGTAAAAGCAGTAAATAGTTCTTTAACTGAAAGTGATTTTGATTACTTTATTGAAAGTAAAGGTGAAGACTGACCAATTAATATTACAAATGATAAAACTGTTGAAGTTCAAATTGAATGTAAAAACAACGCTACTGGTCAAACAAATCCAATTGATGTTAAAATTAAAAATTCTTAATAGTACTAAAAAATAGTACTTTTTCGTTTGATAAATGATATGCCAATTGGAACATCTAAAACAGCGCTTATTTATGCTGTTAAAAAAAATCCAACTAGATTGTCAATCCAACAACAAGAAAAAAGTTTTGGTTTACAGTTATTAGAATTTTTAAAAATTCAAGTTTTAGCACTTGGTTTATCAGTTTTAACTGGTGGTATTGCTTCGGCTGTTGCTCTTGGTGCGGGATTATCTAATTTTGCCGCAGCATTTATCTCATTTGGAGTAGAAACAGCAACCGATTTTGCCGTAAATCAAATATACGATAAATTAACATCAGAAGTGACAGTAAAAAGTACTGCCTTAAATTTGCTACCAGCAATTGGTGGTATTGGAAAACTAACGCGTGCTGCTCGAACAACTAAAATTTTAAAATTAGCAAAAGAAACTAAACTACTTGAAAAATTAGGTGTAATAACTGCTAATAATTTAGAAGATGTTGTAAGACAAGTTAGAGGTAAAAAGATTTTATCTGATAAATTAATATTTGATTTTACAAAACAAGCTAATAATGAAACTTTATTATATACAATTGGAAAATTAGCCCGAAATGATTTTTATAAGGGTTTTAAAATTTCTAAATTAGAAACAATTAATAATTTATTAAAAATTGAAAAAAATATTCAAAAAATAAGTCCTACATTAGTTCAAAAAATACCACGCATAAATAAAATAAATGCTAATAAATGATTGTCTGAATATGGATTAAATATTGATAAAATAAGCAAAATTAATACTAATGAGTGATATAATATAATGATTAATCTTCATAAAAAAGGTGTTGGTAAAAACCTAATATTAAATGCTAATTTAATGCGGGGCAGTAAAATATATAATAATAAATTATTAAATATTTTTCATCAAACACCAATTAAATTAAATAAAATTTTAAATCATTTAAACCCAAATTTTTATATTCAAAAAGTAACTAAAAAATTATTAGCCCCAATTGAAAAACAAATAATTACTATTAAACAAAAAGTAATTAGTAAAATTACTGATAAAACTAAAAAAATATTATCTAAATTTGAAACTAAGGCTATTAAAAAGGGTCAATTATTACCTTTTGCTTATGGTTCTGATGTTTTTTTAGCAGTTAAAATTGTTCCTTTATCAGTTGCGGGTGAAGTTGCTTTAACAATATATTATAAAAATCCTAAATATGCCCCTATTGTCGTTATGACAACTTTAATCAAAGCAGAACAGTTTGTTTTAGCTCCTGAACCGTTTAAATTATATATGAACAGTGAATGGTTTATTGGTTGGGGATTTAAAAAAACAAGTTTGTTTAATTTAGTTTCTTTTTCCCCACTTGTTTATCAGCAAGTAGTAAAAGATAGTTTTAAAATATATCGGACAATTGCTAAGATATTAAAAATGCAAGAACAATTTAAAAATAACTTTAATAAAGATAAATTGTTAAATACGTTAGAAGATGGTGCGGTTACTAGTTTGTTAGGTAATGGACTAGTATTTCAAGCATATAAACAACTCAGAATAAAACAAGATTTAAACAAAACAATTAAAACAAAAACATTACTAAATAGTAAAAAATTTATATTAAAGAAAATATATTCTAAAAAAAGTAAATGATAGGGAAATGATTAAATGTTAAATGAATTATGACAAAATGTTACTTTGGAAAATTATAATAATTTTATTCCAATGACAGGTAAAATTACACAAGTTCCAGTTCGTTATAATAAGTTCTTTAAAGGCGATGTAGAATTATGATTTAAAACATTTGCTTTAAGAGCCCAAAATATGATTAATTCTTACCTAAACTATCCATTTTCAAAACTAAAGTTTGAAACATTTAAAGACCCATTATTAAAGAAAATTTGTATTAATATGGTGTTTATTACGATTGAGCATTGAACATTTAACCGTATTCCAATTGAATTTTTTACTTCGGTAAATATGAGTGTTGGTGATATTAATTATTCTTCACAAAATAACCCTATGGCAACATGACAAGGTCTACTACCTACTTATGCAAAATCATTAGCTAATTTAACAACTTTAAAGAAAATTTTTCGTACTTTTCAAGAAGAAGGTATTGATTTAACTATGATAGATTTAGAAGCATATTATACACAATTAGAAATTGATGCTTTATTAGAAAAAGAAAAAACCGAAAGAATAGAAAATGATGATAAATTAGATAAAAAAATTGATAATTTATCAAGTGAAACAAAAGAAAATTTAGATAAAAAACAAGATAAATTAACAAAAAATTCTAATATAGAAATTGATTATATAGCTTGTAAAAGATATGTTAGTTCTAAAAATATATACATATATGGTGATTTAAGTTTTCATAATGACCCAACCCCCGAAGATATACCAAGATTTACAAAAATAGTCAGAGAAGTACAAAATAATATTCAAGTACCAATAACAAAAATCATTAATGATAAGTCAACAGATGAAGAAGTACCAACATCAAAAGCAGTCTACAATTCCATTACATATGATAATAATCATTTATGGAAAAAAATTATTAATCATACTACGGAATTAATTAATGATAAATTTTATGTAATAGTATTAAAAGGATTAAATTGAATTAAATTTTCTGGTTTATTTCAGAAAAATTCAAAATTTTGAATATCATATTTATCTTGTAAAACACAACCATTTGGCGAATTAATGTTTGGTATCGCTCCTAATTCTTTATATTTTAAATTTAGTAATGATAATGGAAAAACTTGAAATGATTTATCTGGTTTTGACCCTAGCATTTATGAATATCAGGGTGAAGGGACACCTATATAGAAAGGAGATGTTATTATGCCAAAAGTAGAAGTTAAAGATGTAATTATGTTTTTGAAAATCTTTGGAGTTTCATCATTGTTTTTTATTGCAGGAATTATTATTTGTTTTATAGGACCAACTAAATTAGGAATTGGTTGACCTGCATATGTAATTATTGGTACAATGCTTAATGGTTTTGGGGTTGTTGTTTTAATTATTGAAACTATTAGATTTATCAAAACTCATAACAAACAACAAAAAGAAGATAGTATTGAAAATGTTATTAAAAAAGAAGATACAAAATAAAGAGGTGTTATAAATGGGGTTATTACCAGCAAAAAAGAAATTAAAAAAGAGTTATGATATTGATGGTTATTATCTTAATTTAGCATCAACGATTACTAATCGTAAAAATGTTACTGTTCAAAAACATAATGAAATTTTAGAAAAAAGAATTTGTAAAGATAATGCTAATTTTTTAAATCCGCGAGATTTAGAAATTAGCATTTATAATCCACTTACTAATCAAAAAATAGATACTAAATTAATTAATAGTTTTTTAAAAATGCAAGACTTTACTAATAAGAATTGATATAACGAATATAAAATTAATAAGAATGGTAAAGGTGAATATTTTATTTTTGCTAATAATTCAAAACTTAATTTTATTACCATTGATTTTTATAATGACCAGTATGATGAATTAGGTAATCTAGTATCGTGTACTTTTGATTATGACCCTTATCTTAAAAATGACCAGAGTGTTTTTATTACTGAAAAAATAGAAATTGATTATGTAACTAAACAAGTAAAAGTTATTAGAAAGTTAAAAACACGATTATACAGTACTATTACCGACTTATATATTGATGATGCTAAATGAAATAACTATACAACTTTACAAAGAGAAGAAATATTACCACTTAATTTTATTCCAATTCAAATTATTCCCAATAACCCTAATTTTGAGCCTTCTGCTCGTTATGGTAAACAATTTGCTAGTATTTTAGATATTATTGCTGAAAAGATAATGTTAGATCCATTATTAAATAGTGGTAAATTTACTATTAATACTAATGGAGTTACTGGTGTGGTTAACCAAGAAATTAGTAAAATGCTGGCATCATTTATTGAAAATGACTTGTTATTAGTTGAAGGAGACCCTGATAGTAATTTTCAACCAGTAGACTATATTGCTGGTAATTTTAAAGGTGAGCAATTAACTAAAATATATGATTGATTATTAACTAATTACTATAAAATAAATCGACATCATGTTCCTGCCATTGCTAAGGGAGCACAACAAACTCAGGCAGAAGTTGCTGGTGTAAATATTCAAACAAACGCATCATACGAACAAATGATATATATTAGAGAAATTAAATTAACTGAATTTATTATTAAGTTAATTAAATATGATAATGCGATTTTAAACAGTAGAACATTCAATATTAAAAATATTGACGAGTTAATTGTTGATGTTCGCTTACCAGTAAATGCTACTTTAAACAGACAATTAAAAAACAACGAAACTATTATCAATATGCCTAATGAAGAAGGAGAACAAGAATAATGTTAAAACCATCTGAAAAAATGTTAGCACAATTAGCAGAAAATGATGAACCAATTGACTATTCAATTGATAGTATTCCGTTAGATTTTGCTAGTCAATCGCAGTACAGCGACCCTGATTTAGAACAATTATTTACCGAAGCTAGTGCAAGAACCTTATATATTTATAAAATTAATAATCTTGTTAAGACAAAACAAAAACCAACCTTAAACTATTCTAAAAATAGCGTTAAAATAGGTTTTATTGACAAAGATGAATATATTAAAATAACTGGTTATGAAATTAGTGATTTTAATTTTAAATTACAAATTCAACAAAACACCACAGTCCAAGATAATAGCACAAGTTATGTAATGATTGATGAAAAAGATATTTTAATTAATGATATTTCAAAACAAGACAAAGAATTTTTAGAAAGATTAGACTTAAAAATAGTATCTATTAATGAACCAATTATCGAAGATAATAAAAATGAATGTTATATTATCGAAGAATATAAACGCCCTTATTCACCCGATGGTGTTGACATTATTAAATCTACTCATTTAGTTAAGGTGACTGATTTTAAATGAAAAAACCAAAATAGTATTCATTTAGTATTACAAAAATCATTACCCGAAGACACAGTATTTACTGGAATTGAAATTAAATACCCCAAATCAATGTTATTTGGCAATATTAAGTGTTGAGGTAATGTCAATGGTGTTTATTCTTATTCATCATCAACAGTTGAAAATGCTGGTTTAGTACCCTTGTTATCAATGCCCATTGAAACAAATCCTACTTTAAGAGTATTTCAATATTGATTTACCGAAAGTTTTTTACCGTGAAACATTGCCAAAAACTATATTCAAGGAAAAGATATTTTAGATTTATTAGATATTAAAGAATTAAATATTGTTTTGTTAAATTATTTAACATATCGTTATAACTATGATCGAAAATTTCAAGGGGCAAAATACGATAAAAAAGGTAACCCCACTAATAAAGCTGCGCAATTACGCCAAAAATTCGAAGGACAAAAAGCCGAAGATGTTATTGATGGTTTATTTGAAAACTGAAAATTAGATAATTATAAATCTTTAAATGATAATGCTGTTAAAAGATTTAAACAAATTATCTATATGTTATCAAACTACACATATAGTAAATACGCAATTAATAAAGGTTATAATGATGATATTAAATTATTTTCTCCGTATTATTTTGAATTAATGTCTAACCCAAGAGAGCTAGAAACCGGTTATTGAGAATTTGAACATTGTAAAGTTAAATTAAATTCATCATATTTTAATTTTACTGGCGGGTCTATTCCACCAATACCAATAAATTATTGAGAAGAGGTCTATTCTGATGCTAAACCATTTAATATGGTTGATAATAAATATTATTTTGTTGTTTGGCGTGGTAATGAAAATAATGATTGACACATTATTAAATTTAAACATTTTGAACAAAAAGAAAAAGTTTTAGATAAGTATGATAAATATGAACTTAAAACATCACATTTTGGCGGTGATTTATTTATTTATAAAAATGGATTTGTAAGTTATGATTGAAATAAAGATAATGGAACTTATTTTAAATCAGTTTATCGTTGAAATAATGACGATGAACCAAATACACCCTTTATTTCACCAAAAACAGGACAAATTACAGATTGAAATTTAAAAAATCAAAATAATATTAATAAAAATGATGAAATTAAAGTAACTGTTAAAAACAAAGATATTTCAGAAAACCCTATTTATCAATTAGAAGCAAACTATTTTAATTGATTATCCATAACAAATGAATTAGAAACAAACAATATTCCTTCACTTATTCCAGCAGAAATTAAATTATCAGATGGAGAATATGGCAAGTACTTAACTAATTTAATTATATCTAATGATAAAATAGAAGAATATTTAAACTATTTTTCACAATGATATAGATTACTTTATTCTAAGGGAGTTTGAGCAAATATGACTAAAGATTTAGTTGAAGATACTATTAAAACAACTTATGATAAAAAAGTATTTATTTTAAATCAAATTGAAATATCTGGAATATGGGGTTATGGTAATTATGATATAAATATTTTTATTGAAAAACCAAATGAAAAAATTATTGAAGGAAAAGATATTAACTTAGAATTAATCAAAAATTATCCTATTGGAACTAAAATCAGTGGAAAAGATAGAAATACATATTTGCAATTAATCGAAGATGATACATGATATTTATATAAAAATGGTATTGAAGATCAAAACTCTTATTTAAATAAAGCGGTTGTTGATTTTTTAAAACAATCAAATAGTGTAATATTTTCCTATCCACCAACAAAAGAACAAATTAATATTAATAATTTAGAATTATTTAATAAGAATAATGAAAAAATATCATTAATTACATTAGAAATATAAAAAGTTATTTAGGTTTATAAACCTAAATAACTTTTTAATTTATTTTCAACATCTTTATTTGGTTCATCGTTATTATTTCAACGATAAACTGATTTAAAATAAGTTCCATTATCTTTATTTCAATCATAACTTACAAATCCATTTTTATAAATAAATAAATCACCGCCAAAATGTGATGTTTTAAGTTCATATTTATCATACTTATCTAAAACTTTTTCTTTTTGTTCAAAATGTTTAAATTTAATAATGTGTCAATCATTATTTTCATTACCACGCCAAACAACAAAATAATATTTATTATCAACCATATTAAATCGTTTTTCTTGTGGTGCTATTCATTCTAAAATATTTCCATTTATATTTATATTATTTTTTTCCTTTTCTTTTTTTAATTCATCTTCGGTATATTGTGGTGTATTACAAGCAACCAAACTGGTTGTACTTGTTCCAATTAAACTGATTGTACATAAAAAAGTTAATATTTTTTTCATATTTTTATTCTTCTTCAATTATAAAATAACTGCCCACAGTATTTGTAATAATTTTTCAACCATGATTATGATTAGATAAAAAATGATTATTTATTTCTTGAAAATGATTGTAAAGAATATTGATTAAAGTATTAATATCATTATCAGTAATTGATCCGCCTCAGCCGCTATGATCTTCTTTATGAAAATTACTAATTTTTGATTTGATTTTATTTTTAAATTGTTGATAAATATTTGCATTTTCTTGATAAATTTGTTTAATTTTATTTCATTCATTGATATTAATATCTAATTTTAGTTGATCATGAGCTAAAAATTTATAGTATTTTTCAATTTCATTATATTGATTATGTGATTCATGTTTAACTATTGTATGATTAGAATTAATTCATCAAAGAATAGCAGTTCCTGCAATTACTAATCCCCCAATTATTAATGATAAACCTAAAGTTTCGGGAGCTAATGCTGCCGCAGCACCAGCTTCTGTTCCAATAACTGCCCCTTCGGTGACCACAACTGCGGATTCTTCTGCAACTGATAAAGTTTCAGCCGCTGTTAAACCTTCTGCTACAGTACTTTCTGATAAAAGTGGGGTCATTTCTACCGCCCCCCCCGTTTCTGATGAAACAACAGTACGAGTGATTGATAAGCCTTTTATTGGTGATATTCCGGTCATTTTTGAAATACCTAAAATTCCAGCACCAGAAATTCCAGTAGAGGTAAGTCCTAAACCAACATCTCTTAATTTATCTTTAAATGCTTTTTGTTCATTTTTGGGTAATGATTGATAATGTTGATTGATTTCATTTAATTTTTTTTGTTTAGATTGTTTTGATAAATTATTAAATTTATTAATAATATCTTTTATTTTTTGATTGTTATTTGAATTTGAATCATTATCTTTTTCATTATCACTAATTTTAATTAAATTTTTTTTATCTTTATAATTTAAAGTAAAGAAAACTTCTAAATTTCCTATATATCTAGAATTTTGATTAGATATTATTATTGCTGATGTAGTTGTTATATTTGAAATTGAAATTTGATTTCTATTTATATTAACATTTAATTCAATAAAACGATTTAAAATAGTATCTGATAAATTATCTTGTAATTCACCTAAATTTGTATTTAATAAAAGATTGTTTAAATTTCTTGGTGGCTTTTGGGGGGCAACATTACTTTTAATATTTCTTTGACTTTTAGGTAAAACTGTTACATATAAAGGTTCTTTTGTTTTAGTTGGCGGAGTTGGTGGTGCTATTTTTGGTCTTTGTATTTTTTTATTTTTCTGAGTTGTTATTCCATTATTATCAACTTGTTCGATATTTGAATTATCAAAAAATCTTGAATTTCCAACTAATCTACCATTATTTTCTATAGAACTATTACTTGTATTTGGCAAAACATTTTTACACTCTCAATTAGAAGAAGAATCATAACTTTCTTCATTAGAAGGAGTATAAAAACAAGAATGACCAACTATTTTAGCACCAACAGAAGAAGCTAGTTGAAAACCAACTCATATATAATCATCAGAATTTTCATTATTATTTCATATAACTCTTGCACTAATTTCTGAAATATTAGTAATCTTTATATTTCTTTTTTGTATTTTTTTATTTAATTCACAAATTTTATTTAAAATTGTTTCTTCATCATTTTTATCTAAAATACCTAAAAATCAAGTTTTTAATAAATCATTTAGTTTTTTATCATTTTCTCGTTTATTTCTAATTATTTTTTTTAAATTAATTTTTTGTGAATAATTAATATTATCAACACTTAATTTTTCTTTTTTGTAATGACTAGTGGCAATTGTTGTTGTAGCACTTCCACCAATAGTTAATACACTTAATAAACTAAGTAATTTTTTCATACTTGTTTTTCTCCTTTTCTTAATATTGAAACTTTTTATCAAGATCTATTAACATTATATATATATATATATATATATATACAAGCGCTTTTAAATATATTTTAGAAAGGAGATGAATTATAATGGTTATTATTTTGATTATATTGTACTAAATCTGGGCTCGCGGAATTTTCATAAGTTTGTGAAAAATGCCTTAAAGTTTAAAAAAACTTTTGCTGCGCTTTTCAAAATACTTGGGAAAAATTCTAAGCGTTAAGCGAAGAATTTTATAAAGGTTCCCAAATTTGTTTGAAAGAACCTCAAAATCTTTTTTAACTTAAAAATTATTTTATCACAAAAATTTAAGAAAATCAACCGCTCGCCCAAAACCTCAAAAAACTATATAATTAGCTTTGTATATAAAAGAAAGGATTTTTTAAAATGGATAAAACAAAGCATCATTTTACTTTTAAAGAAAGAGTAATGTTAAAAGATTTATTAGAACTTGATTCTTTAAAAAGAAAAAATGGTAAATCCAATATATCTAAAATAGCAAAAATATTGCATAAAAATCGCAATACAATTAGACGAGAAATAAAAAGGTTAAAAGATAATGAATATGACGCTAAATTAGCACACGAAGATTATTTACAAAAACGACAAAAATGTTTTAAAAAATCATCATTATTGCTAAATATTTTAGAATTACTAGATGAAAAATATAACAAATTTCATGATTCACAAGAACAAATTTGTAAAAAATATGAAAAAGAATTTGGTATTAAATTTCCGGTATGTTTTAAAACTTTATATAAATATATTCATTTGGGATTTTTAAATTTCAAGAAAGATAATTTGTATTTTCATGGTAGAAAATATAAAACAAAAAATAGAATTGATAACCGTGGAAAAATAAGAAATTTTAGAACTATTGTAGAAGCAAAACATGATAAATATGAATTTGGTTGATTTCAAATGGATACTATGCTTGGTAAAAACAATAGTGTTTGTTTAGTTTTAATCGAAGAATTAACCCAATTTAAAATTATTGAACCATTAAAAGAAAAAACAACAAAAGAAGTTGCAAACGCAGTAGAACGAATTTTTTCTAACAGATTTTTCAAAGATAGATGCAAAGGAATAATAACAGATCAAGGCAAAGAATTTGCTGATTGAGAAAAAATTGAAAAAATAACAAATGCTAAAGTATATTTTTGTGATACTGGAACTCCAACACAAAAACCCAAAGTTGAAAGAGAAATCCGCGATTTTAGACATTGATTTTCCAAAGGAATTGATTTAAGTATTTATTCAAAAAATTATTATCAAGAAGTTTCCAATATAATAAACTCTAAACTTAAAAAATCTTTACATTGACTATCTTCAAAAGAAGTTTTTATACAAATGTTTAATTTTCAATATAATTACCTATAAAAATTTTAATCATTTTATTTTTCAGTGTGCCAAAATTCATAAATTTAAAACAAAACTACTAAATTTTTTTAAAATAAATTATATTGAACATTTATTTTATTGGTGTTATAATAAAATTAAGTAGAGTGCTACATTTCATAGTACAATTTACATAATAAAAAAATATTTTTATTAGAAACCATTGAATTAATTAAAAGTAATGAAGAAGGTATTGTAAATCAATTATTAGAATATAATATTGGTTGTCATGTTGAGGGTGATGTATCGCATTATATTAAGGCTGTTAAAGGGCGTGGCGTAAAAATATATTATAAAGAGAAACATTTATCAATATGTTAATTGCTTCTATGTTAAGACTTAATAATCAAATTAATGATGAGTATATTTAATTTAAATCAATTTCAAAATCAATTTTTATCTTTATAAAAAATAAAAAACCTTTTAAAATTAGCAATAACTTTAAAAAGTATTTTTTAGTATGTCAAAATTCATAATTTTATAAATTATTTTTTCAACTAAAAATTATATTTTTAAAAAAGTTGAATTTTTTATAAATTTTGTTATCATTTAGTCATAAGCAAAACTTAATTTGTTTCTAATTACATAATTTTATTAAAAACCTAAGAATAATGAATACTACCAAGATTTGGATGATAAGTAATTATTCCCTTAATATTAACATCTTTGATTCCTCTAATATTAACCGAATAATCTAGTAATTCTGGGCTAATATTTAATAGTATATCGACACTAACTTGCGGTTGTTTAATAAAATCTGTTTCTGTATAAATCATTTTGTTCCCTCATTATTTTATTGACTTTTGTTGCCAAATTTGAATAATCTTACTCTAATAAATCTTTTGTTAAATTATTCATTAATATAATATAATATAATTACATATTTATTTTTATAAAATATAAATGTGCTGTAAAAAATGAGGAGCCAAAATGAAAATTATAACATACGAAAAAGAAAACCAATTAACTGATTTGCAAATTCAATTAATTGAAAAATTAAATAATGACATTCAGAGTGTTCTAGAGTTAACTATTAACGAATTAGCAGATAGTCTTTTCATCAATACTTCGACCTTAAGTCGTTTAATTAAAAAATTGGGGTTTGAAAATTATAGTAAATTTAAAGTATGAGTTGCTGGAAAGTATAATAATATCAAGGAATTTGATATCCAAGAAAATGAGACAACTCTTCATAATATTATTGATAATATTTATAAACTGCATACTTATGCATTAGATGAAACTTATCGAAATTTAAAAGTTAATCAATTAGAAAAATTCATTGATACAATTCATAGGAGTCAACGAATTGTTATCTGGGGAATTAGTCGCCATACTTTAATTTGCGAAAATTTAAATTTACACTTAAATGTTTTAAAATATAACTCAACTTATCTTGTTAATTATTATGCCACAATTCAATTAATTGAAACTCTTAGTGAAAATGATTTATTAATTTTAATTTCAAAAAGCTTACAAGATGCTGAATATCATTTCTTAATTGAAATTGCAACAAAACGAAATGTTAAAATTATTTTATTAACAATTAATAAAGAATATAAAGGACCACCTAATTTACAAAAACTAACCTTAGAGAATACTGAAATTCTAAATTTTTATGTTGATAATCCCCGTTATGTTTCACGGTTGATGCTAATTAATATTGTTTTTGGAATGTTAATTGCAAAATATCATCCTACTCATAATGAAGAATATCAAGATTATTATGCAGCCATTGATGAATGACACGAATATATTAAAAAAATAAAATAACTAGTGAACATCTGCTTCAAAGGATGTTCTTTTTATAAAAAAATAAACCAAGTTCTAATTAAAAGGATTAAGATTTAGTGTTCATAAATTACCTTAATCCTCAAATACATAAATTTTTTTCTAGCGAATTTGTAATTGTAATTTCTTCAAATTCATTTTAATTTGTTCAAATTGTTGATTAATATCTGTTTCAGTTAGCTGTTTTGTCATATCATTAAATGCAAAACTAATTGTTAAAGCAACATGATTAAGCATTTCTTTATGATCAAAATACTGGTCAATCACTTCTATTGCAACAACATTTTTAACTCCTGTTAAAATCTTTTTCTTAATTTGTTCGTAGGTTACTGTTACTGGTACTCAAATTGAAATGTCACGACTACTTGTACTAAATTTAGAAGGCGGTGTGAAAAATGTTTGTTTCTTATGCGGATAATTAAACATTACTTTAAAATTAATTTCGCCAAAATAAGTTGTAGTTTTTAAATCAACTTCTTTTTGATAACTAGGATGAATTACACCAATAATTGCTAATAATTGTTTTTCTAAAAAAACATGACTAGTTTGATAAGGATGGTAAATTTTATTTTTTGGTGCTGATTGATATGATAATTCATCAATATCAATTTGTTCACTTTGCAAATAAGATTCCAATAAACTTTTAATATAATAATACGAATTAGAAAGACTATCGCCTGTTATTTTATTTTGGACAATTTCTGCTTGACTTACAAATGACCCATGATAATAACTTTTCTCATTTACATAAATTTTTTCAACAGTAAATAACTTAACATTTTTTTGATTTCGAGCATTATTATATTTAACACTGTTTAATAAACTATTTGTTAAACTTAACCGCATTACGGCATGTTTTTCCGATAATGGCGATAGTAATTGATATGGTTTTTGATAATTAAAAAAGTTAAAATGAGTAATTTCTTCTTGTTTAACTAGCGCATATGTTTTTGCCTGATAAAAACCATTATTTAAAAAGAAAGTTTCAAAATTTTTAATTGTTTTTTCAGTAGGACGTTTAGCCTTAACTAAATTTGGTAAGACTGGTGGTTGAGCAACAATGTTATTATAACCAAATAACCGGGCAATTTCTTCAATCAAATCAGCTTTCTGAAAAATATCGGTACGAGTTACTGGTGGTGTCACAAATAATTGTTCACCTTCTGTTTTAAATTGGAAAGCTAATGATTCTAATAAAGCTTTAATTTCTAATAAGGTAAAAGAATGACCGATAAATTGATTAATCTCAAGTAAAGTAATGTTAATTGGCTCAACTGTTTTCTTATATTCTTTAATAAAGTTTAAAACTGATAACTCGGCTAAAAAACCATTAATTTTTAATAAATACAAATAACGTGATAATCCTAAGCCAACAGTAGCATAACTAAGGGGTTTGATATAACGTTGTAAATTAATGTTACTAATACCAACTTTTCGTTGTTGTTGACGCATTATAATATGATTTAAATGGAGTGCTAACACTGTTATCTCCGTTGTTGTAGCACTAATAGCATAAGTCGGATTAACGCGAACACCAATTAATTCTACAAATTCATTCCCATCAAGAACTACTAAATCACCTTTTTTAATATTAAAAGTTTTATTTTCATAATCATCAGTAATTTTTAAAGGGTTTTTAATTTTATTAAAATCATAAAGTAATAATGGTTGCCCTGTTTCAAGGGTTGCTTTAATTGCTAAATCGCCAAATGGATCTGCTACATTTGATTGATATTCATTAATTTTTAACCAAATTCGATCTGATAATTTTAGCGGAGTTTTTTCCGGCGTTAATTTAATATTAACACTAATTGCTGATTCAACTGCTGATGTTGCAATTTCTACTTTTAATGGATTTTGATATTCTTTTAAATTTTCTGTTGATTCTAATTCTAACGGAAATAATTCACGTTTAAAATAGTGGGCTAATTCACGGGCTAATTCATAAGCACTTAAGCAATCACTGCGGTTTAATGTTAAATCAATCTCAAACAAATAATCAGTTAAACCAATTTTAGTTAAAGCATCTTCAGCACCAATTATATCATATAAACCTTCTTTTTCATTAAAAGTTAAAATAATTTCATCTTGTTCGGCTGGCGTTAAATATTTTTCAGCAATTCCTAATTTACTTAGTGAACACATCATTCCTTCCGAAGGATATCCTTTAATTTCACGTTTTGCAATTTTTGTGCCATCGGCTAACACTGCCCCTGGACGAGCAACGACAACATATCCATTTTCCGCTGGGTTACTAGCTCCGCAAACAATTGGATCAACTAATTCTTGTCCTGTATCAACTAGACAAAACTTTAAATGCGTATCAGGAATTTCATTAACAACTTGAATTCAACCACAAACAATATTACTATTACGATCAAAATTATGCGTACGTTCTACTTCAAACCCTAAACTATTTAAAGCAGCAACAATATCAGCATTACTAATATCAGTAAAATCAATATATTTATTTAATCATCTTCTTGTAATAATCATTTTAAACCTCCTAATCAAATTTCTTAAATTGTTCTAAAAAGCGGATGTCATTTGTATAAAAACAACGAATATCATCAATCCCATATTTTAACATTGCAATTCGTTCAATCCCAATGCCAAAGGCAAAGCCAATTAATGTTGGATCTTGTCCACATGCTTGATAAACAAGCGGATTAATCATCCCAGAGCCCATAATCTCAATTCAACCAGTTTGCTTGCAAATTAAACAACCTTTACCTTGACAATTAACACAAGTAACATCAACTTCAACAGATGGTTCTGTAAATGGAAAAAAACTTGGCCGTAAACGGATTTGTGTTGCTTCGCCAAACATTCGTTGACAAAAGTATTGAATTGTTCATTTTAAATTAGCAAAAGTGATATTTGGGGCAACTAAAAAACCATCAACTTGCATAAATTGATGTGAATGTGTAGCATCATCATCATCACGGCGATAAGTATTTCCAGTTGAAATCATTGCAATTATTTCATTTTTACTTTTCATCTGTGAAATTGCACGGGCTGTCATATTGGTACAGTGTGTTCGTAATAATGTGTTTTTAGACAAATAAAATGTATCTTGCATATCACGAGCTGGATGTCCTAATGGTAAATTTAAGCGTTGAAAATTATATTCATCATCATCAACTTCAGTTCCAAACACAATATCATATCCTAATTCTTGAAATAATTGCGAAATTTCATCAATAACTTGGTTTAATGGATGCTTTGTTGCTAATACTAAATTATATCCTGGTAATGATAAATCAATTTTTTCTTGTTCAATTGTCGCAATTAATAAAGCATTTTCTAATTCGGTTTTTTTAACTTGACATAATTCAGTTAATTCTCCTTTAATTTGATTTGCTTTTTGACCAATTGTTAAACGTTCTTGATGTGTTAAATCTTTCATTTTTTTCAATAAATGATTCAACATTGATTTTTTCCCTAAATATTTTAATTGAACGGCATTAACTTCCGCCACTGTTTTTGCTGCTTTAATGTTTTTTGTTGCTTGGGTAAATAATAAGTCTAATTCTTTTTTCATTGTTTAATCCTTTCTTGCTGAAGTCTAATTAAGTTAGAAAAATCCTTGTCTATATTAAAAAAATATAAACAAGGAGCAATTTCTTACGGTACCATCCTTTTTTACTAATAAATAGTCTTAATTACGTTAACGAATCATTAATATTAATAATCCGGCTGGGATTAGCAGCTCTCATTAGGTGAATTCCTTAATATCTCACCAGTTATTTGCACCAATCATAACCTCTCTGACGATAAGCATATTAATTACTATTCCTAAATCAACGATTTAATCTGAAATTTTATAATTTTATTATAACCTATTTTACTCAGTTAATTCATTTATTTTTTGTTTTTTTACTAAATACATAGATAATAATCATGATAGAACTAAAATAATACTAATAATAGTCCCAACTTTTAATGGTGTTTGTCAATTTAATGGTAAATTAATAACAAATTTAAACTGTTCTAAAATAATGTTAACAGCAAAGTACCAAATTAGTGAGGAAATAACATATGCCAGGAAGAAGGTAAATAAAACACCAAGAACATAATTACCAATTACAATAAAGTTTACTTGCCGTGGTTTATATCCTAAGGCTCGCATTGTTAAAATAACTGAGCTAGCTTCATCAATTACCGAAGAAGTAATAACTGCTAAAATAATAAAAATAATAATTCCATTTAATATTTGTAAAATTAACAATGAATCATTTAACATCTCCAAGCCTGCCGATGCTAATAATTTTTGCAAGGTAATTAATTCAACATTATTTGGACCCGTAAAGATATTAATATCACTACCATCACTAGTTATTGTTGTCATAATTTTTCCTAATTCTGCCATAATATCATGGTTAAAAATATTAATTGTTAAGTTTTGCAATGTAATCTTATAATCTTGTTTCCCCATTAGCAATTCTTTTGGGTTGATCTTATCATAAATCATTTTTTCCTTTGAAATAACTCCATCATAAAAATCATTTGGGACTGGTTTTTCGTTAAAATCATAAAATAAAAACCGAATAGTATTAGCATTAATAAAAACATTGCTTCGTGTTGTATCATTTTTATTAATTCCCTTTACAACAATTGATATATTATACGGAGATCTTACATTTTTAACAGTAAATTCAAAAGTGTCATTAATTTTTAAATTATTTAATTTAGCTATTTTTTCTGAAATAATTGCAGGAATTTGTGTTCTTGTTAATGGTGCTGCAAACAATTCGTTAATAACCGTTTTGTTAACACCTTCCATTTGATAAAACTTTGTCCAAGTATTTGGTTCAATCCCTTTTAAATTAAGATCACTAATTACTGCTGTTTCACGATTACTTGGAGTTACAGCTAAATTAAGAACTGGCAATTCAGTTTGAGGATTATAAAACAATGTATTAAAACTAACAACTGTCTTAATATGTGTCTGGTCAATCAGATTACTTAAATTAACAATATTTTTTCCTCAATCTGGTAAATTTCCTCCTTTTATATTTGTTATATCTTTAACAACTTGAATTAAATCAGTTAAATAAACTGACTGATAAATTGGCTGATAAAGAAAGAGTTTTTGTCATAATTCCATATCCATCGGATTATGATGAATGGCTGTTGCTAATGCATTAAATTTTGCTAATGAAACAGCTTGGGTTTGTTCAACATCACTTGTTGGTAACACTCGAAAATGATTATTATTTATTAATTTTAATTTTTCTTCTCCTGTTGGAGTTCGATGCCTTATTGCCATTGTTAATAAATTTGAAAATTGGAAGCGATGGTCAACATCTTTTTGATAAAGATTACTAAACGAATAAACAATTTGTCGAAAAATATCAGATGCATTAAATTGAATAATAAAGAGTAATGATGAAATAAAGAAAATAAACATTACAATCATTCATTTTCAAAATCCTTTTAAAGTAAATGCTAATTGAATTCGAAACAAGAAACTTGTTTTACTAAAAATTTTTTTAATCCCAATTATTAAACCATAAAAATGCATTTTTCCAGCACCATTAATTAATACTAAACTTGGTTTTTTTAAATAACTCATTGTAAATAAAAATGATAAAGTAGTAAAAAAGATGGGGATAACTAAAAACAAAATTAGCATAAATCATCAGGAAACATAAATTAATTTAAATGGAATTAATAATCCTGTTGTATATAATGTATTAACATATAACTGAATAGGAATACTAACACAATATCCTAAGATAATACCAAATAGCTTCGTGACAAAAAACTTTGTTGAAAAAATTCATGATAATTCCGTTGTTTGATAACCAAAAGCTTTAAAAATTCCAATTTGGCGACGAGTTTTATTCATCTCTTTTTTTATTGTATAATTAATAAAAATAAAACCTAAAAATAACAACACCGAACCAATTGCACTATACAAAATAATTTGAATATTAATATTTTGCGTTTGCATTGCAATATCACTATTTTCATATGGAATTAAAGTTGCTGTTGGATTAATATAACCCTGTGCTAAATTTTCTTTTAAAGTTAAAATTGCATTTGTTGAATTTAATTTAATTAAAATTTTTTGACTTGGGTTTAAAGTAATATTCCCTAACTCACCACGAACATTTGCATCCTGCAATTGAGTTTGGAAACGCTCAGTTGTAAATAACACACCGTATTTCCGAATATCATTGCTACTATTAATTTTTAAACTTGTCCGCTTAATAAAATTATCTAAATTATTTCCAATTCCAACAATTTTTAAATTAAATTTTGGGTTGTTCGAAATGACTGGAAAAATATCTCCAATTTTTAAATGATTTTGCTCTGCAAATAAACTACTAACAACCGCTTCATCATCTACTGTTGGCAACTGTCCTTGGTATAATTTCAATTGGTTAAAATTAACCGCGGCTGTCTGTTCTAGATTTTGTACTACATTTTGTACTAGCGCAGGAGTAATCTTTAAAGTATAATTTGAACCGCTTTCTTGTTTAAAAGAAATAGCTTCAAAAACACCAACAGAATATTCTGGCAAAGTTTTTTGTCGTAATAACCGTGTTACCATTTCTTTTGGTTGGTTTCAATTAAATTTTTTAAAATAAAGATAGCCAATCGGATTAACACCATCAATATTTTGCTTCATTTCTCGATATTGCGCAACTTCCGCTAATTTAGTAATAATTTGACTTGTTGAACAAATTTGCTGTAATTCTGGACTTGCAAGAGTACCACACACACTTTTTGTTGTTTTTCACCAACTACTGTTTTCATTTAAAATTGCTTGGGGAAATCCTGTAACATTAATTTCTTGCTTATTTTTATCAATAAACTTATTATGTAAATAATAATCTTCCATAAAATTAGGTTTATAATCTTCAACACTGAAATTATAATCTCATTGTTCAGATGTATATACTAAATCATTATATTTTATTTTATATTGTAAAGCACCTGATAAAATTCCGGCAATTGTTGCAATAATAATGATAATAAAAAGAATTAAACCTCCGGCTTCAATTCAATTTTTAAAATATGATTTTAAATAACTTTTTAAAAGTTGGCGCATTATTATTCTCCATCTTTCATTTTAATCAATTATAACAAATTTAAAAGTTATCGAAATAATCAAAATAACTATTTTTTGAAATTAAGCGAATCGTCACTTCCAATAAGTTTTGCTAAAACAAAACCAATTTGATCAATAATGTCTGTTGGTAACACTGGTTTTTTGTATTGTGAAATTTCATCACCAGCTAACCCATGTAAATACGTTCCAACAATTGCTGCTTCAAACAATTCATAACCTTGACCAACTAAACTAGCAATTAAACCAGTTAGCGTATCACCCATTCCAGCAACAGCCATATATGGATTACCGGTACCGTTAATATACACGCGATTACCATCCGTAATAATTGATTGATATCCTTTTAAAACAACAATAATTTTATACTTATTAGCAAATTCTTTTGCAATATTAATTCGATTACTTAAAATTTCTGGCACACTTTTATTAATTAAACGTGATAATTCCAATGCATGGGGTGTTAAAATTGCTCGTCCACGTAATTTACGTAATAATGGGACATCTAGAACATTAATTCCATCAGCATCAACAACAATTGAACCTTTATAATTATCTAAAATATAATTTAAAATATTATATGTCCGTTCTGTTTTTCCTTTTCCCATTCCATAGGCAACTACATTAACTTTGTTTGTTAATAAATCTAAAATTCGGGCTCGATCAGAAGCATCACAAAACGTAATTTCTGGAGCAGTATTATTGGTTTTTCCTAATAATTCTGGGGATAATGCTCAAATTACTAGACCAATTCCAGCATTTAATGCCATATTAGCAACTAAAGTCCCAGCATTTAAATATTCTAAACTTGAAGCAAAAATAAGTAAATTTCCATAAATGCCTTTGTGTGAAATTAGTGAGCGGGAATGTAATTGGACACTATCCGTATAAAATAAGTTGTTATCAATTAATTTTGCGCAAATCCTATTAATTTCTTGCTTATGAAACTCCAATTGTCATACAACAACCTTTCCTAAGTAAGGAATAATATCATAATTAATAAAAGCTGATTTATAAGTAAAAAAAGTAACAGTTTTATTAGCCTTAATTGCAATTGTTGGAATTGTTGCACTATCATTTTCAATTCCACTTGGAATATCACATGCTAAAACATATTTTTGACTTTCATTAACTTTTTTAATAATTTCAGCAATGGCAGGTGGAATTTTTCCATGATAACCAATACCAAAAATGCAATCAATAATAATATCAGTTCATAAAATTACTGCCTCAATATTATCATCAAGAAAGGTCATTGTTACATTTCGCAACTTTTTAACTAATAAATAATAATATGCCACTTCTGGGGTTTTAGCAGTATCAAAGGTTTTTTTATCAGTGCAAATATGAATATGGATCTTTTTTGTTCCATCATAATCACTAATTAATTTTGCTAAACAAAAACCATCCCCACCATTATTACCAATGTTAGCTAAAATTAAAAAACTATGAACTGCTAAATTCAAATGATGAAATAAACCTTGGGCTGCTTTCGCCATTAATTTAACTGCTGAAATATCAAATTGATTAAAAATAAAATTTTCAAGATTTTTAGTGTCTTGTTGATTACTAATATAAAGCATATTTCTTAATTCCTTACTTATTTATGTTAAATTAAAAAGAAAACCATATTAGATTCCTGGTTTTTTTAAAATTTCAACTTTTTCACGATAATTTGGCATATATTTTTCAACATGATATCAAAACGCCTTAGAATGATTATGATGAACTAAATGTGATAATTCATGAATAATTACATATTCCAATACTGTCGAATCAAAATGAATTAACTTTGTATTTAAAACAATTTTTTCCGTTTGTGGATAACACACACCTCATTTGCGAACCATTGCTTTAATTGTTAAATTTTTATAAGATAAATTCATTATTGTTGCTCATTTATTTAATAACTGTTCAAATTTATAACTAAATTTTTGTTTTAAAAAATGGTGTAACTTTTTAACATTTTCATCATAACTACCAGCATCTTTTAATAAAAAATATTGTCGATTAATAATTTTTGTATGAATATTTTCATTGGTTAATTGCAACGGATATTTTTCATTAAAAACATAAACATAACCTATTCCGTTTGGATTAATGACAATCTTTCGATAATTATCGTGAACATTAATTACCGTAATAATTTTTTTAATATTTTTATAAATTAGAGCTTCAATTTCCCAATCATGGGCATAACTAGGGGCCGATACTTTAATTTTGCCATTATTAACATTCAACACAATATTCTTCTGTTCTTTAATAATTAAATCATATTTAATTAAGTTGCCCTGATATGGTAGCACTTTTTCCAATGCCATGCTATTCCTCCCCCTATCATAAATATGGATTAATTAATGATTATCATCTATTTTATCATCATTTTCATTTTCATTCTCAAAATTATGGTTTAAATCCGATGATTGTAAAGAATTATTAGTTGCTGGTTTTTTTGTAATATCTTCGCGGTATTTTTTTCCTGCTGTTCAAATTTTATCAATATCACCTAAAAAAACTTTACCATCATAAGAACTATCAACACGGGCATTGGGATTAATGCGTTGCTTACCACTTGGTTTTGGAACCGAACCAATTCATTCCGCTAATTCTGTTTTATTTAATGACATATGTTGTTTTGATTTTGGAATAATAATTGAATCATAGGCATTGAAATTTCCTTTTGAAGGCGAAGCTTCCGCACTAAAAATAGGGGCTGAATAATCACGATGTTTAATAATATCACCTTTTTTCACAAAATCACCTTCTTGTTCAATAAGTAATCCTGCTGGTGATTCATCAACAATTCCTTTACCCTCTTTAATTGTGCGTAAATATTGGCCTTCTGCACCAACACGAATTGTTGGTTTTGAATTATCAGAATTATTATCTTCTTCCTCTGGAACAAGATGTGCTTCACCTTGCTCATGAAAAAGAGCATTCCGAGCCATTTTTGCTTTCAATAATGCCATTTTTGCTTTTAAATCATTTGTTGTTGCAACTGATTTGTTGTTAAGAGGAGTTTTTGTTTCTTCAATAGAAGTAAGTTCAGCTTGATTAACCATTTCTTTTTGTGGTGTTAACCCACGAGCACCAATTTTATCAGTTTCAAAATTAATCGCTGTTAAACGATTTTTTTGATCTTGTGTTAATGATTTTGCTTTTCGTGTTGTATGATAATAAGCTATTGCAAATCAACTACCAAAGAAGGTTAAGACTGGTCCAATAAATAGTAAAATAAAACATGAATTAATTGGTAAATTTAACTTAAAAATATTTAAACCAGTTTTAGCACTTATTGGTTGACCAGCAAACACAACAGCCATTGTTAATAAAATGCAAGATATTAATCCAATAACAAAAGCGCCACTTATGCCAAAAATTTTATAACCATTATTTTTTGATAAATAATTTGGAATTAAATACAGTAATACTAAAAAACTAGAAATTCAAATTAAAATCCCCCCAACTAATTCTGGGTTTGCCATCACATTATGATATACTGTCATATTTGAAAACTGTAAAACTAAAAGAGCAATATCGTGTAATAGCATATCTGCAGAATTATAAAGGAACATTTCATTATTAATTTTATTTGCTAGCATAATTAATATTCCGAACAGTAACGCACTAAAAATTCCGCCAATTGTTAAGAAAGTTAATGACACTCTACGTAATTTCTCCATTTTTTTCACCTATCTTTTAACCATAACAAACCATACATATATTATTTAGGTATATACCGTAATTATACCCTATTTCTATCAAAACCAATAATAAAATGTAAAAATCGTTTGTTATTTATCATTTTAATTAAAACAAAATCCAACAGAAAAAACAATTTAAAATTTTAAAAATAAAAAAGATACTAGTTTTAAATTAAAACTAGTATCACTTCACATAATTGAAACACAACTTTCACTCAGGGTAATGTTTATTATTTTGATAATTATATTTGTTCAGAAATAATTAAATAATTCAGGGTATATATATTATGTTTATTAAAAATTGATTTGCTACTTAGTTTAAAGGATAAAAAAAGAATGGACATATTTGTATCACAAATCATTTTACAGACTAGTTTGTTTTTTATGAAATAGACAAGGGAATTATTTTTAATTATTATTCTGAAACGATTGAAAGTTAATAGTTTTGTTAATTGATATTTGATATTTTAATACATTAAAAAAATATCTATATCCTTTCGCTTAACATCCCAACCACCCTACCAGAACTCCAGAAGATTGATAAATTTAAAAATAAAATGAATTAGCTACTAATTGCTAACTAACCATTAAATAAATGTTAAACTTTATAATCCTGCATCAAAGTAACGTATATCCAATTACATTATATAATATATTATTTTATTTTCAACAAGATAATTTACTTTAAAAATTAAAAACTAGTTTTATTTAAAACTAGTTTTATCCTAACACTTTTTTCAATTGTAATTACTTTTTTTATTGTAATGTTGCAATAATTTCATAAAACGGCTGTTTTGTTAAAATTGATGCCATTTTATCAGACGATGCTAAAATTTTTGAATCTGGTTTTGCTCGAAAAACAAGTTCTTTTTTATCTGGATTATATGGTTTGTCAACTAAAAGTTCATCATATCATAAGTCTTTATATTGCTCGGCAAAATCTTTTCCCAACAGTTCTTTAACAACAGCATAACGAATGTCATTTAAATTATTTCCAGTATATGTTTCAGTTAGGCTAACTTTAATTTGTGCCATATTTTTTGGTTTTTTATTATTATAATTTAAATATTTACGGTGATCTAAAATAACATGAAATTCAAAAGTAACATTCGAATCATTGAAAATATTAGGGACACTACCACTTAAGTAAAAAGTACCCTTGAATTGATCATCAATGGTAATATCTAAGATACCGCCTTGCATAATAGCTTGACTATAAAAAGCAGAAAAACGATTACGATCATCAGTAAATTCCATTAGGGCTGATGCCATAATTAATTTATTTCCGGTTGGATCTTTTTTCCAATTATTATATATAACGCTATTTAAATAGACATTTCCTAAGTTAAAAACTGAATACACTTGGTCAAAAGTAACAGCTTCTGAAATAATTTCTAATTCACCAGTAAAATTACTGCCTTCTTTTGCAATCATTTTATAATTATTACCTTCCATAATAATTTGGACATCATCACTCATAAAATTTGTTCCATTTAAGACATTAATCACTGCTAAAACACGAGCAGGATCAGCGGGTTTACCAACTGCTTCTTCTGAATATGGTAATGAAGTGAACGTAATAATTTTTGTTAAATCATTTGTTGTTCAATCCAAATTAATTTTTTTTGTTAAAAATGGTTGATTCGTAACATCTGGCATTGAACAAATTATTGCTGTTTTCATCCCTGGGGCAAGATCAACATCAAAATTATCTGCATTATAATTTAACTTTTGAATAGTTGCTTTAATACTAGCAACATTTGGGATGACATGATAATTGGTTTTTTGTGTAATATCAACAACATTAGTACAACTAACAACTGAAGTAATAGAAGCCGAAGTAAATGTTAGGGATGCTAAAATCATCATTAATTTTTTCATACCTAAAAGCTCCTCTATTTTAAAAATAAATTATTTAAAAATATTATTATAAACAAAGCAAGGCTGGACAATTTTCCTTTTTGAATTGAATTAATAATTTTGTTTTTCGTAATTGCGCTTTTAAAAATGTGCGACAAATGAGTAATTTAATAATTACTACAATCTTCATTTGTTGTAAAAATCGAATCAGCGCAGCAAATGGATCAATTGTAAAATTATTTATAAATAATTCATTATAAATTTCCGTGTTAGTTCAAATAACAAAAAAAGTAATTTTTTTAAGATAAAATCCATAAATAATAACTAGTGTAATTGCTAATAATAATGATAAACCAATAATAAGATAAAAAATATAAAATAAATTTAATAAAATTAAATACGGAATTCGTGCTAAATGTTGATTTTGAACTAAATTAATATAACGTTGAAAATTATAAGCTAATGTTATTGTTAATAAAATTAAATTTAATAATCATGTTAAAAGAACAAATCAATTTGTTTTAATCAATAATTTATAATGGTCAAATGATCATTGATATAAGCAGAAATTAATTAAAATTTGCATTAAAATCCCTACGACAAAAACAGAAACAAAGGAAATTAATACTACATAGGCTAAATTAAAAAGAACATTATCGAAAACAAAATTATTTACTGGATAAATAATTCCAATTCCTCAAAAGAAAAAAATATAAAATAATAATGCTAATAAAAAGAAAATAAGAAACTTATGATAAAAATTATTATGTTTTAAATTCATTGTTATCACCTTTTATTATAATTAATACCTTTAAATAATTATATCACTTTTTATTAATAAAAAATTGCTAACAATAGCAATTAATCATCTAACTTTAAAACAGCCATAAAAGCTTCTTGGGGGACTTCAACTGAACCAATTGCTTTCATTCGTTTTTTTCCTTCTTTTTGTTTTTCCAATAATTTCTTTTTCCGAGTAATATCACCACCATAACATTTTGCTAAGACATTTTTACGCATTGCTTTAATATCTTCTCGTGCAATAACTTTATGATTAATGGCTGCCTGAATTGGAACTTCAAAATTTTGCCGAGGAATAATTTCTTTTAATTTTGCACATAAGGCCTTACCACGTCCATAAGCAAAATCACGATGAACAATAATTGATAAAGCATCAATAATTTCATTGTTTAATAAAATATCCATTTTAACTAATTTATTAGGACGATAACCAATAAAATCATAATCTAACGAAGCATAACCTTTACTAATTGATTTTAACCGATCAAAAAAATCAAACACAATTTCATTTAATGGCATTTCATAAGTTAAAATTCGCCGTGTATTATCAATATACTCTAAATTAACATATGTTCCACGTTTATTTTGACATAATTCCATTAATGAACCAATATATTGCTCAGGAGTCATAATCGTTGCTTTGACAAATGGTTCTTCAATGCGATCAATTTTTTGCACAGCTGGTAATTTACTTGGATTATCAATACTAATCATTTCCTTATTTATTAAATAAACATGATAAATTACCGATGGAGCAGTTGCAATTAATTCTAAATTATATTCTCGTTCTAACCGTTCTTGAATAACATCCATATGTAATAATCCTAAAAAGCCACAACGAAAACCAAAACCTAATGCTTGTGATGTTTCTGGTTCATAAACAAGGGAAGCATCGGATAACTGAATTTTTTCTAAAGCTTCTTTTAAATCTTTATATTTAGCGGAATCAATTGGATATAATCCACAAAATACCATTGGGTTCATTTTTTTATATCCTGGTAATGGCTGTTGAGCTAGATTAGCAACGGTTGTAATCGTATCACCAGCCCGAACATCACGGACCATTTTAATACTTGCTGCTAATCAACCTACTTCACCAGCAACTAATTGGTTTTTTTTAATTTCTTTTGGTGTTTTAACTCCTAATTCAGTAACTTCATAAACAGCACCAGTATTCATTAATTTTATTTTTTCACCAACGCGAACAATTCCTTGTTTAACTCGAATTGAGACCATTACACCACGGTATTTATCATAATATGAGTCAAAAATTAATGCTTGCAAAGGATTATTATCATTGCCTTCTAACGGCGCAGGGATATCCTTAACAATTGCTTCTAAGACCTGTTCAATATTTAACCCTGTCTTAGCACTAATTAATGGTGCATTTGTTGTTGGAATTGCAATTAAATTTTCAATTTCTTCTTTGACACGGTCTGGATCAGCAGATGGTAAATCAATTTTATTAATAACAGGAATAATTGCTAAATTATTATCAATTGCTAAATAAACATTTGCTAATGTTTGGGCTTCAATTCCTTGTGCTGCATCAACAACTAAAATTGCTCCTTCACAAGCTGCTAAACTACGTGAAACTTCATAGGTAAAATCAACATGCCCTGGTGTATCAATTAAATGAAAAATATACTCTTGTTGATCTTGAGCACGATATTTTAACTGAACAGAATTTAATTTAATTGTTATTCCTCGTTCACGTTCTAAATCCATTGAATCCAATAATTGTTCTTGCATTTCTCGTTTTTCAACTGTCCCTGTTAACTCTAAAATCCGGTCTGCTAAGGTTGACTTCCCATGGTCAATATGAGCAATAATTGAAAAATTACGAATTAATTTTTTATCCATTTAAAATTAAAACCCTTTCTATAAACAGTTACATCTCTGATATTATTATACATAATTTTAGCAAAATAACCTGAAATAGCAGGTTTTAATAATAAATAATTATAGTCACATTGAATTTTTAAAATAAATACGATATAATATATTATATAATTTAAAAAATGAAACTCTGAAACAATTATTTTTAAAAAAAGATAAAATTATTAGTATTTATTAATATCACGGAATGGGGAATACTTATGAGTACTAACTTTACAGAATATTACAATCAGTTAATGGCTGAAGTAACTTTAATTACGAATGTTGAAAAAATTTCTGATACAAAAAAAGATTGGTTGTATACATTATAATGTTAAAATTGTTCATCATCTCAAATTTTATTTGTACTATCCTCATTAATTCGAACAAAAACAATTGCTAACGTAATTCCCATTATTGTTGCAACAGCAATTTGAATTGCATCAGCAATTAATTCAACAATTGCAACATCAAGCCCAAATAAGAAATAACTATACAAAACATATAATAATAACATTAAAGAACTAACAAAAATAGCACCATAGCGACTTAAAATGCGAGCACCAAAATAAGTAATTAAAAACATTAAAATTCTAATTAAAATTGAAATAGGAATAAAAATAAAACCGCCGGTAACAAGATCAATAATTGTTACATACAAAATACCACTAATTAATAACATTGGCCCTTTGATTAACGTTATTAAACCTAAAAATAACCCATCTGCTAACTGAATAATCCCTTTACCAACACCAAAATTGAACTGAATAAATTGGGAAATATAAGCAATAACTACTAACAAAGCAGTAATTAATCCTGTTGTTGCTAAATATTTTAGTGATTTTAAACGATACATTTTAAATAAAAATATTTCCAACCATAATTTCTGACGAGGCATTATGATAGTAATTTTTAGCATCAGTTACTTTTTTTCCCTCGCGTTGTAAACGCGTAATTAGCAAATAACCATCTTCAACTTTAACTTTAATCCCTAATTTTGAAATATCAATAATTGTCCCATTTACAAAATCAGCGTCTTTTTCCGCTAATGGCTCTAAAGTAATCATTGCTTGGTGCAATTTATAATGAATATTATTAACAGTTGTATAAGCAATTGGTCATGCATATAATCCACGAATTTGGTCAACAATTTTTTGTTTTGGTAAAAACCAATTTACTTTTTCTTCATCACATGTAATATTATAAGCAAATGTTGCTTGACTATTATCCTGTGGTGTTCCTTTAATTTTATCAGTAATAATATCTAATAAATATTTTTCAATCATTGTACCTGCTAAAACCATTAACCGGTCATGCAAAGATGAGGCTGTTTCGGTGGCACTAATTGGAATTGCTGTTTGAACATACATTTCTCCTGCATCCATTTTTTTAATCATTTTCATTAGTGTAATCCCTGTTTCTCGCTCACCATAAATAATAGCCTTATGAATAGGAGCCCCACCACGTAATTTTGGTAATAATGAAGCATGAACATTAATACAATTAATACGTGCTAATTTTAAAATTCGCTCTGGAATAAATTGCCCATAAGCACACGTTACAATAACATCTGGTTGGAAAGTTCCTAACTCTGTATAAAGATCATTAATTTTTTCTGGTTGAAAAACAGGAATCTTATTTGTTAAAGCAAATTCTTTGACTGGGGAAAATTGAACGAGTTGCTGGCGTCCAATTTTACGATCAGGTTGGGTAACAATTCCAATTATTTCAATTGTTGGCGCTAACTTTTGTAAAGCTTTTAAAACAGCTGTTGCAAAGATTGGCGTTCCCAAAAAAATTACTCTATATTTCTGCATCTTTTTTCCCTCCCTTAATTGATGTTAAAGACCCCATTAAACCAACAATATGTTGATAAATAACAATCATTGCTAATGTATCCCGATTACAATATTTTAACATTTCTCCTCGAAATGATTTTTGTCAAATGGTGATTGGAATATTATTCTCCACGCGGCGACGAAAGATTTCACTCGCCATATCACCTTTTTGTACCTTTAATGCTTGATAAGTAAATTGATTATCAAATGCTGGTTGTGTTTTTTTAATTGAAGCTGAACCATAAAATTCTTTTTTATAAATCATAAAGTCCTGAAAAAAATCCAATAAGTCAATTGTTTTATTTCGAATAATCCTTAATTTTTTTTGGCAATCTTGATAAGTTCTCATAAGTTCCTCATTGCGACTTTGATTAATTAAGATTGTTAAATAACTAATTAATTCGGCTAAAACCTTACATTCAAAACTCTTATAATAAGCAACATAAACTCCTCCGCCATGTCTAAATAAATCAGTAACTAAATGTTTAATTAGTGCTAAGCGTGGATCACCTTCACCATCTGCTAAAAAGGCATAATGTTCCATTGTCGTTTCATCTTGATAATCAAAGTGATTATCTTTAATAACATGGACTGAATATTGAAACGGAATTTGCTGATAAGAATATGAATAATCAAAGCGAGGAACTGCCGCTTTCATTGTTTCAAAATCATACATATATATTGGATACTGATACTGTTCTAAAATTTTATTAATAATAGCAACCTTCTTTGGATCAACAACTGGGGTATTATCTTGAACAGCAAGAATTTGGCGTTGTTGTTTTTCTGAAAATAAAATTGGTTTTTTTTGTCGCGTTGATTGCTTAAAGGTAAATGGTAACACAATATCTTTTAACAAATCAATGTGTTCTTGATATTTTAATAATGTCTTTTTTTCCATCCCATGGGTTAACTCAAAGACACTATGATGCGGTAGTAAATAACTAGTAACATGTTGGCAATAACCATAACGATCACCTTTTCCATTGAAACATTGTTCCTTGCTAAATAACGGAAAAATTGTTTCAACTGGTTGCATAAAATAATGTTTAATTAAAGCTAAATCATCAGTAATGATGCGATTCTTTTCAACACGTTTGGCAAATTGTCCAGTCATCATTTGCTGACAAAATTCTAATAAATTAATAGCCGGTAAGGTTTTCGTTGGCAATTTATAATAATCTTGAAACATAAACAACTGGTCATCATCAATATCACCAATCCGTTGATACTCCGAATTTAACAACATTAACGAAACTTGACTAATTGTTAAGCCTACCCCAGTTAAAACATAATACTGATAGGCAACATCATAACCATATTCATCCTTAACATCCTTGTCAACATACATTTGTGCTTCTTTATCATATTTCCGACCAGTTGAAGCTTTAACCTCAATTAAATGATAAGTACCATTTGGAAGTTTCTTTAAAATATCACACTTTGTAATACAATTGTTATAAACAAAAGATGGTTCAAAATAAACATCATAGTTTGGATTTGCTAACAGTTCAGTTGTCTTTGCAAAAGCAATTTTCTTGCTGTAATGTTCTAAATTAAAATAGGTATAATCACGCATAAAATATTCGCGCGCGCGTTGACCAACTTCATTCCCATCAGCAATTGTTTCACCGGGATAAAAATCAATTTGAACATCTGCCATCGTTGTTTGAATCTCATCTGGTAAAGTTCGAACATCATTACTATCCGTGTCCTCAGCTGCTGGTCAATAAGTTTCTAGCGCTAAATCATACAAATGTGGTTGAAATAAACCTTTTCCCTCCTCATTTTCTTCATCATCAATAAAAATAGCTTTATCAATTTTGGCACTGTTAATATTATCTTGCAAGTCAAAAAAGACCGAAATTTTTTGAGCTGTCACTCATTCTTGCACTGTTTTAAAATTACTTCGTGAAGCTAATGTTCAAGCAATTTTAAAACATTTTTTAAATCGTTTAAAATCTTCTTTTTTTAAAGTGATTTTTAAATCCATTATTGCACTTCACTTTCGTTATTTTGGATTTGCTTTTTAAAGACAAAGAAAATAAGATAGAACTTATTTTCTAGGGACAAATTTCTCTGGTTTTGGTTTTGGGCGTTCATCAACAGGAAGTTGTCCAGCTTTTCGCAATTTCCGTTCTTCTTCACGCTTTTTAAGCATTTCAGCACGATGTGCTTCATATTCTTTTCTTGCCGCAATTTTTGCTGCTTTTTTTTCTTCTTTTGTTAACTTAACTTTTTTTTCACTAATTTCAATTCGATGTTTTGTTTCTTCTAAATCAATTTCTTGGTTAACAATTCAAGTTGTTTCATATTGTTTTTTACTAATTTTTTTTGAAATACCTTCAATTTCAAAAGCTTTTTGTTCTAAAAAAGCATTTGTTTTTGCTTCATAAATATCAACAATAACATCAAAAATATCGCGATATTTAAATTCTTTTCCTTTACGAGCAATAACTTTTTCATATTCTAATCTTAAGTTTTTACGATTATCAGTATCTTTAATATATTGTTTAATTTTATCTTTAACTTGTTTTCTTCGTTTTTCTCGTTCAATGCGTTGTGCTTTTCGTCCCATAATTGAAGAAACAATTGCAAAAATAATAACTGCGACTACAATTACGACTAAAATCACATTCATTGTCATACTACCACCCAAAAAATTTGACATTATTATCTAAACTCCTTTTTTACTTTACTATTATTATGCACTATTAGCGATAATTTTTCAATTGTTTCTAATTTCCCAAGTTGTTTTCCTGCTTTTCACTCTGAACTAAGCAAGGAAAACATTATGATAAACATCTTGCACATCATCAATGTCATCTAACATATTTAACATTTTTTCAAATTGTTCAGCGTCATCACCATGTAAAGTAATCCGGTCATGGGGAAGCATTGTAATTTTTGCCATTTGAAATGTTGTAATCCCGGCTTGATCTAATGCCGTTTTAACACTATTAAATGCTGTTCCTGGTGCATAAACAACAATTTGTCCATCTTCAGCAACAACATCATTAATATCACAATCTGCTAGTAATAATAATTCTAATACTTCTTTAACCGTTTTACCTGTAAAAGCAAACACTGCTAAATGATCAAATAAATGCACGACAGCCCCATTAACTCCTAGTTTACCACCTGTTTTAGTAAAACAATTGCGTACTTCTGTCACAGCGCGGTTAACATTATTTGTCAATGTATTAACAATAATTGCACTGCCCCCTGGTCCATACCCTTCATAACGAATTGCTTGGTAATTTTCATTATCGTTTCCACTTGCTTTTTTAATCGCACGTTCAATAACATCACGTGGAATTTGTTTTGCTTTTGCCTTATCAATTGCATTCCGTAACGCTAAATTAGCATTGGGATCAACACTTCCTTCGCGTGCTGCTAAATAAATTTCTTGTGCAACACGATTATATAATACTGCTTTTTTCGCAGCTGTTGCTGCCATTGACTGCTTGCGAACTTCAAATGCTCTTCCCATTTTTCTCTCCTTTACAACCTAATTTTTTCTTATATATTATACCGTAAAATTAAATAAAGTTAGTGATGATAAACCATTAAGTATCCATTTTCTGCACCATAATATTTGGCAATTGTTTGAATAATCTTAAACCCATGCTTTAAATATAATTGTTGAGCAACCAAATTATGTTCATTTACTTCTAAAAAAATTTGTTGATATGAAAAATGTGTTAGAATATATTTTAATATTTGTTGACCATAACCTTGATGGTGATGACGCTTTTTAACTGTTAAGCGTATTAATTCAAAATCATCCCCACTATGCATTAAAATAAAATAACCATAGAGATTATTTTTGACAATTAATTTATAAACAAGATAATTTGTATTATTAATCATTTGAATTAAATTACGATATTTATAATAATTATGTGGATAATTTTCTTGTTCTAATAAAAATAATAATAAAGCATCACTATTATTAACTGGTTTTAAAATAACCATTTAACTTCAATCCTTTTTTAAATACTGTGGCTCTAAAGCAAAAATATCTTCAACTAATGTAAAATGCTTTTTTAGAACAAGATAATTTTGAACAAAATTAATTTCTTGTAAATCATAACGAAACTCATAACCTGGAAATTGCTTTGTAATTTCAATACAAGTTTCATAATCAAGAACTTGCCTTGGAATCACCTCTACACCATTACTAATTACCGCAAAATATCGTTTTCCACTCCGCGCATCAAGCATTGAAACAACATTATCTAGCCCAGCCTGATAAAGTAATGTATTAATTGTATAAACATTAATTGCTGGATTAATTACTTTAACTGTTTTCACAATCGTCATTGGAATCCGAACACCAGTATAACTACCTGGACCAGTTGTTAAATAAAAATTATTAATGTCTTTTAATTTTAGTTGATGTTGACCTAATAACTGGGTAATTCTTGGTAATGTTGCTTCAGTATGACGACAAGCATGGTTTTGGTGAACTTGACCAATGATTTTTTGTTCTTTTTCTAAAATTAAAATTAAAAAATCAGTACTAGTATCAATAAATAGATTTAACATCTTATTCCTCTTTTCCTAATGTGCTTTGTAAATGTTTATTGTTGGTTTTAATAGTAAAAATTCGTTCATTCTCATTAATTATCTTAATGGTAATTTTAATTACCTCGTACTTTGAACTTAACTGGTTACTAATTCCCGCTGGTCATTCAATAATATTAATACTATCAGAAAAATGTTCAAAATACATTTCTCACTCTTCTTCTTGTTCTAAGCCTAACAATCGATAGCAATCCATATGATTAATAATAACCTGCTGATTTGTCCTATACTGTTGCATAATTAAAAACGTTGGTGAAGTAACAGGAGTAGTTACCCCTAACCCTTTTAATAAATATTTTGTAAAAGTTGTTTTCCCAGTGGCTAACGGTCCATCTAATAATAAGCATAAATTAGGATGTAAAAACGGAGCAATTTTTTCAGCTAAAAGTTTTGTTGCTATCTCATTTTTAACAATTATTTTCATCAATATCCCACTCTCTTTTACTAATTATATCTAGGAATTAATTATTGTGCTAGACTTTTAGAAAAATATGTAATAATTAAAGTGCAGAAAAATTAGAAAGGTTGTTATAAATAAATGAAAGATATTTTAATTATTGGGGCTGGGCCGGTTGGATTATATGCTTGGAGTTGTGCTGGCATGTTAGGATTAAGTGGCTATATAATTCAAGGAAATGATAGTCCTCGTGGACAACCATGAGAATTATATACAGAAAAACCATTATATGATATGCTCGGATTTGGCGAAATCAAAACTAAAACATTTATTGAGAATTTAATTAACCAAGCAAAAAAAATACGGGTCAAATAACATACATTGGTAAAACTAACATTAGAATATCCTTACAACAACTGATGAATTTACTATTACTTTAACAACTAATGAAACATTTACAGTTAAAACAATTTTAATTACAAGTGGAAATGGTGTTTTTACCCCCATTCGCTTAGAACAACTTGACCCTCACCAGGAATATAAAAACTTATGATACGCTGTTAAAAACCCAACTCTTTTAACAAACAAGAAAATTGTTATTCTTGGTGGTGGTGATAGTGCTGTTGATTGGGCAAATCATTTGATTGAAGATAAGATTAGTAAAGATGTTACAATTATCCATCGTCGAACATTATACCGAGCTAAAGAAAACAATGTCCAAAAATTACAACAAAATAAGGTGATCGAATTAAAACCTTATCATGAAAATATTATAATATGGTAACTGGATTTGGTGAAGCTATTAATGCGCTTTATAATATTACAAAAATTATTCATGGTCAAAAATACCATCCTGGTTATTTAAGTGATATTAAAAAATAAGTTAGGAATAACTTTTTTTTAGCCTGTTAACTTATAAATTTCTTTATTAGGTTCATCCTTTTCTATTTTTTTCGTATTTTTACGTAAAGTTTCTTCTCGTTCTCACATTTTTTGATATGGCATTTCTGATTCCGTTAAGGTAATAAAATCATCTTCATATTTTTTACGACGTAGAATTCGCATTTTATCTTGGCGTTTAGTTCAAATTTTATAAACAAGTGGTAACCGTAAGAAGATGCCACGAACAGAACCAGGTGCTCAAAAGATTGAATTAGCAAAAATAACAAACAAGGAAGCAAAGATTAAACCAAAGAAGAAATTTAATAATTTTTGTCATCCTCAAACTGGCTGTAAATCAATATTATAAATTTGATTAGGATTATGTGTTTTTGATAAAAATAAATAATTAACTAAAATAGCAATAATCATTGGCACTAACAAAATCATTCAATTTCGAAAAATACCTTTAAAGTTACTATTATAAGTTAAAAATATTCAATTATAACATCACAAGTATAAAAACCGCAAAAAACTCATTAAGCAAGTAATAATTAAAATACTATATAATGCAGCTGCTAAATTATTAAAGCCAAAACGTCATAGTAAAGCACTAAAAAAACAAAAGACAATGTTAAGACAGCCAATAATGAAAGTCGGAATTGCGGTTTGTTTATAATTTGCTTTAGCATATACCAAAACATTTGCAGGTTCAGCTAAGACAATAAAAACAGAACTTAAAGCAACTAATAAGGAGAAGGTTGGTTGATAAAAGATGCTTTTAAAAATTTCGCGTTCTTGTGATGTTCATGGATTTAATGTTGAATCGCTAGTTCGAATTTGTTCAATAATTTGTGGCGCATACAATGTTGTCACAAAATATGGTGATAAAATAAACTGATTAACAAACAAGAACCCAGCTATCATAAAAGCGTATGTTTCAAATTTCATATAACTCTGTCAATCAACCCTACCATTTTTTGCTGTTCATGCGGCAAAAAACTCACGGAAGGAATTAATTAAAATCATCATAATGCTACGAACTCCAACCGTAATTGTCATATATAGCGATAAGGTTGATGATATTCGTAACCCTAATAACAGCGCCGTAATAATAACATCACCGTTAATTAACAATGTTTCTCCAATATTTTTAAATACAACAATATTACTTGATTTAACTAGTTGCATATTATCACGTTGGCGAGCAATACGAACTCAAGGATAATGTAACTTAATAAATAAATAAACTAAACTTCCTTTTATAACAGAATAAAGTAAGAAAATTAAAAAGACAAAAACAGGATCCACTGCAATTGAAATTAAGTAGAAAATAATTGAATATGAGATTAAATCACAAATCATTAAAATTAAACGGCGTAAATGATTATTTTGATCAGCTTGCATTAAGTTTTCATATGCTGCCGTTCAAAATAATGCAATTAAGTTTTTTGACCCAATAATAAATATAATTAAAATCATTTTTCATAACGGATAACTAATTGTTTTATCATTTTGTAAAATACTAAAATTCTTTTCAAATAAATAAATATAAGCACTATACCCAACAGCAATGCCAATTAATAAAATAATGCCAATGTACCCTGATATTTTATATTGATGCTTTGCTGTATTAATCATTTCATTTGTTTTAATTCAATCTTTTTGTAACAATGGTTTTACTAAAAAAATAACAGTAATGGCTCCTAAGCCACCTTCCACTGTTCCTAAAAAAGCAACAATTGCAACGCTATTCTTTACAAACCCATTAAACTGCGAACCATAACTACGAATTAATAAATACATTAGCGTAAATTGAAAACATGTTCCAATTAACGAAATAAAAGCCCCGATTAAAATACTAAAAATTCCTCTTCTTGTTGACAATTACTTCACCTCGTTCCTAATATTTTTATTTTATAATATTTTCTGGAATTTTAATAATCTTTTCATTTAAATAACTTAAATGGTCTGGCAATTGATGAAAGATTAAGGTTGTTGCATATAAAGCAATCATATACTTCTTTGTTTCTTGTTTTGCTCCATATTTAACATCATTAATAATGGGGTGATGTAAATAACTTAATGAAGCCCGAATCTGATGTTTACGACCAGTTATTAATGTTGTTTCCAATCACGTTGCATTTGATATCTGAGCTTGAATTTTAAAATGTGTTTTAACTACTTTAGCCTGTGGTTGCTCTGTTTTAGTAAAAACCATTTTTTGTTTATCTTCATCTTTATATAAATAACCACTAAGGGTAAAATCAGTTTCTTGAATAATTCCTTCACACTTTGCTAAATATTTCTTTTCAATAAATTCTTTTTGGTTAATTTTAGCTAATAACAAATCTAATGTAATTTTATTTTTCGCATATAGCACTAATCCTCGTGTTAATTTATCCAATCGATGAACATGGGAAATGACAAACGACTGTTCATCCTGTGGATTATATTCATCTTTTTGGATTAAATAATGTTGCATCATAGCATCTAATGAAGTATGAAACTTTGAGTGCATTTCTACTCCATGTGGTTTATCAACAACAAGAATGTTATCATCTTCATAAACAACTTGTAATGGTAATGGTGCAAGATTATTATAAGTTGCTGTCTGGTTTCGTTCTGTTACAACTAAATTTTTATCAAAAATAATAATTTGGTCTCCTAATTGAAGTTTATAATTTCGTTCTTTTATTACTTTGTTATTTACTTTAATTTTTTTATTACGAAATAACTTATAAATAACTGATAACGGAGTTGTTTGAAACATTTTTTTAATAAAATTAAAAATTGTTTGATTAACATCATTTGCTTTAACTGTTAAAGTAACAACTGTTTTTGGTTCCATACTTCCCCCGTTTTCCTAGTATTAATTATATAATGAAAGTTAACCATTATCCGAAGAAAAAACATTCTAAGCTATTATTTTAGAATGTTTATCATTTTTTGCTTTCTGTTTTTCTTCAACTTTTAAGATATTTGCTTTAATTTCTGCAATTTCAGCCACATCTGTAATTTGATTAAATAAATGATATAACATATAATTTTTTTCTTTTTCTTTCAAAAGATGTTTATCAAAGAAAACAACTGTCTCATCAATTGTTTTCATTAACTCATAAGCTTGTTCACGAGTAATGCTATTATTTGATAATGGCTTTTTCACCAATGTTGGTAGTTGTGTTACAAAAGCATAGTCTTCCAATACTTTTTCTTTTTCAGTATAATAGAAAATTCGAAAAGCACTTACTTTTGCTCCAATTGTTTTAATAACATTACGAACACCAGTAACTTTTGTTGACAACATATTTTTGATAAAGACTGCAATAATAACAGTAATTGTCCCAATTGGAATAATAATTGAAACAATCAAGTCTAAATCAACACCAAATTTTGTTGCAAACATTGCTTTAATTAAAGTAAAACCATTTTGAATTAGTAAAACAGTAATAAAGAAACTAAAGTTAGTTGCTTTTCATCATTTATGTGGAACTAAAACTTCTGTTTGACGGTTCAACACATATCAGAAGAAATATGAGACTAAGACTAATAAAATGCCATATATTAAAGTAATTAAGGTTGTTAAAAAGTTAAAAAAACTAAAAATTATTTTTAAATTTGTTAAAAAGTTTAAATACATTCGCGGATTAAAAATAACATAATCATTTGGAAAAGTTGTGGATAATCCATAACGAACTTCAAAGCGATGACGTTGTGCTATTTTAATAATAATGACAATATAATAGCATAACGCAATCAAGGCAATCATTTCCGTAATAAATAAATATGAATAAGCCATATTAATATTTGTTGCACGTTGATTTCATGCTGCACTTCAATCGGTTACATTATTGTTTTCTCTAAAAAAATTAAAGGATAACAATGAAAAATCAATTAATGGATATGTAATACTCATTAAATTCTTATATGTTTCTTGCACTTGTTCAGCTGATTTTTTTCCAGCTGCAATTTCTGCTAAAGTTTTTGAAACATCGTTTTCACTATTAATCCGATCACGTTCATTAATAAATAAAATTAAAAATGTAATAATTACCTATTTTTTTTAAAAAACTATAATTTTAAATGTTAAATTTTTAATATTATTTTGATAATAGATGTTAATTTGTTTGTACTATAAAAATTGTAACAAAAAAAAGAAAAAATACAAATAAATTCTACTTGATGCAATATATTTTATATCGGTTGCAATTTTTTTATTATATTTCAATTATGTGATAAAATGAAAAAAAGTTAATAAGTTTTGTAATACGTCTTTTATTAATAATTTTCACAAGGCAAGTACTATTATTTTGATAATATTATTTTATGTATAATATTTTTAATTTTTATAGGAGAAAAATATGAAAAAATGATTAATTTTATTAGGAACATTTGGGATTGTTGCAACTTTTGGAACAACAATTTTTTGATGTAGTATAAAAATGAAATTAACTGAAGAAGAAGCAGAAAATGAATTATCCGACGATTTACACACATTAGAAAATATTAGTTTTGAAGTAAAAAATTGGTAATATTCATTATTCTTAGGTTTTTAATAAAATTAAGTAATTAGAAACAAATTAAGTTTCGCTTATAATTGAATGATAACAAAATTTATAAAAAATTCAACTTTTTTAAAAATATAATTTTTAGTTGAAAAAATAATTTATAAATTTATGAAATTTGACACACTAAAAAATACTTTTTAAAGTTATTGCTAATTTTAAAAGGTTTTTATTTTTTTATAAAGATAAAAATTGATTTTGAAATTGATTTAAATTAAATATATTAAATTCAATTTTTTCTTTATTATTTTTATTAGTTTTATCAACTTTCTCATCATTAATTTGATTATTAAGTCTTAACATAGAAGAAATTAACATATTGATAAATGTTTCTTTACAATATATTTTTGCGCCACGCCCTTTACCTTTAACAGCCTTAATATAATGCGATACATCACCCTCAACATGACAACCAATATTATATTCTAATGATTGATTTACAATACCTTCTTCATTACTTTTAATTAATTCAATGGTTTCTAATAAAAATATTTTTTTATTACCATTAACATATGGTAAATGACATATTAAAAAATCTAATAATAATTTATAATTTCCAGTAAAGAAATATATTTTTGTTAATTTATATTTTATTCTATGAATTTTGATTCTATTTCGATTTGGGAATAATTGTTTAAATCTATTTGATAAATGAAATTTATCTAAACTATATGATACAGTGTTATTTTTATATTTTGCTTTTACTGCTCTATAAATTTTTTTAATTTGTTTTTCACCAACACTTAATATTAATATTTTAGTATTTTAATTAATATCATAAGTATACATTGATTTAAAAATTTTATCAATAAAATTATCAATATTAGATTTATTATTTTTATTCTTATGATTTTTATTCATCATTTGAAAAACGCCTTTTTTCTTTTTCATTTTTATTCTGGTTTTTGTTGACTTTTCTTGATCAACACCAATATGCATAGTCGCAAGAAATATTTTATTTTCAATTTTTTTTATTTTCTCGCATTGATTCAAAAGCTCCGTCAATTTGAATATATAAAACATTATTTGGAATTTTAATTTTATTGTTATTTTTATTACTAATGTAATCGGTTTCTTCTAAATCGGGATTTTTAAAAATATTAGATATTGTTCTTTCACTAATATTTGCATTCTCTGTTGTATGTAAAATATCTTTATATCTTTTTACATCACCTATAAAAGACATATATTTATTTTTTAAATTTATTTCAATTCTTTCGTATTTTTTTAAACCTAATTCTTCATCTAAAGGATAACGATTTATATTTTCTTTTTTTCTTCATCATATTTAACATATAATCTTCTTTTAATAGGAATATCTCCATATTCTGTTTTAATTGTTTTTGGCAATTTTGATATCACCTTATATCCTTGTAATATTTGTCCTTGTTGATATAATTTAAATATCTCATTATCTCTTTCAATCAAGAAATTTTTAGTTTCATTGTTTGTTTCTATTATTTTATCTTTTTTATAATCTTCTAATAAATTTTGTTTTAATTCTATTTTATAATTTCCTTTCATATAAACAAATTATTTTAAAATATGATACTCAATACTTCACATAATCTTATCAAAAAAAGGAGGCTATTTAAAAATGCAGTATTTTACCAAAATTAATAACAAAAAACGGATTACTAATTATAAATATTTAAATAAAAAATATGATTTGAATTTTAGTGACTATAATTTTGGTTTTGATTGAGAAGTATTTAAAGACTTTGTTGGTGATAGTTATGCCCGATATTTTACTTCACCAACTTTTTTAAAGTTTGTTTCAGCGGGGCGTGCGTGGTACTAATAAGACATGAAATCACATAGCAGAAAAATTATTTTTTACTTGTAATTTTACTGATGCTTCATCTAACATTTTACGAAGATATGCCAATACCCATGAAGATACTACATTTGGCGATACAATTAATGTATGTAATTATTTATACGATAAATATGGGATTGATATAGGACCCGACAATGAAAATGGCATTGTTTGACCTAAAAATGTTAAAGAAGGTGGCGAAATTGTTTTTCCTAGTGGTGTGAGAATTGATTTTACGGGTTATGCTAATGGTAATAAAATTATGGGAAAAGTTGGTAAAGGTAGTGGTATTATATCAGCGTGAACAGATGAAATGATACATGCTGAAGAAAAAGAAATTTTAACTGATAAAGAATTAGATAAACGTTATAATAATTTGCGAATTTCCATGTTTAGATCAAAAAGCTTAAAAGTATCTTATGAAAAATATACTGATGAAAATGATAATAAACAATATAATTTAGATAATCCTATTTCAGTAAAAGAATTATTTTGGACATTTCAAGAATGAGACAACATAGCAAAACAATACATAACAGTAATAACATATTTTCATAAAACATATTCTAATCAATTTACGTTTAATCCTTTTGATAAATACCATGTCTTTTATGAAAAATTTGTAACTCCATATTTACCCTTAAATGAAAGAATTAAAAATATTTTAAAAGAACACAATCAAGTATATTCAGAAAACAAACAAGCATTTAATGGTTTGGGTATTTTTAATTTACGATTAACAATGGGTGCTGTTTGAAATAAAATACCTGATATTACTAAAAAACTTGTTTTAACAAACAAACAAGAGCGACCTGATTTATTTGAACTTGAATACTACGGATTTGAATATAACGATAATGACCCCAGTATTTATGTTTTATGAAATTATCGTAAATATATTAAAGAGTATAATTTACAAGATTTTTATAATTCCAATACAAAACAGTATCAATTTGATAGTTATTCAATTGGTGTGGATTATGCTAATGGTAGTGAAGACCACACGGTGTTTTTATTTAGTGGTTATAAAATTAATGAAAATAATGAATATGATAAATATTTAATTGAAAAAAATGTTGTTACACCAAAAAACGCAATGAATTTAAATGAAATAGTTGAACATTACGGGCAATGAATAATTAATACATTTGATAAATTTGATGGTTTTGAATATGCTACATTTCATTATGATATTAATGCACACGACTTTATGCAAAAATTACAAGAAGATATTTACCCTTATTTAGGCTATAAAATTAAGATGTTTAAAGCCAAAAAACATCAGACATCTCTTAATAAAGAAGCAGGTATAATCAATCGCGTAACCTGAATAAGAAAAATGTTTGTTCTTAGTGCAGCAGCAGGAACCGGTGCTGCAATTGGAGCAACAGTTGGTACAGAAACTGTTCCTGTTTTAGGGACTGCAATTGGAGCTATTATTCGTACATTATTAGCTTTAACAATTAGAGTTTTTAAATGTGATTAAATGAAAAAAATATTAAGTCCTTTAAGTTCAATCACTTTAATTAGAACAAGTACAACAAGTTTAGTTGCTTGTAATACAACACAAGAATATACAAAAGAACAATTAGCAAAATTAAAAGAAGAAAATCAAATAAATACAAATAAGCAAGAAATAAATGACAATTTAGAATGAATGGCGCCACAAGAAAAACCATTTAACAAAATTGATGATAAATATTATTTTATTGTGTGGCATGGTAATCTAAATAATGATTGAAAAATTATTAAATTTAAATATGATAAGTATGAAAAAAATAAAGTACTTAATAAGTATAATAATTATGAACTTCAATTATTTCAAACCGGAAAAGCAGGACAAGGTTATTGAAAAAGTATTTGTTTAGTTGATAATAATGGAATATTTAAATATTTTTCGTGAAGTTTTTATGCTAATTATTTTAAATCAGTTTATCGTTGAAATAATGATAGTAAACCAAACACACTAATTATTGATCCAAAAACCGGACAAATAAAAGTTAAAAGAGAATAAAAAAATATAAAAAGTCATTTATTAAAATGACTTTTTATATTTCTAATGTAATTAATGAAATTTTTTCATTATTTTTATTAAATAATTGTAAATTATTAATATTAATTTGTTCTTTTTCAGTAAAAATTGTAATATCATAATTTCCATAACCCCATATCCAGATATTTCAATTTGATTTAAAATAAATAGTTTAACATCATAAGTTATTTTAATACTATTTTCAACTAAATTTTTAGTCATACTTGTCCAAACCGCCTTAGAATAAATTAATCTATATCGTTGTGAAAAATAGTTTAAATATTCTTCTATTTTGTAGTTAGAAACAATTAAATTAGTTAAATATTTGCCATATTCTCCATTTGATAATTTAATTTCAGCAGGAATAAGAGAAGGAATGCTATTTGTTTCTAATTCATTTGTTATTGATAACCAATTAAAATAATTTGCTTCTAATTGATAAATGGGGTTTTCTGAAATATCATTATTTTTAACATTTACTTTAATTTCATTATTTTTGTTGTTATTAATATTAACTTGTTGCTTTAAATTTCAATCTGTAATTTGCCCAGTTTTAGGTGAAATAAAAGGTAGATTTAGCTCAATATCATTATTTCAACGATAAACTGATTTAAAATAATTAGCATAAAAACTTCACGCAAAATATTTGGATATTCCATTATTATCAACTAAACAAATACTTTTTCAATAACCTTGTTCTGCTTTTCCGGTTTGAAATAATTGAAGTTCATAATTATTATACTTATCAAGTACTTTATTTTTTTCATACTTATCATATTTAAATTTAATAATTTTTCAATCATTATTTAGATTACCATGCCACACAATAAAATAATATTTATCATCAATTTTGTTAAATGGTTTTTCCGTTGCATCAACTTCTTCTCAATAATTTATTGATGTTGATGTAGTAGAGTCACCACTAAAATTAAAATATGATGAATTTAATTTAACTTTACAATGTTCAAATTCTCAATATCCAGTTTCTACCTCTCTTGGATTAAATATTAATTCAAAATAATAAGGGGCAAATAATTTAACATCATCATTATAGCCTTTATTAATTGCATATTTACTATATGTATAATTTGATAACATGTATATCACTTGTTTAATTCTTTTTACATATCTTTTATGTAATTCACTTGGATTGTCTAATTTTCAATTTTCAAATAAACCATCAATAACATCTTCTGGTTTTTGTCCTTCGAATTTTTGGCGTAATTCAGCCGCTTTATTTGTAGGATTGCCTTTTTTATCGTATTTTGCCCCTTGAAATTTTCGATCATAATTATAACGATAAGTTAAATAATTTAATAAAACTTTTTCTAAACCATTATTTTTTATTAAACTTAAAATATCATCTGGTTTAATATATATTTTTGCAATAAACCACGATAAAAAACTTTCGGTAAATCAATATTGAAATATTCGTACATTAGGTTTTGTTTCAATTGGCATTGATAGTAAGGGTACTAAGTTAGCATTTTGAATAATTAATTGTGGATAAGAATAAACACCATTCACATTGCCTCAGCATTTAATATTTCCAAATAACATTGATTTAGGATATTTAATCTCAATCCCAGTAAATACTGTGTCTTCGGGTAATGATTTTTGTAATACTAAATGAATACTATTTTGGTTTTTTCATTTAAAGTCAGTTATTTTAACTAAATGAGTGGATTTAATAATATCAACACCATCAGGTGAATAAGGGCGTTTGTATTCTTCAATGATATAACATTCATTTTTATTGTCTTCACTAATTGGTTCGTTAATAGATACTATTTTTAAGTCATAGGATTCTAAAAATTCTTTGTCTTTTTTTGAAATATCATTAATTAAAATATCTTTTTCATCAATCATTACATAACTTGTGCTATTATCTTGGACTGTGCTATTTTGTTGAATTTGTAATTTAAAATTAAAATCACTAATTTCATAACCAGTTATTTTAATATATTCATCTTTGCCAATAAAACCTATTTTAACGCTATTTTGAGAGTAGTTTAAGATTGGTTTTTGCTTTGTCTTAACAAGAATTATTAATTTTATAAATATATAAGGTTCTAGCACGGTCTTCAGTAAATAATTGTTCTAAATCAGGGCCGCTGTACTGCGATTGACTAGCAAAATCTAATGGAATACTATCAATTGAATAGTCAATTGGTTCATCATTTTCTGCTAATTGTGCTAACATTTTTTCAGATGGTTTTAACATTATTCTTGTTCTCCTTCTTCATTAGGCATATTTATAATAGTTTCATTGTTATTTAATTGTCTGTTTAAAGTTGCATTTACTGGTAAGCGAACATCAATAATTAAATCATCAATATTTTTAATATTGAATGTTCTACTGTTTAAAATAGCATTATCATATTTAATTAACTTAATAATGAATTCAGTTAATTTAATTTCTCTAATATATATCATTTGTTCGTATGATGCGTTTGTTTGAATATTTACTCCCGCAACTTCTGCTTGTGTTTGTTGGGCTCCCTTGGCGATTGCGGGAACATGATGGCGATTTATTTTATAGTAATTAGTTAATAATCAATCATATATTTTGGTTAATTGTTCACCTTTAAAATTACCAGCAATATAGTCTACTGGTTGAAAATTACTATCAGAGTCTTCTTCAACTAATAACAAGTCATTTTTAATAAATGAAGCCAACATTTTACTAATTTTTTGGTCAACCACACCAGTAACATCATTAGTATTAATGGTAAATTTACCACTATTTAATAATAGATCTAACATTATCTTTTCAGCAATAATATCTAAAATACTAGCAAATTGTTTACCATAACGAGCAGAAGGCTCAAAATTAGGGTTATTAGGAATAATTTCAATTGGTATAAAATTAAGTGGCAATATTTCTTCTCTTTGTAAAGTTGTATAGTTATTTCATTTAGCATCATCAATATATAAGTCGGTAATAGTGCTGTATAATCGTGTTTTTAACTTTCTAATAACTTTTACTTTTTTAGTTACATAATCAATTTCTAATTTTTCAGTAACAAAAACACTCTGGTCATTTTTAATATAAGGGTCATAATCAAAAGTACAAGATACTAAATTACCTAATTCGTCATATTGGTTATTATAAAAATCAATAGTAATAAAATTAAGTTTTAAATTATTAGCAAAAATAAAATATGCACCTTTACCATTCTTATTAATTTTATATTCGTTATATCAATTCTTATTAGTAAAGTCTTGCATTTTTAAAAAGTTATTAATTAATTTAGTATCTATCTGTTTATTATTAATTGGATTATAAATGCTAATTTCTAAATCTCGTGGATTTAAAAAATTAGCATTATCTTCACAAATTCTTTTTTCTAAAATCTCCTTATGTTTTTGAACAGTAACATTTTTACGATTAGTAATCGTTGATGCTAAATTAAGATAATAACTATCAATATCATATTCTTTTTTTAATTTCTTTTTTGCTAATAACAATCCCATTTATATCACTTATTTATTTCGTATCTTCTTTTTTAATAACATCTTCAATACTATCTTGTTTTTGTTGTTTGTTATGAGTTTTGATAAATCTAATAGTTTCAATAATTAAAACTATAATTCCTGCTCCAATAAGCATTGCTGAAACAATAACATATGCTGGTCAAGAAATACCCAATGTTTTTTCTCCGATAAAACAAATAATAATTCCGGCAATAAAAAACAATGATGAAACTCCAAATATTTTCAAAAACATAATCATATCTTTAATAGTTACTTTTGGCATAATACCATCTCCTTCCTAACTTACTTTTTTTCTTTCAATATACAATCCTTTAATTTCAACACTATTTGATATTGATGATAATTTAAACTCACCGTTGGAAAATAATTGAATGGTAATTCAACGACTTGGATTATTTCCATATGATATTCCACTTGCTAATTGACCTTTAAAGTTTATATGCGTAATTATATATAGTTCTATCTCAAGCGTTGTATAACACCATAAACGATAATAATATTCTGACTTATTAAAATTTTTAATTTTATATCCTTTAGAATCTTGAACAAAATCACTAGTATCAACAACTTTTCAATCATTTGATATTTTAGGTAAATCTTTTTTCTGTAAATAAAATTTATCTAAATATTTAGTAGTACCAAATGTATCATGAGTACTTTCAATTCCCGCAACTGTACTATCAATAATCATATAATCAGCAGTATTTTTACCACCTTCAAAACTAGGGTCTCAAATTCTTAATTCCCCGTTTTCAGCATTAAAATCAGCATTAACACGATCACTACTATTAGGTAACAAAGTTATTTTATTTTGTTTTAAATCTGAAACCATTAATTCATCAGCAGTATTTTTAATAATTGTTTTATTATCAATTTTAATATCACTACCACCACTTTGTTTTGCTTTTCAGACACCATTTTTTCATAAATAGTATCATTATCAAAGGGAACATTTATTTCATTATTGTTATTTTTAACAATAGTTTTATTGTCAATCTTAGTTTTTTCTTTTTCTATTAAAGCATCAACTTCTAATTGAGTATAATATGATTCTAAATCAATCATTGTTAAATCAATACCTTCTTCTTAAAAAGTACGAAACATTTTCTTTAAAGTTGTTAAATTAGCCAATGATTTTGCATAGGTAGGCAATAGACCTTGTCAAATAATCATGGGGTCATTTTGCGATGAATAATTAATATCTCCAACACTCATATTTGCCGAAGTAAAAAATTCAATTGGAATGCAGTTAAATGTTCAATGCACAATCGTAATAAACACCATATTAATACAAATTTTCTTTAATAATGGATCTTTAAATGTTTCAAACTTTAGTTTTGAAAATGGATAGTTTAAGTAAGAATTAATCATATTTTGGGCTCTTAAAGCAAATGTTTTAAATCATAATTCTACACATCACCTTTAAAAAACTTATTATAACGAACTGGAACTTGTGTAATTTTACCTGTCATTGGAATAAAATTATTATAATTTTCCAAAGTAACATTTTGTCATAATTCATTTAACATTTAATCATCTCCTTATCATTTACTTTTTTTAGAATATATTTTCTTTAATATAAATTTTTTACTATTTAGTAATGTTTTTGTTTTAATTGTTTTGTTTAAATCTTGTTTTGTTCTGAGTTGTTTATATGCTTGAAATACTAGTCCATTACCTAACAAACTAGTAACCGCACTATCTTCTAGCGTATTTAACAATTTATATTTATTAAAGTTATTTTTAAATTGTTCTTGCATTTTTAATATCTTAGCAATTGTCCGATATATTTTAAAACTATTTTTTACTACTTGCTGATAAACAAGTGGGGCAAAAGAAACTAAATTAAACAAACTTGTTTTTTTAAATCCCCAACCAATAAACCACTCACTGTTCATATAGAATTTAAACGGTTCAGGAGCCAAAACAAACTGTTCTGCTTTGATTAAAGTTGTCATAACGACAATAGGGACATATTTAGGATTTTTATAATATATTGTTAAAGCAACTTCACCCACAACTGATAAAGGAACAATTTTAACTGCTAAAAAACATCAGAACCATAAGCAAAAGGTAATAATTGACCTTTTTTAATAGCCTTAGTTTCAAATTTAGATAATATTTTTTTAGTTTTATCAGTAATTTTACTAATTACTTTTTGTTTAATAGTAATTATTTGTTTTTCAATTGGGGCTAATAATTTTTTAGTTACTTTTTGAATATAAAAATTTGGGTTTAAATGATTTAAAATTTTATTTAATTTAATTGGTGTTTGATGAAAAATATTTAATAATTTATTATTATATATTTTACTGCCCCGCATTAAATTAGCATTTAATATTAGGTTTTTACCAACACCTTTTTTATGAAGATTAGTCATTATGTTATATCACTCATTAGTATTAATTTTGCTTATTTTATCAATATTTAATCCATATTCAGACAATCATTTATTAGCATTTATTTCATTTATGCGTGGTATTTTTTGAACTAATGTAGGACTTATTTTTTGAATATTTTTTTCAATTTTTAATAAATTATTAATTGTTTCTAATTTAGAAACTTTAAAACTCTTATAAAAATCATTTCGGGATAATTTTCCAATTGTATATAATAAAGTTTCATTATTAGCTTGTTTTGTAAAATCAAATATTAATTTATCAGATAAAATCTTTTTACCTCTAACTTGTCTTACAACATCTTCTAAATTATTAGCAGTTATTACACCTAATTTTTCAAGTAGTTTAGTTTCTTTCGCTAATTTTAAAATTTTAGTTGTTCGAGCAGCACGCGTTAATTTTCCAATACCACCAATTGCTGGTAGCAAATTTAAGACAGTACTTTTTACTGTCACTTCTGATGTTAATTTATCGTATATTTGATTTACGGCAAAATCGGTTGCTGTTTTTATTCCAAATGAGATAAATGCTGCGGCAAAATTAGATAATCTCGCACTAAGACCAACAGCCGAAGCAATACCACCAGTTAAAACTGATAAACCAAGAGCTAAAACTTGAATTCCTAAAAATTCTAATAACTGTAAACCAAAACTTTTTTCTTGTTGTTGGATTGACAATCTAGTTCGATTTTTTTAACAGCATAAATAAGGGCTGTTTTAGATGTTCCAATTGGCATATCTATCAAACGAAAAAGTACTATTTTTTAGTACTATTAAGAATTTTTAATTTTAACATCAATCGGAGATATTTGACCAGTAGCGTTGTTTTTACCATCAATTTGAACAGAAACAGTTTTATCATTTGTAATATTAATTGGTCAATCTTCACCTTTACTTTCAACAAAGTAATCAAAATCACTTTCAGTTAAAGAACTATTTACTGCTTTTACTGCTTTTAAAACAACATCTTTAAATTGTGATTTTAACTGTTCGACTGTTGCTTTTGTTGGGTCTGTAACATGAATATTTGGTTTATCTATTTTATTAATTTTACTAATATCAATTTTTGAAACAATATGTTTAATAATTCCTTTGGGTTCAACCACTGCTCCACCTAAATATAAAACTCTTTCCATAATTAAAGTATTACCCATTACAGTACCCAATGCAGCTGCACCAACTCTTAATGGAGTATGGTCTTTTTTGTGTAAGATAAGAGGGTCATATTTTTTACTAAATTTAAAGGCAATTGCATTAACACCATCTGGTAATAGAGTAATTGTTCCTTCTGAATCATCTTTATTAATAATTGGTAATTTTTTAGGAACCATATAATATGTTGTTCCTTCAACAGTTTTCATTGCTCCGCTTGTTTCAATTACATTGTTTATTTGGTCATTTGCTCCAAGTTGTAACTGTAATTTATTACGAATTCCACGAATAAAATCAGCCGAACCTAAAACAACTGTTTCTGATGGGGTAAATCCATTTTCATATATTTTATCCATAATTTCATTGTGAATTTGTAAAGCATTAGTATCATCTGCTTTTTGGCCTTGAATGGTTGTAACTACTCCTTTATTAATAATTTCTAAAATTTTATTACGTTTATAAGCAACCTCAGTATCCATTGCTTCTTCAATATCAGCAGCCCAAAGATTAGGGTTAAAATCACTTTCTACAGGGTCTAATTTACGAGCAAAAGTTAAAATTGTATCTAATTCAACAATTCCATCATCAAATTCTACTTCTGAATAATTTAATAATTTATCATCAGTATTAAATACTTTCCCATCTTTACCAGAACCTTCATTATATTTAATATTTTTCTTTCTTTTATATGCTAAACTAAATTTACTTGCATCTTTTCATGCAAATAATGCTTCTCAACTAAATTTTTGTTGATAAGTTTGTAAATATCATTGTTCAAATGTTTCTCGATCTCGTTTTGTTGCTTGATTAGCAATATCTCCGAAAATTCTTTGTGGGTTTTGTGCCATAATTTTATACCTTCTTTCTTATTTATTAAATACATTGTCTGTATCTAAAATATTGTTTTCTTTGTTTTTTACTTTTTGTACGCCACCAGTATTAACTGTTTGTACCTTAATTAATTCATCATAAACACTTTGCAATTGTGTTTTAATGATTTCAATATCATCAGTAATATCATAAGACTTTAATAAAACATTTTTAAATTCTTCATTATCAGTTAAAGAATTAATAAAGTCAATTACTTCAATTTGTTTTAATTGAATTGTTTGTTGTTCAATTTGTGAAGTTAATTCAGTATTTTTTGTTTGTAGTTCGTTGATTTGCTGATTACTATTTTCTAAATTAATTGCATTAAATTCTTCAACTTCAGCAGTATTTTCTAAAATAATTTCAGCAGTTTTAATATCTAAACTACCATCTTCATTTTTAATAGGTTCACTATTTTCATTAATAAGAACATATTTTACATTTTTTAATGCCATTGTTTTTCCTCCTATTTTTTAATATTTGTATTTGTTCTTTTTCTAATCGCTTTTTGTATAATTTCAAAACTGTCTACTCTAAAAGACAAAAAAAGCGTTTAGTTTTTATATTTAACTGATTAAATACTGAGCCTTTAATTTTTATCTCATCATCTTTTTTTAATTTCAAAAACTCAGTTAAAATAGATGGGTTATATATTGATAATGTTGAGTAATTTAATCCTTCTCACTGACATTTAGCCGAGCAAGCATCAACTTCAACACCACCAGCAACCAGTGCCTTAATCTTAGTTTTAATCGGATTTTCATGTAATCTAACAGTTAATTCTAACTTATTAACTTTTTTATTTTTTATTTTAGGTTTATTAGTTATTGATTTTTTAGGTAAATTACTTTTTGTTTGTGCCATTTTTTCAACTCCTTTTGCTAAAAAATACTGTAAATGTTTTCAAGCATCGTGTTCGTGCTCTGACATTTTAATATTTCCTTTATAAATATAATTTTTCTTAATGACTGGTGATTGCAAAATATATTTTAAATTAAATAGATATTTGCATAAAATTTTTAAACCACCAATAAATTTAGGAGTAGATAATGGATTTTTTATTTTTAAACCCTTATGAAGTTGATAATCTTCAATTATTACAATAACTTTATTTAAATAAGAACAAATTTTATTTTTAAACTCATTTAATATTAAATACATATTATTTATTTCTTCTTCTTCATTTTTGGAATTAAAAGTAATATTATTAATTATTTTCTTTTGCAAAACATTATAAATAATAATACCAGTTTGTCCAATTCCAGCAGGGTCAATTGCAATAATATATTTTAATTTATTTGTTTTATTTTTTTGTCAATTTGTCATATTTTTCATCCATCGGATGCTAAATCTAAAATATCGTTAATTTTATAATATTGCATATATGAAACAATAACATCTCACTTGTCTTTAAATAAATTTAAGTACATTTTGGCTCATTCTAAACATTGCAAATCACAATGCTTTTTATGATGTGAAATACGACAATTAATAGGTTGACAATTAACTCAATCAAATGATGTTGTTATTTCATTTCAAGTTTTATTAATATATTTACTTTTATATTCTGTCATTTATCTATACTCCTTAATTCTTTTTATTTGTTGATCAAATTTCATCATTAATATCATTTACTGTTACCAGATAAGCTTGTATCATTAATTCTTGTAATTTATTTTTAATTTTTTTATTTCATTTTTTCATCAAATATTTTTCTTTCTGTAAAAAAACATAATATTCCTTTATTGGTTAATATTTTGATATTTAGTAAATAATTTATTTTAATATTTAATTACTTCGCCGCCCGCTCCACTTTGAAGGTGAGCGGGGGCGGATAGGATATTTTGATAGAGTTTACCCCCATACGGAAATAAACAAAAAACAGTTTATCCAGTTATTAATTACGCTTCATCCATCCCTACACAACTTTATATAAAGAAAATAACCTTTTAGAGTTCCAACCCTCTTGTTTTTTAGTGTCCGATATTGTTTTTTTCGGTTTAACAACACTCTTTTTATGAAAACAAACCAAAAAACACATGCTCTGACATTTCGCAAGTGATTAATCTTGCCGAAAATTAAAGAAATAAATAGGAGTAGTAAATCCAATCGCTTTCACACTTTCTTTAAGGCTTCGTGCCATAGATGAGTTATCCATCTTTAAGCATCAAAAAATATTAAGTTTTAGTATTGCATTATTCATCAGATAGTACCTTTATTAAAAATGATATTATTAGTTGTTAAACCGAAAAAATATAATAAATCACAGAAAGGAAATTATAAAAATTAACTAGTTTGTAGGGCAAAATAGGTTAATTTTTAATTTTAAAGATACTATCTGATGAATAATGCAAATAAAAAAATCGTTCTAATAAGCGATTACTTTAATTTGTATTTAATTACTTTATTTATAATTTTTATAAAAACTAAGCTTTTTTCCGATTACCAAAAAATTACTTACAAAATAATACTTTTTTAAATGATATTAAAATAGAAAATGATTATCTTTATTCATTAGTACAAAATAATGAAGAAGAAAATATATATAAATTAGATTATAATAAAAAAGAAGATACTTTTATTAGAGATAGTATTTTTTTAAGATTTAATACATTTTTAACAAATATTAATCAATACATTAAAAACAAATATTCTAATTATTATATAAATTATGAACCAATTAATTATGATATTAATGAACTTTATATAACAATTAAATTTATTGATTTAAATAAAATTAATGAAAAAAATGAAAGTAACTTTAATAATTCAATTTTAAAAGTTGTATCTTGTGAATTTGAATTTAATTATCAAATTAAATATAAAAAACAAATAAAAATAGCAAATTTTACAACAAATTTTAATATAACAAATAATAATAAAGGATTTAATATTTTGAAAAAAAGAAATCATAAATTATTTTGATCAAAAAATATCTTCATTTTTTATTAATAAACAATTAATAGAATTCGCAGAAAAAGATTTTAAAACTTTATATAATGAATTTAAAATTGATTTAAAAGTTAATGAAAACAATGTTAATGATATATTTACTAAAATTTTACAAAATTTTATAAAAGAAAATAATATTGAAGGAATTACTTATAATAAAGGGAAATTTATAAATTTAGAATCTTATCTATTTAATGACATATATGATCGTGGAGACTATCACAATAATATTAAAGGCAAAAGATTAGAACATCAATTAAATTTATGAATTAAAAAAGATGAAAAAGAAGAAGATTTAATTAATAATTTTATTCAACAATATAAAAATAAAATAGTACCAAAACTAAATGGTAAAATTATTGAATTAGCAAAATTTAGTTTTAATATGAATTATATTAATATTTATGGTTTATCATTAAATGGAAGATATCAATATACATCAGGAAAAAACTTTCTTTCAACTTTTCAATTAAGAGAAAAAGATATCAATAATAAGTTATCTGAATTTGCAAAAAAAATATTAGAATTTTTAAATTATTACAAAGTAGTAGAATACTGAAATAACGAAATAAAACAATTTAAAGTTTTTGAAGAATTTTGAAATATATTAATAGAAAATATCAAAGAAAAAAAATTAACAACAATGAACTTAACATCAAAATTATGGGAAAATTTCAAAAATAATAATATTAACATAAATGAAAAATCATTTAAAATTATCCCAGAGACAGTATGATATTCAAAACCAGTTTTTCTTAATAAAGAAGAAAATAAAATATTTTTTAATGGCGGAGGATATGAAACTTATTTTATATTTTACCAATCATTTATATATAAACCATTTTATTATTTATATAAAACTTCAATGAAATATGAAATTATAAAATAATTATTTTAGTAGACCAAATGCGACAAAATGAATTAATTACTACTAGATTAGATAATTGAACAATGGAGCCAATAAGAGCGATAACTGAATATGATAATGTTGATGAATTAGAAGCAATCAAATATTATGAAAAAATTGAAAAATACTGAGATAAAAGGCATGCCCAAGAGATAAAACATAATAATAAATTAATGGAATATTATGAAACTGGTAATAATCAAAATGCCGTACAAGGTAGAACAGAAATAAAGGAGAATTAACAAATGCAAAAAAATAGTCCAGCAGCTATGCAATGATTAAGAACAGGAGCAGGTGCTACTGCAATAGATATAAGAGAAAGTATAAAAGAACATAGACATTGAATGGTATTTCCTTTTAATGTTTATAGTTCATATATTCCTGATACTGAAACAGGTTGAAAACCCAATAATGCTAAACCAAGTGATTATGGTAGTTATTCAAGAATATTTGATAATATGGAAAGTACGATTGCTCAATGACAAGATACTTTAAAAATAGTCCAAAAATATAAAGGTCAAGAAATTAATATATTAACAATTGATGATTTTAAAAATCAACCAATTAACTCAACAATATGAGCCAATAATGAAACACCTTTTGCGATAAAATTAAAAGATAAAAATAATAATCTTTATTGAAAATTAATTGATGGTGAAAATATTTATGATATTAATAAAATGTTAGAATACTTAAACCAATATAAATTAAGTTATTTTATTAATAATGATAATAAAGCTGATAACTTTTATACAAAAGAGGTTAAAGTTGGTAAATATTAAGATACTTATATGGTTGATGATATAAGTTCTATTAAATTTGGTGATGCTAAATTTGAACAAGTATTTACTCAACAATCAACAGAATGACAATATACTTTATTAATTTTAGATGAAGATATTACTAAATTAAATATTAATGATTATTATAATTTTTATACTGTATTTGATGACCGTGGTTTAAATATTAGTGGTGGTGATATTAATTCTGCACCTCAAGATAGACAATGATTATATCCATCAAATGTTATTAATTATTATTCCGTAGAAGATGGTGATTTCTTATGACAAGAAATTACTTTTTTAAGTATTAATAACAAAATTAGTAATAGTGGTTTAATCAGTACGACAATTTATTCAAACAAGTGCCCCAGGTGAAGGTTATTGTTTTCCTAAAATAACTTATGATGAAAAACTAAATAAAGGTATTGTTGAATTAGATGAGATTTTATTAAAAGACCCAGGTGTTAGAGCAATGGCAGTTAAATTTTATGGTAATCCAATCTTTTTTGATATGCCAGTTATTGGCCGACCAATTATTAAAGGTCAATTTAATAAAAAAGTAATGAATTCAAGAGATTTATTAATGTATAACATGTTTCCTGCACCACCTGATAAAATAAATACTTATGCTTCACCCGAAGTAAGTTGATATAACATTCAAGGGATACAACCAACTATTATTACTGGATATAAAGATTGAAAAGAACATATTCAATCAATGTCTGATTTTTGAATTGAAAAAAATAATGAGGGTATGATAATAACAGATAAAGCAAGTTCAACAGCAACTAATCCAACTGTTGGAACAACTATTAAGGAAGAAAATTCAAATTCTAAACCTTATTGGTCTAAAAATTGAATGATTACTCCACCAGATAAAGTAAAAGTAAATAGTGGAACTATTAATAACATTATTAGTACCCAAGCATCATCATATTTTAGAAGAAAAGATGAATTTGGTAATACTGTTGATCAAGTTCAAATTGAATATAATAAAATGGGTGCATGTAATGTTTGAGATATCTTAAATATGAATAATTTTATTAATCGTCAAATTACAGTATTACCTTTAAACTATACGCAAAAATTAGTATTTAATCCTTTTACGATACCTGTTATTGGAAAGTTTTTAAACTTTGTTTCGTTCGGTATTCCTTGGGACTGAATTGGTAATTTAACAATTACACAAGATGATAAATGACCTAATTTCCCGTGACTTAATGGTTTTATGAGTTCTAATGTTTATAGTTTTTATAACGATGCCTTTTGAGATGATAAAGCTGCTGGTAAAGGTTATTTACCATTTGAAATATTTAGAAAACAAGGGAATGATAAAATTGGTGCTATGATTGGTGCTAATGCTACTAGTTTTAGTTTTACTACTTTATTAACTGATAAAATACAAGGTAATGTTTTAGAAAAAGATGGTAAACCAACTGAACGAATAACTTATTCAACTTACAATTTAAAACAATTAAACCCTAAAACTAATCGCATATATTTAATTAATGAATTAGTAAGATCAGTGTAGATGCTCAAACACTAGTTAGTGATAGTGAAAAAGATAATAATTGCGAATTCTTACAAACACCTGATGGGACAAATTGTAGTTATATTATTGATATGTTTTCAATACAAGCATTATATAAAGGTAATTTTGAAATTATCTTTTATGCTGATAACCCATATACTAACAATGAAGAAGATTATTTAAAATTATCAGTATGAAGTTTTCGTGGTAAAACAAAAAGCGTATTAAATAATTATTTACGAGATATGACAACGAATTATAAAACTAGTTTCTTATTACCACATGATTATGAAATACCAACATTTAATTACCCACAATATGTTCTTCCACCAGTTCCATATAACTATAAACCTTATATCAAAGATATTATGCCTTCCGATGTAGTACTACCATTAAAAACTAAAATTATTGCACCAGCTCAATGTAAAGAAAACTTTCCTCCCGTTAATTTATTTGATGATACAGCAGAACATAATGCTTATTATGAAACTGAAATTGATTTAAAACAAATTGACCCAACAATTCAAAGTATTAGTAAATTTCAAGATGCTTATAAAACTATTGAAATAAGTAATCTTAATAATTTACAAGTAGAATGTGGACGACCTAATATAGAAAATTTTATTCCTGATAGAAATGTTGATATTTTGGGTGGTTTAAACTGTAATATTAATTTGGGTTCATTAGCAAATATAACTTTACAAGAAAGTGGTCGTTTACAAACAGATAAAGTTAATTTTGATAATATAAGAACTTTATATACAAAAAATATAAATAATAATAATTCAAACATTTAAACCTATTGCATATACTAATGGTTTACAGGGTGATGATTACGAAAATAGATATTTTGCTTCTGATAAAAGAGTAGTTTTAGATTTTTTACTTCAAATAACAAAATTATCTAATAATGATAGCGGTAAAATAAAAGAAACATATTTACAAGCATATTACACTAATAATGTAAAATTAAAAATTAGAATATCAAAAATTATAAATATAAATTTATTATTAGATAGCACAATGCATTGAAAATATTTTGGTAATAACAAAAATATTGTATTGGATGTTGATAATCCAAATGTACTAGGCATTAGGAATAAAAGTGAAAACCCAGTCAAAATTACATTTATACCAAGATAAAGAAAAAAAGAGATTTAATAATCTCTTTTTATTATTTATTATTCCTTAACTTTTAAATTATCCTCTTTATCAATTTTAGGTAAATTGAGTTCATCATTGCCTAAATATTGATAAATTCCTTTGAAGTTGCTAACTCCTCTTTCTCACGGTGAAACATTATTTCAATCTCCATTAAAATTAATAAGTCCTATTGTATAGTATTTTCTTTCAATATCATTTACATTGCTTGTTAATCAATATACTATACTTTTTTTGAATTCGATGCTCCAAAAATATAATTTGGCTTAATTTCTTTATTTTGAAATTTAAATATTTCTCAATTATCTTCTAAATTTAATTTAGCAATAATAATATATCATTTATTATCAGCTACATTAAATTTTTCTTCTCTGTAACATATTCTTTCAAAATCACTAATAATTTGGTAGTCGGAAAAAAGTTTAGGTTTTATAAAAATTATAAATAAAGTAATTAAATACAAATTAAAGTAATCGCTTATTAGAACAATTTTTTTATTTGCATTATTCATCAGATAGTATCTTTAAAATTAAAAATTAACCTATTTTGCCCTACAAACTAGTTAATTTTTATAATTTCCTTTCTGTGATTTATTATATTTTTTCGGTTTAACAACTAATAATATCATTTTTAATAAAGGTACTATCTGATGAATAATGCAATACTAAAACTTAATATTTTGATGCTTAAAGATGGATAACTCATTTATGGCACGAAATCTTAAAGAAAGTGTGAAAGCGATTGGATTTACTCTCCTATTTATTTCTTTAATTCTCGACAAGATTAATCACTTGTGAAATGTCAGAGCATGTGTTTTTTGGCTTGTTTTCATAAAAAAGTGCTGTTAAACCGAAAAAAACAATATCGGACACTAAAAAAACAAGAGGGTTGGAACTCCAAAAGGTTATTTTCTTTATATAAAGTTGTGTAGGGATGGATGAAGCGTAATTAATAACTGGGTAAACTGTTTTTTTATTTCCGTATGGGGTAAACTCTATCAAAATATCCTATCCGCCCCCGCTCACTCCCCAAAGTGGAGCGGGCGGTGAAGTAATTAAATACTAAAATAAATTACAAGAATTAATGATATGTGCTTATCCAGTAACTGCAAATAATATTAATGATGAAATTTAATCAACAAATAAAAAAATTAAGGAGTATAGATAAATGACAGAATATAAAAGTAAATATATTAATAAAACTTGAAATGAAATAACAACATCATTTGATTGTTGAGTTAATTGTCAACCTATTAATTGTCGTATTTCACATCATAAAAAGTATTATGATTTGCAATGTTTAGAATGAGCAAAAATGTACTTAATTTTATTTGAAAACAAATGAGATATTATTGCTTCTTATATGCAACATTACAAAATTAACGATATTTTAGATTTAGCATCAGATGGATGAAAAATATGACAAATTGACAAAAAAATAAACCAGATAAATTAAAATATATTATTGCAATTGACCCTGCTGGAATTGGTCAAACTGGTATTATTATTTATAATGTTTTACAAAATAAAATAATTAATAACATTACTTTTAATTCCAAAAATGAAGAAGAAGCAATAAATAATATGTATTTAATATTAAATGAGTTTAAAAATAAAATTTGTTCTTATTTAAATAAAGTTATTGTAATAATTGAAGATTATCAACTTCACAAAGGTTTAAAAATAAAAAATCAATTATCTACTCCTAAATTCATTGGTGGTTTAAAAGTTTTATGCAAATATCTATTTAATTTAAATTATGTTTTACAATCACCAGTTGTTAAGAAAAATTATATTTATAAAGGAAATATTAAAATGACAGAGCAGGAATTAGATGCTTGAAAACATTTACAATATTTTTTAAAAAAGAAAGTGATAAATAATGACAATAACAGAATCAATTAAATTTAACAAACTTAAAGAAGAAAATGAAACACTTAAAAAAGAACTTGCTAAAAAAGAACAAGAAATAAATAGTTTCAAACAACAAATAGATATGGCACATAATTTTAATCAAAATTTAGGTAGTGAAATTGAAGAATTAAAACAACAACAATTATATAAAGAAGATTTTTACAAAAATCCATATTCAACAGGTTCTATCGATTGAATATTAGTTGACAGTTCAAAATATGACAAATTATCTAATAAGGATGTTAAATAATGTCTCAAACAAAAAATAATTTACCTAAAAAATCAATAACTAATAAACCTAAAATAAAAAATAAAAAAGTTAATAAGTTAGAATTAACTGTTAGATTACATAAAAATCCTATTAAAACAAAAATTAAGGCTCTTGTTGCTGGTGGTGTTGAAGTTGATGCTTGTTCGGCTAAATGTCAGTGAGAAGGATTAAATTACTCAACATTATCAATATATAACCCATCTGTTTTAAATTAGTTTTTGAAATTAAAAAAAGATGATGAGATAAAAATTAAAAGCTCAGTATTTAATCAGTTAAATATAAAAACTAAACGCTATTTTTTTGTCTTTTAGAGTAGATAGTTTTGAAATTATACAAAAAGCGATTAGAAAAAGAACAAATACAAATATTAAAAAATAGGAGGAAAAACAATGGCATTAAAAAATGTAAAATATGTTCTTATAAATGAAAATAATGAACCTATTAAAAATGAAGATGGTAGTTTAGATATTAAAACTGCTGAAATTATTTTAAAAAATACTGCTGAAGTTGAAGAATTTAATTCAAGTAATTTAGAAAATAATAATCAGCAAATCAACGAACTACAAACAAAAAATACTGAGTTAACTTTACAAATTGAACAACAAACAATTCAACTAAAACAAATTGAAGTAATTGATTTTATTAATTCTTCAACTGATAATGAAGATTTTAAAAATGTTTTATTAAAATCTTATGATATTACTGATGATATTGAAATCATTAAAACACAATTGCAAAATGTTTATGATGAATTAATTAAGGTACAAACAGTTAATACTGGGGGCGTACCAAAAGTAGAAAACAAAGAAAACAATATTTTAGATACAGGCAATGTATTTAATAAATAGAAAGAAGGAATAAAAATATGGATCCAAAAACAATTTTTGGCGATATTGCTAATCAAGCAACACAAAGAGACCGAGAAACATTTGAACAATGATATTTACAAACTTATCAACAAAAATTTAGTTGAGAAACTTTATTTGCGTGAAAAGAAGCAAATAAATTTGGTTTAACATATAAAAGAAAGAAAAATATTAAATATAATGAAGGTTTGGGAAAAGATGGACAAGTATTTAATACCGATGATAATCTTCTAAAATATTCAACAGTAGAATTTGAAGATGGAGTTGTTGAATTAGATACAATTTTAACTTTTGCTCGTAAATTAGATCCTGTAGAAAATGATTTTAATCCTAATCTTTGGGCTACCGATATTGAGCAAGCAATGAATACTGAGGTTGCTTATAAACGCAATAAAATTTTAGAAATTATTAATAAAGGAACAGTTACAACTATTCAAGGCAAAAAAGCAGATGATACAAATGCTTTACAAATTCATGATGAAATTATGGATAAAATATATGAAAACGGCTTTACTCCATCAGAAACAATTGTTTTAGGTTCGGCTGATTTTATTCGTGGAATTCGTAATAAATTACAGTTACAACTTGGAGCAAATGACCAAATAAATAGTGTAATCACAACAAGTGGAGCAATAAAAACTGTTAAAGGAACAACATACTATATGGTTCCTAAAAAATTACCAATTATTAATAAAGATGGTTCAGAAGGAACAATTAAATTATTGCCAGATGGTGTTAATGCAATTGCCTTTAAGTTTAGCAAAAAATATGACCCTCTTATTTTACGCAAAAAAGATCATACTCCGTTAAGAGTTGGTGCTGCTGCATTAGGTACTGGAATGGGTAATACTTTGATTATGGAAAGAGTTTTATATTTAGGTGGAGCAGTGGTTGAACTAAAAGGAATTATTAAACATATTGTTTCAAAAATTGATATTAGTAAAATCAATAAATTAGATAAACCAACTATTCATGTTGCAGACCCAACAAAAGCAACAGCCGAACAGTTAAAACTACAATTTAAAGATGGTGTTTTAAAAGCAGTAAAAGCAGTAAATAGTTCTTTAACTGAAAGTGATTTTGATTACTTTATTGAAAGTGCTGGTGTTGATTGACCAATAAATATTACAAATGATACCAAGGTTTTTGTCCAAATTGAAGATAAAAACAACACTACTGGTCAAACAAATCCGATTGATGTTAAAATTAAAAATTCTTAATAGTACTAAAAAATAGTACTTTTTCGTTTGATAAATGATATGCCAATTGGAACATCTAAAACAACCCTTATTTATGCTGTTAAAAAATCCAACTAGATTGTCAATCCAACAACAAGAAAAAAATTTTGGTTTACAGTTATTAGAATTTTTAGGAATTCAAGTTTTAGCTCTTGGTTTATCAGTTTTAACTGGTGGTATTGCTTCGGCTGTTGGTCTTGGTGCGGGATTATCTAATTTTGCCGCAGCATTTATCTCGTTTGGAGTAGAAACAGCAACCGATTTTGCCGTAAATCAAATATATGATAAATTAACATCAGAAGTAACAGCAAAAAGTACTGCCTTAAATTTGTTACCAGCAATTGGTGGAATTGGTAAATTAACGCGTGCTGTTCGAACAACTAGAATTTTAAAATTAGCAAAAGAAACTAAACTACTTGAAAAATTAGGTGTAATAACTGCTAATAATTTAGAAGATGTTGTAAGGCAAGTTACAGGTAAAAAGATTTTATCTTCTAAATTAATATTTGATTTTACAAAGCAGGCTAATAATGAAACTTTATTATATACAATTGGAAAATTAGCCCGAAATGATTTTTATAAAGGTTTTAAAGTTTCTAATTTAGAAACAATTAATAATTTATTAAAAATTGAGAAAAATATTCAAAAAATAAGTCCTAAATTAGTTCAAAAAATACCACGCGTGAATGAAAAAAATGCTAATAAATGATTGTCTGAATATGGATTAAATATTAATAAAATAAGTAAAATTAATACTAATGAGTGATATAACATTATGACTAATCTTCATAAAAAAGGTGTTGGTAAAAATCTACTATTAAATGCTAATTTAATGCGGGGCAGTAAAATACATAATAATAAATTATTAAATATTTTTTATCAAACACCAATTAAATTAAATAAAATTTTAAATCATTTAAACCCAAATTTTTATATTCAAAAAGTAACTAAAAAATTATTAGACCCTATTGAAAAACAAATAATTACTATTAAACAAAAAGTAATTAGTAAAATTACTGATAAATCTAAAAAAATATTATCTAAATTTGAAACTAAGGCTATTAAAAAAGGTCAATTATTACCTTTTGCTTATGGTTCTGATGTTTTTTTAGCAGTTAAAATTGTTCCATTATCAGTTGCGGGTGAAGTTGCTTTAACAATATATTATAAAAATCCTAAATATGCCCTTATTGTCGTTATGACAACTTTAATCAAAGCAAAACAGTTTGTTTTGGCTCCTGAACCATTTAAATTCTATATGAACAGTGAGTGGTTTATTGGTTGGGGATTTAAAAAAACAAGTTTGTTTAATTTAGTTTCTTTTGCCCCACTTGTTTATCAGCAAGTAGTAAAAAATAGTTTTAAAATATATCGGACAATTGCTAAGATATTAAAAATTCAAGAACAATTTAAAAATAACTTTAATAAAGATAAATTGTTAAATACGTTAGAAGATAGTGCGGTTACTAGTTTGTTAGGTAATGGACTAGTATTTCAAGCATATAAACAACTCAGAACAAAACAAGATTTAAACAAAACAATTAAAACAAAAACATTACTAAATAGTAAAAAAATTATATTAAAGAAAATATATTCTAAAAAAAGTAAATGATAAGGAGATGATTAAATGTTAAATGAATTATGACAAAATGTTACTTTGGAAAATTATAATAATTTTATTTCAATGACAGGTAAAATTACACAAGTTCCAGTTTGTTATAATAAGTTTTTTAAAGGTGATATAGAATTATGATTTAAAACATTTGCTTTAAGAGCCCAAAATATGATTAATTCTTACTTAAACTATCCATTTTCAAAACTAAAGTTTGAAACATTTAAAGATCCATTATTAAAGAAAATTTGTATTAATATGGTGTTTATTACGATTAAACATTTAACCGCATTCCAATTGAATTTTTTACTTCGGCAAATATGAGTGTTGGTGATATTAATTATTCATCGCAAAATGACCCCATGATTATTTGACAAGGTCTATTGCCTACCTATGCAAAATCATTCGCTAATTTAACAACTTTAAAGAAAATGTTTCGTACTTTTTAAGAAGAAGGTATTGATTTAACAATGATTGATTTAGAATCATATTATACTCAATTAGAAGTTGATGCTTTAATAGAAAAAGAAAAAACTAAGATTGAAAATAAAACTATTGTTAAAAATAACAATAATAAAATAAATGTTCCCTTTGATAATGATACTATTTATGAAAAAAATGATGTCTGAAAAGCAAAACAAAGTGGCGGTAGTGATATTAAAATTTATAATAAAACAATTATTAAAAATACTGCTAATGAATTAATGGTTTCAGATTTAAAACAAAATAAAATAACTTTGTTACCTAATAGTAGTGGTCGTGTTAATGCTGATTTTAATGCTGAAAAGGGGGAATTAAGAATTTGAGACCCTAGTTTTTAAGCTGGTAAAAATACTGCTGATTATATGATTATTGATAGTACAGTTGCGGGAATTGAAAGTACTGATGATACATTTGGTACTACTAAATATTTAGATAAATTTTATTTACAGAAAAAAGATTTACCTAAAATATCAAATGATTGAAAAGTTGTTGATACTAGTGATTTTGTTCAAGATTCTAAAGGATATAAAATTAAAAATTTTAATAAGTCAGAATATTATTATAGTTTATGGTGTTATACAATGCTTGAGATAGAACTATATATAATTACGCATATAAACTTTAAAGGTCAATTAGCAAGTGGAATATCATATGGAAATAATCCAAGTCGTTGAATTACCATTCAATTATTTTCCAACGGTGAGTTTAAATTATCATCAATATCAAATAGTGTTGAAATTAAAGGATTGTATATTGAAAGAAAAAAAGTAAGTTAGGAAGGAGATGGTATTATGCCAAAAGTAACTATTAAAGATATGATTATGTTTTTGAAAATCTTTGGAGTTTCATCATTGTTTTTTATTGCCGGAATTATTATTTGTTTTATCGGAGAAAAAACATTGGGTATTTCTTGACCAGCATATGTTATTGTTTCAGCAATGCTTATCAGAGCTGGAATTATAGTTTTAATTATTGAAACAATTAGTTTTATCAAAACTCATAACAAACAACAAAAACAAGATAGTATTGAAGATGTTATTAAAAAAGAAGATACGAAATAAAGAGGTGATATAAATGGGATTGTTATTAGCAAAAAAGAAATTAAAAAAAGAATATGATATTGATAGTTATTATCTTAATTTAGCATCAACGATTACTAATCATAAAAATGTTACTGTTCAAAAACATAAGGAGATTTTAGAAAAAAGAATTTGTGAAGATAATGCTAATTTTTTAAATCCACGAGATTTAGAAATTAGCATTTATAATCCAATTAATAATAAACAGATAGATACTAAATTAATTAATAACTTTTTAAAAATGCAAGACTTTACTAATAAGAATTAATATAAGGAATATAAAATTAATAAGAATGGTAAAGGTGCATATTTTATTTTTGCTAATAATTTAAAACTTAATTTTATTACTATTGATTTTTATAATAACCAATATGACGAATTAGGTAATTTAGTATCTTGTACTTTTGATTATGACCCTTATATTAAAAATGACCAGAGTGTTTTTATTACTGAAAAATTAGAAATTGATTATGTAACTAAACAAGTAAAAGTTATTAGAAAGTTAAAAACACGATTATACAGCACTATTACCGACTTATATATTGATGATGCTAAATGAAATAACTATACAACTTTACAAAGAGAAGAAATATTGCCACTTAATTTTATACCAATTGAAATTATTCCTAATAACCCTAATTTTGAGCCTTCTGCTCGTTATGGTAAACAATTTGCTAGTATTTTAGATATTATTGCTGAAAAGATAATGTTAGATCCATTATTAAATAGTGGTAAATTTACCATTAATACTAATGGTGTTACTGGTGTGGTTGACCAAGAAATTAGTAAAATGTTGGCTTCATTTATTGAAAATGACTTGTTATTAGTTGAAGGAGACTCTTATAATAATTTTCAACCAGTAGACTATATTGCTGGTAATTTTAAAGGTGAACAATTAACCAAAATATATGATTGATTATTAACTAATTACTATAAAATAAATCGCCATCATGTTCCCGCAATCGCCAAGGGAGCCCAACAAACAAAAGCAGAAGTTGCGGGAGTAAATATTCAAACAAACGCATCATACGAACAAATGATATATATTAGAGAAATTAAATTAACTGAATTCATTATTAAGTTAATTAAATATGATAATGCTATTTTAAACAGTAGAACATTTAATATTAAAAATATTGATGATTTAATTATTGATGTTCGCTTACCAGTAAATCCTACTTTAAACAGACAATTAAATAACAATGAAACTATTATAAATATGCCTAATGAAGAAGAAGAACAAGAATAATGTTAAAACCATCTGAAAAAATGTTAGCACAATTAGCAGAAAATGATGAACCAATTGACTATTCAATTTATAGTATTCCATTAGATTTTGCTAGTCAATCGCAGTACAGCGACCCTGATTTAGAACAATTATTTACTGAAGACCGTGCTAGAACCTTATATATTTATAAAATTAATAATCTTGTTAAGACAAAGCAAAAACCAATCTTAAACTACTTTCAAAATAGCGTTAAAATAGGTTTTATTGACAAAGATGAATATATTAAAATAACTGGTTATGAAATTAGTGATTTTAATTTTAAATTACAAATTCAACAAAATACCACAGTCCAAGATAATAGCACAAGTTATGTAATGATTGAAGAAAAAGATATTTTAATTAATGATATTTCAAAAAAAGACAAAGAATTTTTAGAATCCTATGACTTAAAAATAGTATCTATTAATGAACCAATTACCGAAGACAATAAAAATTAATGTTATATTATCGAAGAATATAAAAGACCTTATTCATCTGATGGTGTTGATATTATTAAATCTACTCATTTAGTTAAGGTGACTGATTTTAAATGAAAAAATTAAAATAGTATTCATTTAGTATTACAAAAATCATTACCCGAAGATACAGTATTTACTGGGATTGAGATTAAATACCCTAAATCAATGTTATTTGGAAATATTAAATGTTGAGGTAATATTAATGGTGTTTATTCTTATCCTTCATCAATAGTTGAAAATGCTAATTTAGTACCGTTGCTATCTATGTCTATTGAAACAAAACCTAATTTAAGAGTATTTCAATATTGATTTACCGAAAGTTTTTTACCGTGGTTTATTGCAAAAATATATATTCAACCAGATGATATTTTAAGTTTAATAAAAAATAATGGTTTAGAAAAAGTTTTATTAAATTATTTAACTTATCGTTATAATTATGATTGAAAATTTCAAGGTGCAAAATATGATGAAAAAGGAAATCCCACTAATAAAGCGGCTGAATTACGTCAAAAATTTGAAGGACAAAAACCAGAAGATGTTATTGATGGTTTATTTGAAAATTGAAAATTAGACAATCCAAGTGAATTACATAAAAGATATGTAAAAAGAATTAAACAAGTGATATACATGTTATCAAATTATACATATAGTAAATATGCAATTAATAAAGGCTATAATGATGATGTTAAATTATTTGCCCCTTATTATTTTGAATTAATATCTAATCCAAGAGAGGTAGAAACTGGATATTGAGAGTTTGAACATTGCAAAGTTAAATTAAATTCATCATATTTTAATTTTACTGGTGGTTCTATTCCAACAACACCAATAAATTATTGAGAAGAGGTTTATTCAAATGACAAACCATTTAATGAGAAAGATGATAAATGATATTTTGCTGTGTGGCGTGGTGATAAAAATGCTGATTGGCGTATTATTAAGTTTAAAAATAATGAAATGACTATTAAAATTGATAATTCTAATAATCGGCAATTGCAGAAAACTGATTTAGGTATGGGAAGAGATTTATATATTACAAATGATTCAGGGTTTGTTAAATATGTGACACATTGAACAGATGATAATGGTTCTTACTTTAAATCAGTTTATCGTTGAAATAATGATAGCGAACCAAATACACCGTTTATTTTACCTAAAACAGGACAAATTACAGATTGAAATTTAAAAAATCAAAATAATATTAATAAAAATGATGAAATTAAAGTAACTGTTAAAAACAAAGATATTTCAGAAAATACTATTTATAAATTAGAAGCAAATTACTTTAATTGATTATCCATAACAAGTGAATTAGAAACAAATAATATACCTTCTCTTATTCCTGCTGAAATTAAACTATCTGATGGTGAATATGGCAAATATTTAACTAATTTAATTGTTTCTAATGACAAAATAAAAGATTATTTAAACTATTTTTCTCAATGAAATAAATTACTTTATTCTAAATCAAATTGAGTGAGTATAACTAAAAATTTAGTTGAGGACAGTATTAAAATAACTTTTTTAAAACACGAAAAACTATTTAATTTAAATCAAATCGAAATATCTGGCATATGATGTTATGGGAATTATGATATAAATATTTTTATTGAAAAAATAAATGAAAAAATTACTGAAGGAAAAGATATTAACTTAGAATTAATCAAAAATTGTCCTATCGGAACTAAAGTCAGTGGAAAAGACAGAAATACATATTTACAATTAATCGAAGATAATGAATGATATTTGTATAAAAATGGCATTGAAAATGAAAACTCATATTCAAATATCGCAGTTGTTAATTTTTAAAAAAAATCAAATAGTTTAATATTTTCCTATCCACCCACAAAAGAACAAATTAATATTAATAATTTAAAATTATTTAATAAAAATAATGAAAAATTATCATTAATTACATTAGAAATATAAAAAGTTATTTAGATTTATAAATCTAAATAACTTTTTAATTTATTTTCAACATATATATTTGGTTCGCTATCATTATTTCAACGATAAACTGATTTAAAGTAAGAACCATTATCATCTGTTCAATGTGTCACATATTTAACAAACCCTGAATCATTTGTAATATATAAATCTCTTCCCATACCTAAATCAGTTTTTTGCAATTGCCGATTATTAGAATTATCAATTTTAATAGTCATTTCATTATTTTTAAACTTAATAATACGCCAATCAGCACTTTCATCAACACGCCACACAACAAAATATTATTTATTATCAATTTGATTAAATGGTTTTTCTTGATATGCTATTCATTCTAAAATACCATTTTTTGTTTTTATATTATTTTTTTCTTTTAAATCTGCTAATTCTTTTTTGCTATATTGTGGTTTATTAAAAGCAACTAAATTTGTTGTATTTGTTCTAATTAAAGTATTTGTTTCCAAAAGACTTAATATTTTTTTCATATTTTAATTCTACTATACTATAGCTGCTATTAATTCTGGTTCTGCCATTTCTCAAATTGATAAAAAAATACTAATAGCTTTTTCACAAAATAATTGAAAAACATCTTCATGAATTAATACGATACCGTTTTCTATTTGATTAAATAAAATATTAAAAATTTGTTCCCCGTCATTGAAATTTCTGTAGTTTGATCTGGAATAAATTCAGCTTCACTGTCTTTTCATGGATCTCTAACATAATAAGTATCTTCAAGTATATTTTCTTTATTTGGTTTGATTCCAACAATTAATGCAGCATGATAAGAGCTATCACATCCTTCATCATTATATTCGTCGTCATCAAATAAACCACCAAACATAATAGGAGATTGTCTAGAAAGAGATTCCCATATTAAATGTCTTATCCACATTACTTTTTCTATTTCATTTAATTTATTTCAAAATAATCGAGTTAAATCAATTTTCTTTAAATTAAATCCCAAATTTTCCTGAATTATCGGGTTTGTGTTTAATATTTCAATTACCTTTGATAATGAAGCGCCATCATTTGCATTGTTTGGAAAAAAACTTGCAATTTCTTCTTGTTCTATTTCTTTAAGATCTTTATTATTAATAATATTATTACTAAATATATTTTTTAAAATTGCAATAACACATCATCAATCATGTATTTGAAATTCCATTGGTTTTTTCATGCTAGTTTTTCTTAAATCAATTAACACATCTTCTAATATTGGATATGTTATTTCTTGTCTTTTAACTCTATTTAAATTTTTTAAATTATTTGTTTGTAAATAACTAATTTCATTATTTTCTAATTTAGTTTCTTCTTTTTGATAAGGACTAGCGGCAATTTTTGTTGGTACAGCAGTTCCACTAATTGTTAATACACTTAATAAACTAAGTAATTTTTTCATTTTTTATAATTTCCTATCTTTTATCTTGAAACTTTTTTCAAGATCTATTGACATTATATATATAAGCACTTTTAAATCTATTTTAGAAAGAAAATTATACAAATGATTATTATTGTGATTATATTGTACTAAATCTGGGCTCGCGGTGATTTCCATAAGTTTTGCGAAAAATGCCTTAAAATTTAAAAAATTTTTTGCCGCGCTTTTCAAAATATTTGGGAAAAATTCTAAGCGTTAAGCGAAGAATTTTATAAAGGTTCCCAAATTTGTTTGAAAGAACCTCAAAATCTTTTTTAACTTGTAAGTTATTTTATCACAAAAATTTAAGAAAATCAACCGCTCGCCCAAAACCTCAAAAAACTATATAATTAGCTTTGTATATAAAAGAAAGGATTTTTTAAAATGGATAAAACAAAGCATTATTTTACTTTTAAAGAAAGAGTAATGTTAAAAGATTTATTAGAACTTGATTCTTTAAAAAGAAAAAATGGTAAATCCAATATATCTAAAATAGCAAAAATATTGCATAAAAATCGCAATACAATTAGACAAGAAATAAAAAGGTTAAAAGATAATGAATATGACGCTAAATTAGCACACGAAGATTATTTACAAAAACGACAAAAATGTTTTAAAAAATCATCATTATTGCTAAATATTTTAGAATGACTAGATGAAAAATATAACAAATTTCATGATTTACCAGAACAAATCTGTAAAAAATATGAAAAAGAGTTTGGTATTAAATTTCCGGTATGTTTTAAAACTTTATATAAATATATTCATTTGGGATTTTTAAATTTCAAGAAAGATAATTTATATTTTCATGGTAGAAAATATAAAGCAAAAAAATAATTTATAACCGTGGAAAAATAAGAAATTTTAGAACTATTGAAGAAGCAAAACATGATAAAAATGAATTTGGTTGATTTCAAATGGATACTATGGTTGGTAAAAATAATAGTGTTTGTTTAGTTTTAATCGAAGAATTAACCCAATTTAAAATTATGAACCATTAAAAGAAAAAAACAACAAAAGAAGTTACAAACGCATTAAAACGAATTTTTTCTAACAGATTTTTTAAAGATAGATGCAAAGGAACAATAACAGATCAAGGCAAAGAATTTGCTGATTGAGAAAAAATTGAAAAAATAACAAATGCTAAAGTATATTTTTGTGATGCTGGAACTCCAACTCAAAAACCCAAAGTTGAAAGAGCAATTCGTGATTTTAGACATTGATTTTCCAAAGGAATTGATTTAAGTATTTATTCAAGAAATTATTATCAAGAAGTTGCTAATATAATAAACTCTAAACTTAAAAAATCTTTACATTGACTATCTTCAAAAGAAGTTTTTATACAAATGTTTAATTTTTAATATAATTACCTATAAAAATTTTAATCATTTTATTTTTCAGTGTGCCAAAATTCATAAATTTAAAACAAAAATACTAAATTTTTTTAAAATAAATTATATTGAACATTTATTTTATTGGTGTTATAATAAAATTAAGTAGGGTGCTACACTTCATAGTACAATTTACATCTAAAACACTAGCACTTTCAACTAATGCATCAAACTCATTTTGCCGCATTTTAAAAACAAGGCGATGATACTCATTATATGTTTCTAATTTATAATAATGTCAAAAAGCCATTATCACCTTAGCAAATTCTTCTAACTTTTCGTGAACTTTATCTTTTTCCTTTAATATTTTAACTGGTGATTTTAGTTTTATTCTAGAAAAATTACATTTAAATAATAAATTTTCAATTGTAAAATTAACTGGAATAATGCTTTTTATGTTTCCAAAATAATAATACTTTTCTTCACTTAATATCGCTGCTTTTTTTATATAAAATTTTAAAAAGTTTTCTGGTGTCAATTTATCAGGGTTATACCCCTCTCCCGCTCACATCAAGGTAGAATCCGATTTGCGAAAAGGAAGACGATTAGATCTCTCTGTAAAAGAGTTAGAAACTGATTGAAAGTCAAAGAATAAAAAATTAATATTATTAAACAAAAAATTTGCTTCTTTTAACTTATTTTCAATATTTGTTCTTAATATATTTACCCTTCTAACAGCATCTAAATTTACTTCTACTGGTACAATAAGCCTAAAATTTTGTTCTTTTAAAATATTATTAACAAACATAATAAAATACTCATCAAGTTTTTCTTGCACATTAGTCAAGGCATCTAAATTATTACTAATAGTCACTAGATTATCAATCTTATTCTGGAATGGTTGTATTTCTTTAAACCTAACTTCATAAGGAATATTAACTTCGATTGTAATTCCCAACAGTTCTTGTCAAGTACTTTTTAATAACTTTGCGATGTTACCAAAATTAATATTATACAAAGTAAATGAAATATCATCCTCCATTAAGAGTAATGGCATTGAATTAGGATAATAATTTGAATATTTATTTTGTAAACTTTGATTTAAATTAGCAAACTCTGCTTTAAAACCAGTAAATAACTGCGTTAAAAAACGATATTTATTGATTTCTTCTCTTCTGAGAGTTAATTCATTATCTTTTGTTTTTACTTCTTTAACTAAGTTTGTAAAAAATATTTCTTGGTCCGGATAATTCTTAATATTAACTGTTGATTTTGATTTTCATCATGTTACAAAATATTGGTAGCTTTCTTTTTTAATCTTATTTAAAATGTCAAGATCTTGATTGGCATCTAAGTCATTTTCATCAATATCATGCTTCACTCGTGTTTTACAACTAGCAACCCGCAAACTACTGCCAAGTCCTAAAACGAGAACACTAAAAAGGGTTAATAACTTTTTCATCAAATTGTTTCCTTCCCTTTGTATAATATTTATTATTATACTAAATAAAATAAATAAAAAAAGTCTAGGGTCTCCTTTAACAAGTTAGTTGCTTAAAAAGGATGTTCTAGAAATTATTTGTGTTATTAATAATAATTTTATTTTCTACTATAAAATAAAAACAATATAAAAAGGATATTTCTATCTCCTAAATATTGCCTAATTCTCTTCAACGGAATGATATTTTATTCAACTTCTTAATTTCTTTTTTATTTAGAAGATAAACTACAACTCCACAAAGTAAAACAAGCAAAGCACATCCAATCGTAATCAGTAATAAGATTTGTAACCCTTGTAGATTATATTTTTGATTTATATTATCTCAATTACCAGCTAATTTACCAATTTTTCCTGCTAAATAATTAAATCAAGCATCGGGGCTAAAAGCTAAAAATGATATCACAACTAATATACTAGCATAGCTATTCTTTTCCATTGGTAATTCACCAATTTGAACAAATCGTAATGTTAATAACGCTCACCCAATACAACCAATAAAGATAAATAATCCACACATTATAATATGAAATAAGATTTTAATTCCAGCTTGTTGTTGATTAAATAATGCTTCACCTCACCCTGGAATTAAGGTAAATAAAATACAAGCTAAGATGCCAATTAATAAAATAAATACTAAACCTAAAACATATGATTTTCATTTATCTGATAATTTGCCAACTGGACTAGCAACTAAAAAGCGTAAACCATACGATCTAATTCCGCCAAGGACAGCAACAATCGTTGTATTAATCCCAATCACAGTTAAAACATCTTTCATATAATACGAAAAGACCGATTGAAACATATACATCCCAAAGATAAAAATTCCACATAATCAGACACGCAAGAATTTAAAAGGTCGTAATAAGTTAAAAAAATGCTTACTAAACTTAATTATTTCTTTTTCTTCACCTTTTTTCAGTGTAATAAAGATTAATGCTAAAACTCCCATTAAAATTACCATTCCACAAATAAAATATGCAAAGATTAAAAATGGCGCCGTTTCAGTTACACCGGTTGATTTAGTTGCTTCTGTAACTCCCGTTGCCGCTCCACCAATAACTAACACTCCAAACAAACCAAGAATGCTGCCTTGTAACCCATAGGCTGCTCCTTGTTTTTCTTTTGGCACATTTTGCGAAACTAATTTCCACAATGGATTTCAAAATAAACCCGCAATTGAAATTCCTCATAATAAGTAAATAACATATAATTGTCCTAATCGAATTCTTTTATCCATATCATCAAAAATTGGTAATGTTAAAGTAGTCCGTCATATCCCGACTAACCCTGTTATGAATAAAATGCTACTACAAACATAATCTTTTCATTTAATCTGTCTGCTAAATATCCCCCTGGGATCCGAGTTACCAACGCAGTTAAACCATAAATCGAAATAGCAATATCAAATTTTGTTTGATTTAACTTTAAGTAACTAGCAAAATCAGGGATGATATATCGTAAATATAAAACCCCACTAAAAACAAATAAATCTGCTAATGAAAAGATTGTAATAATTCCAATGCTTTTTTACTTAACCCATGTGTAAAAAAATTAATAAATTTTTGTTTTTTCGTAAAAGCCGCTGTTTCTTTTTTATCCATTATTATTCCTACTTTCTTCCTACATTTTGTAAATTAATTATGGTTAATATAAAAAGAGAACTACTTAACTAGATTTATTTTTAATACTAATTAATTTCTGTTTGTTTTTTGTAATAATTTAAAAATTTCAAATATTATTTCAATTCTTTTTAAAATAAATTTACTATAAAGTGCAAAACTAAAATTGTAATAAAATTACACATTGGTTAGGTTTATTTTGCAAACAAACCTAAAATACTTATTACAACTAAAATATTTTTAATAAATTAAAAAATGTAAAACTATTTTTTTCATATAGATACTGCAAAATTTGCAAAATATTTTTGCCGTTCATTTATTTCTTTTTCTGTCCAATTATTATAATTTAATATTTTTTTAGTTATTTCAATAGATGACTGTTTATAAATTTCTTTTTTCTGTTCAAAAGGAAAATTACTACATTTTTTATTAAATTCACTACCTAAAAAAGACAAGTTACCTAAACGTCATAAATATTCATCATGAAAATCTATTGTTACATCTTTTCATAAACTATAATCTACTGGCAAAATATGTTCTATATTAACAATAGCATTATCATCAATAATTTTCATTTCTGGCGCAACTAAAGAAATGCTACTATCAATCATTTTTAAAATATACCTAATTGCTGATTTGTTTTTAATTTCAAAAGTTGAAAATGCTTGTTTAAAATCATAATCGGATACAATTCATTTATTAATTTCTTGAATTATATCATCAATTTTTATTAATTTTTCTTGAGAAATCTTAAATGCAATTTTAGAAAATTCAAGTTCATAAATATTTGTTACTTTTTGAGCTACTACAAAATTTCGTACTACAAGAACTTCTAGTACAGATAATATTTTTAATATTTCTTTATCCTCAAAATTCTGCTTTGTTAAAGCTAATAAAATAGGATAAAAAGTTTTTGCTGACAAATCTTTTAATATTATTAATTTTTTATTAATATCATTTTAAAAATATGATTCCTCTCTCGGATTAACTAAATTACTATATACTTCAGCTAAAAAAGATAGATCTTTCACTAACTCAAAACATTTTTTGGAGAAGTAATATTTTTACGCATTATTTTATAAAGATCTTTTTCACGTAAAAAAATATTTTGAGAATTTCAATAATGTCGTATATAAGTTGTTGGATCAATTTTTCCTAGTTTACTAAGCATTATCTTTTATTCTTCCTTAATATAATCTATTTTTGAATCAGAAATTCTAAATAAATTTTTTTTTAATAAGTCAGCTGTTTCTAAATCTTTCCCACGAGCATTTAAAGTTTCAAAAATAATAAAAACTTCATTAATATCATCAGTTTTTACAGCTAATATGTTAAATTGTTCAATAAAAACTTTGTATATTTTATTAAGATAATTATATTTAGAAGTTTCTGACATAGTATCATTTAATTTTTCATTTAACTTTTTTATAAAAAAATCACTAGCAAATATAATTCTTTTTTGTGAATTTGACAATTTTTCCTTTGGAATTATTGGATTTTTGACTTGTATTACATCTTTAAAAAAATTCTATCACTTTCACCTAAATATAATGTTTGTTCTTCGCGTGTTTCAGTAATTCTACCTATATATTTACTTGTAATATCATTGGCAGTCTCTTTTGAATCTTCTAAATTAATACTTTCAAAAAATTTCCTAAAAACTGATAGTAAAATAATAGTTGTTGTCATACGTTGCTGTCCATCAATAATAAAACTCTTTTTTTTCATTAATACTATTATGAACAACTATTTGCCCAAAAAATGGGACTCCATTTCTCCATTAATCATTTCTTCTAAATCTATTCATAAATCAGTAAGTTCTTCTTTATCTCATAAATATTCTCTTTGATAATCAGGTATTCAGTAAGTATCATCAAAAATAAAAGAACCTATTTTCTTAATTTTAGAACTCTTGATTGACATATTTTTCACCTATTTTTAAATTTTCCTTTATTTTTAAATTTCCCGTTTAATATAATATGAATTAAAATAAATAGCATTTCATATTTTCCACATGACATAGTTTTTGTATAATAATTATAACATTCTAAAATATAATGTTAATAGATATTTAAAAAGTTTATGGAAAGGTGTTATTTTATAACACCTTTCCATTAACCTAAATAATAATATATTTGTTATCCATTAATGATTCCACATTTCATGATAATTCTTGTGAGTAATTCGTGGTAAAATCATTTCTCTTCGGCCAATAAAAGGATAATCAAAATAAAGAATTGCTTTCCAAAATATTGGCATAATAATAACAAATCAAATAAGAGTAAAGACTGGGACTCAGAAGAAATTAGTTCCTTTGGCCACTGGAATAATTCCTCTGTAAATAAAATCAATTAAACCATTAACAAATGATACTCAAATATGCACATCAAACATCGACATAAATAAACCATTAAAACCAGCAAGTGGAGTATAAACACAAAAATATAACATTGGTGAAACAAAGAAAGTAAATAAATTAATAATAACATTATTCCCTGTTAAAATAGTAACCACCACAATTGCTGTCATTAAAATTGCTGTTGGCATACGGTTTTCTTTTTTACTAGTTAAAATAATGGTCGTACTAATTGCTAACGAACCACCAAAGACAAATGCATAATTTGGTGGTAATTTTAGTTGTAATAAATGACCAAAATTACTAGATAAAAACCAATTATAAGTTTGCGCAGAATAACCATTTGCTTGTGGTAATCGGTCAATTGGTAGTAAGTTAAGTCAATCTAAAATTGTTAAATGACGTTCTTCAAATGTTGGTTGGTTAATAAAATCCCACACTTTTTGAATTGTGGCATTATTCCAAGTATCATCAAAAATATTGTGTATTCAACCATAATGCATGGCAATATTTTTGAATAAATTTTCAAACTCTCTTTGACTTAATAATTCAACATTTGGGTTAATAAATAAATTAGTAACAAGATCTTTAAAACCAAATGGAATTAATAATGTATTTAATAGTTCATAAACAAAAGCAGCTCCTAAAAAATGGTTTGCATTTTGTTGTCACATTCATTGATAAATATGGTTTAAAACAATTGCAATTACAATTCATAGTAATAAGAAAAACAACGCTAAGAACATACTTGCTAAAACAACAAGTAAGGTAACAAATGGAAAACCATTTAATAAACCAAATGGTTTTGCCAAGCGTAAATCAATACACTTAATGTAAATGTATGATGAAATAATTCCTACTGTTATTCCCCCTAAAATTGATGTATTTAAAGCAACAAGGCCAAAACTTGAGCCTAAAAACATTGCTAAATTTTCACCTTGGTAAAAGAAGAGAATACTTGTTACATAAAGTTTTCCTTCTGGGGTTATTTTATATTGAATTAATGCATATTGCATCACAATGAAAACTAAAAAGCCAGTAACAGCAATTGCTACAGCTTTTACATTGTTGGTAATACTAATCACTGTTACTAAACAAAAGATAATTGATAAATTGTTAAAGACTGCTTTTCCAATCTTAATACAAACATCACCAATCGTTAGGGCAACAAGATTACTAGTATATTCTTGTAAAATCAAGCCAATTCCATAAATTAAAACAATTAATAATAATGGAATAATTATTAAAGTAATAATTTTAATAAAATATTCATAAATATTTCTAATTTTAATTTTATTACTATTGTTACGATAGCCTTTTCCGTTTTTTCTAATTTGATACAACCTATCAATTTTCAAAATTATTGTCCTTTCTTTACAAACAAATTAATTTTTTATTCACTGTAAAACTTGATTTTGTCAGTTTCTGAACTAAAAAATGGATAAGATCTAACATATTGTTGTGAAATATTGATATTATATACAACACCAAAATTAATAATCTTCTTGTCTTCTTTTACTTGACCAAGAACTGATAAACGAATAAAATCAGTAATATATTTTGATTCAATTGTGTCAATTATAAATTGACCATTTCGTTCTTGTAATTTAAAATCAGCAGTGTTAAAAGTAATATTTGACAAATCTCTTATTTTTTGGTCTCCTTTTAAATTAGTTTTCATACTTAATGTAGTAAATTTAAATTTTGGATATTTTTGAACAAATTCTGCTCAAGTCTTAGCATAGTTTCCATATTCAAAAACTAAAGCTTTTTGTTTATTGACAAAACCAGAGGCAAGTTTTTGTGCAGGAAAAGTATCTGTTCCTGTCATACTTGCAATACTATATTCTACTGCCTCTTGTGCAAATTTATGCGTTTGAACTGTTGAAGTTCCTTTATTAATATTTGGCATACCTGCAACTGAAGTCGTTGTCGCTGCAATCATTCCTAAAGTAAATCTTTTCATATTTAAAAACTCCTTTTTGTATATATTAAATTGATATTGTTGATAATTGATACATAGTTAATACATGGTTGATATAAAAATAGGAAATCCTTTGAGATAATGATAACACATTTTTCTTTTAAAAAAGAAAAAAATATTATAAATTTAACATAAAAAAAGACTTAAAAAGTCCTCCTAAATATTACTTTAATGCTGCAAGAGCAACATTTAAAGCTTCATGTAATTGTGTCACTGATTTTTCAAATTTAACTTGCTTTTCTTTTGTTAATTTTTACTCAATAATTTCTTCAATCCCATTAACACCAATAACTGCTGGTACACCAATGTAAGTTCTCGCAACATTATATTCACCTTCACATTTTGCACCAATTAAAAAGGTTGATCTTTCATCATTTAAAATTGCTTTTGCAATTGATGATAAACATACACCAATTCCATAAAAAGTTGCTTTTTTCAAATCAATGATTGTATAAGCCATTTTCATCATTTGTTGGTGCATATCTTCTAAATCTTTTTCTGTTAATTTTCCTTCTGCCACAAAACCAGCAATTGATTTTTGCATAATTGAAGCTTTTGATCAAACAGAAACTGATGAATCACCATGTTCACCCAAAACATAAGCATTAACACTAGCTGGAGCAATGTTTAATTTATTACCAACTAATCTTCTTAAACGTGCTGAATCTAAAGTTGTTACTGAAGAAATAACTTTATTTTTTGCATAACCAGTTACTTTTTGATAAACTGATGCCAGAACATCCACCGGATTTGAAGCAATTAGCGTAACACCCTTAAAACCTGAGGCTTTAATTTTTAAAGCAATATCTTGCATAATTCTTGCATTATCAGCAACCATATCTAATCGTGTTTCACCATCTCATTGTGGTCTTCCTGCTGTAATGACAATTAAATCAGCATCTTTACAATCACTATAATCACCAGCTTTAATTGTACTAAAACGATTTTCTAAAACAGCAGTTGCATCTGATAAATCAATAGCATTCCCTTCTGTTGCTTGTATTTATCTATTAAAATAAAATTCCTAAGAAAAAGATAAATTTATCTTTTTTAATTAATTTAATTATAACATAAAAGTAATAATTTACAATACAAAAAATAATAATTCGCAAATTATTTAATAAATTTATTTTAAATTATTGATTTTTACTTTAAATTTTAGACAAAACATTGTGCTTGGTGAGCAACATTTTTATTTATTAAAAATTGCTGATTATACTTATCTTCATTTTTAAAATAATAATTATATTCTTTTTCATTTTTTTGTTTAATTTATTAAGATAAAACTCAATTAAATTAACATCATTTTCTTTTTCCATTTTCAATGCAATCATATTTTAAAAAACTTTTTCACTATATGATTTAGCACCATATCCTTTTAATCATTTGACATTATGCGAAATTTGTGGTTCAGTACAAGACCCCATATATCAATCTTCTTTATAAACTTTAATACCCTCAGAATTATTTTTGATATATTTAATGAAACCATTGATTTTATCTTTTTTATCTTTTAAAAATGGATATTCTTTAATATTTTTTCTTGTAATTAATTTTTTTAAATATTTTATTGCTTCATCCGGATCGCCATTTTTAAATAATTTATTCATATCTCAATAAATTTGTTTTCTTTTTTTTCATTATCGGTTAAATTTTTAGTAAGTTTTCTTCTTCAATAAGGAAATATTGTTTTTAATTCTTTCATTAAATGAAATTGATCTAAAATAAAAATTGCACCAATTTCATTCGCAAATTTTTGGATTCATTTTGCTCCTTCACCTGCTAGCGTTAACTTACAATTTTCAATATTAAAATTTTGATTTAAAAAATGTAAAAATTCTTTTTTATATTTTTAAATAAGATAGTATTTATTTTTTACTGATTTCATAACAATAAAAATTTTTTATCTTTTAGAACATTTTTATTTTTAGTGCTTTTTATTTCATCATACCCAGTATGAAAATATGCTGTTCTAAACATATTTTTTTCTATTTTTCTATATTTTGTTAAATTACTAAATGAATCATCAACCCCAGCATACAAATATGGTGTTTGGACAATTATTTTTTTATTTTTTGTTTTTAATTGTTCTTTAAATAATTTAGCAAAATCAATTTCCTTACTAATGTTTGTAATTGTCATCTTTGATATATTTAATTTTGGGTACATATCCATAATATCTCTTTGTCTTTTAGTACTATCCATTAATTTTAAAATTGCTATTTTAATAAAAATACTAATTCTACTTCGTTTTTTTCTTCCGACTTTCTTATAAAATAAGAAAACAAATTGATATTTATTAGTATCTTTATTTTAAAAAACGAAATAATGTTCTAAAAAAGGTAATATGACCATACTCTGTTTTTTCTGTAAAAGGTCTTTTACCCTACATAATATAGCCATTTTGGCCATTACAATTTTTTCTCGTAATTCTTGATCAATTTTTTCTCATTCTTCTAATATTAATCTTTTTCCTGTTTCATTAACATCAATATTTACTTTTTCTCTAAAATTAATAGTATTGAAAATATTTAAGATATACTTATATTCCTTTTAAATTATCATTGCATGATAGTAAAATTTTATACTGCTTAAAATAATTTGTCAGCAGTTTTATTACATTATTTTTATCGATAGAAAGAGAGAAATTAATTAACCTTCTTATTCTTTTTCTTTTCTTTTAATTTCACTAGTTATTTGTTAGATAACTTTATTAACTTTTTCTCATTTAGGTAGAGTTTCCCTTAGGTGTGGTTTAGTTAATCACTTACGACTACTCTTATGCCCCATGTAGTACTAATTTAATTAGTTGATTAACCTTACAGATATCCTCCCACTTCGTTTATTTTTAAGTGTTCCAGTTTGACCACTTTGTGAAATCTTACTATTTATAAAAAATAATTATTCCTTTTCAGAATAATTATTGGTTTCTTGTCTTTTGATTAATTCTATTTCAAGGTTTTTGTTTTTTGTAAAAGTAAATTTATCATTGTTTTATTTTGAATAGATTTGTAATTTGTATTTTCATACTCTCTTAATTGCATTTTTAAATTATTAATTGTAGAATAAACGATAAAATAGGACAAAAAAAAATCGATCCTTATTGGGTTGATTTTTTTATTTAAAAATTAACTCTAAAAAATAATTTGAAAGTGAGGTAATAATAATTAAACAACAAAAAATATGTGATGTTAATGATTGTTATAAAACAATATCATTCATTACCGAAGAATTTTTATCAAATAAAGTTTTATGAACTTGTAAAAAACATAAAGATTTATTAAATTGGACAAAAAATAAAAAACAAAAGCGGTTTTATCAAAAAATAGAAAATTCAAAAATTATCTTTGATTGAAAAACTGGGTTCTTAAAACTTAAATTTTAACAATAACTTAATTTAATGCAGCGTGGGACGGTTATTTTAAATAACTAAGTGTTTTTATTCCACATGGCGGTCTAGCCCAGCGGTAATGTAAGTCCGGAAATAATAGACGCTTTGTTTTAAAAGCGATAGTCGTGATAAGTGCAGGGTCAACATCAAACGACAATAAAAATAAAGATGAACACTTTATAAATAAATTTGCGTATAGCATTATGCTCTTCAAGGTGCAAGTAAATTTATTTTAAAAAATAAACGTTTTGACCTGAAATCGTGCGGATCAAGAGGTGTATATACACGGCGTAACAAATTTACAAACAACTACAAAATGTAGAACATTGTAGTACTTTGTAGTTAATTTTAAATGTTAATACCGCCACCGCTCACCCCCAGTGAAGCGGATGGCGTAGTAAATAAATAGATAAATAATTATATAACTAATTCTCGCTTGGCACTTTCACTTGGGAGTGAGTGCCAGCGAGTTAAAAATAGGAAGTTTATATGAAAAAGTTAAATAAAACTTGTCTTAAACAAAGATATTGAGGTTATTGTTCAAAATGCGATCAAAAAAATAAATTACAAGAATTAATGCTTTAAAGTTATCCAGTATCATTTGAAGATATGACTGATGAGCATTGAGCATTAGGAAAACAAAATTAGGAGAAACTAACCTATGAAATGTCAAAGAATTAATTGTAATAATCAAAATGCTTATTTTGGAAATAATTATATTGAAAAAATTGGTGATAAATTAGAGTGAAATTTAGGTTAGGCGTCCTGTACGATGAACCGGCAAAAAACAATTCTTGTGAGATTATTTTTTTATTTTTATATTAAAAAACATAAATTTATTTGCATTATTCATCGGATAGTATCTTTAAATTTAGAATTTTTATCATAAAACAGATATTATTCTATTTTCCCTACACAAAATAAACGATATTTTTATAAATTTCCTTTTAAATAAAGATATTATCCGATGAATAATGCAGCCCCTAAAACTTAATATTTTTTGATGCTTAAAGATGGATAACTCATCTATGGCACGAAGCCTTAAAGAAAGTGTGAAAGCGAATGGATTTATTCTCCTATTTATTTCTTTAATTCTCGGCAAGATTAATCACTTGCGAAATGTCAGAGCGCGTGTTTTTTGCTTGTTTTCATAAAAAGAGTGATTTTAAACCGAAAAAAACAATATCGGACACTAAAAAAACAAGAGGGTTGGAACTCCAAAAGGTTATTTTCTTTATATAAAGTTGTGTAGGGATGGATGAAGCGTAATTAATAACTGGGTAAACTGTTTTTTTATTTCTGTATGGGGGTAAACTCTATCAAAATATCCTATCCGCCCCTGCTCACTCCCCAAAGTGAAGCGGGCGGCGAAGTAATTAAATATTAAAATAAATTACAAGAATTAATGATATGTGCTTATCCAGTAACTGCAAATAATATTAATGATGAAATTTGAGCAACAAATAAAAAGAATTGAGGAGTATAGATAAATGACAGAATATAAAAGTTTGTATATTAATAAAACTTGAAATGAAATAACAACATCTTTTGATTGAGTTAATTGTGAACCTATTAATTGTCGTATTTCACATCATAAAAAGCATTATGATTTTCAATGTTTAGAATGAGCAAAAATGTACTTAATTTTATTTGAAAACAAGTGAGATATTATTGCTTCTTATTATGCAACATTACAAAATAAACGATATTTTAGATTTAGCATCAGATGGATCAAAAATATTACAAATTGACAAAAAAATAAACCAGATAAATTAAAATATATTATTGCAATTGACCCTGCTGGAATTGGTCAAACTGGTATTATTATTTATAATGTTTTACAAAATAAAATAATTAATAATATTACTTTTAATTTTAAAAATGAAGAAGAAGCAATAAATAATATGTATTTAATATTAAATGAGTTTAAAAATAAAATTTGTTCTTATTTAAATAAAGTTATTGTAATAATTGAAGATTATCAACTTCATAAGGGTTTAAAAATAAAAAATCCATTATCTACTCCTAAATTTATTGGTGGTTTAAAAGTTTTATGCAAATATCTATTTAATTTAAAATATATTTTTCAATCACCAGTCATTAAGAAAAATTATATTTATAAAGGAAATATTAAAATGTCAGAGCACGAACACGATGCTTGAAAACATTTACAGTATTTTTTAGCAAAAGGAGTTGATAAAAATGACACAAACAAAAAGTAATTTACCTAAAAAATCAATAACTAATAAACCTAAAATAAAAAATAAAAAAGTTAATAAGTTAGAATTAACTGTTAGATTACATGAAAATCCTATTAAAACAAAAATTAAGGCTCTTGTTGCTGGTGGTATTGAAGTTGATGCTTGTTCGGCTAAATGTCAGTGAGAAGGATTAAATTACTCAACATTATTAATATATAACCCATCTGTTTTAACTGAGTTTTTGAAATTAAAAAAAGATTATGAGATAAAAATTAAAGGCTCAGTATTTAATCAGTTAAATATAAAAACTAAACGCTATTTTTTGTCTTTTAGAGTAGATAGTTTTGAAATTATACAAAAAGCGATTAGAAAAAGAACAAATACAAATATTAAAAAATAGGAGAAAAAAACAATGGCATTAAAAAATGTAAAATATGTTCTTATAAATGAAAATAATGAACCTATTAAAAATGAAGATGGTAATTTAGATATTAAAACTTGCTGAAATTATTTTAGAAGATACTGCTGAAGTTGAAGAATTTAATGCAAGTAATTTAGAAAATAATAATCAGCAAATTAACGAACTACAAGCAAAAAATACTGAGTTAACTTCACAAATTGAACAACAAACAATTCAACTAAAACAAATTGAAGTAATTGATTTTATTAATTCTTCAACTGATAATGAAGATTTTAAAAATGTTTTATTAAAATCTTATAATATTACTGATGATATTGAAATCATTAAAACACAATTGCAAAATGTTTATGATGAATTAATTAAGGTACAAACAGTTAATACTGGGGGGCGTACCAAAAGTAGTAAACAAAGAAAACAATATTTTAGATACAGACAATGTATTTAATAAATAGAAAGAAGGAATAAAAATATGGATCCAAAAACAATTTTTGGCGATATTGCTAATCAAGCAACACAAAGAGACCGAGAAACATTTGAACAATGATATTTACAAACTTATCAACAAAAATTTAGTTGAGAAGCTTTATTTGCGTGAAAAGAAGCAAATAAATTTGGTTTAATATATAAAAGAAAGAAAAATATTAAATATAATGAAGGTTTGGGAAAAGATGGACAAGTATTTAATACCGATGATAATCTTCTAAAATATTCAACAGTAGAATTTGAAGATGGAGTTGTTGAATTAGATACAATTTTAACTTTTGCTCGTAAATTAGACCCTGTAGAAAATAATTTTAATCCTAATCTTTGGGCTGCCGATATTGAGCAAGCAATGGATACTGAGGTTGCTTATAAACGCAATAAAATTTTAGAAATTATTAATAAAGGAACAGTTACAACTATTCAAGGCAAAAAAGCAGATGATACAAATGCTTTACAAATTCATGATGAAATTATGGATAAAATATATGAAAACAGCTTTACTCCATCAGAAACAATTGTTTTAGGTTCGGCTGATTTTATTCGTGGAATTCGTAATAAATTACAGTTACAACTTGGAGCAAACGACCAAATAAATAGTGTAATCACAACAAGTGGAGCAATAAAAACTGTTAAAGGAACAACATACTATATGGTTCCTAAAAAATTACCAATTATTAATAAAGATGGTTCAGAAGGAACAATTGAATTATTACCAGATGGTGTTAATGCAATTACCTTTAAGTTTATCAAAAAATATGACCCTCTTATCTTACGTAAAAAAGATCATACTCCGTTAAGAGTTAGTGCTGCTGCGTTAGGTACTGGAATGGGTAATACTTTGATTATGGAAAGAGTTTTATATTTAGGTGGAGCAGTGGTTGAACCAAAAGGAATTATTAAACATATTGTTTCAAAAATTGATATTAGTAAAATTAATAAATTAGATAAACCAACTATTCATGTTGCAGACCCAACAAAAGCAACAGCCGAACAGTTAAAACCACAATTTAAAGATATTGTTTTAAAAGCAGTAAAAGCAGTAAATAGTTCTTTAACTGAAAGTGATTTTGATTACTTTATTGAAAGTAAAGGTGAAGATTGACCAATTAATATTACAAATGATAAAACTATTTCTGTTCAAATTGAAGGTAAAAACAACGCTACTGGTGAAACAAATCCGATTGATGTTAAAATTAAAAATTCTTAACAGTACTAAAAAATAGTACTTTTTCGTTTGATATATATGCCAATTGGAACATCTAAAACAGCCTTTATTTATGCTGTTAAAAAAAATCCAACTAGATTGACAATCCAACAACAAGAAAAAAGTTTTGGTTTACAGTTATTAGAATTTTTAGGAATTCAAGTTTTAGCTGTTGGTTTATCGGTTTTAACTGATGGTGTAGCATCTGCTGTTGGTTTAGGTGCTGGTTTATCTAATTTTGCCGCAGCATTTATCTCATTTGGAGTAGAAACAGCAACTGATTTTGCCGTAAATCAAATATACGATAAATTAACATCAGAAGTGACAGCAAAAAGTACCGCCTTAAATTTGTTACCAGCAATTGGTGGAATTGGTAAATTAACGCGTGCTGTTCGAACAACTAGAATTTTAAAATTAGCAAAAGAAACTAAACTACTTGAAAAATTAGGTGTAATAACTGCTAATAACTTAGAAGATGTTGTAAGGCAAGTTACAGGTAAAAAGATTTTATCTGATAAATTAATATTTGATTTTACAAAGCAGGCTAATAATGAAACTTTATTATATACAATTGGTAAATTAGCCCGAAATGATTTTTATAAAGGCTTTAAAGTTTTTAATTTAGAAACAATTAATAATTTATTAAAAATTGAGAAAAATATTCAAAAAATAAGTCCTACATTAGTTCAAAAAATACCACGCGTAAATGAAAAAAATGCTAATAAATGATTGTCTGAATATGGATTAAATATTGAGAAAATAAGCAAAATTGGTACTAATGAGTGATATAACATTATGACCAATCTTCATAAAAAAGGTGTTGGTAAAAACCTAATATTAAATGCTAATTTAATGCGGAGCAGTAAAATATATAATAATAAATTATTAAATATCTTGCATCAAACACCAATTAAATTAAATAAAGTTTTAAATCATTTAAACCCAAATTTTTATATTCAAAAAGTAACTAAAAAATTATTAGCCCCAATTGAAAAATAAATAATTACTATTAAACAAAAAGTAATTAATAAAATTACTGATAAAACTAAAAAAATATTATCTAAATTTGAAACTAAGGCTATTAAAAAGGGACAATTATTACCCTTTGCTTATGGCTCTGATGTTTTTTTTAGCAGTTAAAATTGTTCCATTATCAGTTGCGGGTGAAGTTGCTTTAACAATATATTATAAAAATCCTAAATATGCCCCAATTGTCGTTATGACAACTTTAATCAAAGCAGAACAATTTGTTTTATCCCCCAAACCTTTTAAATTCTATATGCATAGTGAATGATTTATTGGTTGGGGATTTTAAAAAACAAGTTTGTTTAATTTAGTTTCTTTTGCCCCACTTGCTTATCAACAAGTAGTAAAAGATAGTTTTAAAATATATCAAACAATTGCTAAAGTATTAAAATTACAAGAACAATTTAAAAATAACTTTAATAAAGATAAATTGTTAAATACGCTAGAAGATAGTGTGGTTACTAGTTTATTGGGTAATGGAGTAGCATTTCAAACATACAAGCAATTCAGAACAAAACAAGATTTAAACAAAACAATTAAAACAAAAACATTACTAAATAGTAAAAAATTTATATTAAAGAAAATATATTCTAAAAAAAGTAAATGATAAGGAGATGATTAAATGTTAAATGAATTATGACAAAATGTTACTTTGGAAAATTATAATAATTTTATTCCAATGACAGGTAAAATTACACAAATTCCAGTTCGTTATAATAAGTTCTTTAAAGGTGATGTAGAATTATGATTTAAAACATTTGCTTTAAGAGCCCAAAATATGATTAATTCTTACTTAAACTATCCATTTTCAAAATTAAAGTTTGAAACATTTAAAGACCCGTTATTAAAGAAAATTTGTATTAATATGGTGTTTATTACGATTGAGCATTGAACATTTAATCGTATTCCAATTGAGTTTTTTACTTCGGCAAATATGAGTGTTGGTGATATTAATTATTCTTCACAAAATGACCCTATGGCAACATGGCAAGGTCTATTGCCTACCTATGCAAAATCATTGGCTAATTTAACAACTTTAAAGAAAATGTTTCGTACTTTTCAAGAAGAAGGTATTGATTTAACAATGATTGATTTAGAAGCATATTATACTCAATTAGAAGTTGATGCTTTATTAGATAAACTTGTTATAGAAAAAAATAAAGATGAAAAACTTGCAAAAATAAAAGAAGAAATTTTAGATGAATTAAAAAAATCAATTGTTATACCAAAAGTTCCAGATTGAGAAATTGTTGATACTAGTGATTTTATAGTTGGTCAAACTGGATATAATATTCCTAATTTTGATAAAGAAAATTATATTTATAGAATATGAGCCTCAGGAAAAAATATCAAAGGAAATTTAAAAAGTCAAGGGATGTTGCAAACAAGGCATAGTTTTAAACAAACAATAGGTGTTATATATGATCAAATAGGTGTTAATAGTGCATGTTTAGTATTATCTATTAATCCTGATGGATTGATTAATATTGGAGTCAATGGTCCAGCAACATTTAGACCTTTGGGATTTGTGTTTATTGAAAGAAAAAAGGTAAATTAGAAAGGAGATGTTATTATGCCAAAAGTAGAAGTTAAAGATGTAATTATGTTTTTGAAAATATTTGGAGTTTCATCATTGTTTTTTATCGCAGGAATTATTATTTGTTTTATAGGAGAAAAAACATTAGGTATTTCTTGGCCAGCATATGTTATTGTTTCAGCAATGCTTATCAGAGCTGGAATTATAGTTTTAATTATTGAAACAATTAGATTTATCAAAACACATAACAAAAAACAAAAAGAAGATAGTATTGAAGATGTTATTAAAAAAGAAGAAACAAAATAAGGAGGTGTTATAAATGGGATTGTTGCCAGCAAAAAAGAAATTAAAAAAGAGTTATGATATTGATAGTTATTATCTTAATTTAGCATCAACGATTATTAATCGTAAAAATGTTACTGTTCAAAAACATAATGAGATTTTAGAAAAAAAGAATTTGTGAAGATAATGCTAATTTTTTAAATCTACGTGATTTAGAAATTAGCATTTATAATCCAATTAATAAACAGTATTTAGACACTAAATTAATTAATAAATTTTTAAAAATGCAGGACTTTACCAATAAGAATTGATATAACGAATATAAAATTAATAAGAATGGTAAAGGTGCATATTTTATTTTTACTAATAATTCAAAACTTAATTTTATTACTATTGATTTTTACAATGACCAATATGATGAATTAGGTAATTTAGTATCTTGTACTTTTGATTATGACCCTTATATTAAAAATGACCAGAGTATTTTTATTACTGAAAAATTAGAAATTGATTATGTAACTAAACAAGTAAAAGTTATTAGAAAGTTAAAAACACGATTATATAGTACTATTACCGACTTATATATTGATGATGCTAAATTAAATAACTATACAACTTTACAAAGAGAAGAAATATTACCACTTAATTTTATTCCAATTCAAATTATTCCTAATAACCCTAATTTTGAGCCTTCTGCTCGTTATGGTAAACAATTTGCTAGTATTTTAGATATTATTGCTGAAAAGATAATGTTAGATCCATTATTAAATAGTGGTAAATTTACTATTAATACTAATGGAGTTACTGGTGTGGTTGACCAAGAAATTAGTAAAATGCTGGCATCATTTATTGAAAATGACTTGTTATTAGTTGAAGGAGACCCTGATAGTAATTTTCAACCAGTAGACTATATTGCTGGTAATTTTAAAGGTGAGCAATTAACTAAAATATATGATTGATTATTAACAAATTACTATAAAATAAATCGACATCATGTTCCCGCCATTGCTAAGAGAGCACAACAAACTCAGGCAGAAGTTGCTGGTGTAAATATTCAAACAAACGCATCATACGAACAAATGATATATATTAGAGAAATTAAATTAACTGAATTTATTATTAAGTTAATTAAATATGATAATGCCATTTTAAACAGTAGAACATTCAATATTAAAAATATTGACGAGTTAATTGTTAATGTTCGCTTACCAGTAAATGCTACTTTAAACAGGCAATTAAAAAACAACGAAACTATTATCAATATGCCTAATGAAGAAGGAGAACAAGAATAATGTTAAAACCATCTGAAAAAATGTTAGCACAATTAGCAGAAAATGATGAACCAATTGACTATTCAATTGATAGTATTCCATTAGATTTTGCTAGTCAATCGCAGTACTGCGACCCTGATTTAGAACAATTATTTACTGAAGACCGTGCTAGAACCTTATATATTTATAAAATTAATAATCTTGTTAAGACAAAACAAAAACCAACCTTAAACTATTCTCAAAATAGCGTTAAAATAGGTTTTATTGACAAAGATGAATATATTAAAATAACTGGTTATGAAATTAGTGATTTTAATTTTAAATTAGAAATTCAACAAAATACCACAGTCCAAGATAATAGCACAAGTTACGTCATGATTGATGAAAAAGATATTTTAATTAATGATATTTCAAAACAAGACAAAGAATTTTTAGAAACATTAGACTTAAAAATAGTATCTATTAATGAACAAATTACAGAAGACAACAAAAATGAATGTTATATCATTGAAGAATATAAACGCCCCTATTCACCCGATGGTGTTGACATTATTAAATCTACGCATTTAGTTAAAATAACTGACTTTAAAAAATGAAAAAACCAAAATAGTATTCATTTAGTTTTACAAAAACCATTGCCTGAAGATACAGTATTTACTGGTATTGAAATTAAATATCCTAAATCTATGCTATTTGGAAATATTAAATGTTGAGGTAATATTAATGGTGTTTATTCTTATCCTTCATCAATAGTTGAAAATGCTAGTTTAGTACCGTTGCTATCTATGTTTATTGAAACAGAACCTAATTTAAGAGTATTTCAATATTGATTTATCGAAAGTTTTTTACCGTGGTTTATTGCAAAAATATATATTCAACCAGATGATATTTTAAGTTTAATAAAAAATAATGGTTTAGAAAAAGTTTTATTAAATTATTTAACTTATCATTATAATTATGATCGAAAATTTCAAGGTGCAAAATATGATGAAAAAGGAAATCCCACTAATAAAGCGGCTGAATTACGTCAAAAATTTGAAGGACAAAAACCAGAAGATGTTATTGATGGTTTATTTGAAAATTGAAAATTAGACAATCCAAGTGAATTACATAAAAGATATCTAAAAAGAATTAAACAAGTGATATACATGTTATCAAATTATACATATAGTAAATATGCAATAGAACAAATTAATATTAATAATTTACAATTATTTAATAAAAATAATGAAAAATTATCATTAATTACATTAGAAATATAAAAAGTTATTTAGATTTATAAATCTAAATAACTTTTTAATTTATTTTCAACATATATATTTGGTTCGCTATCATTATTTCAACGATAAACTGATTTAAAGTAAGAACCATTATCATCTGTTCAATGTATCACATATTTAACAAACCCTGAATCATTTGTAATATATAAATCTCTTCCCATACCTAAATCAGTTTTCTGCAATTGCCGATTATTAGAATTATCAATTTTAATAGTCATTTCATTATTTTTAAACTTAATAATACACCAATCAGCACTTTCATCAACACGCCACACAACAAAATATCATTTATTATCAATTTGATTAAATGGTTTTTCTTGATATGCTATTCATTCTAAAATACCATCTTTTGTTTTTATATTGTTTTTTTCTTTTAGTTCTTTCAATTTTTCTGGTGTATATTCTTGTGGTTTATTACAAGCAACTAAACTTGTGGTACTTGTTCCTACTAATGTAATTGCACCTAAAATACTTAATAATCTTTTCATTGTAGAATTTTCCTCCCTTTATCGTCATCATCATAACATATTATTTTATTTTTTTATAAATTATTATGATACTATTATCATAGTTAAAAAAAGAGAATGATCCTGATCATTATTCTTACTATAATTATATTACACATAATATTTTTTACAAGTAAGAGATAATAATGTTTTTATTCTTTAACTTTTGCAAGAAAGGATGTTACTTCTGGCATATAAAAAATGAGATATTGTTTGAGTTTATTAATTACATATTGATAAAATTAAAGATTTTTTAAATATTGAATTAAGTAATTTTTGAAAAGAAAATCCAATTATAATAGAAAAAATTTGGAATAATAGTAAAAAAATATTACTAACGATATGAAAAAAAATATAAATAAATTTTCTATATGAACTGAAAAAATTAATAAAATTGTAGAACAAAATAAATTAGAATTTAATAATAATTTAGAAATTGAAGAAAAAAATATTATTTTACTTGATTGTTATCATGAATTGTTTGAATTGTTAATACCACTTTTAGATATATCTAAAAATCAAATAAAATTATTACAAAAAATAATAATAAATGAAAAAAATATATACGATTTATTTTTTTAATTAATATGTATAAAGAAATTTCTTTAAATATTGAAATTTTAAAAAATAATGAATCTATTTATAGGCCATGTGTTATATTTCATAAATCCAGTGATTACTATTGAGTTATGCCCATTCATACAATTAAAGAAGATAAAAATAATTTTAATAGTAAATTTTATATTTTATTAAATAAAAAAAGTATTATTAAATGTTGTTCTTTTGAAAAAACTTACATAAGTTTAATTAAAGACAAAAAATAATAAATAATAAGGATAAAGTAGATAATTTAGATTTACAAAATAAAATTACAGAAAAGTTTAATTGATTTTTCTTAAAATAAAAACAGAGAGTATTTTATTCTCTGTTTTCCTTTCGGCCATTACTGGCATAACTTATAAAAGTTATCTATGTTTCCATAGATCCTATCCCTAGGATAATTTAATTATAACACTTTTTAATTAAATTGTTGATTATTTTTACGGTGATGTTAAGACGGTGTCGTAAAATTAAGAAAGGAAGATAAAATATGAGTTATGAAATCTTATTGATATTGAAGTTGGTGCTTGTTTTATGGGTATTTTAGGTTATAAAGGATTGGAACTTTTAATTAAGAAAGTAACTAAAAATAAACTTAAAGAGTCTACAAAAAAAGTAGTAGGACAAGAAACATTAGAGGCTATTCATTTAGGTTTAATTCAAACTGCTAATACTTTGGGTCTTGGTAATACAGAATGAGCACAAGTATTAGAAACAAATAAACCTATTAGTGAAGAAGAATTTAATCATATTGTTAAAGTACAAAGAGCAAAAACACCAATTTCTAAAAAAGATATTAAGTTATTTAATAAAACAATTAAAGTCTAAAAAAGACTTTTTTTGTTTATAATGGTGATGCCAAGAGGTGAAATAATGGCAGATATAACAAAATTAGAAAGTTTTAAATTAATAACATTAGAAGAGTTTAAAAATTGAGAGGGTTATGATAAATTAGTAGCACAATATAGTGATAAACTTTATAATAATGATATTTCAAATTATTTAATTGAGGGTATTTCAAGAGCAAGTTTACAATTAGATAGTATTTGTGGTTATCGTTTAGAAACTGAGTTTCCATTACTTGATCCAAATAGTGATAATCATAAAGAAAGAATTAAAAATGTTAAACTTGCTTGTTGTTTACAAACTCAATATTTAATAAGAACTGGAATTGAATATTCTAGTGGTGGTGAAAATAGTAGCGATGGTGTAGCAAGTTATACATATCCTAGTAATATGAAGATAGAATTTTCCCCTGATGTTATAAGTTTATTAGAACCAGCAAAGTTTTATAAATCACAAACTATAACTAAAATAAACCCTGATAATTATGGTTTTAAAAATGAATATCATACTTGATTTGGTTGCCCTGATATTAATCATAAAGATAGACCAATTATGTTAAGTGAAGCAGATGCTAAATATGTATGAAAAAATAGTATTTTTAGATCTAATACTTTATCTATTATTCCTTGGGCAGATACTGAAAAAAGTGGAATATGACAAATTGAAATATCACAAGAATTATTAGCAAAATATATTGATAATTATATAAAGAATGTTTCAATTAAAGTTTATAATAAATCAGTGGTATATAATTCTAATAATGAGTTATCTGTTCAATTTGATAATAAAACAATTATTAAAAATGATAATAATGAGATTGCAGTTTCTGATTTAAAACAAGATAAATTAATAAGTGGTGAAAATATTAAAACTATTAATGGTAATTCATTATTAGGTAGTGGTGATATATCTATTAGTAGTGGCAATGATCGAGAATTAATTAATTTTCCAGAGGCAAACGAAAAATTAACATTTAAAATTCCAGATTATGATTTAACAAAATATTACTATAAAATATCAATTTCAATAACAGACTATTCATCTGCTAATAAATTTGTAACATATTATTTTGAAACAATATCACAAAAATAATCTTTTTCATTTTTAGCAGATAATTCTTATAAAAGAATAACAATTAAGCAAGATGGCTCAATTTCAAATGATACAAATAATATTTCTATTAAAAATTTAACAATTAAAAGAAAATTAATAAATAATAGTGAATTAATGGCAGATGAATAGTCTGTTATTGAAATTGATATTTTATAGTAATATTTTGTTAAATCATAATCTGGAATTTTAAATGTTAATTTTTCGTTTGCCTCTGGAAAATTAATTAATTCTCGATCATTGCCACTACTAATAGATATATCACCACTACCTAATAATGAATTACCATTAATAGTTTTAATATTTTCACCACTTATTAATTTATCTTGTTTTAAATCAGAAACTGCAATCTCATTATTATCATTTTTAATAATTGTTTTATTATTAAATTGAACAGATAACTCATTATTAGAATTATATACCACTGATTTATTATAAACTTTAATTGAAACATTCTTTATATAATTATCAATATATTTTGCTAATAATTCTTGTGATATTTCAATTTGTCATATTCCACTTTTTTCAGTATCTGCCCAAGGAATAATAGATAAAGTATTAGATCTAAAAATACTATTTTTTCATACATATTTAGCATCTGCTTCACTTAACATAATTGGTCTATCTTTATGATTAATATCAGGGCAACCAAATCAAGTATGATATTCATTTTTAAAACCATAATTATCAGGGTTTATTTTAGTTATAGTTTGTGATTTATAAAACTTTGCTGGTTCTAATAAACTTATAACATCAGGGGAAAATTCTATCTTCATATTACTAGGATATGTATAACTTGCTACACCATCGCTACTATTTTCACCACCACTAGAATATTCAATTCCAGTTCTTATTAAATATTGAGTTTGTAAACAACAAGCAAGTTTAACATTTTTAATTCTTTCTTTATGATTATCACTATTTGGATCAAGTAATGGAAACTCAGTTTCTAAACGATAACCACAAATACTATCTAATTGTAAACTTGCTCTTGAAATACCCTCAATTAAATAATTTGAAATATCATTATTATAAAGTTTATCACTATATTGTGCTACTAATTTATCATAACCCTCTCAATTTTTAAACTCTTCTAATGTTATTAATTTAAAACTTTCTAATTTTGTTATATCTGCCATTATTTCACCTCTTGGCATCACCATTATAAACAAAAAAAGTCTTTTTTAGACTTTAATTGTTTTATTAAATAACTTAATATCTTTTTTAGAAATTGGTGTTTTTGCTCTTTGTACTTTAACAATATGATTAAATTCTTCTTCACTAATAGGTTTATTTGTTTCTAATACTTGTGCTCATTCTGTATTACCAAGACCCAAAGTATTAGCAGTTTGAATTAAACCTAAATGAATAGCCTCTAATGTTTCTTGTCCTACTACTTTTTTTGTAGACTCTTTAAGTTTATTTTTAGTTACTTTCTTAATTAAAAGTTCCAATCCTTTATAACCTAAAATACCCATAAAACAAGCACCAACTTCAATATCAATAAGATTTCATAACTCATATTTTATCTTCCTTTCTTAATTTTACGACACCGTCTTAACATCACCGTAAAAATAATCAACAATTTAATTAAAAAGTGTTATAATTAAATTATCCTAGGGATAGGATCTATGGAAACATAGATAACTTTTATAAGTTATGCCAGTAATGGCCGAAAGGAAAACAGAGAATAAAATACTCTCTGTTTTTATTTTAAGAAAAATCAATTAAACTTTTCTGTAATTTTATTTTGTAAATCTAAATTATCTACTTTATCCTTATTATTTATTATTTTTTGTCTTTAATTAAACTTATGTAAGTTTTTTCAAAAGAACAACATTTAATAATACTTTTTTTATTTAATAAAATATAAAATTTACTATTAAAATTATTTTTATCTTCTTTAATTGTATGAATGGGCATAACTCAATAGTAATCACTGGATTTATGAAATATAACACATGGCCTATAAATAGATTCATTATTTTTTAAAATTTCAATATTTAAAGAAATTTCTTTATACATATTAATTAAAAAAATAAATCGTATATATTTTTTTCATTTATTATTATTTTTTGTAATAATTTTATTTGATTTTTAGATATATCTAAAAGTGGTATTAACAATTCAAACAATTCATGATAACAATCAAGTAAAATAATATTTTTTTCTTCAATTTCTAAATTATTATTAAATTCTAATTTATTTTGTTCTACAATTTTATTAATTTTTTCAGTTCATATAGAAAATTTATTTATATTTTTTTTCATATCGTTAGTAATATTTTTTTACTATTATTCCAAATTTTTTCTATTATAATTGGATTTTCTTTTCAAAAATTACTTAATTCAATATTTAAAAAATCTTTAATTTTATCAATATGTAATTAATAAACTCAAACAATATCTCATTTTTTATATGCCAGAAGTAACATCCTTTCTTGCAAAAGTTAAAGAATAAAAACATTATTATCTCTTACTTGTAAAAAATATTATGTGTAATATAATTATAGTAAGAATAATGATCAGGATCATTCTCTTTTTTTAACTATGATAATAGTATCATAATAATTTATAAAAAAATAAAATAATATGTTATGATGATGACGATAAAGGGAGGAAAATTCTACAATGAAAAGATTATTAAGTATTTTAGGTGCAATTACATTAGTAGGAACAAGTACCACAAGTTTAGTTGCTTGTAATAAACCACAATATAGCGAAGATGAATTAAAAAAAGAAAAAGAAAAACATAAAATAGATACAAAAGACCAAACTATTAAAAACAATTTAAAATGAATGGCATCACAAGAAAAACCATTTGATAATGTTGATAATAAATATTATTATGTAGTGTGGCGTGGTAATAAAAATGATAGTTGAAGATTAATTAAATTTCAGAATAATCAACAAAATAAATTAAAAAATAAAGATGAATATGATAATTATAAACTTGCACTAGTTCAAGATTTAGATTGGAATAATACATTTGATTTAACTATCCAAAAAAATAATTTAAAATGATTTTTTTGGCATAAGGATATTCAATATTTTAAATCAGTATATCGTTGAAATTTATTAGATACACAAGAACCTAATTTAATTCTTGATGAGAATAATAATATAAAAGTTAATGGTGAATAAAAAAATAGGTATAAAAACCTATTTTTCTTTTAACCTAATATATGCACCTGCAATAGTATTAATTTCAAAATGTCCACTTGAATTCATACTAGTTAAATTACTGGCACCAATACCTCATAATTCATAATTAACTTTCATTTTTAATTTAACAGCTTGATTGTAAAATGAAATTTGTGTTCTAAAATGATAACCCGCTAGTTTACTTCATGGATATGCTTCTTCTTCTAAATTAACAAACAGACTATATCCACTTTCATTAATATTTTCTATTTTAATAATATGTTTTACTCCTAAGGGTTTATTAATTCACAATACAAGATAATAGCACAAGTTATGTAATGATTGATGAAAAAGATATTTTAATCAATGATATTTCAAAACAAGATAAAGAATTTTTAGAATCCTATGACTTAAAAATAGTTTCTATTAATGAACCAATTACCGAAAACAATAAAAATGAATGTTATATCATCGAAGAATACAAAAAACCATATTCAACAGATGGAATTAACATTATTAAATCTACTCATTTAGTTAAAATAACTGACTTTAAATGAAAAAATCAAAATAGCATTCATTTAGCATTACAAAAATCATTACCAGAAGATACAGTATTTACTGATATTGAGATTAAGTATCCTAAATCAATGTTATTTGGAAATATTAAATGTTGTGGAAATGTGAATGGTGTTTATTCTTATCCACAATCTATAGTTAAAAATGCTAGTTTAGTACTTTTACTATCAATGCCAATTGAAACAAACCCTAATTTAAGAGTATTTCAATATTGATTTACCGAAAGTTTTTTACCATGAAGTATTGCCCAAAACTATATTAAAGGTAAAGATATACTAGGTTTATTAGATGTTAAAGAATTAAATATTGTTTTATTAAATTATTTAACATATCGTTATAATTATGATAGAAAATTTAAAGGTGCAAAATATGATGAAAAAGGTAATCCCTCTAATAAAGATTTAAACAAATTATCTATATGTTATCAAATTATACATATAGTAAATACGGAATTAATAAAGGTTATAATGATGATATTAAATTATTTGCTCCTTATTATTTTGAATTAGTTTCAACTCCTAATAAAATAAAAGATGGTTATTGAAAATTTAAAGATTGTCAAGTACTATTAAATTCATCATATTTTGTTTTTTCTGGTGGACCTACTCCACCTAAAAATTATTGAAAAGAAGTTTATAAAAACCAAAAACCGTTTAATGAGAAAGTTAATAATAAACGGTATTTTATAATATATAAAGATAATTCTAATAATATAAAAATATCAAAAAGAATAAATAATAATTCAAATATCAATGTAGCATTACCATGGTCTCCAAGTTGAATAAAAGTTTATCGTTGAGATGGGACTGCTGAACCTAATTTACCTGAAATAGATAAAAATGGTAATATAACTAATTGAAATTTGTAAATTGTACTACGAAGTGTAGCATCCTACTTAATTTTATTATAACACCAATAAAATAAATGTTCAATATAATTTATTTTAAAAAAATTTAGTATTTTTGTTTTAAATTTATAAATTTTGGCACACTGAAAAATAAAATGATTAAAATTTTTATAGGTAATTATATTAAAAATTAAACATTTGTATAAAAACTTCTTTTGAAGATAGTCAATGTAAAGATTTTTTAAGTTTAGAGTTTATTATATTAGCAACTTCTTGATAAGAATTTCTTAAATAAATACTTAAATCAATTTCTTTGGAAAATCAATGTCTAAAATCACGAATTGCTCTTTCAACTTTGGGTTTTTGAGTTGGAGTTCCAGCATCACAAAAATATACTTTAGCATTTGTTATTTTTTAAATTTTTTCTCAATCAGCAAATTCTTTGCCTTGATCTGTTATTGTTCCTTTGCATCTATCTTTAAAAAATCTGTTAGAAAAAATTCGTTTTAATGCGTTTGTAACTTCTTTTGTTGTTTTTTCTTTTAATGGTTCAATAATTTTAAATTGGGTTAATTCTTCGATTAAAACTAAACAAACACTATTATTTTTGCCAACCATAGTATCTATTTGAAATCAACCAAATTCATTTTTACCATGTTTTGCTTCTTCAATAGTTCTAAAATTTCTTATTTTTCCACGGTTATCAATTCTATTTTTTGTTTTATATTTTCTACCATGAAAATACAAATTATCTTTCTTGAAATTTAAAAATCCCAAATGAATATATTTATATAAAGTTTTAAAACATACCGGAAATTTAATACCAAACTCTTTTTCATATTTTTTACAGATTTGTTCTGGTGAATCATGAAATTTTTTATATTTTTCATCTAGTCATTCTAAAATATTTAGCAATAATGATGATTTTTTAAAACATTTTTGTCGCTTTTGTAAATAATCTTCCTGTGCTAATTTAGCGTCATATTCATTATCTTTTAACCTTTTTATTTCTTGTCTAATTGTATTGCGATTTTTATGCAATATTTTTGCTATTTTAGATATATTGGATTTACCATTTTTTCTTTTTAAAGAATCAAGTTCTAATAAATCTTTTAACATTACTCTTTCTTTAAAAGTAAAATGATGCTTTGTTTTATCCATTTTAAAAAATCCTTTCTTTTATATACAAAGCTAATTATATAGTTTTTTGAGGTTTTGGGCGAGCGGTTGATTTTCTTAAATTTTTGTGATAATGTGATAAAATGACTTACAAGTTAAAAAAGATTTTGAGGTTCTTTCAAACAAATTTGGGAACCTTTATAAAATTCTTCGCTTAACGCTTAGAATTTTTCCCAAGTATTTCGAAAAGCGCGGCAAAAGTTTTTTTAAACTTTAAGGAATTTTTCACAAACTTATGAAAATTCCGCGAGCCCAGATTTAGTACAATATAATCAGAATAATAATCATTTGTATAATTTCCTTTCTAAAATATATTTAAAAGTGCTTATATATAATGTCAATAGATCTTGAAAAAAGTTTCAAGATAAAAGATAGGAAATTATAAAAAATGAAAAAATTACTTAGTTTATTAAGTGTATTAACAATTAGTGGAACTGCTGTACAAACAAAAATTGCCGCTAGTCCTTATCAAAAAGAAGAAACTAAATTAGAAAATAATGAAATTAGTTATTTACAAACAAATAATTTAAAAAATTTAAATAGAGTTAAAAGACAAGAAATAACATATCCAATATTAGAAGATGTGTTAATTGATTTAAGAAAAACTAGCATGAAAAAACCAATGGAATTTCAAATACATGATTGATGATGTGTTATTGCAATTTTAAAAAATATATTTAGTAATAATATTATTAATAATAAAGATCTTAAAGAAATAGAACAAGAAGAAATTGCAAGTTTTTTTAAAACAATGCAAATGATGGCGCTTCATTATCAAAGGTAATTGAAATATTAAACACAAACCCAATAATTCAGGAAAATTTGGGATTTAATTTAAAGAAAATTGATTTAACTCGATTATTTTGAAATAAATTAAATGAAATAGAAAAAGTAATGTGGATAAGACATTTAATATGGGAATCTCTTTCTAGACAATCTCCTATTATGTTTGGTGGTTTATTTGATGACGACGAATATGATGATGAAGGATGTGATAGCTCTTATCATGCTGCATTAATTGTTGGAATCAAACCAAATAAAGAAAATATACTTGAAGATACTTATTATGTTAGAGATCCATGAAAAGACAGTGAAGCTGAATTTATTCCAGGTCAAACTACAGAAATTTCAATGACGGGGAACAAATTTTTAATATTTTATTTAATCAAATAGAAAACGGTATCGTATTAATTCATGAAGATGTTTTTCAATTATTTTGTGAAAAAGCTATTAGTATTTTTTTATCAATTTGAGAAATGGCAGAACCAGAATTAATAGCAGCTATAGTATAGTAGAATTAAAATATGAAAAAAATATTAAGTCTTTTGGGAACAAATACTTTAATTAGAACAAATACAACAAATTTAGTTGCTTTTAATAAACCACAATATAGCGAAAAAGAATTAGCAGATTTAAAAGAAAAAAATAATATAAAAACAAAAAATGGTATTTTAGAATGAATAGCATATCAAGAAAAACCATTTAATCAAATTGATAATAAATAATATTTTGTTGTGTGGCGTGTTGATGAAAGTGCTGATTGGCGTATTATTAAGTTTAAAAATAATGAAATGACTATTAAAATTGATAATTCTAATAATCGGCAATTGCAAAAAACTGATTTAGGTATGGGAAGAGATTTATATATTACAAATGATTCAGGGTTTGTTAAATATGTGACACATTGAACAGATGATAATGGTTCTTACTTTAAATCAGTTTATCGTTGAAATAATGATAGCGAACCAAATATATATGTTGAAAATAAATTAAAAAGTTATTTAGATTTATAAATCTAAATAACTTTTTATATTTCTAATGTAATTAATGATAATTTTTCATTATTTTTATTAAATAATTTTAAATTATTAATATTAATTTGTTCTTTTGTGGGTGGATAGGAAAATATTAAACTATTTGATTTTTTTAAAAAATTAACAACTGCGATATTTGAATATGAGTTTTCATTTTCAATGCCATTTTTATACAAATATCATTCATTATCTTCGGTTAATTGTAAATATGTATTTCTGTCTTTTCCACTGACTTTAGTTCCGATAGAACAATTTTTGATTAATTCTAAGTTAATATCTTTTCCTTCAGTAATTTTTTCATTTATTTTTTCAATAAAAATATTTATATCATAATTCCCATAACATCATATGCCAGATATTTCGATTTGATTTAAATTAAATAGTTTTTCGTGTTTTAAAAAAGTTATTTTAATACTGTCCTCAACTAAATTTTTAGTTATACTCACTCAATTTGATTTAGAATAAAGTAATTTATTTCATTGAGAAAAATAGTTTAAATAATCTTTTATTTTGTCATTAGAAACAATTAAATTAGTTAAATATTTGCCATATTCACCATCAGATAGTTTAATTTCAGCAGGAATAAGAGAAGGTATATTATTTGTTTCTAATTCACTTGTTATGGATAATCAATTAAAGTAATTTGCTTCTAATTGATAAATATAGTTTTCTGAAATATCTTTGTTTTTAACAGTTACTTTAATTTCATCATTTTTATTAATATTATTTTGATTTTTTAAATTTCAATCTGTAATTTGTCCTGTTTTAGGTAAAATAAACGGTGTATTTGGTTCGCTATCATTATTTCAACGATAAACCTGATTTAAAGTAAGAACCATTATCATCTGTTCAATGTGTCACATATTTAACAAACCCTGAATCATTTGTAATATATAAATCTCTTCCCATACCTAAATCAGTTTTCTGCAATTGCCGATTATTAGAATTATCAATTTTAATAGTCATTTCATTATTTTTAAACTTAATAATACGCCAATCAGCATTTTTTTCACCACGCCACACAGCAAAATATCATTTATCATCTTTCTCATTAAATGGTTTGTCATTTGAATAAACCTCTTCTCAATAATTTATTGGTCTTGTTGGAATAGAACCACCAGTAAAATTAAAATATGATGAATTCAATTTAACTTTGTAATGTTCAAACTCTCAATATCCAGTTTCTACCTCTCTTGGATTAGATATTAATTCAAAATAATAAGGGACAAATAATTTAACATCATCATTATAGCCTTTATTAATTGCATATTTACTATATGTATAATTTGATAACATGTATATCACTTGTTTAATTCTTTTTAGATATCTTTTATGTAATTTACTTGGATTGTCTAATTTTCAATTTTCAAATAAACCATCAATAACATCTTCTGGTTTTTGTCCTTCAAATTTTTGACGTAATTCAGCCGCTTTATTAGTGGGATTTCCTTTTTTATCATATTTTGCACCTTGAAATTTTCGATTATAATTATAACGATAAGTTAAATAATTTAATAAAACTTTTTCTAAACCATTATTTTTTATTAAACTTAAAATATCATCTGGTTGAATATATATTTTTGCAATAAACCACGGTAAAAAACTTTCGGTAAATCAATATTGAAATACTCTTAAATTAGGTTTTGTTTCAATAGACATAGATAGCAACGGTACTAAATTAGCATTTTCAACTATTGATGAAGGATAAGAATAAACACCATTAATATTACCTCAACATTTAATATTTCCAAATAACATTGATTTAGGGTATTTAATCTCAATCCCAGTAAATACTGTATCTTCGGGTAATGATTTTTGTAATACTAAATGAATACTATTTTGGTTTTTTCATTTAAAATCAGTCACCTTAACTAAATGAGTAGATTTAATAATATCAACACCATCAGGTGAATAAGGTATTTTATATTTTTCGATAATATAACATTCATTTTTATTGTCTTCGGTAATTGGTTCATTAATAGATACTATTTTTAAGTAATAGGATTCTAAAAATTCTTTGTCTTTTTTTGAAATATCATTAATTAAAATATCTTTTTCTTCAATCATTACATAACTTGTGCTATTATCTTGGACTGTGGTATTTTGTTGAATTTGTAATTTAAAATTAAAATCACTAATTTCATAACCAGTTATTTTAATATATTCATCTTTGTCAATAAAACCTATTTTAACGCTATTTTGAGAGTAGTTTAAGATTGGTTTTTGCTTTGTCTTAACAAGAGATTATTAATTTTATAAATATATAAGGTTCTAGCACGGTCTTCAGTAAATAATTGTTCTAAATCAAGGTCGCTGTACTGCGATTGACTAGCAAAATCTAATGGAATACTATCAATTGAATAGTCAATTGGTTCATCATTTTCTGCTAATTGTGCTAACATTTTTTCAGATGGTTTTAACATTATTCTTGTTCTCCTTCTTCATTAGGCATATTTATAATAGTTTCATTGTTATTTAATTGTCTGTTTAAAGTAGCATTTACTGGTAAGCGAACATCAATAATTAAATCATCAATATTTTTAATATTAAATGTTCTACTGTTTAAAATAGCATTATCATATTTAATTAACTTAATAATGAATTCAGTTAATTTAATTTCTCTAATATATATCATTTGTTCGTATGATGCGTTTGTTTGAATATTTACTCCCGCAACTTCTGCTTGTGTTTGTTGGGCTCCCTTGGCGATTGCGGGAACATGATGGCGATTTATTTTATAGTAATTAGTTAATAATCAATCATATATTTTGGTTAATTGTTCACCTTTAAAATTACCAGCAATATAGTCTACTGGTTGAAAATTACTATCAGAGTCTCCTTCAACTAATAACAAGTCATTTTCAATAAATGAAGCCAACATTTTACTAATTTCTTGGTCAACACCACACCAGTAACACCATTAGTATTAATGGTAAATTTACCACTATTTAATAATGAATCTAACATTATCTTTTCAGCAATAATATCTAAAATACTAGCAAATTGTTTACCATAACGAGCAGAAGGCTCAAAATTAGGGTTATTAGGAATAATTTCAATTGGTATAAAATTAAGTGGCAATATTTCTTCTCTTTGTAAAGTTGTATAGTTATTTCATTTAGTTACATAATCAATTTCTAATTTTTCAGTAATAAAAACACTCTGGTCATTTTTAATATAAGGGTCATAATCAAAAGTACAAGATACTAAATTACCTAATTCGTCATATTGGTTATTATAAAAATAAATAGTAATAAAATTAAGTTTTAAATTGGTTGTATGTATTATTTAAGGATTTTAATTAATATCTTAGAAATTGTGGAATAAAAATACCACTTACTTATTTAAATTATATTACTTTTAATTTTATTGTCAACAATATTTTAACATTTTTTAAATTTTTCCATGACAAAAATATATGTTTATTAAAGTTATTTAATTTATTAGATAAAATTAATAAAAATATAAGTTTGGTTGTAAATTATTATTTACAAAATTATTAACTGAATAATTAATTCTATTTTCTTCTAATGGTTCATTAGTATTAAATAAATTAATTTTATTTTTAAAATTCATCATACTAGTATTTAATTTATTTTTAAGAGTTTTTTCATGATAAGTTGCTTTTTTAACCAAAACACCTTTACAGTAATGTGATATATCACCCTCAATATGACAACCAATATTATTTCATAATGTTTGATTTCTGACACCTTCTTCATTATTTTTAATTAATTTAATTGTTTCTTTTAAGAATTTCATTTTTGATTCTTTTATAAAAGAAGCACTGTTTTCTAAACATTCTAATAATTCTTCATATTTAGCATTAAAAAAATAATCGACTGCTTTATGGTATGTTTCTCTGTTTTCTTTGTTTTTACTTTGATAAGGATATAATTTTTTAAATCTATTTGTAAGGTGGAATTTATCTATCGTGTAATGTACTTTATTTTTAGGAAAATATTCTTGAATAAATTTTACAATATTTTTAATTCAAAGTGCGCCATCTCCTAATACCATAAATTCAATATTGTCATTAACATCATAATAACTTGTAATTAATGTAAGTAATTTATTAACAAAATTAGTTAATTTACTATTTTTTTTAATATATTCTGGAATATTATCTAGCTCTATAACACCTAATTTATCTTGAATTACAGGTCTTTTTTTCGTTGATTTTACCTTATCAAAACCAGTATGAACAGTTGAAAATATACTATGTTTTTTTATTTTTTCTTTTCCTTTTTTCTTTTCATTTCACATTTTTAAATAAGTCCCATCAATTTGAATATATAAAGTATGAGGTATCTTTATTTTTTTATCAGTTTTATTAAGGTAATATTCTTTATCAGTTTTTGCATTTTTCATAATATTTGAAATTGTTTTTATACAAATTTTTACATGTTCCATAGTATCTAAAATATCTTGATATGTTTTTTTCTTGCCAATAAATGATAATATTTTTTCTTTAACAGAATTATCTGTTCTTTGTCATTTTTCAATTCCTAAAAGTTTATCCAAAGGAAAAATATATTCTTCTTTGCCTGTTTCTGGATTAATTTTATAATATTTTCTTCTTTTAAAAGTTATTTTACCATTTAAAATATTTAATGTTCTTGGTTTTATTTCTTTTACTTTATAATCTTTAAATTCTTTTAAAGTTTCATCAATATTTTTATTTTTAAAAATTCATTCATCAGAATTTTCTAAATTTTGTTGAATAATTTCAATACTTTGTATATATAACAAATTATTAAAATTATTAAAAAAGTTTTTATCAACATTTATCATTTTTTTACCCTCTTTACTATAGTTAAGGACTCTATCACAAAAATAATGAAAATGAAAAAATTCAAAAAAAAGATAATATTTTTTATTTATTGTGTTATAATTTATTTGTTAATTATTAGCAAATTAATTTAACTGAAAAAAGTAAATTACTTTACTTTTTTTTATTTTAATGTAAAATATAGATAATAAAAAAAGAACTTGTGAAAGTTCTTTTATACATTTTAATACAGTTTATTACTCTTTTATTTAATCATATTGTTTAAATAATAGCAATTTTAATATGCAAAAAGGAGTAAAAAATGAAAGAATTTAATCCAAAAACAGCAAGTTTGGCAACTTTTTATCGTAAAATAGAACAATTTTGAGAAAATAAATCACCTAATAAACCATATACTTTGAATGATTTAACCAATGAATTCAATCTTTCTCGCAAGTGAAGATATGATACTTATGCGAGCGAAAAGATAGTTCCTTTGCTTGAAAAACAAGTTGATAGAATTGAAAGTGAAATAATTAATTTTATGATGAAATCACCTGATGGTGCTAAATTATATTGACAACGAGCATTTAATTATAAATATTCACTGCAAGAAAAACAGTTGGAACAAGAATTAAACTTAAATAATCAAGAACCAATAATAGTTAATTTACAAACGGATATTAGAGATATTAAAAAAGAAAGTGATAATAATGCTTAATCATTTTACTTATTTGTTAGAAACGCCTTATTGGTTGTTACAAAATAGTAGTATTGGTAATAAATATCCATTTGCTAAGAAATATGAATTAGTTAATGAAATTAATCAAATTGGGACGCGATATAGTGGTAAAACTATATCAAATATTAAAATGTTTGGTGAATTATTAAAAATTAGTTTATTAATTAAAGAACCAATTTGTATCATTGCTAGTATGTATTGGAGTAAAGATTTAAAAGATAGTGTATTTCAAAATATCTGAAATATGTTAGATGAAAATAATATACCTTATACTATTAATTTATCAAATTTTACTTTTACTTTATCAAATGGGAGCAAAATATATTGTAAAGGATTGCATTCACCAAGTCGGAAAGAAAAATTAAAAGCCTTTGCTGATTTGAATAAATATAAATTAGTTATTGATTGACGAGAAGAATGTGACCAATTTCAACAAAAAGATTTAAGTGATTTAGAATTTGCTATTCGTGGTTATCAAAATAAAATAACAATTAATACATGTAATCCTGAAAGTTTAAAAAGATATATTGTTGGTTATTGTAATGAATTATTACCTTTTAATGAAGAAATAATGCGTAGTAAATATGAGCAAATTAAGTATATTGAAAAATGAAATATGAAAATTATTATTCATTATTCTAGTTGAAGATTAAATTATGAATTACCACAAGATAAAGTTAATGAACAATTAAGATTAGAACAATTAGATATTGAAAGAGCAAGAGTATGGAGTTGAGGACTTCCTGGCAATACTAGTGGATCAATCTTTGCAAGATATATTGATATTATGAAAGCAACAGATATTATTCAACCAACTAAATTATTAGGTGGTGTTGATATTGCTAATGCTACTAGTCCTAAAGGACATACAACAGCGGCTAGTTTTTGAATATATAACTCATTTGATAAAAAAGCCTATAAAGTTGCTGAATATACTCATTCAAATGCTACACAACAATTTAAAACTGAATTAGAACAAGTTAAAGATATTTTAGATTTTTATAACAATCAATTAAATCAATACTTTAATTTAATACAACAAGGAATATCAATTAATGTTGATGATAGTGCTTATTCAACATTGCAAAGTTTAAACCGAGAAAAATATAATTATTCTTTTGGTCAATATATGACATTTAAACCAGCACAAAAACAAAAATTTAAAGTAAGACATCGTGTAGAGGCATTCACAATGTTAATAAATACTAATCAATTAAAATGATTATGAGAAAAATGTCCTGTAAGTAAAACCCAATATGAATTAATACAATGAGAAGATAAGCCTGAAGCAAGAGAAGAAAAAGTATTAGACTTATATGATGATACATTTGATAGTGATTTTTATGCTTTACATTTTAAATTAATACCAATGGTTAAGCATAATAGTTCAGCAGATTATAAATTATGACAACAAAGGGAGTGAATAAATTAATGAAAAAAGATATTTATGTAATACATGATGAGCGTGTAATAAATGCAAAAAGACCTTATATGTCTGTTTGTGGACAAGTTAAAAAAAGACTTTGTCAAGAATTAAAAAAAGATAATATCGCAATATGTAAATTAAATTTATATAATGAATATATTAAAAAATATCGAAAAGTTAAAGTATGTGTTCAAGTTTTGGCAAATGAACCAAATTTATTAACAGTAAATATTATTAATTATGCACTTATCTTAAAATTAAAGGAGCAAAATAACAATGCATAATACTTTCCCTAGTTTACCAAACTTAAATGATATTAATAGTGTTTTAAAATTTTATAATTATGATTGAACAATTAATTTGGCCAATATTATTGCTCGCCATCAAATGCGATTAGTAAATGGTAAAGATATTTTATTTAAATCTCATCGTAAAGATATTTTAAAAAAATTAAATTGATGATATGAAACTTATAAAATAAAAGAAAAATTAGATAAAAATGAATTAACAGCAAGTTTAATGGGTAAAACTATCTTTGGTTTATTAGAAACTAGTGATAGCAATATTGATTTATGAATTAATCCTTTTAACTTTACATCACGCGTAAGTAAAATAAATGAATTAGAACAAGGTGCCGATATTTGATTAAATTATCATCAATCAGATAGTGGTTTTATTTTAAATTTAATTTGTACCAAAGATAAAATAGTTATTAAAGGTTGACCTAAAAATAATGAAGTAATTGTTGGGCAAAGTAAAACACAAATTAAAGATGATGTTAAACCTGTTTTAGTACAAGAATTTAAAAATAAATTAGGTATAGTACCTTTTTGAGAAATGATAAATGAACCTAATCCTTTATTTTTATCAACATCAACTACATTAAACCCATGACCTACAATGGCAAATTGTTATAAATTACAATTTGATTTAGAAGATAACTTTAATATTAAATCAAAAGAAAGATATGCAAATCGTACACATTGATATGGAATACTAAGTGATGATTTAATGACTGCTTATAACAAAGGTAATAAAAAAGTACTGCAAGATGTATTCGATGATATTTTTGTTCAATCAAGTTCATCAACAGTAGATGGTCAATTATCTCAATCTTTACAAGTAGTACAAGGGACACCAACCTTAGAAACATATACACAAGACCAAAAAGAAATTATTGAACAAGTATATATAGCATGTAATTTTTCTAGTCCTTTTGGTGATGCCTCAGATAGTGAAGAAAATAAAACCCAATCATTAATAAAAAAAACAAAAGACTTAGAAAAACAAGCATATTTACAAGTATATCGTAAACAATATTATACTAAGATGTTTGATGCTGTTTTAAAATATTATGGTTTATGAGATGGTGTTGGTGAACGCCCGTATGGTTTTGATTTTGTTAGTGCTAGTTTAGTAGACCAAATGCGACAAAATGAATTAATTACTACTAGATTAGATAATTGAACAATGGAGCCAATAAGAGCGATAACTGAATATGATAATGTTGATGAATTAGAAGCAATCAAATATTATGAAAAAATTGAAAAATACTGAGATAAAAGGCATACCAAAGAGATAAAACATAATAATAAATTAATGGAATATGATGAAACTGGTAATAATCAAAATGCCGTACAAGGTAAAACAGAAATAAAGGAGAATTAACAAATGCAAAAAATTAGTCCAGCAGCTATGCAATGATTAAGAACAGGAGCAGGTGATACTGCAATAGATATAAGAGAAAGTATAAAAGAACATAGACATTGAATGGTATTTCCTTTTAATGTTTATAGTTCATATATTCCTGATACTGAAACAGGTTGAAAACCTAATAATGCTAAACCAAGTGATTATGGTAGTTATTCACGAATATTTGATAATATGGAAAGTACGATTGCTCAATGACAAGGTAGTTTAAAAATAGTCCAAAAATATAAAGGTGAAGAAATTAATATTTTAACGATTGATGATTTTAAAAATCAACCAATTAACTCAACTATATGAGCCAATAATGAAACACCTTTTGCTATAAAATTAAAAGATGAAAATAATAATGTTTATTGAAAATTAATTGATGGTGAAAATATTTATGATATTAATAGAATGTTAGAATACTTAAATCAATATAAATTAAGTTATTTTATGAATAATGATAATAAAGCCGATAACTTTTATACAAAAGAGGTAAAAGTTGGTAAATATTGAGATGCTTATATGGTTGATGATGTAAGTTCTATTAAATTTGGTGATGCTAAATTTGAACAAGTATTTACTCAACAATCAACAGAACGACAATATACTTTATTAATTTTAGATGAAGATATTACTAAATTAAATATTAATGATTATTATAATTTTTATACTGTATTTAATGACCGTGGTTTAAATATTGGTGGTGGTGATATTAATTCTGCACCCCAAGATAGACAATGATTATATCCATCAAATGTTATTAATTATTATTCCGTAGAAGATGGTGATTTCTTATGACAAGAAATTACTTTTTCAAGTATTAATGACAAAATTAATAATAGTGGTTTATCAGTACGACAATTTATTCAAACAAGTGCCCCAGGTGAAGGTTATTGTTTTCCTAAAATAACTTATGATGAAAAACTAAATAAAGGTATTGTTGAATTAGATGAGATTTTATTAAAAGACCCAGGTGTTAGAGCAATGGCAGTTAAATTTTATGGTAATCCTATCTTTTTTGATATGCCTGTTATTGGGCGACCAATTATTAAAGGTGAATTTAATAAAAAAGTAATGAATTCTCGTGATTTATTAATGTATAACATGTTTCCTGCACCACCTGATAAAATAAATACTTATGCTTCACCCGAAGTAAGTTGATATAACATTCAAGGAATACAACCAACTATTATTACTGGATATAAAGATTGAAAAGAACATATTCAATCAATGTCTGATTTTTGAATTGAAAAAAATAATGAGGGTATGATAATAACAGATAAAGCAAGTTCAACAGCAACCAATCCGACTGTTGGAACAACTATTAAGGAAGAAGACAAAAATTCTAAGCCTTATTGGTCTAAAAATTGAATGATTACTCCACCAGATAAAGTAAAAGTAAATAGTGGAACTATTAATAATATTATTAGTACCCAAGCCTCATCATATTTTAGAAGAAAAGATGAATTCGGTAATACAGTTGGTAATGTTCAAATTGAATATAATAAAATGGGTAAATGTAATGTTTGAGATATTTTAAATATGAATAATTTTATTAATCGCCAAATTACAGTATTACCTTTAAACTATACGCAAAAATTAGTATTTAATCCTTTTACGATACCTGCTATTGGAAAGTTTTTAAACTTTGTTTCGTTTGGTATTCCTTGGGACTGAATTGGTAATTTAACAATTACCCAAGATGATAAATGACCTAATTTCCCATGACTTAATGGCTTTATGAGTGCTAATGTTTATAGTTTTTATAATGATGCCTTTTGAGGTGATAAGTCTGCTGGTAAAGGTTATTTACCATTTGAAATATTTAGAGAACAAGGAAATGATAAAATTGGTGCTATGATTGGTGCTAATGCTACTAGTTTTAGTTTTACTACTTTATTAACTGATAAAATACAAGGCAATGTTTTTGAAAAAGATGGTAAACCAACAGAACGAATAACTTATTCAACTTATAATTTAAAACAATTAAACCCTAAAACTAATCGTATTTATTTAATTAATGAATTAGTAAGAGCAGTAGATGCTCAAACATCAGTTAGTGATAGTGAAAAAGATAATGATTGCAAATTCTTACAAACACCTGATGGTACAAATTGTAGTTATATAATTGATATGTTTTCAATACAAGCATTATATAAAGGTAATTTTGAAATTATCTTTTATGCAGATAACCCATATACTAATAATGAAGAAGATTATTTACGCTTATCAGTGTGGAGTTTTAGAGGTAAAACAAAAAGTGTAATAAATAATTATTTAAGAGATATGACAACTAATTATAAAACTAGTTTTTTATTACCACATGACTATGAAATACCAACATTTAATTACCCGCAATATGTCTTACCACCAGTCCCATATAATTATCCAGAGTATACAAAAGATATTTGAGATGCTAATACAGTACAAGCATTAAAAACCAAAATTACAGCACCAGCACAATGTAGAAAAGTTAACACTACATTATACTCTGATGTTAATTTGTTCTATAATGAATTTAATTCTGCTTATTATGAAACTGAAATAGATTTAAAACAAATCGATCCAATAATTCAAAGTATCAGTAAATTCCAAGATTCTTATAAAACGATTGAAATAAGTAATCTAGATAATTTACAAGTTGAATGTGGGCCACCAAATATAGGAAATTTTATTCCTAATAGAAATATTAATATTACTTTTGGTGGAGTTTCTGGATGTACTAATAAAAATCCATTGTCTAGTATAAAATTACTAGAAAGTGGTCATTCACAAACCGATAAAGTTAATTTTGATAATACAATAACTTTATATACTGATAATATCAGAGTAAATAATATTCAAACATTTTCTACTGCATATACTAATGGATTACCAAGTTATGATGATTATTTTAACAAATATATATCAAAAAATGAATTAACTATTAGAATTTCTTTTACACTTAAATCAACAAAATTATTTAATAGTGATAAAGATGAAATTAAAAAAACAGAATTACAAGCATATTATACTAATGATATGAAATTAAAAATTAGATTTACAAAATTAATTTATGCAGAATTAATTTTAGGGGCAGATAGTTATTTAAGTTTTGGTAATGATAAAGATATTGTATTAGATGTTAATAATCCTAATGTTTTAGGTATTAGAAATAAAAGTGATAATCCAGTTAAAATTACAATAAAACCAATATAAAAATAAAAAGAGATGTAAAATCTCTTTTTCTATTCTCCATTAACTTTTACATTACCTTTATCATCAATAATTAAGGCAGGTACATTATCGGTTAAATTTCAACGATAAACTGATTTAAAATATGAACCATCATCAGCATATAAAGTATTATTTGTATTAATAATTCCGTATTTAATTAATAAAGTATAATAACGAAATCGTGACGGTTTAAAAATAAGACTATATTTAGCATAATTATCTATTTTTTTTTCATTATCTGAATAATTTAAAAATTTAATAATTCTTCAATTATTATTTTTATTACCACGCCACACTACATAATATCATTTATTATCAATATTATTAAATGGTTTTTCTTGTGATGCTATTCATTCTAAATTGTTTTTAATAGTTTCATTAGTTGTATTTATTTGGTTTTCTTTTTTTAATTTTGCTAATTCTTCGGGTGTATATTCTTGTGGTGTATTACAAGCAACTAAACTTGTTGTACTTGTTCCAATTAAAGTAATTGTTCCCAAAAGACTTAATATTTTTTTCATATTTTAATTATATTATACTATAGCCTATAGCTGCCATTAATTCTGGTTCTGTTATTTCTCAAATTGATGAAAAAATACTAATAGCTTTTTCACAAAATAATTGAAAAACATCTTCATGTATTAATACGCTACCATTTTCTATTTGATTAAATAAAATATTAAAAATTTGTTCCCCCGTCATTGAAATTTCTGTAGTTTGATCTAGAATAAATTCACCTTCACTGTCTCTTCATGGATCTCTAACATAATAAGTATCTTCAAGTATATTTTCTTTATTTGGCTTGATTCCAACAATTAATGCAGAATGAGAAGCGTTATTAAATATTTGGCCATAATATTCTAATTCAAAAAAACCACCAATAATAACAGGGACTTGTCTAGAAAGAGATTCCCATATTAAATGTCTTATCCACATTCTTTTTTCTATATCATTTAATCTATTTCAAAATAATCGAGTTAAATCAATTTCCTTTAAATTATATCCCAAACTTTCCTTAATTATCGGGTTTGTGTTAAATAATTCAATTACATTTGATAACGAAACACCATTATCATTTATGCTGTCTGAAAAAAAACTTGTAATTTCTTCTTGTTCCATTTCTTTAAGATCTTTATTATTAAGAATATTATTATCAAATATATTTTTTAAAATTGCAATAACACATCATGAATTAGCTATTTGAAATTGCATTGGTTTTTTCATGGTAGTTTTTCTTAAATCAATTAACACATCTTCTAATATTGGATATGTTATTTCATGTCTTTTAACTCTATTTAAATTTTTTAAATTATTTGTTTGTAAATAACTAATTTCATTATTTTCTAATTTAGTTTCTTCTTTTTGATAAGGACTAGCGGCAATTGTTATTGGTACAGTAGTTCCATTAATTGTTAATACGCTTAATAAACTAAGTAATTTTTTCATACTTGTTTTTCTCCTTTTTTAATCTTGAAACTTTTTATCAAGATTTAGTCTCATTATATATATATATATATATATATACAAGCAAAATTGGAAATTATTTTAATAATTTTATCTTGTTAAATACACATTATTACGCATTTTAAAGGCTAAATTAGCAATGAAATATATTAAGTTTAGTTTATTTATTTATATAATATATAAAAAGTATTGTATTAGTTTAATCGGACAAGAATAAAAAAAGAGAGGTTTATAAAATGGCACTTACAAAAGAACAATTAATAGAACAAGGTTTAAGTGAAGAGATTGCTGAAAATATCTTAAATCAGTTTAATAATGAAGCAAAGCAAATTAGAGAAAGTGTGCAAAAACGCGAAGATGTTATATCAAAAGAAGATTTTATTAAATTATCTAATGAATTAGATGAATTAAAAACATTTAAAGATGTTCCATCAACTAAAATTGAAGATATTAAAAGTAATTTAGATAAAGTTAGTGGTAATTCTTTAACTGAAAAAATGCAAACTTTAAAAGAATTAAAACCTGATTTATTTGTTGAAGATCAACCATCAGTTTCACCAACTAATTTTATTAAAGATATGATTGAAAAATCAGTTGAAAATAAAAATGATGAAATTGAAACTATTAAAGAAAAAGGAACATATACTCCTGATGAAATTAAAAAATTAACTAATTATACACTTAAAAACCTTAGATAATAAGGGAGTGAAATATTATGGCAACAATTAACTTGCCACAAGTACCTTTTACATTACAAGGTAATACAACAGATCAAAAAGCGTATGTTGATATGGTTAATGCTTTATTGCGTGGACCTTTATATAATGAATATGCAAGTATTATGCAGTATGCTACTGCAACCGCAGAACAAGTTGCTTGATTACCTAATGCTGGTCAAGCACTATATAATTTAACTCATCGTGTGGTATGACAAGATGATTATTCATTGCCAAATGGTGGGACAACTCAAACAATGGGATTAACAAAAATTCTAGTACCTATTGATAAAAGATTTAATTTAAAATTAATGAATGAAGCTTTTGACTTAGCATTAATAGAACAAAATATTAAAAATGGCGTTATTGCTGATTCTATTTCTAGTGTTGTGCAAAATAAATTTGTTAATTTAGAATGTGAATTAATTCAGGCTATTTATGATTATTGTTTAGCAGATGGTCAATATGAAGTAATTCCATTTCGTAGTTATACAGCCGAAAATGCAGATGATGCAAATAAAGCATTCTTTACATTAAATGAAACTTTGATTGAATTAACAAATCAAATTAGTAATTTATATTTTGGTTTACCAACAGATAAAATGTTTATGGTTTTTGGACGAAGAGCATATTTAGGATTAACACCTGCTTATTTAAAAGTAATTGGTTCACAAGCTCAATTAAAAGCAATGGTTAATGGTGAATTATATGAAAATACTGCAATGGGTATTCCTGTGTCTAAAAGTTTTCATTTAGAAAAAATATATACAAAAGGACAAGTTAATCGTGATAAAGGTTATAATTTTACTAATGTAAATGGTTTAATTATTAATAAACAAGTATGAGCATATTCAATTAATATGGATACTATTCAACAAGTTTTAGATAATGATACTGCTAATCCTAAATGAATTGGTAAAGTACAATATGCAACACCAACTATTTTATATCCAAAAACATGTAAAATCATTTTGGAAAAACAACCAAGCCAAGATGAAATTACTGCCGCTAAAAGTAATCTAAATAAAACTTTTAGAGTTCCAATTGATTATCTAATTTCAGCATCAAAACCAGAATCAAAACCAAATAATCAAGGTTAATATAAAATGAATTTACTAATATTACGCGTTTTAACTTTATTAGTATCTAATTTAGAAAATAAACCTTTAATAAGTAAATTTGTAAATTTAATTAATAGAGTTAATCAAGTTAAAAATAAAATATTAAAGCCAATTAATTATATTAGTGATAAATATAATAAAATTACAAATAAAGTTGAAGATATTTATCAGTGATTAAATCCATTTACTTATTTAGATTTAATTAAAAAAGGTCATAAAAAAGAAATACAACAAATATTAAGTCAATTAGAAAAAGATAATAATATTAAAAATAGAGAACAATTTAAAAATGAAAATTATTTAAATACTAATTGACAACCTTTAAATAGTAGTTGACTTGATAGTGGTATGTTTAATATTACAAATAAGTTAACTTTAACAGGTAATTTAACTATTTTAATATATACAAAAACAGCAAAACATCCGAAATTTTATGGTCCATATGTTTATCCTGGTGTTCCAGTTGAAATTTGAAAATTATTAAGTAATGCTGTATCTAATGCAGAATCTTTATTTTGGCGTTATTGATTAAGAAAATGATTACCTAGTAATTTAAGAGATTATATTAAAAAACGATTACCACAAGCATTAAAAGAAAAATATCCCAAAGGAACTACTAAATTAACATTACCAACAGTTCAAAAATTACAACAAATTAAAAAGTTTATTAATAATTTAAAAATTGGACATTTTAATTTTAATTTTGCTGGTGAAATTAATAATAAAAAATGGTATCGTGAACGCCGAAGTGATGTTAAAAATATTAAGAATTTATATAAAACACCAGTTAAAAATATGTTTTACAAAACTAATCAAACTATTCAAAAAATTAAAAAAGTACAAAGAAAAATCAATAGTTATAAGCCAAGTAATTTAAAAAATAAATATCGTAATCAATTAAGAGGTGTTTTATATGGAAAATAATTTAAATAATTTGTTATTTATAACAGTTGAAGATGTTAAAGAAAGTAAACTTTGACAACCTATTAATTATAGAAAACAATCTGCTTATAATGATAATTTAATTTATAATGCTATTTTAAAAACTAGTTTATGAATGGATAGATTATCAGGTGGGACAATTTCCGATAAAATTAATAAAAAAGATTTATTTCCATGAGTAAAAAAAGATAATACTGGTTTAATTGAATATGATAAATGATTAAGTTATATTCAATCTGCTTGTTTATTAGCAGTTATAAATTGATATTTACCCAAAGGAGTTAATGATTTAACTGGTAGTGCTTCATTTTTACAAGGTGGTGTTGCTTATTCACAAACTAATGACCCTGAAGCAAATGAAAATATTACTCGTGATGTTAAAAATGCTTTAAAATTAGCGGGTGAAATAATTGATATTATATCTAGTAAAACAGTATCTAGACCTTATAATTATAATTTAGATAATTATGCTCATTCATGAGAAGAAGAATATAAACATATTTAGTAAAAAAACTTTTTATCCAACATTATTATTTTGATTAAAAGAACGATTACAAACAGATAACTCTATAAATGTAAGTTATCCCACTATTAATGACTTTTCTAAAATTGATTATAACGAATATATTAAAATTATTGTTCCATTTGATAATGATACTATTTATGAAGAAAATGGTGTTTGAAAATCAAAACAAGGTGGTGAAATTCCATCAGATGTTATTAAAGATAGTGATTTAAATAAAGATTATATTGAAAAAGTTGATGGTAAATATATTGTAAAAACATCAAAAGATTTAAAAAATAATTATTATGATGCAAATTCCATTGTTAATTTTTTAACAAATAAACAAGATAAATTAATAAGTGGTACAAATATTAAAACTATTAATGGTAATTCATTAATGGTAATTCATTATTAGGTAGTGGTGATATACATATTAGTGGTGGCAATGATTGAGAAGTTGTTAATACTAGTGATTTTGTATCTTTTTCTGACAAAAAATATCAAATTAGAAATTATGATTCTACAAAATATATATATAAACTATGAATTGGTGTTAATCAAAATGACGGAGATATTATTAATATTATGTTTGAAACATATAAAAATCATTATGAATTTAATTTATTTGCTGCCTTTAATAGTATAAAACTTAAAAAAATGGCGAAATAAGTTCTGAAAATAAATTAATGGCATTACATGTTGAAAGAAAAAAAGTAAGTTAGAAAGGAGTTTAATTAATGAAACAAGATAAAACAACTTGATTAAAAGGTGCGTTGCCTTGAAATTGATTTAAAAAAGACCCTATTCCGACTTATAATTGAACTCATAAAGATATTAGAGAATGAGAAAGAAAATATAAAATTCGTAGTTGAATAGTTAGTTTTTATACAATATTATTTTTATTAATTAATGGTTGGTTAGAATATGGGATGATTAATGGCATTAAATATGAAATTAATTGATATAATTATGGTCAATATTGAGGTAATGGAATTGCTATTTTACTAACACCTTTATTTACACACGGAATTCAAGGTATATTTGTTGCTAGTAGTAAACCAAAAGTTGATATGGTAATGAATTAGTAATTGCTTTACTTGTTTTAGCGGGTGCTGGTGGAATGGGTAGTCTTGGTATTCTAGGATTATCTGCTAAAAAAATTAAAAAATATAAAGCAGAAATTAGAGAATTAAGAACTGCTGTTATTTCTCATGAAAAACATTTACGAGGACCTGAATATGCAACAGAATTAGCATTAAAAACAGGTCAAATTAAAAATGTTAAAAAACAAGTTAAAGTAAACAACAAAAAACAAGAACAAAAAGATGCTATTAGACAACTAACAAATAGTATTTAAAAAATAACCAATTAAGGTTATTTTTTAATATAATTAAATTCTTTTCACCATATTTATTAATTAAATATTCTCAGTCTCAGATTGAATTAATATTTACATCTTCAATATCTTTACCAGTTATATATTCACCAAGTAGAGTTTTACAAGGGCGATTACCTTGTTCTGAACGATAACATAAAATATACTTATTCATGTTTATCATCGCCTTTATTGTGTTTTATATAAAAATTAATCAGATATTCTATTCGTTGCAAATAAGTAAAGTCATTAAATTCATTTCAAATTTTTTCTTCATTTTTATTTAAGTAAATATTAACATTACGAATTAATTTAGAATAATATTTTCCTGTTTTTTGATTATATGAATGTTTCATAATATTAACCCTCATAATTAGCAATAATAATGGCATCTCGTAAATGATTACTTATTTTTTCATTATTATAAAACCAACCTTTACCATATTTATAAGTTAAATTAACATCTTTATCAAACGATCATAAACAATTATCATTATATTTACTTAAATTTTCTATATTTTTAACAATTGATTTAGTATATTTTGGCAATGTTCAATTAATATTACTTACTTTTTTTGTATTGTATTTAACTGCTCCAATTACTTTTAATAAATTATCTCTATCTTTACTCGCATTAGCAGATGTATATAAACAATCTTCAATATTAATAATTGCATCGGGTCTTAAAACATCTAAAATAATATTGGTTTGTGTAATTCAGTTATTATTTTTATATTCAGATTTATTAATTAATTTATTATCTTCAAAAATAGTAATAGCTGTAGTACCAGTTCCTGATGGGTCAATATCTATTTTTATCATTATCTTAAAAATCTTTCTTTAAATTGATAATAAAAATCTTCGCTTTGTTTTCTAATCAGAACTGGTGATAATTTTTCAACATTTAATTCTTCTTTTAATCAATTTTTACCTTTTGAAATAATATCTTGTTCTATTTTTGTATTTGTAATAAAATTTTTAATATTATTGAAATGCTGTTCACTCATTCAATTTGGATTTGAATTGTTAATAATTTCTGTTTGTTTTTTTCTTGTTTAGAATTAATTTTACTTACTTCACTATTATCGGGGTCTAATTCTTCGGTTGGTAAACCTAATAGTTTGCTTAAAACATATTTAACTCCATAAGTTAATGCTGACCCAATACTTTTAGCGGGGTCAGTATTTTTCCCTGTAAAAGGTCAATAAGTTTTAATTTCTTCTGTTTCTTTACATAAAGTTAATTCCATTTCAAAATATGGTATATCATTAATTATTTTTAAAGTATCTTTTACATAACTTCAAATATATGTAATATGATGCTTTTTAAATTCTTTTTTAACTAATTCTAATACTTGTGCTTCACCAAAATAGTTATAAATTGTTCTACCATTCATTTGCATTGTTTGGTTTTTTTCTAAATATAATGATAAATCGTGTTGTATTTCACCAATACTTGCTATTAATGTTTTTTTAGTTTTTTGTGGCATTTTCTCATTCCTCTCTTTCTTGTCATATTAAAATTGCTTCTTTAATTTGTTCTAAATTTTGTTTAGTAATATCAACTTTTTCTTTAATTACTATTTTTAATTTTGGATTTATAATTATCATTAATATTTTTTTATTATCTATACAAAAGTCTTTTTCTAATAAATAATAAAGTTTTAATTGTCAAATATAGCGTTCAATATCTGTTTTCTCATTAGAACTAGTAATTTTTCAATCACATATTATATATTCATTATCAGTTGTTATTCCAATAAAATCAGTTGTCCCACACATTAAAGGACTATAAAGTGTTTTTTCAGTTTCATAATATTTAAATTTAATATCTTTAAAAGTTTCTTGATATAGTTTTGTAAAATTTTTAAATAATTCACGATGTGATTTTATTTCACAATCAATAAATTCAATTAATTCATCATCAAAATTATTTTTTATTCAAACATCAATCATATTATGTAAACATATTCCACGATTTTGTGCTAATTTTAAAATATTCTCATCAATTTGTGAAAAATCTTTTGGCACTAAAATATTAACAATTTTACTTACACTAGGTATTAAAATACTATACTTATGTAATTCATCATTAAAAATATATAAAGGTTTTAAATCTAATCTCATAAAATTGTTTCATCATTACCAATATTTTTATTATCATTATTAAATAATTCTTTTGTCTCAGATGAATTAAATTCTATTTTTTCTTGTGGTTTATCAGATTTTTTTAAATCATTATTTGTATGTAAAAATTCATAATTAGATACTTGAACTATTCAATGTATTTTATTATCCTTATCTTTAAAAGATTGTAAAACACCAGTAATTGCTATTTGACTACCTTTTTGACAATATTTTTGTAAAGTAATTGCTTGTTTATTTCAAACTTGACAAGGTATAAAATCAGTTTCTTTTTGAGTAGAATATGGCCGAGTTATTGCTAATTGAAATATGACATATTCTTTTCCATTACTTGTTTTTTTAATTTCAATATCTTTTGTTATTCTACCAATTCCAATAAATTTATTCATTATTAAATTTCCTCCAATTCCATTTCATTAATTAAATTATCGATATAATCATAAGCACTTTCTTCTGAATGACATTCTTCTAATGCCATATTAAGTAAATCATCTTCGGTATAAACATTGTTATCTTCATCTTTTCACATATTATTCACATCCTTGTCATTTTTTTATCTTCTAAATCAATAATTGTTGTTAATCATCCTTTTTTATTGTCAATATTAGCAGTAATTTTTGCTTCTTCTAATGTATAAAATAACTGTGAAGTTACATTATTAAAATTACCTAATACAAATTCCATTTTTGATATTAATAAATATCTTTTATTCATAATTTATCACCTCATAATCTGCTTCTTCATCTGCTAAATAATCACTAATTAAACTTTTAACTTCATCAATTTCATATCATTTGCAATTTAAGTCAAAATTTGTTGGCAATGAAATATTACCCACATGTCGTTCCTCATCACCAAATTTAAGATATAAATTTAACTCTAAATTATCTGAATAATCACTATCAATTTGTGCATAAATAATATCTTTATTGGTAATTTTTAATGCTTTATTACATATCATTTTTTATTTCCTCCTAATTTTGTTTTCCTAATGCTCAATGTTCATCAGTCATATCTTCAAATGATACTGAATAACTTTTAAGCATTAATTCATTTAATTTATTTTCTTGATTACATTTAAAGCAATAACCTCAATATCTTTTTTTAAGACAAATTTTATTTAACTTTTTCATATAAACCTCCTAAATTATTCCTTTGATTTTTTGGTCAATTTGTAATATTTTTCAACCATCAGAAGCTAAATCTAAAATATCGTTAATTTTGTAATATTGCATATAAGAAGCAATAACATCTCATTTATCTTTAAATAAATTTAAGTACATTTTTGCTCATTATAAACATTGCAAATCATAATGCTTTTTATGATGTGAAATACGACAATTAATAGGTTGACAATTAACTCAATCAAAAGATGTTGTTATTTCATTTCAAGTTTTATTAATATACAAACTTTTATATTTTGTCATTTTATCTATACTCCTTAATTCTTTTTATTTGTTGCTCAAATTTCATCATTAATATCATTTATTGTTACCAGATAAGCTCTTATCATTAATTCTTGTAATTTATTTTTAATTTTTTTATTTCATTTTTTCATCAAATATTTTCCTTTCTGTAAAAAAACATAATATTCTTTTATTGGTTAATATTTTGATATTTAGTAAATAATTTATTTTAGTATTTAATTACTTCGCCGCCCGCTTCACTTTGAAGGTGAGCGGGGGCGGATAGGATATTTTGATAGAGTTTATCCCCCCATACGGAAATAAACAAAAAACAGTTTATCCAGTTGTTAATTACACTTCATCCATCCCTACACAACTTTATATAAAGAAAATAACCTTTTGGAGTTCCAACCCTCTTGTTTTTTTAGTGTTCGATATTGTTTTTTTCGGTTTAGCAACACTCTTTTTATGAAAACAAGCCAAAAAACACATGCTCTGACATTTCGCAAGTGATTAATCTTGCCGAGAATTAAAGAAATAAATAGGAGTAGTAAATCCAATCGCTTTCACACTTTCTTTAAGGCTTCGTGCCATAGATGAGTTATCCATCTTTAAGCATCAAAAAATATTAAGTTTTAAAGATTGAATTTTGGATTAATCGTTAGATAGTATCTTTATTTTTTTATCTCATTATCTTTTTTAATTTTTTGTTTATTAAATATATTTTTTAGTAATTATATTTAACAATTAATTAACAACTAAATAAAACAATTATTCAAAATTTTTTAAGAAAAGAAAGGATGGATTTTTCTGAAAAAACATATTTTATTAAGTGTAAAAGATACTATCTAACGATTAATCCAATAAATATAAGTATTTTTTACAAAATAAAAAGCACTTTATTCTTTTTCAATAAAGTGCTACATTTGCATTTACAATTTACATTTTTTAAATAATTTATAATAAATTTAGAATGTTTTTTTCAATTTTTATTTATAAACTCTTGTTTATCTAATAAGATATTATTTTCAAAAACAACAATAGCCGTAGTACCAGATCCAGAAGGGTCAATACCTATTTTTATCATGCGTATACATCCTCATCATTGTTAACTGCTGGTACTACATTAGAGATATCTTCTTCTTTAACTACATTATCGTTTGTGTACGCTATTTCATCATTACATGGGGTAAATATTTATATTATTTGATAATGGTTCATGGCTCATATCCCCCTGATTTTTAGCGATATTACTATCATTATCAATATAAATCTTTTCATCATTAGTTATAATAACTGCTTGATCTGATTTATATGCTTGTTGTAATTCAACTGACATAATACCTCATTTTCTTAATAATGATTTTAATACTGTTTTTAATGCCATTTCATCAAAAGTAGTAGCAATCATAAACTTTTTATTTTTAGCATAAGTTTTAGAATATTTTATAAAATGATTTTCGATAACAAGCAGTCATAATTGTTTTTGGATCTGCTTTTTGTAACAATTCATTACTATTTGTTATTGCTATCAAATTACTTTTAAATCTTACAATTTCATTTTCATTTGAAAATTTACTTTTAATTTAATCATTTGCTACATCTGTTATTAAAAATTCTACTATATTTGCCATTTTATTTCACTCCTTTAATTTGAATATTTATTCCTTTAATACCAATTACTTTATTTTCTGTATTTATATCTCATTGTGCTTTAATTATGTTTTTAACTAACTTTTCATCAACAATTAAATATTTAATTAGTTGTTTTAATTCATATTGATTAGCATTTTCTACAAAATCATCATCAATTCCAATTATTTCAATATCTTTAACTAATAATTTTTCTTTACGAAAATTACTAGTAATAATTTTTAATTCTTGCTCTTGTTTTGCTACACTTTTAATTTCTAAAAATTGTTCTTTTTTATGATTTTCAATAATTTCATTTTGTTTTTGAAATTGAATATTAATAACACTATTTTTAAAAGAATCATGATTACTTTTAATATTTTTTTTCTAAATTCAAAATATTTTTTCTAATAAAATTTAATTCATCTTTAAAATTTTTTATTAATTTTAATGGTTCTCTAAAAATATAATCAATTTTTGAAACTACTAATTTTAAATCTTTTAATGATTGTGATTTATATTCTCCATTTATTAATCAAGCTTGTTGTCGTTATATAAATTCTGCTAATTCTTGTCTATTTTCATCAATTCATTTTTTAATTGTTAATGCTTTTAAACTTAATTCTTTAAAATCAGAACCTTTTATATAAAACGGAAATGTAATATTATTTACTGTATTTTTTACAATATGACTCATTATTTATCCTCCTTACTAGGTAATTTGTCATATTTTGAACTGTCAACTAATATTCAATCGATAGAACCTGTTGAATATGGATTTTTGTAAAAATCTTCTTTATATAATTGTTGTTGATCAATTTTTTTATCTTTTTCAGCAAGTTCTTTTTTAAGAGTTTCATTTTCTTCTTTTAGTTTGTCAAATTTAATTGATTCTGTTATAGTCATTTTAAAGTTCCTCCAAATTCTTTTCTTCAATTAAAGTATAAATATATTCATAAGCACTTTCTTCTGAATGACATTCTTCTAATGCTTCATTAAATAAATCTTCTTCGGTATAAACCTTACCATCTTCATCTTTTTACATATTATTCACATCCTTTTCATTTAATATTTTCATTTTCTAAATCAATAATTACTGTTGGATAATACTTTTCATTTTTAGCAGTAATAAATATTTTTGCTTCTTCAAAAGAATAAAATGAATATGTAGTTAAATATTCATTTTTAATAATTAATAAGTATCTTTTAGTCATAATTTATTTCTCCGAATTCTTTTTATTTACAATTAAATTTTCTAATTGATAAATTTTTAATCAATGTTCTTCACATAATATAATTTCTTTTTTATAACCTAAATTTCACTCTAATTTATCACCAATTTTTTCAATATAATTATTTCCAAAATAAGCATTTTTATTATTACAATTAATTTTTTGACATTTCATAGGTTAGTTTCTCCTAATTTTGTTTTCCTAATGCTCAATGTTCATCAGTCATATCTTCAAATGATACTGAATAACTTTTAAGCATTAATTCATTTAATTTATTTTCTTGATTACATTTAAAGCAATAACCTCAATATCTTTTTTAAGACAAATTTTATTTAACTTTTTCATATAAACCTCCTAAATTATTCCTTTGATTTTTTGGTCAATTTGCAATATTTTTCAACCATCAGAAGCTAAATCTAAAATAACATTAATTTTGTAATATTGTATATAAGAAGCAATAACATCTCACTTATCTTTAAATAAATTTAAGTACATTTTGGCTCATTCTAAACATTGCAAATCATAATGTTTTTTATGATGTGAAATACGACAATTAATAGGTTGACAATTAACTCAATTAAATGATGTTGTTATTTCATTTCAAGTTTTATTAATATATTTACTTTTATATTCTGTCATTTATTTTTTCCTCCTAGTTTTAACTCGCTGGCACTCACTCCCAAGTGAAAGTGCCAAGCGAGAATTAGTTATATAAGTATTTATCTATTTACTTACTACGCCATCCGCCTCACTGGGGGGTGAGCGGTGGCGATATGTTAATTGTTTGAATGTTTAATAATCCACAGTTGTTTTTTTAATATTGACGCCAGACATATATATGTCTTCCTTTATCCGTGCCCATTTGTGCTTTTGCTCTGGGATTTGACGTTCAGTTTTTAAATTAAAAATTCACTCGCATTTTAAAGGACCAAATGCTATAAAACTCCAACCAACCACACTTTTCGCAAATTTAATTGTAAAGTTACTATCTCTATTTTTATTGTCGTTTGATATTAACCTTGGACTTATCACGACTATCGCTTAGTTCTAATAAACCAGCGCCGATTTATATTTTTCCTCATACACTATTTCAGTACTTGCCTCAGCCGGCTGTGAGAATGAGTATAAACTCATGTTCTTATGAAAGCACTTAGTTATTTAAAATAACCGTCCCACTCTGCATTAAGTTGTTTTGTAAAATTTAAGTTTCAAAAACCCAGTTTCTCAATCAAAGATAATTTTTGAATTTTTTAAACGTTTATAAAACTGCTTTTGTGTTTTATCTTTTACTTTATTCAATAAATCTTTATGTTTTTCACAAGTTCATAAAACTTTATTTGATAAAAATTCTTCGGTAATGAATGATATTGCTTTATAGCAATTATCAAGATCACATATTGTTTGTTGCTTATTAATTTTCATTACCTACTCCTTCCTTTATTAAGTTTTTTTATTAGCAAATTAATTAACTGAAACAGAGAAAGGACAACACCTTAAAATTGGAGAAAAAACACAGGTACACTTTATAAAGATTTCTAAGATATTTAATAAATGTGTAAACAACTTAAAGAGGGTATCAAAAAGTTGTAATAAAAAGTTTCTATTTTAAGAATTTAAGATGCTGTCCTTTCTCTGAATCAATTAATAATTTTGGTTTTACAAATAAAAAAACCATTTTAGTAAATGGTTTATTATTTTTATTCAATTTCTATGTATTTGTTAAAACCCTTCTTTTTTCCATGCGACCTTTTTATAAAGGTTTTAAAGTTTCTAATTTAGAAACAATTAATAATTTATTAAAAATTGAGAAAAATATTCAAAAAATAAGTCCTAAATTAATTCAAAAAATACCACGCGTAAATGAAAAAAATGCTAATAAATGATTGTCTGAATATGGATTAAATATTGATAAAATAAGTAAAATTAATACTAATGAGTGATATAATATTATGACTAATCTTCATAAAAAAGGTGTTGGTAAAAATCTACTATTAAATGCTAATTTAATGCGGGGCAGTAAAATATATAATAATAAATTATTAAATATTTTTTATCAAACACCAATTAAATTAAATAAAATTTTAAATCATTTAAACCCAAATTTTTATATTCAAAAAGTAACTAAAAAATTATTAGCCCCAATTGAAAAACAAATAATTACTATTAAACAAAAAGTAATTAGTAAAATTACTGATAAAACTAAAAAAATATTATGTAAATTTGAAACTAAGGCTATTAAAAAGGTCAATTATTACCTTTTGCTTATGGTTCTGATGTTTTTTTAGCAGTTAAAATTGTTCCTTTATCAGTTGCGGGTGAAGTTGCTTTAACAATATATTATAAAAATCCTAAATATGTCCCTATTGTCGTTATGACAACTTTAATCAAAGCAGAACAGTTTGTTTTGGCTCCTGAACCGTTTAAATTCTATATGAACAGTGAGTGATTTATTGGTTGGGGATTTAAAAAAACAAGTTTGTTTAATTTAGTTTCTATTGCCCCACTTGCTTATCAGCAAGTAGTAAAAGATAGTTTTAAAATATATAGGACAATTACTAAGATATTAAAAATGCAAGAACAATTTAAAAATAACTTTAATAAAGATAAATTGTTAAATACGCTAGAAGATAGTGCAATTACTAGTTTATTTGATAATGGACTAGTATTTCAAGCATATAAACAACTCAGAACAAAACAAGATTTAAACAAAAAAATTAAAACAAAAACACTATCAAGTAGTAAAAAGTTTATCTTAAATAAAATCAAATCAAAAAGAAATAAATGATAAGGAGATGATTAAATGTTAAATGAATTATGACAAAATGTTACTTTGGAAAATTATAATAATTTTATTCCAATGACAGGTAAAATTACACAAGTTCCAGTTCGTTATAATAAGTTCTTTAAAGGTGATGTAGAATTATGATTTAAAACATTTGCTTTAAGAGCCCAAAATATCATTAATTCTTACTTAAACTATCCATTTTCAAAACTAAAGTTTGAAACATTTAAAGACCCATTATTAAAGAAAATTTGTATTAATATGGTGTTTATTACGATTGAACATTGAACATTTAATCGCATTCCAATTGAATTTTTTACTTGGGCAAATATGAGTGTTGGTGATATTAATTATTCTTCACAAAATGACCCTATGGCAACATGACAAGGTCTATTGCCTAGCTATGCAAAATCATTGGCTAATCTAACAACTTTAAAAAAATGTTTCGTACTTTTCAAAAAGAAGGTATTGATTTAACAATGATAGATTTAGAAGCATATTATACCCAATTTGAAGTTGATGTTTTAATAGAAAAAGAAAAAACTAAGATTGATAATAAAAATATTATTAAAAATAATAATTGAGAAATTGCGGTTTCATATTTAAAACAAAATAAAATTACTTTAATGCCAAATGTTAGTAAGCGTAATGATGCTGATTTTAGTGCTGAAACTGGTGAATTAAGAATATGAGACCCAAGCTTCCAAAATAATGATCAAGTTGCAGATTTTAGTGTTGTTAAAACAAACAAAACGCCCGGACTAGAAGCAACAGATGACACATTACCAACTACTAAATACATTAATGAACATTATGCTTTAAAAAAAGTATTGAGCAGTGAAAAGAAGTTGGAGAAAGAGTAAACAAAAAAGTAATTAAATATAAATTTATTTTAGGGAAAAAATATAAAGTTCATTTTATTTGAGAACGACCAACCGCAGATTTTGTTATAACAACTTGTTTTGAATGTAAAAATAATGGTGGTGGTTTGCAAACTATTTCAACTAGTTTGGCCTTGTGAAAAGGCGGGGCAACAAGAATTGGTTTTTTAAATGTAGATAATTCTTCTAATAATCATAAAGTAGTAATTTCAATGACGGGTGATGAATATTCGCCAACAATTCTAAAATCAGAAGAGTTACAATAAATTAACGAAGATAATTATGTTTAATAAAAATATTACAATTAAAAATAATAATGAATTAATTACAAATTAATGCTAATTTATTAAAATAAAAAAATAATTTAGAAAGAAAGTAGAATGTTATAAATGAATTTAAAAGATTATAAATCAGAAATTTTATTATTAATTCGTAAAATATTTATTTGGGGATTAGGGGCAATTTTAATAATAAGTGCAATTGTGTTATTTTTTTGCAAAGCATTTAAAGTAATTGAAATTTCATGACCAGAATATTTTTATATTGGTTTATCATTACTTATTAGTGGTGTTTTAGTCTATTTAATTGATAAAATTTTTGAATTTTTTAAAAAAGATAAAAAACAAGATAGTATTGAAGATATTATTAAAAAAGAAGAAACAAAATAAAGAGGTGTTATAAATGGGATTGTTACCAGCCAAAAAGAAATTAAAAAAAGAATATAATATTGATAGTTATTATCTTAATTTAGCATCAACAATTACTAATCGTAAAAATGTTACTGTTCAAAAACATAATGAGATTTTAGAAAAAAGAATTTGTGAAGATAATGCTAATTTTTTAAATCCACGAGATTTAGAAAATAGCATTTATAATCCTATTACTAATCAACAAATAAACTCTAAATTAATTAATATCTTTTTAAAAATGCAAGACTTTACTAATAAGAATTGATATAACGAATATAAAATTAATAAAAATGGTAAGGGTGCATATTTTATTTTTGCTAATAATTCAAAACTTAATTTTATTACTATTGATTTTTACAATGACCAGTATGATGAATTAGGTAATTTAGTATCTTGCACTTTTGATTATGACCCTTATATTAAAAATGACCAGAGTATTTTTATTACTGAAAAATTAGAGATTGATTCTGTAACTAAACAAGTAAAAGTTATTAGAAAGTTAAAAACACGATTATATAGTACTATTACCGACTTATATATTGATGATGTTAAATGAAATAACTATACAACTTTACAAAGAGAAGAAATATTGCCACTTAATTTTATTCCAATTGAAATAATTCCTAATAACCCTAATTTTGAACCTTCTGCTCGCTATGGTAAGCAATTTGCTAGTATTTTAGATATTATTGCTGAAAAGATAATGTTAGACCGATTGTTAAATAGTGGTAAATTTACCATCAATACTAATGGAGTTACTGGTGTCGTTGACCAAGAAATTAGTAAAATGCTGGCATCATTTATTGAAAATGACTTGTTATTAGTTGAAGGAGACCCTGATAGTAATTTTCAACCAGTAGACTATATTGCTGGTAATTTTAAAGGTGAACAATTAACCAAAATATATGATTGATTATTAACTAATTACTATAAAATAAATGGCCATCATGTTCCCGCAATCGCCAAGGGAGCCCAACAAACGCAAGCAGAAGTTGCTGGTGTAAATATTCAAACAAATGCATCATACGAACAAATGATATACATTAGAGAGATTAAATTAACTGAATTTATTATTAAGTTAATTAAATATGATAATGCTGTTTTAAATAGTAGAACATTCAATATTAAAAATATTGATGAGTTAATTGTTGATGTTTGCTTACCAGTAAATGCTACTTTAAACAGACAATTAAAAAACAACGAAACTATTATCAATATTCCTAATGAAGAAGGAGAACAAGAATAATGTTAAAACCATCTGAAAAAATGTTAGCAAAATTAGCAGAAAATGATGAACCAATTGATTATTTAATTGATAGTATTCCGTTAGATTTTGCTATTCAATCACAGTATAGCAACCTCAATTTAGAACAATTATTTAGTGAAGGCCGTGCTAGAACCCTTTATATTTATAAAATTAATAAAATATCTTGTTAAGACAAAGCAAAAACCAATCTTAAACTACCCTCAAAATAGCGTTAAAATAGGTTTTATTGACAAAGATGAATATATTAAAATAACTGGTTATGAAATTAGTGATTTTAATTTTAAATTACAAATTCAACAAAATACAACAGTCCAAGATAATAGCACAAGTTATGTAATGATTGATGAAAAAGATATTTTAATTAATGATATTTCAAAAAAGACAAAAAATTTTTAGAATCCTATGACTTAAAAATAGTATCTATTAATGAACCAATTACCGAAGACAACAAAAATGAATGTTATATCATTGAAGAATACAAACGCCCTTATTCACCTGATGGTGTTGATATTATTAAATCTACTCATTTAGTTAAAATAACTGACTTTAAATGAAAAAATCAAAATAGTATTCATTTAGTATTACATAAATCATTAACCGAAGATACTGTCTTTACTGGAATTGAAATTAAATATCCTAAATCAATGTTATTTGAAAATATTAAATGCTGAGGCAATGTGAATGGTGTTTATTCTTATCCACAATCAATTATTCAAAATGCTAACTTAGTACCCTTACTATCAATGCCAATTGAAACAAAACCTAATGTACGAATATTTCAATATTGATTAGGATATAGTTTTTTATCATGAGTAATTACATTAAATTATATTGAGGAAAAGGATTTTTTAATTTTAACTAGTATAGATGATTTACCATCTAATAAACAAAAAAAGTATTTAATAATGTTAGAATTGCTAGTGGAAAAATAAATTTTGCTGAAACTAGTGCAACATTTCCTTCAGAAGCTCCAAAACCAAACTGACCAGAAGGTAATCAAATAACTATAAAAGATAATGATTATGTTCAAGTAGCAAATTATTCATTAGGTATTGGTATTGGTACTCGTGATGTTGCAAAATGAGTATCAACAATTGGAAATAATAATGATAATAATTATGGTAATGTTGTTTTAGAATTTAAACAAGAACCTGTAAAAGGTAATTTAGCAGATATATTAAAAAAATGCTAACTTATAGATATAATTATGATAGAAAATTTGAAGGTTCTAAATATGATGAAAAAGGAAATCCTATAAATAAAATTGCTGAATTACGCCAAAAATTTGAAGGACAAAAACCAGAAAATGCTATTGATGGTTTATTTGAAAAATGAAAATTTAGAAACCCATATTATCTTAATGATAGGGCAGTAAAAAGATTTAAACAAATTGTATACATGTTGTCAAATTATGTATATAGTAATATGGCAGTAAATAAAGGTTATAATGATGATATTAAATTAATTGCTCCGTATTATTTTGAACTAGTTTCAATACCAAATGAATCAGAAAAAGATTACTGAATATTTGAAGATTGCAGAGTTAAATTAAAATCATCATATTTTAATTTTTCTGATTTAAAAAATATTAATATAGAAAATATAAAATTAAATAATTTAAAAAATATAAATAATAATATTTCAGAAAATAAAGTTTATGAATTAGAAACAAATTTTTTTAATTGATTATCAATAACAAACGAATTAGAAACAAATAATATTCTTTCACTTATTCCGGCAGAAATTAAACTATCAGATGGAGAATATGGTAAATACTTAACTAATTTAATTATTTCTAATAATAAATTAGAAATATGTTTAGAAAAACTATTTGATTTTCATAAAGAAAGCATTATATATTCAAAATCAGAATGATTAAATTTAATTAATAATTTTGTTGAAAATAATATTAAAATACTTTTTTCACAAAATATTAATTTTTTAAGCAAAATTGAAATATCAGGAATATGAGGTTATGGAGATTATGATATTACAATTTTTACTGAAAAAGAACAAATTAATATTAATAATTTAGAATTATTTAATAAAAACAATGAAAAATTATCATTAGTTACAATAGAAATGTAAAAAAAGTCATTTTAATAAATGACTTTTTTAATTTATGAAATAATCATCAGGATATTTTCTATCTCATTCTTTTGAATAAACATCTGAATTTCATGTATCTATATTAAAACTATATAAATTCATTTTTTTCAAATTTATTGAAAAATCCTCCTAAGGCAATAGAATATAATTTATCAGGGTAACTTCCTTCAACAATTGGATTGTTTGTACAATAAAGTTTTATTGTATATTTTTGTAAATTTTTATTATCTTTTGTTTTGTATCTTATTTTCATTTTTCCAATTTTTTGACCTTTATTACAAACTATTGTAGTATTATCTCTTTCAAAAAAGTTCTATATTTTTTCTCTTTTTCATGAGTAATTGCAGTAAGTGTAACTAATACAATCATGCATAAAATGAAAATGGTAGATAATATTATATATATTAATATTATTTTATGTTTTTTAACTAATTTCAACAACTTCATAATAATTATCCTTTCAATATTATTTTAAGAAAATCAACCGCTCGCCCAATTCCTGCAAATGATTTTTATAGTCTTAATGATATAATTAAAGCATTTAAAGAAAGGAAGTATATTTAATTTTATGTATAAAAAAGGAAATAAAGTTAATGTTAAAATAACAAACATTACACCTTATGGTGCTTTTTGTAGAGCAGAAAAGGCTGATGGTTTAATTCATATTAGTGAGATTTCAGATTACTTTGTTAGAGATATTAGAGATTTTTTTGATGTTGGTGATGAAATTGAAGTTGAGATACTAGATTTTAATTCAGTTAGAAAACATCTTAAATTAAGTTATAAAAATTGTCATCCTGAACTATTGAAAAATGATGATGGTAATAAAATACAAGAAAAATCACCTAGTTTAGAAAAATCATTAAATGCTAATTATTTAATAAATAAAAAGTAAATAAAATTTATAAATTTTAGAAGGTTTTTAAAACCTTTTTTATATTCCCATTTTAAAACGATATGGATAAGAACCATAAAACAAAGCATCATATGGGTCATGGTACATTTTACTATCGGGTGTATTTGTTTTGGTATCACTAAATCTTAGTTCACTAATGCACTTATCTAAAAATGGAAAATTATTTAAAATGCCATATATTTTGCCTTGGACAAACATTTTTCTTATTCATGTTACACGATTGATTATACCCGCTTCTTTATTCAACGAAGTTTGATGTTTTTTAGCTTTAAACATTTTAATTTTATAACCCAAATAAGGGTAAATATCTTCTTGCAATTTTTGCATAAAATCGTGGGCATTAATATCATAATGAAATGTAGCATATTCAAAACCATAAAATTTATCAAAAGTATTGATTATTCATTGTCCGTAATGTTCAACTATTTCATTTAAATTCATTGTGTTTTTTGGGGTAACAACATTTTCTTCAATTAAATATTTATCATATTCATTATTTTCAATAATTTTATAACCACTAAATAAAAACACCGTGTGGTCTTCACTACCATTAGCATAATCCACACCAATTGAATAACTATCAAATTGATACTGTTTTGTATTGGAATTATAAAAATCTTGTAAATTATACTCTTTAATATATTTACGATAATTTCGTAAAACATAAATACTGGGTCATTATCGTTATATTCAAAACCGTAGTATTCAAGTTCAAATAAATCAGGTCGTTCTTGTTTGTTTGTTAAAACAAGTTTTTTAGTAATATTATGTATTTTATTTCAAACAGCACCCATTGTTAATCGTAAATTAAAAATACCCAAACCATTAAATGCTTTTTTGTTTTCTGAATATACTTGATTGTGTTCTTTTAAAATATTTTTAATTCTTTCATTTAAGGGTAAATATGGGGTTACAAATTTTTCATAAAAGACATGGTATTTATCAAAAGGATTAAAAGTAAATTGATTAGAATATGTTTTATGAAAATATGTTGTTACTGTTATGTATTGTTTTGCTATGTTGTCTCATTCTTGAAATGTCCAAGATAATTCTGTTACTGGAATAGGATTATCTAAATTATATTGTTCATTATCATTTTCGTCTATATATTTTTCATAAGATACTTTTAAACTTTTTGAACGAAACATTGAAACTCTTAAATTATTATATCTTTTATCTAGTTCTTTGTTCGTTAAAATTTCTTTTTCTTCAGCATGTATCATTTCATCTGTTCACGCCGATATAATACCACTACCTTTACCAACTTTTCCCATAATTTTATTACCATTAGCATAACCCGCAAAAGCAATGCGAGCACCACTAGGAAAAACAATTTCTCCACATTCTTTAACATTTTTAGGTCAAACAATGCCATTTTCATTGTCGGGTCCTATATCAATTCCATATTTATCATATAAATAGTTACAGACATTAATTGTATCGCCAAATGTAGTATCTTCGTGAGTGTTGGCATATCTTGGTAGAATATTAGATGAAGCATCGGTAAAATTACAAGCAAAAAATAATTTTTCTGCTAAATGATTTCATGTTTTATTAGTACCACGCCCCGCTGAAACAAACTTAAAAAAAGTTGGCGAAGTAAAATATCGGGCATAACTATCACCAACAAAATCTTTAAATACTTTTCAATCAAAGCCAAAATTATAGTCACTGAAATTTAAATCATATTTTTTATTTAAATGTTCATAACTAGTAATTCGTTTTTTGTTATTAATTTTAGTAAAATCTTGCATTTTTAATTAGCTTCCTTTTTTTGATAAAATTATTTGAAGTATTAAATATAATAATTTAAAAAATTGTTTAATTACGAAAGGAAATTATAAAATGGAATTAAAACAAAATTTATTAGGAAATTATAAAGAAAATAAAAGAATAGAAACAAAAAATGAAACTAAAAATTTCTTGATTGAAAGAGATAATGAGATATTTAAATTATTTCAACAAGGACAAATATTACAAGGATATAAGGCTGTATCAAAAATACCAAAAACAATTAGAACAGAAGATGGAGATATACCTTTAAAAAGAAGAAGATATGTTAAATATGATAAAGAAAAAAATGAATATATAAATCGCTATCCTTTGGATCAAGAATTAGGTTTAAAAAAATACCAAAGAAATGAACAAAATTTAATAAATAAAATTACTTCATTTATGGGTGATGGAAAAAGATATAAAGATATTTTAGATACTGTTGAAAACGCTAATCTTAGTGAAAGAACAATATCTAATATTTTTAAAAATGCAGATTTAGAAGAAACCGATTACATTAGTAATAAAAATAACAATAAAATTAAAATTCCAAATAATGTTTTATATATTCAAGTTGACGGGACTTTTGAACCTATGTTAGAAAATAAAAAAAGAGTTGAAAATAAAATATTTCTTTCAACTATGCATGTTGGTGTTGATGAAGAAAAGTCAACAAAAACCAGAAAAAAAATGAAAAAGAAAAAAGGCGTTTTTCAAATGATGAATAAAAATCATAAGAATAAAAATGATAAATCTAATATTGATAATTTTATTGATAAAATTTTTAAATCAATGGATACTTATGATATTAATGAAAATACTAAAATATTAATATTAAGTGATGGTGAAAAACAAATTAAAAAAATTTATAGAGCAGTAAAAGCAAAATATAAAAATAACACTGTATCATATAGTTTAGATAAATTTCATTTATCAAATAGATTTAAACAATTATTCCCAAATCGAAATAGAATCAAAATTCATAGAATAAAATATAAATTAGCAAAAATATATTTCTTTACTGGAAATTATAAATTATTATTAGATTTTTTAATATGTCATTTACCATATGTTATTGATAATAAAAAGAAATTTTTATTAGAGACTATTGAATTAATTAAAAATAATAAAGAAGGAATTGAAAATCAAGCGTTACAATATAATATTGGTTGTCATGTTGAAGGTGATGTATCACATTATATTAAGGCTGTTAAAGAGCGTGGCGCAAAAATATATTGTAAAGAAAACATTTATCAATATTTTAATTGCTTCTATGTTAAAACTTAATAATCAAATTAATGATGAGAAAGTTGATAAAACTAATAAAAATAATAAAGAAAAAATTGAATTTAATATATTTAATTTAAATCAATCTCAAAATCAATTTTTATCTTTATAAAAAATAAAAAACCTGTTAAAACTACAATTAAACCAAGATAAAAAAGAAAAAAGTGGAGTAGGCTGTAAACCACTGAGCCTATTACTTTTAAAATAGGTACCAACTCTACTTTGATTAATTATAATTATAACATTTTTATTTAATTGGTCAATAAATCATATTAATTGTTTTTTCTGTACTATTTTCAAAAGTATTTTTTAGTGTGTCAAAATTTATAATTTTATAAATTATTTCTTCAAATAAAAATTATGTTTTTAAAAAAAGTTGAATTTTTTATAAATTTTGTTATCATTTAGTCATAAGCGAAACTTAATTTGTTTCTACTTACTTAATTTTATTAAAAACCTCAAAATAATGTATACTACCATTTTGTCAGTTTCTGAACTAAAAAATGGATAAGGTCTAACATATTGTTGTGAAATATTGATATTATATACAACACCAAAATTAATAATCTTCTTGTCTTTTTTTACTTGTCCAAGAACTGATAAACGAATAAAATCAGTAATATATTTTTATTCAATTGTATCAATTATAAATTGACCATTTCGTTCTTGTAATTTAAAATCAGCAGTGTTAAAAGTAATATTTGACAAATCTCTTTTTTTGTTCTCCTTTTAAATTAGTTTTCATACTTAATGTAGTAAATTTAAATTTTGGATATTTTTAAACAAATTCTGCTCAAGTCTTAGCATAGTTTCCATATTCAAAAACTAAAGCTTTTTGTTTATTGACAAAACCAGAGGCAAGTTTTTGCGCAGGAAAAGTATCTGTTCCTGTCATACTTGCAATTCTATATTCTACTGCCTCTTGTGCAAATTTATGCGCTTGAACTGTTGAAGTTCCTTTATTAATATTTGGCATACCTGCAACTGAAGTCGTTCTCGCTGCAATCATTCCTAAAGTAAATCTTTTCATATTTAAAAACTCCTTTTTGTATATATTAAATTGATATTGTTGATAATTGATACATAGTTAATACATGGTTGATATAAAAATATGCAATCCTATGAGAAAATTATACCACATTTTTCTTTTAAAAAAGAAAAAAATATTATAAATTTAACATAAAAAAAGACTTAAAAAGTCCTCCTAAATATTACTTTAATGCTGCAAGAGCAACATTTAAAGCTTCATGTAATTGTGTCGCTGATTTTTCAAATTTAACTTGCTCTTCTTTTGTTAATTTTCACTCAATAATTTCTTCAATCCCATTAACACCAATAACTGCTGGTACACCAATGTAAGTTCCCGTAACATTATATTCACCTTCACATTTTGTACCAATTAAAAAGGTTGATCTTTCATCATTTAAAATTGCTTTTGCAATTGATGATAGAGATACACCAATTCCATAAAAAGTTGCTTTTTTCAAATCAATGATTGTATAAGCCATTTTCATCATTTGTTGGTGCATATCTTCTAAATCTTTTTCTGTTAATTTTCCTTCTGCCACAAAATCAGCAATTGATTTTTGCATAATTGAAGCTTTTGATCAAACAGAAACTGACGAATCACCATGTTCACCCAAAACATAAGCATTAACACTAGCTGGAGCAATGTTTAATTTATTACCAACTAATCTTCTTAAACGTGCTGAATCTAAAGTTGTTCCTGAAGAAATAACTTTATTTTTTGCATAACCAGTTACTTTTTGATAAACTGATGCCAGAACATCCACCGGATTTGAAGCAATTAGCGTAACACCCTTAAAACCTGAGGCTTTAATTTTTAAAGCAATATCTTGCATAATTCTTGCATTATCAGCAACCATATCTAATCGTGTTTCACCATCTCGTTGTGGTCTTCCTGCTGTAATAACAATTAAATCAGCATCTTTACAATCACTATAATCACCAGCTTTAATTGTACTAAAACGATTTTCTAAAACAGCAGTTGCATCTGATAAATCAATAGCATTCCCTTCTGCTGCTTGTCGAAACGCATCAATTAGTACATAATGTTGTGCAATCCCTCTGTTCATCGCTGAATATAAAAAGCTGTTTCCAACCATTCCACATCCAACTAAAACTACTTTTCTCGTTGAATTTTTCATATTTCTTCTCCTTTTAATAATCTCCTATTTTATTATAGCAAAAAAATAAAAAATTTTTTTAAAAAGACTCAAAATAGATGGGTTTTTATAATTAAAATTGTAGCAAGCGATAATTTTATATATTAAAACTATATTTTTCAATAAAAAGTAGCAAACTAGAAATTATTTACTACTACATAATTTTACAGGGTACCATAACTCAAATCAAGTATTTTCTTTATTTTTTCTTAATTTCTATTAAAAATAATTAGTCCGGCCAAAACATTTAATTCAGTTAAGCTTATATTACTTTGAATTTTATTTATTTTTTTGATATTTTTACTTATAGTTAAATCATTGAAATTAAATTTATGACAATTATTTTCAAAATAATATTTGTATAGTGTAAACCAATTAGAACAAAACAACTCTTATTAAAGGGTTGTTTTTTTATTTGAAATAAAACAACTCCTAAAAAGAGGTAATGATAATTAAGCAACAAAAAATATGTGATGTTAATGATTGTTATAAAGTAATATCATTCATTACCGAAGAATTTTTATCAAATAAAGTTTTATGAACTTGTGAAAAACATAAAGATTTATTGAATAAAGTAAAAGATAAAACACAAAAGCGGTTTTATAAACGTTTAGAAAATTCAAAAATTATCTTTGATAATGGGCACGGATAAAGGAAGATATATATGTCTGGCGTCAATATTAAAAAAACAACTGTGTAATTATTAAACATTCAAATAATTAACATACCGCCACCGCTCACCCCCCAGTGAAGCGGATGGCGTAGTAAATAAATAGATAAATACTTATATAACTAATTCTCGCTTGGCACTTTCACTTGGGAGTGAGTGCCAGCGAGTTAAAACTAGGAGGAATTATAATGACAGAATATAAAAGTAAATATATTAATAAAACTTGGAATGAAATAACAACATCATTTGATTGAGTTAATTGTCAGCCTATTAATTGGCGTATTTCACATCATAAAAATCATTATGATTTACAATGTTTAGAATGAGAAAAAATGTACTTAAATTTATTTAAAAATAGATGAGATGTTATTGTTTCTTATATGCAATATTACAAAATTAACGATATTTTAGATTTAGCATCAGATGGTTGAAGAATATTACAAATTGACCAAAAAATTAAAGGAGTAATTTAGGAGGTTTATATGAAAAAGTTAAATAAAAAACCTTGAAAGTTTTTAAGTAAAAAGCAATTACATAAGAAAAAAATGAGCGTGCTAATGAAAGAGCAAGAATAGAAAATAGTAAGGAATTAAATAAATATGAAAAAGTTAAATAAAACTTGTCTTAAACAAAGATATTGAGGTTATTTTTCAAAATGCGATAAAAAAATAAATTACAAGAATTAATGCTTAAAAGTTATCCAGTATCATTTGAAGATATGATTGATGAGCATTGAGCATTAGGAAAACAAAATTAGGAGAAACTAACCTATGAAATGTCAAAAAATTAATTGTAATAATAAAAATGCTTATTTTGGAAATAATTATATTGAAAAAATTGGTGATAAATTAGAGTGAAATTTAGGTTATAAAAAAGAAATTATATTATGTGAAGAACATTGATTAAAAATTTATCAATTAGAAAATTTAATTGTAAATAAAAAGAATTCGGAGAAATAAATTATGACTAAAAGATACTTATTAATTATTAAAAATGAATATTTAACTACATATTCATTTTATACTTTTGAAGAAGCAAAAATATTTATTACTGCTAAAAATGAAAAGTATTATCCAACAGTAATTATTGATTTAGAAAATGAAAATATTAAATGAAAAGGATGTGAATAATATGTAAAAAGATGAAGATGGTAAGGTTTATACCGAAGAAGATTTATTTAATGAAGCATTAGAAGAATGTCATTCAGAAGAAAGTGCTTATGAATATATTTATACTTTAATTGAAGAAAAGAATTTGGAGGAACTTTAAAATGACTATAACAGAATCAATTAAATTTGACAAACTAAAAGAAGAAAATGAAACACTTAAAAAAGAACTTGCTGAAAAAGATAAAAAAATTGATCAACAACAATTATATAAAGAAGATTTTTACAAAAATCCATATTCAACAGGTTCTATCGATTGAATATTAGTTGACAGTTCAAAATATGACAAATTACCTAGTAAGGAGGATAAATAATGAGTCATATTGTAAAAAATACAGTAAATAATATTACATTTCCGTTTTATATAAAAGGTTCTGATTTTAAAGAATTAAGTTTAAAAGCATTAACAATTAAAAAATGAATTGATGAAAATAGACAAGAATTAGCAGAATTTATATAACGACAACAAGCTTGATTAATAAATGGAGAATATAAATCACAATCATTAAAAGATTTAAAATTAGTAGTTTCAAAAATTGATTATATTTTTAGAGAACCATTAGAATTAATAAAAAATTTTAAAGATGAATTAAATTTTATTAGAAAAAATATTTTGAATTTAGAAAAAAAATATTAAAAGTAATCATGATTCTTTTAAAAATAGTGTTATTAATATTCAATTTCAAAAACAAAATGAAATTATTGAAAATCATAAAAAAGAACAATTTTTAGAAATTAAAAGTGTAGCAAAACAAGAGCAAGAATTAAAAATTATTACTAGTAATTTTCGTAAAGAAAAATTATTAGTTAAAGATATTGAAATAATTGGAATTGATGATGATTTTGTAGAAAATGCTAATCAATATGAATTAAAACAACTAATTAAATATTTAATTGTTGATGAAAAGTTAGTTAAAAACATAATTAAAGCACAATGAGATATAAATACAGAAAATAAAGTAATTGGTATTAAAGGAATAAATATTCAAATTAAAGGAGTGAAATAAAATGGCAAATATAGTAGAATTTTTAATAACAGATGTAGCAAATGATTAAATTAAAAGTAAATTTTCAAATGAAAATGAAATTGTAAGATTTAAAAGTAATTTGATAGCAATAACAAATAGTAATGAATTGTTACAAAAAGCAGATCCAAAAACAATTATGACTGCTTGTTATCGAAAATCATTTTATAAAATATTCTAAAACTTATGCTAAAAATAAAAAGTTTATGATTGCTACTACTTTTGATGAAATGGCATTAAAAACAGTATTAAAATCATTATTAAGAAAATGAGGTATTATGTCAGTTGAATTACAACAAGCATATAAATCAGATCAAGCAGTTATTATAACTAATGATGAAAAGATTTATATTGATAATGATAGTAATATCGCTAAAAATCAGGGGGATATGAGCCATGAACCATTATCAAATAATATAAATATTTACCCCATGTAATGATGAAATAGCGTACACAAACGATAATGTAGTTAAAGAAGAAGATATCTCTAATGTAGTACCAGCAGTTAACAATGATGAGGATGTATACGCATGATAAAAATAGGTATTGACCCTTCTGGATCTGGTACTACGGCTATTGTTGTTTTTGAAAATAATATCTTATTAGATAAACAAGAGTTTATAAATAAAAATTGAAAAAAACATTCTAAATTTATTATAAATTATTTAAAAAATGTAAATTGTAAATGCAAATGTAGCACTTTATTGAAAAAGAATAAAGTGCTTTTTATTTTGTAAAAAATACTTATATTTATTGGATTAATCGTTAGATAGTATCTTTTACACTTAATAAAATATGTTTTTTCAGAAAAATCCATCCTTTCTTTTCTTAAAAAATTTTGAATAATTGTTTTATTTAGTTGTTAATTAATTGTTAAATATAATTACTAAAAAATATATTTAATAAACAAAAAATTAAAAAAGATAATGAGATAAAAAAATAAAGATACTATCTAACGATTAATCCAAAATTCAATCTTTAAAACTTAATATTTTTTGATGCTTAAAGATGGATAACTCATCTATGGCACGAAGCCTTAAAGAAAGTGTGAAAGCGATTGGATTTACTACTCCTATTTATTTCTTTAATTCTCGGCAAGATTAATCACTTGCGAAATGTCAGAGCATGTGTTTTTTGGCTTGTTTTCATAAAAAGAGTGTTGCTAAACCGAAAAAAACAATATCGAACACTAAAAAAACAAGAGGGTTGGAACTCCAAAAGGTTATTTTCTTTATATAAAGTTGTGTAGGGATGGATGAAGTGTAATTAACAACTGGATAAACTGTTTTTTGTTTATTTCCGTATGGGGGGATAAACTCTATCAAAATATCCTATCCGCCCCCGCTCACCTTCAAAGTGAAGCGGGCGGCGAAGTAATTAAATACTAAAATAAATTATTTACTAAATATCAAAATATTAACCAATAAAAGAATATTATGTTTTTTTACAGAAAGGAAAATATTTGATGAAAAAATGAAATAAAAAAATTAAAAATAAATTACAAGAATTAATGATAAGAGCTTATCTGGTAACAATAAATGATATTAATGATGAAATTTGAGCAACAAATAAAAAGAATTAAGGAGTATAGATAAAATGACAAAATATAAAAGTTTGTATATTAATAAAACTTGAAATGAAATAACAACATCTTTTGATTGAGTTAATTGTCAACCTATTAATTGTCGTATTTCACATCATAAAAAGCATTATGATTTGCAATGTTTATAATGAGCAAAAATGTACTTAAATTTATTTAAAGATAAATGAGATGTTATTGCTTCTTATATGCAATATTACAAAATTAACGATATTTTAGATTTAGCTTCTGATGGTTGAAAAATATTACAAATTGACCAAAAAATCAAAGGAATAATTTAGGAGGTTTATATGAAAAAGTTAAATAAAATTTGTCTTAAAAAAAGATATTGAGGTTATTGCTTTAAATGTAATCAAGAAAATAAATTAAATGAATTAATGCTTAAAAGTTATTCAGTATCATTTGAAGATATGACTGATGAACATTGAGCATTAGGAAAACAAAATTAGGAGGAAATAAAAAATGATATGTAATAAAGCATTAAAAATTACCAATAAAGATATTATTTATGCACAAATTGATAGTGATTATTCAGATAATTTAGAGTTAAATTTATATCTTAAATTTGGTGATGAGGAACGACATGTGGGTAATATTTCATTGCCAACAAATTTTGACTTAAATTGCAAATGATATGAAATTGATGAAGTTAAAAGTTTAATTAGTGATTATTTAGCAGATGAAGAAGCAGATTATGAGGTGATAAATTATGAATAAAAGATATTTATTAATATCAAAAATGGAATTTGTATTAGGTAATTTTAATAATGTAACTTCACAGTTATTTTATACATTAGAAGAAGCAAAAATTACTGCTAATATTGACAATAAAAAAGGATGATTAACAACAATTATTGATTTAGAAGATAAAAAAATGACAAGGATGTGAATAATATGTGAAAAGATGAAGATAACAATGTTTATACCGAAGATGATTTATTTAATATGGCATTAGAAAAATGTCATTCAGAAGAAAGTGCTTATGACTATATCGATAATTTAATTAATGAAATGGAATTGGAGGAAATTTAATAATGAATAAATTTATTGGAATTGGTAGAATAACAAAAGATATTGAAATTAAAAAAACAAGTAATGGAAAAGAATATGTCATATTTCAATTAGCAATAACTCGGCCATATTCTACTCAAAAAGAAACTGATTTTATACCTTGTCAAGGTTGAAATAAACAAGCAATTACTTTACAAAAATATTGTCAAAAAGGTAGTCAAATAGCAATTACTGGTGTTTTACAATCTTTTAAAGATAAGGATAATAAAATACATTGAATAGTTCAAGTATCTAATTATGAATTTTTACATACAAATAATGATTTAAAAAAATCTGATAAACCACAAGAAAAAATAGAATTTAATTCATCTGAGACAAAAGAATTATTTAATAATGATAATCAAAATATTGGTAATGATGAAACAATTTTATGAGATTAGATTTAAAACCTTTATATATTTTTAATGATGAATTACATAAGTATAGTATTTTAATACCTAGTGTAAGTAAAATTGTTAATATTTTAGTGCCAAAAGATTTTTCACAAATTGATGAGAATATTTTAAAATTAGCACAAAATCGTGGAATATGTTTACATAATATGATTGATGTTTGAATAAAAAATAATTTTGATGATGAATTAATTGAATTTATTGATTGTGAAATAAAATCACATCGTGAATTATTAAAAAATTTTAGAAAACTATATCAAGAAACTTTTAAAGATATTAAATTTAAATATTATGAAACTGAAAAAACACTTTATAGTCCTTTAATGTGTGGGACAACTGATTTTATTGGAATAACAACTGATAATGAATATATAATATGTGATTGAAAAATTACTAGTTCTAATGAGAAAACAGATATTGAACGCTATATTTGGCAGTTAAAACTTTATTATTTATTAGAAAAAGACTTTTGTATAGATAATAAAAAAATATTAATGATAATTATAAATCCAAAATTAAAAATAGTAATTAAAGAAAAAGTTGATATTACTAAACAAAATTTAGAACAAATTAAAGAAGCAATTTTAATATGACAAGAAAGAGAGGAATGAGAAAATGCCACAAGAAACTAAAAAAACATTAATAGCAAGTATTGGTGAAATACAACACGATTTATCATTATATTTAGAAAAAAACCAAACAATGCAAATGAATGGTAGAGCAATTTATAACTATTTTGGTGAAGCACAAGTATTAGAATTAGTTAAAAAAGAATTTAAAAAGCATCATATTACATATATTTGGAGTTATGTGAAAGATACTTTAAAAGTAATTAATGATATACCATATTTTGAAATGGAATTAACTTTATGTAAAGAAACAGAAGAAATTAAAACTTATTGACCTTTTACAGGGAAAAATACTGACCCCGCTAAAAGTATTGGGTCAGCATTAACTTATGGAGTTAAATATGTTTTAAGTAAATTATTAGGTTTACCAACCGAAGAATTAGACCCAGATAATAGTGAAATAAGTAAAATTAATTCTAAGCAAGAAAAAGAACAAACAGAAATTATTAACAATTCAAATCCAAATTGAATGAGTGAACAGCATTTTAATAATATTAAAAATTTTATTACAAATACAAAAATAGAACAAGATATTATTTCAAAAGGTAAAAATTGATTAAAAGAAGAATTAAATGTTGAAAAATTATCACCAGTTCTGATTAGAAAACAAAGCGAAGATTTTTATAATCAATTTAAAGAAAGATTTTTAAGATAATGATAAAAATTGGTATTGACCCATCAGGAACTGGTACTACGGCTATTGCTTTTTTAAAAGATAATAAATTAATTGAAAAATTAGAATTTACAAATAAAGATTGAATTAATCATACAAATGAAATTCGGAGATATAAATTTATTAGTTTATTTAATCCAGACGAATATATGTTTAATATTGAAGATTGTTTATATACATCTGCTAATGCTAGTAAGGATAGAGATGATTTATTACGATTATTAGGTGCAATAGAAAATAAATTAAATGAATTACAAATTAAATTTAATTGAGTATCACCAAAACATACTAAATCAGTTGTTAAAAATATGGAAAATTTAAGTAAGTATAATGATAGTTGTATTCAAGAATTTAGTAAAGATCAAAATTTAACTTATGAATATGGCAAAGGTTGATTTTATAATAATGAAAAAATAAGTAATCATTTACGCGATGCAATTATTATTGCTCATTATTAAGGGTTAATATTATGAAACATTCATATAATCAAAAAACAGGAAAATATTATTCTTGCAAAATTCGGAATGTTAATATTTACTTAAATGAAAACCAAGAAAAAGTTTGAAATGAATTTAATGACTTTACTTATTCACAACGAATTGAACATCTTAATAGCATCTTTTTGCTCTTGTTTTTTGTTGTTTACTTTAACTTGCTTTTTAACATTTTTAATTTGACCTGTTTTTAATGCTAATTCTGTTGCATATTCAGATCCTCGTAAATGTTTTTCATAAGAAATAACAGCAGTTCTTAATTCTCTAATTTCTGCTTTATATTTTTTAATTTTTTTAGCAGATAATCCTAGAATACCAAGACTACCCATTCCGCCCGCACTCGCTAACACAAGTAAAGTAATCATTAATGTATCATTTAACATTTTTTAATTCCTTTCTTATCCCTACTCAAACAGTGGCCATCTATCCTTTCAGAACAAAATAATTTATAAATTAAACTATATAACCACCCAAAAATATCAACCACCCCTATATATAGTCTATTTTAAATTTAATTCTTTGTTATTTTCTTCTTGTTTTTGTTTTTTAATATTTTCATTTTGTATATTTTTTAATTTTTCTTCTGTTATGCCATCTAAATCATTTCATTGTTTTGCTATTCGCGGTTGAATGACACGCGGATTAATACGGCAGTTCAAACAATGTCGTAAATGGTCTTTTTTTCATTTTGATTTATCAATTCAAATTATAATTAAAGAAATTATTAAAGTAATTAAAGGTAATATTGTAAATACTAATCCTACTTTAGATATTTTTAATCGTGGGATATCAATTTTCATATCAACTTTTGGTTTACTACTAGCAACAAATATACCTTGAATTCCGTGTGTAAATAAAGGTGTTATCAAAATAGCAATTCCATTACCTCAATATTGTCCATAATTATATCAATTAATTTCATCTTTAATGCCATTAATCATCCCATATTCTAATCAACAATTAATTAATAAAAATAATATTGTATAAAAACCAACAACTCAACTACGAATTTTATATTTTCTTTCTCATTCTCTAATATCTTTATGAGTTCAATTATAAGTTGGAATAGGGTCTTTTTTAAATCAATTTCAAGGTAAGGCACCCTTTAATCAAGTCGTTTTATCTTGTTTCATTAATTAAACTCCTTTCTAACTTACTTTTTTTCTTTCAACATGTAATGCCATTAATTTATTTTCAGAACTTATTTCGCCATTTTTTTAAGTTTTATACTATTAAAGGCAGCAAATAAATTAAATTCATAATGATTTTTATATGTTTCAAACATAATATTAATAATATCTCCGTCATTTTGATTAACACCAATTCATAGTTTATATATATATTTTGTAGAATCATAATTTCTAATTTGATATTTTTTGTCAGAAAAAGATACAAAATCACTAGTATTAACAACTTCTCAATCATTGCCACCACTAATATGTATATCACCACTACCTAATAATGAATTACCATTAATGAATTACCATTAATAGTTTTAATATTTGTACCACTTATTAATTTATCTTGTTTATTTGTTAAAAAATTAACAATGGAATTTGCATCATAATAATTATTTTTTAAATCTTTTGATGTTTTTACAATATATTTACCATCAACTTTTTCAATATAATCTTTATTTAAATCACTATCTTTAATAACATCTGATGGAATTTCACCACCTTGTTTTGATTTTCAAACACCATTTTCTTCATAAATAGTATCATTATCAAATGGAACAATAATTTTAATATATTCGTTATAATCAATTTTAGAAAAGTCATTAATAGTGGGATAACTTACATTTATAGAGTTATCTGTTTGTAATCGTTCTTTTAATCAAAATAATAATGTTGGATAAAAAGTTTTTTTACTAATATGTTTATATTCTTCTTCTCATGAATGAGCATAATTATCTAAATTATAATTATAAGGTCTAGATACTGTTTTACTAGATATAATATCAATTATTTCACCCGCTAATTTTAAAGCATTTTTAACATCACGAGTAATATTTTCATTTGCTTCAGGGTCATTAGTTTGTGAATAAGCAACACCACCTTGTAAAAATGAAGCACTACCAGTTAAATCATTAACTCCTTTGGGTAAATATCAATTTATAACTGCTAATAAACAAGCAGATTGAATATAACTTAATCATTTATCATATTCAATTAAACCAGTATTATCTTTTTTTACTCATGGAAATAAATTGTTTTTATTGATTTTATCTGAAATTGTTCCACCTGATAATCTATCCATTCATAAACTAGTTTTTAAAATAGCATTATAAATTAAATTATCATTATAAGCAGATTGTTTTCTATCATTAATAGGTTGTCAAAGTTTACTTTCTTTAACATCTTCAACTGTTATAAATAACAAATTATTTAAATTATTTTTCATATAAAACACCTCTTAATTGATTACGATATTTATTTTTTAAATTACTTGGCTTATAACTATTAACTCTTGCTTTTGCTTTCTTAATTTTTTTAATAGTTTGATTAGTTTTGTAAAACATATTTTTAACTGGTGTTTTATATAAATTCTTAATATTTTTAACATAACTTCGGCGTTCACGATATCATTTTTTATTATTAATTTCACCAGCAAAATTAAAATTAAAATGTCCAATTTTTAAATTATTAATAAACTTTTTAATTTGTTGTAATTTTTGAACTGTTGGTAATGTTAATTTAGTAGTTCTTTTGGGATATTTTTCTTTTAATGCTTGTGGTAATCGTTTTTTAATATAATCTCTTAAATGACTAGGTAATCATTTTCTTAATCAATAACACCAAAATAAAGTACCTGCATTAGATACAGCATTACTTAATAATTTTCATATTTCAACTGGAACACTAGGATAAACATATGGACCATAAAATTTCGGATGTTTTGCTGTTTTTGTATATATTAAAATAGTTAAATTACCTGTTAAAGTTAATTTATTTGTAATATTAAACATACCACTATCAAGTCAACTACTATTTAAAGGTTGTCAATTAGTATTTAAATAATTTTCATTTTTAAATTGTTCTCTATTTTTAATATTATTATCTTTTTCTAATTGACTTAATATTTGTTGTATTTCCTTTTTATGACCTTTTTTAATTAAATCTACATAAGTAAATGGATTTAATCACCGATAAATATCTTCAACTTTATTTGTAATTTTATTATATTTATCAGTAATATAATTAATTGGCTTTAATACTTTATTTTGAATTTGATTAACTCTATTAATTAAATTTACAAATTTACTTATTAAAGGTTTATTTTCTAAATTAGATACTAATAAAGTTAAAACTCGTAATATTAGTAAATTCATTTTCTATTAACCTTGTGGGTTTGGTTTAGATTCTGATGATAATGGTTGTGGAATTTCATAATCAATTGGTCCTCTAAATGTTTTATTTAAGTTTTTATAAGATGCTATTCTTTCTTCAAGTGTTGGTTTTTTTTCTAAAATAATTTTACATGTTTTTGGATATAAAATTGTTGGTGTTGCATATTGCACTTTACCAATTCATTTAGGATTAGCAGTATCATTATCTAAAACTTGTTGAATAGTATCCATATTAATTGGATATGCTCATACTTGTTTATTTAATAATAAACCATTTACATTAGTAAAATTATAACCTTTATCACGGTTAACTTGTCCTTTTGTATATGTTTTTTCTAAATGAAAACTTTTAGATACTGGAATTCCCATTGCTGTATTTTCATATAATTCACCATTAACCATTGCTTTTAATTGGGCTTGTGAACCAATTACTTTTAAATAAGCAGGTGTTAATCCTAAATAGGCTCTACGACCTAAAACCATAAACATTTTATTTGTTGGTAAACCAAAATATAAATTACTAATTTGATTTGTTAATTCAATCAAAGTTTCATTTAATGTAAAGAATGCTCTATTTGCATCATCAGCATTATCTGCTGTATAACTACGAAATGGAATTACTTCATATTGACCATCTGCTAAACAATAATCATAAATGGCCTGAATTAATTCACATTCTAAATTAACAAATTTATTCTGTACAACACTAGAAATAGCATCAGCAATAACACCATTTTTAATATTTTGTTCTATTAATGCCAAATCAAATGCTTCATTCATTAATTTTAAATTAAATCTTTTATCAATAGGAACTGGAATTCTTGTTAATCCCATTGTTTGAGTTGTCCCACCATTTGGTAATGAATAATCATCTTGTCATACCACACGATGAGTTAAATTATATAGTGCTTGTCCTGCATTTGGTAATCAAGCAACTTGTTCTGCGGTTGCTGTTGCATACTGCATAATACTTGCATATTCATTATATAAAGGTCCACGCAATAAAGCATTAACCATATCAACATAGACTTTTTGTCCTGTTGTATTACCCTGTAATATAAAAGGTACTTGTGGCAAATTAATTGTTGCCATAATATTTCACTCCCTTATTATCTAAGGTTTTTAAGTGTATAATCAGTTATTTTTTTAATTTCATCAGGAGTATATGCTCCTTTTTCTTTAAAAGTTTCAATTTCATCATTCTTATTTTCAGTTGATTTTTCAATTATATCTTTAATAAAATTAGTTGGTGAAACTGCTGGTTGTTCTTGTACAAACAAATCAGGTTTTAATTCTTTTAAAGTTTGCATTTTTTCAGATAAAGAACTACCACTAACTTTTTCTAAATTAGTTTTAATATCTTCAATTTTAGTAGATGGAACATCTTTAAATGCTTTTAATTCATCTAATTCATTAGCAACTTTTAAATAATCTTCTTTTGAAATAGTATCTTTTCGTTTTTATATACCTTCAATAATTTGTTTTGTTTCATTATGAAATTCATTTAAAATATTATCTGCAATTTCTTCACTTAAACCTTGTTCAATTAATTGTTCTTTTGTAAGTGCCATTTTATAAACCTCTCTTTTTTTATTCTTGTTCGAATAACAAGTCAGCATAAGTCTTTTTAAGGCGGAAAGCATAAACCGTAAATTACTTTTTTGTTAAAAGGATAAACCATTAATATTATTTTACACTATTATTTTATTTATTAAAATAAGCGCTAATTTTGCTTGTATATATATATATATATATATATAATGCAGGTAGATCTTGAGTAATGTTTCAAGACTAAAAAAAGGAGAAAAACAAGTATGAAAAAATTACTTAGTTTATTAAGTGTATTAACAATTAGTGGAACTGCTGTACCAAGAACAATTGCCACTAGTCCTTATCAAAAAGAAGAAACTAAATTAGAAAATAATGAAATTAGTTATTTACAAACAAATAATTTAAAAAATTTAAATAGAGTTAAAAGACAAGAAATAACATATCCAATATTAGAAGATGTGTTAATTGATTTAAGAAAAACTAGCATGAAAAAACCAATGCAATTTCAAATAGCTAATTTATGATGTGTTATTGCAATTTTAAAAAATATATTTGATAATAATATTCTTAATAATAAAGATCTTAAAGAAATGGAACAAGAAGAAATTACAAGTTTTTTTTCAGAAATAAATGTAAATAATGGTGTTTCGTTTTCAAATGTAATTGAAATGTTAAAAATAAACCCGATAATTAAGGAAAGTTTGGGATATAATTTAAAGGAAATTGATTTAACTCGATTATTTTGAAATAGATTAAATGATATAGAAAAAAGAATGTGGATAAGACATTTAATATGGGAATCTCTTTCTAGACAAGTCCCTGTTATTTTTGGTGGTTTTTTTGATTTAGAATATTATGGCCAAATATTTAATAACGCTTCTCATGCTGCATTAATTGTTGGAATCAAACCAAATAAAGAAAATATACTTGAAGATACTTATTATGTTAGAGATCCATGAAGAGACAGTAAAGGTGAATTTATTCTAGATCAAACTACAGAAATTTCAATGACGGGGGAACAAATTTTTAATATTTTATTTAATCAAATAAAAAACGGTAGCGTATTAATACATGAAGATGTTTTTCAATTATTTTGTGAAAAAGCTATTAGTATTTTTTCATCAATTTGAGAAATAACAAAACCAGAATTAATGGCAGCTATAGGCTATAGTATAATATAATTAAAATATGAAAAAAATATTAAGTCTTTTGGGAACAATCACTTTAATTGGAACAAGTACAACAAGTTTAGTTGCTTGTAATAACATAGCAGAATACACACCAGAAGAATTAAAATATTTAAAAAAAGAAAACCAAATAAATACAACGAATAAAAATATTAAAAACAATTTAGAGTGAATAGCGCCACAAGAAAAATCATTTAATAATGTAGATAATAAATATTATTATGTAGTATGACACAGTAATTCAAGTGAAAATTGAAGAATTACAAAATTTAAAAATGATACAAAAACATCAAAAGAAAATGGAAAAAGAATAATTGTTAATGAAAATGGTGTAGAAAAATTATTTATATTGAAAGAAGAAAAAGGATTTATTGGAAATAAAGAAATAGAATTTCCAAAAGATATAACAGTTCAATGAAACTCATCATTTACTTGAAAATTTAGTCAACCTGCTAGTAAAAAAGTTTTTAAATCAGTTTATCGTTGAAATTTAGATACTAATGAACCTGATTTAATTTTAGACGAAAATGACAATGTAATAGTTAACGGTGAATAAAAAAGAGATTATTATAAATCTCTTTTATTTTTATCTTGGTTTTATTGTAATTTTAACTGGATTATCACTTTTATTTTTAATACCTAGTACATTGGGATTATTAACATTTATTGTAATATTTTGATTATTACCAAAATATTTATAAAAATTCATAGTACTATAATTAAGATAAAATGGCGATAATTCTAAATATAATACTTTTGAAAATCTAATTTTTAATTTCATATCATTTGTATAATATGCTTGTAAATAAGTTTCTTTGATTTTATCATTAACTTTATTAGACAGTGATGTTATTTGTAATAAAAATAATAAAGTTGCACCATAAAGTTCATAGGTACTTTCATACAAATTCTTTATTAAACCATTAGTATAACCGATAGCGAATGTTTGAATATCATTTACTTTTATATTATCAGTATATAAAGTTATTGTATTCTCAAAATTAACATTATCACTTTGTGAGAGACCTGTGGAACGTAAACTTACATCGGTTAATGTTTTAAAATTATTTTTACAACTATCAACACCACCTAAAATATTAACATTTCTATTAGGAATAAAATTTTCTATAGCAGATTGTCCACATTTAACTTGTAAATTAGTAAGATTATTTATTTCTATTATTTTATAAGAATTAATAAATTTATCAATACTTTCAATTGTTGGGTCAATTTGTTTTAAATCAATTTCTATTTCATAATATCCATTAAAATAATTATTATTAAATAAATTATAAAAATTATTTCCTCTAATTATTGAAAGAGTATTAGAACACTGTGTTGGTATAGTAAATTTAGTTAATAATGGTTTTGCTGTATTAGCATCTCATATATTTTTTGTATATTCTTTGTAATTATATAAAACTGGTGGTAATACATATTGTGGGTAATTAAATGTTGGTATTTCATAGTCATGTGGTAGTAAGAAACTAGTTTTATAGTTAGTTGTCATATCGCGTAAATAATTATTTAATACGCTTTTTGTTTTTCCACGAAAACTTCATACTGATAAGCGTAAATAATCTTCTTCATTATTTGTATATGGGTTATCTGCATAAAAGATAATTTCAAAATTACCTTTATATAATGCTTGAATAGAAAACATATCAATTATATAACTACAATTTGTCCCATCAGGTGTTTGTAAGAATTCGCAATCATTATCTTTTTCACTATCACTAACTGGTGTTTGAGCATCTACTGATCTTACTAATTCATTAATTAAATATATGCGATTAGTTTTAGGGTTTAATTGTTTTAAATTGTAAGTTGAATAAGTTATTCGTTCTGTTGGTTTACCATCTTTTTCAAAAACATTGCCTTGTATTTTATCAGTTAATAAAGTAGTAAAACTAAAACTAGTAGCATTAGCACCAATCATAGCACCAATTTTATCATTTCCTTGTTCTCTAAATATTTCAAATGGTAAATAACCTTTACCAGCAGCCTTATCACCTCAAAAGGCATCATTATAAAAACTATAAACATTAGCACTCATAAAACCATTAAGTCATGGGAAATTAGGTCATTTATCATCTTGGGTAATTGTTAAATTACCAATTCAGTCCCAAGGAATACCAAACGAAACAAAGTTTAAAAACTTTCCAATAGCAGGTATCGTAAAAGGATTAAATACTAATTTTTGAGTGTAGTTTAAAGGTAATACTGTAATTTGGCGATTAATAAAATTATTTATATTTAAAATATCTCAAACATTACATGCACCCATTTTATTATATTCAATTTGAACTTGACCAACAGTATTACCAAATTCATCTTTTCTTCTAAAATATGATGATGCTTGGGTACTAATAATGTTATTAATAGTTCCACTATTTACTTTTACTTTATCTGGTGGAGTAATCATTCAATTTTTAGACCAATAAGGCTTAGAATTTGAATTTTCTTCCTTAATAGTTGTTCCAACAGTTGGATTAGTTGCTGTTGAACTTGCTTTATCTGTTATTATCATACCCTCATTATTTTTTTCAATTCAAAAATCAGACATTGATTGAATATATTCTTTTCAATCTTTATATCCAGTAATAATAGTTGGTTGAATACCTTGAATGTTATATCAACTTACTTCGGGTGAAGCATAAGTATTTATTTTATCAGGTGGTGCAGGAAACATATTATACATTAATAAGTCTCTTGAATTCATTACTTTTTTATTAAATTCACCTTTAATAATTGGTCGGCCAATAACTGGCATATCAAAAAATATCGGATTACCATAAAATTTAACTGCCATTGCTATAACCCCTGGGTCTTTTAATAAAATCTCATCTAATTCAACAATACCTTTATTTAGTTTTTCATCATAAGTTATTTTAGGAAAACAATAACCTTCACCTGGGGCACTTGTTTGAATAAATTGTCGTACTGATAAACCACTATTACTAATTTTGTCATTAATACTTGAAAATGTAATTTCTTGTCATAAGAAATCACCATCTTCTACGGAATAATAATTAATAACATTTGATGGATATAATCATTGTCTATCTTGGGGTGCAGAATTAATATCACCACCACCAATATTTAAACCACGGTCATTAAATACAGTATAAAAATTATAATAATCATTAATATTTAATTTAGTAATATCTTCATCTAAAATTAATAAAGTATATTGTCGTTCTGTTGATTGTTGAGTAAATACTTGTTCAAATTTAGCATCACCAAATTTAATAGAACTTACATCATCAACCATATAAGCATCTCAATATTTACCAACTTTTACCTCTTTTGTATAAAAGTTATAGGCTTTATTATCATTATTCATAAAATAACTTAATTTATATTGATTTAAGTATTCTAACATTCTATTAATATCATAAATATTTTCACCATCAATTAATTTTCAATAAACATTATTATTTTCATCTTTTAATTTTATAGCAAAAGGTGTTTCATTATTGGCTCATATAGTTGAGTTAATTGGTTGATTTTTAAAATCATCAATTGTTAAAATATTAATTTCTTCACCTTTATATTTTGGGACTATTTTCAAACTACCTTGTCATTGAGCAATCGTACTTTCCATATTATCAAATATTCGTGAATAACTACCATAATCACTTGGTTTAGCATTATTAGGTTTTCAACCTGTTTCAGTATCAGGAATATATGAACTATAAACATTAAAAGGAAATACCATTCAATGTTTATGTTCTTTTATACTTTCTCTTATATCTATTGCAGTAGCACCTGCTCCTGTTCTTAATCATTGCATAGCTGCTGGACTAATTTTTTGCATTTGTTAATTCTCCTTAATTTCTGTTCTACCTTGTACGGCATTTTGATTATTACCAGTTTCATCATATTCTAGTAATTTATTATTATGTTCAATTTCTTTGGCTTGCATTTTATCTTGTCATTTTTCTACTTTTTCAAAATATTTGGTTGCTTCTAATTCATCAATATTATCATATTCAGTTATTGCTCTTATTGGCTCCATTGTGCCATTTTCTAATCTAGCAGTAATTAATTCATTTTGTCGCATTTGGTCTATTAAACTAGCACTAACAAAATCAAATCCATAAGGGCGTTCACCATTTCCATCTCATAAACCATAATATTTTAAAACAGTATCAAACATTTTAGTATAATATTGTTTACGATATGATTGTAAATATGCTTGTTTTTCTAAATCTTTGGTTTTAGTTAATAATGATTGTGTTTTATTTTGGTTATTATCTGATTTATCACCAAAAGGACTAGAAAAATGACATGCTAAGTATACTTGTTCAATAATAGATTTTTGGTCTTCGGTATATGTTTCTAAGGTTGGTGTACCTTGTACTACTTGTAAAGATTGGGATAATTGACCATCTACTGTTGATGAACTTGATTGAACAAAAATATCATCAAATACATCTTGTAGCACTTTTTTATTGCCTTTGTTATAAGCAGTCATTAAATCATCACTTAGTATCCCATATCAATGCGTACGATTTGCATATCTTTCTTTTGATTTAATATTAAAACTATCTTCTAAATCAAATTGTAATTTATAACAATTTGCCATAGTTGGTCATGGATTTAAAGTGGTTGATGTTGATAAAAATAAAGGATTAGGTTCATTTATCATTTCTCAAAAGGGGACTATACCTAATTTATTTTTAAATTCTTGTACTAAAACAGGTCTAACATCATCTTTAATTTGTGTTTTACTTTGACCAACAACTACTTCATTATTTTTGGGTCAACCCTTAATGACTATTTTATCTTTGGTACAAATTAAATTTAAAATAAAACCACTATCTGATTGATGATAATTTAATCAAATATCAGCACCCTGTTCAATTTCATTTATTTTACTTACACGAGATGTAAAGTTAAAAGGGTTAATTCATAAATCAATATTGCTATCACTAGTTTCTAATAAACCAAAGATAGTTTTACCCATTAAACTTGCTGTTAATTCATTTTTATCTAATTTTTCTTTTATTTTATAAGTTTCATATCATCAATTTAATTTTTCTAAAATGTCTTTACGATGAGACTTAAATAAAATATCTTTACCATTTACTAATCGCATTTGATGGCGAGCAATAATATTGGCTAAATTAATTGTTCAATCATAATTATAAAATTTTAAAACACTATTAATATCATTTAAGTTTGGTAAACTAGGGAAAGTATTATTCATTGTTATTTTGCTCCTTTAAATTTAAGATAAGTGCATAATTAATTATATTTACTGTTAATAAATTTGGTTCATTTGATAAAACTTGTACACATACTTTAACTTTTTGATATTTCTTAATATATTCGTTATATAAATTTAAATTACATATTGCGATATTATCTTTTTTTAATTCTTGACAAAGTCTTTTTTTAACTTGTTCACAAACAGACATATAAGGTCTTTTTGCATTTATTACACGCTCATCATATATTACATAAATATCTTTTTTCATTAAGTTAATCACTCCCTTTGTTGTCATAATTTATAATCTGCTGAACTATTATGTTTAACCATTGGTACTAATTCAAAGTGTAAAGCATAAAAATCACTATCAAATGTATCATCGTATAAGTCCAACATTCGTTCTTCTCTGGCATCTGATTTATCTTCTCATTGAATTAATTCATATTGAGTTTTACTTACAGGACATTTTTCTCATAATCATTTTAATTGATTAGTATTTATTAACATTGTGAATGCTTCAATACGATGCTTTATTTTAAATTTCTGCTTTTGTGCTGGTTTAAAATGCATATATTGACCAAAAGAATAATTATATTTTTCTCGGTTTAAACTTTCTAATGTTGCATAAGCACTATCATCAACATTGATTGATATACCTTGCTGTATTAAATTAAAATATTGATTTAATTGATTGTTGTAAAACTCTAAAATATCTTTTACTTGTTCTAATGGTCCTTTAAATTGTTGTGTAGCATTTGAGTGTGTATATTCTGCTACTTTATATGCTTTTTTATCAAATGAATTATATATTCAAAAGCTCGCCGCTGTTGTATGTCCTTTGGGACTAGTAGAGTTTGCTAAATCAACACCACCTAATAATTTAGTTGGTTGAATAATATCTGTTGCATGCATAATATCAATATATCGCGCAAAGATTGAACCACTAGTATTACCAGGCAAACCTCAACTCCATACTCTTGACCTTTCAACATCTAATTGCTCTAACCTTAATTGCTCATTAATTTTATCTTGTGGTAATTCATAATTAAGTCTTCAACTAGAATAATAAATAATAATCTTCATATTTCATTTTTCAATATATTTAATTTGTTCATATTTACTACGCATTATTTCTTCATTAAAAGGTAATAATTCATTACAATAACCAACAATATATCTTTTTAAGCTTTCAGGATTACAGGTATTAATTGTTATTTTATTTTGATAACCACGAATAGCAAATTCTAAATCACTTAAATCTTTTTGTTGAAATTGATCACATTCTTCTCTTCAATCAATAACTAATTTATATTTATTCAAATCAGCAAAAGCTTTTAATTTTTCTTTCCGACTTGGTGAATGTAAACCTTTACAATATATTTTGCTACCATTTGATAAAGTAAAAGTAAAATTTGATAAATTAATAGTATAAGGTATATTATTTTCATCTAACATATTTCATATATTTTGAAATACACTATCTTTTAAATCTTTACTCCAATACATACTATCAATAATACAAATAAGTAAAATGATTAAGAATTATTATCACTTTCTTTTTTAATATCTCTAATATCCGTTTGTAAATTAACAATTATTGGTTGTTGATTATTTAAGTTTAATTCTTGTTCAAGTTCTTTTTCTTGGATTGAATACTTATAATTAAACGCTCGTTGTCAATATAATTTAGCACCATCAGGTGATTTTATCATAAACTCTATTATTTCCATTTCTATTTTTTGAATATTTTTTTCAATTAATGGAATTATGTTTTCGCTCCGGTAATTTTCTTGTCTTCAATGCTTAGAAAGATTCAGTTTATTGGTTAAATGACTAACAGAATATAATTGATTGGGTTTCTTATCGGTTCAAATCATACTGGTTTTGACAAAACAAAATCAACTAAAAAAAGACCTGTAATTGCAAATAAATTAGGAGTTGTAGATTTAAAAAATTATATCCTTATCAAAGTAAAAACAAAGAAAACAGAGAAACATACCATAAAGCAGTCGATTATTTTTTTAATGGTAAATATGAAGAATTATTAGAACGCTTAGAAAACAGTGCTTCTTTTATAAAAGAATCAAAAATGAAATTCTTAAAAAAGACAATTAAATTAATTAAAAATAATGAAGAAGGTGTCAGAAATCAATCATTATGAAATAATATTGGTTGTCATATTGAGGGTGATATATCACATTACTGTAAAGGTGTTTTGGTTAAAAAAGCAACTTATCATGAAAAAACTCTTAAAAATAAATTAAATACTAGTATGATGAATTTTAAAAATAAAATTAATTTATTTAATACTAATAAACCATCAGAAGAAAATAGAATTAATTATTCAGTTAATAATTTTGTAAATAATAATTTACAACCAAACTTATATTTTTATTAATTTTATCTAATAAATTAAATAACTTTAATAAACATGTATTTTTGTCGTGGAAAAATTTAAAAAATGTTAAAATATTGTTGACAATAAAATTAAAAGTAATATAATTTAGAAAAGTAAGTGGTATTTTTATTCCACAATTTCTAAGATATTAATTAAAACCCTTAAATAATACATACAGCCAAAAATTATTAATTATTTTTTCAGATGATAAATCAACAGGAAAGTTCATATTTTTTATTTTTACCATTTCGTATTTTAAAAGATATTTACTGTTATTATTAAAATTAGGATTTAATCTATCATATTCTTCATAAATTTTTGGTAATAATGCTGTAATTAATTCTTCTTCTGTAACATTTTTAACATCTTTAGCAATTATTTTTTCTGGTGTATTAATTTTTTCTACTTTAAAATTTAATGAAACACCATCAGAACTAGCATTAGGACTAGGACTACTTACAAAAGGTTCATTATTGCTAGTATTTGTTTCAACTTTAAAATGAATTGTTTTTTGGCCACTAAAATTGGCTATAGTAATTACTGCACTATTTTCAGTAATATTTGTAACATTGATGTTTTTTGTATCTAACTGTGGATTTAACTCTATTATTGCTTCTTTAATTTGTTGTTCTGTTGACTTGTTTAATCCATTATTAGTTTTAAATATATGTTGAAATTTATTATTTATTGTATTTCTTTTTACTCTATTTATTTTTTCTATGCCTAAATTTCCTCAATTTAATTTATTAATATCATTTTCATAATTATTTTTTTTTTTTTTTATTAGAACAAGAACAAGAACTTTCAATCAATGGAGCAGTTCCATTAATTGTTAATGCACTTAATAAACTAAGTAATTTTTTCATACTTGTTTTTCTCCTTTTCTTTATCTTGAAACTTTATTGAAACATTTTATCAAGATCTATTGACATTATATATAAGGACTATTTAAGAGTTTGAAAGAAAATTATTTAATTTATTATATGCAAAGGGTCAATCTGGGCTCGCGGAATTTCCATAAGTTTGTGAAAAATTCTTTAAAGTTTAAAAAAACTTTTGCCGCGCTTTTCAAAATACTTGGGAAAAATTCTAAGCGTTAAGCGAAGAATTTTAAATTTAAGAAAATCAACCGCTCGCCCAAAACCTCAAAAAACTATATAATTAACTTTATATATAAAAGAAAGGATTTTTTAAAATGGATAAAACAAAGCATCATTTTACTTTTAAAGAAAGAGTAATGTTAAAAGATTTATTAGAACTTGATTCTTTAAAAAGAAAAAATGGTAAACCCAATATATCTAAAATAGTAAAAATATTGCATAAAAATCGCAATACAATTAGACGAGAAATAAAAAGGTTAAAAGATAATGAATATGACGCTAAATTAGCACACGAAGATTATTTACAAAAACGACAAAAATGTTTTAAAAAATCATCATTATTGCTAAATATTTTAGAATGACTAGATCAAAAATATAACAAATTTGATGATTCACCAGAACAAATCTGTAAAAAATATGAAAAAGAGTTTGGTATTAAATTTCCAGTATGTTTTAAAACTTTATATAAATATATTCATTTGGGATTTTTAAATTTTAAAAAATATAATTTGTATTTTCATGGTAGAAAATATAAAACAAAAAATAGGATTGATAATCGCGGTAAAATAAGAAATTTTAGAACTATTGAAGAAGCAAAACATGATAAATATGAATTTGGTTGATTTCAAATGAACACTATGGTTGGTAAAAATAATAGTATTTGTTTAGTTTTAATCGAAGAATTAACGCAATTTAAAATCATTGAACCATTAAAAGAAAAAACAACAAAAGAAGTTACAAACGCATTAAAACGAATTTTTTCTAACAGATTTTTTAAAGATAGATGCAAAGGAATAATAACAAATCAAGGCAAAGAATTTGCTGATTGAGAAAAAATTGAAAAAATAACAAATGCTAAAGTATATTTTTGTGATGCTGGAACTCCAACTCAAAAACCCAAAGTTGAAAGAGTAATTCCTGATTTTAGACATTGATTTTTCAAAGGAATTGATTTAAGTATTTATTGAAGAAATTTTAGATTGACTATCTTCAAAAGAATTTTTTATACAAATGTTTAATTTTTAATATGATTACCTATAAAAATTTTAATCATTTTATTTTTCAGTTTGCCAAAATTCATAAATTTAAAACAAAACTACTAAATTTTTTTAAAATAAATTATATTGAACATTTATTTTATTGGTGTTATAATAAAATTAAGTAGATTGCTACACTTCATAGTACAATTTACAAAATGAAAAACCATTTGGGAAAATATTATCAAATAATCATAAACTAGAATATTTAGTTTTTATAGAAAATTGTTTATATACAAATGCCAGTGGCTCAAAAGATAGAGATGATTTATTGAAATTATTAGGTTCGTTAGAAACACAAGGATATATTGCTAATGTTTCACCACGCCATACTAAATCAGTTGTTAAAAATATAGAAAATGAAAGTAAGTATTATGGAAATAAAATTTATTGGGGAATTGATAGTAATTTAACTTATCAATATGGTAAAGGTTGATTCTATAATAATGAGAAAATAAGTAATCATTTACGAGATGCCATTATTATTGCTAATTATAAGGGTTAATATTATGAAACATTCATTTAATCAAAAAACAGGAAAATATTATTCTAAATTAATTCGTAATGTTAATATTTACTTAAATGAAAACCAAGAAAAAGTTTGAAATGAATTTAATGACTTTACTTATTCACAACGAATCGAATATCTTATTAATTTTTATATAAGTCACAACAAAAGTGATAAAGATAATAATTCTAACTAACTTAACCTTCTATATATATAATGTAAGAAATTAATAGAAAGAGGGTTAATTGGAATGAAAAAATTATTAAGTATAATAGGAACAATTTCATTAGTAGCAACAAGTACAACAAGTTTAATTGCTTGCAATAATACATCACAATACACCGAAGAACAATTAAAAGAACTAAAAGAAAAAAATAATATAAAAACAAAAGATGATATTTTAGAATGAATAGCACCACAAGAAAAACCATTTAATCAAGTTGATAATAAATATTATTATGTAGTATGGCGTGGTAACATAAATGATAATTGAAAAAGTATTAATTTTAAAAACGATATAGATTTAAATTCTATATCATTAAAAAGAAAACTTGACCATTGAAAACAATATGATTTATTTGTTTCTCCAAAAAGTTTAGTTATACATAAATATGATATTAATTCAAATGGTAACTGATGAAAAATGAATAATGATTATTTTAAATCAGTTTATCGTTGAAATGGTGAAGAACAAAAATTACCTAATTTAGATATTGATAAAGATGGTAATGTAATTGTCAATAATTAATAAAAAAATAGGGTTTTAGCCCTTTTTTTAATTTAATTCCAGATACTTTATGTGCTTTATGAGTGATGTCTCGTTTTGCTGCTTTATGTTGCAAAGTTGCTTCAATTAATTCTTCATTATCGTATTTTTCTAAATCAGAAATTGCGATTTTTAAATCATTAATATCTGTTTCAACACGAGCAATATTTTGAGTACCAACACCACCAAAATGATTTTTAATATCATTCATAACTAATGCAATATCTTCAAAAGCATCTTTAATTTCTGTAAAGATTTTTTCTTCGGTTTTTTCTCTGAAATCGTCAGTAATATGCTCTGCTTTTAATGAGATTGTTTTATTTTTAATTAATTTACTAATATAACCAACTAGTAAACTAGCAACAACCCCACCTACAACAGAAGCAACAATTACAATAATTCCAATTGTTGATGTAAACATAAATTGCCACCTTTCTATTTTTAATCTATATATTTTGCCGTACGTACATAATAATTATAACAAATATTATTTACTATTTTCAGTGTTTTTTAATACAATATTGATTTCAACTTTCTACTTGTTCTATTGTTTTTTTACAATTATGACAAATATTAACATTATGTTTTTTAAGATAATTACGAAATATTAATCATCCAAATAATAATAAATATAATATATAACTTGGTATTTTATAAACTTGTTCTAAACATTTACCAATAGGTAATTTAATTGCTGGTATTTTAGGTATTTTTGTTGTTAATCAAGCAGTACCATGTAAAATTGGATAAGATATAATAATCCCAGCATATCCAAAAAAGCCACCATCAGTTATATTATGCTGTCCAAACATAAACTCTTTAACTGGTTCTAATGATGGAATTCAATTAAAATGTAAACTAGTAAAAAATAAATCATATAAACTTAAAAATGGAGTATGATATAAAATTGACATTGCATTGTATCGCATAATATATGCTTTCTTAATATGAAATGGATATTTATCATATTTTAAAAACTTACGATTCTTTCAAGCCTTAAAACTTTTGCTTGGATTTCTTTGTTCAAAACCCAAGCGTTGTCAATATGTCCCATTATCATTCTTAATTGTAATATTTTTATTATCAATCATAATTAAACTCCTTTCTAATATTCATTTTTATTTAATTTTAATCATTTTTTATTAAATAATTCTTTAATATCATTTCTATTATTTGAAATAATTCTTCATATTGCATGTTTTTCAAGTAAATTTAATTCATTAATAGTTATTGCACTATTTATTTTTCTTATCAATATATCATAAGAATCCGATGTTTCTTTTGGCAAATCAATATCCATATCACGATTATAAATAGAATGTGGTTCATCTGACATTAATTCGCTATTATTTATTAATTTTCTTTTAATTGTTAAATCTTTAATAAGAATATTATTTGTTTCATTTTTAATTGATCCATCTTGCTTAATTGTTATGCTTTCATAAGAATTAGCTGCTAAAAATGAAAAAATTGATTTTTGTGATATTGTTTCAAAAAATGTGTTACAAATTCATTAGCAGATGAATAATCTGTTATTGAAATTGATATTTTATAGTAATGTTTTGTTAAATCATAATCTGGAATTTTAAATGTTAATTTTTCGTTTGCTTCTGGATAATTAATTAATTCTCAATCATTGCCACTACTAATAGATATATCACCACTCCCTAATAATGAATTACCATTAATAGTTTTAATATTTTCCCCACTTACTAATTTATCTTGTTTTAAATCAGAAACTGCAATCTCATTATTATCATTTTTAATGATAGTTTTATTATCAATTCTATTAAATGGTATTTTATTAGAATTAATTTTTAAATCTAATTTTTGAGGCATAGTATCAATTCTATTAATAAAATTAATTAAAATAGAATTATCACTTAAAGTAATATTAAAGTTAGCAATATAATTATTTCTTACTCAATCATAACTAGCATAGCCACTACCTTCATCAAATTCATATCTTTATCCATTACTAAATCAAGATTTATCTTTTTCTTTTAAATTAGCAAAGCGAATATTTTCATATAAACCAGCATTAATTAATATTTTTTGCACTTCATCAGGGACAAATTGCATATCTTGGGGAACATCAATATTATAGATGGTATGTTTATATTTGATAGATTTCATGCAATAAGAGAATTAAAGAATAATATATATTGTGGTAATCGTAGTAAAGAATCCTTTAAAAATTATTTACACGCAAAGGAATTATTTTTACAAGGAAAATACGACGAATTTATAACTTTTTTAAAATCATTACAGAATGAAAGAATTAAATTAAGGTATTTTATTAATTTAAAAAATGGTATTTTAAATCAAAGTAAAGAGTGAAATATTGGCGTATCTGCTGAAAGTGATGTTTCAAGAGTTGAAAAATCTTGTTTGGGATATGGGAATAAAACATTTTTATTTTCAACATTTAAAAATATTTTGGATTTAAAAATTATGAGATTTAATTTTAGTTAATTTAAAATAATTTAATTTTATTTTTTAAACTATTTTTTAGTATTTTAAAATATGAAATTATTTTTTGTATTTTTATTTTTTTGTGTTATTATTTTTTTATAAAAAAAGTTTCTTGTTTTTAAATAAATTAAGTAATACCCGTTTATATGCAACACTCCCAAAAAGAATAATAATTAGAAATTCTTTCACCATAGCCTAAGTGTGCAAATTTTGGTTGTGGATAATAAATTGCCATGATTAAATCAAGCAATAAAAATAAACTTAAAATAATTAAAGCTCCCAAACGTAAATAAAAATGGACGCGAGGATTTCATTTAAACATTGTATAACTCCTTTAACATCAAATCATATAATATATATTTAAGTCATTTTTTAGGTAAAGTACAAGTAGGCATTATTATTTTATTTTTTATAATTTCCTTATTATTTTACTAAATTTAAATCTATTTTTTAAATTTTTTTTCTTCTAACACCAAAAAGTGATAAAATTATAACTAATAAAAGGAGGATTCAAAATGTTTAATTTTAATAGTGAAAAAATAAACCAGTTGGTTGTAAATTATATTAATTATACTGTTGATCCAAAGCATGATAATGAACAACAACAAAATAAACTTGATAGTAACAATTTCTTTTATCAAATTGATACTCGTCAATTAAAAAATAGTATTAATGGTGTTATTAGTTCGCATCTAGCAACATCAGAACAATTTGCAAAAGCTGGTGAAATTATTGATGAATATTATTCAGAAAAAACACCATTTATTTGGTGTACAATTACAGTTGATAATAACCAAGCAGAACGTTCATTTTTTGAAAAAAATGGTTTAACATATTTGCAAACTGGAATTGGAATGATGATTGATTTAAAAACTTTTACCACAAAAAGTGAATTATTGAAAAACGAAAAATTTAATCCGATAACTGATCTAACAATATTTTGCGAAGAAAAAAAACCCAAATTAATAACTACAACAAACCTTAAAATTATTAGTGACGCTGATTTACCATTAAAAGATTTACCAACTTCACAACCTAATCCTACATTAGATCAAGTTAACAATCTTTGCTATGCTGTAACCTTAACTAAAGATGAAACACCAATGACAACTGGGATTCTCTTTTTTGAAGCAACAATCGCTGTAATTAGAATTACTGACAATGATGATAATTCTGAAAATAAAAAGAAAATGTTAATGCATTTATTACACCAAGCAAAAAAAGCAAATTATCAAACTGTTGGTATTGTGGTACCAGATAACCAAGTTGCTTGGTATCAAAAACTGGGTTTTGAACCACAAGATTTATATTTTAACACTTATGTAATGCATTACTCACAACAATAATGTTTTCTTAAATAAAGGGAAAAAGAAAAAGAAGAATGATTCTACTTTTTCTTTTTCCCTTTAGAAATTTATTCATTTTCTTCTATTTTAATTACTTTTTCAGCAAGAGCATGGGCCCCATTCGAAATAGTTTATTATGCCCAGGTAACACATGTCATTTTGCATCTAAATTAGTAATGCGACGTAATTCAGTAATAAAGTAATTATCATTACACATAGCTCCGGTATAACCAGGACTTGTTTTATCAGGCATTAAACTAGCACCAGTTGTCACTAAATTTAGCGCTTTAATTCTTAATATTTGAGTTCCTGCGGTATGACCAGGAATATGAAAAACTTCAATGTGATAACCAATTTCTTCAACAACAGTATCACCACTTAAAGCAACAATGTTTGTTAATGGATAATTAATTCCTGGACCTAAAATTGCACCTGCCTCATCGTCAACCTTATGTTGCGACAATAATCGTAAATCAATTTTTTGAATATAAATTTTTAAATCTGGATATTCTTTTAAAACATTATTAAGGCCATCATAATGGTCAATATGCCCATGTGTAATAAATAATGCTTTTAAGGTTAATTTTTTTTGTTTAATATATTTAATTGCTCTTCTTGTTGCATTTGATGCATCAATCATAATTGCCTCATTTTGATTATTAATAATTAAATAAACATTTTGGTTATCATATGTTGCATCTACAAAGTTTTTTATTTTTGCCATAAGTTTTTCTCCTTTATGAAACAATTCTATTGATCTGCTGCGGTAAACTCTTCAATAAAATAAGAGTTTTTTTCAATATAATTTAATAAATCTTCAATTAAAAATAAAATGTCATTAATATTATCATGGTCAAATCCCTTAATTTTATTAATATTCATCATATATAATTTTTGAATTAATTTATGTCCGTCATCTTGATGAAGAATTCGATAACCAAACCAACGGGCAATTCCTAATGCTGCCCCCCTAAAATATGACTTAAAAAAGGATTAATATTAGGATTCTCAAGATGTTAATCATGAAAAGATGTTCAAATAAAATTGGTTTTAGTTATTTCCGAAATAATGGTTAATAATAAATTATCATAATCAGTAATAGCAATTATATTTTCCCCATAAGCTTGGATTTAATCATCAATTTTAACAAAAACATTCATAATTCCTTTATATAAAGCTTTGAAAGAAACAACATCTTTTAAAGCAATATTAGGAATTAAATCTTGATAACGTTCAAAAGCAATCTTTGTTCCTCATACAGCAGTTGAATAAATACTTTCAAAAACTTCTTGCGATGGGCGATATCATTTAAAACGTAAAATAATTTTAGGATCAACAGTCCCAGTTTCTTCTGCTAAAACCTTTTGGGTCAAAGCCATTGCTGTTTTATAATTTAAAGTTGCATCCTTTTGTGCTAATATTTTAATTAAATATTTTTTCTCCATAAATTTTATATCATCCTTTTGCTTTCAATTAATATTATTATAACATTTTTCCCTAAAAAAGTCTTATTAACAAAATAAAACACAATTTAAATTCCTTTAATACTAGACTTTTATTAATAACTCCAAAGAAAAAACCCTTTGAAAAGGGTTTTTATTGTTTTACTTTAAAATCAAAGAATGAATTAATTAGTAAAAGCAAAATCACGAACACTATAACGAGTTTTACCAGTAAAATCATTAAAATTCTTTTTATAAGTAATAGTAATTGCTGTAAAGCTTTCAAGATTAAATTCAGCATTTAATTTTTGTGCTAAATCATTTCATACTACACATTGCACTTCTTCACCATTATCTAAAACTCAAAATTCACATAAATCTCTTATTTGTCCATCTTTACTAGTAACTGTTTTTAATTGTGGTTGTTTTGATGCTAATAAAAACTTTTCATCGTTAATAAATTGTTCATTTTTTTTATTAAATCTGTGTTGTGGTTTATTATTATACATTCTTGCTGCCCTCCTTTCTTATTCAAATGAATATCTAAAATCATACTTTAAATTTTAAAAAGAAAAAAAAGGAAGATTTATTATATTGTCATATGAACAACAATATTATATCATTAATTTTTTTTTAAAGAGATTGTTTTGTAAAAGATTCTCCATTTTCTTTGCTATTAATATTGTCTTTTTGCTTTTTAGGCTTTAATTTCTGAGCACATCATTTTTTAACATAATAAAGTGGATAACCACTTAACATGCCACCTAATATAAGTAAACAATTTCATAACTCTCACATATTATGGGTATTTTGTGCATATATAATACATTGCTAAGATTGAACCAATAAAAGTAATCAAACAAGAACTTAATGCTAAAATAACTAAGATAATAAAAAGTGATTTTTGATATAATGGTTCATATTTTGAATCATTAATCCGTAAATAAATTAAACTAAGCATTGTAATAAATTTTAAAACACTAACTACTAAAATAAAATAATTTGTAACATTAAATAATGATGTTCATAAAATATAAATAACTGCTAATATAACTAAAAATAGCATTGCTAAGTATGGCATATTAGTTCGTTTTGTTGTTTTTTGAAAAAGCAAAAAAATATTTTTCTTCACTCATTTTAAAAATCAACCGCGAATGATAAACTAAAAATGAATTTAATGAACCAACAAAAAATAAAAATTGCTAAAATAGAAAATAAATAATTCAAAACTAATAGAATTGCTGGATTATTCATAATAGCATAATATCAAACATTTTTAAATCCATTCGGTACGATTCATGCCTGCGGTTTATTAATTGTTAGTAAACCAATTGCTAAAATCATATAAAGAATTACAATCATAATTGTCGCAATAATCATTGCCCGGAGAATATTTTTACGAGGATTAATAACTTCTCCACTAACATAGGTAATTGCTTTCATACCAGAATAAGCAAACATCGTCATAGCTGTTGCTGGTAGTAATAAAAAGAAAGATAAATAAATTTGACTTAAATTTTGGTTAATTGTATCATCCGTAAAATTACTTGTATTACCATATACCATTGCAATAATTAATACTAATACAATCGGTAAACCCTTTAGTAAAGCAAAAATAATTTGTGAATACCCACTACTCTTTTTAATCAATAGTTGCATTAAAACTAAACCAAATAAAATCAAAATCCCAAACATTTTACCATATCATTGATTTTCTAATTTTAATAATGTCACAACAATATTCCCAAAAGCTAAACAAGCAGTTGCTACTGCTGTCGCACTAACAAATAACACCATAATTCATCCAAATCAAAATGAACAAGCATTCCATTTTGCTCATTTAATTCAATAATAACTTGTCCCATTTTCAGGATACGATGTTGCACCCTCGGATAATAATAACATTTCTGGTAAAACTAATAAGCCCCTTAAAATTCATGCAATAATAATTAAAATTGGATTAAATTGTGCTTGAAAAGCAACTTGCCCAAACGAAACTAAAATTGAAGAACCCAATGTGGCTGAAATAGCTAAGGCTAAAATTTGTCAAAAGCCGTATTTTTTTGTAATTTCATTATTTTTTCCTTTCTTGTTGTATTAAAAATGTTTTAATTGCTGCTAAATAACTTTTATGACCTTTTGAAATTGCTTCAACATGTCCTAAATTTAATAATGATACCAACTGACTTTGTCCTAATGGTTCTGATTTAATTTTCTGAGTATAAAATTCTTTACTCATAAAATAAGGGACAAAATCATCATTAGTACCATGAAAAATTAACATTGGTAAATTTTTTAATCGTTCTGTATGCTTTAATAAATCATAATGGCAAAGATTAAAACCAAGTTCTTGTTTAAATTTCTTTCTTAAACCAAAATTAATTAATCATCAACAACGCTGATAACGATATTGCATCACATACCGAAATTGTACTAATAAGTTACTAAACCCACAATCACTAATTGCTCATTTAATTAAAGCATTTTGGTATCCATGATCTAGTAAATATTTTGTTAAACAAGCCGCTCCCATACTATTTCCAATTAAGCCAATTTCATTGACGGTAAAATTATTTGTTATCCATGCAATAACATCATTTAAGTTTTCTACATTTAAATAACCAATCCCACTATATTTTCCAGCGCTTAAACCGTGTGCTACACTATCAAATGTCAAAACATTATAACCTTGTTGATAAAAATAATAAACTTGTCGTAACGCTAAGTATTTGTTTTCTGTTCACCCATATAAACCAATTACTCACTTTTGAGAATGTGGATGTTGTAAATAAAGAGCACTAATGGATTCTTGTTGTTGGTTTAAAATTGTTACGGTTTTCATTTGTGTTTCTTCTATTGTGTTAAAACAAAAATTTAATTGCTTTAATTCTTTTGCAATAAGATCTTGATGATATGCTTCAAAACTGTTAAAATCAAAATTTTTTGAATTCATTGTTAACATCCCAGTTCGTTGATAATTTTGGGTAAAATTAAAAAAATCTCGCACATATTTTTTTGATCAAAAAATAATAATTGGAAATAAAAAAACAGTTAATAATATTCGTCATCAATTAAAACAAAATTGTCAATACCCATTAAGAATAATTTTTTTACTTGGTTTTTTTGTAACTACTTTCATTTTTTCCCTTTCATCAATACAACAAGAATAATTCATTTAAGATATTATTTTTTACAAAAAACTTAATTAAAGTTTATTGGTAATGGTATTAATAACCTTGATTCTAACCCACTACGATAAAAACATTTGTTCAATTACATTAGCAATACCGTCATGGTCATTATCATCAGTCACTAAATCAGCAATTGTTTTAACATCATCAGGAGCATTCCCCATTGCAACACCAATTCCAGCTCATTGCAACATTGCAACATCATTATGTTCATTCCCAAAAGCTAACACATTTTTTGGTGTTAATTGGTACTTCGCACAAATTTTAGCAATTCCAGTTGCTTTATTAACATTACAACTAGTAATTTCTAACGATGAACGATCTCCACGAATTTCTTGGGAAATTTCAATCTTTCCTTGTCATTTTGTGACAAACCGATTAATATCAGAGGTATAACTACTAATATAAATTTTATTAACATTAATATTAAAATCAACGGAATATAAACATGCTGTTACTTCATCTTTAACGGCAGCAAAACTTGCTAAATAACTTTTAGTTATTTTATCTTCAAATCCTTTACAATGTAAAAGCATTTTATTAAATGAAGACTGATCAGCATCAAACATAATTAATGTTTCTAAATCAAGTTTAATAACATCTAAATAAATATCTCGCAATAATTGCTGATTCAAAAAATCACAAAACAAAATTTCTTTTGTGGCATTATTTGTTACAACAGACCCATTTAAACTAACAGTAAAATCATTGCTATCAGTTAAACCTAACTTTGCGGCAGTATCCTTGCATTGATATAAAGGGCGACCTGTTGCAATGACTAATTTAATATCTTTGCTAACTAATCCTTTTAAAACTTGCAAAGTACGTGGGGACATTTCCCTGTTAGAATTTAAAGCTGTTCCATCTAAGTCAACAGCAATTAATTTAATATCTGGCATAATCATTTTTCTCCTATATAACATAATTCTAATATATTTTATAAAAGTTCAAACATTTATTTTTAAAATTGATAAAAACTAAAAAATAATTAAGCCAAAAAAACAAATTTTTATAATATTTTAGTTTATAATTAGTAAATAAAGCATTCTACTTTCATTTGAATTAACGGTAAACATTAAAAATGTTTTGAAAAGGGAATTGAGTTAATATTCTCAAGCTGTCCCAGCAACTGTAATGATGATGAACATTGTATTTATTTACTCACTGAAAAAAATATTTTTTTGGGAAGAGACAATTAGTAAAATGATTCTAAGCCAGTAGACCTGCCGTTAGCTCCTGACGAAATAAATATCCCTGGGATTGTGATATTTGTGAGTAAATAATTTATTATTCTTAAATAATAGTTTACCCTCATAAATAAAATAATTTTTCCGCTAGAATGGGTTTTTATTGCAGTTATTTTTGAAAGAAATTATCGCAATGAAAAATTTCTCATGAAAAAAATATTTATATTATCTTTTCCAGCTTTAATTTTATTAACAGCAATTGTTTTAAATATCTATTATATTCCTAAGTATTACGAGGCAAAACGCCAAAATCATTATGAAGGAATTCATAATGTAACAATTCTTGGTCAAAATGAAGACTATAGCATTTTTTTACTAAAGGATTAAATGTTAAACATGTAAATAACCTTGGTGATGTTTTAAGTAAATATCCTAATCATTTTGGTTTAATTAATACCACTTAAGGAAATTTCCTTACCCGTGTTGGAAACATTACCTTATCTAATTCAAAAGAAGCATATTTTAATATTCAAAGTGGGGACAATAATCAAAAAAAATTCTGCTCATATTCATCCTGAGTGTCGTGAATATGAAAATAATGCATGTTCACAAGGTGTTGATTATCTTAAATTAATGCCTAATGTTGATAATGTTTTTTGTTTTGTCATTACGAAGATTAATACATAAAAATTAATTAAAAATAAATTTTTCTAATGAAAAAAAAGCAAAAGAAGATATTTGACCCTCAACTTTAAAAATAACTCTAAAAATGACTGTTATTGCTCTTTTTAGTAGTTTAGCATTAGCCCTTAAAATTGCTTTTGCATTTTTACCAAACGTTGAATTTGTCACCTTTATTTTAATGTTTAGTATTGTTTTTTTACAATTACAATAGGTTTTGGCATTATTAATGTTTATTGTACTTTAAACATGGTGTACTTTGGTATTGCCGATTGAAGCATTATGTATTTTATTATTTTTAAATTATATGGAGTTATTATGTTACTTTGTAAACAAGTAATATACTGATGATGATGGATGATGATTATTATCTGTGTGCCCTAATGGGTTATATCTTTGGTTCCTTATATGCTATTCAAACTGCTGTGTTATATGGTCCTAATGTTGGTTTAACTTATTGAATTAAAGATTTAGTTTTTGATGCTATTCATGGCACAGGAAATGCTGTTATTTGTGCAATTTTATATCCAATTATTTATAAATTAATGCAAGTTTTATCTCCAAACTGACCATACTTATTCAATAATAAATTTGTTAAATATTTACAAAAAATTATTTCCAAGAAAATGAGTTACAAATATTAACGGATGAGAAAAATAAAAATGAAAAAATACCAGTTATTCAATTGGTATTTTTTCATATAAAGTATAATTTGATATGTAAAATTTATAATTTTCTTTGTTCTGCTATGCCACATAAAGATGCAACACTTCCATCAAGTCCTGCCCCAATTGCACTAATCGTTGCAATAATAGTAGTCAAAGGAGTAAAAACTAAACTAAAACCAGCAGCTATGCCAAACACACCTGCTGTTAAAAATCCAACATTATTACATGTTATAAACCCAGTATGTCTATCATAATTATTTAATGAATTTAATTTAGTTTGTAGGTTTTTTATTTTTGCTTTTAAATTTATAATATTATTTTCTAAATTTAAAACTCAATTATAAATTTTCTTTAGTTATAGTTGTACTTTAATTAAATGGCGTCCTGTACGATGAACCGGCAAAAAACAATTCTTGTGAGATTGTTTTTTTATTTTTATATTAAAAACATAAATTTATTTGCATTATTCATCGGATAGTATCTTTAAATTTAGAATTTTTATCATAAAAACAGATGTTATTCTGTTTTCCCTACACAAAATAAACGATATTTTTTTATAAATTTTCTTTCAAATAAAGGTATTATCCGATCAAAAATGCAGCTCCTAAAACTTAATATTTTTTGATACTTAAAGATGGATAACTCATCTATGGCACGAAGCCTTAAAGAAAGTGTGAAAGCGAATGGATTTATTCTCCTATTTATTTCTTTAATTCTCGGCAAGATTAATCACTTGCGAAATGTCAGAGCGCATGTTTTTTGCTTGTTTTCATAAAAAGAGTGATTTTAAACCGAAAAAAACAATATCGGACACTAAAAAAACAAGAGGGTTGGAACTCCAAAAGGTTATTTTCTTTATATAAAGTTGTCTAGGGATGGATGAAGCATAATTAATAACTGGGTAAATTTTGTTTTACTTCCGTTGGGGGATAAACTCTGTTTAAATATAGAATTTTAGTATCGCCACCACTCACCCCAAAGTGAGGTGGATGGCGAATTAAGCTAATTAAATCAAAATACAAATATTCTTACTAAATATCAAAATATTAACAAACAAAGGGATTTTCTGTTTATTTTAAAAAATAAAAAGAAATGAATAAAATATTATGCAAAAATATAAAAGTAAATATATCAATAAAACTTGAAATGAAATAACAACATCATTTGATTGAGTTAATTGTAAGCACGTTGATTGTCGTATTTCGCACCATAAAAATCATTATGATTTACAATGTTTAGAATGAGCAAAAATGTATTTAAATTTATTTGAAGATAAATGAGATGTTATTAATTCATATATGCAACATTACAAAATTAACGATATTTTAGATTTGGCTACAGATGGTTGAAAAATATTACAAATTGAGAAAAAAATAAAACAAATAAATTAAAATATATTATTGCAATTGACCCCGCCGGAAGTGGACAAATCGGTATTATTATTTATAATGTTTTACAAAAGAAAATAATTAATAATATTACCTTTCATTCTAAAAATGAAGATGAAGCAATAAATAATATCTATTTAATATTAAATGAATTTAAAAATAAAACTTGTTCTTATTTAAATAAAGTTATTGTAATAATTGAAGATTATCAACTTCATAAGGGATTAAAAATAACAAACCCACTATCTACTCCTAAATTTATTGGTGGTTTAAAGGTTTTATATAAATATCTATTTAATTTAAATTATGTTTTACAATCGCCAGTTGCTAAGAAAAATTATATTTATAAAGGAAATATTAAAATGACAGAGCACGAACACGATGCATCAAAACATTTACAATATTTTTTAACAAAAGGAGTTGATAAAAATGGCACAAACAAAAAGTAATTTACCTAAAAAATCAATAAATAATAAACCTAAAATAAAAAATAAAAGAGTTAACAAATTAGAACTAAATGTTAGATTACATGAAAATCCGATTAAAACTAAAATTAAGGCACTGGTTGCTGGTGGGGTTTAGGTTGATGCTTGTTCGTCTAAATGTCAATGAGACGGATTAAATTACTCAACATTATCAATATATAACCCATCTATTTTAACTGAGTTTTTGAAATTAAGAAAAGGTGATGAGATAAAAATTAAAGGCTTAGTATTTAATCAGTTAAATATAAAATCTAAACGCTATTTTTTATCTTTTCGAGTCGATAGTTTTGAAATTATACAAAAAGTGATTAGAAAAAGAACAAATACAAATATTAAAAAAAGGAGAAAAAACAATGGCATTAAAAAATGTAAAATATGTTCTTATTGATGAAAATAATGAGCCTATTAAAAATGAAGATCATAGTTTTGATATTAAAACTGCTGAAATTATTTTAGAAAATACTGCTGAAATTGAAGAATTTAATGCAAGTAATTTAGAAAATAGCAATCAACAAATCAACGAACTACAAACAAAAAATACTGAATTAACTTCACAAATTGAACAACAAATAATTCAATTAAAACAAATTGAAGTAATTGACTTTATTAATTCTTTAACTGATAATGAAGAATTTAAAAATGTTTTATTAAAATCTTATGATATTAGCGATGATATTGAAATCATTAAAACACAATTGCAAAGTGTTTATGATGAATTAATTAAGGTACAAACAGTTAATACTGGTGGCGTACCAAAAGTAGAAAACAAAGAAAATAATATTTTAGATACAGACAATGTATTTAATAAATAGAAAGAAGGAAGTAAATTATGGCACAAAACCCACAAAGAATTTTCGGAGATATTGCTAATCAAGCAACACAAAGAAACCGAGAAACATTTGAACAATGATATTTACAAACTTATCAACAAAAATTTAGCTGAGAGGCATTATTTGCGTAAAAAGAAGCAAATAAGTTTGGTTTGACATACAAAAGAAAGAAAAATATTAAATACAATGAAGGTTTAGGAACAAACGGACAAGTATTTAATACTGATGATAACCTACTAAAATATTCAACAGTGGAATTTGAAGATGGAATTGTTGAATTAGATACAATTTTAACTTTTGCTCGTAAATTAGACCCCGTAGAAAGTGATTTTAATCCTAATCTTTGGGCTGCCGATATTAATCAAGCAATGGATACTGAAGTTGCTTATAAACGTAATAAAATTTTAGAAATTATTAATAAAGGAATAGTTACAACTATTCAAAAACAAAAAGCAGATGACACAAATGTTGTACAAATCCATGATGAAATTATGGATAAAATATATGAAAACGGCTTTACTCCATCAGAAACAGTTGTTTTAGGTTCGGCTAATTTTATTCGTGGAATTCGTAATAAATTACAGTTACAACTTGGAGCAAACGACCAAATAAATAGCGTAATTGAAACAAGTGGAGCAATGAAAACTGTTGAAGGAACAACATACTATATGGTTCCTAAAAAATTACCAATTATCAATAAAGATGGTTAGGAAGGAACAATTAGTTTATTACCAGAAGGTGTTAATGCAATTGCATTTAAGTTTAGTAAAAAATATAACCCCCTTATTTTACGCAAAAAAGACCATACTCCGTTAAGAGTTAGTGCTGCTGCGTTAGGTACTGGTATGGGTAATACTTTGATTATAGAAAGAGTTTTATATTTAGGTGGGGCAGTAGTTGAACCTAAGGGAATTATTAAACATATTGTTACAAAAATTGATATTAGTAAAATTAATAAAATGGTCGCATGGAAAAAAGAAGGGTTTTAACAAATACATAGAAATTGAATAAAAATAATAAACCATTTACTAAAATGGTTTTTTTATTTGTAAAACCAAAATTATTAATTGTTTCAGAGAAAGGACAGCATCTTAAATTCTTAAAATAGAAACTTTTTATTACAACTTTTTGATACCCTCTTTAAGTTGTTTACACATTTATTAAATATCTTAGAAATCTTTATAAAGTGTACCTGTGTTTTTTCTCCAATTTTAAGGTGTTGTCCTTTCTCTGTTTCAGTTAATTAATTTGCTAATAAAAAAACTTAATAAAGGAAGGAGTAGGTAATGAAAATTAATAAGCAACAAACAATATGTGATGTTGATAATTGCTATAAAGCAATATCATTCATTACCGAAGAATTTTTATCAAATAAAGTTTTATGAACTTGTGAAAAACATAAAGATTTATTGAATAAAGTAAAAGATAAAACACAAAAGCGGTTTTATAAACGCTTAGAAAATTCAAAAATTATCTTTGATTATGAAACTGATTTATTAAAACTTAAATTTTATAAAACAACTTAATGCAGAGCGGAACGGTTATTTTAAATAACTAAGTGTTTTTATTCCACAGCCGGCCGAGGCAAGTACTGAAATAGTGTATGAGGAAAAATGTAAATCGGCGCTGGTTCATTAGAACTAAGCGATAGTCGTGATAAGTCCAAGGTTAATATCAAACGACAATAAAAATAAAGATAGTGACTTTACAATTAAATTTGCGAAAAGTGTGGTTGGTTGGAGTTTTATAGCATTTGGTCCTTTAAAATGCGAGTGAATTTTTAATTTAAAAACTGAACGTCAAATCCCAGAGCAAAAGCACAAATGGGCACGGATAAAGGAAGATATATATGTCTGGCGTCAATATTAAAAAAACAACTGTGGATTATTAAACATTCAAACAATTAACATATCGCCACCGCTTACCCCAGTGAGGCGGATGGCGTAGTAAGTAAATAGATAAATACTTATATAACTAATTCTCGCTTGGCACTTTCACTTGGGAGTGAGTGCCAGCGAGTTAAAACTAGGAGGAAAAAATAAATGACAGAATATAAAAGTAAATATATTAATAAAACTTGAAATGAAATAACAACATCATTTTATTGAGTTAATTGTCAACCTATTAATTGTCGTATTTCACATCATAAAAAACATTATGATTTGCAATGTTTAGAATGAGCCAAAATGTACTTAAATTTATTTAAAGATAAATGAAATGTTATTGCTTCTTATATGCAATATTACAAAATTAACGATATTTTAGATTTAGCTTCTGATGGTTGAAAAATATTGCAATTTGAGAAAAAAATAAAAGGAATAATTTAGGAGGTTTATATGAAAAAGTTAAATAAAATTTGTCTTAAAAAAAGATATTGAGGTTATTGCTTAAAATGTAATCAAGAAAATAAATTAAATGAATTAATGCTTAAAAGTTATTCAGTATCATTTGAAGATATGACTGATGAACATTGAGCATTAGGAAAACAAAATTAGGAGGAAATAAAAAATGATATGTAATAAAGCATTAAAAATTACCAATAAAGATATTATTTATGCACAAATTGATAGTGATTATTTAGATAATTTAGAGTTAAATTTATATCTTAAATTTGGTGATGAGGAACGACATGTGGGTAATATTTCATTGCCAACAAATTTTGACTTAAATTGCAAATGATATGAAATTGATGAAGTTAAAAGTTTAATTAGTGATTATTTAGCAGATGAAGAAGCAGATTATGAGGTGATAAATTATGAATAAAAGATACTTATTAGTAACAAAAGATAAATATATCTTAAATACTACATATTTTTATACATTTGATGAGGCAAGAATTTATTCTGAAAATTTAAATTATTGTAAAACTACAATTATTGATTTAGAAAACGAAAATATTAAATGACAAGGATGTGAGTAAATATGTGAAAAGATGAAGATGGTAAGGTTTATACCGAAGAAGACTTATTTAATATAGCATTAGAAGAATGTCACTCAGAAGACGGTGCTTATGAGTATATTGATAATTTAATTATGAATATGAATTTGGAGGAAATTTAATTATGGAAGACTTAAAATTAAATAATGAAGTTAAAAATATTACTTATCCATTTTATTTAAAAGGAAATGATTTTAAAGAATTAAGTTTAAAAGCATTAACAATTAAAAAATGAATTGATGAAAATGGGCAAGAATTAGCAGAATTTATATATCGACAACAAGCTTGATTAATAAATGGAGAATATAAATCACAATCACTAAAAGATTTAAAACTAGTAGTTTCAAAAATTGATTATATTTTTAGAGAACCATTAGAATTAATAAAAAATTTTAAAGATGAATTAAATTTTATTAGAAAAGATATTTTGAATTTAGAAAATAATATTAAAAGTAATCATGATTCTTTTAAAAATAGTGTTATTAATATTCAATTTCAAAAACAAAATGAAATTATTGAAAATCACAAAAAAGAACAATTTTTAGAAATTAAAAGTGTAGCAAAACAAGAGCAAGAATTAAAAATTATTACTAGTAATTTTCGTAAAGAAAAATTATTAGTTAAAGATATTGAAGTTATAGGTATTAATGATGATTTTTTACAAAAAGCTGATAAATTAGAACTTATTAATCTTATTAAAAACTATTTAATTGTTGATGAACAAATTGTTAAAAATGAAATTAAAGAACAATGAGATAGTAATAAAGATATTAATTTAATTGGTATTAAAGGTATTAATTTTAAAATAAATAAAGGAGAAAAATAATATGGCAAATATTGTTGAATTTTTAAGAACAGATAAAGCAACAGAATGAATAAAAAGTAAATTTTCAAATGAAAATGAAATTGCAAGATTTAAGAGTAATATAGTTTCAATATCAAACAGTAATGAATTATTACAAAAAGCAGACCCAAAAACAATTATGACCGCTTGTTATCAAGGTGTTTTATTAAATTTACCTATGGAAAAGCAATTCGGATATGCTTATGTCGTTCCATATAATACTAAAATAACAAGAATTATTAATGGTCGTGAAATCCAAGAATGAATTAATCAAGCACAATTTCAAATGGGTTATAAAGGTTATATTCAATTAGCTCAAAGAAGCGGTCAATATTTAGATATGTCAGTATCAGACGTCAGAGAAAATGAATTAGTAAATTATGATAGATTAAAAGGAACTAGTTTTAATTGAATACAAAATGAAGATGAAAGAGAAAAATTACCAATTATAGGTTATGTAGCATATTTTAAAATGGTTAATTGTTTTGAAAAAACATTATATATGACAAAAGAACAAATGGAAAATCATTTTATGAAATATTCTAAAACTTATGCTAAAAATAAATCATTTTATATTGCTAGTTTTGATGAAATGGCACTTAAAACAGTATTAACTAGTTTATTGCGAAAATGAGGTATTATGTCAGTCGAATTACAACAAGCTTATAAATCAGACCAAGCAGTTATTACAACTAATGATGAAAAGATTTATATTTATAATGATAATAATATAAACATAAATAAGAGTCAAATTAGCAACGAAAATATATCAAATAATAATTTATTACATGAATCAAATGAAAGATTGACAGATAATAATGTAGTAAAAGAAGAAGATATATCAAATGTATTACCAACAGTTAACAACGATGAGGAATGAGCGACTTGATAAAAATAGGTATTGACCCATCAGGAACTGGCACTACGGCCGTTGCTATTTTTGAAGATAATAAATTAATTGATAAATCTGAATATACAAATCATTATTGAATTACACAAACCGATATTATTTTAGATAAGTTAAAACAAGATGCAATTATTAATATTGAAGATTGTTTATATACAAATGCTAATGGTTCAAAAGACCGTGATGATTTATTAAAAATAATTGGAGTAATTAAATATGATACACACGAATTAAATAATGTTAATTGAGTATCACCAAAACATACTAAATCAGTTGTTAAAAATATGGAAAATTTAAGTAAATATAATGATAGTTGTATATGAAAATATGATAAAGATAATAATTTAACTTATCAATATGGTAAAGGTTGATTCTATAATAATGAGAAAATAAGTAATCATTTACGAGATGCCATTATTATTGCTAATTATGAAGGTTAATATTATGAAAAATTCATATAATCAAAAAACAGAAAAATATTATTCTAAATTAATTCGTAATGTTAATATTTACTTAAATGAAAATGAAGAAAAAGTTTGAAATGAATTTAATGGCCTTACTTATTCACAACGAATAGAACATCTTATTAATTTTTATATAAAACACAATAAAGAAAAATAAAAAATAACCTTAATTGGTTATTTTTTAAATGCTATTTGTTAGTTGTCTAATAGCATCTTTTTGTTGTTGTTTTTTGTCATTTACTTTAACTTGTTTTTTAACATTTTTAATTTGACCTGTTTTTAATGCTAATTCTGTTGCATAATCAGGCCCTCGTAAATGTTTTTCGTGGGCAATAACAGCAGTTCTTAATTCTCTAATTTCTGCTTTATATTTTTTAATTTTTTTAGCAGATAATCCAAGAATACCAAGACTACCCATTCCGCCTGCACCTGCTAATACAAGTAAAGCAATTACTATTTCATTACTAATTTCCATTTTAATATTTCCTTTCTTATCCTTACTCAAACAGTGGCCATCTATTTTTTCAAAACAAAATAATTTATAAATTAAACTATATAACCACCCAAAAATATCAACCACCCCTAATATATAGTCTATTTTAAATTTAATTCTTTGTTATTTTCTTATGTTATACCATCTAAATTATTTCATTGTTTTGCTATTCTTGGTTGAATAACACGCGGATTAATTCGACATTCTAAACAATGTCTTAAATGGTCTTTTTTTCATTTTGATTTATCAATTCAAATAATAATTAAAGAAATTATTAAAGTAATTAAAGGTAATATTGTAAATACTAATCCCATTTTAGATATTTTTAATCGTGGTATATCAATTTTCATATCTACTTTTGGTTTACTACTAGCAACAAATATACCCTGAATTCCGTGTGTAAATAAAGGGGTTAATAATATGGCAATTCCATTACCTCAATATTGACCATAATTATATCAATTAATATTATCTTTTATTGCATTAATCATGCCATATTCTAATCAACAATTTAATGCTAAAAATATCAATGTATAAAAACTAACTACTCAACTACGAATTTTATATTTCCTTTCTCATTCTCTAATATCTTTATGAGTTCAATTATAAGTCGGAATAGGGTCTTTTTTAAATCAATTTCAAGGTAAGACACCCTTTAATCAAGTCATTTTATCTTGTTTCATAATTATTTACCTCATTTAATTTTTTATTCATTTTTATTTAATTCTAATCATTTTTTGTTAAATAATTCTTTAATATCATTTCTATTATTTGAAATAATTCTTCATACTGGGTGTTTTTCAAGTAAGTTTAATTCATTAATAGTTGTTGCACTATTTATTTTTCTTATCAATATATCATAAGAATCCGATGTTTCTTTTGAAAAATCAGTATCCATATCACGCTTATAAATAAAATGCGGTTCATCTGCCCTTAATTCGCTATTATTTATTAATTTTCTTTTAATTGTTAAATCTTTAATAACAATATTATTTGTGTAATTTGAAATTGAGCCGTCTTGCTTAATTGTTATTCTTTCATATGAATTATCTGCTAAAAATGTAAAAATTGATTTTTGTGATATTGTTTCAAAATAATATGTTACAAATTTATTAGCAGATGCATAATCTGTTATTGAAATTGATATTTTATAGTAATATTTTGTTAAATCATAATTTGGAATTTTAAATGTTAATTTTTCGTTTGCTTCTGGATAATTAATTAATTCTCAATCATTGCCACCACTAATAGATATATCACCACTGCCTAATAATGAAGAACCATTAATAGTTTTAATATTTGTACCGCTTACTAATTTATCTTGTTTAGTATTAATATCTTGTGATGTTTTTACAATATATTTATCATCAACTTTTTCAATATAATTTTTATTTAAATCACTATCTTTAATAACATCCGATGGATTTTCACCACTTTGTTTTGCTTTTCAAACACCATTTTCTTCATAAATAGTATCATTATCAAACGGAACTACTAATTTAATATATTCATTATAATCAATTTTACTAAAATCATTTTTTGCAGGATAACTAATATTAATACTATTATCTTTAACAATTCTATCTTTTAATCAAAATAATAATGTTGGATAAAAAGTTTTTTTACTAATATGTTTATATTCTTCTTCTCATGAATGAGCATAATTATCTAAACTATAATTATATGGTCTAGATACTGTTTTACTAGATATAATATCAATTATTTCACCTGCTAATTTTAAAGCATTTTTAACATCTCTGGTAATATTTTCATTTGCTTCAGGGTCATTAGTTTGTGAATAAGCAACTCCACCTTGTGAAAATGATGCACTACCAGTTAAATCATTTACTCCTTTTGGTAAATATCAATTAATAACTGCTAATAAACAAGCAGATTGAATATAACTTAATCATTTATCATATTCAATTAAACCAGTATTATCTTTTTTTACTCATGGAAATAATTCTTTTTTATTAATCTTATCGGAAATTGTTCCACCTGATAATCTATCCATTCATAAACTAGTTTTTAAAATAGCATTATAAATTAAATTATCATTATAAGCAGATTGTTTTCTTTCATTAATAGGTTGTCAAAGTTTACTTTCTTTAACATCTTCAACTGTTATAAATAATAAATTATTTAAATTATTTTTCATATAATACACCTCTTAATTTATTACGATATTTATTTTTTAAATTACTTGGCTTATAACTATTAACTCTTGCTTTTGCTTTCTTAATTTTTTTAATAGTTTGATTAGTTTTGTAAAAAATATTTTTAACTGGTGTTTTATATAAATTCTTAATATTTTTAACATCACTTCGGCGTTCACGATATCATTTTTTATTATTAATTTCACCAGCAAAATTAAAATTAAAATGTCCAATTTTTAAATTATTAATAAACTTTTTAATTTGTTGTAATTTTTGAACTGTTGGTAATGTTAATTTAGTAGTTCCTTTGGGATATTTTTCTTTTAATGCTTGTGGTAATCGTTTTTTAATATAATATCTTAAATGATTAGGTAATCATTTTCTTAATCAATAACGCCAAAATAAAGTTCCTGCATTAGATACAGCATTACTTAATAATTTTCAAATTTCAACTGGAACACTAGGATAAACATATGGACCATAAAATTTCGGATGTTTTGCTGTTTTTGTATATATTAAAATAGTTAAATTACCTGTTAAAGTTAACTTATTTATAATATTAAATATACCACTATCAAGTCAACTACTATTTAAAGGTTGTCAATTAGTATTTAAATAATTTTCATTTTTAAATTGTTCTCTATTTTTAATATTATTATCTTTTTCTAATTGACTTAATATTTGTTGTATTTCTTTTTTATGACCTTTTTTAATTAAATCTAAATAAGTAAATAGATTTAATCACTGATAAATATCTTCAACTTTATTTGTAATTTTATTATATTTATCACTAATATAATTAATTGGCTTTAATATTTTATTTTTAACTTGATTAACTCTATTAATTAAATTTACAAATTTACTTATTAAAGGTTTATTTTCTAAATTAGATACTAATAAAGTTAAAACGCGTAATATTAGTAAATTCATTTTATATTAACCTTGATTATTTGGTTTTGATTCTGGTTTTGATGCTGAAATTAGATAATCAACTGGAACTCTAAAAGTTTTATTTAGATTACTTTTAGCGGCAGTAATTTCATCTTGGCTTGGTTGTTTTTCCAAAATAATTTTACATGTTTTAGGATATAAAATAGTTGGTGTTGCATATTGAACTTTACCAATTCATTTAGGATTAGCAGTATCATTATCTAAAACTTGTTGAATAGTATCCATATTAATTGGATAAGCTCATACTTGTTTATTTAATAATAAACCATTTACATTATTAAAATTATAACCTTTATCACGGTTAACTTGTCCTTTTGTATATGTTTTTTCTAAATGAAAACTTTTAGATACTGGAATACCCATTGCTGTATTTTCATATAATTCACCATTAACCATTGCTTTTAATTGAGCTTGTGAACCAATTACTTTTAAATAAGCAGGTGTTAATCCTAAATATGCTCTTCGTCCTAAAACCATAAACATTTTATCGGTTGGCAAACCAAAATATAAATTACTAATTTGATTTGTTAATTCAATCAAAGTTTCATTTAATGTAAAGAATGCTTTATTTGCATCATCAGCATTTTCAGCTGTATAACTACGAAATGGAATTACTTCATATTGACCATCTGCTAAACAATAATCATAAATAGCCTGAATTAATTCACATTCTAAATTAACAAATTTATTCTGTACAACACTAGAAATAGCATCAGCAATAACACCATTTTTAATATTTTGTTCTATTAATGCTAAATCAAAAGCTTCATTCATTAATTTTAAATTAAATCTTTTATCAATAGGAACTGGAATTCTTGTTAATCCCATTGTTTGAGTTGTCCCACCATTTGGTAATGAATAATCATTTTGTCATACCACACGATGAGTTAAATTATATAATGCTTGTCCAGCATTAGGTAATCAAGCAACTTGTTCTGCGGTTGCTGTTGCATACTGCATAATACTTGCATATTCATTATATAAAGGTCCACGCAATAATGCATTAACCATATCAACATAGGCTTTTGCCCTGTTGTATTACCTTGTAATGTAAAAGGTACTTGTGGCAAATTAATTGTTGCCATAATTTCACTCCCTTATTATCTAAGGTTTTTAAGTGTATAATCAGTTAATTTTTTAATTTCTTCCGGAGTATATGCTCCTTTTTCTTTAATAGCTTCAATTTCATCATTCTTATTTTCAGTAGACTTTTCAATCATTTCTTTAATAATATTAGTTGGTGAAACTGATAGTTGTTCTTCAACAAATAAATCAGGTTTTAATTCTTTTAAAGTTTGCATTTTTTCAGATAAAGAACTACCACTAACTTTATTTAAATTAGTTTTAATATCTTCAATTTTAGTAGATGGAACATCTTTAAATGCTTTTAATTCATCTAATTCATTAGATAATTTAATAAAGTCTTCTTTTGAGATAACATCTTCTCGTTTTTGCACACTTTCTCTAATTTGCTTTGCTTCATTATTAAACTGATTTAAGATATTTTCAGCAATCTCTTCACTTAAACCTTGTTCTATTAATTGTTCTTTTGTAAGTGCCATTTTATAAACCTCTCTTTTTTTATTCTTGTCCGATTAACAAGTCGGCATAACTCTTTTTGATACAAAAAGATTAAAATATAATTTAATTATATACTATTGTTTTACCAATATAATACTTTTTATATATAAATTTTTTTTATACTAAACTTAATATCTTTGATTGCTAATTTAGCCCTTAAAACGCGTAATAAAGGTATTTTAAAATAACTAATTCACCCTTGATTTTTTTTTTATATATATATATAATGCAGCTAAATCTTGGTAAAAAGTTTCAAGATAAAGAAAAGGAGAAAAACAAGTATGAAAAAATTACTTAATTTATTAAGTGTATTAATTGGCGGAACTACTGCACCAGCAGTAATTGCTAATAGTAACTTTCAAAAATATGAAGAAATTAAAACTAATGACTTTAAAACAAATAAATTAAACAGAATAAAAAGACAGACAAAATTTTTTAATGAAAATGGACAAATAACTTTTGATATAGGTAGTATTTATCCAAATAGAAATATTTTGGTTAATAAGCCCTCGAGTTGGGGAATTACAGGAAATAATCCACCAAGCAATTGAGAAATAATTAGTGGATTAAGGGTGGCAAATTCTTTTTCAAATTTAAGTTTAAATAATAACGATGTGGGATTTCATTCTATTAGAAATCAAAATATACTTTATACTGGTGATTTTTTAAATGTTAGTTATGCATCTAGAAACAGCGCTTATATTAGTGCAAAACAAAATACTCCATTTAGAGGTGGATTTTGAATATATTATTAAATAATTTTAAATAAGTAAAAAGGAGACATATACATATGAAAAAATTATTAATTATCATTAGTACAATATCATTAGTAGGAACAAGTGCAACAAGTTTAGTTGCTTGTAATACAACACAAGAATATACAAAAGAACAATTAGCAAAATTAAAAGAAGAAAATCAAATAAATACAAATAAGCAAGAAATAAAAGACAATTTAGAATGAATAACACCACAAGAAAAACCATTTAATAATATTGATAATAAATGATATTTTGTAGTATGAAAAGGAAATAATCAATGAAATATAAATAAATTTAAAAATGATGAATTTCCAAAACAAATAATACCTAATAATAATGGTAAAGATAAAATATTGATTAATTATGGTGATTCTATTGTCGGAAAACAAAGACAAAAAGAATTATATTTTGTTTATAGAGATTCACTTAAAATTAAATATTGGTCTGAAGACAACAGGAAATATTTTAAATTAGTTTATCGTTGAAATGGTGAAGAACAAAAATTACCCGACTTAATAATTGATAATGATGGTAATGTAAAAGTTAACGGAGAATAGAAAAAGAGATTTTACATCTCTTTTTATTTTTATCTTGGTTTAATTGTAATTTTAACTGGACTATCGCCTTTATTTCTAATTCCCAAAACATTTGGATTAGAAACATCTATTGTTATATCTTTATTATTACCAAAATATCCTATTTCAATAAATACTAATTTAGCAATTAATGCTTTTGTAAATCTAATTTTTAATTTCATATTATTTGTATAGTATGCTAGTAAATATGTTTCTTTAATTTTATCTTTGTCGTGATTAAATAATTTTGTTATTTGTAATAAAAATCTTAAATCATAGTTATAATTTGGTGTGTTATATATATTAAAATAATTCTTTTTTGGTAAACCATTAGTAAAAGCGGTAGCAAATGTTTTAATTTCATTATTTATATTATCTGTATATAAAGTTATTGTATTTTCAAAATTAACTTTATCAGTTTGTGAATAACCCGATTCATATAAAGTTATATTCTCTAATGAACCATAAGAATTATTGCAACTATTTAAACCACCTAAAATATCAACATTTCTATTAGGAATAAAATTCTCTATATTTGCTTGTGCACACTCAACTTGTAAATTACCTAAATTACTTATTTCAATAGTTTTATAAGCATCTTGGAATTTACTAATACTTTGAATTGTTGGGTCAATTTGTTTTAAATCAATTTCAGTTTCATAATAGCCTTCATTAAATTCATCAGAAAATAAATTATTAAATGAATCTTGCTTACATTGTGCTGGTGCTGTAATTCTAGTTAATAATGGTAATACTACATCAGAACGCATAATATTTATTGTATATGGTTTATAGTTATATGGTACTGGTGGTAATACATATTTTGGATAATTAAATGTTGGTATTTCATAGTCATGGGGTAATAAGAAACTAGTTTTATAATTAGTTGTCATATCTCGTAAATAGTTGTTTAATACACTTTTTGTTTTACCACGAAAACTTCATACTGATAATTTTAAATAATCTTCTTCATTGTTAGTATATGGGTTATCAGCATAAAAGATAATTTCAAAATTACCTTTATATAATGCTTGAATTGAAAACATATCAATTATATAACTACAATTTGTACCATCTGGTGTTTGTAAGAATTCACAATCATTATCTTTTTCACTATCACTAACTGGTGTTTGTGCATCAACTGCTCTTACTAATTCGTTAATTAAATAGATACGATTAGTTTTAGGATTTAATTGTTTTAAATTATAAGTTGAATAAGTTATTCGTTCTGTTGATTTACCATCCTTAGTTAAAACAGTACCTTTTAATTTGTCTGTTAATAAAGTAGTAAAACCCAAACTAGTAGCATTTGCTCCAAAAATAGCACCAACTTTATCATTCCCTTGTTCTCTAAATATTTCAAATGGTAAATAACCTTTACCTTTTGAGTTTTCAGATCAAAATGCATCATTATAAAAACTATAAATATTTGCACTCATAAAACCATTAAATCATTGGAAATTAGGTCATGATTTTTCATTTTGATTAATTACTCAACCTCAGGGAATACCAAATGAAATAAAGTTTAAGAATTTACCAACACCACCCGGTATAGTAAAAGGATTAAATACTAATTTTTGCGTATAGTTTAAAGGTAATACGGTAATTTGACGATTAATAAAATTATTCATATTTAAAATATCTCAAACATTACAAAAACCCATTTTATTATATTCAATTTGAACTTGACCAACAGTATTACCAAATTCATCTTTTCTTCTAAAATATGATGATGCTTGCGTACTAATGATATTATTAACTGTACCACTGTTTGTTTTTATTTTGCTTGGTGGTGTTATTTTTCAATCTTTAGATCAGTAAAATTTAGAATCTTTATCTTCTTTATGAATATTTCTACCAACAGTAGAATTGGTTGCTGATGTAGTAGCGGGGTCAGTTATAACAATACCCTCACTATTTTTCTGTTTTCAAAAGTCGTATCTGCTTTCCATATCTGTTTTTCAGTCTTTATAACCAGTTATTATTGTTGGTTGTATTCCTTGAATGTTATATCAACTTACTTCGGGTGATGCATAAGTATTTACTTTATCAGGTGGTGCAGGAAACATGTTATACATTAATAAATCTCTTGAATTCATTACTTTTTTATTAAATTGACCTTTAATAATTGGTCGGCCAATAACTGGCATATCAAAAAAGATAGGATTACCATAAAATTTAACTGCCACTGCTATAACCCCTGGGTCTTTTAATAAAATCTCATCTAATTCAACAATACCTTTATTTAGTTTTTCATCATAAGTTATTTTAGGAAAACAATAACCTTCACCTGGGGCACTTGTTTGTATAAATTGTCGTACTGATAAACCACTATTACTAATTTTGTCATTAATACTTGAAAAGGTAATTTCTTGTCATAAAAAACTACCATCATAAGGTGAATAATAATTAATAACATTTGATGGATATAATCATTGTCTATCTTGGGGTGCAGAATTAATATCACCACCACCAATATTTAAACCACGGTCATTAAATACAGTATAAAAATTATAATAATCATTAATATTTAATTTATCAGCATCTTCATCTAAAATTAATAAAGTATATTGTCTTTCAGTTGATTGTTGAGTAAATACTTGTTCAAATTTTGCTTCACCAAATTGAATTGAACTTCTATCATCAATCATATAAGCATCTCAATATTTACCAACTTTAACCTCTTTTGTATAAAAGTTATCTGCTTTATTATCATTATTAATAAAATAATTTAATTTATATTGGTTTAAGTATTCCAACATTCTATTAATATCATAAATATTTTCACCATCAATCAATTTTCAATAAACATTATTATTTTCATCTTTTAATTTAATAGCAAAAGGTGTTTCATTATTTGCTCATATTGTTGAATTAATAGGTTGTTTATTAAAATCATCAATCGTTAAGATAGTAATTTCTTCACCTTTATATTTTTGGACTATTTTTAAACTACCTTGTCATTGTGCAATAGTACTTTCCATATTATCAAATATTCGTGAATAACTACCATAGTCACTTGGTTTTGCATTATTAGGTTTTCAACCTGTTTCAGTATCAGGGATATATGAACTATAAACATTAAAAGGAAATACCATTCAATGTCTGTTATCTCTTATATTTTCTCTGATATCTATTAAAGTATCATGGGCTTGTCTTCTTAATTCTTCCATAACACCTGGGTTAATTCTACTCATTTATTAATTCTCCTTAATTTCTGTTCTACCTTGTAAGGCATTTTGATTATTACCAGTTTCATCATATTCTAGTAATTTATTATTATGTTCTATTTCTTTGGCTTGCATTTTATCTTGTCATGCTTCTACTTTTTCAAAATATTTGGTTGCTTCTAATTCATCAATATTATCATATTCAGTAATTGCTCTTATTGGTTCCATTGTACCATTATCTAATCTAGCAGTAATTAATTCATTTTGTCGCATTTGGTCAACTAAACTAGCACTAATAAAATCAAAACCATAAGGTCGTTCGCCAATACTATCTCATAAACCATAGTATTTTAAAACTGTATCAAACATTTTAGTATAATATTGAATCCGATATGCTTGTAAATAAGCTTGTTTTTCTAAATCTTTCGTTTTAGTTAATAATGATTGTGTTTTATTTTGGTCGTTATCTGATTTATCACCAAAAGGACTAGAAAAATGACATGCTAAGTATACTTGCTCAATAATTGCTTTTTGATCTTCAGTATATGTTTCTAAAGTTGGTGTTCCTTGTACTACTTGTAAAGATTGTGATAATTGACCATCAACTGCTGATTGACCTGATTGAATAAAAATATCATCAAAAGCATCTTGTAATACTTTTTTATTACCTTTGTTGTAAGCAGTCATTAAATCATCATCTAATATTCCATATCAATGAGTACGATTTGCTCATCTTTCTTTTGATTTAATATTAAAACTATCTTCTAAATCAAATTGTAATTTATAACAATTTGCCATTGTTGGTCAAGGATTTAAAGTAGTTGATGTTGATAAAAATAAAGGATTAGGTTCATTTATCATTTCTCAAAAAGGTACTATACCTAATTTATTTTTAAATTCTTGGACTAAAACAGGTTTAACATCATCTTTAATTTGTGTTTTACTTTGCCCAACAATTACTTCATTATTTTTAGGTCAACCTTTAATAACTATTTTATCTTTGGTACAAATTAAATTTAAAATAAAACCACTATCTGATTGATGATAATTTAATCAAATATCGGCACCTTGTTCTAATTCATTTATTTTACTTACGCGTGATGTAAAGTTAAAAGGATTAATTCATAAATCAATATTGCCATCACTAGTTTCTAATAAACCAAAGATAGTTTTACCCATTAAGCTTGCTGTTAATTCATTTTTATCTAATTTTTCTTTTATTTTATAAGTTTCATATCATCAATTTAATTTTTCTAAAATATCTTTACGATGAGACTTAAATAAAATATCTTTACCATTTACTAATCGCATTTGATGGCGAGCAATAATATTGGCTAAATTAATAGTTCAATCATAGTTATAATATTTTAAAACACTATTAATATCATTTAAGTTTGGTAAACTAGGGAAAGTGTTATTCATTGTTATTTTGCTCCTTTAATTTTAAAATAAGTGCATAATTAATTATATTTACTGTTAATAAATTTGGTTCATTTGCTAAAACTTGTACACATACTTTAACTTTTTGGTATTTCTTAATATATTCGTTATATAAATTTAAATTACATATTGCGATATTATCTTTTTTTAATTCTTGACAAAGTCTTTTTTTAACTTGTCCACAAACAGACATATAAGGTCTTTTTGCATTTATTACACGCTCATCATGTATTACATAAATATCTTTTTTCATTAAGTTAATCACTCCCTTTGTTGTCATAATTTATAATCTGCTGAACTATTATGCTAAACCATTGGTAATAATTCAAAGTGTAAAGCATAAAAATCACTATCAAATGTATCATCATATAAGTCTAACATTCGTTCTTCTCTTGCATCAGGCTTATCTTCTCATTGAATTAATTCATATTGGGTTTTACTTACAGGACATTTTTCTCATAATCATTTTAATTGATTAGTATTTATTAACATTGTAAATGCTTCTACACGATGTTTTATTTTAAACTTCTGCTTTTGTGCTGGTTTAAAATGCATGTATTGACCAAAAGTATAATTATATTTTTCTCTATTTAAACTTTCTAGTGTTGCATAAGCACTATCATCAACATTAAATGATATACCTTGTTGAATTAAATTAAAGTATTGGTTTAATTGATTGTTGTAAAACTCTAAAATATCTTTTACTTGTTCTAATGGTCCTTTAAATTGTTGAGTAGCATTTGAGTGTGTATATTCAGCAACTTTATATGCTTTTTTATCAAATGAATTATATATTCAAAAACTCGCTGCTGTTGTATGTCCTTTGGGGCTAGTGGAGTTTGCTAAGTCAACACCACCTAATAATTTCGTTGGTTGAATAATATCTGTTGCTTGCATAATATCAATATATCTTGCAAAGATTGAACCACTAGTATTACCTGGTAAACCTCAACTTCATACTCTTGCTCTTTCAATATCTAATTGTTCTAATCTTAATTGTTCATTAACTTTATCTTGTGGTAATTCATAATTTAATCTTCAACTAGAATAATGAATAATAATTTTCATATTTCATTTTTCAATATATTTTATTTGTTCATATTTACTACGCATTATTTCTTCATTAAAAGGTAATAATTCATTACAATAACCAACAATATATCTTTTAAAACTTTCAGGATTACATGTATTAATTGTTATTTTATTTTGATAACCACGAATAGCAAATTCTAAATCACTTAAATCTTTTTGTTGAAATTGGTCACATTCTTCTCGTCAATCAATAACTAATTTATATTTATTTAAATCAGCAAATGCTTTTAATTTTTCTTTCCGACTTGGTGAATGTAAACCTTTACAATATATTTTGCTACCATTTGATAAAGCAAAAGTAAAATTTGATAAATTAATAGTATAAGGAATATGATTTTCATCTAACATATTTCATATATTTTGAAATACACTATCTTTTAAATCTTTACTCCAATACATACTAGCAATGATACAAATTGGTTGTTTAATTAATAAACTAATTTTTAATAATTCACCAAACATTTTAATATTTGATATAGTCTTACCACTATATCGTGTTCCAATTTGATTAATTTCATTAACTAACTCATATTTTTTAGTAAAGGGGTATTTATTACCAATACTACTATTTTGTAATAACCAATAAGGAGTTTCTAACAAATAAGTAAAATGATTAAGCATTATTATCACTTTCTTTTTTAATATCTCTAATATCAGTTTGTAAATTAACTATTATTGGTTGCTGATTATTTAAGTTTAATTCTTGTTCTAATTGTTTTTCTTGCAGTGAATATTTATAATTAAATGCTCGTTGTCAATATAATTTAACACCATCAGGTGATTTCATCATAAAATTAATTATTTCACTTTCAATTCTATCAACTTGTCGTTGTATTAAAGGTATTATTTTTTCGCTCTTGTAAGTTTCATGTCTTCATCTGCTAGAAAGGTTGAGTTTATCGGTTAAATCGTTCAAAGTATATGGTTTATTAGGTGATTTATTTTCTCAAAATTGCTCTATTTTACGATAAAAAGTTGCCAAACTTGCTGTTTTTGGATTAAATTCTTTCATTTTTTACTCCTTTTTGCATATTAAAATTGCTATTATTTAAACAATATGATTAAATAAAAGAGTAATTAATCCTGAAAATATAACAAAAGAACCAACTTGGTTCTTTTTTTATTACCTATATTTTACATCAAAATAAAAAAAAGTAAAATAATTTACTTTTTTCAGTTAAATTAATTTGCTAATAATTAACAATTAAATTATAACACAATAAATAAAAAATAATATCTTTTTTTGCATTTTTATTATTTTTGTGTTAATGTGTAGAACTAAGGAAAGAGGGTAAAAAAATGATAAATATTGATAACAATTTTTTTAAGAATTTTAATAATTTGTTATATATACAAAGTATTGAAATTATTCAACAAAATTTAGAAGATTGTGATGAATGAATTTTTAAAAATTATAAAATTGATGAAACTTTAAAAAAATTTAAAGATTATAAAGTAAAAGAAATAAAACCAAGAACATTAACTATTTTAAATGGGAAAATAACTTTTAAAAGAAGAAAATATTATAAAATTAATCCAGAAACAGGTAAAGAAGAATATATTTTTCCTTTGGATAAACTTTTAGGAATTGAAAAATGACAAAGAATAAATAATTCTGTTAAAAAAAATATTATCATTTATTGGCAAGAAAAAAACATATCAAGATATTTTAGATACTATGGAACATGTAAAAATTTGTATAAAAACAATTTCAAATATTATGAAAAATGCAAAAACTGATAAAGAATATTACCTTAATAAAACTGATAAAAAAATAAAGATACCTCATACTTTATATATTCAAATTGATGGGACTTATTTAAAAATGTGAAATGAAAAGAAAAAAGGAAAAGAAAAAATAAAAAAACATAGTATATTTTCAACTGTTCATACTGGTTTTGATAAGGCAAAATCAACGAAAAAAAGACCTGTAATTCAAGATAAATTAGGTGTTATAGAGCTAGATAATATTCCAGAATATATTAAAAAAAATAGTAAATTAACTAATTTTGTTAATAAATTATTTACATTAATTACAAGTTATTATGATGTTAATGACAATATTGAATTTATGGTATTAGGAGATGGCGCACTTTGAATTAAAAATATTGTAAAATTTATTCAAGAATATTTTCCTAAAAATAAAGTACATTACACGATAGATAAATTCAACCTTACAAATAGATTTAAAAAATTAAATCCTTATCAAAGTAAAAACAAAGAAAACAGAGAAACATACCATAAAGCAGTCGATTATTTTTTTAATGCTAAATATGAAGAATTATTAGAATGTTTAGAAAACAGTGCTTCTTTTATAAAAGAATCAAAAATGAAATTCTTAAAAGAAACAATTAAATTAATTAAAAATAATGAAGAAGGTGTCAGAAATCAAACATTATGAAATAATATTGGTTGTCATATTGAGGGTGATATATCACATTACTGTAAAGGTGTTTTGGTTAAAAAAGCAACTTATCATGAAAAAACTCTTAAAAATAAATTAAATACTAGTATGATGAATTTTAAAAATAAAATTAATTTATTTAATACTAATGAACCATTAGAAGAAAATAGAATTAATTATTCAGTTAATAATTTTGTAAATAATAATTTACAACCAAACTTATATTTTTATTAATTTTATCTAATAAATTAAATAACTTTAATAAACATATATTTTTGTCATGGAAAAATTTAAAAAATGTTAAAATATTGTTGACAATAAAATTAAAAGTAATATAACTTAAATAAGTAAGTGGTATTTTTATTCCACAATTTCTAAGATATTAATTAAAATCCTTAAATAATACATACAACCAATAAAATAGATAAACCAACTATACATGTTACAGACCCAACAAAAGCAACACCAGAACAGTTAAAACCACAATTTAAAACTGTTGTTTTAAAAGCAGTAAAAGCAGTAAATAGTTCTTTAACTGAAAGTGATTTTGATTACTTTATTGAAAGTAAAGGTGAAGATTTACCAATTAATATTACAAATAATAAAACTGTTTCTGTTCAAATTCAAGGTAAAAACAACGCTACTGGTCAAACAAACCCTATTGATGTTAAAATTAAAAATTCTTAATAGTACTAAAAAATAGTACTTTTTCGTTTGAAAGATATGCCAATTGGAACATCTAAAACAGCCTTTATTTATGCTGTTAAAAAAATCCAACTAGATTGACAATCCAACAACAAGAAAAAAGTTTTGGTTTACAGTTATTAGAATTTTTAGGAATTTAAGTTTTAGCTGTTGGTTTATCAGTTTTAACTGGTGGTATTGCTTCGGCTGTTGGTCTTGGTGCGGGATTATCTAATTTTGCCGCAGCATTTATCTCATTTGGAGTAGAAACAGCAACCGATTTTGCCGTAAATCAAATATACGATAAATTAACAACAAAAGTGACAGTAAAAAGTACTGCCTTAAATTTGCTACCAGCAATTGGTGGTATTGAAAAATTAACGCGTGCTGCTCGAACAACTAAAATTTTAAAATTAGCGAAAGAAACTAAACTACTTGAAAAATTAGGTATAATAACTGCTAATAATTTAGAAGATATTGTAAGACAAGTTAGAGGTAAAAAGATTTTATCTGATAAATTAATATTTGATTTTACAAAACAAGCTAATAATGAAACTTTATTATATACAATTGGAAAATTAGCCCCAAATGATTTTTATAAGGGTTTTAAAGTTTCTAAATTAGAAACAATTAATAATTTATTAAAAATTGAAAAAAATATTGAAAAAATAAGTCCTACATTAGTTCAAAAAATACCACGCATAAATGAAATAAATGCTAAAAAATGATTGTCTGAATATGGATTAAATATTGATAAAATAAGCAAAATTAATACTAATGAGTGATATAACATAATGACTAATCTTCATAAAAAGGTGTTGGTAAAAACCTAATATTAAATGCTAATTTAATGCGGGGCAGTAAAATATATAATAATAAATTATTAAATATTTTGCATCAAACACGAATTAAATTAAATAAAATTTTAAATCATTTAAACCCAAATTTTTATATTCAAAAAGTAACTAAAAAATTATTAGCCCCAATACAAAAAGTAATTAATAAAATTACTGATAAAACTAAAAAAATATTGTCTAAATTTGAAACTAAGGCTATTAAAAAAGGCCAATTATTATCTTTTGCTTATGGTTCTGATGTTTTTTAGCAGTTAAAATTGTTCCATTATTAGTTGCGGGTGAAGTTGCTTTAACAATATATTATAAAAATCCTAAATATGTCCCTATTGTCGTTATGACAACTTTAATCAAAGCAGAACAGTTTGCTTTGGCTCCTGAACCGTTTAAATTCTATATGAACAGTGAGTGGTTTATTGGTTGGGGATTTAAAAAAACAAGTTTGTTTAATTTAGTTTCTTTTGCCCCACTTGCTTATCAGCAAGTAGTAAAAGATAGTTTTAAAATATATCGGACAATTGCTAAAATATTAAAAATGCAAGAACAATTTAAAAATAACTTTAATAAAGATAAATTGTTAAATACGCTAGAAGATAGTGCGGTTACTAGTTTGTTAGGTAATGGACTAGTATTTCAAGCATATAAACAACTCAGAACAAAACAAGATTTAAACAAAAAAATTAAAACAAAAACATTACTAAATAGTAAAAAATTTATATTAAAGAAAATATATTCTAAAAAAGTAAATGATAAGGAGATGATTAAATGTTAAATGAATTATGACAAAATGTTACTTTGGAAAATTATAATAATTTTATTCCAATGACAGGTAAAATTACAAAAGTTCCAGTTCGTTATAATAAGTTCTTTAAAGGTGATGTAGAATTATGATTTAAAACATTTGCTTTAAGAGCCCAAAATATGATTAATTCTTACTTAAACTATCCATTTTCAAAACTAAAGTTTGAAACATTTAAAGATCTGTTATTAAAGAAAATTTGTATTAATATAGTGTTTATTACGATTGAGCATTGAACATTTAATCGTATTCCAATTGAGTTTTTTACTTCGGCAAATATGAGTGTTGGTGATATTAATTATTCATTATTTACTGAAGACCGTGCTAGAACCTTATATATTTATAAAATTAATAATCTTGTTAAGACAAAACAAAAACCAACCTTAAACTATTCTCAAAATAGCGTTAAAATAGGTTTTATTGACAAAGATGAATATATTAAAATAACTAGTTATGAAATTAGTGATTTTAACTTTAAATTACAAATTCAACAAAATACCACAGTCCAAGATAATAGCACAAGTTACGTCATGATTGATGAAAAAGATATTTTAATTAATGATATTTCAAAACAAGACAAAGAATTTTTAGAAACATTAGACTTAAAAATAGTATCTATTAATGAACAAATTACAGAAGATAACAAAAATGAATGTTACATCATTGAAGAATACAAACGCCCTTATTCACCTGATGGTGTTGACATTATTAAATCTACGCATTTAGTTAAAATAACTGACTTTAAATGAAAAAACCAAAATAGTATTCATTTAGTATTACAAAAATCATTGCCAGAAGATACAGTATTTACTGGGATTGAGATTAAATACCCTAAATCTATGCTATTTGGTAATATTAAATGCTGAGGAAATGTTAATGGTGTTTATTCTTATCCATCATCAAATATTGAAAATGCTAGTTTAGTACCTTTGTTATCAATGCCAATTGAGACAGAACCTAATGTACGAATATTTCAGTATTGATTTACGGAAAGTTTTTTACCCTGATTTATTGCAAAAATATATGTTCAACCAAATAATATTTTAAGTTTAATAAAAAATAATGGTTTAGAAAAAGTTTTATTAAATTATTTAACTTATCGCTATAACTATGATAGAAAATTTCAAGGTGCAAAATATGATAAAAAAGGTAATCCTACTAATAAAGCAGCAGAATTACACAAAAAATTCGAAGGACAAAAACCAGAAGATGTAATTGATGGTTTATTTGAAAACTGAAAATTAGACAATCCAAGTGAATTACATAAAACATATGTAAAAAGAATTAAACAAGTTATCTATATGTTATCAAATTATACATATAGTAAATATGCCATTAATAAAGGATATAATGATGATGTTAAATTATTTTCCCCGTATTATTTTGAATTAATATCTAATCCAAGAGAGGCAGAAACTGGATATTGAGAATTTGAAAATTGCAAAGTTAAATTAAATTCATCATATTTTAATTTTAGTAGTGGCTCTACTCCACCAACATCAATAAATTATTGAAAAAAGGTCTATCCTGATGATCAACCATTTAATACAGTTGATAATAAATATTATTTTGTAGTGTGGCGTGGTGAAAAAACTGATGATTGAAGAATTATTAAATTTAAAAACTCTGATTTGCAAGAAAAGATTTTAGATAGTTATAATAGATTTAAACTTAAACTAAAAATAGGTCTACATCCTTACCCAGATTTAGTTATTGATGTAAATATTTTTAATCATGAGTGATGAGAATTTAATATCAATATTTATTTTAAATCTGTTTATCGATGAAATAATAATAGTGAACCAAACACACCATTTATTTCACCTAAAACTGGACAAATTACAGATTGAAATTTAAAGCAACAAGTTAATATTAATAACAACAAAAATAATGAAATTAAAGTAAATGTTAAAAATAATGATATTTCAGAAAACTTCATTTATCAATTAGAAGCAAATTATTTTAATTCACTATCAATAACAAATGAATTAGAAAAAAATAGCATTCCTTCTCTTATTCCTGCTGAAATTAAATTATCAGATAGAGAATATGGCAAATATTTAACTAATTTAATTGTTTCTAACTACAAAATAGAAGAATATTTAAACTATTTTTCACAACGATATAGATTAATTTATTCTAAGGCGGTTTGGACAAGTATGACTAAAAATTTAGTTGAAAATAGTATTAAAATAACTTATGATATTAAACTATTTATTTTAAATCAAATTGAAATATCTGGGATATGGGATTATGGAAATTATGATATTACAATTTTTACTGAAAAAGAACAAATTAATATTAATAAGTTAAAATTATTTAATAAGAACAATGAAAAATTATCATTTATTACATTAGAAATATAAAAAGTCATTTTAATAAATGACTTTTTAACTAACTTGGATTACACCGCCTTTATTAACTATTAAATTAGGTTCTTGTGAATATGAATTTCATCGATAAACAGATTTAAAATAAATATTGATATTAAATTCTCATCACTCATGATTAAAAATATTTACATCAATAACTAAATCTGGGTAAGGATGTAGACCTATTTTTAGTTTAAGTTTAAATCTATTATAACTATCTAAAATCTTTTCTTGCAAATCATAGTTTTTAAATTTAATAATTCTTCAATCATCAGTTTTTTCACCACGCCACACTACAAAATAATATTTATTATCAACTGTATTAAATGGTTGATCATCAGGATAGACCTTTTTTCAATAATTTATTGATGTTGGTGGAGTAGAGCCACTACTAAAATTAAAATATGATGAATTTAATTTAACTTTGCAATTTTCAAATTCTCAATATTCAGTTTCTGCCTCTCTTGGATTAGATATTAATTCAAAATAATACGGGGAAAATAATTTAACATCATCATTATATCCTTTATTAATGGCATATTTACTATATGTATAATTTGATAACATATAGATAACTTGTTTAATTCTTTTTACATATGTTTTATGTAATTCACTTGGATTGTCTAATTTTCAGTTTTCAAATAAACCATCAATTACATCTTCTGGTTTTTGTCCTTCGAATTTTTTGTGTAATTCTGCTGCTTTATTAGTAGGATTACCTTTTTTATCATATTTTGCACCTTGAAATTTTCTATCATAGTTATAGCGATAAGTTAAATAATTTAATAAAACTTTTTCTAAACCATTATTTTTTATTAAACTTAAAATATTATTTGGTTGAACATATATTTTTGCAATAAATCAGGGTAAAAAACTTTCCGTAAATCAATACTGAAATATTCGTACATTAGGTTCTGTCTCAATTGGCATTGATAACAAAGGTACTAAACTAGCATTTTCAATATTTGATGATGGATAAGAATAAACACCATTAACATTTCCTCAGCATTTAATATTACCAAATAGCATAGATTTAGGGTATTTAATCTCAATCCCAGTAAATACTGTATCTTCTGGCAATGATTTTTGTAATACTAAATGAATACTATTTTGGTTTTTTCATTTAAAGTCAGTTATTTTAACTAAATGCGTAGATTTAATAATGTCAACACCATCAGGTGAATAAGGGCGTTTGTATTCTTCAATGATGTAACATTCATTTTTGTTGTCTTCTGTAATTTATTCATTAATAGATACTATTTTTAAGTCTAATGTTTCTAAAAATTCTTTGTCTTGTTTTGAAATATCATTAATTAAAATATCTTTTTCATCAATCATGACGTAACTTGTGCTATTATCTTGGACTGTGGTATTTTGTTTAATTTGTAATTTAAAATTAAAATCACTAATTTCATAACCAGTTATTTTAATATATTCATCTTTGTCAATAAAACCTATTTTAACGCTATTTTGAGAATAGTTTAAGGTTGGTTTTTGTTTTGTCTTAACAAGATTATTAATTTTATAAATATATAAGGTTCTAGCACGGTCTTCAGTAAATAATGAATAATTAATATCACCAACACTCATATTTGCCGAAGTAAAAAACTCAATTGGAATACGATTAAATGTTCAATGCTCAATCGTAATAAACACTATATTAATACAAATTTTCTTTAATAACAGATCTTTAAATGTTTCAAACTTTAGTTTTGAAAATGGATAGTTTAAGTAAGAATTAATCATATTTTGGGCTCTTAAAGCAAATGTTTTAAATCATAATTCTACATCACCTTTAAAGAACTTATTATAACGAACTGGAACTTTTGTAATTTTACCTGTCATTGGAATAAAATTATTATAATTTTCCAAAGTAACATTTTGTCATAATTCATTTAACATTTAATCATCTCCTTATCATTTACTTTTTTAGAATATATTTTCTTTAATATAAATTTTTTACTATTTAGTAATGTTTTTGTTTTAATTTTTTTGTTTAAATCTTGTTTTGTTCTGAGTTGTTTATATGCTTGAAATACTAGTCCATTACCTAACAAACTAGTAACCGCACTATCTTCTAGCGTATTTAACAATTTATCTTTATTAAAGTTATTTTTAAATTGTTCTTGCATTTTTAATATTTTAGCAATTGTCCGATATATTTTAAAACTATCTTTTACTACTTGCTGATAAGCAAGTGGGGCAAAAGAAACTAAATTAAACAAACTTGTTTTTTTAAATCCCCAACCAATAAACCACTCACTGTTCATATAGAATTTAAACGGTTCAGGAGCCAAAGCAAACTGTTCTGCTTTGATTAAAGTTGTCATAACGACAATAGGGACATATTTAGGATTTTTATAATATATTGTTAAAGCAACTTCACCCGCAACTAATAATGGAACAATTTTAACTGCTAAAAAACATCAGAACCATAAGCAAAAGATAATAATTGGCCTTTTTTAATAGCCTTAGTTTCAAATTTAGACAATATTTTTTTAGTTTTATCAGTAATTTTATTAATTACTTTTTGTATTGGGGCTAATAATTTTTTAGTTACTTTTTGAATATAAAAATTTGGGTTTAAATGATTTAAAATTTTATTTAATTTAATTCGTGTTTGATGCAAAATATTTAATAATTTATTATTATATATTTTACTGCCCCGCATTAAATTAGCATTTAATATTAGGTTTTTACCAACACCTTTTTTATGAAGATTAGTCATTATGTTATATCACTCATTAGTATTAATTTTGCTTATTTTATCAATATTTAATCCATATTCAGACAATCATTTTTTAGCATTTATTTCATTTATGCGTGGTATTTTTTGAACTAATGTAGGACTTATTTTTTCAATATTTTTTTCAATTTTTAATAAATTATTAATTGTTTCTAATTTAGAAACTTTAAAACCCTTATAAAAATCATTTGGGGCTAATTTTCCAATTGTATATAATAAAGTTTCATTATTAGCTTGTTTTGTAAAATCAAATATTAATTTATCAGATAAAATCTTTTTACCTCTAACTTGTCTTACAATATCTTCTAAATTATTAGCAGTTATTACAACTAATGATGAAAAGATTTATATTGATAATCATAGTAATATCGTTAAAAATCAGGGGCATATGAGCCATGAACCATTATCAAATAATATAAATATTTACCCCATGTAATGATAAAATAGCGTACACAAACAATAATGTAGTTAAAGAAGAAGATATCTCTAATGTAGTACCAGCAATTAACAATGATGAGGATGTATACGCATGATAAAAATAGGTATTGTCCCTTCTGGATCTGGTACTACGGCTATTGTTGTTTTTGAAAATAATATCTTATTAGATAAACAAGAGTTTATAAATAAAGATTGAAAAAAACATTCTAAATTTATTATAAATTATTTAAAAAATGAAAAACCATTTGGGAAAATATTATCAAATAATAATAAACTAGAATATTTAGTTTTTATAGAAAATTGTTTATATACAAATGCCAATGGCTCAAAAGATAGAGATGATTTATTGAAATTATTAGGTTCGTTAGAAACACAAGGATATATTGCTAATGTTTCACCACGCCATACTAAATCAGTTGTTAAAAATATAGAAAATGAAAGTAAGTATTATGGAAATAAAATTTATTGGGGAATTGATAGTAATTTAACTTATCAATATAGTAAAGGTTGAAAATATAATAATGACAAAATTAGTAATCATTTACGAGATGCCATTATTATTGCTAATTATAAGGGTTAATATTATGAAACATTTATTTAATCAAAAAACAGGAAAATATTAGGGACCGTTGCAAAGATACGGGTTGTTAGTTAAAAACAAGATATAATCTTGTTTTTTCTTTTATGTATAGAAAATTTAATTTAAGGAGTTGAAATTATGCAAACAAAACATTATTTTATTTTGCGGTCGTTAGTGAAAAAGTATGGAAAAGATAATGTTATTAATACTGTCAATAAGATTGCAAATGATATTGAAATTAAAAAGTAAAAGAATAAATTATTTTGCGTAATTTATTAGCGGATAATTTATTCAATAATGTTTTTTAAGTGGAGCAAAGCGACAACGAGTGGAGCGAGTTTGCAAATTTCAATTTTTTAATTTATTGAAAGGAGTTATATCATGCCAGTATGATTAACATGAATATTTAGTATTTTGATTTTGTTAGGTATTTTTGCGTGAATTGGTTTATCAATTTATCAAAAAGTTAGACAAATTCAAGGTAAGAAAAAAGAAAAAAAGAACTTGAAAAAAAGGAGGATAGAAAATAATGAATTTTTTAGCAGATGCAGTTACTTTTGGGACTGGAATGAATTCTATTTTAACTGGGTTAGGTAATGCAATGGGTAAAGTAAAAGATGCTGTATATGGTATTTTACCGCAGTTAATGACCTTTTTAGGTGATGCGTGAATTATTTTAATTCCATTTGGATTATTTATTATTATTAAGATATTAAACTTTTTCCGTCATATGGTTAAAGGATTTTAATAGAATATAACACTATATTTTAAGTTATTTTAAACAAAATTAAGGCACACTAGTTTATTTATTTTTTATTAATTTATTTTATATAACTATTACTTTAAAACTTAATAGTATTTTTCAGTGTGCCATTTTTTACTATTTTATATATTTAACATTGTTAATAACATTGTTTATTAAACATTAAATAAGCAATATATTTGCATTATGTATAACATTGTTAATAATCAATGTTTTTATCAATAAATAAACAATATATAAACATTAAATATAACATTGTTTATTAAACAAACATTTAGTTAGGAGATGATAAGTAATGATTAATTATTTTGAATATAAATGTAAAACTTGTTTTAATGATATGAAAAGATTACGATTTGATGAATTTTATTGTTTAAATTGTTATAAAGGAGTTGAAAAAATTGAGTAGTTTTGTTAAGAAAAATCAAAATATAGAAAATTATTTTATTAGCAAGGAACTTATTCCTTTTGAAACAGATAAAGAAAGTTTTATAAATTTACCTAATCATAATCGCCATATTGGTTTTTGATTGAGTAATAAATTTATTTATTCGACTCAAAAACATTCTGAGCAAGTAGCAATCAGTTTAATTTATGATAATTCTTATCGTATTGTAAAATATGATGAAAATTTAAAACAACACGATTGAAAATTTTTAACTGGAACAGAAATAATTGATTTGTATAGTCAATATAAACATAACTATTTTACGCTTATGCATAAAGCATTATTTCAAAATGAACCTAAAAAAGTAAAAACAAATAACAGCAATAATTTAATAAATTGAAATGACTAAAAAGTAGAACAATTAATTCGCGATTTGGAAAAATTAGATAATGAGTTTATATAATTATTGAGTTCAATTTGTTAGTTATATAATTGGTTCAAATGCACCTGAGTTTTTATATGTTATATCGTTTGTGTTATTTATCATTTTATTTTTTGGAATGTTTTTTAAACTTATTCAGAAAATGTGGAGTTTTTAAAGATGCAAAATGATTGAGAAAAATTAAAAGAGTTTTTTATTCATGTCTTTTTATTTATAAATAAAACAAATGTTGAAAGTATTACAATGTGGAATTTAACACAAAATGAATATTTAACTTTGATGATTGGTGTTTGAATTGTAATTTTGTTTTTAACTTGGTTTTTATTCTGAATGATTTTTAAAATAGTTGGGTATTTTAAATAATGAAAAAGTTTGTATTTTTTTAAAAAAATTATTGTTATATTAGCGGTTCAATGATTTTGTTTAGTTTAATTGATTTATTACTTTGAATAATTTCTTTAAATTTTACTGGTTTAGTATTTTGATTATTATTTCTTTTACAATGTGTATATTTTATTTGGTGAGTTTGAAAAAATGTTTTTTATCAGTTAAATGTCTTTCGTTTAGTTTACTTTATTTGAGATAATCCATTATCCGTAATTATTGGAAAATTAGGAACTGGTAAAACATTGCTTTTAACTTTTCTATCACAAGTTATGAAACTTTTAACGAATAATATTATTCCTATTTTATTGAAAAAACCCGTTAAGTTAAAATTAGATAATATTTTTAATCGTAGTTTTGTTATGCGAATTGGTATTTTTCAAGATATTACAGATTATGAAATTTGAAAAACAAAATCAGTAGAACGAATAGCAGAAGGTAAAAAAGCAAAACATAAGTCGGATTTTGGATTAGGAATTCGGTTTTTTAAGATAATTATTTCGCTTGAATTTGCCAATAAATATGATAGTCATTGATTATCATTTGTCCGTTATTTAAAAAATGATGAAGTTATTAATAAAAAAGAATACTTTTGAAAAGATATATCAAAATTAAATAATAAACAACGCTTAGAATTGTTTGATATTGATATTTTGAAAGAAAATTTAAAAGCAAAAAAAGGAAAAGGAAAAATAAAAAATGAGTAATTTATTAAGTGAAAGCGTTAATAACGATAATTGAAATAAGATTTTTAGTTTTATTTTTGATACTTTTTTTTTGATGTGATTTGAAATACTAAATTACCAATGACAAATATAACAATTTCTTATTTTTTAATCTTTTTTATGGTTATTAAATTATCTATTTATGCAATTCACGGAACATCAACTAATTATAACAATTTAGGTTTAATGGTTAAAAGTGGTGTTATCAATAATTCTAAACTATACGGCGCTACTGTTCGGGGTGTTTCTAATACTAAACAAGGTTTACAAAAACATATTAAAGAACGAAAACAATTTAAAGTTAGTCGCAATAAACAACAATTATCAAGTTTAGCAAAACAAGCAAAAACAAGAGAACAAGGATTTAAAAGAATTCATAGCACTAAAAGAATAAAAAAATAAGTAAGGAGTTGATTTTATATGATTAAGTTAGTTTTATTAGTAGCGGCAATTACTATATTTGGTACTGGTTTTATTACAATTATTATTAATCAGTTGACATCAGCAAAAAATATTATTATGGATTTATATAATTCTGATACTTGGTTGTTATCTATTTTTGGTAAAATGGCGATTTTATTTAGTCATCCGTTAATGTTAACAATATCAAGTTTATATATTATTGGTTTTATTATTTCAAAAACATTGTATAGTTAGGAGTTGAATTTATGAAAAGTAATGTAGAAAATAAAAAAGAAAAGAAACAAAATGGTTTGTTTATTTCTTGGGTTGATTTAATTTTATATCTTATTATAAGTTTTTCGTTAACGCTTGTATGTATATTAGATACAGTTTCAACGATTGAAGAATTAAAAGAAAAATATAGTGGTATAAATGGTTATATATTTTATGGTTTATGATTTGATATATTGTGATATATCTTAATAATTCATTATTTTTATGGTTATTTATTTAATGAAATTATTAAATTAATAAAAGAAAATCGTAAAAATAAGTTGGTAGATAATAATGCGTAAGTTTTTAGTATTATTTTCTTTTGTACCAATTTTATTGATTTCTTTTTTCTCGTTAGGGGCAATGACATTACAACAAAACCATCAATCACAACAAACAGAAGAAAAAGCAAGAATAAAGCGGATTTTAGAAACGGGCATTAATGAAACTGATTTTATTAATACGATGTTTTTACGCAGTACTTTTTTGAAAATTGAAGTGATACCAATTATTTTATTAATCCTACTTTAAAAACATCAAAATCATTAACTTATAACCATAAATGATATTTAGATTTTTTAAAGGATAGTTATTCAACTGGTGTTTCTTACGATAAACCTAGTGATAAATTTATGGATTTATATAAAAATTGAAATACTTATTCTAAACAGTATAATATTGATAAGTTCTATGATGTTGATAAAAAACAATTTTTAAAAGAATTAACAAATTTTGTTTATTCTTTTACAATTAAATATAATTTAAGACAAATGTTAAATAAATTAAAAATAAATATCAATGATTTACAATCAGTTAATTTAATTGTAGATAATTGAAAATTAATTACTGATAAATATATTCCACGAGATACTGGATGATACATTATTTCTTATAAATGATTTGGAGAATTTAATATTATTAAAGTAAATAGTTTAGAAAAATACGGAAATAATATTAATAAGATTATAGGTAGTTCATTTAATAATTATGAAAATATTAATATTTATAAGTGAAATTTAGATAATGAACCTATGGGCTTTCAATTACCTAAAATTAACATAAACACTGGTGAAATTAAAGATTGAAGTGTTGAAAATCAGAATAAAGTTAAAGATTTTTTAAATAATTATTTAGATGTTATTATCCAAGAAAATATTAGGGTTCAGCAAGGGGGCAGTCCTAACTATGAAATTTCTAGTGTTGGAACACAACGAATAATTTTTGATTTTGAAATTGTTGATAATATGGAAAAATCTGTTAAAGGTAATATTTTAACTAAAAAATCAATTTATCGGATCATTTTAACAATTGATAAAGATAATATTATTGCTGGTAGTTTAGAATTAACCCATCAAAAGCAATATTGAAATGGTACTAATTATAATGATTATCGGTATACTGATGATTTAGGTTTTCTGTTTACATTTATGAAAGATAAAGAAAATATCTTTAATTTTAGTGCTGAAACATATAGTTATTATCAGGGTAATACTCCTAATACTGGTAAAGAGATTTTTGAACAGATGAAAGGTCAAATTGATATTAATAAATTTTTAAAAGAATTTTTTTCTCATGCTTTAGTTCCAGTATTTCAAAATCGTAGTAATTTTATTGAAAGTGGATATATTGATAATTTACAATATGATACGGTTTTAATTAATTTTTTTGGTTTAAAATTAGAAAATTTTAAAGATGTTATTTTAGATCAAAATGGAAAATCAATAAAATATTTTGATGACTACAATAACTATATTTATAAATTTGAAAATAATAAAAAAGTTTTAAAAACCGAAAAAGAGAAAAAAGAATTTGAAGAACAAAAGAAAAAGTTTTTAGTTTCTTATGATAAATTTAAAGAATTATTAAATAGTATGTTTGTTATATCTAAAAATTTTTATAAGGATTATTTACGAACAATTTTTGATTTAAATAATAATACTTATACACAAGGATATAACAAAAAATATGGTTTGTTAGCCAATAATGGTTTTAAAATTTATCCACGATATTTTTATTTTTCTGATAAATATAAATTATTAGATTTTAAGATGTATTCTGCTTATAAAAATCGGTTTTATAATACAAATTATGTAGATGTATTTAATTATGATTTTTCAGTCTCAAATGATTATAATATTAATCAAAATGAGGGTTATGTTTTTGAAAGCATTTTAAAAAACAAGTATGGTTTAAAATATAAGAAAATGGAAGAACAAAAAATCGGATATAATGTCTTTGAATTACAAGCACAAAAAGAAAATGATATTTATTGATATTATGACTTTAATTTTGGTATTTATAACTGACAAGAAATAAATAATGGTGGATTATTTCCCGATAGTCAATGATGACAAGCACAATATGAAAGTTGTAGTTGATATAATTTAGCATGTCATATCAGAAATGCGGCAATTTGAATTGTGAATAATATTCCTGGTATAAAACAAGTAAACGAACTAGCGAGTGGTGTTGGTAAAATTTTTCAAACAATATATAGTTTTTTCAGTCAAACATTCGAAGTATGAAAATTTAGTCCTGCATTATATAATACAATAACTAATTTATTCTTATTAATTATTTTTATTAAATTTGTGTGATTAATATAAAAAGGAACTATTTTTAAGTTCTTTTTTAATCTTTTCAATCAGTAATTTCACCAGTGTTTATGTTAATTTTAGGTAATTGAAAGCCCATAGGTTCATTATCTAAATTTCACTTATAAATATTAATATTTTCATAATTATTAAATGAACTACCTATAATCTTATTAATGTCATTTCCGTATTTTTCTAAACTATTTACTTTAATAATATTAAATTCTCCAAATCATTTATAAGAAATAATGTATCATCCAGTATCTCGTGGAATATATTTATCAGTAATTAATTTTCAATTACTTTTAACTGGCGGTTGTTGTGGTTCTGTTGTAGGTTCAGATTTATTATCCTCACCGTTTTCACTATTATTTGGTTTTTGACAACTAATTAATGATATTGTACTTGTTGCTGTTAATCCTATTGTTCCTAAAATGCTAAGTCATTTTTTCATTTTTTATTCCTCCTCAATTATAAAATAACTGCCAATTGTATTTGTAACAATTTTTCAACCATGGTTAGGATTAGATAAAAAATGATTATTTATTTCTTTAAAATGATTGTAAAGAATAAAGTGGAGTCATTTCCAGAGCTTCTCCTGTTCCGGTTGGAACAGAAACGCGAGTAGAAGATAAACTATTATTAATATAATTAGCAGTTGTTGATAAACTTTTCATTGGTGATATTCCGGTCATTTTTGAAATTCCTAAAATTCCCATACCAGAAATTCCGATAGAAGTAAGCCCCAAACCAACATCTCTTAATTTATCTTTAAATGCTTTTTGTTCATTTTTGGGTAATGATTGATAATTTTGATTGATTTCATTTAATTTTTGTTGTTTTTCTTCTTTTGAAAGAGCGTTATATTTATTTATTGCATTATATTAACTATAATTATTTTTATTTAATATAAAATTAATCATAACAGCACCTTCATATTTTGAATTTGAAGTTGGAATTATTGAAGCTCAATTATCAATAACAGTTCCTATTTCTATACTATTTTTTTCAACATTACTATTTAATTTTAATATTTTATTTAAAATAGTTTCTGTTTGATTATTCTGCAATTCTCCTAAATATGTATTTATTAAAACATTATATAAATTTGTTTTTTTATTTATTGATTCATAACCCCCTGAACTTGGTTTTTGTGGTTCTAATTTATTATCCTCACCGTTTTCACTATTATTTGGTTTTTGACAACTAATTAATGATATTGTACTTGTTGCTGTTAATTCAATTGCTCCTAAAATACTTAATAACTTTTTCATATATTTATTCCTTTCTGTAAAATGTTATAACCACTTTAATTATACATACATTAACGAAAGGAAATAATAAAATGTTTAATTTTAATAAATTTAGTGCAAATATTTATGAAAATGCTTTAAATCAGTTAAAAGAAAAGATAGAAAGAATTGATAATATAATTTTTAAAAAACGAGATAAAATAAAATATTTTGTAAAAGAAATAAAAACTAGAAAAATTAAAACAGAATTTGGAATATTAATTTATAAGAGAAGAATTTACAAATATCTTTATAAGGGTAAGTTAAAATATGTTCCTATTGTTGATAAACAATTTGGAGTTGAAAAATGACAAAGAATAATTAATGATTTAAAATTAAAAATAATTGCTGAAATAGTAAAAAATAAAAGATATAGTGATATATTAGATATCTTTAATTGTAAATTGCATTTTTCATCTGTTTCGCGTATTTTACGAAAAGCATTAATAAAAAGAAAAGATAAAAAAATAGATTTAAAAAATTGAAAAAATTTATATATCAATTTGGATGATGCACGTGTAATTTTAAAAAATAAAAATAATAAATCTTATTTGCAAACTGTTAGAATAATTTCATTTAATACTGGAAAAGAAAATAATAAATCTTTAAATAAAAAATATTGTTATTTTTTTCTTAATAAGAAAACTCGAGGAGCAGAATTTAATGCTTTATTTATTAAAAAACAAATTCAAAAATTTTTTAAAAATTATGAAAATAATAAATTAATTATTTGTGGGGATAATGCTAAATGAATTAAAAAAACTGCTAAAATTTTAGATGGTATGTTTATATTTGATAGATTTCATGCAATAAGAGAATTAAAGAATAATATATATTGTGGTAATCGTAGTAAAGAATCCTTTAAAAATTATTTACACGCAAAGGAATTATTTTTACAAGGAAAATACAACGAATTTATAACTTTTTTAAAATCATTACAGAATGAAAGAATTAAATTAAGATATTTTATTAATTTAAAAAATTGTATTTTAAATCAAAATAAAAAGTGAAATATTGGCGTATCTGCTGAAAGTGATGTTTCAAGAGTTGCAAAATCTTGTTTGGGATATGGGAATAAAACATTTTTATTTTCAACATTTAAAAATATTTTGGATTTAAAAATTATGAGATTTAATTTTAGTTAATTTAAAATAATTTAATTTTAGTTTTTAAACTATTTTTTAGTATTTTAAAATATGAAATTATTTTTTTGTATTTTTATTTTTTTATGTTATTATTTTTTTATAAAAGAAAAAAGTTTCTTGTTTTTAAATAAATTAAGTAATACTCGTTTATATGCAACACTCCCAAATATTATTCTAAATTAATTCGTAATGTTAATATTTACTTAAATGAAAACCAAGAAAAAGTTTGAAATGAATTTAATGACTTTACTTATTCACAACGAATCGAATATCTTATTAATTTTTATATAAGTCACAACAAAAGTGATAAAGATAATAATTCTAACTAACTTAACCTTGTATATATAATGTAAGAAATTAATAGAAAGAGGGTTAATTGGAATGAAAAAATTATTAAGTATAATAGGAACAATTTCATTAGTAGCAACAAGTACAACAAGTTTAATTGCTTACAATCATTTTTTTCCACAATTGACCAGTTGCTAATGTATCTGCTCCTATTTGGTCTAAAATTTTAGTATATGCTTTTGTAAATTGAGCAAATGCTGGCATTGCAACATGTACCATTAAATCGTCTTTTTTAGTACCAAACATTAAAGCATTTACTTTTTATACTAAATTAATTGAAATATCATTAATTTTATAAAATGCTTCTTGTGCTGTATCAGTATCTTTTGGAATAGGTAATTTAATAAATTAACCTGTTGCAATACATGAATCTACAACACCTTGTAAATAAATTGCATTTATATTTGAATATCAATTACGAGTAATTGTTCTCATTCACTCTCCAATTGTAGTAGTTCGTACTTTAACTAGTGATTCCATAAAACGAACAACATCAAATGTAGGAACATCATATTTAAATGATAACATTATTGTCATGTTAAACTTTTAGCATAATCAATAATATCTTGGTCAGTTTTAGCACCATTTTTCTTAATTTCTTCTAAACGATTAGATTTAATTTCTTCTGAATTAATATTATATTCTTCTGCTATTTTGTTTATTCTTTCTTGTTTAGATAAATCTTTATATTCATCATTATTAATTAACGAAGAAATAATTTTTTTATCTTTATCTGTAAAATTTTTTAAATATAATTCATTTTCTAATAAATCACTTTTATTTTTTAATTCTTGTAATTGAGTATTAACAATTTCAAAATCTGTTTTATTAACTACATCTTCACGATTTTTAATTGATTCACGAATTTGTTTAGCCTGAGCAGATAATAATTCATCAACTGCTTTCGCTTTTTCATCATCAATTTCTAAAATTTCTTTAATTTTTTCTAAATTTGCCATTATTTTTCGCTCCTTATTTGAGTGTAGGATTAACACTTTTAACAAATTATAGGTAAGACTCTTTTTTAAAAGGAAGATTAACCTTATAAAAATATCATACCATAATTTAATTCTTTTTTACAATCATTGTGTTAATCATATCTTTATACTCTTTTTTTGTTTCATATATAAAATAGTTTCATTTATTTTAATTTGAAACTCTTTAAAATGACTAATACATAATTGCACTGGTCAATTACCTTGCATTTTTCTTACTAAATCACCATTTTTATCTTTTTTAAATCTTGCTAATACCTTTTTACAATTTGGCATTTTTTGGCCATTTTTTACTCCTTTTTGCATATTAAAATTGCTATTATTTAAACAATATGATTAAATAAAAGAGTAAAAAACTGTATTAATGTATAAAAGAACTCTCATAAGTTCTTTTTTTATTATCTATATTTTACATAAAAAAGACTTTTGCAAGTCTATATTTTTGTAATTTTCTAAAACAGGTTAAGAGTAGGAAAATTCTGCCTTTTTAGATTTACAATATTATCTTATCATCAGTAAATTTAATGTCAATAATTTACTTTTATTTTTTTTATTGTATTATGTAAATATTTTAAAAAAGGATAGGAAAAAATGAGAAAGTTTAAACATTTAAGTTTTATTGAAAGATGTAATTTAAAAGAAGCGTTAGAATCTGATATTTTTAAGAAAAAAAAGGCACTCTTAATATATCAAAAATAGCAAGATATATGGGTCGTAGTAAAAGTACTATTAAATATCACTTAAAACATTATAAACATATTAAACGATATCATCCTATGCAAGAACATAAATGATATTTAGAAAATCGTAAAAATTGTAAAAAGAAAACTACTTTAACTTTTAAACAATTATTATTATTATTAGATAAAAAATTTAATAAATTTCATTATACACCTAAACAAATATGTAAATCATATGAAATTGAATTTAATGATAAATTCCCTATGTGTTTTAAAACACTTTATAAATATATTTATTTAGGTTTATTTGGTTTAAATAAACGTAATTTGTATTTTCATAGTAAAAAAAAGATACATAAAGGGAAAAAATATAAACGTGGTAATTTAAGCAATGATTTTAAAATTATTAAACAAGCAAAACATGAAAAAGGTACTTTTGGTTGATTTCAAATGGATACTATTGTTGGTAAAGAAAAGAAATCAGCATGTTTAACATTAACAGAAGAATTAACTAAATTTACCTTTTTAAAAAAATTAAAAGAAAAAAATTCAACAAAAGTATTAGAAACTTTAAAACAAATTTTTAAAAATAAACTTTTAAAAAAACATTTAAAGGGAATTATAACTGATCAAGGAAAAGAATTTTGAAATTGAAAAGATATTGAAAAACATCTTAAAACAAATGTATATTTTTGTGATAAAGGTAGTCCTACACAAAAACCAATTGTAGAAAGAATGAATAGAGATATAAGGCGAGAATTACCAAAAAAGTACTGATTTTAGAATTATTAAACAAGATAAAATAGATTGAATAATTAATACAATTAATGATAAGATAAGACCTTGTTTAAATTGAGAAACACCAACACAGTTATTTAATAAATATATTAAATAAATTTATTAAATAAAAAAACTTAATAAATTATTTTTTAGTGTGCCCAAATATACTAATTTTAAATAAATTAAAAAAATAATTTAAAAATACTTGCAAACTTATTTTTAAGTGCTATTATTTTAATTAATAAGAGTAGGAAATAACTAATTGCATTTACACTATACAAGTTTGATAATCTTTAATTATTATAATAACTTTATTTAAATAAGAACAAATTTTATTTTTAAACTCATTTAATATTAAATACATATTATTTATTGCTTCTTCTTCATTTTTGGAATTAAAAGTAATATTATTAATTATTTTCTTCTGCAAAACATTATAAATAATAATACCAGTTTTTCCAATTCCAGCAGGGTCAATTGCAATAATATATTTTAATTTATCTGGTTTATTTTTTTTGTCAATTTGTAATATTTTTCATCCATCTGATGCTAAATCTAAAATATCGTTAATTTTATAATATTGCATATATGAAACAATAACACCTCACTTGTCTTTAAATAAATTTAAGTACATTTTGGCTCATTCTAAACATTACAAATCATAATGCTTTTTATGATGTGAAATACGACAATTAATAGGTTGACAATTAACTCAATCAAATGATGTTGTTATTTCATTTCAAGTTTTATTAATATATTTACTTTTATATTCTGTCATTTATTTGGTAGTCGGAAAAAAGCTTAGTTTTTATAAAAATTATAAATAAAGTAATTAAATACAAATTAAAGTAATCGCTTATTAGAATGATTTTTTTATTTGCATTATTAATCAGATAGTATCTTTAAAATTAAAAATTAACCTATTTTGCCCTACAAACTAGTTAATTTTTATAATTTCCTTTCTGTGATTTATTATATTTTTTCGGTTTAACAACTAATAATATCATTTTTAATAAAGGTACTATCTGATGAATAATGCAATACTAAAACTTAATATTTTGATGCTTAAAGATGGATAACTCATCTATAGCACGAAGCATTAAAGAAAGTGTGAAAGCGATTGGATTTACTCTCCTATTTATTTCTTTAATTCTCGGCAAGATTAATCACTTTTGAAATGTCAGAGCATGTGTTTTTTGGCTTGTTTTCATAAAAAAAGTGCTGTTAAATCGAAAAAAAACAATATCGGACACTAAAAAAACAAGAGGGTTGGAACTCCAAAAGGTTATTTTCTTTATATAAAGTTGTGTAGGGATGGATGAAGCGTAATTAATAACTGGGTAAACTGTTTTTTTATTTCCGTATGGGGGTAAACTCTATCAAAATATCCTATCCGCCCCCGCTCACTCCCCAAAGTGAAGCAGGCGGCGAAGTAATTAAATACTAAAATAAATTACAAGAATTAATGATATGTGCTTATCCAGTAACTGCAAATAATATTAATGATAAAATTTGATCAACAAATAAAAAAATTAAGGAGTATATATAATGACAGAATATAAAAGTAAATATATTAATAAAACTTGAAATGAAATAACAACATCATTTGATTGAGTTAATTGTCAACCTATTAATTGTCGTATTTCATATCATAAAAAGCATTATGATTTGCAATGTTTAGAATGAGCCAAAATGTACTTAAATTTATTTAAAGACAAGTGAGATATTATTGCTTCTTATATGCAACATTACAAAATTAACGATATTTTAGATTTAGCATCAGATGGATGAAAAATATTACAAATTGACAAAAAAATAAACCAGATAAATTAAAATATATTATTGCAATTGACCCTGCTGAAATTGGAAAAACTGGTATTATTATTTATAATGTTTTGCAAAAGAAAATAATTAATAATATTACTTTTAATTCCAAAAATGAAGAAGAAGCAATAAATAATATGTATTTAATATTAAATGAGTTTAAAAATAAAATTTGTTCTTATTTAAAAAAAGTTATTGTAATAATTGAAGATTATCAACTTCATAAGGGTTTAAAAATAAAAAATCCATTATCTACTCCTAAATTTATTGGTGGTTTAAAAGTTTTATGCAAATATCTATTACCAGATGGTGTTAATGCAATTGCCTTTAAGTTTAGCAAAAAATATGACCCTCTTATTTTACACAAAAAAAGATCATACTCCGTTAAGAGTTGGTGCTGCTGCGTTAGGTACTGAAATGGATAATACTTTGATTATGGAAAGAGTTTTATATTTAGGTGGAGCAGTGGTTGAACCAAAAGGAATTATTAAACATATTGTTTCAAAAATTGATATTAGTAAAATTAATAAAATAGATAAACCAACTATTCATGTTGCAGACCTAACAAAAGCAACAGCAGAACAGTTAAAACCACAATTTAAAGATGTTGTTTTAAAAGCAATAAAAGCAGTAAATAGTTCTTTAACTGAAAGTGATTTTGATTACTTTATTGAAAGTGCTGGTGTTGATTGACCAATAAATATTACAAATGATACCAAGGTTTTTGTCCAAATTGAAGATAAAAACAACACTACTGGTCAAACAAATCCGATTGATGTTAAAATTAAAAATTCTTAATAGTACTAAAAAATAGTACTTTTTCGTTTGATAGATATGCCAATTGGAACATCTAAAACAGCCCTTATTTATGCTGTTAAAAAAATCCAACTAGATTGTCAATCCAACAACAAAAAAAATTTTGGTTTACAGTTATTAGAATTTTTAGGAATTCAAGTTTTAGCTCTTGGTTTATCAGTTTTAACTGGTGGTATTGCTTCGGCTGTTGGTCTTGGTGCGGGATTATCTAATTTTTCCGCAGCATTTATCTCGTTTGGAGTAGAAACAGCAACCGATTTTGCCGTAAATCAAATATATGATAAATTAACATCAGAAGTAACAGCAAAAAGTACCGCCTTAAATTTGTTACCAGCAATTGGTGGAATTGGTAAATTAACGCGTGCTGTTCGAACAACTAGAATTTTAAAATTAGCAAAAGAAACTAAACTACTTGAAAAATTAGGTGTAATAACTGCTAATAATTTAGAAGATGTTGCAAAACAAGTTACAGGTAAAAAGATTTTATCTTCTAAATTAATATTTGATTTTACAAAGCAGGCTAATAATGAAACTTTATTATATACAATTGGAAAATTAGTCCGAAATGATTTTTATAAAGGTTTTAAAGTTTCTAATTTAGAAACAATTAATAATTTATTAAAAATTGAGAAAAATATTCAAAAAATAAGTCCTAAATTAGTTCAAAAAATACCACGCGTGAATGAAAAAAATGCTAATAAATGATTGTCTGAATATGGATTAAATATTGATAAAATAAGTAAAATTAATACTAATGAATTATATAACATTATGACTAATCTTCATAAAAAAGGTGTTGGTAAAAATCTACTATTAAATGCTAATTTAATGAGGAACAGTAAAATATATAATAATAAATTATTAAATATTTTTCATCAAACACCAATTAAATTAAATAAAATTTTAAATCATTTAAACCCAAATTTTTATATTCAAAAAGTAACTAAAAAATTATTAGCCCCAATTGAAAAAAATAATTACTATTAAACAAAAAGTAATTAGTAAAATTACTGATAAAACTAAAAAAATATTATCTGAATTTGAAACTAAGGCTATTAAAAAAGGTCAATTATTACCTTTTGCTTATGGTTCTGATGTTTTTTTAGCAGTTAAAATTGTTCCTTTATCAATTGCGGGTGAAGTTGCTTTAACAATATATTATAAAAATCCTAAATATGTCCCTATTGTGATTATGACAACTTTAATCAAAGCAGAACAGTTTGTTTTGGCTCCTGAACCGTTTAAATTCTATATGAACAGTGAGTGGTTTATTGGTTGGGGATTTAAAAAAACAAGTTTGTTTAATTTAGTTTCTTTTGCCCCACTTGCTTATCAGCAAGTAGTAAAAGATAGTTTTAAAATATATCGGACAATTGCTAAGATATTAAAAATGCAAGAACAATTTAAAAATAACTTTAATAAAGATAAATTGTTAAATACGCTAGAAGATAGTGCAATTACTAGTTTATTGGGTAATGGACTAGTATTTCAAGCATATAAACAACTCAGAACAAAACAAGATTTAAACAAAAAAATTAAAACAAAAACATTACTAAATAGTAAAAAAATTATATTAAAGAAAATATATTCTAAAAAAAGTAAATGATAAGGAGATGATTAAATGTTAAATGAATTATGACAAAATGTTACTTTGGAAAATTATGTAGAAACCACATACATTTTGTATTTTTGTGGTATTTACATTTTTACAAAATAAATTTTATTAATATTTTAAATAAGGAGTTGAAATTATGCAAACAAAACATTATTTTATTTTGCGGTCGTTAGTGAAAAAGTATGGAAAAGATAATGTTATTAATACTGTCAATAAGATTGCAAATGATATTGAAATTAAAAAGTAAAAGAATAAATTATTTTGCGTAATTTATTAGCGGATAATTTATTCAATAATGTTTTTTAAGTGGAGCAAAGCGACAACGAGTGGAGCGAGTTTGCAAATTTCAATTTTTTAATTTATTGAAAGGAGTTATATCATGCCAGTATGATTAACATGAATATTTAGTATTTTGATTTTGTTAGGTATTTTTGCGTGAATTGGTTTATCAATTTATCAAAAAGTTAGACAAATTCAAGGTAAGAAAAAAGAAAAAAAGAACTTGAAAAAAAGGAGGATAGAAAATAATGAATTTTTTAGCAGATGCAGTTACTTTTGGGACTGGAATGAATTCTATTTTAACTGGGTTAGGTAATGCAATGGGTAAAGTAAAAGATGCTGTATATGGTATTTTACCGCAGTTAATGACCTTTTTAGGTGATGCGTGAATTATTTTAATTCCATTTGGATTATTTATTATTATTAAGATATTAAACTTTTTCCGTCATATGGTTAAAGGATTTTAATAGAATATAACACTATATTTTAAATTATTTTAAACAAAATTAAGGCACACTAGTTTATTTATTTTTTATTAATTTATTTTATATAACTATTACTTTAAAACTTAATAGTATTTTTCAGTGTGCCATTTTTTACTATTTTATATATTTAACATTGTTAATAACATTGTTTATTAAACATTAAATAAGCAATATATTTGCATTATGTATAACATTGTTAATAATCAATGTTTTTATCAATAAATAAACAATATATAAACATTAAATATAACATTGTTTATTAAACAAACATTTAGTTAGGAGATGATAAGTAATGATTAATTATTTTGAATATAAATGTAAAACTTGTTTTAATGATATGAAAAGATTACGATTTGATGAATTTTATTGTTTAAATTGTTATAAAGGAGTTGAAAAAATTGAGTAGTTTTGTTAAGAAAAATCAAAATATAGAAAATTATTTTATTAGCAAGGAACTTATTCCTTTTGAAACAGATAAAGAAAGTTTTATAAATTTACCTAATCATAATCGCCATATTGGTTTTTGATTGAGTAATAAATTTATTTATTCGACTCAAAAACATTCTGAGCAAGTAGCAATCAGTTTAATTTATGATAATTCTTATCGTATTGTAAAATATGATGAAAATTTAAAACAACACGATTGAAAATTTTTAACTGGAACAGAAATAATTGATTTGTATAGTCAATATAAACATAACTATTTTACGCTTATGCATAAAGCATTATTTCAAAATGAACCTAAAAAAGTAAAAACAAATAACAGCAATAATTTAATAAATTGAAATGACTAAAAAGTAGAACAATTAATTCGCGATTTGGAAAAATTAGATAATGAGTTTATATAATTATTGAGTTCAATTTGTTAGTTATATAATTGGTTCAAATGCACCTGAGTTTTTATATGTTATATCGTTTGTGTTATTTATCATTTTATTTTTTGGAATGTTTTTTAAACTTATTCAGAAAATGTGGAGTTTTTAAAGATGCAAAATGATTGAGAAAAATTAAAAGAGTTTTTTATTCATGTCTTTTTATTTATAAATAAAACAAATGTTGAAAGTATTACAATGTGGAATTTAACACAAAATGAATATTTAACTTTGATGATTGGTGTTTGAATTGTAATTTTGTTTTTAACTTGGTTTTTATTCTGAATGATTTTTAAAATAGTTGGGTATTTTAAATAATGAAAAAGTTTGTATTTTTTTAAAAAAATTATTGTTATATTAGCGGTTCAATGATTTTGTTTAGTTTAATTGATTTATTACTTTGAATAATTTCTTTAAATTTTACTGGTTTAGTATTTCGATTATTATTTCTTTTACAATGTGTATATTTTATTTGGTGAGTTTGAAAAAATGTTTTTTATCAGTTAAATGTCTTTCGTTTAGTTTACTTTATTTGAGATAATCCATTATCCGTAATTATTGGAAAATTAGGAACTGGTAAAACATTGCTTTTAACTTTTCTATCACAAGTTATGAAACTTTTAACGAATAATATTATTCCTATTTTATTGAAAAAACCCGTTAAGTTAAAATTAGATAATATTTTTAATCGTAGTTTTGTTATGCGAATTGGTATTTTTCAAGATATTACAGATTATGAAATTTGAAAAACAAAATCAGTAGAACGAATAGCAGAAGGTAAAAAAGCAAAACATAAGTCGGATTTTGGATTAGGAATTCGGTTTTTTAAGATAATTATTTCGCTTGAATTTGCCAATAAATATGATAGTCATTGATTATCATTTGTCCGTTATTTAAAAAATGATGAAGTTATTAATAAAAAAGAATACTTTTGAAAAGATATATCAAAATTAAATAATAAACAACGCTTAGAATTGTTTGATATTGATATTTTGAAAGAAAATTTAAAAGCAAAAAAAGGAAAAGGAAAAATAAAAAATGAGTAATTTATTAAGTGAAAGCGTTAATAACGATAATTGAAATAAGATTTTTAGTTTTATTTTTGATACTTTTTTTTTTTTTTTGATGTGATTTGAAATACTAAATTACCAATGACAAATATAACAATTTCTTATTTTTTAATCTTTTTTATGGTTATTAAATTATCTATTTATGCAATTCACGGAACATCAACTAATTATAACAATTTAGGTTTAATGGTTAAAAGTGGTGTTATCAATAATTCTAAACTATACGGCGCTACTGTTCGGGGTGTTTCTAATACTAAACAAGGTTTACAAAAACATATTAAAGAACGAAAACAATTTAAAGTTAGTCGCAATAAACAACAATTATCAAGTTTAGCAAAACAAGCAAAAACAAGAGAACAAGGATTTAAAAGAATTCATAGCACTAAAAGAATAAAAAAATAAGTAAGGAGTTGATTTTATATGATTAAGTTAGTTTTATTAGTAGCGGCAATTACTATATTTGGTACTGGTTTTATTACAATTATTATTAATCAGTTGACATCAGCAAAAAATATTATTATGGATTTATATAATTCTGATACTTGGTTGTTATCTATTTTTGGTAAAATGGCGATTTTATTTAGTCATCCGTTAATGTTAACAATATCAAGTTTATATATTATTGGTTTTATTATTTCAAAAACATTGTATAGTTAGGAGTTGAATTTATGAAAAGTAATGTAGAAAATAAAAAAGAAAAGAAACAAAATGGTTTGTTTATTTCTTGGGTTGATTTAATTTTATATCTTATTATAAGTTTTTCGTTAACGCTTGTATGTATATTAGATACAGTTTCAACGATTGAAGAATTAAAAGAAAAATATAGTGGTATAAATGGTTATATATTTTATGGTTTATGATTTGATATATTGTGATATATCTTAATAATTCATTATTTTTATGGTTATTTATTTAATGAAATTATTAAATTAATAAAAGAAAATCGTAAAAATAAGTTGGTAGATAATAATGCGTAAGTTTTTAGTATTATTTTCTTTTGTACCAATTTTATTGATTTCTTTTTTCTCGTTAGGGGCAATGACATTACAACAAAACCATCAATCACAACAAACAGAAGAAAAAGCAAGAATAAAGCGGATTTTAGAAACGGGCATTAATGAAACTGATTTTATTAATACGATGTTTTTACGCAGTACTTTTTTGAAAATTGAAGTGATACCAATTATTTTATTAATCCTACTTTAAAAACATCAAAATCATTAACTTATAACCATAAATGATATTTAGATTTTTTAAAGGATAGTTATTCAACTGGTGTTTCTTACGATAAACCTAGTGATAAATTTATGGATTTATATAAAAATTGAAATACTTATTCTAAACAGTATAATATTGATAAGTTCTATGATGTTGATAAAAAACAATTTTTAAAAGAATTAACAAATTTTGTTTATTCTTTTACAATTAAATATAATTTAAGACAAATGTTAAATAAATTAAAAATAAATATCAATGATTTACAATCAGTTAATTTAATTGTAGATAATTGAAAATTAATTACTGATAAATATATTCCACGAGATACTGGATGATACATTATTTCTTATAAATGATTTGGAGAATTTAATATTATTAAAGTAAATAGTTTAGAAAAATACGGAAATAATATTAATAAGATTATAGGTAGTTCATTTAATAATTATGAAAATATTAATATTTATAAGTGAAATTTAGATAATGAACCTATGGGCTTTCAATTACCTAAAATTAACATAAACACTGGTGAAATTAAAGATTGAAGTGTTGAAAATCAGAATAAAGTTAAAGATTTTTTAAATAATTATTTAGATGTTATTATCCAAGAAAATATTAGGGTTCAGCAAGGGGGCAGTCCTAACTATGAAATTTCTAGTGTTGGAACACAACGAATAATTTTTGATTTTGAAATTGTTGATAATATGGAAAAATCTGTTAAAGGTAATATTTTAACTAAAAAATCAATTTATCGGATCATTTTAACAATTGATAAAGATAATATTATTGCTGGTAGTTTAGAATTAACCCATCAAAAGCAATATTGAAATGGTACTAATTATAATGATTATCGGTATACTGATGATTTAGGTTTTCTGTTTACATTTATGAAAGATAAAGAAAATATCTTTAATTTTAGTGCTGAAACATATAGTTATTATCAGGGTAATACTCCTAATACTGGTAAAGAGATTTTTGAACAGATGAAAGGTCAAATTGATATTAATAAATTTTTAAAAGAATTTTTTTCTCATGCTTTAGTTCCAGTATTTCAAAATCGTAGTAATTTTATTGAAAGTGGATATATTGATAATTTACAATATGATACGGTTTTAATTAATTTTTTTGGTTTAAAATTAGAAAATTTTAAAGATGTTATTTTAGATCAAAATGGAAAATCAATAAAATATTTTGATGACTACAATAACTATATTTATAAATTTGAAAATAATAAAAAAGTTTTAAAAACCGAAAAAGAGAAAAAAGAATTTGAAGAACAAAAGAAAAAGTTTTTAGTTTCTTATGATAAATTTAAAGAATTATTAAATAGTATGTTTGTTATATCTAAAAATTTTTATAAGGATTATTTACGAACAATTTTTGATTTAAATAATAATACTTATACACAAGGATATAACAAAAAATATGGTTTGTTAGCCAATAATGGTTTTAAAATTTATCCACGATATTTTTATTTTTCTGATAAATATAAATTATTAGATTTTAAGATGTATTCTGCTTATAAAAATCGGTTTTATAATACAAATTATGTAGATGTATTTAATTATGATTTTTCAGTCTCAAATGATTATAATATTAATCAAAATGAGGGTTATGTTTTTGAAAGCATTTTAAAAAACAAGTATGGTTTAAAATATAAGAAAATGGAAGAACAAAAAATCGGATATAATGTCTTTGAATTACAAGCACAAAAAGAAAATGATATTTATTGATATTATGACTTTAATTTTGGTATTTATAACTGACAAGAAATAAATAATGGTGGATTATTTCCCGATAGTCAATGATGACAAGCACAATATGAAAGTTGTAGTTGATATAATTTAGCATGTCATATCAGAAATGCGGCAATTTGAATTGTGAATAATATTCCTGGTATAAAACAAGTAAACGAACTAGCGAGTGGTGTTGGTAAAATTTTTCAAACAATATATAGTTTTTTCAGTCAAACATTCGAAGTATGAAAATTTAGTCCTGCATTATATAATACAATAACTAATTTATTCTTATTAATTATTTTTATTAAATTTGTGTGATTAATATAAAAAGGAACTATTTTTAAGTTCTTTTTTAATCTTTTCAATCAGTAATTTCACCAGTGTTTATGTTAATTTTAGGTAATTGAAAGCCCATAGGTTCATTATCTAAATTTCACTTATAAATATTAATATTTTCATAATTATTAAATGAACTACCTATAATCTTATTAATGTCATTTCCGTATTTTTCTAAACTATTTACTTTAATAATATTAAATTCTCCAAATCATTTATAAGAAATAATGTATCATCCAGTATCTCATGGAATATATTTATCAGTAAATAATTTTCAATTACTTTTAACTGGCGGTTGTTGTGGTTCTGTTGTAGGTTCAGATTTATTATCCTCACCGTTTTCACTATTATTTGGTTTTTGACAACTAATTAATGATATTGTACTTGTTGCTGTTAATCCTATTGTTCCTAAAATGCTAAGTCATTTTTTCATTTTTTATTCCTCCTCAATTATAAAATAACTGCCAATTGTATTTGTAACAATTTTTCAACCATGGTTAGGATTAGATAAAAAATGATTATTTATTTCTTTAAAATGATTGTAAAGAATAAAGTGGAGTCATTTCCAGAGCTTCTCCTGTTCCGGTTGGAACAGAAACGCGAGTAGAAGATAAACTATTATTAATATAATTAGCAGTTGTTGATAAACTTTTCATTGGTGATATTCCGGTCATTTTTGAAATTCCTAAAATTCCCATACCAGAAATTCCGATAGAAGTAAGCCCCAAACCAACATCTCTTAATTTATCTTTAAATGCTTTTTGTTCATTTTTGGGTAATGATTGATAATTTTGATTGATTTCATTTAATTTTTGTTGTTTTTCTTCTTTTGAAAGAGCGTTATATTTATTTATTGCATTATATTAACTATAATTATTTTTATTTAATATAAAATTAATCATAACAGCACCTTCATATTTTGAATTTGAAGTTGGAATTATTGAAGCTCAATTATCAATAACAGTTCCTATTTCTATACTATTTTTTTCAACATTACTATTTAATTTTAATATTTTATTTAAAATAGTTTCTGTTTGATTATTCTGCAATTCTCCTAAATATGTATTTATTAAAACATTATATAAATTTGTTTTTTTATTTATTGATTTATAACCCCCTGAACTTGGTTTTTGTGGTTCTAATTTATTATCCTCACCGTTTTCACTATTATTTGGTTTTTGACAACTAATTAATGATATTGTACTTGTTGCTGTTAATTCAATTGCTCCTAAAATACTTAATAACTTTTTCATATATTTATTCCTTTCTGTAAAATGTTATAACCACTTTAATTATACATACATTAACGAAAGGAAATAATAAAATGTTTAATTTTAATAAATTTAGTGCAAATATTTATGAAAATGCTTTAAATCAGTTAAAAGAAAAGATAGAAAGAATTGATAATATAATTTTTAAAAAACGAGATAAAATAAAATATTTTGTAAAAGAAATAAAAACTAGAAAAATTAAAACAGAATTTGGAATATTAATTTATAAGAGAAGAATTTACAAATATCTTTATAAGGGTAAGTTAAAATATGTTCCTATTGTTGATAAACAATTTGGAGTTGAAAAATGACAAAGAATAATTAATGATTTAAAATTAAAAATAATTGCTGAAATAGTAAAAAATAAAAGATATAGTGATATATTAGATATCTTTAATTGTAAATTGCATTTTTCATCTGTTTCGCGTATTTTACGAAAAGCATTAATAAAAAGAAAAGATAAAAAAATAGATTTAAAAAATTGAAAAAATTTATATATCAATTTGGATGATGCACGTGTAATTTTAAAAAATAAAAATAATAAATCTTATTTGCAAACTGTTAGAATAATTTCATTTAATACTGGAAAAGAAAATAATAAATCTTTAAATAAAAAATATTGTTATTTTTTTCTTAATAAGAAAACTCGAGGAGCAGAATTTAATGCTTTATTTATTAAAAAACAAATTCAAAAATTTTTTAAAAATTATGAAAATAATAAATTAATTATTTGTGGGGATAATGCTAAATGAATTAAAAAAACTGCTAAAATTTTAGATGGTATGTTTATATTTGATAGATTTCATGCAATAAGAGAATTAAAGAATAATATATATTGTGGTAATCGTAGTAAAGAATCCTTTAAAAATTATTTACACGCAAAGGAATTATTTTTACAAGGAAAATACAACGAATTTATAACTTTTTTAAAATCATTACAGAATGAAAGAATTAAATTAAGATATTTTATTAATTTAAAAAATTGTATTTTAAATCAAAATAAAAAGTGAAATATTGGCGTATCTGCTGAAAGTGATGTTTCAAGAGTTGCAAAATCTTGTTTGGGATATGGGAATAAAACATTTTTATTTTCAACATTTAAAAATATTTTGGATTTAAAAATTATGAGATTTAATTTTAGTTAATTTAAAATAATTTAATTTTAGTTTTTAAACTATTTTTTAGTATTTTAAAATATGAAATTATTTTTTTGTATTTTTTTTTTTTTTTTTTTTATGTTATTATTTTTTTATAAAAGAAAAAAGTTTCTTGTTTTTAAATAAATTAAGTAATACTCGTTTATATGCAACACTCCCAAATATTATTCTAAATTAATTCGTAATGTTAATATTTACTTAAATGAAAACCAAGAAAAAGTTTGAAATGAATTTAATGACTTTACTTATTCACAACGAATCGAATATCTTATTAATTTTTATATAAGTCACAACAAAAGTGATAAAGATAATAATTCTAACTAACTTAACCTTGTATATATAATGTAAGAAATTAATAGAAAGAGGGTTAATTGGAATGAAAAAATTATTAAGTATAATAGGAACAATTTCATTAGTAGCAACAAGTACAACAAGTTTAATTGCTTACAATCATTTTTTTCCACAATTGACCAGTTGCTAATGTATCTGCTCCTATTTGGTCTAAAATTTTAGTATATGCTTTTGTAAATTGAGCAAATGCTGGCATTGCAACATGTACCATTAAATCGTCTTTTTTAGTACCAAACATTAAAGCATTTACTTTTTATACTAAATTAATTGAAATATCATTAATTTTATAAAATGCTTCTTGTGCTGTATCAGTATCTTTTGGAATAGGTAATTTAATAAATTAACCTGTTGCAATACATGAATCTACAACACCTTGTAAATAAATTGCATTTATATTTGAATATCAATTACGAGTAATTGTTCTCATTCACTCTCCAATTGTAGTAGTTCGTACTTTAACTAGTGATTCCATAAAACGAACAACATCAAATGTAGGAACATCATATTTAAATGTTAACATTATTGTCATGTTAAACTTTTAGCATAATCAATAATATCTTGGTCAGTTTTAGCACCATTTTTCTTAATTTCTTCTAAACGATTAGATTTAATTTCTTCTGAATTAATATTATATTCTTCTGCTATTTTGTTTATTCTTTCTTGTTTAGATAAATCTTTATATTCATCATTATTAATTAACGAAGAAATAATTTTTTTATCTTTATCTGTAAAATTTTTTAAATATAATTCATTTTCTAATAAATCACTTTTATTTTTTAATTCTTGTAATTGAGTATTAACAATTTCAAAATCTGTTTTATCAACTACATCTTCACGATTTTTAATTGATTCACGAATTTGTTTAGCCTGAGCAGATAATAATTCATCAACTGCTTTCGCTTTTTCATCATCAATTTCTAAAATTTCTTTAATTTTTTCTAAATTTGCCATTATTTTTCGCTCCTTATTTGAGTGTAGGATTAACACTTTTAACAAATTATAGGTAAGACTCTTTTTTAAAAGGAAGATTAACCTTATAAAAATATCATACCATAATTTAATTCTTTTTTACAATCATTGTGTTAATCATATCTTTATACTCTTTTTTTGTTTCATATATAAAATAGTTTCATTTATTTTAATTTGAAACTCTTTAAAATGACTAATACATAATTGCACTGGTCAATTACCTTGCATTTTTCTTACTAAATCACCATTTTTATCTTTTTTAAATCTTGCTAATACCTTTTTACAATTTGGCATTTTTTGGCCATTTTTTACTCCTTTTTGCATATTAAAATTGCTATTATTTAAACAATATGATTAAATAAAAGAGTAAAAAACTGTATTAATGTATAAAAGAACTCTCATAAGTTCTTTTTTTATTATCTATATTTTACATAAAAAAGACTTTTGCAAGTCTATATTTTTGTAATTTTCTAAAACAGGTTAAGAGTAGGAAAATTCTGCCTTTTTAGATTTACAATATTATCTTATCATCAGTAAATTTAATGTCAATAATTTACTTTTATTTTTTTTATTGTATTATGTAAATATTTTAAAAAAGGATAGGAAAAAATGAGAAAGTTTAAACATTTAAGTTTTATTGAAAGATGTAATTTAAAAGAAGCGTTAGAATCTGATATTTTTAAGAAAAAAAAGGCACTCTTAATATATCAAAAATAGCAAGATATATGGGTCGTAGTAAAAGTACTATTAAATATCACTTAAAACATTATAAACATATTAAACGATATCATCCTATGCAAGAACATAAATGATATTTAGAAAATCGTAAAAATTGTAAAAAGAAAACTACTTTAACTTTTAAACAATTATTATTATTATTAGATAAAAAATTTAATAAATTTCATTATACACCTAAACAAATATGTAAATCATATGAAATTGAATTTAATGATAAATTCCCTATGTGTTTTAAAACACTTTATAAATATATTTATTTAGGTTTATTTGGTTTAAATAAACGTAATTTGTATTTTCATAGTAAAAAAAAGATACATAAAGGGAAAAAATATAAACGTGGTAATTTAAGCAATGATTTTAAAATTATTAAACAAGCAAAACATGAAAAAGGTACTTTTGGTTGATTTCAAATGGATACTATTGTTGGTAAAGATAAGAAATCAGCATGTTTAACATTAACAGAAGAATTAACTAAATTTACCTTTTTAAAAAAATTAAAAGAAAAAAATTCAACAAAAGTATTAGAAACTTTAAAACAAATTTTTAAAAATAAACTTTTAAAAAAACATTTAAAGGGAATTATAACTGATCAAGGAAAAGAATTTTGAAATTGAAAAGATATTGAAAAACATCTTAAAACAAATGTATATTTTTGTGATAAAGGTAGTCCTACACAAAAACCAATTGTAGAAAGAATGAATAGAGATATAAGGCGAGAATTACCAAAAAAGTACTGATTTTAGAATTATTAAACAAGATAAAATAGATTGAATAATTAATACAATTAATGATAAGATAAGACCTTGTTTAAATTGAGAAACACCAACACAGTTATTTAATAAATATATTAAATAAATTTATTAAATAAAAAAACTTAATAAATTATTTTTTAGTGTGCCCAAATATACTAATTTTAAATAAATTAAAAAAATAATTTAAAAATACTTGCAAACTTATTTTTAAGTGCTATTATTTTAATTAATAAGAGTAGGAAATAACTAATTGCATTTACACTATACAAGTTTGATAATCTTTAATTATTATAATAACTTTATTTAAATAAGAACAAATTTTATTTTTAAACTCATTTAATATTAAATACATATTATTTATTGCTTCTTCTTCATTTTTGGAATTAAAAGTAATATTATTAATTATTTTCTTCTGCAAAACATTATAAATAATAATACCAGTTTTTCCAATTCCAGCAGGGTCAATTGCAATAATATATTTTAATTTATCTGGTTTATTTTTTTGTCAATTTGTAATATTTTTCATCCATCTGATGCTAAATCTAAAATATCGTTAATTTTATAATATTGCATATATGAAACAATAACACCTCACTTGTCTTTAAATAAATTTAAGTACATTTTGGCTCATTCTAAACATTACAAATCATAATGCTTTTTATGATGTGAAATACGACAATTAATAGGTTGACAATTAACTCAATCAAATGATGTTGTTATTTCATTTCAAGTTTTATTAATATATTTACTTTTATATTCTGTCATTTATTTGGTAGTCGGAAAAAAGCTTAGTTTTTATAAAAATTATAAATAAAGTAATTAAATACAAATTAAAGTAATCGCTTATTAGAATGATTTTTTTATTTGCATTATTAATCAGATAGTATCTTTAAAATTAAAAATTAACCTATTTTGCCCTACAAACTAGTTAATTTTTATAATTTCCTTTCTGTGATTTATTATATTTTTTCGGTTTAACAACTAATAATATCATTTTTAATAAAGGTACTATCTGATGAATAATGCAATACTAAAACTTAATATTTTGATGCTTAAAGATGGATAACTCATCTATAGCACGAAGCATTAAAGAAAGTGTGAAAGCGATTGGATTTACTCTCCTATTTATTTCTTTAATTCTCGGCAAGATTAATCACTTTTGAAATGTCAGAGCATGTGTTTTTTGGCTTGTTTTCATAAAAAAAGTGCTGTTAAATCGAAAAAAAACAATATCGGACACTAAAAAAACAAGAGGGTTGGAACTCCAAAAGGTTATTTTCTTTATATAAAGTTGTGTAGGGATGGATGAAGCGTAATTAATAACTGGGTAAACTGTTTTTTTTATTTCCGTATGGGGGTAAACTCTATCAAAATATCCTATCCGCCCCCGCTCACTCCCCAAAGTGAAGCAGGCGGCGAAGTAATTAAATACTAAAATAAATTACAAGAATTAATGATATGTGCTTATCCAGTAACTGCAAATAATATTAATGATAAAATTTGATCAACAAATAAAAAAATTAAGGAGTATATATAATGACAGAATATAAAAGTAAATATATTAATAAAACTTGAAATGAAATAACAACATCATTTGATTGAGTTAATTGTCAACCTATTAATTGTCGTATTTCATATCATAAAAAGCATTATGATTTGCAATGTTTAGAATGAGCCAAAATGTACTTAAATTTATTTAAAGACAAGTGAGATATTATTGCTTCTTATATGCAACATTACAAAATTAACGATATTTTAGATTTAGCATCAGATGGATGAAAAATATTACAAATTGACAAAAAAATAAACCAGATAAATTAAAATATATTATTGCAATTGACCCTGCTGGAATTGGAAAAACTGGTATTATTATTTATAATGTTTTGCAAAAGAAAATAATTAATAATATTACTTTTAATTCCAAAAATGAAGAAGAAGCAATAAATAATATGTATTTAATATTAAATGAGTTTAAAAATAAAATTTGTTCTTATTTAAAAAAAGTTATTGTAATAATTGAAGATTATCAACTTCATAAGGGTTTAAAAATAAAAAATCCATTATCTACTCCTAAATTTATTGGTGGTTTAAAAGTTTTATGCAAATATCTATTACCAGATGGTGTTAATGCAATTGCCTTTAAGTTTAGCAAAAAATATGACCCTCTTATTTTACACAAAAAAAGATCATACTCCGTTAAGAGTTGGTGCTGCTGCGTTAGGTACTGAAATGGATAATACTTTGATTATGGAAAGAGTTTTATATTTAGGTGGAGCAGTGGTTGAACCAAAAGGAATTATTAAACATATTGTTTCAAAAATTGATATTAGTAAAATTAATAAAATAGATAAACCAACTATTCATGTTGCAGACCTAACAAAAGCAACAGCAGAACAGTTAAAACCACAATTTAAAGATGTTGTTTTAAAAGCAATAAAAGCAGTAAATAGTTCTTTAACTGAAAGTGATTTTGATTACTTTATTGAAAGTGCTGGTGTTGATTGACCAATAAATATTACAAATGATACCAAGGTTTTTGTCCAAATTGAAGATAAAAACAACACTACTGGTCAAACAAATCCGATTGATGTTAAAATTAAAAATTCTTAATAGTACTAAAAAATAGTACTTTTTCGTTTGATATATATGCCAATTGGAACATCTAAAACAGCCCTTATTTATGCTGTTAAAAAAATCCAACTAGATTGTCAATCCAACAACAAAAAAAATTTTGGTTTACAGTTATTAGAATTTTTAGGAATTCAAGTTTTAGCTCTTGGTTTATCAGTTTTAACTGGTGGTATTGCTTCGGCTGTTGGTCTTGGTGCGGGATTATCTAATTTTTCCGCAGCATTTATCTCGTTTGGAGTAGAAACAGCAACCGATTTTGCCGTAAATCAAATATATGATAAATTAACATCAGAAGTAACAGCAAAAAGTACCGCCTTAAATTTGTTACCAGCAATTGGTGGAATTGGTAAATTAACGCGTGCTGTTCGAACAACTAGAATTTTAAAATTAGCAAAAGAAACTAAACTACTTGAAAAATTAGGTGTAATAACTGCTAATAATTTAGAAGATGTTGCAAAACAAGTTACAGGTAAAAAGATTTTATCTTCTAAATTAATATTTGATTTTACAAAGCAGGCTAATAATGAAACTTTATTATATACAATTGGAAAATTAGTCCGAAATGATTTTTATAAAGGTTTTAAAGTTTCTAATTTAGAAACAATTAATAATTTATTAAAAATTGAGAAAAATATTCAAAAAATAAGTCCTAAATTAGTTCAAAAAATACCACGCGTGAATGAAAAAAATGCTAATAAATGATTGTCTGAATATGGATTAAATATTGATAAAATAAGTAAAATTAATACTAATGAATTATATAACATTATGACTAATCTTCATAAAAAAGGTGTTGGTAAAAATCTACTATTAAATGCTAATTTAATGAGGAACAGTAAAATATATAATAATAAATTATTAAATATTTTTCATCAAACACCAATTAAATTAAATAAAATTTTAAATCATTTAAACCCAAATTTTTATATTCAAAAAGTAACTAAAAAATTATTAGCCCCAATTGAAAAAAATAATTACTATTAAACAAAAAGTAATTAGTAAAATTACTGATAAAACTAAAAAAATATTATCTGAATTTGAAACTAAGGCTATTAAAAAAGGTCAATTATTACCTTTTGCTTATGGTTCTGATGTTTTTTTAGCAGTTAAAATTGTTCCTTTATCAATTGCGGGTGAAGTTGCTTTAACAATATATTATAAAAATCCTAAATATGTCCCTATTGTGATTATGACAACTTTAATCAAAGCAGAACAGTTTGTTTTGGCTCCTGAACCGTTTAAATTCTATATGAACAGTGAGTGGTTTATTGGTTGGGGATTTAAAAAAACAAGTTTGTTTAATTTAGTTTCTTTTGCCCCACTTGCTTATCAGCAAGTAGTAAAAGATAGTTTTAAAATATATCGGACAATTGCTAAGATATTAAAAATGCAAGAACAATTTAAAAATAACTTTAATAAAGATAAATTGTTAAATACGCTAGAAGATAGTGTAATTACTAGTTTATTGGGTAATGGACTAGTATTTCAAGCATATAAACAACTCAGAACAAAACAAGATTTAAACAAAAAAATTAAAACAAAAACATTACTAAATAGTAAAAAATTTATATTAAAGAAAATATATTCTAAAAAAAGTAAATGATAAGGAGATGATTAAATGTTAAATGAATTATGACAAAATGTTACTTTGTAAAATTATAATAATTTTATTCCAATGACAGGTAAAATTACAAAAGTTCCAGTTCGTTATAATAAGTTTTTTAAAGGTGATGTAGAATTATGATTTAAAACATTTGCTTTAAGAGCCCAAAATATGATTAATTCTTACTTAAACTATCCATTTTCAAAGCTAAAATTTGAAACATTTAAAAGACCCATTATTAAAGAAAATTTGTATTAATATGGTGTTTATTACGATTGAACATTGAACATTTAACCGTATTCCAATTGAGTTTTTTGCTTCGGCAAATATGAGTGTTGGTGATATTAATTATTCTTCACAAAATGACCCTATGGCAACATGACAAGGTCTATTGCCTAGCTATGCAAAATCATTGGCTAATCTAACAACTTTAAAAAAATGTTTCGTACTTTTTCAAGAAGAAGGTATTGATTTAACAATGATTGATTTAGAAGCATATTATACTCAATTAGAAGTTGATGCTTTATTAAATAAACTTGTTATAGAAAAAATTAAAGATGAAAAACTTGCAAAAATAAAAGAAGAAATTTTAGATGAATTAAAAAAATCAATTGTTATACCAAAAGTTCCAGATTGAGAAATTGTTGATACTAGTGATTTTAAAGTTGGTCAAAAAGGATATAATATTCCTAATTTTGATAAAGAAAATTATATTTATAGAATTTGAGTCTCAGAAAAAAACAAAGGAGATTTAAAAAGTCAAGGGATGTTGCAAACAAGGCATAGTTTTAGACAAACAATAGGTGTTATATATGATCAAATAGGTGTTAATAGTGCATGTTTAGCATTATCTATTAATCCTGATGGATTGATTAATATTGGAATTAATGGTCCAGCAACATTTAGACCTTTGGGATTTGTGTTTATTGAAAGAAAAAAGGTAAATTAGAAAGGAGATGTTATTATGCCAAAAGTAGAAGTTAAAGATGTAATTATGTTTTTGAAAATATTTGGAGTTTCATCATTGTTTTTTATTTTGGAGTTTCATCATTGTTTTTTATTGCAGGAATTATTATTTGTTTTATAGGAGAAAAAACATTAGGTATTTCTTGACGAGCATATGTTATTGTTTCAGCAATGCTTATCGGAGCTGGAATTATAGTTTTGATTATTGAAACAATTAGATTTATCAAAACACATAACAAACAACAAAAACAAGATAGTATTGAAGATGTTATTAAAAAAGAAGATACAAAATAAAGAGGTGTTATAAATGGGATTATTACCAGCAAAAAAGAAATTAAAAAAAGAATATGATATTGATAGTTATTATCTTAATTTAGCATCAACGATTACTAATCGTAAAAATGTTACTGTTCAAAAACATAATGAGATTTTAGAAAAAAGAATTTGTGAAGATAATGCTAATTTTTTAAATCCGCGAGATTTAGAAATTAGCATTTATAATCCACTTACTAATCAAAAAATAGATACTAAATTAATTAATAGCTTTTAAAAAATGCAGGACTTTACCAATAAGAATTGATATAACGAATATAAAATTAATAAGAAGGGTAACGGTGCATATTTTATTTTTGCTAATAATTCAAAACTTAATTTTATTACTATTGATTTTTACAATGACCAGTATGATGAATTAGGTAATTTAGTATCTTGCACTTTTGATTATGACCCTTATATTAAAAATGACCAGAGTATTTTTATTACTGAAAAATTAGAGATTGATGCTGTAACTAAACAAGTTAAAGTTATTAGAAAGTTAAAAACACGATTATATAGTACTATTACCGATTTATATATTGATGATGTTAAATGAAATAACTATACAACTTTACAAAGAGAAGAAATATTACCACTTAATTTTATTCCAATTCAAATTATTCCTAATAACCCTAATTTTGAGCCTTCTGCTCGTTATGGTAAACAATTTGCTAGTATTTTAGATATTATTGCTCAAAAGATAATGTTAGATCCATTATTAAATAGTGGTAAATTTACTATTAATACTAATGGAGTTACTGGTGTGGTTGACCAAGAAATTAGTAAAATGCTGGCATCATTTATTGAAAATGACTTGTTATTAGTTGAAGGAGACCCTGATAGTAATTTTCAACCAGTAGACTATATTGCTGGTAATTTTAAAGGTGAGCAATTAACTAAAATATATGATTGATTATTAACAAATTACTATAAAATAAATCGACATCATGTTCCCGCCATTGCTAAGGGAGCACAACAAACTCAGGCAGAAGTTGCTGGTGTAAATATTCAAACAAACGCATCATACGAACAAATGATATATATTGTTGATGTTCGCTTACCAGTAAATGCTGCTTTAAACAGACAATTAAAAAACAACGAAACTATTATCAATATTCATAATGAAGAAGGAGAACAAGAATAATGTTAAAACCATCTGAAAAAATGTTAGCACAATTAGCAGAAAAAGATGAACCAATTGACTATTCAATTGATAGTATTCCGTTAGATTTTGCTAGTCAATCGCAGTACAGCGACCCCGATTTAGAACAATTATTTACAGAAGCCCGTGCAAGAACCTTATATATTTATAAAATTAATAATCTTGTTAAGACAAAACAAAAAGCAACCTTAAACTATTCTCAAAATAGCGTTAAAATAGGTTTTATTGACAAAGATGAATATATTAAAATAACTGGTTATGAAATTAGTGATTTTAATTTTAAATTACAAATTCAACAAAACACCACAGTCCAAGATAATAGCACAAGTTATGTAATGATTGATGAAAAAGATATTTTAATCAATGATATTTCAAAACAAGATAAAGAATTTTTAGAATCCTATGACTTAAAAATAGTTTCTATTAATGAACCAATTACCGAAAACAATAAAAATGAATGTTATATTATTGAAGAATATAAGCGTCCTTATTCACCTGAAGGCATTGATATTATTAAATCTACCCACTTAGTTAAAATAACTGATTTTAAGTGAAAAAATCAGAATAGTATTCATTTAGTTTTACAAAAATCATTGCCAGAAGATACAGTATTTACTGGCATTGAAATTAAATACCCTAAATCAATGTTATTTGGAAATATTAAGTGTTGAGGCAATATCAATGGTGTTTATTCTTATCCATCATCAAATATTGAAAATGCTAGTTTAGTACCATTATTATCAATGCCAATTGAAACAAATCCTAATTTAAGAGTATTTCAATATTGATTTACCGAAAGTTTTTTATCATGAAGTATTGCAAAAAACTATATTCAAGGTAAAGATATTTTAGATTTAATAAATAAAAATGGTTTAGATAAAGTTTTATTGAATTATTTAACATATCGTTATAATTATAACCGTAAATTTCAAGGGGTAAAATACGATGAAAAAGGTAATCCTACTAATAAAGCGGCTGAACTACGCCAAAAATTTGAAGGTCAAAAACCCGAAGATGTAATTGATGGTTTGTTTGAAAATTGAAAATTAGATAATCCAACCCTTATTAAGGATAAAATTATTAAAATATTTAAACAAATTATCTATATGCTTTCAAATTACACATATAGCAAATATGCTATTAACAAAGGTTATAATGATGATATTAAATTATTTTCTCCTTATTATTTCAAACTAATTTCAAAACCAAATAGATTAGAAGAAGGATATTTTTATTTTTCAGATTGTCAAGTACAAATATATTCATTATATTTTGATTTTATTGGTTCTAATCCACCAATTCCAGTAAATTATTGAAAAGAAATTAAAGCATAAGAAAAACCATTTAATCAAGTGGATAATAAATGATATTTTGCTATATGAAAACCTAATAATTCTATTTATTGAAAAATATCAAAATTTAAACACAATACAAATAAAGGAGAAAAAAATGAGGCTTGAGATCCATTAAAACCATATTATATTGATCTCTTTTTATGGGTTTTTGAAACAAAAGAACAAGATTTATTAATAGATGATCAATCAGAAGGTAAAATAGAACGAATTTTTTGAAATGAAGATAAGGGACAAAATTTTAAAGCAGTTTATCGTTGAAATGGTGGTGGTGAATCTCTTAAACCTTTAATTGATTCAAGTACTGGAAAAATTATTGATTGAAATTTAAAACAACAACCAAATGTTAATAATAACAAAGATAATGAAATTAAAGTAAATGTTAAAAACAAAGATATTTCAGAAAATCCTATTTATCAATTAGAAGCAAATTTTTTAAATTGATTATCATTAACAAATGAATTAGAAACAAATAACATTCCTTCTCTTATTCCATCAGAAATTAAATTATCTGATGGTGAATATGGTAAATATTTAACTAATTTAATTGTTTCTAATGACAAAATAGAAGACTATTTAAATTATTTTTCTGAATGATATAAATTACTTTATTCTAAAATAGATTGAATTAGTACAATCGAAGATTTAATTGATTATAGTATTAAAATAACTTTTGATAAAAAACTATTTAATTTAAATCAAATTGAAATATCAGGTATATGAGGTTATGGTAATTATGAAATTACAATTTTTACCGAAAAAGTACAAATTAATATTAATAATTTACAACTATTTAATAAAAATAATGAAAAATTATCATTAATTATATTAGAAATATAAAAAGTCATTTTAATAAATGACTTTTTATTATTCATTAACTTTTACATTACCGGTTTTATCAATAATTAAATTAGGTACATTAGTATCTTCTAAATTTCAACGATAAACTGCTTTAAAATTTTGTCCCTTATCTTCATTTCAAAAAATTCGTTCTATTTTACCTTCTGATTGATCATCTATTAATAAATCTTGTTCTTTTGTTTCAAAAACCCATAAAAAGAGATCAATATAATATGGTTTTAATGGATCTCAAGCCTCATTTTTTCCTTTATTTGTATCGTGTTTAAATTTTGATATTTTTCAATAAATAGAATTATTAGGTTTCCATATAGCAAAATATCATTTATTATCCACTTGATTAAATGGTTTTTCTTGTGGTGCTATTCATTCTAAAATACCATCGTTTGTTTTTATATTATTCTTTTCTTTTAAATCTACTAATTCTTTTTCGCTATATTGTGGTTTATTACAAGCAACTAAATTTGTTGTACTTGTTCCAATTAAAGTGATTGTATTTAAAAGACTTAATATCTTTTTCATTATTATAATTCCTTTCGCTAAATCTTTTTACAATCACAATTATATATACAAGGACTATTTAAGAGTTTGAAAGGAAATTATTTAATTTATTATATGGAAAGGGTCAATCTGGGCTCGCGGTGATTTCCATAAGTTTTGCGAAAAATTACTTAAAGTTTAAAAAATTTTTTGCCGCGCTTTTCAAAATACTTGAGAAAAATTCTAAGCGTTAAGCGAAGAATTTTATAAAGGTTCCCAAATTTGTTTGAAAGAACCTCAAAACTTTTTTTAACTTGTAAGTTATTTTATCACAAAAATTTAAGAAAATCAACCGCTCGCCCAATTCCTGCAAATGATTTTTATAGTCTTAATGATATAATTAAAGCATTTAAAAAAAGGAAGTATATTTAATTTTATGTATAAAAAAGGAAATAAAGTTAATGTTAAAATAACAAACATTACACCTTATGGTGCTTTTTGTAGAGCATAAAAGGCTGATGGTTTAATTCATATTAGTGAGATTTCAGATTACTTTGTTAGAGATATTAGAGATTTTTTTGATGTTGGTGATGAAATTGAAGTTGAGATACTAGATTTTAATTCAGTTAGAAAACATCTTAAATTAAGTTATAAAAATTGTCATCCTGAACTATTGAAAAATGATGATGGTAATAAAATACAAGAAAAATCACCTAGTTTAGAAAAAACATTAAATACTAATTATTTAATAAATAAAAAGTAAATAAAATTTATAAATTTTAAAAGGTTTTTAAAACCTTTTTATATTCCCATTTTAAAACGATATGGATAAGAACCATAAAACAAAGCATCATATGGGTCATGGTACATTTTACTATCGGGTGTGTTTGTTTTGGTATCACTAAATCTTAGTTCACTAATGCACTTATCTAAAAATGGGAAGTTATCTAATATGCCATATATTTTACCTTGAACAAACATTTTTCTTATTCAGGTTACGCGATTGATTATACCTGCTTCTTTATTAAGAGATGTCTCATGTTTTTTTGCTTTAAACATCTTAATTTTATAGCCTAAATAAGGGTAAATATCTTCTTGTAATTTTTGCATAAAGTCGTGTGCATTAATATCATAATGAAATGTAGCATATTCAAAACCATCAAATTTATCAAATGTATTAATTATTCATTGCCCGTAATGTTCAACTATTTCATTTAAATTCATTGCGTTTTTTGATGTAACAACATTTTCTTCAATTAAATATTTATCATATTCATTATTTTCATTAATTTTATAACCACTAAATAAAAACACGGTGTTGTCTTCACTACCATTAGCATAATCCACACCAATTGAATAACTATCAAATTGATACTGTTTTGTATTGGAATTATAAAAATCTTGTAAATTATACTCTTTAATATATTTACGATAATTTTGTAAAACATAAATACTGGGGTCATTATCCTTATATTCAAATCCGTAGTATTCAAGTTCAAATAAATCAGGTCGCTCTTGTTTGTTTGTTAAAACAAGTTTTTTAGTAATATCAGGTATTTTATTTCAAATAGCACCCATTGTTAATCGTAAATTAAAAATACCCAAACCATTAAATGCTTGTTTGTTTTCTGAATATACTTGATTGTGTTTTTTTAAAATATTTTTAATTCTTTCATTTAAGGAAAAATATGGGGTTACAAATTTTTCATAAAAGACATGGTATTTATCAAAAGGATTAAAAGTAAATTGATTAGAATATGTTTTATGAAAATATGTTATTACTGTTATGTATTGTTTTGCTATGTTGTTTCATTCTTGAAATGTCCAAGATAATTCTTTTACTGGAATAGAATTATCTAAATTATATTGTTCATTATCATTTTCATCAGTATATTTTTCATAAGATACTTTTAAGCTTTTTGATCTAAACATGGAAATTCGCAAATTATTATAACGTTTATCTAATTCTTTATCAGTTAAAATTTCTTTTTCTTCAGCATGTATCATTTCATCTGTTCACGCTGATATAATACCACTACCTTTACCAACTTTTCCCATAATTTTATTACCATTAGCATAACCCGCAAAAGCAATTCTCACACCACTAGGAAAACAATTTCGCCACCTTCTTTAACATTTTTAGGTCAAACAATGCCATTTTTATTGTCGGGCCCTATATCAATCCCATATTTATCATATAAATAATTACATACATTAATTGTATCGCCAAATGTAGTATCTTCATGGGTATTGGCATATCTTCGTAAAATGTTAGATGAAGCATCAGTAAAATTACAAGCAAAAAATAATTTTTCTGCTATGTGATTTCATATCTTATTAGTACCACGCCCCGCTGAAACAAACTTAAAAAAAGTTGGTGAAGTAAAATATCGGGCATAACTATCACCAACAAAGTCTTTAAATACTTCTCAATCAAAACCAAAATTATAGTCACTAAAATTCAAATCATATTTTTTATTTAAATATTTATAACTAGTAATCCGTTTTTTGTTATTAATTTTGGTAAAATCCTGAATTTCTAAATAGCCTCCTTTTTGAAAAGATTATGTGAAGTATTGAGTATCATATTTTAAAATAATTTGTTTATATGAAAGGAAATTATAAAATGGAATTAAAACAAAATTTATTAGAAGATTATAAAAAAGATAAAATAATAGAAACAAACAATGAAACTAAAAATTTCTTGATTGAAAGAGATAATGAGATAGTTAAATTATATCAACAATGACAAATATTACAAGGATATAAGGTGATATCAAAATTGCCAAAAACAATTAAAACAGAATATGGAGATATTCCTATTAAAAGAAGATTATATGTTAAATATGATGAAGAAAAAAAAGAAAATATAAATCGTTATCCTTTAGATGAAGAATTAGGTTTAAAAAAATACAAAAGAATTGAAATAAATTTAAAAAATAAATATATGTCTTTTATAGGTGATGGAAAAAGATATAAAGATATTTTACATACAACAGAGAATGCAAATATTAGTGAAAGAACAATATCTAATATTTTTAAAAATGCCGATTTAGAAAAAACTGATTACATTAGTAATAAAAATAACAATAAAATTAAAATTCCAAATAATGTTTTATATATTCAAATTGACGGAACTTTTAAACCAATGCGAGAAAATAAAAAAATTGAAAATAAAATATTTCTTGCGACTATGCATGTTAATGTTGATCAAGAAAAGTCAACAAAAACCAGAATAAAAATGAAAAAGAAAAAAGGCGTTTTTCAAATGATGAATAAAAATCATAAAAATAAAAATAATAAATCTAATATTAATAATTTTATTGATAAAATTTTTAAATCAATGGATACTTATGATATTAATCAAAATACTAAAATATTAATATTAAGTGATCGTGAAAAACAAATTAAAAAAATTTATAGAGCAGTAAAAGCAAAGTATAAAAATAACACTGTATCATATAGTTTAGATAAATTTCATTTATCAAATAGATTTAAACAATTATTCCCAAATCGAAATAGAATCAAAATTCATATAATAAAATATAAATTAGCAAAAATATATTTCTTTACTGGAAATTATAAATTATTATTAGATTTTTTAATATGTCATTTACCATATGTTAAAGGTAATAAAAAAATATTTTTATTAGAAACCATTGAATTAATTAAAAGTAATGAAGAAGGTATTGTAAATCAATCATTAGAATATAATATTGGTTGTCATGTTGAGGGTGATGTATCGCATTATATTAAGGCTGTTAAAGGGCGTGGCACAAAAATATATTGTAAAGAAACATTTATCAATATGTTAATTGCTTCTATGTTAAGACTTAATAATCAAATTAATGATGAGAAAGTTGATAAAACTAATAAAAATAAAGAAAAGATTGAATTTAATATATTTAATTTAAATCAATTTCAAAATCAATTTTTATCTTTATAAAAAATAAAAAACCTTTTAAAATTAGCAATAACTTTAAAAAGTATTTTTTAGTATGTCAAAATTCATAATTTTATAAATTATTTTTTCAACTAAAAATTATATTTTTAAAAAAGTTGAATTTTTTATAAATTTTGTTATCATTTAGTCATAAACGAAACTTAATTTGTTTCTAATTACTTAATTTTATTAAAAACTAAATAATTAACATGATTAGCATCACCAACGACTAGCATTGGAATTACACTACTTACAAAAACTGGCGAATAAATTGCAGCAGTCATTGCTCCTAAGACACCACTGCCTCCTCAAACTTCACAAGTTCGTCATCCAACAATAATTATAAAAGCATTTTTTCAAATGTCTAGAATTAAGTTTAATGCCTTAAATCAAGATACGGCAGCTGCTGGGGCATGACTAGTATCCATTGTGCCACCATATGCAGATTGCATAATTCCAGCAATTCCCGATAAAATCCCTGTCCCAATAAAACCCATAATCATTGGTGAAAATATTTTTGAAAATTTAGTAAAAAAAAGTTTGTACTTTATTTTGTTTTTCTTTCATTTCGCCTTTTACAGCCTTCGCTGCTTGTGCAGCACTAACAAATTCATCCGTACCATTATTTTCGTTATAAGCAGTTTTATTAGCATTAACTAATTTCCCAAAAGCTTGTGTAACATTTGCAACAAAACCTGGCCCCAAGACAATCTGTAACTCTGTTGGTGATGGTTTCAAAACACCCATTACATTTGGTGTTGCTTTTAATTTATCTAGATCAATCTCTTTTGATTTAATGTTAATCGGAATGTATCATGTAAACTACGAATAATATTATTATACGTATTAAACATTAAACTATTATTAGTTTCACCAATCATAATGCTTTCTTCACCAGCCAGGTTATGGTTAAAATATTTAATAATATGAATTAATTCTTTATATCCATCTAAATTTAAATATTTGGTAAAGCGATTAATAGTAGCAATTGATGTATAAGTACATTCAGCCATTTCCTTAATCGTAATTTCAGGAACAATCATTAAATTTTGTAAAATATATTTTGCGATAAAAGAAAAACCGTGATAAGTATCTATACTAATATCTTTAATTTTACGAATAATTTCATTTTCAGTCATATTACATCAACTCCTTGCTTTTTCTTATTATGCCGTTCCATAACGAGTCACATAATCATTATCGCAAAAAAACAAGACCAGCAATTGATAATAAAACAATCGCTGGAATTAACAATTTTAAAAAATAACATAATAACCCAATTAAAGCTAATAAAGTCATTCCTAATAAACTACCATTAATTACTAACTTTTGTTTTGTTGTAAAGTTAAACATTTCAAACCCTCATTAAAAATAAATTATCTTATTTAAAATAAATCCTTAATATTAACTATACGCTATTTTTACTGTTTTTAAAACCTATTAATGAATTAAAATAAAACTATGGTTTAGAACCATAGTTTTATTAAATCCTGTTAACTTTCCATCATAACAATTTCTTGAATATTTAATTGATTAATTTTTTTCATTGAAATAAAGTACGAGATAACATATAAAATAATAATTCCTCCTAAGATAATTGGTAATGTAATTAGTCCTGTTCCAATTGAAACATAGAAATTAAAGAACATTAAAATCCGCTGGGTAATTGTCCATGCTAAACCTCAAGTGATAAAATATCCCAGTAATCAACCAACAACAGCAAAGGGAATAAAAATTCCTAATGTTAAATTATTAATTTCTCAACGACTATAACCTTGTACTTTCATTGTTGCAATAATTTTAATAAACTTTTTAATAAAGAGATCAATTGCAAAATATATTGTAATAACAGAAACCATAATGATAATGACAATAAAAATTAAAGCAACTGATAAGGTAACAATAATAATCCGACTCATAATTTTGGCTTTAATACCAACATAATCAGCTGTCAAAACAGATGAGTTATAAGAAGTCGTGAAATTATTTAATGATAAATCACCATTTGTTGATGATAACGCATAACGATTAATTTGATCAGATGGTTGTAATTCAGTTGTATATTTTCCATTGTATCATTGCATTATATTTAAATTATTATCAATTTTATTTATTGGAAATGAATTAATTTGATTAGCATCATTGATACTAATAAACAAGCGTGGTGTATCATAAGTTGCAATGCTTTTAACAATTTTAACTTTAACTGGCTTTTGTGTTAAAGATGGTGCTGCTTTAATAAAATTATTATCAACAGCAGCTTGGTATCATGTTGTTGGAATTCCATCAATAAAATCGCCACTATATGTTCCACCAAAACTAAAATTATATGGTTTAATAACTCAGTACTCTTTATTATCAACTCGTTCTTTTCGAATAATTTTATTTCCGTCAACTGTTAATTCTTTTAATAAAATCCGTTGAAGACCATTACTCAATGTAATTATTTTTTTACTTCAAATTGCTCCCATCGCCGAATTCGTTGGAATTCATAATTCAACATTATTTAAATTATGATATTCACTCTTCCGATCAGCAGTAACATAATATTTCGTTTGTGAACTTGTATTATAAGTAAAATAACTTTTATCTAATGAATACAAACTTTGATAATTATTTACATTTCATCCAACAGCATTACCACTTAAATTATATTTTCAGTTTTGATATTTTAAATCTGTATTATTGTTAGTAAATTCTGTTCATTCATGGTAACCAGTATTATATTGCAATGTTTTTACTTCGGGAGTTAATTCAATTTCCTCTCCAACATTAAGATTTAAACGATGTAATGCAGTAACATTAGCAATTGCATTAATTACGGTACCATTATTATTTGCTAAAATAGCACGCTCAGCGGATGATAATTTTAACATTTTTGTATTTGGATTAATTCCAAAAATAGGAAATTGCTTATCATTATATGTTCCATCAAAACTAGTAAAAACATCATCAGTTGCTGGATTATAACTTATTGTTCCAATTCCTAATGCAAAATAATTTGCTCGATACGGATTTTTATTTCAATCTTCTTTAACTGCAGCTGGGATAATCCCATTTGTTGCTTTACTAAAACATGTTCTTCATAACGCAGGATAATCTTCCTTGTCAGTAAATGGTGGGTATGGAATTGCCCCAATGCCTAATGCTTTTGGTAATACGGTACATAAAATTTCTGATACTAAAGTTCGAACACTATCACCAGCTGAAGAATTTTTTACTAAGTTATTTAAATAATTAAAAATTCCTAATGATAAATTAGTTCCTGATAAAGTAACAAAATTATAAGATAACATATCTTTTAAAATCCCAGCTACAGTTGGCTCTTGTTTCACCGCTTTTAATGGTTTAATTATCGCTCCTCTATCAATACTATAGTAATTTGCTAGTGGTGTTATCCCACCAATGGGATATAAATCTTGTTTAATTGGATCAGTTGACTTAGGAACATTATCAATTCCATTTCATGCATAAGTTTTATAATAAGAAAACGGATTATTACTTATGACATTACTGTATTTAACTTCACTACCATATTTAATGTTTTTATAATAATTTGTATTAAAATTTTTTGCATAGACTGGTGCTAATAATGAGACAGTCAAAGTAAATGTTACTAAGGCAAAAATTCCTAAATAAGTAAATGCTTGTTTTAGTGAAGTTGATAAAATAACCATCCGGAAACTACCCACAAAAGTTTTAAAATGGAAACTACGTACAGTACGAGCTAAACTATTATTAACTTTTAACTCACGCATTGGATGAATTAAACTTAAAACTTCTGTTTTATTAATTGAAAAATAACAAGTAATAAAAGTAATTAATGATAAGAAAATAACAAAGAACCCAATTAGGAAAAGAAAAATCATTCAGTTTCAAGTAAAACTTCAATTGATTATAAAAAACATATTAAATAATTTTATAACGAATAATTGGGCGGTAATTTCAACTAATCAACCGGTTGGTACTGCAATTAAAATACTAACCATTAAAATGCTTCAATAGGAAAATGCAATTTCACGTAAATAATAGCCAGCAGCTTTTAACATTCCAATTTGTGGTGACTCACGTTTAATCATTTCTTTAATAATAATATATGAAACAGCAAATAATGTTATGGCAAAAATAATAATGAAGAATAAGCCAATATAAATGTAAACATTAATTGTTTTTGCTAATAAATCATAGCGTCGTGTTAATGAACTTGTTACTTCTTTTGGTTCAAAAGCACCAATTGAAGGATCATTGCCCAGTGGTGTTGAATTTTTGGTTAGCATTTGAGCATAAAAATCTAATTGATTAGGATTATTTGCATAATATTTTTTAAAAATTGCTAAATTCTCGGTTGGTCTATTTGTTAAACTTTTTAAGAATACTCGCGAATTATCCTTTAAACTAATTAAACCTTTATTATTATCTTCTGCTAATAAAGACATTCCATAAGACGATAGATAAATGACAACATCCGTTTTAAAATCAGGAATAAAATCAGTTTCATAAATAGTTGGATAAATATTTAAAGTATCACCACCACTTGCCCCAATTGAAAATGTTCGTTCGCCAATTTGGATATTATCACGCAAATTTTTATGATGTACTTTTAGATAATTAGGACTAACAACAGCATAATAATTGCTAATTGTCGATTCATTTAATGATAGTCCTGACCACTCATTAACTTTATCAAAAAGCTTTAATTGTTCTTCTTTTAATAAATCATGTCAACCAATTACTTTATATTTTAAATTATTAGCAATATCCCAAGTTGTAACTTCTTGTCGAATTGCAATATCAAAATTGCTAACAACGCCCAACATTGTGTAATAAGTCTGTACAAAATTAAGAAAAGAACTTCGTTCACTATAATTACCAAAAAAAGTAACTTTATTAAATAAATCACCAATAACCATTCGGGCTTCATTAATTCCTGTTTGATTTAATTTATCAATATATTGCCACGGTGATTGTGCTAAATACTGAATTCGTGTTTCCTTGTTTCCACTTGTATCAATTACATTAAAACGAATAGCAACGCCAAAACTACCACGAAGTCCTTTTTCAAATAAAGTATTTTCTGAAATATTAGTTACCGCTGTTTTATTATCTTGTTTCCCCAATGTTAAAGTAATATCAGGAATATCAAATTTAGTAAAATCATTATCAACTGTTTTTAAATTATAATCTCATCGTTCAATTGCTCGCTGTTCGGAAGTTGCTTTTCCATTAATAAAATTAGCAATACTTACTTTAATTTCTTCATTCGTTGCATTACTTTGCTTTTTTAAAAAACTAGTATTAATATAGTCCGTAATAATTCCTAAAAAGTTCTTATATATTTGTGTTGTATAAAATAGTTTAAAATATTGGTCAGCTAAAGCATTATAACCCATTGCTCGTAATTTTGCTATTAATGAGTTTTGATAATTTGGCGCAGTTGTTCGTAATGTTAAATTTAATGTTAAATTATTAATTTTATCATTTGTTAATTTAAAATTAATATCAGATGGTTTTAATGCAGTAAAAACATCTGTCGCTGCTGCACCAATTGTAATTTTTGGATATGTTAATTTATTATCATTGTTTTCTACTAAAACATATTCTGTATCAAAAGCAAAACTTGGAGTAATTGTTTGCATATTTGAATTTTCAAAATCCATTGCTAAATAATGAAATGAATAATTATAATCAAAACTACCATAACCCATTTGTCGATTTGCTGATTGTAAACTAGTGACCGTTGTAAATAGACAAGAAGTAATAATTGAACAAATAAAAATCAAAAGAAGCAAAGAAATGAATTGCCCTTTTGCTTTAATTATTCCTAAAATCCCTTGTTTCATTAACAATATTTTTTTCATGTTTAGCTCTTATATTCCACTTTTAATCATTTTCAATTGCATCATAATAACGTTTTCATTGCCCGCTACTATCTTTTGCAAATCATTGAATATTAGAAATTACTCAATATTGATGACTATCATCACCAGGATTAATATTCATTCAAGTTACTTTATATTTATAATGCACTTTTTGGTAATTATTTCCTAGACCATCATATTTCATAAATCAATTCAAATCATGATTACCTAATGCATTTAAATAAGCTGCATTTAAATCTTGATAAGTCTTAATGTCTGCTTTTGAAGCATATCATTTTTGATGTAAATCTAAATTAGCAGCAACATCAGCATCACCTGTTCCTTGATATTCAATATCATACGATAATTTATTTTCTTCTAATTTAGCATTGCTAATATTTCAATTTGCTCCTAATAATAAAGTATTTGAATAGTCATATAAAGCATTATTAATTGCTAATAAATCTTTTCGTGTTTCTGAATTTGGATCAAAATATAATTTGTTTAATAATGCCCTTACTGGTTGCACACTATCATTAAACCATGTAAATGCTAAATCCATAAATGAACTCTTTGCTGGTGTCGATGGGTCATCACTGCCTGTTAATAATTGTGCAATTTTTGTTTGATTTTGTTCTTGGTCACTTGCTTCTGATCATGGCAACTTGCTAACTTCTGTTAACGCATTAGCACTTTGTAAGATTCCTTTTGATAAAGCAACAACAAAACGATTAATATCATTAACACTTAAGGTTCCTAAACCATCTTCTGATTTTGATAACATCATTTTTGACATTGACTGTAATACTACTTTAAATCCAGGAGTAACTTTATTAGCAGCAAGTGTTAAAAAACTACTAATTGAATTATTTGCTTCTCTTTGGCGTTCTAAATCTGCTTTAGTATATAAATCATCAAGATATTCTCCAAAATCAGTAAATAATTCAGCCAAAGATTTTGTTGAATCATCTTTTTTAAACAATAAATCAGCTAGTTTTAAGTTTGGTGTTTTACCATTTCACATTGCATCACGATTTTTATATTGATCTTCTGGATTAGCTAAGTCTAGTTCCGGTTTCATTGGTTTTACTGCTAATAAATCACTAAAAACTTGTGATTGTTTAGTGAAAAAATAATCAATTTTTTGTTGAATTGCTTGTCTTTCAGTATTATCTTTACCTAAAAGTTGCAACGCTTTTGTTACTCCAAATTTTGCAAAAATATAATTTGCATTTTCTTTTGTTGGGTCATTAGGTAATTTAGGAGAAGCAAAAATCTGATAATAAATAGCTCCTAAAATACTTCCCATAAATGTTCCATCACTTTCTTTTGATAAAGCTAAAAATTTGTTCAATTGATTAATATATGCTTTTGATTGTGAACGGTCTGTAAACATATTCGCCATTAAAATTAACTGTAAAATTATTGCTAATTTATCTTGTTCTTCTGATTTTTGGGCTGTTTTAAATGGACCTCCTGTCTCAAATTTTTGATTATTAATAAGGAAGTTCTGATTTGTACTCGTATCAAATTTAATATCTTTTGTTGCCACTGAATTATAATCCATATTTAAATTATAAAAATAAATTGCGCGTGGCATCTCAAACATTGCTTTATTACATGCATCAATAATCTTTTGATTAATTCTGTTATCATCACATTTAGTTGGTAAAATTTCCTTTGCAGTTGAATAACTTGACATTGGTCCGCCATCAAATCAATAATTTAACATATTACTATTTTCTGCTAAATTAGGAATTGTTGGCAACGGGTCTTTATCAGAATAATCAGGAATTTTTTTCTTAGTTTGTTTTTCTGTATTATATAATTCATTATCTAATAAATTCATATAATCATAATTTGATGATAAAGTTGTTAACGGCATCCCATCATTTTTATTTAAATATTTACCCCGATAGTAATCAATATCAACAATATTACTATTCTTATCTTTATATGAATCAGGTAGTCGCATTAACATTTGTAACATTGAAGGTGTATATGTATTTAAAATTTCATGTCGATTCGCAATTGTTAGTTTTGTAAATAATGTTGTTTGTAAAATTTTTGATTTTAATGGTCCATTAGGTAAATTTTCAACTGATGAATCTTTATATTTGTCTTCTACTGCTTTTGTCTTAGTTTTACAACTAGCAGTAAGAGCTGGCGTTGCTACTAACGTTGCTGCTGCTAAAATATTAAGTAACTTTCGCATTATTATTCCCTCTTTTCTTTTTATAATTAATAAATAACTAAATCATTGAATTAGTAAAATAAATTAATTCTTATTTTATTCTTGAAGGATCCCTCTTCAACCATTAATTTCATTTCTTAAGAATTTATTTGGTAAATTTTCTAAACCATTTTTTTCACTAATATTAAAAAAACGAATATTATTTAACAATAATAAAAGTGCAACAAGTTGAATTGAATTATCATCATTAATTTGTCATAAATTTTTCATTGTTTTCTTGGCAGTTTTTATTAAAAAAAATAAATCTAATAAACATAAAACTTTAATTATTTTTAAAATAATTTTAAAAAACAATGAACGATCTAAAATTTTTAAGTCTGCTGAGCCATTTTCAAAATTACTAATTAAAATTAAGAAAGTTAAAATTCGGAAAGCAAAATCATGTAAAAATGTTGTTTTTAAAACAAATAAATAAAAAAATGTAATAATAAAAACAATTGAAATATTTTTTATTAATCATAATGATAAAATATGATTATTATTAATATGATAAAAACAATTTCACAATTGCTTTGTTATTAAAAATGAAAACAACAATGAGAACAAAACAAACATAACTAATTTTAAAGTATAGTTTAAAAATTGTTTATTTATTAAGATAATAATTGCAATAAAAAATTGTATAACTAAAATAGTGCTAAGATAAATACTAGTATCTGTTTTACTTGCATAAATTTGCAAAAGAATGATTTGTAAAATTGAAAGCACAATAAATTCACTAATAGCAAAAGTTGCATTAAAGAAATATTTTGCTACTAAAGATTTTGCTTCATTTTTTCTAGCGCGAATAGTAAAAAAATATTTTACAATCTTTAAAACAAAATAGAATAAAAGAAAATTAGTAAGAAAAATTATTGCAATACGTTCCAATAACGGATTAAAGAAAAATGAAATTGAATTTAGGATATTAAAACTTGATCATTCATGTAATAAATTCATTTTTCTCTCCTCACAAATTTCAATATAATCCGATATTGCTTACTAACTATATTAAAGCAAAAAAATAGAAAAAACAAGATACTAACTCTTGTTTTTAAAAAATAAGGTGCTTTTTTAAAAACAAAAAGACTCTTATTATAAAAATTTAAAATATCTTGATAAATCTCCTTTTTAATTGGCTCATTCAAAATCTCATGACGAGCATTTGGATATAATTTGACTTTAACTTTTTTCCTGCCTTTTTATATAAAACAACAGTCTTCATAACCATCTTTCCATATTTTCCAACTGGATCATCAGCACCTGCAATAAATAGTAATGGCAAGTTATCTGGTGTATTTTTAATATTTTTCTTATTTGTAATAAACAACAATCCTGTAAACATATCTTTTAAAGCACTTGTTGAAAAAACTTGTCCTGTTAATGGGTCGTTTGCAAAAGCTTCTTGAACTGTTTTATCTGTTGATAATCATTCAGTTCCTAAATTGCCTTCTTTTTTATAACGAGCATTTAATGGCGCATAATAAAATTTATAAATAAAATTATCCTTTGATTTTGGTCCTTTCATTTTTTCCTCAATTTTAGCCATTTTAACTGAAAATTTTAACAATCGTTTTGAGTAATGTGCTGTCCCGCAAATAACTAATGCCGCAATATTTGTGCCATATTTTATTGCATAATGACGTATCATAAAAGAACCCATTGAATTACCAAACATTACAATTGGTTGGTTTGGATAACTTTTTTTAATATAAGTTGTTACTTCATATAAGTCATCAATAATTTTTTCTCACCCTTCTTCTTCGGCAAAGAAACCAAGATCTTCGGAAGACAGAGCTGTTTTTCCATGCCAACGATGATCTTCAGCAATGACAACATAATCATTTGCTACTAAAAATTTAGCAAAATCATCATAACGAAAAGCATGCTCTGCACTACCATGAACTAGTTGAACAATCCCCTTAATGTTTTTATCATTATCAGGTTTCCATTCATACATATGTAATTCAACATCATCCCGTAAGGTATGTTTCCATTCTCTAAATTTCATTTTCATCATCCTTTCAATTTAACATAAAAATAGTTTTTTACTCTTACAATATTATCCTTCCTAATTAATGTATAAGTAAATTATACAATAAATTTCTATAAACATTTGAATAACTCAATCCTCACTCTAAAAATATTAGCTAATCTATTATAAATAAATTTATGATTTGCAAATAAAAAAGTGTTTAAAATAAACACTTTTTTATTTGCCTTGATTACCAGCACGATGAAGGTCACGGAATGGACCATCAACTGCAATTAACTCATCATACTTACCATTTTGAATAATTCCTTGCCCTTTTCCTAAGACAAAAATTTGATCAACATTTTTAATTGTACTTAATCGGTGCGCAATTGAAATTGTTGTTTTACCAACCATAATTTTTTCTAATTCAGCTTGAATTTCTTTTTCCACAATATTATCTAAAGCACTTGTTGCTTCATCTAAGATTAAAATTTGTGGGTTCTTTAAAATCATTCGGGCAATAACTAGGCGTTGCTTTTGTCCACCTGATAACATAAACCCTCGTTCTCCTAAAATAGTATTATAGCCATCTTTTCAACCCATTACTAAATCATGCAGGTTGGCTTTTTTACAAGCTTCAACTACTTCTTTATCTGTTGCATTAAACATTCCATATTTAACATTATAAATTACATCCCCAAATAAAATTTTTGGTTCTTGTTCAACATAACCAACATGTGTTAAATAACTTGCTAAATTTAATTTTTTTAGATTAGTGTTATTAACAATAACTTCCCCACTCGTTGGATCATAGAAACGTAATAATAATTTTGAAATTGTTGATTTACCACTTCCAGTTTCTCCAACGAAAGCATAACTTTTTCCTTTTTCAAATGTAACTGTTGTTTTAGACAAAATAATAACACCTGGTTTTTCAGGGTATTCAAAAACAATATCTTTTAAAATAATATCACCTTTAACTTCTTGTATCTCAGGCGCATTACGGTTTGGATCAATGGTTGTATCAACACGAATTAATTGAATAATTCGTTTTGTTGAAGCTGTTGCACGTGCTAATCCTGGAACTAATCCAGCTAAAGTTCAAATTGGAAATGCCAAAGTATTAACCCCTGTAATAAAGGATGACAAAATTTTCATAATACGATTAGTATGTTCTGCTCCTTTATTACCATATAAAATAATACTTGCTAAAACAACAATCACTGTTAAACTTAATGCACATAAAATAATAATTGTTGTCATTCGTGCTTGAATACGATTTAAACGACGATTAACACGGTAATATTCTTTATGAATTTGTTCAAAACGAACACGTTCATATTCTTCTGTCCCTGTTGCTTTAATTAGCGCAATTGATGCAATTCGATCGGTCACATCTCCATTAACATCTGTAATTTTAGCACGAACATTTTCTGTTTCTGATGCTTGTGAACGGAAAGTTACTGCGACAGCAACCATAAATAATGCTGTTGATCCTAAACAAATCAATGCTAATTTTCAATCAATATTTAATAATGAAATTGCACTACCAATAAATATAATTGGAATACTAATTAAGTTAGCTGGGGTTAATTGTGATTCATCCCCAATAACTTGTGTATCATTAATTAATTTAGTCATTGTTTCTCCAATTTTTTTTTCAGAATAATAACCAATGTTTAAATTAACTAAATTATTTAATACCGCATTACGAACATCAATTTCAATATTCCGCCCTAGCATTCCACCTACTCGTTCACGAATATTTGTTGTAATTACGGCAATTAATAAATCAACACCAATGATAATTAATCATATATATCATCGTAAGCCTGTTGTGACTGAACTTCGATCATCTCCAAATTCAAATAAAATTTCACTTATTAATTGGTTAATTAAAAAAGTCATTATAACAATTGAAGTTGAACTTAGTACTAATGCAAATAAAATTGTAAATGAACGTAATAAATAACGACGGTAATAAATTGCAACTAACTTAAAAAAACCAATTCGAGGTGCCTTGATTCGTTTCATCATTTCTAATGGCGTTTCTTGTTTACGAGCTTGATTTTTTTCATGTAATTCATTGTAATATAAATTCTTTTCAATTTTATTAATATCAATTAATTCTTTAATTTTCCCCATAACCTCACCTCATTTTTAAAAAAATGCGAGCTTAATATTTGCTCTCTTATCAATGTATTATATCAAAAAAATAAAACTTTTTTAAAATTTTAAAAAAGTTTTTATACATATATTCCATATCGATCAACTAATTGTCTTGTTCGTTGTTCTAATAATAAAAATAAAGTAGCGTTTATAATATATTTAGCGGTAAAAATTCCAAAGAAAATTCCGATAAAAATTAAAGTATGTTGTCATGACTCAAAAATAGATGCCATCCCACTATTATCGTGGTCATGATCATGACCAGCATGCGCAACAGTAACTTGATTAGACCAATCAATCGGATTACTTATTATATTCCCTGTCGGATCTAATATCTTCAAGCTATCGTGTAGAACATGAGCATGGTCAGCTTCTGGATGCGTATGACCCATATTTACTAAAATCTTTGCAACAATTAAAAATGAAATTGCTTCAATTAAAGCACATATTGGCACTATAATAGTAAATGCCAAGATTTTTTTCCCTCATTTAATATTAACAATTTTATGATGATGGTCATGCGCTTTTTTAACATGATGATATTCATGAATAGTATGGTCAGCAACATTTTCTGGAACAGTAATTTTATGACAAGCATTAAATAAAATATAGTAAACAAATCAAGTTACGAACACAACTAAGATATTAGAAATCATAAAGAATGCCATTTCAAGTCAAGTATGATACCCATCAATTAAATTATGAATTCAAGGTAATGCAATTCCTTCTAATAAAGCAAATCCTAATCCAACAATTGCAATTGAATAAATAATTACTAAAGTATCAAAAAATCGTAAACCAAACGTTGCCCCCCAAGGAGTTGGAACACTAAAAATCTCTAGTAAACTTAATCCAACGGCCATCGCTAAAAAAATCGCAGAAGCAGCAATTTTAAACGTAATTGACCTCTGATTATATAATTCCTTATGAAAAACTGACTTTTTAATCCGCGTTCAAATCTTATCATTTTGCATTGTTAAAACATGGTTAGTATTTTTTTTCATTTCTTTTTTCCTTTCTTATTTATAAAAATTAAAATTTATTTTTATAAAAAGTCAAGTTAAATTATTAGTTTTATAAAAATAAATTATAACTACCTAAACAAAAATAAAAATAGATTAATATCTATTTTTATTAGTAAAGTTACAACATCATAACCCACGTTCTGTTTTTTATTTTTTGAAATAAAATACTAGTTATTTATCTATCAATTATTAAATTGATCCCCTTGTTTTTTCTGCTTCAAAACAAGAAGTTCCCTTACCAAAATTTAGGTTTCTCGCTTGTGGGGTTTACCCGTTCCATTTTTTAAATTTCTTTAAAAACTCGTTTCTGTGGCACTTTTATAGAAAAAACTCCATATTATTTAATAATAACGTAGGATTTTTTTCAGCCGTCATAAGTAACCTTATGCCTAATTTTATGAATTAAATTAGCACAAACACTACAATCATCACAGATTGTGCGAGCGTGGAGTTTCCTCTATTAACAGGATGTTAATAGCAACTAGTTCTGTTATAACTCATGTATATTATACTATATCTTAAAAATTAATTAAATAAATCTAATCGTTATTTATTTTTCCTTCTAAGTTATGAATACGCTTTATTAAATCCGCTTTTGAAAAACCTTCTTCTTCTAAGCGGGCTTTTTGAGCTTTTGTTTCATCAAGCTGAGCTCTTAAAACATCATTTTTATCTTGCAAATCATTTAATTGTTGACGCAAGTACTTGATTTCCTTATTAAAGTCATTTGTAATTTCTTCAAAAACTCGATAATCTGTCGCAACCATATCTAAGAATGTATCAACTTCATTTGGATCATAGCCTTGATAATCAACTTGGAATTCCTTATTAATAATATCCGTTGCTCGTAATTTAATTGTTTTCATTTTTTACACCTCATTTGCAAGGAACAAACTTCCTTTTTTGATAATTAATTATTGAAGGAGGAAACAAAAATGTATCTACCCAATAATCGTGGCATGTTTTTAGAATCTTTAATTAATTATACTATTCAAAAATATTTTGATAATAATACTGGTCTTTTTTTAAAACGACCAGTAAATATTACCCCGCTTGAAAAACAACAGCATTTAATCACAAAAAGTTATTTTAAAACAAAAACTGGATGTGATTATTATGGACTTTATCAAGGTTATTATATTGAATTTGAAGCAAAAGAAAGTACTCAACAAAAATTTAATTTAAACAATCTTAAGACTCATCAATTACAACAATTAGCATCAGTTCATAATCATTATGGCATTAATTTTATTATTATTTACTTTCATTATTATGATCGTTATTTTATTTTATCATATCAAAAATTAATAGAGTGAATAAAATTAATACCAACAAAACAAATACCACTTTCATATTTTATTGAAAATGGCCATGAACTTTTTTTAGTTTTTTCTAATTTTCTTGATTTCGAACCAATTCTTAATCAATTAATCAATTATATTTAGTTAATGATTTTGATTTATTTTTAAGATAATTATCAATAAACTTTAGTAATTCTTTAAAAGTTAGTTTTGCATTTTGATGATTGTTAATAATTAGGGTTAATTGAAAATCAGAAATTTTATTTTCTAAATAAGTATTTAAAGTTGCTTTTTCGTGTTCATTTAAAGGATGCTGTAAAATTTGATTTACTTGTTCAAATAAAATCTTTTTTTCAACATTTAATTCTAGGTTTTCAATTGCAATAATTATCTTATTAAAAATTGGAGATAAATCCATTTCTAAAACACCTTTTTTCATTTTAATATCAATAAAACCAGCTTGTTTCAAATGATCTAACATCTTTTTTGCTTGAGCTTCACTAAAATTAGAATGATTTGCAATTTCTAATGGCGTAATAAACCTTTTATCAGAAGAAGAACAGTTCATAATCAACATGATTAATACTAATTGTTCTTCTGACAAATTTATTAATTTATAATGACTTAACAAAAAACGTCACTTATTAATACTTCCTTTGTTAAATAAACTATTTAACATAACAATTAAATCTTTCCTAATTGTTAATTATTGTTTAAATCAGTTTTTAATTGTTTACCTGCTTTAAATTTAGCTGATTTAGAAGCTGGGATTTTAATTGTTTCACCTGTTGATGGATTTCTTCCATCTCTTGCTGCTCTTTCAGTTACAGCAAATTTCCCAAATCCTGCAATTGAAACTTCTTTTCCAGCAACTAAAGCATTTTTAATATGATCAAAAACAAAATTTGTAATTTCTTCTGCGTGTGTTTTTGATAACACATCAGTAAATTTTTCGGCAATTTGCGCTGCTAGTTCTTTTTTTGACATAATTACACCTCTTCTAATAAACCTTGTATAAATTTAGGTTTATATTATCTTACCCAATTTTTATAAAAATGTATACCTTTTTAAATAAAAACATTATTTTAATAAAGTTTTCTGATTTGATAAAGCATTTTAAAAAATAATCAATGCTACAATATTATAGTAGTAATGCAGGATATTAAATTACTACAAAAAACTAAAAAACAAGGAAAAATAGTTATCAATGATTTTAAAAATAAAATTAGCTTGAAAGCAAATTTATAAACTATTTTTTGCAATAGTTGGCCTTGCTATTTTAGCATGAGCGTTCATTAATGGAATTATAGTACTTTTACTACGACCTATATATCTTGCTATTTTTGATATATTAAGAGTGCCATTTTTTTTCTTAAAAATATCAGATTCTAACGCTTCTTTTAAATTACATCTTTCAATAAAACTTAAATGTTTAAACTTTTTCATTTTTTCCTACCCTTTCTTAAAATATTTACATAATACAATAAAAAAATAAAAGTAAATTATTGAGATTAAATTTAATGATGATAAGATAATATTGTAAATCTAAAAAGGCAGAATTTTCCTACTCTTAACCTGTTTTATAAAATTACAAAAATATAGACTTGCAAAAGTCTTTTTTATGTAAAATATAGATAATAAAAAAGAACTTATGAGAGTTCTTTTATACATTAATACAGTTTTTTACTTTTTTATTTAATCATATTGTTTAAAAAATAGCAATTTTAATATGCAAAAAGGAGTAAAAAATGGCCAAAAATAGAACAATTATTGACAAAACTACAGCATTTTTGGAACAAAAAGGCACCAAATTAAGCAATAAAAGAGCATATTTATACTATTTAAAACTCCCACTTGATAATTGACAAGATAAAGTTAATCCAGAAACTGCTGATTTTATTAAGGATACGATAAATAAATTAGAAATAGAATTGGAATTGGCTTTATTAAATGAGCAATATGGCGGGGGGAAGAAGATATATGTTGAGAAATATGTTAAGGATACAAATATAAATAATGCAAATATTGTTATTAATTTTGATAATGTTGATTTGCCAAAAATAAAAGAGGTGATAAAAGATGCTTAAACATTTTTTACATCTTGATGAAATACCAAGATGATTTTATCAACAAAATGTTCCTAATGCACCTTGAAAAGAAAAATATAATCCTGCTGATGAATATAATGAAATAGGAAGTCGTTATAGTGCTAAAACATTTATGATTAAAGATAATCCGATTGGTAAATCATGTGCTATATCGTTATTAGTAAATAAACCAATATTTATTATTGCTGTTATAAAAATGAATAAAGATATTAGAAAAGGAGTATTTGAAAATATACAAAATACTCTTAATGCTATGAATATTAATTATAAAGTTAATTTATCAGAACATTCTTTTACATTAGATAATGGTACTTATATTATTTGCAAAGGACTACATTCTGCTACTAAAAGAGAAAAGTTAAAAGTCTTTGCTGATTTAGGTAAATATGAATTTGCTATTGAATGAAGAGAAGAAGCAGACCAGTTAACAAAAGAAGATATTAGTGAATTAACCTTTGCTGTTCGTGGTGCTAAAAGAAAGTTTGTTATTAATTTATCTAACCCTAAATCATTAGGAAGATATATTATTAAATATCGTAATGAAATAATGCCATTTAATGAACAATTAATGCGATTAAAATATAATCAAGTTGGAAAGTTTAAAATTAATTATTATGAAAAGAATAAGAAATTTACTAAAACAGTTATTATTCATTATTCTAGTTGAATACTTAATACTTATTTAGATGATGATGTAATTCGTAATCAATTAGAGTTAGAAAAATTAGACCCAATTAGATCAAGAGTATGAAGTTGAGGATTGCCTGGACAATTAAAAGGTGCTGTATTTGCTAGATATCTTAAATTTATTAAATTAACATGAAGTTTTGACAAATTACTGGCTGGTCTTGATTATGCACAAGCAGATAGTCCTAATGGTCATAAAACAAGTGCTAGTTTATGGGTATATAATACAACTTTAAAAAAAGTACATAAAATAGGTAAATATACTCATTCAAATGCAACAATGGAATATAAAGATGTTTTTGAACAGGCAAATGATATTATTCAATTTTATTTATCTAGTTTAAAAAATAGTACTATCTTTATTAAATGTGGTTTAACTATTAATGTTGATTATGGTGCTGGTGGTAGAGCATTTATTGATGTTCTTAATAGTGAAAAAATAAAATATCGGTATGGTAAATTATTAAGATTTGAAGAAGTTGATAAAAGTGTGTAATTAGTTGCTGACCGTGTTAATGCATTTATTGGTGCTATGATTAGTGGAAAAATGACACATGATTTAATTTTAGAAGAAACTAATACTGACATTAGCAATTACTGGTAATGTGCAACTATTATTGCTCAATGAAGAAATGCATTTAAATTAAAACAAGTTAATAAAGGAACAAAAGAAAATAATTTTAAAGATGCTGATAATTTTTATACTAAAATTATTAATCCAATGAATTATCCTACTAATCGTGGTGATATGTATGAAACATATTTACAAAATTCAACTAGCGGAGCATATTTTTCATCGCAAGGTACACCTGATCCAGTATTTCAAGGCATATCAACTCAAAGACAATATACTTTATTATCTACTGAAAAACAATTTAATCAAAATGATGAGTTAAATTTATATATTGTTTTAAATAGTAATAATCAAAATATTGGTGAAGAAACTATTAATACTTACGAATATAATCAATCTATTCAATGATTATATATTTCTAATATTGCAGACTACTATGACCCATTTGATAAAAAAAGTTTTTATTTCAAAAAATTACATTTAGTAATGTTAATGACCAATTATCTAAATCTGGGATGGCAATATGACAAAAAATACAACATCGAGCAATTGGAGAAGGATATTTTTTTCCAAGAATTATTAATGGTGTTGTTGATTATGATCCTGAATTAGCAAAAGATATTGGTGTTAAATGAATTGATTTAAAAGTATTAGGTTTAACAGCATTTACATCTTTAACAATTATTGGTCGCCCTGTAAAAGCAGGACAAATTAATACAAGAGTATATCAGCCACGAGATTTATTATTTTCTGATGAATTAAGTGGAATACCTGATACATTATTAACAAATTCCAACCCTGCTAATGTTTTATATAATCTACAAGGATTAATACCAGTTAATCAAACAACATATGGTGAATGAACTAATGTTTTTAATAATTTAGCAGACCCATTAGCAAAGAAAAATGCTGAGGGAGTATTAGGAAGTAATTTAGAAGCTACTAGAAAAACAAATCCAAATAAAATACCTTTTTGAGATAGTGAATTACAATTTAAGCCATCAGGTGTATATGATACTAGACAAATTCATAAATTTATTTATCAAGACCCAGAATATAAAAAGGTTCCATTTGGTGTTGCTTCATTTGATTATTCATCTTTAAAATCATCATAATTTCATGATATTTTAAATGCTAATCGTTATACACATTCATCAATTTCATTATTACCATGAGATATTAATGAATTTACTAAATTTAGTATTAATAACTTGCCTATTGTAGGTAAAATAATTTCATTTTTTGATTTAGGTTTACCAGTTAATTAATGAGTCAAAAAAATACTAAATTAATTCCAAAAATAGCACAACTAAGTACTTTTATTGATTATTTAAGTTATGAAATTATTCAAAATAGTTTATGAAGTAATACAACAAAAGGAAAAGGTAATATTTTATATGATATGTTTCGTAATGAAACAGAAGACCAAGTTGGTGGTTTATTAGGAAGTAATTCATTAAGATTTTGTTGTATGTTAAAACTAACAGATAAAATTAGAACCCATTATTATTCTTCAATAGAGTTGATAATAAAATTAAAGAAATATATTTACAAGCATATTATACTAATGATTTTAAATTAAAAATTAGATTTACAAAAACAGTATTTTCAGAACTATCACTATCTTTTCTTAATCATAGTAGTATGAAGTTTTATAAATATTTTGGTAATGATAAAAATATAACAATAGATATTTCTAATCCAAATGTATTAGGTATTAGAAATAAAAGTAATAACCCTATTAGTATTACATTTATTCCACGAAATTAAATTTTATATTTATATATATAATTGTGATTGTAAAAGGATTTAAAAAAAGGAATTATTTATTATGAAAAAGATATTAAGTTTTTTAGGAACAATCACTCTAATAGCAACAAGTACAACAAGTTTAATTGCTTGTAATACACCAATAGTATATACACCCGAACAATTAAAAGAACTAAAAGAAAAAAATAATATAAAAACAAAAGATGGTATTTTAGAATGAATAGCACCACAAGAAAAACCATTTAATCAAGTTGATAATAAATATTATTATGTATTATGACATAGTAATTCAACTGAAAATTGAAGAATTACAAAATTTAAAAATGATACAAAAACATCAAAAAAAATGGAAAAAGAATAATTGTTAATGAAAATGATGTAGAAAAATTATTTATATTGAAAGAAACAAAAGGATTTATTGGAAATAAAGAAATAGAATTTCCAAAAGATATAACAGTTCAATGAAACTCATCATTTACTTGAAAATTTAGTCAACCTGCTAGTGAAAAAGTTTTTAAATCAGTTTATCGTTAAAATGGTGATGAACAAAAATTACCTAATTTAGATATTGATGATAATGGTAATGTAAAAGTTAAAGGAGAATAAAATGGCAGTTATTCAAAAATGGTTAGATTGTGAAATGCCAAATTGTAAAAGAAAGGTATTAGCAAGATTTAAAAAAGATAAAAATGGTGATTTAGTAAGAAAAATGCAAGGTGATTGACCAGTGCAATTATGTATTAGTCATTTTAAAGAGTTTCAAATTAAAATGAATGAAACTATTTTATATATGGAACAAAAAAATAAAGAGTATAAAGATATGATTAACACAATGATTGTAAAAAAAATTAAATTATGGTATAATATTTTTATAAGGTTAATCTTCCTTTTATAAAAGAGTCTTACCTATAATTTGTTAAAAGTGTTAATCCTACACTCAAATAAGGAGCAAAAAATAATGGCAAATTTAGAAAAAATTAAAGAAATTTTAGAAATTGATGATGAAAAAGCGAAAGCAGTTGATGAATTATTATCTGCTCAGGCTAAACAAATTCGTGAATCAATTAAAAATCGTGAAGATGTAGTTGATAAAACAGATTTTGAAATTGTTAATACTCAATTACAAGAATTAAAAAATAAAAGTGATTTATTAGAAAATGAATTATATTTAAAAAATTTTACAGATAAAGATAAAAAGATTATTTCTTCGTTAATTAATAATGATGAATATAAAGATTTATCTAAACAAGAAAGAATAAACAAAATAGCAGAAGAATATAATATTAATTTAGTAGATGGTACTGTTGATGGTGGGTCAGTTATTGACCAAATGCTAAAAAGAAGTGAAGAAATTAAATCTAATCGTTTAGAAGAAATTAAGAAAAATGGTGCTAAAACTGACCAAGATATTATTGATTATGCTAAAAGTTTAACATGACAATAATAAGGAGGATAATAACCTATGGCAAAAGTAGGCGGAAAATCAAGTATTGCATTACCAACAGTTTTTCAAGTTGGTGGTAATACTGCAACAGAAAAAGCAATTGGAGATGTTGCTGTTTTACAAATTAAAAAGATTTTAGAAGCAGATAGTGAATATATTGATGCTACTGATATTAGTTGAAGGAGACCCCGATAGTAATTTTCAACCAGTAGACTATATTGCTGGTAACTTTAAAGGTGAACAATTAACCAAAATATATGATTGATTATTAACTAATTATTATAAAATAAATCGCCACCATGTTCCCGCAATCCCTAAGGGGGGCTCAACAAACACAAGCGGAAGTTGCTGGTGTTAATATTCAAACAAACGCTTCGTATGAACAAATGATATATATCAGAGAAATTAAATTAACTGAATTCATTATTAAGTTAATTAAATATGATAATGCTATTTTAAATAGTAGAACATTTAATATTAAAAATATTGATAATTTAATTGTTGATGTTCGTTTACCAGTAAATGCAACTTTAAACAGACAATTAAAAAATAATGAAACTATTATCAATATGCCCAATGAAAAAGGAGAACAAAAATAATGCTAAAACCATCTGAAAAAATGTTAGCACAATTAGCAGAAAAAGATGAACCAATTGACTATTCAATTGATAGTATTCCGTTAGATTTTGCTAATCAATCGCAGTACAGCGATCCTGATTTAGCACAATTATTTAGTGAAGACCGCGCCAGAACCTTATATATTTATAAAATTAATAATCTTGTTAAGACAAAGAAAAAACCTACCTTAAACTACTCACAAAATAGTGTTAAAATCGGTTTTATTGACAAAGATGAATATATTAAAATAACTGGTTATGAAATTAGTGACTTTAATTTTAAATTACAAGTTCAACAAAACACCACAGTTTAAGATAATAGTACTAGTTATGTCATGATTGATGAAAAAGATATTTTAATTAATGATATTTCAAAACAAGACAAAGAATTTTTAGAAGCATTAGATTTAAAAATAGTATCTATTAATGAACCAATTAGTAAAGACAATAAAAATGAATGTAATATCATTGAAGAATATAAACGCCCCTATTCACCCGATGGTGTTGACATTATTAAATCTACGCATTTAGTTAAAATAACTGACTTTAAATGAAAAAACCAAAATAGTATTCATTTAGTTTTACAAAAACCATTGCCTGAAGATACAGTATTTACTGGTATTGAAATTAAATATCCTAAATCTATGCTATTTGGAAATATTAAATGTTGAGGGAATATTAATGGTGTTTATTCTTATCCATCATCAAATATTGAAAATGCTAGTTTAGTACCTTTGTTATCAATGCCTATTGAAACAAATCCTAATTTAAGAATATTTCAATATTGATTTAGTGAAAGTTTTTTACCATGAAATATATCAAAAAAATATCTTCAAGTAGAAGATATTTTAAGTTTAATAAAAAATAATGATTTAGAAAAAGTTTTATTAAATTATTTAACATATCGATATAATTATGATAGAAAATTTGAAGGTGCAAAATACGATGAAAAAGGAAATCCTACCAATAAAGCGGCTGAACTACGCCAAAAATTTGAAGGTCAAAAACCCGAAAATGTAATTGATGGTTTATTTGAAAACTGAAAATTAGATAATTCTACATCTTTAGATGATAATTCTGTAAAAAAATTTAAACAAATTATATATATGTTATCAAATTATACATATAGTAAATATGCAATTAATAAAGGTTATAATGATGATGTTAAATTAATTACCCCTTATTATTTAAAACTAGTATCAAAACCAAATAAAATAGACAATGGATATTGAGAATTTCAAAATTGTAAAGTATAATTAATATCATCATATTTTGAATTTATTGGTATACCTCCACAAAATTATTGAAATGAAATTTATGCAAGCGAAAAACCTTTTAATCCAACGGGAGATTATAAATATTATATAATTATATGGCGTGGTGATGAAAATGATAATTGAACAATTAAAAAGTATAAAAATACATATGAAGAAGTTGGGAGAATTGATACATCATATAGTGGTGCAGCATTGCATTATATAGAAATAGCGATGATTTAGTTGCAAATAAAACAAGAGAGCACGCTACTTGAATTACAGATAATGGTACTTATTTTAAAGCAGTTTATTGTTGAGACAATAATAATGATCCAAATACTCCAATTATTAATTCAAATACTGGACAAATTATAGATTGAAATTTAAAAAATAAAAATAATATAAATAACAATGATGAAATTAAAGTAACTGTTAAAAATAAAGATATTTCAGAAAACCCTATTTATCAATTAGAAGCAAATTTTTTTAATTGATTATCAATAACAAATGAATTAGAAACAAATAATATACCTTCCCTTATTCCCGCTGAAATTAAGCTATCAGATGGTGAATATGGCAAGTATTTAACTAATTTAATTGTTTCTAATGACAAAATAGAAGAATATTTAAACTATTTTTCTCAATTATATAGATTACTTTATTCAAAAGCAGTTTGGACAAGTATAACTAAAAATTTAGTTGAAGATAATATTAAAATATCTTTTTATAACCATCAAAAACTATTTATTTTAAATCAAATTGAATTATCTGGAATATGAGGTTATGGAAATTATGATATTAAAATTTTTACTGAAAAAGAAGAAATTAATATTAATAATTTACAACTATTTAATAAAAATAATGAAAAACTATCATTAATTACACTAGAAATATAAAAACTCATTTTAATAAATGAGTTTTTATATTTATTAGTATCCGTCTAATCTTCTTTAACTTTTATATTACCGTAATCATCAATAATTAAATCGGGGGGTATTATATCTAAACTTCAACGATAAACTGCTTTAAAATAAGTACCATTATCTGTAATTCAAGTAGCGTGCTCTCTTGTTTTATTTGCAACTAAATCATCGCTATTTCTATATAATGCTGCACCACTATATGATGTATCAATTCTCCTAACTTCTTCATATGTATTTTTATACTTTTTAATTGTTCAATTATCATTTTCATCACCACACCATATAATTATATAATATTTATAATCTCCCGTTGGATTAAAAGGTTTTTCTTGCGAGGTTATTCATTCTAAATTGTTTTTAATAGTTTCATTTGTTGTATCTATTTGGTTTTCTTTTTTTAAAATGTTTCAATTCTTCAGGCGTATATTCTTTTTCTTGTGGTGTATTACAAGAAACTAAAGTTGTTGTACTTGTTCCTACTAATGATATTGCTCCAATAATATTTAAAATTTTTCTCATTATTTTTGCTGATTTAAATAATTAATACGTTCAAAATAAAAAGTTTTTGTATTTTCCATATTATTTAAATGTTTTCTAAAAAATCTCATTTGTTCTCTATAAACATCACTATATCTTAGATATCCTGTATCATAAGTTTCTGCGTATAATTTTGAATATTTTTCATAATATTCTTTTGCATCTGAAAATTCTATTTCTTTCTTCCTAATATCATAATTTAAAAGAAATAATTTATGTTCAATTGTATTTATTTCATTCTGAATATATATTTTATTATGATAAGGAGTAGAAGCAATTGTTGTTGGCACAGAAATTCCACTAATTGTTAATACACTTAATAAACTTAAAAGTTTTTTCATTTTATATAATTTCTTTTCTTTCATCTTGAAACTTTTTTTCAAGATCTATTGACATTATATATATACAAGTCAAGCATTTTTAAATATGTTTTAGAAAGGAGATTGTTTAGAATGATTGTTATTGTAATTATATTTTATTACTAATCTGGGCTCGCGGTTATTTTCATAAGTTTGTGAAAAATGCCTTAAAGTTTAAAAAAACTTTTGCCGCGCTTTTCAAAATACTTGGGAAAAATTCTAAGCGTTAAGCGAAGAATTTTATAAAGGTTCCCAAATTTATTTGAAAGAACCTCAAAATCTTTTTTAACTTGTAAGTCATTTTATCACAAAAATTTAAGAAAATCAACCGCTCGCCCAAAACCTAAAAAAATCTGCTATTTCAGATTTAATAAACATATAGATAAAAGTTAAGTAAAATATTCTTTAATTTTATTTCAATAGTATTAACATAAATATTTTAAATTCCCATTTTAAAACTATACGGATAAGAACCATAAAACAAAGCATCATATGGGGTCATGGTACATTTTACTATCGGGTGTGTTTGTTTTGGTATCATTAAATCTTAGTTTACTAATACACTTATCTAAAAATGGGAAGTTATCCAACATGCCATATATTTTGCCTTGAACAAACATTTTTCTTATTCATGTTACACGATTGATTATACCTGCTTCTTTGTTAAGGGATGTCTGATGTTTTTTAGCTTTAAACATTTTAATTTTATAACCCAAATAAGGGTAAATATCTTCTTGTAATTTTTGCATAAAGTCGTGTGCATTAATATCATAATGAAATGTAGCATATTCAAAAGCATCAAATTTATCAAATGTATTAATTATTCATTGCCCGTAATGTTCAACTATTTCATTTAAATTCATTGCGTTTTTTGGTGTAACAATATTTTCTTCAATTAAATATTTATCATATTCATTATTTTCATTAATTTTATAACCACTAAATAAAAACACCGTGTGGTCTTCACTACCATTAGCATAATCAACACCAATTGAATAACTATCAAATTGATACTGTTTTGTATTTGTATTATAAAAATCTTGTAAATTATATTCTTTAATATATTTACGATAATTTCGTAAAACATAAATACTGGGGTCATTATCGTTATATTCAAAACCGCAGTATTCAAGTTCAAATAAATCAGGTCGTTCTTCTTTATTTGCTAAAACAATTTTTTAGTAATATCAGGTATTTTATTTCAAACAGCACCCATAGTTAAACGCAAATTAAAAATACCCAAACCATTAAATGCTTGTTTGTTTTCTGAATATACCTGATTGTGTTCTTTTAAAATATTTTTAATTCTTTCATTTAAAGGTAAAAATGGTGTTACAAATTTTTCATAAAAAACATGGTATTTATCAAAAGGATTAAAAGTAAATTGATTAGAATATGTTTTATGAAAATATGTTGTTACTGTTATATATTTTTTTGTTATATTATCTCATTCTTGAAATGTCCAAGATAATTCTTTTATAGGAATAGGATTATCTAAATTATATTGTTTATTACCATCATCATCAATATATTTTTCATAAGATACTTTTAAACTTTTTGAACGAAACATTGAAACTCTTAAATTATTATATCTTTTATCTAGTTCTTTATCAGTTAAAATTTCTTTTTCTTCAGCATGTATCATTTCATCTGTTCATGTCGATATAATACCGCTACCTTTACCAACCTTACACATAATTTTATTACCATTAGCATAACCAGCAAAAGCAATACGAACACCACTAGGAAAAACAATCTCGCCGCCTTCTTTAACATTTTTAGGTCAAACAATTCCATTTTTATTGTCGGGCCCTATATCAATCCCATATTTATCATATAAATAGTTACACACATTAATTGTATCGCCAAATGTAGTATCTTCGTGGGTGTTGGCGTATCTTCGCAAAATATTAGATGAAGCATCAGTAAAATTACAAGCAAAAAATAATTTTTCTGCTAAATGATTTCATGTTTTATTAGTACCACGACCCGCTGAAACAAACTTAAAAAAACTTGGCAAAGTAAAATATCGAGCATAACTATCACCAACAAAATCTTTAAATACTTCTCAATCAAAACCAAAATTATAGTCACTAAAATTTAAATCATATTTTTTATTTAAATGTTCATAACTAATAATTCGTTTTTTATTGTTAACTTTACTAAATTTTTGCATATTTATTAACCTCTTTATTTTATATATAATACATTATAAGAAAAAATGAAGGGAATTTGTATAAAAATGAGAAAATTTAAACATTTAATATTTGATGAACGAGATTTATTTAAGGATTTATTATTATCTGATACTTGTAAAAAGAAAAATGGCACAATTAATTTATCTGAAATATCACGACAAACGGGTGGTGGAGTTAATACTGTTAAAAGAGAAATAAATCGATTTAAAAATATACAAGATTATAATCCATATCAAGCACAAAAAGATTATAAACAAAAACGTAAAAAATGCATTAAAAAACTACCTAGATTTACAAAAGAGCAGTTAGATTTTATTAAAATAAGATTTAATAAATAGCACGATACACCCGAACAATTAATTTATCATTATTTCTTGGAGTTTGGTGTTAAATTTCCTGCTTGTGTTAAAACATTGTATAAATGAATTCGCTTAGGTGAATTTGGATTAAAAAAAGAAAATTTACCCCATCGTGGTAAAAAATATAAAACAAAAGGAAAAACTGATAATCGTGGTAAATTAATTAACTTTAAATCAATTTGAGATATTGAAAATAAAGTTTCTAATGTTGGATGATTTGAAATGGATACTGTTGTAGGAAAAGGCCATCAATCTAGTAATTTAGTTTTAGTAGAACAATCAAGTAAAAATTATTTTGTAATGAAATTAAAAAATAATACTGCTAATGAAGTTTTAGAAAAATTTAAAGATATTGCTAAAAATAATAATTTAATTGGAAAAATTAAAGGAATAATAACAGATCGTGGAAAAGAATTTAGTAAATGAAAAGAAATGGAAATATTTGCTGAGACACAAGTTTATTTTTGTGACTCCGGTAAACCACAACAAAAACCATTAATTGAACATATGAACGGTGAATTTAGATATTGACTTTCTAAGGTAATTGATTTTACTAATATTAGTAAAAAAATGATAGATTGAGTAGTTAATGTTATAAATGATAAACTCCGACCATGTTTAAATTGACTAAGTGCAAAGACAATGTTTTTACAAAATTTTAAATAAATTTATTAGTTAAAATTTAATAAATTATTTTTTAGTGTGCTTAAATATGAATAAAATAAAATAAAATTACAAAAATTTAATTTTTTCTGAAAAAATAGTATGTTTATGGTTTCTCAAAATTTTTATAAAGATTATTTACGAACAATTTTTGATTTAGAAAATAATACTTATGTGAAAGGATATAATAAAAAATATGGTTTATTAGTGAATAATGGTTTTAAAATTTATCCACGTTACTTTTATTTTTCTGATAAATACAAATAATTAGATATTAAATTGTATTCAGTGTTTAAAAATCGGTTTTATAATACAAATTATGGTAATCTCTTTAACTATGATTTTTCAGTTGCAAATAATTATAATATTAATCAAAATGAAGGTTATGTTTTTGAAGGTGCTTTAAAAGATAAATATCGTTTAAAATATAAAAAATTGAAGAACAAAAAATTGGTTATAATGTTTTTGAATTACAAGCACAAAAAGAAAATGATATGTATTGTTATTATGATTTTAATTTTGGTATTTATAACTGACAAGAAATAAATAATGCTGGATTATTTCCGGATGGTCAATGATGACAAGCACAATATGAAAGTTGTAATTGATATAACTTAGCATGTCATATTCGTAATGCGGCAATTTGAATTGTTAATAATATTCCGGGTGTAAAACAAGTTAATGAATTAGCGAATGGAGTTGGAAAAATTTTTGAAACAATATATAGTTTTTTTAATCAAACATTTGAGGTATGAAAATTTAGTCCAGCATTATATAATACAATAACAAATATATTTTTATTAATTATTTTTATGAAATTTGTACGATTAATATAAAAAGGACTAATAAAGTCCTTTTATTCTTTTCAATCTATAATTTTACCAGTACTGGAATTAATTGATGGTATTTGTAAATTATTAGGTTCATTATTACCATTTCAATAATAAACTTTATCATAATAATATGAATAAAATTCTTTGTTTCCATTTCATTTTATAATATTTCATTTATTATCTTTTTTTAAAATACCTATGTATCATTTTTTAGTATTTCCTTCTCCTAAAATACTTAATAACTTTTTCATATATTTATTCCTTTCTGTAAAATGTTATAATTACTTTAATTATACTATACATTAACGAAAGGAAATAATAAAATGTTTAATTTTAATAAATTTAGTGCAAATATTTATGAAAATGCTTTAAATCAGTTAAAAGAAAAGATAGAAAGAATTGATAATATAATTTTTAAAAAACAAGATAAAATAAAATATTTTGTAAAAGAAATAAAAACTAGAAAAATTAAAACAGAATTTGGAATATTAATTTATAAGAAAAGAATTTACAAATATCTTTATAAGGGTAAGAGAAAATATGTTCCTCTTGTTGAAAAACAATTTGGAGTTGAAAAATGACAAAGAATAATTAATGATTTAAAATTAAAAATAATTGCTGAAATAGTAAAAAATAAAAGATATAGTGATATATTAGATATGTTTAATTGTAAATTGCATTTTTCATCTGTTTCGCCTATTTTGCGAAAAGCATTAATAAAAAGAAAAGATAAAAAAATAGATTTAAAAAATTGAAAAAATTTATATATCAATTTGGATGATGCACATGTAACTTTTTTTTTAAATCTTATTTGCAAACTGTTAGAATAATTTCATTTAATACTGGAAAAGAAAATAATAAATCTTTAAATAAAAAATATTGTTATTTTTTTCTTAATAAGAAAACTCGAGGAGCAGAATTTAATGCTTTATTTATTAAAAAACAAATTCAAAAATTTTTTAAAAATCATGAAAATATTAAATTAATTATTGGTGGGGATAGTGCTAAATGAATTAAAAAAACTGCTAAAATTTTTGTTGGTATGTTTATATTTGATAGATTTCATGCAATAAGAGAATTAAAGAATAATATATATTGTGGTAATCGTAGTAAAGAATCCTTTTAAAATTATTTACACGCAAAGGAATTATTTTTACAAGGAAAATACGACGAATTTATAACTTTTTTAAAATTATTGCAGAATGAAAGAATTAAATTAAGGTATTTTATTAATTTAAAAAATGGTATTTTAAATCAAAATAAAGAGTGAAATATTGGCGTATTTGCTGAAAGTGATGTTTCAAGAGTTGTAAAATCTTGTTTGGGATATGGGAATAAAACATTTTCATTTTCAACATTTAAAAATATTTTGGATTTAAAAATTATGAGATTTAATTTTAGTTAATTTAAAATAATTTAATTTTAGTTTTTAAACTATTTTTTAGTATGTTAAAATATGAAATTCTTTTTTGTATTTTTATTTTTTTGTGTTATTATGTTTTTATAAAAGAAAAAAGTTTCTTGTTTTTAAATAAATTAAGTAATACCCCCGTTTATATGCAACACTCCCTAATATTTTCATGAAAATTTATTCTTTGATTAACATTAATGCTTGTTTTAACAATTTTGTCAATTTCTTTTTTATTTTAAAAAAACTTAAGTTAAAAAAACTATATATTAAAATTAAAAAATAATATTTATTATATTTATTATCTTCTAATACTGTTATTCAAGTAATAATTAAAATACTATAAAAAATATTCATAATTACACCATACAGAACAATAATTAAATATGGATAATAACCCTTTAAAATAAAATTAAGAAAAAATATTTGAAAAATGGGATCATATATCGTAATGCTAATCTTAATTTAATTATAGCAAAAAACTACTTTAAAATTGATTATCTAATCATAAATAAATTACTCTCTTTCTTAATAAAAAAAATAAATGTTATAAAAAAAGTTTGCATTTCTTAACTAAAACAATGCAAACTTTACCAACTATTTTATTTTTTTATTTTCTCAATTATTTTTTTTATTTGCTCATTACATTTTGAATAAACATCTGATAAACTACGTTTTTCAATCATTGCTCTAATCATCTGTGAAATTAAATCAGCAATTGAAATGACTTCTAACCCGTCAAATAATCGATCTTGATTAATATCAATTGTATTTGTAACAATAACCTTTTTAACTGTCCCATCATTAATAAGTTCTGTTAAACGCTCTTTTGCTGGGGATGAAAATACTCCATGGCATGCTAATAAATAAACTGCTTTTGACCCATGCTGTTTTAATGCTTTTGCTGCATTACAAATTGTGCCAGCTGTATCAATCATATCATCAACAATAAAACAAATACGGTCTTTGACATCTCCTAAAATAAATTGAACTTCACTAACATTTGGTTTTGGACGGCGCTTATCAATTACTGCAATATTCCCAGCTAAATTTCCTAAACGATTAGCCGCATCTCGTGCCCGTACTAATCCACCATGGTCTGGTGAAACAATTGTTATTTCTTCTTTAAGATGGTCTTCTTCAATTTTTCGAACAATTGTTCTTACTAATTCTTGTGTTGAGCGTAAATCATCAACTGGAACATCAAAAAATCCCATTGATTGTGGTGAATGTAAATCAACAGTCATTACTCTTGTTGCCCCTGCTGTTGTTAACATATTTGCCACTAATTTACATGTAATTGGTTGGCGACCACGTGCTTTTCGATCTTGACGAGCATATCCAAAGTAAGGAATGATCACATTAATGCTTTGTGCACTACCTCGTTTTAGAGCATCAATCGCAATTAATAATTCCATTAGATTCTCATTGACTGGTCAAGATGTTGATTGAATAATATAAACATCTTTCCCCCGCACTGAATTCATTGCCCGTACCAAAATTTCACCATCAGCAAAACGAACAGTTTCCATTTCTTGTCTTGTTACACCTAAAATTTTGCAAATTTCGTCTGCTAATTTTATTCCAGAAGATAGGCCATATATACTAAAACTTTTTTCTTCCATTAGTCCTCCTCTAAACATTTAAACTCCAATAAAAATTCTAAATTGAATCTCTACCTATTATTATATACATATCCATAATTAATTAAACTAACTTTGTTATAAAAATGCTATAATTAAATAGTGAAGGTGATTAGAATGACACAAACAAATCAAGCAAAAGATATTATTGATAATCTTCGCCCTTATATTAACCAAGATGGCGGAGATATTGAATTTGTTGAATTTAAAAATAATATTGTTTATGTTCCTTTGGCAGGAGCATGTGTTGGTTGCGGATTAATTGATTCAACAATTAAAGATGGTGTTGAACAAATTGTTAAACAAGAAATGCCTGATATTATTGCAGTAGAAGTTATTATGTAACTTCTTTTTTTGTAAATATTTTTTTAAAGCAATTTTTTCATCAATCTGATGGGTAACAACCATTCCAACTAATTCGCTAATCTTACTTTCAACTTGGTCACGATTATAATATTCACCACTAATAAATTTAGCGCTAAAGAAAACAACAACAATTAAAATAAAGCAACTAATGCAACAGCTTAAATATAAATATAAAATAACTTGCTTTAATGAATCTAAAAATAAATCATTTTTAATAAGAAATGTTACTAAAGCATTTAATGCTGAAAAACAACCCGTGACAGGTTGATTTTGAATCCGATAATTCCACATCATTGTCATTGAAAATAAAATTCCAAACAAAAATATCATTGCAAAACCATTTAAAAATTGACAAATTAATAAAACTTCCGGAATTAAAATGAAAGCAACAAAAATAAAATATAGACTTCAAATTATTAATGCTAAAATTAATGAATTTTTAATTCCAATTTTTCTAATAAAAAAATAAATAAACATTGCACCAATAATTTGCGCAAACCATCAAATTTTTTGAACTAAATCTAAATAATCTTCCACCATCATTTTACTGTGATAACGTACTCAAGTTTCTTGTGCTAAAATAAGATTTAAAAAATCACCTTGACTTAATTCTCTTAAAATAGCAATAAAAAATAATAAACTAAGAATAACAATAATTTTTCATCATGAAAATGTACTAAAATGTTTTAAAACTTTCGGAGAAAAAACACCAATATTGTTTTTAATTTTCGGCATATAAAAGCAAAAAGCAAATGAAAACATTAGGATAATAGTAATTATTCCAAAAATAATATAATGGAATGTTAATTCACTATTATTAAAATTTTTAACAAACATCAATACATTAGCACCAGTCATATTCGCTATTACAACAATTGGTAAATTTAAAGTTACTGTTGCAAAAGGATTAGTTCGATAAAAATAAATCTCATTAAAACTTAAATATCATAATGAATTTGTTGAAACACCAAAGCCAAAAGTAATTGTACAAATAATCATAGTAATTCAATTTTGCGGTAAAATAGAAACTAATAAAATTCCTAAAAACATTAAGCAATATGAAATTCAAAACCATAATTTCCGACTTTGAAATAATCCTGTAATTCATGAAGCTGGAATAAAAAAGATTGCCGTATATAAAGATGTACTAACTACTAATAAAAGAGTAATTGAATTAATATTTTTAGCAAAATCAAAAAACTCATTGATAAAAAGATTTTATTCCTTTTTTAACAATTTTACTTATGTTAGGATATATATCCTAACATAAGTAAAATTGTTAAAAAAGGATACAAAAATAAATTATCTCAATTATTCATAATTTTATCCTAAAGATTATTAAGTTTTTCAACACGAAGCGCATGACGACCAGCATCAAAAGTACTATTTAAAAACATATCAACAATTCAAATTGCATTTTGATTTGCAATAACTCTAGCACCCAATGCCAAAACATTAGCATTATTATGTTCGCGCGCTAATTTTGCTAGCATTGTTTCATTACACAATGCTGTTCTAATTCCTTTTACTTTATTTGCCGCAATTGAAATTCCAATTCCTGTTCCACAAATTATAATTCCAATACTATTTTTTTCTTTAATTACGCGTTCACCAACAGCTTGACCAATATCAGGATAATTAACTGCCTCAATACTATCTGTACCTAAATTAATAATTTCATATTTTTGTGCAATTAAATGTTTAACAATTGCATTTTTCATTTCAATACCTGTATGATCATTCCCAATCACAATTTTCATTCTTGTTCTTCTCCTTTTCCTACAATTTAACTATAACATATTGATTTTTTAAATAAAAAACAAAAATTAATTCCTTGTAATAATATTTAATAATTTTCCAGGACTCATTGGCGTTACTGTTACAATTAATCTTGTCTGTTTTGCAACTACAACATATAAGTTCCCTTTTAAATCATCTAATTTAATATATAAATTTTTTGTTGTCTCAATTCGATCAGAAGAATTATCAATCATTTTAATAATTTTTTCTTTAATAATTCAGTCATTTTCATTTTTAAAAGCAGGAATTCGTTCTCGAATTCGTTGCAAACAATGAAAAGAAAACCCTAAACGGTGTTGATAATAATATCCCATTTCTATATCCACCTACTTTACAATTATTATACAGATATATTTTAAAAAAATAATGATAAAATATTAAAAAAGTAGTACTTTCCTTTACACTTTTTTATCTATTTGCTATAATTTCTTTGTGTTTTAAAAGTCGAAAGGAGAGCAAAAATGGCTAATATTAAATCACAAATTAAAAGAGTTAAAACAAATTCAAAAGCTAATTTAGCAAATAAATCTTTTAAATCATCAGTAAAAACAGCAATCAAAAAAGCAGAAATCGCTATTAACGCACAAGAAGCAAACGCATCAGAATTAGTTAATACTGCAATTAGTTTAGTTGACAAAGCAGTGACTAAAGGAATTTATCATGCTAATAAAGCAGCTCGTGTTAAAAGCAGATTAATGCTTAAAGCACATTAATTTCAAAATCCTTTTCAACAAAGACAGTAAATATTAAAAAAATAAAAAAAATCATAATTAATATGATTTTTTTTATTTATCTTTTGATTTATCAAAAACATTATCATTCTTAAACTCATCATCAAATAGTGTTGGATCCATTTCATATTTTTGTCCATTCATCATTGCAGTAACTGCTTTTTGGTATTCTGTATTGGCACGAATTAATTTATTACGGTCTGTTTTAGGAGCTAAAACTGCTAAAATAATAACCATAATTCCTGCAAGAAGACCAGCAATCATTGAAATAATTGTAAAAATATGTAATACTTGGTAAGTTGTGCTATTATAAACTTCGCTTACTAAACTATTAATTGTCATAGTTAAATCTGAATCTGGTAATAATAATCATTCTGTTATTTCTAATTGTGGGTCGTTTTTAATAATATAGCCACCATTAGGTACCGATATACTATTAAAATATTTATCAACAACATTTGGTAATAATACTTGAATTAATGACAAAGAAGAATAAAGAAGAATAATGATTGATAATACAACTGGTCAGAATCTAACAACATAATTATCCCGTTTAAAACGCTTTTTCCCTAATAATTCATAACCCAAGAAAATTCCTGGCAAAATCGATAAAATTCCTGAGAAGGTTTGCAACCCGGCGGACTGCATTAATAAAAATTTATATTTTGAACCAAAACTAAATACTTCACTAAAATTATTGTTAGCATTATGTAAAGCACTATCAGCCACACCACCAATAATAACAATTGCACTAGTTCCTGGGATTGTATAAACAATTACTTTTGTGTCTAAATAAATATTTAAATAGGAATTTAAAAATCACAATAAAATTAACAAAGCAGAAGCTAAAATAACAAAACCAGCAACATTTTTCTTTAAAATTGGCATATACTTTGGTTTTGAAGTATAAAAGTAAAACCGTGGGTCTAAGCGTGGATGAATTGGCATATTTGCCATTTGCTGCATCATTTGTGACATATCAAATTTACTTGGATCACTAAAGTCCGGGCCAATGCCACCCATTGACGCTCCTCCTATGCCTCCAATTCCCCTTTCTAGTCCTACTTCCAGTTGTGATTCGTCTGCCGCTTCTTCATTAGCTTTAACTTTTAGCTTCTCACGAGCATTATCAATTGCTTTTTCATCAGTAAAATCAGCTGTGGCATCAATTAACTGATTAGTGACGATGTTTTCTCTGGTAATATAATTTTTTTCAACACCAAAATTTGAAGCAATATATTGCACAAAAGCAACATATTCTTCATCTAACATATTAAAAGTAGCCCCGTCAACCTTTTCAATTGTTTTTGATTCATTAGTAATATCAGCCAAAACCTGAGCAAATGAAAGAGTAAATTTATTATCATTTAAATTTACATTAAATTCTTTTTCTAATGTTAATAAATTACAAATTTGTTGAATTACTAATTTTTTAAAGTCCTGGTTAACTATTACTTGTGCCTTAATATTATCATCGTTAAAGATATTATATAATGTATAAACTATATGGGCATATAATTTATTTTCTTTCATTTATTTATGTCCCTCATCTCTCTTTTTGTAATAATTTAATTTATATCAAATAATTTAATTAAATACAAATCACTACTAATTTCTTTTCTTATTATACCTTTTTTTATATTATAATCAATTCAAAATAATTCTTGAATAATATTATTTGCTTTATTAATACTGAAATTATGCATATGCTCTGAAATTTTTTTTACTCGAAAGGGATGAATTTGTAAAATTTCTGCAATTTGTGAAGGTGTTTTTTTAAAAGCAGATAAAACAATAATATCTCTTGTAAAAATAATACTATTGGTAATTAATGCTAATAAAGCAATACTATTTAAACCCCGTTCTTGTAAATAATGATAATTTATTAAAAAACTATTCAAATCATTTTTTAATAAATCATCAACTAATTTAAAAATATCGGTATCTAAATACTTTGTCATATTATTTTCAATTAATTCCATCGTAATATTTGAGTTTATTAATAACAATTTTTCTAATTCATTTTTAATAATATATAAATTATTTGGCAAATATTCAACAATCTTAGGAATTAAATTTTGTTTAATCGTCCCATTATGCTTTGTAATATAATCATCAATAAACTTAATTAATTCATTATATGATAAATTTGTTGCTTTTAAAACACTAGTTAGTGCTAACATTTGTTTAGTTATTTTTAAACGATTACTAAGTTTATTGACTGGACAAATAAAAATAATAAAAGTACTCGGATTTGGAGCTGCTAAATATTCCATTAAACTTGTTAAATAACTTTTATTGTCTATTTTTGTCTTAATTTTTTCTTCTGTAAGAAAATAACTATCATTAACTATTATTATTCTTTTTTCTGAAAACATTGGAGTTGTGTTGGCATCATTCAGAATAAATAATAGGGGGTCTTCTAAATAATTATATTCTTGTAAATCATACTCATTATCAGGATTAATTTTTTTTAAAATCTTATTTTTTTGCATTTTAATTAAAAAAGCATCTTCTCCATATATTAAAAACATCTTTTAAAACTCCTTTAGAATGTTCTAAAACTTATGACAAAATAATATTATCATATAAAGTAAAAAATAAATTAAGGATTTAAAATAATTTAATTGCTGTTAATGCTGACATAATATTAAATTGAAGATTTCTTCTACCATTTGTAAAATAAATTTGACACCTAATTGTTTTTAAATTTTCAACAACAATTGGCGCCGGATAATTTTGGCGTTTTGTTTTTTCACCAGAGATGAAGCAAACCTTTGGTGTTATTTTTTATAAAAATGCTAAGCTTGAACTAGTTTCTGAACCATGATGCGGAACTTGTAACAGAATGATTGGAAATAATTTTTCTCGTAATAAATTTATTTCAATTTTTTTACTAATATCACCTGTTAATAAGATTTGATATTGACTTATTTTAACCAAAAGCACTAAACTATTATTATTTTCATCTTTATCATTAATTGTTTTATGTAAGACAGTAAATCCTAATCCACCAAATTGAAATGTTTTCAATTTTGTATCATTTTGAATTACTTGTTTAACATTAAAATATTTTTTTACAGTTGGTAAATTATTCTTATGATCATCATGTTGATGTGAAACAAAAATAGCATCAATTCAATTAATACCTGCTCATTTTAAATAATTACTAACTAATTGTTTTGAACGACCATAGCCAACACCAACATCATATAAAACTGTTTTTAAAGCACGCTTGTCTTGAAAAACAATTGTTTGACCGTTACCAACATTTAACATTGTCATTGAATAATGAATACTAGTAAAATATGATTGCAAACTATAACAAATTATTGATAGAATGCAAAATATTCTAAATATTTTGTTTCGAAACACACTTTTATTCATTCCTCATAAAAGAATATAATATAATAAAAGAAATCACAAAGGGACATAACCAATATTTCATATTAAATTAATTTTATTTAAAATCACCATATAATTAAGCAAAAATATTGATAAATAAAATAAAATGGTGGTATAAAAACAATTATTAAAGAGAATAAATAAATTAATGATAAGATTGGCAACAATAATAAATTAAATAAAATACTAGAAAAATTTAATTGATAATTAAAATATAACATTTATCCAAGTAGAAAAATAAATACCATTATGTTAAAATCCATATTCAACAGGTTCTATCGATTGAATATTAGTTGACAGTTCAAAATATGACAAATTATCTAATAAGGATGTTAAATAATGTCTCAAACAAAAAGTAATTTACCTAAAAAATCAATAACTAATAAACCTAAAATAAAAAATAAAAAAGTTAATAAGTTAGAATTAACTGTTAGATTACATGAAAATCCTATTAAAACAAAAATTAAGGCTCTTGTTGCTGGTGGTGTTGAAGTTGATGCTTGTTCGGCTAAATGTCAGTAAGAAGGATTAAATTACTCAACATTATGAATATATAACCCATCTGTTTTAACTGAGTTTTTGAAATTAAAAAAGATGATGAGATAAAAATTAAAGGCTCAGTATTTAATCAGTTAAATATAAAAACTAAACACTATTTTTTGTCTTTTAGAGTAGATAGTTTTGAAATTATACAAAAAGCGATTAGAAAAAGAACAAATACAAATATTAAAAAATAGGAGGAAAAACAATGGCATTAAAAAATGTAAAATATGTTCTTATAAATGAAAATAATGAACCTATTAAAAATAAAGATGGTAGTTTAGATATTAAAACTGCTGAAATTATTTTAGAAAATACTGCTGAAGTTGAAGAATTTAATTCAAGTAATTTAGAAAATAATAATCAGCAAATCAACGAACTACAAGCAAAAAATACTGAGTTAACTTCACAAATTGAACAATAAACAATTCAACTAAAACAAATTAAAGTAATTGATTTTATTAATTCTTCAACTGATAATGAAGATTTTAAAAATGTTTTATTAAAATATTATGATATTACTGATGATATTGAAATCATTAAAACAGAATTGCAAAGTGTTTATGATGAATTAATTAAGGTACAAACAGTTAATACTGGGGGCCTACCAAAAATAGAAAACAAAAAAACAATATTTTAGATACAGACAATGTATTTAATAAATAGAAAGAAGGAATAAAAATATGGATCCAAAAACAATTTTTGGCGATATTGCTAATCAAGCAACACAAAGAGACCGAGAAACAGATGGAGTTGTTGAATTAGATACAATTTTAACTTTTGCTCGTAAATTAGATCCTGTAGAAAATGATTTTAATCCTAATCTTTGGGCTGCCGATATTGAGCAAGCAATGGATACTGAGGTTGCTTATAAACGCAATAAAATTTTAGAAATTATTAATAAAGGAACAGTTACAACTATTCAAGGCAAAAAAGCAGATGATACAAATGCTTTACAAATTCATGATGAAATTATGCATAAAATATATGAAAACGGCTTTACTCCATCAGAAACAATTGTTTTAGGTTCGGCTGATTTTATTCGTGGAATTCGTAATAAATTACAGTTACAACTTGGAGCAAACGACCAAATAAATAGTGTAATCACAACAAGTGGAGCAATTAAAACTGTTGAAGGAACAACATACTATATGGTTCCTAAAAAATTACCAATTATTAATAAAGATCGTTCAGAAGGAACAATTGAATTATTACCAGATGGTGTTAATGCAATTGCATTTAAGTTTAGCAAAAAATATGACCCTCTTATTTTACGCAAAAAAGATCATACTCCGTTAAGAGTTGGTGCTGCTGCGTTAGGTACTGGAATGGGTAATACTTTGATTATGGAAAGAGTTTTATATTTAGGTGGAGCAGTGGTAGAACCCAAAGGAATTATTAAACATATTGTTTCAAAAATTGATATTAGTAAAATTAATAAATTAGATAAACCAACTATTCATGTAGCAGACCCAACAAAAGCAAAAGCCGAACAGTTAAAACCACAATTTAAAGATGTTGTTTTAAAAGCAGTTAAAGCAGTAGATGTTTCTTTAACTGAAAATGATTTTGATTACTTTATTGAAAGTAAAAGTGAAGATTGACCAATTGATATTACAAATGATAAAACAGTTGCAGTGCAAATTGAAGATAAAAACAACGCTACTGGTCAAACAAATCCGATTGATGTTAAAATTAAAAATTCTTAATAGTACTAAAAAATAGTACTTTTTCGTTTGATAAATGATATGCCAATTGGAACATCTAAAACAGCCCTTATTTATGCTGTTAAAAAAATTCCAACTAGATTGTTAATCCAACAACAAGAAAAAAGTTTTGGTTTACAGTTATTAGAATTTTTAGGAATTCAAGTTTTAGCTCTTGGTTTATCAGTTTTAACTGGTGGTATTGCTTCGGCTGTTGGTCTTGGTGCGGGATTATCTAATTTTGCCGCAGCATTTATCTCGTTTGGAGTAGAAACAGCAACCGATTTTGCCGTAAATCAAATATATGATAAATTAACATCAGAAGTAACAGCAAAAAGTACCGCCTTAAATTTGTTACCAGCAATTGGGGGAATTGGCAAATTAACGCGTGCTGTTCGAACAACTAGAATTTTAAAATTAGCAAAAGAAACTAAACTACTTGAAAAATTAGGTTTAATAACTGCTAATAACTTAGAAGATGTTGTAAGGCAAGTTACAGGTAAAAAGATTTTATCTGATAAATTAATATTTGATTTTACAAAGCAGGCTAATAATGAAACTTTATTATATACAATTGGAAAATTAGCCCGAAATGATTTTTATAAAGGTTTTAAAGTTTCTAATTTAGAGACAATTAATAATTTATTAAAAATTGAGAAAAATATTCAAAAAATAAGTCCTAAATTAGTTCAAAAAATACCACCCGTGAATGAAAAAATGCTAATAAATGATTGTCTGAATATGGATTAAATATTGATAAAATAAGTAAAATTAATATTAATGAGTGATATAATATTATGACTAATCTTTATAAAAAAGGTGTTGGTAAAAATCTACTATTAAATGCTAATTTAATGAGGGGCAGTAAAATATATAATAATAAATTATTAAATATTTTTCATCAAACACCAATTAAATTAAATAAAATTTTAAATCATTTAAACCCAAATTTTTATATTCAAAAAGTAACTAAAAAATTATTAGCCCCAATTGAAAAACAAATAATTACTATTAAACAAAAAGTAATTAGTAAAATTACTGATAAAACTAAAAAAATATTATCTAAATTTGAAACTAAGTCTATTAAAAGGGTCAATTATTACCTTTTGCTTATGGTTCTGATGTTTTTTTAGCAGTTAAAATTGTTCCTTTATCAGTTGCGGGTGAAGTTGTTTTAACAATATATTATAAAAATCCTAAATATGTCCCTATTGTCGTTATGACAACTTTAATCAAAGCAGAACAGTTTGTTTTGGCTCCTGAACCGTTTAAATTCTATATGAACAGTGAGTGGTTTATTGGTTGGGGATTTAAAAAAACAAGTTTGTTTAATTTAGTTTCTTTTGCCCCACTTGTTTATCAGCAAGTAGTAAAAGATAGTTTTAAAATATATCGGACAATTGCTAAGATATTAAAAATGCAAGAACAATTTAAAAATAACTTTAATAAATATAAATTGTTAAATACGCTAGAAGATAGTGCGGTTACTAGTTTGTTAGGTAATGAACTAGTATTTCAAGCATATAAACAACTCAGAACAAAACAAGATTTAAACAAAACAATTAAAACAAAAACATTACTAAATAGTAAAAAAATTATATTAAAGAAAATATATTCTAAAAAAAGTAAATGATAAGGAGATGATTAAATGTTAAATGAATTATGACAAAATGTTACTTTGGAAAATTATAATAATTTTATTCCAATGACAGGTAAAATTACACAAGTTCCAGTTCGTTATAATAAGTTTTTTAAAGGTGATGTAGAATTATGATTTAAAACATTTGCTTTAAGAGCCCAAAATATGATTAATTCTTACTTAAACTATCCATTTTCAAAACTAAAGTTTGAAACATTTAAAGATCCATTATTAAAGAAAATTTGTATTAATATGGTGTTTTTTACGATTGAGCATTGAACATTTAACCGCATTCCAATTGAATTTTTTACTTCGGCAAATATGAGTGTTGGTGATATTAATTATTCATCGCAAAATGACCCTATGATTACTTGACAAGGTTTATTGCCTACCTATGCAAAATAATTGGCTAATTTAACAACTTTAAAGAAAATGTTTCGTACTTTTCAAGAAGAAGGTATTGATTTAACAATGATTGATTTAGAAGCATATTATACTCAATTAGAAGTTGATGCTTTATTAGATAAACTTGTTATAGAAAAAATTAAAGATGAAAAACTTGCAAAAATAAAAGAAGAAATTTTAGATGAATTAAAAAAATCAATTGTTATACCAAAAGTTCCAGATTGAGAAATTGTTGATACTAGTGATTTTAAAGTTGGTCAAAAAGGATATACTATTCCTAATTTTGAAAAAGAAAATTATATTTATAGAATTTGAGTCTCAGAAAAAGATAGCAAAGGAGATTTAAAAAGTCAAAGGATGTTGCAAACAAGGCATAGTTTTAGACAAACAATAGGTGTTATATATGATCAAATAGGTGTTAATAGTGCATGTTTAGCATTATCTATTAATCCTGATGGATTGATTAATATTGGAGTTAATGGTCCAGCAACATTTAGACCTTTGGGATTTGTGTTTATTGAAAGAAAAAAGGTAAATTAAAAAGGAGATGTTATTATGCCAAAAGTAAATATTAAAGATGTAATTATGTTTTTGAAAATCTTTGGAGTTTCATCATTGTTTTTTATTGCAGGAATTATTATTTGTTTTATAGGAGAAAAAACATTAGGTATTTTTTGACGGGCATATGTTATTGTTTCAGCAATGCTTATCGGAGCTGGAATTATAGTTTTGATTATTGAAACAATTAGATTTATCAAAACACATAACAAACAACAAAAAGAAGATAGTATTGAAGATGTTATTAAAAAAGAAGAAACAAAATAAAAAGGTGTTATAAATGGGATTGTTGCCAGAAAAAAAGTAATTAAAAAAAAGTTATGATATTGATAGTTATTATCTTAATTTAGCATCAACGATTACTAATCGTAAAAATGTTACTGTTCAAAAACATAATGAAATTTTAGAAAAAAGAATTTGTGAAGATAAAGCTAATTTTTTAAATCCACGTGATTTAGAAATTAGCATTTATAATTCAATTAATAAACAGTATTTAGACACTAAATTAATTAATAAATTTTTAAAAATGCAAGACTTTACTAATAAGAATTGATATAACAAATATAAAATTAATAAAAATGATAAGGGTGCATATTTTATTTTTGCTAATAATTCAAAACTTAATTTTATTACTATTGATTTTTACAATGACCAGTATGATGAATTAGGTAATTTAGTATCTTGCACTTTTGATTATGACCCTTATCTTAAAAATGACCAGAGTATTTTTATTACTGAAAAATTAGAGATTGATCCTGTAACTAAACAAGTTAAAGTTATTAGAAAGTTAAAAACACGATTATATAGTACTATTACCGACTTATATATTGATGATGCTAAATGAAATAACTATACAACTTTACAAAGAGAAGAAATATTACCAATTGATTTTATTCCCATTGAAATTATTCCTAATAACCCTAATTTTGAGCCTTCTGCTCGTTATGGTAAACAATTTGCTAGTATTTTAGATATTATTGCTGAAAAGATAATGTTAGATCCATTATTAAATAGTGGTAAATTTACTATTAATACTAATGGAGTTACTGGTGTGGTTGACCAAGAAATTAGTAAAATGCTGGCATCATTTATTGAAAATGACTTGTTATTAGTTAAAGGAGACCCTGATAGTAATTTTCAACCAGTAAACTATATTCCTGGTAATTTTAAAGGTGAGCAATTAACTAAAATATATGATTGATTATTAACAAATTACTATAAAATAAATGGACATCATGTTCCCGCCATTGCTAAGGGCGCACAACAAACTCAGGCAGAAGTTGCTGGTGTAAATATTCAAACAAACGCATCATACGAACAAATGATATATATTAGAGAAATTAAATTAACTGAATTTATTATTAAGTTAATTAAATATGATAATGCTATTTTAAACAGTAGAACATTCAATATTAAAAATATTGACGAGTTAATTGTTGATGTTCGCTTACCAGTAAATGCTACTTTAAACAGACAATTAAAAAACAACGAAACTATTATCAATATGCCTAATGAAGAAGGAGAACAAGAATAATGTTAAAATCATCTGAAAAAATGTTAGCACAATTAGCAGAAAATGATGAACCAATTGACTATTCAATTGATAGTATTCCGTTAGATTTTGCTAGTCAATCGCAGTACATCGACCCTGATTTAGAACAATTATTTACAGAAACCCATGCAAGAACCTTATATATTTATAAAATTAATAATCTTGTTAAGACAAAACAAAAACCAACCTTAAACTATTCTCAAAATAGCGTTAAAATAGGTTTTATTGACAAAGAAGAATATATTAAAATAACTGGTTATGAAATTAGTGATTTTAATTTTAAATTACAAATTCAACAAAATACCACAGTTCAAGATAATAGTACAAGTTATCTAATGATTGATGAAAAAGATATTTTAATTAATGATATTTCAAAACAAGATAAAGAATTTTTAGAATCCTATGACTTAAAAATAGTTTCTATTAATAAACCAATTACCGAAAACAATAAAAATGAACGTTATATTATTGAAGAATATAAGCGTCCTTATTCACCTGATGACATTGATATTATTAAATCTACCCACTTAGTTAAAATAACTGATTTTAAGTGAAAAAATCAGAATAGTATTCATTTAGTTTTACAAAAATCATTGCCAGAAGATACAGTATTTACTGGCATTGAAATTAAATACCCTAAATCAATGTTATTTGGAAATATTAAGTGTTGAGGCAATATTAATGGTGTTTATTCTTATCCATCATCAATAGTTGAAAACGCTAGTTTAGTACCATTATTATCAATGTCAATTGAAACAAACCCTAATTTAAGAGTATTTCAATATTGATTTACCAAAAGTTTTTTACCATGAAGTATTGCAAAAAACTATATTCAAGGTAAAGATATTTTAGATTTAATAAATAAAAATGCTTTAGATAAAGTTTTATTTAATTATTTAACATATCGTTATAATTATGACCGTAAATTTCAAGGAGCAAAATACGACGAAATCAAATGTATTAATTATTCATTGCCCGTAATGTTCAACTATTTAATTTAAATTCATTATTATCTTATCATCATTAAATTTAATGTCAATAATTTACTTTTATTTTTTTTATTGTATTATGTAAATATTTTAAAAAAGGGTAGCAAAAAATGAAAAAGTTTAAACATTTAAGTTTTATTGAAAGATGTAATTTAAAAGAATCGTTAGAATCTGATATTTTTAAGAAAAAATGGCACTCTTAATATATCAAAAATAGCAAGATATATGGGTCGTAATAAAAGTACTATTAAATATCACTTAAAACATTATAAACATATTAAACGATATTATCCTATGCAAGAACATAAACGATATTTAGAAAATCGTAAAAATTGTATAAAGAAAACTACTTTAACTTTTAAACAATTATTATGATTAGATGAAAAATTTAATAAATTTCATTATACACCTAAACAAATATGTAAATTATATGAAATTGAATTTAATGATAAATTCCCTATGTGTTTTAAAACACTTTATAAATATATTTATTTAGGTTTATTTGGTTTAAATAAACGTAATTTGTATTTTCATAGTAAAAAAAAGATACATAAAGGGAAAAAATATAAACGTGGTAATTTAAGCAATGATTTTAAAACTATTAAACAAGCAAAACATGAAAAAGGTACTTTTGGTTGATTTCAAATGGATACTATTGTTGGTAAAGATAAGAAATCAACATGTTTAACATTAACAGAAGAATTTACTAAATTTACCTTTTTTAAAAATTAAAAGAAAAAAATTCAACAGAAGTATTAAAAACTTTAAAACAAATTTTTAAAAATAAACTTTTAAAAAAACATTTAAAGGGAATTATAACTGATCAAGGAAAAGAATTTTGAAATTGAAAAGATATTGAAAAACATCTTAAAACAAATGTATATTTTTGTGATAAAGGTAGTCCTACACAAAAACCAATTGTAGAAAGAATGAATAGAGATATAAGGCGAGAATTACCAAAAAGTACTGATTTTAGAATTATTAAACAAGATAAAATAGATTGAATAATTAATACAATTAATGATAAGATAAGACCTTGTTTAAATTGAGAAACACCAACACAGTTATTTAATAAATATATTAAATAAATTTATTAAATAGAAAAACTTAATAAATTATTTTTTAGTGTGCCCAAATATAGTAATTTTAAATAAATTAAAAAAATAGTTTAAAAATACTTGCAAACTTATTTTTAAGTGCTATTATTTTAATTAATAAGAGTAGGAAATAACTAATTGCATTTACACTATACAATATAATTGCTTCTATGTTAAGACTTAATAATCAAATTAATGATGAGAAAGTTGAAAAAAATAATAAAGAAAAAATTGAATTTAATATATTTAATTTAAATCAATTTTAAAATCAATTTTTATCTTTATAAAAAAATAAAAACCTTTTAAAATTAGCAATAACTTTAAAAAGTATTTTTTAGTGTGTCAAAATTCATAAATTTATAAATTATTTTTTCAACTAAAAATTATATTTTTAAAAAAAGTTGAATTTTTTATAAATTTTGTTATCATTTAATTATAAGCGAAACTTAATTTGTTTCTAATTACTTAATTTTATTAAAAACCTAAGAATAATGAATACAACCAAAAATTTTTCAACAAACACTAAAATAATAATAACCATTTCCTTGTTTTTAAATTTTGCCACAAACAATGTTCTTCTCCTGCAAACTTGGTTGTTGTAAATAATAATGACATAATGCTGAAACAATGATTGCAAAAATTAATACTCCTCAATAAATTTTTTGTTGTTGCCAAATTAAAATAAACCCTAAACATAAAACGACTAAAATTGACCAATAACTATTAATTAATAATAAATAATTAAATCCAATAATACCACCCACTAATAAAAATTGCTCTTGTTTTTAAAATTTTAATTTAGATTTTAAATTAAAAAACACAAAATAACCTTAAAATATTAAAATATTTTACATAAGTTCCTGCTAAATATTGTTGTAATTTATTTATTATCTTTTTTGTATCAGTAGTTTCTAATTGTAAAATATTTATTATTTGAGAATGTAAAAATTGTGGAATTAAAACCTGATTCAAAAGTTGTTTGGTAATTAAATAGCGATGGTATCATTTAATATATTTTGAGTTTCGAATTAAACCAATATTTGTCAATTGCCGATATTTTTTGCAATGTATTTTGATTAATTGGCATATAATTTTGAAACTTAAAATTAAATTTTAATAAAATTTCTTCAATTGAAATCCCAAGCATTTGTTCAGTTATCTGAAGCGGATTTGGAATAATATTTTTGTTAAGTAATGGCAAATTATATTTATTAGTAAAAACAATTTGATAAATATTGTTATTAAAATCTGTTGTAGGTTTATTTTTTTGATAATTATTATCACGAAAAGAAAATAAAAAATAAATTAACGTAACTAATACTCCGAATAAAATTGTAAACATAAAATACCCCTGCTTTTTAATTGTTCTCCCCTACTTTCAAATTACTATATAATCATCTTATTTTTTATTTTTAAAATAATTATTAGTTTTTCCCAGCAATTAAAATATTATATTTATTTAATACATAACCATCTAAATCAGTTATTTCAAATGGTCTATCGGCCATTTCTGGTTGAGCAACATACATTCCCTTCTCATTAAGTTTCGCTACAGGAACATAATCACATTGATAATTAATCATTGCGCCAGATTCTGGATCATGACCATTACGATAATAATTATAATTATTTTCATAATCCATTACTTGTTGATATGGTGAAGTATAATTAGCTTCTTCTGTTAATGCTGATGAATTTTGAATAATAAAATTCATAAATTTATAAGCTAACTCCTGATTTCTAGCATTTTTTGATAAAACCATATTATCACTTCAAATGTTAGTTCCTTCAACTGTTTCTGGTGTTCACGCCGTTGTTGCTCGTGGGCGGGTAATAATTAATTTTGTTCCCTTCGCTTCTTCATGACTCTTTGCAAATAATGTATCCGCATAAATTGCATCCCCATTATACATAAAAGCAAAATCAAAACGTACATCACCAACTGCATTGATTAACTCATCATTCATTAAGGCAACATTATTATGTTTTAACAATGTTGCTAATTCGTTATAACCATGTTCAACTTCCATTTGCGTTGTTGGTACTGGTTTGAAATAATTTTTTTCAGTAGTTAACATAAATAAATTTCGTGGATCATTATTAATTAAAACTCGTTTATTTGCTGCGGCTGCTTGTCATAAAATATCTCATGAAATGCCATTTGAGATAATCTTATTATTTTCAACATCATTAAGTTTAATTTGATCGCGATTTATACTAGGTTCTCACTCTGCACGTTGATAACCAAATTTTCCTTGAGCTGTTGTTGGTAAATTTTGATTTGCTTTAGCAAATATCTCATCTAAAAATTTTAAGTTACTTTCTGTTGGATTAATCACAAGTGATACTTCTCCTCAAAAATAAGGTAAACTATAATTGACAATTGTTTTTTGAGTAGCATCTTTCAGTTTATTTTTATTTAAAACATTTAATAATCCATCAGCTAATGATGCCGCATAATTTTTATCAAAACATTTTGCTGTTGTTAGATCCAAAGTAAAAGGAACAATACAATTTTGATAAAATTCTGGATTTGTTTTTTGTACTGTTGCTACATCAACATTTAAATCATTAAAATATTCATTCCCAATTGTTCATTCTTTGACATCTTGTCCATGATAATTTGGATTAGGTTTAATAATGTTGAAATTTTTATCAACATTATTTAATTTTTGATAATCAATTTCTTCTAAACGTCCTTCTTGCGCTAACTTATTAACCATATAGTCACTTGGAACCATCACGTCATAATGTGTCGTATATAATTTGTTATACAATATTTCATTACTATCATAAACACTATATTTAACTTTTACATTATATTTTTTTTCAAACTTACTAATTAAATTTGAAGTAATATATTCACCTCAATTTGCTACTGCTAAATCATAAATATTATTTTTAATATAAACTGCTGTTAGCAAAGCAATTGAGCCAACTGAAATTGTTACTAATGATAATGGCTTTCAACTTTTTGCCAATCAACGGAATTTTTTTCTTGATATTTTATTAATATTTTCTTTGGTTTCTTGCCGTTCAATAAAAGTTTGTTTTTTATTCTTAATTCATAAAACACTTTTATCATATTTTTTTTCTAGTTTAACAATTTTTCAGCGTAATTGTTCTTTTTGTTTTTCATTATTAATTTTTTTATTATTTAATTGATGATAAAGAAAGGCTAATTTCTTTTCATAGCGCATAATATCTTTATCTTTATAAGTTCCTTTTAACATTTCTCGGCGAAATTTATTATAATTAATTTTATAAACATTTCATCCATTTCATCCAATAATAATAACTCCAATAATTGCAATACAAATAGTACCAAAAGCATTAATAAAAGGTTTAATTCTTTTCATTGTATAAATAAAAGTTGCGACATTAACATCGTCACCACCAGTAAAATAAGAGATAATAAAGTCATCAAAACTCATTGCAAAGGCAATTGCTGCAGCTGCAATAATTGCTGGTTTTAAAATTGGTAAAATAATTTTTCGCAAAGTTTGTGAGGGCTTTGCACCTAAATCTAATGAAGCTTCAATTAATTTTGTATCAACTTTCCGTAAGCGTGGTAATACTGTAATAATTACATATGGAACATCAAATGAAATATGCGCTAAAACTAATGTTAACATTCCAAAATTTGCTCCTAAAGCAATAAATAACATCATCAACGAAACAGCTGTAATAATATCAGCATTAATTAATGGAATATTAGTAATTGATAATGTCATTTTTTGTGTAATTCGCCGTGCTCGACTTAATCCAATCGCAGCTAAAGTGCCAATAATAACTGAGATAACAGTTGCAATTACTGCTGTAAAAACTGACACAATAATACTTTGTAAAAAAGGTTGCTCACTAGCAAGTTGTTTATACCAACGATCAGAAAAACCATTAAAAATACTCATACTTTCACCACTATTAAATGAAAATAAAATTAAAATCATAATTGGAATATAAATGAATAACATAATTAATGCCATATAAGATGATTTAAAAAACTTTTTCATTGCGACGCCCCTTTCTTGTTTCAAAATATTTTGATAATGAATTTGATAGCACAATAATTAAAAAAACAATAAGGGCTAAGACAACTGAGATTGCTGCGCCAATTCCAAAGTTTTCTCCTTTAAAGAAATATGCTTCAATTACATCAACAATTAAATTAATACGACCATTCCCCATAAATTTAACAATAATTAACGAAGTTGCTGCTTGCACTAATAATAATGTTCCACCTGCAATAATACCTGGGATTGATTGACGAAAAATAACTTTTCAAAATGTTTTAAAACCATTTGCTCCCAAATCTTTTGAAGCTTCAATTAATGAAGTATCAATTTTATCTAAACTATTATAAATTGGTAAAATTACAAATGGTAAAAATGCATACACCATTCCAATAACAACCGAAATTGGGGTTCCAAGTAAACTTGGAGCAATAATATTAAACATTGTTTGTAATCCAATAATTTTTAGTAACATATTAATTCAAATTGGTAAGGTTACTAAAATTCAAATATTTTTTGACAATAGTTTTGATTTACAAAATGCCATCACATAAGCAACTGGATAAGCAATCACAATTGCAATTAAGGCCGCAATTAATGAATAACCTAAGGCTAAGAATAGTGCAATAACAAATTTTTGCTCTGAAAAAAAAGTTACAAAATTTTTAAAATTAATTTCAAAAACTAAACTATTTCCGGTTGGTTGAATAAACGAATATAATAAAATAATTAATAATGGTACAACAATTAATAAAATCATAATAATAAGGTGTGACCATAAAATTGGATTGAACCCTCTTTTAAACCATTTGTTTTGTTTTGCATGATAAGAAATGTTTAAATATTTTGTTCGACATCACGCAGCAAAATGTTGACTAATTGATTTAATTTTACTACCTTGTTTTTTAAATCATCCTTTACCTTTTTTTGGTGGTTTATTTTTGTTTTCCATCATTCTTGCTCCTTAATCATCAATCTCTTTCCACATAACATGAATATCTTCAACATTTCATGAAATATCAACTTGATCACCTTCTTCAACTCTATCTGTTGAATGAATTAAATATTTTCGTTCTTTACATTTAACAATAATTTCTCAATGAACTCCTTTAAAATTAACTCTTTTAACTGTTCCTGTAAAGAATCCTTTCCCAACTGGAGCAATGTCAATATCTTCAGGACGAATAATAATATCAATTTGGTCTTCATTTTCACCAAATCCACGGTCAACACAAACAATTTTTTTGCCATCAATTGCTACTAAATTATCTTTAATAAAAATTGCATTTGAAATAATATTTGAGTCACCAATAAATTGTGCTGTTCATAAATTCTCTGGTTCATTATAAATTTCCGCTGGTGTTCCAACCTGTTGAATTGCTCCATCATTCATTACAATAATACGATCAGACAATGTTAATGCTTCTTCTTGATCATGCGTTACTAAAATAAAAGTAATTCCAATTTCTCCTTGCAAAGTTTTTAATTCTGCTTGCATTTTTTTTCGTAACTTAACATCTAATGCAGCCATTGGTTCATCTAATAACAAAACCTTTGGCTTATTAATTAATGCTCGTGCTAATGCAACGCGCTGGCGTTGACCACCCGATAATTGTTCAACTGATTTATCTTCAAAACCTTTTAATCCTACTAATTGTAAAAATTTCTTTACTTCAGTTTCAATAACATCATACTTATCTCGTTTAACTTTTAAACCATAAGCAATATTATCAAAAACAGTTAAATGCGGAAATAAAGCATAATTTTGAAAAACAGTATTAACTTCTCGTTTATGAACTGGCGTTTTTAAATAGTCCTTTCCTAAAAATAATAATTCCCCACTATTAGGTTGTTCAAATCCAGCAATAATTCTTAATGTTGTTGTTTTTCCACATCCTGATGGTCCTAGTAATGTGACAAATTCTCCTTCTTTAATGTTTAAGTTAATTCCTTTCAAAACCACTTTTCCTTCATATTGTTTTGAAATGTTTCGTAACTCTAAAATATTTGTTTCCAATGCTCCTGCTCCTTTTCTAATCTTTTAAAATATTGGTGGTGTTGAAATTCATAATACCTCAACAACTTCATTTGTTTCATTTTTTAAATAGTGTTGATTATTACCATATAAATAAAAACTATCACGAGTATCTGCTGTTTGTACTTTTTGCCCAGAATAAACTAACACTGTTCCTTTCAAAACAAAACCAAAAATCTGGCCCTCAAATGGTAATATCCGTTCTGATTCTCCTTGCGGCTTAATTTGAATTAAAATTGGTTCTAATTCATTTACTTGCGCATTAGGAACTAATCATTCAATTCGATAATTATTTTGTTCAACTTCATAATGTTCTTTTGCTGCATAAACGAATTTTCTATTTTTTTCTTGTTTAAAAAAATCTGCTAAGTTGGTGCCTAAAACTTCTAAAATACTTTCTAGTGTTTCAATACTCGGAGAAGAAATATCGCGTTCAAGTTGACTAATAAAGCCTTTTGTTAATTCACAACGATTTGCTAATTCTTCAATTGTTAAATTATTTTTTTGACGTAATAGTTTAATTTTCTCTCCTAGTAACATAGACAACCCTCCTTTGGTAATTTTGTTTAGTTATACTAAACTTTTTGTTTTTAAATTACGACCACATTAATTATAAAAAAAACAAAAAAAATATCAATAGTTTTGATGATATTTTTTATTTTTTAAAATATTTATTAATTGCTTTTGCTACTCCTGAGCGACGATAATGGGCAGTTGTATCATCAGAAATAGTTTTAATATCCGCTTTAGCATTTCCCATCGCAATTCCAACGCCAGCTCATTTTAACATTTCATAATCATTTGAACCATCACCCATCGCAATAATTTCTGCTGGTTGAATATTATATATTTTAGCAAGATATTCTAAAGCATCTTTTTTGTCACTACCCTTTGGACTAATTTCTAAATTTAAACTTTGATTTGACAAATATGACCAATCAAAAATATTAAATTCATATTTTACTAAAAGTTTTGCTTTAAATTTTTGAACATTCTCTTTTTTTCCACTAACAACAAACTTGTAAGCTTGGTCATGTAAAGTAGTAGGATCATACACTAATATTCTTTTTCGTTTTGTGTGAAAACTCATTCATTTAGTCATCAAACTATGCTTAATATTAACATAAGCAAAATGTTTATTCTTAACTGAATATGATCATAATTGAATTTTACACTCATTAGCAAGATAAAAAACATTGATTAATTCATCATTAGAAAAAACATTTTGTTGAAGAATTTTTTCTTTCGCAAAATCATAAATTATGCTACCATTAAAACCAATTACTGGCATTTTATTTTCAATAATGCCTAATTTTTTTGCAACTTTTCTAATCGCACCAATACTACGCCCAGTTGCAATAATCACTTTAATCCCATTTGCCAATGCTCACTTAATTGCTGCAACATTTTGCTTTGAAATTCGATTTCTACTTGCTGTTGTACCATCCAAATCAAGAGCAATTAACTTATACTTCATTAGTTTTTCTCCTCTTATTCTTTATGTTAATTATATCTAAAAATTAAACACCTGGTAAATATTTTATTAAACTTTGAACTTTATCTAATCTTTCTCATGGTAGTTCAGTATGGTAACGACCAAAATGCCCATAAGTTGCCGTTTGTTGATAAATTGGTTTTTGTAAATCTAACATTTTAATCATTGCTTGGGGACGAAAATCAAAATTTTCTTTAATCGCCTTCAATATAATATCATTTGCAACAAAATTAGTTCCAAATGTTTCAACAAAAATTGAAATCGGTTCAGCAACTCCAATCGCATAAGATAATTGAATCTCACATCGTTCAGTTAATCCTGCCGCAACAATATTCTTTGCAACATAACGAGCCATATATGCTGCTGAACGATCAACTTTTGTTCCATCTTTTCCCGAAAAAGCACCACCACCATGCCGTGCATAGCCACCATATGTATCAACAATAATTTTTCGCCCTGTTAACCCAGCGTCACCTTTTGGTCCACCAATTACAAATCGACCAGTTGGATTAATTAAAACTTTAAAATCTAAATTCATTTTAAATTCTTGCACAACTGATTCCATAATTTCCGTAATAACAAAGTGTTTAAATTTAGCTTCATCAATATCTTCATCATGCTGAATTGACATTAAGATTGTATCAATATAAATATGTTTAGCATTTGTTATGTCTAACGTTACTTGTGATTTCATATCTGGTCGTGCCCCAATAAACATTCCTTTTTTACGTAGCATACTTGCTCGCTTTACTAAAGCATGAGCAATAGAAATTGCTAACGGCATATAATTATCTGATTCATTTGTTGCATAACCAAACATAATTCCTTGGTCCCCAGCTCCAGCTTTATCAACACCAAGTGAAATATCTGGTGATTGTGTTTTAACTAATATTTCAACTTCAGAAGTTTGTCAATCAATTCCTCATTCTGCATCATTATAACCAATTTCTTTTAATACTTTACGTGCTACATTGGCATAATCAACTTTTGCTTTTGTTGTAATCTCACCACCAATAATAACCCGGTTTGTTGTAATAAAGCATTCACATGCTACCCGTGATAAAGGGTCTTCTTTTAAGCATGTATCTAAAACAGCATCTGAAATTTGATCACAAATCTTATCAGGATGCCCTTCTGATACTGATTCTGATGTAAATAAAATTCGCTCTTTTCCCATCTTTTTCTTCTCCTTAATCATAAATAAAACCACATCAGAATAATGTGGCATTAATAACAATATGTTTACATATAAATTAATAGTTAAGTTCTATTCAATAACTAATAAATCTTATTGGTAGCATATCATTTTGCCCTGCTAAAAGCACCTTCTAGTTAAATATAGGGTTGCTAGTGGATCATTGCTTAGCGTACTAACCACTTCTGAATAAGTTTTATGTTGTTACTTCACAACAAGTATATTATAACTTAAAAATTAGTTAATTTTAATTTAAATTAATTATTTCGGTAAGAATTTCAACACTAATATTTTGATTAGTGAATAAGTAATGTTTTGCTGTTTCAATTTTTTTTATTTTAACTAGTCCATTATTAATTAAAGTTACTTGTTTTGTATCATAAAATTTATCAACCTCTGCTTGTAATATTAAAGTTTTTACTTTAAGATTATTAATTTGTTTTTCTATCTTTTTATTAAGATAATTAAATTGTAAAATTTGATTTAAAAAATAAGTTTGTTCTTTTTCCAACATTAAAGTACTATAATCTTCATTTTGACTTAAAATTTGATAATCAATATGAATTTTAAGAGTTTTGTTTAAATTAAATAAAAAACCAAATCCAATCCCAATTTTGCTAATCATTGAAAATCTTATTCCATTTAAATTTGTAATTGGATTAACAAAAACAACTTTTTCAATTAATGGTTTTTGTTTCAATAATAAATTAATTAAACCACATGAAAATCCTTCTAATAATAAAATAATTCTTTGTTGTTCATATTTATTTTTTAATGCTGTAATTACGTCAATAATATCATTCACTAAAACTCCAACATTTTTAATACTAGTTGGCACATTATTTCCGATATTGCGTTGATTAAAAGCAATTACTGAAACTTTATGCTTAGCTCATATTTCATTATTAATTAAACCAGTAAAATTTTCCTTACTACCGTATAAATCATGAACTGCTAAAATAATATCCTGACCAGTTTTATCAATTGTTCCTAATGTTGATAATTCATATTGATCAGAAGTAAGAAAGTGTTTATGTTCGATATATTCAGGTAATTGAATTTCTCCTCGTTTTGTTTTCTTGTTTAAAAGACGATAACAACGTAGAAAAAAATAACAACACAAAAAAATTCCTAGAATAATACAAACAACAATAATGATTACACTCGTTTTAATTAAACTAGTCATTTAAGTTACTCCTTTATTATCCTAAAAAATTAGCTTCATTTTCTGGATGAATTAAAATTCGTTCAATTTTCACTGCTTGGTTAGTTTTATCATCTACTTGTAATCATACCGCTGAAAAAATTAATTTATCATTTTCAGCTGCTGGTTCAAAACGCACTGGTAAACCAGTTTTTTCCTTAAGAATAATTTCTTTTGGATTTGCCCCAATAATTGAATTATAACTACCACACATCCCAACATCGGTAATATATGCTGTTCCTTTTGGCAATATTCGATTATCTGCTGTTTGAACATGAGTGTGCGTTCCAAAAAAACCAGTAATAATACCATCATAATTCCAAGCAAAAGCTAATTTTTCTGCACTAGCTTCGGCATGAAAATCAACAAAATGAAGCTCACTATCATCATTATTAATAATTTCTTCAAAAATTGTGTATGGATTATCTACTGGGTCCATAAAACTACGACCCATTAAATTAGTCACACGAATTTTTTTATTATTAATCTTAATAACAATTGTGCCTTTCCCAGGTGTAAACGAATTCATATTTGCTGGTTTTAATAAATCATTTACTTCTTCAATATAATTTAAAACTTCTGGATTACGAAAAATATGATTTCCGGAAGTAATAATATTAATCCCCATTTCTTTTAATTCATTATAATGATGCTTTGATAATGATTTCCCATGGGTAGTATTTTCACCATTTGCAATAATTAAATCAAGCTTATATTTTTTTATTATTTGTGGCAAATATTTATTAACAGCTGTACGTCCAGCTTGTGCATAAATATCACCAATCATTAAAATATTCATTTTAGTTTCTCCTTAATCACTATCAATTTTTTTTAATTTTTTTATTAATCCAGCACATTCCTTAATATTTTCAAATTCTTGATAAATGATATCTCGCTGATGTTGCTTATAACCTAATTGTAAGTTATTTTCAAATTTATGCAAAGCATTTGTAATTTTTACCAATGAATCATAAACAGCATTACGCGAAACATTTTTTAACCCTGCAATTTCACTTAATGAATAATCATCAAAAAAATATAATTCAAAATATTCTCTTTGCTTTGTTGTTAATAATTCCCGATATAATTCATATAAAAGAATTAACTCATTTGATTTTTCCAAATCTTTCATTATTCTATTTCCACTTCATCCTTGTTAAATAAATCTTTGGTTAAATTATAAATATATTGCTCAATATCAAATTCTTGTAAATCAGTTGGTTGCTCACCCAAACCAATTAACTTAACGGGAATATTTAATTGGTCCTTAATTGCTAAAACAACGCCTCCTTTAGCCGTACCATCCATTTTTGTCAAAACAATCCCACTAACATCGGTTATCTCCGAAAAATTCTTTGCTTGTGAAATACCATTTTGACCAGTAACCCCGTCAATTACTAATAAGGTTTCATGTGGAGCATCGGGAATTTCGCGTTGAATAATACGATTAATTTTATTTAATTCATTCATTAAATTAACTTTTTTTTGTAAACGTCCCGCTGTATCAATAATAATAATATCAACTTGTTCTTTTTTTCCTTTAACTAATCCATCATAAATAACACTAGCTGGATCTTGCCCTTCTTTTAACGGTTTAACAATATTAACATTTAAACGTTCTGCTCATTGATTTAATTGTTCAACCGCCCCTGCCCGAAAAGTATCACCAGCAACTAATAGGACCTTTTTCTTTTGATCAAGAAATTGTTTTGTTAATTTAGCAATAGTTGTTGTCTTACCGGCACCATTAACACCAACCATCAAAATAACATTTAAGCGCTGGTCTTTAATATTTAATTTATTTTGTTTACTTTTTGGATCATTATATAAATCCATAATTACTTCAACCAAATAATCATTTGTGTCCTCAATGCTTCAACCTTTTCGTACTTTTTTACGAATTTGATTAGTAATTTGTAAAACCATATTCATTCCCATATCACTTGCAATTAAAATTTCTTCTAATTCTTCTAAGTATTGATGATCATATTCTTTATACTTATGTGCTAATTTTTTAATATCATTAGAAAAGGTTAAACGTGTTTTACGTAACGTCTTTTCTAATTTAATCTGTTTTTTTTCTTCACGTTTTGCTTTTAATTTTTGAAAAAAACCCATTTTTTCCTTCACCCTATTCTATTGCTTGTTATAATTTCACAACAACTTTAAAAATATCTGTCTCCATAAAAGTTTCATATGCTTTTAACACTTCATTTCTATTAAAAGTTTTTGATACTAAATACTTCGGAATAATTTCCTTATTTTCAATTTTTAATACAAGTTCTTTTAAAGTATAACAATTTAAAATTCCGGTATGAATAGTAATATTTTGATTTCATAATTGTTGTAAGTTAAAGACAACTGGTTTTTTAAAAACACCAATTGTAATAATTGTACCATTAAAATTAATCATTTGTTGTGCCTGCTCAAAAGTACCCCGGTCATTACCTACACATTCAATTACTAAATCATATTTAATATCAAAAGTAGTTAAAGTACTATCATAAATTTTATATGCCCCCATTTTTAAAAAATAATTTAATTTTTGATTATGATGACCATAAATATCAATTTTTTTATTATATTTATTTAATAACAATAAAATGCCTAAACCAATTGGTCCATCACCAATAATAGCAATATTATTAATTTGTTTTAAATCAATTTTTTTAATAACATTTTCATATCCTGTTGGTAACACATCGCTTAACATTAATGCATCAGTTAAATTCATTGTTTTTGGAATTTTAATAACACTATTTTCCCCATAAGGAACACGAACATATTCAGCATGCGTTCCATTAATTTTAGTTCCCAAAATAAAACCACCATTAGTACAATTAGCAAATGCTTTTTGTTCACATCATTGACAAATATTACAATGAGTAACACATCCAATTGCAACGCAATCACCAATTTTAAGTTTTGTAATATCAGCTCCAATTGCTGTCACGACGCCAATTCCTTCATGTCCCATAATTGTGTTAGGAACAACACTATTATCATGCCCCGAATATGGACGATAATCCGCATGTGAAAAAGTAAATCCATCAATTTTAACAATAATATCTGTTGCTTTTTTAATAATTGACTCGTTAGTTTCAGTTCATTCAATTTTCTTTTTTCCTTGAAAAATTAATGCTTGCATTTTCTTCCACTTCACTTTCTACTTATGATTATACCGAAATAATAATGATGTTAAACAAAAAAGAATAAGACTAAATAACTTTAACCTAATTATTTTGATCTTATTCTTCAACTTGCAAGGTACCTCGTTCAAGTTCTCCTGCAACATTAGGATCAATTAAATCCGTAAATAAACGTTGACGAGGTGTTCTTAAATTAAAATATTGACGTGAATTTTTTCGAATTAGTTCTTGATTCTCATCAGTTAAATTCATAAAAACCCAGGCATCAGTACAAACTGGTAAATTATTAAACATAATAACTTCTGCCGCATATGTTTCTGCTAATTGCACACTATCCTTAATATCTTCATTAAATGGAACAATAAAACTCTCTTCTAAATCGTTAATTCTTTCAATTGATGGATCATTCGCAATCCCAATGCCAATTCTAACCTCACGGACAGCTTGATATTTTTCATATAATGTATAATTAATAATTTTAACAGTTGTATTAATATAATTAGCAATTTCAATTAAATAATTTAAATCCCCTTCATCTTCGTATAATGCCAAATAAATATTTTCATGGCGATGAATTCCAATAATATTTTCACCCATTTTAAAAGAATTTAAAATAGTTTCTTCTAAACTATTTATAATTCATTGATAAGTATTTTTATCATATGCTTTTTTAATTTCTTTTTCATTAATAAAACGAACAACAACTGATGAAACAGATTCACTTTTATCTTCTTTTGAATAAAAAGGTAGTAATTGTAAATTTGATAATGCCACACGATTACGATATTCATCAAGTCTGTTTTTACTATAAACATATTCTTTTAATATTTCAATCGTTTGTTGCGGTTCTCACTTCATATTGGTTACCTCTTATTATAAATTAATTAAGTTAATTATATCATAAAAAGCCCTAAATTAAAGGCAATTATTAGGTTATAGTTTAAAAACTATAACCTTTTAAGTCTTTAAAATAAATTTAGAAGGAAGAACATAATACCAACCATTATTTTAAAGTTAACTTTAGTAAGAACATAATTTAATTATTAAAAAATTCTTCTTATAAAACTTTTTATTTTGTAAAAAGAATTTTTAATTAGATATATGATAATTATATTTATTTTTCAATGTATGATAAAAATTAGAAATAGATGTTATCACATCATTGCTTAATTTTTTATTTTTAATTTTTCCTTCTCATTCTTTAATCATATTGTTATTAACTTCTTTTAAAAAGTGCTTTGCAAAAAGAATAAATTGGTCTGAATTATTATTTTTTTCAACAAGGTCTAAGGCAAGACTTCAATCAATTCTATTTAATATTCATTGTCATATTTCTTCACTACGGTCAACAGAAAACCGGATTATCAACACCATTTTAATAAATAATACTTGATATTCTTTTGAAGCTTTTTTCAATAATTTAAACATTTTTTTAAATTGTCTTTGATATTTAAAAGTTTGAAAAAAATAAAAGTATTCTTTAAAATTTTCTGGTTTTTTGCTTTCTACTTTTTCTTGTTCAAGTTCAGTAAAAGTTTTTTTACTATTATTAAATATTTCATGTTTTAAACTAAAAATATTATTTAATAGTTTTTTAACAAAATTATCTGCCAATTGTTTAGACGATGTTCTTTTTTCTATCTTCTTTTGATTATTAATCTGCTTATTCTTTAATAATGTCCAGTAATTAAAAATTACATCATAAAATTCATTTTTAATAAATCCATTAATAAATTTTGCTTGTAATTTTTCTTTATCTTTATAAGTCATAATTTTCCTCCTAAACATTATTATTTTCATATTACTTTTTTATTTAAAAAGTATCTTTTAACTAATATCAGGTTCATTGGAGTTTGTTATTTCCCCTTCCATTCTTTCATATGATTGATCTTTATTACTTTGTTTAAATAATTTTATAAAACCATTAATCGCATTGTCAATTGTGGAAGATGTTTTGTTTATTAGAATTTCCATTATTCTTGAATTATTTTCTATTAACTTTTTATGTATTTCATCAATTTTTACTTTATTTAGTTGATTATTTTTATTAGCAATAAAAGTAAATATTGAAAAAATAATTATACTTATGAATGATAACTAAGCAACAATAACGGTAACTATTTCTCCCGTACTCATTTCTACTTCCTCTCTTATTTATACTTTTATTATAACTTCTAACAGTTTTACACTCATATATTAACTAAAAAATAATATATTTCCTTATTATTAATCATATTTATTATAATTATTTCTTCTTTTGTTTTAATTTTATATATAAAATTTCTTCCTTTTCTTTAAAATCATAACTGTCTTCAAAATTGTTTTTAAAAAATAATGAAGATTTATTATTTTGTGCCCCATAATTTTTGGGATTAAAATCTGGAATTTTTCGAAGTAAATTTTCAATAATTATAGAAAACTGAGTAAACCCATCATTATTTTTATCATTTTCTTTAATTATTGAATTTACTACCTCAATTAATTCTTTTTTTACCTTCTACTATTGTTTTATTTACATTATTTTTAGCACTACTTTCTTTTTTATTTTCTTGAGGTTTTTTTTCATTAATTTTTTAGCATTTAAAATTTTATCAACACTTATAAATCTATAATAAAGTTTTTTATATTCTTGAGATTTTTCTAAATTTCCTGCACCAATAACTGTTTTATTTTTCTGTTTAATTCTTCTTACAATTGGAGCAAAATCTAAATCATTAGTTGCCAAACAAAAACAATCAACATAATCTTTTCTTAATCATTCCATTACATCCAAAGCAATTATAATATCAACCGTATTTTTACGACTTGAATATGTAGTCTCAACAATAAAATCATTAAAACTATTGTTTTATTAGTTATTTCCATACAAGATATTCACCTTTATTATGGAATTTTCAATCATCCTAGTTAATTTTTAATACTTATAAAGTATAAAATAATATTATAAATTAAAAAGTTTATTTATTTGCTTTTTCTAACTTCAAGGTTTTCCTATTTTCTTTTGTGTATGATTATCCTTAGAACTGCAATTAGAACAGTTGGTACAAAATTCACCATCAGTTCCTAAGCAAGAACAATTACAAGCATAGCAACCTTGTGGGTGTTGTTTAGGATTCATAATTTTAAAACTCCTTCTTATATAAAATATTATTTAATAAATTATTATTACTAATTAACAAATAGCAATGTCATACTTTTTGGTAGTCGGAAAAAATCTTAGGTTTTATAAAAATTATAAATAAAATAATTAAATACAAATTAAAGTAATCGCTTATTAGAAGGATTTTTTTATTTGCATTATTCATCAGATAGTATCTTTAAAATTAAAAATTAACCTATTTTGCCCTACAAACTAGTTAATTTTTATAATTTCCTTTCTGTGATTTATTATATTTTTTCGGTTTAACAACTAATAATATCATTTTTAATAAAGGTACTATCTGATGAATAATGCAATACTAAAACTTAATATTTTGATGCTTAAAGATGGATAACTCATCTATGGCACGAAATCTTAAAGAAAGTGTGAAAGCGATTGGATTTACTCTCCTATTTATTTCTTTAATTCTCGACAAGATTAATCACTTTTGAAATGTCAGAGCATGTGTTTTTTGGCTTGTTTTCATAAAAAAGTGCTGTTAAATCGAAAAAAAACAATATCGGACACTAAAAAAACAAGAGGGTTGGAACTCCAAAAGGTTATTTTCTTTATATAAAGTTGTGAAGGGATGGATGAAGCGTAATTAATAACTGGGTAAACTGTTTTTTTATTTCCGTATGGGGGTAAACTCTATCAAAATATCCTATCCGCCCCCGCTCACTCCCCAAAGTGAAGCGGGCGGTGAAGTAATTAAATACTAAAATAAATTACAAGAATTAATGATATGTGCTTATCCAGTAACTGCAAATAATATTAATGATGAAATTTGATCAACAAATAAAAAAATTAAGGATTATATATAATGACAGAATATAAAAGTTTGTATATTAATAAAACTTGAAATGAAATAACAACATCTTTTGATTGAGTTAATTGTCAACCTATTAATTGTCGTATTTCACATCATAAAAAGCATTATGATTTGCAATGTTTAGAATGAGCAAAAATGTACTTAATTTTATTTGAAAACAAGTAAGATATTATTGCTTCTTATATGCAACATTACAAAATTAACGATATTTTAGATTTAGCATCCGATGGATGAAAAATATTACAAATTGACAAAAAAATAAACCAGATAAATTAAAATATATTATTGCAATTGACCCTGCTGGAATTGGTCAAACTGGTATTATTATTTATAATGTTTTACAAAATAAAATAATTAATAATATTACTTTTAATTCCAAAAAAGAAGAAGAAGCAATAAATAATATGTATTTAATATTAAATGAGTTTAAAAATAAAATTTGTTCTTATTTAAATAAAGTTATTGTAATAATTGAAGATTTTCAACTTCACAAAGGTTTAAAAATAAAAAATCCATTATCTACTCCTAAATTCATTGGTGGTTTAAAAGTTTTATGCAAATATCTATTTAATTTAAATTATGTTTTACAATCAGCAGTTGTTAAGAAAAATTATATTTATAAAGGAAATATTAAAATGACAGAGCACGAATTAGATGCTTGAAAACATTTACAATATTTTTTAAAAAAGGAAGTGATAAATAATGACAATAACAGAATCAATTAAATTTAACAAACTTAAAGAAGAAAATGAAACACTTAAAAAAGAACTTGCTGAAAAAGAACAAGAAATAAATAGTTTTAAACAACAAATAGATATGGCACATAATTTTAATCAAAATTTAGGTAGTAAAATTAAAGAATTAAAACAACAACAATTATATAAAGAAGATTTTTACAAAAATCCATATTTAACAGGTTCTATCGATTGAATATTAGTTGACAGTTCAAAATATGACAAATTATCTAATAAGGATGTTAAATAATGTCTCAAACAAAAAGTAATTTACCTAAAAAATCAATAATTAATAAACCTAAAATAAAAAATAAAAAAGTTAATAAGTTAGAATTAACTGTTAGATTACATGAAAATCCTATTAAAACAAAAATTAAGACTCTTGTTGCTGGTGGTCTTGAAGTTGATGCTTGTTCGGCTAAATGTCAGTGAGAAGGATTAAATTACTCAACATTTTCAATATATAATCCATCTGTTTTAAATGAGTTTTTGAAATTAAAAAAAGATGATTAGATAAAAATTAAAGGCTCAGTATTTAATCAGTTAAATATAAAAACTAAACGCTATTTTTTGTCTTTTAGAGTAGATAGTTTTAAAATTATACAAAAAGCGATTAGAAAAAGAACAAATACAAATATTAAAAAATAGGAGGAAAAACAATGGCATTAAAAAATGTAAAATATGTTCTTATAAATGAAAATAATGAACCTATTAAAAATGAAGATGGTAGTTTAGATATTAAAACTGCTGAAATTATTTTAAAAAATACTGCTGAAGTTGAAGAATTTAATTCAAGTAATTTAGAAAATAATAATCAGCAAATCAACGAACTACAAGCAAAAAATACTGAGTTAACTTCACAAATTGAACAACAAACAATTCAACTAAAACAAATTGAAGTAATTGATTTTATTAATTCTTCAACTGATAATGAAGATTTTAAAAATGTTTTATTAAAATCTTATGATATTACTGATGATATTGAAATCATTAAAACACAATTGCAAAGTGTTTATGATGAATTAATTAAGGTACAAACAGTTAATACTGGGGCGTACCAAAGTAGTAAACAAAGAAAACAATATTTTAGATACAGAGAATGTATTTAATAAATAGAAAGAAGGAATAAAAATATGGATCCAAAAATAATTTTTTGCGATATTGCTAATTAAACAACACAAAGAGACCGAGAAACATTTGAACAATGATATTTACAAACTTATCAACAAAAATTTAGTTGAGAAACTTTATTTGCGTGAAAAGAAGCAAATAAATTTGGTTTAACATATAAAAGAAAGAAAAATATTAAATATAATGAAGGTTTGAGAAAAGATGGACAAGTATTTAATACCGATGATAATCTTCTAAAATATTCAACAGTAGAATTTGAAGATTGAGTTGTTGAATTAGATACAATTTTAACTTTTGCTCGTAAATTAGACCCTGTAGAAAATGATTTTAATTCTAATCTTTGGGCTGCCGATATTGAGCAAGCAATGGATACTGAGGTTGATTATAAACGCAATAAAATTTTAGAAATTATTAATAAAGGAACAGTTACAACTATTCAAGGCAAAAAAGCAGATAATACAAATGCTTTACAAATTCATGATAAAATTATGGATAAAATATATGAAAACGGCTTTACTCCATCAGAAACAATTGTTTTAGGTTCGGCTGATTTTATTCGTGGAATTCGTAATAAATTACAGTTACAACTTGGAGCAAACGACCAAATAAATAGTGTAATCACAACAAGTGGAGCAATGAAAACTGTTGAAGGAACAACATACTATATGGTTCCTAAAAAATTACCAATTATTAATAAAGATGGTTCAGAAGGAACAATTGAATTATTACCAGATGGTGTTAATGCAATTGCCTTTAAGTTTAGCAAAAAATATGACCCTCTATTTTACACAAAAAAAGATCATACTCCGTTAAGAGTTGGTGCTGCTGCGTTAGGTACTGGAATGGGTAATACTTTGATTATGGAAAGAGTTTTATATTTAGGTGGAGCAGTGGTTGAACCAAAAGGAATTATTAAACATATTGTTTCAAAAATTGATATTAATAAAATTAATAAATTAGATAAACCAACTATTTATGTTGCAGACCCAACAAAAGCAACAGCCAAACAGTTAAAACCACAATTTAAAGATGTTGTTTTAAAAGCAGTAAAAGCAGTTAATAGTTCTTTAACTGAAAGTGATTTTGATTACTTTATTGAAAGTGCTGGTGTTGATTGACCAATAAATATTACAAATGATACCAAGGTTTTTGTCCAAATTGAAGATAAAAACAACACTACTGGTCAAATAAATCCGATTGATGTTAAAATTAAAAATTCTTAATAGTACTAAAAAATAGTACTTTTTCGTTTAATATATATGCCAATTGGAACATCTAAAACAGCCCTTATTTATGCTGTTAAAAAAATCCAACTAGATTGTCAATCCAACAACAAGAAAAAAATTTTGGTTTAGAGTTATTAGAATTTTTAGGAATTTAAGTTTTAGCTCTTGGTTTATCAGTTTTAACTGGTGGTATTGCTTCGGCTGTTGGTCTTGGTGCGGGATTATCTAATTTTGCCGCAGCATTTATCTCGTTTGGAGTAAAAGCAGCAACCGATTTTGCCGTAAATCAAATATATGATAAATTAACATCAGAAGTAACAGCAAAAAGTACCGCCTTAAATTTGTTACCAGCAATTGGTGGAATTGGTAAATTAACGCGTGCTGTTCGAACAACTAGAATTTTAAAATTAGCAAAAGAAACTAAACTACTTGAAAAATTAGGTGTAATAACTGCTAATAATTTAGAAGATGTTGTAAGGCAAGTTACAGGTAAAAAGATTTTATCTTCTAAATTAATATTTGATTTTACAAAGCAGGCTAATAATGAAACTTTATTATATACAATTGGAAAATTAGCCCGAAATGATTTTTATAAAGGTTTTAAAGTTTCTAATTTAGAAACAATTAATAATTTATTAAAAATTGAAAAAAATATTCAAAAAATAAGTCCTACATTAGTTCAAAAAATACCACGCGTGAATGAAAAAATGCTAATAAATGATTGTCTGAATATGGATTAAATATTGATAAAATAAGTAAAATTAATACTAATGAGTGATATAACATTATGACTAATCTTCATAAAAAAGGTGTTGGTAAAAATCTACTATTAAATGCTAATTTAATGAGGAGCAGTAAAATATATAATAATAAATTATTAAATATTTTTCATCAAACACCAATTAAATTAAATAAAATTTTAAATCATTTAAACCCAAATTTTTATATTCAAAAAGTAACTAAAAAATTATTAGCCCCAATTGAAAAACAAATAATTACTATTAAACAAAAAGTAATTAGTAAAATTACTGATAAAACTAAAAAAATATTATCTAAATTTGAAACTAAGGCTATTAAAAAGGTCAATTATTACCTTTTGCTTATGGTTCTGATGTTTTTTTAGCAGTTAAAATTGTTCCTTTATCAATTGCGGGTGAAGTTGCTTTAACAATATATTATAAAAATCCTAAATATGTCCCTATTGTCATTATGACAACTTTAATCAAAGCAGAACAGTTTGTTTTGGCTCCTGAACCGTTTAAATTCTATATGAACAGTGAGTGGTTTATTGGTTGGGGATTTTAAAAAAACAAGTTTGTTTAATTTAGTTTCTTTTGCCCCACTTGCTTATCAGCAAGTAGTAAAAGATAGTTTTAAAATATATCGGACATTTGCTAAGATATTAAAAATGCAAGAACAATTTAAAAATAACTTTAATAAAGATAAATTGTTAAATACGCTAGAAGATAGTGCAATTACTAGTTTATTGGGTAATGGACTAGTATTTCAAGCATATAAACAACTCAGAACAAAACAAGATTTAAACAAAAAAATTAAAACAAAAACATTACTAAATAGTAAAAAATTTATATTAAAGAAAATATATTCTAAAAAAAGTAAATGATAAGGAGATGATTAAATGTTAAATGAATTATGACAAAATGTTACTTTGAAAAATTATAATAATTTTATTCCAATAACAGGTAAAATTACAAAAGTTCCAGTTCGTTATAATAAGTTCTTTAAAGGTGATGTAGAATTATGATTTAAAACATTTGCTTTAAGAGCCCAAAATATGATTAATTCTTACTTAAACTATCCATTTTCAAAGCTAAAATTTGAAACATTTAAAGACCCATTATTAAAGAAAATTTGTATTAATATGGTGTTTATTACGATTGAACATTTAACCGTATTCCAATTGAGTTTTTTACTTCGGCAAATATGAGTGTTGGTGATATTAATTATTCTTCATAAAATTACCCTATGGCAACATGACAAGGTCTATTGCCTACCTATGCAAAATCATTGGCTAATTTAACAACTTTAAAGAAAATGTTTCGTACTTTTCAAGAAGAAGGTATTGATTTAACAATGATTGATTTAGAAGCATATTATACTCAATTAGAAGTTGATGCTTTATTAGATAAACTTGTTATAGAAAAAATTAAAGATGAAAAACTTGCAAAAATAAAAGAAGAAATTTTAGATGAATTAAAAAAATCAATTATTATACCAAAAGTTCCAGATTGAGAAATTGTTGATACTAATGATTTTAAAGTTGGTCAAAAAGGATATAATATTCCTAATTTTGATAAAGAAAATTATATTTATAGAATTTGAGCCTCAGGAAAAAATATCAAAGGAGATTCAAAAAGTCAAGGGATGTTGCAAACAAGACATAGTTTTAGACAAACAATAGGTGTTATATATGATCAAATAGGTGTTAATAGTGCATGTTTAGCATTATCTATTAATCCTGATGGATTGATTAATATTGGAGTTAATGGTCCAGCAACATTTAGACCTTTGGGATTTGTGTTTATTGAAAGAAAAAAGGTAAATTAGAAAGGAGATGTTATTATGCCAAAAGTAGAAGTTAAAGATGTAATTATGTTTTTGAAAATATTTGGAGTTTCATCATTTTTTTATTGCAGGAATTATTATTTGTTTTATAGGAGAAAAAATATTAAGTATTTCTTGACCAGCATATATTATTGTTTCAGCAATGCTTATCGGAGCTGGAATTATAGTTTTGATTATTGAAACAATTAGATTTATCAAAACACATAACAAACAACAAAAACAAGATAGTATTGAAGATGTTATTAAAAAAGAAGATACAAAATAAAGAGGTGTTATAAATGGGATTATTACAAGCAAAAAAGAAATTAAAAAAAGAATATGATATTGATAGTTATTATCTTAATTTAGCATCAACGATTACTAATCGTAAAAATGTTACTGTTCAAAAACATAATGAGATTTTAGAAAAAAGAATTTGTGAAGATAATGCTAATTTTTTAAATCCACGCGATTTAGAAATTAGCATTTATAATCCAATTAATAATAAACAGATAGATACTAAATTAATTAATAACTTTTTAAAAATGCAAGACTTTACTAATAAGAATTGATATAACGAATATAAAATTAATAAGAATGGTAAAGGTGCATATTTTATTTTTGCTAATAATTCAAAACTTAATTTTATTACTATTGATTTTTATAATGACCAATATGACGAATTAGGTAATTTAGTATCTTGTACTTTTGATTATGACCCCTATCTTAAAAATGATCAAAGTATTTTTATTTCTGAAAAATTAAAACTTGATTCTGTAACTAAACAAGTTAAAGTTATTAGAAAGTTAAAAACACGATTATATAGTACTATTACCGACTTATATATTGATGATGCTAAATGAAATAACTATACAACATTACAAAGAGAAGAAATATTGCCACTTAATTTTATTCCGATTGAAATTATTCCTAATAACCCTAATTTTGAACCTTCTGCTCGTTATGGTAAACAATTTGCTAGTATTTTAGATATTATTGCTGAAAAAATAATGTTAGACCCATTATTAAATAGTGGTAAATTTACCATTAATACTAATGGAGTTACTGGTGTTGTTGACCAAGAAATTAGTAAAATGTTGGCTTCATTTATTGAAAATGACTTGTTATTAGTTGAAGGAGACCCTGATAGTAATTTTCAACCAGTAGACTATATTGCGGGTAATTTTAAAGGTGAACAATTAACAAAAATATATGATTGATTACTAACTAATTACTATAAAATAAATCGCCATCATGTTCCCGCAATTGCTAAGGGAGCACAACAAACCCAAGCAGAAGTTGCGGGTGTAAATATTCAAACAAACGCATCATACAAACAAATGATATATATTAGAGAGATTAAATTAACTGAATTTATTATTAAGTTAATTAAATATGATAATGCTATTTTAAATAGTAGAACATTTAATATTAAAAATATTGATAATTTAATTGTTGATGTTCGCTTACCAGTAAATGCAACTTTAAACAGACAATTAAAAAATAATGAAACTATTATCAATATGCCCAATGAAAAAGGAGAACAAAAATAATGCTAAAACCATCTGAAAAAATGTTAGCACAATTAGCAGAAAAAGATGAACCAATTGACTATTCAATCGATAGTATTCCGTTATATTTTGCTGCTCAATCGCAGTACAGCAACCCTGACTTAGAACAATTATTTACTGAAGATCGCGCCAGAACCTTATATATTTATAAAATTAATAATCTTGTTAAGACAAAGCAAAAACCTACCTTAAACTACTCACAAAATAGTGTTAAAATCGGTTTTATTGACAAAGATGAATATATTAAAATAACTGGTTATGAAATTAGTGACTTTAATTTTAAATTACAAATTCAACAAAATACCACAGTCCAAGATAATAGTACTAGTTATGTCATGATTGATGAAAAAGATATTTTAATTAATGATATTTCAAAACAAGACAAAGAATTTTTAGAAACATTAGACTTAAAAATAGTATCTATTAATGAACCAATTATCGAAGACAATAAAAATGAATGTTATATCATAGAAGAATACAAACGCCCTTATTCACCCGATGGTGTTAATATTATTAAATCTATGCATTTAGTTAAAATAACTGATTTTAAATGAAAAAACCAAAATAGTATTCATTTAGTATTACAAAAATCATTATCCGAAGACACAGTATTTACTGGGATTGAAATTAAATACCCTAAATCAATGTTATTTGGAAATATTAAGTGTTGAGGCAATGTTAATGGTGTTTATTCTTATCCATCATCAAATATTGAAAATGCTAGTTTAGTACCTTTATTATCAATGCCCATTGAAACAAACCCTAATGTAAGAATATTTCAGTATTGATTTACTGAAAGTTTTTTACTATGAAGTATAGCCAAAAACTATATTCGAGGAAAAGATATTTTAGATTTGATAAATAAAAATGGTTTAGAAAAAGTTTTATTAAATTATTTAACATATCGTTATAATTATGACCATAAATTTTAAGGAGCAAAATACGATGAAAAAGGAAATCCCATTAATCCAGCGGCTGAATTACGACAAAAATTCGAAGGACAAAAACCAGAAGATGTTATTGATGGTTTATTTGAAAAATGAAAAAGAAGTAATCCATCATTTATTAATAAAGATGATATCAAAATATTTAAACAAATTATCTATATGCTTTCAAATTACACATATAGCAGATATGCAATTAATAAGGGTTATAATGATGATATTAAATTAATTGCTCCTTATTATTTTGAATTAATTTCAATCCCTTATAAAACCAAAAATAACTTTTGAATATTTCAAGATTGTATAGTTAAATTAAATTCACTATATTTTAATATTTTAGCTGAAAAATCTTTAAAAGATTGCTGAGAAAATGTGAAATTAACACCATTTAATAGTGTTGATGATAAATGATATTTTGTGATTTGAAGAGGAAATATTAATAATAAGTGAAATATTAATAATTTTTATAATAGTTATGGTGGAAACTATTATGTAGTAGATGAAAAATCTCAAATACAACTTTTATTAAAAAATAATGAATATTTTTTGGGAATAAAAGAATTTTATAATGATAAAAGTAAAAATAAAATTACTATTTCTAAAAATAATGTTTTAAATGTAATAAAAGAATTTGACATTTTTGATATCAATAATAATTATATTAAAAATGTATATCGTTGAAAAATAACAGGTAAACCAGTCTTACCTGAAATTGATTTTACTAGTGGAGAAATAAAATGAAAAGACTCTAAGCCATATGAATTAAATGTTAATAACAATGATCTTTCCGTAAATTCTGTTTACTTATTAGAAGCAAATTATTTTAATTGACTATCAATAACAAATGAATTAGAAACAAACAACATCCCTTCTCTTATTCCAGCAGAAATTAAATTATCCGATGGAGAATATGGTAAATATTTGACTAATTTAATTGTTTCTAATGACAAATTAGAAGAAGTTTTAGAATATATTTATTCTTCGGATTGAGAAATATTTTTATTTTCCAAAGCAAATTGAGCACAATATGCATCAACTAATAAATTTTTTAAAGATAATATTAAAATAAATTATGATAAAAAACTATTTAATTTAAATAAAATTGAATTATCTGGAATATGAGGTTATGGTAATTATGATATTTCAATTTTTACAGAAAAAGAACAAATTAATATTAATAATTTAGAATTATTTAATAAAAACAATGAAAAATTATCATTGATTACATTAGAAATATAAAAGAGTCATTTATTAAAATGACTCTTTTACTACTCATTAACTTTTGTATTACCATTTTCATCAATAACTAAATTAGGTAATGATGATTTTTCTAACTTTCAACGATATACATTTTTAATATAATTATTATTGATATCAAAAATGTCAAATTCTTTTATTACATTTAAAACATTATTTTTAGAAATAGTAATTTTATTTTTACTTTTATCATTATAAAATTCTTTTATTCCAAAAAAATATTCATTATTTTTAAATAAAAGTTGTATTTGAGATTTTTCATCTACTACATAATAGTTTCCACCATAACTATTATAAAAATTATTAATATTTCACTTATTATTAATATTTCCTCTTCAAATCACAAAATATCATTTATCATCAACACTATTAAATGGTTTTTCTTGTGGTGCTATTAATTCTAAAATACCATCTTTTGTTTTTATATTGTTTTTTTCTTTTAGTTCTTTCAATTTTTCTGGTGTATATTCTTGTGGTTTATTACAAGCAACTAAACTTGTTGTACTTGTTCCTACTAATGATATTGCACCAATAATACTTAAAATATTTTTCATAGTTTTATTGTTGATTTAAATATTGGATACGTTGAATATAAAGACTTTTTGTATTTTTCATAATATTTAAATGCTTTCTAAATAATATAATTTGTTTTCTATAATTATCATTAAAAGTTTTATCATTTGAATTTAATGTTGCGCTTGATTCTGTAATATTTGTAATATTAATTTTACTTACATCAATATTGTATATTTCACGCAATTTATCTTTAATTTGTTGTTCTGTTGGTAAATTTAAACCATTAGTTTTAATTACTGCTTGATATTTTTGTTTATAAGGACTAGCTGCAATTGTTGTTGGTACAGCAGTTCCACTAATTGTTAACACACTTAATAAACTTAATAATTTTTTCATACTTGTTTTTCTCCTTTTTTTAGTCTTGAAACCTTACTCAAGATCTACCTGCATTATATATATATATATATATATATATATACAAGCAAAATTAGCGCTTATTTTGTGAAAACCATATACATTTTAGACCACTAATTTAGTCTTTAAATTAGAATGGAGATTAAAAGTATATGGTAACAAGTATTCCTAATGAAAATGAATTATATTCATTACAAAGAAAAATAAAAAATGATATTCACAAGAAGAACCTTCAAAACAAACAAACTATATTTATCAAAATGTCATTAATTATTTTAATTTATGTCAAAAATACTATTTATACGAAAACTCATTAAATAATTTAATTAAATTATTTTATAAATCAAAACAAACTTTTTATAATTGAGCTAAAAAGATTCAACTTTGTCTTAAAGAAAAATTAAATTTTATTGTTTTAGCTAAAAAAACAACTAGACCAATTAATATTAATAACCATTATTCAAAAACTTACAAGATTGCTGTTGCAAAAATGATGAAAAAATATCGACAAAAATATGGAACTGGTATTTATGAGTTTTATAATTTAACACTAGCTGGGTTTTTCAAATATAAAAAGAAAGTAATTAAACATAACATTAAAACTTTAATTAAATGGAATAAAGAATTTAATAATTTTTATCCTAAAAACAAGAAAATTAAGACTTATAAACGTTATGAAATGTCTGAATTAGGACATTTACAACATGATATTAAAATTCTGACACCAAATATGACTGGTTTTAAACGTAATTTATATTTGTATGATTTTATTGATGAAAAATCACGTTTTGGTCTTGCTTATTTATCTGAAAATAAGTCACAGTCATCAGCAATTGGTATTTTTAATCAAGCTTATGATGATTTTTTAAATAATAAAATTAGAATAAAAAGAATTAGAACCGATAATGGTCCTGAATATGTTTATAGTTATAATCCAGAGTATAAATATCATAAAAGTGAGTTTACAAAAGTATTGCATCAAAAAGGTGTTATTCATCAAACAACACCGATTCGTTCCCCTCAATCAAATGGGAAAATTGAAAGATTTCATCAAAACTGAAATAAATTTTTTGAATATCTTCCTCGTTATCCTAAAAATATTAATGAATTACGAAAATTAATTACTATCTTTTTAGATTATTACAACAATGTTAGACGACATAAAAGCATAAATTTTTTAACGCCATCCGAAGCTGTGTTAAAATTTTTAAAAGACTAACTGGTCTAAAATGTATATGGTACCTTACAAATTAGCGCTTATTTTAATAAATTTATCTTTTAAAATACTCTTAATTACGCGTTTTAAGGGCTAAATTAGTAGTAAAATATATTAAGTTATATTTTCCTTCTTCTCTATATTAATAGTTGTATTATTAAAATAATAGTGTAAAATAATGTTAACGGTTTATCCTTTTAACAAAAAAGTAATTTATGGTTTATGCTTTCCGCCTTAAAAGGTATACAAAAACGAAAAGATACTATTTCAAAAGAAGATTATTTAAAAGTTGCTAATGAATTAGATGAATTAAAAGCATTTAAAGATGTTCCATCTACTAAAATTGAAGATATTAAAACTAATTTAGAAAAAGTTAGTGGTAGTTCTTTATCTGAAAAAATGCAAACTTTAAAAGAATTAAAACCTGATTTGTTTGTACAAGAACAACCAGCAGTTTCACCAACTAATTTTATTAAAGATATAATTGAAAAATCAACTGAAAATAAGAATGATGAAATTGAAACTATTAAAGAAAAAGGAGCATATACTCCTGATGAAATTAAAAAAATAACTGATTATACACTTAAAAACCTTAGATAATAAGGGAGTGAAATATTATGGCAACAATTAATTTGCCACAAGTACCTTTTATATTACAGGGTAATACAACAGGACAAAAAGTCTATGTTGATATGGTTAATGCTTTATTGCGTGGACCTTTATATAATGAATATGCAAGTATTATGCAGTATGCAACAGCAACCGCAGAACAAGTTGCTTGATTACCAAATGCAGGACAAGCACTATATAATTTAACTCATCGTGTGGTATGACAAAATGATTATTCATTACCAAATGGTGGGACAACTCAAACAATGAGATTAACAAGAATTCCAGTTCCTATTGATAAAAGATTTAATTTAAAATTAATGAATGAAGCATTTGATTTGGCATTAATAAAACAAAATATTAAAAATGGTGTTATTGCTGATGCTATTTCTAGTGTTGTACAGAATAAATTTGTTAATTTAGAATGTGAATTAATTCAGGCCATTTATGATTATTGTTTAGCAGATGGTCAATATGAAGTAATTCCATTTCGTAGTTATACAGCAGATAATGCTGATGATGCAAATAGAGCATTCTTTACATTAAATGAAACTTTGATTGAATTAACAAATCAAATTAGTAATTTATATTTTGGTTTACCAACAAATAAAATGTTTATGGTTTTAGGTCATAGAGCCTATTTAGGATTAACACCTGCTTATTTAAAAGTAATTGGTTCACAAGCCCAATTAAAAGCAATGGTTAATGGTGAATTATATGAAAATACAGTAATGGGAATTCCAGTATCTAAAAGTTTTCATTTAGAAAAAACATATACAAAAGGACAAGTTAACCGTGATAAAGATTATAATTTTACTAATGTAAATGGTTTATTATTAAATAAACAAGTATGAGCATATCCAATTAATATGGATACTATTCAACAAGTTTTAGATAATGATACTGCTAATCCTAAATGAATTGGTAAAGTGCAATATGCAACACCAACAATTTTATATCCAAAAACATGTAAAATTATTTTAGAAAAAAAACCAACACTTGAAGAAAGAATAGCATCTTATAAAAACTTAAATAAAACATTTAGAGTACCAATTGATTATGAAATTCCACAACCATTATCATCAGAATCTAAACCAAACCCACAAGGTTAATAGAAAATGAATTTACTAATATTACGAGTTTTAACTTTATTAGTATCTAATTTAGAAAATAAACCTTTAATAAGTAAATTTGTAAATTTAATTAATAGAGTTAATCAAATTCAAAATAAAGTATTAAAGCCAATTAATTATATTACTGATAAATATAATAAAATTACAAATAAAGTTGAAGATATTTATCGGTGATTAAATCCATTTACTTATGTAGATTTAATTAAAAAAGGTCATAAAAAAGAAATACAACAAATATTAAGTCAATTAGAAAAAGATAATAATATTCAAAATAGAGAACAATTTAAAAATGAAAATTATTTAAATACTAATTGACAACCTTTAAATAGTAGTTGACTTGATAGTGGTATGTTTAATATTACAAATAAGTTAACTTTAACAGGTAATTTAACTATTTTAATATATACAAAAACAGCAAAACATCCGAAATTTTATGGTCCATATGTTTATCCTAGTGTTCCAGTTGAAATATGAAAATTATTAAGTAATGCTGTATCTAATGCAGGTACTTTATTTTGGTGTTATTGATTAAGAAAATGATTACCTAGTCATTTAAGAGATTATATTAAAAAACGATTACCACAAGCATTAAAAGAAAAATATCCCAAAGGAACTACTAAATTAACATTACCAACAGTTCAAAAATTACAACAAATTAAAAAGTTTATTAATAATTTAAAAATTGGACATTTTAATTTTAATTTTGCTGGTGAAATTAATAATAAAAAATGATATCGTGAACGCCGAAGTGATGTTAAAAATATTAAGAATTTATATAAAACACCAGTTAAAAATATGTTTTACAAAACTAATCAAACTATTAAAAAAATTAAGAAAGCAAAAGCAAGAGTTAATAGTTATAAGCCAAGTAATTTAAAAAATAAATATCGTAATCAATTAAGAGGTGTTTTATATGAAAAATAATTTAAATAATTTGTTATTTATAACAGTTGAAGATGTTAAAGAAAGTAAACTTTGACAACCTATTAATGATAGAAAACAATCTGCTTATAATGATAATTTAATTTATAATGCTATTTTAAAAACTAGTTTATGAATGGATAGATTATCAGGTGGAACAATTTCAGATAAAATCAATAAAAACAATTTATTTCCATGAGTAAAAAAAGATAATACTGGTTTAATTGAATATGATAAATGATTAAGTTATATTCAATCTGCTTGTTTATTAGCAGTTATAAATTGATATTTACCCAAAGGAGTTAATGATTTAACTGGTAGTGCTTCATTTTCACAAGGTGGTGTTGCTTATTCACAAACTAATGACCCTGAAGCAAATGAAAATATTACTCGTGATGTTAAAAATGCTTTAAAATTAGTGGGTGAAATAATTGATATTATATCTAGTAAAACAGTATCTAGACCTTATAATTATAATTTAGATAATTATGCTCATTCATGAGAAGAATATAAACATATTAGTAAAAAAACTTTTTATCCAACATTATTATTTTGATTAAAAGAACGATTACAAACAGATAACTCTATAAATGTAAGTTATCCCACTATTAATGACTTTTCTAAAATTGATTATAACGAATATATTAAAATTATTGTTCCATTTGATAATGATACTATTTATGAAGAAAATGGTGTTTGAAAATCAAAACAAGGTGGTGAAATTCCATCAGATGTTATTAAAGATAGTGATTTAAATAAAGATTATATTGAAAAAGTTGATGGTAAATATATTGTAAAAACATCAAAAGATTTAAAAAATAATTATTATGATGCAAATTCCATTGTTAATTTTTAAACAAATAAACAAGATAAATTAATAAGTGGTACAAATATTAAAACTATTAATGGTAATTCATTATTAGGTAGTGGTGATATACATATTAGTGGTGGCAATGATTGAGAAGTTGTTAATACTAGTGATTTTGTATCTTTTTCTGACAAAAAATATCAAATTAGAAATTATGATTCTACAAAATATATATATAAACTATGAATTGGTGTTAATCAAAATGACGGAGATATTATTAATATTATGTTTGAAACATATAAAAATCATTATGAATTTAATTTATTTGCTGCCTTTAATAGTATAAAACTTAAAAAAATGGCGAAATAAGTTCTGAAAATAAATTAATGGCATTACATGTTGAAAGAAAAAAAGTAAGTTAGAAAGGAGTTTAATTAATGAAACAAGATAAAACGACTTGATTAAAGGGTGCCTTACCTTGAAATTGATTTAAAAAAGACCCTATTCCAACTTATAATTGAATTCATAAAGATATTAGAGAATGAGAAAGAAAATATAAAATTCGTAGTTGAGTTGTTGGTTTTTATACAATATTATTTTTATTAATTAATTGTTGATTAGAATATGGGATGATTAATGGCATTAAAGATGAAATTAATTGATATAATTATGGACAATATTGAGGTAATGGAATTGCTATTTTGATAACACCTTTATTTACACACGGAATTCAAGGTATATTTGTTGCTAGTAGTAAACCAAAAGTTGATATGAAAATTGATATCCCACGATTAAAAATATCTAAAGTAGGATTAGTATTTACAATATTACCTTTAATTACTTTAATAATTTCTTTAATTATAATTTGAATTGATAAATCAAAATGAAAAAAAGACCATTTACGACATTGTTTGAACTGCCGTATTAATCCGCGTGTCATTCAACCGCGAATAGCAAAACAATGAAATGATTTAGATGGCATAACAGAAGAAAAATTAAAAAATATACAAAATGAAAATATTAAAAAACAAAAACAAGAAGAAAATAACAAAGAATTAAATTTAAAATAGACTATATATAGGGGTGGTTGATATTTTTGGGTGGTTATATAGTTTAATTTATAAATTATTTTGTTCTGAAAGGATAGATGGCCACTGTTTGAGTAGGGATAAGAAAGGAATTAAAAAATGTTAAATGATACATTAATGATTACTTTACTTGTGTTAGCGGGTGCGGGCGGAATGGGTAGTCTTGGTATTCTAGGATTATCTGCTAAAAAAATTAAAAAATATAAAGCAGAAATTAGAGAATTAAGAACTGCTGTTATTTCTCATGAAAAACATTTACGAGGATCTGAATATGCAACAGAATTAGCATTAAAAACAGGTCAAATTAAAAATGTTAAAAAGCAAGTTAAAGTAAACAACAAAAAACAAGAGCAAAAAGATGCTATTAGACAACTAACAAATAGTATTTAAAAAAATAACCTTAATTGGTTATTTTTTATTTTTCTTTATTGTGTTTTATATAAAAATTAATAAGATGTTCAATTCGTTGTGAATAAGTAAAGTCATTAAATTCATTTCAAACTTTTTATTGGTTTTCATTTAAGTAAATATTAATATTACGAATTAATTTAGAATAATATTTTCCTGTTTTTTGATTAAATGAATGTTTCATAATATTAACCCTTATAATTAGCAATAATAATGGCATCTCGTAAATGATTACTAATTTTGTCATTATTATATTTTCAACCTTTACCATATTGATAAGTTAAATTACTATCAATTCCCCAATAAATTTTATTTTCATAATACTTACTTTCATTTTCTTTATTTTTAACAACTGATTTAGTATGGCGTGGTGAAACATTAGCAATATATCCTTGTGTTTCTAACGAACCTAATAATTTCAATAAATCATCTTTATCTTTTGAGCCATTGGCATTTGTATATAAACAATTTTCTATAAAAACTAAATATTCTAGTTTATGATTATTTTATAATATTTTCCCAAATGGTTTTTCATTTTTTAAATAATTTATAATAAATTTAGAATGTTTTTTTCAATCTTTATTTATAAACTCTTGTTTATCTAATAAGATATTATTTTTAAAAACAACAATAGCCATAGTACCATATTTAGAAGGCTCAATACCTATTTTTATCATGCGTATACATCCTCATCATTGTTAATTGCTGGTACTACATTAGAGATATCTTCTTCTTTAACTACATTATCGTTTGTGTACGCTATTTCATCATTACATGGGGTAAATATTTATATTATTTGATAATGGTTCATGGCTCATATGCCCCTGATTTTTAACGATATTACTATCATTATCAATATAAATCTTTTAATCATTAGTTGTAATAACTGCTTAATCTGATTTATATGCTTGTTGTAATTCAACTGACATAATATCACATTTTCTTAATAATGATTTTAATACTGTTTTTAATGCCATTTCATCAAAAGTAGCAATCATAAACTTTTTATTTTTAGCATAAGTTTTAGAATATTTCATAAAATGATTTTCCATTTGTTCTCTTGTCATATATAAAGTTTTTTTCAAAACCATTAACCATTTTAAAATATGCTGTATAATCTATAATTGATAATTTTTCTCGTTCATCTTCATTTTGTATTCAATTAAAACTAGTTCCTTTTAAACGATCATAATTTATTAATTCACCATCTTTGACATCAGATACTGACATATCTAAATATTGACCGCTTCTTTGGGCTAATTGAATATAACCTTTATAACCTATTTGAAATTGTGATTGAATAACTCATTCTTGTATTTCGCGACCATTAATTAATTCTTGTTATTTTAGTATTATATGGAACTACATAAGCATATCCAAATTGTTTTTCCATCGGTAAGTTTAATAATACTCCTTGATAACAAGCAGTCATAATTGTTTTTGGATCTGCTTTTTGTAACAATTCATTACTATTTGTTATTGCTATCAAATTACTTTTAAATCTTACAATTTCATTTTCATTTGAAAATTTACTTTTAATTCAATCATTTGCTACATCTGTTCTTAAAAATTCTACTATATTTGCCATTTTATTTCACTCCTTTAATTTGAATATTTATTCCTTTAATACCAATTACTTTATTTTCTGTATTTATATCTCATTGTGCTTTAATTATGTTTTTAACTAACTTTTCATCAACAATTAAATATTTAATTAGTTGTTTTAATTCATATTAATTAGCATTTTCTACAAAATCATCATCAATTCCAATTATTTCAATATCTTTAACTAATAATTTTTCTTTACGAAAATTACTAGTAATAATTTTTAATTCTTGCACTTGTTTTGCTACACTTTTAATTTCTAAAAATTGTTCTTTTTTATGATTTTCAATAATTTCATTTTGTTTTTGAAATTGAATATTAATAACACTATTTTTAAAAGAATCATGATTACTTTTAATATTATTTTCTAAATTCAAAATATCTTTTCTAATAAAATTTAATTCATCTTTAAAATTTTTTATTAATTCTAATGGTTCTCTAAAAATATAATCAATTTTTGAAACTACTAATTTTAAATCTTTTAATGATTGTGATTTATATTCTCCATTTATTAATCAAGCTTGTTGTCGATATATAAATTCTGCTAATTCTTGTCCATTTTAATCAATTCATTTTTTAATTGTTTGTTAATGCTTTTAAACTTAATTCTTTAAAATCAGAACCTTTTATATAAAATGGAAATGTAATATTATTTACTGCATTTTTTACAATATCACTCATTATTTATCCTCCTTACTAAGTAATTTGTCATATTTTGAACTGTCAACTAATATTCAATCGATAGAACCTGTTGAATATGGATTTTTATAAAAATCTTCTTTATATAATTGTTGTTGATCAATTTTTTTTTCTTTTTCAGCAAGTTTTTTTAAGTGTTTTATTTTCTTCTTTTAGTTTGTCAAATTTAATTGATTCTGTTATAGTCATTTTAAAGTTCCTTCAAATTCTTTTCTTCAATTAAAGTATCAATATATTCATAAGCACTTTCTTCTGAATGACATTCTTCTAATGCTTCATTAAATAAATCTTCTTCGGTATAAACCTTACCATCTTCATCTTTTCACATATTATTCACATCCTTTTTATTTAATATTTTCATTTTCTAAATCAATAATTACTGTTGGATAATACTTTTCATTTTTAGCAGTTATTTTTGCTTCTTCAAAAGTAGAAAATGAATATGTAGTTAAATATTCATTTTTAATAATTAATAAGTATCTTTTAGTCATAATTTATTCCTCTGAATTCTTTTTATTTACAATTAAATTTTCTAATTGATAAATTTTTAATCAATGTTATTCACATAATATAATTTCTTTTTTATAACCTAAATTTCACTCTAATTTATCACCAATTTTTTCAATATAATTATTTCCAAAATAAGCATTTTTATTATTACAATTAATTTTTTAACATTTCATAGGTTAGTTTCTCCTAATTTTGTTTTCCTAATGCTCAATGCTCATCAGTCATATCTTCAAATGATACTGGATAACTTTTAAGCATTAATTCTTGTAATTTATTTTTTTGATCGCATTTTGAACAATAACCTCAATATCTTTGTTTAAGACAAGTTTTATTTAACTTTTTCATATTTATTTAATTCCTTACTATTTTCTATTCTTGTTCTTTCATTAGCACGCTCAATTTTTTTCTTATGTAATTTCTTTTTACTTAAAAACTTTCAAGGTTTTTTATTTAACTTTTTCATATAAACCTCCTAAATTACTCCTTTAATTTTTGGGTCAATTTGTAATATTCTTCAACCATCTGATACTAAATCTAAAATATCGTTAATTTTGTAATGTTGCATATAAGAAACAATAACATCTCATCTATTTTTAAATAAATTTAAGTACATTTTGGCTCATTCTAAACATTGCAAATCATAATGATTTTTATGATGTGAAATATGACAATTAATAGGCTGACAATTAACTCAATCAAATGATGTTGTTATTTCATTCCAAGTTTTATTAATATATTTACTTTTATATTCTGTCATTATAATTCCTTCTAGTTTTAACTCGCTGGCACTCACTCTCAAGTGAAAGTGCCAAGCGAGAATTAGTTATATAAGTATTTATCTATTTATTTACTACGCCATCCGCTTCACTGGGGGGTGAGCGGGGGCGGTATGTTAATTATTTGAATATTTAATAATACACAGTTGTTTTTTAAATATTGACGCCAGACATATATATGTCTTCCTTTATCCGTGCCCATTTGTGCTTTCGCTCTGGGATTTGACGCTCAGTTTTTGAAATTAAATTTACTCGCACCCATGCAAAGGACCGAATGCTAAACGCAAATTTAATTGTTTGTGTCACCATCTCAATATTTATTGTCGTTTAATGTTAGCCTTGGACACATCACGACTATCGCTTAGTTCTAATGAACCAGCGTCGATTTACATATTTCCTCATACACTGTTTCAGTACTCGCCTCGGCTGGCTGTGAGAATGAGTATAAACTCATGTTCTTATGGAAGCACTTAGTTATTTAAAATAACCGTCCCACTCTGCATTAAGTTGTTTTCTAAAATTTAAGTTTTAAAAACCCAGTTTCTCAATCAAAGATAATTTTTGAATTTTCTAAACGTTTATAAAACCGCTTTTGTGTTTTATCTTTTACTTTATTCAATAAATCTTTATATTTTTCACAAGTTCATAAAACTTTATTTGATAAAAATTCTTCGGTAATGAATGATATTACTTTATAACAATCATTAACATCACATATTTTTTGTTGCTTAATTATCATTACCTACTTTTAGGAGTTGTTTTATTTCAAATAAAAAAACAACCCTTTAATAAGAGTTGTTTTGTTCTAATTGGTTTACACTATACAATATGTTAATTGCTTCTATGTTAAAACTTAATAATCAAATTAATGATGAGAAAGTTGATAAAACTAATAAAAATAAAGAAAAGATTGAATTTAATATATTTAATTTAAATCAATTTCAAAATCAATTTTTATCTTTATAAAAAATAAAAAACCTTTTAAAATTAGCAATAACTTTAAAAAGTATTTTTTAGTATGTCAAAATTTATAATTTTATAAATTATTTTTTCAACTAAAAATTATATTTTTTAAAAAAAGTTGAATTTTTTATAAATTTTGTTATCATTTAGTCATAAGTGAAACTTAATTTGTTTCTAATTACTTAATTTTATTAAAAACCTAAGAATAATGAATACTACCTACTTTTTATTAATTTTAACATATTTAATATCAGAAAAATAAAATTTCTAAAATTAACTTTTTAAAAATTAATATTTCCGACGTAAACGCTCATTATCGCGTTGCTTAATTGTTTCTCGTTTATCATAATTCTTCTTCCCACGAACTAAAGCAATTTCTAATTTAGCATAATTATTTTTAAGATATAACTTTAATGGTACTAATGTTAAACGTTCTAATTTAATTCGTTGCAAAATTTTTTTAATTTCTTTTTTATGCAAAAGTAATTTTCTAGTCCGATCAGCATCTGATATATATGATGTTGAAAATTTATATTGAGCAATTATCATATTGATAACAAAGGCCTCATTTTTTTGAATAATAACAAAGGCCTCATTAATTGATACATCATTATTACGAATTGACTTAATCTCACTGCCTGTCAAAACAATACCAGCTTCATAGGTTTCAATAATTTCATAATTATACCGTGCTTTTTTATTAACTGTAATTGTCAACATTAATATCAACTCCTTAATCAACTAGTTCAAAATCAATTTGCCGTAATTTTTTACTTGCTTTCTTTACTCTAATTCGTACTTTTTTCCCTAAAAAATATTCTTTTCGTTTCCGTTCTCCAATTAATTTTAAACTTTTTTCATCAAAAACGTAATAGTCATTTTTTAAATCAGTAATATGAACCAATCCTTCAATTGTATTTGGTAATTCAACGAAAATTCCAAACGAAGTAACTCCTGCAATAATGCCATCATATTCATAGCCAATTTTATCTTCCATATATTCAGCTTCTTTCATTTTGTCAACTTCTCGTTCACATTCCATTGCCCGTAATTCTGCAAGGGATGACTGTTGACTAGCATGACTAACAAAAGTTCGCGTTTGTTTTAAATCAGTAATTTTAACTTTTCCTTGAAATAAATATTCTTTTAATAAACGATGAACAACTAAATCGGGATAACGCCGAATTGGTGAAGTAAAGTGCGTATAACATCAAGATGCCAGTCCAAAATGGCCATCATTAATAGCACTATATTTAGCTTTTTCCATACTTCGTAATATTAAAGCTGAAATAACTTTAAAATTTTCCTTATCCTTTAACTTATTTAAAATTTTCTGTAAATCTTTAGAATGAATATTTTCTAACTTACCTTTAATATTTAAACCTAAATAAGATAATTGCGTATACAAATCAAACAATTTTTTTGGTTTTGGCTTATCATTCACACGATAAACAAATGGCAAATCCATTCAATAAATTGTTTCGGCTACCGTTTCATTAGCGCGAATCATAAAACTCTCAATCAATTTTTCTGCATCAGCACGCTCTCGCACAACAATATCTTTAATCTTACCATTTTTATCAACAATAAACTTTGGTTCATCTAAATCAAAATCAACAACACCATCATGTTCTTTTTTTAAAACTAAAATTTGATATAACTGTTGCGCTAAAAGCAACATTTGAGCAATTTCACCTGAGATTTGATTTTTTTCTTGGCAGAATAACTTATTAACTTCATCATAAGTTAATTGCGCTTTTGAAATAATGACAGCTTCATAAATACTAGAATTAACAACATGTCCCTGCTTATTAATTTCCATTTCACAAATTAATGTTAATCGTGATTCAAAAGGATTTAACGAACAAATCCCATTACTTAATTTTCCCGGTAACATTGGAACAACCCGGTCAATTAAATAAACTGAACACCTTCGGTCAAAAGCTTCTTTATCAAGATAACTATTCTGTGGAACATAATGTGCAACATCAGCAATCGCAACCAATAATAAATAATTACCATTTTGATTTTTTTTAACTAAAATAGCATCATCAAAATCTTTTGAATCATTCCCATCAATTGTAGCAAACATTTCTGCTTGTAAATCACGGCGTGATTTATCTGCTAACATTCTTGCAACATCAACATCTTGTTTAATTTGATTGGCTTCATTTAATGTTTCTTCATTAAATTTAGTACGAATATTAAATTCATGTAAAATAGCCAAAACATCAACACCGACTTGATTAGTATTACCAATAATCTCAATGATTTTAACTTGTATTAAATTGTTTTTACTATTAATATTTGTAATGATTCCCTTTACAATTGTATTTTCAATTGCATCAGCTAAATTAATAATTTCAGCATGATATTGCGTTAATTTATTATTTAAAATTTCTAAATATTTTTGTTGATGACGATTCTTTTTAATAACTCCAACTACATATTCATTATTTCGCTTCAAAACTTTAATTACTTGTGCTTCTGCTTTTTTAGAATTATTATCATTTTTTTGTTTTTTTAAAATAAACAAAACTTGATCTTGGTCTAAGGCATTATTTAAATCATCTTGTTTAACATAGTATTCTTCTTGGTTTTCACTAATTTTAATAAAACCAAAACCTTTTTTATTAATGCTAATAACTCCTCGTAAATAAATTTTTGGATCAAAATAATAGAACCGATGTTGTTGTGTGACCCCAATAATATTATCATTTTCTAATTCAAGCAAAACTTTTAACATCATTTTATTATCATTAATTTTATTAATATCTAATAACTGTGCTAATTCAATCGTATCAATTGGTTTTGTTTGTTTTTTTAAAATAGCTACAATTCGATCATGCATATACCTTTCCCCCTAAATGAAAAAAGAGACATTTTTAAATCTCTTTTCAATTAATGATATTTTTAAAGATTTAATTATTACAATAGAACTTTTGTTAATAAATTTATCAATAATGTAATAATTAATAATGTTGAACCAAATGCTAACATAAAAATAGATAATGTTCGATCTAACCCACGTTCTTTACTATTAGCAAATAATTCATCATTACCACCATTTAAAGCACTTAACCCTGTTTGTGCTTTTTTGTTTTGTAATAAGCCAATAATAATCATAATAATTGATACAATTAAAGCAATTATTTCAAAAACATAAATAATTGTATTGACTACTTGTGGTTCAATTGCTAAAAACATCATACTTGATAGGTTCATTAAAACATCCCTCTCTAAATTAAATTATATTCTTATTAATAATACTATAAAATTACTAAAATTATTGTATCTTAAATTAATTTTAATTATTTTTTTCAAGGTTGCTTAAATAATAATAAATTCCTCCGGTATTATTGCTGCTAGCTACATCGTATGCTAAATTTAAAATCGGAGTTGGACTATGTTCCATTGCAATTGAATAAGGTAAAATTTCAAACACAGAACGGTCATTATAATTATCACCAAAATATAAAACATTCTTTAATTTAATTTCACCTCCTTGCCTTTGATTTAAAATATCAATTAAATGTAAAATTGCTTGCCCTTTATTTGAATTACCATGTACAATATCACATCCATATTCAGACAGTGGTTCAACATTAATATTTAAAACTTGTTTTAAAGCTGTATACATTTCTTGAAACATTATTTTGAATTAATGCTTTGCAATAATTTTATTGGCTATTCTAATATCATCAAAGCAGAATGGTTTTACTTGCTTCATTCCATCTAAAAATGCATCTGGTTTTGATTTAATTTTTAATAATTTTTCACCCGCACAATATAAATTATGATCATTTTGATATGAAATTGTAAAATCACATTGATATTTTAATAAAATATCAATTACAATAACTAAATCCGAAACTGGCATTAAATTGCTATAAATTGACTTATTGTTTTTAGTATCATACACTAAAGCACCATTAGCACGAATAACATATTGACAATAATCCTTAATTTTTAATTCTCTTGTGTAATTATCAAAACCAAGAGGCATTCGTCCTGATGCAATTGATACAGAAATCCCTTTTGCTTGCAATGCAAGTAATTTATTTTGAACAAGAGTTGATAATTCTTGCTTATCAGTAATCAATGTGCCATCAACATCAGTAACAATTAATTTAATTTGATTACCATTAATTTTTAACATGACAATCTCATCTTCTATTTTAATATTGTCTTATAAAGATAATCAGCAATTCCTGCCGCATTATTATCTTTTGCAATTACTGCAAAAGCAACTTCTTTTAATTGCGGTGTAGCATTGGCTAATGCAATTCCATATTTTGAATTTTTAATCATCTCATAGTCATTCATTTGATCACCAAAACACATAATTTCATCTGAATCAAGATGGTGATTTTCTTTATGTTTAAGTATTTCAATTAATTTTAAAATTCCCTGTCATTTATTAACATTTTTAAGAATAATCTCAATAAACCCATATCCCGTAACTTCTGTCCTTAATGTTTTACTGACCGCAATTTGTTGTCGTAACCAATTTTGTTTTTGTTCATCATGACAAGAAATTACAACCTTACGCATTTGCGGAATTTCATTTCAATCTAAAACAATTGCTTTAATGTCAGTATTACGAAATAAAAAAAGATCATCTTTAATAATGCTTGATTGTGAAACATAAGCTTCTTGTTCATTAAGTGGTGCTAAATAAAAATCATGACCAAATTCTCGAACAATATTCATTGCTCATAATGTATCTTGATATGAAATTATTTCATCATAGACATATTCTTTTGTTTTTAAATTTAAAATAGCCCCACCATTAGCACCAATAACATACGGACAATGGTCAAGAATTCCTAATGTTTTTGCATAATCAGATAAACTACTAGGAACCCGTCCTGAAGCAATCGTTACTAAAATACCCATTGCTTGAGCCTTTTTTAAAGCCTCAATATTTATAGTTGGAATCTTTTTGTCTTTATCAGTTACTAATGTTCCATCAATATCACACACGATCATTTTTACTATCATTACATTGCCTACCTTCTTTTAATATTACTTAGTTTATCATATAAGTAGTCTCAGATATTATCATTCTATCATGTTTTATTTTATATTTATAATTAAGAAAATTAAAACAAAAAATCTCAAAAAAAAGATTTCTATTTTCGTATCTAACTAATAGGTTCAACTTCATCAGCAAGAATTTTAACAAATTCTTGTTCAACTTGCAAAATTCCACCAGCAATACTTAATTTATATTCTTTATTATTAACTTTGTATGTCATTTCAGATGGAACAATTGATGAAACAAGAGGAATATGACCATACAAAATACCCATATATCCCGTAATTGTTTTCACTGTTATAATATCAACTAAGCGATTAACAATGACACCCTGTGGTGTAATAATTTTTAAACTAATTTGATTCGCCATTTTAATTATGTTTTAAAGCTTCGGCGGCTTTAACAACCTCATCAATTGTTCCAACATATAAGAATGCTTGTTCTGGTACATCATCATATTTTCCTGCTAAGATTTCTCTAAAAGCACGAATTGTTTCTACTACAGGGACATATTTCCCTGTTTTTCCAGAAAACTTTTCAGCTACAAAAAATGGTTGTGATAAAAAGTTACGAATTTTTCGTGCTCTTGCAACAGCTAATTTATCTTCATCTGATAATTCATCCATCCCTAAAATGGCGATAATTGATTGTAATTCTTTAAACTTTTGGAGGATTTCTTGTACTCCTCGTGCTACTTCATAATGTTCTTCACCAACCACTAATGGGTCTAATAATCGAGACGAACTTCCTAATGGGTCAACTGCTGGATAAATTCCTAATGCTGCAATTTCACGGTCTAAGACAACCTTAGCGTCTAAATGAGCAAATGTTGTTGCAGGAGCTGGATCAGTTAAATCATCCGCTGGCACATATACTGCTTGGACAGAAGTAATACTTCCTTTTTTTGTTGAAGTAATTCGTTCTTGTAATGCTCCCATTTCGGTTGCTAATGTCGGTTGATAACCAACTGCTGATGGCATCCGTCCTAATAAGGCTGATACTTCAGAACCAGCTTGGGTAAAACGGAAAATATTATCAATAAATAATAAAACATCTTGGTTTTTATCATCACGGAAATATTCAGCAATTGTTAATCCAGTTAAAGCAACTCGCATACGAGCTCCTGGTGTTTCATTCATTTGTCCAAAAACCAAAGCTGTTTTATCAATAACACCATCTTCAATCATTTCATAATATAAATCATTACCTTCTCGTGTTCGTTCACCAACACCAACAAAGACAGAAATTCCTCCATGTGCTTTTGCCACATTATTAATTAATTCTTGTACTAGTACTGTTTTTCCTACTCCAGCACCACCAAACAAACCAATTTTTCCCCCCTTTGCAAAGGGAACTAATAAATCAACAACTTTAATGCCTGTTTCTAAAATTGCAGCTGTTGTTTGTTGTTCTTCATATGATGGTGCTTCACGGTGAATTGGACGCATTGTCTTTGTCTTTGGCTGTGGTTTTTCATCAATTGCTTCTCCAAGAACATTAAACATACGCCCTAAAACCTCTTCACCAACCGGAACTGTAATTGGCGCTTTTGTATCAATCACATCCATTCCCCGAACCATTCCTTCTGTTGGTCCTAAGGCAATTGCCCGTACGGTGTCATCACCAATATGTTGAACAACTTCTAAAACTAACTTTGTACCATTATTATTAACCGTAATAGCATTATATAATTCAGGCAAATATTCTTCCGTAAACCGTACATCAACAACAGGTCCTAACACCTGTACTACTTTTCCATTTTTCTCCATTTTTTAACCACCTCTTAATTTTCTTGCGCACCAGCCCCAGCAACAATTTCTGTAATTTCCTGTGTAATTTCTGCTTGACGCTTACGGTTATATAATAACGATAATTTTTTTAACATTGCATTTGCATTATCTGTTGCATTTTCCATTGCTACTCGCCGTGATGCTTGTTCTGAAACCTGTGATTCAACGATTGATGAAAATAAAATGGTATTTAAATACATTGGCACCGCATTTTCTAAAATCGTTGCTGGATCTGGTTCAAATTCGGTAATAACATTAATGTGTTTTGGTTCTTCTTGTTGTGTTACCTTAATAATTGGTAACAATTGTAAAATTGTTGGTTCAAAAGTTACATTATTAATAAATTTTGTATAAGCAATTTTAATTTCATCATAAGTATTTCCATTAAAACCAGATAAAATTTCTTGTGCAAACTCACGTGCATCATCATAAGAAAAATTAATATCAATATCTTTTCTTGTTTGCATAATTTCATAACCTTTATGGGCATAAAATGTTTCTGCTTTAGAGCCGATTGCAATAATACAATCACTTTTTCGTAATTGTTGTAACACCAACTTATTAATATTAATATTATAACCACCACATAAACCTAAATTTGAATTAACAATGATTCAACAAGTACATTTACTATCTTTTATGCCATCTTTTTTTTGATAAATTGAATCATCTGCTTTACTAATGATATCATTAAAAACAGTATAAACTTCAGCAAAATATGGTTTTGAATTAGAAATTCGTTTACCAATTTTTTTTAATTTTGCTGTCGCTACTAATTTCATTGCTTGTGTTATTTTAGATGTTGAAGTAATTGAAGTAATTTGTTTTTTTAAGTCTGTTCCGACTGCCATTTTGTTCTTTTAACCTTTATTGTCCTAATTTTTTCCACTCTTCAATTTGTCCAAACATTTCTGGTTTATAATCAGCAATTTTATTGGTAATTTTTTTAACAACATTAATAATTTCATTATCAATATTAGTCATTAAGATATCGCTATAGGCTTTGGCTTTTGCTAATTCAGTATAGTATTTTTTTGCTTTTATATTAAAATGTTCAATTATTTCTTCTTTAAATTCTTGAATTTTATCAACTGGAATTCAACGAATTCTTTTTTTCTTAACTGCTAATAAAATGATTACTTGGTCAATTTGTGAAAGCGGTGAATATTGTTTTTGTTTTAAAATTTCAATTACTCGTTTTCCATGTTCTAATACTTCTTTTGTCGAATCATCCAAATCAGAACCAAATTGAGTAAAGGCTTGTAGTTCACGATATTGTGCTAATTCTAATTTTAATGAACCAGCAACTTGTTTCATTGCTTTAATTTGTGCTGTTGACCCTACTCGTGACACCGATAATCCCGCATCAACCGCAGGGCGAATTCCAGCATTAAACTGATCATTATTTAAGAAAATTTGCCCATCAGTAATTGAAATAACATTAGTTGGAATATATGCTGAAATATCACCCGCTTGTGTTTCAATAATTGGCAAAGCAGTAATACTTCCGCCTCCATATTCTTTTGTTACTCGCGCGGCGCGTTCTAATAACCGACTATGTAAATAAAAAACATCACCAGGATATGCTTCACGACCAGGTGGACGGTGTAATAATAGTGCCATTGTTCGATAAGCAACAGCATGTTTTGAAAGATCATCATAAATAATAATAACATTTTCACCAGATTCCATCCATTCTTCACCAATAGTAACACCAGTATATGGTGCTAAGTATTGTAATGGCGCTAATTCACTTGCTGTGGCTGAAACAACTGTTGTATATTCTAATGCACCAGCAACTCGTAATTTTTCGACAATTTGTGCAACAGTTGATGCTTTTTGCCCAATTGCAACATAAATACATTTTACATTTTTCCCTTTTTGATTTAAGATGGTATCAATTCCGATTGCTGTTTTTCCTGTCTGGCGATCACCAATAATTAATTCTCGTTGTCCTTTCCCAATGGGAATCATCGCATCAATTGTCATAATTCCCGTTTCCATTGGTTCATCAACTGATTTTCTAGTCATAACACCAGGTGCAATTCGTTCCACAGGACGTGTTTTTATTGCTTTTAATGGTCCTTTCCCATCAATTGGTTGTCCTAATGCATTAACAACACGGCCTAACAACGCATCACCAACTGGCGTTTCAACAATTTTTCCTAATCGACGAACTTGATCACCTTCACGGATTGTTGTATCGTCACCCATTAAAATGGCCCCAACAGCGCCTTCTTCTAAGTTTAATACCATTCCATAAATTTCATTCGGAAAAATTAGCAATTCACTCATCATTGCATTGTCAAGACCATCAATTAAAGCAATTCCATCACCAACTGTCACAACAGTTCCTTCTTCATGAATTTCAATTTTTTTACCATATTCTTTAATCTGTTTTTTAATTATTTCGGAAATCTCATTTAGATTTAAAGCCACTTTTTCACCCCATCTTCTATTTATTATATATTGCTTTTTGACGCATTGTTTCTAATTGTCCTGCAATTGAACCATCAATAATTTCGTGCTTAATTTTAATCCGAACTCCGCCTAATAAAGATGGATCAATTTTGTTAACTAACTCAATATGATAGCCAAATTTTTTACTTAATTTTGTTTCAATTGTTGTAATTTGTTTTCTTGTTAATGGTTGGGTTGAATAAATATTTCCATATTGAACATCATAACTGATATTTATTAATTTTCTTAAACTTTTAAAAATTCTTCTAACATAACAAAAAGCTTCACGATCAATTAATAAAAAAAGTGCATTTAAAATTAACGGATCAATAACTTTTTGAAATGGTTTTGCTAAAATGTTCTTTCGTTCTTCTTTTGCAATGTCAGCATTCATCATTAACTTAATATAATCTGGTTCTTGTTTAAATAAATCTACGATTATATTACTAACTTCTAAAAAATGATCAATTTTTTTTGTTTCAAGCGCCAAGTCCATTAAAGCAGCTGCATAATTATCAATAAATTTTTCACTAACTAACATAACTTACTACTCTAATTCTTTGATAAACTCTTCTACCAATTTTTCATTTTTTTCTTTATTAATTTCTTTGCTTAATAATTTCTCAGCTGCATTAAAAGCAACATTAATAATTGATTTTCGAATATCATCATAATATTGCTCTTTTTCTTTTTGAATTTCTTTATGGGCCTGTTCATTTAATTGCATAACTTCAGCTTTTGCTGTTTCTAAAACTTGATGACGTTTTGCCTCTGCTTCAGTTCGAGCCGCAACAATAATACTATTTGCTTCTACCTTCGCTGTTGTTAACAATTTCGATGCTTCTTTTTGATCAATTGTTGCTTTTGCTTGTTTTTCAGCAGCATCTTGAATTAATTCTCGAATTTTATTGCGACGAGCCCGCATTGCTTTTCGAAATGGATTATAAACTCATTTTGATAATAAAATTAATAAAATAATTGTCGCAATAACATGCGCAATAAAAACCCATAGATTAGGAAATAATTGATTAATAATTTCTGCTGGTTCAATTGGTTTTGACATTAATCACATTGTCATAGACATCTAAGCCTTCTTTCCAACTTTTTTCTTTTCATTAACCAGTAACAAATGCTAAAATAATCGCAATAACTAATGCATAAATTGACCCTGATTCAGTAATCGCAGCAGCAATAATATATTGTGTTCTAACTTTACTTTCAACTTCTGGGTTTCGAGCAATTGCTTCAACAGCTTTTCCACCAGTATACCCTTGTCCAATTCCTGAACCACAACAACCAATGGCAGCTAATCCTGCACCCAATAATGACATTCCCTTTGTAAAACCATCATTAATTCCGGCCATAAATCATATTGTCATCATATTCGATAGCAAATCTATTGTCATAAAATTTATCATATTATAATTCTCCTCTTCCATAACAAATATATAATTTTATTTTAATCCTTTTTTAGCCATTTAAATTAACATTTTTAATTTTTTGTTCTTTTTTTAACTTAATTATTTTTTCGTTTTTATCTTTGGTTTCTGTTTTCATTTCCATTGCCCAATAGGCAATTGTTAAAATTGCAAAAATATATGCTTGAATTAAACCATCAAAAACATCAAAATAAATACTTAAAAAAGGTAAAAATACACCAGCTAATAAATCAACAGGCCCAATATAAGGAATCTGTCCTCAAATAAAGCTCATTAAAGCTGTGAATAAGGTAATAATAACTGTTCCTCCCAAAATGTTTCCAAATAAACGAAATGAAATTGAGATCAAAGGAACAAATTGGGTTAATAATTCTAATGGATTGACAAAAAACTTTTTAAAATATACTAGTTTTTGATATTTAATCCCAAAATAATATATTCCAAAAAAGGTAACCAATCCCATTGATAATGGGACAGTATAAGCTGTTGCAAGTGATTCAAACCCAACAACACTCATTAAATTTCCAATCCCAATATACAATAATAAGTATATAACATAAACTGTTAAAAATTTATATTTTGGTCCCATCAAATCAACAACTTGTTTTTCAACTCACTTAATTGTAATTTCAGCAAAAAGTACTAAACCAGTTGGAATATCGGTTGGACCAAGTTTTTTTAAGCGTTTATAATAACCTATTGATAAAAGCATAATAATAAAGGTAGTAATAACTATCGTTACTAATTGCGGTAATAAAATTGTATAACTTCATGCATCCATTCCACTTTTATTTGGATCAGGGATTAAATCCATTGCAAGAAATTGACCAAAGTTACTATTCATTGCCATTTTTTTTTTCCTTTCTGCGTTGATGAATGGGAAATTTAACATTTGAAAATAATGATGAAAATGGACATAAACTAATTCCAACAATTATTGTGTAAATACTAAAAAAACTAGTATTCTCAGCATAAATAACTATAGGTATAGCATAAATCACTAAGCGAACTAGGTACAATAAGATAAAAAAGTACTTATTTAAACTTATACTTAACAATCATCCAGAAAAACAAATGATTAAGAAACCTATAAGAGAAAACAAATATCCCAAAACTAATCCTGTGTATAAAGTTCAATCTCGTTTTAATGTCAAATAAATCATCGTCAATACTATTAGTATTCCCAAAAACATTATTAAACTTATTATTGACAGTTTATATTCTACACCTTTAAAATGGTTTTTTCAATTTAATTTATTTTTTTTATTTAGTTCCAAAAATACGGTCTCCAGCATCACCTAGACCAGGAATAATATAACCATGTTCATCTAAACGTTGGTCTAATGCAGCAACATAAATATCAACATCTGTATGATGCTCTTCAATACATTTTTTTCCTTCAGGTGCAGCTACCAAACATACTAATTTAATATTAGTTGCTCCTCATTCTTTAACTTTTTGAATTGCCACATTAGAACTGCCCCCTGTCGCTAACATTGGATCTAAAACTAAAACATTTGCTTTATTAATATTTTCTGGTTTTTTGGCAAAATATTCATGTGGTTCTAAGGTTTTTTCATCTCGGTATAATCCAATATGTCCAATTTTAGCGTTTGGGACCAAATTAATAATTCCATCGACCATCCCCAAGCCTGCTCTTAAAATTGGAAATAAAACAATATCATTTGCAATTTTATATCCCTTTGTTTTTGCTACTGGTGTTTCAATTTCAAATTCATTTAATTCAATATTTCGAAATATTTCATACGCCATTAATTGCGCAATTTCATCTAAATTTTCTTTAAAGACCTTTGAATTACTCTCCTTTTTGCGCATTCTTGTTAATTTATCCAAAATTAACGGGTGTTTTATTACAGTAAATGACATTAATTACTTTTCCTCCTTAATTTATTAGATTTTAACATAATTATAAAGATAATACCAAGATTTAATTTGTAATTACTTACATTTTTAAAAATAATTAAATAAAAAGAAATAAATTGAACTTTCAAACTTATTTCTTTTTTAATCTTTTATTATTTTCTTATCACTTGTAATGTTGAACCTGATTTTATCATTAGATTAATGTAATTAGAAGATGAAGGTGATTCTTCTGTAATCTCAAAACTATAAAATAATTTTAAGTATAAAATTGCAGTCTTGATATCCATTCAAACAACTCCCTTCATATAAAAATAACCTGAATATCATTCCTTATTAATAGTTGTTCTAAAATCATTTTTATTATCTAACATTACCCAATCAAATTCATTCGTAAGTACTTTTAAATCACTTGTAGGAATAAATAGTGCAAAATAATTTGGATTATTAATCTTATTATCATTAACTGTTATTTAAAAGTCAGGCAAACAAACGACAGAAAATGTTTTTAACTCATTTAAATTATTTATTCCTAACGCTGTTAAATTAACTTTTTCTGTTTTATAGTTAATTTTTGCTACTTTTTGTAAATTGTAAATGCAAATGTAGTACTTTATTGAAAAAGAATAAAGTGCTTTTTATTTTGTAAAAAATACTTATATTTATTGGATTAATCGTTAGATAGTATCTTTTACACTTAATAAAATATGTTTTTTCAGAAAAATCCATCCTTTCTTTTCTTAAAAAATTTTGAATAATTGTTTTATTTAGTTGTTAGTTAATTGTTAAATATAATTACTAAAAAATATATTTAATAAACAAAGAATTAAAAAAGATAATGAGATAAAAAAATAAAGATACTATCTAACGATTAATCCAAAATTCAATCTTTAAAACTTAATATTTTTTGATACTTAAAGATGGATAACTCATCTATGGCACGAAGCCTTAAAGAAAGTGTGAAAGCGATTAGATTTACTACTCCTATTTATTTCTTTAATTCTCGGCAAGATTAATCACTTGCGAAATGTCAAAGCATGTGTTTTTTGGCTTGTTTTCATAAAAAGAGTGTTGTTAAACTAAAAAAACAATATTGGACACTAAAAAAACAAGAGGGTTGGAACTCCAAAAGGTTATTTTCTTTATATAAAGTTGTGTAGGGATGGATGAAGCGTAATTAATAACTGGGTAAACTGTTTTTTGTTTATTTCCGTATGGGGGTAAACTCTATCAAAATATCCTATCCGCCCCCGCTCACCTTCAAAGTGGAGCGGGCGGCGAAGTAATTAAATATTAAAATAAATTATTTACTAAATATCAAAATATTAACCAATAAAGGAATATTATGTTTTTTTACAGAAAGGAAAATATTTGATGAAAAAATGAAATAAAAAAATTAAAAATAAATTACAAGAATTAATGATACGAGCTTATCTGGTAACAGTAAATGATATTAATGATGAAATTTGATCAACAAATAAAAAAATTAAGGAGTATATATAATGACAGAATATAAAAGTTTGTATATTAATAAAACTTGAAATGAAATAACAACATCTTTTGATTGAGTTAATTATCAACCTATTAATTGTCGTATTTCACATCATAAAAAGCATTATGATTTGCAATGTTTAGAATGAGCCAAAATGTACTTAAATTTATTTAAAGACAAGTGAGATATTATTGTTTCATATATGCAATATTATAAAATTAACAATATTTTAGATTTAGCATTCGATGAATGAAAAATATTACAAATTGACAAAAAAATAAAACAAATAAATTAAAATATATTATTGCAATTGACCCTGCTGGAATTGGACAAACTGGTATTATTATTTATAATGTTTTGCAAAAGAAAATAATTAATAATATTACTTTTAATTTCAAAAATGAAGAAGAAGCAATAAATAATATGTATTTAATATTAAATGAGTTTAAAAATAAAATTTGTTCTTATTTAAATAAAGTTATTGTAATAATTGAAGATTATCAACTTCATAAGGGTTTAAAAATAAAAAATCCATTATCTACTCCTAAATTTATTGGTGGTTTAAAAGTTTTATGCAAATATCTATTTAATTTAAAATATATTTTACAATCACCAGTCATTAAGAAAAATTATATTTATAAATGAAATATTAAAATGTCAGAGCACGAACACGATGCTTGAAAACATTTACAGTATTTTTTAGCAAAAGGAGTTGAAAAAATGGCACAAACAAAAAGTAATTTACCTAAAAAATCAATAACTAAAAAATCTAAAATAAAAAATAAAAAAGTTAATAAGTTAGAATTAACTGTTAGATTACATGAAAATCCGATTAAAACTAAGATTAAGGCACTGGTTGCTGGTGGTGTTGAAGTTGATGCTTGTTCGGCTAAATGTCAGTGAGAAGGATTAAATTACTCAACATTATCAATATATAACCCATCTATTTTAACTGAGTTTTTCAAATTAAAAAAAGATGATGAGATAAAAATTAAAGGCTCAATATTTAATCAGTTAAATATAAAAACTAAACGCTATTTTTTGTCTTTTAAAGTAGACAGTTTTGAAATTATACAAAAATCGATTAGAAAAAGAACAAATACAAATATTAAAAAAAGAGGAAAAACAATGGCATTAAAAAATATAAAATATGTTCTTATTAATGAAAATAATGAACCTATTAAAAATGAAAATGGTAGTTTAGATATTAAAACTGCTGAAATTATTTTATAAAATACTGCTGAAGTTGAAGAATTTAATGCAATTAATTTAGAAAATAGTAATCAGCAAATCAACGAACTACAAACAAAAAATACTGAATTAACTTCACAAATTGAACAACAAACAATTCAATTAAAACAAATTGAAGTAATTGACTTTATTAATTCTTTAACTGATAATGAAGAATTTAAAAATGTTTTATTAAAGTCTTATGATATTACTGATGATATTGAAATCATTAAAATACAATTGCAAAGTGTTTATGATGAATTAATTAAGGTACAAACAGTTAATACTGGGGGCGTACCAAAAGTAGAAAACAAAGAAAACAATATTTTAGATACAGACAATGTATTTAATAAATAGAAAGAAGGAAGTAAATTATGGCACAAAACCCACAAAGAATTTTCGGAGATATTGCTAATCAAGCAACAAAACAAGATCGAGAAACATTTGAACAATGATATTTACAAACTTATCAACAAAAATTTAGTTGAGAAGCATTATTTGCATGAAAAGATGCAAGTAAATTTAGTTTAGCATATAAAAGAAAGAAAAATATTAAATATAATGAAGGTTCTGGTAAAGATGGGAAAGTATTTAATACTGATGATAAATTATTAAATTATTCAGAAGTAGAATTTGATGATGGAATTGTTGAATTAGATACAATTTTAATTTTTGCTCGTAAATTAGACCCTGTAGAAAGTGATTTTAACCCTAATATTTGGGCTGCTGATATTGAACAAGCAATGGATACTGAGGTTGCTTATAAACGTAATAAATTTTTAGAAATTATTAACAAAGGAGTAGTTACAACTATTCAAGTCCAAAAAGCAGATGATACTAATGCTTTACAAATTCACAATGAAATTATGGATAAAATATATGAAAATGGATTTACCCCATCAGAAACAGTTGTCTTGGGTTCGACTGATTTTATTTGTGGAATTCGTAATAAATTACAGTTACAACTTGGAGCAAATGACCAAATAAACAATGTAATTGAAACAAGCGGAGCAATGAAAACTGTTGAAGGAACAACATATTATATGGTTCCTAAAAAATTACCAATTATTAATAAAGATGGTTCAGAAGGAACAATTACTCTATTACCAGATGGTGTTAATGCAATTGCCTTTAAATTTAGTAAAAAATATGGCCCTCTTATCTTACGCAAAAAAGACCATACTCCATTAAGAGTTGGTGCAGCTGCATTGGGTACTGGAATGGGTAATACTTTGATTATGGAAAGAGTTTTATATTTAGGTGGGGCAGTAGTTGAACCTAAGGGAATTATTAAACATATTGTTTCAAAAATTGATATTAGTAAAATTAATAAAATAGATAAACCAAATATTCATGTTACAGACCCAACAAAAGTAACAGCCGAACAGTTAAAACCACAATTTAAAGATGTTGTTTTAAAAGCAGCAAAAGCAGTAAATAGTTCTTTAACTGAAAGTGATTTTGATTACTTTATTGAAAGCAAAGGTGAAGACTGACCAATTAATATTACAAATAATAAAACTGTTGCAGTTCAAATTGAAGGTAAAAACAACGCTACTGGTCAAACAAATCCGATTTATGTTAAAATTAAAAATTCTTAATAGTACTAAAAAATAGTACTTTTTCGTTTGATATATATGCCAATTGGAACATCTAAAACAGCCCTTATTTATGCTGTTAAAAAATCCAACTAGATTGTCAATCCAACAACAAGAAAAAAATTTTGGTTTACAATTATTAGAATTTTTAGGAATTCAAGTTTTAGCACTTGGTTTATCAGTTTTAACTGGTGGTATTGCTTCGACTGTTGGTCTTGGTGCGGGATTATCTAATTTTGCCGCAGCATTTATCTCATTTGGAGCAGAAACAGCAACCGATTTTGCCGTAAATCAAATATACGATAAATTAACATCAGAAGTGACAGTAAAAAGTACTGCCTTAAATTTGCTACCAGCAATTGGTGGAATTGGTAAATTAACGCGTGCTGTTCGAACAACTAGAATTTTAAAATTAGCAAAAGAAACTAAACTACTTGAAAAATTAGGTGTAATAACTGCTAATAATTTAGAAGATGTTGTAAGACAAGTTAGAGATAAAAAGATTTTATCTGATAAATTAATATTTGATTTTACAAAACAAGCTAATAATGAAACTTTATTATATACAATTGGAAAATTAGTCCGAAATGATTTTTATAAGGGTTTTAAAGTTTCTAATTTAGAAACAATTAATAATTTATTAAAAATTGAAAAAAATATTCAAAAAATAAGTCCTACATTAGTTCAAAAAATACCACGCATAAATGAAATAAATGATTGTCTGAATATGGATTAAATATTGATAAAATAAGCAAAATTAATACTAATAAGTGATATAACATAATGACTAATCTTCATAAAAAGGTGTTGGCAAAAACCTAATATTAAATGCTAATTTAATACGGGGCAGTAAAATATATAATAATAAATTATTAAATATTTTTTATCAAACACCAATTAAATTAAATAAAATTTTAAATCATTTAAACCCAAATTTTTATATTCAAAAAGTTAACTAAAAAATTATTAGCCCCAATTGAAAAACAAATAATTACTATTAAACAAAAAGTAATTAATAAAATTACTGATAAAACTAAAAAAATATTATTTAAATTTGAAACTAAGGCTATTAAAAAAGGTCAATTATTACCTTTTGCTTATGGTTCTGATGTTTTTTAGCAGTTAAAATTGTTCCTTTATCAGTTGCGGGCGAAGTTGCTTTAACAATATATTATAAAAATCCTAAATATGCCACTATTGTCGTTATGACAACTTTAATCAAAGCAGAACAGTTTGTTTTAGCTCCTGAACCGTTTAAATTCTATATGAACAGTGAGTGGTTTATTGGTTGGGGATTTAAAAAAACAAGTTTGTTTAATTTAGTTTCTTTTGCCCCACTTGTTTATCAGCAAGTAGTAAAAGATAGTTTTAAAATATATCGGACAATTGCTAAGATATTAAAAATGCAAGAACAATTTAAAAATAACTTTAATAAAGATAAATTGTTAAATACGCTAGAAGATAGTGCGGTTACTAGTTTGCTAGATAATGGACTAGTATTCCAAGCATATAAACAACTCAGAACAAAACAAGATTTAAACAAAACAATTAAAACAAAAACATTACTAAATAGTAAAAAATTTATATTAAAGAAAATATATTCTAAAAAAAGTAAATGATAAGGAGATGATTAAATGTTAAATGAATTATGACAAAATGTTACTTTGGAAAATTATAATAATTTTATTCCAATGACAGGTAAAATTACACAAGTTCCAGTTCGTTATAATAAGTTTTTTAAAGGTGATGTAGAATTATGATTTAAAACATTTGCTTTAAGAGCCCAAAATATGATTAATTCTTACTTAAACTATCCATTTTCAAAACTAAAGTTTGAAACATTTAAAGATCCATTATTAAAGAAAATTTGTATTAATATGGTGTTTATTACGATTGAGCATTGAACTTTAACCGCATTCCAATTGAATTTTTTACTTCGGCAAATATGAGTGTTGGTGATATTAATTATTCATCGCAAAATGACCCTATGATTACTTGACAATGTCTATTGCCTACCTATGCAAAATCATTGGCTAATTTAACAACTTTAAAGAAAATGTTTCTTACTTTTCAAGAAGAAGGTATTGATTTAACAATGATTGATTTAGAAGAATATTATACTCAATTAGAAGTAGATGCTTTAATAGAAAAAGAAAAAACTAAGATTGACAATAAAACTATTGTTAAAAATAACAATAATGAAATAAATGTTCCCTTTGATAATGATACTATTTATAAAAAAATGGTGTATGAAAAGCAAAACAAAGTGGCGGTAGAGTGATATTAAAATTGATAATAAAACAATTATTAAAAATACTGCTGATGAATTAATGGTTTCAGATTTAAAGCAAAATAAAATAACTTTATTACCTAATAGTAGTGGTCGTGTTAATGTTGATTTTAATGCTGAAAACGGGGAATTAAGAATTTGAGACCCTAGTTTTGAAGGTGGTAAAAATACTGCTGATTATATGATTATTGATAATACAGTTGCGGGAATTGAAAGTACTGATGATACATTTAGTACTACTAAATATTTAGATAAATTTTATTTACAGAAAAAAGATTTACCTAAAATATCAAATGATTGAAAAGTTGTTGATACTAGTGATTTTGTTCAAGATTCTAAAGGATATAAAATTAAAAATTTTAATAAGTCAGAATATTATTATCGTTTATGGTGTTATACAACGCTTGAGATAGAACTATATATAATTACGCATATAAACTTTAAAGGTCAATTAGCAAGTGGAATATCATATGGAAATAATCCAAGTCGTTGAATTACCATTCAATTATTTTCCAACGGTAAGTTTAAATTATCATCAATATCAAATAGTGTTGAAATTAAAGGATTGTATATTGAAAGAAAAAAAGTAAGTTAGGAAGGAGATGGTATTATGTCAAAAGTAACTATTAAAGATATGATTATGTTTTTGAAAATCTTTGGAGTTTCATCATTGTTTTTTATTGCCGGAATTATTATTTGTTTTATCGGAGAAAAAACATTAGGTATTTCTTGACCAGCATATGTTATTGTTTCAGCAATGCTTATTGGAGCAGGAATTATAGTTTTAATTATTGAAACTATTAGATTTATCAAAACTCATAACAAACAACAAAAAGAAGATAGTATTGAAGATGTTATTAAAAAAGAAGATACGAAATAAAGAGGTGATATAAATGGGATTGTTACCAGCAAAAAAGAAATTAAAAAAAGAATATGATATTGATAGTTATTATCTTAATTTAGCATCAACGATTACTAATCGTAAAAATGTTATTGTTCAAAAACATAATGAAATTTTAGAAAAAAGAATTTGTGAAGATAATGCTAATTTTTTAAATCCACGTGATTTAGAAATTAGCATTTATAATCCAATTAATAATAAACAGATAGATACTAAATTAATTAATAACTTTTAAAAAATTCAAGACTTTACTAATAAGAATTGATATAACGAATATAAAATTAATAAGAATGGTAAAGGTGCATATTTTATTTTTGCTAATAATTCAAAACTTAATTTTATTACGATTGATTTTTACAATGACCAATATCACGAATTAGGTAATTTAGTTTCGTCTACTTTTGATTATGACCCTTATCTTAAAAATGACCAGAGTGTTTTTATTACTGAAAAATTAGAAATTAATTATGTAACTAAACAAGTAAAAGTTATTAGAAAGTTAAAAACACGATTATACAGTACTATTACCGACTTATATATTGATGATACTAAATAAAATAACTATACAACATTACAAAGAGAGGAAATATTGCCACTTAATTTTATTCCGATTGAAATTATTCCTAATAACCCTAATTTTGAACCTTCTACTCGTTATGGTAAACAATTTGCTAGTATTTTAGATATTATTGCGGAAAAGATTATGTTAAACCCATTATTAAATAGTGGTAAATTTACCATTAATATTAATGGAGTTACTGGTGTTGTTGACCAAGAAATTAGTAAAATGTTAGCTTCGTTTATTGAAAATGACTTGTTATTAGTTGAAGGAGACCCCGATAGTAATTTTCAACCAGTAGACTATATTGCTGGTAATTTTAAAGGTGAACAATTAACCAAAATATATGATTGATTATTAACTAATTACTATAAAATAAATCGCCACCATGTTCCCGCAATCGCTAAGGGGGCTCAACAAACACAAGCGGAAGTTGCTGGTGTAAATATTCAAACAAACGCATCGTATGAACAAATGATATATATCAGAGAAATTAAATTAACTGAATTCATTATTAAGTTAATTAAATATGATAATGCCATTTTAAATAGTAGAACATTTAATATTAAAAATATTGATGATTTAATTGTTGATGTTCGCTTACCAGTAAATGCAACTTTAAACAGACAATTAAATAACAATGAAACTATTATAAATATACCCAATGAAGAACAAGGAGAACAAAAATAATCTTAAAACCATCAGAAAAAATGTTAGCACAATTAGCAGAAAATAATGAACCAATTGATTATTCAATTGATAGTATTCCGCTAGATTTTGCTAATCAATCACAATATAGCGACCCTGATTAAGAACAATTATTTACCGAAGACCGTGCAAGAATCTTATATATTTATAAAATTAATTCTTGTTAAGACAAAACAAAAACCAACCTTAAACTACTCTCAAAATAGTGTTAAAATAGGTTTTGTTGACAAAGATGAATATATTAAGATTATTGGTTATGAAATCAGTGATTTTAATTTTAAATTACAAATTTAACAAAATACCACAGTCCAAGATAATAGCACAAGTTATGTAATGATTGATGAAAAAGATATTTTAATTAATAATATTTCAAAACAAGACAAAGAATTTTTAGAAACATTAGACTTAAAAATATTATCTATTAATGAACCAATTAGTGAAGACAATAAAAATGAATGTTATATAATTGAAGAATACAAACGATCTTATACACCCGATGGTGTTGATATTATTAAATCTACGCATTTAGTTAAAATAACTGACTTTAAATGAAAAAATCAGAATAGTACTCACTTAGTTTTACAAAAATCATTGCCAGAAGATACATTATTTACTAGGATTGAAATTAAATATCCCAAATCTATGTTATTTGGAAATATTAAGTGTTGAGGCAATGTTAATGGTGTTTATTTTTATCCATCATCAATAGTTGAAAACGCTAGTTTAGTACCTTTACTATCAATGCCCATTGAAACAAACCCTAATGTAAGAATATTTCAGTATTGATTTACTGAAAGTTTTTTACCATAAAGTATAGCCAAAAACTATATTCAAGGAAAAGATGTTTTAGAATTATTAAATATAGGTAACCATAGTTCTAATCCACAAAGACAAGTATTTAAAAATGCACGCATTATAAATACAAAAATTTCATATAGTCATTTAGAAAGCCAAGCACCACCAACATCAAAATATCCTTTAAATAATAAAATTGAAATTAATGAAGAATCTCCTTCAGATATTTATAAATATAAATCAGATAGTTACCCGTGATGAACTCATTTAATTTCAGTTGGAATAATTTCAGAAAAACAATATTCAGATATAATAATTGAATTTTCAAAATCACCTTTATATGGAACATTGAAAGATGTTTTATTAAATATGTTAACATATCTTTATAATTATGATAGAAAATTTACTGATGCAAAATATGATGAAAAAGGTAATCCTATAAATAAATCAGCTGAATTAAGACGAAAGTTTGAAAATCAAAAATCCGAAGATGTTATTGATGGTTTATTTGAAGAATGAAAATTTAAAAATCCTACTTATTTATCTGATAATGCAGTGAAAAAATTTAAACAAATTATCTATATGTTATCAAATTATGTATATAGTAAATATGCAATTAATTTAAAATCATCATTGTAACCTTTTTTAATTGCACCTTATTATTTTGAATTAATATCAGTTTCTATTGAAGAAGAGCAAAAATACTGAGAATTTAAAGATTGCGTAGTAGAATTAAAGTCATTTTATTTTGATTTTTCTAAATCCACAATAAATGTTAAAAACAAAAATATTTCAGAAAATCCTGTTTATCAATTAGAAGCAAATTATTTTAATTCATTATCAATAACAAATAAATTAGAAACAAACAATATTCCTTCTCTTATTCCTACAAAAATTAAATTATCAGATGGTGAATATGGTAAATATTTAACTAGTTTGATTGTTTCTAACGGCAAAATAGAAGAATATTTAAACTATTTTTCTCAATTATATAGATTACTTTATTCTAAAACAGTTTGAACAAGTATGACTAAAAATTTAGTTGAAGATAGTATTAAAATAACTTTTTATAAACACGAAAAACTATTTAATTTAAATTAAATTGAAATATCTGGCATTTGAGGTTATGGAAAGTATAATATTACAATTTTTACAAAAAAAGAACAAATTATTATTAATAATTTAGAGTTATTTAATAAAAATAATGAAATATTATCATTAATTACATTGGAAATATAAAAAGTCATTTTATTTAAAATGTTTTTTTATATTTGTCTGTTCTTATTTAACTTTTATATTACCGTTTTTATCTAAAATTAAATTAGGTTTTTGTGTATTTGAATTTCAACGATAAACATATTTATATTGTATTTTATTTTTATCATTACTTCATTCGGTTCAATTTTTATTTATTTCATTTCATATTTGTAATTTTTTAATTGCTGTAATATAAAGAATAAATGAATTGTCTGTATCTATTTTTTTATATTATTAAAATTATAATTAAAATTAATTATTCTTCAATTTTTTTCTTCCCCTCGTCATACAATATAATATCATTTATTATCAACATTATTAAATGGTTTTTCTTGTGGTGCCATTCATTCTAAATTGTTTTTAATAGTTTCATTTGTTGTATATACTATTTAGTTTTCTTTTTTTAAATGTTCCAATTCTTCGTGTGTATACTCATGTATTTTAGTTTTATTATTACAAGCAACTAAACTTATTGTACTTGTTCCAATTAAAGTTATGGTTCCTAAAAAACTTAATATATTTTTCATATTTTAAATCTCATCTTTAATTATTTTATTTTTAGTTTTGTTTTTTTCAATATTAAAGTAAGACCAAATGTATTTGTTGTAACAGATAAATAATTTCTTGACTGAAAACTATCATTTATTTCTGTAAAATGACGAATTAAAGAAGCAATTAAAGTATTTTTATTTTCTTCATTATATTTTTGAAATAAACTATGATCACTTAGTGAAAATTTATTTACAACATTAATTATTGCTTCAATATGTGGTTTAATTTCTTTTTCTCAGGTTTCTTTGTTAAAACTGTTTTTAAATTGATCAGGTTGTAAAAACTTATATCATTTTTCAATAGTATTATTATTTAAATTATAATCATGCAGTTTATATATTTGATTAATTTTTATTTTTTTATACTTCTATTAAAAGATACATTGATATTTCCAAAATAATTATTATTTTGACTTATAATTGTTCCTGAATTTGTAGTTGCTCTTGTAACTACTAAATCATTAACTGTTAATCCAGAATTTGGATTTCTTCTAATAACTTCTCTAATAATTGTTTGAAATGAATTATTTGGTATATCACCTAAATTAGTATTAGTAATAACAGATGATAAATTAATTTTTTTTATAGAAAAAGAAACCCTCAATACATCATTATAATCAAGATTTTCAGTAGAATGAAATGTATGTAATGAACTACTACTATTAGTTGCTTGACTAAATAAAATTTCAGCTGAATTTCTTGTAATGTTTCTAATTTCTAATCTTATATTTTTACCATGATGATAATTTAAATTATTTAATTGTTCTATTCTATCAATTATATGTTCCTTTTTCTTGATAAAATTGGATGATTAATCTCACTTAATTTTTTTAAAATATTTTTTTGATTAACTTTTTCTATTTTACCAATATTAATTGTTGTAATCAAATCTCGTAAAGATGGAACATCACTTCTTTTAACTCGTTTTAAATTTTTAATATTATTATTTAATAATTTTTTATTTTCTTTTTGATAAGAACTGGCAGCAATTGTTGTTGGTACAACAGTTCCACTAATAGTTAATACACTTAATAAACTTAACAGTTTTTTCATTTTATTTAATTTCTCTTCTTTAATCTTGAAACTTTTTATCAAGATCTATTGACATTATATATATATATATATATATGCAAGTCAAGTATTTTTAAATCTATTTAGAAAGGAGATTATTTGATATGATTATTATTCTGATTATATTGTATTAATCTAATCTGGGCTCGCGGTGATTTTCATAAGTTTGTGAAAAATGCCTTACAAGTTAAAAAAGTTTTGCCGCGCTTTTCAAAATACTTGGGAAAAATTCTAAGCGTTAAGCGAAGAATTTTATAAAGGTTCCCAAATTTGTTTAAAAGAACCTCAAAACTTTTTTTAACTTATAAATTATTTTATCACAAAAATTTAAGAAAATCAATCGCTCGCCCAAAATATCAAAAAACTATATAATTAACTTTGTATATAAAAGATAAGGATTTTTTAAAATGGATAAAACAAAACATCATTTTACTTTTTTAAAAAGAGTAATGTTAAAAGATTTATTAGAACTTGATTCTTTAAAAAGAAAAAATGGTAAACCCAATATATCTAAAATAGCAAAAATATTGTATAAAAATCGCAATACAATTAGACGAGAAATAAAAAGGTTAAAAGATAATGAATATGACGCTAAATTAGCACACGAAGATTATTTACAAAAACGACAAAAATGTTTTAAAAAATCATCATTATTGCTAAATATTTTAGAATGACTAGATGAAAAATATAACAAATTTCATGATTCACCAGAACAAATCTGTAAAAAATATGAAAAAGAGTTTGGTATTAAGTTTCCAGTATGTTTTAAAACTTTATATAAATATATTCATTTGGGATTTTTAAATTTCAAAAAAGATAATTTATATTTTAAAATAAATTATATTGAACATTTATTTTATTGATGTTATAATCATAGCAAATAAACTGCTACACTTCATAGTACAATTTACAAATAGTTTAACATTAGTATTATAATTAATTTCAAAATTATCATAAATTGATTTGAATTCATTGTTTTGATTAATTATGACATTTTCATAATTATTAAAAAAGTTAATTAAATATTTTTTGATTTTTGCAATTGATTTTTCTAAAATTTTTTTAATTTCATCTGGTTCATTTGTAATAACATGAGTAACTGTAAATGGGCGCATTTGTATTAAGGATTTAAAACTTAAATCTAACATAAATTCATACTGAATTTGAACTGCCCGAACACCAGTCGTTGTAGTATTAGTTAATTTATTAATTTTATCTAAATCAACATAAGTTAAAGTAAATTTATCTGCTTCTTTAAGGTGATACAATGGTTTTTTCTTTAAAGTATTAAAATAATTTGGATATCTTTCACTAATTTTAACATTTAATTTCTTAAATATTTCTTTACATTCATTTTGAAATTTTTTTAATCCTAAATTAATCTGCGTATTTGAACGGTCAAGAACAACCAACTGGTTACGTTGATTAACTAAATTATAAAATTGATTTAATTCTGGAAATTCGTTTGAATTTTTAATATTTCCATTGCTATCATAATTTGTTATCTTATTACTAACATCACTGGCAATTTTCATTCAAATTAACATCTCATTTTGTAAATTTGAATTAGTATAATTAGTATTACGATATTTTATCATTCGACAACTTGTAATTTTACTAGTTATCCCAGTGGTAAATAATCCGACAACACTAAAAATAATGAATAGTTTTTTCCCTTTTTTTGCAGAATATATCCTCAGAATACATTAATTATAGAAAAAAAATAAGAAAATGTAAATAAAAACAACCGATATCGGTTGTTTTTATCGTAATGACTTATCAAATGGAATTCCTGATGCTTTTGGTACTTTTGAATTTTTTGAGAAAATAACCATTGTTATTAATGTAAAGACAAATGGTAAAATTTTTAATAACTGATTTGATGGATCAGCAATATTTCAACCCGCAAAACGTCATAATGTTCCTGCCAAAGCAATTAAAAAGCTGAATAAGACTGCTCCCAATGTAATATATTGAATTCGTCATTGCCCAAAAATCATAATTGCCAAGGCAATATATCCTTGTCCTTGGACGTCACCACGAAATTGCCCAGAAACATAATGAGTGAACATTGCCCCTGCTAGGCCTGCTAAGCATCCAGAAATAATAACTGCCTTATATCTTGTTTTAATTACATTAATTCCAGCTGCATCAACTGCATTAGGATTCTCACCACATCCAACATAGCGTAGTCCTGTTTTTGTAAATCTAAAGAAAATAAAGGTAAAACCTGCTAAAACAATTGCAATAATTAAGAAAATATTAATAATTTGATATGAATCAACCCCAATTGTACTAAAACCTGTTTGAATCATATTTCCAGCCGCTAAGGATGGAATGCTTACAAAAAATAATCCGATTCCAGTTGCTAATAAATTTAGCGCTGTTCCAGAAATTACTTGTTGTGCTTTTAAAGTAATTGAAGCAAAACCATGTAATAAGGCAAAAGTCCCACCACAAATTGTGGAAATTAATAAAGCAATAATTTGCATTCCATTACCATATTGTGATAATACTTTACCAAGTAACGCATAAACTAACGCACCAATGATCATCATTCCATCAATAGCAATATTAACAACTCCTGCGCGTTCTGAATACAAACCAGCCATTGCCGCAATTAACAATACTGCAAAAAGAATTGAACCATTAGCAAATAATTGTGAAACTGCTTCCATTATTTTTTTCCTCCTTTTTGCATTTGATAAGCGGCATTTTGACGATGATATTCTGCTTTTAAAATTTTATTATCTTCTGAAACAACTTTTCGAATATGTTTTAATTTTTGATTTAATTCCTTTTTCCACTGTGGCATCTCTCTTTTATGTTTTTTGCGCATAGCTTGATATTCAAGATTAAATTGTTGTTTCATCTCTTTTAATTGCAGTTTTAAATTTTGTTTTAACACAGCCACTTCCTGTTGAATCTTAACATCTGCTTTTACTTGACGATTAATTATTCTTAATTCCCGTTTATTTTTTTTCTTACTTTGATAATTTGCTATTTTAAATTGATACATTTCACGACGTTGTTGGCGTTTTAATGCTTTAATTTCTTGATTTAATTTTTTAGTAATCAGTGCTTCTTCTTTTTGCAATCTTTTAAAATCATTTCCATATTTTTTTTGAATTTGATTAAAAATAGGATAATAACTTTCACGTAATTTTTTAATAGCTTCCTCTTGATTTAAAACTAAATCACCATATTGCGACTGTAAATGTGATAATTTAGCATATAATTCTTTTTTCGGCAAATTATAAAACTGTGATAATTCTTGTTTTGCTTGCCCTTTTACTTTTCATACGGCTTGATAATAATTATTTTTTAAAAAACTAATTTCTTGTTTTTTTAATAAATATTCATTTTTCACTTGTGCAAAATGGTCTAATGCGGAACCAAGGGCAATAAATGTTGCTAATTTATATTTTGTTTTAAGACCACGTTGCCCAATTTTTGTTGCTTCCTTATATTTTAAATTTTCAAAAAAACGAATTTCTGTTTTTAAAGTGGTAATTTTCCCAGCATATAACGTTAATTGATCATTAATTTCATTCCGATATGCTTTAATTTCTTCTTTAGTTCCTTCTTTTTTTAATTCTTGCATTTTAATTCGATATATTTTATTCGTATTTTTAATTTGTTTTTGATAGTCCTTAATTTGTTTTTGATATTTATTATATTCTTGCTTTCATTCTACATTGTGTTGAATATTTCATCAACGACGCAATCAAAAGATCGGTTTAAAGTAAATAAATAATGTAGAAATTGCAGACATATAAATAATGATTCCGAAAATTAATTGTCCCATTTGTTTTGACATTTGAAAATCAGGTAATTGCGTTGCTTGCAAAGCAGCTGTTTTAATAATTCCTCATAATAAAGCAATTGGTAAAATAGCAAACCCATTTGTAAAAGCAACTAATGCAACAGCAATTGCATCAAAACCGACAACTGGTAATGCATCAGTTGTAAATTGTAATACTGTTGATTGTGTCATATAATATAACATTCCTAACACGCCTGCTAAAGCACCTGATAATGCCATTGAAACAATAGTATATGCTTTAACATTTGTTCCAGCGTATAAAGAAGCATTTTTTGATTTTCCAACCGCTTTAATTCGAAAACCTAAAACAGTATAATTCATAATAAAAATAATTATTCCTAATAATAACATTGCAATAATAAATGGAATAATTCATAATTGCCCATTCAATACTAAATTAAAATTTGGGGCTGTTGTAAGAATATCAATTGTTGAATTTTGATTTGAATTTCACATCCCATGCGCTGGATTCATAAACATTCATTTCATAACATACCAAACAATTCAATTTAACATAATTGTTGAAACAACTTCATGAATATTAAAATAAGCTTTTAATGCTCCAGCAATTGCTGCTAACATTGCACCAACAAGAATTGAAATAAATAAAGCTCCAATTACGCCAGCTCCTTGACTAATTGTGAGATTCTTTAAACCTAAAACAATTGTCATACTACCTGCTAATAACATTTGTCCAGGAACACCAATATTAAATAATCCAGCTTTAAAAGCAACCGCAACAGCTAATCCCGCAACAATATAAATTGCTCAATAAGTTAATGTCGAATCTTTTAATAATGGGTGAAAAGCTAGTCGAAAAACATAACTAAAAAATAATAATGGATCTGATGCATTTGCACCGATAATAATAAAACTAAGCAGAACTCCTGCAATAATTGCACAAATAGATGCCTTAAAATAGTTCATTTTAGTTTTAAATTCATTTGAACGAAAGAAAATTCTTGTTTTCTGTTTTAATAATCATCCATAATTTTTAATTTGTGTTTGCATTAATTTTTATTCCTTTCTTATGATATCTTCCTGCCATCATTAAACCAATTTCTTCACGTTTAATTTTATTGTCAGTAACTTCACCAGTAATGCGTCCATTATGTAAAACAACAATACGGTCAGCTAAACTCATAATTTCTTCTAATTCATATGAAACTAATAAGACTGCTTTCCCTTGTGCTTTTTCTTCCAAAATTTTATTATGAATATATTCAATTGCTCCAACATCTAAACCCCTTGTTGGTTGAACAACAACTAAAATATTATGTTGTCGTGATAGTTCTCGCCCAATAACTAATTTTTGCTGATTACCTCCTGATAAGCTGCGTGTAACAGCAAAACCAGAATTTGCACCTCGTACATCATATTTATTAACAATTTGTTGAGCATATAATTGAATTGCTCCTTTATCTAATAAACCATAATTTGAAAATGGTTTTTGATTAATATTTTGTAAAACAACATTATCAATTGCATTGAATTCTAAGATTAAACCATGTTTATGACGATCTTCAGGAATATGAGACATTCCATTTTGATAGCGTTCATAAATACTTTTTTTGGTCACATTAATATCATTAAAAATTATTTCTCCAGAGGCTCCTTTTTCTAATCCGGTTAGAACATTTACTAATTCAGTCTGCCCATTTCCTTCTACTCCAGCAATTGCAACAATTTCTCCTGCATGAACGGTTAAATTAAAATCATCTAAAGCCATCAAACGCGTTAGGCCTCTTTTCTTTACTAATAAATTTTCAATTCTTAATAAAACTTCTTCTCGTGGTGCTTGCCCTGAATTTTTAATTTCAACTAAATTACGGCCAACCATTGCTTCAGCAATTTCTTTCTCATTTTTATCTTGCACATTAAAAGTTTCGACAACTTTTCCACGTCGAATAACTGTTGCCCGATCAGCAATTTTTTTCACTTCATCTAATTTATGGGAAATAAAAATAATTGTTTTCCCATCTTTTTTTAAATCTAACATAATATTTAATAAGCCTTCAATTTCTTGTGGTGTTAAAACAGCTGTTGGTTCATCAAAAACTAAAATATCTGCTCAACGATATAAAATTTTTAAAATTTCAACTCGTTGTTGCATTCCAACTGAAATATTTGCAATTTTTGAACTAAAATCAACTTGCAAATTATATTTAATTGCAATTTGAGCAATATCACGTGCTTCTTTTGAACGATCTAAAAATACTTTCCCTTTTAACTGTTCATATCCTAATGTAATGTTATCAAGTACAGTAAAAATATCAACTAATTTAAAATGTTGATGAACCATACCAATTCCTAATTGATTCGCTTTAATAGGATTATTAATATATTCTGGTTTTCCATTAATAAGGATTTCTCCCTTTGTTGGTTCATACAAACCAAATAAAATACTCATTAATGTTGATTTTCCTGCTCCATTTTCGCCAATTAAAGCATGAATTTCACTTTTTTTTACTTTTAAGGTAATATCATCATTTGCAATTAAATCACCAAAGACCTTGGTAATATTATTCATTTCTATTGCATATTCATTATTGTTTTTCATATTATGTCCTTTCCTTCTATTGCAAAGCGGTTTCAATTGCATTTAAAATATAAGTTTTCAATGTATCACTATTTTGATAAGTATTTGCTAATGTTGTTGTAAATACCTTTGCTGCTGCAGGAGGGACATCATCAATTCCTCGGGAATAAACATCTTGTAATACTTTAATAATTTTATCAAATGCTGTATCCTTAATTAAATCATCAGTTTTATTATGAATAAAATTAACAGTATCTTCATTAATTGACTTTGTTGTTTCAATCCCTGTCCAAGTTGGATGCTGAATTGATGATTGATCAGTATTAATTCAACATTCCGGTGTCACATGATTATTGTCTCAAGTATTACTATTAGATGAATAACCACATTTATCTGAATAAATATTCTTGAGAGCTTCTTGAGTTGAAGTTGCAATTTCTTTTAAGGCACTTGTTACGATTATGTCTTCTCCATAAATTTTAGATTGTTCGGTATCAACACCAATAACTTTAGCTGGTGATTTATTATATTTAATTCGGCCAATAGTATCTTGGGTTTGCGGACCTGCAACAGGAAAAATAATACTTGCTCCACGAGAAAGTAATTCATCTGAAATATCTTTCCCATGTCCAATTTCAAATGATTGTGAAAATCATGATTCATTATTTTTTATAACATTTTGTACTTTTTCAATTTTTTGTAAAGCAGTTACTGCTGGATTCATTTTTTTAACTTGTGCTAAAAGATCTGTTCTAATGTTAAATAAGTTTGGCAAATTGCTGTTACTAATGATTGCATTAAAAATATCAGCAGCCACTAAAAATCCTCACATATAATTTGAAACAGCGCCAGGATTATCCATTCCACCATATGTAGATATTTTTAAACCTGAAGGATATTTGCTTTGATTAGCATTTAATCATAATGCTGTTGCAATTCCTGCAAAAAATCCCGATGATTCAGCTTCATAACTTATTCCAACAACATTTGTTGCTAATGGTTTTTTGGGATCCATTCCTAAATGAATATTTTGACTACTTCCATCAATATAAATTAAATTATCAACTATTTCTGCACCTCATCCAACGGTATTACCATGCACAAAACCTGGCAAAATTAATGTTTTTGCGTCAGCAATATATGCTGTTAAATAAGCTGTTTTAAAGTCAGATGGTGTTTGACTTGCTGGTTCATAATAACTAGCTCGATGGTGACTTTTTTTTCACTCTGATGGTAAAATTTCTTTATCCCTTTGTGAAATGACATATTTACTTGCTCCATCTCATGCTGATTCATTAAACGATGCATCGGTCACAATAAAAGCATCGGTAATAACTCAAATATTACTATCAAAATAATATTTTTTAGCACATGCAACAAGAAAAAGACTCGAACCATTTAACAAAGTTGCTGCTACAAAAACACTGAGAAATTTTCTCATTGTTTATTTCCTCCCTTTTATTACTAATAAATTATATTTTTTAATTAATTATTATTCGGCAATTGAATATTTCCTTTCATAATTAAATTACTATGTTTAATGCCCTAACAATGTAATATTTCATTGCCAATTTATTTTTAACATATTTTTAAACAAATGAAAAGAAAAAAACTACTTTTTTTCCGACTACCAATGTTTTTACGACTAAAAGAACAATGAATTTTATGATTACTTTCAAATATTTTACAATTTTCAATGTTTGCAGGAGTTAATAGTATTAATGCTAATTATCCAATAACAATTAATATTAATATGTTAATTCAAACAAGTTTTTTTATTGCAAATAGCATCATTGGCTTTTTAATTTGAGGTGGTTATTTAAATAAAATAAAATCAGGATAATGCTCCTGATTTATTAATATTTTCTTTCTTTATTAGCCATAATAAAATTATAAAACATTGTTATTTATAGAAAATTAATTAGAATAATCTTTATATATTAAATCATTATTTATCTTATTTTGTTTTTAACCAGTTTGGACAAAAGCAAAAGCAATAAAACAAAGATCTAAAATGTAAATTGTAATGGCAACTGTTTTAGCTTTTTTAGTAATTAAACAAATAAAGGCATAAGCAATAAATCCAAGTGCCAACCCATTTGTAATCGAAAATGTAACTATCATAATTATAATAGTAAAGAAGGCTGAAATTCCAAATTCTGGTTTAACTCACTCAATATCTTTAATTTGACTAACCATTAATGTACCAACAAAAATCACGGCAGCTCCAGCAATTGCCGGAGTAATTAATTTAAAAATTGGAAAAAGTGGAATTGCTACTAAAAACATTAACCCTGTAATAATAGCAGAAAAACCACTTCGAGCTACCTTGAAAAACTCCCGTTGTTGATTCAACAAAACTAGTAATCGGAGAACAGCCTAAAAGACTTCCAGTTAAAGTTCCTACTGAATCTGCCATTAAAGCACGTGATTTTAATTCATATTTTTCACCAGTTGTTAATGAAATTTGAGTTGAAACAGAGTATAACGTTCCTGTTGTATTAAAAAAATCAACAAATAGGAAAACAAAAATTAAAATATACATCGTTGGTGATGTTCAAATTTTTGGATTAGCAAATGCTGCAAATGTTAATTTTAAAGTGGTATTAAAACCATTAAAATCACTTTAACTTCATCCCTTTCAATGCGTAAAATTGTAACGAATGAAATCATTATCAACAACATTTCCGACAATCAAAGAAACTCCTAATCCTCCCAAAATTGCAATGGCAATGGCTCCCGGAATTTTTTTAAAATGTAAAACTAAAATTAACATTAAAACACCAAATCCCATTAAAATTATTGGTCAGTTAGTTTTTAAATTTCATAATGTTGCAACCGGAATTCCGCCATTAACGACAACCCCATCTGGAGCAACGGCATTATCGCCAACAAATCAAATATTGTGTAAACCAATATAAGCAATAAAAAAACCAATTCCAGCACCAATTGCTAATTTTAATGAATCTGGAATCACATTAATAATAATTGTTCGTAATTTAGTTATTGAAATAAGGCAGAAAAATATTGCTGAAAGCATTACAGCAATTAAAGCCCCTTGAGATATCCTAATCCATTATTAGCAACATTAAAAGTAAAAATAGCATTTAGCCCCATTCCAGGTGCTAATCTAACTGGCATATTCGCTGATAAACCCATAATTAAAGTAACAATAAAAGCACCAATTGCCGTGGAAAAAAAAATCCCTCCAAACGCCATATTTTGACTTGGATCACTTGGATGATTAATATCTGATGCAGAAGATAACATATTAGGTTGCACTGATAAAATATATAAGATTGCTAAAAATGTTGTTAGGCCACCAATAATTTCTTTTTTAAAAGTTGTTTTTAAATCACCAAACCTAAAAAAGCTTCAATCTTTTTTAAAACATATAATTTATTTCTCCATCTATCTCTATTTGTAAAAATAAAAAACATTAACCTTGTTTAATTAACATAAGTTAATGCAAAATGAAGCATTAACCTATAGAGTCTTCTTATAAATGGTAAGACGTAGAAACACTAGACCATATTACTAGCATATATAGGAATTGTTTAATACATTTACTTTTTAAGTATACCGAATTTCAAAAAAAATTACAATCCCTTTAATAAAAACATATTACATTTTCAGAAAAAGGAAAAAATGCTTTAAAACTAGTATAAGTTTTAAAAGACTTGATAAATTCTGTTGGTAAATAGTCTATTGCTAATGCTATTAAATTTTGACGATAATTTTCTACTAAATTCGCTCAACAAAATCATCCCAAAATCAAATAAACAATGCCAATAATAGATAAAATTTGAATTGTAATGTCAATTGCATTAATAACAGTATTGTCTTTTAAAAACTGTATTAAAATAACTAAAATTGTTGCTACAATAAATAAAAATATTGTAAACAACAAAAATCATGACAAAAATTTTAATCAAAAAAAGCATTTTGATTGTTTTGTTTTTTGGTTATAAACATAATAAAAATGAAAAATCATATCATAAATTTTTACAATACTTTGGTCTTTATCATCAGTACGACGAATAATGACAGCATTACTAATTTTTGAAAAATTCCGTGCTTTAACAATATGGTTTTGTTCTCCAATATTAATATCTTGTAAATCATTGTCATCTAACATTTTCCGTAATAACATCCGTAGTTTTAATGTTGTTTTTTTCTTTTTAAACCTTAATAAAATAAGACCAAATATTAATCAACCTACAAAAGCAGTCCAATTACAATAATAAAAATAAAATAAACTAATCCTGTTATTTGCGTTAAATTAAACATTTTTTAATCACGTTCCTCTCCCATATATATATCAATCATACCGTATTTTAAAAAAACAGCATTTTAAAATGTTATTTTTTTATATTCTTTCATTAATTTATCATTATTTTACAGTACCTATTGGTAGTATGACATATGTATTAAATCTACCCTTTGCATTTTTTCCCAAACAGGTAATTTCTATTTTTCTCGGAATTGTTAAATCAAAAAAAAGAGTATTAATTTTATTATCTTTGATATAAAACTCTTTTGGGAAGATAGGAGTTACATCATAATTATTTTTTGTTAATTTAGTGCTTAGTTCTGCATGCAATGTTGCTAAAATTGCATCACGAATTGGCTCTGATCATTCAGAAAACTGAACATCTTTAATATTCTTAACATTAACTTTTTTAATTAGGTTAATTTTAGTAATACCACTAATATCAATTGGAAATTGTAATTTTATTTCGTCTTTTTTTGGATTATTATTATTTATTGGTAACAAAGGAGCTCTATCTAAATCTTTTCTTTGCTTTTCTTCTTCCAATTTGTTTTGTTTTGGATAACTACAAGCACAAGAAACAATTGTTATTCCACTTATGCTCATTATTCTTAAGGTCATTAAATATGTAAATAGTTTTTTCATTAATAAAATATAAGTTCCTTTCTAAAATTTAATAGCATAAATAATTTAAACTATTACTTAGAATTTGCACCGTGTAAATTCAAGCAGCAAATTCTGTCTCTTGTTATTAAATCATTATTAGGTCTTGCTGTTATGTTTATATATGAAACACGCGATGGTGATTTAGATATTATGTTAGGTACTGCTTTATTTACTAATTTTGTATCTAAAATTAATAAAGAAAAACAAGCAGCAGATATTTGAATATTACCTAATCAAGATGATACTGGTTATATATTTCATGTAATTATTAATGATAAATATATTCAAATTGATTCATATCCTAATAATGAAAATACCCAAGCAGGAGCAGTTAGTGGAAAAATAAATGAAAGTTTAAGAATTGAAAAAAGAACATATATTAATAAATTAGGTCGTTTTCCATTAATACAAATTCCTAACTTTATTCGTGTTAATCAACAAGGACAAACAAGTAGTACAATGTTAAATGCTTATCCAGATATTTATCCTACTATGTGATTAATTGAATATTTACAAGATAATTTATTTATTAAAAAGAAAACAAGAAGATTTTCAAGAGCAAGAGGATATATTCAAGCAACTGCTGCTGAAATTAGTAATGTAAAATATAAGAAAAAAACCTGAGATGATTATGAAAGTGATTTTGTTATTCAAAATGTAAATAATAATTATAATGAAAAAAGTGGTAATGCAACTGTTAATTATACGCAAGGACAATATAATTCTAGTGATTATAATCTAGATACTGACCATATTTTAAAAATTGTATTTCGTGGTGTTGGTTTATCATGACAAGCAGATGAACAAGGAACTTATACTAATCAAAATCAAACATTAATTATGCAAGCAGAAGATATTAAATCGCAAGCAGTATGACAAGAGTTCTTATTAGATTATTTATATCGTTTATTTGATTGTTGATGAATATTTCATAAATATTGAAAAGTTGAAAATAACAATTGAGATAAAAGTGAACGCCCCTACTCATTAAAATTTAAACAAGCAGGAATTATTGACCAAATGCGTTTAGTAGATATTTTAATAACACAAGATTAGAAAATGCAACTATGCCTCGTGCTAAATATATTCATACTGTTGATAGTATTCCTATGACATTTGCTATAAAAGAAGTTGAAAAAATTGATAAAGAACAATTAGAAACTAATTCTAAATTTGATTTAGAAAATGAAGATGAACAAAACGAAAGCAATAATACAGGAGGCATAAAAGATGAATTTAAGCAAAAATAATTCAAAAGAAGCAATACAAATTAATAACCAAGTATTATATACAGCAATGAGAATGGCCTCTACTGATTCAAAAGTTATTAAAAGAAAAATACAAGAATTAGATAAATGATTTATCTTTCCTTTTGTTATTACAAACGGAGTTATTCCAATGACTACAAGTGGATATAAACCAATTAATAGTATTCCTCAAGATTATTCAGATTTTACATTAGCAATTACTGGTAATGTAACTATTATTGCTCAATGAAGAAATGCATTTAAATTAAAACAAGTTAATAAAGGAACAAAAGAAAATAATTTTAAAGATGCTGATAATTTTTATACTAAAATTATTAATCCAATAAATTATCCTACTAATCGTGGTGATATGTATGAAGCATATTTACAAAATTCAACTAGTGGAACATATTTTTCATCGCAAGGTACACCTGACCCAGTATTTTAAGGCATATCAACTCAAAGACAATATACTTTATTATCTACTGAAAAACAATTTAATCAAAATGATGAGTTAAATTTATATATTGTTTTAAATGGTAATAATCAAAATATTGGTGGAGAAACTATTAATACTCACGAATATAATCAATCTATCCAATGATTATATATTTCTAATATTGCAGACTACTATGACCCATTTGATAATAAAAAGTTTTTATTTCAAGAAATTACATTTAGTAGTGTTAATGACCAATTATCTAAATCTGGGATGGCAATATGACAAAAAATACAACATGGAGCAATTGGAGAAGGATATTTTTTCCCAAGAATTATTAATGGTGTTGTTGATTATGATCCTGAATTAGCAAAAGATATTGGTGTTAAATGAATTGATTTAAAAGTATTAGGTTTAACAGCATTTACATCTTTAAGAATTATTGGTCGCCCTGTAAAAGCAGGACAAATTAATACAAGAGTATATCAGCCACCAGATTTATTATTTTCTGATGAATTAAGTGGAATGCCTGATACTTTATTAACAAATTCAACCCCTGCTAATGTTTTATATAATCTACAAGGATTAATACCAGTTAATCAAACAACATATGGTGAATGAACTAATGTTTTTAATAATTTAGCAGACCCATTATCAAAGAAAAATGCTGAAGGAGTATTAGGAAGTAATTTAGAAGTCACTAGAAAAACAAATCCAAATAAAATACCTTTTTGAGATAGTGGATTACAATTTAAGCCATCAGGTGTATATGATACTAGACAAATTCGTAAATTTATTTATCAAGACCCAGAATATAAAAAGGCTTCATTTGGTGTTGCTTCATTTGATTATTCATCTTTAAAATCATCATCATTTCATTATATTTTAAATGCTAATCGTTATACACATTCTTCAATTTCATTATTACCATAAGATATTAAAGCAGTTGATGAATTATTATCTGCTCAGGCTAAACAAATTTGTAAATCAATTAAAAATCGTAAAGATGTGGTTGATAAAACAGATTTTGAAATTGTTAATACTCAATTACAAGAATTAAAAAATAAAAGTGATTTATTGGAAAATGAATTATATTTAAAAAATTTTACAAATAAAGATAAAAAGATTATTTCTTCGTTAATTAATAATGATGAATATAAAGATTTATCTAAACAAGAAAGAATAAACAAAATAGCAGAAGAATATAATATTAATTCAGTAGATGGTACTGTTGATGGTGGGTCAGTTATTGACCAAATGCTAAAAAGAAGTGAAGAAATTAAATCTAATCCTTTAGAATAAATTAAGAAAAATGGTGCTAAAACTGACCAAGATATTATTGATTATGCTAAAAGTTTAACATGACAATAATAAGGAGAATAATAACCTATGGCAAAAGTAGGTGGAAAATCAAGTATTGCATTACCAACAGTTTTTCAAGTTGGTGGTAATACTGCAACAGAAAAAGCAATTGGAGATGTTGCTGTTTTACAAATTAAAAAGATTTTAGAAGCAGATAGTGAATATATTTATGCTACTGAAATGATGATGTTAACTGCTCAACAAGTGTCTATGGCAGAAGGTTTTGAAGCAGGACAATATGTATTCCCAGAGCGTATGGTTTGGGGTACTAATTATGATAAAGATTCTGGAATGGAACAACAATCCGTAGCAGTGCGAAGAGCAACTGTTATGATGGATCAAATGTTAACATTTAAATATGATGTTCCTACATTTGATGTTGTTCGTTTTATGGAATCATCAGTTGAAGTACGAACTACTACAATTGGAGAATGAATGAGAACAATTACTCGTAATTGATATTCAAATATGAATGCAATTTATTTACAAGGTGTTATAGATTCATGTATTGCAACAGGTCAATTTATTAAATTACAAATTCCAAAAGATACTGATACAGCACAAGAAACATTTTATAAAATTAATGATATTTCAATTAATTTAGTACAAAAAGTAAATGTTTTAATGTTTGGTACTAAAAAAGACGATTTAATGGTACATGTTGCAAAGCCAGCATTTGTTCAATTTACAAAAGCATATACTAAAATTTTAGACCAAATAGGAGCAGATACATTAGCAACTGGTCAATTATGGAAAAAAATGATTGTTGGTGTTGATGTATTTGAAAGTTGATATTTGGTCGTCAATTTAATAAAGGTAAAGATACTGGAATTAATAAGGATATGGACTTTAATTTAAATTATTCAAGTTCAGTTGGTGCGTGAGGATTTATAGGACATAAAGAAGATTAGATTGTGCAATGCCACAAGGTTGAATAAGTATTCAACAAGTTATTAATCAAAATACTGGTAATGTTCGTTATCTTGGTCGTGGATTATATTCATTACCTACATTTATGCGACAATTACATTGATTATTTGTAACTGGTGATGTATCTAATACTGATATTACTAATGCTCAAAAAATCGTGGTATTACTTTATGAATCAGCACCTTGAATTGATTTACAAACCCCAACATTACCAAATATTAATATTGTAATTACTACACCTAATTTAGGTACATTTACATTTTCTGGTGCTTCACCTAATCAACAAGAGTTAGAAGCACAAGTTAAAATAAAAAATAGTAAGTATAATAATGATGATGCTACATTTGCAAATATTACATCAACTGGTGCAAAAGCAAATGGTACAACTCGTAAATTTACTGGTTCAATTGATTTAACTTATACGAAAGGATAATAATTATGGCACAAACAATTACACCAGATTTATTTGAAAGCAATAAAGTAAAACAAGTTAATAGTTCTAATCATAGGAAACTACCTTTTCTTGTTTAATGTTACGATTAATAAGATTATTAACTGGTGTTTTACAAGATACAGTTGTTGGTGAATTATTAAAAAATGGTTTAGAAAAATATGGAATAATTAAAAAAGATGTTTCACAATTTAGAAAATTATATAATTGAACAGACCCACAAAAGATTTTACAATATTTAAAAAAGGCAACAAAACAAGAAATTAATTCTTTATTAGATAAAATAGAAAAAAGAAGTTTAGAACAAGGGAAAAATTTATTTAATGAACAATATAAAGATTCAAAAGAATGAGTTAATATTCAATCTAGTTGAATTAAATATGGTAAATTTGAATTAACTAATAAAATTACTAATACTGCTAATGCAACATTTTTATTTCAACCAAAGGTAAAAGTATATGGACCCTATACTTATCCATCAATGCCTGTAGATGTTTGATTAGCAATAAAAAATGCTAATGTTAATGCAGGGACTTTATTTTGGCGAATTTGATTAAGAGTTTTATTGCCAAGTATGATTAGAAAACATATTAAATTAGGATTAATTACTGATAAAAATATTCGTAGTGGTAAAAAATCTAATACATTTATTCAAAAATTAGTAGTTTCGCCCAAAGAAGTTAATGATGTACGAAAATATATTAGAAAACTTGAACAAGGTTTTTATCATAATATTGGTGGTGATAAAAGAAGAACTATTAAACAAATTGGTACTTATAAATGAAAGAAAAATCAAGGACAACAATTTAAAAATAAAAGAAAAGAATATTTATCTCAATTTGCTAATACAAGTAAATCAATTCAATTTGTTAACACTACTAGAACAACACAAAAATTATTAAAAAATATTAAAGTTGGTACAAATAAATTGCAAAAAAATATTAAATTTGTAAGGAGGGATAGAAAATGGCAATAGAATTAAAAGATATTACAAATAAATGGATGTATATTTCAATTAAAGAATTAAAAGAATCTAGTTTTTGAACAAAAGATTTTGAAGATAATCCGCAAACTTATAGTGATGAATGAATTACAAAAGCAATTAATTTAAGTTCAGTTAAAATTAATGATTGAACTGGTGGCTATATTGGTTATGCTGATAATATTGATAATTTAACAGAAGAACAACAAATTGGTGTTAAATGAGCAACTGCTATATATACATTACATTGATTATCAAAAGGAACTGAATATCTTTTACAAGCAACAACATTTTCACAAGGTAGTCAATCATATAATATTGGTGTTCCCCAAGATATGCAATTTGTCCCTGATGAAGTGCAAAAAATATTAATTAATGCTGGTTTATATGAAAATATTCGCTTTGCTAATTTAAAAGAAAAAGATAAATCTTGATTTAGTAATGGATGAAGATATGAATTTGATGAAGGTAGTGGCTATGCTAGTTATGATTGAGTAAGAAATAATTATATTGCTAACTTTAATATTACTTCAAGTTATAATTCTATTTTAATTAATTTTATTAATAGAATAGATGCCCTGCCTCAAAAATTAGATTTAAAAATTAATTTTATTTTAATTAATATTACACCAGAAAATATAATAAAAACATTAAATCCTAATGATTTTATTATTACTGAGGGTGGTAATAATAAAGGTAAAATATCTGTAACAAATGGTTATAATGATAAATTAGCAATTGATGCCCCAACTAGTGGTGGTGAATTTGTTAATTATATGAGAACACGACAAATTGGAATTAAATTAATACCGATTGAAAATGGTAAAGCGAATGCTTCATTTAATCAAAAAACAGGTGAATTAGAAATTTGAGACCCAGCATTTAAAAATAATGATATAACTGCTAATTTTGAAATTATCAAAACAAGTACAACATCAGAATTAAAAACAACTGATGATACATTGCCAACTACTAAATATATTAATAAACATTATCAATTAAAAGGTAGTAGTTATAATAATTGAGAAGTTGTTAATACTAGTGATTTTAAACTTAATGATGATCAATATATTTTACCAGTTACTCCTAATGGAATATATAAATATAAAGTTGAATTAGGATATTTAAAAGAAAATAAAGCTATTTATAAAAGTTCATTAATTTTTAGTGAAAAAAACTTTGATAAAAATTATGATGTAGTAGTCGGAAATACCTTTCGATTTTCAGGGTTACCTATTTTTACAATATCTATTAGTTTAAGAAAAGGTTATCAAAATGCTGTTATTAGTTTATTAAATCAAAATGGCGTTAAATATGAAATGCAAACATTAAATATTGAAAGAAAAAAAGTAAGTTAGAAAAGAGTTTAATTATGATTGATAATAAAAATATTACAATTAAGAATGATAATGGGACATATTGACAACGCTTGGGTTTTGAACAAAGAAATCCTAGTCAGAGTTTTAAGGCTTGAAAGAATCGTAAGTTTTTAAAATATAATAAATATCCATTTCATATTAAGAAAGCATATATTATTCGGTACAATGCAATGTCAATTTTATATCATACTCCATTTTTAAGTTTATATGGGTTATTTTTTACTAGTTTACATTTTAATTGAATTCCAAGTTTAGAACCAGTTAAAGAATTTATGTTTGGTAGTCATAATGTAACTGATGGTGGCTTTTTTGGATATACTGGTATTGTTATATCTTATCCAATTTTGCATGGTATTTCTTGATTAACAACAAAAATACCTAAAATACCTGCTATTAAATTACCAATTGGTAAATTTTTAGAACAAGTTTATAAAACACCAAGTTATATATTATATTTATTATTATTTGGTTGAATTAATATTTCGTAATTATCTTAAAAAACATAATGTTAATATTTGTCATAATTGTAAATAAACCCAAGAACAAGTTGAAAGTTGAAATCAATATTGTATTAAAAAACGCTGAAAATAATAAATAATATTTGTTATAATTATTGTGTATGTACGGTAAAATATATAGATTAAAAATAGAAAGGTGGCAATTTATGCTTACATCAACAATTGTAATTATTGTAATTGTTGCTTCTGTTGTAGGTGGGGTTGTTGCTAGTTTACTAGTTGGTTATATTAGTAAATTAATTAAAAATAGATCAATCTCATTAAAAGCAGAACGCATTACTGACGATTTCAGAGAAAAAACCGAAGAAAAAATCTTTACAGAAATTAAAGATGCTTTTGAAGGTATTGTATTAGTTATGAATGATATTAAAAATCATTTTGGTGGTGTTGGTACTCAAAATATTGCTCGTGTTTAAGCAAACATTAATGATTTAAAAATCGCAATTTCTGATTTAGAAAAATACGATAATGAAGAATTAATTGAAGCAACTTTACAACATAAAGCAGCAAAACGAGACATCACTCATAAAGCACATAAAGTATCTGGAATTAAATTAAAAAAATAGGGTTTTAGCCCTATTTTTTATTAATTCTTAACAATTACATTGCCATCTTTATCAATATCTAAATTAGGTAATTTTTGTTCTTCACCATTTCAACGATAAACTTTTATTCATAAATTAGATCAAGGCAATTTAATATTAACATCTGGATTATTATTTATTCTTTTTGATATTTTTATATTATTAGAGTTATCTTTATATATTATGTAATATCATTTATTATCTACTAATTCACTAAAAGGTTTTTCCTGTTTTGTTATTCATTCTAAAATACCATCGTTTGTTTTTATATTATTTTTTTCTTTTAAATCTGCTAATTCTTTTTCAGTATATTGTGGTTTATTACAAGCAACTAAACTTGTTGTACTTGTACCTACTAATGTAATTACACCTAAAATACTTAATAATCTTTTCATTTATATCAACTCTCTTTTTCTGCTATTTTATTAACTGGTCACATTATATATATAATCAAGGGTAAATTAGATAATAAAAACTAAAAAAGTGCTCATAATAAGCACTTTTGTTGATATTTTGATAAATAATTTATTTGTAGAAAAGATTCCTACAAATATTTTAAAGAAGGATAAGTAATTTAATAAATAAATTACTTAATTTAAATTATACAATAAAAATAAAAAATTCTATAATTAAATAGCAAGTGATGTTGCGAGTTATTCTAGGTTCTACTTGCAAGTTTAAATAAAGAAAAGAAACCTTGCCAGTCAGTAGTCTATGCAATACTATAAATAAAAAAAGAGGAAATTGTTATTTTTCCTCTTTTTTTGTTTCTTCTTCATATTTTTTTAGAAAATTAATTGCCTCTTGAATATCAGCCGTTTCAATTTCTATTTGAATTTTTGTTATATCATTACCATAATAATTTTTTACAATACTCACTTTTTATTTCCCCTTTCCTTAATCGTCATCATCTTAACATGTTTTTTAAATAAGTGGTGGACAAATTTTATGGTGATGTTAAGATAGTGTCGTAAAATTAAGAAAGGAAGATAAAATATGAGTTATGAAATATTAATTGGTATTGGAGTTGGTGCTTGTTTTGTGGGTATTTTAGGTTATAAAGAATTGGAACTTTTAATTAAAAAAGTAACTAAAAATAAACTTAAACAGTCTACAAATAAAGTAGTAAGACAAGAAACATTAGAAGCTATTCATTTAGGAAAAAATGATTAGAGTTAAATAAAAAATAACCAATATTATACTCAATATGTTTTTCTTTATTTTCTAATTTTTTAGCAATATCAGGGCAAAGGTAGGGTGGATCAGTTAATATTAAATCAATACTTTTATCAGGTATTGTTTTTAATATTTCTAATGAATCACCAAATATTAATTCGCCTAAATTAGTTTTCATTATTTACTTTCATAATTAGCAATAATAATTGCATCTCGTAAATGATTACTTATCTTTTCATTATTATATTTTCAACCTTTACCATATTGATAAGTTAAATTACTATCAATTCCCCAATAAATTTTATTTCCACAATACTTACTTTCATTTTCTATATTTTTAACAATTGATTTAGTATGTCTTGGTGATACTCAATTAATATTACTTACTTTTTTCGTATTGTATTTAACTGTTCCAATTACTTTTAATAAATCATCTCTATCTTTACTAGCATTAGCAAATGTATATAAGCAGTTATTTTTGCATTTTCTGCATTAGAAATTAACGACATATAACTTTTTCCATTTTTCATTTTCAATTCTTCTAATGCTAAAATATTTTCTTTTAAATATTTATCATTAACTTTTAATTCATATTTAACAATTGCACCTTTAATATATTGTTGTAATTCATTTGCCATTTTATTTCACTCCTTTAATTTGAATATTTATTCCTTTAATACCAACTACTTTATTATCAGTATTTGTATCTCATTGTGCTTTAATTGTGTTTTTAACTAACTTTTCATCAACAATCAAATATTTAATTAATTCTTTTAATTCTGTTTGATTAGCATTTTGCAAAAAATAATTATCAATACCAATTACTTCAATATCTTTGATTAATAATTTTTCTTTAATTAAATTAATACCAACTTTTTTAAGTTGTTTTGGTTCTAATGCTTTATCAATTTCAGCAATTTCTTCCATTGCTCTAACTTGTTCATCTTGTATTTGATCTATATCTAAACCCATATCAACAGTTAAATTATTTTCTTTTTCAATTAATTCCTGTTTTTTTAATTCTTGTTTTTTTTAAAAACTCTTGTTGTTTTTGTTTTCGAGCTTGTACCAAATTATTATTAATTTCAACTCTGTATCTTTCAATATAATTTCTATAATTAGTAATTATTTTACCAATTCTATTATGTTCATCTAATAATTTTTGAACAGGTCTTAATCATTCTTTAAAAACAAAATTATTTTTAGTAATAGCACTTGGAATATCTTTTAAATGAACATCTTGATAACCATTTAATGCATAATGATTAATATGTCTAAAAATATACTCAGTTAATTCTTGTTTATTTTCTTCTTTAATTTTTTGAACATTATACGCTAGAAGACTTTCATTTTTAAAATCCGCTCCGTTTAAAGGAAATTGAAATGTAATATTATTTACTGTATTTTTTACAATATCACTCATTATTTATCATCCTTATTAGATAATTTGTCATATTTTGAACTGTCAACTAATATTCAATCGATAGAACCTGTTGAATATGGATTTTTGTAAAAATCTTCTTTATATAATTGTTGTTGATCAATTTTTCTATCTTTTTCAGCAAGTTTATTTTTTGTTTTACTAAAATAAACTTGTTTTAAGTTTTCAAATTCTTCATCTGTTAAGCGTTTTCTTTCAAATTCAAGGTAGTCGGAAAAAAGTTTAGGTTTTATAAAAATTATAAATAAAGTAATTAAATACAAATTAAAGTAATCGCTTATTAGAAGGATTTTTTTATTTGCATTATTCATCAGATAGTATCTTTAAAATTAAAAATTAACCTATTTTGCCCTACAAACTAGTTAATTTTTATAATTTCCTTTCTGTGATTTATTATATTTTTTCGGTTTAACAACTAATAATATCATTTTTAATAAAGGTACTATCTGATGAATAATGCAATACTAAAACTTAATATTTTGATGCTTAAAGATGGATAACTCATCTATGGCACGAAGCCTTAAAGAAAGTGTGAAAGCGATTGGATTTACTCTCCTATTTATTTCTTTAATTCTCGACAAGATTAATCACTTTTGAAATGTCAGAGCATGTGTTTTTTGGCTTGTTTTCATAAAAAAGTGCTGTTAAATCGAAAAAAACAATATCGGACACTAAAAAAACAAGAGGGTTGGAACTCCAAAAGGTTATTTTCTTTATATAAAGTTGTGTAGGGATGGATGAAGCGTAATTAATAACTGGGTAAACTGTTTTTTTATTTCCGTATGGGGGTAAACTCTATCAAAATATCCTATTTGCCCCCGCTCACTCCCCAAAGTGAAGCGGGCGGTGAAATAATTAAATACTAAAATAAATTACAAGAATTAATGATATGTGCTTATCCAGTAACTGCAAATAATATTAATGATGAAATTTGATCAACAAATAAAAAAATTAAGGATTATATATAATGACAGAATATAAAAGTTTGTATATTAATAAAACTTGAAATGAAATAACAACATCTTTTGATTGAGTTAATTGTCAACCTATTAATTGTCGTATTTCACATCATAAAAAGCATTATGATTTGCAATGTTTAGAATGAGCAAAAATGTACTTAATTTTATTTGAAAACAAGTGAGATATTATTGCTTCTTATATGCAACATTACAAAATTAACGATATTTTAGATTTATCATCCGATGGATGAAAAATATTACAAATTGACAAAAAAATAAACCAGATAAATTAAAATATATTATTGCAATTGACCCTGCTGGAATTGGTCAAACTGGTATTATTATTTATAATGTTTTACAAAATAAAATAATTAATAATATTACTTTTAATTCCAAAAAAGAAGAAGAAGCAATAAATAATATGTATTTAATATTAAATGAGTTTAAAAATAAAATTTGTTCTTATTTAAATAAAGTTATTGTAATAATTGAAGATTTTCAACTTCACAAAGGTTTAAAAATAAAAAATCCATTATCTACTCCTAAATTCATTGGTGGTTTAAAAGTTTTATGCAAATATCTATTTAATTTAAATTATGTTTTATAATCACCAGTTGTTAAGAAAAATTATATTTATAAAGGAAATATTAAAATGACAGAGCACGAATTAGATGCTTGAAAACATTTACAATATTTTTAAAAAAGGAAGTGATAAATAATGACAATAACAGAATCAATTAAATTTAACAAACTTAAAGAAGAAAATGAAACACTTAAAAAAGAACTTGCTGAAAAAGAACAAGAAATAAATAGTTTTAAACAACAAATAGATATGGCACATAATTTTAATCAAAATTTAGGTAGTAAAATTGAAGAATTAAAACAACAACAATTATATAAAGAAGATTTTTACAAAAATCCATATTTAACAGGTTCTATCGATTGAATATTAGTTGACAGTTCAAAATATGACAAATTATCTAATAAGGATGTTAAATAATGTCTCAAACAAAAAGTAATTTACCTAAAAAATCAATAATTAATAAACCTAAAATAAAAAATAAAAAAGTTAATAAGTTAGAATTAACTGTTAGATTACATGAAAATCCTATTAAAACAAAAATTAAGGCTCTTGTTGCTGGTGGTCTTGAAGTTGATGCTTGTTCGACTAAATGTCAGTGAGAAGGATTAAATTACTCAACATTATCAATATATAACCCATCTGTTTTAAATGAGTTTTTGAAATTAAAAAAATATGATGAGATAAAAATTAAAGGCTCAGTATTTAATCAGTTAAATATAAAAACTAAACGCTATTTTTTGTCTTTTAGAGTAGATAGTTTTGAAATTATACAAAAAGCGATTAGAAAAAGAACAAATACAAATATTAAAAAATAGGAGGAAAAACAATGGCATTAAAAAATGTAAAATATGTTCTTATAAATGAAAATAATGAACCTATTAAAAATGAAGATGGTAGTTTAGATATTAAAACTGCTGAAATTATTTTAAAAAATACTGCTGAAGTTGAAGAATTTAATTCAAGTAATTTAGAAAATAATAATCAGCAAATCAACGAACTACAAGCAAAAAATACTGAGTTAACTTCACAAATTGAACAACAAACAATTCAACTAAAACAAATTGAAATAATTGATTTTATTAATTCTTCAACTGATAATGAAGATTTTAAAAATGTTTTATTAAAATCTTATGATATTACTGATGATATTGAAATCATTAAAACACAATTGCAAAGTGTTTATGATGAATTAATTAAGGTACAAACAGTTAATACTGGGGGCGTACCAAAAGTAGTAAACAAAGAAAACAATATTTTAGATACAGAGAATGTATTTAAAAAATAGAAAGAAGGAATAAAAATATGGATCCAAAAATAATTTTTGGCGATATTGCTAATCAAACAACACAAAGAGACCGAGAAACATTTGAACAATGATATTTACAAACTTATCAACAAAAATTTAGTTGAGAAACTTTATTTGCGTGAAAAGAAGCAAATAAATTTGGTTTAACATATAAAAGAAAGAAAAATATTAAATATAATGAAGGTTTGGGAAAAGATGGACAAGTATTTAATACCAATGATAATCTTTTAAAATATTCAACAGTAGAATTTGAAGATTGAGTTGTTGAATTAGATACAATTTTAACTTTTGCTCGTAAATTAGACCCTGTAGAAAATGATTTTAATCCTAATCTTTGGGCTGCCGATATTGAGCAAGCAATGGATACTGAGGTTGCTTATAAACGCAATAAAATTTTAGAAATTATTAATAAAGGAACAGTTACAACTATTCAAGGCAAAAAAGCAGATGATACAAATGCTTTACAAATTCATGATAAAATTATGGATAAAATATATGAAAACGGCTTTACTCCATCAGAAACAATTGTTTTAGGTTCGGCTGATTTTATTCGTGGAATTCATAATAAATTACAGTTACAACTTGGAACAAACGACCAAATAAATAGTGTAATCACAACAAGTGGAGCAATGAAAACTGTTGAAGGAACAACATACTATATGGTTCCTAAAAAATTACCAATTATTAATAAAGATGGTTCAGAAGGAACAATTGAATTATTACCAGATGGTGTTAATGCAATTGCCTTTAGTTTAGCAAAAAATATGACCCTCTTATTTTACACAAAAAAAGATCATACTCCGTTAAGAGTTGGTGCTGCTGCGTTAGGTACTGGAATGGGTAATACTTTGATTATGGAAAGAGTTTTATATTTAGGTGGAGCAGTGGTTGAACCAAAAGGATTATTAAACATATTGTTTTAAAAATTGATATTAATAAAATTAATAAATTAGATAAACCAACTATTCATGTTGCAGACCCAACAAAAGCAATAGCCGAACAGTTAAAACCACAATTTAAAGATGTTGTTTTAAAAGCAGTAAAAGCAGTAAATAGTTCTTTAACTGAAAGTGATTTTGATTACTTTATTGAAAGTTCTGGTGTTGATTGACCAATAAATATTACAAATGATACCAAGGTTTTTGCCCAAATTAAAGGTAAAAACAAGGCTACTGGTCAAACACAAATCCAATTGATGTTAAAATTAAAAATTCTTAATAGTACTAAAAAATAGTACTTTTTCGTTTGATATATATGCCAATTGGAACATCTAAAACAGCCCTTATTTATGCTGTTAAAAAATCCAACTAGATTGTCAATCCAACAACAAGAAAAAAATTTTGGTTTACAGTTATTAGAATTTTTAGGAATTCAAGTTTTAGCTCTTGGTTTATCAGTTTTAACTGGTGGTATTGCTTCGGCTGTTGGTCTTGGTGCGGGATTATCTAATTTTGCCGCAGCATTTATCTCGTTTGAAGTAAAAGCAGCAACCGATTTTTCCGTAAATCAAATATATGATAAATTAACATCAGAAGTAACAGCAAAAAGTACCGCCTTAAATTTGTTACCAGCAATTGGTGGAATTGGTAAATTAACGCGTGCTGTTCGAACAACTAGAATTTTAAAATTAGCAAAAGAAACTAAACTACTTGAAAAATTAGGTGTAATAACTGCTAATAATTTAGAAGATGTTGTAAGGCAAGTTACAGGTAAAAAGATTTTATCTTCTAAATTAATATTTGATTTTACAAAGCAGGCTAATAATGAAACTTTATTATATACAATTGGAAAATTAGTTCGAAATGATTTTTATAAAGGCTTTAAAGTTTCTAATTTAGAAACAATTAATAATTTATTAAAAATTGAGAAAAATATTCAAAAAATAAGTCCTAAATTAGTTCAAAAAATACCACGCGTGAATGAAAAAAATGCTAATAGATGATTGTCTGAATATGGATTAAATATTGATAAAATAAGTAAAATTAATACTAATGAGTGATATAACATTATGACTAATCTTCATAAAAAGGTGTTGGTAAAAATATACTATTAAATGCTAATTTAATGCGGGGCAGTAAAATATATAATAATAAATTATTAAATATTTTTCATCAAACACCAATTAAATTAAATAAAATTTTAAATCATTTAAACCCAAATTTTTATATTCAAAAAGTAACTAAAAAATTGGCTGTATGTATTATTTAAGGGTTTTAATTAATATCTTAGAAATTGTGGAATAAAAATACCACTTACTTATTTAAATTATATTACTTTTAATTTTATTGTCAACAACATTTTAACATTTTTTAAATTTTTCCACAACAAAAATACATGTTTATTAAAGTTATTTAATTTATTAGATAAAATTAATAAAAATATAAGTTTGGTTGTAAATTATTATTTACAAAATTATTAACTAAATAATTAATTCTATTTTCTTCTAATGGTTCATTAGTATTAAATAAATTAATTTTATTTTTAAAATTCATCATACTAGTATTTAATTTATTTTTAAGAGTTTTTTCATGATAAGTTGCTTTTTTAACCAAAACACCTTTACAGTAATGTGATATATCACCCTCAATATGACAACCAATATTATTTCATAATGTTTGATTTATGACACCTTCTTCATTATTTTTAATTAATTTAATTGTCTCTTTTAAGAATTTTATTTTTGATTCTTTTATAAAAGAAGCACTGTTTTCTAAACATTCTAATAATTCTTCATATTTAGCATTAAAAAAATAATCGACTGCTTTATGGTATGTTTCTCTGTTTTTTTTGTTTTTACTTTGATAAGGATATAATTTTTTAAATCTACTTGTAAGGTGAAATTTATCTATCGTGTAATGCACTTTATTTTTAGGAAAATATTCTTGAATAAATTTTACAATATTTTTAATTCAAGATGCGCCATCTCCTAATACCATAAATTCAATATTGTCATTAACATCATAATAACTTGTAATTAATGTAAGTAATTTATTAACAAAATTAGTTAATTTACTATTTTTTTTAATATATTCTGGAATATTATCTAGCTCTATAACACCTAATTTATCTTGAATTACAGGTCTTTTTTTCGTTGATTTTACCTTATCAAAACCAGTATGAACAGTTGAAAATATACTATGTTTTTTTATTTTTTCTTTTCCTTTTTTCTTTTCATTTCACATTTTTAAATAAGTCCCATCAATTTGAATATATAAAGTATGAGGTATCTTTATTTTTTTATCAGTTTTATTAAGGTAATATTCTTTATCAGTTTTTGCATTTTTCATAATATTTGAAATTGTTTTTATACAAATTTTTACATGTTCCATAGTATCTAAAATATCTTGATATGTTTTTTTCTTGCCAATAAATGATAATATTTTTTCTTTAACAGAATTATTTATTCTTTGTCATTTTTCAATTCCTAAAAGTTTATCCAAAGGAAAAATATATTCTTCTTTACCTGTTTCTGGATTAATTTTATAATATTTTCTTCTTTTAAAAGTTATTTTCCCATTTAAAATAGTTAATGTTCTTGGTTTTATTTCTTTTACTTTATAATCTTTAAATTTTTTTAAAGTTTCATCAATTTTATAATTTTTAAAAATTCATTCATCACAATCTTCTAAATTTTGTTGAATAATTTCAATACTTTGTATATATAACAAATTATTAAAATTCTTAAAAAAATTGTTATCAATATTTATCATTTTTTTACCCTCTTTCCTTAGTTCTACACATTAACACAAAAATAATAAAAATGCAAAAAAAGATATTATTTTTTATTTATTGTGTTATAATTTAATTGTTAATTATTAGCAAATTAATTTAACTGAAAAAAGTAAATTACTTTACTTTTTTTTATTTTGATGTAAAATTATAAATAATAAAAAAAGAACCGTGTCAAGTTCTTCAGTACATGTTTTTCTCTACTTATATTTAACCATATAAAGGAGTAAAAAATGAAAGAATTTAATCCAAAAACAGCAAGTTTACGAACATTTTATCGTAAAATAGATGAATTTTGGCAAAATAAATCACCTAATAAACCATATACTTTGAACGATTTAACCAATGAATTCAATCTTTCTCGCAAGTGAAGATATGATACTTATGCGAGCGAAAAGATAGTTCCTTTGCTTGAAAAACAAGTTGATAGAATAGAAAGTGAAATAATTAACTTTATGATGAAATCACCTGATGGTGCTAAATTATATTGACAACGAGCATTTAATTATAAATATTCACTGCAAGAAAAACAGTTGGAACAAGAATTAAACTTAAATAATCAAGAACCAATAATAGTTAATTTACAAACGGATATTAGAGATATTAAAAAAGAAAGTGATAATAATGCTTAATCATTTTACTTATTTGTTAGAAACGCCTTATTGGTTGTTACAAAATAGTAGTATTGGTAATAAATATCCATTTGCTAAGAAATATGAATTAGTTAATGAAATTAATCAAATTGGGACGCGATATAGTGGTAAAACTATATCAAATATTAAAATGTTTGGTGAATTATTAAAAATTAGTTTATTAATTAAAGAACCAATTTGTATCATTGCTAGTATGTATTGGAGTAAAGATTTAAAAGATAGTGTATTTCAAAATATCTGAAATATGTTAGATGAAAATAATATACCTTATACTATTAATTTATCAAATTTTACTTTTACTTTATCAAATGGGAGCAAAATATATTGTAAAGGATTGCATTCACCAAGTCGGAAAGAAAAATTAAAAGCCTTTGCTGATTTGAATAAATATAAATTAGTTATTGATTGACGAGAAGAATGTGACCAATTTCAACAAAAAGATTTAAGTGATTTAGAATTTGCTATTCGTGGTTATCAAAATAAAATAACAATTAATACATGTAATCCTGAAAGTTTAAAAAGATATATTGTTGGTTATTGTAATGAATTATTACCTTTTAATGAAGAAATAATGCGTAGTAAATATGAGCAAATTAAATATATTGAAAAATGAAATATGAAAATTATTATTCATTATTCTAGTTGAAGATTAAATTATGAATTACCACAAGATAAAGTTAATGAACAATTAAGATTAGAACAATTAGATATTGAAAGAGCAAGAGTATGGAGTTGAGGACTTCCTGGCAATACTAGTGGATCAATCTTTGCAAGATATATTGATATTATGAAAGCAACAGATATTATTCAACCAACTAAATTATTAGGTGGTGTTGATATTGCTAATGCTACTAGTCCTAAAGGACATACAACAGCGGCTAGTTTTTGAATATATAACTCATTTGATAAAAAAGCCTATAAAGTTGCTGAATATACTCATTCAAATGCTACACAACAATTTAAAACTGAATTAGAACAAGTTAAAGATATTTTAGATTTTTATAACAATCAATTAAATCAATACTTTAATTTAATACAACAAGGAATATCAATTAATGTTGATGATAGTGCTTATTCAACATTGCAAAGTTTAAACCGAGAAAAATATAATTATTCTTTTGGTCAATATATGACATTTAAACCAGCACAAAAACAAAAATCTAAAGTAAGACATCGTGTAGAGGCATTCACAATGTTAATAAATACTAATCAATTAAAATGATTATGAGAAAAATGTCCTGTAAGTAAAACCCAATATGAATTAATACAATGAGAAGATAAGCCTGAAGCAAGAGAAGAAAAAGTATTAGACTTATATGATGATACATTTGATAGTGATTTTTATGCTTTACATTTTAAATTAATACCAATGGTTAAGCATAATAGTTCAGCAGATTATAAATTATGACAACAAAGGGAGTGAATAAATTAATGAAAAAAGATATTTATGTAATACATGATGAGCGTGTAATAAATGCAAAAAGACCTTATATGTCTGTTTGTGGACAAGTTAAAAAAAGACTTTGTCAAGAATTAAAAAAAGATAATATCGCAATATGTAAATTAAATTTATATAATGAATATATTAAAAAATATCGAAAAGTTAAAGTATGTGTTCAAGTTTTGGCAAATGAACCAAATTTATTAACAGTAAATATTATTAATTATGCACTTATCTTAAAATTAAAGGAGCAAAATAACAATGCATAATACTTTCCCTAGTTTACCAAACTTAAATGATATTAATAGTGTTTTAAAATTTTATAATTATGATTGAACAATTAATTTGGCCAATATTATTGCTCGCCATCAAATGCGATTAGTAAATGGTAAAGATATTTTATTTAAATCTCATCGTAAAGATATTTTAAAAAAATTAAATTGATGATATGAAACTTATAAAATAAAAGAAAAATTAGATAAAAATGAATTAACAGCAAGTTTAATGGGTAAAACTATCTTTGGTTTATTAGAAACTAGTGATGGCAATATTGATTTATGAATTAACCCTTTTAACTTTACATCTCGTGTAAGTAAAATAAATGAAATTGAACAAGGTGCTGATATTTGATTAAATTATCATCAATCAGATAGTGGTTTTATTTTAAATTTAATTTGTACCAAAGATAAAATAGTTATTAAAGGTTGACCTAAAAATAATGAAGTAGTTGTTGGTCAAAGTAAAACACAAATTAAAGATGATGTTAGACCTGTTTTAGTACAAGAATTTAAAAATAAATTAGGTATTGTACCTTTTTGAGAAATGATTAATGAATCTAATCCTTTATTTTTATCAACATCAACAACTTTAAATCCATGACCTACAATGGCAAATTGTTATAAATTACAATTTGATTTAGAAGATAGTTTTAATATTAAATCAAAAGAAAGATATGCAAATCGTACGCATTGATATGGGATACTAAGTGATGATTTAATGACTGCTTATAACAAAGGCAATAAAAAAGTACTACAAGATGTATTTGATGATATTTTTGTTCAATCAAGTTCATCAACAGTAGATGGTCAATTATCCCAATCTTTACAAGTGGTACAAGGTACACCAACCTTAGAAACATATACTGAAGACCAAAAATCTATTATTGAACAAGTATATTTAGCATGTCATTTTTCTAGTCCTTTTGGTGATAAATCAGATAATGATCAAAATAAAACACAGTCATTATTAACTAAAACAAAAGACTTAGAAAAACAAGCATATTTACAGGCATATCGTAAACAATATTATACCAAGATGTTTGATACTGTTTTAAAATATTATGATTTATGAGATGGTAGCGGTGAACGCCCTTATGGATTTGATTTTATTAGTGCTAGTTTAGTTGATCAAATGCGACAAAATGAATTAATTATCGCTAGATTAGATAATGGAACAATGGAACCAATAAGAGCCATAACTGAATATGATAACGTTGACGAATTAGAAGCAACAAAATATTTTGAAAAAGTAGAACAATGACAAGATAAAATGCAAGCTAAAGAAATCGAACATAATAATAAATTACTAGAATATGATGAAACTGGTAATAATCAAAATGCCTTACAAGGTAGAACAGAAATTAAGGAGAATTAATAAATGAGTAGAATTAACCCAGGTGTTATGGAAGAATTAAGAAGACAAGCCCATGATACTTTAATAGATATCAGAGAAAATATAAGAGATAACAGACATTGAATGGTATTTCCTTTTAATGTTTATAGTTCATATATCCCTGATACTGAAACAGGTTGAAAACCTAATAATGCAAAACCAAGTGACTATGGTAGTTATTCACGAATATTTGATAATATGGAAAGTACTATTGCACAATGACAAGGTAGTTTAAAAATAGTCCAAAAATATAAAGGTGAAGAAATTACTATCTTAACGATTGATGATTTTAATAAACAACCTATTAATTCAACAATATGAGCAAATAATGAAACACCTTTTGCTATTAAATTAAAAGATGAAAATAATAATGTTTATTGAAAATTGATTGATGGTGAAAATATTTATGATATTAATAGAATGTTGGAATACTTAAACCAATATAAATTAAATTATTTTATTAATAATGATAATAAAGCAGATAACTTTTATACAAAAGAGGTTAAAGTTGGTAAATATTGAGATGCTTATATGATTGATGATAGAAGTTCAATTCAATTTGGTGAAGCAAAATTTGAACAAGTATTTACTCAACAATCAACTGAAAGACAATATACTTTATTAATTTTAGATGAAGATGCTGATAAATTAAATATTAATGATTATTATAATTTTTATACTGTATTTAATGACCGTGGTTTAAATATTGGTGGTGGTGATATTAATTCTGCACCCCAAGATAGACAATGATTATATCCATCAAATGTTATTAATTATTATTCACCTTATGATGGTAGTTTTTTATGACAAGAAATTACCTTTTCAAGTATTAATGACAAAATTAGTAATAGTGGTTTATCAGTACGACAATTTATACAAACAAGTGCCCCAGGTGAAGGTTATTGTTTTCCTAAAATAACTTATGATGAAAAACTAAATAAAGGTATTGTTGAATTAGATGAGATTTTATTAAAAGACCCAGGGGTTATAGCAGTGGCAGTTAAATTTTATGGTAATCCTATCTTTTTTGATATGCCAGTTATTGGCCGACCAATTATTAAAGGTCAATTTAATAAAAAAGTAATGAATTCAAGAGATTTATTAATGTATAACATGTTTCCTGCACCACCTGATAAAGTAAATACTTATGCATCACCCGAAGTAAGTTGATATAACATTCAAGGAATACAACCAACAATAATAACTGGTTATAAAGACTGAAAAACAGATATGGAAAGCAGATACGACTTTTGAAAACAGAAAAATAGTGAGGGTATTGTTATAACTGACCCCGCTACTACATCAGCAACCAATTCTACTGTTGGTAGAAATATTCATAAAGAAGATAAAGATTCTAAATTTTACTGGTCTAAAGATTGAAAAATAACACCACCAGCAAAAATAAAAACAAACAGTGGTACAGTTGATAATATTATTACTACCCAGGCATCATCTTATTTTAGAAGAAAAGATGAATTCGGTAATACCGTTGGTCAAGTTCAAATTGAATATAATAAAATGAGCGCATGTAATGTTTGAGATATTTTAAATATGAATAATTTTATTAATCGCCAAATTACAGTATTACCTTTAAACTATACACAAAAATTAGTTTTTAATCCTTTTACGATACCAGGTGGAGTTGGTAAATTCTTAAACTTTATTTCATTTGGTATTCCATGAGGATGAGTAATTAATCAAAATGAAAAAACTTGACCTAATTTCCAATGACTTAATGGCTTTATGAGTGCTAATGTTTATAGTTTTTATAATGATGCATTTTGATCTGAAAACTCAAAAGGTAAAGGTTATTTACCATTTGAAATATTTAGAGAACAAGGCAATGATAAAGTTGGTGCTATTTTTGGAGCTAATACTACTAGTTTTAGTTTTACAACTTTATTAACAGATAAATTAAAAGGTACTGTTTTAAAAAAAGATGGTAAACCAACAGAAGAATTATTTTATTCAACTTACAATTTAAAACAATTAAATCAAAAAACAAATCGAGTTTATTTAATTAATGAACAAACTAAAACAGTAGATGCTCAAACACCAGTTAGTGATAGTGAAAAAGATAATGATTGCGAATTCTTACAAACACCTGATGGGACAAATTGTAGTTATATAATTGATATGTTTTCAATCCAAGCCTTATATAAAGGTAATTTTGAAATTATCTTTTATGCTGATAATCCATATACTAATAATGAAGAAGATTATTTACGCTTATCAGTATGGAGTTTTCGTGGTAAAACAAAAAGCGTATTAAATAATTATTTACGCGATATGACAACTAATTATAAAACTAGTTTTTTACTACCACATGATTATGAAATACCAACATTTAATTACCCTGAATATGTATTACCACCAGTTCCATATAACTATAAACCTTATACAAAAGATATTATGCCTTCTAATGTAGTACTACCATTAAAAACTAAAATTGTTGCACCAGCACAATGTAAAAAAGCACAAAATTATGGAATTCCTGTTAATTTATTTTCTGATGAATTTAATTCTGCTTATTATGAAACTGAAATTGACTTAAGACAAATTGACCCAACAATTCAAAGTATAAGTAAATTCCAAGATGCTTATAAAACTATTGAAATAAGTAATCTAGGTAATTTACAAGTTGAATGTGGACCACCAAGTATAGAAAATTTTATACCTAATAGAGAGATTAATTTATTGGGTGGTAATAATAGTTGCGATTTTAATAGTGGATTATTATCTAAAATAACTTTTAAAAAAGAAGGTACATCACAAACAGATAAAATTAATTTTGATAATATAATAATTTTGTATACCGACAATATAAAAGTAAATGATACTGAAACAAAATACGCAACTGGTGTTGCTAATGGTTTACCTAGTGGAAATTATAAAAGCATTTATTATACAGAAAAAAGTGGAGCAGTTAATTTTTTACTTCAAATAACAAAATTATCTAATAATGATAAAAATAAAATTACTGAAACATATTTACAAGCATATTATACTAATGATGTAAAATTAAAAATTAGATTTGTAAAAGTATTATTTGCTCAGTTATTATTATTGGCTCAAATTAACCTTAGTTATGCGGGTAATGATAAAAATATAACAATAGATGTAAGTAATCCAAATGTTTTAGGAATTAAAAATAAAAGCGACAGCCCAGTTAAAATAACAATTAAATCAAGATAGAAAAAGAGATTTAATAATCTCTTTTTCTATTCTACATTAACTTTTACATTACCTTTATCATCAATAATTAATTCAGGTTCTTTTGTATCTAAGTTTCAACGATAAACTGATTTAATATAATCATTTTTACTATTTCAAGGAATTTTTATATTTTCTGAAGAAATATATGTTGTTAAAACCGAAAAACTAGCACCCATATAAAAATATAAAGATAATATAGAATTATTTAATTTATCAATGTTTTTTTCTTTTCCATCTTCTAATTTTGTATTATTATTAAACTTACTTAAATATCATTTTTCATTTTTATCACCACGCCATTGTACATAATATCATTTATTATCAACTGTATTAAATGGTTTTTCTTGTGGTGCTATTCATTCTAAAATACCATCTTTTGTATTTATTTTGTTTTGTTCTTTTAGTTTTGCTAATTCTTCTTTTGTATATTCTTGTGATGTATTACAAGCAACTAAACTTGTTGTACTTGTTCCTATTAAAGTAATTGTTCCGAAAAGACTTAATATTTTTTTCATATTTATTTCTCCTATTTTTTGAAAAATTTGTTAATTTAATTAAAAATGGAAATAAATTTATTTTTTATTTCCATTTACTTTTATTAATTAACCTAGAATAAAAGCACTTCCATTTGGTGATATCTCAATTGATTTTACAGAAATATTTATTCCATCAATTTTTTGAATATTTGAATATAAGTTAAGTTTTAAATAAATACCATCATTTTTTCCAAAATAAACACTATTTTTTTTAACAGAATTTACAAATGTATCTTTTTGAACAGCGGCAATTATATTAACATCGCTTATATCATTTACTTTTTTTACTTCTCAAGAATCAAAAGGTATATAATAAACATTACCATTATCATCTAAAGAATATGAATCTCCATTTGGTAATAATTCAATTAATTTTACAGAACTATTATCTGTTTGATCAACTTTTTTAATGTCATTATTGGTTTCATTTTTAGATTTATAATAAACACCATTTTTAGTTCCAAAATATATGTCACCTTTTTTTACATTAGAATTTGCAGCATCATTTTTTAAAAAAACCATACTATTCAAATTATTTATTTTATTTATTTTTTCAGGTGTTCAACGATTTATAGGCACATAATAAACATTTCCACTTAAAGCATTAAAATATAAATTTCCATCTAAATCAAGGAATAATTTTTTTACATTATTTTCAAGATTATTATCACAAGCACAATTTTTTATAAGATTAATTGAACTTACTGCATTTTCAGAATTATGATATCTAAAAAAAACACCATTTGTAGTTCCAAAATAAACACTACCAGCTTTTATATTAGAATTAATATCTTTTTCAAAGATAACAAAATCATTAACAGGATATTTTATTTCATCCATAGTTCTAGCTTCTGTTTGGTCATATCCTAAATAAAAAACTTTTCCTTCTTTATTTAAAATATAAACATTGTTCTGATTATCAACTTCAATTTTTTTTACTTCTCCATTAACACCAGTAATTTCTCTTAATTCTCAACTATTTTTATAAACAAAATATAATCCATTTGT